>CAVZHV010000009.1:0-839572 GCA_963775205.1 uncultured Actinomycetota bacterium | reverse complement strand
AGCTGGGACGCCGCGTTCGTCGCCATGGGCCTTGCGCCGCTTTCCGTCGAACGCGCGGTCGTCGAACTGGACACGCTGCTGTCGGCGCAGTGGGCGAACGGGATGGTCCCGCACATCGTCTTCGCCAACGACGTCGACGGCTACTTCCCCGAGCCCGGCCGCTGGGCGTGTTCGGCGCTCGCCGCCGACGCCCCGCACGCCCCACACGTCGGGCATCACCCAGCCGCCGGTGCATGCGATCGCCGTCGAGCGCATCCTCGACCACGCCCGCGGCGGGGGCGCTCGACCCGGCAGGTCGCCGAGGCATTCCTCGACCGGCGGTGGGCCGACCTGGTCCGCTGGCACCGATGGCTCGCCGAGGCGCGCGACCAGCGGGGCCACGGCCGCGTCACGCTGTACCACGGCTGGGAATCCGGCATGGACAACTCGCCGCGGTGGGACGCGGCGTACGCCAACGTGGTGCCCGGTGTGGTGCCCGAATACCAGCGCAAAGACAACATGATCGTGATCGACCCGTGGCAGCGGCCCAGCGACGGGGAGTACGACCGCTATCTGTGGCTGCTCGAAGAGATGAAGACCGCGCGCTATGACGACGAACTGCTGCCGAAGGTGATGAGCTTCGTCGTCGAGGACGTCTTCGTCTCGGCGATCTTCTCGGTGGCCTGCGAAGTGCTGGCCAACATCGGTGAGGATTACAGCCGCCCGCATGCCGACGTCCGCGACCTGTATTCGTGGGCAGACCGGTTCCGCACCGGCGTCGTGCAAACCACTGACGAAAGAACCGGCGCCGCAAAAGATTTCGACGTGCGCGCCGAGAAGTGGATCGCCACCGAGACCGTGGCGCAGTTCGCGCCGCTGCTGTGTGGCGGGCTGCCGCACGAGCGCGAGCGCGCGTTGCTGCGCCTGCTGGAGGGGCCGCGGTTCTGCGGGCATCCGGACCTGCGGTACGCGCTGATCCCGTCGACGTCACCGGTGTCGCGGGACTTCCGGCCGCGGGAGTACTGGCGCGGCCCGGTCTGGCCGGTGATGACGTGGCTGTTCTCCTGGGCGTTCGCGCGACGCGGCTGGGCGGAACGTTCCCGCACGCTCAGCCGCGAGGGATTGCGTCAGGCCAGCGACGGCACGTTCGCCGAGTACTACGAGCCGTTCACCGGCGAGCCGCTGGGCAGCATGCAACAGTCGTGGACCGCGGCTGCGGTGCTCGACTGGCTGGGTTAGCTGCCAGCAGACTGGCCGGCCAACCGCTCCAGCGGCAGCAGCGCCTTGGCAAGGGTTTCGCGGTCGTCGTCGGAGAGCCCGGCCAGCATCTCGGCCAGTGCCGCACGCCGGTTGGCCAGTGACTCACGGTGAACTGCGAGCCCCTTGTCTGTGATGTCGACCAGCACCGCGCGAAGATCGGATTGGTCCTTGGACCGCTTCACCAGGCCCAGCTTCTCCAGCCGGCGGATGGCGACAGTGGTGGTGGGTGTGCGCACCCGCTCATGGGCGGCCAGCTCGGTCATCCGGATGGGGCCGCGGTCGATGAGAGTCAGGAGGATCGAGAGCTGCGCCAGCGTCAGGTCGCCGGTGGCGACACGGCTGGTGTCACCGCGGCGTAGCACGGAGACCAGCTTCGAGAGCACCCGGTGCAGGCCCTCGGCCAGCTCGGTGACCTCCTTCGTCTCCACCATAATTCGCCAGTCTAACCTGTCGTGGCCTGCCAGGAACGAATCCGGGAATTTTCCCGACGTCACAGCACTTCCGACAAAAATCGCTGCAGGCGTTCGGTTTCGGCGGCGTCGAAAATCCGCTCCGGAGGGCCGGATTCCACAACTCGGCCATGGTCCATGAACACGACGGTGTCCGAGGCCGACCGGGCGAATCCCATCTCGTGGGTGACGACGATCATCGTCATCCCTTCGGCACCAAGGTCGGCGATCAACGCGAGAATGCCCTTGACCAGTTCTGGGTCGAGCGCCGAGGTCGCTTCGTCGAAGAACATCACCTGCGGCGCCATCGCCAGTGCCCTCGCGATGGCGACCCGCTGCTGCTGGCCGCCCGAGAGGGTGGCGGGGCGCGCATCGGCCTTGTGCCGCAACCCAACTCGGTCCAACTGAGCCAGTGCCAGCCCGCGGGCGGCCGCGGCTGACAACCGCTTGAGCTTGCGCGGCGCAAGCATCACGTTGTCGATCACGCTGCGGTGGGGGAACAGGTTGAAGTTCTGGAACACCATGCCGATCCGCTGTCGCAGCTCGTCGGGATTGTCGTTGAGCACCGAGCGGCCGTCCAGCAGGATGTCGCCCCGGTCCGGTTCGTAGAGCCGGTTGAGCGTGCGCAGCAGCGTCGACTTGCCCGACCCGGACGGTCCGATGACCGCCACGGTGCTGCCTGCCGCTGCGTCGATGTCGACGCCGCGCAGCACCGCGTTCTGGCCGAACGACAGGTGAATATCGGTGGCAGACAAGGCGACCGGTTCGAAGCTCGGCACCGCTACACCATCTCCTGCGAGACCGCCAGCGGATCTTCCGGCTCCTGCACGGCCCGGCCCTGGCGCAGCCGCGCGTCGATGTAGTTCACCAGGTGGGTCAGCGGAATGGTCAGTGCCAGATAGAACAAGCCGGCCGCCACCAGCGGCGACAGGTTGCCGGTCTGCGCGTTGAGGTCCCGGCCGACCTGGAAGAGCTCGCGCTGCCCGGCGATCAGCCCGAGGAAGTACACCAGCGCCGACGCCTTCAGCAGCGAGATGAACTGGTTGACCAGCGCCGGCAGTACCCGCCGAATGCCTTGCGGCACAACCACCAACCGCATCGACCGACGGTAGCTGAACCCCAGCGCGCGGGCGGCCTCCAGCTGCCCGGACTCGACGCTCTGGATACCCGACCGGAAGATTTCGCCGACATAGGCCGCGGCCATCAACCCGAGCGCGGCGATGCCGAGCGGGTACGGGTTGTTACCGGTCAAACCGCCGACCACCGGACCGACGCCGAGGCCGATCAGCAAGATGATCACCACTTCCGGCAGGCCTCGGAACACGTCGGTGTACACCCGCGCGGGCCAGCGCAACCACCGCGCCCGGGAGATGCCGGCCACCGCCAGCACCATCCCCAGCACGACCCCGATGACGCTGGCGCTGACCGTCAGGATCAACGTGTTGGGCAGTCCGGTCGTGAACAGGTCGGGGATCGCCTGCTTGTACAGGCCCCAGTCGAAGAACGAGTCTTTGAGTTGGGACAGCGTGGATTTCGGTGCGGGCGCGGCGCTGGCGCGGGGGGCCTGGCTGGCCGCGATCGCGGCGAAGTCGGGCAGCACCGGTATCGGCGCGGACTTCGAGCCTGGCTTCCAGCCGGGCGGCAGAGCGCGCGGCACCCAGTCCGAATAGAGCCGCGCCCAGGTGCCGTCGGCGACGATCGCGTCCAGGCCCGAGTTCAACGCGTCGATCAGCGGCGTGTTCTCCTTGGCCACCGCCCAAGCCACGAAATTGTCCAAGCTGAAAGTGTTTTCGACGATCACGGCCTGGTCGCCGGGACGGACGGTACCCAGCGCCTGCTGTGACGGCGCCACCCACGCGTCGATCTGGCGTGTCTTGAGACTGCCGTACACCGTGTTGTAGTCGGGGAACTTCACCGGCTCCAAATGCAGGGTGTCGACGACGTAGGCCTCCTGCACGGTGCCCTGCACCACGCCGATGCGCTGACCCGCTGCCAACTTGTCGAAACCGGCGATCGGCGACCCCGGCGGGACCACCAGCGAGAAATAGCCGAAGTCGTACCCGTTGGTGAAGCCGACGGTCTTGCGGCGCGCGTCGGTGGTGGTGATCGACGAGGATCCGACGTCGAACCGCCGTGACGCGACTTGGGCCAGCAGGCCGGAGAAGTCGGTGCCGACGAACTGGACCCGCAGCCCGAGCTTGGCTGCGACAGCACGCAGCAACTCGTTGTCGAAACCGGTGAACTGCCCGGCGGAGTTGATGCAGACACTGGGCGGCGCATCCGACAGTGTGCCGACGACGAGCGTGCCGGGCGTGCCGAGGCCGAGTTCGGCCGGGTTCACGGCGGACAGGGGTTCGACGGTGGCGGTGGTGTACTTGTCCTCGCCCGGCCCTTTAGCGGCCTTCGCGAGGTTGGTGGGAAGCGAACTGGCGGACTGCACACCGGGCGGCGAGCATTGATCGGCCGCCGCGGCCGGTGCCGTCACGAGCCCGATGACGACGACCACGACCGCCAGCGCTGCGGCCTTGACCCGCAAGTTCACCAGTCGAACTTAGCCGCTAATCCGAATAGCGGTGCCAGGCGTAGATGTACATCGCCATCGCCACGACCAGCGCGATCAAAACCCACAGCACCAGGGCCTGGTCGATCCACGCGCCGGGCGGCGGTGCGCCCGGAAGGATGTTGCGCAGGGGGACGATCGCGAACAACATCGCGGCGTACCAGGTCGAGAAGGGCGGCATGAACTTCTTTTTGCCGCGGACCATTTGGATCGCCACATACAGCGCCATCACCGGCAGGCTGATCAGCACCAGGCAAATTCCCAGATCGAAGAAGAGCGGACCTTGCGCCCGGGTCAGGGTGAGCGTCACGTTGTCGCCGTCAGGAGCAGACTGGGTGGCCTCCCCGCTGCGTCTGCTGGAGATGTCCCAACCGTCAAGCGAGCCTGTCACTTCCACGCGCGCCGGCAGGTACATGCGGTCGTCGCCGTCGCCGATGAGCACGTCGGCACTGATCTCGTCGGTGTTGTACGACTCGAACGGCCAGCGATCGGGGTGGCCGTTGGCGTCGATCGTGGTCTTGAACACCGCCGTCGTCGGCTTGCCCTGCGGATACTGCAGGTCGCCTTGTTGGTTCGGGGGGTACAGCCGCACGGCGATGTCGGTGTTGACGACGTCCAGGCGGGTGTCCATCAGGTCGTCCTCCGGCACCACGGCCACCTCGACGTCGAGGCGGTTGTGTTGTGTGTGAGCGCTATTGCGGAATCTAGGAAGACCGGCGGTCGCGCCACCGGCACAGTGCCTCGGCGGCGGTGAGGTCGTAGTCGGGGCCGTTGGCGCCGACGGTCAGAAACGTCACGCCCAGATCGGCCAGCGCGTCCGCCTCGCGCAGAAGCGCGTCGCCGCGGCCTTCGACGCCCGCCGAGCGTTCGATGGTGTCGGGGTCGCGGCTGACCGCTGCGCAGTGTTCGGCCAGGATCTCGGCCTTGCGCGGATACGTCTCACGAGTGACGAACCCGTGCCAGATGTCGGCGTGCTCGGCGACCAACCGCAGCGTCTTGCGCTCGCCCTGCCCGCCGATCAGGACCGGAATGTGGCGTGTGGGTAGGGGATTCAGCTTGGCGAACCGGTGGGTGATGCGCGGCAGCGCGGCGGCGAGGTCGTCCAGCCGGCTGCCGACGGTGCCGAACTCGTAGCCGTACTCGTCGTAGTCCTTACGCTTCCAGCCCGAGCCGATCCCCAGAATGAGCCGGCCGCCACTGACATGGTCGACGGTGCGGGCCATGTCGGCGAGCAACTCCGGGTTGCGATACGAGTTGCAGGTCACCAGGGCGCCGATCTCGATGCGCGACGTCTGCTCGGCCCAGGCGCCCAACATCGTCCAGCATTCGAAGTGCGGGCCGTCCGGATCGCCGTAGAGGGGGTAGAAGTGGTCCCAGTTGAAGGCGACGTCGACGCCGATGTCCTCGCAGCGGCGGACGGCGTCACGGATGTCGGCGTAGTCCGGCGCGTGCTGGGGCTGCAGCTGGACGCCGATGCGTATCGGGAAGGGCATGCGGCTCACCGTATCGGGTGGCTCAGCGGCGACAGTTCTCGTACCGGTCGATCAGCGCCTGCTCGGCGGGCGACGGCCGGTAATCGCGCTTCAAGCAGCCACCGATCGACACGGTGACCGGGCCGGTGGCCTGGCCGTGAAATCCGATGTGCCCCAGGTACTGGTTGGTGGCGGAGTACAGCACGGGTACGGGCAGCCGGGCGACGATCGGCAGGTGCTGCTGGGCGAGCCGCAGCGCCAGCTCGGGATCGTCGGCTCCGGTCTTCTCGGAGACCCACAGCGGTCCGGTGACGGGGCTGTTGATCGTGAGGACCTCGGCGTGCGGGATCGACTGGTCGGCGTTGAGTGCCGTCCACAGCTCGATCTCTTGCGGGTTCGGCAGGCGTCGGGAAGTGCGGATCTCCGCGGGGTGCTGCTTGCCGGCGCTGACGGTCCAGTCGCCGCCTGTGAGGTCGCCGAAGTCGGTGCCCAGCTTGCCGACGGCCGTGGTGACGGCGGTGTAGTCGGCGGTGTCTGGCAGCTGGATGGTGCCCGAACTCGATGCGGCCTTCGTGGTGGCGCGTAAGTCAACCGTGCTGCCGGGGATCAGCTGACGCAGCCGGACCCAACTGCGCGCCTGCGCGACTATCTGGTCGCGGTGCTCCACCGGGCGATCGCCGGTGCTCACCGTGAAGATGTTGTCGCCCCGGCGCACGTCGAGCGCAGCGGAGTAGCCGCCATAGTCGGGCAGGGCGTCGAGGTAGGCCGACGTGACCACGGCGACCTGGTCGGCGGAGATGTCGTCGGCCACCTCCACGTCGAGCTCGAAGTAGGCCGGCCCTCGCGCGACGTCGTCGTTGATGGTGTTGCCCGCCTGCGTCACGCCGGGCATGGCGCGGATCTGCGCGGTGAGATCGGCGAGTTGCGATCGGCGGTCCGGCGCGCCGGTGCAGGCCGTGGCGAACACCAGCAGCAGAGCGACAAGCGTGCGGACCCGCATCGGCCGGCTTCAGCCCGCCAGCACTTCGCGCACGATGTCGATGAGCGCGTGGGGTTGGTCACTTTGCACCGAATGACCGGAGTCCGCGACGACGTGTACTCCGACGAAACCCGGTGCGGTGCGGGCAAATTCGGCGGCGTCGTCGTCGTTGACGAACGCCGAGTTGGCACCGCGCACCAACGTGGTGGGCGTGGCCAGCGCCGGGACGTCGTCCCACAGGCCTTCGAAGCCCTCGCCGCTGCGGATCGAGTCGTAGCGCCACGTCCAGGTGCCGTCGTCGAGTTGCTTGGCGTTGTGGAACACCCCGCGGCGCAACGATTTCCGGTCTCGATGCGGGGCGGCGGCCACCGTCACGTCGACCATGGCGTCGAAGCTGTCGAAGACGCGGTTACCTTCGACGAGCGCGACGGTGCCCTTCTGCTCGTCGGTCATCTCGACGTGACGCTGCGGCGCGGACGGGGTGACGTCGACGAGGACCAGGCGGCGCACGAGATCAGAAGCCTGCGTGGCCAACCGGATCGCGGTCAGCCCACCAAGCGACATACCGACGAAAAGGTCTGCTGCGGGAGCCCATTCACGCAGCACCGGCAGCAGCGTCTCCGCGTTGCGGACCGGTCCGTAGTCGCCGTCCTCCCGCCATGCCGAGCGGCCGTGGCCAGGCAGGTCGACCGCGAGCGCCGGCTCGCCGAGCCCTACGACAACGGTGTCCCAGGTGTGCGCGTTCTGGCCGCCGCCGTGCAGGAACACCACCCGCGGCGGTGCGGTGCCCCACTTGAGCGCTGAGATCGGGCCCGACTCGACGCGTTGGACAGGCTGCACCGTGTCGACGCCGGCCTGCTCGGCGTTCTCGGACAGCAGCGCGAACTCGTCGAGGTTCATCTTTTCTCCGTTGACTCTGCATCCAGGGCGCAGAAGTCAGAGTAAGTCGCGCCGTCAGTGCATACTCAGCGCTGGGAGATGAACTCCTCGAGCTTGGCACGGGCCACGTCGTCGGGCATCTGCTCCGGCGGGCTCTTCATCAGGTAGGCCGACGCCGGGATGATCGGGCCGCCCAGACCGCGGTCCTTGGCGATCTTCGCCGCGCGCACCGCGTCGATGATCACGCCGGCCGAGTTCGGCGAGTCCCACACCTCGAGCTTGTACTCCAGGTTCAGCGGCACGTCACCGAACGCCCGGCCTTCCAGCCGGACGTACGCCCACTTGCGGTCGTCGAGCCAGCCGACGTGGTCGGACGGGCCGATGTGGACGTTCTTGGTGTTGAACTCGCGCTGCAGGTTGGAGGTGACCGCCTGCGTCTTGGAGATCTTCTTCGACTCGAGGCGCGAGCGCTCCAGCATGTTGAGGAAGTCCATGTTGCCGCCGACGTTGAGCTGCATGGTGCGGTCGAGCTGCACGCCGCGGTCCTCGAACAGCTTGGCCAGCACGCGGTGCGTGATCGTGGCGCCCACCTGGCTCTTGATGTCGTCGCCGACGATCGGCACGCCCGCGTCGGCGAACTTCTTCGCCCACACCGGGTCGGACGCGATGAACACCGGCAGCGCGTTGACGAACGCCACCCCCGCGTCGATGGCGCACTGCGCATAGAACTTGTCGGCCTCTTCGGAGCCGACCGGCAGATAGGAGACGAGCACGTCGACCTCGGCCTCGCGCAACACCTTGACCACGTCAACGGGCTCGGCGTCGGACACGTCGATGGTGTCGGCGTAGTACTTGCCGATGCCGTCCAGCGTCGGTCCGCGCTGCACCACGACGTCTGTCGGTGCCACGTCGGCGAACTTGATGGTGTTGTTCTCCGACGCGAAGATCGCCTCGGACAGGTCGAAGCCCACCTTCTTCGCGTCGACGTCGAACGCCGCGACGAACTTCACGTCGCGCACGTGGTAGGGCCCGAAGCGCACATGCATCAGGCCCGGAACCGTCGAGTTCTCGTCGGCGTCCTGGTAATACTGCACGCCCTGCACCAGCGAGGAAGCGCAGTTACCGACGCCGACGATCGCGACGCGCACCTCCGGCCCGGGGGTCTTGTTGCCACTCATGTGCGAATCTCCTTACTTCTGCCAAAAACTGTTCCGTGCCGAGAGCACCTACTCGGCGTGCCCCTGCGCAACGCGTTCTGCCGCGATCAGTTCGTTGAGCCATTTGACTTCCCGCTCGCTGGACTCGAGGCCTAGCTGGTGCAGCTGGCGGGTGTAACGGTCAAACGAGCTACTGGCCCGCGCGAGGCCTTCACGCAGACCTTCCCGCCGTTCCTCCACCTGACGACGCCGACCCTCCAGGATCCGCATCCGCGCCTCGGCGGGAGTGCGGTTGAAGAATGCGAGATGAACCCCGAAACCGTCGTCGGTGTAGTTCTGCGGGCCGGTGTCGGCGACCAGTTCGGTGAACCGCTGCCGGCCCGCCTCGGTCAGTTGGTACACCCGGCGGGCGCGCCGCACGGGAGCACCGGCCGGCGCCGCGTCCTCGGCGATCAGCCCGTCGAGCTGCATCCGGCGCAGCGCCGGATACAGCGAACCGTAGGAGAACGCCCGGAAAGCGCCGAGTAAACCCGTCAGGCGTTTCCGGAGTTCGTAGCCATGCATCGGCGACTCGAGCAGAAGTCCCAGGATGGCGAGCTCCAGCACCGAGTCACCTCCTTAGCTTGGCCGCTACGAACGATGAGCCGCTTGCGCGAAGAGCACAAACCGACGCGTCGACACCTCGCGCCATCGTATCGCGCCGATATATTCACCGCCAGCGGGCCATCTTCGAGATGCCGGCTGTTCACCCGAACTCGTGCGCGAGCGTGCGCTCAGTGCCAGTCGGGCCGGCGTGTCACCGGCACGACGCGCACGCTCGCGGGGAGGGGGAGGTCAATCGTAGGAGAGCGCTCGCACCTGCTCGCTGAGCGCGGCCGCCTGCTGCTGGTGGCGCCGCACCAACTCCTGCTGCCGCGCGACCTCCGATTGCAGTGCCGCGATGAGTGCCCGCTGCCCGCCGGGAGTCGCGGCGGTATCGGCCAGGCCGTCGACGTGTCCTGCCGCCGCGGCGACGGTAGAGCGGGACGCGGCCGCTGCGCCGTTCTCGGCCGCGGCGGCGTCCCGCAGCGCCCGGTTCAGCGCTGCGTCGGCGGCGGCCAGCCGCTGCAGCGCGGCCGCTCGGTCGTCGGCAAAGATGCGGTACCCGGTTATGGCGGCGCCGGACATGTCGGCCGCAGGATCACCCCGCAGCGTGTCCGCCGCATCGGCCAGCCGGGCGGCGGCCAGGCCACCCTGCGCGGCTGCCGAACCGAACAGCGAGTCCGCGCGCGCCAGCGCCTCGTTGGCGCGATGCACGAAGTCGTCGACGGACACCCCATCAGTATCAACCACCGAGCTGGGCCAAGAACGCGGAGATTGCCGCGGCGTCCTCGTCGGTCACCGGCTGCCCGGCCTCCACTGCCTCGATCAGCTGAGCCGACAGCCCCACCGCATTGCCGGTCTCCCCGGCCGACAGGTTGGCGCGGCGGCGGGCCGCGAAGAGGCGCTGGCCCAAGGTCGCGTTCGGGGCGGCGGCAGCCTGAAACATCAACTCCTCGTGGCGCTTTCGCACCGTGCTGAGCGCCATCACGATCGTGGGCATGCCGCGGCTCTGTCGGGCCGCCCGCGCGACGACCCCCTCCAGCTGCCGAAGGTCGGCAAGGATCACCGCGGCCCGCTCCGCGTACGCGGGATCCGACGGATCGGGCAGCGCGTCGATGGCCGCCGCGAACGTCTTCATCGCGACGTCGACCGCGCCGACGATCAGCGGCGCCTGGTCCGTGTCAGGTTCCGGCTCGGCGCGCTCGCCGGGTACCGCGCCGCCGTTGCGGATGTTGGCGATCGTGCCCGGCGGCCACTGCAGCACCTCCTCGAGCTTCGCCCGGGTGCGTTCGCGCGGCCAGCTACGGCCCTTCTCGAAGGCGATCAGCGCGCCGGCGTTCATGATCCGGTACTTGGCAAGGGTGCGCTGCGTGATGTCGAGTTCGCGCCGGCGTGCGGCGACTGCGGCGCCGACCCGGGCGATTTCGGGGTCGACGGTCTCGTCTTCGCTGTCCTGGGCGTCGGCGTCGTCGCGGGCGAACCCGAACGTCAGCGCCGTCCCGTCGGGATCCCCGACGTGCACTACGAGGCCGTCATAGATGGGGACGACGGTGCGCCGCTGCCCGTCGACGAACATCCCGTTGCGGCTGTCGGCGTCGACCGCACGCCAACCACCCCGGTCGACCTCCAGATGGACATGCGTGCGGGAGACCCGGGGATCGGCGACGGGCACGTCCGCTTCCGGGCTGCGCCCGATGGTCGCCGGCGCGTGGTCGGGGATGATCCGGTACACCGCACCCGCACACGCGACCGTCAATGCGGCGGCCGTGGCGGGGGCGTTCATCGAGGATCACTGTATCGGCCGGGCCAGCGCCGATGGAGCAGGAAGACCGTATCGACGCTATGGTTTCGCGACTCGTATCTGCCCGCTGGCCCGTTTCGGCGCCTTTGCGGCGCGAACAAAGCGTTGCAGTGCTACGGAAATGCTGCTACGGTTCGCTCCATCCGAGGCGGAGGGAGTTGACGATGACCGTGGTGATGGAGACGACGGAACAGGACTGCCAAGTCGGCGCCTGCACGCGGGATCCCGACCGCTGGCTGACCGCAACCGACGAAGCCACCAAAGCCGTGTGCCGCGCCTGCCCCCGCCGGTGGCTGTGCGCGAAGGAAGCCTGCGAGATGCCTGCCGCGCAAGGCATGTGGGCCGGTGTCCACATTCCCGAAGCCGGTCGCGGACGGACGTTTGCGCTGAAGCAGCTGAAGTCGTTGGCCCAGCACGGGGGTTACACCGTCCGCTAGCAGCGCCCCGGCCGACGCCGGCCGTGGTCGTTGCGAGGGGTAGGCCACGGCCGGCGCAGGTAGGCGTGGCTTCGGGGTCGCCCGGCGGGTTTGCCCGGCGCTGCCGAGATTGGCATGTCAGCCCCTGTTTGTCCTATCGTTTTCATACTTGTCGCGACTGGGACAGGTGCACCGCGCAGCGTCGCACGGCCGCACGCCGATCGCGGGACTCAAGCCCTGCTCGAAGCCCCGTGAACCGGTGCAGATCGCACAAGGACCGAAGCTGCCTTAGCCCGCTACGCTAGAGGGTTGCGGCACGTCGGTGCCGATTTTTTGGGGGGCTGCGACGGGGCAGCACTTCGCGGAGGCGTGCGGAAAAGGTAGGTGGGAATGGCGCCCAGCAGTGTCGGGCTCTACAACCCCGCGTTCGAACATGACGCGTGTGGCGTCGCCATGGTCGTCGACATGCACGGCCGGCGCAGCCGCGACATCGTCGACAAGGCGATCACCGCGTTGCTGAACCTGGAACACCGCGGCGCCCAGGGCGCTGAGCCGCATACCGGTGACGGTGCCGGAATTCTGATCCAGGTGCCCGATGACTTCCTGCGGGCCGTTGTCGATTTCGAGCTGCCGGAGCGCGGCAGCTATGCGACCGGCATGGCGTTCCTGCCGCAGTCGTCCAAGGAGGCCGCGGAGGCATGCGCGGCGGTCGAGAAGATCGTCGAGGCCGAAGGGCTCGAAGTGCTCGGCTGGCGTCACGTTCCCACCGACGAGTCGTCGTTGGGTGCGTTGGCCCGCGATGCGATGCCGACCTTCCGCCAGGTCTTCATCGGTGGCGCGTCGGGCATGGAACTGGAGCGCCGTGTCTATGTGATCCGCAAGCGCGCCGAGCACGAGCTGGGCACCAAGGGTCCGGGTCAGGACGGCCCGGGGCGCGAAACCGTCTATTTCCCAAGCCTTTCCGGGCAGACCTTCGTCTACAAGGGGATGCTCACCACCCCGCAGCTCAAGGCGTTCTACCTCGACCTGCAGGACGACCGGCTGACCAGTGCGCTGGGCATCGTGCACTCGCGGTTCTCGACGAACACGTTCCCGTCGTGGCCGCTGGCGCACCCGTTCCGCCGCATCGCGCACAACGGCGAGATCAATACCGTCACCGGCAACGAGAACTGGATGCGCGCGCGAGAAGCGTTGATCCGCACCGACGTTTTCGGCACTCCGGACGCGAGGAGGAACAGGGGTCAAGACGTCGAAAAGCTGTTCCCGATCTGCACGCCGGGGGCGTCGGACACCGCCCGCTTCGACGAAGTGCTGGAGCTGTTGCATCTCGGCGGTCGCAGCCTTGCGCACGCGGTGCTGATGATGATTCCGGAGGCGTGGGAGCACCACGAGTCGATGGATCGGACGCGCCGAGCGTTCTACGAGTACCACGCGTCGCTGATGGAGCCGTGGGACGGCCCGGCGTCGATGACCTTCACCGACGGCACCGTGGTGGGTGCGGTGCTGGACCGCAACGGCCTTCGGCCGTCGCGGATCTGGGTCACCAGCGACGGCCTGGTGGTGATGGCGTCGGAGGCCGGTGTGCTGGACCTCGACCCGGCCACGGTGGTGAAGCGGATGCGGTTGCAGCCGGGCCGGATGTTCTTGGTCGACACCGAACAGGGCCGCATCGTCGAAGACGAGGAGATCAAGGCCGAGCTGGCCGCCGAGCACCCGTACCAGGAGTGGCTGGACAACGGGCTGATCGCGCTCGAGGAGTTACCCCAGGGGCCGTACGTGCGGATGCCGCACCACCGGATCGTGCTGCGCCAGTTGGTGTTCGGCTACACCTACGAGGAGCTGAACCTCCTCGTCGCACCGATGGTGCGCAGCGGCGCCGAACCGATCGGGTCGATGGGCACCGACACCCCCGTCGCGGTCCTGTCGCAGCGGGCGCGGATGCTCTACGACTACTTCCAGCAGCTGTTCGCACAGGTCACCAACCCGCCGTTGGACGCGATCCGCGAGGAAGTGGTGACCAGCCTGCAGGGCGTGATCGGCCCGGAGGGCGACCTGCTGTCGCCCGACGAGAACTCGTGTCGCCAGATCGTGCTGCAACAGCCGATCCTGCGCAATCACGAACTCGCCAAACTGGTCAACCTCGACCCCGACGCCGAGATCAACGGCCGCCGGCATGACATGCGCACCACGGTGATTCGTTGTCTCTACCCGGTGGCCAAGGGCGGTGCGGGGCTGCGGGCCGCGCTCGACGACGTGCGCGCGCAGGCGTCGGCGGCGATCGCCGACGGAGCCCGCATCATCGTGCTGTCGGACCGCGAGTCCGACGAGAAGCTGGCGCCGATCCCGTCGCTGCTGTCGGTCGCCGCGGTGCACCACCACCTGGTGCGGGAACGCTCGCGCACCCTCGTCGGACTCGTCGTCGAATCCGGCGACGCCCGCGAGGTGCACCACATGGCGGCGCTGATCGGCTTCGGCGCCGCGGCGATCAACCCGTACATGGCCTTCGAGTCGATCGAGGACATGCTCGACCGCAGGGTCATCACCGGGCTGGACCGCGAGAAGGCGCTCGCCAACTACGTCAAGGCCGCGGGCAAGGGCGTGCTGAAAGTGATGTCCAAGATGGGCATCTCGACGCTGGCGTCCTACACCGGCGCGCAGTTGTTCCAGGCCGTCGGCATCAGCCAGGCCGTGCTCGACGAGTACTTCACCGGCCTGACCTGTCCGACCGGGGGGATCGACCTCGACGACATCGCCGACGACGTCGCGCACCGGCATGCGATGGCGTTCTTGGCGCGGCCCGAGGAGCGCGCGCACCGTGAACTCGAGGTGGGTGGCGAATACCAGTGGCGCCGTGAGGGCGAATACCACTTGTTCAACCCGGACACGGTCTTCAAGCTGCAGCACTCCACCCGCACCGGGCAGTACGAGATCTTCAAGGAGTACACGAAGCTCGTCGACGACCAGTCCGAGCGGATCGCGTCGCTGCGCGGGCTGCTGCGGTTCCGCGAGGGCCTGCGTCCGCCGGTGCCCATCGAGGAGGTGGAGCCGGCCAGCGAGATCGTGAAGCGGTTCTCGACGGGCGCGATGAGCTACGGGTCGATCTCGGCGGAGGCGCACGAGACGCTGGCGATCGCGATGAACCGCCTTGGCGGACGGTCGAACTGCGGCGAGGGCGGCGAGGACGTCCGGCGGTTCGAGCGCGACGGGAACGGCGACTGGCGGCGCAGCGCGATCAAGCAGGTGGCGTCGGGACGATTCGGTGTGACGTCGCACTACCTGACCAACTGCACCGACATCCAGATCAAGATGGCTCAGGGCGCGAAACCCGGTGAGGGCGGCCAGCTTCCGGGTCACAAGGTGTACCCGTGGGTTGCCGAGGTCCGGCACTCGACGCCGGGCGTGGGGCTGATCTCGCCTCCGCCGCACCACGACATCTACTCGATCGAGGACCTGGCACAGCTGATCTACGACCTGAAGAACAGCAATCCGTCGGCCCGCGTGCACGTGAAGCTGGTGTCGGAGAACGGCGTCGGCACGGTCGCGGCGGGCGTGTCCAAGGCGCACGCGGACGTCGTATTGATCTCCGGACACGACGGCGGCACCGGCGCCACCCCGCTGACGTCGATGAAGCACGCCGGCGCGCCGTGGGAGCTGGGCCTGGCCGAAACGCAGCAGACGTTGCTGCTCAACGGGTTACGCGACCGGATCGTCGTACAGGTGGACGGTCAGCTCAAGACCGGCCGCGACGTGATGATCGCGACGCTGCTCGGTGCCGAGGAGTACGGTTTCGCGACCGCGCCGCTGGTGGTATCGGGCTGCATCATGATGCGGGTGTGTCACCTCGACACCTGCCCCGTCGGCGTCGCCACCCAGAATCCCGAGCTGCGCAAGCGGTTCAACGGCAAGCCCGAGTTCGTCGAGAACTTCTTCCTGTTCATCGCCGAGGAGGTGCGGGAATACCTGGCGCAGTTGGGGTTCCGAACCATCAACGAGGCGGTCGGACAGGTCGGCACGCTGGACACCACGGTGGCCGCGGAGCATTGGAAGGCCCGCAAGCTGGACCTGGCGCCGGTGCTGCACGAGCCGGAGTCGGCGTTCATGAACCAGGACTACTACTGCAGTTCGCGTCAGGACCACGGTCTGGACAAGGCGCTCGACCAGCAGCTGATCGTGATGAGCCGCGAGGCGCTGGACGCCGAGAAGCCGGTGAAGTTCTCGACGACGATCTCCAACGTCAACCGGACGGTCGGCACGATGCTCGGCCACGAGCTCACGAAAGCCTATGGCGGGCAAGGGCTTCCCGATAACACCATCGACATCACGTTCGACGGTTCGGCCGGCAACAGCTTCGGCGCGTTTCTGCCGAGGGGAATCACGCTGCGCGTGTACGGCGACGCCAACGACTACGTGGGCAAGGGCCTTTCGGGTGGCCGCGTGGTGGTGCGGCCGGCGCGCAACGCGCCCGACGGTTACGTCGCGGAGGACAACATCATCGCGGGCAACGTGGTCCTGTTCGGTGCCACCAGCGGCGAGGCGTTCCTGCGCGGGCAGGTGGGCGAGCGGTTCGCGGTGCGCAACTCCGGTGCGCATGCCGTGGTGGAAGGCGTCGGCGACCACGGGTGCGAGTACATGACCGGCGGCAAGGTCGTCATTCTCGGTCCCACCGGGCGCAACTTCGCGGCGGGCATGTCGGGCGGCGTGGCTTACGTGTACGACCACAGGTGTGCGCTGCCTGACCACCTGAACACCGAGATGGTCGACCTCGAAGAACTCGACGAGGACGACTTCGCGTGGCTGCACGGGATGCTGACCCGGCACGTCGAGGCCACGGATTCGGTCCCGGGGCAGCGCATCTTGTCGTACTGGGCCACCGAGCGGCAGCGGTTCGTCAAGGTGATGCCGCGCGACTATAAGCGCGTGCTGGAGGCGATCGCGGAGGCCGAGCAGAACGGCACCGACGTCGACGAGGCGATCATGGCGGCGGCGCATGGCTGATCCCGCCGGCTTCCTCAAGCACCGTCAGCGCGAGCTGCCGAAGAAAAGGCCGGTCCCGCTGCGCATCCTGGACTGGAAAGAGGTCTACGAGGACTTCGACCACGCCAAACTGCGCGTTCAGGCGTCGCGCTGCATGGACTGCGGAATTCCGTTCTGCCACAACGGTTGTCCGCTGGGCAACCTGATCCCCGAGTGGAACGACCTGGTGCGGACCGACCGCTGGCGCGACGCGATCGACCGGCTGCACGCCACCAACAACTTTCCGGAGTTCACCGGCCGGCTGTGCCCGGCGCCGTGCGAGGCGTCGTGTGTGCTCGGCATCAACCAGGACCCGGTGACGATCAAACAGGTCGAGGTCGAGATCATCGACAACGCCTTCGAGCAGGGCTGGGTGGAGCCCGTGCGGCCGTCGATGCTGACCGGTAAGACCGTCGCCGTCGTCGGGTCCGGACCGGCCGGCCTGGCGGCCGCGCAGCAGCTCACCCGCGCGGGGCACGCGGTGACGGTGTTCGAGCGCGACGACCGCATCGGCGGACTGCTGCGCTACGGCATCCCCGAGTTCAAGATGGAGAAGCGCCACGTCGACCGGCGGCTCGCGCAGATGGAAGCCGAAGGCACCGTGTTCAAGGCCGGCGTGAACGTCGGCGTCGACCTCACCGCCGAGCAGATGCGCGAGGACTTCGACGCGGTGGTGCTGGCCGGCGGCGCCACGGCGTGGCGTGACCTGCCGATCCCGGGCCGCGAGTTCGACGGCATCCACCAGGCGATGGAGTTCCTGCCGTGGGCCAACCGGGCTGCGACAGGGGATGACGTGCTCGGCCCCGACGGCGAGCCGCCGATCACCGCGAAGGGCAAGAAGGTGGTCATCATCGGTGGCGGCGACACCGGGGCGGACTGCCTGGGCACCGTGCACCGTCAGGGCGCCGTCGAGGTGCACCAGTTCGAGATCATGCCGCGCCCGCCGGACGCGCGCGCGGAGTCGACGCCATGGCCCACCTATCCGTTGATGTACCGGGTGTCGGCGGCCCACGAAGAGGGCGGCGACCGGGTGTTCTCGGTCAACACCGAGCAGTTCACCGGCCGCGACGGGCGGGTGACCGGGCTGCGGGCGCACGAGGTGCGCATGGAGGGCGGCAAGTTCGTCAAGGTCGACGGCACCGACTTCGAACTCGAGGCCGACCTTGTGCTGCTGGCGATGGGGTTCGTGGGGCCGGAGCGTGAGGGCCTGCTGACCGACCTCGGCGTGGAGCTCACCGACCGCGGCAACGTCGCCCGCGACGACGCCTACGCCACCAACGTGCCGGGGGTGTTCGTCGCCGGTGACATGGGCCGCGGCCAGTCGCTGATCGTGTGGGCGATCGCCGAGGGCCGCGCGGCGGCCGCGGCCGTGGACAACTTCCTGATGGGCGTCACGGCTTTGCCGGCACCGATCAAGCCGACGGCGGCACCGCAGCGATAGGCCTGTTCATCCGCGAACAGACGCGGAATCGCATTACCGGCGGCGGATTCATGCGACTTGGCGTCTGCTCGCGGAGGGAGGGGAACCATAACTCTCGACACGCGGTTGAGACTTTTTGGCGCGCCTCCCGAAGTTTGCCGTAAATACGGTGTTCAATGTTTAGACGTTGGTGGCGGGGTGTAGCCTTACCACTGCGCAAATTTTGGAGCTGGTTCACCGCAGGAGTGGTTATCGTGCACCTCACCCCGGTTCCCCGTACTCGGGTAGGTCGAATCGCCTGGTCATGGTTTCGGCACCCCTTGAAGAGCCGCGAATTCCCAGCCAAGCACGAGCGCCTGGTGACCGCGGACGAGTTACTGCGCTACGGCGTCTGTTAGAACGCAAAACACATTCGGCGGTGTGCGCCGCGCAAAAACCACGCTTTGCTGGGCGTTATCATTTTGTTATCAGATCAGTTCTGAGCGCTGAATTTCATTCGCAAGAGGCTCCAGTACCGCAGGGTCGTGCGGTGTCGGCAGATAGATGATCGCCAGATCCAGTCCTTCGTCGCCCAGCGCTGCCGCGTCCGCCACCGCTTTGGCGTAGTTGAGTTCGTTCCCGAGGCGGACGTGTGCGGACAGCATGATCTCCGTGGGGTCGCGGCCGATGTCCGCGCAGTGAGATGCGAGCACGTCGCTCTTGCGGGCGAACTCCTCCGGCGGGCCGCCGGCGAAGTTCCAGTGCTGGGCGTAGCGCGCGGTGATGCGTAGCGTTCGCTTCTCGCCGCTGCCGCCGATGCAGATGGGAGGATGCGGCCGCTGCGGGCCCTTCGGCTCGTTACGCGCGGCTTTGAGCTGGTAGTAGCGCCCGTCGAAGTCGGTGGTCTCTTGGGACAGCAGGCCGATCAGCACCTGGCAGGCTTCCTCGAAGCGATCGAACCGCTCCTTGATCGTGCCGAGTTCGATTCCGTAGGCGCCGGACTCCTCCTCGTTCCAGCCTGCGCCGATGCCCAACTCGAGCCGACCGTCGGAGACGATGTCCAGCGCCGCGGCCATGTTGGCCAGCACGGCGGGATGTCGGTAGTGGATGCCGGTGACGAGCGTGCCCAGTCGGAGCCGCTGGGTGGCCTGCGCGAGTGCCGTCAGCGTCGTCCAGCCCTCCAGGCACGGCCCCGTGGGGTCGGAGAAGATGGGATAGAAGTGGTCGAACGTCCAGCCCGACTCGTAGACGTCGATGTCGTCGGCCGCCCGCCAGACTGCGAGCATGTCGGACCACGTGGTGTTCTGCGGTGAGGTCTTGAAGGCGAATCGCACTCCTCCAAGGTAAGACCGCTGCTGAGAACTTTTCACGATCTGATAACTTCTTCAATTAATAAATCATCAGAAAGAAGAACTCTTCAGGAGTGTGTGGTGGAGTCGGAACCGCTGTACAAGCTCAAGGGCGAGTTCTTCAAGACGCTGGGGCACCCGGCGCGGATCAGGATCCTCGAGCTGCTGGCGGCGCGGGATAGATCGGTCGGCGAGATTTTGCCCGAGGTTGGCTTGGAGTCGTCAAACCTGTCGCAGCAGCTGGGGGTGCTGCGCCGTGCCGGTGTCTTGGTCGCGCGCAAAGAGGGCAGCACGGTGATCTACTCGATCGCCTCGCCGGACATCGCCGAACTGCTGGCGGTCGCTCGCAAGGTGCTGACCGGGATGCTCAGTGACCGGGTCGCGGTGCTCGACGATCTGCGCGCCGGCGGGACCGAGGGTCGGTAGCGCGGTGGGGTGGTTGCGCAAGATCCTCGGCGTCGGCCGGGTAGTGGAGTGCGCCGAGCGTGTACCAACTCCGGTGGTCGAACCACCTGCCGGCGTAAAGGGGTCGCTGCAGATCCGCCATGTCGACACTGGGTCGTGCAACGGGTGCGAGGTGGAGATCTCGGGTGCGTTCGGCCCGGTGTACGACGCGGAGCGGTTCGGTGCGCGCCTCGTCGCGTCGCCCCGGCACGCCGACGCGCTGCTGGTGACCGGCGTGGTGACACGCAACATGGCTGAGCCACTGCGCAATACGGTCGCAGCTACTCCGCACCCGCGAGTGGTGATCGCGTGCGGTGACTGTGCCTTGAACCGAGGGGTGTTCAAGGACGCCTACGGCGTGGTCGGCGCCGTCGGCGAGGTGGTGCCCGTCGACGTCGACATCCCGGGCTGCCCGCCGACGCCCACGGCGATCGTCGCCGCGCTGCGATCGGTGACCGGCAAGTGACGGCCACCCTTGACCATGCGCCTGTCGGCAGCGACAAAGCACTGCGCGGCAACAACTTTCGGGCGGTCGCTGCCGGAATAGTGACGTGTGGCGTCGGGCTGGCCGGTATCACGCTCGGCCTGCTCGGGTTGTTCGGCCAGGCCCGATCAGTGCACATCGGCTGGCTGCTGCCGCTGGCCGGGGTGACGTTCGACGTCGATCCGCTCGGCGGCTTCTTCCTGGCGCTGACCGGCGCGGTCGCGATTCCGGTCGGCATCTACTCGATCGGTTACGCGCGGCGTAAACACTTCGGTGGGCTCCCAATCGCAGTGCTTCCGGCGTTCGTCGCGGCGATGCTGCTGGTGCCGGCCGCCGGCTCGGTGACGACGTTCCTGCTGGCGTGGGAGCTGATGGCGGTCGCATCGCTGGTGCTGGTGCTGGCCGAGCACACCCGCCCCGAGGTTCGCTCGGCGGGCCTGCTCTACGCGGTGATGACACAGCTGGGCTTCGTGGCGGTGCTGATCGGTCTCATGGTGGCCTCGGCCGCTGCCGGCGGTGACCGGTTCGCCGAGTTGGGCCGCGTGCCCGATGGTGTGCGCGCCGCGGTCTTTGTGCTGACCGTCGCCGGATTCGGCTCCAAGGCGGGGCTGCTGCCGCTGCACGCCTGGCTGCCGCGCGCCCACCCCGAGGCGCCGAGCCCGGTGTCGGCGCTGATGAGCGCCGCGATGGTGAACCTCGGCATCTACGGCATCATCCGGTTCGATGTGCAGATCCTCGGGCCCGGGCCACGCTGGTGGGCGCTGACGCTCCTGGCCGTCGGTGCGGTGTCGGCGCTCTACGGTGTGCTGCAGGCGTCGGTCGCCACGGATCTCAAACGGCTGCTTGCCTATTCGACGACCGAGAACATGGGCCTGATAACGCTTGCGCTAGGTGCGGCCGCACTGCTCGCGGGATCCGGGGCCGCCGCGCCTGCGACGGTCGCGATGGCCGCGGCCATGCTTCACCTCATCGCGCACGCGGCCTTCAAAAGCCTGGGATTCTTGGCCGCCGGGTCGGTTCTGGCGGCGACCGGGCTGCGTGACCTCGACCGGCTCGGCGGGCTGGCCCGACGGATGCCGGCGACCACCATCCTTTTCGGGGTCGCCGCGCTCGGAGCGTCGGGACTGCCGCTCGGCGCCGGGTTTGTCAGCGAGTGGCTGCTGATCCAGTCGCTGATCCACGCTGCACCCCAGCACGGCACGATCGTGGCGCTGACCACGCCACTTGCGGTGGGCGCGGTCGCGCTGACCACGGGCCTCGGCGTGGCCGCGATGGTGAAGGCGTTCGGCATCGGTTTCCTGGCCAGGGCCCGGTCCGAGCGGGCCGAACAGGCCCGCGAGGCGCCGAACAGCATGCTCGCGGGGATGACGATGGCGGCGGCCGCATGCGTGCTGCTGGCGGTCGCGCCGGTGGTGGTGGCTCCCGCGCTGCGGCGCGTTCTCGACAGTCTGCCCGGTGTCCGCACTGTCGAATTCAGCGACCTCGGCGCGCTGATCCGGCTGCCCGGACTGTCCGGATCTATTTCTCCCGCTGCGATCGCGGCAGGACTGATGGCCGCCGTGCTGGCCGCTGTCGGACTGGCGCAACTGCGTGCGCGTCGGCGGCCCGAATCGGCGACGCTGCCGCTGTGGGCCTGCGGTACCGACGGGCTCACCCCGCGGATGCAATACACCGCAACGTCTTTCGCCGAGCCGCTACAGCGGGTGTTCGACGACGTGCTGCGTCCGGACACCGATATCGAGGTCACCCACACAACGGAATCGCGCTACATGGCCGACAAAGTCACCTACCGGGCGAGGATCGACGACGCGATCGAAGACCGCCTGTACCGCCCGGTTACCCGCGCGGTGACCGCCGCCGCCGAACTGGTTCGGCGCGCCCACACCGCAAGCGTGCACCTCTACCTCGGCTACGGCGCGCTCGGCGTGCTGGCCGTCCTGGTGATAGCCCGGTGAACGCAATGTCCTATGCGGCGGGCGCCGCGCAGATCGGTGCGGTGATGATCGGCGCGCCGATGGTGATCGGGCTGATGCGACAGGTACGTGCCCGCTTGGAGGGCCGCGCCGGCGGCGGGCTACTACAGCCGTGGCGCGACATCGTCAAACAGCTTGGCAAGCAACAGATCAGACCGACGGGAACGACGGTCGTGTTCGTCGCCGCACCGGCGATCGTTGCGGGGACCACGCTGTTGATCGCCGCGATCGCGCCCCTGGTTGCCACCGGCTCGCCGTTGGATCCGGCCGCCGACCTGGTCGCCGTCGTCGGTCTGCTGTTCCTCGGCACCGTGGCGCTGACGCTGGCCGGCATCGACACCGGAACGTCGTTCGGGGGTATGGGAGCGAGTCGGGAGATCACGATCGCGGCACTGGTCGAGCCGACGATCCTGCTCGCCGTCTTCGCGTTGTCCATCCCGGCCGGATCGGCCAATCTCGGTGCACTGGTGGACAACACCATCGGACATCCGGGCCAGGTGGTGTCTTTGGCGGGCGTGCTGGCGTTCGTCGCGCTGGTGATCGTGATCATCGCCGAGACCGGCCGGCTGCCGGTGGACAATCCCGCCACTCATCTGGAGCTGACGATGGTTCACGAGGCCATGGTCCTCGAGTACGCGGGCCCGCGGCTGGCGCTGGTCGAGTGGGCGGCGGGGATGCGGCTGACGGTGTTGCTGGCGCTGTTGGCAAATCTGTTCCTGCCGTGGGGGATCGCCGGCACACATCCCGGTGCGGCCGACGTCGCGATCGGCGTCGCGGCGATCGCGGTCAAGGTCGGCGTGCTGGCGGCGCTGCTGGCGACTGCGGAGGTGTTCATCGCGAAACTGCGACTGTTCCGGGTACCCGAGCTGCTTGCCGGCTCGTTTCTGCTGGCGCTGCTTGCGGTCACCGCCGCAAACTTCTTCACGGCGCAGACCTAGGAAAGATATTGACGGACAATAACTTTGCGATTCTGATCGACTTCGCCGCGGGTGGGCTCGTGCTTGCGGCGGTCATGGTCGTCTGGCGCCGGGACCTGCGGGGTATCGTGCGCCTGCTCGCGTGGCAGGGTGTCGCGCTGGCGGCGATCCCGATCGTCCGCGGCGTATACGACGGCGACGTGGCACTGATCGCCGTCGGCGGAGCGATCCTGGTCCTGCGCGGCGGGGTGCTGCCATGGCTGCTTACCCGGGCGCTGGGTGCCGAGCAGCGCGCGCAGCGGGAGGCGACTCCGCTGGTGAATACTGCGAGCTCGCTGCTGATCGCCGCCGCATTGACCGTGGTTGCGTTCGCGGTCACCCGCCCGGTGGTGGACCTCGAGCCGGGCGTGACGACCACCGCGGTCCCGGCAGCGTTCGCGGTGATCTTCATCGCGCTGTTCGTGATGGCCACCCGCCGCCATGCGGTGTCACAGGCGGCGGGATTTCTGATGCTGGACAACGGGATCGCTGCGACCGCGTTCCTGCTGACGGCCGGGGTGCCGCTGATCGTCGAGCTCGGCGCGTCACTGGACGTGCTGTTCGCCGTGATCGTCATCGGCGTTCTCACCGGCCGGCTGCGGCGCGCGTTCGGCGGGGCGGACCTGGACCAGCTGCGGGAGTTGCGCGATTGATGGCCGTCCCGCTGATCGTTTCGATCCTGGCGCCCGTGGTTGCGTCGATAGCGACCTTGGTCGCGGGATGGCGCCGCCTTGCCGTCGCACTGACTGTCTTGTCGGCGGTGACGGTCCTGGGGTGCGGGGCGGCTCTCGGGCTTCGTGTCGGCTCAAGCGTGCATCTCGTGCTGGGCGGGCTGCTGCGTGTCGATGCGCTGACGGTGACCATGCTCATCGTCATCGGCGTGGTCGGCATCCTGGCCACGTGGGCGAGCGTCGGCTACATCGACACCGAACTCGCGCACGGCCACACGGACCTGCGCGGGGCCCGGCTGTACGGCACGCTGACGCCGCTGTTCCTGGCTGCGATGGTTCTTGCGGTGTGCGCCAACAACATCGGAGTGATCTGGGTTGCGATTGAGGCGACCACGGTGGTGACGGCGTTCCTGGTCGGACACCGCCGCACCCGCACCGCGCTGGAGGCGACGTGGAAGTACGTCGTCATCTGCTCGGTCGGCATCGCGATCGCATTCCTCGGCACCGTACTGCTGTACTTCGCGGCCCAGCACGCCGGCGCGCCGGCCGCGCACGCACTGAACATCGACGTTCTGCTCCGCTACGCCCACGGACTCGATCCCGGGGTGACCCGGCTCGCGGGTGGGCTGCTGCTGATCGGGTACGGCGCTAAGGCCGGGCTGTTCCCTTTCCACACCTGGCTGGCCGACGCCCACAGCCAGGCGCCGGCACCCGTCTCGGCGTTGATGAGCGGAGTGCTGCTGTCGGTGGCCCTGTCGGTGCTGCTGCGGATCAAACCGATCGTGGAACCCGCCACCGGGTCGGCATACGTGCGGAGCGGACTGGTGGCGGTCGGACTCGTGACGCTGGCGATCGCGGCGGCGATGCTGACCGTCACGCCCGACCTCAAACGACTGCTCGCCTATTCGTCGATGGAGAACATGGGACTGATCGCGGTCGCCGCGGCCGCGGGGACGACCCTGGCGATCGCCGCGTTGCTGTTGCATGTGCTCGCGCACGGCATCGGCAAGACCGTCCTGTTTCTGGCGGGCGGTCAACTGCAGGCGGCGCACGACTCCACCGCCATCGCCGACATCACCGGCGTCGTGCGGCGCTCCCGGCTGATCGGTGTCTCGTTCGCGGTCGGGTTGATCGTGTTGCTCGGGCTGCCCCCCTTCGCGATGTTCGCCAGTGAGCTGGCGATCGCGCGCTCGCTCGCCGACGTCCGCCTGGCGTGGGTGCTGGCGATCGCGATGGTGCTGATCGTCGTGGCCTACGCCGCACTGGCCCGCAACGGCGGCCGCATGCTGCTCGGTGCCCCCGGCGAGGCCGCGCCCTCGATCGCCGTGCCGGCCACGGTGGCCGGCGCGCTGCTGGTGGGCATCACAGCGTCGGCGGTGCTCGGCGTCACCGCGGGTCCGCTCGCCGACCTGTTGACCACTGCCGCAAGCCACGTGGGGACGTCGCGATGAGCCGAAGCTGGGAGCGGCGCAGGGTGTCTCAGGACGGCCTGGCAGAAACGGCGGAGGATTTGCTCCACGCCGGCTTCCGCATCGCCCTGGTGGCCGGCCATGACGACGGCGACCGGTTGCGCATCGTGTACCTATTCTTGGCCGGTCGGCCCGACCGCCGGGTGGAGCTCGAATGCTCGGTGCCTGCCGACGATCCGGCGCTGCGGTCGCTTGCGTACCTGTCCTTCCCGATGAGCCGGTTCGAGCGTGAGATGGCCGACCTGTACGGAATCAGGCCGGTCGGCCATCCCAAACCTCGCCGGCTGGTCCGGCATGCCCACTGGCCCGACGATTGGCATCCGATGCGTGAGAACGCGGGCCCGCCACCAGAATTCGCGGGGACTGGCGAGTTTCCCTTCGTGACGGTCGAAGGGTCTGGCGTGTACGAGATCCCCGTCGGCCCGGTGCATGCTGGGTTGATCGAGCCGGGCCACTTCCGGTTCTCCGTCGTCGGTGAGACAGTGCTGCGGCTGAAGGCGCGGCTGTGGTTCGTCCACCGCGGTGTCGAGCGACTCTTTCACGGCCGGCCGGCTCACCGCGCGGCCGACCTCGCCGAACGCGTCAGCGGTGACAGTTCCGCCGCCCATGCGCTGGCCCACAGCCTCGCGGTCGAGGACGCGCTCGGAATCGAGCTGCCCGATGCGGTGCACCGGTTACGGGCGCTTGTCGTCGAACTCGAGCGGCTCTACAACCTCGCCGCGGATCTGGGTGCGCTCGCCAACGACGTCGGGTTCTCCATCGCCAACGCGCACGCCCAGCGCATCCGCGAAGACCTACTGCGGCTCAATGCGGCGGTAACGGGGCACCGGCTGCTGCGGGGCGCGATCCGTCCGGGCGGGGTGACGCTACTCGGCCTTCCCGATCCAGATCGGCTGCAGTGGATCGCCGCCGATCTCGCGGAAGTGGTCGAACTGACCTTGGGAAACAGCGTCGTCCACGATCGGTTCGCCGGTACTTCGGTGCTGGCGCCCGGCGATGCGCGCGCACTCGGGTGTCTCGGATACGTCGCGCGCGCCAGCGGCATCCGCACCGACGCCCGACTGGACCATCCAACGACTGAGTTGCCCGTGACCGAGGCCGGATCGGAGGTCGGCGACGTGCTGGCTCGTTACACGGTGCGGCGCGACGAGTTCGCCGAATCCGCCCAATTGGCGCGCCTCCTGATCGAGTCGCACACCGGCCCACTCGAATGCGACGCGGCGGCGCCGGCGGTTCGGTGCCCGAACAGCGGCGTCGGCATCGTCGAGGGCTGGCGCGGCACCGTCGTCCACCGCGTCGAAATCGGTGCTGATGCGCGCATCACCCGCGCCAAAATCGTCGATCCGTCCTGGTTCAATTGGCCCGCGTTGCCCGTCGCCATGGCCGACACGATCGTCCCCGACTTCCCGCTGGCCAACAAGAGCTTCAACCTGTCGTACGCGGGAAACGACCTATAGAACCCTGCACACTGGGGTTATGGACCCGGTGGCCGCGTTGCGGGAGATCGCGTACTACAAGGACCGCGCGCGTGAGGAGCCGCGGCGCGTGATGGCCTACCGCCGCGCAGCCGATGTGGTCGAAGCGCTTTCCGACGCCGAACGCGACCGGCTGGGGCACACCAACGGCTGGCAGAGCCTGTCCGGTGTCGGACCCAAGACCGCGAAGGTGATCGCGGAGGCGTGGGCCGGCCACGTCCCCGAGCTGCTCGCCGAATTACGTTCGGGCGCAGCGGATTTGGGCGGTGGCGAGATCCGCACCGTGCTGCGCGGTGATCTGCACCTGCATTCGAATTGGTCGGACGGCTCCGCGCCGATCCGAGAGATGATGCAGGCGGCCAAGTCGCTGGGGCACGAATACTGCGCGCTGACCGACCACTCGCCGCGGCTGAGGATCGCCAACGGGTTGTCCCCGGACCGGCTCAGGGCCGCAGCTGGACGAGATCGACGAGCTGCGAGAAGAGTTCGCGCCGCTGCGGATCCTCACCGGAATCGAGGTGGACATCCTCGAGGACGGCTCGCTGGATCAGGAACCGGAGTTGTTGGAGCGCCTCGACATCGTGGTGGCCAGCGTCCACTCGAAGCTGTCGATGGACGCCGCCGCCATGACCCGACGGATGGTGCGCGCGGTGTCCGACCCGCACACCGACGTGCTCGGTCACTGCACCGGGCGCCTCGTCGACGGCAACCGCGGACTGCGCCCCGAATCCAAGTTCGACGCGGAGAGGGTGTTCACGGCCTGCCGAGACCACGGCACCGCCGTCGAGATCAACTCGCGGCCCGAGCGCAGGGACCCGCCGACCCGGCTCATGGACCTGGCGCTGCAGATCGGCTGCGTGTTCTCGATCGACACCGACGCGCACGCGCCGGGTCAGCTGGAGTTCCTCGCCTACGGCGCTCAGCGGGCCCTAGACACCGGGGTGGCGGCCGAGCGGATCATCAACACCTGGCCGGCCGATCAGCTGCTGGCTTGGAGCCGCAGCTGAGAATCCTGCGGGTACAGCACGCGTTCGAAGTGGTCGGCGACGTCACCGTCGGCTCGTTGCAGTGCGCTCGCCAGCACTCGGGCGCCGACGAAACAGGACAGCGCGGCCGCCGCACGCTCTGAGTCGCCGTGGCGCTCGGCCAAGACGTCGAGGATCTCGGTGATGCCCTTGCCGTAGACGGTGCTGAGGCGCGGGTTGGCACCCTTCGACGCCTCGCTCAGCATCGCCGCCGACAGGCACGCGGCGAAGCTCTCATCCCGCAACTGGTCCAGCGGTCGGTTCTCGTCCCGCAAAGACGTCAGCGACCGCGTGAACGACGTGGTGCAGGCCTCGTTCACCAGGTCCTCTTTCGACGCGAAATGGTTGTAGAAGCCCCCGTGGGTGAATCCGGCGTCTGCCATCACTTCCGCGACACCGACACCGTCGACCCCGCGTTCTGCGAACAGGCGGATCGCGCTCTCGATGATGCGTTGTCGATTGAGTTCCGCCTGCTTCCTGGTAACCCGCATGTGCCAGTTCCTCCCTAATCCCTGCCCCTCGGTTACCCGGCCAGCAACGGAGTCATGCTTGTCTGCCGTGGTCAATCCGGCAGATGGGGCATCTCCAGCCCGCAATCCCGGTGCAGCAGCACCGCCCAGGTGACCGCCGCCGTGCCGTAGCGCTGGCGGACACGGTCGATCGCGGTGTCGATGGCCACCGGGTCGGGGCGCGCACCGAACGGCAACTCCAGCTGCTCGACACCACAGCGGTCGATGTTGGCGACGCTGAAGCCCATCAGCGTCAGGCCGCGCTCCCCGATGAGCGGGCTTGCGGCAGAAAGCAATTGACGCGCCGCGGCCACCAGGGGTTCGGTGGAGGCAGTGGCCCGCGACAGCGTGTGGGAGCGGGTGGCGCGGCTGAAGTCGTCGAACCGCATTCTCAGCACGACCGTGCGGCCGGTACGTCCGGCGCCGCGCATGCGACGGGTGATCCGGTCCATCAGCGTGACCAAGATCACGTCAAGTTCGGCGGGCGAATGGCGGGCCCGGCCCAGGGCCCGTTGGGCGCCGACGGACCTGCGCCGGATGCCGGTCTGCACGCGCCTGGCGTCGACGTTCCGGGAGAGCGCGTGCAGGCGGTGACCCATGGCCCGGCCGACCAGGGACGCCAGCATGGGCTCACCGAGCTCGGCCACGTCGGCGACCGTCTCGATGCCGTGGGCGTGCAGCTTGTCGGCCGTCACCGCGCCGACACCCCACAGCCGGCGCACCGGCAGCGGCTGCAGGAACGCGAGCTCGCGGTCCGGCGGCACGAGCAGCAGCCCGTCGGGCTTGGCCACCTGGCTGGCCACCTTGGCGAGGAACTTCGTGCGCGCGATCCCGACGGTGATCGGCAGGCCCACCCGCTCGCGGACCTCGGCGCGAAGTTTGGCGGCGATGGCCACCGGCGTGCCCGCGCTGCGGCGCAGCCCGCCGACGTCGAGGAACGCCTCGTCCACGGACAGCGGCTCGACGACCGGGGTGGTGTCGCGGAACACGTCGAAGACCGCGTCAGAGGCGGCGCTGTAGGCCGACATGTGTGGCGGCACGACGACCGCGTGCGGGCACAACCGCCGGGCCTGGCGACCGCTCATCGCGGTGCGCACGCCGTAGGCCTTCGCCTCGTAGCTGGCCGCCAGCACCACGCCGGCCCCGACGATCACCGGCCGGCCGCGCAACGCGGGGTCGTCGCGCTGCTCGACCGACGCATAGAACGAGTCGAGATCGGCGTGCAGGATCGTCGCGCGCGATGAGAGCTCGCGCGAAGAGCCAACAGAGGAGGCCACGAACACATGTTCGCACCGCAGACCGACACGTGCGGCCCGGGAAAAGTAGGCGGTACCGTAGGTCCCATGGCCGAACATCTCGATGTGGTGATCGTCGGCGCCGGGATCTCCGGCATCAGTGCCGCCTGGCACCTGCAGGACCGCTGCCCGGGCAAGAGCTACGCGATCCTGGAATCGCGGGCGAATCTCGGCGGCACCTGGGATCTGTTCAAGTACCCGGGCATCCGGTCCGACTCGGACATGTACACGCTGGGTTTCCGGTTCAAGCCGTGGACGTCGAAGAAGGCGATCGCCGACGGGCCGTCGATCATGGCCTACCTCGAGGAGACGGCCGCAGAGTTCGGCATCGACCAGCACATCCGCTACCGACACAAGGTCGTCGCGGTCGACTGGTCCGACGCCGACAACCGGTGGTCGCTGCGGGTCGAGCACGACGGCGAAGAAGTCGAGATCACGTGTTCGTTCTTGTTCGCGTGCAGCGGCTACTACAACTACGACGAAGGCTACTCACCGGAGTTCCCCGGCGCCAACGACTTTCGAGGGATCATCGTCCATCCGCAGCACTGGCCGGAAGACCTCGACTACCAAGGCAAGAAGATCGTCGTGATCGGTAGCGGCGCCACAGCGGTGACTTTGATTCCCGCGCTTGTCAATTCGGGCGCCGGCCACGTCACGATGCTGCAGCGGTCACCGAGCTACATCTTGTCGCTGCCCGACGTCGACCCGTTCGCCGTGCGCACCATGGAGCTGCTGCCACCCCGCCTCGCCTATGTGGTGAACCGGTGGAAGAGCATTCTGCTGCAGTCGGCGCAGTACCGGATCAGCCGGCGCTTCCCCAACTTCATGCGCAAGCAGCTGATGAAAATGGCCAAACGGAGGCTGCCCGAGGGCTACGACGTCGACAAGCACTTCAGCCCGAACTACAAGCCCTGGGACCAGCGACTGTGCCTGGTGCCCAACGGCGACCTGTTCCGCACGATCCGGCGCGGGCAGGCCGACGTCGTCACCGACACCATCGACCGGTTCACCGAGACCGGTATCCGGCTTTCGTCGGGTGAAGAGCTGACCGCCGACATCATCGTCACCGCAACAGGTTTGAACGTCCAGCTGTTCGGCGGAGCCGCCATTGCCCGCAACGGCGTGCCCGTCGATCTCAACGGGTTGATGGCATACAAGGGCATGATGCTCACCGAGCTGCCGAACATGGCGTTCACGGTCGGCTACACCAACGCGTCGTGGACGCTGAAGGCCGACCTGGTGTCCGAATTCGTCTGCCGCGTACTGAATTACATGGACGCGAACGGCTTCGACACCGTTGTTCCGCAACATCCCGGCGACTCCGTCGAGGAACGCCCGCTGATGGATTTCACCCCCGGTTACATCCTGCGGGCGCTCGACCGGTTGCCGAAAGCGGGTGCGAAGCTGCCGTGGCGCCTCAAACAGAACTACCTGCTCGACATCGGCCTGATCCGCCACGGCCGCGTCGACGACCCGGCGTTGCTGTTCTCGAGACGGCGAGCAGCCGTCACTGCCGCGTCGGCGTGACGACGACGATTCCGTCCTCGTCGCTGTAGGCGTGTTCGCCGGGCATGAAAGTGACTCCGCCGAACTCGACCTCGACGTCACGTTCCCCGGCCCCCGTCTTGCTGCTCTTGCGCGGGTTGGTGCCCAAAGCCTTGATGCCCATGTCGATCTCGCGCAGCGCGACGGCGTCGCGGACGGCGCCGTTGACGATGATTCCGGACCAGCCGTTCGACTGGCCGAGTCCGGCGATGACGTCGCCGACGAGCGCACTGTGCAACGATGCGCCGCCGTCGATCACCAGCACGGCGCCCTCCCCCGGCTCCGAGAGCACGGACTTGAGTAACGCGTTGTCTTCGAAGCAACGCACGGTGTGGATCTCGCCCGCGAACATCGACCGCCCGCCGAACTGCCGAAACTGGGTGTCGCAGCTGCGGACGTCGGTCCCGATGTCGTCGACGAGATCTGCGGTGGCGCGGGGTTCTACCGGATTGCTCACGTTCCAGAATCCAGGGTCACGCGTCTAATCGTCCGAAAGCAGCCGCCGGATCAGCAGAATGGCCAACAAGGCCATCACCAGTGCCACCGCGATCGGCACCCGCGCATCCGGGCCGGGCACCCGGCCGATCCCGCGCGCCAGAGTGTCGCCTGCGGTGTCCACCGCACGCCGCGCCTGGGCAGCGGTCTCGTCGGCTGCGCCGTACGGCGTCTCGCCGTTGGTGTCGGCGAGTGTGGGTGCCGCGACGGGTTCGGGCCTGGCCGGCGGCTCGGGTGCCGGACTGGGCGGCGGCGGAGGCGCTTTCTTTGCAGCCTTCTTCGCAGGCGCCTTCGTGGCCTTCGTGGCCTTCGCGGGTGCCTTCTTGGCGGCTTTCTTGGCGGCCTTCTTGGCGGGCGGCATCGGTCCCGACGCGGATGGTTCGGCGTTCGGTGGCGTGGCCTTGTGCGGCTCGTCCGGCCGATCCTGCTCGTCTGCCATGTGGGCGCTCCTTCGCAGTTTCTCGAAGGGTACCCTTCATGCCAGCGCCCACCCGCAGGCTATCCGGCCACCGCGAGCGCGGCGGCCGTCGTCAACGCGGCGACCATCAATGCCACCTCGGCGACAGACCGGCGTTGGGACAGCCCCGCGGTGGCTCGATGTCTGCGGGCCGCCGGCAGCCAGACCGTGCGGTTGCGCCAGGCCAGCCCGACCAGTCCGACCGCCAGCACAACCTTGGCCAGCATCAGGCCCGGTCGGCGATCTCTGCTCGGCGCCGGTCGGTGTCCAGCGCGGGAACGATCGCCAATCCGAGCGCACCGGCCGCGGCGCAGTCGGCCGGCGCGCGCACGGTCGCCCGCATCTCAGCGGCTGCGGCGCAACGCCCACAGTGCGGCCGCCCCGACGGCCACCGCCGCCGCCGCCGCGAACGGCCACACCGGAATGGAGTCGGCCGGTGCGGGCGCCGCCGCAGGCGGTCCAGGGGTTCCGGCCCCGGGCGCGATCAGTTCGAACCACCACGAACCGGTCACCGGGTGCCCGTCCGCCGAGGTCACCCGGTAGTTGACGGTGTAGCGGCCGGGCGGGCCGAGCGGGCGGAGGTCGACGCTGATCACCGCGCCGGCGATCCGCGGTGCGCCGGTGGACCAGAGGTTGCCGTCCGGCCCGACCACCGTCATCGAGGCGAACTGAAGTTGCAACGGTTCGTTGAACGTCGCGCTGACATGGGCCGGGCCGCTTGTCAGCTGCGCTGCCTCGGGGGGATCACTGGCGATGCGGGCCGTGTGCGCGGCGGCCATCGGCGCCGCGGCCACCAGCAGCGCGACGACTCCGGCAGCGAGGGCCGCCGCCGCTGTCAGGGCGCGCTGAAGCAGCCGGGAAATTCGTGTCATTAGTTGTGGCTTTCTGTCGAGGTCTTGAGCAGCTCAGAGGTCCAGCGGGACCGCATCACCGAGGTCAGCGCAGGCCGAGCCGGGCCAGCAGATCCGCGTCGATGCCGTCCAACTCCGTGGCGATCGCCGCGTGGGCGGCACGGCGCCGCGCCGGCGGCATGCTCTCGGCGGCAGTGACTGCGGCAGACAGGTCTTTGAGCCGGTCGGTGATGGCGGCGACGAACTGCTTGGTCTCGGGATCCTTGGGGTTCTTCTCGGCCACCTGCCGCACCGAGTGCTCTGCACCCGCGACGCGGGCCGACAGCCGTGCCCCGTACCCGGAGAACTGGCCGAGTTCGGTCAGCGGCACCCCGAGCCGGTCGGCCCGGCGCTCGTCGAACCAGCCGCGGGCCCCCACGGCCACCCGGTACGCGACCGGCACCACAATGGGCGCCAGCAGCCGGGTGACCGTCAGCGATCGCCGAATCCGGGCGGGGGAGAGCACCTTGCCCTCGCGGGCCGCCTTCAATTTGGTCTCGGCAACTTTCAGCGCGGCCTTGTCACTCTCGCGCTGAGCCTTGATCTGAGCACGCAGCGCTTTCTCCGCGGCACGTTCGGCGGACTTGATGCGCCGCTTCTCGTTGCGGGCGGCGTACTTGGCGTCCAGCTTGGCCCGCCGCTTCAGAGCGCGTGCCTCGGCGCGTCGCGTCGCTCGGCTCTTGCGCTTGCTGAACAGGGCCATCCCGGCTTGCCTCCTGGTCGTCTCGTCAACGCATCGCGATTGGTCGACTCACACTATCGCCCCTGTCGGTGCGTCTTTGCGGTGTCGGATCGGCTCGTTTGAAAATCCCCGAGGGGGATATTTCCGGTACTACGAATATGCGACAATGAGGGGACTCCGAGGTGCATCCGTGCACCGCCATTCGGGGGTGGAGTGAGGAAATCGTGGGGCGGTCGCTGATTCGCTACTCCGCAGTCGCCTGTATCGCCGCAGGCGGACTGTTCATGGGAGGCACCGGCGCGGTGGCGTTCGCCGACACACCCGGCGACGGGACCGGTGACGCCGGCCCCTCCGTCGACAACGGCACGCAGGCGCCCCAGCCCACCGCGGCTCCGCGCGGGTTCCGCATTCCGAACTGGATGCGACTTCCGGGATTCAGGACGACGGCAGGTGATACGCGCAGGGCCGGGTTCATACCGCCGCCCGTGATGAACCTTCCGGCGACGCTGGGATCCAGCACCGCTCCCGGCGGTTCGTCGACCACGCGCCGGGCCCCGACCATCACGGTTCCGTTCGCCATCGAGAATCCCACCAATCCGACCAAGCCGGTCGAACGCCAATCTGCCGGTGCTGACACCGCCACGGTTCCCGACAACACGCTGCCCGCGGTCGTCGACGTCAATGCGCCGAGCCAAGGCAACGTCACTTCGCCGAGCCAGGGTGACGTCACGTCGCCGACCCAGGGTGATGTCACGTCGCCAGCCACGAAGCCGGCGGGGACCACGAATCCCAAGCCACCGACCATCAACCTCGTGCCGCTCGTTCCGCGTGACGTTCCCATGGGTCCGCCCCTGACGATCCAGAACCCGCTGCGCCAGCTGCTGCCCGCTGACATCGACTTCGACCAGCCGATCACCGAGCAGTTGCTCCCGACGCCGCTGGTGGCGCTTCTGACCGCCGTCTCGCAGCAGATTCCGCTCGCGGGGCTGGTGATCTCGCCGGTGATCGAATTCGCCGACATGGTCATCCCGCTGCTGCTGTCAGATGTCGTGCTGCCGACGCCGCAACTCGCCGCCACGGTCCCCACCGCGATTCCCAAGATTCATCCCCTGGTGGGTAAGCCGGCGCCGACGGTGTTGGCCAGAAACGCGGCGCCGCCAGTCGATCTGGCGCCGATGGGAATGGACATGTTCGTGCCGGCGTCGCCGCAGCAGCCACTGCCGTTGTCCTCCGGGGTCGAAGCGCCACAGGCGCCGCCCGCGCCACCCGCACCGGATTCCGGCGTTGCGTCGCTGAGCGACCCTGTCGCGTACCGCGCCGGATACAGCGACTACCTTCGAAACGCGGGCATGGCGCAGATCACCGCCATCGCGGTGCCCGGCGCCGCGGCGATTCTGCTCTTCTCCCTGGGCGGCGGCTTTATCGGTTATCGACAGGCCAGGGCCGGTCACGTGATAAGAGCGGAGGGGATAACCCGCTTCCTGCGCTGACCTGACACAGCGTCTACGGCAGGGACACTGATGACGGAAAGGGGGCCTCCATGCCTGCCAGTCGGCGTGTCGCTCGCGCGGTTTCCACTGTGCTCGACTTGTCGCCGCGCCGGGGTGAGGTGTCCGTCGTCCGGCTGGTGCAGGCGGTAGGAGAGAACCGGGACCGGCGCATCGACATCGAGATGGAGGAGTTGCCGCCGGGAGTCTGCGGCCAGTGGCGGCAATACCGCGACCACGATGTCTTCCTGATTCAGCAGGGGCTGCCCGCATGGGACCGAACGCTCGCCCACGAGCTCGGTCACCTCGTCCTCGGCCATGAAGGCATTTCAGCGGTGGACGCCGCCCGTGAGGGGACGGAGCTGGTCAGCGAAGACCTGATCGCATACATGCTCAACCAGCGGACAGGCTGCATGGGGCCGTCCGGTGAGGACGCCGAGCAGGAGGCCGAGGATTTCGCCGCCCTGCTCGGCTACCGGTTAGGCCGACTGCGCTCAGACCGATCGTCGATCGTCCAGGTGCGCCTCGGCGAGGCGTTCGGGTGATCGTCTGGGTCATCGCCGGACTGCTGGGGGTGGCCACTGGACTTCGGATCGGCTGGGCGCTGGTCAATAAGCAATCCGTGGTGAGCTCTGCGATGATGCTCGCGCTCGGCAGCCTCGGCTTCGTGGCCGCCCTGAACTGGCAGCCGCTCACCCTACTGGTCGACACGCTGCTGCGCTGGCCCAACATCTCGATCGCGCTTTCTCAGGTGGCGCTCACGCTGTGCGCGGCTGCCAGCTGCGTGATGATTACCTCTGCGGCCGCTGCGACGAAACCCAACGTCACCCGATGGCTGGCCTTCTCGAACTACACGATCGCCGCCGTCATCGCAGTGGTCAGCGTCTCGCTGTTCTTCGCCGGCGGCCGCGAGCCGGAGATGGCCCCGCAGGAGTACCTTCGGCGCAACCTCAACGAGCACACCTCGCTGCCCTGGCTGCTGCCGCTGCTGTACATGCTGCTGGTTCTGACCGTGGTGCTGTGGGCCGGAATGCGCTACTCCAACACCAGCCGGCGCGGCCGTGCGCTGTTCGTGTTCAGCACCGGAATCGGGCTGCTGGTATTGACTCTCGGCTTCTTTCTGCTGCGCGCTGTCGGAAACACCCGGTTCGTGGGAATCGGCTCCGCTATCACGCTGTTGGCGTGCGCGATGCTGATCGTGGCCACGGGATCCCTGCTGCCCAGCATCGAGGACTGGTTCGGCGCTCGCCGGGAGATGCGGACCATTCAACCGTTGCTGCGCGAGCTGTGTGAACGCCACCCGGACGTCGGGGTCGGCGTGCGGCCCAGCGGCCCGTTGGCCTTTCAGGTGGCCGAGCAGATGTCGCTGATCTCCGACGGACTGTTTCTGGAGGCCACCCAGGCGCATGAGGCGACTCGATCCGATGGAACTGACCAACTGGGTCCGACCGTGAGCCCGCGAGAGCAGGCCTACGCCGTGGCGCGATGGATCTATGACAGCGGCGGGGATGCCGACGAGAAGGGGCGCTTTCCCGGGCTCGCCTGGCTGCGGCAGCCCGAGGGCTACTCGGACCGGGAATGGATTCTCGAGATCGCGCGGCAGTATCGCGATCTCGTCGCCACCGGAGGCACGTCAACGCCCGCCGGCGAACAGATCGAAGTTCGCAGGACGGCGAGCTGACGCCGAGCCTGGCTAACTTTCGAGCAGCTCCTTGCGGCGGAGTTCGTCGGCATGGGCGACGAGATCGTCCTTGGCCTCCGACGAGAGACCGACCGTGCGCGCCGCAATGCGCCGCACACCCTCGTCGCGCATCTCGGCGAGCCAGGTGAGCTCCTGGTCGAGCTTCGCGAAGTACTCGTCGTCGGTGAAGTAGGCAGGCTTGATCCGGAAGAAGTTGGCAAGCGCCGCCATGGTTGCCGAGGACGGGTTGGTCCGGTTGCCGGAACGCAACTGCGACAGATAAGGCGCCGACATCGTGATGCCCTCCGCCTTGAGTGCCGAAATCACCTCCGCGGAGGTGTGAGGCCCCCGACCAGGGGGATACACCGTGTCGAACAGCCGGTTCAGCCGGGCCGCGAACGTCGTACTCATGTGTTTTCCCTCCGAAGCTGGCAGGTTGCCTTGACCGCGGTTACTTTGCTATGCATCGTAGCGAGAGTTTTGTGCACGTACTAGTGCAAATGAAGAAGAAAATTTGCGCGCGCGTCGAAAATGCCAGGTGAGAGCCATAAATTCGTGCCTCACAGGTCGGCGCGAACCACCGCCGCGCGGCTCTGACGAGCAAATTCTCCGTTGACGTCGGCGCGGCAGCCCGCGGGCCCACGCGGGTTGTGCGTGGCGACGGAAGCGTCGTTTTCGAGAGCAACCGGCAAGGATCGCTCCGGTCGGGCACATGCCTTTGCTGCAACACCGCCAGGACAACAGCGCGGCGGGTTCGGCCCCAACGCGGTCACCGCGGGGATCAGCTCGCGGCCCGGCGCGCGGCCGCCCGGGCGCGCAGCGGCACCACGACGGCGATACCAGCCGCCAACAGCCCTACCGAAGCGGTGACGATGACGGCCACCGGCCGCCACCCCAGGGCGGCGTCGAACAGCAGCCACAGCCCGAATAGGAGGAACAGCACGCTGGCCGTCGCGTGCAACAGGCGTTCGGGCAGGCGCCGGTGCAGCAGCGCGCCCGCGGCGATCGCCAGCCCGTCGGCCAGCACCATCGCAAGCGTGGCGCCGAGCCACACCCCGGCCCAGTTGTGGTCACTGGCGAGCGCGACGGTCGCGAGCATGGTCTTGTCGCCGAGCTCGGCGAGAACGTAGGAGGACACCACGGCCAGCAATACGAATCGGTGCTCCGGGGCGGCCGGCGCGGAGCCGTCGTAGGTGCGTTCTCGCCACGTCCACACCGCGAATGCGAAGAACGCGATCGCGGCGGCGAACGCGATCGGTCGCTCGGGCAGCGTCAGGCCCAGAAAATGCCCGATGGTCACCGACAGGCCGTGCACCATGAATGCGGCCAGCGCCACGCCCGACAACACCACCCACCACCGGTGCCGCAACGCATACGTCATCGTGATCAACTGCGACTTGTCGCCGAGCTCCGCGACGAACACCACGCCGAGGCTGATGAGGGTGGCGGTGAGCATGTCCGACCTTCCGACGCGTCGCCCGGCGCCGCGCTAGCGGTCACCGGACATCCGGTCGAAGGTCTCGCCCACCGCGCGTCCGCGGTTCGCCGGCCGGGCGCAGTACGCCAGTATGTCGACACGGCGATTGGGGGCTACTCCCCTTCGCTTGCTACCTCTGAACGATAGCCAGCGCCAGAACAGTTCGCCAGCCAGCGGGAAAGTTCGGGTACCCGGATCGCGGGCTTCGAATGTCCTTATGCCGCAAGGAGCATGGCGAGAATCGCGGTGTCGGGATGGCTGATCGGGTCGACGCCCACGCGACTGACCATCGAAGTGACGGTGCCGTCGGCCTCGGCCTCAACCCACGCAGCGCGGTGTTCGAGGCCCAGGTGCGGCAGGCCGGGCAGCAGCACGCATCCCGACGCCGCGCCGGTGCATTCCGGTAGCGACGGAACCGTTTCCGACGGCGGATGCAGCATCATCAGCGCCGGGGGCGTGTGGTCGGCGAAATGGCCTGGGGGCAGCGCGGAATCACCGACGACGGGTCCCTCGGCCAGGACGAGGCCGACTGTGCCGGGCTCGGGTTCGTCGGGCAACTCCTCGCGGACTCCGAAAATCGTTGTGGTGGAGAGCAGTCCGGGTAATGACGCCACACGCACCGCAACGATCAACAGCTGCGCCCACTCTTTCGTGGAATCCGGCCAGCGTCCCGACACCACGAATCCTTTGAGTGAACCGCGTGAATGGAAGGGGGCCACCTCGATGGCCCGGCCGGATCCCGTGCTCATATCCCGCCTCCGCCCTCGGACATTTCGAACCAGCAACGACACGCCGCTGGGCCGATGACGTCAGGATGACGAAATTGCTGCTGGCACGCAATACGACACGAGTGCCAACGAGGGCTGCACAGAAAAGTGACGCCAGCGCCGCCCCCGCGGGGCGACCCTGGCGTCACAAAGAAGCGGCGGCCTCAGCCGAAGATCAGACCCTTGGTCTTGCTGGTGGCAGCGGCGAAGCGGTCTTGAACGTCGGCCCAGTTCACCACGTTCCAAAACGCCTTGACGTAGTCGGCCTTCACGTTCTTGTACTGCAGGTAGTACGCGTGCTCCCACATGTCGACCTGCAGCAGCGGGATGATTCCGAGCGGCACGTTGGCCTGCTGGTCGTAGAGCTGGAAGGTGAGCAGCTTGTCGCCGAGGCTGTCGTAACCGAGCACGGCCCAGCCCGACCCCTGCAGCCCGTTCGCCGCGGCGGTGAACTGCGCCTGGAACTTGTCGAACGATCCGAACGCGTCGTCGAGGGCCGATGCCAGTTCGCCCGTCGGCTTGTCACCGCCCTCAGGAGACAGATTCTTCCACCAGATCGAGTGGTTCACGTGGCCGCCGAGGTTGAAGGCAAGGTTCTTCTCGTGCAAGAAAATTGACGCGTGATCGCCCTTCTCGCGGGCGGCCGCCAGCTGCTCGAGGGCAGTGTTGGCACCCTTGACATAGGTGGCGTGGTGTTTGCTGTGGTGCAGCTCATTGATCTGACCCGAGATGTGCGGCTCGAGCGCGCCGTAGTCGTACGGCAACTCGGGCAAGGTGTACTCAGCCACGAGGTTCCTTTCTGTTCTTCAGTTGTCGGGTTGGCTTTTCGGTCCAGGTTCAACCCTGCTCCATTGCCGCACGCACCGCAAGAAAGCGCGATCTCGTGATGCGAAAGCTGTCGAGACGACGTGAAGTGGCGCGGCGGGCGGAGGGGACCCCCGAAGAATCAGAACAGGACGACGATGGCGAGGATTGCCAGCAGAACCAACGCGATCGCCGCGGCCCGCAAGGCCGACGTCATTTGGGACCGCGTATAGACCGGCGATGACGTGTTCCACTCCGACGGCGGCATCGCCGAGTTGGATCCGATCGGATGTGCTGCCATCACAAGCCCTCTGCTATCACGACTTGAATCTACCCCCCGGTGAGATGTGTCACACCGAACTTGCTGCGCGCGATCATAATCGCTCGGCCGCGGTCGGGGAAATCGATCAGATCCGACGTTTGACGCCGGCAAGACCGGGGTATAGCGCCGGCAGCGAAAGCGACCTCGAACACCGGGGCCACCGGACGAGTTCGCCGGGAAACCTAGATCAGCAAGGGATTTCGCTGAAACCCCGCGCAGGGTTGTTGATCGAATACGTCCGGGCCTGACAGGTTATCCCCAGCGCGAAGCAACCCTGCTGCCAGAATGCGCGGTCAGCGCCTTCGGCGTGCGACGCCGGGCTGTGGATGAGCCTGTGGAAACTGTGGATAACTGCCGACCGTCGGGCGATAGCTGCGCGAGAGATGGCACCGCGGCGCACGGGTCGCCGGCCTGATCGGCGTACCGGTCCTGGCTTACTCTGGTCCGGTGATCCAGGTGTGCTCTCGCTGCGGCACGCGGTGGAACGTGCGCGAGCGCCAGCGCCAATGGTGTCCGCGGTGCAACGGCGCGCTGCTGGCACCGGACACCTCGCACCAGTGGAGCGCTCCACTGCAGGCCCACCAAGGTCAGCCGTCGTCCCGGCCGCGCTCGGGTCGGCTTCTGCCGCCCGGATACCGCTGGATCGCTGTGCGACCCGGTGCCGGGCCCCCGCCGCGCCGTCCGCGTCGTGTACTCGGGCCCACGCCGCACTACACCGCGATTCCCCGGTGGGGCCTGATCGACCCCGCTACCCAGATTCCGCCGGCTCCGGCCGCGCCGCCACGGCAGGGCCCGTCGCTGTGGGCGCTGCGCGCGACGCTGACCACCACGGTCGCGGTGCTGTCCGTGGCGGCGCTGCTGCACCTCGTCCGTTACGTGCTGCTGATCGTCAACCGCAACGTGCTGTTGAACTCGGTGGTCGCCGGACTCGCGACCTGGGTGGCCGTCGCGGCGAGCGTGGCGGCCATGTTCTCGGTCGTCGGCACGGCATTCGTGTTGACGGAGTGGCTGATCGCTCGACGCGCCGCGGCGTTCGCCCATCGCCACCAACCCGATCCGCGCCCGGTGTGGGCGTTGCGGGCGGGCTGCCTTCTGCCGCTGGCGAACCTGGTGTGGCCGTTGACCTACGCAGTGGAGCTGGCCGTGGCCGAAGATCGCTACCGGCACGTGCGCCGGCTGATCTGGTCGTGGGGGCTGCTGTTCGCGCTGAGCACCATAGTCTCGGTGTTCGCCAGCGTGACGAGCTTTCCCGATACCGCGCAGGGCATCGCCGACAACACCGTCAGCTTCATCGTCGCCTACCTGATGGCTGCGGCGGCGGTCGTCGCGGTAGCCCGGTTGGTGTTCGCGTTCGAGCACACGCCCGTCGAGCGGCCGGCACATCGCTGGGTGGTGGTCGCCGACGTTGACCGATCCCGCCCCGATTCTGCGCCCGCAGTTGAGCGGGAAGGCCAGGAACCGGCAGCATAAGCCTTATGACGTCTGGCGGCGCTTTCCGGGTCGGGCACCCGTTCGTGGTGGCCCACCGAGGAGCGTCGGGCGAGCGTCCCGAGCACACGCTGGCCGCCTACGACGTCGCGCTGCAGCAGGGCACCGAAGGCGTGGAATGCGACGTCCGGCTCACCCGCGACGGGCACCTGGTGTGTGTGCACGACCGCCGGGTCGACCGCACGTCGACCGGCACCGGTCTGGTCAGCGACATGACGCTGGAGCAGCTACGCGCACTGGACTATGGCGCCTGGCACGACACCTGGCGTCCTGACGGCACGCACGGCGACACCGGGCTCTTGACGCTGGAGGCGTTGGTGCGATTGGTGCTCGACTGGCGCCGGCCGGTAAAGCTTTTCATCGAGACCAAACATCCGGTGCGGTACGGGTCGTTGGTCGAGAGCAAGCTGCTGGCGCTGCTGCACCGGTTCGGCATCGCGTCGCCCGCGTCGGCCGACCGCTCCCGTGCCGTCGTGATGTCGTTCTCGGCCGCCGCGGTGTGGCGGATCAGGCGCGCTGCCCCGATGCTGCCGACCGTGCTGCTCGGCGACACATCGCGCTACCTCGGCGGCAGCGCGGCGACCACCGTCGGCGCGACGGCGGTCGGCCCGTCGATCAAGACGCTGCGTGAGCACCCCGAGCTCGTCGACCGTGCGGCCGCCCAGGGCAGGGCCACGTACTGCTGGACCATCGACCACCTCGAGGACGTGGACTACTGCCGCGACCTGGGGGTGGGCTGGATCGCTACCAACCACCCCGGTCGGACGAAGGACTGGTTGCAGCGCGGGCTGTCGGAGCTCCCGCGCCATTAGCCGGCGGGCTGCGGCTCCAACACGTCCGGCGGCACCGGTTGGTCCGCCGACAGCGCCGCGAAGAGCCGGGCGGCGGCGTCGCCGTCCCATTCGACGACGTCGCCGAGATCGGTGACCGTCGAGCCCTCCAGCGGCACCGTCGTCGTGACCGGTGACCCGCGCAGCGCCCAGGCCAGCCGCGTCAGGTCCCACACATGCGCGCCGGAGTCGACGGTCAACGCGTCGGTGACCGAGTTCTTGAGCGGCAGCCACCGAAGCGGGTTCAGCCACACCGCCGGGCTGGCCGCGCGATGCAGCAGCGCGGACAGGAACTCACGCTGGTTGACCATCCGGTCGAGGTCGGCGCGCGCGGTGGCACGGCTTCGGACGTAGCCAAGTGCGTTGCGGCCGTTGAGTTTCTGGCATCCGGCGGGCAGGTCGATGCCGGCCAGCGGGTCGCTGATCGGCTCGGCCGGGCACATCGTCACGCCGCCGACGGCGTCGACCACGTCGGCGAACCCGGCGAAACCTATCTGCGCGTAGTGGTCGATCCGGATGCCGGTGGCCTGCTCGACGGTCTGCACCAGCAGCTGCGGCCCGCCGAGGGAGAAGGCGGCGTTGATCTTGTTGTCGCCGTTGTCCGGAATGCTCACCTCGGAGTCACGCGGTATCGACACCAACGTCGCGGGCACATCGGACGTGAGCGCGGGGATGTGGACGAGCATGATCGTGTCGGTGCGGTCGCCGACGTCGCCGCCCGTCGCCAGCGCGTCTTGCTGCTCGGGCGACAGGTCGCTGCGGCTGTCCGACCCGACCAGCAGCCACGTGGTCCCGTGGCCGGGTGCCGGCCGGCCCGCATAGGCCGCTAGGACGTCGGCGCGGTGCAGCGAGCGGTCGACCCAGACGTTGAAGCCGACCAAGCCCACCAGCACGACGAGCAGGACGGCCGCGATCCAGCGTCCCCAGTGTCGCCTCCGACGTGGCTTCGGCGGCGCGGGCAGGGGCGGCGGCGCGACGGACCGTTGTCGGGGCGGCGTGAGCGGACGGCGCGGCGGCGGCGATGGGACTGGCGGCGGGGGCGGCGGGGTTTGCGGCGGCGGCCGATAGGCGGGGTCACGCCGGATCACTTGCGACGGCTCCGAGCGGCCCGGTGGCGGCGCAGGCCGGCGGTAGACGGGTGGCCGGGGACGCTCCGGTGGCCACTCGTGAGTCACCGGATCAATCTACGGCCTCAGGGCAGCCAGCCCAGGTGACCGGCGAGCACCGCGTAGCCGGCGAACGCGACCGTGTCGACCACACCGTGCGCGACGATCAGCGGCCACAGCCGGCCATAGCGCCGCCACACGAGCCCGAACACCAGGCCCATCGCGAGGTTCCCGAGCCCGGCGCCGAAACCCTGATACAGGTGGTACGCGCCGCGTAGCAGGCTGGAGTACAGCAGCGTCCGGGTGCTGCCCACGCCGAGCTGCCGCAGCCGCGTCATCAGGTAGCCGACCACGATCACTTCCTCGGCCCAGCCGTTGGCGAAGGCGAACAGGATCAGGACGGGGATGCGCCACCAGGTGTCGGTGAGGGTCGTCGGCACCACCGACGCGCTTGCGCCGAGAATCCGGGCGAGCAGGTACAGGCCCAGCCCGGGGATCCCGATCAGTGCGGCCAGGCCGACGCCGCCGAGCACGTCGGGTCGCCAGCGCGGTCGCTTGAGCCCGATGTCCCGCGGCGCGATCCCGCTGCGCCACAACAGGTATAGGCCCAACGCGCCCCATGCGAGCAGCTGCGCGATCGAGGCGAGGTTCAGCCCGAGGTCCACCAGGTCGAAGTAGGACCGCCGTGGAATCAGCGGAACCTTCTGGGCGCCGAGGGTGCGCAGCACGGCGTCGACGAGCTGCAGCACCGAGGTGATGGCGGACAGCCCGAACGTCAGCACCAGGACGATGCCGACCTCGAGCCGCAGCGTGCGCGCCGGCAACTGCGCGCTGGGCTCGGTCATGCCGACACGGTAAAGCCTGGCTCAGGCCTTCCGCGCGTGCAGGCCGTTGAGGAACGGGCAGCCCAGCAGTACCCGGATCGCGCGTCCCAGCCCGGTCAGGTCGTGAACGGGTGCCGAGAACGGCAGCCGCACGTCGTGGTCGCCGTCGTCCTTCTCGACGCGCAGCCGGACCCCGTAGCGGTCGAGGCCCAGCGGGCGAACGTGGCCGCGGCGCATCGCGGCGGGCAGCCGGGAGGCCAGCAGGTCGACGACTTCGCGGTGGGCGGCGTCGATGTGCTGCAGCCAGCATGACTCCATCGCGCAGAACGGATCGGGCCGTGCCGCCAGCAGATCCTCGACCGCCACCGACTCCGCGCCCCTGGTGTCGGCGATTACCACCGACTCGGTGTGCAGCCACATCAGCGTCAACCCGCTGTGCAGTGAATTCACCTGCAGCAGCGCAGGATTGGGATCGTCAGCGGCGATGACGTCGAGCAGGGCGCCGACGATCCGCTCGGGTACCCGGCGAAGGCGGCCGCGGATCCACACCAGCGAACGCACCGGTCTGCGTAGCGGAAGCGGGGAGTGGTCGGTCAATTCCAGCATCGCCTCGACGCCGTCGGCGCCCGTGACGGCGTCGGCCAGCTCGCTGTCGGTGGCCACCGTCACCGCGAACGCGCCGTCACCGAGCAGGTGATGCACAGCCGTGTCGACCGGCGCGAAGTCGTTGACCGCCAGCATCGCCCCGGTCGCGCCCACACAGACGCTGCGTACGCGTTCGGCGGTGGTCGGACCAGACTGCGGCATGACACTCCCTCCAGCGATAAGTAAGGTGAGGCTAACTTAAGGAACGGTGGGGAAATGTGCAAGGGTTTCGTCTCCTCCGCCCGATAGGGTTTGACGGGTGACCCGCATCGCCTACCTCGGACCCGAGGGAACGTTCACCGAGACGGCGTTGCTGCAGATGGCGGAGCGCGGGATGATTCCGCGGGATACCGCGATCCACCCGCTGCCCGCCGAGGGTGCGGTGGCGGCGCTGCAGCAGGTTCGTGACCGTGCCGCCGACTACGCATGCGTGCCGATCGAGAACTCCATCGACGGATCGATCGTGCCGACGCTCGACAGCCTGGCCTCTGGCCCGCCGCTGCGGTTGTTCGCCGAGGTGACGCTTGATGTCGCGTTCAGCATCGCGGTCCGTGCCGGGACGTCGCAGGCCGACGTGCGAACGGTCGCCGCATTCCCGGTCGCCGCGGCACAGGTACGGCGGTGGCTCCAGGAGCATCTGCCCGGGGCCGGGGTGGTGCCGGCGAACTCGAACGCGTCGGCGGCCATCGACGTCCGGGACGGCAGGGCCGACGCAGCGGTGACCACCTCGCTGGCCGCGCGGCGCTACGGCCTGGTCGAACTCGCTGCCGGCGTCGTCGACGAGCCGAACGCCGCCACCCGGTTCGTGTTGGCCGGTCTGCCCGCCCGGCCACCCGCACGCACCGGCGCCGACCGCACCTCGGTGGTGCTGCGGCTGGAGAACAGGCCGGGGGCGCTGGTCGAGGCGCTGACCGAGTTCGCTGTCCGCGACATCGACCTCACCCGGATCGAATCCCGGCCCACCCGAACCGAACTCGGCACCTACGTCTTTTTTCTCGACTGTGTCGGGCACATCGACGACACCGCGGTCGCCGAGGCACTCAAGGCGCTGCACCGTCGTTGTGCAGACGTGCGATTCCTGGGCTCGTGGCCGACCGGCTCGCTGACCGGGGCGGTGCCACCGGAGATGGACGAGGCCGACCACTGGCTGGAGGCGCTGCGCACCGGGCAGGTGGGCCGATGAGCGGCAGGCTGGTGCTGGTGCGTCACGGCCAGTCGCACAGCAACGTCGAGCGGTGCCTGGACACCCGCCCGCCGGGCGCCCCACTGACTCCCGCCGGTATCGCGCAGGCAAGAGACTTCGCACGCGGTTTCCAATGGCATGCCGGCATGCTGGTGCACTCGGTCGCCTTGCGGGCATCGCAGACGGCAGCGGTGATCGGTGACGTGTGGGCGATGCCGTCGCACGAAGCAGAGGGCCTGCACGAGGTGCAGGTCGGCGAGTTGGAGATGCGCAACGACGACGAGGCCGTCGACGCGTTCAACAGGGTGTACGAGCGCTGGCACCTCGGCGAACTCGACGTCGCACTGCCCGGCGGGGAAACCGGCGCCGAGGTGCTCGAGCGCTATGTGCCCGTGCTGACCGACCTGCGGATGCGCTACCTGGACAACGACAGCTGGAACGCCGACATCGTCGTGGTCAGCCACGGCGCAGCCATCCGGCTGGCCGCGGCGACGCTGGCGGGCGTCGACGGGTCGTTCGTGGTGGAGCACCACATCGGCAACGCCGAGTCTGTGGTGCTGGCGCCGATCACGGACGGACGCTGGAGTTGCGTGCAGTGGGGCCAGCACGGCCCGCCGTTCATGCCCGATCCGCGGGGCATGCCACGGCCCGAGGAGCTGGAGTCCGCCGACCCGATGGGCTGACGGGACGTCAGACCGCCAACGCGGCCGACTGCCCGCACAGGCAGCCAACGGCGTCGCAGTCGATGCGCACCGCGTGCGCGACGCTCTCCGGGTGCAGGCAGCCGTCCTCGGTGCACTCCGCACGGCGCTGCACATGAATGATGACCGTGCCGTGGCAGTGCTCCCACCCGTCACGGCAGTAGCGGCACTGCATACTCATGGCCTGTTCATATCACCGCCGGCCGACAACTTAGGGCTGCCGCGCGGGATCACTCAGGCCCAACCCAGTTCGTGCAGCCGATCGTCGTCGATCCCGAAGTGGTGCGCGATCTCGTGGATGACGGTGACGGCGACCTCGTCGACCACTTCGTTCTCTGTCTCGCAGACGTCGAGCAGCGCGTCGCGGTAGATCGTGATCGTGTCGGGCAGCGCGCCGGCATACGTGGTGTCGCGTTCGGTGAGGGCGATGCCTTCGTAGAGGCCGAGCAGATCGGGTTCGGTGGGATGGCGGGCGTCGACGAGTACGACCACGTTGTCGATCGCGGCGGCGAGGTCGGGCGGGATGAGGTCGAGCGCATCGGAGACGAGCTCGTCGAACCGCTGCGGGCTCATCCGCACGGCCACCGCGCTACGCCGGCGGCTGGTCTGCCGGCGGTGGCGGTGGCGCAAAGGGTTCGGGGGCCGGCGGCGGCAACCCGAACGGCGGCGGTGCGACCGGCTCCGGCGGCGGTCCGACCGGCTCCGGCGGCGGGGGCAGGGCCGGCGCCTGGGTGGGGGAGGCAGGGGGCGGGGCGTCGACCGTCTGCGGGCCCGGCGCGTTCGGCAGGTGCTGGTTGCCGATCGTCGGCGCGCTGTTGGTCGGTGACACCGTCTGCTGCGGCACCTGCGACTGCGAGCCGGAGGTGTCGATGGTCGTCGGCATCGGCAGGGGGATCGGCGGCAGGTTCAACCGCTCCGCGGGGATGTCGGGCGGCGGGACCGGCGGCTGCCCGTTGATCAAGAGCGGGCCCTTGGCGCTGCCGACCAGGGTGGCCCAGCCGCCGTTGCCGAGCGTGGCACCGATGCTGCACGACACCTGATGGCTTCCCGCCGACCAGCTGGGCAGCGAAATAGTGCTGTAGACCAGCGTCAGCGTCGTGGCGCGCAGCTCCACCGGCGCCAGGTAGGCGTCCGTCATCCGGGTGCAGGTTTCCTTGATGTAGGCGTCCTGATCGGTCTCCGACGGCGGCGCACCGCCGGGGAACTTCTCGGCGACGTTGACCGAGCCGGTCACCTCCATGGCGTGCGGGCCCGTGCAGTCGATCGGGACATCGGTCGGCTGGTTGGCGGTGGTGTCGATGCCCAGGCAGGTGCCGGCCTTCCACACCTTCGACTGGTCGAGGTCGGCCACCCGGCCCTTGAACACCTGCTGCACTTCGTTGCCCCCGCCCGGCAGCTGCAGCCCGCACAGCATCTGGCGTTCGCCGCCCGACCACGCCTTCTCGCCGGACCACAGCATGCCGATGGTGAACTTGCTGTTCGGGTCGTACTTCGTGCCGAGATACCGCTTGACCGCCGTCTGGCACTGCTCCTGGCTGATCTGCTGGATCCGGCCTGCCGACGGGGCGGCTGCGTTGGGCCCGTACTCGCTGCCCGGGAACATGCGCATGTCGACCGAGGTGGCGACCTCGAAGCGGTGCTCGTCCTTGCAGTCGACGATGGCGGCCTGGTCGGGCTCTTTGTTGGGCCAGTTCAGGCAGTCACCGGGACGGGCCTTGTCGAACGTCTGGCTGGCGCGGTTGTTGGTCGGGGCCGAGTCGGAGTAGCCGACGAGCCGGCCGGCGTCGTTGGCGCCCGCGGGCAGCGCGGTGGTCACCCCGGCGATGAGCAACCCGCCCAGCGCGGTCAGCAGCAACGCCCGCCGGGTCGCTGTGGCCTGCAGGCTTCGCCACCAACCCGCCCCCTGCGACGGTTCGGGCTCAGGTTGCTCAGGTGCCTCGAACATTGCCATCCATTGTGACAGGCGCTTTCGGCGGCGTGACAAGTGAGGCAGTTGTAACGTTATGGGGTTGTGCCTCCCGATCACGACGTCGCCGAACTCGCCGGCCGGCTGTTCGACATGGCCCGATCCGGCGATGCCGCCCGGCTCGCGGCCTACCTGGATGCCGGGGTGCCGGTGAACCTGACGAATTCGGCGGGCGACACGCTGCTGATGCTGGCCGCCTACTACGGCAATCCGGCGACGGTCCGGGCGCTCATCGAGCGCGGGGCTGACGTCAACCGCATCACCGACCGCGGCCAGACGCCGCTCGCCGGAGCGGTGTTCATCGGCGACGACGAGGTGGTGCGGCTGTTGGTGGACGCGGGCGCCGACCCGACGGCCGGCACCCCGAGCGCGCTGGACACCGCCGCGACGTTCGAGCGCACCGAGTACCTCGGCATGCTGGGCGGCGAGCCGCAAAAGTAGGGTTGCGGCCGTGATCGACCTCAGGCAGCTGCGGGAGGATCCCGACGCGGTGCGCCGCTCACAGCGCGCCCGCGGCGAAGATCCCGGGTTCGTCGACGCGTTGCTCGACGCCGACACCGCACGGCGCGCGGCGATTTCGCGCGCCGATACGTTGCGTGCCGAGCAGAAGGCGGTCAGCAAGCAGGTCGGGTCGGCGTCCGCGCAGGAGCGACCCGCGGTGCTCGAGCGTGCCAAGCAACTCGCCGCCGACGTGAAGGCGGCCGAGGCGCAGCAGGCCGATGCCGAGCAGGCGTTCTCGGCCGCGCACATGGCGGTGTCCAACGTCGTGATCGACGGGGTGCCCCCCGGCGGTGAGGACGACTACGCGGTTCTGGACACCGTCGGCACGCCGCCTCGCATCGACGAGCCGAAAGACCATGTGCAACTCGGCGAGTCGCTGGGGCTGTTCGACATCGAGCGTGGTGCGAAGGTGTCGGGCTCGCGGTTCTACTTCCTCACCGGCCGTGGTGCGCTGCTGCAGCTCGGCCTCTTGCAGCTGGCGGTCCGGCTGGCCGTGGACAATGGGTTCACGCTGATGATCCCGCCCGTGCTGGTGCGTCCCGAAATCATGTCGGGGACAGGCTTTTTGGGCGCGCACGCCGACGAGGTGTACCGGGTGGAGTCGGACGACCTGTATCTCGTCGGCACTTCCGAGGTGCCGCTGGCCGGATACCACGCCGGGGAGATCCTGGATTTGTCCGGCGGGCCGCTGCGGTATGCCGGCTGGTCGTCGTGCTTTCGCCGCGAGGCCGGCAGCTACGGCAAGGACACCCGCGGCATCATCCGGGTGCACCAGTTCGACAAGGTCGAAGGCTTCGTCTACTGCCACCCCGACGACGCCGAGGCCGAGCACGAACGGCTGCTGGGCTGGCAGCGTGCCATGCTCGCGCTGATCGACGTGCCGTACCGCGTGATCGACGTTGCCGCAGGCGATCTCGGCTCGTCGGCGGCACGCAAGTTCGACTGCGAAGCGTGGATCCCGTCGCAGCAGGCCTACCGCGAGCTGACCTCGACGTCGAACTGCACGACGTTCCAGGCGCGCCGGCTGCAGGTCCGCTACCGCGACGAGAACGGCAAGCCGCAGACCGCCGCGACGCTGAACGGCACACTTGCGACGACGCGATGGCTGGTGGCGATCCTGGAGAACCACCAGCAGCCCGACGGCAGCGTTGGGGTGCCTGCCGCTCTGGTCCCGTACGTGGGCGCCGAAGTGCTCAAGCCGTCGGGCGGGAAGTAACCGGCACCGCGATCTCGTTGCGGCGCCGAAACGGCAGAGTCCACGGCGGATCGTAGAACCAGGCGACCGCCGCGCCGCCGACTGCGTAATCGCTTTCGGCCAGCGCAGCCAGCAATGAGTCGGCGCGACGGCTGACCTCGGCGGGACTGCGATCGCCGGTGAACCGCAGCACGGCGACGGTCTCTGCCGGCACCTCGGCGAGGCGGACCTTCGGGTCGTTGGGCTCGGGCAACGTGTCGAGTGTCCACTTCGCCGGCATGAAGAAGCGGATCACGGACTCGCCCCGTCCGGCCGGGGTCTGCGAGACGGGTGCCGTCATCGCGATGCGCTCACCCGCGCGCCCGGAAGCCTGTGCCACCGGCGCCGTCATCGCGATCTTCTCGCTGTGGTGGTTACCGCCGAAGATGTATCCGGCCAATCGGCGAAAACCGATGTTGCGCGCCGCGTCGTCGTCGGCGGTGACGGTGGTCTCCGCTGCGATGCGCGGGCCGTACCGGCGAATCTCCACACCGTCGAAGCGGTCTTCGACGGTGTAGGCCGGCTCTTCGGTACCCCAGCGCAACCCCACGATCGAGCCGACGGATTCGATGACGCGGGATGCGAAGGTTTTGACATCAAGCATGTTACGAAGGCCTCCTGTTCTCATACCTTGGTAATTCGGTGCCACTGCGGGCTCGGATCGCCGTGATATATGCGTGGCCGCCGGCATGGTGCGACATTCCCACGACGTCGGCCGGTGCATGACCGAGTCGTAGCCGTTGACAAAGCGGCGGCCGTCGCCGGCGGTCCGCGGTTGTCGGCGTCGAAGTTCCATCGCGCACTGACTGGTTCGGCGCCGCCCATCACGCCGCCCATCACAATGCGCCTGCCAAGTCGCCGATGTCGGATCACCGCCAGAACGGGACGTTGCAACGCTGCCCCGGTGTTGGAGCGGTTCTCTAGCGGATACCCTGCGGGGTACCGTAAATTGCTGTCAAGGTGCTCACGTAGGTGAGCCAGTGAGGAGGAAGGCATGCCGGCCCGGCAGCTCGTGGCGTAAGGCCAATTGATGCCGGGCGAATGGCTTTGTTCTCGTGACAGCAAGTGCGCGAAGCTATTTGCCGAGGAGGGCGAGCGCATCATCGAAAGGGGAACTTCAATCATCGCCATTCTCAAGCGGGTTTGGGTACCTCTCGTGGTCGTCACGGCAGTTGCCCTCGGTGGTCTTGCCGTCGACCGGCTTCGCGGTGTCTTCGGCTCCGACAAGATCTTCTCTGCGACGGGGAGCAGTGCCGAACCGCTCGTACCGTTCAATCTCAAGCGGGTGACATACGAGGTTTTCGGTCCTTCCGACACACAGGGAAGCGTGAGTTATCTGAACAGCGATGCCCAGCCGGAGGAAGCGAACTTCACGAGCCTTCCGTGGACCTACACGATTACGACGACGATACCGGCGGTTATCGCCAACGTGGTGGCACAGGGCAATAGCGACAACATCGGATGCCGCATCACTGTGAACGGTGACGTCAAAGACCAACAAACCTCTCGCGGACACTACGCCCAGACTTTCTGCCTGGTGAAGGCGGCATGAGCGCCGACAACGACAATCGCCCGAGGTTCATGCGGGCGGTCCGCAGGTTCGCCGTGCCGATCATCGTGGCATGGCTGCTCTTGACGGTCGCCGTCAATGTTCTCGTGCCGCCGATCGAGTCGGCTGCGAGGAACCACGCAGTCACGATGTCGCCGCAGGATGCGCCGGCGATGATCGCGGCGAAGCGCATCGGCGAGGTGTTCAACGAGTCGGACTCCGACAGCATCGCGATGATCGTCCTGGAAAGCGACAAGGAACTCGGCGACGAGGCGCACCGGTATTACGACGGCTTGGTGAGAGAGCTGCAGGCCGACCCGAAGCACGTGCAGCATGTCCAGAACGTGTGGGGAGATCCACTCACTGCCGCGGGCGTTCAGAGCCGCGACGGCAAAGCCGCGTATGTCCAACTCAATCTAGCCGGCGACCAGGGCAGCACGCTGGGGAACGAGTCGGTCGACGCGGTCCGAGAGATCGTCGACGATTCAGCGCCGCCCAACGGACTCAAGGTGTACGTCACCGGCCCGGCAGCGCTGACAACAGACATGAACGAAGCTGCCGATAAAAGCATGTTCAAGATGATGGGCGTCACAGGCGTGGTCATCATGATCATGCTCTTCATAGCCTATCGTTCCATCAGCACGGTGCTCTTGGTGCTCGTCATGGTTGGTTTCGAGATGGGCACGGCCAGAGGGGTTGTCGCGATTCTCGGCAACTACGACCTGCTGGGTTTCTCAACGTTCGTCGTCGCCATGCTGTCCTCGCTGGCGATCGCGGCGGGAACCGATTACGCGATATTTCTCATCGGTCGATATCAGGAAGCTCGTCAGGCCGGTCAAGACCCGGAAGCGGCCTATTACACGATGTTCCGCGGGACCTTCCACATCATCTTAGGCTCGGGGCTGACGATCGCTGGAGCCACTTTGTGCCTCCACTTGGCGCGGCTGTCGTATTTCAAGGCGCTCGGTATCCCGTCCGCGTTGGGGCTGCTCATCGTCGTCGCGGGAGCGCTGACCGCGGCGCCGGCAGTTGTCGCAGTGGCCAGCCGATTCGGCCTGCTCGACCCGAAACGGGTCGTCAAAGTCCACGGTTGGCGGCGCATCGGCACCGCAACCGTGCGCTGGCCCGGTCCGGTATTTGCCGCCTCGCTGGTCATCGCCTTGGTCGGCATCCTCATCATGCCGAGCATGAAGATCAGCTACAACGACCGCTACTACATACCGCCCAACTTGCCATCGAATGTCGGATATGCAGCCGCCGAGCGCCATTTCAGCGCTGCGACAATGAATCCCGATATCCTCATGATCGAGAGTGATCACGATATGCGGAACACCGGCGACATGATCATTCTGGACAGACTTGCCAAAGAAATCTTTCGTTCGCCGGGAATCGCGATGGTGCAAAGCATCACGCGGCCGCTGGGGGGCCCCATCGAACACACGTCGATACCTTTCCAGATCAGCGCTCAATCGATTCCGATACAGGAAAACCTTCGGTTCATGAAGGACCGGGCGGCCGACATGCTCAAAATGAGCGACGACCTCGGTGTGATGATCGGCTCGATGGAGCGTATCTACGACCTGATGCGCGAGATGAGCGACACGACCCATCACATGCTCGGCAACATGGGCGAAATGAAGGTCACGCTCGACGAGATCAGGGACCATCTGGCGGATTTCGACGATGTCGCGAGGCCGATTCGAAATTATCTCTATTGGGAACAACATTGCTTCAACATTCCGCTCTGCTGGGGCACGAGATCGGTGTTCGAAGCCCTAGACGGCGTCGACAAGTTCAGCGACAATATGAAGGCGCTTTTGGCGGACTTGGGCAATATCGATGTGGTACTGCCGCAGATGTTGCAACAGTTTCCGCCGGTCATCGCTGTCTCGAAGTCGATGCAAGGCAGTCTGCTCACGATGCACAGCACCTTCTCCGGTCTGGTCAACCAAATCTCGCGGATGACCGACACGGCGAGCGCGATGGGCGAGGCCTTCGACTCCTCCAGAAGTGGCGACTATTTCTACCTACCGCCGGAAGCGTTCGACAACCCTGACTTCCGGCGCGGTCTGAAGCTGTTTCTGTCGCCGGACGGCAAGGCCGCGCGCTTCATCATCACCCACGACACGGATCCGGCAACGCCGGAAGGGATTTCTGCGGTCGAGCCGGAATTGGGCGCCGCGCATCAAGCGGTGAAGGGAACAAACCTGACCGACGCCAGGTTCTATCTCGCCGGGACCGCGGCCATATACCGCGATATCCAGGCGGGTTCTCAACTCGACCTGCTGATTGTGGGAATCGCGGCGCTGACGCTGATCTTCGTCGTGATGGTGATCATCACCCGCGCTCTTGTTGCATCCCTGGTGATCGTCGGCACGGTGCTGCTGTCGCTGGGCGCTGCTTTCGGGCTGTCTGTGTTGGTGTGGCAGCACATCTTCGGCCTCGATTTGAACTGGATCGCGCCGGTGTTCGGGTTGATAATCCTGCTCGCTGTCGGCTCCGACTACAACCTGCTGCTGGTCTCGCGGTTCCAGGAGGAAATAGGCGCGGGACTGAAGACAGGGATCATCCGCTCCATGGGCGAAACAGGCGGGGTCGTCACCGCAGCGGGCCTGGTATTCGCCTTCACGATGATGTCCATGGTTGCTAGTGACCTGCGCTCTATCGGCCAGGCCGGCAGCACGATCGGCCTCGGCCTGCTGTTCGACACGCTGATCGTGCGCTCGCTGATGACGCCGTCTATTGCGGCGCTGCTCGGGCGCTGGTTCTGGTGGCCGCAACGAGTGCGGCCGCGCCCGGCCAGTTATCTACTTCGGCCTTTCGGACCACGTCGGCTGGTTCGTTCCCTTCTTTTGGGCGAGGATGCGGACGCGGTAACCAGCAAGCCAAGAGACCGTTCTACTCTGACCGACGAATGACCCTAAGCCAATCGTCCATCTCTGCGGCTTCGCGCAACTGCAGCAGCGTCCTAGGAGTTCAGCAGGGTGTCGAGCACCTCGATGAACCGGTCCGGATCGTTCGGGGTGAACGCGGGCTTGGGGCGCGTGCCGGGCACTTCGAGTGTGATGAGCGTGGACTTCAGCGGGCGACCGATGTCGAGCGGCAACCATCGCATCAGGCCCGGGGTGCCGCCCCACAGCTGGAACCGATTCATCAGCAGCCCAAGTGGTTTGGCGCTGTAGCCGCGGATCGAGGCCAACGGAATCACCTTCGACGTGCCCGACGGGAAGTGGTAGCGGCGCAGCGTCAACGCCTCGCGGTCCAGCTGCACCGACCCGTCGTCGTACCGGCCCGGAGTGGTCATACCTTCTGGCAGCGCAACTCGTGGCCGCGGGCGGTGAGGCAACGGCCGGTGTCGAGGTTCCACTGCCAGCCGTGCAGGTTGCAGGTCAAGGTATTGCCTTCGACCACGCCGAATTTCGACAGGTCGGCCTTCAGGTGCGGGCAGCGCCGCTGCATCTCGAAGCCGTCCAGCACCACCGAGGCGGTGTCGTCGTGCGTCTCGCCGAACCAGCCGTCGGCGTAGGCGATCCGCTCGTCGGTCAGGCACTTGAAGAAGGTGTACAGGTATTCGTTGTACCCGCCGACCCGCCACGCCCGGAAGCGCGTCGACAAGAAGATGGTGTTCACCCAGTCCGGTTCGTCGTCACGCAACACGGTGCGTACCAACTCCGGCGCGATCGCGAACCCGTAGCGGAACTTCTCATCCGGAATAGGTTCGCGCACAGCGCGTTTCGGGAAGTCCAGTACCACCGTTTCGCGGCCGAGCCGCAACTCCACGGGATAGCCGATGCCGTCACAGATCTGGTCGCTCTGGCTCATGATCGGCTCGAACAGCGCGCGCAGCGGTTCCAGCAACGGCTCCCCGTCGGCCGGCGCCCAGTCGGCTTTCTCGGCGGCCAACACCGGCGCCATCCGCTGCGCGTAGTCCTCGATATAGGTGGCCTTGCCGGTGGTGAAGATCGCCTCGACCGCATCCTGCGGCAGCGGATGGCTTAGCGTATCAAGTTGGCTCCCAGTGAAGTTCGCCACCGAACCGGGGATCATCAGCAGCCCGCGGTCGTGGCCGTGTGAGCGCATCTGGTCCAGGAACACCATCTGGTCGGGGAAGATGTTCGCCGGATCACCGTGGTCGTCGTTGAGGCTTCGCAGCTCGGGGTCCAGGAAACAGGGCGGGCCGGCCGACGGGATCACCCAGCTCGCGCCCACCTGGGCGATGTACTGACGGCAGCGGTCCATCTGCCGTTGCCGCTTCTGCACGCCGAACGCCGCTTTCGCACGCGCGGGCATGTCATAGACCATCGGGTACCAGATGGCGCCGGAGTACTGCAGCATGTGCACGTCGATGTGGCCGAAGTCCGCATGCAGCACATCCAGATCCACCGGCCGGGCGTCGTTCATGTTGAACGCGACGGTTCCTCCGTCGTCCACCACCAAGCCCGAGTCGCCGATCGGACCGTCGGCGGGAGCACGCAGCGCGATGATCATCACGTCCAGGTCGCCCTTCGGACCGCTGACGCGATGCTTGACCGAGTCGGTGGTCTCGAAGAACCGGTGAAAGCCCAGCTTCTCCAGTTCGCGCCGGAGGTCTTCGACCGGGAAGTCGGGTAGCAGCACGACGGCGTCCTTGTTGACGTGGTCGCGCAGGTTCTTCGGGTCGAAGTGGTCGCGGTGCAGATGCGACACGTAGAGATAATCGCAGTCGCCGAGCGCGTCCCAGTCCAGTCCGCTGTTGTCGGGGAACGGGAACCACGAGCCGAAGTAGGCGGGGTTCAGCCACGGGTCGCACAGAATGCTTCCGGCGCGGGTGTCGATGCGAAAGCCGGCGTGCCCGATGTTGGTGACCTGCACGGAACTCCCTTCGTGCGCTGGACGTGCCCGTTCGAGCTTACTGGCAGGTGGCGTCACCGCCGGTGAGGCGCATTAGTCTGGCGGACGTGGAACCGGTGTACGGCACAGTCATCCAGGCGGCGCGTCTGATCTGGAAGATCCAGGGCCTGAGGTTCACGGTCACCGGCGTAGAACATCTGCCGGCCACCGGCGGCGCCGTCATCGCGATCAACCACACCAGCTACTTCGACTTCACGTTCGCCGGGTTGCCGGCCTACCGGCAGGGCCTCGGCCGCAAAGTGCGGTTCATGGCCAAGCAGGAAGTGTTCGACCACAAGATCACCGGCCCCATCATGCGCAGCCTGCACCACATTCCGGTCGACCGGGCAAGCGGCGCCGAGTCGTTCGACAAGGCCTGTGAGGCGCTCAAGGCCGGCGAGCTAGTAGGCGTCTACCCCGAGGCCACGATCAGCCGCAGCTTCGAGATCAAGCAGCTGAAATCCGGGGCTGCGCGGATGGCTCATGCGGCCGGCGTGCCGATCATCCCGCACATCGTCTGGGGAGCTCAGCGCATATGGACCAAGGATCACCCGCGCAAGATGTGGCGGCCGAAGGTGCCGATCAGCGTGGCGGTCGGTGAGCCGATCCAGCCGACGCTGCCGCCGGCGGAGCTGACCAGTCTGTTGCATTCGCGGATGCAGCATCTGCTGGAACGAGTTCAGGACGAGTACGGCCCGCATCCGCCGGGCGAGTTCTGGGTTCCACGCCGGCTGGGCGGCGGCGCCCCGACTATGGCCGAGGCGGCCCGGCTGGATGCCGAGGAGGCGGCCGAGCGGGCGGCCCGCCGCCGCGCATCGACCGACCGGCAGAACGGGAATCCGGAGTAAGCGCATGGCCCAACCCGTCATGCGCATGCTGGAGATTTCAGTCACGTCTGCTGTGCGGTTGGTCGGGCCGAGAATCACCTACCACGGGTTGGAGAACATCCCGGAAACCGGCGGTGCCGTGGTCGCGATCAACCACACCAGCTACGTGGACTGGATGCCCGGCGCCATCGCGGCCTACCGCCGGGGCCGGCGGCTGCGGTTCATGATCAAGCAGGAGATACTGGACGTGCCGCCGGTCGGCTTCCTGATGCGCAACAGCGGCATGATCCCGGTCGACCGGAGCGCCGGCGCGGGTGCCTACTCCGCCGCCGTCCAGCGCCTGCGGGATGGCGAGCTGGTGGGCGTGTATCCGGAGGCCACGATCAGCCGCAGTTTCGAGCTCGAGGAGTTCAAGACCGGCGCGGTGCGGATGGCCCGCGAGGCGGGCGTGCCGATCATTCCGTTGATCGCGTGGGGCGTGCAGCGGATGTGGACGAAGGACTATCCGCGCAAGCTGCTGCGCAACCGAGTGCCGATCACGACGGTGGTCGGGGAGCCGCTGCGCCCGACGGACAGCGTCGAGCAGACCAACGCCGCGCTGCGCGAAGCGATGACCGAGTGCCTGCAGATCGCGCAACTGGGATATGAGCATCCGGCCGGGGCGTACTGGGTGCCGCAGCGACTCGGCGGTAGCGCGCCGACGCTGGCCGAGGCCGAGATGCTCGACGAGGCGGAACTGGCGGAGCGGGCGCGCAAGCAGGCCGATCGCGCATGAGCTCATGACCGCAGCTGCGAGAAGATCGCGGTGAACCCGCCCGCGCTGATCGCCAGCGACGTGGACGGGACTCTGCTCGACGCCGACGAGATGGTCACCGCGCGCACCCGCGACGCCGTGCGGGCGGCCGTCGCCGCTGGCGCGACGTTCGTGCTCGCCACGGGCCGCCCGCCGCGCTGGATCGGCCAGGTGGTCGACGCGCTGGGCTTCGCCCCGATGGCGGTGTGCGCCAACGGGGCCGTGCTCTACGACCCCGCGGCCGACCGGATCATCTCGGCCCGGACGCTGTCCGCCGACGTGCTCGCGGAGCTGGCCGAGATCGCCACTCGCGCGATTCCCGGTGCGGGACTGGCGGTGGAACGGGTGGGCCGCAGCGCCCATGACGCGGCCACACCGCAGTTCGTCAGCTCACCCGGCTACGAGCACGCCTGGCTGAATCCCGACAACACCGAGGTCTCGCTGCAGGACGTGCTCAGCGCGCCCGCGGTGAAACTGCTGATCCGCAAGGCGAACGCGCGCAGCGCGGACATGGCGGCCGCGCTGGCGAAGCACATCGGGGTCGAAGGCGAGATCACCTACTCCACCAACAACGGGCTGATCGAGATCGTGCCGCTGGGCATCAGCAAGGCTTCCGGCGTCGAGGAGCTCGCGCATCCGCTAGGGATCGGCGCCGAGGACGTCGTCGCGTTCGGCGACATGCCCAACGACATCCCGATGCTGTGCTGGGCGGGCCACGGCGTCGCGATGGGCAACGCGCACCAGGAGGTGCTGGCGGTGGCCAACGAGGTGACGGCGCCCAACACCAGCGACGGGGTGGCCCTGGTGCTGGAACGTTGGTGGCTGTAGCTCAGCTGTTGATCGCGCTGAACCGCTCGAGCTGCGGCGGCGGGCCTTTCGCCTCCGGCGGCGGCAATTCGTAGGCGAGTCCGTCGATCACCTGGATCACCCTCGGCTTCTCCCGGTCGAAGTTCAGCGTGCCGTGCTGGAAGTTCTGCACGATCCACTCCGGCTCGGCGATCTCGGTGCTGGTCGGCAGGCCCAGGGCGCTGCGCTCGTAGCCGAGCTCGGCCCAGGCGTCGTAGATCGCACCGCCCACGGGGTTGGCACCGGTACGCGGCGACCAGTACACCGCGCCGTGTGCGAACCGCACGTAGCGGGCGTCACCCTCGGCCGGTGACTCCGGCGACGTCGGCGCGCCCAGCCAGCTGTTCATGCCGCCCATTGCCTGCCAGCGGGCGTAGATCGCGCCGCCTTGGAGCGAGTCGGCGAGGTCCTGCGGTCCGGGCGGGTCGTTGAAGCGCGCAGCCATGTCGCGGATGTGGTCCAGCTCGGCGTATGCCGCGTTGCCTGGGCAGTCGGTGGCCCCGACGTCGCGGTGGCTGAAGATCGTCGGCAGCGTCGCGGGCGCCCCGGCGGGGAACTTGGTGAACGCACCGCCGGCCGAGGCCAACGTCACCGTGCCTCGCGGGTCGACGCCGTCCATCGCCATCCGCCAGCCCAGCAGCCGCGCGACCGTGCGTAGCTGGATCGGCGTCGGCGGAACCACGTCGAATTCTCCGAGCATCGCCACGCCCCAGGTGTCGATGTTGAAGCCGCCCGTGTGGCTGCCCTCGACCGGCTTGGTGATGCCGCCGGCACGTCCCTCGAACACCTGGCCGTACTTGTCCACCAGGGCGTTGTAGGCGATGTCGCACCAGCCGAGCGTGCGGGTGTGGTACGCGTAGATCGCCCGGATGATCTCGGCCGAGTCCTGCGGGGAATAGTCGTTGCTGCCGGCGGTGTGATGGACGACGGCCGCCCGGATGCCGTTGTCGTACGTCGTCGGGCCGCATCGCATCGACTCGTCGGCGCCCCACTGTGCCCGGCTGATGATCGCGGGCGGCTGCCCGGGCGGGGTGACCGCGGTAGGTATCGCGAACTGGTCGCTGGGGGCTTGCGGCGGGGTGATCAGAATTGCGTTGACGTTCTGGCCGATGGGCTGCTCGACGTTGGCGGGCTTGTACCCGAGCTCGGGCCGACGGTCCTTCGGCGCCGCCGGGGGCGCAGCCGGTGCCGGCCGGTTGATCGCGATCTGCACGGCGGTGGTGCGCCCGACGAACACGGGCTCTGTGCCGCGCGGCGGGCCGCTGCTGTCGGGGCCGAGATACTCGTCTGCCTCGACGTCGTACCACGGCCCCCAGCTGCCGTCGGACCGCTTCGCACGCACCCGCGCCGTGGTGCCGATGCTGGTGCCGGTCAGCGCGACGAGCGAAAACGGCGTGGGCTGGCTGACCTCACGGATCGTCTCTCCGGCACCGATGTCGGGCAGGGGCTGTTGGGCGAGCTGGGTGTCGTCTGCGCGGGGGCTGTCGACGCGGTCGCCGACGGCGCCATCGACTGCCAACGGCAGCAGCAGCACGGTCGCTGCGACTGCGGTGAACAGCAGCGACGGCGCAGGACGGCGGCACCCCACGGGCTGATGTTACGCATGGGACTGGTGTTACCAGTGGTTCGACACACCGCCCGGAAGCCAATCATAAAGAAGCGCTCAGACCGCCGGCAACGGCATCGCAGAGCTCGCCTTCTCTGCGATGCCGTTTGGCCGACAGGTCTTTACTGCGCCGGAGCCGCAGCCGGGGCTGCTGCTGCGGCAGGTGCCGCCGACTTGATCGCCTGCATGATCGACGGGACCACGACGCCCTTGAGCAGGTCGATCGCCTGGCCCGCGCCGAGTTGCTCTGCCGCGCTGGACAGCTCGGACAGCAGGCCTCCGCTGGCGGGAGCCGCAGGAGTCGACGGCATCGCCAGCAGCGGATCGGCCACCGGATAGCCGGGGAACCCGTCGGGGCCGAGCGGCGCGCTGATCGGAACCTCGCCCGGCACACCCGTCAGGCCTGAGGTGGGCCCGAGAGGGCTGGTCAGCGCCGGGTCCACGACGGCCTGCGGCGTGCTCAGACCCGGCAGCGACGCGGTCGCGCTGGGCAGCGAGGCGGTCGCACCGGGCAGCGAGGCGGTCGCACCGGGCAGCGAGGCCGTCGCGCTGGGCGCCGTCAGGGTGGCCGTGCCGGGCGTCAGCCCGGGATTGGCCAGGCTGAGGTCGTTGAGCACCGACGGGGGCGACGTGATCGCGGGTGTCGTCGGCGCCGTCAGACCTGGCGCCGTGGTCGTGAGATCCGGTGAGGGCGTCGCGGAGAGGGCCGGAGTGGTAGCCGTCAGGCCGGGGGCGCTCAAGCCGCCCGGCGTGGCGGTCAGGGCGCCCGGCATCGTCATCGACGAACTCGTCGGCGAGGTGGCGGGGCCGAGGATGCCGGACGGGATGTTGGGCACCACGATGCCGAACTGCGACAGGCTGGACTGCAGCGCCGACATGATCTCGCCGGGCAGGTCGGTCACCATCGCGGCTTGCACGAAGTCGTGCTTCTCGGGGGCGGGTTGCGGGCTTGCGGTCAATGCGGTTACAGCGGCCACTGCGAATGGACTTGCGACGCCCACGGCGGCGACCGCGCTCAAGGCTGTCGAGAGCCTGCGTCGACGTCTGTTCGGCACGGAAGTCTCCTCAATCTGGACAACGATCGTCTGGGTAGTAGGTGCAACTGCCGTCAGCACCTGCGGACGACTGTCCGCCAATACCAACGTGTCTGATGGTACTGACGGGATTGATGAGGCCAGAGTGACGAGACGAAATTGTGAGGCAATCGCGACCTTTCGGCGGCGCGGCGGTACAGCCTGGCGAAATGGTCGACAGGGTCGGGTCGGATACCCTAGCTGCCGATGACCTCACCTGATGTCGGCCCTCTGGCCTCCGGACCAGATGTCGGCCCTCCGGCCTCCGGAGGCTTCGACCTCTTCGTCGTCGGCTCCGGATTTTTCGGCCTGACGATCGCCGAACGGGTGGCGACGCAGCTGGACAAGCGCGTGCTGGTCATCGAGCGCCGGCCCCACATCGGCGGCAACGCGTACTCGGAGCCGGAACCGCAGACCGGGATCGAGATCCACAGGTACGGCGCCCATCTGTTCCACACCTCGAACAAGCGCGTCTGGGACTACGTGAACCAGTTCACCGACTTCACCGACTACCAGCACCGCGTGTTCGCGATGCACAACGGGCAGGCCTACCAGTTCCCGATGGGCCTGGGCCTGGTATCGCAGTTCTTCGGCCGCTACTTCTCACCCGACGAGGCCCGCAAGCTGATCGCCGAGCAGGCCTCCGAGATCGAGACCACCGATGCGCAGAACCTCGAAGAGAAGGCGATCTCGCTGATCGGCCGGCCGCTCTACGAGGCGTTCGTCAAGGGCTACACCCAAAAGCAGTGGCAGACCGACCCCAAGGAGCTGCCCGCGGGCAACATCACCCGGCTGCCGGTGCGCTACACCTTCAACAACCGCTACTTCAACGACACCTACGAAGGCCTGCCGGCCGACGGCTACACCGCGTGGCTGCAGAACATGGCCGCCGACGGGCGCATCGAGGTGCGGCTGGACACCGACTGGTTCGACGTTCGCGACCAGCTGCGCGCTGGCAGCCCGGACGCGCCGGTGGTCTACACCGGACCGCTGGACCGCTACTTCGACTATGCTGATGGCCGATTGGGTTGGCGGACACTGGATTTCGAACTCGAAGTGGTGCCGACCGGCGATTTCCAGGGCACTCCGGTGATGAACTACAACGACCTCGACGTGCCCTACACCCGCATCCACGAGTTCCGGCACTTCCATCCCGAACGCGACTACCCGTCCGACCGGACGGTGATCGTTCGCGAGTACTCGCGCTTCGCCGAGGACGACGACGAGCCGTACTACCCGATCAACACGGAGGCCGACCGCAGCTTGCTGGCGGCTTACCGAAGCCGGGCCAGGACCGAAACCGCCTCTGCCAAGGTGCTTTTCGGCGGCCGGCTGGGCACCTACCAGTACCTCGACATGCACATGGCCATCGCCAGCGCGCTGAGCATGTACGACAACGTGTTGGCACCCCACCTGCGTGACGGCGCGGCGCTCACCGATAGCGAAGCCGAATGAGCGGCAAGGCCGTCAGTCTGCTGGCCCGGGTCATCCTGCCGCGCCCCGGCGAGCCACTGGACGTGCGCAAGCTCTACATCGACGAGTCGAGCACCAACAGCCGGCGCGCCCACGCCTCCAGCCGCACCGCCCTGCAGATCGGCGCCGAGTCGCAGGTGTCGTTCTCGACGTATTTCAACGCTTTCCCGGCAAGCTACTGGCGGCGCTGGTCGACGCTGACGTCGGTGGTGCTGCGCGCTGATCTGACCGGAACCGGCCGGGTGGACGTGTACCGCACGAAGGCCACCGGCGCACGTATTTTCGTCGAGGGCAGGGCATTCGAAGGCGATCAGGTGGCGGTCGAGGTCGAGATCGACCTGGGGCCGTTCGAGGACGGCGGATGGATCTGGTTCGACGTCACCACCGACAGCGCCGCCACCCTGCACAGCGCGGGCTGGTATGCCCCTGCGCCGGCACCGGGCGTCGCGAACATCGCAGTGGGCATCCCCACGTTCAACCGCCCCGGCGACTGCGTCAACGCGCTGCGGGCCCTGACGTCGGACCCCTTGGTGGACAAGGTGATCGGCGCTGTCATCGTGCCCGACCAGGGCACCGCCAAGGTGCGCGACCACCTGGGCTTCGCGGAAGCGGCTGCGCCGCTGGGTAACCGGCTGTCCATCCACGACCAGCCCAACCTCGGAGGATCCGGCGGCTACAGCCGGGTGATGTACGAAGCGCTGAAGAACACCGACTGCCAACAGATCCTGTTCATGGACGACGACATCCGCGTCGAGCCGGACTCGGTGCTGCGCGCGCTGGCGATGAACCGGTTCGCGAAGTCGCCGATGCTGGTGGGCGGCCAGATGCTCAACCTGCAAGACCGGTCCCACCTGCACGTGATGGGCGAGATCGTCGACCGCTCGAACTTCATGTGGACCCACGCCCCGCACGCAAAGTACGACCACGACTTCGCCCGGAAACCGTTGAGCAGCAAGGAATCCGACAGCAAGCTGCTGCACCGGCGCATCGACGTGGACTACAACGGCTGGTGGATGTGCATGATCCCGCGACAGGTGGCCGACGAACTCGGCCAGCCGCTGCCGCTGTTCATCAAGTGGGATGACGCCGACTACGGGCTGCGCGCCGCCGAGCACGGATACCCCACGGTCACCATGCCGGGCACGGCGATCTGGCACATGGCCTGGAGCGACAAGGACGATGCGATCGACTGGCAGGCCTATTTCCACCTGCGCAACCGGCTGGTCGTCGCGGCCATGCACTGGGACGGCGACGCTCGCGGCCTTCTCCGCAGCATGCTCAAAGCCACCCTGAAACACCTTCTCTGCCTCGAGTATTCGACGGTGGCCATCCAGAACAGGGCGATCGACGACTTCCTCGCCGGCCCCGAGAACCTCTTCTCGATCCTTGAAACCGCGTTGCCCGACGTGCACCGCATCCGGCGGAACTACCCGGACGCGGTGGTGTTGCCGTCAGCGACTGCGCTGCCCCCGCCGTCGGGACAAGTGGGCAGCGTCGGCGAGCCCAAGAGCGTGCCGGCCAAGGTGATCCGGCTGACCCGCGGCATCCTGCACAACACCACCAAGGCCGACCCAGCGCACCATGAGCGGCCGCAACTGAACGTGCCGACGCAGGATTCGCGGTGGTTCCTGCTGTGCAACGTGGACGGCGTCACCGTCACCACCGCCGACGGCCGCGGCGTGGTGTACCGGCAGCGTGACCGGCGAAAGATGTTGTCGCTGTTGGCCCAGTCGCTGCGCCGGCAGCGCACGTTGGCCCGCCGGTTCGACGAGATGCGCCGGGTTTACCGGGAGGCGCTGCCCGTGTTGACGAGCAAACAGAAGTGGGAGTCGGTGCTTCTGGCCCGGACGGGCAGCGATGACTGAGCCCCGGGGAGAGGTCGCAGCGCTGGTGGCCGTTCAGTCGGCGGTTGCGCGGCGTCCCGGCGTCGTGGCCGCCGCGCGGGCGCTGTCGCACTTCGGCGAGCACAGCGCAGGCTGGCTGGCGGTCTCGGCTGTGGGCGCGCTGACGCAGCCGGAGAAGCGCCGGCAGTGGCTGCTGGCGGGGGCTGGGGCCTTTACCGCGCACGCCACCGCGGTGGCGATCAAGCGGGTGGTGCGGCGCCCCCGGCCATCTGATCCCGCTGTCAAGGTGAACGTCGGCACGCCGAGCGCGCTGAGCTTCCCGTCTGCGCATGCCACGTCGACCACCGCGGCCGCGGTTCTGATGGCCCCGCTGACCGGACTGCCGCTGCCGCTGCTTGTCGTGCCGCCGATGGCGTTGTCGCGCTTGGTGCTTGGTGTGCACTACCCCAGCGACGTGCTGACCGGCGTTGCCGTCGGTGCGCTCGTCGCACAGGCTTTCAGCAAGATCGGAAACATGCGGTGAGCGAAGAAGCGGCTCCGGTCACCGGGCCACCGGAGAACCTGATCGCCGGCGTCGTCAAGGCGATGCGCCCCCGGCAGTGGGTCAAGAACGTCCTGGTGTTCGCCGCGCCCGTCGCCGCGCTCGGCAGCGACGTCAAGGTCGACTACCGCGACATGATCGTCAACGTCGGCATCGCATTCGTCGTGTTCTGCATGGCGGCATCGGCGGTGTACCTCGTCAACGACGTCCGCGACGTCGAAGCCGACCGTGCGCATCCCACCAAGCGGTTCCGGCCGATCGCGGCGGGTGTGGTGCCCGAGTGGCTGGCATACACGCTGGCGGTGGTGCTCGGCGTCGGGTCGTTGGCGATCGCGTTTTTTGCCGTCAACTCGGACCTGGCGATCGTGATGGCCGTCTACATCGCGATCCAGCTGGCGTATTGCTTCGGATTGAAACACCAAGCGGTGCTCGACATCTGCATCGTGTCGTCGGCCTACCTCATCCGCGCCATCGCCGGGGGCGCTGCCACCAACATCCGGCTGTCGCAATGGTTCCTGTTGGTGATGGCGTTCGGGTCGCTGTTCATGGTGGCCGGCAAGCGCTACGCCGAGCTGCAACTGGCCGAGCGCACCGGCGCCAAGATCCGCAGGTCGCTCGAGAGCTACACAGGAACCTACCTGCGGTTTGTGTGGACGTTGTCGGCGACGGCGGTGGTGTTGTCCTACGGGCTGTTCGCATTCCAGCGTGACGGCGGTTCGGGCTCGTGGTGGGTGATCTCGATGATCCCGTTCACGATCGCGATCCTGCGCTACGCGGTGGACGTCGACAGCGGGATGGCCGGCGAGCCGGAGGAGATCGCGCTGCGCGACCGCGTGCTGCAGTTCCTTGCGTTGGCATTGATCGGAACAATCGGTGCGGCCGTCGTCTTCGGATAGCGGGGGCCGGCTCGAACTGAGCGCTCGGGTCAGCCTCTCTGTCGGTGTGCTGGTCACCGCTGCGCTGTTCGGCTGGGGTGCGTGGCAGCGGCGCTGGATCGCCGACGACGGGCTGATCGTGCTGCGCACGGTGCGAAACCTGTTGGCCGGCAACGGCCCGGTGTTCAACGCGGGCGAGCGCGTGGAGGCCAACACCTCGACGCTGTGGACCTATCTGGTGTACGTGGGCAGCGTCATCGGCGGCCCGGTGCGGCTGGAGTACGTGGCGCTGGCGCTGGCGCTGGTGCTGTCGGTGCTGGGTGTGGTCTTCGTGATGCTGGGTGCGGCGAGGCTGTATGCGCCGAGCCTGCTCGGCCGACGCGCGCTGCTGCTGCCGGCCGGCGCGCTCGTCTACATCGCGTTGCCACCGGCCCGCGACTTCGCCACCTCCGGGCTCGAAAACTGTTTGGTGCTGGCCTATCTCGGCCTGCTGTGGTGGATGATGGTGTGCTGGTCGCAACAGGTTCAGCCGACAGGCCGCGGCTTCACCGCGGCGCTGGCGTTCGTTGCAGGTCTGTCCGTACTCGTGCGCCCGGAACTGGCGTTGATCGGCGGTTTGGCGCTGGTGATGATGCTGATCGCCGCATCCGGCTGGCGGGCGCGCGTTCTGATCGTGGTGGCAGGCGGGCTGCTGCCCGTCGGCTATCAGATCTTCCGGATGGGCTACTACGGGCTGCTGGTTCCGGGGACCGCGCTCGCCAAGGACGCGTCCGGAAAGAAGTGGTCGCAAGGATTCCTCTACCTGGCCAACTTCACCGGGCCGTACGCGTTGTGGGTGCCCGCGCTGCTGGTTGCGGTGCTGGCTGTGCTGCTGGTCGCTCGCAACCGGCCGCAGTGGGCGCCGACCGGCCGCAAGCCGATGGCGCGTCTGGTTCAAAACCCCACCGCGGTGGTCGTGTTCATGGTCGTGAGCGGGCTGGTGCAGGCGCTGTACTGGATACGGCAGGGCGGCGACTTCATGCACGGGCGGGTCTTGCTGACGCCGGTGTTCTGCGTGCTGGCACCGGTGGCGGTGATCCCTCTCGTGCTGCCCGAGCGGGTCGACGTGACGAAGAGGGTCGGCCCGGTTCTGGCGGGCGCTACGGCAGCCGTGTGGCTCGCGGTCGTCGGGTGGGCGCTGTGGGCGGCCAACTCCCCGGGTATGGGTGCCGACGCGACCAGGGTCACCTACACCGGGATCGTCGACGAGCGCCGGTTCTACGCCCAGGCGACCGGCAGGGCCCATCCGCTGACGGCGGCCGACTACCTGGACTACCCCCGGATGCGCGCCGTGATAGAAGCCATCAACAACACCCCCGACGGCGCCCTGTTGCTGCCGTCCGGCAACTACACGCAGTGGGACGTCGTCCCGGCGGATCCGGCCGAACTGGGCGAGCGAACGGAGACGAGAGGCCCGCACACGGTCTTCTTCACCAATCTGGGCATGCTTGGGATGAATGTCGGGCTCGACGTGCGGGTGGTCGACCAGATCGGTCTGGCGAACCCGCTCGCAGCCCACACGGCGCGCCTGGAGGACGGCAGGATCGGCCACGACAAGAACCTCTTCCCGGACTGGGCGGTGGCCGAGGGGCCGTGGCTGAAGGAGCATCCGTATCTGCCCCCCTACCTCGACGAGGACTGGGTGGTACAGGCGGAGGAGGCCCTGAAATGCCCGGACACCGACGCGGTGATGACCTCCATCAGGGGACCGCTGACCGTGCGCCGGTTCCTGTCCAACCTGGTGCACGCGTACCAGTTCACGAGCTACCGAATCGACCGGGTGCCGCGCTATGAGCTGATCCGGTGCGGCTTGAGTGAGCCGCCGTCTCGTGGTACCCCTTACACTGGCTTACCGGCGACGGGGCCCTAGCCGAGTTAGCTGGCGGGGCCGCGGTCGAGGTAACGTACCGCAACGGCGCGGCGATACCGACATCGATGCCCACATCGACGGACGGTCGAAACGACCGATGCTTGGCACCCGGCAAGCGTCCCGTCGGTCCCGGAAAACCATGCTTTTCCTGGCACTGGGAGACCTGTGCCAACAGTGGGTTACCGGACGATGACGAGGCGGTAGGGCCGGGACGCACGTCGAGAGGGCCACAGAAAGGTGTGGTTGACTACCAGGGCACTGCGGCTGGAACGCCTGCGGTGCAGACACCAAAGATGGGATGGACATATTCATGAAGTTCGTTGAGAAGATGCGCGGCCGATGGGCGCGACGGCTGACGGTCGCCGCCGTGGCGGCCGTGCTGCTGCCGGGCCTGGTGGGCGCCGTAGGGGGCTCGGCGACTGCAGGGGCGTTCTCGCGGCCGGGCCTGCCGGTCGAGTACCTGGACGTGCCGTCGGCCGCGATGGGTCGCGACATCCGGGTTCAGTTCCAAAGCGGTGGCCCGGACTCTCCGGCGGTCTATTTGCTCGACGGCCTGCGCGCGCGGGACGACTACAGCGGCTGGGACATCGAGACCAACGCGTTCGAGATGTACTACCAGTCCGGCCTGTCCGTGGTCATGCCCGTCGGCGGCCAGTCCAGCTTCTACAGCGACTGGTACAAGCAGGCCTGCGGCAAGAGCGGCTGCCTGACCTACAAATGGGAGACCTTCCTCACCCAGGAGCTGCCGGCGTGGCTCGCTGCCAACAAGCAGGTCAAGCCGACGGGCAGTGCCGCGGTCGGTCTGTCCATGGCCGGTTCGGCGGCGCTGACGCTGGCGATCAACTACCCGCAGCAGTTCCCGTACGCGGCCTCGCTGTCCGGCTTCTTGAACTTGTCGGAGGGCTGGTGGCCGATGCTCGTCGGCCTGTCGATGGGTGACGCCGGCGGCTACAAGTCCGAGGACATGTGGGGCCCGTCCAGTGACCCGGCGTGGAAGCGCAACGACCCGATGGTCAACGTCGCCAAGCTGGTGGCCAACAACACCCGCATCTGGATCTACTGCGGTAACGGCAAGCCCAACGACCTGGGCGGCGGCGACTTCAACGCGAAGTTCCTCGAGGGCTTCACGTTGCGGACGAACAAGTCCTTCAAGGACGCCTACATCGCAGCCGGCGGCAAGAACGGGGTGTTCAACTTTCCCGAGGCCGGTACGCACAGCTGGGCCTACTGGGGCCAGCAGCTCAACGCGATGAAGCCCGACATCCAGCGCGTGCTGGGCGCCGCGCCCACCGCGTAGACGCAGCACAACGACTGACGGCGGCGACCACCACGGTCGCCGCCGTTGGTCGTTCATCAGCGCCTCCGCTCAGTGATGTGGTTCACTACGTTGCGGATTGGGGTACGGAAGCGCGAACAGCAGACGGCAGCGATGAGCGCTTGCGCGAAGAGCAGACGGCAGCGATGAGCGCTTGCGCGAAGAGCAGACGGCAGGAGGGTGGCCATGAAGGTCGGTGTGGTGCTGATGCGAGCGGTGCTGGTCGCAGTCCTCGGCCTCGGTCTGTGGGTGGCCCCGGTGACGTCGCCGACCGCCAGAGCCGACGCCGTCGAGTACCTGATGGTGCCGTCTGGCGCGATGGGCCGCGACATCCCCGTCGCGTTTCTGGCCGGCGGCCCGCACGCGGTGTTCCTGCTCGACGCGTTCAACGCCGGCGAGGGCGTCAGCAACTGGGTGACCGCCGGCAACGCGATGAACACACTGGCGGGCAAGGGCATCTCGGTGGTGGCGCCGGCCAGCGGCGCGTTCAGCCTCTACACCAACTGGGAGCAGGACGGCAGCCGGCAGTGGGAGACCTTCCTGTCCCAGGAGCTGCCTGACTGGCTGGCGGCCAACAAAGGACTGGCACCCGGCGGCCACGGAATCGTCGGCGCCGCGCAGGGCGGCACCGGCGCGGTCACGCTGGCCACGTTCTACCCCGACCGGTTCCGGTTCGCCGGATCGCTGTCGGGTTTCCTGACCCCGTCCAACACGTACATGAACGGCGCGATCACGGACGGCCTGATGCGGTTCGGCGGCGTCGACTCCCGCAACATGTGGGGACTGCCCCAGCTGGGCCGCTGGAAGTGGCACGACCCCGACGTCCACATCTCGCTGCTGGCGCAGAACAACACCCGGCTGTGGATATTCAGCCCGCAGACCCTGACGTGCAGCGACCCGGCCGCGATGATCTCCTACTGCGATCAGGCCCAAGGCAGCAACCGCACGTTCTACCAGCACTATCGCCAGGTCAGCGGGCACAACGGGCATTTCGACTTCCCACCCTCGGGTAACCACGACTGGTCGACGTGGGCTCCGCAGCTGGGCGCGATGGCCGGCGAACTGGTGGCGACGATCGCGTAGCCCCGGCGTGCGACGCGTGAGCTGACTGCGATGTTGCTCGCGGGGCCTTGCGGCCGTGAGCCGGTACCGTGGAAACGTGCAATGGACGCCGACGCAGACCGCATCGCGCTGCTGTGCCCTGGCGATGCTGACGCTCGCCAGCGCCGCGGCCGCAGGATGCTCGGCCTCCGACGGGTTGCTGTCGAGCGTGGAGCTGCCCGCTGACGACTCCACGACGCTGGTGTCGGGTATCCACGACGGCCCGGACGCCGCGCAGGCTGCTCCGCCGACAGGGGCCAGCGGTTCCCAGACGGTCAACAAGCTGACGGTGACCGGGCAGCAGCGCGCATATCTGGACGCGCTGGCCGCCGTGGGGGTGCACCCGTCGAGTGAACTGCTGGCGCTGTCCGTCGGCTCTTATGTATGCCAGGCCCACGCCGCCGGGCAGAGTCCGCAAGCGGTTTGGGACTACGTGCATCCGCTGGTGTCCACCGATGTGCACGATGCTCACATGAGTTCGATGCCGCCCACGGCCGCCGACATCGACGCCGCGACCGGCAACTACATCCGCATCGCCACCGAGCGGCTCTGCTAGCAGGAAGAAGATGGCAAACAACACCCGGCGGAAACGCCACCGCATCCTCGCGCTCGTCGCGGCCGCTGCGGTGGCGGTCGTCGTGACGTTGGGTCTCGTCCTGATGGTGGTCATGCAGCGGGCGACCAAGCCGTCGGTACCCCCGCAAACCGCCCCGCCCAACGCGCAGCCACCCACCACGGCGGTCCCGACGAAGCCGCGACCCGAGTTCCAGGACGCCAGCTGCCCCGACGTGATGGTGCTGTCGGTACCGGGCACCTGGGAGTCGTCGCCGGCGCAGGACCCTCTGAATCCGGTGGACTTCCCGAATGCGTTGCTGCTCAACGTTACCCGGCCGGTGGCCGAGCAGTTCGGCGCCGAGCGCGTGCAGACGTACACGGTCCCCTACACCGCGCAGTTCCACAACCCGTTCGAGCGGGACAACCAGATCAGCTACAACGACAGCCGCAAAGAGGGTATGGACGCCGCGGTGAAAGCCCTGACCGAGATGAACACCAGGTGCCCGCTGACGAGCTACGTCATCGTCGGCTTCTCGCAAGGTGCGGTGATCGCCGGTGACATCGCCAGCGACATCGGCAACGGCAGGGGACCGGTGGACCAAGACCTTGTGGTAGGCGTGACGCTGATCGCCGACGGGCGCCGCCAGACCGGGGTCGGCCAGGACGTGCCGCCGACGTCGCCCGGGCAGGGCGCCGAAATCACGCTGCACGAGGTGCCGATGATGTCGGGGATGGGCCTGACCATGACGGGCCCCCGGCAGGGCGGCTTCGGAGCGCTGAACGACCGGGTGTTCGAGATCTGCGCCCAGGACGATCTGATCTGCGCTGCGCCCGAGGAGGCGTTCAACATCGTCAACCTGCCCAAGACGCTGGAGGTGCTGGCCGGCGGCGCCGGTCAGCCGGTGCACGCGCTCTATGCCACCCCGCAGTTCTGGAATTCGGACGGCCAGCCCGCCGCTGTGTGGACGCGTAACTGGGTGGTGGCAGCGGTCGAGAATGCGCCGCATCCCAAGCACGGCTGACCGTGGCGACCAAGCGCAGACGCAACCGCGGGTGGATTGTGATCGCCGTCGTCGGCGTCTTGCTGTTGGCCGGCGTCACTGCCGTGTTCGTGCTCAAGAGGCCGCGGCCCGAGATGCAGGGCGCCGGCTGCCCCGACGTGCAGCTGGTGTCGGTGCCCGGGACATGGGAGTCGTCCCCGCAGCAGGATCCGGTGAATCCGACGCAGTTCCCGAATGCGTTGCTGCTCAACGTTACTCGGCCGCTGACCGAGCAGTTCGGCGCAGACCGGCTGCAGGCCTACACCGTTCCCTACATCGCCCAGTTCCACCGGCCGCTCTCCAGCGACAACGAGGTCGACTACGACGCCAGCCGCCGGCAGGGCACCGACGTGACCACAAGGGCGGTCGCCGATATCGCGGCCAGGTGCCCGCTGACGCGCTACGTGTTCGTCGGCTTCTCGCAGGGTGCGGTGATCGCCGGGGACATCGCCAGCGACATCGGCAACGGCAGAGGTCCCGTCGCCGCCGACCGGGTGCTCGGGGTGACGCTCATCGCCGATGGCCGCCGCGAGCAGGGCGTGGGTCGCGACGTCGGCCCGAACCCGCCCGGCCAGGGGGCGGAGATCACGCTGCAGAACGTGCCGTTCATCCCGTCCGGGATGACGATGACCGGCCCCCGCGACGGTGGGTTCGGCGAACTCGACGACCGGGCGTACCAGATCTGCGCCGAAGGCGACTTGATCTGCGCCTCGCCCGCCGAGGCGTTCAGCCTGCTGAGCCTGCCGAAGACGCTTCAGACGCTGGTGGGCGCCGCGGGCGAGCCGGTACACGCGATGTACAACACGACGCAGTTCTGGAACATCGACGGCCAGCCGGCCACCGAGTGGACAAAGCGCTGGGCGGCCGATGTGATCAAGAACGCGCCGCAGTCGGGATGAGCCGCTTGCGCGAAGACATCGGGTCGGGATGAGCCGCTTGCGCGAAGACATCGGGTCGGGATGAGCCGCTTGCGCGAAGACATCAAGAAATAGCACGGATCAGCAACATTTTCCTCGGATAGGGGCCGTCGATTTTGACCCCGAACGCCGGTCACCTAACATTAAGAAATAGCTAAGAGCGGCAGGTCCTTTTCGGGCTGGTTGTGCGTGGCGGTCACGCGCAGCGGCGCCGGGTCGCGGAACCTCTGTACGATCTGTGAGGTTTGGGGTTTCGCGGCGACAGGCAGCCGAACTAGCGGCCGGCCCCGCTCGATGCGACAGCAGGCCTCAGCGCTCGACAGGAGAAAAGAACGTGGCGATTTGGGTCAACCCGTTCATCGACAAGAAGACGGGGCGGATCACATTCCCGGAAGGCGCCAGCCTCGTCCGCCATGTGGAGCGATGGGCACAGACCCGTGGCGACCATGTGGTGTACCGGTTCCTCGACTTCTCCACCGAACGTGACGGCGTGCCGCGTGAGTTGACGTGGTCGCAGTTCTCCGCGCGTAACCGCGCCGTCGCCGCCCGCCTTCAGCAGGTCACCGCCGCCGACGACCGGGTGGCCATCCTGTGCCCGCAGAACCTCGACTACCTGACTGCCTTCTACGGCGCGGTCTACTCCGGCCGGCTCGCGGTGCCGCTGTTCGACCCCGCCGAGCCCGGTCACGTCGGCCGCTTGCACGCCGTGCTCGACGACTGCACCCCGTCGGTGATCCTGACCACCACCGGCTCGGCCGAGGGAGTCCGCAAGTTCTTTCGCAACCGGCCTTCAAAGGAGCGTCCGCGCGTAATCGCTGTAGACGCGGTGCCCGACGAGGTCGCCGACACGTGGGTGCAGCCCCCCAACCCCACTGAGGAGACCATCGCGTACCTGCAGTACACGTCGGGCTCTACCCGCAGCCCGGCGGGCGTTCAGATCACCCACCAGTCGGTGGGGACCAACCTCGTCCAACTGATGGACGGTCTGCAGGGCGAAGAGGGTCAGCGCGGGGTCACCTGGTTGCCCTTCTTCCACGACATGGGTCTGCTCACGATCATGCTGCCCTCGATCATCGGCCGCGATATCACGTTCATGACCCCAGCGGCGTTCGTGCGGCGACCGATCCGGTGGATGCGCGAACTCGGCGTCAAGGGTGACGACCATGGTCGCGTCTATTCTGCGGCGCCCAACTTCGCGTTCGAGCACGCGGCGTTGCGGGGCCTGCCCAAAGAGGGTGAGCCGCCGCTTGACCTGAGTAATGAGTTGGCCATCCTGAACGGCAGCGAACCGATTTCGCAGGTCTCGATGCGCAAGTTCGTGGAGGCATTCGCGCCGTACGGCCTGACCGAAGCCGCGATCAAGCCGTCCTACGGGATGGCCGAGGCAACGCTCTTCGTGTCCACCACGGACATGAAGGTCGGTCCGACGGTCATCCGCGTCGACCGCGACGAGTTGAACAAGGGCAGGCTCGTCAAGGTTTCCCAGGACTCCCCCAACGGGGTGCCGCAGGTGTCCTGCGGACGAATCTCCTACGACCAGTGGGCGGCCATCGTCGACGCCGACACCGCCACGGAACTGCCTGACGGGCACATCGGCGAGATCTGGTTGCACGGCAACAACATGGGTTCCGGCTATTGGAATCGCGAGCAGGAGACGCGCGAGACTTTTCAGAACATCCTCAAGTCGCGCACCAACCCGTCGCATGCCGAAGGCGCGCCCGACGACGCGATGTGGATGCGCACCGGCGACCTCGGCGCCTTCCTCGACGGCGAGTTCTACATCACCGGCCGGATCAAGGAGCTGGTGATCATCGACGGCCGCAATCACTATCCGCAGGATCTCGAGCACACCGCGCAGGAGGCCACCCGCGCGCTGCGCCCGGGCTTCGCGGCGGCGTTCTCAGTCCCGGCCAACCAGTTGCCGCAGCAGGTGTTCGACAACCCGCACGCTGGGCTGAAGTACGACCCGGAGAACACGTCCGAGCAGCTGGTGATCGTCGGCGAGCGCGCCCCGGGCACCCACAAGCTCGACCCCGAGCCCATCGCCGACGACATCCGTGCCGCGATCGCGGTGCGCCACGGCGTCACGGTGCGCGACGTACTGCTGATGCCCGCCGGCACCATCCCGCGCACATCCAGCGGCAAGATCGGCCGCCGGGCCTGCCGCAGCGCCTACATCGACGGCAGCCTCCGTGGCGGAACCGCCTCCATCAATTCCTTCCCCGACGCCGCGGACTGACAACACCGCGAATTAGCATGACTGACAACGAGACTGACGAGACTTCAACCAGCCAAGGCGGCATGACCGTCGCCGAGATGCGCACGTGGCTGCGCAACTGGGTGGCCAGCGCCACCGGCCAGTCCGCCGACGCGATCGACGAGACCACCCCGATGGTCGAGCTCGGCTTGTCGTCGCGCGACGCGGTGGCGATGGCCGCCGACATCGAGGACGTCACCGGGGTCACGCTGTCGGCCACGGTCGCGTTCCGGCACCCCACCATCGAGTCGCTGGCCACCCGGATCATCGAGGGCGAGCCCGAGCCCGAGGGCGTCGACGAGGACGAGGACTGGGCGCGTGAGCACGACGTCGCCGACATCGCGATCGTGGGGTTGTCCACCCGCTTCCCGGGCGACATGAACACCCCCGAGGAGACGTGGCAGGCGCTGCTCGACGGCCGCGACGCGATCACCGACCTGCCCGAGGGCCGCTGGTCGGAGTTCCTGGAAGAGCCGCGGATCGCCGAGCGTGTCGCCAGGGCGCGCACCCGCGGCGGTTACCTCACAGACATCAAGGGCTTCGACTCCGAGTTCTTCGCGCTGTCGAAGATGGAGGCCGACAACCTCGACCCGCAGCAGCGGATGGCGCTCGAATTGACCTGGGAGGCATTGGAACACGCGCGCATCCCGGCGTCGAGCCTGCGCGGTGAGAGTGTCGGCGTTTACATCGGCTCGTCCAACAACGACTACAGCTTCCTGGCGGTGTCCGACCCGACCGTCGCGCACCCGTACGCGATCACCGGCACCGCGAGCAGCATCATCGCCAACCGGGTGTCCTACTTCTACGACTTCCGCGGCCCGTCGATGGCCGTGGACACCGCGTGCTCCAGCTCGCTGGTCGCCGCGCACCAGGCGGTGCAGGCGCTGCGGACCGGCGAGTGCGACGTCGCGCTCGCCGGTGGCGTCAACGCGTTGATCACCCCGATGGTCACGATCGGCTTCGACGAAGTCGGCGGTGTCTTGGCCGCAGACGGCCGGATCAAGTCGTTCTCCTCCGACGCCGACGGCTACTCCCGCGCCGAGGGCGGCGGCATGCTGGTGTTCAAGCGGGTCGACGACGCCCGCCGCGACGGCGACCAGATTCTCGCGGTGATCGCGGGCAGCGCGGTCAACCACGACGGCCGCTCCAACGGGCTGCTCGCGCCGAACCCCGACGCCCAGGCCGACGTGCTGCGCAAGGCCTACAAGGACGCGGGCATCAACCCCCGCACGGTCGACTACATCGAGGCTCACGGCACGGGCACCATCCTCGGCGACCCGATCGAGGCCGAAGCGCTGGGCCGCGTCGTCGGCAGGGGCCGCCCCGCCGACAAGCCGGCGCTTCTCGGCGCGGTGAAATCCAATGTGGGGCACCTTGAGTCGGCGGCCGGTGCGGCCAGCCTCGCCAAGATGGCGCTGGCGCTGTCGCACGACAAGCTGCCGCCGTCGATCAACTACGCCGGGCCCAACCCGTACATCGACTTCGACGCGGTACACCTGAAGGTCGCCGACACGGTCACCGACTGGCCGCGCTACAGCGGGTATGCGATCGCCGGGGTGTCCGGGTTCGGATTCGGCGGTGCCAACGCACATTTGGTGCTGCGCGAGGTGCTGCCCCGCGACGTGATCGAGAAGGAGCCCGAGCCCGAACCGGAGGTCGAGGAGAAGGCCGTCCAGGAGGCTGCGGCCCAGTACATCGGTGGCGTCCGGCTGGACGAATACGGCGAGTTCATCGACGACGACCTGCCGGTGGCTTCGGTAGAGGAGCCGGAATACGAACTGCCCGGTCTGACCGATGAGGCGTTGCGGCTCAAGGAGATTGCGCTCGAAGAACTCGAGGCCGGTGAACAACCCACGTCCGCAATACCGTTGGCGGTGTCGGCGTTCCTGACGTCGCGCAAGAAGGCTGCGGCCGCGGAGCTGGCGGACTGGATGGAGACCGAAGAGGGACGGGCGTCGTCGCTGGAGTCGATCGGCCGGGCGCTGTCGCGCCGCAACCACGGCCGCTCCCGCGCGGTGGTGCTGGCCCACGACCACGACGAGGCGATCAAGGGCCTGCGCGCGGTCGCTGAGGGCAAGCAGCGGCCGAACGTGTTCACCGCCGACGGGCCGGTGACCAACGGACCGGTGTGGGTGCTGGCCGGCTTCGGTGCGCAGCACCGCAAGATGGCCAAGAGCCTGTACCTGCGCGACGAGGTGTTCGCCGAGTGGATCGACAAAGTCGACTCGTTGGTGCAGGAGGAGCGAGGCTATTCGATCGTCGAGATGATCCTCGACGATGCACAGGACTACGGCATCGAGACCACGCAGATCGTGATCTTCGCGATCCAGGTCGCGCTCGGTGAGCTGCTCAAGCACCACGGCGCCAAGCCGTCTGCGGTGGTCGGGCAGTCGCTCGGCGAGGCGGCCGCCGCCTACTTCTCCGGCGGGCTGTCGCTGGCCGACGCCACTCGCACGATCTGCTCGCGCTCGCACCTGATGGGTGAGGGCGAGGCGATGCTGTTCGGCGAGTACATCCGGCTGATGGCGCTGGTCGAGTACTCCGCCGACGAGATCAAGACCGTGTTCTCCGATTTCCCCGATCTGGAGGTGTGCGTCTATGCGGCGCCCACCCAGACCGTGATCGGCGGGCCGCCCGAGCAGGTCGACGCGATCATCGAGCGCGCCGAGTCCGAGGGCAAGTTCGCCCGCAAGTTCCAGACCAAGGGCGCCAGCCACACCACGCAGATGGACCCGCTGCTGGGCGAGTTGGCGGCCGAGTTGGTCGGCATCGAGCCGCGGCCGACGACCATCGGCTACTACTCGACGGTGCACGAGGGCAGCTTCATCCGCCCGGGCTCGGCGATCCACGACGTCGACTACTGGAAGAAGGGTCTGCGGCACTCCGTCTACTTCACCCACGGCATCCGCAACGCGGTCGACAACGGCCACACCACGTTCCTGGAACTGGCGCCGAATCCCGTGGCGCTCATGCAGGTTGGGCTCACCACTGCCGCGGCGGGCCTGCATGACGCGCAGCTGATCGCGACGCTCGCACGCAAGCAGGACGAGGTCGAGTCGATGGTCGCCGCGATGGCGCAGCTTTTCGTCTACGGCCACGACCTCGACATCCGGACGCTGTTCACCCGCGCCGAGGGGCCGCAGGATTTCGCGAACATCCCGCCGACCCGGTTCAAGCGCAAGGAGCACTGGCTCGACGCGCACTTCAGCGGCGACGCGTCGGTCATCATGCCCGGCAACCACGTCGCCACCCCTGACGGTCGGCACATCTGGGAGTACAAGCCGCGCGGCGAGACCGACCTGGCCGCATTGGTGAAATCGGCTGCGGCGCAGGTTCTTCCGGATGCTCAGATCACGGCGAGCGAGCAACGCGCCATGGCCGGCGACGGTGCCCGGCTGGTGACGACGCTGACCCGGCATCCCGGTGGCGCGTCGGTGCAGGTGCACGCCCGCATCGACGAGTCGTTCACCCTCGTCTACGACGCGATCGTGTCGCGGGGTGGGGAGACGGCTGCGCTACCGTCCGCCGTCGCGGTCGGCACCGTTGCGCCGCAACCGGTAACGGACGCTCCCGTCATCGAGGAGCAGCCGGATGCGGAGATTTTGCACGACCAACTCGCGCAGGGCGCAAACCTCGGTGCGGGCTTTGCCAAGTGGTCGCCCGACTCTGGTGAGACCGTCGGTGCGCGGTTGGCGACGATCGTGGCCTCCGCGATGGGCTACGAGCCCGAGGACCTGCCGTGGGAGGTGCCGCTGATCGAGTTGGGCCTGGACTCCCTGATGGCGGTGCGGATCAAGAACCGCGTCGAGTACGACTTCGACCTGCCGCCGATCCAGCTGCAGGCCGTGCGCGACGCGAACCTGTACGCGGTCGAGAAGCTGATCCAGTACGCGATCGAGCATCGCGACGAGGTGGCTCAGCTGCACGAGTATCAGAAGACGAAGACCGCCGACGAGATCGCCGAGGAGCAGGCGCGCCTGGCGTCCGGTGCGTCGGTGGAAACCGTCACCGCGCCGGCGCCCGACCCGCAAGCACCCCCGGAAACCCAAGAGGTGCCGCCTCCGCCGCCGCCGGACAACCCGGAGGGTCCGCCGCGCAACAAACCCGACTTGGCAGGCGCCGCAGCAGCGCTGGATCAGCAGGCGGTCACCGAGGCGCTGGGCGCTGACGTCCCGCCGCGCGACGCCTCCGAGCGGGTCACGTTCGCGACGTGGGCGATCGTCACCGGCAAGTCACCAGGCGGCATCTTCAACCCGCTGCCCGAGGTCGACGACGCCACCGCGGAGAAGATGGCGCAGCGGTTGTCCGAGCGTGCCGACGGGCCCATCACGGTCGAGGACGTGAAGACGTCGGGCACCGTCGAGGAGCTTGCCGACAAGGTGCGCCAGTACCTCGAGGCCGGGCAGATGGACGGGTTCGTCCGGATCATCCGGCCGCGCGAAGAGGGGTCCGACAAGGTTCCCGTCTTCGTCTTCCACGCCGCGGGCGGATCCACGGTGGTGTACGAGCCGCTGCTGAAGCGGCTGCCGCCGGACACTCCGATGTACGGCTTGGAGCGGGTCGAGGGCACCATCGAAGAGCGTGCGGCGCAGTACATTCCGAAGCTGCGCGAGCTCCAGGGCGACGGCCCCTTCATCCTGGCCGGCTGGTCGCTGGGCGGCGCGCTGGCGTACGCCTGCGCAATAGGGCTCAAGGAGCAAGGGTGCGACGTGCCGTTCGTCGGGCTCATCGACGCGGTGCGGCCCGGTGAGGAGATCCCGCAGACCAAGGAGGAGACCCGCAAGCGGTGGGAACGCTACGCCCGGTTCGCCGAGCGCACGTTCAACGTCCAGATTCCCGAGATTCCGTACGAGGAGCTGGAGAAGCTCGACGACGCCGGGCAGGTCGAGTTCGTGCTCAACGCGGTCAAGGAGAGCGGGGTGCAGATCCCCGGCGGGATCATCGAGCATCAGCGCACGTCGTATCTGGACCAGCGGGCGATCGACACCGCCGAGCTCCGGCCGTACGACGGGCATGTCACGCTCTACATGGCCGCCCGCTACCACGACGACGCGATCATGTTCGAGCCGCGGTATGCCACCCGCAAGCCGGACGGCGGGTGGGGCGAGTTCGTATCGGATCTCGAGGTGGTGCCAATCGGCGGTGAGCACATCCAGGCGATCGACGAGCCGATCATCGCCAAGGTGGGCGCGCACATGAGCCAGGCGCTGGCCGAGATCGAAGCCGAGGCGCCGGCCGCGAGCGCCAGAAGCAGAGGTAGCGAAATGACCGCAACTGAGCCGTCTGTCTCCCGCGCGCACACCACCGCCGAGAAGCTGGCCGAGCTGCGCGCGAAGCTGGAACTGGCGAAGGAGCCCGGCGGTGAGAAGGCCGTCGCGAAGCGGGAGAAGAGAGGCATCCCCAGCGCCCGTGCCCGCATTCATGCGCTGCTCGACCCGGGCAGCTTCCTGGAGATCGGCGCGCTGTGCCGGACGCCGGGCGACCCCAACGCCCTCTACGGCGACGGTGTGGTCACCGGCCACGGCAGGATCAACGGCCGGCCGGTCGGGGTTTTCAGCCACGACCAGACCGTGTTCCAAGGTTCGGTCGGCGAGATGTTCGGCCGCAAGGTGGCCAAGCTGATGGAGTGGGTCGCGATGGTCGGCTGCCCGATCATCGGCATCAACGACTCCGCTGGTGCGCGCATCCAGGATGCCGTGACGTCGCTGGCGTGGTACGCAGAGCTGGGCCGCCGCCACGAACTGCTGCGTGGCGTCGTCCCGGAGATCTCCATCATCTTGGGCAAATGCGCTGGGGGAGCAGTCTATTCGCCCATCCAGACCGACCTCGTCATCGCGGTACGCGACCAGGGCTACATGTTCGTCACCGGGCCTGACGTGATCAAGGACGTCACCGGCGAGGACGTCAGCCTCGACGAACTCGGCGGCGCGGATGCCCAGGCCCGTTACGGCAACATCCATCAGGTCGTCGAGTCCGAGGCCGCGGCGTTCCAGTACGCCCGCGACTACCTGAGCTTCCTGCCGGCCAACACCTTCGACGACCCGCCGATCGTCAACCCTGGCATGGAGCCGGAGATCACCCCGCACGACCTCGAGCTCGACTCGATCGTGCCGGACAACGACAACGCGGCCTACGACATGCACGAGATCCTGCTGCGGATCTTCGACGACGGCGACGTCTTCGACGTCGCCGCCCAGCGGGGCCAGGCGATGATCACCGCGTTCGCCCGCGTCGACGGACGCCCGGTCGGCGTGATCGCGAACCAGCCGATGGTGCTGTCCGGGGCGATCGACAACGAGGCGTCCGACAAGGCCTCCTCATTCGTCCGGTTCTGCGATTCCTACAATCTCCCTTTGGTTTTCGTCGTCGACACCCCTGGCTTCATGCCCGGCGTCGAGCAGGAGAAGAACGGCATCATCAAGCGGGGCGGGCGGTTCCTCAACGCGGTCGTCGAGGCCGACGTGCCCAAGGTGACGATCACGATCCGTAAGTCCTACGGCGGCGCGTATGCGGTGATGGGATCCAAGCAGCTGTCCGCTGACTTGAACTTCGCGTGGCCGACCGCCCGGATCGCGGTGATCGGCGCCGAGGGGGCCGCCCAGCTGCTGATGAAGCGCTTCCCCGACCCGAATGCGCCTGAGGCGCAGGAGATCAAGCGCAACTTCATCGAGGGCTACAACCTGAACATGGCAATCCCCTGGATTGCCGCCGAGCGCGGGTTCATCGACGCGGTGATCGAGCCGCACCAGACGAGGCTTCAGCTCCGCAAGGCGATGCATCTGTTGCGCGGCAAGCAGATTCAGCGGGTGCAGCGCAAGCACGGCCTGCTCCCCATTTAGCGCGAGCGTGCTCCCCCGCAAGCGGGAGGTGCCCCCAGTCGTGCCACCGACACGCCGTGTCGGCTGGGACGCAACGCACGCTCGCGGTCGCCCGAAGACTACGATGCGGTGGTGCCCGAGCTTGCGGAGCTACGCAAGCAGCCCGTCGTGTTGGTGGCTGCCGGAGCAGCCGCGACCGTCGGCGGTGGGGCCGTCGCGGTTTATCGGGTGTGCGAACAAGTGCCTGTGGTGGGTTCGATGCTGCGCCGCGCCCGCTCGGAGCTGGCCCGGCGCGGCGAAGACGCCATCACCCGCAGTGCCGAGCCGCTCAGGGCGCTCGTCTCCGCGGTCGCGACCGACGTCGTGCGACTCGTTCTGGACGAACTCGACCTCACCCAGGTGGTGCGTGAGGCTGTCGACATCGACGCGATCGTGGCGGACGTCGACATCGACGCCATCGTCGGCCGCCTCGACCTCATCGGCTTGGCCAACGACGTGATCGAGGGCGTCGACCTGCCCGCCATCATCCGCGAGTCGACGGACACAGTGACCGCCGAGGTGATCACCGACGTCCGCACGCAAAGCGAGCGGGCCGACGACATGGTGTCGGGCTTCGTCGACCGGATGCTGGGACGTGACCGGGAAACCCGGTGACCGACCCGCAGACACAGCGCACAGCAGGCATTGTCAGCAGGGGCGTGGCCGCGGTCGTCGACTTCCTCGTCGTCGGGATGATGCTTGCCGCGCTGTATCTCGGCCTTGTGCTCACGGCGCTCGCACTGCACTCGACGGCGTTCAGCTTCCCGTCGCTGAACGTCGTCTTCTCCAGCGCGGTGGCCTTCGTGGTGTCGGTGCTGTACCTGGTGGCGTGCTGGTCGGTGTCGGGCTGCACCGCAGGCGCGGTGCTGATGGGACTGCGGGTGGTCGGCCGCCGACGGAACCGGCTCACTTTTCCTGTCGCGCTGGTCCGGGCGGTCGCCTATGTGCTGTTTCCGGTCGGGTTGCTGTGGGTTGCCGTCGACCGCCAGCGCAGGTCCCTGCAGGACATCATGTTCGGCAGCCGAGTCGTCTATGCTCGGCCTTGATCAGCGGTGCGTGGGCCCTCGACTATCCGCTCACCACACCGCTCGCGGGCACCGGCGAAGACGGCCGGCACCTCTACACCTGCCCGCTGTGTGAAGCCATGTGCGGCTTGGAGATTCACGTCGCCGACGGCCACGTCAGAAGCATCCGCGGCAACAAGGACGACGTCTGGAGCCGCGGTCACCTGTGCCCGAAGGGCGCATCCCTGGGCGCGGTGCACGACGACCCCGACCGCATCCGCCGACCACTGGTCAAGGTCGACGGGCAGTTCCGCGAAGTCAGCTGGGACGCCGCCTTCCGCCGGTGCACCGAGCTGCTCAAGCCCGTCATCGACGAACACGGGATCGGCGCGGTGACCGCCTACACCGGCAACCCGCTGGCCCACTCGTTCTCCCTGGGCCGCTACACCGGCGTGCTGCTGGGCATGTCCGGCATGCCGGTCAGTTACTCGCCCGGCACCGTCGACCAGTGGCCCAAGAACCTGACCTCGCATCTGATGTACGGCGGCTGGTGGACGTTTCCGGTGCCCGACATCGAGCGCACCGATCTGCTCGTGGTGATGGGCGCCAACCCGGCCGCGTCACAGGGCTCGCTGCTCGCCGCGCCCGACGTGATGGGCATCCTCGAGCGGATTCGCAAGCGTGGCAAGGTGATTGTGGTCGACCCGGTGCGCACGCAGACGGCGGCCCGCGCCACCGAGTGGCTGCCGATCACCCCGGGCACCGACGCCGCGCTGCTGCTGGCCGTCGCGCACACGTTGTTCGACGAGGGGTTGGTGACGCTGGGCTCGGCCGCCCCGCACGTGGACGGCGTCGAGACGATGCGGGACGTCGCCGCCGACTGGCCGCCGGAGCGGGTCGCCGACGTCACCGGTATCCCGGCGGGACGGATCCGTGAGTTGGCCCGCGAACTCGCCACCACACCGAAGGCCGCCGTGTACGGCCGAATCGGGTTGTGCAATCAGGAGTTCGGCAGTCTGGCCAGCTGGCTGGTCGACGTCGTCAACATCCTCACCGGGCACTTCGACACCCCGGGCGGCAGCATGTTCCCGCGTCCCGCGGTGTGGACGCTCACCGCCCAGCCGCAGCCCGGCATGGAAGGCGGCGTCGCCAACTTCGGCCGCTGGCACACCCGGGTGCGCGGCGCGAAGGAGGTGCTGGGACAGGCACCGGTGTCGTGCCTCGCCGAGGAGATCGCCACACCCGGCGACGGCCAGATCCGGGCACTGATCACGGTCGCCGGCAACCCGGTGCTGTCCACCCCGGCCGGTGACAGGCTCGACGAGGTGCTGCCCCAGCTCGACGCGATGATCTCCGTCGACTGCTGGATCAACGAGACGACACGGCACGCCGACGTGATCCTGCCGGGCCAGTCGCCGCTGGAGCAGCCGCATCACGACGACCTCATCCTGGCGTTCGCCGTGAACAGCGTCGCCAACTACTCGGCACCGGTGTTCGCGCCCGACGATCCGGGCCGGCCGGAGGAGTGGGAGATCCTGATCCGGCTCACCGCGTTGTGCGCGGGCACACCGGCAGAGGACGTCGACGTCACCGCGATCGACGACGGCTTCTTCGACTACCTTGCGTTCACCCAGAGTCTCGACGGAGCCGCGATCCGCGCCCACTACGAGCACGGCGGTCCGGAGCGGATCCTCGACTTGACTTTGCGCACAGGCCCGTTCGGCGACCGCTACGGACAGAACCCTGGCGGACTGACGCTGGCGAAGCTCAAGCAGCACCCCAACGGGCTCGATTTCGGACCGATGGTGCCGCAGCTGCCCGACATCCTCGGCACGCCGGACCGCAAGATCCGGCTGGCGCCGCAGTACCTTCTCGACGACCTGCCGCGGCTGGCTGCTCGGCTGGAAAGACCGCCTGACGAACTGGTTTTGGTGAGCCGCCGGCACCTGCGTTCCAACAACTCGTGGCTGCACAACGTGCCGGCGCTGATGAAGGGCCGCGACCGGTGCACGCTGCTGATGCACTCCGCCGACGCGCAGCGCCGTGGCCTGCAGAGCGCAGATGTCGTCGAAATCGTCTCGCCCACAGGGAAATTGCAGGTTCCCGTGGAGGTCACCGATGCGATCAAGCCGGGGGTGGTGTCGCTGCCGCATGGCTGGGGTCACGGCAAGCCCGGCACCAGGATGTCGGTGGCCAACCGGTCACCCGGTGTCAACGCCAACGCCCTGTCACCGCCGACGTTCCTCGACGAACCGTCCGGGAACGGCGCACTCAACGGCATCCCGGTGACCGTGACACGCGCCTGACTCGTCTCGCCTCACCACCCGCCGAGATCAGGGTTGACGTACGAAAATCGCCGAAAAGCGTGCAGGTAACCAGGTTTCGGCGCCGAGAGCTACCGCCAGTCGCGGAAGGCGTTCAACAGTTTGTCGCGGTAGGTAGGGTCGAGTGCGTCGTCCTTGACGCTGCCCAGAGTGTCGATGGTGACCCGGAACTGCTGCAGATAGTTCTCGCAGCCGTCGCACTCGAGCAGGTGCACGTCGAAGCGAGCACGTGTGTCGGGGTCCAGCGACCCGTCCAGGTAAGCGGTGACGAGTTCGACCAGTTCGTTGCAGTCCATCGATTCGGTACTCACGGCACCTCCGCAAGGTAGTCCTCGAGCCCTTGCCGGACAGCGGCACGGCCGCGGTGCAGCAGTACGCGTTGGTTGGCCGTGCTGATTTCCAGCAGCTCGCACACCTCTCCGGAGTCGAAGCCCAGCATGTCGCGAAGCGTGACAACCATCCGTTGACGCTCGGGTAGCTTGTCGAGTTCCCGGCGCGCGACCGCGATCAGCTCACCGCCAAGCACGGATTCCTCCGGGGTGTCGGGAAATGGGGACGGTGCCGCCTCGTCCGTCCAGTGGCCCGGCCACCTGTCGTCGAGAGGACGGAACCGAGACGAATCCACCGTCCCGCCCGTGAACGCGGCGATCTCTGCGTCCACGCTGCGACGCTCGCGGATGCCGCGGGCCTTGGCGATGTTGATCATGATCGTGAAAAGCCAAGTGCGCAAGGACGATCGGCCCTCGAAGTTCGAGATCCCCTTGAGCAACGCGATCCATGTCTCCTGCACCACTTCCTCGGCGATCTCGTGGCTGGGCACATAACCGCGGGCGACGCGCAGCAGCGAAGGCGTGTACCGGTCGACGAGCCGAGCGAACACGGCTTCGTCACCGTCGCGCAGCGCGACGACAAGCGCCGCCTCGTCTGCGGAGTCTCTTTCGACGGTCCCGGTCATCGGGACGCAATGCTATCTCCTCAGCGGTATTCGGGATTGGCGAAATCATATCGGCATCCCGCATCCCACCCGGACCGCACGTTGCCATGCGCCGGAATGCCACCGGCCGCACGCAACATCCGCGCGAGATGCATCAAATTCCACGTCATGAAAGTCGTGTTGCGGTTGGTGAAGTCGTTCTCCGGGCCACCGGATCCCGCATCCAGATACGACGGACCCGGGCCCGCCTCGCCGATCCAGCCGGCGTCCGCCTGCGGCGGGATGGTGTAGCCGATGTGCTGCAACGTGTACAGCACGTTCTGTGCACAGTGCTTGACGCCGTCCTCGTTGCCGGTGATCAGACAGCCGCCGACGCGTCCGTAGTAGAGATACTGCCCTGCGTCGTTGAGCAGATGCGAACCTCCGTAGAGACGCTCGTGCACCTTCTTCATCACAGAGCTGTTGTCGCCCAACCAGATCGGGCCAGCCAGGACGAGAATGTCGGATGCGAGGACCTTTTCGAAGATCACCGGCCAGTCGTCGGTGGCCCACCCATGCTCTCGCATGTCGGGCCACACCCCGGTGGCGATATCGTGATCGATTGCCCGGATCACCTCGACGTCGACACCATGTCTTTCCATGATGTGGACGCTGATGTCGATCAAACCCTGAGTATGGCTCAATTCCGGCGAACGCTTCAGCGTGCAGTTGATGAAGAGTGCGCGCAGGCCGGTGAAGTCCAGTTGTCGGTCGTCCATGACACATCAGTGTCGCTCAAGGTGCGCAGCGTTACGCCGAATACGGCATGTAACGCCGCGGTCCTGTGAGCACACCGACATGTATCAGCCGCGCGAGCGGCCCAGGAAGTCGAACCGAAGGGGCAACACCATGAAGAAGTTCACCGTCGCCGGATTGTTCGCCAGCGGGCTCGCCGCTCTCTTCATCGGCTTCGCCAGCCCGGCGCCGGCCGCCCCATCCGGCCCGGACAACGCGCAGCAGACCATCAATTCGCTGATGTCCCAGGGCTACCGGGTGATCATCAACAAGCTCAGCGACGTTCCGCTGGACCAGGCAATGGTGGTGGCTGTTCGCGCTGGCCGGCCCATCACGCAGCGGGTCACCGACAGCGGCGGCGACTCGATCGACAAGGTGCTCTACACCACGATCTACGTCGACGTGCGGTAGGCGCCCAGCAGATTTCGGCGCAGACGCCTACGCCCCGATCCGAATCGTGCCGGGCTTCCACCACCCGCTGCGGGTGGCGGTGCCGAGGTCGAGCGTCGCGGGTTTGGCGTCGACGATCGTGTCGAACTTGCGCAGCGACCCCCAGTCTCGGCCCCAGTCGTCCGACAGGTAGGTCGCCATCACGTGCGCTCGCAGCAGCAGGTCGGTGATACCGAGCAGGCCGCCGTTACGGCCATCCTCCCAAGTGTCGGTGTCCTGCTTCTTGGCGGTGTAGTCCGGGGTGATGCGGAACGCGGGAACCTCTGTGACGCCGAGGTTGTGGTACATCGGCCGCTGGCACGGGAACGCCAGACCCACCGCCCAGTCCATCAGCACCGGCTGTGACGAGCCGACGTACTCCTGCAGCGAGCGCACCTCGGGCACCCGCGGCGGCGTGACCGCCACCCAGTCGCCGGGCGTCAGCGACAGGTCCTCGGCCACCACCCGCACCGCGACCGCGTCGCTGGGAATGTCGGACCGCGCGAACCGCAGGTTGCGCCACGACGGAGTGGGCCCGAGGTCGTAGGGAACCAGCCGCCCGCCCGGCACGAAACCGCCGTCCGGCCCGCGACGCGCATACTCCAACTCGACCGTCTGGCTCTCGGTGTAGCCGTCGAACACGCTGAAGCCGCTGATCGTGCCGGCCGCCGTGATCACCACCAGCGGGTGCCCGTCGTCCGCGGGCGGCAGTTCGTACCAGGCGGAGGTCAACCGGCTCTGCTGCTGAGGTCCGTCCATCCAGCTGCCGGCCACCGGTGTGCGCGCCGGGTCCAGCCCGTACGGCAGCGGCACCGTCGACCCGTTGACGCCGGGCGCAGCCCGCTTGACCGGTGCGTCCCAGTCGTAGTCGGTGCCCGGCTGCGGCATGTTCATGTGAATCGCCTCGGCGACAATGTGTTCCGGCACGCCGTTCGGTGTGAAGCCGACCGGGTTGACGCCGCCCAGCGCACCCAGCGGCCCGTAGTTGCCCGGCACCGGCCGCAGGAAGCCGTTGTTCGGGTCGGGTTCGACGAGCACGTCGTCGGCCAGCCCGCATCCGCCGACGAACGTGCGCAGGTTCGCCGCGGTGTTCGAGTAGGTCGGGTACTGCCGCACCACTCCGACGAGCATCGACCCGACGAACACGAGCACCATGAGGCCGGCCGCGACCGGGATCGGCGCTGTCGTCAGCGCCCGCGCGATCCGGCCCTCGCCGTGAGAGCGCGACACGAAGTGCAGCCACACGGCATACAGTGCCGTCAGAGCGAACAGCGCGAAAAACACTGTGCTGACGGTGATTCCGGCGAGCTTGGGCATCGCGTTGTTGAACGGCACACCGTAGCTCGACACGTACCACCAGCCGTTCGTGGTGGCGAAGCACAGCGCCAGCAGGAAGAACACCGCCGACAGGAACGCCATCCGGTTGCGCGACCACCGCAGCACCGACGGCGACACCAGCACAGTGGCCAGCGCCGCCATCGCCGCCCCCACCGCCGCGAACAGGCCGAAGTGGTGGACCCACTTGGTGGGGGTGAACATCAGGAAGAACACCGTGCCGAATATCACGCCCATCAACCGCCACACCGGACCGCGCGCCACCCCGGGAATCCGCTTGCGCCGCAACATGATGAACATCGACGCGAACAGTGACAGGGCGGTGATGAGGAACCCGAACCGCCGTGACAGCGACCCGTCGACGGTGGGCAGGATCAGGTAGTAGTAGCGCAGATTCTCGGTGTACCACTGCTGGCTCGGGCCGATCGCCGTGCGAATCCTGGTGGCCTCCAACACTGTTGCCAGCGTCTGGTCGGCGAACACCACGGTGAGTACGACGAACCCGGCTGCCAGCAGAGGCGCCACCAACGGCCAGGTGCCGATCACGCGGTGTCGCCGCACCAGGATTCGCAGCAGGGGGCGGCCGCCGGCCAGCAGGGCGGCCACCGCGATCAGCCCGGTCGGCTGGATGCCGAGGGTGAACGCGGCCGTCACGATCGCCAGCGCGGCCGGGGTCAGTCGCCCGGAGATGATCGCGCGTTCGATCAGCACGTAGGTGATCAGCGCGCCGGTGGCGATCTGGCCTTCCGGGCGCAGGCCGTTGTTGAACGGCATCCACGCCGCCAGCAGCACCAGGCCCGCCGCCCACATCGCGGCCTTGCTGGACGCCACCGCCGGGCCGAGCCGCGGCAGCACTTCGCGGGACAGCAGCAGCCAGCAGACCAGCCCGCAGACCAGGTCGGGCAGCCGCATCCAGATGCTGGAGTCGCTGACATGGGTCATCAGCGCGAGCACGTTGTAGTACCAGCCGAACGGGTCCTCGGGGCTGCCGAACCAGCGGAAGTAGTTCGACATGTAGCCGGCTTCGCCTGCGGTGCGGGCCATCTGCAGGATGTAGCCGTCGTCGGAGGAGTTCGCGCCGATGATGTGCCACGCCAGGAAGCCGCCCACCACCACGACGTCCGTGCCTGTGAAGAACCGCCAACGGGCCGGGATGAGGCGGTGCATCCGGCGGCCGTCGACGCGGTCCAGCCGCCACAGCGCCAACAGCGCGACGACGGTTGCGACGATCGCGACGATCATCGCAGCCAGCTTCAAAGCCGTTGGCCTGGTGGAGAACCGGGTGTCGATCTCCGCCGACAGGCTCAGCCCCGGCGGCGCCGGCCCGGTCAGGTCGGTGAACACCCCGACGATCGCGGGGCGCAGGTTGGGGTCGGCGAAGCCGCTGCGCAGCTCCTTGCCGGCGGAATCCGTCAGCCCCACGAACGTCGCGAACGTGCCGGCATCGTCCGACCACAGCTCGATGTGCTGGCATGCCGGTGAAACCACCTGCGCGCGTGGCACACTGGCCACCACCACGTTGCGGTCGATGATGTCGACGCGGCTGGCGTTGACGGTGACGAGCAGCCCCTGCAGTGCGGCCTGCTTGCCGTCCTTCGGTGCGGTGCCCAGCACCAGGCCGCCCTGGGGCGGCAGCTCGCGAATCACGCTGCAGGGCACCGTGACTGAAACCGACACCGGAGCCTGCGAGATCAGCGGGGACGTGACGTTGGACAGCACACCGCTTTGCGGCCAGTTCAGCGTCGCGGTGGTCTGCACCACCGGCAGCAGCGGCGTGGCGATCGACAGCACGAACCCGATCAGGCCCGCGATCGTCGCGACCCAGCGAGCGACGTTGACATCACGCCGGATCTCGCCGGCCCGGTCCGGTTCGACATTGGCGAAGACGGCCGATGAGCCGCTTGCGCGAAGAGCATCAGAACCCGTCATGGCAGCGCCCTGATCGGTCCGGGGCGGGTCCAGCCGCGCACCGTGATGCTGCCCTGTTCGATGACGGCGTTGGGCGCCTGGTTCGCGGGCACCAGCCGTTCGTAGCGTTCGATCGAACCCCAGTCGCGGTACCAGTCGTCGCGCAGATAGGACGGGATCGTCGACGTGCGCAACAGCGCCTGGATGAACAGGAACGGTCCGCCGTCCTCGGCGGACTGCCACTTGCTCGACGACACCACCATCTGCTTGAGGTTGGGCAGGATCCGGTATTCGGGCAACTCCGCCACGCCGAGATGCTCCGAGAACGGGCGCTGGCACGGGAAGTTCGCGGCGGTCGCGATGTCCATCAGCACCGGGGTGTGCGAGCCCAGAAGCTGCTGCGCGGTCTCCAGGATCGGCACCCGGGGTGGAGTGAACGCGAACCACTGGTCGGAGCTCAGGTTCGGGTCGTCGGCCACGATGCGTGCGGCATTGGCTTCCGGCGGCGCGGATGCGAGGGGGAATCGCAGGTTGCGCCACGCCTTCTGCGGCGCGACGTCCTCCGCCATGACGTCGATCGGCTGGACGATCGACAGCGGCTGGAAACTGCCGTCGGGCCGCTGCACGCCCCACTGAAGCCGCAGGGACTGGCCGTAGTTGAAGGAGCCGTCCTCGTCGTACGACCAGATCGCACCGGCGGCCGCCACCACCACGAGCGGCCGGTCCGGTGTGCGTGGCGGCAGCTGGTACCACACCGACGTGGCCTTGGCAGCGACGGTGTTCTCGTTGTAGCTGCCCATCACCGGTGTGCTGGCGGGCTCGAGCCCGAACGGCAGGCGGACGCGTGACCCGTTGACCCCGACCGGACCGAAACCGCCGTCGGTGCCGGCCAGGTAGCCGATGCCGACGTTGGGCTTGTTGGGGGAGCCGTCGGAGTTGACGGTCCCCGGGTTGGCGGTGACGGGCTCGACGGGCTCGAGCTTGTCGCTGACGCCGTTGGGGGTGAAGCCGACCGGGTTCTCGCCCCCGAGCGGTCCGTACCGGCCGGACTTCTGGCCCGGAACAGGTTGCAGCACACCGGCATTCGTGTCGGGTTCCACCAGCACGTCGTCGGCCATCGCGCAGCTGGAACCGGAGGTCAGCGCCGCCATGTTGGCTTTGGCGGTGGTGTACACGGGGTAGCGCTGCGCGGCGGCCTTGGCCATCGACCCCACTTCGAGCACCACCATGATCACGGCCACCACCAGAAGCGGCGTCGACGCCAGCACCCGGTTGCGGCGGTTGTTCGCCACCTCGGTGTGGCCGGTGTAGTCCATCCGGAAGTGCAGCCAGCCGGCCAGCAGACCGGTGGCGATCGCCAGCGCCAAGAACATCGACGTGACCGGGTGGCTGGCGATCACCGGTTGCTTGTCGAACCACGGCACCCCGTAGTTGCCGACGTAGAACCAGCCGTTGATGCCCGACGTCGCCCACGCCAGTACGAACAGCAGCGCGGTGACGTACAGCGCCAGGTTGCGGCGGCTGTGCAGCCCGACCCGGGAGAACGCGAACGCGGTGACGGCCCCGAGTCCGCCCGCCAGCCCGGCGAACGCGCCGAACTGCACCGCCCACTTCGTCGGCGTGAACGTCAGCAGCAGCAGCCCGATGGCCGTCGCGCCGATCAACCGCCACACCGGCCCGTTGGCCATTCCTGGGGCACTGCCCCGGCGCAGCAGCACCGCGAGCATCCCGAACAGACACAGCAGCAGCACCAGCACCGCGAAGCGGCGGGTCAACGACGAGTCGACGCTGTCCTCGACCGTCAGGAAGTAGTAGCGCAAGAACTCCTGGTACCAGGCGATCGTCGGGCCGACGACGTACTTGATCCGGGCCGACTCGGCGACGGTCGCCAGCGTCTGGTCCCGGAACACCACGACGACCACCAGCCCCAGCGACGCCAGCAGCGCCGCGATCGGCGCCCACAGCCCGTCGGCGCCGCGGCGGCGGGCGACGATCCGGGCCACCGCGCGGGCGCCGACCAGCACCGGGGCCAACGCGATCAGCCCCTGAGGCGCGATCGTCGCGGCGAACGTGGCGACGACGATCGCGACCGCCGCCGGCCACAGCCTCCGCGTGGCGATCGCGTTCTCGACGAGCATCCAGGTCAGCAGCGTGCCGAACGCGATGACGGGTTCGGGCCGCAGGCCGTTGTTGAACGGCAGCCAGGCGGCCAGGAACACCGCGCCGGCCGTCCACACCGCCACCGGGTTAGCGGCCAGTGGACGCCCGAGGCGGGGCAGCACACAGCGCGACAGGATCAGCCAGCACCCGATGCCGGCCAGGGTGGCGGGCAGCCGCATCCACACCCCGGCGGTGCTGACCGAGGCGAGATGGCCGAGCAGGCTCTGGTACCAGTCGAACGGCGCCTCGGTGGTGCCGAAGTAGCGGTAGTAGTTCGCGACGTAGCCGGCCTGCCCGGAGACCCGCGCGATGGTCAGGTTGTAGCCGTCGTCCGAGGAGGTCGCGCCGATCAGATGCCACAACAGCAGCGTCCCGACGACGCCGACGTCAGCCAGCCACGTCCCGACGCCAACCCGCAGCCAGCGTCCGAGGCTGCCCCGCGGCCGTCGACCCGAGTAGCTGTCCAGAACGGCCAGCGCCACGATCGCCGCGACCACGCAGATGACGCCGAGCGTCATCACGGCCTGCTTCAGCAGGGTCGGTGTCGTGATGAACCGGGTGTCGATGTCGACGCGGGCGGCCACGCCCGTGTTGGATGTCGCCGGCCCTGCGGCTCCGGTCTGCATCGGCACCTTCAGTTCGGTGAAGAGCCCGGCGACTTGCGGCTTCTTCTCCACGGGCAGGGTCCCGGCCGCCCCGGGGATGCCGACGAAGTCGGCACCGACGCCGCCGACGTCGGCCCAGATGTGCAGCACGCTGCAGGCGCCGCCCGCGACCGCCGGTCTCGGCGCGACCGCAGCCACCGAGTCGCGGAACGCGACGACGACGGCGTCGGCGCTGGCCCGGGCGAACAACCCGTATTTGGTCGCGTCGGTGCCGGAGGTTGGGATCGTCGAGAACACCAGGCCGCCCGAGCTGGGCAGCGTCGCGACGGCCCGGCACGGGATCGTCACGTCGAGTGCGCGCGGTGCGCCCGACACCAGCGGTGCGGTCACGTCGGAGATGACGCCGTCGGACCGCAAACCTTGCGGCCACAGGATCGTGGCGGTGGTCTGCTTCACCGGCAGCAGCGGAACCAGTCCGCATGCCACGATGCCCGCCAGCCCGGCGACCACCGCGATCAGCCGCGCGACGCGATGCGCTCGGTCCGAACTGCTCGGTGCCGTTGGCTCTTCGCGCAAGACGCTCGTCGCTATTGGGCACGAGGCCCGATCGTATGCGACGTTCCTAGTGACGCATGGGCGCCGGGCTCCACAGGCCGCTTCGTGTTGCCGAACCGAGGTCGAGCCGGGCGGGCTGGGCGTCCGGGTAGTACAGCGTGAGGCGCTGCAGCGAGCCCCAGTCGCGGTACCAGTCGTTGTTCAGGTAGGTGGCGACGGTGGTCGCCCGCAGCAGCAGTTCGGTGATGCCCAGCGGGCCGCCACCCAGGTTGTCCATCACCGGTGAGTTCGCCTCGGCGCCGAACCGGTCCGGCAGGATCCGCCACATCGGCACCTCGACCACCCCGTTGTTGTGGCCGAACGGGCGCTGGCACGGGAACGCCATCCCCACCAGCCAGTCCAGCAGCACGGGGTCGTCCGACCCCACCACTTCCTGCAGTGTGCGCAGGTGCGCGATCCGCGGCGGGGTCAGCGCGATCCAGTGCTGGGGAGCCAGGTCGTCGTCGGTGGCGGTCAGGCGAATCTGCGTGGCGTCTTCGGGAATCGCCGACAGGGGTAGGCGCAGGTTGCGCCAGGCCGGCGGCGACCCGACGTCGGCGAGGCTCGCGCTGCCGGTCACCTTCCCGTCGTCGCCGGCCCACTGCACAGTTACCTCGCGCGCGTCGAACCGCCCCGCCGCCGACACCACGAGTAACGGCCCGGCCTGGCTGCGTGCCGGCAGCCGGTACCACGCGGAGCGCAGGGCGGCGGGCGCCTGAATGCCGGACTGGTAGCTGCCCAGCACCGGGGTGCGGGTCGGGTCGAGGTAGAACGGCAGCTGCGCGCGCGAGCCGTTGATCCCGATGGCGGCCGTGGTGCCGCCCTCGGTGCCGGTGCCCTCGGTGGTGGTCGTGCCGGTGGAGCTGTCGACGAATGCGTCGCTGCCGGGCTGCTGCATCACCGGGTCGGCGGACACGTCGGCCGGAATGCCGTTGGGCGTGAACCGCTCAGCGGTGACGGCTCCCAGGCCGTCGGCGATCGGCACACCGACCGGTGTCAGCATGCCGGCGTTCGGATCCTGCTCCACCATCACGTCGCTGGCCAAGCCGCATGTCTTGCCGGACAGAGCCTCGATGTTGGACCGTCCCACGGTCCACGCCGGATACTGACCCACCATCGCAGCGGTCAACGAATACACCTCGAAGGCCACCAGCAGCCAGCACAGAATCGCCAACGGGGACTGCAGAATTCGCTGCCAACGGCTCTCGCCGGCGTCCGACTGCCGGCCCGAGAAGTGGAACCACGCGGCCACCAGCAGCACCAGGACCGTCAGCCCCAACAGCGCTGTGGTGAAGCCGAATCCGAATGAGGGGAACGAATTCGACCACGGCACACCGAAATTGGACACGTACCAGTACCCGTTGACGCTCGCGAACGACAACGCGGTCATGAACAGCACCAGCGCCGCGAACACCGCGCGGTTGCGCTGCGACCTCATCACCGCCGCCGTCACCGCGACGGCGGCCAGTGCGCCCAGCGACCCGGCCAGCCCGGCGAACACGCCGAAGTGGTGCGTCCACTTGGTGGGCGTGAACATCATCGCGATGAACGAGATCACGGTGATGCCGATGATCCGCTGGCTCGGCCCAGCCGCGGTGCCCGGAATTCGCCCCTTGCGCAACGACATCGCGATCGCAACCGCCAGCGCGACGATCAGCGCCAGCACCGCGAACCGCCGCGCGATCGAGCCGTCCGGGGTGGCCATGAACAAGCGCTCGTAGCGGATGTGTTCGTCGAACCAGGACAGGCTGGGCCCCACCGCCGACTTCAGCGAGTTGGCCTCGACCTCCCCGATCAGGGTCTGGTCGCGGAAGATCAGGATGGTGGTGACGGTGCAGGCGGCAACGATCGGCGTCAGCAGCGCCAGATACCCGAACTGCGCGGAGCGGCGGTGCAGGATCGTGCGCAGCGGGCCGATCGCCACCAGCAGCGCGCCGATCGACGCGATCCCGGTCGGCCCGGAGAACAGCGTCAGCGCACCGATGATGCAGGCGAACGCCAACGGCAGCAGGCGGTTGGTGGCCACCGCGCGCTCCACGGAGCACCACGTCAGCAGGATGCCGAGCGCGATGATCGGCTCCGGGCGCAGCCCGTTGTTCAGCGGCAGCCAGAACGCCAGGAACAGGCCGGCTGCCGTCCACGCCGCCGCTCGGTAGGTCTTCACGGCGTGGCCCAGGCGCGGCATCACTTCGCGGCTGATCAGCCACCAGCACATCAGCGCCATCACGAGGGTCGGCAGCCGCACCCACACGCTGGTGGCGGACACGTGCGACCACACCGACAGCAGGTCGTAGTACCAGCCGAACGGCGCCTCCGGCGTGCCGAACCACCGGTAGTAGTTCGCCATGTAGCCGGCGTTCTCCGACACCCGCGCCATCGTCAGGATGTAGCCGTCGTCGGCGGTGTTGGCGCCGACGAAATGCCACCACACCAGCACCGCGGCCACCACCCCGTCCAGCGGGGTCAGCGACCACCAGCGGGCCGGCAGGAACCGGCGGTGCCGCATCCCGTCGGCGGTGTCCAGCACGTGCAAGGCGATGAGCGACACCACCGTCATCGCGACGCCGAGGATCATCGCGAGAAGCTTGATCAGCGTCGGGGCACTGCTGTAGCGGCTGTCGATCGTCGCCGAGAAACTCAGGCCGGGCGGCGCGGGACCGGACAGGTCGGTGAACACGCCGACGATCTGCGGCCGGAAGTCGTAGCCGTCGCGGACCCCTTTGAGCGGTGCGCCGGGGTTGTCGCTGTCCGGGCCCTTGACCAGGCCGACGAACTCACCGGTGACCTTGTCGGCGTGGGCGGTGAACGTGAGTTCGCGGCAGGCGGGGCTGAGCACCTGGCTCAGCGGTGCGGTGACGACGGGCGTGTTGCGGACGATGACCAGCACGTTGTCGCCGACACGCTGGATCAGCAGCCCGCGGTCGATGGCCTTGGGCGCCTGCTTGGGCACCGTGGACAGCAGCACCGTCTTGGTGTTGTCCAGCCCGGCGGCCGCCCGGCACGGGACCGTGATCTCCAGATCGGTGGCCACGTAGGCGATCAGCGGCGCGGTGACCGAGGAGAAGACGCCGTTTTGCGGCCAGTTGAGCTGTGCGGTGGTCTGCTTGACCGGAAGCAGCGGAGTGGCCAGCGCCAACAGCACGCCGAGCAGGCCGGTGACTATCGCGACGATGCGCGCGGTCCGGTAGTTGCCCGCGCGGCCTGTCACGTCGGTAGATGCTAGTGCCCTACGCGAACGTGAACACAGGGTGACGACACACCGACGCGCACCGCCGTGAGTTCACACTCGCGAACGGTCACTTGCGGATGGCCAGCACGAACGGGCCGATCGTCGTCACGCTGAACCGCGGATCGGCGAACAACGCCTCGTCGAGCGCCACCTGGTACCGCTTCACATTGGGCTGGTTGGGGTAGACGTCCCGGGCCAGCCGCAGGGTGTAGGTGTCGCCGGCGCCCGGGCGCATCAAGAACACCGTGGGCGGTTTCCACGGCAGCGCGTCCAGCGCCGCGACGAACTCGTCGGCGGTCTTCAAATCGGCCCAGCTTTCGATCGCGGCGGCCCGTTTGTCGAACTGCGCCAACGGGTTTGCGTAGTGCGACGTCAGCCCCTGAAAGCCCCAGTAGGGGTAATACGAGAGGAAGCTGTAGTCGGCGGTGAGCACGACGACCTCGTCGCGTGCCTTGCCGGTGACCTCACGGATCTTCGCGTCGATCGCGGCGTAGTACTTCTCTGCCCCCGGCGGTCGACGGTCGGCGCGCTGGCCGTAGCCGTCGGTGTCGGTGTAGGCGACGACGATGTCGGACTTGAGCACGTTGGGGATGTCCTGGCTGAACGCCAGGGCTCCCACCGAACCCAGCACCGCCGCGGCGGCGACGACCCGCCGTGACGTCGGCGCCTGGTATCGCCGCGACACCGCCAGCGCCGCCTCGACGAACCCGAACGCGCCCGCCGCGGCCAGCAGCACGGCCAGCGTCGGCTGCAGCCGGAACGACAGCAGCGTGGTGCGTGCCAGCGTGGTCAGCATCGACAGCAGCGACCAGGCGTAGATCGCCAGCACGCCGATCGCCAGCGCGGCCGCCCGCGTCGACGACCGAAAAAAGGCGCGCACCGCCAGCCAGATGGTGCCGACCATGCACAGCGCGCCGAGAAGCGTGAACTGCAGCATCGGGAACGACAGCAGCGCGCCGTCGGCGGGCAGATAGTGCTGCGCGGTGCCCGAGCCTGCGGGAGAGCCGCCGACCGCGGCAAGCAGATAGGGCAGCCACCCGGCGAGCGCAATGACGATCGCGATCGCAGTGATGACCGCGAGCCGCAGCACCGGCTCCCATCGCCGCGAGGATGCAGCCACCAGCACGGCCATGATCACGATCGTGAACGCGCTGTAGGCAACCAGCAGCGTGTAGAACAGCGCGGAAATGCCGAGGAACACGCCGACGGCGACGACGGCCGCCCAACCGCCGGAGCGCGGTCCACCCCGCAGCCCCGACCACGCCAGCACCAGCACCGGCGGCAGCAGCACCGTGATCACCGCGGCGTACGGCTCCGCCGGTGAGTAGGCAAGCGTCGCAGCGGCGGTCGCGGTCGTCACGATCAGCGCCAGCTCGAAGCGGATCATCTTCGACCACAACACGAACGCGACGACGATCGCGACCGTGATCGAGGTGATCGCCCACGGTTTGAACATCTCCCACGCCGGCGTGCCGGTGAGCGCCGCGGCCCGGCCGCCGAGCCAGAACCACCCCGCCGGGTAGTACGGCGGCAGGCCGAAGTAGGTCATGTCGTGCAGCGCAGCGCTGTCGGTCAGCCGCGTCAGGTATTCGGTGCGGAACTGCTGGTCGACCGAGATGCCGAACAGGTAGAGCTTGGTGGCGCCCAGCGGCATGCCCAGAGTCACCACCGAGAACGCGGCCAGGAAGACCACCGCGGCACCGTAGGCAATCCGCCCCCGAGCTCGCCGCCACAGCCAGCACGCCGCCAAAAGCCCGGCGAGGCAGCCGAATTGACCGACGGTGGTCAGCGCATGCAGCTGGTTCGACGAGTTGTAGGCCGGCCATTCGACGCGGGCTATCGCGGTCAGCGCGACCACGGAGACGGCGACCACGACGGCGGCGAGCGCCGCCATCAGCATCTGGCCGACGGTCACCAGCGCGAGCCGCATGACGTGCTAGATCGGCAGTTTCCGGAAGACGGGCCGCGGGATGTGCCGCAGCACCATCATCACGTAGCGGAACGCCGGCGGCGCCCACACCAGCTCTTTGCCCTTGGCTGCCGACGCGGACCGCCAACTCCGCGACGTCCTCCTTGTCGACGGTCAGCGGCGCTTCTTTGACGTGTGCGCTCATCCGGGTGCGCACCTGCCCCGGGCGGATCACCAGCACGCGAACGCCATACTCGCGCAACGCCTCTGAGAGGCCGAGGTAGAAACCGTCCAGGCCGGCCTTGGTGGAGCCGTACACGAAGTTCGACCGGCGCACCCGCTCACCGGCCACGGTGCTCATCGCGATGATCTGCCCGAAGCCCTGTGCGCGCATCTTCTCGCCGAGCAGTACGCCCACCGACACCGCGGCGGTGTAGTTCACCTCGGCCAGCATCACCGCCTTGCGCTGGTTCTGCCACAGTTCCTCGGCGTCGCCGAGCAGACCGAATGCCACGATCGCGACGTCGACATCGCCCTTGGCGAAGGCTTGCTCGATCACCTTCGGGTGGCTGTCGGTGTCCACCGCGTCGAAGTCGATCACCTCGACTTCGCGTGCCCCGGCGGCCTTCATCTGCGCGACGGCGTCGTCGCGGCCCGGGTCGTCGGGCAGGCAGGCCAGCACAATCCGGGCCGCTGCGGTGCGCAGGTAGCGCGCACAGATCGCCAGGCCGATCTCGGACGTGCCGCCCAGCAGCAGGATGGTCTGCGGATTGCCCACGGCGTCAAGCATTTACAGCAGCTCCAGGCGTCGGGCCATGTCGGAGGCAAATACGCCGTGCGGATCGGCCTTGCGGCGCACGGCGATCCACTCGTCGATCCGGGGGTACATGGCGTGGAAGGTGTCGGCGGTGGTGCGCGAGTCCTTGGCGGTGTAGAGGCGGCCGCCGAACTCGAGCACTCGGCGGTCCAGTTCGCTGACCAGCTCGGCCAGCCCGGGCTTGATCGGGAAGTCCACGCACACGTTCCACCCGCGGATCGGGAAGCTCAGCGGTGCCTGGTTGCCCTCGCCAAACAGCTTGAACACGTTGAGGAATGAGTAGTGGCCCGACTTCTGGATGTCGACGATGATGCTCTTGAACTCCTCGACCGCGTCGGTGGGGACGACGAACTGGTACTGCAGGAACCCGGCCGGCCCGTACGCGCGGTTCCATTCACCGAACATGTCCAGTGGGTGGTAGAACTGCGTCAGGTTCTGGATCTTGCCGCGGTAGGTGCCGGACTTGCGGTACCACAGCTCGCCGATGGGCCCGAACGTGTACTTGTTCGCCAGCCCGTTGGGGAAGATGTCCGGAAGTGTAAGCAGTTGCGGCGCATCGAATTTCAGCGGGTCGCGCTGCAGCTTCTCCGGCAGCTCCTCCAGGCGTGCCAGCGAACCCCTCGACACCGCTGCGCGGCCGAGCTTGGGTGGCGGGCTGATCGCGTCGAACCACGCACTGGAATAGGTGTAGTTGGCCTCGCTGCCGTCGCTGTGCAGCGCGATGGTCTCGTCCAGGCTGGCGGTGACGTCGCCGTCGGCGACGAAATACGCCGTTTCCGTTGGCGTCATCTCGATGGTGGCCCGCAGGATGATGCCCGTCAGTCCGTTGCCGGCGACCGTCGCCCAGAACAGCTCCGACTCTCCAGTCAGGTGTGCGATATCGCCGTCGGCGGTCAGCAGGTCCAGCGAGCGGACGTGGTTGCCGAAGCTGCCGGCGCTGTGATGGTTCTTGCCGTGGATGTCGCATGCGATCGCGCCGCCGACCGTCACCTGGCGGGTGCCCGGCAGCACCGGCACCCACAGCCCGAAGGGCAGCGCCGCGCGCATCAGCTGGTCCAGGTTCACCCCGGCGTCCACGTCGACGAGCCGGGTGTCGGCGCTGATCGAATGGATGCGGTTCAGCGGCGTCATGTCGATCACCAGGCCGCCGCCGTTCTGCGCGTTGTCGCCGTACGAGCGGCCCAGCCCGCGCGCGACGACCCCGCGGGGCCCGGCCTGCGCCACCGCCTTCGCGATCACCTCGACGTCCGGCGTGGAAAGAACCTGCGCCACCGTCGGTGCGGTGCGGCCCCAGCCCGTCAGCCGCTTCGTGGTCAACATCGCCGGTCAGCCTACCGCTGTGACCCCTCGGCGAGCTTCAGCGCAGCCGGAAGATCACCGCCCGCTGCACCACGAAGTTGATCACCGTGGCGGTGCCCTGGGCGATCACGAACGCCACCGGCACCCGCCACGGCTGGTCCTCGAACCGCATGTAGAACAGATAGTTGATGCCGACCTGAACGCCGTACGTCACCCCGTAGAGCACACAAAAGGCGACGAAGCGCGCCCTGCTGGGCGGTGCCTGAAAGGTCCATCGCCGGTTGATCAGATACGCGGTGATGGTTCCGGCGATGAAGCTCAACGACTTGGCCACGTTGACGTTCAAGCCGACCGCCAGGCCGGCCACGTACAGCCCGAAATCGACGACCGCCGCGAAGCCGCCGGTGATCAGAAAGCGCATCACCTGCGTCTTCAGCTGCAGCGTGGGAGGCAGCAAGGGCTCGGCCACCCGGGCAGCTTAAGCGACACGCTGTGCAAGCCTTGAGCCGATGCACAGCACCACTGCGATGGCCCTGACCCTGTTGGTACTGGCGTACGCCGTCGTGTCCCAGGTAGTCCGCCGGTGGTATGTCGCGCCGGCGCTGATCTTCGTCGCGTTCGGCGTGGTGCTGGGGCCGTCTGCATGGGGTGTCGTCGACGTGGAGAGCGCCGACGCCGCCAGCTTCACCGTGCTCGCGCAGCTTGCGCTCACCGTCATCCTGTTCAACCAGGCCTCGCGGCTCAATGTGCGCGGCGAGCCGCTGCGGGGCCGCTTGACGGTCCGCTTGCTGGCGATCGGGATACCGGTCACGGTCGCACTCGGCACGCTCACCGCTGTCGTCTTGTTGCCGGTGCTGCCGGTGTGGGAGGCGGTGTGCCTCGCGGTCATCGTCGCGCCCACGGAGGTCGCATTGATCGAGGCTGTACTCGACGACCGGCGTGTCCCGGAGACGGTTCGGCATGCGTTGTCGGTGGAAAGCGGCTTCTATGACGGCTTCGCACTGGCAGCGCTGCTGGCCGCACTCGCGGTCGCGTCGGAACATCAGGACCCGCAACCTGCGCGCTGGATCTGGTTCGCGGTCCGTACGGAGTTTGTGTCGGTGGCCGTCGGCGTCGCGATCGGCGCACTCGGCACGGCGGTCATCGTCCGATCGCGGGCACGCGACTGGATGAGCGCCACGTGGGCGCAGCTGGCGACGCTGGCGCTGGCCTTGATCTCGTTTGGCGCCGGAGAGTCGTTGCACGCCAGCGGTTTCGTGACGGCGTTCGCCGCCGGCCTGGCCTTCGCGGCGGTCTCGCGCAGAAGCGATCACCGAGAAGACTCGACGCAGGTGTCCGACGCCATCGGCGAGCTACTCGAGCTGCTGGTGTTCGCGATGTTCGGGGCGTTCGCCGTGACCGTGGCATGGCGCCACGTGGGTTGGCGCGTGGTGGTGTTCGCGGTCGTGGTGGTGTTCGCGGTCCGCATCGTCGCCGTGCTGCTGGCGATGATCCGTTCCGGCGTGCCACTTCCTCACACGCTGTTCATGGGCTGGTTCGGACCGCGTGGCATCGGGACGCTCGTGCTCGGCCTGTTGGTCGTCGACAAGGGCGAGATCCAGCAAGGGGGCGTGATCGCGCAGGCCGTCGTCGTCACCGTCACGCTGAGTCTGGTCCTGCACAGCCTGACCGCGCCGCTGGCGGTGCGGCTGGCCGGCAAGTCCGGTGCGGTTTAGGAGATCGCCGGCCAGGTTACGAGTCATTAGGTAGCCGAGCCGGGAGGTCCGTGATGAGAAAGTCAGTGCGTCGCCTGTTGGTCGCATCCACAGCGGCTTTGGCGTCGACGGCGTTCGTGACGGTAGCGACGCCGCCGGTGAGTTCGGCGGATTGCGACAGCACCCAGTGGTGGGACCCGGTCGGAAACATCTGCCGGCCGCTGGTCGCTCCGGATTGCGGCAACGGCTCCTGGTGGGATCCCGGCGCAAATGTGTGCCGCCCGTTGGTAACACAGCCGCTGGCTTGCGACTTCGGCTCGTACTGGGATCCGGTGGCCAACGTGTGCCGAGTGGTTTTCGTCCCATCACCCGAATAGGACTCCGCAGAGTCGTATCGTGCACTTGTGCATGCAGGTGACATAGCCGAAGACTTCCCGGTGGTGACCGCGGACTCGCCGGCATTGGACGCCGCCCGGATGCTTGCCGAGCATCGGCTGCCCGGCGTCGTCGTCGCCGACGCCTCCGGGCGTCCGCTCGCGGTGCTGCCGCCCTCGCAAGTCGTGCGGTTCGTGGTGCCCGGCTACGTTCAGGACGATCCGTCGCTCGCGGGCGTGCTCGACGAGTCGATGGCCGACAGGTGCGCCGAACGGCTCGGCGGCAAGACGGTGCGCGACGTGCTGCCGGAGCACCTGCCCGATGTGCCGTCCGTCGACGCGGACGACACGATCATCGAAGCCGCAGCGATCATGGCGCGCCACCGGACCCCGCTGCTGGCCGTGATGAGGGGCGGCGAGCTCGCGGGCGTGATCACCGCGTCGCGTCTGCTGGCGGCCGCGCTCGGCTGCTGAGCCTCCGCGAGTCAACCTGCTTGATAGGTTGGTCCTCGGTGTGCCGGGAAGCCTGGTCGGCGTCAGTTCAAGGACCCTACGGCCGGGAGTAGCGCATGACCGTCGTCGCGATCACGGTGTTCGTGGTCGCCTACGCGCTCATCGCCAGTGACCGGGTCAACAAGACACTGGTCGCATTGTCCGGCGCTGCGATCGTCGCGGCGCTGGGCGTCGTGGAGTCCGACGATGTGTTCTTCTCCCGGCAGACGGGCATCGACTGGGACGTCATCTTCTTGCTGCTGGGCATGATGGTGATCGTCTCGGTGCTGCGCCAGACCGGTGTCTTCGAGTACATCGCCATCTGGGCTGCCAAGCGCGCCAAGGGATCTCCGCTGCGGATCATGATCCTGCTGGTTCTGGTGACCGCGGTCGCCTCTGCGTTGTTGGACAACGTCACCACCGTGTTGCTGATCGCGCCGGTGACCTTGCTGGTGTGCGACCGGCTCAACATCCGTGCCGTCCCGTTTCTGATGGCCGAAGTGTTCGCATCAAACATCGGCGGCGCGTCGACACTGGTCGGCGACCCGCCGAACATCATCATCGCCAGCCGGGCAGGCCTGTCGTTCAACGACTTTCTCGTGCACATGCTGCCGATCGCGGTGGTCGCGATGGCGGTGTTCGTGGCGATGCTGCCGAGGCTGTTCCGCGGTTCGTTCGACGTGGACCCGGCTCGGGTGGCCGACGTGATGTCACTCGAAGAGCGCGAAGCCATCCGCGACCCGGTGCTGCTGGTCAAGTGCGCGGTGGTGTTGGTCGCGGTGTTCGCGGCGTTCATCGCTCACTCGGCGTTGCACATCGCGCCGTCGATCGTCGCATTGCTTGGCGCCGGCGTGCTCGTGTTGATCACCCGGGTGGACAAGTCCGATTACCTCTCCGGCGTCGAATGGGAGACGCTGCTGTTCTTCGCCGGCCTGTTCATCATGGTCGGCGCGCTGGTGAAAACCGGCGTCATCGACCAGCTTGCACGGCTGGCGACGGAGGCCACCGGCGGAAACGCGTTGCTCACGGTGATGCTGATCCTCGGCGTCTCAGCACCAGTGTCCGGGGTCATCGACAACATCCCCTACGTCGCGACGATGACGCCCATCGTGGCCGAGCTGGCGGCGTCGATGCACGGTGACGTGCATCAGAACGCGCTGTGGTGGGCGTTGGCCCTCGGGGCCGATTTCGGCGGCAACTTGACCGCGGTCGGGGCCAGCGCCAACGTAGTGATGCTGGGCATCGCCCGCCGGTCCGACAATCCAATCGGCTTCTGGGAGTTCACCCGTAAGGGCGCGCTCGTCACTGCGATGTCGGTTTCGCTTGCGGCACTCTACCTTTGGCTGCGCTATTTCGTGCTGGCCTGACTGCCGCGAAATAGCATTCCATGTCGTGATTTCGCCCCGACCACGACATTGTGTTCTCTCTCGGCGGTAATACCGTTCGACGTATGGCCGCGTCCGAGATCGTCATCGACGGCGACGTCGTCACCAAGCTTCACCGCCCGGGCACCGACCCGCAGGCGCTGGCAGCCCGGTTGAGGATCGCGGCGCGGCTGGACTGCTTCTTGTCGCCGCTGAGCATCGAGCCGGAATCAGCCGGGCCGTGCTGGCGCACCCGATGGCCACGAGTCGAAACGGTGACACCCGATCCAGCCGCCGCGTGGCAGAGGCCGGCCGGCTGCTTGCCCGGCTCCACAACCATACGCTCGACGTGCCGCTGGAACACGGTGGCCGGCAACGACTTCAGCGTGCGCTCGACTCGCTATCCGACACGCCAGAGGCGGCGACGATCCGGCATGCGGCGGCCGGGTTGCCGAACGACATGTGGCGCACGGATACACCAACGGCGGTGCACGGCGACTGGCACCTGGGCCAGTTAGGTCGCCGCGACGGCCGCTGGCTGTTGATCGACGTCGACGACCTCGGCACCGGTCCCCGGGCCTGGGACCTGGCCCGCCCTGCCGGATTCTGGGCCGCGGGACTGTTGCCCAATGCGGATTGGCATGCGTTTCTCGATGCGTACCGGGTGGCGGGCGGCCCGGCGGTGCCGAAGGCCCCGCAGACCCGTGGCCGGTGCTGGATCCGTTCGCCCGCGCCGCCGTCATCCAGGCGGCCGCCCATCGTGTCGATGACGAGGCCGGCGCGCTGCTGCTCGAAGCCTGCGCCCGGATGTGAGCGTGGTCAGCTCGAGAAGAACAGCCGCCCGAACCCACCCTTGCGGTAGCGATGCCCGCCGCGATAGCCCCAGTCGGGGCCGTAGCCGTAGGCAGGCTGTGCCGGCGGCGCAACCGGCGGGGCCTGGGTGAACCGGTTCTCCAGTTGCGTCAACGCCTCCAGCTCGCCGAAGTCGAGAACGATTCCGCGGCAGGTGTCGCACTGCTCCAGATGAATCCCATTGCGCTCGTAGGTGCGCATCGTGCCCTGACACTTCGGGCAACGCAGGTCTGCAGGCGAGGTGGATGGCGGTTGATAGGGCGGAATGCTCATGTCCGGTCAACGGACGAGCAGCCCGCGAAGATCCCGCGAGGTCACACCCAGTACGGCACCCGGCTGCGGTACTGCCGCATCGCCAACACCGCGAACACCCACCCCACCGCGGTCAGCACCAGTACCACGACCCAGTGCCGCCACTGCTGGTCCGCGCCGAGCAGCGGCGCCCGCACGATGTCGAGGTAGTGGAACAGCGGGTTGAGCTCCACCACCCAGCGCCACCGCTCGGCCCCTTGAGCCCGCAGCGTCTGGTCGGTCCAGATGATCGGCGTCATGAAGAACAGCAGCTGCACCACGCTGTTGAGCAGCGGGCCGATGTCACGGAACCGGGTGCCGATGATGCCGAACACCAGCGACGCCCAGATGCAGTTGAGCATGATCAGCACCAGAGCCGGCAGCACCGACAGGTCGGTCCACGTCCACGGCTTCGGGTAGATGATCGCGATGATCACGTAGATCACGATGTTGTGCGCGAACAGGATCGCCTGCCGCCACACCAGCCGGTACACGTGCACCGACAGCGGCGTCGGCAGCTGCTTGATCAGTCCCTCGTTGGCGACGAACACCTCGGCGCCCTCGAGAATCGAGGCGCTGATCAGTCCCCACACGATCAGCCCCAGGGTCACATACGGCAGATGCTCGGACAGCTGGAGCTTGAACAGCATCGAGTACAGCCCGCCCATCGCGACCGCCGTCGTACCGGTGGCGATCGTGATCCAGATCGGTCCCAGCACCGAACGCCGGTAGCGCTGCTTGATGTCCTGCCAGCCGAGGTGCAGCCACAGCTGGCGACGTTCCAGTCCGTCGGCCAGGTCGCCGAACGCGCGGCGGAACGTCTTGGAGTCGACGGCGTCGTCGGTGAACGTGGTTGTCACGGCCTGCCGAACCTTTCCGCCCGCCCGAGCCGGCGCAGCCGCAGCCATTCGGCAAGCCCGGCCGGGTCGCGGCGGGTCACCAGGAAGTACCAGCCGAACCGCAGCCACTCCTGCGGCAGCAGCCGGCGCAACCCGCGCTGCGAAAGGATATAACCCCGGTTGCGGTAGGTGAAGAACCGCTTCACCGGATCGTCGGGGTACTGGGTGTGCATGCGCCCACCGAGGATCGGCTTGAATTCGTCGGCGCCGTGTGGGTGCAGATAGACAGCGGACAGGCAGGTGCCGAACGGCAGGCCGCTGCGTACCAGCCGGCGGTGCACCTCCACCTCGTCGCCGCGAACGAACAGCCTCAGGTCGGGCACACCGACCGCCTCCAGCGTGGCCGCCCGGAACAGCGCGCCGTTGAAAAGCGATGCGATGCCCGGCAACACGTCCTGTCCCGGCAGCGCCTCCCGTAGCTCGCTGACGTATCGCCGCCACACCATTCCCTGACGCAGCGGAAAGGCAAGGCGCGCAGGGTTGTCCAGGTCGCACACCATCGGCGACACCTCGGCCAGCTGGTATCGCTCGGCGCACGCCAAGAGTGTCGACAGCACATCGCGGTCCTGCGGGCGGCCGTCGTCGTCGGCGCACCATATCCACTCCGCGCCCAATGCCAGCGCGTGCAACATGCCGAGCGCGAATCCGCCGGCGCCGCCGAGGTTCCGGCGCGATCCGAGGTAGGTGGTCGGAACAGGTTGTCCGGCAACGAGATCGCGCACGCGCTCGTCGTTGTCGTTGTCGACGACGATCAGGTGATCGACCGGACGCGTCTGTGCGGCAAGCGCATCCAGCGACTTGGCCAGTTCGTCGGGACGCCGGTGGGTCACCACGACGGCGCACAGCATGTCCGTCATCCGTTCTCGGCCAGCACTTCCCGCACGTGCCGCGCGGCGTCCTCGCCCTCGTACGCGCGTACCACGTCCTCGATGCCGCCCATCATCTTGACCGAGCCGTGGTCGATCCACATCGCCGTCTTGCACAGCCGGGCAAGGAATTCGGTCGAGTGGCTGGCGAACACCAGGATGCCCGATCGCTCGACGAGTTTGGCCAACCGAACCTGCGCCTTCTTCAGAAATTCCGCGTCCACCGCACCGATCCCCTCGTCGAGTAGCAGAATCTCGGGGTCGATGCTGGTCACCACGCCCATCGCCAAGCGCACCCGCATGCCTGTCGAGTAGGTGCGCAGCGGCATCGACAGGTACTCGCCGAGCTCGGTGAACTCGGCGATCTCGTCTATCTTGGACAGCATCTTCTTGCGGGTCTCGCCGAGGAACAGCCCGCGGATGATGATGTTCTCGTATCCGGAGATCTCCGGGTCCATGCCGACGCCGAGGTCGAAAATCGGTGCGACACGGCCCTTTACGATGGCCTTGCCGCGAGTCGGCTCGTAAATACCGGACAGCAGGCGCAGCAGCGTCGACTTTCCCGCGCCGTTGTGTCCGACAAGGCCCACCCGGTCTCCGGTGTTCAGCGACAGCGTGATGTCGCGCAACGCCTCGATCACCAGCACGTTGGACGTGTTGCGCCCGATCGTGCCGCCGGCCTTGCCGAGGAACGTCTTCTTCAGCGACCGCGACTTCGCGTCGAAGATCGGGAACTCCACCCAGGCGCCCTGCGTCCGGATGCTGACGTCGTGCGCGGGTGGCGCAGTCGAATCGGTCAGAGACACCGGGCCTCGGCTTACAGGTACTGACCCGTGCCGTGGCCCCCGCCCGGCTGTTGTCCCGGCACTGCGATGCCCGGCGGCAGCGCGCCCTGGCGCATGTGCTCGAGTTGCGCGCGAGCGGCCATCTGCTGGGCGAACAACGCGGTCTGGATGCCGTGGAACAGGCCTTCGAGCCAGCCGACCAGTTGTGCCTGCGCGATCCGCAGCTCGGCGTCCGACGGCGTGGCGTTCTCGCTGAACGGCAGCGTCAGCCGCTCCAGCTCTTCCCGAAGCTCTGGCGCCAGCCCGTCCTCCAGCTCGCGGATGCTCGTCGCGTGAATCTCGCGCAGCCGGTTGCGGCTGGCCTCGTCGAGCGGGGCGGCCCGCACCTCCTCCAGCAGCTGCTTGATCATCGTGCCGATCCGCATCACCTTCGCAGGCTGCTCGACCAGATCGGTCACCGAGCGCCCGTCGGAGTCCTCGTCCTGCTGGTCGCGAGCGTCGGACCGACCGTTGATGATCTCGATGTTGTCGTCGTCGGTGCTCATGCTCATCGTCGTCACCTCTTCTCCTCGCCGAGCACCGTCGACAGTAGTCGTCGGCCCGGCGTGACCCTAACCACCGGTGCCGCGCCATTCGTAGATGCGGGCGCCGCCGTTGTCGTAGATTTTGGCCCACGAGCGTGACTTATCCAGCGCCGCAAGGCCGTCCGGCATCACGAACTCGCGGACCACCGGCGTGCTCGTCATCACGTAGCGCACCCCCAGCGCGCGCACCGCCTCGGCCACCCGCGGGTCGGTGTCGGCGTCGTCGGCATACGCCCACAGGATGTACCGGTGGTAGCCGGGCCCTTGCTGCACGGGGTAGTCGTAGTGCGTCCACAGCGGATGAAGCCCGGCCACCGCATACATCCACGCGGTCCCGTCGGTGTTGGCGTCGCCGATCAACGTGTCGCGGCCGCCCGGCAGCGTCGCCAGATACGCCATCGCCTCGAGGTCCTTGTGGTCGATCATCACCGAGTCGTACTTCTGCCCGAGCAGGAACTCGTGGCGGGGAAAGTAGGACCAGGCGTACCCGATGCTCACCGCGGCCACGATCGCCGCGGTGACGCCGCAGGCCGCCGTCGCCGACAGCCGGCGCACACGGGCCACCGCGGCGGCCGCCACCGTGAACAACGCGACCCCCGCCATCGGCGCGAGCAGCAGCGTGATCACCGCGAACAACCGGCGCGGGTCGTTGTAGAACAGGTCGCTGAACTTGCCGAGCAGGCTGCCGAGCACGGTGCCGAACGGCGCCGACGAGTGCACGATCGCGGCCACCAGCAGCAGCCACACCGCAAGCGGCCACCAGATCTTGCGCAGCAGCAGGATCACCCAGCCCACTGCCGCCAGCGCCATCAGCGCCCACTGAATCGGGAAGTCGTTGAGGTGGCGGGTGTGGCCGACCACCGCGTCGAACAGCGCCTTCTTCTTGCCTTCGTGAGTGACGAACGCGTGCCCGACGATGATGTCGGCCTGCTCGAGAATTCCCTGGAACTGGGGCAGCAGCAGGAGCGCCGACGGCACTGCCACCAGCAGCAGCGTCACCACGTCGGGCACCCGGCCGCGGACAGGATGCCACAGCCCGTCGACCGCCCACCACGCCGCGACGAACAGCGCAACCACCACACCGGCGGTGGTGTGCACCGAGAACACGCCTATCAGCGCGAGCACCGCCACGGGTATGCGGTCGCGGTGCCGCAGCGTCGAGACCACCAGCACCATCGTCGGCGCGGCGATGCCGTAGGCGGCGAGGTTGGGCATTGCCGCCGTGTCGAACTCGACGTAGGGCAGTGCGGTGAACGACGCCGACATCGCCGCCGCCGCGGCCGCGCATCCGGCGGTGCGCCATGGGTCGGTGCGTGATCGGAGAAGCTGCCAGGTCAACACCGCGGCGCTCACCGGGAACAGCCAGACGGCCGCGGCGACGGAGCTGACCGTGTAGGCGGTGGTGGCCGCGGCGCCGGTGAGCTGGCTGAGCACCGCGGCCAGTGCATGGAACGCCGACGGGTAGTACAGCACCGCATGCGTTTCGACGTTGCGCAGCTCGCCCATGTGCGTCGGCGACGCCTGACCGGTGTCGAGGATGTAGCGAATCTCGTTGGCGTGCCACACCGCGTCCCAGGTGCTGGGTACCGACTGCCAGTGCGGCAGGCCGACCACCGCGGCGTAGCCGATCAGGGCCATGCCGAGCACCACGCCCGCGGCGACGATCAGGACGGGCCATCCCGACGGAGCCAACGCCTCCGCGCCGCGGTCGCGATACCGCGACAGCAGCATCCGCAAACCGAACGCAATGCCGGCCGCCACCGCTACAGCAAACAAGGCGGTCCAGGCGTTCCACGGCCAGCCGATCGCGCCGAGCGGAACGATCGCCAGCCCCACGACGCCGTAGGACAAAGCCGGGCCCACCGCGACCGCGACCGGCCACGGTAGCCTGGCCGCGGCGCCGACCAGCGCCCCGGGCACTATCAGCAACAACAGCGCTGGCAGCACTCCGAGGGCCAAGGTCACTGGACTAGTATGGCTGGCCAGGTGCCCCGGTCCCCTCTGCGGAGACGGGTGCGGGCGCCGCCGGCGACTGGGCCGGCCGACATCCTTCAGACGCTCTGAGGTGGCATAGATGGTGTACGACGTTGCCCGGGTGCGCGGTTTGCACCCCTCGCTGGGCGACGGTTGGGTGCACCTGGACGCTCAACTCGGCATGCTCGTTCCCGACTCCGTTGCGACCACGGTGTCGACGGCGTTCCGCGGCTCGCGGCCGGACCCCTGCGGCCCGCACCCGGCGGCACGGCGCAGCGCGGCGGTGCTCGATGCCGCCCGCCAAGCGGTGGCCGACCTCCTCAACGCCGACCCCCGGGGAGTGGTGCTCGGCGCCGACCGCGCGGTGTTGCTGCGGGCGCTCGCCGACGCCTCGGCGTCGCGGGCCGGCCTCGGCTACGAGGTGGTGGTCACCCGGCTCGACGACGAGGCAAACATCGCGCCGTGGTTGCGTGCAGCAAACCGCTACGGCGCGCGGGTCAAGTGGGCCGAGGTCGACATCGAGACCGGCGACCTGCCGGCGTGGCAGTGGGAGAGTCTGGTCACCAAGGTGACCCGGCTCGTCGCGATCACGTCGGCGTCGTCGACGCTGGGCACCGTCACCGACTTGCGTGCGGTCACGAAACTCGCGCACGACGTCGGCGGCCTGGTGGTGGTCGACCACTCAGCTGCGGCCCCGTACCGGTTGATGGACATCAACGAGGTCGACGCCGACGTCGTCGCGGTCAACGCCGTCGCCTGGGGCGGCCCGCCGATCGGCGCGCTGGTGTTCCGCGAACCGTCGGTGATCGACACGTTCGCGTCGATGTCGTTGATGCCCAACGCGATCGGGCCTGCCCGCTTCGAGACCGGCGTGCACCAGTTCGGGCTGCTCGCCGGTGTGGTCGCCAGCATCGAGTACCTGGCCTCCCTGGACGAGTCCGCCACCGGCAGCCGCAGGCAACGGCTCGCTGTGTCGATGCAGTCCGCGGGGCTGTACCTGGACCGGGTGTTCGACTACCTGCAGGTGTCATTGCGTTCGCTGCCGCGGGTGATGGTGCTCGGCCGGCCGGAGATGCACATCCCGGTGCTGTCCTTCGCGGTCGACGATGTGCCGGCGGAGCGGGTGGTGCAAAGGCTGGGGGACAACGGAATCTGCGCGATCGCGAATGCGCCGTCGCGGGTGCTGGACGTGATCGGCGTCAACGACATCGGCGGTGCGGTGTCGATCGGGCTCGCGCACTACACGACGACCGCCGAGGTGGACCAGTTGGTCCGCGCGCTGGCGTCGCTCGGTTAGTTCCCGACTGTCAGCACGACCTTGCCCGTCACCTCGCCGGAGGCGAGCAGCCGGTGCCCCTCGGCGGCTTGCTCGATCGGCAGGGTGGCTCCGATCACCGGCCGCACCGTTTTCTCGGCGAGCATCGGCCACACGTGTTCGACGACCTCGTCGACGATTGCGCCCTTGCCGGCGGGTCCGTCGACCGGTCGGCTGCGCAGCGCGGTCGCGATCACACCGGCGCGCTTCGCGAGCAGCTTGCCGAGATTCAACTCGGCCGTGGTACCGCCCTGCATGCCGATGACGACGATGCGGCCGTCGGGCGCCAGGGCGTCGATGTTCCGGTCGAGGTACTTCGCGCCGATGATGTCCAGGATCACGTCTGCGCCTTTGCCGCCGGTCTCCTCGCGGATCCGCTCGACGAAGTCCTCGTCGCGGTAGTTGATCGTGATGTCGGCGCCGAGCGCACGGGCGGCGTCAAGCTTCTGCGCTGAGCCGGCCGTCACTGCAACGCGGGCGCCCAGCGCCCTTGCGACCTGGATGCCGTGGGTGCCGATGCCGCTGCCGCCGCCGTGCAGCAGCACCGTCTGCCCGCTGTGCAGGCCCGCAGTCATCACCAGGTTCGACCACACCGTGCACGCCACTTCGGGCAGGCCGGCCGCCGCCACGACGTCGACGCCTTCGGGGATCGGCATCAGTTGAGGCGCCGGCACCGCGACGTACTCGGCGTACCCACCGCCCGCCAGCAAAGCGCAAACCTCTTGGCCCGTCGTCCACCCGGTGACGGCCTCGCCGACTTCGGCGATCACCCCGGACGCTTCCATGCCTAAGGTCTCGCTTGCGCCGGGCGGCGGCGGGTAATGGCCGGCGGCCTGCAGCAAATCGGCGCGGTTAACTCCGGCGGCTCGGACCTGCACCAGAACCTCACCGTCGCGGAGTTGCGGATCGGATGCTTCTTCCCAGGACAGCTGGTCAGATGAGTGCACGACGACGGCTCGCATCCCACAACGCTACTACCGCACCAATGTGGTCGCCTGGCAACGTCTTCTGACCTAGGATGGTCACCCATGGAGGTGTTGGTGGGGGGACGATCCGCCAGTGAGATGCCGGGACTGGACATCGCCGAGATGAGATCCTGGCACCACTTTCTCGAGGCGGCGGTGCGGATGTCAGCAATTCTCAATCGCGGCCTGCTCGATTCGCACAAGCTGACGTTGAACGACGTGCGGCTGCTGGACATGCTGAACAAGTCCAGCACGGGCTCCGCACGCATGGGTGACTTAGCCGAGCAGCTGATGTCGTTGCCGAGCCGGGTCACCCGGCAGATCCGCCGGCTCGAGGCTCAAGGGCTCGTCCGCCGGGAGGCCAGCCCCGACGACCGCCGCGGCGTGCTCGCGACGATCACCGCGGAGGGCAGGGTGACCGTCGAACAGGCGATGACGACGTACGGGCAGTTCGTGAAAGCGCACTTCTTGAGCCAGCTGTCGCGGCCGCAGGTGGCCGCGCTCGGGGAGAATTGTCGGCGCATCAACCACGGGCTGAAGGTGGCGGCGTCACCGCCGCGGCTGGGACGGGTCTGACGCACGGGTAACCGCCTCGACGCAGACTGCGCTGCGGCTACGCTTGTCCGCGGTGGCGTGGCAGAGCGGCCTAATGCACTCGCCTTGAAAGCGAGAGACGGCTAACACCGTCCGGGGGTTCAAATCCCTCCGCCACCGCCAGTTCAAGGGCTCCCGCGCTATCAGAGTCCCGTCCGCTGCAGGCAGTCCCGTGCAGCGCCCATACGTTGCGGGGTGGCGCCCAGCCCGCGCATGCAGCGTAGAGGGCGGTGAACCGCGATGCGCCCTCAGCGCCTCAGATGGGTCAGGGCGGACCCGTCATAGTTCGAGCCACCGTTACGGCAGCGTAGGCCCGCGCCAGCCTCACATACGCGGGCCGAATTCCCTAGTCATTTCTGTAACCCATAGTTACATAAATTATCTGTCTGTGCCGTGGCAGCGGTTACCGGCGCGTGTACATCGCTGGAACGCAACCTGTCGATCCCATCGACAACCAGCAGCGGATTCGTGGCCGCGGTCGACGATTACGTAGGACGCGCTACGTGGCGCCCCGCCCAATCCCGCGGCGCCGTGGACCATCGATATCGCCCGATCGCACACCTGCGTCCGCATAAGGTGGGTTTGCGGTCGGTCCGGAACAGCGCCGTTACGAGGGGATGCCGACATGAGCCTCACGGAGTATCAACCTGGCACTACGTTCCCCGGCCGCATCGGCCGCACCGTCGACGAGTCGAAGCCCGCCTGGCCCGAGCCGATCCGGCCGAAGCCGGGCGCGCCCGAACGTGCTGTTACATCGTGCTCGACGACACCGGCTTCGGCCATCTCGGCTGCTACGGTTCGCCGATCAACACGCCCAACCTCGACCGGCTCGCCGCAGAACGGGCTCCTGCTACACCAACATGCACACCACCGCGCTGTGCTCGCCGTCGCGCTCCTGCATCCTGACCGGCCGCAACCACCACTCCAACGCGCATGGCCTGCATCACCGAGGGGTCCACCGGCTATCCCGGCTACAACGGCGCGATCCCGTTCGAGAACGGCTTTCTCTCGGAGATGCTGCTGCAGCAGGGCTACAACACCTTCGCCGTCGGCAAGTGGCACCTGACGCCGGCCGAGCAGATCAGCGCCGGCCGGGCCCTACGACCGCTGGCCGCTCGGCCGCGGCTTCGAGCGCTACTACGGCTTCCTCGGCGGCGACACCCACCAGTACTACCCGGAGCTGGTCTACGACAACCATCAGGTCGAGCCGCCGCAGCACCCCGGAGGAGGGCTACCACCTCACCGAGGACCTGGTCGACCAGGCGATCGGTTTCATCGCCGACGCTCAAGCAGGTCGCCCCGGACAAGCCGTTCTTCCTGTACTTCGCGACCGGCGCGAGCCACGCGCCGCACCAGGTGCCCGAAGGAGTGGGCCGACAAGTACAAGGGCAAGTTCGACGACGGCTGGGACGCCTACCGCGAGAAGGTCTTCGCGCGGCAGAAGGAGCTCGGCATCATGCCCGACGGACGCGGTGCTGTCGCCGCACGACCCCGACGTGCCAGCACTGGGACGCGCTGTCCGACGACGAGCGCAAGCTGTACGCCCGCATGATGGAGGTGTTCGCCGGGTTCCTCGAGCACACCGACCACCACATCGGCCGGCTGCTCGACTTCCTGCGAGAGCATCGGCGCAGCTCGACAACACGCTGATCATGGTCATCTCCGACAACGGCGCCAGCGCCGAGGGCGGGCCGCACGGGTCGGTCAACGAGAACAAGTTCTTCAACAACGTGCCCGAGATCCTGGAGGACGAACCTGGACGCGATCGACGAGCTGGGCGGCCCGAAGTACTTCAACCACTATCCCGTGGGGCTGGACCTGGGCGGGCAACACACCGTTCCGGCGCTGGAAGCGCGAGACCTACCGCGGCGGCGTCAGCGATCCGTTCATGGTGCACTGGCCCGCGGGCATCAAGGCCAAGGGCGAGGTCCGCCACCAGTACGCCCACGCGATCGACATGGTGCCGACGGTGCTCGAGGCGCTCGGACATCGAGCCGCCCGACGCGATCCGCGGCGTCACCCAGTCGCCGATCGCAGGGCGTCAGCTTCGCGCCACACCTTCGACGACGCGGACGCGCCGAGCGAGCACCACACCCAGTACTTCGAGATGTTCGGCGCACCGGTCGCATCTACCACGACGGCTGGCGGGCGGTGTGCCCGTTGCCCGGGACCGTCCTTCGCCGAGGCGCGGCGCGAGCTTCGGGCAGCTCGATGCTCACCGAGGACAAGCTGCGCGAGCTCGACGCCAACGGCTGGGAGCTCTACCACGTCGCCGACGGACTCCGGCCGAGACCAACAACCTCGCCGGCGAGCGAACCGCGACAAGCTCGATCGAGATGATCGCGCTGTGGTACGTCGAGGCCGGCAAGTACAACGTGCTCCCGCTCGACAGCCGCGGCACCGCTGCGCTTCGCCGATCGCACGGCCGCCAGATCAGCCACGCCGCGGGACACCTACGTCTACTATCCCGGCACCCAGACCGTGCCGGCCAACGTCGCGGCCAAGGTGCTCAACCGGGCGCACAGCATCACCGCCGAGGTCGACGCTCCGCGAGGGCGGTGCCGAGGGTGTCCTCGTCTGCCACGGCAGCAACGCCGGCGGCTACACGCTCTTCGTCCAGGACGGCACGCTGCACTACGTGCACAACTACGTCGGCGCGCAGGAATTCCACGTCGGCATCCGACCGGCCGGTGCCGGCGGGCAAGGCCATTCGCTCCGTTACGAGTTCGAGCCGACCGGCCAGCCCGACGTTGCGCACGGCAAGGGTGCACGCCGGGCCGGGCCCGGCTGTTCATCGACGGTAAGCTGGTCGGCGAGACAGAGTTTCCCGTCACCGTCCCGCTGGCGTTGAGCCTCGGCGGCGGGCTGACCGTGGGGCGGAACCCGGGCTCGCCGGTGACGCAGATGTACCAGTCACCGTTCGCATTCACCGGCACGATCACGACGGTCACCGTCAGCCTGACTGGCGAATCACTACACGCGGCCGAAGACGAACAACAGGCACAGGCACGCGTCGCAATGGCGCGGCAGTAAACGTAGAGAAAGGTCGATGATGGCGAACACCACCAACAAGGCTGCCACCAAGAAGCCTGCCGCCAAGAAAGCAGCTGCGAAGTCGTCGGACAAGAAAGTTACCGGCGCGGCGACGGCGACTGGATCAGCGGAACCGCATCTGGCCCGGGAGCAGCTGCCGATCCCCGATCCCAAGCATGTCGGTCTGACCACCTACGACGCTAAGGACCCCAACACCAACTATCCGCCGATCAACGACCGTTGCGTCCGCCGAAGGGCGCGCCCAACGTCTTGATCGTGCTGATCGACGACGTCGGCTTCGGCGCATCCTCGGCCTTCGGCGGGCCGTGCAACACGCCGGTCGCCGAGCGGCTGGCGGCGAACGGACTGAAGCTACAACCGCTTTCACACCACGGCGCTGTGCTCGCCCACCCGTCAGGCGTTGCTGACCGGCCGCAACCATCACTCGGTCGGCATGGGCGGCGATCACCGAGATGGCGACCTCGGCACCGGGCAACAGCAGCATCCGGCCGAAGGACGAAGGCGCCGATCGCCGAGACGCTCGAAGCTCAACGGGTATTCCACCGCGCAGTTCGGCAAGTGCCACGAGGTGCCGGTCTGGGAGGTCATCTCCGGTCGGGCCGTTCCACCAATGGCCCACCGGTTCGGGGCTTCGAGTACTTCTACGGGTTCGTCGGCGGCGAGGCCAACCAGTACTACCCCGGCCTGTACGAAGGCACCACGCCGATCGAACCGCCCAAGACCCCCGAAGAGGGCTACACGCTCACCGAGGATCTCGCCGATCAGGGCGATCACCTGGGTGCGCCAGCAGAAGGCGCTGATGCCGGATAAGCCGTTCTTCATGTACTTCGCGCCCGGGCGCCACGCATGCCCCGCATCATGTGCCCAAGGAGTGGTCGGACAAGTACGCCGGCAAGTTCGATGACGGCTGGGACGTGCTGCGCGAGAATACGCTCGAGCAGCAGAAGAAGCTCGGTGTGGTTCCCAACGACGCCGAGCTCACCCGCCGCCACGACGAGATCCCCGCCTGGGACGACATGCCCGACGAGCTCAAACCGGTGCTGGCCAGCGCAGATGGAGATCTATGCCGGTTTCCTCGAGCAGACCGACCACGAGGTCGGCCGGGTAATCGACGCGATCGACGATCTCGGGGTCCTCGACGACACGCTGATCTACTACATCATCGGCGACAACGGCGCCTCCGCCGAGGGCACGCTCAACGGCTGCTTCAACGAAATGACCACGCTCAACGGCCTGCCGGGTATCGAAACCACCGAGTTCCTGCTGTCCAAGATCGACGACTTCGGCACCCCGGACGCCTACAACCACTACGCGGTCGGCTGGGCGCACGCGCTGTGCGCGCCCTACCAGTGGACCAAGCAGGTCGCCTCGCACTGGGGCGGCACTCGCAACGGCACCATCGTGCACTGGCCGAACGGCCTGGCCGACAAGGGCGAGATCCGCAACCAGTTCCACCACGTCATCGACGTCGCGCCGACCATCCTGGAGGCGGCGGGCCTGCCCGCAGCCCACGTTCGGTCAACGGCATCGCGCAGGCCCCCCTGGAGGGCGTCAGCATGATGGCGACGCCTGCACGACGCCGAAGGCGCCGGAGACCCACGAGGTCCAGTACTTCGAGATGTTCGGCAACCGCGGCATCTACCACCAGGGCTGGACCGCGGTGACCAAGCACCGCACCCCGTGGAAGGCCGACACCCCGCCGCCGTTCGACGACGACGTCTGGGAACTGTACGGCCCCGACGACTGGACCCAGGCCCACGACCTGGCCACGGAGAACCCGGACAAACTCGCCGAGCTGCAACGGCTCTGGCTTATCGAGGCGGTCAAGTACAACGTCGTCCCGCTCGACGACCGCGGCTTCGAGCGGATCAACCCCGACATCGCCGGCCGTCCGCAGCTTGATCACGGGGCAACACCCAGTTGCTGTTCGACGGAATGCGGGTCAGCGAATGCTGCGTGTCTGACGCTCAAGAACAAGTCGCATTCGGTGACCGCCGAGCTCGACGTACCCAAAGGCGGTGCCAGCGGGTGATCATCACCCAGGGCGGCAGCGCCGGCGGCTGGACGCTCGTATGCCCACGAGGGCAAGCTCAAGTACTGCTACAACTTCTTCGGCATCGAGCACTTCATCGTCAGCGCCGACCAGCCGATTCCCGCCCGGCAAGCACCAGGTACGGATGGAATTCGCCTACGATGGCGGCGGACTGGCCAAGGGCGGCGACGTCACCCTGTACTACGACGGCAAGGCGCTCGGCAAGGGCCGAGTCGAGCAGCACCCAGCCCGATGGCATTCTCCGCCGACGAGGCCTGCGACATCGGCGCCGACACCGGCTCACCGGCGTCACCGGACTACGGGCCCACCGGCAACAAATTCACCGGGCGGATCGAATGGGTGCAGCTCGACATCGGCGAGGACAACCACGACCACCTGATCAGCGCCGAGGAGCGGTTCAACATCGCGATGGCCAAGCAGTAGGTCGGGCTCGTACGTCAGCGTGAGCCGACGCAAGAGCAGCCGACGAGCGAGCATTTCGGGGCTTTTGCGTCTGCGGGCTGGCTGTCTCTCGCCTAAGCCAAGAAACGTCCGCCGAAGCGGCTTCGGTCATCGGTATTCGGGCACCCACATCGTGTCCCGGATGGTTTGCGCGACATCGTGGGGAGCCTTGGTCGCCACGTTGTCTGCAACCGCGGCGTAATAGACCGCCTCGGCGACGGCCGCCGAAATATCGTGAAGTCCCTTGACGTCCGGCAGCAGTCCCGCGCCACGCGGGGTCGGATCAGCCTGCCCGGCCACGGCTTTGGCGGTGGCATCGAGCATCCGCTTCACCGCTCGCGCGCCGGCCACGATGACGCCGAGTCCGATTCCGGGGAAGACGAGCGCGTTGTTGGCCTGACCGATGGTGTAGGTGGTGCCGTCGTAATCCACCGGCGCGACCGGGCTGCCGGTGGCGACCAACGCCCTGCCGCCCGACCACTCCAGGACATCGGCGGGCACGGCTTCCATGCGGGAGGTGGGGTTGGAGATGGGGAAGATCAGCGGCCGGTGGGTGGATGCAGTCATAGCCTCGATGACGTCCCGAGAAAATGCGCCGTGCACCGTGGAGCACCCCAGCAAGATGGTGGCAGAAGCCATCTTGATCGTCTCCACGAGGCCGATCCGCTCACCGAGCGGAACTCCCAGCTGCTCACGGCCTTTCGCGTACGGGGCCTGGAAATCGCGCAAACCGTCCATGTCGTCGAAGATCAGCCCCTGCCGGTTGATTGGCCAGATCTGCGCGGTGGCCTGTGCGACGGTGGCGCCGTCGGCCACCATGGCGTCCCTTATGTGGTCGGCGATTCCCGTCCCCGCGTTGCCGGCACCGAAGATGACTACCTTATGATCGCGCATGCGGCCGCCGGTAACGCGTAGGCCGGCGTAGAGCGCGGCCATCACCACGGCGCCGGTGCCCTGGATATCGTCGTTGAACACGCAGTACTTAGACGAATACCGGTCGAGGATCGCGCGCGCGTTCGCCGGGCCGAAGTCCTCGAAATGCAGCATCGCCTTGGGGAAGAGCCGATGCGCGGTCTCCACGTACTGCCGGATGAAGTCGTCGTACTCGGCACCGCGGCGGCGGGCATGGCGATTGCCCACGTAGAACGGCTCGTTCAGCAGTTCCTCGTTGTCAGTGCCGACATCCAGCGACACCGCGATGGTGCGGCGAGGATCGACACCGGCGCCGGCGGTGTAGAGGGCCAGCTTGCCGACGGAAATCTCGATGCCGCCCACACCCCAGTCACCGATGCCCAGAATCGCCTCGGCGTCCGTGCACACGATCAGATCGACGTCGTCGGGCCCAAGCCCGAACGTCCCGAAAGACTCGGCGATTTCGTCTGGGTAGTCGATGGATAGATACAGTCCGCGCTGTCCGCGGTATTCGCCCGAGAACCGCTGGATCGCTTCCCCCACCGTCGGTGTGTATACCACCGAAATCAGGTCGGCCAGGTGCTCTCTGAGGACCTTGAAGTACAGCACCTCGTGGCGGTAGTGCAGCTGGTCGAGAAGCAGGTTGCGTGCCAAATCCGTTGGCTCCTCCTGCAGCTGGCGCCACACTCGCTCGGCTTGTTGGTCGAGGGTGAGCACTCCCGGCGGCAGCCAGCCCATCAGCCCCAGCCGGCGGCGCTCCTCGTGTGTGAACCCGACACCCCGATTAACGCTCGGCGTGGTCAGCGCTACTGGGATCTGCGGCCGCTGCCTGCCATCCTGCTACCTCCGCTGCTGGATCGGGTGAGTCCACATTGTCGCAACGTTGACGACCGTCAGTCAGTGAGTTTCGTCTCTTCTCGCATCGCGGTGATTCCCAGCCACGACAACAGCGAGAGCGTTGCGCGGGTCTGGCCCGCACCCAGCCGTAACACCGCCGCGGCGCTGATCAGTCGATCGCGTTCGCCGCGCTGATCGCCGCCCAGGTGCAGGTCAGCATGTTCGGCGTCGGCCTGACGCTAGCCGTGCTGCCGACGCACGCGCGGAGATGCTTTACCGGCGTTCATGCACGTGATGAGCAGGTGGAACTGGTGAGCACCCAAGTGGCTGGGTGGCTGCACGCCCGCCTCGGGTTCGACGATGGTGACGCGCAACCAGAACCAGAGCTCGCCACCGACAAGGAAGCACAACTATGAGCGTGATCACCGCAGTGCGCGGGGAACCCACCGCTACACGCAGGATGAAATCACCCAGGCACTCATCGACCTGGCGGGTTACGAGCGCTTCGAGCCGTGCTGCGAGGTTTGCACGAGAGCGCCAAGTCAGCACGCGTTACCTCGGCGGCCGTTCGAGGAATACCTGGCGCTCAACGACTTCAGCGCCACCAACGACGCGTTCATCGAGCACGGAGTCGAATTGAGTTGTGCGGCTATCGCGGGCGCGCGGGCGAGGCCGGGCTGCGGCCCCAGGATCGCACCGCATGGATCACGGCCTCGTCTTCTCGGTGTTGAACGCGGCGCTGCTCCGTATACGGATCAAGGTCTAGAATGATGCGCTCAACGGCCCTCCTGCACGCGTCTGGCGTACCCACCCGTGCGCTCTCGCATCGTGCCGGCCGTCTTCACGTGCTGCCCAGCGTCTTCGCCGGCCTCGTCTACCGGCTCGCCGAGTGTCCCTGCCCACTCCGCGTCGTGCGGTGTCTCGTCGCCGCCGCGTATTCAACGATCCGTCGGTGATCGACCTTCCCACCGGAGTCCGCGCCATGCCGCCGCTGCTCCCATTCCTCTCCATCTGGTCATCTGTGTATCTTGCTGGTGGAGGCATATCTGGAGTCGCCTGGATCCCTCCAGAGTCCCGATTCAGTTTTCGTTTAGTTGGCTTAGTCTCTTTTTCTTGTTGTGCTTTCTCTCTCTGTCTCCTTTTCTCTCTTTTCTTTGTCTGTTTCGTCTCTTGTCGTCGTCTTTCTTTCTTCTTCTTCTTCTTTTCGTCGTAGTCAGTTTCATCTCTTTCATTCTTAGTCTTTGCATATTTCTTTCCTCCTTTTCTCTTCTCCTTTCTTTTTGTCTCTATCTTATCTTATTATCCTTTTATCTATTTTTCTCTCCTCTCATCTCTTTCATTCATCTCATCTCTGTCTCTTTTTTCTCTTCTTCTCCTCTCTATTTTTTTTTTATTTCTTCTTTTTCTATTCTCTTATTTTTTTATCTCTCTTTTCTTCCTTTCTTTTCATCTATCTCTCCTTTTTCTCCTATTTCATCTTTCTCATTTTCTTCTTTCTCATCTCTTTCTTTTCTCATTCTTTTTCTTTTATTTTCCTATCTCTCTTCTTTCTTTCTCTTCTTTTCTTTTTCTTTTTTTTTCTTCTTCATCTTTATATCTCTATCCTTCTTATCTCTTTTTCTTCTTCTTCTTTTTCTTTTCTTCTTTCTTTTTCTCTTTTCTTCTTTCTATCTTTCTTCCTTCTTTTTCTTTCTTTATTTTATTATCTTTTTTTTCTTTTCTTTTTCCTTTTTTATTTTTTTCTTTTCTTTTCTTATTTTTTTTTTTTTTTTTCTTTTTTCTTTTCTCTTATCTCTTCTCTATTTTTCTTTATTTTTTTCTCTTTCTCTTCTCTCTCTATTTTTTTCTCTTTTTCTCTCTTTTCTCTCATCTTCTCTTCTTCTTCTTCTTCTTTATCTCTCTTTTTTTCTCTTTTTTTCTTTTTCTTTTTTTTTTCCGCCGTCGCTTTCGTTTTTCATCATCCGCCACCGCTCGCGGCCGCCGAGATGCTTCTTTTCTCTTTCCTCTTTCTCTTCTCTTCTTCTTCTTCTCTCTCTCTTCTTTTTCTTTTTCTTCTCTTCTCTTCTCTATCTTTCCCCTCCCTATCATACCACACCTTCTTCCATCTACCGTGAACTATCATCTAACAAACCTCATATCTCTCTCTCCACCCCACTCCCTACCAACCCCTTACCACACCCACCATCATCCCTCATTTACACCATCTCAACAAACTAACACACTACCCACCCACCATCACACCAACCTACCATCAACCTCCACCCACACAATCCCACCTCCCCCCGCCAAAGCAGCACCCATCACTCGCCGGTGAACTGCGGTGTGCGCTTGGCGAACGTCGCGCTGATGCCCTCCGTCAGATCCTTCGACGGCAGGAACGCCGCGTTCCATGCGGCCACATAGCGCAGACTCTCCGACACCCGCGAGATGCGCTGCTGGTCCAGCACGTCCTTGATGCCGCGGACCGTCAGCGGCGGGTTGGCTGCGATCTCCGCCGCGGTGGCACGCGCAGCCGCCAGGCACGCCTCGGCGTCGTCATACACGTCGTTGACGAGGCCGATCTTCTCGGCGCGTGCGGCGTCAATGTCCTTGCCTGTCAAGGCCAATTCGCGCAGATGGCCGTCGGACAGGATCAGCGGCAGCCGGGCGAGGCTGCCCACGTCGGCGACGATCGCCAGCCTCACCTCGCGCACCGAGAACTTGGCGTCGGCGCTGGCGTAGCGGATGTCGACCGCAGATATCAGGTCGACGCCGCCGCCGACGCACCAACCGTGCACCGACGCGATCGTCGGCGTGCGGCAGTCCGCGACCGCGGTGATCGCCTTCTGCATCCGCAACACCTCGGAGTGGAACTCGGCCCTGGGCAGAGCCGACGTGCCATCGGCCATGACCGCCGTCAGGCTCCCGCCCATGGCGGGCAGGTCGAGACCGTAGCTGAAGTTGCGCCCGAAACCGGTGAGCACGATCGCCCGAACGTCGCGGTCGGCGTCGAGTCGCGCGAACACCTCGGGCATCTCCGACCAGAACGCCGGACCCATCGCGTTGCCTTTGCCCGGTCCGATCAGCGTCACCTGGGCCACGTGGCCGTCGACGTCGACGGTCACGGATTCGTATGCGTCTCCCATGGATGAAGAGGCTAGCTGGACCCCATCAGGACCTCGCGGACGGTCGCCTCGGGCATGAACTGGCACATCGTGTTGGCCATCGATTCGGCGAACTCGTCACCGAGTTGGCCGAACACGCTGTTCTCCTGGGAGAGGATCTCCTTGACGACGGCCAGCCGCTCGTTCTGCTCCAGTTGCGTGAACTCCTCGCACTTCATCGTCGTCGCGCCCGGCGGGGCCGGAACCTCTGAGGTGGTCTGCGGCGGCGACGTTCTGGTGCGCGATGTCGTCGGAGATGTCGACGTGGACGTGGATGTTGTGCCGCCGGGTTCGGTGGTCATCGCGACCGAACCCTCGGTAGTCCGCACGCATGCCGCCAAGCCGACACACGTGAGCACGGTGGCTACCAACCGTAGGGTGATGCGCATCGGTCAACCTTAGGACGTAGCGTCGGGCCATGCCCACGGATTACCCACCCGGCGCCGAGGTCCCGCCGATCGACGAATTGAGCAGTGCCGAAGCCTCGTTGACCGAGTTGCAGCGCGTCGTGCACCCGATCGCCACCGACGACCTCGGCAAGCAGACGCCGTGCCGGGACTTCGACATCGCCGCTCTTACCGACCATCTGATGAACTCGATCACCATGCTGGGCGGAGCCGCCGGAGCGGAGTTCCCGCCCAGAGACAGCACCGATTCGGTGGAGCGGCAGATCATCCTCGCAGCGCGTCCCGCGCTGGACGCGTGGCGCCGGCGCGGCGTGGACGGCACCGTGCAGTTCGGTTCCAACGAAGTGCCGGCCCAGGTGATGGCCGGGATCCTGTCGATCGAATTCCTCATCCACGCTTGGGATTACGCGCGCGCCGTTGGCCGGACGGTGGATCCGACGCCGGAGCTGGCCGAGTTCGTGCTCGGACTCGCGCAGAAGATCATCACGCCGCAGGGCCGCACCCGGGCCGGCTTCGACGACCCGGTAGACGTTCCCGATGACGCCCCCGCGTTCGACAGGCTGCTGGCGTTCACCGGCAGGACGCCGGGCTAGCCACGCTCGAGGTAGAAGTCCAGGTAGCGACCGTCTACGACGGCGCCTTCGCCGTTCATGACGCCCATCACCGCATTGTCGTCGATCTTCTTGAAGTGGTCATGGACCGGTCGCCGGTCGTACACCATGCTGGCGGTGACCTCGCCGCGGAACTCCTCCAGCCACACGCTGGCCTCGCCGTTCATCGCCTCGGTGTTGGAGAACTTGTTGCCGTCTGCGTCCAGGCACACCAGCGGCTTGGCGTCGGTGGCGGAGTTGAAGGTCTTGCCGAACCAGTTGAGCCGCTTCATGAACCCTGTTGGCGCGATGACCGGTGTCGAACTCGCCGCCCTTCCACTCGCCGATCATGAAGTCGATGGATGCGGGCTCGAGCGATGACCAGAAGTCGTCAAGTTCGGCGTCGGGGATCTGCCCGGCGCGTTCCTTGAGTTCGGTGAACTGCTTGCGGGCCAAGTCATCGGTCACGGTGATCTCCTATCCAGCGCAGGGCGAACTCCAGGAAGGCGTCGTTCTCGTAGGGTGCTGCGATGGTCACCCGCACACCGTCGTCGCCGTAGGGACGCACGATGAGGCGTGCGTCGGCCGCGCGGGCGACGAAATCGGCGGTGCGCTCGGCCAGTGGCAGCCACACGAAGTTGGCCTGCGACGGCGGCAGGGTATAGCCAGCATCGCGCAGCGCCGCACTGACCCGAATTCGTTCGGCGACAACGGCGTCGGTGCGGGACAAGAGTTCGTCGGCGGCATCGAGCGATGCGACTGCCGCCGCTTGCGAGATGTTGGTCAGGCTGAACGGCACATACGCCTTGTTCAGCGCTGTGATGACGTCGGGGTCGGCGATCGCGTAGCCGACTCGCAACCCGGCCAGACCGTATGCCTTCGAAAAGGTCCGAAGCACAACGACGTTCGAGTGGTCACGCACCAAACCCAAGCTGTCCGGAAGCATTCCGTCGCGGATGTACTCGACGTAGGCCTCGTCGATCGCCACCAGCACGTCGGACGGGACGGCTTCGACGAAGCGCTTCAGCGCAGCGGGGTCCACTACCGTGGACGTCGGGTTGTTCGGGTTGCAGACGAACACCAGCCTCGTCCGGTCGGTGATTGCCCGCGCCATGGCGTCCAGGTCGTAGGTGTGGTCGGTGAGCGGCACCTGGACGGGCGTGGCGCCGGCGAGGCGGACCTGCAGCGGGTAGACCTCGAAGCTGCGCCAGCCGAACACCACCTCGTCGCCTGCGGTCGAGCTGATCTGGATCAGCTGCTGGCACAGGCTGACCGAACCGCAGCCCACGGAGATGTGCTCCGGTGGGAAGTCGACATGCTTGGCCAGGTGGTCGCGCAGTTCGACGTAGCCGTTGTCGGGGTAGCGGTTGATGGCATCGGTGGCCTTTTCGATCGCCGCGCGCACGCTCGGCAGCGGGCCGTAGACGGTCTCGTTGCTGGCGATCTTGATCGCGCCCGGCACCGTCTTGCCGGGGGTGTAGGCCGGGAGATCGGCCAGCTCCGGACGCAGGCGCGGGGTCACCCGCCCAGCATAAGTTGAGGTTGCTGCCCGTCGAGAGTGCGCACAGATGCGTTAGCCGCGACCACGCGGTCGAACGCCTTTGCAGTGCGCTGTGACGGCTGTGTACTCTGTGCCTTCGGGTTCAGGAGGCGTGCCAGAGCGGCCGAATGGGGCTCACTGCTAATGAGTTGTCCGCCTCAAAGCGGACCGGAGGTTCAAATCCTCTCGCCTCCGCCATACAACTGAAGACCAAGCGCCCGTAGCTCAACGGATAGAGCATCTGACTACGGATCAGAAGGTTGGAGGTTCGAATCCTCTCGGGCGCGCTCTCGGACAGCTGGTAGCAGGCGTTTGCGTGCGACTACAGGGCGGAACCGTCACGGCCGTCATCTCGGTATGCATTACTTGTCGGACCCTGATGCGATTGTCGATTTGTGGAAGACGGAAAACGCGAGCGCCCCGTGCTGCGGGCGTACCGATTCGCGCTCGACCCCAGCCCGGAACAAGCCGAGCAGTTGCGCTCGAACTGCGGGGCTCAACGGTTCGCGTTCAACTGGGGATTGCGACTGGTGAAGGCGAACCTCAATCAGCGAGGCGCAGAACGTTCCTACGGCATAGCGGAAGCAGACCTCACGCCATCAGTGAACTGGTCGGCTTACCGGCTCCGCAAAGTGTTCAATCAGTTGAAGGGCGAAGTCGCGCCATGGTGGGCGGGCAATTCGAAGGAGGCATACGCCTCTGGCCTGTTTAATCTGTCGGCGGCGCTGGATAGCTGGGCGGCATCTCTGAGTGGTAACCGTAAGGGGCCTCGCGCACGATTCCCGCGCTTCAAAACCAAGAAGGCGCGCCTGACGTGTCGGTTCAGCACGGGTTCGTTCGGCCTCGTCGATGCAGACCGTCGGCGCATCAAGCTGCCGCGCATCGGTAAGGTCCGTACGCATGAATCGACGCGCAAACTAGCCCGACGCGTCGCGGGTGGGACTGCGCGGATCCGCTCTGCCACGATCAGTTTCAGCAGAGGAAGGTGGTTTGTGGCTTTCTGCGTCGAAATGCAGCCAACCCGCAGAACGCCGTTATGGCCGGCGGCAGCGATCGGGGTCGATTTGGGTGTCAAGCACCTAGCCACGCTGTCGACGCCTATCCCAGGAATCACCGATGGCGAGGGAAAGGTCGCCAACCCAGGCCGGCTCGAAGACGCGCAGCGGACGCTTCGGCGATTGCAGCGACAGAGTGCTCGACGCCGTCATCCCGACAAAAGGAGCTGCAGGGAACCCTCCAAGCGCTGGGAACGGACGCAGGAAAAGGTTCGCCGGCTGCACTCCCGCGTTGCGAACAGCCGGTCCGACACGCTCCACCAACTGACAAGTGCGTTGACCGAACGCTTCGGCACGATCGTGGTGGAAGACCTCAATGTGGCCGGTATGGCAAGAAATCGCGGACTTGCGCGCCGCATCGCTGATGCAGGCTGGGGCGAGTTGCGGCGACAACTTGGATACAAGACTGATTGGCGCGGAGGCGAACTCATCGTTGCACCTCGCTTCTATGCCAGTTCGAAGACATGCTCTGGATGTGGCGCAGCGAAAGCCAAACTGCGTCTTTCTGAGCGGACGTACCGGTGCGATTCATGCGGCATAACGCTTGATCGTGATATCAACGCCGCGCGCAACCTTGCAGCGCTTGCGTTTCAGGTTGCGCGCGGCGCGTCCTCCTCGAGTTGCGGGGCGACGCTAAACGAGCCCGACGGAAACCCACATAAGACCAGCCTCGCTGGCCGCGGGTACTGCCGCGGGAAGCCCCTAGAGGGCAACGTCGCGTGAGCAATTGCGCGACTGTCCGCATGCGAAATGCATGTTCAAGACAACGGTTCGAGTCTCTTCGGGCACTCGCGTCGGCGGTCACGGCGGCCGCCGTAGCATTACCGCCGTGACCACCTCCACCTCCTGGCAAGACGCATTCGAGGTCATCAAGCGTGGCCACGAGTTCCGCGACCAGCCGTTCAAGCTCGCCAGCGGTCAGACCAGCCGGCACTACATAGACGGCAAGCACGCCGTGGACACCGGGGCCAGGCTGGCGGTCGTCAGCCGCGCGGTCGTCGACCTCGCCGCGCAGCACGGCATCGAGTTCGAGGCGGTCGGTGGTCTCACGATGGGCGCCGACGCACTGGCCGTCGGCGTCGCGATGGTGACCGGCAAGGCCTGGTTCTCTGTGCGCAAGGAACCGAAGTCCCGCGGCCTCGAGCAGTTCGTCGAGGGCTTCCGCCTGCGTGACCACCCTGGCACGCGGGTGCTGCTTGTCGAAGACGTCGTCAGCACCGGGGGATCGGTCCGCAAGGCCTACGACAAGGTGGTCGAGGCGTGCGCCGCCGTCACCGGCGTGATCCCGATGGTCGACCGCGGCGAGGTGGCCTCACACGTGTTCGCCGACCTGAACGTGCCGTACGTCCCATTAGTCACCTACCGAGACCTCGGAATCGAGCCCATCGAATGACGCCACCGGTAATCGAGCGCTGGATCGACATCATCGACAACGCGCGAACCGACGAGCTCGAGAACCTGCTCGCCGACGACGCGGTGTTCTACTCGCCGGCGGTTTTCACCGCTCAGGAAGGCCGTGCCACGACGCTCGCCTACCTGACAGCAGCGGGAAAGCTGTTCGGCAACAACGACTTCCGCTATGTCAACCAGTGGTACGGCGACCGCTCGGCAGTGCTCGAGTTCGTCGCCGAAATCGACGGCATCCACGTCAACGGTGTCGACATGATCCACTGGAACGACGACGAGAAGATCGTCGAGGTCAAGGTGATGCTGCGACCGTTCAAGGCATTGCAGACGGTGATCCCCAAGATGGCCGAACTGCTCCAAAGCCCGTGAGGGTGTTGCTGATCGCCGACACCCACGTGCCCAAGCGTGCCCGCGACCTGCCGGGCCAACTCTGGGACCAGGTCGACCGGGCGGACGTCGTGGTCCACGCCGGCGACTGGGTGGACGTCTCGTTGCTCGACGCGCTCGAGGAACGCGCCGACAGGCTGGTCGCCTGCTGGGGCAATAACGACGGCGCGGATCTGCGGGCCCGGCTTCCGGAAGAAGCCAGCGCGACGTTCGAGGGTGTGCGCTTCACCGTGGTGCACGAGACCGGCGGCGCCAACGGCCGCGACGCGCGGATGGCGCGGCGTTATCCCGACAGCGACGTTCTGGTGTTCGGCCACAGCCACATTCCGTGGGACAGCACCGCCACCACGGGTCTGCGGCTGCTGAACCCGGGTTCGCCTACTGACCGGCGGCGACAGCCGCAGTACACCTACATGACGGCGACGGTGCAGGACGGGATGCTCAGCGAGGTGACGCTACACCGCCTTTAGTAGCCGTTCGCGCGCATCCACGAGATGACGGTTGGATTTCGGTCGTCGTACAAGGTGTCTATTGCTGCGAGCAGGATCGTGCGCGACTCGTATGCACCGAAACCGCTCTTACGTAACTTCGCGAGCACTGCTGGCGGCGCCACGCTCACGCTCAGGTCGTGACAGACCGCTCTGCCGACCTTGACGATGTCGTTGATCGAACTGTAGGTGACCCCGGCATTGTTCAGCGCGGACACGAAGTCGAACTCGTCGGCCAGTTCTGCCCTTCTGGCCAGGGTTCCGACCTCTCGGCCCGTCGTGACTTGGGGAAGCGCCTGGCAGGTGTACCCGCTGTCACCCGCAACAAACCGGTTCGCTCATAGACCGAGGTTGGCCTGCTCAATCGGCTCTCGTCGGCACGGCCGCGGTCTTCTTCTGCCACGGCCACGCGCCCGTCATCTCCAATTGCAGCGAGAAGCTCAGGAACGTCCGGATCAGCACGATCCCCCCGAGAACCGCAACGCTCTGTGGAGTCGGCGTGATTGCGACGGTCCGGATGATGTCGGCCGCGACGAGGAACTCCAGACCGAGCAGGATCGACCGCCCGAGCTGACGGCGGAACGACTCGTAGCGACTGGCCTCCGCGGTGTGTCGGGTGACCGTCAACGTCGCGGCGAACAGCGCGCCGCACACGATCACCGCCACGCCCGTCGCGTCGATCACCTTGCCGACGGTTTCGATGATCTCCACGAACATCACCCATGCATGCTAACCCTCTGCGAATCAGCCGAATTCGATGTGAACGGCGAGTCGTGATGGCACTGTCGGACCCATGACGCCGAAGCCGCCGACGCCCACGATCGAACGCGCCCACAAGGAGCACCTCGGATCGCTCCCCCTGGACGACACCACCGATTTCGACGACACCGACCGGGGGCTGATCGCCTCGCTTGCGCCGTGCGTGATCAAGGCCGCCGACGGCCGCGTGGTGTGGGACAACGACTCCTATTCGTTCCTCACAGGACGACGCGCCGACGTCGGTGCACCCGAGTTTGTGGCGGCAGTCGAAGCTGGCCGCCAAGCAGGGACTGTACGAGGTGGTCGAAGGCATCTACCAGGTGCGTGGCTTCGACCTCTCCAACGTCACGTTCGTCGAGACGGACCGCGGCGTGGTCGTCATCGACCCGCTGATCTCCACCGAGGTGGCCGCAGCCGCGTTGCAGTTGTACCGCGAGCACCGCGGCGGTGACCGACCCGTCGTGGCGGTGATCTACACCCACAGCCACGTCGACCACTTCGGCGGCGTCCTGGGCGTCACCAGTCAGGACGACGTGGACTCCGGCAAAGTGAGTGTGCTTGCACCAGAAGGTTTTATCGAGCACGCGGTGCAGGAGAACGTCTACGCCGGCACGGCCATGACGCGCCGTGCCACCTACATGTACGGCACGCTGCTGCACCGTGGCCCGCAGGGCCAGGTCGGGTGCGGCCTGGGCCAGGCCACGTCGACCGGACAAGTCGCGGTGATCAAGCCGACAGTCACCATCACCACCACCGGCGAGAAGCACACCATCGATGGGCTGGAGATCGAGTTCCAGATGGCACCCGGCACCGAGGCCCCGGCCGAGATGCACTTCTACTTCCCGCGCTACCGCGCGCTGTGCATGGCCGAGAACGCCACCCACAACCTGCACAACCTGCTGACGCTGCGCGGGGCGCTCGTCCGCGACCCGCACGTGTGGTCCGGCTACCTCACCGAGGCCATCGACCGCTTCACCGACAACGTGGACGTCGCGTTCGCGTCGCACCACTGGCCGACGTGGGGCCGCGAGCGGGTGGTCGAGTTCCTGTCCACCCAGCGTGATCTCTACGCGTACCTGCACGACCAGACCCTGCGACTGCTCAACCAGGGCTACACCGGCGCCGAGATCGCCGAACAGTTCCAGATGCCGCCGGCCCTGGAGAAGGCGTGGCACACACACGGCTACTACGGCTCGGTGAACCACAACGTCAAGGCGATCTACCAGCGCTACATGGGGTGGTTCGACGGCAACCCGGCCCGGCTGTGGGCACACCCGCCCGAGGCGCTGGCGAAGCGGTACGTCGACGCGCTGGGTGGCATCGACCGCGTAATCGAGATCGCGCAGAAGGCATTCGACGACGGAGACTTCCGCTGGGCAGCAACGCTTCTGGACCATGCGACGTTCACCGACCCTGACTACGCACAAACGCGCGACCTCTACGCCGACACTCTGGAACAGCTCGCGTATGGCGCCGAGAACGCCACCTGGCGCAACTTCTTTTTGTCCGGCGCCACCGAGTTGCGCGATGGCAACTTCGGCACGGCGACGTCGGCGACGTCGCCGTCGATGCTGTCGCAGCTGACGCCGGAGCAGATGTTCGACACGCTGGCCATCAGCATCAACGGGCCGCGCGCGTGGGACCTGAACCTGGCCATCGACGTCACGTTCTCCGATACCGACACCAACTACCGGCTGACGCTGCGCAACGGGGTGCTGGTGTACCGCAAGCGGCGGGCAGACGAGTCGACCGCGAATGCCACTGTGCGCCTTGGCAACAAGATGCGGCTACTGATGTTCGCGGCCGGTGACCGGACCTCGCCCGGTATCGACATCCATGGCGACGCGGACGCGCTGCCGGCGCTGATCGGGGTACTGGACGCCCCGGACCCCAAGTTCAACATCGTGACGCCGTGATGTGTGCGCCGAAATAGCATTCCATGTCGTGATTTCGGCTCGACAACAACGCTGAGCGCTATCTCGCGGACAAACCCTATGGGATCCCGCCGTCGACCCGCAGGATCGCACCTGTGGTGAAGCTCGACGCATCAGACGCCAAATACAAAGCGGCGCCGACGATTTCAGAAGGATCACCGGCCCGCTTCAGCGCCAGGTGGCCGAACGGGTTCCCGGCTAGGTTCCATGACTTGCTGACATCCGACAGGAACGGGCCGGGCATCAACGTGTTCACCCGTACGGACGGTCCGAACGCCTTCGCCAGCGCCTCGGTCATCGCATTGAGCCCGGCTTTCGCCGCCGCATAGGGGACGATGTCGGCAGCCGGGCGCAGCGACCCGGCGGTGCTGACGTTGATGATCGAGCCGCGGCCGGCTGCCACCATCCGCTCACCGACGAGTGCCGAGAGCCGAAACGGCCCTTTGAGGTTCAGGTTCAGCACCGCGTCGAACAGCTTCTCGGTGACCAACGTCAGCGACTCGTACAGCGGTGACATCCCGGCGTTGTTGATCAGCGTGTCCACCTTGCCGAACCGGTCGTACACCGCGTCGACGAGCCCGTCGAGCTGATCCCACCGCCCGACGTGCACCTGATACGGCATCGCGGTGCGGCCGGTCTCGCGCTCGATCTCGGCGGCGGTGGCCTCGCAGTTCTCGAGGTTGCGGCTGGCGATGACGACGTCGGCGCCGCAGCGTGCGACCCCGAACGCCATCTCCCGGCCGAGGCCCCGGCTGCCGCCGGTGATCAGCACGACGCGGTCGGTGAGGTCGAACAGGTGGTCGGCGTACCCCGGCATGCCCTCTATGGTGGCACGCGTGCAACTGCTGCTGATCCGGCACGCGCTGCCCCTGCGTAGCCAGCCTGGCGAAGGCGCCGACCCGGAGTTGTCCGACGTGGGCGTCGAACAGGCGCAGAGGCTGCTCGAAGCCCTCGACCGCCACCCCATCGCGCGGGTGCTCAGCAGCCCGCAGCGGCGCGCGCAGCAGACGGCCCAGCCGGTGGCCGACGCGCTCGGACTGCCCGTCGAGGTCGACGACCGCCTCGCCGAATACGACCGCGACCTGGCGCACTACGTCCCGATCGAGCAGATCCGCGAAGAGTTTCCCGACGAGTGGGAGCGCCTGGCCAGGGGCCACCTACCGAGCGGCGTCGACGAAAAGGCTTTCGTCGCCAGGGTTTTCGCGGCCATCGACGACGTGGTGGCCAGCGGCGACCACGACGACACCGTCGCGTTGTTCAGTCACGGCGGAGTGATCAACGTGATCCTGCACCGCATCCTCGGCACCGAGCAGCTGCTGATCTTCCCGATCGACTACGCCTCGGTCACCCGGCTGCGCTACTCGCGGGAAGGCCGGTTCACCGTCGCGGAAGTCAACACCACCGAGCACGTCTGGGACCTGTTGCCGAGGAACGTCCGATGAACGGCCTCGACCTGGTCTCGCTGGATAGCTACTTGCAGCACAACGGCATCCCGCGCAGCGGAGAGCTGCGGGCCGAGCTGATCTCGGGTGGACGCTCCAACCTCACGTTCAAGGTCCACGACGACCAGTCGGAATGGATTCTGCGCCGACCGCCTCTGCACGGCCTGACGCCGTCGGCGCATGACATGGCCCGCGAGTACAAGGTGGTGGCCGCGCTGGGTGGGACGCCGGTTCCGGTCGCCCCGGTGGTGACGCTGTGCGAAGACGAGTCGGTGCTCGGCGCGCCGTTCGCGATCGTCGACTACGTCGACGGGCAAGTCGTGCGGACGCGCGACCAACTGCAGGCTCTGGGCGCAGAAGTCGACAGCTGCGTCGAGGGGCTGATAAAAGTGCTCGCCGACCTGCACGCGGTCGATCCGGCAGCGGTGGGGCTCGCCGACTTCGGCCGTCCTGAGGGATATCTGGAACGTCAGGTCCGGCGCTGGGGCGGGCAGTGGCAGCACGTGCGCGAGCAGAACGATCCCCGCGACGGCGACGTGCAGCGGCTGCATACCGCTCTGGCACAAGCTGTTCCGGCCGAAGCGGGGGCGTCGATCGTGCACGGCGACTACCGCATCGACAACACCATCCTCGACAACGAGGATGCTTCGAAAGTGCTCGCGGTCGTGGACTGGGAGATGTCCACGCTCGGCGACCCGCTCAGCGACGTCGCGCTGATGTGCATCTACCGCGACCCGGCGATGGACACCATCGTCAAACTCGACGCTGCGTGGACGTCAGAGCTGCTGCCATCGGCCGACGAACTGGCACAACGCTATTCGACGGTATCGGGGCGGCAGCTCGAGCACTGGCCGTTCTATCTGGCGCTGGCCTACTTCAAGCTGGCGATCATCGCGGCCGGCGTGGACTTCCGCGATCGGCTTGCCGCGGGCGGCACTGAGCCCGACTGGACGGGCGAGGTGGTCTCGCCGCTCGTCGCAGCCGGGCTCAGTGCGATCAGCTGACTCAGGCAGCCGGCGGCATCAGCACCGTGTCGATCATGTACACCGTGGCGTTGGCGGTCTTGACCCCACCGCAGACCAGGCCGGCGTCGTTGATCTTCAGGTTGTCGCCGGCGCCGGTGACGGTCACCGTCCCGCCCTGAAGCGTCGTGTGCGTTCCGGCGATCTTGTCGGGCGAAGCCTGCCCCGAAACCACGTGGTAGGTCAGGATCTTCGTCAGCAAGTCCGAGTCGGTCTTCAGCGTGTCGATGGTCGACTGCGGCAGCTTCTTGAACGCGTCGTCGGTGGGCGCGAACACCGTGTACTGCCCGTTGTTCAGCGTGTCCACCAGGTTGACGTTCGGGTTCAGCTTGCCCGACAGCGCCGCCGTCAGCGTGGTGAGCATCGGATTGTTCGACGCCGCCACCGCTACCGGATCCTGCGCCATCCCCTCGACGGAGCCGGGACCGGTCGGCACCTGCTGGGCGTAGGTCGAGCAGCCGGCGCCGATCAGGGTCGACGCAGCCGGCGTCATTGCGACGCTGGTAGTCATCGGACTCGACGGTGCCGGTGACGACGAGGTGCTGGTGTCGTTGGAACACGCGGACAGGCCGATGACTGCGAAGGCCGAAAGTCCAGCCAGTGCAACGGTTTTGAACTGACGATGCCGCATTAATCACTCCTTTGTGGGGGACGGCGGGGTGCCGTCGTGGTGACCGTGGTCGCTGAGTCATTCGGAGTGGGAACGCCGGCGGATGGGTGCGCGGCCAAAATAATTTTTCGTCGCCGTCCAGAATGGGAGCCGCTCCGAAGAAGTGGCATGTTGACGCTCACCCTGATCGGCTTCCTCGGTGGCCTCATCACCGGGATCTCCCCGTGCATCCTGCCGGTGCTTCCGGTGATCTTCTTCTCGGGCGCGAGCACCTCCCGCAGGCCGTACCTGGTGATCGCGGGGCTGGCGCTGAGCTTCAGCGTGGTCACCCTGGTCGGCTCCACGCTGCTGGCGTTGCTTCGTCTGCCGCAGGACGCGATCCGATGGGCGGCACTGGTGTTTCTCGTGCTCATCGGGATCGGGCTGATCTTCCCGCCCGTCGAGCGGCTACTGGAGCGTCCGTTCGCCCGGATACCTCAGCGTCAGATCGGCACCGGCGACAGCGGCTTCGGGCTCGGCCTTGTACTGGGTGTGCTGTTCGTACCTTGCGCCGGGCCGGTGCTGGCCGCGATCGTCGTCGCCGGCGCCACCGGGTCGATCGGGTTGCCGACGATCACGCTGACGGTCGCGTTCGCGCTCGGTGCGGCTCTGCCGCTGCTGGTCTTCGCGCTTGCGGGGCAGCGAATCACCGAGCGCGTCAACGCGTTTCGACGGCGGCAGCGCACGATCCGGATCGCCGGCGGCGTCGCGATGATCGTGCTGGCGGTGGCGCTGGTGCTCGACCTGCCGTCGGTGCTGCAGCGCACGATCCCCGACTACACCGCGTCGCTGCAGGAGAAGGTCGACGACGCCGACGTCGCGCAGAAGCTCAACCTCGGCGGAATCGTCAACGAGCAGAACCAGAAGCTCTCCAACTGCAGCAACGGTGGCCGCGAACTCCAGGACTGCGGCCCCGCGCCGGACATCCGCGGCATCTCCAGCTGGCTGAACACCCCCAACGGCGCGCCGGTGGACATCAAGTCGCTGCGCGGCAAGGTCGTGCTCGTCGACTTCTGGGCGTACTCGTGCATTAACTGCCAGCGCTCGATCCCGCACATCACCGACTGGTATGACACCTACCGGGACAGCGGGTTCACCGTCATCGGGGTGCACACGCCCGAGTACGCGTTCGAGAAGGTGCGCGCCAACGTACAAAGCGGCGCACAGAGGCTGGGCATCACCTATCCCATCGCGCTGGACGACAGTTTCGCCACGTGGACCAACTACCGCAACCGGTACTGGCCAGCGCGGTACCTGATCGACGCCAACGGCACGGTGCGCCACATCAAGTTCGGCGAGGGCGACTACGACGTCACCGAGAAACTCATCCGCGAACTGCTCACCGACGCGAACCCGGCTGTCGACCTGCCGAGGACCACCGAGTCGACGGACACGACACCGGATGCCGACCGCACGCCGGAGACCTATCTGTCGGTCGGGAAGGTGGTCAACTACGGCGATACCGAGAAGTACGACGAAGGTGCGGCCTGGTTCACCTACCCGCCGGTTCAGCCTGCCGACACGTTCACGCTGGACGGTCCCTGGTCACTGGACTACCAGGGCGCCACCTCGGGCAGCGACACGTCGGGCATCCGGCTGAACTACCACGCCAAAAACGTCTACATCGTGGCCGGTGGTACCGGGACCATCACGGTGACACGCAACGGCAAGACCACCACGGTACCGATCAGCGGTCCACCGAACAGCCACCAGATCGTGGCCGGCGACGTGTCAGCGCCGGGACAGCTCGAGGTACGGGTAAGCCAAGGGCTGCAGGTGTTTTCGTTCACCTACGGCTAGCGCGCAGGTTCTTCTTGGCCGCGCGGCGCAACTGGAACATGCGGGCCGCTCCGGTCAGCACCGTGATGCCCGCCCCGCACACCGCCGATACGAGAATCGCAACTGCCACCGGCGTGTTCCAGTTCCAGCCGAGAAAGTGAACCGTCGTCGAATCGGTGTTCTGGCCGATGAAGATCAGCAACAGCACCAATATCAACAGGCCGACGATCAGTGACCACCACGCGGCAGCGGTCCGGGTGAACTTCACGGCAGATTTCGGTGGCGCGCCCGCGGCTCGCTCCGGCGGTGGCTCTCGGGGTGGGGTGGTTCGGGTGGCAGCTGAGCATCGCTGGTCATGTCTCTATCTTGCCTTTCGTGCAGAGAATCAAACATACGACGCGCTAGGGTCACCTCACGTCCAGCCGAGAGGAATGCGCATGGCCAGAGCCCGGTGGTGGCCGGCGGCATTGGCGGGGCTTGTGGTGCTGCTGGCCGGATGCGGCAGCGCCAATCCACTGGGCGGCGGCCCGGTATCGGGCGACCTGAAGTCGATCATCGTGGGCTCTGCCGACTTTCCCGAGTCGAAGATCATCGCCGAGATCTACGCCCAAGCCTTGGAGGCCAACGACTTCACGATCCGCCGCCAGTTCGGCATCGGCAGCCGGGAGACGTACATCCCTGCGGTGAAGGATCATTCGATCGACCTGATCCCCGAATACACCGGCAACCTGCTGCAGTATTTCGATCCCGAAGACCACCGCCACGAACCCCGACGCCGTCGTGCTGGCGTTGCTCAAGGCGCTGCCCGGCGACCTGTCCATCCTCACTCCGTCACCGGCCGCCGACACCGACACCGTTGCCGTCACCCGCGACACCGCGACGAAGTGGAACCTGAAGACCATCGGCGACCTCGCGGCGCATTCCGCCGAGGTCAAGTTCGCGGCGCCTTCCGAGTGGGTCACCCGCAGCGAGGGCCTGCCGGGGCTCAAGGCGAAATACGGTCTCGACATCAGCCCGGGCAACTTCAAGCCGATCAACGATGGTGCCGGCCCCGCCACGGTGAGGGCGCTCGTCGACGGCACCGTCACCGCCGCCGACATCTTCAGCACCTCGCCGGCCATCCCGCAGAACGACCTGGTGGTACTCGAAGACCCGAAGAACAACTTCATCGCCGCCAACGTGGTGCCGCTGGTGAGCTCGCAGAAGATGTCGGACCAACTCAAGACCGTGCTGGACGCGGTTTCGGCCAAGCTCACCACGCAGGACCTGATCGACCTCAACACCGCAGTGTCCGGCAACTCCGGCATCGACCCGGACGAAGCTGCCCGAAAATGGGTGCAGGCCAACGGCTTCGACAAGCCTCTAGCCAAATGATCAGCTTCGACGGCGTCACCAAGACCTACCCCGACGGCACCGTGGCGGTCGACAGCCTGACCCTGGACGTGCCGAAGGGCACACTCGCGGTCTTCGTCGGCCCGTCGGGCTGCGGCAAGACCACGTCGATGCGCATGATCAACCGGATGATCGAGCCCACCTCGGGCACCCTCACCGTCGACGGCGCCGACGTCACCAAGGTCAACCCGGTCAAGCTGCGGCTGGGCATGGGCTACGTGATCCAGAGCGCCGGGTTGATGCCGCACCAGCGGGTGATCGACAACGTCGCCACCGTGCCGGTGCTGCGCGGGCAGTCGCGGCGGGCCGCGCGCCGTGCCGCCCTCGAGGTGATGGAGCGCGTAGGCCTCGACCCGAAGCTGGCCAACCGTTACCCGGCACAGCTGTCCGGCGGGCAGCAGCAGCGGGTCGGGGTGGCCCGCGCGTTGGCCGCCGACCCGCCGATCCTGTTGATGGACGAGCCGTTCAGCGCGGTGGACCCCGTGGTCCGCGAAGAACTGCAAGCGGAGATGCTGCGGCTGCAGAACGAACTGCACAAGACGATTGTGTTCGTCACCCACGACATCGACGAGGCCGTCAAGCTCGGCGACAAGGTCGCGGTGTTCGCGCCCGGCGGAGTGCTGCAGCAGTACGACGAACCCGCGCAGCTGCTCTCCAACCCCGCCAACGACTTCGTCGCCGGCTTCATCGGCGCCGACCGCGGCTATCGCAAGCTGCAGTTCCTGCACACCACAGGTCTTGCGCTGCAAACCATTCCGCGGGTGGGCGATTGGGAACTCCTCACCAAGCCCGACGGCTCGCCGGACGGGTGGCGCAACCATGAGGGCGTCGTGGCCGGCGGATCCTCCCCCGCAAGCGGGAGGTGCCCCCAGCTGCGGCCCGACGGGACTCTGCGCCAAGCGCTGGACGCCGCGCTGTCGTCGCCGTCGGGAATCGGCATCGCGGTCGACGCGGACGGCAAGGTGATCGGCGGCTTCCGGGCGGCCGAGGTGCTCGACATCATCGAGAAGCAGCGGGCGATGAGCGCTCGCGCGAAGAGCAGACAGCGCTAGCCGATGCGGTACCTGCTGACCCACCTCGACGACGCCTGGGAACTCGCGCTGATCCATCTGCGGCTGTCGCTGATCCCGGTGCTGCTCGGGTTGCTGATCGCGGTTCCGCTGGGGGCTTTCGTGCAGCGCACCCGGATGTTGCGGCGGCTGACCACCGTGACGGCGAGCATCATCTTCACGATTCCGTCGTTGGCGCTGTTCGTGGTGCTGCCGCTGATCATCCCGACGCGCATCCTCGACGAGGCCAACGTGATCGTCGCCCTGACGCTCTACACGACCGCGCTGCTGGTGCGTGCGGTACCCGAGGCGCTGGACGCGGTACCGAACCCGGTCACCGACGCCGCCACGGCCGTGGGCTACCGGCCGCTGACGCGGATGCTGAAAGTCGAACTGCCGCTGTCGATTCCGGTGCTCATCGCCGGCCTGCGCGTGGTCGCGGTGACGAACATCTCGATGGTGGCGGTCGGGTCGGTGATCGGCATCGGCGGGCTGGGGACGTGGTTCACCGAGGGGTACCAGTCGGACAAGAGCGGCCAGATCATCGCCGGCATCATCGCCATCTTCGTGCTGGCGATCGTCGTCGACTCGGCGATCCTCGTGGCCGGCAGGATCGCGACGCCATGGGTGAAGGCAGCCCGGTGAGCTTCCTGCAGCAGGCGCTGTCCTACATCTTCACCGCCGCCAACTGGGGCGGCAGCGCCGGACTGCTGGCACGCACCGGCGAGCATCTGCAATACACGGTCGTGGCGGTTGCGGTGTCGGCGTTGATCGCCGTCCCGATCGGCATGCTGGTTGGCCACACCGGCCGCGGCACGTTCGTCGTCGTCACCGGAGTCAACGCGCTGCGCGCACTGCCGACCCTGGGCGTGCTTCTGCTCGCCGTGCTGCTGTGGGGGCTGGGGCTGCTGCCCCCGACGTTGGCGCTGATGCTGCTGGGCATCCCGCCGCTGCTGGCCGGCACCTACGCCGGCATCGCGAACGTGGACCCGGCCGTGGTCGATGCCGCGCGCGCGATGGGCATGACGGAGACGAGGGTGCTGCTGCGCGTCGAGCTGCCGAACGCTCTGCCGCTGATCCTCGGCGGTCTGCGCACGGCGACGTTGCAGATCGTCGCGACCGCCACCGTGGCCGCATACGCGAGCCTCGGCGGGCTGGGGCGGTACCTCATCGACGGCATCAAGGTCCGCCAGTTCTACATCGCCGTCGTGGGTGCGCTGATGGTGACCGCGTTGGCGTTGATTCTCGACGCGCTGCTGGCGTTCGCGGTGTGGGCGTCGGTTCCCGGGACCGGACGGCTGCGGCGGATGCCCGAAGGATTGGTCGACGACGTGGCGGCTGTCACAACGAGGGGACGCAGTTCGGGGTCCGCGGGCGCAAGTAGGCACCCGTCGCTTACCGTAGACGGGTGAGTGCGACTCCGTCTGAAGCATCGGGCACCTGGCCGGCGATCTTGACCTGGCGCGCCCACGACGTCCCGCGGATGGAATCGACGCGAGTTTCGGTGGCGGGCAAGCGGATCAAGGCCAACGGCCGCATCGTCGCCGGGGCCACGGGCGCTCACCCGGCGTTCAGCGCGTCCTACGATCTGGTGACCGACGACTGGGGTGCGACGAAGCGGTTGTCGCTCTCCGTGACGTTCAGCGAGCGGGACCGTCAGCTGTCGATCGCGCGCGACGAAGAGAACATGTGGTCGATCACCGACCACCAGGGACAGCGACGCGGCGCCTTCGACGGCGCCCTCGACGTCGACGTGGTCTTCAGCCCGTTCTTCAATGCGCTGCCCATTCGGCGGACCGGCCTGTTCAACCGCAACGAGTCGGTCACCGTGCCGGTGGTCTACGTGATGCTGCCGCAATTCACGGTGAACCCGGCGCAGATCACGTACAGCAGCGAGCCCGATGGGATCAAGCTGCACTCGCCCGTTGCGGAGACCAAGGTCACCGTCGACGACGAAGGTTTCATCCTGGACTATCCCGGACTGGCGGCACGGATCTGATCACGCCGCCGGCTCTGCCCGCGGCCGCAAGCTCCCCGCGCCAGTTCTCCGCGCCGACGACGACGCCGGTGATCTCGTAGCGCGAGAAGGCGTCGTAGCGGGTCCGGGCGGCATGCCCGTCGTCCACCAACTCGGCCACCGAGCCCTGATGGGTCAGCGCGGCGGAGGCGTGTTTGAGCAGTTCGATCGTGTGCTCCAGGACGGGCAGCAGCTGTTCGGCGTTGGTTTCGCACATGGCCCGGACCAGTTCCGGCGTCGTGGCGGCGACCCGGGTCACGTCACGGAAGGACCCGGCCGCCAACGCGAACGCCAGCGGCACCTCACTGGCGGTGGCCGCGACGGCCTCGGCGACCAAATGCGGCAGATGCGAGATCGCCGCGGCGGCCGCGTCGTGTTCGTCGGAGCGGGCCGGCACCACGACGGCGCCGCAGTCCAGCGCAAGCTCGGTGACCGCCGCCCAGCACCGCGGGTCGACCTGGTCGTCGACGCTGACCACCCACGGGGCGCCGACGAACAGCCGCGCGTCGCCCGCAGACCATCCAGAGTGCGCGGTGCCGGCCATCGGGTGCCCACCGACGAACTTGGTTTCCAGGCCTACCTTCTGAACCTCTTGCAGCACAGCACCTTTGACGCTGGTGACGTCGGTGAGCGGGTTGTCGGGCGCCATCTCGCTGATGTAGCTCAGCAGGATCGGCAGCGCGGGCGCTGGGACGGCCAGCACGATCAGCGCGCCGCCGTCGGCCGCATTGTGCAGTGCTTCGTCGAGGTGATGCGTGGCGTCGAACCCGTCGAATCGGGCGGCGGTGGCCCCGTCGACGGAGCGGTTGTAGCCGAAGACCTCGCGGCCGGCCGCCGCGGCCGCGCGCATGATCGACCCCCCGATGAGTCCGAGGCCGAGTACGCACACCGGTGTCGCGGTCACCTGTCAAGGTTGGCACATTCACCGCACGCGTCTGCCCTCAATACATGGTCAAGGCACAGGCTCTGGGACTAGCGTATGCGGCCATGGGACCACAGCGTGGACCGGCCAAAGAGCAGGCTCCGGAGATTCCGGAGGGCTTTGCCGTGGCCGTGGTCCGGGAGGACGGCAAGTGGCGCTGCACGCCGATGCGGGCCCGCGTGCTGACCAGCCTCAGCGCCGCCGAGACGGAACTACGCGAACTACGAAGCGCCGGGGCGGTTTTCGGACTGCTCGACGTCGACGACGAGTTCTTCATCATCGTGCGCCCGGCACCGTCGGGCACCCGATTGTTCCTCTCGGACGCGACCGCCGCTCTCGACTACGACATCGCGTCCGAAGCGCTGGAGAAGCTCGACGCCGACATCGACTACGACGAACTCGACCCCAACGAGCCGTTCGAGGAGGGCGATCTCGGCGTGCTGTCGGACGTCGGGCTGCCCGACGCGGTACTCGGGGTGATCCTGTCCGACACCGACCTGTACGCCGACGAGCAGTTGGGCATGATCGCCGCACGGATGGGCTTCACCGAGGAGTTCTCCAAGGCGCTCGAACGCCTCAATCGCTGATTCGCGCGCGCCGAGATAGAACTGAGCGCTGTGAAAATGGCGAAATGACGACGCGGAACGCTATTTCGGCGTCGGGGGACGAGGATTTCATCCGTGTAGCACTGGCAGCAGCCGCCACCGCGGGGCCTCGCGACGTGCCGGTGGGCGCTGCGGTATTCCGCGCCGACGGCGTCGAGCTGGCCCGGGCGGTCAACGCGCGGGAGGCGCTCGGCGACCCGACCGCGCATGCGGAGATCCTGGCGCTGCGGGCGGCGGCTTCTGTGCTCGGCGACGGATGGCGGCTCGAGGGCACGACGCTGGCGGTGACCGTCGAGCCGTGCACGATGTGCGCGGGCGCGCTGGTGATGGCGCGGGTGGCACGGCTGGTGTTCGGGGCGTGGGAGCCGAAGACGGGTGCGGTCGGGTCGCTGTGGGACGTGGTGCGGGACCGTCGGCTGACACATCGGCCGGAGGTGCGGGGCGGGGTGCTGGCCGCCGAGTGCGCGGCGCCGCTGGAGGAGTTCTTCGCGCGCCAGCGATTGGAATGAGGGCGCCGTCGGCCGGTAAGCTGACCGGCGGTGGCGTGTCCGAGCGGCCTAAGGAGCACGCCTCGAAAGCGTGTGACGGGTAACCCCCGTCCGAGGGTTCAAATCCCTCCGCCACCGCCAATTTGCTTCGACTGTCTGTCCAGGTCAGAGGCGCTTTATCGGCACTTCAGAGGGTGCGATGCCCATGGTTTGCCTACAATTTTGCCCATCGCCGGTTTACGGCGAATTATCTCAAGACGGGAAAACCTGGGCAGCCGCCCCGACCAAAACAGTAGGCTCCGCCACGTCATCTATTTTCGCTGCCCTCCAGGCTTATTCGCTGACCGCGTGCAGGCCGTCCAGGTCAATAATCGCGGCGGCGTGGCGCTCCGCCATCGCACGGACATTGATGCGGGTCTGCATAATCGGCGGCGTGACCGCCCACAGGATGCCATGCACGCTATAGCACCGATATGAGTTCCACGCCTCCTTCAGACTCGGCGCCGCAACACCGTGCGCTGTGAGCGCGCGCAGGTAGTAGCGCAGCAGATCACGCTCGCAGGCACGCCGATCAGCCGTGTCGAGTGCGCCGGTCAGAAAGTAGGCGACGTCATCTAACGGCGGGCCCATGCACACGGCTTGCCAATCGAAAAAGGTCGGCTGTCCGTCCGCTGTAACGTACGTATTGCCCAAGTGCGCGTCACCGTGGGTGAGGCAGACAGCTTCGCGCGCATGACGGTCCCACATCTGCGTGAGCGCCGCGCGCACGAGGCGCCGATCATCTAGCGGTGACGGCAGCGACGGTGACAGCGGGAATCTGAAGTGGGTGTTCCAGTGCAGCGGGCTAAACAGGATCGGTGTGAGCTCGCCGATGATCGACGTCCGTGGCAGCCAGGGGTAGCCACTTCGTGGCTTGTGCCAGGTCGCGGCGTGCCACGCCGCTTGGACCTCCAGCGCAGCGGCGACACGATCGACCGGCCATGGCTCCGTCGGATCGCCGAACGACACTCCCGCCTCGACGAGATCATCGAGAATCACGATGCCCTGCCCGCTGTCGTTGTCGGCTTCTGCAAACCAGCACTTGGGCAGTAGAGCATTCATCGTCGGCGCCAGATGGTTGTAGAACGCAGCTTCGTGTTGGTACGCACGGCCAACGTCCATCAATCCCAGCCGCTCTGACCACCGCACCGGCAACCGTGCGGTGCCACCGCCGGTCGAAACCTCCCTTGATGCAAAGTGATTCAGGCGGATGGCCAGGCGCTCCTGCGTAGACGACGTGTACCCGGATCTTCGTTGCCGTTCCCGGAATCACCTCGACGATGTCGACTCGCTCAACGGTGTGGCACAACGCAGTGCTGAGCCATTCCGCTGTTATCTCTTCGGCCTTACGTGGTAGCCGCACTCTGTTCATCGACTTCGGCCTGCCCTGCGACAAGAGGTGCGCAGCTTCGCCGGCGCCACCCCGTCAGCCACCGCGGCATCGACCGCTGATCTTGGCGACGCGAACGCGGCGCACACCCCATCGCCGGTGTGATTGAACAAGAAGCCGCCGTGCGCTTCGATCGCCATGCGCAACACGAGCGCCTCCGCCACTTCAGGACGTTTCTTGCGTACGAAGTGTCGCGATCAGCCATTGCTGTCCACTATCTGCTGCTCGGCCCGACGGATCCTCGTCTTGCCACGCAGGGTCGTCCGCAGGTAACCGGTCGACCCTCCCTGCGGGCCTTGGCGCGAACACCCAGGTGGCCGAACTTACGCGCGGTCTCCTCGCGGGTCAGGCTGGACTTATCCACAGCACCCGGCCCCGCATCGATGCTCTCTCAGTACTTCTTTGATACGACGCGGCCGCTTTCCTATCGTCCTCGGCCCTCTTCTTCGCCACCGCAGTGCACACAATTGCCCTGCCGTACGAGGCGCACCGCCTATCTGTGCCCGAAAGGTCCCCGACACACCCGGACATGGCGAACTACATCTTCCGAGCCTCCGCAACGCAGGTGCTATTGCCCGACACCGGTTGGCGCAGCCCGCTTCGTTCGTCCGAGCCACCCGTGAGCGTGAGGTTGGCGTGGGTCTAGTCGGAGCCTGACGACGGCAACTCGTGAAGCGTCTTCAGTGTAGGCGGTGACGCCCGAGCGTCTCAGTGATCCGATGCCGACCCGACATCTGATGTTCGCGTCGCGTGCCCCAATCCGAGGTAAGCGACACCGAAATGGCAGGCACATCAATGGCTGACGCGCGGCCTACTCTCCCTGCGCGCGGCGGATGTTGTCCTGCTCGTGATAGGCGGCGTCTGGACACCAGATGATCGGCCAGTCAGACACACCGGGATTTTGGGCCTCCGCGTGGTTAAGGATCATCACCTGGTCGTTGTCGGGGAACATCACCCGGTAGCTACCCGTGATACACACGGCCAACGCGCCATGGACGGGGTCTCGGCGCACAGTGCCGATCGGCTCATGTTCGTGGGCGCTCACCGGCCCTCCTCCTGCCATGCTCCTGCCCGTGAGCACGTTAAGCAGCCGCTGCCGGTCTCTGGGAGGCGCGCTTCCACCATATCCCTCGAAGCGTCAACGGCAGTAAGACGCCGTAGGGCATCTAGGCCGACCGTCCTCACCCTGACAACCGATCGTGGTTGTTGGTGGGGCATCGTCGATCAACTGTCGGTGTCGTCAGCCCGTCGGCGGCTAAATTGACGGCCATGTATTTAATTACGGGCGCGGCTTGGGCTTCGGGCAGGGTCAGCGACTCGGTTGTCGAGCTTTTGAGGGACAACGGTGAGCAGGTCCGGGTGATGGTGCGCCGCGACGACGCCCACGCGAAGCGGTTTCGCGAACTCGGGGCCGAGGTCGTGGTTGCGGATCTCACCAGTCCGGTCGAGGTGGTCGACGCGATGCGGGATGTCACGCGCATGTTCTTCAACACTTACATCTCGTTCGACTACCTCCAGGAGACGGCGACCGTCTGCGCGGCGGCCCGTGAGCTGGGCGACCTGGAGGTGATTGTCAACATGTCGCAGATGACGGTGTCGCAGATGACCCTAACCAGCAGCGAGGAGTCCCGTGCGCAGCGGCTGTACTGGCTCGCCGAGCAGGTCATGAACTGGTCGGGTGTACCGGTGGTTCACGTGCGGCCAACGGTGTTGCTGGACAATCCGCTGTTCACGGTGCTGGCCAGGCGATCTGTGCGCGAGCGCGATGTGCTGGCTCTGCCGTTCGACGCGGGGCGCACCTCCCCGATCGCCGCCGAGGACGTGGCACGGGTCGTCGTGGCGCTGCTGCGGAACCCGCCGCAGGCCGGGCAGGTCTACGGGCTGACCGGTCCGCAGGTGCTCGACCTCAAAGGTCTGGCCGAGCAGTACTCGCGCGCGCTGGGACGACCGATCAGCGCAGAAGACATCTCTTACGACGACTGGGTGCGCCAGTACGTGCGGACCTCGGGCCTGGCTGACCTCGTTCAGCAGCACCTTGCAACCGTGGCGCGTCTGCATCGCGAGAACCGCTACGACCGCTCCACTCATGACGTCGAACAGGTCACGGGTCAACCCCCGCAGACCGTCGAGCAGTATGTCGCCTCGCACCCGGACCTGTTTGCCTGAATCCCCTGCCGTTATCGGTTCCTGGACACGCGTGCCCGTCTGAACAGGTAGCGTTTAGAGTTCAGATCCCTCCGCCACCGCCAATTTCTTCCGGCCGACGACGGCTCATTCACCGGCCGAGAAAACCACCGAGGATCGAGGAAGCAGCGCCGCCGACGCCGGCTTGACTGCCGCTACCCGTGCCGCCCATCACCGTGCCGGGCAGTTCCTCGGACGGCTGGACGACGACGAACCCGTGGCCCGCGAACGACATCGTGAACGCCTCGCCCGTGGTGCGCCCGATCAGCGTGCCCAGCCCCAACTGGTCGGCACGGTGATATCCGGTCTGCAGCGACGTCGACCAGCAGATCGCCGCCTGAGGGTCCGCGTACGTCGGCTGGTCGACGTTCAGCACCACCGGGCTGCCCTTCGACGTGATCGCGATCCGGCCCTGGCCGCCGAACACGCAGTTGAACAAGCCGGCATTGGACATCATCCCGGCGCCTTGCACCCGTTGGATGTCGTAGGACAGCGTCGGCTCGAACGCCAAGACGTTGCGCCCGTTGATGGTGATCGAGTCGTGGGGGCCGTCCAGGTCGATGATGTGCACGTCGGACGCGAGGTCGCCGAGAAAGACATCACCGACACCCGCGCATTTCATCAGCGGCACACCTTCACCGGTCAGTTGCTGCTTGATGAATTTGCCGACCCCGCCCGAGCCCAGCGCCTGGAATTGCACGTTGCCCTGGTACGCGACCATCGAGCCTTGCCGAACGAGCATCTCCCCATTCAGCGCGAGCTTGAGCATCTTTCCGTTCTGCAGCCGCATTCCCGGCTGACCCTGCTGGGCCTCGGCGCGTTGAGGGGAGAAAAGCTGGCTTTGCATATGACGTTCCTTCACGATGAAAGCCTCGACCGGACCACCTTACGCAACCCGGCTATTCGACCAGGTCACGGCGTTTTCTAAGCGAATTGTCAGGCGATATCCCCGCCAGCCTGATTTACTTGCACAGCGTCAATTAGCTGATTGTCAGGGGGTACACAGTGGCTGATCAAGCAGGCGAAGAGGACGGACATACCGACGCGCCGTTCGAAGTGAACAGCCGCGTGCGCGTGTACCCGGGCACTGACGCGGAAGCACACGGCGTCGTCGTCGAGGATTTCGGCGAAATCACACCCGCATCCGTCGACATCGGTGACAACCATTTCGCCGACCCCGCCCGGCGATGGGCGGTGCTGCTCGACGCCGGCACCCTCGTCTTCACCGACACCGACCAACTGGTCCCCGAGTAACCCCTAGGCCGGCGGTGGCTCCGCGGGCGGTGGCGGCGGCTCCGGTGGCGGCGGCGGAGGTGGCGGAGGCGGCGCGGGCAGGGTGATCGGCGGCAGCCCCGGTATCTCGATGACGTTGACCGGCGGTGGTGGCGGCTCTCCTGGCGGCGGGGGCGGGCCCTCCGGCTCCCGTTCCACCGGAGGCGGCGGCGGCGGGGGCACGCCGTTGCTGATGTTGATCGTGACGATCGCGCCGGGAATCGTCTGACCGCTCGGCGTGGTGCCGACGACGGCGCCGTAGGACGCGTAGCTGTTGACCGGCGTCGTTTGGTCGGCCACCTGAAAACCGGCGTCTCTCAACCGCTGTCGCGCCGCGTCCACATTCAGGCCCGATACGCTCGGCACCCGCCCGCCCGGCGCGCCGTCGACGTACCGCGGATCCGTCGGCGGCAGCTTCACCTCACCGAAGTCCGTCGCGATCGGCTTCATCGCCTCGAACCAGGTGCGCGCCGGCTCGTTGCCGCCGTACAGGTCGCCCCCGTAACACTTGCGAAGTGGGAACGAACAGATGCCCGACGGCGTGGTGGAGTCGTCGAAGATGTAGACCGCACCGGCGTAGTTGTTGGTGAATCCGACGAATCCGGACGAACGGTGCGACTCGGTGGTTCCGGTCTTGCCCGACATCGGCAGGTTCCATCCGACGGAGCCGGCCGAGCCCGCTGCGGTGCCTGCGCCCTGGTCGTCCTTGCTCATCGCGTTCGCGAGTGTGTTGGCCAGCCCTTCGGGCACCGCCTGCTCGCACGCTTCGGTGGTGAACGGCACCGGATTGCCGTGGCGATCGATGATCTCGGCGACCGGGTTGGGTGGGCACCAGACGCCGCCGGATGCCAGCGTCGCCGCCACGTTGGACAGCTCGAGGGCGTTGAGCTGGAACGGGCCCAACGTGAACGAGCCCATGTTCTGTTTCTTGATGAGATCGGCCAGGCTCTCGTTGCCCTGCGGGTCATATGCCCGCGCCGTGCCCGGAATTCCGTAGGACCGCAGGCCCAGCCGCACCGACATGTCGACGGCACGCGCCACGCCCACCTGCTGAATCAGCCTGGCGAACGCCGTGTTTGGCGAGGTGGCCAGAGCGTCGGTGACGTTCATCGAACCCCGGTAGCGGCCTGCATTCTTCACGCACCAGGTTTCCTTCGGGCAGCCAGGTGTGTCGCTGCTGCCCAGTCCCTTGGCTTGGAAGAAGCCGGGCACCTCCAACTGCGTGTTGATCCCCATGCCCATGTCCAGCGCCGCGGCGGTGGTGAAGATCTTGAAGATCGACCCGGCTCCGTCACCGACCAACGAGAACGGCTGCGGCTGCATCGTCTCGCCGGCATCCAGGTTCAATCCGTAGGTGCGGTTGCTGGCCATCGCCATCACCTGGTGGGAGTTCTTGCCCGGTTTGATGACGCTCATCACGCTGGCGACGCCGTCGAGCGTCGGGCTGGCGACCTTGTCGATCGCCCGCTTGACCGAGTCCTGCACATGCGGGTCCAGCGTGGTGCGGATCAGGTAGCCGCCGCGGGCCACCTGCTCCCTGCTGATGCCGGCCCGCGCCAGGAAATCCAGCACGTAGTCGCAGAAGAACGCGCGGTTGCCGGCCGCGATACAACCGCCCGGCAACTGTTTCGGTTGGGGTAGCACACCAAGCGGTTCGGCCTTCGCCGCGCGCAGCGCCTCGGCGTGCTGCGGGAAGTTCTCGATCATGGTGTCCAGCACCAGGTTTCGGCGCTGCAGTGCCCTGTCCGGGTTGGTGTAGGGATCGAGTGCGCTCGTCGACCGGACCATGCCGGCCAGCAGAGCCGCCTGCTGCCAGTTCAGCTGCGAGGCGTCGACGCCGAAGTACGTCTGCGCGGCGTCCTGCACCCCAAACGCGCCGTTGCCGAAGAACACCAGGTTCAGATAGCGGGTCAGGATTTCGGGTTTGGAGAACGTCTTGTCCAATGTCAGCGCCATCCGGATCTCGCGCAGCTTGCGCGCCGGCGTCGTCTCCACCGCGGCGCGCCGCTCAGCGTCGGTCTGCGCGTTCACCAGCAGCTGGTAGTTCTTCACATACTGCTGCTCGATCGTCGAGCCGCCGCGCGTGTCGAGGTCTCCGGAAAGGTAACCGTGCAGGCCGGTCAGGGTGCCCTGCCAGTCCACCCCGTTGTGCGCGGTGAACCGCTTGTCCTCGATCGAGACGATGGCCAGCTTCATCGTGTCGGCGATCTGATCGGTGGGCACCTCGAAGCGGCGCTGCGTGTACAGCCAGGCGATCGGCTTGCCGGCCGCGTCGACCATGGTCGACACCTGCGGGACGTCGCCTTCGATCAGCTGCGCGGAGCCGTTGGCGACGACGTCGGACGCGCGGTTGGACAGCAGCCCGATCCCGCCGGCGAAGGGGAACATCAGCCCGGCCGCCACCACCCCGGCCAGTAGGCAGCACCACAGCAGCTTGACGACCGTCACTCGCGTCGCCGGGCGCTCCTCCTCCGACATGAGCACAGATTATCTGTGGCCCGCGACGGGATTTCGGGCGTCCGGGTGCAGGGCTGCCGGGACGTTACGGAGTCGTGCCTTCGCCTCAACTGAGCCGGGCTAACTCCGGGCGGCGGCGCAGAACTCCGCGAGCTCGCGGGCCACCGCCGGGCCGCTGGGCGTGTAGATCACCTCTTGCACGCCGTGTTCGCTCAGACGGGCCAGTCTGTCTTTGATCGTGTTCGGTGATCCGATCACCATCGGGAATCCGCTGTCGTGGTCGAGCAAGGAACGGTCGCGCCTCGTCAAGTGGGTGACATGCCCCTCGTGGGTCAGCAGGTGACGTTGGCCAGGCGGAGCCAAATCCTCGAGCGCCTGCCGCCAGCCTCGTCCGCCGGGCATGGCATCCACGGCGCCGGAACCGCCGATCGCATACGCCTCGTGATACCCGGCCGCTCTCCACGGGCCGACTGCCTCTTTCACCCTCGCGCTGGCCGGGTCTTCACCCGGCTCCAGCACTGTGCCTGCCAGCATCGTTGCGGTGGGTAGCGCGTGACGAGCCGGATTGCCGACGATCCCGTCGGCGATGTGCTCGGCGAGCGTGACGGCTTTCGGGCCGAACGCGCTGAGCCAAATCTCGAGCTCGACCGGGCGTGGGAGAGCGAGGCCCTCTGCGTGCAGCATCCGTGCGGGCTCTCCGTCGATGTCGACGGTCTCGCCAGCGAGCAGGGCACGCACCGCCGTGACGTAGTTGCCCAAAGTGCGCAAGGTCAATGGCCGCTGGCCCATGGTGCGACGGGCAGTGTTGCCGGTGCCGAAGCCGGCCCGGAAACGGCCGTTCGACAGCCGGGCGATGGTCGTGATCGCCGACGCCATCGCCATCTCGGACCGCTCGACGGGAATCAGCACGGCGGTGCCGAGACCGATTTGCGACGTGTGTTCGGCGGCGAGAGCGAGGTGGATGAACGGGTCTTCCCACAGCGGGGCCGCGTCGAAGATCCAAACCCGCGAATAGCCGAGTTTCTCCGCCAGCACGGCCAGCTCGGCGAATTCGGGGCCGGGTGGCAACCCGCATGACAGCTCGATGGTCATCGGTCGACCCTACGAGCGCCCGACCGAACGCGGACAGCCAACGACCCGACGCGGCCGTGCCGCGCCGGGTCGTCAGCGTCAGATAACTCAGCCGGCCATGAACTGGTCGTAAGCCGATGCCAGCTCAGGCGTCAGCACCGTGACGTTGCACGTGCGCTGCGTGTCGCCGATCGGCGACAGGATGCCACGCAGGTCGTAGTACTCCTGCGGGTTCGCCGTGAAGTACGCGCGCAGGTTTGACGCGGCCTGCGAACGCGGCTGATTCATGGCGGCGGTCACCACCTGGTTGGCGCCTGGATGGTCGGCCAGGTACTGACGCGCCGAGCCCGTGACCGTGCTGACGGTGTTCGCCACTCCGCTGGCGTCGCACTGGGCCGGCGCAGCCGTCGCCGATGGCGCCGAAAGAATCGCTGCGGCAAGCCCGCCGAGCAGAATGCCGGCACCGGCGACTTTCACGCGCGCATCAGTTCCACTGATTTTCATCATCATTTCCTTCTCATCGCGAATTGGGTCACTTCATTCCCCGGACCCAAAACCAAAGTAGCGCAACACGAACCGGTCGAAATTCGGCTCGCGAGCAGTGTTGAGAACGGGAATGGGGCGTTACACCGATTCGGCGTGACGTTCGCCTCAATTCACGTTGTTTTCGATGACCCTCGACTCAAACAAGCCACTTTGGAACTGCAATTTCTTAAATAGCCAGCCGAAGTCTTAATTGATCGTGATGTTCATAGTGATCGAATTGTTATGCGGCCCCGGCAAATCCAGCGGCTCAGCCGTCAAGCTGTTGCGCCAACGACCACCCCAACTCCGCCAGCGCGTGGTAGCGGTCGCGGAACTCCGAGGTGCCGGCCCGGGCATCTGCCGCGTTGCCGTCGAGCCCCCGCCGCCACACGCCCGCGGTGATCGACGCGAGCCGGAACATCGAGAACACGATGAACACGTCGAGCGATTCCGGGAGCCGCCGTCCCGCATGACGGCAGTAGCCGGCGACGAACGCCTGCTCGTCCGGAATGCCGGTGCCGGTGAGGTCTTCGCCCGCGACCCCTCTCGTGCCGGCGAAGTGGGCGGGCAGATGGTAGGTCAGGCAGGTGTAGCCAAGGTCGGCCAGCGGGTGGCCGATGGTTGACAGCTCCCAGTCCAGCACCGCGACGATCCGCGGCTCGGTCGGATGGATCAGCACGTTGCCGAGCCGATAGTCACCGTGTGCGATGGAGGCCGGCTCGTCGTCGGCGGGCAGGTGCGCGGGCAGCCACTGCGCCAGGAGGTCCATCGTCGGCATGTCCTCGACGCGTGCCGCCTCCCATTGCCTGGTCCACAGCGCGACCTGGCGTTGCATGTAGCCCTCGGGCCGGCCGAAGCCCTCCAGTCCGGCAGCTCGCCAGTCGACCCGGTGCAGGGCCGCCAGCACGCGCGCGAGGTCCTCGTAGATCGCCGCGCGATCTGTGGGCGTGAGATCTCGTAGACCGGGGTCGTGGAAGATGCGGCCAGGGACGTAATCCATGACGAAAAACGTTGTGCCGACGACGGATTCGTCCTGGCAGAGCAGCCGCATGCGGGGGACGGGCACATCCGAGCCGGCCAGCGCCGACATGACGCGGTGCTCGCGCTCCACCTCATGCGCCCGAGGCAGCAGCTTGCCCGGTGGCTTCTTGCGCATGACGTATTCGGCTCCGCCAGCGCGCAGGTGGTATGTCGGGTTGCTCTGCCCGCCTTGAAACTGGCGGATCTCCACTGGGCCGTCGAAGTCCGGCAGCTGCCGGCGCAGGTAGCGGGCGAGAGCCTCTTCGTCGAAGCGGTGCGCCGGCAGTACCGGCACCAGTTCGGCCACGCCGTCCATCTGCGCCACGTTAGTCAGCTGTCGTCGTCGGCGACCAGGCCTTTGACGTTTCGGTAGTAGATGATCTTTCCGCCACCGGCCCAACAGCCTTCTCGGATCTCATGAATCAGCGTCCACACGTGAAAGGCCCGCGACCCGTCGGGCTCGATGTTGGCCGCGGCGCACACTGCTGCGTGCACGTCGGCGACGAGCTGCTCACGACGGTCCTGTGGCAGCGCGCCTTCGAACACCGTCAGCTCGACGCGGAACCGCGGTTCGCCCGGCCCGCGGCCGCCCACCGACTGCGCGCCAGGGTCGAGCGCGTGGAGGTAGACGATGGTGTTGTCGCGCATGAACGGGGTGTCCGGCGCGCGCTCGGCGCGCAACAGGGCGGTGACGAGCTCGTCGGTCAGTTGGCCCAGTGCCGCGTCGTCAAGCGAACCGCGCACGAACGTCAGGTCGATCATCGGCATGGCAACTCCAATTCACGCGACGACGCGGTAACCACGGCGGGAAAGTGCGAGAAGGGACCGCATGGAATACCGTTTCGACGCAATATGCGCTCGCTCACACCAGGTAGATCGCCAGCACCCCGGCCCAGAGCGCGACGAGCCATCCATCGGTGGCGAGCTTGAGCCAGCGTGGAGCGGTGCGCACCTCCATGAAATACCGGATCACCATGCGCCCCTTGACGAATGCCAACAGGATCACCACGAGGGTGATCGGCACGCTGGGCCCGGCGGCCTGCCCGTGGCCGTGGCCCGGTGCCAACCACCACGAAAGAATCGTGATCGCGGACAAGATGATCCACGCGTACGTCGTGGCCCGGGTGGCGGTGTTGGTCACGAACTCACCTCATCACATAGAGCAGCGCGAAGATGACGATCCACAACAGGTCGACCATGTGCCAGTAGGTGGCGCCTGATTCGGCCATCGAGACACGGCGGCGCCGAGGGTTACGCAGTTCTCGCACAACGATTCCCAGGATCAGCAGCCCCAGCGCAACATGAAACAGATGCACGCCGGTGAGCATGTAATAGAACATGAAGAACTGGTTGGCGCTCATCGTGTAGCCCTGAGCGATCTTGGCGGTCCACTCGTAGGCTTTGATCACGACGAACAACACCCCGCACAGTCCACCGAGATACGTCAGTCGCAGCGCGCGGGAGTGGTCACCGGTGCGAACGGCCGAAACGCTGCGCGCGACGAACCACGAACTGGTGAGCAGCACCAAGGTGTTGAGCGCACCGATGTTGAGGTTCAGGTGCTGCTGCGACTCCAGGAACTCCTGCGGCGACATCGCCCGGTAGATCATGAAGATGATGAAGTAGGCGCCGAAGATGACGAGGTCGCCGAGCACCATGACCCACATGTGCCCGTCGCCGGGTAGATGGCCGTCGCGCGAAGACGACTGCGGGCGTTCGGCGGTGGCGAGGTCAGAGGTGGTCACGGCAGCGGCGCCTCGTCGGCAGGCTGAAGTTCGTTGGCTCTCTTCAGGAAGAAGATCACGCAGGAGAGCCAGAAACCGAAGATCACCGTGCCCATCCAGAACGAGATCGACCCGTTCCAGGCGAACGGCCCGGCCTTCGACACGAACACCGGAACGGCGAGAATCTCGGTGACGATCTGCCAGACCGACACGTAGGCAAGCCATTTCGGGAAGATCTCGTTGCGGTCGTAAAGGATCGCGATCGCGAACGCGAAGTAGGCGGTGGAGAAGCAGCCCAGTGACCCGACGTAGGACAGCAGCCCGAGGTCGTAGAGCAGCGCGAGCAGTTCCGGGTCACGGTCAGGTCGGTAGACCGCGGTGAGGAAGCAGAACGCGACGAGCAGACAACCCGGAAGTGCGCCCACCGCCATCGAACCCATGTATGCGTAGGCCAGCACCGAGCCCACGGTCATGCGCTTCATGTGGTACACGACGATTCCGTTGGCCACCCCGGCGCCGCCGACGATCAGGATGAGAAGAGCGAAGCCGATCTGGATGGTCGTGGCATGCGCGGCGAAGAAGTCGACTTTCTGGGCGGTGGTGACGTCCGGCCGCGGCGGTGGCATCACTCGGGCCAGCAAGAAGAAGATGACGCCGAACGCGGTGTAGAAGGCCGGCACGATCCAGAACACGATCCAAACGTCGCGCTTGCCCGCCGGCTTGGGGTGCTCGGCTTGTGGTGTGACGCCCGCAGAGGTGGAGACGGCACTGCTCACCGCGCACCGCCTATCCTGCTCCTCGCGTGCGCAACCCCTTCCTCGACGGCCTGGCGCTGCAGCACCCCGCGCAGCACGACGAACATCACGACGACGAACAGCGCGAACGCTCCGTTGCGAAGCCAGAAGGACACCACACCGTCCCAGGCCAAAGGGCCGGTCCGGAAGACCGCAGCCCCCGCGGCCGGAGCCATCACCAGTGCCGTGGCGATCGCGTAATGGCCAACCCAGCGCGGAAAGACGGGGTTGGGGCCACGGTCGAAGTAGACGGCGAGCCCCAGCAGCAGGTTCTGCGCAACGAACATGCCGACCGGTGCAATCAGCGTTATCCACGCCATGTCGTTGAGCAGCAGCAGCAGCTCGGGGTCGCGCTCGGGCCGGAACGCGGCCACCAGATAGAAGATGTCGGCGAGCGCGAAAATCGTTGCGCCACTCACCATTGCCGTCAGGTAGCAGTACGCGAAGATGTGGCTCTGCGTTGTCATCCGCTTCATCTGCACCACGATGACCGCGAAGAACGGCACCAGCATGATCGCGCAGAGGTTGAAGGTGATCATGCTGAACCGCACCATCGCGGTGTTGTCGCGGTAGAACGCAGCCACTCCCTCGGCCGTCGTGTCCGGTGACATCGGGGGGAAGAAGCCGGGGAAGGCGACGAACGCGACGAGCAGCACCAACCCGAACACCGGCGCGGTCCACAGGCTGATCAGCTGGGTCTTGATGTTGGCGGTCTTCGGTAGGTCCTCGGCCTCAGCAAGAATCTGCATCGCACCTCGATTCCGATGGGATAGCCGATCGGCTAGCCACCGAGGATAGCCCGGCACCCAGGCGTCGATCAATCACTCGGCAGGTTGAGCATGCGCTGGGTCAGCTGGATCAATGCGGCGCGCAGGGTGGCCGCGTCGATGTCGTCGACGAGCGGGTTGACGACGCCCCCGGCGATGGCGCCGGAGAACAGCGCCGCCGATATCCGCGCCTCGGTGTCGTCGGATTCGTCGAGCAGGACCCCGTACAGGCGGCTGATGAACTGGCGGAACGGTTCGTGCTCACCCAGAAGTCGCACGATCACGGGATCGTTCTGCAGTGTCCGCACCCAGCCCCGCCGTTCGACAGCCGTGTCGATCACCCGCGTCAGCAGAACCTTTCGCGCGCGCAGCGGATCCTCTTCGGCCTCGGCCGCCTCCAGCGCGTCCTCCAGGTTCGCCAACTCCATCTCGGTGACCGCGATGACGATCTCTTCTTTGGTCTTGAACTGGTGATACACCGCGGCCTTGGTGACTCCGATCGCGTCGGCGATCATCTGCAGCGAGGTCCCGCTGACTCCGTGGTCGGCGAACAAGTCCAAGGCGGCCTTGAGGATTCGCGTCTGAGCGGCGGTACGCGGGATGCCGCTCAATCGCCGTCTGCCCTCCGGCTTCTCGGTGAGCACGGCTCGAGAGTAGCCCGGAAACACCCGTGCCACTGCGCCACCTCGTAAGGTTGCGGGCATGTTCGAACGACTCAAGACCGCGGCCCGCGAGAAGCTGCAACGGGCGGTCGCCGAGGTGGTCGAGGACGAGCATGCCCGCTCGCAGCAGTCGCAGCAGGATCGGCAGGCCGAGGTATTGGCCGCGGTCGACCGGCTCGTGCACGATGTTGCCGAGCGGCTCGGCGACGTGGGCGCGCGCATCGACGAGGTGATTCGGCGCCAGAACGAACTGGAGTTCCGGGCCCGTCGCGACATCTGGTACGCGCAGGATCTGCGGGTCACCGACGAGACCGCCGCGTTCGTGTTCGAGCACATGCCGAAGGCCGCGGTGTTCTGGCATCCCCACGACACCCTGCGGTTCGCTCTCGGTGAGATCAAGGGCCCCGGTCTGGCGCTGGAGTTCGGGGTGGCCACCGGCACCACGCTCGCGATCATCGCCGACGCAGTGGCCGGCGACCGCGCAGTGTTCGGGTTCGACAGCTTCGACGGCCTGCCCGAGACGTGGCGAACCGGGTTCGAGGCCGGCGAATTCGCGCAGCAGCCACCCCGAGACATCCCGGGCGCCACGCTGGTGACGGGCCTGTTCGAAGATTCGCTGCCGGCCTTCTTGGCCGAGCACGACGAACCGGTGGCATTCGTGCACCTGGACGCCGATTTGTATACCTCGACGAAGACGGTGCTGGATCTGCTCGGCGACCGGCTCGTCCCCGACGCGGTGCTGCTGTTCGACGAGTTCTTCAACTACCCCGGCTGGCAGCGCCACGAGTACAAGGCGTTCCAGGAGTTCCTCGCGCGGACCTCGCGCACGTTCGAGTACCTCGGCTACACCGGCAACAACGAACAGGTCGCCATCCGGCTGCACTGAGCGTGCTGCGCCGCAGCGAAACTCCGGTTTCGCACGCAAAGTGCGCGAAGGGGTGTGCGAAACAGGAGTTTCGCACGGCAAAGGCGAGGCTCAGCTGTCGAACAGCCGCGCCCAGTTCTCCCGGCTGATCAGCTCAGGGAAGGCGGCGCGGTACTTCTCCTGAAGCGCCGGCGCCTGCGCGCGGAATTGCCTCAGCGCCCTGGCCGCTCGCCTCGTGAGGGCGACGAGCTTGCGCTTGTCGCGCCGGCGGATTCGGACGCCGGCTTGCGAGGCGTCGGTGACCACCACCTGGTCGAACAGCGAAATGTGCCACCACGCGTTGTCATCGGAGGTGACCGCGACGGGCCCGGGGATGGTGCGTCCGAGCCACTGGTACACCACGCGCTTGAGCAGCACCAGGTCCAGCCTGTCCCTGCGCGGCAGATGCCCGCGGGGGCGCACCCGCGGCACCGCGCCGGTGAGTTCGGTGATCTTCGCGGCCGGCTGTGTCACGGTCTCCGGGTACTGCGCGCGCTCCTGCCGAATCCGGGCCAGCGCCGCGACCCCGCCGTCGCGTAGAACATCCGGGCCCGCGAGGAAATCCTCGATTCCGCGAATCACCGTGTGCGCCAGGCCGTATTGCATCGACACCAGGTGATGCGCGATCTCGCGCGCCAGCGACTTGCCGGTGGCGCTCGCATCGATTTCGCCGCGCAGCGCATACGTGATGAGGGAGTTGCGGACCTGGAAGTAGCGGGTGAAGTCGTCGCGGTCCTTCCAGTGAAATTCCGCGTGCCACACTCCGGCGTTGGGCAGGGTGACGGTGGGGAAGCCGGCGGCCAGCGCACGCAGGCCGTACTCGATGTCGTCCCACTGGAAGAACAGCGGAAGCGGCAGGCCGACTGCGGTGATCACCTCGGACGGGATCAGGCACGACCACCAGGCGTTGTATTCGGCGTCGACGCGCTTCTCCTGCCGGTTCTTCACCATGTCGGAGAAGCTCAGCGAGTTCGGCACCCACCGGCCGGACCGAAGCTTCACCAGGTCGGTCTCCTCGGCACTGGTCAGCAGCTTGCGCGGGTCCCTCGACAACAACATCTGCGCCCCGACGCACGTCGGCGTCGGCGTCAGGTTCGCAAAAGCGTTGAGCCGCAATATCGATTCGGGCTCGCAGAGGATGTCGTCGTCCATCAGGATCACGTTCGCGTGGTCGGCGATGCTCGACACCTCGAAGAGGCCACGCGTAAAGCCGCCCGCGCCACCGAGATTCGGCTGCCGCAGATACACGAGCTTGTCGCCGAGCTGTGCGGCCACGTCGTTGAACAGCGGCCGGGTAGTGACGGCCTCGGTGCCCTGGTCGGTCACGTACACCGCGTCGATGCCGGCCAGCAGCGTCTTGTCGCCGGCGATCGCCGCGACGGTGGCCGCGCAGTCGTCGGCGCGGTTGAACGTGCAGATCGCGATCGCGGTGGGACGGATCGTCGGCGGGGCGGGCGCTGTCCACTCGAGGTCGGTGATGGTCAGCGGGCCGCCGACGGCCGTGCACTCCATCCACAGCGCGCCGCCGTCGTAAAACTCGTTGAGGCGAGCCGACAACACCGCCGTTCCGGCGCCGTCCACCTCCGTGCTCGCGACCGTGCGTTCGGCCCCGTGCGCGTCGGACGCCTTCAACCGCAACCGCGCCGGCGTCGAGGTGTCGATGGCCAGCTTCAGCTGCACCTCGGTGACGGTGGTCCACCGCTGGAAATAACTCGCCGGCAGCCGGCCGAAGTAGGTGTTGGTGTCGACGGTCGCGCCCTGCCTGAGATGAAGAGCGTGCCGCTCGCGCTCGGCCTTGCCGCGCCGCACCCGCGCGTACAACTGGTCGGGCACCTTCGGGCTGGGCCCGGCGAACAAGCCGCGGGCGACGACCAGCCGCTCCGGTGCGGTGTGCGCGGTGAGCAGATCCGGCGCGCCCCGTTCGCGCTCGCTCATGCTGCTCCTACGTAAAACGTCATCGTGGATGTCTGAGACTAACAACTTCGCCCCTCGCGGGCCGACCGCGAAACGGGCCGATGGACGCCATAGTGTAAGTGCCGTGCAGCATCGGTCGAAGTCGACCGTCGTCGTGGCGGTGCTGCTGGTGTACGGCATCTACTCGACCCTGCTCGGGGTGGTGATGCTCGTCGCGCCCGGATTCTTCTTCGACACCGTCGGCGGGTTCGGCCCGCGCAACCCCCACTACATCTTCGACACCGGGGCCTTCGAGCTGCCGCTGGGGTTGTTCTACCTTGCCGCGATCCGGTGGCCGGGCTGGCGGGTGCCGGTGCTGGCGTTCGCGACCCTGCACTACGTCTTGCACGCGATCAGCCACCTCATCGACGTCGGCAACGCCAATACCCACTGGGTCGGGGTGTTCGACTTCGTGGTCATCGCGATCGGGACGGTGATCCACGCGGTCGCGCTGTGGTTGGCCATCCAGCTCCGGCGATCCGCATGAGCGCATGCGAGTGCGGGGACCCACGGTGTGGGCCCCCGCATCGGAGATGTCAGCTGTCCTGCAGGTACTCCGGGCAGTAGGCCTGCACCGAGTCGACGATGAACGTCTTGGCCTGCTTGGTGCTCAGGTCGGTTTCGGAGGTGATCTGCGAGAGGATCTCGTTGGCCGAGGTCCCCTGGTCGAGGGCCGAGCAGACGTTCTTGGCGACCTTGATGACCTGCTGCGGATTCTCGACGGAGATACCGGCCTGGTCGATGGCGTTGATGAACTGGCTGTCGACCGAGCCGGCGGCGGCGGGGCCGGCGGCGATCAGCGCGGCCATGCCCAGCGCGGCTGCGCCGAGGGTGGTGCCGGCGATGGTCTTGGCGGTGCGGCGAGTGAACATTGAGACTCCTTGCTGATGTGGGTTGTGGTGCGCTTGCTTGCGGCTGATCCCAGAATCAGCGCCGGGCCTTGGCGGAATCTCAACGAATTCTTGGCGAACTATCAGCAGCCTCGGGCGGGGCGCTCACGCCGTCGGCGCTGCTATAGCCTGCGCAGTGTCACAGTCAGGAGGCACGTAGATGAGCGCGACGAACGACCGTCAAGCACTGTCCGAGATCGCCGAACAGTCGGGCTGGCAGCGCCGACAAGTCGACCGCACCGACTTCTACCGGCGAGGCGCCCGGGAGGTGGAGGTCATTTTCACCGAGGACAAGCTGAACGGTGGCACCTTGTACGAGGATCTCAGCATGCTGACGTACACGCGCGACAAGGCCACCATCGAGAGCTGGTTGACGAGGGCCTCGTAGTTACACGGCCGCCGCGAGCGCGGCCAGAGTCTCCGCGGACGTGTACGTCGGCTGCCACCCCAGGTCCCTCTTCGCCTTGGACGTGTCCATCACCACCGACGTCCGGGCCACGTGCAGCCACTCGAGAGCCGACGGAATGAACGGCAACCGCGACAGCGCCGCCGAGGCCGCCGACGCCGCGGCGCCCGGGACCCGGACAGGACGTCCGCCGAGCGCTTTCGCCACATCCGACACGGTCACCAGCCCGTCGCCGGCGATGTTGTACTCACCCGGCGGCGCGGGTGCGACGGCGGCCAACGCGATCGCTGCTGCCACGTCGTCGTGATGGACCAGCTGCAACGGGTATCCCGGATCCGGCACCACCGGTTTGAGCACCGGCAGCGCTTTTAAGATCGCGCGCAGCGCGGCGGGCAGCTGGTTCCACGGCATCGCATCGGCCAGGGCCGGCGCGTTGGGCCCCGCCACGATGCACGGCCGCAGCACGAACACCTCCAGCGGCGAGCCGTCGGTGATCTCGGCCAGCGCGGCTTCACACGCCGCCTTCTGCTGCGAGTAGTAGTGCTCCGGCGATCCGCGCGGCGGCACGTCCTCGGTGATCGGCACCGGGTTGTCGGTGTGGTACCCGTAGGCGGCGACCGACGACGTGTACACCAGCCGCCGCGGCCCGTGCCTTTTCTGCTCCTCGCGTCCGCGGTGCTCCTTTTCTGCTCCTCGCGTCCGCGGTGTCTTTTCTGCTCCTCGCGTCCGCGGGCCGCTGCCACGGTGGCCTCGAAGACGTTGCGCGTGCCCTGCAGGTTGATGCGTGCGCTCTCCTCGCGCGATCCCATGATGATGAACGCGAGGTGGATCACCACGTCCGCGTCGGCGACCAGTCGGTCGACGGCGTTGCGGTCGAGGATGTCGCCCTGCCGGTAGGTGGTCTTGGTCCAGCCGTGCGCGGCCGGGTCGAACGGCCGGCGCGCCATCCCGACGATCGTCTGCACCCCGGGCTCTCGTTCCAGCGCCGTCACGGCCGCGATGCCGATCTCGCCGGTGGGGCCGGTCACCGCCACGGTCAGTCCCATCCGCAAAGCCTGCCCGCACCCGGCCATGAGCAAACCCGAATGGCCAAACGTCACAATCACACGCGGAGCGCGGTTACTAAGGTGGGATAGGCCAACTCATGGGACGGGGCGCGCGATGGAGCTGATCTCACCTCTCGACAACATCTTCCTGCTGGGCGAGTCGCGCGAGCATCCGATGCATGTGGGCGGTCTGCAACTGTTCGAGCCGCCCGAGGACGCGGGCCCGGACTTCGTCCGAGAGGCCTACGAGGCGATGCTGACCGCCACCGACGTACAACCGACGTTCCGCAAGCATCCGGCGTTCCTGGGCGGGATCACCAACGTCGCCTGGTCAAACGACAAAGACGTCGACCTCGAGTACCACCTGCGCCGCTCGGCGCTTCCCAGGCCGGGCCGGGTCCGCGAGCTTCTGGAGCTGACCTCGCGTCTGCACGGCACCCTGCTCGACCGGCACCGCCCGCTGTGGGAGGCGCATCTAGTAGAGGGACTCGAGGACGGCAGGTATGCGCTGTACGTCAAGGTTCACCACTCGCTGATCGACGGTGTCTCGGCGCAGCGACTGATGCAGAAGACCCTCACCCCGGACCCGGACGACGACGAACTGCGGGTGTCGTGGACGATCAAGCCGCGCCGCGCCAAGGGGTCGGGCCGTGGTCCATCGCCGCTGCAGACGCTCACCAGAACCGCGGGTTCCGTTGCGGCGCTTGGCCCCTCGACGTTGTCACTGGCCCGCTCCGCATTGCTCGAGCAGCAGCTGACGCTGCCGTTCCGTGCCCCCAAGACCATGTTCAACGTGCGCATCGGCGGGGCACGCCGCGTCGCGGCGCAGTCCTGGTCGCTGGAGCGTTTCAAGCGCGTCAGGGCGGCGGCCGGCGGCGTGACCGTCAACGACGTGGTGCTGGCGATGTGCGCAGGCGCGCTGCGGGCGTACCTGCTCGACCAGAACGCGCTGCCGGAGACCCCGCTGATCGCTATGGTCCCGGTGAGCCTGAGAACCGAGCAGGACGCCGACCGCGGCGGCAACATGGTGGGCACGATCTTGTGCAACCTGGCCACCCACCTCGACGACCCCGCGCAGCGCCTGGACGCGATCCACGAGTCGATGACCGAGAACAAGAAGGTGTTCACCCAGCTGCCGCAGATCCAGCAGCTCGCGCTGTCAGGGTTTTTGACCGGCGGTGTGGCGCTGGCACTGGTGCCGGGATTCGTGTCGAATGCGCCGCCGCCGTTCAACATCGTGATCTCCAACGTGCCGGGGCCCCGCGAGCCGTTGTACTGGAAGGGTGCGCGCCTCGACGGCAACTACCCGCTGTCGATCGCCCTGGACGGTCAGGCGCTCAACATCACGCTGACCAACAACGCCGACAACCTCGACTTCGGCCTCGTCGGCTGCCGGCGCAGCATCCCGCATCTGCAGCACCTGCTCGGCCACCTGGAGACAGCGCTGAAGGACCTGGAACGGGCCGCCGGCGTCTGACGGAGCAATGAGACTCAGCGCCGGGTTGCTGCCGTTCCGGATCCGTGACGACGTCGTCGAGGTTCTGATCGGGCATCCCGGCGGGCCGTTCTGGGCGAAGAAGGACGACGGGGCATGGTCGATCCTGAAGGGCGAGTACGTCGACGGCGAAGACCCGTGGGAAGTCGCGCAGCGCGAGTTCACCGAGGAGACCGGGCTGGCCCCGCCCGCCGGCGAGCCCATCGCTTTCGATCCGGTGCGGCAGCCGAGCGGAAAAGTGCTGACCGTCTTCGCCGTCGACGGCGACGTCGACGTCAACGACGCGCACAGCAACACCTTCGAGATCGAGTGGCCACGGGGGTCGGGCCGGATGCGCGCGTTTCCGGAGATCGACCGCGTGCAGTGGTTTTCGGTGGCTGACGCACGAGTCAAGCTGCTGAAAGGTCACCGGCCGATTCTGGACCGGCTCCTGGCGCATCTGCAGCCGCAATGAAAACGAAGTCGGCGGCGCCCCCTCGGGAACGCCGCCGACTGGCTTGGTCGCCTGCGCTAGGGGCAGGTCACCTCGAGCTCGAAGGGCTTGTTCTGCATGCCGGCCATGGGGTTCGACATGTCGGCACCCACCGCGTTTCCGCTGATCTTGTAGGTCTTGCCGTCCTTCTTCGCCTCGGCGTTGCCTTGGCCCGTGCCGGCCGTGTAGGCGAGCGCCACGCCGTTGACGGTGCCCAGGGCGACGTTCTTCACTGTCGGGTTGTCGCCGGTGCTCACCTGGGCGCCGATGCCCGCCGTCGCGCCGGGCTGGGTCTCGCCGATCGCGATGTTGACGGTGTCGCCCTGCGTCACGCAGCTGATGGCGCCCTGGATGTTCTGATCCTGGCCGTCGATGGTGACCTTCGCCTTGCCCGTGCCTGATGCGGCGGTCTGGGTGGCCTCGCTCGACTTGTTGCTCGAACAGCCGGCCAGCCCTGCAACGACGATGGCCGCGCCACCGATGGCGACCACGAAACCACGCTTCACCCTGTACTCCTTCTTGTTGTCGTGGTCCGTCGAGATCGGCGAACCATCGTCCAAAAGTATGGTGGTCCCCGTCATCGATGGCCACGGTTTGGGCGAAAAACATCGCGTCCGACCGCATGTTCGCTGTGCACGGGTAGGTCCTCCTGCATGCAGACGCTGCGCACACCCGACGACAGGTTCGCGGATCTGCCCGTATTCCCTTATGCGCCAAACTATTCCGAAATCCCGGACGGCGACGGTGCAACGCTGCGCGTCGCGTGGGTCGCCGACGGGCCCGAGTCCGCCGATCCGGTGCTGATGCTGCACGGAGAGCCGTCCTGGTCGTTCCTCTACCGCAAGATGATCCCGGTCCTGGTGGCCGCCGGTCATCGCGTGGTCTGCCCGGATCTCGTCGGGTTCGGGCGCTCGGACAAGCCCACCCTGCGCGAAGACCACACCTATGCCAGGCATGTCGAATGGATGCGCAGGTTGGCTTTCGACGTGCTCGACCTGCGCCGCGTCACGCTCGTGGGCCAGGACTGGGGCGGGCTGATCGGCCTACGGCTGGCGGCCGAGCATCCCGACCGCTTCGCTCGCATCGTCGTCGCCAACACCGGGCTTCCCACCGGCGACATCCCGATGCCCGAAATCTGGTGGCAGTTCCGCGAGGCGATCCAGGAGCTGCCGACCATCGACGTCGGCCGCTTCGTGGCGGCGGGATGCGCTCGCCCGGTCAGCGACGACGCGCGTGCCGGTTACGACGCGCCGTTTCCCGACGACGCCTACTGCGCCGGGCCCCGCGCGATGCCCGGACTGGTGCCGACCACACCCGACGACCCTGCCTCGGCCGCCAACCGGGCGGCCTGGGCCGCACTACGAGACAGCCCCTCGCCGATGCTGGTGGCGTTCAGCGACAAGGACCCCCTCACCGGAGCCACGGCAGGCATCTTCCGCACCCAGATGCGAGGAGCCCGAGGCCGGGCGCACCCGGTGATTTCCAACGCCGGACATTTCGTTCAGGAGGACGCGGGCGAGGAGTTGGCGCGCCACATCGTCGAGTTCCTGAAGGAATAGCTCAGCAGTTCGCCTTGATCTCGAAGCTGGCGGTGGCGCGCTTGTTCGGATCGGAGGTGGTGGCGCCTTGGGCGGTGCCGGTGACGCGGAACGTGGTGCCGATGACGCTGGCCTGGGCCTTGCCGATGTTGTTCTCCCAGACACTGCCGTTGAAGTCGCCGACGTTGTTGATCACCACCGACTGGGCGGTGAGTGTGTCTCCGCTGCTGATCACCATCCGCACGCCCGACTGCTCGTCACCGGTCTCGATGGTGTGCATCCAGCCGTCCTGCCAACAGCTGATGTTGTTCGTGGTGCCGGCGGCCTTGCCGTTGATCGTGACCTGAGCGGTTGCCGGCGGCAGCGAACCGGCCGGCTGCGAAGACATGCCCGGCTTGGACGAACAACCTCCGACGACGGCCACTGCGCACACGGCCGCCCCGGCTGCGACAACGAAACGGTTTCGCACGCAGCAAATCTATCCGTGGCTGTGCCGAACCGAAAGCAAATCCAGCGGATTGGTTGAATACCTCCGTGGCCGAGCAGGGGAGCGAGTTCTTCACCATCACCGCTTCGCTGCCCGGCCGCCGGGGGCGTTGCGGGGTGATCCGTACCCCGCACGGCGACATCCACACGCCGGCGTTCGTCGCGGTCGGCACGCAGGCGACCGTCAAAGGGGTGTTGCCCGAGATGATCAAAGAGCTTGGTGCACAAGCAGTTCTGGCAAACGCCTATCACTTGTATCTGCAGCCGGGCGCCGACGTCGTCGAGCAGGCCGGCGGAGTGGGTGCGTTCATGAACTGGCCGGGTCCGACGTTCACCGACAGCGGCGGATTCCAGGTGCTGTCACTGGGCGCGGGTTTTCGCAAGGTGCTCGCGATGGACACCGAGCGGGTGCAGGCCGACGACGTGATCGCGGAGGGAAAAGAGCGGCTCGCCGTTGTAGACGACGACGGGGTGACGTTCCGGTCGCATCTGGACGGATCGTCGCACCGGTTCACGCCCGAGTTGTCGATGCGGATTCAGCACCAACTCGGCGCCGACATCATGTTCGCGTTCGACGAGCTCACCACCCTGGTCAACACCCGCGGCTACCAGGAACGCTCGGTGCGACGCACCCACGACTGGGCGGTGCGCTGCGTCGCCGAGCACCGCCGGCTCGGCGGAACTCAGGCGCTGTTCGGGGTGGTGCAGGGTGCGCAGTACGAGGATCTGCGCCGAGCCGCGGCACAGGGTCTGCGGTCACTGGACTTCGACGGCTACGGGATCGGGGGCGCGCTGGAGAAGCAGAATCTCGCGACGATCGTCGGGTGGGTCACCGCCGAGTTGCCCGACCACAAACCCCGCCACCTGCTGGGCATCAGCGAACCCGACGACCTGTTCGCGGCCGTTGCCGCCGGTGCCGACACGTTCGACTGCGTGTCCCCGTCCCGGGTCGCGCGCAACGCCGCGGTGTACTCGTCGACGGGCCGGTTCAATGTCACGGGCTCGCGGTACCGGCGCGACTTCACGCCGATCGACCCCGAGTGCGACTGCTACACCTGCGCGCACTACACGCGTGCGTATCTGCACCATCTGCACAAGAGCAAGGAGATCCTGGCCGCCACGCTCGGCACGATCCACAACGTGCGGTTCGTGATCCGGCTCGTCGACCAGATCCGCGAGTCCATCTACCAGGGTCGCTTCGACGATCTGCGCGAGCACGTTCTCGGCCGGTACTACGCGGTGCGTGCAGAATGAGAGCATGACGACGGTGGCCGATTCTCAGGCTCTGCTGCTGCGACTTCTCGACCCGTCGACCCGTGCCAACCCCTACCCGGTGTACCGGCAGTTGCGTGAGCGCGGACCGCTGCAGCTGCCCGAATCCAACCTCACGGTGTTCAGCTCGTTTCGCGACTGCGACGAGGTCTTACGCCATCCGGATTCCTCGAGCGACCGGCTGAAATCGACTGTCGCACAACGGGCGATCGCCGCGGGCCAGGATCCGCGGCCGTTCGGCAAGCCGGGATTTCTGTTCCTCGACCCGCCGGACCACACCCGGCTGCGCAAGCTGGTGAGCAAGGCGTTCGCGCCCAAGGTGGTCAAAGGACTGGAACCCGACATCGCCGCGCTGGTGAACGCGCTGCTGGACCAGATCGAAGAGCAGGGTCGCTTCGACGTCATCGCCGACCTGGCCTACCCGCTGCCGGTGGCGGTGATCTGCCGCCTGCTCGGGGTGCCGGTCGAGGACGAACCGAAGTTCAGTTGGGCGTCGGCGCTGCTGGCCCGTTCACTCGACCCGTTCATCACCTTCACCGGGGAGTTGCCGGACGATTCCGAGGAGCGCCTGCAGGCCGGCCTGTGGCTGCGCGGCTATCTGGCCGAGTTGATGGAGTTGAGGCGCAGCCGGCCCGGGGACGACCTGATGTCCGGGCTGATCGCGGTGGAGGAAGCCGGTGACCAACTCACCGAGCAGGAGATCATCGCGACGTGCAACCTGCTGCTGATCGCCGGGCATGAGACCACCGTGAACCTGATCGCCAACGCGATCCTGGCCATGCTGCGCCACGCCGGGCAGTGGGAAGCGCTGGGGAACGACCCGGCGCGGGCGGCAGCGGTCGTCGAGGAGACGCTGCGCTACGACCCGCCGGTGCAGCTGGTGGGCCGAATCGCGGGCGCGGACATGCGAATTGGCGAAGTCGCCGTGCCCAAGGGCGACATAATGAGCCTGCTGCTGGCGGCCGCGCAACACGATCCCCACGTCAACGAGCGCCCCGGCGAGTTCGACCCCGACCGGGCCGTCATCCGCCACCTGGCGTTCGGTCATGGCCCGCACTTCTGCCTCGGCGCACCGCTGGCGCGGCTGGAGGCGTCGGTGGCGTTGTCGGCGGTGACGGCGAGGTTCCCGGGCGCGCGGATCGACGGCGAGCCGGTGTACAAGCCGAACGTCACATTGCGCGGCCTGCAGACCCTGGCAGTCGCGGTCTAGCCACTTTGCGCGAGCGTGCGCGTCGTGCCAGAGACACGCCGCGCACGCTGACATTCGGCGCACGCTCGCGCAGTGCTCAGCGTAGGTTCTAGCCCATGCGAATTCTGCTGATCGGCGCAGGTGGAGTTGGGTCGGCCTTCTGCGGGATCGCGGCCCGGCGCGACTTCTTCGACGCCGTCGTGGTGTGTGACTACGACGAAGCCAGGGCGGCCTGGGCGGTGGAAGAGGTTGGCGACGAACGCTTTTCCGCGGCTCGGGTGGACGCCTCGTCGGTGCAGTCGGTGGCCGAACTGATTCGTCAGCATCAGATCACTCACGTGATGAACGCGGTCGACCCGCGGTTCGTGATGCCCATCTTCGACGGTGCGCTGGCCGGCGGCGCCGACTATCTCGACATGGCGATGAGCCTGTCCAAGCCACACCCCGACGAGCCGTACCGGCTTCCCGGGGTCAAACTCGGCGACGAGCAGTTCGCCATGGATGGCCGCTGGCGTGCCGCCGGGCGGCTGGCGTTGGTCGGGATGGGTGTGGAGCCAGGGCTTTCCGACGTCTTCGCGCGCTACGCACAGGACCACCTGTTCGACGAGATCGACGAGTTGGGCACCCGCGACGGGTCCAACCTCACGGTCGAGGGGTATGACTTCGCACCGTCGTTCTCCATCTGGACGACGATCGAGGAGTGCCTCAATCCGCCCGTCGTGTGGGAGGCCGACCGCGGCTGGTTCACCACCGAACCCTTCAGCGAGCCAGAGGTTTTCGACTTCCCGGGCGGCATCGGCCCGGTCGAGTGCGTCAACGTCGAGCATGAGGAAGTGTTGTTGATGCCACGCTGGGTCATGGCCAAACGGGTGACGTTCAAATATGGCCTGGGCGAGGAGTTCATCGACGTGCTGAAGACGTTGCACAAGCTCGGGCTGGACCGCACCGAGAAGGTGGACGTCGGCGGCCTACAGGTGAGTCCTCGCGATGTCGTGGCGGCATGCCTGCCGCATCCGGCGACGCTCGGACCGTCGATGCGCGGCAACACGTGCGCCGGCCTGTGGGTCACCGGCACCGGCAAGGACGGCAAACCGCGGTCGACCTACCTGTACCACGTCGTCGACAACGCGTGGTCGATGGACGGGTACGGCCACCAGTGCGTGGTCTGGCAGACGGCCATCAATCCCGTTGTCGCACTGGAACTTCTGGCCAACGGAACATGGAGCGGTGAGGGTGTGCTTGGGCCGGAGGCGTTCGACGCGGTGCCGTTCCTCGACTTGCTGACGGCCTACGGCTCCCCCTGGGGCCAGCAGGAGCTCCCGCCGAATGGCCACTTATGACACGCTTTTCGCCGATTCGCGTGTCATAACCGGCCACTCGGCGGGTAATACCACGGCTTATGCGGCAGCTTCGACGGGTCGAACTGCACGAGCAGCTCTTCGAGTGAGCGTGACGGCCAGCCGAGCGACTCCGAAATCTGTGCGATCGCCTGCTGCACACCGATCTCGGCCAGCGTGACCGCGCCGTCGCGCTTGGCCAGCCGCTGACCGCCGTGGTTGAGCACAAGTGGCACATGGGCGTACGCCGGCTGCGGATATCCGAGTACCGAAGCGAGGTAGGCCTGCCGCGGCGATGAAGGCAGCAGGTCGTCGCCACGCACCACCTGGTCGATGCCCTGCGCGGCATCGTCGACCACCACCGCGAGGTTGTACGCCGGCACCCCGTCACCCCGGCGCACCACGAAATCGTCCACCACACCGGTGAATTCACCGTGCAACAGGTCAGCCACGGTGTACTGATGGACCTCCGCCCGCAGCCGCAGCGCCGGCGGCCGGCCGGTGGCCTCCCGGCGCAAGGCGCGCTCCGTGTCGGACAGGTTGCGGCAGGTGCCCGGGTACGCACCCTGCGGCGCGTGCGGCGCTCGCGGTGCCTGCTGGATATCCCTTCTGCTGCAATAGCATTCGTACAGTAGCCCACGGTCGGCGAGCGAAACGATCGCGTCGTCGTAGCGCCCCCGGTGCTGCGTCTGCCACTCCGGCGGCTCGTCCCATGTCAGTCCGAGCGCTGCAAGGTCGGCAATCTGGCGCGCGCCGATGTCAGCGCGGGTGCGGTCGTCGAGGTCGTCGACACGGATCAGGAACCGGCGGCCCGTCGACCGCGCGAACAACCACGCCAGCACCGCGGTGCGCAGGTTGCCGATGTGCAGGTCAGCTGACGGGCTGGGGGCGAACCGACCCGCAGTGCGCATGCACCGAAACTAGCTCAGCGCTCCCACGGCGGCTCGTCGCCCATCTTCTTGTAGTACTTCGCGAGGTGGCTCTTCACGCGGTCGATGTCGTCCTTCGGCAGGTCGACGCCGCCGCGCGAACCCTGCATGATCGCGCCCGCCGCCATCACGCCGCGCGGCACCGCCTTGAGCTTGCCGTCGACCACATCGGCGATCAGCAGCTTGTATGCGGTGAAGTTGCCTTTCTTGTCGCTGTCGTACCAGACATGCGCGTCACGGTACTTCTGGTTCGGCTCGTCCTCGGCACCCGCCCACTTGCGAACGCGCTTGTCGGCGGCGTCGCCGTCCCATTCGCGATCACGGTCGGCCAGCGGGAAATCCTGAAATGCGGTCACAGACATAGAGAAAGCTTTCCCGGCCACTGGTGGCAGTAAACAGGTCAGATCTTGGCGGGGCCGAGTCCGGGAACGATGTCGCCGAGGCTGAAAGTGACCGGCTGTTCGAGTTGCGCGTAAGTGCACGAGCGGGGGTCGCGGTCGGGCCGCCAGCGGTTGAATTGCGCCGTGTGGCGGAATCTTTCGCCTTCCATGTGGTCGTAGCGGACCTCGACCACCCGCTCGGGCCGCAGCGGCACAAACGAGAGGTCCTTGCCGGCGTTCCAGCGCGAGCCCTCGGTGCGGCGAGGCGTGCGTTCACCGCCGAGGTGGGCGGCCCAGTTCCACGGGTGGCCGTCGAACCGCATTACAAGCGGCTGCAACTCCACGAACAGCCGCCGCCGCTCGGCCATCGGGAAGGCGCCGATGACGCCGACGGATGCGAGGTTGCCGTCGTCCGTGTACAGCCCGAGCAACAGCGAGCCGATCGCCTCGTCGCTGGACTTGTGCAGTCGATAGCCGGCGACTACACAGTCGGCGGTGCGCTCGTGCTTGATCTTGAACATCACGCGCCTGTCCGGCTGATAGGTGATGTCCAGCGGCTTGGCGATCACCCCGTCGAGCCCGGCACCCTCGAACTCGGAGAACCACCGCTGCGCTGTCGCGAGATCGGTGGTCGCCGGCGTCACGTGGATCGACGAACCCGAGCCGGGTAATGCGTCGACCAGCGCGGCGCGGCGCTCGCGAAACGGTCGCTCCGTGTAGTCGTCGGAACCCAGGGCCAGCAGGTCGAACGCGATGAAGGACGCCGGCGTCTGCTCGGCGAGCATCCGTACTCGCGACTCTGCCGGGTGCAGGCGCAGTTGCAGCACCTCGAAATCCAGGCCGTGATCGTTGGCGACGACGATCTCGCCGTCGATTACGCAGCGTCGCGGCAGCTCGGCCTTGACCGCCGCGACGAGTTCGGGGAAGTACCGGGTCATCGGCCGCTCGTTGCGGCTGCCCAGTTTCACCTCGTCCCCGTCGCGAAAGCAGATCGACCTGAAGCCATCCCACTTGGGCTCATAGGACGCACCGGGCGGAATCGCGCGAACCGGCTTGGCCAGCATCGGCGAGACGGGCGGCATGACGGGAAGATCCACCGCCTCATTGTGCGTAATCAGCTCATCGCGACGTCGAGCATGCGGGTACGGATTCGTGCGGAAATCGGCGCGGCGGTGATCACCGTGAACGGCGTCTCCAACGGAAACTCGTCGTCGACGGACTCTATCTCCGCTGCCCGGATGATGGTGGCCAGCGCCAGCGTGGCCTCCAACATGGCGAAATGGTCACCGACACATGACCGCGGCCCGCCGCCGAAAGGCAGGTACTGCCAGCGGCTGCGACCCTGGGAACGCTCTGGGGTGAACCGGTCCGGATCGAAACGCAGCGGGTCGTCCCAGAGTGCCGGGTCGCGGTGCATCGAGTAGAAGCTGACGAACGCGACGGTGCCGGCCTCGACCCGGTAGCCGTCGACGTCGATGTCGCGAGTCAGCGACCGCATCGTTCCTGCCGCTGGCGGACACAGTCGCAGGGCCTCGTGTAGCACGCGGACGGTGTAGCCGAGCGCGCTTACGTCCTCCGGCGTGAGCGGACGGTCGCCCAGCGCGGCGACCTCGGCGCGCACCCGGTCCTGGATGTCTGGGTGGTGCCCGAGCGACCACAGCGCGTACGTCAACGTCGTCGACGTGGTGTCGTGCCCGGCGAGCATGAACAGCACCAGCTCATGGCAGATCTCGTCGTCCGTCAGCGGCCGGCCGGTCTGCGGATCCGTCGCCTCGATCAGGGCCCGCACCAACGGGGCATCGCGCTCGGGATCATCGCGAACTGCGTCGAGTATCTCGGCGGCCAACCGGTGCAGTGTGTCGTTCGCCTTGCGGGCGCGGCGTTGCCCGCGGGTAGGCAGCCATTGCGGCGGGTTCAGCGGCCGTACCCCGCGGTCGGCCACCCACGTCAACGCATCGCGCAACGGCTGGCCCACCTCGTCGGCTCGTTCGGCGAGGTCCAGTCCCAGCACCGATCGGCCCAGCGCCCGCAACGTGAGCAGCCGGCACTCGGTGTCCAGGTCGACTGTCGCGCCGTTCCGCCAGCCGTCGGCTACCGTCTGCGCAGCGGTGGCCATGTGCCCCGCATACCGGGGAACCTGGCGTTTGGTGAACATCGGCTGCAGCGCGCGGCGCCGCGGCAGCCACCGCTGGTGCGGCAGGTCGAGCAGGTTACCGCCCATCAGGCGGTGCATCTCGACCATCGTGCGTGCACGGCCGCGGTCGGCGACCTCGTCGGTGCGGCCCAGCAGGTCCCGCGCACCCTGCGGCGTGGCAATCATGACCGCTTGGGGGAGAAGCCATTTGGGGCCCAGGACGATTCGGGTGATCGGACCTCCGGCGTCCAGTAGCTCCTGGAAACCGTCGATCAACGACCGCACCGCCGATAACTTCCGTCGATAGGGCAGTGGATTCTTCGGCGCCAGTAGAAGGGTGCGAACGTCGGGCTTCTCGAGCGTGCTGACCATGTGGATTCCTCCCGTTGGGTGCTCAACTCGGCCGAGCATCTCGTCGCGGAGTCGGGGGCGCATAGAGTAGGCGACTACCTCAGTTTTGGGATATGGCCCGCGATGACTTTCCGCTCGGGTGGGGGTCTAGTTCGGTATCACCCGAATGAACCAGGATGGACGACGTGGACCTACCCGTGCACGCCGCCGATAGAGCCGATGCTGGCCAAGGCCCAGGCGAAGGTGCCCGACGAAACGGGCGTCTGGTCGTACGAGCCGAAGTGGGACGGCTTCCGCGCGCTCGTGTTTCGCGACGGCGACGACGTTGTCCTGCAGTCGCGCAACGGCAAGGATCTGGGCCGGTATTTCCCCGAACTACTAGATGCGCTGCGCGACGAAACCGCGCAGGGGTGCGTGCTCGACGGCGAGGTCGTGGTGCCGCGAGAGATCGGCGGACGCATCCGGCTCGACTGGGAGTCGCTGAGCCAACGTATCCATCCCGCGCAGAGCCGCATCCGGATGCTGGCCGAGCAGACGCCCGCACACTTCATCGGCTTCGACGCGCTCGCCACCGACGAAACGTCGTTGATGGGCGAGCCGTTCCGCACTCGCCGCCACGCGCTGACCGAGCTCGTCACCGAGAAGCAGTGGTGCCACGTCACCCGCACCACCGAGGATCCAGAACAGGGCGCGCGCTGGTTGACCACGTTCGAGGGCGCCGGCCTGGACGGCGTGATCGCCAAGCGGCTCGACGGACCGTACCTGCCCGGCAAGCGTGAGATGGTCAAGGTCAAGCACGCCCGCGACGCCGACTGCGTGGCCATCGGCTACCGCATTCACAAGAGCGGCGAAGGTGTCGGCTCGATTCTGCTCGGCCTCTATCGCGACGACGGCGAACTTCAAATGGTCGGCGGCGCAGCCTCTTTCACCGCCAAGGCGCGAATGAAGCTGCTCGCCGACTTGGAACCCTTGAGAAAGGGCGACGATCTGGTGTACGACGGCGAGCCCAGCCGATGGAACTCCGCTGCCGACAAGCGCTGGATCCCGGTGCGCCCCGAGAAGGTGGCGGAGGTCGCCTACGACCAGATGGAAGGCGACAGGTTCCGCCATGCGGTGCGGTTCGTGCGCTGGCGCCCGGACCGCGATCCCCAAAGCTGCACGTTCGACCAGCTCGACGTGCCGCTGAACTACGACCTGTATGACGTGCTGGAGCCGTGATGGCAACTGGCGCAGAGGAACTCGACGTCGACGGGGTCATGGTCAGGCTGACCAGCCCGGACAAGGTGTATTTTCCCAAGCTCGGCGCGAACGGCACGAAACGCACGCTGGTCGAGTACTACCGCGCCGTGGGCAGCGGCCCGATGCTCGCCGCACTGCGTGACCGTCCGGTGCATCTGCAGCGGTTTCCGGACGGCATCGACGGCGAGGAGATCTACCAGAAGCGGATACCGAAGCATCATCCCGACTATCTGAAGACGTGCCGTATCACGTTTCCGTCCGGTCGCACTGCCGATGCGCTGGAGATCACGCATCCGTCGTCGATCGTATGGGCCGCCCAGATGGGCACTGTCACGCTGCACCCGTGGCAGGTGCGATGCCCGGACACCGAGCATCCAGACGAACTGCGTGTCGATCTCGACCCGCAGCCGGGGACGGGATTCAGGGAGGCCAGCACGATCGCGGTCGACGTGTTGAAGCCACTGCTCGACGAGTTGGGGCTGGTCGGGTATCCGAAGACATCCGGGGGCCGTGGGGTGCACGTGTTCCTGCGAATCAAGACCGACTGGGACTTCATCGCGGTGCGTCGGGCCGGCATTGCCTTGGCGCGCGAAATCGAAAGGCGTGCACCCGATCTGGTGACGACGTCGTGGTGGAAGGAGGAGCGGGGAAAGCGGTTGTTCATCGACTTCAACCAGAACGCGCGCGACCGCACTTTCGCGTCGGCCTACTCGGTGCGCCGCACTCCGATTGCGACGGTGTCGACACCGCTGACGTGGGAGGAACTCGCCGACGCCGATCCCGACGACTACACGATGGCGACAGTGCCGGATCTGGTTGCGCGACGGGCGGATCCGTGGGCCGACATCGACGCGAAGAAGCAATCGATCGAGCCGCTGCTGGAGATGGTGAAGGCCGACGAAGAGCGAGGCCTGGGCGACCTGCCGTATCCGCCGAACTACCCGAAGATGCCCGGCGAGCCGCCGCGGGTCCAGCCCAGCAAGAAGGTCGCGGCGAATTGGGATGAGAGTGGCAATCCAATCAAGAACGACGGATGAATCTGGGCCTCAACCGCAGATCAGGGGCAGCAGCCTGGGTCGAGTACCGCACACAGCGCGCCGACTGCGTTGCGGCGTGGCCGATGGTAGACGTTCATCCCCCGTCGAACCGATTCGACCAGTCCGGCCCTGCGGAGTTGGCTGAGGTGGTGGCTGACCGTCGACTCAGTCAAACCCAGCACCTTCGCCAGGTCACCGCTGTTCTCCTCACCCCCAGACGAACCGAACAGGTACGACATGATCTTGACCCGCGCCGGATCGGCGAGCGCCTTTAAGCGAAGAGCCACATGTAGCGCGTCGTCGTCACTCATCGGCCCGGCGGCCACCGGCGCGCAGCACACCGGGGCAGATATGTCGATCATCGGCAACGTCTTGGGCACGATTCGATCCTGCCATAGATCTTGACATATATCAAAAAGGTCGGCATCATGGCGGCAGCCCATTAATTCGATATATGTCTCACAAGTATGGAGGAACCATCATGTCCCGCGTTCAACTCGCCCTCAACGTCGACAACCTCGACGAGGCGCTGACCTTCTACGCCAAGCTGTTCAACACTCAGCCCGCCAAGGTCAAGCCTGGCTATGCCAACTTCGCGATCGCCGATCCGCCGTTGAAATTGGTCCTTTTGGAAAATGCAGGCAAGGGCGGCACGATCAACCACCTGGGCATTGAGGTCGGCTCCAGCGACACCGTCCACGCCGAGATCGCGCGCCTCACCAGCGAGAGCCTCTTCACCGACGAGGAGCTCGGGACCACCTGCTGCTTCGCCACCCAGGACAAGGTCTGGGTCACCGGCCCGGCTGGCGAGAAGTGGGAGGTCTACACCGTGCTGTCGGACTCCGAGACGTTCGGCACCAGTCCGAAACATGCCGAGGACGGTAACGCTGAAGGAGCCGTTTGCTGTGGCGGGTCCGCCGCCGACGCTGCTGCGGACACCGCAAACGCCTGCTGTTGACACAGTCCACTTCACTCCTGATTAGATCTCTGTCAATATCGATGTATGTCTAAATCGCAGCCGCTGCCCTGGAACGACCTCTCGGCATGCTTTTACGCGCCGATGGTGCGTGAGCCATTGTCGGTAGAAGCCGCTACCGACGTCGCGGCCAAGCTCAAGGCGCTGTCCGACCCGGTCCGGCTGCGGCTGTTCAGCCTTGTGGCCAGCCACGCAGGAAGTGAGGCCTGCGTCTGCGAGATCTCTGGGAGCTTCGACGTCACGCAGCCGACCATCTCCCACCACCTGAAGGTCCTCAAGGACGCTGGCCTCCTGGCCTCCGAGCGTCGCGCTTCCTGGGTGTACTACTCGGTAGTACCCGAGGCGCTGCGGAACCTGTCCGCGTTGCTCAGCGCCGTCGCCGACGAGGCCCGGGCAGGAGTCGGATCGTGACGCACGCGGTCGAGAGCGCCACCCATCCCGCCGTCGTCGAGAAGCTCTCGCGGCTGGATCGATTCCTTCCGCTGTCGATCGGCATCGCGATGGCCATCGGGCTGCTGCTCGGACGGTTGGTTCCCGGCTTGAATATCGCCCTGAACCACGTCCAGATCGACGGAATCTCGCTGCCTATCGCACTCGGGCTGTTGATCATGATGTACCCGGTGCTGGCCAAGGTCCGCTACGACCGGCTCGACACGGTCACCGGCGACCGCAAGCTTCTTATCAGTTCCGTGGCGCTCAACTGGATGCTCGGTCCCGCGTTGATGTTCACGTTGGCCTGGCTACTGCTGCCCGACCTGCCCGAATATCGCACCGGCCTGATCATCGTCGGCCTGGCCCGCTGTATCGCCATGGTCATTATCTGGAACGACCTCGCATGCGGGGACCGCGAAGCGGCGGCTGTCCTTGTCGCGCTGAACTCGATCTTCCAAGTCGTGATGTTCGCCGTGCTGGGATGGTTCTACCTGTCGGTGCTTCCCGGTTGGCTTGGCCTGGAGCAGACCACCATCAGCACCTCGGCGTGGCAGATCGCCAAGTCGGTCCTGATCTTCCTAGGCATCCCGCTGCTTGCGGGGTATTTGTCGCGACGGTTGGGCGAGAAGGCGAAGGGCCGGACGTGGTACGAATCGACCTTCCTGCCGAAGATAGGTCCCTGGGCGCTGTACGGGCTGCTGTTCACTATCGTCATCCTCTTCGCGCTGCAAGGCGGTCAGATCACCAGCCGGCCCTTCGATGTGGCCCGTATCGCCCTGCCCCTGCTCGCCTACTTCGCGATCATGTGGGGCGGTGGGTACCTGCTCGGCGCTGCCCTAGGACTGGGGTATCAACGAACCACCACGCTGGCATTCACCGCCGCCGGCAACAACTTCGAACTAGCCATCGCCGTCGCGATCGCCACCTACGGCGCCACCTCCGGCCAGGCTCTCGCGGGCGTCGTGGGACCTCTCATCGAAGTCCCGGTCCTCGTCGCCCTGGTTTACGTCTCGCTGGCCCTGCGACACCGCTTCGGGCCGAACGCGGCATTGACGATTCCTGTCGATCGGAGCGCGCAATGAACGACGGTCCCGCCACCAAACCCACGGTGCTCTTCCTGTGCACGCACAATGCAGGTCGCTCCCAGATGGCGCTCGGGTTCTTCAACCATCTCGCTGGTGAGAACGGCATCGCGTGGTCGGGCGGATCGGAACCCGGTGACCAGATCAATCCGTCCGCCGTCGCCGCGATGGCCGAGGTCGGCATCGACATCGCCCGCGAGTTTCCCAAGCCGTGGACCGACGAGATCGTAAGGGCTGCCGACGTCGTCGTGACCATGGGATGCGGCGACGCCTGCCCCTTCTTTCCCGGCAAGCGCTACGAGAGTTGGGAACTCCCCGATCCCGCCGGGCAAGACGTCGTCGCCGTGCGCCCGATCCGCGATGACATCGAGGAGCGCGTCCGACACCTGCTCGACCAACTCGGCATCGACCCTGTCGCCTGATAACCGAACCCGCGTCCGACCATGGTGCTGTGCGTGAGAAGGGGCGGCGAGTCCCAGATGGCCGCAGGCTATGGCTCGACCACGACGCGGAACACGCCCTGGGACTTGTCCTGCGCCACCCGGAACGCCTCCGCAGCGTCGTCGATGGGAAATCGGTGGGTGATCAGAATGCTGGTCAGTTCGGGGCGGGTAGCCAGCAGATCGGCCGCCTCGGCGAAGTCCCGGCGGCGCCCGTGGCTGCTAGTAGCCCAGCGAGGGACGCACCACTACTTCCTTCATGAAGGCGGCGTCCATGGGCCAGTCCGTCTCGGCGTCGTACAAGCCGAGGTGCACCACCGTGCCACCAGCCCTCGCGAGCTCGACCCCGCGGTGCAGCGCGGTTTCGCTGCCGCCTGTCTCGATCACCACGTCGTAACCGCTCGTCGGCACGACGGCGCCGATGCACTCGCGGGCTTCGTGCTGGTGCGGGTGCCGCGCCTCCACGGCAACCTCCGCCGCGCCCATCCGTTGGGCAGAGGCGGCGGCGAGGATGCCGATGGCGCCCGCTCCGACGATGGCGACCCGGGTATCCGCTCCGATCCCACCCTGGTGGCAGGCGTGCCAGGCCACGCTCGCCGGCTCCACGATCGACGCGTCGGCGAGATCCGGTTCGTCGATCTCGACTACCTCGACGGAGGGCGGTGCGTTGCGCACTGCCTTCACCGGATGTCCTTCCCCTAGCCGGACTCCTTCGTCATCCTGCCGGGAATGGACCCCATGTCAATGACGCGTCTTCACACCGCAGATCGCCCGGCCGACCGTGGGCCCGCCGCGTCCTTCAACTCCAGGTAGGCCTGATGCGTGTGACGCGCGAGCTCCGGCAGGTCGTCGAACGCCGCGGCGTTGGCGACGAACCCGAAGTCCATGTGGTCGTGATAGGAGGTGAGCGTGGCATTCAGCCCGATCGAGGCGGCGAGCGCGGAGACCGGATAGATGTCGACGAGTAGTGCGCCGTTGAGGTACCGCGGCTCGGCGGCACCAGGGACGTTGGAGATGGTGAGGTTGCACGCCGGGCGCGCCAGGCGGTCCAGGTGCGTCGTGGCGGCCAGGCCGGCGAGTGCGACGAGCCCGATCGCGTAGGTGAACGCGGCCTCGGTCGACATGGCGCGCAGTTCCTTCTTGCAGGTGCCGATCGACTCCACCACTTGCCGGAACCGCTCCGGCACGCTGGCGGCGGGCTCGCCGAGCCGGACGAACATCGCCGACACCCGGGTGCCGACCGTCGTGTCGTCTTCGGCGCGCAGCGACACCGGACACATCGCGATGAACGGGTGCGCGAATGCGCGGCCGCCCTCCCGCAAGTAGGCGTGCAGGCCCGCGTCGATGACCGTGACCGCGACGTCGTTGAGGGTCGCGCCGAAGTGCCGGGCGATCCCGTGCATCTCCTCGAGCGGCAGCGACAGGGTTGCGAATCGACGCCCCACCCCGAGCGGTTCGTTGGTCGGCGCTCGGTTCGCGATGAACGGCAGGCTGCCGTCGAGATGCGAGCCCGCAAGTCCGGCCACCGTCTTGCGCAGCGCGCCGATCGACACCTCGTTGATCGCCCCGACCTGGGTGACCGCCGCGTGGATCGAGTCCGCGATCCTCCGCGCCACCGACGTGGGCGGGTGCGGCGGGGATGCCGGCACGCCCAGCGCAAAACCGGGCGGAAGGACTTTCCGCTCATCGGAGGTGCTCAGCCCCGCGTACAGGCTTCTCATGCCCGAGGCGCCGTCCATGATCGAGTGGTGGATCTTCGTGTAAACCGCGAACATGTCGCCCGGGACCCCGTCGATCACCCAGCAGCGGAACAGCGGACGGTCGCGATCGAGGGCGGGCTCGTGCAGGTCGGCCACCAGCCGCAGCAGGTCCTCGTAGGGGGCGTCGGCGGGCAGCGACAGATGCTGCACGTGATGCTGCGCGTCCCAGGCCGCCACCTCCCGGAAGTGCGGAGCGCCACCGACCAGCAGCTCCGGGACATAGTTGAACGGTGCCACCGGCGGGTAGGCGCGGTAGGCCTCCACGATTTCCCGTACAACGGATGCGCCGCCCGGCGGCTTCTTGAACAACAGCATCGCCCCCACATGCGTCGTGCCGGCCGGTGACTCCATCAACAGCCACGAAAGGTCAATCGGCGGAATGGGTTTGGTCACCGCTGCAGTCCTCCGGTCGGTCATGGCGGCTCTCCTATCCGAAGTCAGGACGGACGTTCCTCTTGCCCAGCACCACCCGGCGAGAGCATTAGGGCTCCAAAGCGGCTGTCGAAAGTCGCTTGGACGTGGTGCTCGGCCCGTCGTGGAGCGCAGGATGGTTGGGGTGACGACCGTGATCCTGATTGTGCTTGCGCTGTTGGCCGCCGGCATAGTGATCGACCAACTTTTCCGGCTGAAAAAGTGGCTGAACCAAGCACCACCGAAGCCAACGGATCGCGAACCCCCTGACGGGCAACTGTGAGGCTGTTCGCGCCGCGGCGTCAGCGGGCAGCGCCCCAGCGGGTCGACTTCGATAACTGCCTCGCCGACCGCCTCGCGGCCCTATCATCACCGGATGACCATCGACCTGGCCTCACCGCGACGGATCGTAAGGTGGCTGTGCGCTGCGCTGCTCACCGCCGGCGTAATGCTCGGCCCACCAACGGGCATCCCGTCGGCCTCGGCCGACTGCCCCGATATCGAGGTGATCTTTGCGCGCGGCATGACTGATCCGCCGGGGCCAGGGCCGGTGGGCGCGGCCTTCGCCGACTCGCTGCGGTCGAAGGTGGGTGGCAGGTCAGTCTCGGTATACGGGGTCAACTATCCCGCCACGATCAACTTTCTCGGTGTCGCCGACGGCGTCGTCGATGCCAACAACCGCGTCAACGACATGACGGCGAACTGCCCCGGCACCCGGTTGGTGCTCGGCGGCTTCTCCGAGGGGGCGGCTGTGATGGACATGCTGGTCCTCGGTGCCGTCCCGGGCCTCGGCGCGATCCCGGGCGTCGGCGCAATACCGTCCCTGAACGCGGTGCCCGGATTGGACGCCATCCCCGGGTTGACGTCCGTACCCGCGATGGGCGCGATCGGGCCGCTGGCACCCAACGACCACATCGCGGCGATCGCAGTCTTCGCCAATCCGCTCGACAAGGTGAGCGGTTCGCTGGGGGTGCAAAGCCCCGCGTACGGAGGACGGACCATTGATCTGTGCCACGCCAGCGACCCTGTGTGCGGCGACGGCAACGACATGAACTCGCACCATCTTTACGTGCCCACACTGACGGACCAAGCGGCCACGTACGTCGCGGGGATGGTGTAGCCGGCTCAGTCGCCGGTGCGCTCGACGCGCGAGTCGAAGTCGCTGGCGAACGGACACGCACCCGTCAGCGTGTAGTGGCCGCGTCCGGTCAGCAGCGCGATCGGGTCCTGTTTCGGTTGCGGCAGTGGGTATTCCAGGCTGATCTCGCGTGTGGCGTTGCCACCGTTCTGGCACTCGGCGTCGCTCGTGGTGTTGGTCAGCACCCACTTGTCGTTCGAGAAGAGCAGGTTCTTCACGTCGTCGGGGTTCTGCCAGAAGCTGAGGCAACGATCACCGGTGCGCAGGCAGTAGCTCTGGATGTCGAAGCTCGCCTGAGCGGTGCGGCGGTCGGTCGCGTAGATGTCGGTCTCCTGATAGCGGCCGTGGAGCGACTGTGCCGGTGACACCACGCGGGCCGGCTGCGTCTCCGGGTCGGCGATCGCCACGTTGTCTTGGACGTCACCGGTGCGGGCGAAGTTCACCTGCTGGTTGCGGGCACAGCTGGTGGTCGACCGGACGATGTAGTCGCCCTGCAGCGAACCGTCCGACCGTTGCTCCAGCGACAGCGACTCCCAGTATTCGGTGGGGGCGTCCTGGCATGTTCCCGACGTCGCATTGACCGACGTCCAGCGCCCGCCGATCTTGTCGAGCACCAGTGCCGACACCGTCGACTCGGATCCGCTGATCTTCGACGCGGTGGCCACGCATACGCCGTTGCGGCACGCCGACTTGATCACCCACTTCTCTTGTCCGCCCGGCGCGTTCTCGTAAGGCTGCCCGTTAGGCCTTGTCGCCGAGGCGAATTCGACGGCGTAGGTGCCGTCGATGGGCCCACCCGGACGTACGTTCTGATCACCGCCGTTGACCGCGATGAACAGCGTGACGAGAGCGACGATCAGCAGCAGGACACCGATCGGGATCACGATCGCCTTGCGTCTGAACCACGGCCAGGGCGTCTGCTCGTCCGCCACCCGGCCGGGTTCAGGTGGCGAGACCGGGGGACGCACGTCGGCCGGCCGGTGCAAGGTGGGTGACGACGGGTCTCGATAGCGGTCGGGTGGACGGTACTGCGTGGGCGACGATGCCTCGCTGAAGCTGTCCGGCGCACGGTACAACCTCGGCGACGACGGTTCCCCGAGCGGCTCGGCCGGGCGGTGTCGCGTGGGCGCCCACGGCTCATGGCCTTCGGCAGGAGCGCGGCGCTGTGTGCGAGCCGAAGCCGACGGCCCGGGCTCCGTGCGGGCAACGTCGACCGGTAGGGGAGCGGTGAGCGCGTCGCGGGCGGCTCGGGCCAGCTCCGTCGTCGTCGAATACCGCTCCTCCGGGTCTTTGGCCATGCCGACGGCGATCACGGCGTCCAGTTGCGGTGTGACCCCCGGCTGAGTGATCGAGGGACGCGGCGGCGGCGTCGTCAGGTGACCGGCGATCTGCTGCTCGACGCTCTCACCGGGAAACGGCCGGCTTCCGGTCAGGCATTCGTAGAGCACACAGGCCAGTGCGTAGATGTCGGAGGGCGTGTCGCTGCGTCCGGTGCTGAACCGCTCCGGGGCCATGTACGGCCATGTGCCGATCACGTTGCCGGTACCGGTCAGGCCCGTCTCGCCGGCGCCGCGAGCGATGCCGAAATCGATCAGATAGGCGAAATCTTCCTCGCAGACCAGAATGTTGGACGGCTTGACGTCGCGGTGGACGAGTCCGACCCGATGGGCAGCGTTCAGCGCGGAGGCGATCTGCTCGATGATCTTCACTGCTCGCTGCGGATCCAGTGGGCCCCTGGCCAAGACGTGCTCCAGGTCTTCACCCTCGATCAGCCGCATGTCCACATACAGCCGGCCTTCGATCTCCCCGAAGTTGTGGATCGGCACCACGTGCGGGTTGTTCAGCGAGGCCGCGGCGAAGGCCTCGCGCCGGAAGCGCTTCTCGAACACGGGATCTGCGGCCAGCTGCGCCGGCAGCACCTTCACGGCGACCACCCGCTGAGTCGCAGTGTCGAACGCCTTCCAGACTTCGCCCATGCCGCCGCGGCCCAGCAGCTCGATCAACTGGTACCGGCCGAACGGCGTGCCCTCCATCAGGCCTCCCGCCGGCGGTGGCGAACCAGCAGCGTCACAGCCATCACCATAAGCTGCCGCGTCGCCGCGCGTTCACTTGAACCCGATTGGCACTCACGCCGTTTGCTTTACGAAAGGCGCGCATCGTCGATGAGCATGTGTGGCGCTCGTCAAGTGCGCGCACGCGTCTGTTCCGTTTTGCTGAATCTGTGATGTTGATGAGCAGGCGCTGCGACAATGCGATCATCCTGCGTGCAGAAACGCCACATTGAAGGGACGTTTTGATGACCGTATCTCGCCGAAAGCGTTTGGCTCTGGTGGTCGTGACGGCCACTGCCGCCGTCGTGGCCGCACTGTGCGGCGTGACCGCACCCAACGCGCAGGCGTTCTACATCCAGAACCACGAGATGATCACGCGCAATGCGTTGCCCCCGGATCAGGTTGACCAGGCCGCGCTCTTTCAAATTCTCCTCGGCCCGCCGCCGGGAGCGGGCGCGGTCGGTAGCGACGCGTTCTACGACGACGACTTCCGTCATATCGACAACGCCAAGGACCCGACCGAGATCTGCGCCCGCACAACGGAGGCGTGGAATTTCTTCTACCCGCTCATAGTGGGCGGGGCGCAGGCCACAGGTCCGGGTGGCGGCGACCTAGTGAATGGACCGGAGGCTCGCGCCGCGTTCGGTGGCCTGGCCCACGCACTTCAGGATTTCTACTCCCACTCCAATTGGGTTGAACTCAACATCGCCGCGGGAGATCTGGAACGGATGCCGCCGCCGCTGATGCCCAACTGCGATCCGGCGACCCTTCCGGCTGAACTGCACACCGGATACTTCTCTATGCAATATTCCCCGGAGTTCCAGCTTGACGGCTGCCCGCCCGGAGGGCCCCCGCCCGGCTTCGCCGAGTGCCACGACGCATTGAACAAAGACGGGTGGAACACTCAGCGCGGCATGATCCGGGTGCCGGGAACCAATTGGAACAACTTCGATCTCGCGGCGCTGCTCGCCACCAGGGCGACCACCGATCTGTACCAGCAGGTGCGCGGCCTCATCGTAAGTAGCGCGGGGGAATGCGTGGCGGCGAACTTGTTCCAAGCCGACCGACATCAACCCTGCTGGGGGTAAGAGCCGAGGGCATACCGGGCTACCGGGGGCCAAACACCCCGGTAGCCCGGCCCGTGACTTCTAGGAGTAAGAAAAATGGATAAGGCGTTCGCTGAAAAGCCGTGGGGAGCCACGCAAGTCAGCGCCGCTGCAAGGGGGGCATGGCCATACGTAAAGGACGGTTCGCCACGCCTCTCCGCGATCAGAGGAGTTGAGGCGCGATGAGTGCACCGCTTCGTGTTTGCCGGTGGCGTGGCGCCGCGGTTCTCCTTGCTGGCGGTACCGCAGTAGCGCTGACGGCAGTGACCGGGGGAATCGTTCCGGCACTTGCCGACCCGGTCACCGAGACGGTAACGCCGACGACTGTCGCAACCGTTCCGAGCACCGTGGTCACCCAAGCGCCGGCGACCGTCGAGACGCCGGCATACACGCCGCCCACCGTGGCCTCCCCTGTGGTGACGGAGCCGGCGCCCGTCTCGACACCACCGCCCGTGTCGACGCCGTCGGTTGCGGTGACGACTCCGGCACCCGTGTCGACGCCGGCCGAAACAGTGACGACGCCGTCGGTTGCGGTGACGACACCGTCGGCTGCGGTCACCACACCCTCGGCTGCGGTCACCACACCGTCGGCAACGGTGACCACGCCGGCGAGTTCCGCGGCCCTCACACCGTCTGCGTCGGCGACCCCCAGTTCGGCGGCGCCGAGCGCCAGCTCCACCCCGTCGAGTGCGGCCGCGTCCACTCCGTCGAGCACGCCTGCAGGCTCGACGCCCTCGACGCCCTCCAGCGGCGCGACGAGCGCGACGTCCCCGCAAGGCAGTACCCCGCTGTCGTCGCCGGCCGTAAGTGGAGCAAGCCCCAGCGGCGTCACTCCGTCGTCAGGCGCCGTCCTGCCCACGTCGCCGATGACGGTGCAGGCCGAGCAGGTCACTCCGACCGAGACTCCACAGCGGCTGGAGGCGGCCCCGCAGAACATCGAACTCGCCAAGGCCGCGAAGCCGGTCGAAGAAATCCCAGATCCCGCACCGCAGAACCAGATTGACCAGATCAAGAACCAGCTGGTCAGCCAGAACCCGGCCGTCAACTCTGCGCTCACCGTGGCTCCCGACAATCCGGAGGCCCAGGTCAGCGTCGTCAAGCAGTTCCAGCCGGACTGGGTCCAGTACGACCAGTTCTACCGGCCGGTGATCCTCAACCCCTTCCCGGACCCGCTTCAGGTCGTCTACCAATATGCCGGCGCGCCAAGGGTTTTGGTGGTGCCGCCGCTGGCCAGCCTCGTGACGGAGGTTGCCGAGCTCGGTGCGTACAGCTTCACGGCGATGGTGCTCAACGCCATGGGCATCCCCACCAATGTGGCTGTGGGCAGTCTCTTCGGCGGCGGTTATGTTCCCGAGCCGGGCCAGCCAGCGCCATCACCTCCGCCGGTGGTGAAATACAACGACGTTCCCGTTCAAGTGAAGTACTCCAACGCGACGTACCGGCCGTTCGTGGTCAAGCGGATCGTCGACGTCGGCATGGACCCGAAGGTCGGCGAGCACAAAGTGCTTCTCGACGGCGTGACGCCGGCGTGGGGTCAGTGGACGCAGAATGCGAACGGGGAACGGCAGTTCGAGGTCCATCAGACCCAGCAGTTCCCGGGGATGGACGAACCGTCTCAAGGGCCGCTGCCGGGTGACTATCAGCTACAGCTGGCGAGCAGCGAGACTCCTGCGGGCGGCTTCACCGCCAGGGACGTCCTGCTCATCGCGGCGGCAGCGGTGGTGGCGACGCTGGGGATCGGCGCGATCGTTCTGCCGATCTTCCTGGGCCGTCGGCGCGCACGCCACTGAAGCGTTAGCCGCTCTCGACGGCCGGAGCCTGCGGGGCTTGGAACGTGGGTTGCGCCGGCACGGGAACTTGGGTCGTCCTGCGCCCATTGGTCGGGGCCGATCCGGCTGCGGGGTCGTCAGCGACCGCGGCCGGAGCCGTGCAGGATCCGGGCACCCTTCCGACGATCCCGCCGGAGAGCACGCAGCACACCTCGGGGTCCCTGACTGTCTTTTTCATGCAGTTGTCGTACACCTCGATGTCCCACTCCTGGGGCTCTGCGCCCGCGACAACCGGATGTTCGAGGGCCTCGCCTGCGAAGGCGAGCGCCGCAGCGAAGACGACAGTAGGAATGAGCCGACGCTGATGGGAAAAGAGGATGGTGGATGTCATGGCTGGTTCACTTCCACGACTGCCTACTGCCGAGTCCGCAATTGGCATCGGGCGAAGAGCAGCAGCCGCCAACCAAGCGTATGACCAGCGGTGATACCTCATCGCCGGTTTGGTGAAAGGCGCTGCGTTTCGGCTTAGCCGTCCGGGCCGGGCGCCAGCGTCACCTTGACGGCGCGCTGCTGCCCGGTGCGGTCCTGCCACACCAGGTCAACGGTGTCACCGGGATAGTGCCGGTCGAGCACGCTGGTCAGCGTGGTCGCGTCGGTGAGTGGGACCCCGTCGAGGCTCAGGAGCACGTCGCCGCGACGCAGCCCGGCCTGCTCGGCCGGTGTTCCGACGAGCACGTCACGAACGGTGACGCCGGTCGGGCCCTGCTGTGCCGTGGCGACGCCGATGCCGAGCATTGCGGGAGCGCCGATGTGAACGGTGCCCGCCGGCGCCCTCGATCGGATTTGGTTAGCGATGCCCATCGCCCGGTTGATGGGGATCGCAAAGCCCTTGCCGCCCGGGGTGCCCAACCGGTAGTTCACCGACGCCGCCACATTGAGGCCGATGACCTGCCCGGTGATGCTGACCAGCGGGCCGCCCGAATCTCCGGGGCGCAGCGGCGCCGCGAACCCGATCAGGTCGGACAGTTGCTCCGAGCTGCCGGTCAGGTCGTCCTCGGCCTCGATGTCGGCCCCCAGCGTGGTGACCTGGCCCTCTTCACGGCTGATCGGGCTGCCATTGCCGTTGGCGTTGCCGACGCTGACGACGGGTTCGCCGACCATGACTTGGTTGGAGTCGCCGATCGGCGCGGTCGGCAGGCCCCCGGCGCCGAGCAGTTGGATCAGCGCGACGTCTTCTGTGCGGTCGTACCCGAGGAGTTGTGCCTTGAATGTCTGTCCGGTGCTGACGCTGGCTGCGGTGATGGTGTCGGCGCCCGCCACGACGTGGTTGTTGGTCAGGACGATGCCGTCCGGGCTGAGGACGATGCCCGCGCCATAGCCGACGACACCTTGGTAGTCGACGATCGTGTTGATCTGCACAACGCTCTGTTCAGCGCTTGCCGACGACGTCCGCGTGGGATCGCCAGGCAGGGCTCGCGCGACAGGGCTGCACGGCCCCGACGTGGGTGCGACCAGCGCGAGCACCGCTGCAAGCACGGTCGCAATCGACAGCAACCGCGCCGTGTGGTGCCATCGGAAAGTTAGAGCGGGCATCTACTGCCTTTCAGGCGGGTCGGGACTCCGTTTGGTTTCCATCTTCGCCCGATGCGCAAAACTTTGTCGAAACGACAGGCGATGGAAGCCGTCAGTCTTCGACTGCGACGCCCCCCGACTTCCGGCGCAGCCGAGGTCGGCGCAGCTTGCCTGACGGACGCTGATTGCGCAGGCCACCGCGCTCCGGCTCGGCCGCGAGGGTGTCCTCCGGCGCCGGGGTTTCGGTGTCGGCCTCGTCGCTGGAAGATTCTGCGGCTTCGGCCTCTACGGTCTCGGCAACTTCTGTCACAGCGCCCTCTTGCGCCTCTCCTGGCTCTTTTGCCTCGTCGTCGGTCGAGACCGTGGCCGGTGCCTCGGCCTCCTTCTCGGCCTCAGCGGTCTCGGCCTCTTCGGTCTTCTCCTTGCGGCGCCGCCACCTGCTCTTGCCTTCCTTCTTCTTCAGCGGCCGGGGCGGAGGCGGCGGCAGCTCGGCGATGAACGCCAGGTAGAACGAGAAGATGCCCAGCAGGGAGATAGCCGCCGCGGCGCCGTAGATGCCGAACAGCCAGCGGCCGGCCCCGTCGAGGGTGAACCAGATCTCGCTGATCGCCGTGCCGATGATCAGGACACCGCCCAGGACGTGCAACGCGATCGAGGACAGCCGCAGCCTCAACGCCAGTTCCGGGGTGCCGTACTCCGGCCGGCGGGTGCGCAGCCAGGTGAAGACGACTGGCAGGGCGGCAAGACCGATGAGTGCGCCCGCCACGATCCGCAGCACCGTCCCGAGCGTGTGCGACGTGACGCCGGACAGTTCCCACCAGCGAGGAAGGACGAACAAGAAGTACAAGACGCCGGCCGCGATCGAAAACAGCGCGTGCCAGATCACCGCGACAGTGCGGCTCATGCCCCTCCTCAAAACGCCCGTCGGGCGCTCTTGATCTCTCGTAGGGCGACCGGTTCTTCACCGGCGCAACAGCGGAGGATGCGGGATTTGAACCCGCGAGGGCTGTTAACCCAACCCGCGTTCCAGGCGAGCGCCATAGGCCACTAGGCGAATCCTCCGTCGGCCATGGTAGCCGACCGATCCCGACGGTCCGGCGGTCCTCGCCGCCGCGGGTACTACACTCTCCGTGGACCCCGCGCGGCGTCTATCCTGTGAACTCCCCCAGGGCCGGAAGGCAGCAAGGGTCAATGGGCTCTGGCGGGTGCGCGGGGTCCCCTTACGGCACGGTCCGCAGCCAACTTTCGGCCTCGAGGTGAAAGGCGCATGGTTTCGTTCACTTCCCTCGGCCGTGACGAGTTGATGGCCCAGCATGAGCTGCAGCAGGAGAACTACGCCTCACTGCGCGCTAAGAAACTGACGCTCGACCTCACCCGAGGCAAACCGTCTCCGGAACAGCTCAACCTGTCCAACGGGCTGCTAGAGCTGCCGGGCTCCGGCAAAGATGCCTTTCGCGACGGCGAAGGCACCGACACCCGCAATTACGGCGGCTTGCACGGCCTGCCGGAGTTGCGGGCGATCTTCGGCGAGTTGCTCGGCATCCCGGTGCCCAACCTGATCGCGGGCAACAACTCCAGCCTCGAGATCATGCACGACATCGCGACGTTCTCGATGCTGCACGGCGGCGTCGACTCGCCGCGGCCCTGGGGGCAGGAGCCCGTCGTCAAGTTCCTCTGCCCGTCTCCCGGCTACGACCGGCATTTCGCGATCACCGAGACCCTCGGCGTCGAGATGGTCACGATCCCGATGCGCGAGGACGGTCCCGACGTCGACCTCATCGAGGAACTGGTCGCAGCCGATCCGGCGATCAAGGGGATGTGGGCGGTGCCGGTGTTCTCCAACCCGACCGGCGCGACGTATTCCTGGGAGGTGGTGCGCCGCCTGGTGCAGATGCGCACCGCGGCACCGGACTTCCGGCTGTTCTGGGACAACGCGTACTGCGTGCACACTTTGACACACGATTTCGTGCGTCAGGTCGACGTGCTGGGCCTGGCGGCCGCTGCCGGAAACCCGAACCGGCCTTATGTGTTCGCGTCGACCAGCAAGATCACGTTCGCCGGAGCCGGCGTGAGCTTCTTCGGCGGGTCGTTGGGCAACATCGCGTGGTATCTCCAGTACGCGGGCAAGAAGTCGATCGGCCCGGACAAGGTGAACCAGCTGCGGCATCTGCGCTTCCTCGGTGACGCCGACGGGGTACGGCTGCACATGCAGCGCCACCAGCAACTGCTGGCTCCGAAGTTCGCGCTGGCTCTGCACATCCTCGAAGACCGGCTGGGCGACTCAAAGATCGCCTCGTGGACGGAGCCGAAGGGCGGCTACTTCATCAGCCTCGACGTGCTGCCGGGTACAGCCAAGCGCACCATCGGGCTGGCCAAGGACGCCGGCATCGCGGTGACGGAAGCGGGCGCGGCGTTCCCGTACCGAAAAGACCCGCAGGACAGCAACATCCGGCTGGCGCCGACGTTCCCCTCGATGCAGGACCTGTCGCAGGCGGTCGACGGCCTGGCCACCTGCGCGCTGCTGGCGGCCACCGAGTCGCTGCTGCTGCGGGGGTGACCTCGAGTCTCAGCGGCCACAACTGTCACTGTCGGGGTCGCACATCGACTTGCCCGGCTCTTGGAGTCCTGTGTCAAGCCATGGGTTGTTGGCGGGTGCTGAGCAGGGTTTGGAGGCCGTGGTGGCGGTTGGGGTCGTCAGGCGGTTCCGTTCTGCCAGCATTGCCAGATGACATAGAGCCAGGAGCGGGCAAGGATGCGCACGGCGTGGGGGTGATCGTGCTTGCGCGCACGGGCACGTTCGTAGATGTCGGCAGCCCAGGCATTGGCATGGCGGGAGTCATTGGCAAAGTCACAGATGGCATCTCGTAGTTGTTTGTCGCAGGCCCAGCGGAAGCCCACCGAGCGCATTTTTCCGGACTGGCGGGTGGAGGGCGCCACGCCGGCTAAGCAGGCCAGTGCTTCGGGGGTGGGGAACCGGGATCGGCAGTCACCAATTTCGGCCAAGAGCCTTGCTGCGCGGATTTTTCCGGCTCGCGGCAGGACGGTGAAGATGTGCGCGTCGGCATGGGCGCCGAGTTGTTCGCCTATCTGATCGGAGAGCAGCTTGATCTGCCCGGTAAGACCGGTGAGGGCGTTTACCAGCGCGCGGGTGATGTGCACGTGAGCAGCGCCCTGATCACCGGTTGCTCCGCGAGGAGCCGCGGTGATCCGGCCGTGCAGGATGGCCGGATCGGTGCGACCGGTGTAGTGCACCGACTTCAGCCACGTACCCAACCGTTTAGGGGTCAGCCAATCGGCGCGTTCTTGGCAGTCGAATCGAGCCAAGAACTTCAAGCTGATCGGTGAATCCAGGTCCTCGAAAAGGCCGACCGCTCCGGGATACACGCGCTTGAGGTGCTCGCGCAATTGATTGGCCATGGCAACCCGATGGGCGACCAGGTCTTTGCGGGCCCGACACGTCGCTCGCAACGCGACGGTGGCGGGGCTGTCGGGGACCAGTGGGCGCAACCGGGCTCGGTCGGTGCGCAATGTGTCGGCGAGCACGAAGGCGTCAAAGCGGTCGTCTTTGTTGCCCGCCGAGCCGTAGCGGCTGCGCAGATTCTTCAGCTGATTGGGGCTGATCACCACCACGGTGATGCCCGCATCCAACAACGCATCCACCACTGGGCCGTCAGGGCGTTCGATAGCCGCTTCGGTGGCTCCGCTGCGTGCTAGCACCGCTATCAGCTCGCGCAGTCCGGCGGCGCTGTGCTCAATGGTGCTTCGGTGCACTTCACAACCACGCCCGTCAACAACTGAGACCGCGTGATCATCACGGGCCCAGTCGATTCCGCACGTGAGCCCGTTGGCCGGTTGGGCCGGCAGGGCAGGTGGGGCATACTGCATCACAGCCTCCTCGCTGCTGATCCCAGTGGGGAGGCACCCTCATCGGTGCGGAGTGTGACTGCCGGTTCGCTCACTGTTCGGCGCTCGCTGGCGCTCAGTCCTGTCGACGGTCTGCACACCCCGGGAACCGCCGAGCCCCGCAACACTAAGAGTGGCCATCCACTGGCAAGCGACAATGGCGATGACCCGACGGCACCTCAGGTGCATCGGCGACCCATCCAAGACCACCGACACACACATGGTGCACGGCGGACTATCTCAAATCACCGACCGACCCAGAGTGCACCAGTGAGCGACAGCCTGTTGACCTGCGTGTTCGCCGTGACTTGTCGCTGATCGCTTGTTCGCGATTGCGCGGTCCAGCCTGCGGAAATGCGTTGTCGCTAAGACGCGGGCAAGTCGAACAGCCAAGCTGGAGGCCGAAGGCGCTGAATGCGCCTCGGCTCCCGTCGGACCGCCTCGGTAGCCTGCTGACCGTGGCCCTCTACCGCAAGTATCGCCCGGCGACGTTCGCCGAGGTGGTGGGCCAGGAGCACGTCACCGAGCCCCTGTCGACCGCGTTGTCGGCAGGTCGGATCAACCACGCGTATCTGTTCTCCGGGCCGCGGGGCTGCGGGAAGACGTCGTCGGCGCGCATCCTCGCCCGCTCGCTGAACTGCGCGCAGGGGCCGACGGCCACGCCCTGTGGCGAGTGCGAGTCGTGTGTGGCGCTGGCGCCCAACGGCCCCGGCAGCATCGACGTCGTCGAACTCGACGCGGCGAGCCACGGCGGCGTCGACGACACTCGCGAGCTACGCGACCGCGCGTTCTATGCGCCTGCGCAGTCGCGGTATCGCATCTTCATCGTCGACGAGGCGCACATGGTGACTACCGCGGGCTTCAACGCGCTGCTGAAGATCGTCGAGGAACCACCTGAGCACCTGATCTTCGTGTTCGCCACCACCGAGCCGGAAAAGGTGCTGCCGACCATCCGGTCGCGCACCCATCACTACCCGTTCCGGTTGCTGGCACCGCGGACCATGCGGGCGCTGATCGAGCGGATCATCTTGCAGGAGGGCGTCGAGGTCGACGACGCCGTCTACCCGCTGGTGATCCGCGCCGGCGGGGGATCGCCGCGCGACACGTTGTCGGTGCTCGACCAGTTGCTGGCCGGTGCGGAGAGCAACCGCATCACCTACCCACGGGCGCTGGCACTGCTGGGCGTCACCGACGTCGCGCTGATCGACGACGCGGTCGACGCGCTCGAGGCGGGCGACGCTGCCGCATTGTTCGGCGCGGTCGAGTCCGTCGTCGATGCGGGGCACGATCCCCGCCGGTTCGCCACGGACCTGCTGGAGCGGTTCCGCGATTTGATTGTCCTGCAAGCGGTTCCGGATGCGGCTGCGCGCGGAGTGGTGGACGCGCCCGGTGACGAGTTGGAGCGCATGCGTGACCAGGCGGCGCGGATCGGAACCGGGACGCTGACCCGATACGCCGAGGTGGTGCATGCGGGGCTGGGGGAGATGCGCGGAGCCACCGCACCGCGGCTGCTGCTGGAGGTAGTTTGCGCGCGGCTGTTGTTGCCCTCGGCCAGCGACACGGAATCGGCGCTGCTGCAACGGGTTGAGCGCATCGAGACCCGGCTGGACATGTCGGTGCCCGAGGCGAAGCCTGCAGCGAAGCCGGCGCCGGTCTCGAAGCCGGCGCCGGTCTCGAAGGCGGAACCGGCCGCGAAGGCGGAACCGACCGCGAAGGCGACGCCGGTCGCTAAGCCGCCCCCCACGCCGCCCTCCACGCCGGCCCCCGAGCCCCCTTCCCAACCGGCGCCGCAGCCCGAACCCCCAACGGGGATCGGCGTTCCGGACGCCGCTGCGGTGAGGCGGCAGTGGTCGACGGTGATGGACAAGGTCCGCGAACGCAGTCGGACACTCGGGGCGATGCTGACGGACGCCGTGGTCTCGGTGATCGACGGCGACACGCTCGTGCTGTCGCATCAATCCGGCAACCTAGCAAAACGCCTTGGTGAGCAACGCAATACCGACGTCATCCGCGAGGCACTCAAGGATGCTCTTGGCGTTGACTGGAAGGTCCGGTGCGAACTGGCTGCACCTTCGTCGGATGCGAAGCCGGCGGAGGACGTACGGCGTGCGGAAGAGGACAGCATGCTGGCCGAAGCCGGGGACGGGCCGTCGGCTGATGCCCCGCGCCGCGACCCCGAGGAAGTCGCGCTCGAACTATTGCAGACCGAGTTAGGCGCTCGACGTATCGACAGCTAGGGTGTCCACCATGGCCGCAGCGGCAAGCCGCCGTCTCCGCCACGCTCGTCGAGCTTGACGGCCAGCACCTGGTGCAGCTGAATCGCGTTGTTCTCAAAGCCAACCCGTGATCCGGCCATGTACAGGCCCCACACCTTCGCGGTACCCAGCCCGACCTCGGCGACGGCCTCGTCCCAATGCTCGACCAGGTTGCGGCACCAGTCGCGCAAGGTCATCGCGTAGTGGTGGCGCAAGTTCTCCTCGTGCAGCACCTCAAGCCCGACGTTCTGAATCTCGGTGATGATGCGCCCGGAACCGGTGAGCTCTCCATCCGGGAACACGTAGCGATCGATGAACCCGCCCGCGGTCGCCGGGTGCCGGTTGTCGTGGCGGGTGATGCAGTGGTTGAGCAGCAGACCCCCGGTGCGCAACTTCGACTGCAGGAAGCGGAAATACGCGGGGTAGTTGTGCACGCCGATGTGTTCGGTGAGCCCGATCGACGAGACCGCATCGAACTGCGTCTCTGCGATGTCGCGGTAGTCGCCATGCCGGACCTCTGCGAGTTCGGTCAGCCCCTCGTCGGCAATCGCCTTCTGCGCCCACTCGGCCTGCTTGCTCGAGAGCGTCACCCCGATCGTCCTGACCCCGTGGCGGGCTGCGTAGCGCACCATGCCGCCCCAGCCGCATCCGACGTCGAGCAACCGGTCACCGGGCTTCAGATGCAGCTTCTCGAACACCAGCCGGTACTTGTACTCCTGCGCCTCTTCCAGCGTCGCATCGGCATGCGGATAGCAGGCGCACGTGTACGTCATCGACGGCCCGAGCACCCACTCGTAGAACGTGTTCGACACGTCGTAGTGGTGATGGATGGCTTCAGCGTCACGAGTCTTGCTGTGTCGCAACCCTTCCGCGATCCGGCGCCACCGGGGCAGAGCCTCCTGTGGCGGCGGCGCGATGGGCTTGAGGTGCTCGACACCGATCGATCGCACGATGTTGGCGATCACCCGGGCCGGCGGCCGCTTGAACTCCAGCTTGTCGGCCAGCGCTTTGAGCAGTTCGTACGGGTCGCCGGGGTGCACGCCGTGCGGTTCGAGGTCGCCCGACACGTAGGCCCGCGCCATGCCCAGTTCACCGGGCGCGGTGGCGAGATACGTCGTACCGCGGGGAGTGCGCAAGTTCAGACCGACCGTCGCGTCGTCGGGTCCGGCGCTGCTGCCGTCGTACGCGGTGAACCGCAGCGGCAACTGCCCCTCGGCGAGCACCTCGAGAATCTGGGCGAGCGTCATCTTGTTCGAGAACGTGTGTGCTTCGCGCTCTTTGAACGTTGTCATCTTTGAAGTCTCCTCTTCGGGCAAGCCCTCATCGACGTTGCACCGCCTTCGCGTAGAGGTCAAGGAAGCGTGCGTCGGGATCGTACGCCTTCTTGAGTGTCTTGTAGGCCTCGCCGCCGTAAAGATCGTCGAACTCTTCGGCGGAGTAGTAGGAATCGGAGTAGAGCGACTTGTGGCCGTCGAGTTCGCTGATCTTCGCCTCGATCCGCCGGTTGGTCTCGCCTTCTGTGGCGCCGGCCGGTACCGACGACCAGAAGCCGACGTTGACGTAGGTACGCCCGGGCCGGATCGGGTACAGCGGCCATCCTTCGGGATCGCGAAGACGCAACGGGCACAGCCAAATCGGCTCGATGGGCACGTTCGCCAGGAACCAGTCGAGGAACTCGGCGCAGCGCTCGATCGGCACCTCGACGTCCTGCACCACACGCTCGCGCGGTGGTCGACCGTGACGTTTCTCGATTCGGTCGGCGATGTGAAAACGCTGGTCGTAGGAAATGAGCTTCCAGTAGAAGCTGCTGCGCCGGTAACGCCGCGGCCACCACCTTCTGATGTGGGGGTTCTGTGCGCCGAACGCCCGTGAGCACCAGAACCAGTCGGTGTCCCAGCGCCACAGGTAGTCGTGGATCGTCAGCCGGTCGTGCTTCTCGCCCCCCTCGTGCTGAATCGAGCGGTAGTAGATCTGCTGACCGGTGTAGTCGCTGACCGGTCCCGGCGTGCCCGTTTGCACGCCGAGACACAGGTAGCTCTCGTCGGCGCTGAACACGACGCCGTCGAGATAATGCACCGGCTGACCGTCGTATCCGCCGGTGTCGACGATGCGGTCCATCTCGGTCATGAGATCGGCCAGTGAACGAAACCTCAGGTGCCGCAACGCCACAAATGGCTTGACTGGCTCCAGCTCGATCTTCAGTCGCACCGAATAACCCAGCGTGCCATACGAATTCGGAAATCCGCGATATAGGTCGGGGTGCTGGTCGGGTGATGCGGTGATGACTTCTCCGGTCCCGGTGAGGATGTCCATCTCCAGCACAGACTCGTGCGGCAGGCCGTTGCGGAACGACGACGACTCGATGCCCAGACCGGTCACGGCGCCGCCCAGCGTGATCGTCTTCAACTGCGGTACCACCAGCGGTGCCAACCCGTACGGCAGCGTCGCGGCCACCAGATCCTCATAGGTGCACATGCCGGCGACGTCGGCGGTGCGCGCGTGCGGATCGACGGCGACGACGCTGGTCAAGCCCGACGTGTCCAGGCCGGGGGCGTCGCGCTTGGCCCGCGCGCGGAACAGATTCGACGTCGGCTTGGCCAGCCGAACGGTGGCGGTCTCAGGGATCGCCCGATAGCTTGCGATCAACCGGCGCACGCCGTCGTCATGTGCTGACACACGTATACGCTAATCCGCGGCCACCGCAAATGCGACCGAACCGCCTACCACTAGAGGAGTTTGCCTGATGGGACAGGTCAGCGCGGCCAGCAGCGTCGTGATCAATGCCGCGCCCGAGGCGGTGCTCGCCGCCGTTGCCGACTACCAGACCGTCCGCCCGAAGATCCTGTCGTCGCGCTACAGCGACTATCAGGTGCTGCAGGGCGGCCAGGGTCGCGGCACTGTCGCGAAGTGGAAGCTGCAGGCCACCAAGTCGCGGGTGCGCGACGTGCAAGCCGACGTCGACGTCGCGGGTCACACGGTCATCGAGAAAGACGCCAACTCGTCGATGGTGACCAACTGGACCGTCGCCCCCGCAGGTACCGGGTCGACCGTGACCGTCAAGACCAGCTGGCAGGGCGGCGGGGGGATCAAGGGCTTCTTCGAGAAGACGTTCGCGCCGCTGGGCTTGAGGAAGATCCAGGACGAGGTACTGGCGAATTTGAAGAAGGAACTCGAAGCGTCCGGAGCCGCCGGGCCGGCGACATCCGGCTAGGTCGCTGTTCCCCGGTTTTGAGCCAGGAAACCGGCGATGCCGTTGACCACGGCGGCGGCGTATTTCTGCCGGCCCTCGACGGTGGTGATCAGCGCCTCGTCGGCCGGGTTCTTCATATTGCCCAGCTCGACGAGCACCGCCGGGTATTGCGCGAGGTTGAGCCCGGCCAGATCGGCGCGGCCGTACAGGCCCTCCTGGCCGATGTAGTTGGAGGCCGGAATGCCCGAGGCTTGGAGCTGGTCGCGCATGATCCGGGCGAGCTGCACCGACGGGCCGGCCTGGGCCTGGTTCAGCGGCGGCGCCGAGTAGTTGACATGGAATCCGCGGCCCGAGGAGGGCCCGCCGTCGGCGTGGATCGACACGATCGCGTTCGGGCGCAGCGCGTTGGCCATCGCGGCGCGTTCGTCGACGCACGGGCCGAGTGCGTCGTCGTTGCCTCGCGACATCGCGGTGCGCACGCCCAGCTGGTTGAGCATCGAGCGGATGCGAAGGGTGACTTCCCAGGTGAACGAATGCTCGGGGTAGCCATCCTCGGCGTTGGTGCCTGAGGTCTGGCATTCCTTCGTGCCGCCCCGCCCGTTGGTGACCTGCCGGGTGATCGACGCGTCGTTGGCGCCGTTGTGGCCTGGGTCGAGGAACACGATCATGCCGGCAATGCTGGCGGGCTGCGCCACGGCGTGCGGCGCGGAGACCAGCGACGCGGTGACTACGAATGCAGCCGCAGCGGCGCCGACACGTAGGCGCAGGAGGTCTGGCACTGCGTCAAAATAGCCTGCTCATGACTACTCTGGGCAGAGTCGATTCACAGCCGCAACGAACTCGAGACCAATAGGCAAGAGGACCGTGATGCAACCCGGAGACACGCCGGACATGTCCGCGCTGCTGGCGCAGGCGCAGCAGATGCAGCAGCAACTGATGGAAGCGCAGGAACAGCTGGCCGCCAGCGAGGTGCAGGGCCAGGCGGGCGGCGGTCTGGTGCAGGTCACGATGAAAGGCAGCGGCGAGGTGGTCGGGGTCTCGATCGATCCGAAGGTGGTCGACCCGTCCGACGTCGAGACGCTCGAAGACCTGATCGTCGGGGCGGTGGCGGATGCGTCGCGTCAGGTCACCGAGCTCGCGCAGAGCCGGCTGGGGCCGCTGGCCGGCGGGTTGGGAATCTGACTTGTGTTTGAGGGGCCCGTCCAGGACCTGATCGACGAGCTGGGCAAGTTGCCGGGGATCGGCCCGAAGAGTGCTCAGCGGATCGCGTTCTACCTGCTCTCGGTCGAGCCGCCGGACATCGACCGGCTGACCGCGGTGCTGGCCAAAGTGCGCGACGGCGTGCGGTTCTGCTCGGTGTGCGGGAACGTGTCGGACGGCGAGCGCTGCCGCATCTGTAGCGACTCGCGGCGTGACGCGTCGGTGGTGTGCGTGGTCGAGGAGCCCAAGGACATCCAGGCCGTCGAGCGCACCCGCGAGTTCCGTGGCCGCTACCACGTGCTGGGCGGAGCTCTGGATCCCTTGTCCGGGGTCGGGCCGGACCAGCTGCGGATACGTGAGCTGCTGAACCGCATCGGCGAACGAGTGGACGGCGTCGACGTCGCTGAAGTGATCATCGCGACGGACCCGAACACCGAGGGCGAGGCCACCGCGACGTATCTGGTCAGGATGCTGCGGGACATCCCGGGGTTGACGGTCACGCGGATCGCGTCGGGCCTGCCGATGGGCGGCGACCTCGAGTTCGCCGACGAGCTGACGCTGGGCCGCGCGCTCTCCGGCCGCCGCGCCATGGCCTAGCTGTTTCTTTCGCGTCGAGAGCGACGTTTTGTAGGCCTGTACTCGAACTTCTTCTGCACAACGTCGCTCTCGCGAACCTGTCAGCCAGCGAAGCCATGATGCGGGAATGGGGGAGGTCGTCCGCGGCAGTGAGGCCGTCGCAACTGGGAAGCTGACGCGGCACGAGCTGCGGCGGTGGTATCAGCCGATCTTTCGGGACGTTTACGTACCGAAGTACACGATGACGACTCTTCGGCAGCGGATCGTCGGCGCCTGGTTGGCTTCGGGACGGCAGGCGGTCATCGCAGGGGTTGCCGCGTCAGCCTTACATGGCGCGGAGTGGGTCGACGCCGACATCCCCATCGAACTGGTTACCCGAGTCAGACCGCAGTGCGGGCTCATCATTAGCGCTACCGAAGAGCGCGAGGAGTTCGCCAATTGAGGGAATTGCTGACGCTTGTCGACGGCGGCGCCGCCTCACCGCAGGGGTTGCGGCTCCTCTTCATCGACGCCGGCTTCCCGAAGCCCACGACCCAGATTCCTGTCTTCGACGAGCAGGGGCGCTACGTACGCACCCTCGATATGGGTTGGGAGGATTTTCTGGTCGCTGCCGAATATGACGGGGAGCAGCATCAGACCAATCGCGCGCAATACGTGAAGGATCGACAGGTGTTGCCAAAGCTCGAACGCCTGGGCTGGATCGTCATGTGTGTGATCAAAGAACACTACGACGACGCAATCCTCGATCGCGCCTATCGCGCCATGGTCTCGCGTGGCTGGACCGGACGACTGCGTCGAGAGTGACGTTATGCACGGCCCTACTCGCACTTCTTCTGCAAGACGTCGCTTTCGACGCGAAACTACCGCGCTGATAGCCGTTCGCGGCGCAGCAGCGCCACCTCGTCGAGGTCCAGCGGCGGCAACTCGCCCACCACCCGCGACAGCAGCAGATCAGCCAGCTGAGGATTGCGCGCCAGGCACGGCCCGTGCATGTAGGTCGCGACGACGCTGCCCTGCACCGCGCCGTCGAACCCGTCGCCGGCACGGTTGCCCGCCCCGCGGGTCACCGCGCCCAAAGGCCGAGCCGATGAGCCGAGAACCGTTCCACCGCGGTGGTTTTCGAACCCGGTGAGCGGCTCCGTCAACCCGTCGACCAGCGGCCGGCTGACCAGCTCGCCGATGGTGCGCACCGGCTGGGGCGCCGTCACCAGATCCAGCAGCCCGACCCCGTCGACCCGCTCACCCGCCGATGTCTCGTACCAGTGACCCAGCACCTGGATCGCGGCGCAGATCGCCAACACCGGCGCGCCCCGTGACACCGCCTGCTGCAAACCGGGATAGCGAAGCAGGTGCTTGGTGGCCAGTCGCTGGGCGTAGTCCTCGGCCCCGCCCAATGTGTAGAGGTCGAGCTCTGAAGGCACGGGCTCGGACAGCGTGATCTCGACGATCTCGGCGGGGATCCCCCGCAGCAACAGCCGCTGCCGCAGCACCACCGCGTTGCCGCCGTCGCCGTACGTGCCCATCACGTCGGGCAGCACCAGCCCGATCCGCACCGTCGAGTCAGCCACGGCGCCGCCCAAGCGCTCGCTGAAGCTGCAGAAATGCGGTGTAGTTCGCAATCACCTCGACGTGCCCGGGCGGACACGACTCGATCGCCGCCACCGTGTCGTGCACCAGCGTGTGATCCACGCCCGCATACGTCAGCCGCACCGCCAGATCCGTCCCGCGCTCACCGGCCGCGACGACGGCCGTCCCCTCGAAATCCTCGAACCGCACGTCCCACAGCCACGACAGGTCCTCACCGTCGGGAACCTGTCCGTTGACCGCGATGACGACGCCGGCGCCCTGCTTGTCGATCATCGACAGCGCCTCCTGCCAGCCGGCCGGGTTCTTCGCCAGCAGGATCCGCGCGGTGTGCCGGCCAAGAGTCACCGTGCGGTAGCGGCCGGCCACCTCGGACACACCCGACACCGCCGTAACCGCGGCAGCGGGGTCGGCACCCAGAGACACAGCCGCCGCGACCGCCTGCGCCGCGTTGCCCCGGTTCACCGCGCCCGGCAGCAGAAGCTTCATCGGCAGCGCCAAACCGTCTGGTCCGTAAAGTGTTTCGTCGTCGTACCACCACTGCGGCGTCGGCCGCTTGAAGTCCGTCCCGGTGCTGTACCAGTGGCCCCGTTCCCGCACGATCACCTCGCCTGACCGCGGGCAGCTCACCGAGTCGTTGGCCCAGCCGCCGCCGGCCGCCACCCACACCACGTGGGGGCAGTCGTACGCCGCGGACGTCATCAGCACGTCGTCGCAGTTGGCCACCACCACCGCGTCGGGATGCCGTGAAAGCCCGGCGCGCAGCGCCCGTTCGATCGCATTGATCTCACCGACACGGTCCAACTGGTCGCGTGACAGGTTCAGCAGCACGATCACCCGGGGATCGACGGCATCGGCGACATGGGGAAGATGCATCTCGTCCACCTCGAGCGCGGCCAGCCGAGCGTCCCGTCCGACCGCCAGCGCCGCGATCAACCCGGCGTCCATGTTCGCGCCTTCGGAGTTCGTCGCCACCGGCCCCAGCGACCCCAGCGCCGCCGCCGTCATCCGGGTGGTCGTCGACTTGCCGTTCGTGCCCGTCACCAGAACCGTCCGCCGGCCCGCGGCGAGCTGGCCCAGCAGCGAGCGGTCCAGCGTCATCGCTACCAGGCCGCCGATCATCGAGCCGGCCCCGCGGCCGGTCACCCGCGACGCCCACCGCGCCGTTGCTCCGGCCGCGAGCGCGACGCGTCCGCGGGCAGTAATCACCGGGGCAGTTTATGACGACGCCCGGGCCCGCCAGCGACACGAGCGCCGCGATCAGCGGTTTTGTCATCGCCTCGTGGGACCCTGAGGGACATGACAGCGCCGCCGAAGCTGGCACCTGCCCCGTGGGGTTGCCCGGTCGACGAACACGACGCCGGATGGGTGGTCCTGGACGTCGAGACGTCGGGCTTCCGGCCCGGAAGCGCGAGGATCATCAGCCTGGCCGCGCTGGCGCTGAACCCCGATGGCACGGTCGAGTGCTCGGTTTCCAGCCTGCTCAATCCCGGGGTCGACCCGGGTCCCACCCACGTGCACGGGCTGACCGCCGACATGCTCGCCGACCAGCCGTCGTTCGCCCAGGTCGCCGCAGATCTGATCGAGATGCTCGCACGGCCGCGCGCTGGTGGCCCACAACGCGGCGTTCGACTACGCGTTCCTGGCCGCCGAGGCCGAGCTGGCCGGCGTCGAGCTGCCGGTCGACTCGGTGATGTGCACCGTCGAGCTCACCCGGCGGCTGTCGCTCGGTACCGAGAACCTGCGTCTGGAGACCCTGGCCGCGCATTGGGGCGTGCCGCAGCTACGGCCCCACGACGCGTTCGATGACGCGATGGTGCTGTCGCGGGTGTTGACGCCTGCGGTGGCGCGGGCGCGGGAGCTCGACGTGTGGCTTCCTGTGCGGCCGCTGACACGGCGCCGATGGCCGAACGGCCGCGTTACCCACGACGAGCTGCGGCCACTCAAGACGGTCGCCTCGCGGATCCCGTGCCGGTGGCTCAACCCGGGCCGGCACGTGCCGGGACGTCCGCTGGTCCAGGGCATGCGCGTGGTGCTGTCCGCGGAGGTGAGGCGTACTCACGAGGAGCTGATCGAGCGGATCATGCACGCCGGGCTCACCTACACCGACGTCCTGGACACCGAGACGTCGTTGGTGATCTGCAATGACCCCGACGCCGCCCAGGGCAAGGGCTTCCACGCGCGGGAACTGGGAGTGCCGACGATGCCGGACGCCGAGTTCATGGCCGCGTTGGAGTGCGTGGTCGGCGGAACCTCGGTCGAGGAGTTCACCGACGCGACTGCCGCCGGAGACCAGTTCGCGCTTTTCTAGCGGGCCGCGCGGTTGACCGCCGACACCACCGCCCGCAGCGACGCGGTGGTGATCGACGTCGCGATTCCGACGCCCCACACCGTGCGGCCGTTGACCGAGGCCTCGACGTAGGCGGCGGCTGTTGCCTGCTCGCCCGCCGACATCGCGTGCTCGGAGTAGTCGAGCACCTGCACGTGAATGCCGACGCTCGACAGCGCGTGCACGAACGCGGCCAGCGGGCCGTTGCCCACGCCGCGGATCTCGGTCTCCGCCCCGTCGATGCGCACGGTCGCTTCGATCGAATCGGTGTCGCCGTCGGTCTCGGCGGCGACGACGCGCTGCCGGACCGGTTCCAGCGGACGGACCGGGGTCAGGTATTCGTCGGCGAAGACGTCCCACATCTCCTTCGACGACACTTCGCCGCCCTCGCCGTCGGTGATCTTCTGGATCGCCTGGCTGAACTCGATCTGCAACCGGCGCGGCAGCATCAGCCCGTGGTCGGCCTTCATGATGTAGGCGACACCGCCCTTGCCGGACTGCGAGTTCACCCGGATCACGGCCTCGTACGTGCGGCCGACGTCCTTCGGGTCGATCGGCAGGTACGGCACCTGCCACAAGATGTCGTCGATATCGGCGTCGGCCTCGTCGGCGGCGTACTTCATCGCGTCCAGGCCCTTGTTGATCGCGTCCTGGTGGCTGCCCGAGAACGCGGTGTACACCAGGTCGCCGCCGTACGGATGGCGTTCGTGCACGGGCAGCTGGTTGCAGTACTCGACGGTGCGGCGGATCTCGTCGATGTTGGAGAAGTCGATCTGCGGGTCGACCCCGCGGGAGAACAAGTTCAGTGCCAGCGTCACCAAGCACACGTTGCCAGTGCGCTCACCATTGCCGAACAGGCACCCTTCGATGCGGTCTGCACCCGCCTGGAAGCCCAATTCTGCTGCGGCAACGGCAGTTCCGCGGTCGTTGTGCGGGTGCAGGCTCAAGATGACGCTGTCGCGGCGAGCCAGGTTTCGGTGCATCCACTCGATCGAGTCCGCGTAGACGTTGGGCGTGGCCATCTCGACGGTCGCGGGCAGGTTGAAGATGATCGGGTTGTCCGGCGTGGGCTCGATGACCTCGCCGACCGCGTTGCACACCTCGACGGCGTATTCCAGCTCGGTGCCGGTGTAAGACTCCGGCGAGTACTCGAAACGCCATTGCGTGCCAGGGTATTTCGCGGCTTCCTCCACACACTTAAGGGCGCCGTCGACTGCGATCTGCTTCACCGACTCGCGGTCGGCACGGAACACCACCCGTCGCTGCAGAATCGACGTCGAGTTGTAGAAGTGCACGATCGCGCGCGGGGCGCCGTCGCAGGCCTCGAAGGTCCGCTCGATCAACTCCGGGCGGCACTGCGTCAGCACCTGGATGGTGACGTCGTCGGGAATCGAGTCCTGCTCGATGATTTCGCGGACGAAGTCGAAGTCGGTCTGGCTGGCCGACGGGAAGCCGACCTCGATCTCCTTGTAGCCCATGCGGACCAGCAGGTCGAACATCCGGCGCTTGCGGGCCGGGCTCATCGGGTCGATCAGCGCCTGGTTGCCGTCGCGCAGGTCGACCGCACACCACATCGGGGCGTGCGTGGTCACGCGGTCGGGCCACGTGCGATCAAACGGAATCGGCGCAGGACCTGACGCCGGGCTGCCGCCCGGCACCTCGTCGGCGAAGGGACGGTAGCGGTGCACCGGCATCGAGGTGGTGCGCTGGGTGTTCCATGTCGGCTGGCCGGAACGCGGGGCACCGGAGGGAGTGGTGATGGTGCGGGCCGAAACGAACGCGTCGGCGAATTCTTCAGTCATTGGGCTTGCTTTCCGGGAGGGTCTGTCGACTACGACCGGCGCATCGCGAACACCCGCGACGGGAAGCCGGTCTGGATCAGACCCCGTCGCGGCGTCCGAGAAGGAGCACCCGCACAGAATTCACAGTAGGGCCACTGTACTCCATCGGCGCTACGGCTGAAACGGCAGGCCCCAGCGGCCCGCGAAGGCGATCTCCGCGAGCGGCAAGCGCTGCCGCCCGCGCGCGTCACGCTCGAGGACCGCAGGATCGACGGCCCCGTAGTCGCCGAGGGAGCCGACTGCGACCACGGCCAGCGGGCGCACGCCGTCGGGAATGCCGAACGCTTCCCGCGCGCCGTCGGCGTCGAACCCGGCCATGGGGTGAGCCACCAGCCCCCGCGAAACCGCCTCGACCGTCAACTGGGCGATCGCGGCTCCGGCGTCGACCGCCGCGTACCGGGCGGTCTTCTCGTCGGGGCCTTCGTCGATGCAGACCAGGATCAACGCCCCGGCCGACTTCGCGTAGCTGTTGCCCCGCTTCAGCAGCCCACCGACCGTGGTGAACGTTGCGTCGCCGCGCACGCCGACGACAAACCGCACCGGCTGGCGATCACCCCAGGTCGCGGCCCAGCGGCCCGCCTCGAGAAGCGCGATGAGTTCGTCCGAACCCAGCACCGCCGACGGGTCGAACGCGCGGGGGCTCCAGCGGGCGGCGAGCAGGGGGTTGATCGGAACGCCGGCGCTCCTGTCGGTCACGCCGGGTAACGCTACCGGCAACCGCACGGCCAAAATCAGATGCGCTCACCCCTTATTCTTGGGGAAACCCGCTCTGAGAAAGGCCTCTTCGTGGCGCTCGTCGTGCAGAAATACGGCGGATCGTCGGTCGCTGATGCCGACCGAATCCGCCGGGTCGCCGAGCGCATCGTGGAGACGAAGAAGAAGGGCGACGAGGTCGTCGTCGTCGTGTCGGCGATGGGGGACACCACCGACGACCTGCTGGACCTGGCCCGGCAGGTATGCCCGTCGCCGCCACCGCGCGAGATGGACATGCTGCTGACGGCGGGCGAGCGCATCAGCAACGCGCTGGTCGCGATGGCCATCGAGTCCCTCGGCGCGCAGGCCCGCTCGTTCACCGGGTCGCAGGCCGGCGTGATCACCACCAGCATCCACGGCAACGCGAAGATCATCGACGTCACCCCGGGCCGGCTGCGCTCGGCGCTCGACGACGGCATGATCGTGCTCGTCGCAGGTTTTCAGGGCGTCAGCCAGGACAGCAAGGACGTCACGACCCTGGGCCGCGGCGGATCCGACACCACCGCCGTCGCGTTGGCCGCCGCACTTCACGCCGACGTGTGCGAGATCTACACCGACGTCGACGGGATCTTCACCGCCGACCCCAGGATCGTGTCCAATGCGCGCCGGCTCGACCGGGTCAGCTTCGAGGAGATGCTCGAGCTCGCCGCCTGCGGCGCAAAGGTTCTGATGCTGCGCTGCGTGGAATACGCACGGCGCTACGACGTTCCGATACACGTGCGGTCGTCGTATTCGGACAAGCCGGGCACATTGGTGACCGGATCGATGGAGGACATACCCGTGGAAGACGCCATTCTGACCGGAGTCGCACACGACCGCAGCGAGGCCAAGGTGACGATCGTCGGCATCCCCGACGTTCCGGGCTACGCCGCCAAGGTTTTTCGCGTGGCCGCCGATGCCGACGTCAACATCGACATGGTGTTGCAGAACGTGTCCAAGATCGAGGACGGCAAGACCGACATCACGTTCACCTGCTCGCGCGAGAGCGGGCCCCGGGCAGTCGAGCAGCTCACGTCGCACCAGGCTGAAATCGGTTTCACCAAGGTGCTTTACGACGACCACATCGGCAAGGTCTCGCTCGTCGGCGCCGGTATGCGCAGCCATCCCGGTGTCACCGCGACCTTCTGCGAGGCGTTGGCCAAAGTCGGCGTCAACATCGACCTGATCTCGACGTCGGAGATCCGAATCTCGGTGCTGGTCAAGGACACCGAGCTCGACAAGGCCGTCGCCGCGATCCACGAGGCGTTCGGTTTGGGCGGCGACGAGGTTGTCACGGTCTACGCGGGGACGGGCCGCTGATGGTATCGATCGGAGTAGTAGGGGCGACCGGGCAGGTCGGCCAGGTGATGCGTAAACTGTTGGAGGACAGGGATTTTCCGGCGACTTCGGTGCGGTTCTTCGCATCGGCCCGTTCGGTGGGACGCAAGCTCGCGTTTCGCGGGCAGGAGATCGAGGTCGAGGATGCCGCGACGGCCGACCCCGCCGGCTTGGACATCGCGCTGTTTTCGGCCGGCGCGACGATGTCGCGGGTGCAGGCGCCGCGGTTCGCCGCGGCCGGGGTGACGGTGATCGACAACTCGTCGGCGTGGCGCAAGGACCCCGACGTCCCGCTGGTGGTCTCCGAGGTGAACTTCGCCGCGGCCGCAAACCGACCCAAAGGCATCATCGCCAACCCGAACTGCACCACGATGGCCGCGATGCCGGTGCTCAAGGTGTTGCACGACGAGGCACAGCTGGTGCGGATGGTCGCGTCGACGTACCAGGCGGTGTCGGGCAGCGGGATTGCCGGGGTGGAGGAGCTGGCCGCGCAGGCGCGCGCGGTGATCGGCGACGCAGAGCAGCTGGTACACGACGGCAACGCCGTCGACTTCCCGCCGCCCGAAAAGTACGTGGCGCCAATCGCTTTCAACGTCGTGCCGCTGGCGGGTTCGCTGGTCGACGACGGTTCCGGCGAAACGGACGAGGACCAGAAGCTGCGCAACGAGAGCCGCAAAATTCTCGACATCCCTGACCTCGCCGTCAGCGGAACCTGCGTGCGGGTGCCCGTCTTCACCGGCCACTCATTGTCGATCAACGCCGAGTTCGCTCGTCCACTGTCGGTTGCGCGGGCTTGCGAACTGCTGGCAGACGCGCCGGGGGTCAAGCTCGTCGACGTGCCGACGCCGTTGGCCGCGGCGGGGGTCGACGAGTCACTGGTCGGGCGCATCCGCCAGGACCCCGGCGTCCCGGACGGCCGCGGGCTCGCGTTGTTCGTCTCGAACGACAACCTTCGAAAGGGTGCCGCGCTGAACACTATCCAGATCGCGGAACTGCTCGCCGAACAGCTGTAGGACACGGAGATGGCCAAACTGGAACTGTCCCGCCAGCTTTCACTGAGCCCCGATGACGCGTGGCAGCACGCGTCGAACCTCAACGAGCTCGGCGACTGGCTGGTGATGCACGAGGGCTGGCGCAGCGACGTACCCGAGGAACTCTCGGTTGGCACGACGATCGTCGGCGTCGCCGGCGCGAAGGGCTTCCGCAACCGGGTGACGTGGACGTTGCAGAGGGTGGATCCACCGGAACTGCTCGAAGTGACGGGCAAGGGTGTCGGCGGTACAAAGTACGGCCTCTCGATGGCGGTGAAGCGAACCGATTCGGGTTGCGTGTTCACTGTCACGATTAACCTCGGAGGGCCGCCGTTGTTCGGCCCTATCGGGTCGGCCGCCGCTCGTGCGGTCAAAGGCGACATCGAGCGCTCGATTCGGCAGTTCGAGCAGCTTTACTGCTAGCGAAACTGCTGCCCCCCAGCAACCACGCTGCATCTAGTCGCCGGTGCGCTCGAACTTCACTTCGACATCGTCCGCGCCGACGCAGTCGCCATCCCACTCGCCATGGCCGTGCCCGGTGAGCACTGTGATCGGGTCCTGCGGCGGAACCGGCACCGGATAATCTTCAGTTTGGCTCCCCTTCCCCGTGCCAGCCGCGCACGTAATGTCGGTGCCACTGGTACTCGTCCATTTGTCGTTCGCGAAGATCATCGTCCATCCGCCTTCGGCGGTTTGAATCACGCTCATACAGCGGTCGCCCATTCGAAGACAATCCGTCCGAACACTGACGTCGAATGATTCTGGAGGAAAGCGCGTGGACGTTTCCGTGTAGTGATAGCGGCCGTGCAGCCCCTGGGCTGGGGATATGACTCGTGGTGGTTGGGTGTCGGGGTCGGCCACCTGGACATTTGGATCGACGTTTCCGGCCCGGGTGAAGGTCACAGCCTGCTTGGTGGCACACAAGTTTTGGCGCGAGGTGGCCTCGATGTAGTCGCCGGAAAGTGTTCCGTCGGGTTGGGGTTGCAGCGTCAAAACCGCCCAAACATCGGTATCGACGCCTTTGCACTTGCCTGACTTCACGGCGACCGCCACCCACCTCCCGGCGATGTCGTCCAATACCAGCGCCGACGGTGCGGAGTTCGGCCGGGTCAACGTTGCGGTGGCCACGCATCCGGTAGCAGGACAGGCTGAGCGGATCGACCAGGTGCCGTCGTAGGGCGCGCTGACCAACGTCCCTGTGTAGGGTTCGCCGGCCATGGTGGTTCTGGGGCCGAATTGGGCGGTGAAAGTGCCGTCGAGGGGCCCGGGGGGTTTGGGCTTGGGGGTATCAGGTGGGCCGGCGCTGGGGGTCGGTGTTTGCGAGGACCGGTGTGACAGGGTGATCCCGGCGACGATGCCCGCGCCGACCACCGCGATGGCCGCGGCGGCGGCGAGGATGGCGGTGCGTCGAGACCAACGCCGCCGCGGCGCGGGAGGCTCGAACACCGGTGGTGGTGCCGGCGGGGTGTAGTGGGTGGGGGCGCCGTGGACGGGCGCGGGCGGCGCGACTCCAGCGTGCGCTGTGGGAGCCTGGGTTCCAAACACCGCCGAGGCCGGGGCCTCGGCGGTGGGGGCGGGTTCGGTGGGTTGGGGGATCGGGATGGTGGGCGCGGTGAGGGCGGTGCGGGCGGCTTTGGCCAGCTCCAGGGTGGTCTGATACCGCTGGTTGGGGTCTTTGGCCATGCCGGTGGCGATCACCGCGTCGAAGGCCGGGGGCACCCCGGGTTGGGTGAGCGAGGGGCGTGGCGGCGGGGCCGACAGGTGCCCGGCCAGTTGCTGCTCGGCGCTGGTGCCCGGGTAGGGCTGCTGTCCGGTCAGGGCTTCATAGAGCACGCAGGTCAGTGCGTAGATGTCGGCGCGTGGGTCGGCGGCCCCGGTGGTGAACCGCTCCGGGGCCATGTAGGCCATGGTGCCGATCGCCGCGCCGGCACTGGTCAGCCCGCTCTCCCCGGCGGCGCGGGCGATGCCGAAGTCGATCAGGTAGGCGAAGTCGTTTTCGGCGACCCGGATGTTGGAGGGTTTGACGTCGCGGTGCACCAGCCCGATGCGGTGCGCGGCATGCAGTGCCGAGGCGATCTGCTCGATGATCAGCACCGCGCGCGCCGGGACCAGCGGCCCGGCTTGCAGCATGGTTTGCAGGTCGTGGCCCTGGATCAGCCGCATGGTCACATACAGCCGGCCCTCGACCTCGCCGAAGTCGAAGATCGGCACCACATGGGGTTCGTCCAGGCCGGCTGCTGCGTGGGCTTCGCGGCGGAACCGCTCTTCATAGATTTCGTCGCCGGCCACGTTGGGGGTGAGCACCTTCAAGGCGACCACCCGGTCCACCGTCGGGTCGTGGGCGCGCCACACCTCGCCCATGCCGCCGCGACCGATCAACTCCAGCAGCGTGTAGCGGCCAAACGGAGTCCCCTCCAACGAGCCCTCCCGCCTCTCCAGCCGACCTACCCTAAACGCGACCACGATAGTCAGCTCAGCCAGACGACCCACAACACTGCATCACGGATCGTCGAGTTCTGCCGCGGCCCTAAGTGCAAAGTGGCCAGCGTGGGAAGGAGGCCGTGTTCGGACATAGGACACGAACAGTTGCCGCCTGCCGTCTCGCCCACAGAACGCGCGTGCCTTCCAGCATGCATTGCACCGACATGCTGGGATGAGAGAATTGCTCCATCGAGGTCATAGAAATGCGGCTCACGCATCGACGACCCGAGACAATGCGGAGATGGTCATCACGCGTCGGCTCCTTGTTGCCATGCTCGTCGTGGCATGCGTCGCGGGCTGCGCTGCACGCGGCGCGGATTCCCCGTCGCCCACCGCTTCGTCCGAATCGACTGCCATCGCCACGTCGTCCGCCGGTATCGCGCCCACTACCAGCCCCACCACGGCCGCCGTGCCGCCAGTCTCCGAGCAGGCGCGTGCCGCGGGGTTGGTCGATATCCGGACTGTCATTCCCGACGCGACCGTCGACCTGCGCTACGCGACGCCGAACAATTTCGTGGGCACACCCCTGTATCCCCCCGACGCCCGCTGCCTGGTGCACGAATCCATGGCGCCGGGCCTCTCCGCCGCCGCCGAGGCGCTGCGGCCGCAGGGCGAGGTGCTGGTCTTCTGGGACTGCTACCGCCCGCACGACGTGCAGGTCAGGATGTTCGAGGCGTTCCCCCAGCCGGGCTGGGTGGCCACGCCAGGCCCATACTCGCGCAGCCACGAGGCCGGACGCTCCGTCGACGTGACAATCGCAAGTGCCGGGGCGCAGTGCGCGCCCGCCCAGCGGGTCAACGGACTATGCCTCGTCGACATGGGAACCGACTTCGACGACTTCACGCCCCGCGCCCACGCATTCGCTACCGAGGGCGTTACCGCGGAAGCACAAGCCAACCGCGCCCGGCTGCGCGAGGCGATGGGCGCCGGTGGGTTGACGGTGTACTCCGGTGAGTGGTGGCATTTCGACGGACCCGACGCCTACGTCGAACGCCCGATTCTTGACGTCCCGATCAATTGAGCCGAAACCCGCCCGGGCACTTGATGCTTGCGGGTCCGCTCACCGGCGCAGAGTCGCGTTGATGGTGAGGTTGCGCTGTCGGGATGCAGAGTAGTAGGTGGAGCTGAAGTACAGCGTGCCGTCGTCCTGCGGAGTGAGCGTGACCTCCGACTGCACGCAGCCGCCGTACGTGATGTTTTCCGTTACGAACCGCACTCCGTTGCCTGCAGAACCGTGTTGCGTCCATGTGCCGCCGCAACTGAGCTGGGGGTAGCTCACAGTGGCGGTTAGCGGCGGCTTGTCGACGATGTCGGCGACAACGTCGAAGCCCGATTGGTCTCCGGAGACGGGTCCAGACCACTTGCCGGTCAAGGACATCGGCGCACTCGCCGACGGTGACGGCGGTGACGACGGTGACGTTGGCGGGGCTTGGGGCGGTCCGGATGGTGGATTGCTCGCTATCGGAGTCTGGCGGCCGGCGTTGGGCTCCTGCTCGGACCGGTGCGACAGGGTGATGCCGGCGACGATGCCCACGGCGACGATCGCGACGGCTGCGGCGGCGGTCAACAGCGCGGTGCGCCCAGACCAGCGGCGCCGCGGCGCAGAAGGTTCCATTATCGGCGGTGGTGCCGACGGAGACGCCGGGGCGTGTTGCATCGGGGCGTATTGGGTGGGGACGACGTGGGCGGGCGCGGGTGGTGGCGCACCGGCGTGCACCGCGGTGGGGGCTTCGGGGCCGAAGACCGGCGGGGGTGGGGCCGCCATGGTCGGGGCGGCCGCGGTGGCGTCCGGTTCGGTGGGTTGGGGGATCGGGATGGTGGGCGCGGTGAGTGCGGCGCGGGCGGCCTTGGCCAGCTCCAGCGTGGTCTGATACCGCTGGTTGGGGTCCTTGGCCATGCCGGTGGCGATCACCGTGTCGAATGCCGGGGGCACCCCGGGTTGGGTGAGCGAGGGGCGCGGCGGCGCGGCGGACAGGTGCCCGGCCAGTTGCTGCTCGGCGCTGGTGCCGCCGAACGGCTGCTGTCCTGTCAGGCACTCGTAGAGCACACAGGCCAGCGCGTAGATGTCCGAGCGCGGGTCGGCCTGCCCGGTGGTGAACCGCTCGGGGGCCATGTAGGCCATGGTGCCGATGGCCGCGCCGGCACTGGTCAGCCCGCTCTCCCCGGCGGCGCGGGCGATGCCGAAATCGATCAGGTAGGCGAAGTCGTTTTCGGCCACCCGGATGTTGGAGGGTTTGACGTCGCGGTGCACCAACCCGATGCGGTGCGCGGCGTGCAGCGCCGAGGCGATCTGCTCGACGATCAACACCGCGCGCGCCGGCACCAGCGGCCCGGCTTCCAGCATGGTCTGCAGGTCATGGCCCTGGATCAGCCGCATGGTCACATACAGCCGGCCCTCGACCTCACCGAAGTCAAAGATCGGCACCACATGGGGCTCATCCAGGCCGGCCGCGGCGTGGGCCTCGCGGCGGAACCGCTCCTCATAGATTTCGTCGCCGGCCACGTTGGGGGTGAGCACCTTCAAGGCGACCACCCGATCCACCGTCGGGTCGTGGGCGCGCCACACCTCGCCCATGCCGCCGCGACCGATCAACTCCAACAGCGTGTAGCGGCCAAACGGAGTCCCCTCCACCAAGCCCCTCCCGACAGTCCAGCCCACCACAAGCTGACCCACCATAAACACATATGGCAGCCAGTGCAGGAATCTATGGCATCGCCGCCTCTAGACGATTTAGTCGCCCGACGCTCGAATTGCTCTTCGAAATCGTGGGCACCACCGGAGCCGGCAGGACCGGTTACGTCCAAACGGCCACTCCCGTTGAGCAGTGTGATCGGATCAGCCAGACGACGCACAACGCTGTCTCGTCGGATCGTCGAGTTCTGGCCCGGGCCCTGGGCGCAAATGGGCCAGGCTGGCAAAGCGGCCGGGTCGGGCATCGGACACAACGGTTGCCGGCCGCCGTCCGCACTGAACGCTCGTGCCCTTCCAGCACGCATTGCACCGACATGCTGCGATGAACGAATGCACCCTCGAGGTCATAGAAATAGGGCTCAGCGCATCGCGTGGCCCCAACGGCTTCCGGATGCGCTTCACCGTCACCATCAACCTCGGGGGTCCGCCTTGTTCGGTCCGATCGGGGCGGCTGCCACTCGTGCGGTCAGGGCGAAATCGAGCGCTCCATTCGGCAGTTCGAGCAGCTGTACGGCTAGCGAAACACTGTCGCCCCCAAGCTATTTCGCTACATCTAGTCGCCGATGCGTTCAAGCTTTTCGTCGAATTCGACGACGCCGTCACAGGCGGTACCACCGGTTTTCTCCGAGCGTCCATGCCCGGTCAGCACCGTGATCGGATCCTGCGGCGCCGCAGGCAACGGATACTCCAATATGTCCTTCGAATACATGGTGCCTCCGTCGCAGGCACCTCCGCCTTCACCACTGTTCGTCCATTTTCCGTCGGCGAAGACCATCGCCCGCAAAGCATTGGGATTGTATAGAACACTCATGCAACGGTCGCCGGTGCGAAGGCAATCCGTCCGAATAGTAACGTCCGCACCATAGGCCTGGCCTCTCTCGGTCATTGTGAGGTGATAGCGGCCGTGCAACCCTTGGGCCGGGGATAACACCCGTGGTGGCTGGGCTTCGGGGTCGGCCACTTGCACTGTCGGGTCGACGTTTCCGGTCCGCGTGAATGTGAGGGGTTGCTTGGCTGCGCACCCGTTCGGGGTGGCCTCGATGTATTCGCCGGATAGCGTTCCGTCGGGTTGGAGTTGCAGCGTGAAGACTGCCCAAACTTCGGTGTCGACATCTTTGCACTTCCCTGTTCTCAGTGCGATGGCTATCCAACGTCGGTCGATGTCGTCGAATATCAGCGCCGACGGTGCGGAGTTCGGCCGGGTCAACGTTGCGGTGGCGACGCATCCGGTAGCAGGACAGGCTGAGCGGATCGACCAAGTCCCGTCATACGGTTCGCTGGCCAAATTTTCAGTGCCGGGTTTGCCGACAGCAATCTTGGGACCGAATTGGGCGGTGAAGGTGCCGTCGAGGGGCCCGGGGGGTTTGGGCTTGGGGGTATCAGGTGGGCCGGCGCTGGGGGTCGGTGTTTGCGAGGACCGGTGTGACAGGGTGATCCCGGCGACGATGCCCGCGCCGACCACCGCGATGGCCGCGGCGGCGGCGAGGATGGCGGTGCGTCGAGACCAACGCCGCCGCGGCGCGGGAGGCTCGAACACCGGTGGTGGTGCCGGCGGGGTGTAGTGGGTGGGGGCGCCGTGGACGGGCGCGGGCGGCGCGACTCCAGCGTGCGCTGTGGGAGCCTGGGTTCCAAACACCGCCGAGGCCGGGGCCTCGGCGGTGGGGGCGGGTTCGGTGGGTTGGGGGATCGGGATGGTGGGCGCGGTGAGGGCGGTGCGGGCGGCTTTGGCCAGCTCCAGGGTGGTCTGATACCGCTGGTTGGGGTCTTTGGCCATGCCGGTGGCGATCACCGCGTCGAAGGCCGGGGGCACCCCGGGTTGGGTGAGCGAGGGGCGTGGCGGCGGGGCCGACAGGTGCCCGGCCAGTTGCTGCTCGGCGCTGGTGCCCGGGTAGGGCTGCTGTCCGGTCAGGGCTTCATAGAGCACGCAGGTCAGTGCGTAGATGTCGGCGCGTGGGTCGGCGGCCCCGGTGCTGAACCGCTCCGGGGCCATGTAGGCCATGGTGCCGATCGCCGCGCCGGCACTGGTCAGCCCGCTCTCCCCGGCGGCGCGGGCGATGCCGAAGTCGATCAGGTAGGCGAAGTCGTTTTCGGCGACCCGGATGTTGGAGGGTTTGACGTCGCGGTGCACCAGCCCGATGCGGTGCGCGGCATGCAGTGCCGAGGCGATCTGCTCGATGATCAGCACCGCGCGCGCCGGGACCAGCGGCCCGGCTTGCAGCATGGTTTGCAGGTCGTGGCCCTGGATCAGCCGCATGGTCACATACAGCCGGCCCTCGACCTCACCGAAGTCGAAGATCGGCACCACATGGGGTTCGTCCAGGCCGGCTGCTGCGTGGGCTTCGCGACGGAACCGCTCTTCATAGATTTCGTCGCCGGCCACGTTGGGGGTGAGCACCTTCAACGCGACCACCCGATCCACCGTCGGGTCGTGGGCGCGCCACACCTCGCCCATGCCGCCGCGACCGATCAACTCCAGCAGCGTGTAGCGGCCAAACGGAGTCCCCTCCACCAAGCCCTCCCAACTATCCAGCCCAGCGCTCGGCTGACCACCCTAGGCACGGCCAGACAAACGGCGCGCGAAGACGTGAAGACCGCAGAGCTGACCGCGGTCCGTCATTCAGTTTGGCCGCTGACCTGGCTTCAGTCGCCGGTCCGCTCAAATCTCTCGTCGAAGTTGTAGACGGCGTCGCAGCGGGTACCACCGGTTATCTCTGTACGGCCGGATCCGGTGAGCTCTCTGATCGGATCCGGCGGCGCCGGAGGCAACGGGAATTCGGCAGTGATACTTACGTGCCCCCTGCCACCGTCGTCACAAGGGGCCGTGCCATTGACACGCCTGAACCACTTTCCGTCTGCGTAAACAAGGATCTCGCCACCATCCGCGGTGTAAGCGAGGCTTATACAGCGGTCGCCGGTGCGAAGACAATCCGTCCGAACACTGTAATCCGCCGGCGGAAGATCAAGGCCGCCGATGATGTGATATGTGCGGTGGTATCGGCCATGCAGCCCTTGAGCTGGGGACACCTGTCGGGCTGGTTGGGTCTCGGGGTCGGCCACCTGGACATTCGGGTCGACGTTTCCGGTCCGCGTGAATTTGAGGGTATACCTGGCGGTACACCCGTTCGGGGTGGTCTCGACGAAGTCGCCGGATAGGGTTCCGTCGGGCTGGGTTTGCAGCGTGAAAACCGCCCAAACCTCGGTATCGGTGTCCGTACACTTGCCTGACTTCATCGCGACTGCCACCCACCGCCGGTCGATCTCGTCGAATACCAGCGCCGACGGTGCAGAGTTCGGCCGGGTCAACGTTGCGGTGGCCACGCATCCGGTAGCAGGACAGGCTGAGCGGATCGACCAGGTCCCGTTGTAGCGCTCGCTGACCAACGCGCCCGTGTTGGGTTCGCCGACCATAGTGGTTCTGGGCCCGAATTCGGCGGTGAAGGTGCCGTCGAGCGGCCCTGCGGGTTTGGGCGGGGTGGTGACCGGTGTGCTGGGGCCGGCGTTGGGGGTCGGCGTTTCTGTTGAGCGGTGCGACAACGTGATGCCGGCGACGATCCCTGCGGCGACCACGGCGACGGCTGCGGCCAAGAGCACAGTGCGCCGAGACCAGCGGTGCCGGGGCGCAGACGGTTCCGGCGCCGGTGGTGGTGCCGGCGGGGTGTAGTGGGTGGGGGCGCCGTGGACGGGCGCGGGCGGCGCGACTCCAGCGTGCGCTGTGGGAGCCTGGGTTCCAAACACCGCCGAGGCCGGGGCCTCGGCGGTGGGGGCGGGTTCGGTGGGTTGGGGGATCGGGATGGTGGGCGCGGTGAGGGCGGTGCGGGCGGCTTTGGCCAGCTCCAGCGTGGTCTGATACCGCTGGTTGGGGTCTTTGGCCATGCCGGTGGCGATCACCGCGTCGAAGGCCGGGGGCACCCCGGGTTGGGTGAGCGAGGGGCGTGGCGGCGGGGCCGACAGGTGCCCGGCCAGTTGCTGCTCGGCGCTGGTGCCCGGGTAGGGCTGCTGTCCGGTCAGGGCTTCATAGAGCACGCAGGTCAGCGCGTAGATGTCGGCGCGCGGGTCGGCCTGCCCGGTGCTGAACCGCTCCGGGGCCATGTAGGCCATGGTGCCGATCGCCGCGCCGGCACTGGTCAGCCCGCTCTCCCCGGCGGCGCGGGCGATGCCGAAGTCGATCAGGTAGGCGAAGTCGTTTTCGGCGACCCGGATGTTGGAGGGTTTGACGTCGCGGTGCACCAGCCCGATGCGGTGCGCGGCGTGCAGCGCTGAGGCGATCTGCTCGATGATCAGCACCGCGCGCGCCGGGACCAGCGGCCCGGCTTGCAGCATGGTTTGCAGGTCGTGGCCCTGGATCAGCCGCATGGTCACATACAGCCGGCCGTCGACCTCGCCGAAGTCGAAGATCGGCACCACATGGGGTTCGTCCAGGCCGGCTGCTGCGTGGGCTTCGCGACGGAACCGCTCTTCATAGATTTCGTCGCCGGCCACGTTGGGGGTGAGCACCTTCAAGGCGACCACCCGGTCCACCGTCGGGTCGTGGGCGCGCCACACCTCGCCCATGCCGCCGCGACCGATCAACTCCAGCAACGTGTAGCGGCCAAACGGAGTCCCCTCCACCAAGCCCTCCCGACGTCCAGCCCAAGCTGACTCACCATAAACGCGCCCATCCGGACCGCAAAGGTGATCTTCGGCATCAAAATGGGGGACGAAGGTCCACACCTGGGCGCTCGCCATTAGGCTGGTCGGGCGATGGGAGCACGTCGATCGATTGTGGGGCTGCTCGCCACCGCGATCCTGACGGCACGGCCCGCACACGCGAATCCGCCTGCGCCGCAACCAGAACCGGTCCTGGCGCCGCTGGCACTGGGACAGGTGGTACGGATCGGTCCGGTGGCGGGAACTGGAACGCCCACCCGCGACTACGGGATCGGCGCGACGGACCTGTGCGAGTTCATGGAGTTCCCCAGCGGAATTCTGCAGGTGTGCGGCGACAGCTTCGCCGGCCAAGGCGTCGGGTTCGGCGGCTGGTACGCGCCGGTCGCCCTGCACGTCGAAACCGACACCATCAACGACCCGGACGGCGTCCGCTACGACCGGGTGCTCGGCATCGACAGGCCGCTGCTGGCCGATCCGCGGCCGCCTGGGATGTCGCAACTGCCAGCCGGCATCGTGCAGATCAACCGCGAGAACTACTTGCTGATCACCACCGTGCGCGACCTGGTGCCGCAGAACTCCCGGCTAGTGAAGGCCGATCCGGCGCAACCCGGCTGGCAGACAGTGCCGGGTTCGGTGCGCGACGCCGGCTATCAGGGCGGCCGGCAGTCGCAGATCAGCGGCTACTACGACCCGGTCCCGACGGCGGATTCGCCGACGGGGTGGGTCTACATCGTCGCCGACAACTTCGACCGCACCCAGCCGGTGACGTTGTACCGTGCCCGGCCCGAGACGTTCACCGACCGGTCGAGCTGGCAGGGCTGGTCCGGGCTGCCCGGCCCGGACGGCGGCTGGAACCGGCCCCCAACCCCGCTGTGGGGCGACAAGGTGGGTGAGATGAGCATCAAGCAGATCGACGGAAAAGTGGTGCTGTCGTACCTGAACCTGACCACCGGAGACATGGAGGTGCGGGTGGCGGATCACCCGACTGGCCTCGGGGCCGCGCCGGTGACCACCGTCGTCAAACCCACGCCGTGGCCGGATCCCCCCGAAGTCCTTCCGCCGCCCGACGACAATCGGTTGTCGCAAGCGTACGGCGGCTACCTCTCCCCGGGATCGACGCTTGACGAGTTGCGGATCTTCGTCAGCCAGTGGCACAACGTCGACCCGCGTTCTCGGGCGCCGTACCGGGTGATCCAGTTCGCGGTGAACCCGTTCAAGCCTTAGTCGCCCAGCCGCTCGAACTTCTGATCGAAATCGTCGCTGGTGCAGGCGGATCCGGTCGACTCGACGTGGCCACGTCCGGTCAGCAGCACGATCGGATCCTGCGGTATGGGAGGCAATGGGAAGTATTGGATGACCTTGGCATGAGCTGTGCCGCCGACCTGGCAGGGAACGTTGCCCTCCGAATTCCTGGTCCACTGCCCGCTGGCGAACACCATCACCTGCAGGCTGTTGTCGCCGTGGAACAGGCTCAGGCAGCGATCGCCGCTGCGAAGACAACCGGTGAGAACATCGACGTCTTCTTTGACCTCGGGGCCGCTCGCGTACTTGACGGTGGAACTGTACCGACCGCGCAACGCTTGCGCTCGAGACACCAAACGGGGCTCCTCTGTCTCGGGGTCAGCCACCCCGACGCTCGGATCAACCCCACCCGTCCGGGTGAATGTCACGGTCTGCTTCGCAACACATTCGGTCGCGGACGCCTCGACGTATTCGCCGGAGAGAGTTCCGTCCGGTTTGCGTTGCAGCACGAAAACGGCCCAAAGATCGGTGTCGATGTTCTGGCACTTGCCTTTTCGCATGGTGACGGACACCCACTCTCCGCCGACCTCGTCGAATACGAAAGTCGACAATTTCTCGTTCCCGGAGTTGGTGAGTGTCGCGGTCGCGACACACTGGTTCGCCGGACAAGCTGACCGGATCGACCACGTGCCTTCGAGCGGTGCGCTGCTCAAGGTGCCCGTGTAGGGGTCGCCGCCAATCGACGTCCTCGGGCCGAACGCAGCGGTGAACGTGCCATCGATGGGCCCAGCGGGCTTGGGGGCGGGTGGCTCTTGGCGATTTGTCAGCTTGACGACGGCGAAGATCCCCGCTCCGACGGCGATTGTCGCCAATATCGCGGTGACGAGAATGCCGATGCGCCGCGGCGAACGGCGGCCTGAACCGCCTTCGGCCGCGACCGGCACTGCCGGTGCGGGGACTGCGGACGTTCGCAACTGGGTGGCGTCAGGGGACGGAACCGTCAGCTGGTGAGCCGGCGCGTCAAGAGCCATCCGCGCCGCCCTCGCCAATTCCAGCGTCGACGAATAGCGCTCGGACGGGTCCTTGGCCATGCCTTTTGGCGATGACAGCGTCAAAGGAGGGTGAAACCCCCGCTCGCGTGATGGACGGCCGCGGCGGAGGTTGTGTCAAGTGGCCGGCGACTTGCTGCTCGACGCCGCCAGGGAACGGACGCTGACCGGTCAGGCATTCGTAGAGGACGCACGTCAACGCGTAGGTGTCCGCCGGCGGGCCCGCTTCGCCGGCGCTCAGCCGCTCCGGTGACATGTAGGCCCAGGTTCCGATGGTGCTGTCTCTGCTCGTCAAAGCGGTTTGGTCTGCAGCGCGGGCGATTCCGAAGTCGATGAGATAGGCGAAGTCGTGTTTGGCCACCAAGATGTTGGACGGCTTGACGTCGCGATGGACGAGTCCGATGTGGTGTGCTGCGTCGAGCGCTGCGGCCACCTGATCGACGATGTGGACCCGCTCGTCGTGCCCCCAGCGGCCCGTCGGCCAGGATCGCCCCGAGGTCGCGGCCTTCGACGAGCCGCATGTCGACGTAGAGGCGGCCGTCGATCTCGCCGAAGTTGTGAATCGGTATGGCGTGCGGCTCGTTGAGCGCTGCGGCCGCATAGGCTTCGCGCCGAAAGCGCTCCTGGAACACCTCGTCCTCGGCGAGGTGCGGGGGAAGCAGCTTGAGCGCGACCACACGGCCCGTCGCGGTGTCGTGAGCGCGCCACACCTCGCCCATGCCGCCGCGGCCGAGCAACTCCAGCAGTCGGTAGCGCCCAAACGGAGTCCCCTCCACCGAGCCCTCCAAACTTCCCAGTCGATGCTGCGCAAGCCACCATAAACGCGCGCGGGCATTCGGGGCATATCGCCGGCGACGGCGGCGTCACGCGCTCGTCATTCATAAGAAATACACAGCCGCGATCGAGGCCACCCCTAAGCCCGCATCGGCATGATCGGATGTATGAGCGAGACAGCTGAGCCAGCAACCACCCCGACGTCGACCACCACCGCACCGCCTCCGCCGCCGGCGAGTCGCGACGTTCCCGAGCGCGGGCGAGCGAGCCGGTTATCGCAGGCACTGGCGTGGGTTGGCATCACCGCCGGCGTGGTGTTCACCGTCGCGGTGGTGTTCTTCTCCGGGTTCTTCATTGGCAAGCACTCCGGCCCGGGATACGACCACCTGCGCGGCCCAGGCGGCCTGCACATGCTGCATCGCGGCGGACCGCCGCCGATGGGGCCGTCGGGTGAGTGGCCAGGCCCGGGCCGGATGGGACCTGGTCCGATGGGGCCCGGCCAGACGGGGCCGGGCGGCCCGACGAACACATCGTCGCCGACCACCGCCGCGCCGGCGAGGCCGTAGACGCGCGGCTTGCGTCACCGTTCGGCGTGTACTGGATCAGATGTAGATGAAGCCCGGACTGGTTTTTGGGTACTCGATCGCAGTGGACGACTCCGCAGCCCAATGAGAGAAATGAGATCGACAGATGACGGATAAGTACGCGACGAACGATGCCGGCAACCCGGTACCGAGCTTCGAGTATTCGCTCACGGTCGGTCCCGACGGCCCGATTCTGCTGCAGGACCACTACCTCATCGAGCAGATGGCCAACTTCAACCGAGAGCGCATCCCGGAGCGGCAGCCCCACGCGAAGGGTGGTGGCGCATTCGGGCACTTCGAAGTGACCCAGGACGTCAGCAAATTCACCAAGGCCGCGGTGTTTCAGCCGGGCACGAAGACGGAAACGGTGATCCGGTTCTCCACCGTCGCCGGCGAGCGGGGCAGCCCGGACACGTGGCGTGACCCCCGCGGGTTCGCGCTGAAGTTCTACACCAGCGAAGGCAACTTCGACATGGTCGGCAACAACACGCCGGTGTTCTTCGTGCGCGATCCGATGAAGTTCCAGAATTTCATCCGCTCGCAGAAGCGTCTGCAGTCGTCCAACTTGCGCGACCACCACATGCAGTGGGACTTCTGGACGCTATCTCCCGAGTCGGCGCACCAGGTCACCTGGCTGATGGGCGACCGGGGCATCCCGAGGAGCTGGCGGCACATGAACGGCTACTCCAGCCACACCTACAGCTGGATCAACGCGGCCGGCGAGCTGTTCTGGGTGAAATACCACTTCAAGACCGACCAGGGCATCGAGTTCCTCACGCAGGAGGAGGGCGACGAGATGGCCGGCAAAGATGGTGACGCTCACCAGCGCGACCTGTACGAGGCGATCGGGCGCGGCGACTATCCGAGCTGGACGCTGCACGTGCAGATCATGCCGTTCGAGGACGCCAAGACCTACCGGTTCAACCCGTTCGACCTGACCAAGGTCTGGCCGCACAGCGACTACCCGCTGCACGAGGTCGGCAAGATGACGTTGAACCGCAACGTCACCGACTACCACGCCGAGATCGAGCAGGCGGCCTTCGAGCCGAACAACATCGTGCCCGGCACCGGGTTGAGCCCGGACAAGATGCTGTTGGCCCGCGGGTTCTCCTACTCCGACGCGCACCGCGCCCGCCTCGGCGTGAATTTCAAGCAGATTCCGGTGAACACGCCGAAGGTCGAGGTACGCAGCTACAGCAAGGACGGCGCGATGCGGATCCGCAACGTCACCGATCCGGTGTACGTGCCGAACTCGATGGGCGGCCCCGAAGCCGACCCGAGGCGTGCGGCCGAGGTGCACTGGGCCTCAGACGGTGACATGGTGCGCTCGGCGTACACGTTGCGCCAAGACGACGACGACTGGGGCCAGCCCGGCACGCTGGTGCGCGAAGTGCTCGACGACGCAGGACGGGAACGCTTGGCGCACAACATCATTGGTCACGTGTCCAAGGGCGTCAAGGAGCCGGTGCTGTCGCGGGTGTTCGAGTACTGGCGCAATGTCGACCCGGATCTGGGCAAGAAGGTCGAGGAAGGCGTCCGCTCGAACCTGAACGGCAACGGCGCTTGAGGGTTCGCCGAAACAGAAGCCAGTGCTATGAATTTCGCCGGGTAGCAACCCTGGCTTCTGTTTCGGTGAGTGGGTTGGCATGATCAAGCCTATGAGCATCGAAGCCATCTACACCGCAGAGTCCACGGCATCCGGCGGCGGCCGCGACGGCCATGTGAAGTCGACCGACGGCAAGATCGACCTGGACACCCGCCCGCCGAAGGAGATGGGCGGCAGCGGGGAGGGTGTCAACCCCGAGCTGCTGTTCTCGGCGTGCTACGCCGGATGCTTCCTCGGCGCCCTGCGCCTTGTCGCGAAGAACGCCGACATCAAGCTTGATGACGCGACCGCAGTCACCGTGCGGATCGGCATCGGCAAGGACGAAACCAGCTTCGGGCTCACCGGCGAGATCATCGGGTATTTGCCGGGACTGGACCAGTCGCAGGCCGACGACCTGATGAAGCAGGCGCACCAGGTGTGCCCGTACTCGAAGGCCACCCGCGGCAACGTCGACATCGAGTTGTCGGCGAAGGTCTGATGCGGCTGGCAGCAGCAGCGATAAGTGCCGGTCTGGCAGTGACGCTTGCCGTGCCGGCACACGCCGCGCCGTCGGAGCCCGGTGTCGTCAACTACGCGGTGCTCGGCAAGGGGTCCGTCGGAAACATCGTCGGTTCGGCGATGCGCTGGGAGAACTTCTTCACCGAGCCGTTCCAGGGCTACTGGGTGGACGTCGCCGCGTGCAACAACTGGGCCGACATCGGGCTGCCCGAGGTGTACCTCGACCCCGACCTGGCGTCGTTCAACGGCGCCGAGACAAAGGAATCGGCAACGGACGAAACCCATTTCGTCAAGCAGGCGGTCGGTGTCTTCGCCACGAACGACGCGGCGGACCGCGCCTTCCACCGGGTGGTCGACCGCACCGTCGGATGCGCCGGGCAGACCACCGGGATGCACTTCGCCGACGGGACGACGCAGGTGTGGTCGTTTTCCAACGGACTGGTCAACGCGACCGACGCGGAGTGGGTGAAGCAGGAGGCCGGAGCTGATCGCCGCTGCTTCACCCAGACACGCCGACGCGAGAACGTGCTGCTGCAGGCGAAGGTCTGTCAGTCCGGCAACGGTGGGCCGGCGGTGAACGCGCTGGCGGGCGCCATGCAGAACTCGCTGGGTCAGTAGCTCGACCCACGGCTGTCATCGGACCCGTCACGCCAAAGGGCTCGGAAGTTGTCGGTGAGGTCTGGAAGATGGAGGGATGGCCGAGACTGCGCTGGCGGTTACGCCAGAGGTGGACGATCAGCCGCTCGACTCGCTGACCGCGGCGGCCGATCACATCAGGGCGACGTGTCTGGCCGACATGCCGGTCGGGTTGGTGGGGCTCGAGCTGGAGGCGCACTGCTTCGACATGGCCGACCCAGGCCGGCGGCCAGCGTGGGACGAGCTGTGCGCCGTCATCGACTCGGCTCCTGATCTCCCTGGCGGCAGCAGGGTCACGGTCGAGCCGGGCGGCGCGGTGGAGCTGTCCACCCCGCCCGCGTCCGGCGTCGTCGCTGCCATCGAGGCCTTGGCGGCCGACCGGGCCGTGCTGCGGACGGTGTTCGCGAAGGCCGGGCTCGGTTTGGTGCTGCTCGGCACAGACCCGCTGCGGCGGCCACAGCGCATCAACCCCGGCGCTCGCTACCAAGCGATGGAGCAGCACTTCGCCGCCGCCCAAACCGGCGCGGCCGGCGCCGCGATGATGACGTCGACGGCGTCGGTGCAGGTGAACGTCGACGCGGGCCCCGCCGAGGCGTGGGCCGACCGCGTGCGGCTCAGTCATGCGCTCGGCCCCACCATGATCGCGATCTCGGCCAACTCGCCGCTGCTGGCCGGGGCGTTCTCCGGATGGCGCAGCACCCGCCAGCGGGTCTGGGGGCAGCTCGACACCGCCCGCTGCGGTCCGGTGCTCGGCGCCAGCGGCGACGACCCGGCCAGCGACTGGGCGCGGTATGCGCTGCGGGCGCCGGTGATGCTGGTGCACAGCCCGGCCCCGCAGCCCGTCACGAGCTACGTCGCCTTCGCGGACTGGGTCGACGGGCAGGCCACCCTTGCCGGGCGCCGGCCCACGTTCGCAGACCTTGACTACCACCTGACCACGCTGTTCCCGCCGGTGCGGCCGCGGCGCTGGCTTGAGATCCGCTACCTCGACAGCGTGCCCGACACGCTGTGGCCGGCTGTGGTGTTCATGCTTGTCACCCTGCTCGACGACCCTGCCGCCGCCAGTGTCGCCGCGGAGGCCACCGAGCCGGTGGCCACCGCATGGGACCTGGCCGCCCGGGTCGGACTCGCGGATCGGCGGTTGCATGCCAGCGCAACAAGCTGCGTGCAGACGGCTGCGGAGCGAGTGCCGTCCGGGCTGCAGGATGCGATGCAGCGGCTCATCCGTACCGTCGAGGAAGCCAGCTGCCCTGGCGAGGAATTCGCCGAGCAGGCGATTCGTTGCGGCGTGACAGGGGCGGTGTCCGAACTGGCGAAGGGTGCAAGGTGACGCACGGAGCGAGGCTTGGCCGAGCGACCATCGACGGACGCGACGAACTGGCCCGGGACCTGACGGCCGCCCGCGAGCGAACCCTGGCTTTGGTCGACTTCGACGACGACGAGCTCCGTCGCCAGTATCACCCGCTGATGAGCCCACTGGTGTGGGATCTCGCCCACATCGGCCAGCAGGAGGAACTGTGGCTCCTGCGCGACGGCAACCCGGACCGTCCGAGCATGCTCGCCCCACAAGTCGAGTCGCTCTACGACGCGTTCATCCACTCCCGGGCCAGCCGCGTCGACCTGCCCATGATGTCTCCCAGCGAAGCGCGCGGCTTCTGCCGCACCGTGCGCGACAAGGCGCTCGACGCGCTCGACGCACTGCCTGACGAGCACACGTTCGCCTTTGGGCTCGTCCTCAGCCACGAGCACCAGCACGACGAGACCATGCTGCAGGCGCTGAACCTGCGCGTCGGTGACCCGCTGCTACAGCCCGGCACTCCGTTGCCCGACGGCCGCCCCGGCGTGGCCGGCACGTCGGTCCTCGTCCCCGCCGGGCCGTTCGTGCTCGGCGTCGATGCGGCCACCGAGCCGTACTCGTTGGACAACGAACGCCCCGCGCACGTGGTTGACGTGCCTGCCTTCCACATTGGCCGGGTGCCGGTGACCAACGCGGAGTGGCAGGCGTTCGCCGACGACGGCGGCTACGACCATCCGCGATGGTGGTCCGAACGAGGCTGGGAACATCGGCAGCAGGCCGGTCTGAGCGCACCGCAGTTCTGGAACGGTGACGGCACCCGCACGAGGTTCGGGCGCGTCGAGGACATCCCGGCCGACGAGCCGGTTCAGCACGTGACGTACTTCGAAGCCGAGGCGTACGCGTCGTGGGCCGGGGCCAGGCTGCCCACCGAAGCCGAATGGGAGAAGGCGTGCGCCTGGGATCCGGTGACACAGCGCCGGCGCCGCTTCCCGTGGGGAGAGGCCTCGCCCACAAGGGAATTCGCGAACCTCGGCGGCGATGCACTTCGCCCTGCGCCGGTTGGCGCCTATCCGGACGGTGCGTCGGCCTACGGCGCAGAGCAGATGCTCGGCGACGTGTGGGAGTGGACGGCCTCGCCGCTGCGGCCGTGGCCGGGGTTCGCGCCGATGATCTACGAGCGTTACTCGCAGCCGTTCTTTGAAGTAGAAGGCTCTTCGCGCGAGCGTCCCCCGCAAGCGGGAGGTGCCCCCACATCGACAGGCGACTACCGGGTGCTGCGCGGCGGGTCGTGGGCCGTCGCCCGCGAAATTCTTAGGCCCAGCTTCCGCAACTGGGATCATCCGATTCGCCGGCAGATCTTTTCGGGCGTGCGGCTTGTTTGGGATGCTTCCTGATGTGCCGCCACCTGGGCTGGCTGGGTGAGCCGCGTTCGCTGGCGTCGTTGATGCTCGACCCGCCGTATAGCCTTGCCGTGCAATCGTATTCACCCCGCCGGCAGAAGCACGGGCTGTTGAACGCTGACGGTTGGGGTGCCGGCTTCTTCGACGACGACGGTGTCGTGCGGCGCTGGCGCAGCGCCGCGCCGCTGTGGAGCGACGCGGCGTTCGCGTCGGTGGCGCCCGTGCTGTACAGCGGCTGCGTGGTGGCCGCGGTGCGCTCGGCTACCGTCGGAATGCCGGTGGAGGCGTCGGCCTCGGCGCCGTTCAGCGACGGTCGATGGCTGCTCTCGCACAACGGGCTCGTTGACCGCGCGGTCCTGCCGCCGTCACCGCGCGCCGAGTCGGTGGCGGACAGCGCGCTGCTCGCCGCGCTGGTCTTCGAGCGTGGTCTCGACGCCCTGGCCGACACCGTCACCGAGGTGGGCACCGCCGATCCCAATGCCAGGCTGAACATTCTGGCGGCCGACGGCGCCCGGCTGCTGGCCACCACGTGGGGCGACACGCTGTCGGTGCTGGAAAGTGACGACGGCGTCGTGCTGGCCAGCGAGCCGTTCGACGACGACCCCTCCTGGCGGGACGTACCGGACCGCCACCTGGTCGAGGTCGCCGGTCGTGCCGTCACGCTGAACCCGCTGAGAGGAACCAGATGAGCGTCATGCTGGCCAACCACCTCGAGGCCGACTCCGCCAACCGGGCGTTGCGCCGCGACGTGCAGCACGGGTTGCGACAGATACCAAAGACATTGCCGCCCAAATGGTTCTACGACGATGTCGGTAGCAATCTGTTCGATCAGATCACCCGGCTGCCGGAGTATTACCCGACCCGGACCGAGGCCGTCATCCTGCGGGCGGCAGCGGCGACGATCGCGGAGACGACGGGCGCGGACACGCTCGTCGAACTCGGCAGCGGCACGTCCGAGAAGACCAGGATGCTACTCGACGCGCTGCACCGCCGCGGCACGCTGCGCCGGTTCATTCCGTTCGACGTCGATGCGGGCGTGCTTCAGAGCGCCGGCGCGGCGATCGTCGCCGAGTATCCAGGCGTCGAAGTTGACGCGGTATGCGGAGACTTCGAAGAGCACCTCGCTGAAATCCCAACGGGCGGGAAGCGGTTGATCGCCTTCCTGGGATCGACCATCGGCAACCTGACGCCCGGCCCGCGTGCGGAGTTCCTCGCGACGTTGGCCGCGGCGATGCAACCGGGTGACAGCCTGCTCCTGGGCACCGATTTGGTCAAAGACGCCGACCGCCTGGTCCGCGCCTATGACGACAGCGCCGGCGTGACGGCCGCGTTCAACCGCAACGTGCTCGCGGTGGTCAACCGCGAACTCGGTGCCGACTTCGACCTCGATGCGTTCGAGCACGTCGCACGCTGGAACAGCGGCGAGGAGCGCATCGAGATGTGGTTGCGGTCCACGCGGGCGCAGCAGGTGCACGTCGGGGCGCTCGACTTGGACGCCGTCTTCGACGCGGACGAGGAGATGCTGACCGAGGTGTCCTGCAAGTTCCGCCGCGATGCGGTGGCCGCCGAACTTGCCGCTGCCGGGCTGACATTGGCCCGGTGGTGGACCGACCCGCACGGCGACTTCGGATTGTCACTCGCGGTTAAATGACCGGCCTGCAAGCGCGTTGGCGGCACGCGCGCCCGGCGGTCAAGGGCGTGCACCTGGACAGCGCCGCATGTTCGCGGCAAAGCTTGGCAGCGATCGACGCCGCGACTGCGCATGCCGTCCGAGAGGCAGAGGTCGGCGGATACGTGGCGGCACAGGAGGCCGAGGAGACGTTGACGGCCGGGCGCGCCGCGGTCGGTGCCCTGACGGGGATGGCCGCCGACGACGTGGTGTTCACCACCGGCGCGAGTCACGCCCTCGATCAGCTGCTGGGAGCCTGGCACGACGAGCGCCGGGTAATCGCCTGTGTCCCCGGTGAATTCGGGCCAAACCTGGCCATCATGAAGGCCAACGGCTTCGAGGTGACCCTACTTCCGGTCGACTCGCTGGGCCGTGTCTCGGTCGACGGTCTCGCCGCCCAGCTAGCCGCCGACGATCCCTCACTCGTGCACCTGACGGTGGTGCCCAGCCACCGCGGCATCGTGCAGCCACTGCGCCAGATCGCCGAGACGTGCCGCGAACACGGGGCGCCGCTTGTGGTGGATGCGGCCCAGGGACTCGGCCACGTCAACTGCGCGGTGGGCGCCGACGCCATCTACGGCACATCGCGGAAATGGCTGGCCGGTCCGCGCGGCGTCGGCGTGCTGGCGGTCAGCCCTGAGCGCTTGCGGCGGCTGCGCCCGCGGCTGCCCCTCGGCGCGGGAGAAGCGAATATAGCTGCGCGCGTTGGGTTTTCGGTCGCGATCTCGGAACACATGGATTACGGCCCCGCACAGGTGCGCGCGGCTCTGGCCGATGCCGGCCGGCTGACACGCACGGTGCTCAGCGAACTGCCGGGGTGGCAGGTGGTCGAACCCGTCGACTCCGAGACCGCGATCACGACGCTGGCACCGACGGAGGGCACCGATGTCGCAGAGTTTCGCACCGAGCTGATCGCGCGTCACGCGATCGTCACCACGGTCGCCGGACCCGACCGGGCACCGTTCGAGCTGAGCACCCCGGTGTTGCGGCTCTCCCCGCACGTGGACGTCACCAAGGAGGAATTGACGACGTTCGCGCGGGCGCTCAGTTCGCTTTGTGGGCGGTAAGCAGGAACGCGGGCATCTTCTGCCTGCCCTTATCGTCGCTGTCGAACTGTGAGGGCGGGGCATCCGGAGTCTGCGGCATGTTGGCATGGATGAAGGCCGGCCGGATGTCGTCGATCTCCCAGTACTTCGAAACCGCTTCGCGCAGTTCGTCTTCGGACACCACGTTCGGTGTGGGGAGGTCGGTGTCCGCCGGGAATGCCCCGGTGGCGAAGACCAGGACGAAGAACGACGCGCCCGGCGCTGCGGCGCGGTGTACGGCGCGAAGATAGTCGTCGCGGCTCTCGACGGGCAACGAGTGGAAAAGCGTGCTGTCGAGGATCGTGTGGAACCGGTTGTCATAGCCGGTGAGCGACGTGATGTCGGCCTGGACGAACGTTGCGTTCGTCAGGCCGCGCTCCTGTGCCGCCTTCGTCGCCGCAGCCACCGCGGTGGGTGTCAGGTCGATGCCCACGACGGTGTGTCCTTGCGCCGCGAGAGCCAACGATGCCTCAGCGAACCCGCAGCCGGCGTCGAGCACGTCGCTGCGGAACTTGCCGGCGCACATCAGTTCGGCGATCTCGGGCTGTGGTTCACCGATGTTCCACGGCGGCGGACCTTCGAAAAACCCTTGCTCCCTGTAGACCTCGTCCCAGTCCATAGCTTCTTCCGGCATGGGTCGAACCTATCGCGGCTGTTCACCGAACGTGCGGTGACGGCGAAGAATCGCGGGAATTTACGCCGTGGACGCACGTTCGGCGATTGGGGTCAGCCCGGCAACTCCCACGTGTGCACCGGCTCGTTGCTGTGCATGAGGTCGACGTAGCGGCGAAGCATTCCGGCCAGCGCCCGCGGACGGCTCAGGTTGTGCTGTTCTTGCAGGGCGGCGACCGTCTTCACCTGCCAGGCCGCGCCGTTGACACCGGTCTTGGCACGACCCTCGATGACGCCGAGGTAGCGGTCACGAACAGCGGCGGCCACCTCCCAGCGGCGTAGACCCTCGTCGGCAAGCGGCAGCAGATGCCGGAGGACCAGCTCGTCGGCTGTGATCGTCCCCATCCCCGGCCAGTACAGCCGCGCCGCCATGCCGTAGCGGGCCGCGTTGAGGAAGTTCTCCTGTGCCGCAGCGAAACTCATCTGTGTCCAGAGCGGCCTGTCGTCCTCGGACAGCGCGCGGACTGTGCCGTAGTAGAACGCCGCGTTGGCCATCATGTCGATGACCGCCGGCCCCGCCGGCAGCACGCGGTTCTCCACCCGCAGATGCGGACGGCCGTGCACCACGGCATACACCGGCCGGTTCCACCGGTAGATCGTGCCGTTATGCAGCCGCAGCTCGTGCAGGTGCGGCACCCTCCCGGCCGCCAACTCTGCCACCGGGTCCTCGTCGGAGAGCTCGGGCAGCAGCGAGGGGAAGTAGCGCACGTTCTCCTCGAACAGGTCGAAGATCGACGTGATCCAGCGCTCTCCGAACCAGACTCGCGGGCGCACGCCCTGCGCCTTGAGTTCATCGGGACGCGTGTCGATGGCTTGCAGGAACAGCTCGATTCGCGTTTCGGCCCACAAGTGATGGCCGAGGAAATACGGCGAGTTGGCGCCCAACGCCAGCTGCGGCGCGGCGAACACCTGGGCGGCGTTCCAGTTGTCGGCGAAGTCCGCCGGCGACACCTGAAGATGCAATTGCATGCTCGTGCACGCGGATTCCGGTGCGATAGAAGCGATTTGGAGGCTGAGACGCTCGGGACCGGCGATGTCGATGACGATGTCTTCGCCGCGGGCCATGAAGACGGATTCCTGCAGTGCTCGATAGCGCACGGACTCGCTCATCCACTCGCCGGTCAGGTGCTCGGGCATCAGCGTCGGCAGGATCCCCACCATTACGATGTGCGCGCCGTTCTGGTTGGCCTTTGCCTCGGCGGCATTCAGGCTCGCCCGCACGTCGGCTTCCAGTTCGAGCGCCGAGTCGCCCGGCAGCGGCCGTGGCGGAACGTTGAATTCGATGTTGTAGGCGCCGAGTTCGGTCTGGAACGCCGGATCGGCGATCGCGGCGAGCACCTCACGGTTGGCCATGGCCGGCTGGTAGTGCTCGTCGACGAGGTTGCACTCGATTTCCATTCCGGTGAGCGGGCGCTCGAAGTCGAAGCTCGACTGCGCAAGCATGGTCTCGAACACGTCCAGCGAGAGCTGCACCTTGCGCCGGTAGTCCCGGCGTTGGGCCGCGGTGAACGCGCTGGCCTTGACTTCCTCGCCCACACCGCCGATGCAACGCGACGCTGGGTGCCGTGTCAACGACCGTCGATGAGCGCTCGCGCGAAGAGCATCGAGCGTCGATGAGCGCTCGCGCGAAGAGCAACGACAGGCAATGAGCGCTTGCGACTCGCACTAGGGTGAGCCGCAATGACGTCGTCGATCGAGGTGGACCAGGGTGGGCTCGAGCAAGTCTCGACGGTCGACCGGGTCGCCTCGCTCACCGGTGTGCGGGCGGTGGCCGCCCTGCTGGTGATGGGCACCCATGCGGCGTACGGAACCGGCAGCTACAACAACGGCTACCTCGGGCTCGTCTACTCGCGCATGGAGATCGGGGTGGCGATCTTCTTCGTGCTGTCCGGGTTTTTGCTGTTCGGCCCGTGGATCAGCGCGAAGGGCGCCGCCACGCCACGCATAGGGCGATATGCGGCGAACCGGGTCAGACGGATCATGCCCGCGTACGTGGTGACCGTGCTGCTCGCCTACCTCGTATACGAATTCCGCTCGTCCGGGCCGAACCCCGGGCACACCTGGGCAGGGCTCCTTCGGAATCTGACACTGACCCAGATCTACAGCGGCGACTACATCGAAAGGTACATGCATCAGGGCCTGACCCAAATGTGGAGTCTGGCAGTCGAAGTGGCGTTCTACGCCGCACTGCCCCTGTTGGCCTACCTGCTCCTGGTGGTGCTGTGCCGACGGTCCTGGCGACCCGTGCTGCTACTCACCGGGCTCGTCGTGCTCGCCGCAATCAGCCCGGCCTGGCTTGTCGTGCTGCACGGCACGGACTGGTTACCCAAGGGAGCCGGGCTGTGGCTGCCGCATTACCTTGCGTGGTTCGTCGGCGGGATGGTGTTGACGGTATTGCGTGCGATGGGTGTGGGCTGTCGTGCGTTCGTCGCCATACCGCTGGCCACGGTGAGCTATCTGGTGGTCTCCACGCCGATCGGCGGATACGCCAACGAGGCCGTGCTCGACATGAGCCAGGACGTCGCGAAGACCGTCGGCTATGCGGTGGTCTCGACTTTGGTGGTGGGGCCGCTGGCGCTCGGGGACAGTGGCTGGTACTCGCGGCTGCTGGGCAGCAGGCCGATGGTGTGGCTGGGGGAGATCTCCTACGAGATCTTCCTGCTGCACGTGATCGTGATGGAGATCGCGATGGTGTCCGTGCTGCGCTGGCCGGTCTACACGGGTTCGATGTGGGGCCTGTTCGCGGTGACGCTGGCGATGACGATCCCGGCGGCCTGGCTGCTGCATCGCCTCACCAGGCCGCGGGTGCGCGTCTAGTCTCGCCAGACGCTAGGTGCGGCTCGCGATCAGCACCTGCGGGCCCAGCGGCTGCCGGCGCAACTCCACCTCGATCCGCGGATCGGCGTGGGCGGCGAGCGCCCGCAGCGCCGACGGGCTGTAGGCGCGCATCGAGCTGATGAACCCGTCGTGCGCGAACGGTATCAACAAGAACGGCACGAACGACGCCAACTTCACGACGTGCAACAGCGACGCCGAGCGGGGCATGTCGATGACCATGAACTTGTCGGCCACCCGGGTGCCTTCGGCGATCACCTGCGCGGCCAGTGCGGGCGGCAGGTGGTGAAAGGTCAACGCCATCACCGCCAAGTCGAAATAGCCGTCGGGAGCATCGATTTCGGTGGCGTCGGCCACCTGCACCGTGGCGCGGGGATGACTGCCGAGCTCCCCGGCGGCGATGTTGAGAACCGAGGTCGGATTGATGTCTGTGACCGTCACCCGCGCGGTCGGATGCTGCTCGAGCAGCTTGCGGGACAGCCCGCCGTGGCCCGCGCCGAGTTCGAGGATCTTCGGGTCGGGCACGTCGGCGACCTCGTCGAGCACCAGGTACGCGAACCGCTCGTGATTTCCGAACACCTCGCCGGCCCACTCCAGCGAGCGGACCACGCTGCGCTTGATCCGCTCGTCGATGTCGTCGCGGTCGAGGTACTCACGGCAACCGGTTTCCAGCCGGCGGTCCAGCCACGACGCGTCCGGCCCGCCGCGCGGCATGTCGTCAATGTCGGTGACCGGGATTTCAACGCTTCCCATAGTTGCCATGATGGTCCATTGAGACCCAGCACGACAGGAGCATCAGAGTTGGCCGACTTCGTCGCCTCGATCGACCAGGGCACCACCAGCACCCGCTGCATGATTTTCGACCAGTCCGGCTCGGAGGTCGGGCGTCATCAGCTCGAGCACGAGCAGATCCTGCCCAAGGCCGGCTGGGTCGAGCACAACCCGGTCGAGATCTGGGAGCGCACGACGTCGGTGCTGATGTCGGCGTTGAACAACACCAAGCTCAGCGACACCGACCTCGCCACGCTCGGCATCACCAATCAACGCGAGACCACCGTGGTGTGGAACCGCAAGACCGGACGGCCCTATTACAACGCGATCGTTTGGCAGGACACCCGCACCGACAAGATCGCGTCGGCACTGGAGCGCGACGGCCGCGGCGACGTGATCCGGCGCAAGGCCGGGCTGCCGCCGGCGACGTACTTCTCCGGCGGCAAGCTGGCTTGGATCCTCGAGAACGTCGACGGCGTGCGCGACGCGGCGGAAAGCGGTGACGCAGTCTTCGGCACCACCGACAGCTGGGTCGTGTGGAACCTGACCGGCGGGCCGCAGGGCGGCGTGCACGTCACCGACGTCACCAACGCCAGCCGCACGATGCTGATGAACCTCGAGACGCTCGACTGGGATGACGAACTGCTGTCGTTCTTCGGGATTCCGCGTGCGATGCTGCCCGAGATCAGACCCTCGTCGTCGCCGGAGCCGTACGGGATGACCCACCCGTCCGGACCGCTGGACAGCGAGGTCCCCCTCACCGGCATCCTCGGTGACCAGCAGGCGGCGATGGTCGGCCAGGTCTGCCTGGACCAGGGCGAGGCCAAGAACACCTACGGCACCGGTAACTTCCTGTTGCTCAACACCGGCGAGAACATCGTCCGGTCGGAGAACGGACTGCTCACCACGGTGTGCTACCAGTTCGGTGACGCGAAACCTGTTTATGCGCTGGAGGGTTCGATCGCCGTCACTGGGTCGGCCGTGCAGTGGCTGCGCGACCAGCTCGGCATCATCAGCGGCGCCGCGCAGAGCGAGGCGCTGGCCCGCCAGGTCGACGACAACGGCGGCGTGTACTTCGTGCCGGCGTTCTCGGGACTGTTCGCGCCCTACTGGCGCTCGGATGCGCGAGGCGCGATCGTCGGGCTGTCGCGGTACAACTCCAACGCGCATCTGGCCCGCGCGACGCTGGAAGCGATCTGCTACCAGAGCCGCGACGTCGCCGACGCGATGGAAGCCGACTCCGGCGTGCACCTGGAGGAGCTGAAGGTGGACGGTGGGATCACGGCCAACGACCTGTGCATGCAGATCCAGGCCGACGTGCTCGGCGTCGACGTGGTGCGCCCGGTGGTGGCGGAGACGACAGCCTTGGGTGCCGCCTACGCAGCCGGGCTGGCGGTCGGCTTCTGGTCGGATCCCTCTGAGCTGCGGGCGAATTGGCAAGAGGACAAGCGGTGGTCGCCGAGTTGGAGTGAGGACCAGCGGGAGTCCGCCTACGCCGGCTGGCGCAAGGCCGTCGAGCGCACGCTGGAATGGGTCGACGTCGAGTGAGTTCGGCGCGCAAACGGTCGCTGAGCGACCGCGAGCGCGCCGAAATCGCCCTTATTCGGCTTCGCCCAAGACGCCGTAGATGTCGCGGCGCGCGGTGTTGACGATGTCGACGATGCGCTTCTGCTGCGCGGGCGTGGCGGCTTGCGCGCCCTGGAAGACCGCGGCTGCCAACTGCCCTAAGGCGGCACGAAGGTTCACCACGTTCGGGTCGGCGCCTTCGGCGATCTCTTCCCACGGCGGAGTCTCCGTCTGCGCGGCGGCATTCCTGCCTTCGTCAGTGAGCTCGAAAAGCCGCTTGCTGCCGCCTGATTCGGCGGCGACGATGAGCCCCTCGTCGACGAGCATTTGCAGCGTCGGGTAAATGGAGCCCGGACTAGGTTGCCACAGGCCGTTGCTGCGCTCAGCGATCTCCTGGATCATCTCGTAGCCGTGCATCGGCCGCTCTGCGAGCAAGGCCAGGATCGCTGCGCGGACGTCCCCGCGCCGGCCGCGACGGTGTCCGCCACGGTGGCCACGCCGGCCTCCCCGCCCTCCGCGCGGTCCGCCCGGACCGAAGCCGGGTCCGAAGCCGAAGCCGGCAGGGCCGCCCGGTCCGAAACCGAATCCGCCCGTGCGTGCTTGCGCGCGCATCTCGCGGCGGGCGTCACGACGAGCGTGGTGCATACCGCGGCGACTCTGGGGGTCGAAGGGCCCGAAGCCGAGTCCCTCTGCTTGTGGGCCGTGGTCCGGCCCCTCGAATGGTTCACTCATGAATTTCTCGTTTCTCGTTTCTGGGAACGCTGACTGTGCGTTCCGATACGTTGACGATATATCGGAAGCTATCGCGATGCAACTATTCGCGCCCACGCTTGTCGAGCTCGTCGAGCACCCAGCCGGCCCACTGCCACTCCATGCGGGTGAACCGCAGTCCGTTCTCCAGCGCGGCGCGGGCGAAGAACGCCTCGTCGCCGGCCGACCAGTCGTAGGAGTCGCGGATCTGCTCGTAGCGCTGGTGCTCGCTGTCGGCGTAGGCACGCAGCGCGGTGAGGTATTTGCGCGCTTGCTCGCGTGGCAACTCGTCGAGCAGGAACACGCGCAGCAGCTGGGCACTGCGGAAAGTCGGGTCTTCCTGCGGTGATGTCATCCAGCGGTGCAGTTCATCGCGACCGGCCGCCGTGATCGCGTACTCCTTACGTCCGCGCGGGCCGACCTGTGAAACCTCGATCAGGCCGGCCTCGGCCAGCTTGTTCAGCTCCCCGTACAGCTGGCTCTGTGTGGCCGGCCACACGTTGGCCATCGACGCCTCGAACACCTTGAGCAAGTCGTACCCGCTGGCGGGACCGCGGGACAGGAGGCCGAGTGCTGCATGTCGCAAACTCACAGGACGCATCTTAGCTTCCAGTATTGACATGTCACTAGTGGAACGTCATAGTCGACGTATCAAACACCGGAATATTCGAAGGAAAGCAATGACCGAAACGGCCGACACCATCATCCCGTTCTTCACCGGCAACTACGCCCCAGTCGCCGACGAGCTCACCGCGTTCGACCTGCCCGTGGAGGGATCCATACCGCCCGAACTCAACGGGTGGTATCTGCGCAACGGCCCGAACCCCCGCAAGGCGACCGGCCACTGGTTCACCGGCGACGGCATGATCCACGGTGTGCGGCTGGAGGGCGGGCGAGCCGCTTGGTATCGCAACCGCTGGGTGCGCACCGAGAGCTTTGTGAAGCCGTTTCCGCTCTACAACCCCGACGGCACCCGCAACCTCCATGCGAGCGTTGCCAACACGCATGTCGTCCGGCACGCCGGCAAGACACTCGCGCTCGTCGAGTCGTCGCTGCCGTACGAGATCACCAACGAGCTTCAGACCTTGGGTGCCTACGACTTCGGTGGCAAGCTCGCCGACTCGATGACTGCCCATCCCAAGATCTGCCCTGTCACAGGGGAATTGCACTTCTTCGGCTACGGCAACATCTTCACGCCGCACGTCACGTATCACCGCGCGGACGCCAACGGCGACCTGACCGTCAACCGTCCGGTGGACGTCCCGGCGCTGACGATGATGCACGACTTCGCCCTGACCGCCGAGCATGTGATCTTCATGGATCTGCCCATCGTGTTCAACCTGGACATCGCGATGAGCGGAGCACGCGACATGCCGTATCGGTGGGACGACAACTACGGGGCCCGCTTCGGGGTGCTGCGCCGCGACGACCCGTTCGGCGAGATCCGGTGGTTCGAGATCGATCCCTGCTACGTCTTCCACGTCGCTAACGCCTATGACCATGGCGATTCGATTGTGCTGCAGGCTGTTCGGTATCCCGAGCTGTGGCGCCACAATGGCGGTTTCGAGGTCGACGCCGTCATGTGGCAGTGGACCATCGATCTAGCCGCCGGCGCGGTCGAGGAACGCCAACTCGACGACCGCGGGGTGGAGTTCCCGCGTATCGACGACCGGGTGGCCGGTCTGCCGGCGCGCTATGCCATCACGGTGGGCGACAAGAACCTGGTCCGCTACGACCTCGAAACCGGTGCCGCGCAGGAGCATCGATTCGCCGGCGAACCCGGAGAGGCGGTCTACGCGCCATCGGGCGCCGGTGAACTGGCGGGCTGGTACCTGACCTACGTGTACGACCCCGCCCGCGACGGCAGCGACCTGGTGATCATCGACGCGTCGGACTTCACCGGCGAACCCGTTGCGCGCGTGCGGCTTCCGCGGCGGGTGCCGCACGGGTTCCACGGCAACTGGCTCACCGACTAACTCGGTGGCGCGAAACCGCCCGGGTCGGGTTGCGGGGCGGGCGCTGCGATGGGCGCCTGCTGCGGCGGCGGTGAAACGGGCTGCGCCGGAGCGGCCGGGGCCGTCGGCCGTAACCGCATCAGCTCGCGCCGATGCCGCTCGGCGAGCACCGCAGCGAGCACGTACTGCGGAGGCACCCCCGGCGGTGGCGGCGGGGAAACCTGCGCGGCAACGTCGGCGGTGATCCGGTACGCCATCTGATCACGCACTGCAGGATGCAACTGCATTGCCCGCGAAAGGAATTGGCGAGCCAGCTGCGCGGTCTCCGGCCGCAGGCCCGACAGTTGCAGCGACGACGCCCACCACGCCAGTGCCGGCGGCATCTCCGGGGGTGGCTCCAGCCTGGGTCCGCGTTCACTGATCACCACGGTGCCCGCGAACACGTCACCGATGCGCTTACCCTTCGACGACAGCAGGCTGCAGATCACCGCCGGTCCGCCGGCGAGCATCCAGATCTCCACCACAGCTGCCAACGCGCGAAACAGCGCCTGGCGGAAGCGTTCCGGTCCACCGTCGTCGGACACCACGCGCAGTCCCATCGCTAGCTTGCCCAGCGACCGGCCGCGGGTAGCGGTTTCGAATATCACTGGATAGCCGATCAGCGCCAGCACCGTGAAGATGATCAAGAACGCGGCCACGAGTGCGTCGTCGAACTGTGAGAACGTCGTCGCGGTCAGCACGACGCCCACGATGTAAAGCAGGAACACCACCGTAACGTCGATCAGCGCGCCCACCGCACGCACCGGCAACTGCGCGACCTGGACCTCGACGACGACGGCGTCGCCGGTCACCACGTCAGACATATCGCCGAAGGCTACCGCCATCCGCGTCGGCTCATAGACTCGCGGCGTGGACGTCGACGCATTCGTGCTGGCCCATCGGTCCACCTGGGACCGGCTGGATCAGTTGATCAAGCGCCGGCGCCGGCTGACCGGGGCTGAGATCGACGAGTTGGTCGAGCTCTACCAGCGGGTGTCGACGCATTTGTCGATGGTGCGCTCGGCGTCGTCGGACTCGGTGCTGGTCGGCCGGCTGTCGAGCCTGGTGGCGAGGGCGCGGTCGGCGGTGACGGGCGCGCACGCGCCGTTGTGGAGCGAGTTCGTCCGATTCTGGACGGTGAGTTTCCCGGTGGTGGTGTACCGCGCGTGGCGGTGGTGTCTGGCCACGGCGGTGGCGTTCTTCCTCGTCGCCGTGGTGATCGGATTCTGGGTCGCCGGCAGTCCGGAAGTCCAGGCGGCGGTGGGCACACCGGCAGAGATCGACCAGCTCGTCAACCACGATTTCGCCTCCTACTACAGCGAGCACCCCGCCGGGTCGTTCGCATTGCAGGTCTGGGTGAACAACTCCTGGATCGCGGCGCAGTGCATCGCCTACTCGATAGTCCTGGGCATCCCGATTCCCTATGTGCTGTTCCAGAACGCCGTCAATGTGGGCGTGATCGGCGGGCTGATGTTCAACGCGGGCAAGGGCGACATCTTCCTCGGGCTGCTCACTCCGCATGCCCTGCTCGAGTTGACGGCCGTGTTCGTGGCCGCGGCCGCCGGGATGCGGCTGGGGTGGTCGGTGATTTCACCCGGCAACCGGCCGCGCACCCAGGTGCTGGCCGAGCAGGGCCGCGCCGTCGTCGCGGTCGCGGTGGGACTGGCCGTCGTGCTGCTGGTGTCGGGGTTGATCGAGGCGATGGTCACGCCGTCTCCGCTGCCGACGTTCGTGCGGATCGCGATCGGCGTGCTCGCCGAGGTCGCCTTCATCGCCTACATCGTCCACTTCGGCCGTAAGGCGGTGGTCGCGGGCGAGTCCGGTGACATGGCCGAGGCACCGGACGTCGACCTCGTGCGCTGAGCACTGAAGCCCTGACCCTAGCGCCGAGTGGCCAGTTTGACACGCAAAATCGCGAAAAAGCGTGTCATAACTGGCCATTCGGCAGCGCATTACAGCTTGCCGGCCGCCTTCATCGCCAGATACCGGTCGGCCAATGCCGGCGCCAGGTCCTCGGGCGGGGCGTCCACCACGTCGACACCGCTGCGCCGCAGCCACGACGCGATGGCCCGCCGGTCGTTGCGTGACCGCTCGGCGGCGGCCGCGTCGTAGACGTGCGCGGCGTCCGAGCGTCCCGCGGCCAGCAGGTCGACCCGCGGATCGGCGACCGCGGCGATGATCACCTGGTGCTTGGCCGACAGCTGCGGCAGCACCGGCATCAGGCCCTCGTCCAACGCCGACGCGTTGAGGTCGGTCAGCAGCACCACCAGCGCGCGGCGGCGTACCCGCCGCTGGATCGCGGCCACCATCGCGGTGGCGTCGGACTCGACGAGCGCGGGCTGCAGCGGGGCCATCGCGTCGACCAGCTGGGCCAGCACCTCGGTGCGGGAGGCGTTCTGCACACTGGCCCGCAACACCCGGTCGTGGGCGATGAAGTCGACGTGGTCGCCGGCCCGCGAGGCCAGTGCCGCCAGCAGCAGTGCGGCGTCCATCGACCAGTCCAGCCTCGGCCAGCCGCGGGGATCGGCGGCGGTCGGATCCACCCCCACGCGGCCAGCCGACGTGCGACCGGTGTCGAGAACCAGCACCACGCGCCGGTCGCGTTCGGGCCGCCACGTCCGCACCACCACGTCGGCCCGCCGGGCGGTGGCCCGCCAGTCGATCGACCGGACGTCGTCGCCGATCACGTACTCGCGCAGCGAGTCGAACTCCGTGCCCTGGCCGCGGATGAGAACCGGCAGCAGCCCGTCGATCTCGCGCAACTTCGCCAGCCGCGACGGCAGGTGCTTGCGCGACAGGAACGGCGGCAGGATCCGGACCTGCCACGGCACCGGTGACGAGCTCTGCCGCGCGGCCATGCCGAGCGGACCGATCGAGCGGGCGGTCACCACCGCTGCCTGCTGGTCGCCGCGCCGGGTCGGCTGCAGCCGGGTGACGAGCGACTCCTGTTGCCCGGGCGCAAGATTGACCGGATGGCTGCGCGGCTGGGCTCGCGCGCTGGGTGCCCACGCGTCGCGGATCTGACCCCTGAACCGGCGCCGGCCGCCGTTGCTCACCGTCAGCACCACGTCGGCGGACTGCCCGAGCCGCGCGGCGACGTCGCCGTCGTGGGTGAACCGCAATGCGCGAGTGCTGGCCGCCAAGACGACGTCGACGGCTACCAGCCCCACGACAACCAGCAATGCGAGCCAGAAAAGCGTTGCCGGCCAAGGCGACAACGCCACCGGTAGAACGCAAAGCAACGCCAGCAACGCGGCGCGGCCGGTGATCACCACTAGCGCGGCACCGGGACCGAGGACAGGATGCCGTCCAGCACGCCGTCGGGGTTGGCGCCCTCGAGCTCGGCCTCCGGCCGCAGCCCGATGCGGTGTCGCAGCACCGGCCGGGCCATCGCCTTCACGTCGTCGGGAGTGACGTAGTTGCGCCCCGACAGCCACGCCCACGACCGTGCGGTGGCCAGCAGCGCCGTAGCGCCGCGCGGAGACACCCCGAGCTGCAGCGACGGCGACTGGCGGGTGGCGCGCACGATGTCGACGATGTAGCCGAGCACCTCGTCGGCGACAAGCACCTGCCGCACGGCTTGCCGACCCGCCGCCAGGTCGGCAGCGGTGGCCACCGGCCGCACCGCCGACAGGTCGCGTGGGTCGAAGCCGCGCGCATGCCGGTCGAGGATCTGGATCTCCTGCTCGCGCGGCGGCAGCGCCACGTTGAGCTTCAACAGGAAGCGGTCCAGTTGCGCCTCGGGCAGCTGGTAGGTGCCCTCGTACTCGATCGGGTTCTGGGTGGCGGCGACGATGAAGGGGTCGGGCAGCGGCCGCGCCTCGCCCTCGACGCTGACCTGCCGCTCCTCCATGGCCTCCAGCAGCGCGGCCTGTGTCTTCGGCGGTGTGCGGTTGATCTCGTCGGCCAGCAGCAGGTTGGTGAACACCGGGCCGGGACGGAACTCGAACACCGCGGTGCGCGCGTCGTACACCAGCGAGCCGGTGACGTCGCCGGGCATCAGGTCGGGCGTGAACTGCACCCGCTTGAACTCCAGGTCCAGCGCTGCGGCCATGGCACGCACCAGCAGCGTCTTGGCCACCCCGGGCACCCCCTCCAGCAGCACGTGACCGCGGCACAGCAGCGCGATCACCAGTCCGGAGACGACGGAGTCCTGGCCGACGACGGCCTTGGCGATCTCGGAGCGCAGCGCCATCAGTTTGGCGCGTGCGTCTTGTGAGAGTGGAGCGGCCTGCTGTGTCACGAGTGCGCGACCTGCCTTTCGATGTCGTCGAGTTCGCGAGCAAGGTTCACCAGGTCGTCGTCGGACGACGGCGGAGGTCCGAAAAGTATGTGCTGCAGGAGTTCTGGCCGTCTGCCGCAACGCTCGGCCACTGCGGCCACCACGGCGGGAGCAGGGGCGTTCACGGCGAGCCCGAGTCGCGGCAGCATGCGTTGCAGCGCGGCGGTGCGCAGCGCATCGGCCGCACGGTCGCGTGCGCGGCGCGACCGGTACAACCGGCCGCGCCCCTCGACCGTCTCCGAGGCACGGACCACCACCGGCAGCTTCTCGGCCACCAGCGGTCCCATCCGGCGGCCACGCCACAGCGCGGCGAGCAACACCACGATGCAAAGCTGCCAGACGATCCAGTCGACGTTGTCCGGAATCAGGTCGAAAATGTCTGAGCCGCTGGTGCGTTCGCCTTCCGCGCGCTGCGGCGCGTACCACACCAGCCGCGGACGCGAACCGGCGAGATTCATCGCCAGCGCCGCGTTACCTTGTTTCAGCAGACCGGAATTCATCATGAAGTCAGCGCTACCGATCACCGTCACCGTTCGGTCGCCGTCGCGGTATCGCACCACCGCGCCGTCGTAGCAGCTCATGACAGGCTCGTCACCGGCCGCCTCGTAGGTGTCGCTGACGCCGAACTGCACCTCCCCGGCCTTCGTCGCTTCGGGCAGGTCGCAGTTCGGGTCGCCGCCGATCGTCGCGGCGCGGCCGATGCGGATCTCGGGGGCCAGCCTCTTGCGGATGTTCGACACCGGTTCGATCAGCAGCCGATCGCCAGGCACATTTTCCAGGCGCGCCATCACGTCGTCGTCGACCACGAAGTAGCTTTCGGCGACGAGCACCAGCGAGTCGGGGCGGGCGGCGCGTTCGACGTCGGCGACTTCACGCGCGACGACGACGTCGACGCCGCGCTCGCGCAGCAGCGTCATCAACGCGTGTCCGCCGTCGGGACTTGTGGATTCGGCATCCATCCGCCCTCCCGGACGTGGCGCGGTTAGGTAGGTGCTCACCGCGGCGACCGCAATGACGGCGGCGAGCGCCAGCAGCAGCCACCGCCAAGTGCGCCGACTCTGGACCGAGGACGGCCGCAGCGATGCAGGAGGATTGCTCACTGCAGCGGCGTCCACGTCTCGGCGCCGTGTGGCGAGCCGGCGTCATGCGAAGTGGGCGATCGGCGGAAGCGGATGTGCTCGTCGAGCGCGGCGACGCTGCGGTACGCAGGCTCGGTGCCGGGCCGCTCACCGTACGTGACGTCGTTGAAACATACTGCAGCGTCGGTTAATTCGGTTCTCAGCTCCGGGAACGACTGGGCGGCGTCGCTGGCCAGCTCGTTGGCGGTGCGGCCCGGCACGGCATTGAGCACGCCGTTCTCCTCGAGCTGACGAGCGATCGCGCGCAGCCGGTGCCGAATGGCTGCCGCCCAATTGCGTTCGGCGGCAAAGCGTTCGGCGGTGGCTCGATGCTCGGCAGCGGTCAGCTCGGCTGCCCCGAAAAGCTGGAAGTCGCCTTTGCGCTTGGTGCGCATGGTGCGGCGTGCGATTCGGACGGCGACAACGATCGCCACCGCGAGAAGAGTGAGCAGCACCGCCACGGTGAACCATCCGCCGGGCACCTCCGATCCCTTCGAGATGGCTCGGTAGATGAAGTCGTTGATCCACTCGTTGAGCCGGTCGGAGATGCTCTCCTTGGGGTAGATCGGCTTGGACAGCTCGCGCTGTGCCGCCTCGTGCGCGGCGTCACGGTCGATCAGGACGGTCGGCATGGTCAGGGATGCCGGATCAACCACAGGTGATCGGTGGCACCCGCCGAATCGGCTGTCGCAGCGGCGGCGCCGGTCTGCAGGACGAGGTCGAATGCCTCTGCACGGATGCGGCGGTCGGTGTAGAGAAGCACGACGACGCCGGCGGTGAACGGCGCGGTGACGATCTGTCCGATCGCACCGCCGACCGCCACCAGGGCCGAGGCGGCCAGCGCCGCGCCCACCGACTCGGCGAGCACGCCCAGCATCTGGCCGCTGAACGTGAACGGGATCCCCACCGCGAACGCCACGATGCCGGCGACCAGTGTGCCGAGGATCCGGATGCCGAACACCCGCCAGAACGATCCCCGCACGAGCGCGAACGACCGGCTGATCGCGGCGAGCACCGGGAGCCGCTCCAGCACGATCAGCACCGGCGCGAAGCTGAGCATCGTCCACAGATAGACGAAGGCGACGATCACGCCGATGACTACGATCATTCCCGCGACCACGCCCAGGACCGCGTTGATGGTGGCCGCGACCGCGATGACGACGGCGGTCACGGTGAACAGCAGCACCGCGCCCAGGCCCTCGAGCAGCGTCAACCCGAGCAGTGCCAGCAACCGGCCGCGCATGCGGTCCCACGCTTCCCGGATGGTGATGTGCGCGCCGAACACCGCCCTGCCGACGACGACGGTCAGCAGTCCGCTCAACACGACGCCCGACAGCCCGCTGGTCAATCCCGCGGCGACCAGAGACAGGAACATGGCGACCAGCCCGGCGGCGGACTCGTCCTCGGCTCGCGAGATGTCGACCTCCCCGTACATGCCCAGCGGAACCGCCGTCGTGAGGATCAGGACGATGATCTGCGTGACGACGACGACGATCGTCGTGAGTCCGAGGGTGGCCCGCGGGTTGACCCGGATGTACGAGAACGCCGCGTTGAAGATGTCGCTGAGCCCCAGCGGGCGCAGCGGGATCACCCCGGGTTTCAGCGCTGGCGGCGGGCCCGCGGGAGGATAGGGCGGGTAGGTGCCGTAGCCGGGCGGCGGATAGCCGGGCACGCCCCCGTAACCGGGCGGGGCCCCGTAACGGGGCGCGGCTGAGTAGCCGGGCGGGGGATAGGCCGGGTACGCGGTGTACGGCGGCGGTGGCGTTGCCGCAGGACGAACACCCCCGTCGTCGTTGGTCATGCGGACCATCCTCACTAGCGGCATGGCGTTGCGCAATCAAAGGTAGCGTCTGCGGCTATGGCGGAATTGAAAGCTCGGCTCCAGGCGGACCTGACCGCGGCGATGAAGGCCCAGGATCGCCTGCGCACGGCGACGCTTCGGATGGTGATCTCCGCAATCCGCAACGAGGAGGTCTCCGGCAAGCAGTCCCGGGAGCTGACCGACGACGAGGTGCTCAAGGTTCTGGCCAGAGAGTCCAGGAAGCGCGGGGAAGCGGCGGAGATCTACACGCAGAACGGCCGCGGCGAACTGGCCGCCAACGAGCATGCCGAGGCCCGGGTGATCGACGAGTACCTGCCGACACCGCTGACCGAAGCGGAGGTAGCCGACGTCGCCGACACCGCGATCGCCCAGGTGGCCGAGGAGATCGGCGAGCGGCCGGGTATGAAGCAGATGGGCCAGGTGATGAAGGCGGCGACCGCGATCGCGGCCGGCAAGGCCGACGGCGCACGGTTGGCGGAGGCCGTCAAAGAGCGGCTGTAGCCGTTTTCGCGGCATGGGGGACGGGTATCCGCCACCCATGACGCGGTTTGGCTACACCCTGATGACCGAACAGAGCGGGCCGAAAGAGCTTGTCCGGTATGCGATTTCGGCCGAGGCGGCGGGCTTCGACTTCGAGGTCTGCAGTGACCACTACTTCCCGTGGCTGAGCTCGCAGGGTCACGCACCATACGCGTGGACGGTGCTCGGCGCGGTCGCCCACGCGACCGAGCAGATCGAGTTGGCGACGTACGTGACGTGCCCGACGATGCGCTACCACCCGGCGGTCGTCGCACAGAAGGCCGCGACGCTGCAGATCCTCGCCGACGGCCGGTTCACGCTCGGGCTGGGCACCGGCGAGAACCTCAACGAGCACGTCGTCGGACGCGGGTGGCCGTCGGTGGACCGTCGCCAGGAGATGCTCAAGGAAGCCGTGGAGATCATCCGCGAGTTGTTCGGCGGCGAACTGGTCAGCTGGAAAGGGCAGTACTACGAGGTCGACTCCGCGCGGCTGTGGGATCTACCCGAAACGGCGGTGCCCATCGGCATCGCGGTGTCGGGGGAGAAGTCGGTGCACGCCTTCGCGCCCCTCGGTGACCACCTCATCGCGGTCGAGCCGGACAAGAGTTTGGTGCACTCCTGGCACGACGCGCGTCGCGCGACGGGGTTGCCGGGCCACGGCCGGGTGATCGGCCAGATCCCGGTGTGCTGGGATCCCGACCGTAGACGCCGCCGTGCAGCGCGCGCACGACCAGTTCCGCTGGTTCGGCGGCGGCTGGCCCGTCAACGCCGACTTGCCGACCACCGCCGGCTTCGCGGCGGCGACGCAGTTCGTGCGGCCCGAGGACGTGGCGGAGAGCATTCCCTGCGGGCCCGATCTCGACGCGATCGTGGAGGCCGTCCGCGAGTATTGGGAGGCCGGCTTCACCGACATCGCGCTGGTGCAGATCGGCGGCGAGACGCAGGACCGCTTCCTGGCCGAAGCCGCCAAGCCTTTGCTGGTGGCGTTGCGCGATGCCGCACCGGAGTAACGAGGCCACCGGACAGCTGAAATATTGTCGGACAGAGCCATCCAGAACTTCCAACACGCCCAGCACGCTCTCGTGCTGCAGGCGTAAAAAGGTCATGTCACAAGCGGAGGGCACCATGCGCGAGAAAGACGAAGAGAAGGACACCACCCCGCCGGGGCCGGCTGATCACGGCCGCGAGGGCGGGATGGCGACGCGGGAGAACGCGCCCGAACTCACCGAGGACAAGCCGTCCGAGAAGTGACCCTCAGGCGGAGTCGGGACGACCCTCGCGGCTGCGCTCGTAGGCGCGCTGGCGGATGTCGGTCAGCCATTCGGGTGCGAGTTTGACCCCGGGCGCCGTGTGGATGGTCGGGTCGAACGCGACCTCGTTGGACGGGCCGGCGGGCACCACCTCGTCGAACCGCACTCGGGCCAGCGGCTGGAAGTCGCCGGTGCCCGCTGCCTGGTCGAGTTCGAACTCGACGCCGTCGCGTTCGATCTGGTCGGCGATGTCGTCGAGCGAAAGCCCCTCTGTTTTCAGCTCCGAGGTCATCTTCGCGCGCACCCACCAGTACTTCCCGTCGTAGCGCAGCGGCATCAGGCTCGACAGGGGGGCGCGCCATGACGCGACCGGACGCAACGCGAACCGCGTGACGAGGCCTGAACCGGCCGACGCCATCAGGATGTCCCACGGCGTGGCCGCGAACGGCTGCGGTGGGATGCGCACCGCAAGCCCGATGTTGTCGGGGAGTCCGCCGGGCAGGCCGACACCCTTCGATATCCGCCCGAGGACCGCGGACGACTCCACCGGCAGTCCCTCGCCCGGCGGCGCGAGCCGCTCGGCGGTTCCGCTCGCCATCACCCCGACCGGATGAAACACGCGTCGACGCCGGATGGTGGATCCCCACTGCAGGGGCAGTGCAACGATGTCGGAAGCCTTCACCCCCATCGGGTGCCCGGGCGGGTGCGCAGACAAACACCGCCGATGTGTGACGTCCGTCTGATGTGGGGTTTGAGGTTAGATGTTCGAGGGCATCAATTATGCGATCCACGACACCGTCGTCGAAAGGCCAGCATGATCCCGTTTGTCCCACCGTCGGATGAGAGCATCCGGTGACGATCACCGCCCCCGACCCTTGCGAGACGGTCGTCGCCGACGTCGGTGTGTACGCGCCGCAGCACGATTCGCGGCTGTTGGTAGACACGTTGCAGCGCACCGCGATTGCCGAAGGGCGACGAGTGCTCGACTTGTGCACCGGCAGCGGGGTGCTCGCGATCGCGGCCGCGCAGTCGGGTGCCGCGGCGGTGACCGCCTTCGACATCTGCCCACGTGCGGTGCAGTGTTCGCAGGCTAACGCGGGCGCGGCAGGCGCCGACGTCGACGTGCGCGTCGGGTCGCTGCCAGATGCGTTGAGCTGCGCCCCTTTTGACGTGGTGGTGTCGAATCCGCCGTATGTGCCCGTCAGCCCGGACAGTGGCGAAGAGTCGATCCGGGCTGTCGTCGGGCCGGCATGGGCGTGGGACGCCGGCGACGACGGCCGGCTAGTCCTCGACCCGCTGTGCGCCTCGGCGCCGGACCTGCTGGCCGATGGCGGCACGCTGCTGCTGGTGCAGTCAGAGTTCTCGGGTGTCGGAGAATCCTTGACCGCGTTGCGATCCGGCGGCCTCGACGTCGATGTCGTTATGTGGCAATGGATTCCGTTCGGCCCGGTACTTTCGGCGCGCGCCGAATGGCTGGAGGCCACCGGCCGGTTGCGGCCGGGACGCCGAGAGGAATTGCTTGTCGTGATCCGGGCGGACAAGCGATGACCTGCCCGCAGCGGCGGGTGGTGCGGATCGTGCCGTCGGGCCCGATGCTCGTGGAGGGCCCGGTGCACATCGAGCTGCCGGACGGCAGCGTCGTCGACTCCGACCGGTTCATGGTCGCGATCTGCATGTGTCGGCGCAGCAAGACCTACCCGCTGTGCGACACCAGCCATCGTCGGCGGCGCCGCGCCGCCGACTCAGCTCAACGGCCGGCTTAGCGAGCTGCGCGCCACCCTCCAACTCGCCATCACGTGGTCGGCGAATCGGCTCTCCACCACGTCGAGCGCGCGCATGCCGAACACGACGTCGGCCTCCAACTCGGGCTCGCGGGCGACGAGATCGCCGACGACGTCGGTGCGCACCACCTGCTCGTGGACGGCGTCGGCCTCCACGTGCTCGCGGTAGAACGCGATGCACGGTTGCGGCGCGCCCATCCGCTCCAGCGCGTCGACGAGGCGCCGCGATCCCGGTGACGACGTGATCTCCGTCGCCGCGAAGTGGCCGATCGCCGCACCCCGCATCGACCTGTGCAACCCGAAGTAGGACATCAGGTTCACCACGGCGAGCATCTCGGCGGGCACGTCGCCGAGGTAGGCGAGGTAGCTGTTGTCGAGGCCGGCTGCCGCCATCAGGTCGGCGAAGAGCTGCTGATGGAGGTGCTCGCCGCGACCGGCGCCATACTCGTCGAATTCGACGGCGACGAACGAGGCCTTGGCCTGACCGGTCAGCCGCGGAATCGCGAACGCATGCGGGTCGGCTTCCTTGAGGTGATATAGCGAGCGGTGCACGAAGTACTCGCGCATCTGTTCCCAGGTGCCCTCGTCACGTAGGTAGTACGACAGACCGGTCCCGTCGACCGGCTCCACCGACAGCGCGTCCATCTCCGCGGCCGCGGTGTCGCCGGGTCCGATCTCGCCGACCTCGGCGCGCACCGCCGCGACGAAGTGACGTTCGAGTTCTCTGCGCAGCCGCAGCAGTTCGGGATCCCACTCCCATTCGGGGTCGACTCCGGCGAACCCGCGGTAGGCCAACTCGTAGCAGACGTACAGCGCCAGCTGCAGATCGGGGCCGTACGGGTCGGAGTCGGCAACCGGGAAGTCGGCGACGGTCCGGCGCGGTCCGGCGAGTAACTCGAGGATCGCCGTCGACAACGGCCCGTTGGCCTCAGGCAGCGCAGGCGCCAACGAGGGCGACGCGAGGGTCATAGGAGTTTTCTACCCGCGAAACTGCGCTGCTCAAACTATCCGGCAGGCGCGACGGCCGCGATCAGCGCGTCGGGGTCCGTCACGCTCACCCACAAGGTGCGCAACGTGATCGACCTACCCACGGCCTTCGCGTGGACAGGCGGGCCGATGGTGAGCTCCACCACGCCTCTCGTTGATCCGTTGACCAGCCAGCGGCCGCGGCGGCCGTGCACTCCCGCGGCGAGCACCCTCTCGTGGCTGGGTTCTGCCTTCTTGATGGAGCTCAGCGGGATGGTGGCCCGAAAACCCCAGCCCATCGAGACGTGGAGGTTGCCGCCGTCGATGCTGATCTCGCTGTGCTTCGGACCCATCCCGAGCGGAACGGATAAAGGCAGAAACCATCGGTCGTAACGAAGCTCGATCGGCACGCCTGACAGCGTATGTCCGGGTGCTTACAGTGTTCCGAGGATCGCGTTCATCTCGTCGATCTCCTTCTGCTGGCTGGTGACGATCGACTGGGCCAGCGCGACGGCCGGTGGGTACTGCCCGGACTTGATCTCGTCTTGCGCCATGGTGATCGCGCCTTGGTGATGGGCGATCATGTGCGTGAGGTAAAGCTTGCTGGCCTCGACACCTTGGGCGTTCTGTAAGGCGGCCATGTCCTGCTCGGACACCATCCCGGTCATGCCCGGCATGTCGTGGCCGGGCATGATCGTCGGCTGGCCCCACTGGTCCAGCCACGACTGCATCTGTTGGATCTCCGGCGTCTGCGCCGCCTTGATCTGGTTGGCCAGTGTCACCACACGCGGGTCGATGCCCTGCTTACCGAGCAGGATGTCGCTCATCTCGATGGCCTGCTGATGGTGCGGAATCATGTGATTGGCGAACATCACGTCGGCGTTGTTGTGCGGCTGCGCTCCCGACTGGCTCGTCGCGGCGGGGGTCGAGTTGCTGCGAGTCTCTGTGGTAGATCCACCGCACGCGGTCAAGGTGATCAGAGCCGCCAGTGCGGCAGCACCGGCGCCGAGCAACCGTTGCCTCATCGGAACCGTCCTTTCGCTGAGTTGCCTCTCTTGATATATACCCTATGGGGGTATAGAAAAGAAGCCATGGGGTTGGCTCAAAAACTGCTGTCGCATCACCACCATGACGACGATTCCGGCGGCCTCATCACCCATGCCCGCGGTTATGAGGTGTTCGCGGGCGTGTGGTTTCTGGGGCAGCGCGCTCGCATCTGGGATCGTCTCGTCGCGCTGTCGGGCGCCCGCAGTGGCGACCGTGTGCTCGACATCGGTTGTGGCACCGGGTATTTCGCACGACGAATAGCACCGGCGGTACAGCCCGGCGGATCGGTGGTGGGCATCGATCCATCGCAGCCGATGCTGGACTACGCCAGCGAACACGCCCCCTCGAGTTGCACTTTCCAGGTCGCCGGCGCCGAGGGCCTGCCGTTCCCGGACGAATCGTTCGACCTGGTGGTGTCCAGTCTGGCGTTTCATCACATCCCGGTTGAGCGCCGCGCCGACGCGGTCCGCGAGATGTTTCGGGTGCTTCGTCCCGGCGGTCGCGTATTCATCGCCGACTTCCGCCCGCCGAGCGGTCCGGTGCTGCGCCGGGTCGTCGGCGCCGTCACTGCTTACGCAATGGCACACGACAACTCCCGCGAAATCGAGGCGCTGCTTCGCGAAAGCGGGTTCAGCGTCATAGGCGTAGGCAGCACTTGGATGATGCACTACGTCAACGCACTACGGGCACAGACGTAGCCCGCTAGGCGAGGGCGAGGAACAGCTTCTCCAACTCTGCTTCAGTCATGCGGCTGCCTTTCGGCTGCTCACCGCTGATGCATCCTTCGCACCACCTCGCGCTAGGACGAGCGCGGCCGCGGTACGGCACGGTGGTATTCCATCCGGGCGGCGGTGCGCTCGGCGAGGTCACGCCCGAACTCGCGCTCGACGAGCCAGAGAGCGAGGTCGATCCCGCTCGTGACGCCCCCGCTGGTCACCAAGTCGCCGTCGTCGACCACCCGGTCCTTCACCAGCGTCGCCCCCATCGCCTGTAAGTCATCCCATGCTGTGTGATGTGTTGCCGCTTTTCGGCTTCCGATGACTCCGGCGTGTGCGAGCAGCATCGTGCCCGTACAAACAGCGGCAACGACAGCTGTGGACTTCGCGGCCTCTGCGAGCAGCGGCAGCCAGTCGCCGCGCTGCACCTCGCCCCAGGCTCCGCGATCCGCTCGGGCCGCCCAGCCACCGCCTGTGACGATGAGGATGTCGGCTTCGCCGGGTACGAAGGTCGCGTCGGGAACGAAACGCAGTCCGTAGGCGCCGGTCACAGACGGCTGGGGGGTGCGCACCACCAGCCGAACCTCGAATTCCGAGCCGGCCCTGGCTGCGCTGCGCATGACCTCCATCGGGCCGATCGCATCCATCTCGTCGAGACCGTCGTAGACCACGATGTCAACCAGCACGGCGTCAGGCTACGCGCGGTTATGGATTCCAGACTCGACGGACTGATCAGTCTTCTTCGACGGCGATGATGCCGGCTCTGAGCAGCACCGCATAGATTTCCCGTAGGGGGGGCGTCAGAAGACGGACACCGGCCACGAGCAACGGATCATGGCCGACGCCCCGTAGCAATTCGGACATGTGACTCACTAAACTCCCCGCGCGTGACGAACTGGTGTCGCCCAATTGAACACGGCACGAACGTGCCGAGAACTGCACCGCCCCGCTAATTTCTGCACGAGTTTGGCCTCGATGTGAAATATGCCACGGCACAGTAACTCTCGGCTGTCGTCCACCTATTCAACGGTTGATGGCCTGCAAGGGAACAGGTTTCGACCGCCTGATGACTTTAGGCCCTGCCGATGGCGAGCCAGACCATGAAAGATCGAGAAGGAATCAGAAACATATACCGATGGGATACGGGCATGACTACATCGACGCGGTCTTTTCTGGCGTCTCATCGGGACGACGCATCCCGCTTGGTGCAGCGGGCCATCGGCGAGCGCGTGATAAGCTGCAATCAAGGCGCGAGGGATCACCATGATTGACACGAGCGAGGAAACGCTGATCGAACAGGTCGCCGACCGGCTCACCCGTACCTATCCGACCGTGCCACCAGAGGTCGTCACCGCCATCGTCCACGGCATCCACACCGAATTCCACGGACGCCCGGTGCGCGACTTCGTTCCGTTGTTCGTGGAAAGGCGCGCGGGCGGCGAAGTGGCCAAGCTCGCGACGTAGCAGCTGGATCGTCGTCGCTGGATCAATCCACCTGAGGATCGGACAGCCCGCAGAGCTGTCGCACAGCCGCGAGTCCTTCGGGCGTCCCCGGCCAGTGCTCCGCGAGTGCGTCCGGTCCCGCTGTGCGGGCGATCCAGCGCAGCACCAATGCGGTGATGATCACGTCATCGGCGATCCCGATCACCGGTATGACGTCAGGAATCAGATCGATCGGCGAAGCGATGAAAGCAAGCAACAGCAACAACCCAAACCGGATGCGCCGCGGCATCTCCGGATCCACGGCAAGGCGTTTCAGCATCCTCAGCAGGTCGGGCAGCAGGCGCATCAACTCCTGCAGGCTCAGCTCGTCGGGCTTCACCCACCAGAAGGCGACGGCGAGGAGCAGCCAGATCACCGCAATTGCAGACACGATGCTGACCGGTACCAACCACCAGGCAGACCACACGACCGTCATCTTGACTGGCTTGGGACGCGCCTGCCAGTTGGGTTATTAAGTCCCGTCCTCGAAATCGTCTTCCGGGGTGGCACGGTTCGCGGTGCGAGCGACCGCAGCTGAACCGCTATTTGTTTTCGAGTCGGGGTGGGCGGGATTTGCACCCATGGCCTCTTCGTCCCGAACGACTTGATCTGGGCGTTTACATCGGAATGCGGCGCTGGAAATGCTGAAATCCGCACGTCACAGCGTTGAGGTTGCTTAGACCGAGAGAGGCCGGCGTGAAATATTGGGGACTGGCTGCGGACTGGCGAATTGTTCCGAGCGTGGAAGCCGATTCACCACCGTCGGACATTCCGGCGAAAGAGATGGCGCTGGGCCGTTCAAGGCGCGAGCCACCCGGCGCTTCCTTTAGCCACAAGCGCAATCGTCCTGTCATTGATGGCGCGTAGTCGGAGTTGCGGTGACGACATCGGTGACAAGTCCCCAACGATGCACTCGTGAGTGATGCTGGACCTGCCAGTCGCGGCCAAGCAGGGCGCTCAGGTTGATGGGGCGACAGCCGCCGACGAGCTGTGGCGCAATGCGCCACAGGCCGGTCCAGGTTCGCGAGACGGCTCGTTCGAGCGACCGGTCTCCGTGGGTGAGGCTGGCTAGGCAGAGCCGGCCATCGCGGTTGAGAATCCGTCGCAGATCGTCGAGCAAGGCCCGTGCGTAGTCTGGGTCGAGCAGGTCGAATACGAACGTGGACAGCACGCGGTCCGCGAATCCGTCATTGGCGGGTAGCGGCAGGCAGCCGTCGACCAGCACGGCCTCTGCCCGCTCGGCCCAGGCGGCGAGCCGATTGTTGGCTAGGTTGATCATCACTGGGCTGATGTCGACGCCGAGGTAGGTGACGCTGGGAGGAAGTGCCGTGAGGAGGCGTGCAGCTAACCTGCCGGTGCCGCAACCGAATTCGAAAATCGTCTGGTCTCCAGCGAGGTCCGCATTGGCCAGGAGCCGGTCTATGGTGGCGTCCTCATAGAAGGCTTGCCAGTCCTGGACGCGCCCGATCCGGTCGTAGACCGAACGGGCCTGGTCGAGGCTAAGCGCCACGGATGTCCTCCTCGCCCGAAATCACTCTGGCAAGACTCTCACGACCCAATTCCAGATGTAACCCGTTGTGCAACGCATCGATATCAGTCAATATAGATGTGTGTCGAAGTCGTTCCGATCGTTGACCGATGAGCCACAGTGTGCGTTCGTCCCCCTCGTGCGCGAGCCACTCTCGGCCGAGGCGGCCGCCCAATTGGCGGCCACGCTGAAGGCGCTGTCTGACCCGGTGCGATTGCGCCTACTGAGCGTGGTGGCCAGCCATACGGGCGGAGAAGCCTGCGTATGCGACTTATCAGCTGGGATCGAGGTGAGCCAGCCCACCATCTCGCATCACCTGAAAGTACTACGCACTGCTGGATTGCTGAACAGCGAACGCCGTGGCTCATGGGTTTACTACCGGGTGAATCCAACCGTGCTGCAACAACTCTCGCAGCTATTGGGAACCGACACCCTCAGTCCAGCGACCCTCCCATGAATACGGTCCCACTGCCACGTGGCGGATTGCTCGGATTGGCACTGATCGCCGCCCTCTACCCCGATGCCGCTCGCACGGCAGGCAGGGTCGTCGCGGACGAACATCCTCACGCCTCCACCACTGCTGACCGAAGGAGTTCGTCATGACCGACAGCCCCGCATCCTTAACCCGGCACGTGCCTCGTGATCTCTCGGTGGATCAACAGCTGGCCCTGCGCACCGCAGCTACCCGACTGCACGACGAGTTCTCCGACACGTTCGGCGTCGAAACGATTGAACGATTCCTGCATTCCTCCTATGACCGATTCGCTGGGCGAGCCACGGTCGCGAACTTCTTGCCGCTGCTCGCCGAACGCTTCGCCCGCCAACGCCTCAGCGCGCTCGCCCGGGTCGAAGGCAAAGTCCGCGACGGCAAGCCGACCGTGCTGTTCTTGTGCACCCACAATGCGGGGCGCTCCCAGATGGCGCTCGGCTTCTTCACCCACCTCGCCGGGGATCGGGCCGTCGCGTGGTCAGGGGGATCGGAACCCGGCGACGAAATCAACCCCGTCGCAATCCAGGCCATGGCCGAAGTCGGCATTGACATCACGGGCGAATTTCCCAAGCCCTGGACGGACGAAATCGTGCAAGCCGCCGATGTGATCGTGACCATGGGCTGCGGCGACGCCTGCCCTATCTTTCCCGGCCGGCGCTACGAGAATTGGGAGCTTCCCGACCCGGCAGGTCAATCCCTGGAGGCGGTGCGCCCTATCCGCGACGAGATCGAAAAACGCGTTCGGCGTCTCTTAGACCAGTTGGATGTCCCTGCGGAAGGCTAAGCACCGACGTGGCCAATCTTCGCGCAGGGAATCGCTTTACAGGCACCCTTGACGCCGACCCTGCGCGTGAATGCCCGGCCTGGTTGGCGCAGGGAGGTAGCACGCCAGTGAAGTGCGCAGCCCGGCAATGAACGACGTCCGGCACCGATGAGAGCGAGGTCCTGAACAGATGAGCACCCAGCACGGCGCACCCCGTCCGGCACCGGCAGATACGCATGTGGTGGGCCGGCTGTCGGTGGTGGACCGGTTTCTGCCGTTATGGATCGCCATGGCTATGGTGGCCGGGCTGGTGCTGGGGCGGGTGATCCCGGGCCTGGGCAGCGCGCTGGGCGCGGTGTCGATTCACGGGACAAGCTTGCCGATCGCGATCGGGCTGCTGCTGATGATGTACCCGGTGCTGGCGAAGGTCCGGTATCGGGAGGTGGGGCGGATCACCGCCGACCGGCGGATGATGACCGCCTCCCTGGCCCTGAACTGGATCATCGGTCCAGCCGTGATGTTCGCACTGGCCTGGCTGCTGCTGCCCGACCTGGCCGAATACCGCACTGGGGTGATCCTGGTCGGGCTGGCCCGCTGTATCGCCATGGTGCTGATCTGGACCGACCTGGCCTGCGGTGACCGGGAGATGGCCGCCGTGCTGGTGGCGCTCAACGCCGTGTTCCAGGTGCTGGCCTACGCCGGACTGGGGGTGTTCTACCTCAACATCCTGCCGGGCTGGCTGGGCCTGGCCACTCAGAGCCTGCATGTGTCCTTCGTTGAGATCGCGGTGACGGTGGTGGTGTTCCTGGGCATCCCGCTGGTGGCCGGTTTCCTCACCCGGACGCTGGGCGAACGCGCCCGCGGCCAGGAGTGGTACGAGTCGCGGCTGCTGCCGCGCATCGCCCCGATCGCCTTGTACGGTCTGTTGTTCACCGTGGTGGTCCTGTTCGCGCTGCAGGGCAACACGATCACGTCCCAGCCACTGAATGTGGTCCGGATCGCGCTGCCGCTGCTGGTCTACTTCGCGGCGATGTGGGCCGGGGGGTTCGCCATCGGCCGGTGGCTGCACCTGTCCTACGCCCGGACGACGGCGCTGGCATTCTCGGCGGCCAGCAACGACTTCGAGCTGGCGATCGCGGTGGCGATCGGCGTGTTCGGCGTCACCTCCGGGGAAGCCCTGGCCGGGGTGGTCGGCCCGCTCATCGAAGTCCCGGTGCTGCTCGGCCTGGTCTACGTCGCCCTATGGCTGCGACGGCGGCTGGCCTGGCCCGAAAATGCTGACGCTGGCCTTGGACCCTCTAGCGCAGTCCCGCCCCAGTGAGGAGATGCCATAGCCACCCGCCCCGAAGTCCTGTGTGCCGCTGAGCAAAACGGGGGCCGCTCCCAGAATGGCGGAGGTACTTCGCATGGCCTCCGCCCGACGTTAGGTTAACAAATGACCCATTATGATCTCGTCATTCTCGGAGCCGGCCCCGGCGGATATGTTGCGGCGGTTCGCGCTGCTCAACTCGGGCTGAATACCGCCATCGTCGAATACAAGTATTGGGGCGGGGTCTGCCTCAACGTCGGCTGCATCCCGTCAAAGTCCTTGCTGCGCAACGCCGAACTGGCTCACATCGTCACCAAGCAAGCCGAGAAGTTCGGTATTCGCGGCGAACCGACAATGGATTACGGGGCGGCGTTCGACCGCAGCCGTGAGGTCACTGACGGACGGGTCGCCGGTGTGCACTACCTGATGAAGAAGAACAAGATCACCCAACTTCATGGCCGTGGCACGTTCATCGACGCCAACACCCTGTCGGTCGTCCTCAACGACGGCGGCATCGACACCGTGACGTTCGACAACGCGATCATTGCCACCGGCAGCAGCACCCAACTGGTGCCCGGCACATCGCTGTCGGACAACGTCGTCACCTACGAGGAGCTGATTCTGTCGCGGGATTTGCCGGGGTCAATCATCATCGCGGGCGCTGGTGCGGTCGGGATGGAGTTCGGCTACGTGCTGACAAATTTCGGCGTCGACGTGACGATCGTGGAATTCATGCCACGGGCGCTGCCTAACGAGGACGCCGAGGTCTCCAAGGAGATCGAAAGGCAGTTCAAGAAACTCGGTGTCAACGTCCTGACCGGCACCACGGTGCAGGGGATCAGCGACGACGGCGCACAGGTCACCGTGACGGTGAGCAGGGACGGCACTTCGAGCGAGCTGAAGGCCGACAAGGTGTTGCAGGCCATCGGTTTTCGGGCCAACGTCGAGGGTTACGGACTGGAAGCGACCGGCGTGGCGCTGACCGACCGGAAGGCCATCGGCATCGACGCGCAGATGCGCACCAACGTGGCGCACCTTTACGCCATCGGGGATGTCACCGCGAAGGCGATGCTGGCCCACGTCGCCATGGCGATGGGTGTGGTCGCTGCCGAAACAATCGCCGCGGCAGAGACATTGGACCTAGGTGATTACAGGATGCTGCCGCGTGCGACGTTCTGCCAGCCGCAAGTGGCCAGCTTCGGGCTGACCGAACAGCAGGCCCGCGACGAGGGCTATGACATCAACGTGGCCAAGTTTCCATTCATGGCTAACGGCAAGGCGCAGGGGCTGGGCGACCCGAGCGGTTTCGTCAAGCTGATCTCCGACAGCAAGTACGGCGGCCTCCTCGGTGGGCATTTGATCGGACCAGACGTCTCCGAACTGCTACCCGAGCTGACAGTGGCACAAAGATGGGACCTGACCGAAAAGGAGCTAGTCCGCAATGTGCACACCCACCCCACTCTGTCCGAGGCGCTGCAAGAGTGCTTCCACGGACTGGCCGGCCATATGATCCACTTATAGCTAACCGGCCACAGATCGTAGAAACTCCTTCGCGATGACGATGCCGAAGTTCCTCACCGATGCTCCGCGCTACATGTTCTTCACCGGCAAGGGAGGGGTCGGCAAGACGTCAATTGCCTGTGCCAGCGCGCTGGTCGTAGCCCGCACAGGAAAGAAGGTGCTGCTGGTCTCGACCGATCCGGCGTCAAACCTGGGTCAGGTGTTCGGAGTTCAGATCGCTAACAGGGTTACGGCGATCGAATCGGTACGAGGGCTGTCGGCGTTGGATATCGATCCGGAACAGGCTGCGAATGCCTACCGTGAGCGCATCATCGGACCGATGCGGGGGTTGCTCTCGGAGGTCGAAATCGCCTCGATGACTGAACAACTTTCCGGCTCGTGTACCACCGAGATCGCTGCTTTTGACGAGTTCACCGCGCTGCTGACGGACACCCACGGCCAGCTGGCCGCGTTCGACTATGTGCTGTTCGACACCGCGCCGACCGGGCACACCATCCGTCTGCTGCAACTGCCGGGAAGCTGGAACGCCTTCTTGGAAGCCGGTAAGGGCGACGCGTCCTGTCTGGGACCACTCGCCGGGCTGGAGAAGCAAAAGGCGATGTACGCCGCAGCGGTCGCTGCCCTCGCCGACCCCCACCGCAGCCGTGTGCTGCTGGTCGCGCGCCCTTCCCGCTCGGCTCTCGCCGAAATTGACCGCACTCACCGAGAACTCGCCGAAATCGGGTTGACCCGTCAGCACGTCGTCATCAACGGTGTGCTGCCTGCACCCAGCGACGACACAGACCCGCTCGCCACCGCGATCCGCCACCGCGAGCAGACTGCGCTGGCGAACATGCCGACGGCATTGAAATCGTTGCCGCTGGACCTGATCGAGCTGAAGGCCACCAACATGGTCGGCCTGAAAAGCCTCGAGACGTTGTTCGAGACCACACCCGTCGGGAACGAAACCATCACCGAGAACGCCGACGTATCAGTTCCCCAGGTCGTAAATCGGCCGTTGCGTGACCTGATCGACGATATTGAGCAAGGCGGACCCGCCCTGGTGATGTGCATGGGCAAGGGCGGCGTGGGCAAGACCACGGTCGCGGCCACCATCGCGGTGGCCTTGGCTGAGCGCGGCCACGAGGTTCATCTGTCCACCACCGATCCCGCTGCTCATCTGACCGAAACTCTCTGTGGCAGCGTGGAACACCTGCACGTTTCGCGTATCGACCCTGCCCAGGCGAGCCGGACCTACCGCGACAGGGTAATGGCTACCAAGGGCGCATCCCTCGACGAGCAGGGCCGGGCCAACCTCGCAGAGGACTTGCGCTCGCCGTGCACCCAGGAGGTCGCCGTGTTCCAGGCGTTCTCCCACGTGATCTTGGAATCACGCCGCAAGTTCGTCGTTCTCGACACTGCACCCACCGGGCACACGCTGCTGCTGCTGGACACCACCGGCTCCTACCACCGCGACATCGTCCGAAACGCTGCGCCGGGGGTGCGGTACGTCACCCCGTTGATGCACCTGCAAGACCCAGCCGCCACCAAGGTCGTGCTGATCACCCTTGCAGAGACAACCCCGGTGCTCGAGGCCGCAGAGTTGCAGGCCGACCTCGAACGCGCCGGAATCCACCCTTGGGCATGGGTCGTCAATAACTCCGTCGCGGCCGCCGCGCCCACCGCACCGCTACTGCGCCGCCGTGCCGCGCTCGAACTCGACGAGATCGACAGGGTCTGTACTCAACTGGCCGACCGATACGCGGTCATACCGCTGCTGGTCACCGAACCCATCGGCATACCCGCTCTAGAGTCACTCGCCGGACCGCCGAGACCCGCAGCAGTGCACTGACAACAGTGCAGCGGTCACAGGGTCGGGAAGCGGCCCCAAAACCTTGAGTGGGTCGTCACCGCCCCTCGTTGGTCTGCTCGGCTAGGACTGGGTAAACCGTGGCCCGCGAAACGCCCAGCGCCGCCGCGATGGTCGCGACCGACTCCAGCCCAGCCGAACCGGAGGGCCGAGATCGCTAGCTGGAAACTAGAGCAACTCGGCGCGGGTCTCGGCTCGCCACCCCCGGTAGGCCAACCCGAGGCTCAGCGCGGAGTAGATGGCAACCTCGGTCCACATGAACCCCACAGTCCACTTTCGCCCGAGGAAGATCGGTTCGTTAATGATGCCCGTGGATGCGGCGACGGCATAGGCTGCGTGGGTGTACGCCAACCCTGCTGTCGCCCCGGCCAGGAACTTGTACACCTCGCGGTTCATGTCGTGACCCTTCTCATGCGCCCGATCTCCGCGTCAATCCGTGGGCTTCGTTAACGGCATTCACTGATACCGCCGCGCCGGCAGCGCCGCGCCGTACCGGCCTGGCGGCGGTTCGAACGCTACGCCCCTAACGATCTGTGGCAGATCGACGGCACCCAGATCGCCCTGGCTGGCGGATCCCTCGCGTGGGTGATCGACATCCTCGACGACCATGCCCGCTACGCCATCGGCGCCATGGCCACCGAGAAGTTCACCCTGCTGGCGGCATGGCGGGCGATGGAAACCGCGCGGATCGTATTGGGCGCCAAGACAAGGGTGGGGGAATTGTTTTTCGCACGGCGATGATGTGGGCGCCGGCGGAGATGATCTCGGACTGCACGCAGAACCTTCAGCGCGTCCAGGCGCGGCAACCTCGGATGTTGGGCTAGACTTCGCCCATCCCCCAGATCCCAACAGCCGCACGATGATTTAGCCCGCACACGTTGCCCCCTCATCCAATGGCATGCAGGAATGTTGACCAGGCAGCTGGCAATCGTGGGTCGTTCATCATCGGGCAGCGGCGCCGGTGTGTATGAAGTGCGGCGACCGATGCTCTCGGCAATGTCCGATAGCGTCCTATTCAGAAATCCGTTCCGGGGTGACGCAACGAAAACCCCATGTTGTTGTCGAGGCCTGCGGATCGTTCCAGTTCCGGTTTGCTGACCGAACTTGATCAGCGTCGTCCTCCCACGACCCGCCGCGCAGGACACGGAATTGTCCAGAACTCGGTCCCCGCGGGTTGCGGGTCGAATCCCGATAGAAATCCTCGCCGTACCAGTCGGACACCCATTCCCAGACATTCCCAGCCATGTCCAGAACGCCAAAGGGGCTGGATCCGGAAGGATAACTGCCGACTCGCGTCGTGTCGCCCGCAAAGCCGGCGTAGTTTGCGCTCTGCTTGTCAATCGCATTGCCCATGGGAAAAATTCTTCCATCGGTGCCCCGGGCAGCGGCCTCCCACTCGGCTTCTGTCGGGAGCCTGCCGCCTGCCCAGGTGCAGTAGTCCTCCGCCTCATACCAATTGACGTGGATCACCGGAAAGTCCGCATATTCGCCGTTCTTGCTGTCGTAGTAACTATCTCGGGTGAAAGAACCAGCCAGCGACGGGTTCGTGCACGCGCCCGCGGCAGCGCATTGTTGGTACTGACCGTTGGTGACTTCGACTTGGTCAATCCAAAATGCGTCGAAAAAGACTCGGTGCACCGGTTGCTCATCGATGTTTCCGGCCGTTGAGCCCATACTGAACTCGCCTTGTGGGACGAAGACCATGGTCATTTGATCCTTCTCGCGCACCCGAGTGGAACCCGGTTCGGGCGATGCCGAAGCCGTCCCGACATGTGTCACACTTCCGCACATGGTGAGTCCGAGGAATATCCCGCCGCATATCTTCCGAAGGTTTGCCGACTTTCGTTCGATATTTCCGTCGTCAACAGAAGACACGCCAGCTCCCTTACTGCGTCGCGAGCGACCGAGTCTTGCACACATGTTCCAGCTACGTCCGCGGGATCGCTTTGTCTGCTTGAGGGCTATCCGCTCAGGCAGCTGCGCTCAGCGGATGGTGGGAATCAACGGTGGTCCTCCCGCGGGACTACCAACCGTACACCCGGTACAACCCGGGCGTCGGCCGTCGTCGGGATCGGGGTTGTCGTCACCCGGGCCACGCCTGGGGGCGTTCAGGTGTCACCTTCGCGCTGGACTCAGTGTTGGGTTTGGGCGATCCATTCGCGCGCCTGGCCGGCGTCCGCGGTCGGGAAAACACGAAAATCCCCGGGCATCAGGAAACCGAATAATTTCACGGTGTGTGCGATCCAGTCGACATCAGTGACGACCGCGAATCGTTCCCACCGCAGGAAGTGGCTGAACCCGACCTTGGTGTCCTCCCAGACGGCGCCCGGATCGACGCCACCGAAATCCGGCGCGACCTCGTAGTAGATCCGCACCTTTTCATGCCGCTTCAGTCTGTCCTCGATCTCGGGTATGAGCACTGTCTCGTAATCGGCCTTCGTGACATGCCCGTGGCAGGCAAACGCCGCGATATCGTCACCGAATCCCTCTACGACCTCGATCATGATGTCCTCTCTATGCGCCTTCCGTATCCACTGCCGTGGTTCGCCTTGTTGATGGTCCCCGCCCCGCCGGACATCTGGGATGACAGGTGTTGGTGACCGACGATGAGCAGCGAGCAACAGGAATGACGAAGTGCCGCAGAGCCGGCGAATCCGACGAGTTCCTCGACGTGCGGATGGCTGGCTCTGACAACGACCACCTGGATGGACCCGGCATTGGCGGCGAGATAGTCGAGGAACGTGCCGCGCACGGCAACCGAGCGGACGTCGAGCTCGGGATAGCGCGGGGTCCACTGGCGCAGACGACGACCCAGCTGTGCGCATAGACGGCGATCACCGTCTGCGACGGCGCGATCCTCATGGGCGTCGCTGAATCGGGCCTGCCACGCCAACACCCGTCCCGACGATGCTGCCCACGACAAGCCCAGTGGCCGAGGTCAATCCCACGGTACGGACTTTGGCCTCGTTGCGCGGTGAGCGCGGAAGCGGTGGCGTCGAGGCCCCGTTCGGTTCAGGCGCCATTGCAGGGTTCATGTGGTTCACTCTCGCTCCCGTGTGACGGCTGTCTTCTCCACGTGTGGCGGCACGACGGATTCGGCATTGCCCAGCTTCGGTTCCAATCAAAGACTCCCGCCCCCGGGCGATCCCCGACTAGGGTCTTTCGGCCCGTGATGTGGGCGCACCCGGATCCGGTGCTGCGGTCCCAGCGCGGCATCATCATGCTTTGCATTTGACGGTGGCCGCCGACCGTGGCGGAAATTAAAAGCCATGTGCAATAGGTGTTGCCGAAGTTGGCGCTGCCCGGCCGACGACGCGCACCACTTGGCCCGGGACGTGTGCCACGGCGGCAGATCGGTTCGCACACCAGCATGCGCTGCCGAGGCATTCGGTATGGCCGTCTGGGCGGGCCTGCCGGCGGGAGACCGTTCGCCCCTACCATCATCTCGCTGTACAACCGCAGTACTACTACGGCAGCACTCTGATACGAAGCTGAGCGTCAGCCTGTCGGACGAAGACGTTGAGGTGCTCGACGCCTACGTCGAACGAGCGGGATTGCCGTCGCGGTCTGCCCGCCGGTAGGTGTTTGTAGGCTCGGATGATGGCGGCATCCAAGCCGGCGGGCGCGCATCCGATCGGGCTAGGGGGTGCGGTTGCGATCGGTGTCGGCGGCATGGTCGGCGGCGGCATCTTCGCCGTCCTCGGGTTGTCGGTGCAGATTACCAAAGGCGCTGCGCCGGTGGCGTTTCTGCTGGCCGGGCTGGTGGCGTTGCTGACCGCGCGCTCGTATGCGCTGCTGTCGAAGGCCTACCCCAGCCGCGGCGGCACCGTCACCTTTCTCAACCGCACGTTTGGTGCCGGGCTGTTCTCCGGCGGGATCAGCGTGCTCCTGTGGCTGAGCTACATCGTGATGCTGGCCCTGTATTCCCAGGCGTTCGGTAGCTACGCCGCGAGTTTCCTGCCCTCGTCCGTGCACAGCCTGGGCAAGCACGCGTTCCTCACCGCGGCCGTTGTGGTGATCACCGTGGTCAACGTCGCGGGTGCGTCCACCGTGGCCCGTACCGAACGTGTGGTCGTCGCCATCAAGATCGCGATCCTTCTGCTGTTTGTGGCCGTCGGGGTGGCGGGAGTGTCGGGCGAGCGGCTCGCGCCCGCGCAGTGGAGTTCTCCGGTGTCGCTGGTCGCGGGTGGGATGATCATCTTCCTGGCCTACGAAGGCTTCGAACTCATCGCCAACGCCGCCGAGGACGTCGCCGACCCTGGCCGAGTGCTAACCGGGGCGTACTACATCTCGGTGCTGTTCGTGATCGCGCTGTACGTTGCGGTGGCCGTCGTTTCGGTGGGGTCGTTGCCGCTGTCGAGGCTGGTCAACGCCCGTGACTATGCGTTGGCCGAAGCCGCCCGGCCCGCGCTGGGTGCTGCCGGGTTCGCGATGATCGGTATTGCGGCGATGCTGTCGACCGCGTCGGCGATCAACGCGACCCTCTACGGATCGGCCCGGATGACCTACACCATCATAAAATCGCGGGAGCTGCCTGCCCAACTTGACCGACCGATCTGGAACCGGCCCATAGAAGGGCTGCTGATCACCGCGGCAGCGACTGTCATCCTGGCCAACGGGCTCGACCTGGCCAGCATCTCCACCATGGGCAGCGCCGGGTTCCTCATCATCTTCGCCGCCGTCAACCTCGCCGAGGCCCGCACGGCGCGGCGGCGGGGATCGGCCCCGTGGATCTCGGTGTTGGCGGCCACCGCGTGTGTCGCGGCGTTGGCGGCGCTCGTCGCTAAGAGCAGCCTGGGATCCGTCGGCGTTTTGGTGGCCATGGTCGCACTGTCCTTCGGCATCGAGGGGGCCTTCCGGAAAGTCAGCGGCAGGCCCATCCACGCGTAGGCACCCGGGATCCAGCGGTCACGACCTGCCTCAGGAAGCCCAGATCGTCGCCGGTGGGCTTCCAGGTGGTCGAACTCCTCGGCTGAAGAATTTCAGCGGTCGGCACGAAGCCACCTTGTCGCTCTTCGCGGTTGATCTGGCACCCTGCTGTCCAGTCCGGTGAATGTGGCGCAGTCTCATGTGATTTGACGCATCCATGCGGCGTGTCTCGCTGCAGTTGACGCATTAGTACAGTTGTCGCCCTGGCTGGCTCGGCCTCTGTTTCATTCGTCGAAGCCGACAATTCCGAGCGCCAAGACCGTGTCCAGCACATCGGTCCCTGGTTTGTCGGAGTTGCGATGATGGGTCGATGCAGTCGGCGGCAGCGTTCACGGCGCGGGTGCTGGGGGCCCGGTCGATGCTGTTGTCCTCACTGCGCGGCTACCGATCGTCGTGGGTGATCGGCGACCTGTTCGCAGCGCTGACGTTGCTGGCGATCGCGGTGCCTGAGCAGTTAGCCACCGCCCGGCTGGCCGGTATGCCGCCGATCACCGGCTTCTACGCGTTTGTCGCGGGCAGTGTGATGTTCGCGTTGGTGGGATCGAACCGGCAGATGTCGGTCGGCGCCGATTCGACCATCGCCCCGCTGTTCGCCGTCGGCATCGCCACCTTGGTGTCGGCCATCTCCCCTGACTACGTGGAGTTGGTCGGAATCCTCGCGGTGGCAGTGGGTGTGGTAGTGGCTCTGGTTGGTCTACTGCGGCTAGGGTGGGTCGCCGAGTTTCTGTCGGCGCCGATCATCAGCGGATTCCTTGGCGGGGTTGCGGTCATCATCGTGGTGCACCAGCTACCTGATCTGCTGGGCCTGCCGGGCGCTAGCGGCAGCACACTGCACCGGGTGGGTGTCGCGGTCAGTGACCTGCATCGAATCAACGGGTGGGCGCTGGGCATCGGGGTCGGCGTGTTCACCGTCGTGTTCGTCGCGGATCGGGTCGATCGCAGGCTTCCAGGGGCGTTGGTCGGTCTGATCGGCTCGACGATCCTTGTTGGTGCGTTAAATCTGCACGCCCATGGAGTGATGGTGTTGGGGGCGCTGGCCCACGGCGCGCCGCACCTCGGGCTGCACGGGCTGTCCTGGTCGGCGCTGGGCGCTGTCGCGCCGATCGCCGGCGTCGTCGCCCTGGTGATTGTCAGCCAGACGGCGGCGACGACCCGCGCGTTCGCCGACGAGGGCGCATATGAGGTGGACGTCAGTCGCGACTTCGTCGGCGTTGGAGCCGGCAATGTCGTCGCTGGCCTAATCGGCGCCTTCCCGGTGAACGCCAGCCCGCCACGAACCGCCGCTGTGGTTGCGGCCTCCGGGCGGACCCAGGTGACGGGTCTGGCTGCTGCCGGTGCCCTGGTGCTGTTGATCCCGGCCGTCGCCCTGCTCGAGGACCTGCCCTTGGCGACCCTGGCTGCGATTTTGATCTTCATCGCCACCCGAATCTTGCACATCCGCGATCTCGTCGACATCGCCCGCTACGACCGTTTCGAATTCGGACTGGCTCTGATCACGCTGCTCACGGTCGCACTCGTCGGCGTCGAACAGGGCATCACCGTCGCGGTTGGGTTAGCCATCCTCGACCGCACCCGCCTCAGCGCCCGCCCGCACGTGCACGTCCTGGGCCGCATCCCCTCGACCACCAGCTGGTCCCCGCTCGGCGGCACCGACCACGCCAGCGAGGTTCCCGGCGTACTCGTGGTGCTGTTCGCGACGCCCCTCTGGTACGCCAACGCCAGCCATTTCAGGACCGAGATGACTACCGCGATCGACCGTGCGGGTCACCCAGTCAGGCTCGTCGTACTCGACACGATCGGAATGACTGATCTTGATTTCACCGGAGCACGCACACTACGCCAGATGCTGGACCGACTCGACCGCAGCGGCGTGTCCTTCGCGATGGCAAGAACCAGCAAAACGGTCCGCGCCGGCTTGGCGCGAAGCGGCCTACTTGCGCGGATCGGCGAGGACCACCTGTTCGCCTCCGTCGGCGAAGCAGTTAACGCTCTACACACCGACAAACCCGAGGGTCGGGGCACCGCAACCGGGCCAACAGGCTCAACGTCGTAAAGTCGAGTGCCGCTGTGGTGATTGTATTCGTCCGTCCAGCCGGGTGAGGGCGGCCCATGGCCGGCCAGGGGTACCAAGAGCGCCCGTATACGGCCATCAGGGTTGCCACGGATCTGGTTCGAGGTGCCAGCGGCGCGCGCGGCCACATCAGCGATGTCGCCACGCCGCCGGAGTCACCCGCCGGACCATCTCCACCCAAGGACCCGCGACAAAATAATCTAGGTGGTCGTCGGGCGTGTCGTCCTGCCAGGGCAGCGGCTGCCGCATCGGGGTATAGTTAGGACCCTAATAATAGGAGCCTAACTATGTCTCCGGTCCGCTGTGAACCGCAGTTGCCACGGCCAATCGAGGCCACCCGTCGAGAGACGCTGCAGTGGGTCGCCCGGTCGGCGCCCGGGCTAATCGTGGACCGCGCGGAGCTGGGCGCCTTGCTGTTCGCCGGCTCGGTGCAGCTGGTGCGGGCGGTGCAAAGCCACCTTCACCGGTACGGCCTTTCGACGGGGCGGTTCGCGGTGCTCATCACGCTGGGGTCTGCGCCAGAGGGCCGCCACACGCCCTCTGCGCTCGCCGAACGCATCGCTGTGCGCCGGCCGACCGTGACTGGGATCGTGGACGGGTTGGAAAGCGCCGGGCTGGTACGCAGGTACGCCGATCCGGCGAACCGGCGAAACCAGCTGGTGGCGCTGACCGAAGAAGGGCGGCGGCTGGTCCAGGAGATCGCGCCCGACCATTTCCGGCGACTGGCCGCGGCGGTGGGCAGGTTCACCCCGACCGAACGCGAAACCCTTCGCGCGGCGATGGAACTACTCGACCGGTTTGGTGACGTCCTGCTCGAGGACGGGGTTCATGATGCTGGTGCTGCTGTACTTTCTGGCCGCGGTGGCGCTGGTTATCGGCACGGGCGCGGTCTATCTGACGCTCGTCCCGGTGTTTCCGGTCGCGTGGCTGTACTACCACTACTTTCTCCGCAAGCCTGCGGTGTGGGCGTTGTTCGCCGCGGGCGTTCTCACCGTCGGGTGGGTCACCGTGCGGGACGCGGCGTTCCCGCTGGCCGCGCTGGTGCCGCTCCTGCTGTTGGGGGTGGCGATCGTGTTGACCTACCGCATACACCAGGAGGCGATGTTTCCGGCGGTGGACTACCCGCCGATGGCCGACGATCCGTTGCGCCTGCCGATCCGCGACGACATGCAACTGGCCGTGATCGAGCGTCACGGGGTCAGCAAGGCATACCCCCTCGACTATGTCATCCACCACCACGTCGTCAACGACCGCTTCGGCGATGCGACCATCGCGCTCACCTACTGCGCCATGTGCCGAAGCATCATCCCGTTCGTCGTCACCGACATCGGGCCGCTGTTCGTCGGCTCCTTCAAGAACGCCAACATGATCGTCGCGGATCGCCGCACCAAAACGTTCTTCCAGCAGGCCACGTTCAAGTCGATCATCGGCCCGCTCCATCCTCATACCCTGAAGATGACCCACTACCAGATCCTCTCCTGGGCCGATGTGAAGCGGCTCGACCCGCTCCCCCAGGTCGCCGACGTCACCGAGAAGGACTTGCGGCCCTTCGAGCTGCCCATCCACGGCATCTGGCGACGGATCGTCGCGAGCCAGGCCACGCCGGGACTGCGACGCAGGGACCGCGATCGCTCCGTGCCCGCACGCACCCGGGTTGTTGGCATTCTGCAGCCCACAGTTCGCCCGACGCCGGCCTACCTCAAGGACGAACTGCTCAAGCATCGCGTGGTGAAGGACGAACAGTCAGGCAGCTACCTCGTGGCGGTCAACGGCACCGTCAACGGCTTCCAGGCCCGGGTGGACGGACACGGCGTGGTGCTCGCACTCAGCGACGACCTTCTTCTCCACGACCTTGCGAGCGGCACGGTCTGGGACCTTCGGGGTCACCGGGTCCGCGGAGGGCTCCACGCGAACCTCGCACCCATCGCGATCTCCGACGAGTATTGGTTCTCCTGGAAGTTCTTTCACCCCGACACCCAGCTCATCCACATCTGATTGGAAACGATTGACACTCCAATCGTTCCTCGGTATCACGCGACAAAATGATCTAGGTGGTTTCGGGCGTGTCGGCTGTAGGGTGTAATTCCACTCGCCGTGGAAGTTGTGGCGAGTGATCGGTAGGGTGTCAACGTCTTTCGCGGTGTTACGAGCGGATCACCGTCCGGGACTCCTCCCTGTCCGCGTGCATCCAGGCGGTGATCGCGGCCGAAGTGGGACAGCTCGGCTTGGCCCACGACTACATCGGCGAGACAGCGCTGATGGACTTGGACAACCTCGAACACAACACCCGCGACGGTTTGCACTTCGCGTCGCTGGCCGGCACGTGGATCGCGCTGGTCGGTGGCCTCGGCGGGATGCGGCACCACGACGACAGCGTCTTGGCCTTCGGGCCGCGACTGCCGCAGGGAATCACCCGGCTCGCGTTCAACCTCTTTCTTCGCGGCCAACGGCTGCGTGTCGAGATCACCCACGACCGCACCTGCTACTCCCTTGCCAACGGCGGGTCGATGAACATTGAGCACCACGGTCAGACGGCGTCGAGCGTCTCCTCGGAAATCTCCGGGAGTTCCCCTGTGCGACAGCTGTTTTGCCCTCCCCGCCGCTGAGATGGTTCTCGGCGGTTCGGGCCGGCTTGCGCGTGACGGATCCGGTGAGGCTAACGGCGCTCATTGAAAACTGGCCATCTGGCGCAAATTTGTTGACGCCCTGGGCCTTTCAGGTGCCGAGAAGGACGACGCGTTTGCGGAGCAGGTCGAAGTCGGCGCGGCCGAACATTTGTCGTTTGATCATCTTTATGCGGTTCACCGCCGCTTCGACCGGTCCGGAGCTCAATGGCAGGGTGAGTCCATGGGTGACGGCGTCGATCGCTGCGCAGCCCGATGACGAACGATCTCAACGCCGGTTCACCCTGTTCGTCGACGTCGCGCATCCACCCGGTAGGCGATGGCCTTCGCGGTTGGTCATGAACTCGGCGAAGTCGTCACATGTCGGTAGGTAGCGGCCCGTTCGGGGCCTGCGGGCCCGGATCTGTTTGAGCTGCGTCCACTCGTCCTCGTCGAGGCTGTCAGGGTGGCAAGTCACCCAGCTGTTCACCTGCCGGATGGTCGGCGGTATCGACACGGCGGTTGGTGCGCTGCGAGTTTCGCGGAACGGTTGCAGGTAGCGGCGGGCGGCCTTGTGTAGAGGGCGAGGCTGCTGTTGGGGTGGGGACGAGCGTGAGCATCGCGGCAAGCCAGGCGATGGTGCCCGCAAGAATCGGTTGGCATCCAGAGCGGCGGTACTCGCGGCGGCGATCTCGCGCAGGCTCATGACATTCGCCGAGCGCAGGGGCGTCCTTCTCACGCCGGCGGCCGCGCACCCATAATGGCCCTATGGCCGGTGCTGGACGATCATCCTCGGAGCCGCTCGCTTCTGCCGATGGACCGCAGCAGAGCGGGCGGATCGTGGTCGGCGTCGACGGGTCGCAGGGATCGTTGAACGCCCTGCTGTGGGCGTTCGGGGAGGCGCGGGCACGCAAGATCCCCGTCCATGCGGTCTTTGCCTGGCAGTACTATCCACCTTGGGTCGACCCCGGGTTGGGCAGTATGTTCCCGTTGGGCTACCGGCCAGGCGGCGGTGTGCCTTCAGACGATTTCGCTGACGCAGCTGCTTCGGTGGAAAAGCTGCTGGACGCCGCCGTCAGCGAGGCCACCGAATCCGACCCGGACAGCGCGACGGATCCGGTCCGTATCACGCAGGAGACGGTGGAAGGACACGCCGCCCACGTGCTGCTCGAGAGCGTCAGCGGATGCGACATGCTGGTGGTCGGCTCTCACGGACACGGCGGATTCGTCGGGGCGGTGCTCGGCTCGGTCAGCCAACACGTCGTGTCCCATTCGCGGTGCCCCGTGGTGGTCGTCCCCGCACCGCAACGGGCGGCGACGGGCTAGTGGAGCAACCTCTCCGAATTGTGGCGGTGTGCTGCCCAGACAGCTGGGTTGAGTCTCCGGAGATACCGGCATTTCAGTTCGACCACAGGGTTTTTGAGGTCTGTCCGGATGGTTGGGTCGAACACTGTTCTCCGACGGCTCGGGGTGGAGCTCCCGGAGTAGCGTGGAGCGTGCCGGCGGCACTGCATATGTGAGCATCCACGTCAGTCCTACCGGTATGAATCAACCGGGTCGTTTCGCGGCCTAGGCAGGAGCGTTGATCGTGACGCGAAACGTCGTGGGGACCGGTTCTGACAGCACCCGAAGCGACACCGTCTCCGGCCGGATCCCCCGGCTCAGACTCAAACCCGAGCGGCACGGTGGTCGTTGTTGTCGTGTTCGTTCTTCCCTGTCCGTTCGTATCATCACGCAGTACGAGAACGGTGCGACTGCAAACCCCGCTCGCCGGCCACCAAGGCAGCCGACGATCGATGAGTCCATTTCAACCTGAAACACGTGACACCCGACACTCGACCCCAAGGCGGACACCCATCATGGCCACTGACGCCCCGCGGTCTGGGCCCGTCGCCCCGGCGGGGCAGCTCGATCTGAAGTCGGCGCCCATGCCCGAGGTTGAGAAACAACTCGGGACGTCGCCGAAGGGGCTTAGTCAGGCCGAGGCGGCGAAGCGGTTGGCGGAGTACGGGCCGAATGAGATCGCCAAGCACAAGACCAACCCGCTGTTGAAGTTCCTCAGCTACTTTTGGGGCCCTATCCCGTGGATGATCGAGATCGCCGTCATCTTGTCCGGCGCGCTGAGGCACTGGCCGGATTTCTTCATCATCCTGCTGCTGCTGCTGGCCAACGGTGTGGTCGGATATACCTCCGAACGTCAGGCCGGCAACGCTATTGACGCCCTGAAGGCGAAGCTGGCGATCAATGCCCGCGTCACCCGTGACGGTGCATGGATCAACACGCCGGCGCGTGAGCTGGTGCCCGGTGATGTCATCCGGCTGCGCCTGGGTGACATTGTCCCCGCCGACGCCCGGCTGCTCGACGGTGACGAGGTCGAGGTCGATCAGTCCACGCTGACCGGGGAGTCGTTGCCCGCCACCCGTGCAGCGGGTGAGGCCGTGTTCTCCGGGTCCATCATCAGGAGAGGTGAGATCGGTGCCCTGGTCTATGCAACCGGCACCCACACCTACTTCGGGAAGACCGCCGAGCTGGTGCAGGACGCGCACACCGTCAGCCATTTCCAACGCGCCGTGCTCAAGATCGGCAACTACGTGATCATCCTGGCCGTCGCGCTGGTCGCGGTCATCGTCGTCGCCTCCCTGCTGCGCGGTAACGCGATTCTGACCACCCTGCAGTTCGCGCTGGTCCTGACCGTCGCCGCGATCCCGGTGGCGATGCCGACCGTGCTGTCGGTGACGATGGCCGTCGGCTCACGTCTGCTGGCCAAGAAGCAGGCCATCGTGAGCCGGCTGGTCGCCATCGAGGAACTCGCCGGCGTGGATGTGCTGTGCGCGGACAAGACGGGCACCCTGACCCAGAATTCCCTGACGTTGGGCACCCCGTTCGCCATCGATACCGTCAGCCCGGAGAACGTCATCCTCGACGGCGCGTTGGCCTCCCGCGCAGACGACGACGACCCCATCGACCGCGCGGTGCTCGGCGGCCTTGCTGACAGCGACGCCCTGGCCAACTATCAGGTGACCCACTTTCAACCCTTCGACCCGGTGCACAAACGCACCGAGGCCACCGTCACCGGCCCCGACGGAACCACCTTCACGGTCACCAAGGGCGCCCCACAGGTCATCCTGGCGGTGGCCGCGAACGCCGCGGAGATCAAACCCGCCGCGGACAGCGCGGTCAACGATTTCGCCGCCCGGGGCTTCCGGTCCCTGGGCGTGGCCCGCGCCGACGGGGACGGTAACTGTCAATTCGTCGGCGTGCTGCCGCTGTTCGACCCGCCCCGCGCAGACGCGGTGTCCACCATCGCGGCGGCCCGCCAGATGGGCGTCAGCGTCAAGATGGTGACCGGCGACGCGCTGGCCATCGCCAAGGAAACCGCCCAGAAGGTCGGGCTGGGCAGGAACATTCTCGACGCCACCGGCTTGGGTGAGGTGAAGAAGAGCGAGTCGGCGGCGGTGGGAGAGTCTATCGAGGCGGCCGACGGTTTCGCCCAGGTATTTCCCGAGCACAAGTACCACATCATCGACATCCTGCAGAAACGCGGCCACATCGTCGGGATGACCGGCGACGGCGTCAATGACGCCCCCGCGTTGAAGAGGGCGGACTGCGGCATCGCCGTATCCGGAGCCACCGACGCCGCCCGGGCGGCTGCCGACATCGTGCTCCTGACCCCGGGCCTGTCGGTGATCATCGACGCGATCAAGGAGAGCCGCAAGATCTTTCAGCGGATGAACAGCTACGCGATCTACCGCATCGCCGAGACGCTGCGGGTGCTGTTGTTCGTGACCCTGGCGATCCTCGTGTTCAACTTCTACCCGTTGACCGCCATCATGATCGTCATGCTGGCGCTGCTCAACGACGGCGCAATCCTGTCCATCGCCTACGACAACGTCCGCTACGCCAACAAGCCCGAAGCGTGGAACATGCGGCTGGTGCTGGGGATCGCCACCGCGCTGGGGGTGGTGGGCCCGATCGCCGCGTTCGGCCTGTTCTATCTGGGTGACCGCGTCTTCGACCTCGGCCATTTGCGGCTGCAGACGATGATGTATCTCCTGCTGTCCGTCGCCGGGCACCTGACGATCTTCCTGACCCGAACCCGCGGACCGTTCTGGTCGATCCGTCCCGCCCGCATCTTGTTGATCGCCGTCCTCGGCACCCAGGCCATCGCGACGCTGATCGCGGTGTACGGGCTGTTCATGACCCCCCTGGGCTGGGGATGGGCGGCGTTTGTCTGGGGGTACGCCCTGGTGTGGGCGCTGCTGAGTGACCGCGTGAAACTTCTCGCCTACCGCATCCTCGATCCGGTGAAATCCCAGGAGGACCAGAGCGAAAGGCCCGCTGTCATCGGTCATGTAAAGGTCGCTGGGCACTGACAGGCCTTGGTTAAGGACGAGGCGACACCGGTGGCAGAGTCCGATCGCCATTCTGCGCCGCCCGCTGATGTGTTCGCGGCGCGTGCGGGCGCACTGAGCAATGGACGTACGACATAACGAGGAGGCGAACAGCTGGGAAGGACGCCGGCACCGCGGCCTTGGCGCAGGCGGAGGCGGCGCTGCTGGATTTGCAGGACCGCTTCTTCCCCCAGGCCGACCGGTCGCTGCCGATTGTTCTTCAGGGGGTCGACGCAGCCGGTAAGGACGGCACGATCAAGCACGTCATGAGCGGTTTCAACCCCGAGGGTGTCGATGTGTACAGCTTCAAGGCGCCCTCGACGACCGAGCGGGCTCACGACTATCTGTGGCGCCACCAGCTGGCGCTGCCGGAACTGGGGCGCATCGCGGTGTTCAACCGGTCGCACTACGAGAACGTGCTTGTCACCCGTGTGCACCCGGAGTTGTTATGGCCGCGCACCGCGTGCTCGAAGGCGGTGCTGTCGTCTGCGACAACGTGAGTCGGGGTGGCGGGATTTGAACCCACGGCCTCTTCGTCCCGAACGAAGCGCGCTACCAAGCTGCGCCACACCCCGCTGAAGCCACGCCAGAGTATCGCACCCGGCCAACCGCTGGCCAAACGCATTGTCGCCCCGAACGTGCGGTGAGGGCGGAATTCAGCGCGGTTTTTTGCCGTGGACGCACTTTCGGCGCGCCCTCGAGAGATGTGGCTCACCACGCCGTGCGGGATGAACCGGATTGTCGGCGGTGTTGTGCACACTAAGCATCGGGACGACGAAGGAGTGGCTGATCATGACGGGCTTGGGAGCTGCCATTTACGGCGGTTTCTTCGGGTTGGCGGCGCTGTGGCTGTTCTTGACGGCCGAACGTGCCGAAGGCATCCCGGAATCCGCTCAGGCCAACGAGCCGGTGCGCTCGAACTCGATCAGCATGGCCGACACGCTGGTCGGATCGAGTCCGTGCTCGGCGAGCCACTCGTCGCAGAAGTAGGTCTGTTCGTAGCGGTCGCCGCTGTCGGCGAGCAACGTCACCACCGAGCCGCTGCGCCCGTCGGCAACCATCTCGCCCAGCAGGCAGAACGCCCCCCACAGATTCGTCCCCGTGGACGGGCCCACCTGCCGGCCCAGCACCTCGCTGGCATGCCGGGCCGCGGCGATCGATGCGCAGTCTGCGACCGAGATCATCCGGTCCACCACGTCCGGCAGGAACGACGGCTCCACCCGCGGTCGGCCGATCCCTTCGATGCGCGACGACACCCCCGTCGTCACGCTCCAATCGCCGGTCTCGTACGCGGGATAGAAGGCCGAGTTCTCCGGGTCGACCACGCACAACCGGGTGGCCAACCGCCGGTACCTGATGTAGCGGCCGATGGTCGCGCTCGTTCCGCCCGTTCCGGCGCCAACCACGATCCACTCCGGAATCGGGTGCTTTTCCATCGACAATTGCGTGAAGATCGACTCCGCGATGTTGTTGTTGCCGCGCCAGTCGGTGGCGCGCTCGGCGTTGGTGAACTGGTCGAGGTAATGCCCACCGGTTTCCCGCGCCAACCGTTCCGCCTCGGCGTACACCTCGCCGGCCTCTTCGACGAAATGGCACCGGCCGCCCTGCGCCTCGATCAGCGCAACCTTGGCCGCGCTCGTCGACGCCGGCATCACCGCGATGAAGGGCAGTCCCAACAATTGCGCGAAATACGCCTCGGACACCGCCGTCGACCCGGAGGACGCCTCGACCACCGTGGTGTGCTCGTGGATCCAGCCGTTGCAGAGCCCGTAGAGGAACAGCGAGCGCGCCAGCCGGTGCTTGAGGCTGCCGGTGATGTGGGTGCTCTCGTCCTTGAGGTACAGCTGCACGTCGTGCCGCGACGACCACGCCGACGGCAGCGGGTAGCGCAGCAGGTGCGTGTCGGCGCTGCGGCGGGCGTCGGCCTCGATGAGCCGCACCGCGTTGTCGACCCACGCCCGCGGCCAGTCCCGGGCCGCCGATGGGGTCACCGCAGCGCGGCGGCCGGATGCGAGGGCTGCGACGCGGCGGTGGTCTCCGGGCCGCCGATGGGCGCGGCCACCAATGTGAGCAGCGTGGCTTCCGGGCGGCAGCAGAACCGCACGGGATGGAACGGCGACGTGCCGATTCCCGCCGACACGTGCAATTGCATGCTCGCACCCCACTTCGACGTGCCCTTGGCCCTGGAGCGGTCGAGGCCGCAGTTGGTGACGAGCGCCCCGTAGAACGGCAGGCACAGCTGGCCGCCGTGGGTGTGTCCCGCCAGCACCAGCTGGTAGCCGTCGGCGGCGAACCGGTCGAGCACCCGCGGTTCCGGCGAGTGCGTCATCCCGAGGCGCAGATTGGCCGCCGGGTTGGCCGGGCCGGCGATGGTGTCGTAGCGGTCGCGGTCGATGTGCGGGTCGTCGACGCCCGCAGCGGCGATTTTCAGTCCCGCGATCTCCAGCTCCCGGCGGGTGTGGGTCATGTCCAGCCATCCCCGCTCGGTGAACGCGGCGCGCAGGTCCTGCCACGGCAGCGGCTTGCCGTGGACGCGGTGCCCAGGATCGACCACGTAGTTGATCGGGTTCTTCAGCCGCGGCGCGAAGTAGTCGTTGCTGCCGAACACGAACAGGCCGGGCACGCTGAGCAGGTCGCCGAGGGTCTGCACCACCGCGGGCACGGCCCTCGGATGCGCCAGGTTGTCGCCGGTGTTGACCACCAGATCGGGCTCCCAGTGCGCGAGCTCACGCAGCCAGGCCTGTTTGTGGCGCTGACTCGGGCGCATGTGGATGTCACTGAGGTGCAGCACCCGCAGAGGCGTGGAGCCGGGAGTCAGCACCGGCACCGTCACTTCGCGGACCACGAACGCGTTGCGCTCGACGATCGAGGCGTAGCCGAGCCACGCGAGCGCCGAGCCGCCCACCACGGCGGTCGCTGTCTTCTGCACGGGCGAAAAAGCCATAGGTGCAGGGTATCGCGCTGTCCTCGGCGAGTGCCCTGTGAAGCGGCTTGCCGAAAACCGGAAACCAGGCACTTCGACGGCGAATAGGCTGGGCAAATGGAGCCGCAGTGGCTGGTCGGTCCGATGGTCCTGCCTGTTCACGGCGTGTTCGTCGGCGTTGGTGTGTTCGCCGCCACAGTCTTCTTCGTCGCCGAGGCGCGCCGGCGCGGCGCGGTGAACGAGCAGTCGCTGGTCGCCGCGACGGGTGCGCTGGTCGGCGGTGCGATCGGCATGCGGCTGTCGGGCTGGGCCGAGCATCTCGACCCTCGGCTCAACCCCACTCTGATGCAGGCGTGGGAGTTCGGGTCGCGCAGCATCCTCGGCGGGCTGCTCGGCGCCTATGTGGGCGTGCACGTCGCCAAGCGGATCGGCGGGTACCGCGGCAAGACGGGTGACCTGTTCGCCCCCGCGGTCGCGCTCGGCATGGCGATCGGCCGGATCGGCTGTCAACTCACCGAGGCGCCGGGCCGGCCGACGAGCCTGCCCTGGGGTGTGCACGCACCCGCCAGCACTCCGAACTGCCCGGGCTGTTTAACCGGCCAGGCGATGCACCCGTCGTTCATCTACGAAATCGCGTTCCAGCTCACGGCTTTCGCGGTGCTGCTGTGGTTACGTCCGCGGGTCAGCCAGCCGGGCGAGCTGTTCGTCATCTATATCGCGAGCTATGCGGTGTTCCGGTTCTTCGTGGAGTTCGTCCGGGCCAACGACACGGTGTGGCTGAATCTGACTCGGCCGCAATGGTTTCTGCTGCCCTCGATCGCGCTCTTGGCCTGGCGCTTGAGGTACGGCTACCGGCGCGGTTACTACGACACCCTCCGGTACCGACGGCAGGAAGCACTCGCATGACGACACCACCGCCGGGTGGTTGGCCGCCCTACGGCCCGTATCCCAACTATGGTCCCGACCCCTACCGCCAACCTCCCCGGAAGGAGAGTTCGGCCGGGCTGATCGTAGGTCTCGCGGTCGTCGGCGCGTTCGCATACTTTGCAGTGAATTTCGTTGTGGCCCTGCTTGTTCTGATGCTGGCTGCCGATACTTCGTCTTCCGCAGCGGTACTCGTGACAGGAACGGTGGGGCTTGCGCTGTTCGCATTCGGCGGGGGTGCGGTGCTGCTGGCATTGCGCAGACCGTGGACGAAAGGGCTGGGTCTCGGGCTGATGATCGGATGGGCGCTGACGTCGATCTGCACGGTCGGGTTCTGCACTGGTATCAATCCGTCGATCTACCAAGGGTTGTGATGGCCGGGATGGGCCTTCGGGGCGACCGAATTCACCGCTACGTCAACGCGTTCTGCCCCCGCTGCCACGACGAGCGGGCCGACCGGCCGCTCAGCGACGTCGCGCGGCTGAGCGGATGGCTCGCCGTACGTGACGAACGCGTGTGGCTGGAGCGGGGCTGCCCGTCTCACGGGCTGATGCGCACGCTCTACGACGAAGACCCGGAAATCCTTGCCTACCTGGAGGAGTGGACGGCTCCGACCAAGGCGCACATCCCAGACCTGCCGGGCAACTTCGACCCGATCCCGTCTGCCTACGAGCGCGGGCTGCCGGAAATGCAGACCCAGCACACCTGCATCTTGCTCGAGGACATCGCCGAAGCCTGCAACCTGCGCTGCCCCACATGTTTCACCGACTCGTCGCCGGATCTGCACAACGTCGTCGCAATCGGTGACGTGCTCGCCAACGTGGATCAGCGGCTCGCGCGGGAGAACGGCCGCATCGACGTGCTGATGCTCAGCGGCGGCGAACCGACCCTGCATCCGCAGCTTCCCCAGCTGCTCGACGAGCTCACCGCTCGGCCGATCACGCGAATCCTGTTCAACAGCAACGGTATCCGTATCGCTGCCGACGACGGGTTGCTCGACCTGCTGACGCGGTACCGCGACCGCGTCGAGGTGTACCTGCAGTACGACGGGCTGTCGCTGGCCGCTCATCGCCACCACCGCGGCGGCGACCTGCGCCGTGTGAAATCGGCGGCATTGCAACGACTGTCGGAGCATGAGATCTTCACCACGCTCGTCATGACGACGGCCCTGGGGGTCAACGACGGCGAGATCGGCGACGTCGTCATGCTCGCGATGGACACACCGTTCGTCGGCGGGGTGTCCATTCAGCCGCAGTTCTCCTCGGGGCGATCCGGCTTCATCGATCCGCTCGAACGGCTCACTCACACCGGCGTGCTGAGGCGGCTGGGCCCGCAGACCAACAACATCGTCACCTGGCGTGACCTGACCGCGCTGCCGTGCTCGCACCCGCACTGCTGCTCGGTGGGTTACATGATCCGCGACGACGTCGGGCAGTGGCGATCGCTGGTGTCGTTGATCGGCCACGACACCCTCAAACAAAAGCTCGGGCTCGTCGCCAACCGCATCGCCGACACCGAACTGCCGGGCGAACTCGGGCTCGCGGTGCGCGAGTCGCTGCTCGGCCTGTTGTCCGAGCAGTCCTCGCTGTCGCACCCGCAGATCGGCGACCTGTGGCGCAGCATCTGCGAGGGCTGCGACCTGGGCATGCCCACGCTGCTGACCCTGGCGTCCGCGGCCCTGCCCGGACGCCGGCGCAAGCTGCGCCGGCTGCTCGGCGAGCGCGTCGTGCGCGTCACGATCAAGCCGTTCATGGACATGTCGACGATGCTCGAAGAGCGGCTCGCGCAGTGCTGCGTGCACGTCGGGACCCGCGCCGCGCAGGATCAGTGCGCGCCGTTCTGCGCGGTGCAGGCGTGGCCGCAGCTGGGCCGGCAGCGGCTGTCGGCGTCGGCCAGGCGGCTGCTGCCCATCGCGACCTGACGCGGCTAGGGCGGCGGTTCGCCGACCGGGGGCGGTGGCGGCCCCAGCACCGGCACCGTGATGGGCGGCAGCCCGGGAATGTTGACCACGGTCGACCCGATCACCGGAACCTGCGGCGCGCCGGGCGGCGGCGGTGGCGGCGCCGGTGGAATGCCGTTGCTGATGTTGACAGTGACGATCGCGCCCGGAACGGTCTGACCGCTCGGGGTGGTACCGACGACCCGGCCGTAGGGAGCGGTGCTGTTCACGGACGCCGGCTGGTCGGCGACGCCGAACCCGGCGTCTCGCAACCGCTGCTTGGCGGTCTCGACCCCAAGCCCTGACACGCTGGGCACGCGCGAGCCCGGTCCGCCGTCGACGTACCGCGGATCGGTGGGCGGCAGCCGCACCTCGCCGAAGTCGTTGGCGATCGGCTTCATCGCCGAGAACCAGGTACGTGCCGGCTCGTTGCCGCCGTAGAGGTTTCCGGACCCGCACTGGCGCAACGGGAACGAGCACAAGTCGCCCGGCTCGGGCGAGTCGTCGAAGATGTAGACCGCGGCGGCGTAGTTGTTGGTGAAGCCGACGAACCCGGAAGACCTGTGCGCCTCGGTGGTTCCGGTCTTGCCCGACATCGGCAGGTCCCAGCCGACGGATCCGGCTGACGCGGCGGCGGTGCCGTTGCCCTGGTCGTCCTTGCTCATCGCGTTCGCGAGCGTGTTGGCCAGCCCCTCGGGCACCACCTGCTCGCAGCTTTCAGTGGTAATCGGTACTGGGTCGCCGTTGCGGTCGATGATCTCGGCGATGGGGCTGGGCGGGCACCACATGCCGCCGGACGCCAGCGTCGCCGCCACATTGGACAGCTCGAGCGGGTTCAACTCGAGCGGGCCCAGCGTGAACGACCCGAGGTTCTGCCGTTTGACGAAGTCAGCGAGGCTTTCGTTGCTGTCCGGGTCGTACGCGCGGGCGGTGCCCGGCTGCGCGTAGGACCGCAGCCCGAGCTTGACGGCCATGTCGACTGCGCGCGGCACGCCGATCAGCTGGATCAGCCGGGCGAACGCGGTGTTCGGTGAGGTGGCCAGCGCCTCGGTCACGTTCATGGACCCGCGGTAGCCGCCGTCGTTCTGTACGCACCAGGTGTCCTTCGGGCAGCCGCGCGCGCCGCCGGTCCCCATGCCTTTGGCCTCGAACCGGCCCGGCACCTCCAGCTGGGCGTTGATGCCCATGCCCATCTCCAGCGCCGCGGCGGTGGTGAAGATCTTGAAGATCGACCCGGCTCCGTCACCGACCAACGTGAACGGCTGCGGCTGCATCGTCTCCCCGGCCTCCATGTTGAGGCCGTAGGTGCGGTTGCTGGCCATCGCCATCACCTGGTGGGAGTCTTTGCCCGGTTTGATGACGCTCATCACGTCGGCGACGCCGTCGAGTGTCGGGCTGGCGATGCCGTCGATGGCCTGCTTGACCGCGTCCTGTACGTGCGGGTCGAGCGTGGTGCGGATCAGATAGCCGCCGCGGGCCACCTGCTCCTTGCTGATGCCGGCCCGCGCCAGGTAGTCCAGCGCGTAGTCGCAGAAGAACGCGCGGTTGCCGGCCGCGATACACCCGCGGGGCAGCGCCTGAGGCTGCGGCAGGATTCCCAACGGCTCGGCCTTCGCAGCGCGCAGTGCCTCCGCCTGGGCCGGGAAGTTCTCGATCATGGTGTCCAGCACCAGGTTTCGGCGCTGCAGTGCACCGTCGGGATTCGTGTACGGGTCCAACGAGGTGGTGGACTGCACCAGGCCCGCCAGCAGCGCCGCCTGCTGCCAGTTCAGCTGCGAGGCGTCGACGCCGAAGTAGGTCTGCGCGGCGTCCTGCACCCCAAACGCACCGTTGCCGAACGACACCAGGTTCAGATAGCGGGTCAAAATCTCGGGTTTGGAGAACGTCTTGTCCAGCGTGAGCGCCATCCGGATTTCCCGCAGCTTGCGCGCCGGCGTCGTCTCCACCGCGGCGCGCCGCTCGGCGTCGGTCTGCGCGGTCACCAGCAGCTGGTAGTTCTTCACATACTGCTGCTCGATGGTCGAGCCGCCGCGGGTGTCCGTGTCGCCGCCGACGTAGCCGGCCAACCCGGTGAGGGTGCCCTGCCAGTCCACGCCGTTGTGTTCGGTGAACCGCTTGTCCTCGATCGAGACGATGGCCAGCTTCATCGTGTCGGCGATCTGATCGGTGGGCACCTCGAAGCGGCGCTGCGTGTACAGCCAGGCGATCGGGTTGCCGGCCGCGTCGACCATCGTCGACACCTGGGGCACATCTCCCTCCACCAGCTGCGCGGAGCCGTTGGCGACCACGTCGGACGCGCGGTTGGACAGCAGCCCGATTCCGCCCGCGAACGGGAACAGCAGGGCCGCGGTCAACACACCGGCCAGGAGGCAGCACCACGCCAGCTTGACGACCGTCGATCCGGTCGGGGGGCGCTGCGGCATGAGTTACAGATTACTGATAACGCCGAACCGCTCATCTGGGACGGCCGACAGCGGCCTGACCCTTGGCTTTAGGGTGTTTGCGCTGCATAATTGGCATGCGCGTCAAGTTGTTGCTGGCGCGCGGGGGTTGCGCAGAGGAACAGAGGATACGCCGAAGGGGCTTGACGGCACGGTCGTCCCAAAAAAAGCGGAATCAAACTGTTGCGCAAACGATACCTGACCACCTAATTTGTACACACAGTGCGATCTAGGTAACAAAAACCTGCACAGTGTGGCGTAGGTCGCATCGATGAGATCGACGCCGGGCGCCGCCGTCACGACGGCCGGAACGAAGGGGACGGTTGTGTCAGGTATTCGGCCGGCAGCACGGAGAACGACGGGGGGAAATTCAATGTCAGGTTCAGCGCAGGCAGCCGCCGCAGAAGCCCGCATCGCATGGGTGTCGAAGGCAAGGTGCCGCTCCACGGATCCGGACGAACTCTTCGTTCGCGGCGCCGCGCAGCGGAAGGCCGCCGTCATTTGCCGCCACTGCCCGGTCCTCGTCGAGTGCGGCGCCGACGCTCTGGACAACCGGGTCGAGTTCGGGGTCTGGGGCGGCATGACCGAACGCCAGCGGCGGGCACTTCTCAAGCAGCATCCCGAGGTGGTGTCCTGGGCCGACTTCTTCGCCGCGCAGCGCAAGCACCGCAGCGCGGTCTGAGACCAAGCGGCCTGCTGGTCAGGGCCGCGCATAGGTTCAGCGGCCTGCTGGTCAGGGCCGCGCAGACGCGACTACGCAGCCTTCGTGGCGGTCAGTTGATCCGCGATCGCACGCAGCGCGTCGAGGTCTGACACGTCGAACGGCAGCGATGGCACCCCGACGATCGGCACATGCGGGGTGGCGCCGGTAAACCTCGACAGCAGCCGCACCTCACGTTTGGCGGTCTGGGCCCGGTCGGCGTGGATGCGCAGTACCGCGGCCGCCAGCGATTGGGGATTCTCGGCCTCCAGTTCTTCTGCGGCATCGATCGCGCGTTCGAGATGCAGCCCCGACAGCGTCGGGTGGGTGCGGTTGAGGATCAGGCCGGCCAGCGGCATGGCTTCCTGCGACAGCCTGTCGACGAAGAACGAGGCCTCCCGCAGGGCGTCCGGCTCGGCTGCCGACACCACGACGAACTGGGTGCCGCGCCGCTTCAGCAGCGCATAAGTGCGTTCGGCCTTCTGCCGGAACCCGCCGAACGTAGAGTCCAGCGACTGAACGAAAGCCGCTGCGTCCGAGAGCATCTGGGATCCGAGGATCGTCGACATCGCCCGCATGGCCAGCCCGACCGCACCTGTCACCAGCCGCCCGATACCCCTGCCCGGCGCCAACAGCAGTCGCCACAGCCTGCTATCCATGAAGCTGCCCAAGCGCTTTGGTGCGTCGAGGAAGTCCAGGGCGTTGCGGGACGGCGGCGTGTCCACCACGACGAGATCCCACTTGTCTTGGGAGACAAGCTGTCCCAGCTTCTCCATCGCCATGTATTCCTGCGTGCCGGCCAGCGACGTGGCGACGGTCTGATAGAACTGGTTGTCCAGAATCGACTGCGCCCGATCGGATCCGGAGTACTCGACCACCATTTCGTCGAAGGTGCGGCGCATGTCGAGCATCATCGCGTGCAGTTCGCCCTTGACCTCAGGCGCCAGCGGCACCCGTTGCGGCGAGTTGCCGAGGTCGACAATGCCGAGGGCCTGAGCCAGCCGGCGGGCCGGGTCGATGGTCAAGACGACGACGTTTCGGCCGTATTCGGCCGCGCGCAGGGCCATCGCCGCCGCCGTGGTGGTCTTGCCGACGCCGCCGGCGCCGCAGCAGACGATGACGCGGTTGGAGGTGTCCGCGAGGATCGACGCCATGTCCAGCGTCGGGGCAGCGGTGGCGTGATGTCGCCGGCCCTGCGGCTCCGTGCTCATCGAACCCCCTGTCGGCAAAGCTCTTCCGCGAGTTCGTAGAGGCTGCCGAGGTCGACGCCGTCGGCGAGGTTGGGCAGTTCGAGGCGTGGCACGTTGATCTCGTCGAGTTGTTCGGCGGCCTCGGCGCGTGCCTTCAAGCGGGTGGCATGCTGGATCGTCTCGGTGAGCAGTCCGGCGAAGTCGTCGTCGTCGAGCTTCACCCCGACCTTCTTCAGCTCGGCGCGCACCGTGTCGGCGTCGATGTCGCCCTCCGCTGCCTTGGCGAGGTCGTCCGGTTGCAGGTAGACCGGCAGCGTCCGGTTCACGATCACGCTTCCGACCGGCAGCTGCATCCTGTGCAGCTCGTCGATCGCCTCGACGGTCTCCTGCATTGGCAGCGCCTCCAACAGCGTGACGATGTGGATGGCCGTCTTTTCCGAATGCAAGAGCTGCACGACACCTTCGGCCTGAGAATGCACCGGGCCACCCTTGGCCAGGTCGGACACGGCCTTGGTGACGTCGAGGAAGCGGGCGATGCGGCCCGTCGGCGGCGAGTCCACCACCACGGCGTCGTAGGCCGGCAGCCGCGACTTGTCCGCGCGCACCACGGTTTCCTTGATCTTGCCCGTCAGCAACACGTCCCGCAGGCCGGGCGCGATGGTGGTCGCGAATTCGACGGCGCCGATGCGCCGCATCGCCCGGCCGGCCAATCCGAGGTTGTAGAACATGTCGAGGTATTCCAGGAAGGCCGCCTCGATGTCGATGGCCAGCGCGTTGACTTGCCCACCGCGCTCGGCGGTGGCGATCTTGACTTCCTCGTAGGGCAGCGGCGGCACGTCGAACAGCTGCGCGATGCCCTGGCGGCCTTCGACTTCCACGAGCAGCACCCTGCGCCCGCCGGCGGCCATCGCCAGAGCCAGCGACGCCGCGATCGTCGACTTCCCGGTGCCGCCTTTGCCGGTCACGAAATGTAGGTGTGCGTCGCGCAGCCGCGTGGGCCAGCCGACCTCGGGTCCCGTCTCCCCTGTGGTTGCCACCTTCGCAGCCTAACCAACCGCGGCGGCACGACCGTTAGGGTTAGCCCATGAGCGAAGCTTGCGAGCGAATCATCGGCACGGTATGCGGCGACCGAGCCTGCGAGGTCGCCCCATGAGCGAACTGAGCCGTTGGGAGTACGCGACCGTACCGCTGTTGACCCACGTGACCAAGCAGATCCTGGATCAATGGGGCGACGACGGGTGGGAGCTCGTCGCGGTGCTGCCCGGGCCGACCGGCGAGCAGCACGTCGCCTATCTGAAACGGCCCAAGTGAGCGCGTCGAAGCGGTTGGCGGACTTGGGTATTGAGCTCCCGGCGGTAGCCAAACCGCTGGCCGCCTACGTGCCGGCAGTCCGCACCGGGAACCTCGTCTACACGGCCGGCCAGCTGCCGTTGGTCGGCGACAATCTGGTGCGCAGCGGAAAGGTGGGCGGCGAGGTCAGCGCCGAGGAGGGCAGGTCCCTGGCGCGGGTGTGCGTGCTCAACGCCCTCGCGGCCGTCGACGCGCTCGTCGGCATCGACGCGATCACCCGCGTCGTCAAGGTCGTCGGCTTCGTCGCGTCGGCACCCGGGTTCACCGGACAGCCCGGGGTGATCAACGGCGCGTCGGAGTTGTTCGGCGAAGTGTTCGGCGACGCCGGCGCGCATGCCCGGTCGGCGGTCGGGGTGTCGGAGCTGCCGTTGGGTGCGCCGGTAGAGGTGGAAGTCATCTTCGAGGTCGCGTGAGCGAGCATCCGGCCTATGGCGTGCTGCGCCCGGTGACGTCGACGGCATCGGTGCTGCTGTGCGACAACCCTGGGTTGATGACGCTGGAGGGCACCAATACCTGGGTGTTGCGCGGGCCCGGCAGCGACGAGGTCGTGGTCCTCGACCCCGGCCCCGACGACGACGAACACATCCAGCGCGTCGCAGATCTGGGCAAGGTCGCGCTTGTGCTGGTCAGCCACCGGCACGAGGACCACACCGGCGGCATCGACAAGATCGTCGATCTGACCGGCGCCGTCGTGCGCTCAGTGGGCAGCGGGTGGTTGCGCGGGTTGGGCGGCCCGCTGACCGACGGCGAGGTGATCGACGCGGCAGGGCTGCGCATCAGGGTGATGGCGACGCCGGGACATACCGCCGACTCGCTGTCGTTCGTGCTCGACGACGCCGTGCTGACCGCCGACACCGTGCTGGGTCGCGGCACCACCGTCATCGACAGCTCCGACGGCAGCCTCGGCGATTACCTGGAATCGCTGCGGCGGCTGCGGGGCCTCGGCGACCGGGTGGTGCTTCCCGGCCACGGCCCGGAGCTGGCGCAGCTGGCCGGGGTCGCCGACTTCTACCTGGCGCATCGCGAGGAGCGGTTGAACCAGGTGCGCGACGCGCTGACGGTGCTCGGCGACGACGCGACGGTGCGGCAGATCGTCGAGCACGTCTACACCGACGTCGACGAAGCATTGTGGGACCCAGCCGAATCCAGCGTTCAAGCCCAGTTGGATTACCTGCGCGCCTGAGCGATTTCGGCGCGCAAACGTGCGCTGAGCGACGGTTGCCGCGCCGAAATCACCGGGCGCGGCGGGCCAGCCGCTCGGAGTCCGAGATCAGCACGCTCTTGCCCTCGAGCCGGATCCAGCCGCGGTGGGCGAAATCGGCCAGCGCCTTGTTGACTGTCTCCCGTGACGCGCCGACCAGCTGCGCGATCTCCTCCTGCGTCAGGTCGTGGGTCACGCGCAGCGCGCCGCCCTCCTGGGTGCCGAACCGCTGCGCCAGCTGCAGCAGCTGTTTGGCCACCCGGCCCGGCACGTCGGTGAAGATCAGGTCGGCCAGGTTGTTGTTGGTGCGCCGCAGCCGGCGGGCCAACACGCGCAGCAGCTGCTCGGCGATCTCGGGCCGGTCGGCGATCCAGGCGCGCAGCGCGTCGCGGTCCATCGACACCGCGCGCACCTCGGTGATCGTCGTCGCGCTCGAGGTCCGCGGACCAGGGTCGAAGATCGACAGCTCGCCGAACATGTCCGACGGGCCCATGATCGTCAGCAGGTTCTCTCGGCCGTCGGGAGAGCGGCGGCCGATCTTGACCTTGCCGGAAATGATGATGTACAGGCGGTCGCCGGGCTCGCCCTCGGCGAACACGGTGTGCCCCCGCGGAAAGTCGACCGGCTGTAGTTGTTTGGTCAGCGCAGCTGCAGAGCTGGGCTCGACACCTTGGAAGATTCCGGCCCTGGCCAGGATCTCGTCCACGTTGCCCCTCTTAAGCTCTCGGGTGGTATCAGAAACGCGAACCGACCATAGTCAGCGGTCGGCGTCTATGACTCTTCGACGCTACACAGAATCCGCATGTGGAGTCGGTCGAAATTGCGGATTGGCCATCGCCGCCACCGGTTGGACGACGGGCCGCGTACGCCGGCGCTGGAAGGAGTCCAACGCGACGGGCATGCCGTCCCGGACGAGGGTCCGCATGTCGCCGGGCCGGGCCTGGGCGAGGAACTCGGCGACGTCGGCGGCTCCCATGCAGTCCTGGTTCAGGCCGCTTTCCACGCGCTGCAGGCCGAAGGTCGCGAGCATCAGCAACCCAGGGATGACCGCGACGAAAAGCCATGACACAGGCAGGAAGTAAACACGGCGAAGGTCTCAGCGGGATCACGAAATCTCACCTATCAGTACCCTTGCATGGTGACTGCGAGCAGGCGGTGGGCCGCAGAGACGCGGCTCGGCTTGGTGCGACGCGCACGGCGAATGAATCGTGCTCTGGCACAAGCCTTTCCGCATGTCTACTGCGAGCTGGACTTCACCAACCCGCTCGAACTCGCCGTCGCGACGATCCTCTCGGCGCAAAGCACCGACAAGCGCGTGAACCTCACCACGCCGGCGTTGTTCGCGCGCTACCGCACGGCCAAGGACTACGCCGAAGCCGACCGCGTCGAACTCGAAGAGCTGATCCGTCCCACCGGCTTCTACCGCAACAAGGCCAGTGCGCTGATCAAACTTGGCCAGATGCTCGAGGAGAAATTCGACGGGCAGGTGCCGGCGACCATGGACGAGCTGGTGACACTGCCCGGCGTCGGGCGTAAGACCGCCAACGTGATTCTCGGCAACGCGTTCGGGATCCCCGGCATCACGGTGGACACGCATTTCGGACGGCTCGTGCGGCGCTGGCGCTGGACCGACGAAACCGACCCGGTGAAGGTCGAAAAGGAGGTCGGCGAGCTGATCGAACGCAGCGAATGGACGCTGCTGAGCCACCGCGTGATCTTCCACGGCCGGCGGGTGTGCCACGCCCGGCGGCCCGCGTGCGGCGTGTGCGTGCTGGCCAAGGACTGCCCGTCGTTCGGGCTGGGTCCCACCGAACCCGAGATCGCCGCCGCCCTGGTCAAGGGCCCCGAAACCGAGCACCTGCTGGCACTGGCCGGCCTCTAGCACCACATGACCAGGTCGACGCGCTGGACGATCGCGGTGTTGGTGGTGGTCGCGGCGATCGTCGTCGCGCTGGCGCTGGAACTGCGCGACATCACGACACCGGGCGCCCCGGACAGCCCAGGCGTGAGCGCGCCGCCGCCGGCAAACGCCGATCTGGACGCACTGCGCCGCCGCGCCGACCTGCCACCCTGCCCGGCCGACGGCAACGGGCCCGGGCCGCAGTCGCTGCGGGGCGTGACCGTGCAGTGCCTGTCCGACGGCTCAACCGTGGACACCGCACGCGCGGTCGCCGGCCGGCCCGTGCTGCTGAACCTCTGGGCCTACTGGTGCCAGCCGTGCGCGCAGGAGCTACCCGCCCTGGCCGAGTACCAACGGCGGGTCGGCGACCGGTTGACGGTGATCACCGTCCATCAGGACGACGACGCGGCGGCGGCGCTGTCCCGGCTGGCGGATTGGGGTGTGCGGCTTCCGACATGGCAGGACGGGCGTCGACACGTCGCCGCAGCGCTCGGGGTACCGAATGTCATGCCCACGTCGGTTATCTTGCGTACGGACGGTAGCGTGGCGCGCATCCTGCCGCAGGCGTTCGCCAGCGCTGACGAGGTCACCGCCGCGGTCGACCAGACGATGGGAGCGCCCGGGTGAGTTCAGCGGGTCCGGCGGGCGTGCTGACCCCTCACGCGGCCCCGGAATGGCTGAAACCGCTCGTCGACAACGTCGAATGCATGCCTGCGGCGTACCGCCGCCGGCTGCCCGCCGAAGTCCTCGCCATGGTCACCGCCGCCAACACCGCGGCCAAACTCACCGGAGCGCCTCGCGACGCCGCGGTGCTGGCGCTGTTCTCCGGGCCGGAGGACGCGCCCGCGGACGGCGGCCCGCCGGTCGACGCCGACCTGCTGTTGACGGTGCGTGCTTCGTCGCTGCGCCACCACGCGGGCCAGGCCGCATTCCCGGGCGGCGCCGCCGATCCCGGGGACGTCGGGCCCGTCCACACCGCGCTGCGCGAGGCCCGCGAGGAGACCGGCATCGACCCCACCCTGCTGCGGCCGTTGGTCACCCTGGAGAAGACGTTCATCCCGCCGTCGGGATTTCACGTCGTGCCCGTGCTGGCGTACTCGCCCGATCCCGGACCGGTCGCGGTGATAGACGCCGCCGAAACCGCGATCGTGGCGCGAGTTCCGTTGCGCGCGTTCATCAATCCCGAGAACCGGCTGATGGTGTACCGCAGCACCCTCACGAAGCGGTTCGCCGGCCCGGCGTTTCTGCTCAACGAGATGCTGGTCTGGGGCTTCACCGGACAGGTGATCTCGGCGTTGCTGGACTGCGCGGGCTGGGCGCAGCCGTGGGACACCGGCGACGTGCGGGAACTAGACGAGGCGATGGCCTTGGTGGAGGCACGAGAATGACAGCCTCCCAGTGGTTCGACTTCGCCGTGATCGCGGTCGCGTTCATCGCCGCGGTGTCGGGTTGGCGCTCCGGTGCACTCGGCTCGCTGATGTCGTTCGTCGGGGTCGTGCTCGGCGCTGTCGCCGGGGTGCTGTTGGCGCCGCACGTCGTCGACCACATCAGCGGGCCGCGCACCAAGCTGTTCATCGCGCTGTTCTTGATCCTCGGCCTGGTGGTCATCGGCGAGGTCGCCGGAGTGGTGCTGGGCCGTGCGGTGCGCGGTGCGATCCGCAGCCCCGGCCTACGCAGCGTCGACTCGGTGATCGGTGTGCTGTTGCAGGTGGTCGCCGTGCTCGTCGCCGCATGGCTGTTGGCGACGCCGCTGCGATCCTCGGACCAGGCCTCGCTGGCGCAGGCCTTCGAGGGGTCGCTGGTGCGCAAGCAGGTCGACCAGGTCGCGCCGAACTGGTTGAGAACCGTGCCGAACCGGCTGTCGGCGTTGCTGGACACCTCCGGCATCTCCGACGTGTGGCAGCCGTTTGGACGCACCCCGATCGTCCCGGTCGACGCACCGGACGCCAACATCGCGAACAGTGCGGTGGTGACCAAGACCCGACCCAGCGTGGTGAAGATCCGCGGCTTGGCCAACGGCTGCCAGAAGGTGCTCGAAGGCACCGGCTTCGTGGTCAAGCCGGGACGGGTGATGTCGAATGCTCACGTGGTCGCGGGCGCCGAAAGCGTCACCGTGGAGTCCGAAGGCAACACCTACGACGCGAAAGTGATTTCCTACGATCCCAACGCCGACATCTCGATCCTCGAGGTGCCCGATCTGCAAGCCGAGCCACTGACGTTCGTCGACGGCCAGGTGAAGAGCGGCACCGACGCGCTCGTGCTGGGGTATCCCGGCGGCGGGGCATTCGTCGCCACCCCCGCCCGCATCAGGGAAGTCATCGAGCTCAACGGCCCCGACATCTACCGGACGACCACCGTCACGCGCGAGGTGTACACGATCAGAGGGACTGTGCGGCAAGGGGATTCGGGTGGACCGCTGGTCGACCTCGACGGCCGGGTGCTCGGCGTGGTGTTCGGCGCGGCGGTCGACGACCCCGAAACGGGTTTCGTGTTGACGGCCGACGAGGTGGCCCAGCAGATGTCGAAGGTGGACAACACCGCTCCGGTGGCCACCGGGCCATGCATCAGTTGAGCGGCGCCCCGTAGACGTGAAGCAGAAACCGCGTCAGCTGTTCGTTGACCGCCTCCGGGGCTTCCTCGTGGCTGAAATGCCCTGCGCCTGCTATGGATACGAAGCGGCCGTGCGGCGCATAACGCTCCGTGCGCTGCACCGGGTCGGCTAGCACATACGGGTCGGCGTCCCCGCGAACGTGCAGCAGCGGCACGCCGAGCTGACGGTTCATCGACCGCATGAACCGGTGGCCTTCGGTGCGCAGCTGGCTACGCACTGCCCAGCGCTGGTACTCCAGCGCACAATGGGCTGCGCCCGGAATCTGTATCGCGCGCCGCAGGTGACGCATCGACACCGAAAAATCTTCGGAGGCAAGCCATTCGGCACTCGCGCGCGTGCGTACGAGGTCCTCGAGCGCCTCGGCGTCATGTCGTGTCAGCCAGCGCTCGGGCCACATCGGCACCTGATACCGCAGCAGCGAGGGCAGCAATGCCCGGCTCTGGTCCCGGCTTGTCAGCGCCGACGCCCGCAGCGCCGCGGGATGTGGCGAGCTGACCACGGCGATGGCCCGCACCACCCGGGGATGCAACATCGACGTCGCCCAGCAGACCAGCCCACCGTCGGCGTGGCCGACGAGCGTGGCCGACGAGTGGCCCAGAGCCCGGATCAGCCCGGCCGCGTCACCGGCCAGCGTCCAGCCGTCATACCCGCGCGGCGGTTTGTCGCTACCGCCGTAGCCGCGAAGGTCGACGGCCACGACGCGGGCGTCGGCCAGGCCCGTCAGCTGATGGCGCCACGACCACCAGAACGAGCCGAACCCGTGCAGCAGGATCACCAGTGGTCGCGCCGACACCGGGATGCCGGTTCGGCCGCGCGGTTCCGCCTCGACGACGTGGAACCGGATCCCGTTGGCGTGCACCTCCATATGCCGCCACGGCCCCCCGATCCGGACGACTGACGGCGGGGGTGGCGGCACCGTCAGGCGGAGCCGTCGGTCGGGCCGATGGCAGGCGGCGCCACGGCCTTGTGCTCGTGGGACATGAACACCTCGCGGGTCTCCTTGACCGACTCGATGGTCTCGCGCGGTCCGCGGATGCGCCGGACCTTCAGGTAACCCAGCAGCGCGAGCAGCGCTGTCGCGAGCACCATGATGCCGAACACGATGAGGTAGGCGGCCCACTTGTACAACCAGATGTCCAGCAGTTCCGCGACGAAGAAGAACAAGAAGAACGTCGAGTAGAACAACACCACCAGCGCGGCGATGAAGAACACGCTGCCGGTCAGGCCGCGCTTGACGTCACGGGTGATCTCGGCCCGGGCGAGTTCCACCTCGGCGCGGACCAGGGTCGACACCTGGGTGGACGCCTCCTTGACCAGCTCGCCGATCGACGGGTTGGGCGGCAGGGCATGCGGGTCTGTCAACGGGATCGACGTGATGGTGTTCGGTACTCCGTTTCTACGATCACCATTGCTCACGGACATTCCTTCCGTTGGGCTCGCTCGCCGACACTACGGTTGTGGACGGAATTTGGACGATTTTCGTCAACAACCGTAGCCTCGGTGATTCGAGTGTCCGACGGCTACCCGGTTTCGCCGCGAACAGGAGCATGCGTTGAAGATCGTGGACGGCCAGCGACTGATCGCGGCGCTCGTCGCCACCGTGCTGATGGCCTCCGGGCCGGCCGTCGCAGCGGCCGCGGACACCGTCCCGCTCGGCGGCGGGGCCGGCATCGTCGTCGACGGAAACATGTTGTGCACGCTGACCGCCATCGGCACAGACAACCGCGGCAATCTCGTCGGATTCACATCCGCCCACTGCGGGGGGCCCGGCGCCGAGGTGGCCGCGGAGGGGCTGGAGGGAGCGGGGACGCTCGGCGTGATGGTGGCCGGCAACGACGCCCTGGACTATGCGGTGATCAAGTTCGACCCGGCCAAGGTGGCACCGGTCAGCAGCTACCGGGGATTTCAGATCACCGGCCTTGGACCCGACCCGACGGTCGGGGAGATCGCGTGCAAGCAGGGCCGCTCCACGGGCAACTCGTGTGGGGTCGTCTGGGGACCCGGTGAACAGCCGGGCACCTTCCTCAGCCAGGTCTGCGGCGGGCCCGGTGACTCCGGGGCACCCGTGACGGTCGACAACCGGCTGGTCGGCATGATCCACGGCGCGTTCAGCGAAAACCTGCCGGGCTGCGTCAGCAAGTACATCCCGCTGCACACCCCCGCGGTCGCGGAGTCGTTCACGGCGATCCTGGCCGACCTGACCGCCAAGGACCGCACCGGAGCGGGTTTCGTTCCTGTCGCTTAGTTCTCGGCCTTGCTGTTGCGAATCGCCTCGAACACACCGGGGTCGAGCAGCGTCGACGTGTCCCCGAGCTCGCGCCCCTCGGCGACGTCACGCAGCAGCCGACGCATGATCTTGCCGCTGCGGGTCTTCGGCAGTTCCGGCACGACGTGGATTTCCCGCGGACGCGCGATCGGGGAGATCTCCTTGGCCACTTCCGCGCGCAGGTCTTCGCACATGTGGTCGTGCGGCTTCTCGGCGACGCTGGCCTCCAGGATGACGAACGCGATGATCGCCTGCCCGGTCTGCTCGTCGGTGGCGCCCACTACCGCGGCCTCGGCCACGTGCGAGTGCCCGACCAACGCCGACTCGACCTCGGCGGTGGAGATCCGGTGTCCCGACACGTTCATCACGTCGTCGATGCGGCCCAGCAACCAGATGTTGCCGTCCGGGTCATAGCGGGCGCCGTCGCCGGCGAAGTACCAGCCTTTCTCCGCGAACCGTTTCCAGTAGGTCTCCTGGAACCGCTCGGGGTCACCCCAGATGCCGCGCAGCATCGACGGCCACGGCTGGTCCAGCACGAGGTAGCCGGTGACGTGCTCGCCCCAGTCGGGGCTCGGCTCGATCCGGTTGCCGTCGTCGTCGACGATCTGTGCGCAGATTCCGGGCAGCGGCGCCATCGCCGCACCGGGTTTGGACGCGGTCACTCCGGGCAGCGGGCAGATCATCGCCGCGCCCGTCTCGGTCTGCCACCAGGTGTCGACGATCGGTGTCCGGTCGCCGCCGAAGACGGTCCGATACCAGCGCCACGCCTCGGGGTTGATCGGCTCGCCGACCGTACCGAGCAGCCGAAGGCTCGACAAGTCGTGCTCGTCGGGAATCTGGCGGCCCCACTTCATGAACGTGCGGATCAACGTGGGAGCGGTGTAATAGATTGTGACGCTGTACTTTTCGATCACCTGGAAATGACGGTGCTCGTCGGGCGAGGCGGGTGTGCCCTCGTAGACCACCTGCGTGGCGCCGTTGGCCAGCGGACCGTAGGTGATGTACGTGTGGCCGGTCACCCACCCGATATCGGCGGTGCACCAGAAGACGTCGGTTTCGGGCTTGATGTCGAAGACGTAGTAGTGCGTGTACGCAGCCTGCGTCAGGTAGCCACCCGTGGTGTGCACGATGCCCTTCGGGCCGCCGGTGGTGCCCGACGTGTACAGCAGAAACAGCGGATGCTCCGCGTCGAACGCCTCCGGTGTGTGCTCCGGTGAAGCGGAGTCGACCGTTTCGTGCCACCACCGGTCGCGGCCGTCGGTCCACGGCACGTCGATTCCGGTGCGGCGCACCACCACCACGTGTTCGATGCCGTCCTGGTTTTTCACCGCCTCGTCGGCCGATTCCTTCAGCGACACCGCCTTACCGCGGCGGTACTGTCCGTCAGTGGTGATCAGCATCTTGGCTTGGGCGTCTTCGATGCGCGCCCGCAGTGCCGCCGCCGAGAACCCGGCGAACACAACGCTGTGCAGCACGCCCAGCCGGGCGCAAGCCAGCATCGCCACGATCGCCTCGGGCACCATCGGCATGTAGATCGCCACCCGGTCGCCGGCCTTCAGCCCTAGCTCGGTCAATGCGTTGGCCGCCTTGCACACCTCGGCCTTGAGGTCGGAGTACGTCAGGGTGCGGCTGTCGCCGACGGGTTCACCCTCCCAGTGGATCGCCACCCGGTCGCCGTGGCCGGCCTCGACGTGGCGGTCGACGCAGTTGTAGGCGACGTTGAGCTTGCCGCCGACGAACCACTTCGCGACCGGCGCCTCCGACCAGTCGAGCGCGGCGGTGAACGGCGTTTCCCAAGACAACCGGTTGGCCTGCTCCGCCCAGAACGCCAACCTGTCGGCCTCGGCGGCCTTGTAGAGCTCGGCGGTTGCGTTGGCGTGCTTCGCGAAATCGTCTGACGGCGGGAATGTCTTGGGCGGTTCGGTGGGCGTTTGGGTCATGGTTCCGAGCCTAATCAGTGAGTCGATCATTGGCTGTGATCGTGCCGCCGGGGGTAGGCGCTTGACTGAGCAGGAGAAAGCCTTCTCTGGCATCAAGGGTGACTGTCTGATGGCGGCGCAGGCGTTGGCAGTGGTTAATGCTGCCGATGGGGCATTCGACCACGCATCGTCGCGGTTGGACGATGAACTCCTGCCGAACTTCGGCAGCGAAACTGCTCGCCACGATCATGCGCGCAAGGCGTCCCCGCGTGGTGTGAGACAAGGGCGGATCGATACCGGCGCCGGCGAGGCGCCTGCACTCACATGACGGCCAAAAAGGTGGCTTGATCCGCACGTCACGCCAGGTTTGGCGTGGATGTCGGTGGGCTGTGGGATGTTCACCGGTGAGATGAACCGGCACACCACGTTCCGCTTCTGCCTCGACCCCACGGTCGAGCAGCAGGATGTACTGGCGCGGCACGCTGGGGCATCACGGTTCGCGTTCAATCAGTGCCTGGCGATGGTGAAAACCGCCCTCACCAAACGCCGTACCGACTTGGATGCCGATGTGCCATGGAGCAGATTCGACCTGATCAACAGGTTCAATGCATGGAAGAAAACTGAGGACGCCGGCCGGGTCTTTCGCGTCGGCGGCGACGGCACCGCGGACGTGGTCGTCACCGGGTTGCGGTGGCGGACCGAGGTGTGCCAGCAGGTGTTTGAAGAAGCTGCGGTCGATGTGGGTAAGGGACTGAAAGCTTGGTCGGATTCGCGATCCCGCAAACGCAGAGGCAAACGCGTCGGCTTCCCAAAGTTCAAGAAGAAAGCCGATGCGGCACCGTCGTTTCGGCTGCGCAACAAGGCCTCCGCGGGCCGGCGGCCGGTGATCCGGCTCGGCGACAACGGCCGTGCGCGTTCGGTGACCCTGCCCGGTATCGGTCAGATCGCGGTGCATGACGACACCCGCCGATTGCGGCGCATGATCGCCAAGGACCGCGCCAAGATCCTGTTCGCGACCATTAGCCACAGCGCAGGCCGCTGGTGGCTATCACTGAATGTGGAAGCCGCCGAGTTGCACCCCGCCCGTCACCACGCGGATCGTTCTGACGAGGACTGTGGTCGCTGGGTCGGTGTTGACCGCGGCTTGTCGGCGTTAGTGGTCGCCGCTACCGCCGACGGCGACGAGGTGGCCCGCATCGCTGATGCCCCCAAAGCCCTGGCCGCCGGCATGAAAAACCAACGGCGGTTGGCCAGATCGTTAGCCCGCAAACAGAAAGGATCACGCAACCGTCATGACGCCGCGGCAAAGCTGGCGCGGCATCATCATCGCGTCGCCAATGTGCGCCGGCACTTTTTGCACCAGGTATCCAACGCGCTGGTCAAGACCCACGACCGGCTCGTCATCGAAGACCTCAATGTGTCCGGCATGCTGGCCAACCACCGCCTGGCCCGGGCGATCGCCGATGCCAGCTGGGCCGAGTTCGCCCGGCTCTTGGGTTACAAGCAGGTCTGGCGTGGGGGAGAACTCATCGTCGCTGATCGCTGGTATCCGTCGAGCCGGCTCTGCCCAGCCTGCGGCGCCGTCAACCGCGGGCTGACGCTGGCCGATCGAGTATTTAGCTGCAGTTGCGGATATCACGCCGATCGCGACGTCAACGCCGCGGTCAACCTGGCTCGATGGGGTCAAACCCATGGCCGCACCTCGCCAGATCCCCGGACCTCTAAGCATCGGGGCCGGGCCACCAACGCCCGCCGACGGGACGGCGCTGACCGGCACCGCACGCGTGCCGGTGAAACCAGCCCGGATGACGCGGGAACCGGCGTTCACGCCGCACCAGCGGGCTGATCAACGGACGCCCGAGAAGGGCGGTGCCGAACACTCAACAGGATTGTCCGACACGCTTTAATCAGGGACGGCGCGGCGGGGTGGCTCTATTCTCTGCGCAATGAGCCGAATGCGTGCCGCCGCGGCGATCCTGCTGCTGTTGGCCGCGCTGGCGGGCTGCGGCGGCGGCAGTGGCTCCTCGGACATGGTGACGGTGAACGGCGGTGAGCCGCAGAACCCGCTGATTCCGACCAACACCAACGAGACCAACGGCGGGCGGATCGTCGACCGGTTGTTCGCCGGCCTGATGTCCTACGACGACAACGGCACACCGTCGCTGGAGGTCGCGCAGGCGATCGACACCACCGACAATCTCAACTACCGGATCACCCTGAAGCCGGGATGGAAGTTCACCGACGGGTCACCGGTGACGGCAAGGTCGTTCGTCGACGCGTGGAACTACGGCGCTTTGACCACGAACGCCCAACTGCAGCAGAGCTTCTTCAGCCCGATCGAGGGTTACGATGATGTCGCCCCTCAAAACCCCGGGGAAAAGCCAAGGGCGCAAACGATGTCGGGGCTTCGGGTCGTTACGGACAACGAGTTCACGGTCAAGCTGAAAGCCCCCACCATCGACTTCAAATTGCGGCTGGGGTTCACGCCGTTCTATCCGCTGCCCGACGTGGCCTTCAGGGACATGGCGGCGTTCGGGCAGCGACCGATTGGCAACGGCCCGTACAAGTTGGCCGACAATGACGCGTGGCAGCACAACGTGAAGATCGATCTGGTGCCCAACCCCGATTACAAAGGAAACCGGGTGCCGAAGAACAACGGGCTGCGGTTCGTGTTCTACGCCAATCTCGACACCGCGTACGCAGACCTGCTCGCCGGTAACCTCGACGTCCTGGACACCGTCCCGCCCAGCGCGCTGCCGACCTACCGCAACGACCTCGGCGACCGCGCGGTGACCGGGCCGGTGGCCATCAACCAGACCCTCGACACCCCACTGCGGCTACCGCATTTCGGCGGCGAGGAGGGCCGGCTGCGCCGGCTGGCAATCTCGGCGGCCATCAACCGGCCGCAGATCTGCCGGCAGATCTTCAACGACACTCGCTCGCCCGCAAGGGAATTCACCGCTCAGTCGCTGCCTGGCTACGACCCCGCCATCCCCGGCAACGACGCGCTGAACTTCGACCCGGCGCGCGCCAAGCAGTTGTGGGCGCAAGCTGATGCGATATCGCCGTGGAGCGGCAGATATGTGATCGCCTACAACGCCGACGGCGGGCACCAGGAATGGGTGGACGCGGTGGCCAACAGCATCAAGAACACCCTCGGCATCGACGCGAGCGGGGCGCCGCAGCCCACCTTCGCGCAGATCCGCACGCAGATCACCGACCGCTCGATCGACACCGCGTTCCGCGCCGGCTGGCAAGGCGACTACCCATCTCTACTGGAGTTTCTCGAACCGCTGTTCGTCACCGGCGCCGGCTCCAACGATGTCGACTACTCCAACACGCAGTTCGACCAGGCGCTGGTTCGTGCCGAGGCCGCGCTCAGCCTGCCCGACGCCTACCGGCTGACCAACGAGGCGCAGCAGATCCTGTTGCGCGACATGCCAGTTGTCCCGCTGTGGGACTACATCAACGCCGCGGGCCACTCTGCGGCCGTTCGTGACGTGAGGATCACCTGGAACGGGTTGCCCGGCTACGAAGCCATCGTCAAGGGATAACCAACCATGGGCGTCTACATCGGCCGTCGCATCCTCGCGATGATCCCGGTGTTCCTCGGCGCCACGCTCTTGATCTACGCGATGGTTTTCCTGCTGCCCGGCGATCCGATCGCCGCGCTCGGCGGCGACCGGCCCGTCAGCCCCGCGCTAGCCGCGCAACTGCGCGCGCAGTACCACCTCGACGACCCGTTCTGGTTGCAGTACCTGAAGTATCTGCAGGGACTCACCCGCGGCGATCTGGGCCGGTCGTTCTCCGGGTTGCCAGTCAAAGACGTGCTGGCGCAGGCCTTTCCGGTCACCATCCGGTTGGCGATGGTGGCACTGGCCGTCGAGGCGTTGTTCGGCATCGGATTCGGCGTGGTCGCCGGGCTGCGCAAGGGCGGGGTGTTCGACGCGACGGTTCTGGTGACGAGCCTGGTGATCATCGCGGTGCCGATCTTCGTGCTGGGGTTCCTGGCGCAGTTCGTCTTCGGCGTCAAACTCGGCATCGCGCCGGTGACCGTCGGCGATCGGGTGACGTTCGGACGGCTGCTGCTGCCCGGCTTCGTGCTCGGCGCGGTGTCATTCGCCTACGTGGTCCGGCTGACCCGGTCGGCGGTGAGCGAGAACGCCGCCGCCGACTACGTGCGGACCGCGACAGCCAAGGGGTTGTCCCGCCCCCGGGTCGTCACCGTGCACATCCTGCGCAACTCGCTGATCCCCGTGGTGACCTTCCTTGGTGCCGACGTCGGTGCGCTGCTGGCCGGCGCCATCGTCACCGAAGGCATCTTCAACATCCACGGAGTCGGTGGGGCGCTCTATCAGGCGATCACCCGACAGGAGGCACCGACGGTGGTGTCGATCGTCACGGTGCTGGTGGTCGTCTACCTGCTGGCCAACCTTCTTGTCGACGTGCTGTACGCGGCACTGGACCCGAGGATCCGCTATGGATGAGGTCAATTCGGTTGCGCCGGGCGGGTTCTGGCGGGAGGCGTGGCGCAACCTGCGAACCCGCCCGCTGTTTGTCGTCGCGGCGCTGTTGATCGTCTTCGTCATCGCGGTGGCGGCGTTTCCGTGGTGGTTCACCAGCGCCGACCCGACGTACGCAGACCCGGACCAGAGCATGTTGGGCCCGTCGTGGCAACACTGGTTCGGCACCGACCTGCAGGGCCACGACGTCTACGCCCGCACCGTGTACGGGGCGCGCGCGTCGATCGCCGTCGGACTCGGTACGACGATTGCGGTGGTGCTGCTCGGGGCGACGCTCGGCGCGCTGGCCGGTTTCTACGGCGGGTGGCTGGACGCGGTGGTCTCCCGGATCACCGACATCTTCTTCGGCATCCCGCTATTGCTGGCCGCGATCGTGCTCGGACAGGTGCTGCACCAGCGCACCGTGTGGACGGTGATCGCGGTGCTCACGGTGTTCGGATGGCCCCAGGTGGCCCGGATCACCCGCGGGACGGTCATCGCGGGCCGCACCGCCGACTACGTGGTGGCCGCAAAGGCGTTGGGCGTCAGCCGGTTCGGCATATTAGTTCGCCACGTGGTTCCCAACGCGCTGGGCCCGGTGATCGTGGTCGCGACGATCTCGCTGGGCATCTTCGTCGTCACCGAGGCCACGCTGTCGTATCTCGGTGTCGGGCTGCCGCCGTCGACGGTGTCTTGGGGTGGGGACATCAACCTCGCACAGGCACGCCTGCGGTCGGGCTCACCGATCCTGTTCTATCCCGCTGGCGCACTGGCGATCACGGTGCTCGCATTCATGATGATGGGGGACGTTCTGCGCGACGCGCTGGACCCGGCCGCACGGACCCGACGGCTATGACGCAGCCATTGCTGTCGATCGACGGACTGCAGGTGCGCTTCGGCGATTACCCGCCCGCGGTGCACGACGCAAGCCTGACCGTTCACCCGGGGAAGACGGTCGCACTGGTGGGGGAGTCGGGATCCGGTAAGTCGACGACCGCCGCGGCGGTGCTCGGCCTGCTGGCGCCGGGCGGCCGAGTCACCAACGGCCGCATCCTTTTCGACGGTCACGACATCACACATGCCGACCGGCGCCGGCTTCAGGCGATCCGCGGACGGCAGATCGGATATGTGCCGCAGGACCCGATGACCAACCTCAACCCGGTCTGGACGATCGGCTTTCAGATCCGTGAGGCGTTGCGCGCCAACGGCATTGCCGACCGGCGCGGAGCTCGCAGGAAGGCCGTCGAGTTGCTCGACGCCGCAGGGATGACCGAGTCGGCGCTGCGCGCCGGCCGCTACCCGCATCAGCTGTCGGGCGGCATGTGCCAGCGGGCGCTGATCGCGATCGGGCTGGCGGGCCGGCCCGGGTTGCTGATCGCCGACGAGCCGACGTCGGCGCTCGACGTCACCGTGCAGAAGCAGGTGCTCGACCACCTGGGCGAGCTGACCGCCCAGTCGGGCGCTGCCGTCCTGCTGATCACCCATGATCTCGCACTGGCGGCTGAGCGCGCTGAAGACCTGGTGGTGATGTACCGCGGGGAAGTGGTGGAATTCGGTGCAGCGCAGGCCATCATCGACGACCCGCAGCACGAGTACACGCGGCGCCTGGTCGCATCGGCGCCGTCGCTGGCGATGCGCCGGGGCTCCGCGATCCGTCGGCCGGTCGCAACCACTGCGGAACCGGTCGACGACCTGCTTACGGTGTCCAACGTCACCAAGGTGTACCGAGTCGGAGCACCGTGGCGCCGGCGCGACATCACGGCCGTCGACGACGTGTCGTTCACCGTGCGACGTGCCACGACCACCGCAGTCGTGGGCGAGTCCGGGTCGGGCAAGACCACGATCGCCCGAATCGCGCTCGCGCTCTTGGCGCCGAGCTCCGGAACAGTCATGTTCGACGGGCGCGACGTCTCCACTCAGAACCGCAGCGCTGCCAAGGCATTTCGCCGCCGAGTGCAACCGGTGTTCCAAAACCCCTATGCCAGTTTGGATCCCATGTACTCGGTGTACCGCGTGGTTGAGGAGCCGCTGCGCGCGCACGGAATCGGCAGCCGGGCAGACCGTCAGCGCGCAGTACGGGAACTTCTCGACCAGGTGGCACTGCCGTCGAGCGTGCTGCGCCGCTTCCCGCGCGAGCTGTCCGGCGGCCAGCGCCAGCGCGTCGCGATCGCGCGAGCCCTGGCGCTGCAGCCGGAGCTGCTGGTGTGCGACGAGGCGGTATCGGCGCTGGACGTCCTGGTGCAGGCGCAGATCCTCGCGCTGCTCAACGAACTGCAGGCACGCCTCGGCCTGACCTATTTGTTCATCAGCCACGACCTCGCGGTCGTGCGCGAGATCGCCGACGACGTCGTCGTGATGTGCGGAGGCCGGGTGGTGGAGCACGCGCCGGCGGACGACGTGTTCTCCCGGCCCCGCGACGAGTACACCCGTCGCCTGCTCGACGCTGTTCCGGGCCGCGGTTAGCGTGGCGGCGTGGATCCGCTCGCCCCGCTGTCCGAACTGCCCGGTGTGGCCGACGCCAGCGACCGCGCCCGCGAGGCGCTCGGCAAGGCGCACCGGCACCGCGTCAATCTGCGCGGATGGCCGGCGACGGCAGCCGAAGCCGCGGTGCGGGCGGCCCGGGCGTCGTCAGTGCTCGACGGCGGCGCGCCGCGGTTCCCGGCCGACGGACTGGACAGCGGACCGATCCTGGCCGGCGCGCTGCGGGTGGCCGAGGCGCTGGAAGGCGGCCAGACGTCGCTGGTCGCTGTCTGGCAGCGGGCACCCCTGCAGGCTCTGGCCCGGTTGCACTCGCTGGCAGCCGCCGACCTGGTCGGGCCCGACGCGCTGGGCCGCCCCCGCGAGCGTGCCGACGTGGCCAACCGCCTGGAACTGCTCGCGGGCCTGATGACCGGCCAGAGCTCCGCGCCGGCGCCGGTGCTGGCGGCAGTCGCCCACGGTGAGATGTTGACGCTGCGGCCGTTCGGCAGCGCCGACGGAGTGGTGGCCCGCGCGGTGTCGCGGTTGGTGACGCAGGCCAGCGGTCTGGATCCGCACGGACTGAGCGTCCCCGAGGTCTACTGGATGCGACACACCGGCGAATACCGCGCCGCCGTCCAGCAGTTCGCGACGGGCAGTGCCGACGGGGTCCGGCAGTGGATTCTGCTGTGTTGCCGTGCGCTGGAGGAAGGCGCCAGCGAAGCGTTGTCGATCGCCGAAGCAGCCGCCGCACAGACATGAAGCGGGCGGCGATCCGAATCGCTTCGGCTCGCCACCCGCTAGCGCGGACCTCCGGTTACCAGGCGTGCAACTGGGGCTGCGTGGGTGGCCTCGGCGTCTTGCGATGCGCTGGAACCGCCGCCCTACCCAAAGGGCTGTCGGGTTCCCCGCTTCCCGCAAATACGCAGGCCCGCAACACTTTTGCCTCTATGCGGCGTGCTCCGCGTGGGTGCCGGGATCCGCGCTGGGTAGTCCGGCTCGGGAGATCGGGCCTTCTCCTCCGACTCGACCTTGGCCTCACCGGGCTTCCGTGGTTCCTTTGTACTACGCGACCACCGTCACATCAAGGCCGATGTTCGGCTTGTAACACAGCCGTCGCAAACACGCGCTACAACACGAAGCGGCTCCACTCTTCGCCGAGACAGAAGCCAACGTCGTTGATCAAGCGAAATGACGACATGGAACGCTATTTCGGCGCAAGCGCTCTACAACACGAAGCGGCGAAGCAGCGAGTACGTCAGCGCACCGGCAGCCAACGCGCTGACCCCCACGGCGGCGGTGGTGGCGACCGCCGCCGTCGACGGCGCCGGAATCCGGTCCCGCAGCGACACCGGCTTGGAGAACGTCAGCACCGGCCAGCCACGCGCAGCCGCTTCCTTCCGCAACGCGCGGTCCGGGTTGACCGCGGTCGGACGGCCGACGGTTTCGAGCATCGGCAGGTCCGTGATCGAGTCGGAGTAGGCGTAGCAATGCTCCAGCGGATAGCCCTCACGGGCGGCGAGTTCGCGGACCGCCTGCGCCTTCCCCTCGCCGTAGCAGTAGAACGCAACCTCGCCGGTGTATTTGCCGTCGGCGACCACCATCCGCGTCGCCATCGCGTGTGTGGCGCCGAGCGCGCGGGCAATCGGCGCGACGATCTCCTCGCCTGAGGCTGACACCACCACGATATCTCGACCGCACAGCCGGTGGTCGGAGATCAGGTCCGCGGCTTCGGCGAACACCAGCGGGTCGACGATATCGTGCAACGTCTCGGCCACAATCGATTTCACTTGCTCGACGTCCCAGCCGCTGCACATGTTGGTCAGGTACGACCGCATCCGGTCCATCTGGTCGTGGTCGGCGCCGGACATGAGGAACAAGAATTGCGCGTAACTGGACTTCAGAACAGCGCGTCGATTAATGAGTCCTTGATCGAAAAAAGGTTTGCTGAAAGCAAGCGTGCTCGACTTCGCAATGACCGTCTTGTCCAAGTCGAAAAACGCTGCGGTCTTGGTGCGGCGGCCTGAGACACGGTCCGCGGGCGGTGGTGTGACCTGCGTTGTGGTCAGCGGTGAGGCAGCCTGATCCGAGACAGTCACGGCGTTCAGCATAGGGCGGTGCCGCCGCCGCGCATTTCTGTCCCCCCGTGAAATGGCAGATCAAGTCACGTGTCCGAACCTGCAATTCCGTGCTGGCTCAAAGTTATCGGAAGTATGCGACTCTTGCGCCATTCTCCGCTCTCGTGTGTATAGTGAGCATTACTCGGCTTATGCCGGGTGTGCATCAGCCCGACCCCCCGGGGCTGATACACGACGACCCTCGCCTCCTCCCCCCCTGGCGGGGGTCGTCCCCTTTGGGGCACAAATTTCCGTGAAATAGTCGCTCGGCCTTCAGCGTCCATCTGGCGCGCCGAGTTGCGGAATCGCGTTTTCGTTCGTTGGCCATCTCCAGCTGGCCATCCACAGCTTTGAATCTGTGCACAGATCGCGCCGGCGCACTGGCATCCCCCTCCTGGCAGAAACGACGCTGGGCTGATGAGCCCCACCAGCGGCGTTTTGTGCGCTGTCGACGATCCGGCGCTCCGCGACGGGGTAGACCGCGTCGCGGCGGCATCCGGTGTGCGCGTTGTCCACTCCGCAGGTCCACGGCCTGCGAGTCGGCGCGAGTGGAGCGCCGCCGCGGCGGTCATTCTCGACGAGGCTGCGGTGCGTCGCAGCACCGTCAGCGGAATGCCGCGGCGGCCACGGGTGATCCTGCTGGTCGGCGGCGAGCCACCACAGGAAATCTGGCAGGCCGCGATATCGATTGGCGCACAACATGTCTTGCGCCTGCCGGAGCAAGAGGCTCAACTCGTCGAGGTGCTCTCCGACGCGGGCGACTCCGGTCAAGCGGCCCGCGGAAACACGATGGCAGTGATCAGCGGGCGCGGAGGCGCCGGGGCGTCGATCTTCAGTGCCGCGTTGGCGATCGCGGCCGCCGACGCGCTGCTGGTGGACGTCGACCCGTGGAGCGGAGGGGTAGATCTGCTCCTCGGCCTCGAAGGGCACCCGGGTCTGCGTTGGCCCGACGTGTCGGTGCAGAGCGGACGGGTCAACCTCGCCGCGATCCGCGACGCGCTGCCCTGCCATCGCGGCGTCGGCGTGCTGTCGGGCGCGCGGCACGAAGCCGACATCACTACCGGATCGTTGCTTGCGATCCTCGACGCGGGTCGGCGTGGCGGCGTGACGGTGGTGTGTGACCTCCCGCGGCGGCTCACCGAGGCCGTCGAAGCTGCGCTGGACGCGGCCGATCTCGTCGTCCTCGTCGCCGCGTGCGATGTGCGGTCCTGCGCGGCGGCCTCGGCCATGGCGCCCGCGCTGTCGGGCGTCAACCCCAACGTCGGTCTCGTCGTGCGTGGCCCGTCTCCCGGCGGCCTGCGCCCCGCCGACGTCGCTCGCGCCACCGGACTGCCGCTGCTCGCGGCGATGCGCCCGGAGCCTAATCTGCTTGATCGCCTCGAACGTGCCGGGCTGCGTTTGCGTCGGCGTTCGCCGCTGCTGGTCGCGGCTCGGCGCGTGCTCGCGGTGCTCGGTCGCCATGCGATCCCGGAGGCCGCATGAACACCTCGTTGATCGACCGCGTACGGGAACGGCTCGCGGCCGAATCCGCGCCGCTGCGCCCGAACGTGGTCGCCGCGGCGATCAGGGCAGAGTCGGGCGGGGTGCTCGGCGATGCCGAGGTGCTGACGAACCTGCGGATGTTGCAGACCGAGTTGACCGGGGCGGGCATCCTCGAGCCGCTGCTGTGCGCGGACGGAACCACCGACGTGTTGGTCACCGGTCCCGACGCAGTGTGGGTCGATGACGGAAACACTCTGCGGCGCACCGACATTCGGTTCAGCGACGAGGCGGCGGTGCGCAGGCTCGCCCAGCGACTGGCCCTTGCCGCGGGTCGCCGGCTCGACGACGCACAGCCGTGGATCGACGGACACCTGACGGGATTGGGCACCGGCCAGTTCGCGGTTCGGCTGCACGCGATCCTGCCGCCGCTGGCACCCGCCGGAACATGTCTGTCGCTGCGGGTATTGCGTCCCGCCACGCAAGACCTGCCGGCGCTCGTGCAGGCCGGAACCATTGCACCCGAGGCGGCGGAGCTGGTCGACCGGATCATCGCCGCGCGGCTGGCATTCCTCGTCACCGGCGGCACCGGGGCGGGAAAGACGACGCTGTTGGCTGCGATTCTCGGCGCGGTGTCGCCCGACGAGCGCATCGTCTGCGTCGAGGATGCAGCGGAACTGGCGCCACCGCATCCGCACCTCGTCAAACTGGTGGCCCGCGCCGCGAACGTCGAGGGCGTCGGCGAGGTCACCGTCCGCGACCTCGTCAGGCAAGCGCTGCGAATGCGGCCGGATCGGATCGTCGTCGGCGAAGTCCGCGGCGCCGAAGTCGTCGACCTGCTGGCGGCCCTGAACACGGGGCACGACGGTGGCACGGGCACTGTCCACGCCAACCGTCCCGCCGAGTTGCCGGCGCGGCTCGAGGCGCTCGCCGCACCGGGCGGGCTGGACCGTGCTGCGTTGCACAGTCAGCTGGCCGCTGCGGTGCAGGTCGTCTTGCATGTGCGCCGCCTGCCCGGCGTCGGCCGACGGCTCGACGAGATCGCGGTGCTGCGACGGCACGGCGACGACCCGGTGCGGGTGGTGACGGCGTGGTGCACCGCCAGTGGACCCGGCCCCGGCGCAGAGATTCTGCGCGGCTTGCTGAGCGAGCGAGGCCTCCGGTGACCGGGCTGCCCGCGGCAGCGCTGTCACTTGCTGCGGCACTGCTCGTGCTGCCGTGCTCATCGCGCCATCGGCTCGTCGCCGCGGGCCTGAGCGCGCGTCGCCGCCGCGCACTGCCGTCGCATCTGCGGGGCGTGGCGACGTGTGCGGCCGGTGCGGTGGCAGCTGCGGCGGTGCCGGTGGCAGTCGCAGTCGCCGCCGCAGTGCTCATCGCAACACTTTTGATGCGGCGGCGATGGCACGCGGTGCGGCGGCGCGCCGAGCAGGAGTCGTACGCGCTGGAGGAGGCGTTGGACGTGCTCGTCGGCGAACTGCGGGTGGGGGCCCACCCCGTCGCGGCGTTCGAGGTCGCCGCCGACGAGGCGTCCGGGACCGTCGCGCATTCCCTGCGCGCGGTCGCCGCTCGCGCGGTCCTGGGCGCCGACGTGGCCGCCGGTCTCCGCAGCGCCGCTGCGACCTCCGCTCGGCCGACATGTTGGGAACGCCTCGCGGTGTACTGGCAACTCGCCCAGACGCACGGGCTCACCATGGCCACGCTCGTGCGCGCGGCGCAGCGCGACATCGTCGAACGGTCCCGCTTCGACGCCATGGTGACCGCAGGCATGGCGGGCGCGCGCGCCACCGCGGCAGTGCTTGCCGGGCTGCCCTTGGTCGGTGTGGCGCTCGGTGAGTTGCTCGGCGCGCATCCGCTGCACTTCCTGGTCTCTGGGGGAGCGGGTGGCTGGCTGCTCCTGGTCGGCACCTCGTTGGTGTGCTGCGGGCTGCTGTGGTCGGATCGCATCACCGGACGTGCTCTGTCATGACCTGGTCGGCAGTGCTGTTGGCGGCGGCCTTGCTTGTCGCCCCGGGTCCGGCGAGCGTGCGTCGCCGCGCTGGCCTCGAGATCCGCGTGCCCACTCCGGCGGCGCAGGGTAGGAGGGCTGACCCGCTCGCGGTCGCGGCCGGCCTCGACGTGTTCGCCGTGTGCCTGACCGCCGGGATGGCGGTGGCATCAGCGGCCGCCGCAACCGCACCGGCGTCGCCACCTCAGTTGGCGGCGCTGCTACGCCGAGCCGCCGACCTCCTCGCACTCGGCGCTGATCCGGCGACGGCGTGGTCGTCCACGGGTCCAGTCGACCGGCACGGTGAATCGCTGCTGCGGCTGGCGCGGCGGTCGGCGGCATCGGGTGCGGCGCTGGCAGACGGTGTGGTCGAACTCGCGCTGTCGGTTCGGCAGGAGGCCGCCGACGCCGCACGTGCCGCCGCCGAGCGGGCCTCGGTGTTGATCGCCGGCCCGCTGGGCCTGTGCTACCTGCCTGCGTTCGTCTGCCTGGGCATCGTGCCGGTGGTCGCCGGGCTGGCCGGCAAGGTGCTCGGCTCAGGGCTGTGGTGAAACGAACCAAAAGTGAAGGGAGACAACGATGATGATGCGATGGCTACAGCTGCGCGCGCGACTGACGCTGTTCGTCGCGGGCGAGGACGGCATGTCGACCGTCGAGTACGCGATCGGCACCATAGCGGCCGCAGCCTTCGGTGCGATCCTCTACACCGTGGTGACGGGCGACTCGATCGTCGGCGCGCTGACCAACATCATCAGCCGCGCGTTGAACACCAACGTCTAGCCGGCGATGACGGCGCCGTCACGGTCGAAGCGGCGTTCGGGATCGCCGCGATGGTGGTCGTGCTCGTGCTGTGCGTCGCAGGAGTCACCGCCGTGTCGATGCAAGTCCGCTGCATCGACGCTGCACGCGAGGCCGCCCGATTGGTGGCCCGCGGCGACAATGCCGGCGCAGAGGCTGCGGTCCGGCGTATCGCACCGCCGGACGTGGAGCTGCAGTTGCGCCACGACGGCGACTTCGTCGTGGCGCGCGTCAGCGCACACTCGGTTCTGCTGCCGGGCGTCGCGGTCAGCGCGGAGGCGCTGTCGCTCCAGGAGCCGATTGGCCAATGACCGAGGGGCGGCCAGCATCACCGCCGCGGCGTTCATGGCCGTGCTGCTGGCCGTCACGTTCGGCGCGGTGCAGATCGGGTCGGCGGTGATAGCGCGTCACCGCGCGCAAGCCTCGGCCGACTTGGCCGCTTTGGCAGCGGCCACCCTCATGCCGGCGGGACTGCCGGCCGCATGCGACAAGGCGACGGCGGTCGCACGCGGGATGCGCACCGTCGTCAGCAGCTGTACCGCCGAAGCGCTCGACGTCACAGTCGTGGTCGACGCTCAGCTGCCATTGGCCCTGGGCAACTTCGGTGCGGCGCGCGCGGTGGCGCGGGCGGGACCGGCCACCTCCCTGAGAGATCTCTAATCAAGCTACGGATTTCGTCGTCAAATGCTGTACTTAGCCCGTCAAACTGGCTTGGCGCAGAGGACTGGCTTGCGCATCCCGTTCGGAAACGATAACTTTCGCGTGCACCCGAGCAATCGGGATGGGGAACGGAATGCGTTGTCAAACCGTTCGCCGTGTCTGCCGTAGTTGGCATGACCGCTGTCTTCAGAGGCGAGGAGAGCGGCCCATCGGTTGGCATGTCGTCAATCCGTGGAGGCGCCTGTCGAGGGGTCGGTCGTCACCAATGGATGGGTCGGGGGGCCTTGCGCGCCGTCAGTTCAGCGGACGGCGCTGTAGTGTTGCGTCGCCGCTCAGCTCTGACAGCACGAGCCGCAGCACCCGCACGGCGGCGTGTTTGTCCAGCGGGTCGTTGCCATTGCCGCACTTCGGCGACTGCACGCACGACGGGCACCCGGTCGGGCACTCGCATGCCTCGATCGCATCCGCCGTCGCTGACAGCCACGTCGCGGCCTGGCGGAACCCGCGTTCGGCGAATCCCGCACCACCCGGATAGCCGTCGTAGACGAACACGGTAGGCAAGCCGGTGTCGGGTCCGACGGCCGTCGACAACCCGCCGATGTCGCCGCGATCGCAGCTGGCGATCAATGGCAGAAGACCTATCGCGGCGTGCTCGGCGGCGTGCAACGCCCCGGGGACATCTGACCAGTCAATCCCGTTGTGTTCCAATGCCTCTGGGGCGATGGTGTATATGACCGCGACCGTCTCCAACGTGCGGGCAGGCATGTCGAGTTCGACGAAGTCGATCACCTCGCCGGCCGGCGTGCGGCGCAGGTAGCCGATCACCTGGTTGGCGACGGCGACCGGTACCAGGCCGAGCACCACGTCGCCGAATGTCGACCGCTCGCCGGGGCCCGTCACCGCGATCTCCGTTGTCTCCCGCGCGAACGTGGCGTAGCCGGGGTCGTCGGCACGCACCAGCGCGACGCCCTCGTCGAAGTCGAGCGTGTCGACGACGTACGTCTCGCCCTGGTGCAGATACACCGCGCCGGGATGCACGGACAGCGCGGCGCGGCCCGCCTCGACACCGCCGAGTAGTCGCCCTGTGTCCGCTTCGAGGATCGCGATCTGCTCGCCGCTCGAGCCGCGGATGTTGACGGCCGGATGCGGGTCGACGCCCGGCGCTGCGAAATACCCGCTGCCGCGGCGGCGCAACAGGCCGTCGGCAACCAGGGCGTCCGCGACATCGGTGGCACCCCAGCCGCGCACCTCCGCATCGGTTAGCGGCAGTTCTGTTGCGGCGCAGAGTAACTGGGGACCGAGCACGTACGGGTTCGAGGGGTCGATCACCGTCATCTCGATTGGCTTGTCCAGCAACGCCTCCGGATGGTGCACCAGGTAGGTGTCCAGTGGATCGTCGCGGGCGATCAACACCACCAACGCGCTCTGGCCCCGGCGGCCCGAACGGCCCGCCTGTTGCCAGAACGACGTCACACTGCCCGGAAAGCCGGCCAGCACCACGGCATCCAACCCGGCGATGTCCACACCCAACTCGAGCGCATTCGTCGTCGCCAACCCCACCAGCTCTCCACTGGCCAGCGCGCGTTCGAGCGCGCGGCGATCTTCGGCGAGATAGCCGGCGCGGTACGAGGCGACGCGGTCGGCGAGGCCGGGGGCCGTGTCGGCCAGGCGCGCACGGGCGCCCAGCGCCGTCAGTTCCGCACCGCGCCGCGACCGCACGAAGGTCAGCGTTCGTGCCCCTTCGGCCACCAGGTCCGCCATCACCCGCGCGGCCTCCGCGCCGGCGGAGCGGCGCACCGGCGCACCGTGCTCGCCGGTCACGTCGGTGCGCAACGCGGGCTCCCACAACGCGACTGTCCTTGCGCCGTGCGGGGACTCGTCGTCGGTCACCTCCTCGACGGTCTGGCCGATCAGCTGCGAGGCCGTCATACCCGGTGAGGCCGTCGTCGCACTGGCGAACACGACCGTCGGCGCAGATCCGTAGCGCCCGCACAGCCGCAGCAAGCGTCGCAGCACCATCGCCACGTTGGACCCGAAAATGCCTCGGTAGTAGTGGCATTCGTCGACGACGACGAAACGCAGGTTGCGCAGGAATACCGCCCACCGGGCGTGGTTGCGCAGCATGGACAGGTGGATCATGTCGGGGTTGGAGAACACCCACCGTGAGCTCTCGCGTGCGAACCGGCGCACCTCGGCGGGACTGTCGCCGTCGTAGGAGGCCGGCGCGACGTCGGCGAGCCGCTCGACGGCCTCGGTCAATGCCGCCGCCGTGCGCAACTGGTCGTGCCCCAGTGCCTTCGTCGGCGACAGATACAGCGTGCGGGCGCGACGGCCGGTCGCCAGCGCGCACATGATCGGCAACTGATAGGCCAGCGACTTGCCCGACGCCGTTCCGGTGCTGACCACCACATGCCGGCCCTGATGTGCCAGCGTCGCCGCGGCGACCTGATGCGACCACGGCGCGGTGACGCCGCGGGCGACGAACGCGGCGACGACGTCGTCTTCGGCCCAGGCGGGCCAGGACGCCGAGCTGCCCTGATTCGCGGGCAATTCGGCGACATGCCTCAGCGGCTTCTCGTCGCGATCGGTGCCGGCGAGTGCGCTGGCGAGTAGCTCGCGGCCGAAACTGGCCATCGCACCCTCTCCCCTCGCTCGTCGACACCACCACTCAACCGAATTGTTCACGAGTCCATGCAGCCAAGACTGTTGCATTTGCTGCGAACGTGATTGACTAACCCCGGTCGCAGCTTCTGTGTTCGTGTACATGCACTCGCAGGATCGACGTTGCGATCGCGGTTCCTGCGAGGGTGACGAATCGGATGAGATCCGGCGATGCCACGAGGGACTGCGGTGGCAACGGGGCCCGGTGTACCGAAAGACGATGCACCGCAACCCTGTAACAGAGAAGGAAGTAAGCAGGAAATGCCACAGGGAACTGTGAAGTGGTTCAACGCGGAGAAGGGCTTCGGCTTCATCGCGCCGGAGGACGGCTCCGCTGACGTGTTCGTCCACTACACGGAAATTCAAGGCAGCGGCTTTCGCACGCTGGAAGAGAACCAACGAGTTGAGTTCGAGGTCGGGCAGAGCCCCAAGGGGCCGCAGGCCACAGGTGTGCGTTCCATCTGAGTAACCGAACCTGACGGAGACCCCCGCAGTGGCCAGACCTGCGGGGGTTTCCTCTTTTCTGGGCTTCCATTCCGCGCGAGCGTGCGCGAGGCCTGGGGGTCCCCCCGCTTGCGGGGGACGACACGCCGCTGAGGTTGGCACTACGCGCACGCTCGAGGCGATCCACGCGGGCTTACTGTCGTTCCAGTGAGCCAGCTGTCCTTCTTCTCCGCCGAGTCGGTGCCCCCTGCGGTGACCGACTTGACGGGCGTGCTGGCCGCCCCCGGTCAGGTGGTAATGGTCGGCAACGGAGCGCGGCTGTCAGTGGTCGTCGAACGGCCCTGGCGGGCCGAGGCGCTTGCGGTGATGATGGCCGAGGCCGGGCTGGTCCCCGAGATCACCCGGACCGACGAGGACACCCCGCTGGTACGCACGTCCGTGGATCCGCGGCTGCTGGCCATTGCAGACGACTGGACACGTGGGGCCGTCAAGACCGTGCCGCGCCAGTGGTTGCCCGGCCCCCGCGAGCTGCGGGCCTGGGTGCTCGCCGCGGGCACCCCCGAAGCAGACCGTTACCTACTCGGTTTGGATCCGCACGCCCCGGATACCCATTCCCCGTTGGCGTCGGCGCTGATGCGGGTGGGGATCGCGCCGACATTGATCGGCACCCGCGGCGCGCGGCCAGCCCTGCGGATCAGCGGCCGTCGGCGGCTATCACGCCTGGTAGAGAACGTAGGGGAACCGCCCGACGACGTCGAGGCGTTGGCCCAGTGGCCACACGTCTGAGGGGAGACGACGGAGGGGTCAGTTTGCGTCGGCACGCTCGGGGTGTCATCTTGTCACTTGCTGACAGGGGTCGCAGGGCGCCGATCGGCGGGAAGAAGTGGAGCGTAAGCGCAGTTGGCTGACCAACCGGGACTGGCTGGCCGCACCAGCGGCAACGGGAACAAGAATGTGAGACGGCTCGTCATCGTCGAGTCGCCGACGAAGGCGCGCAAATTAGCGGGCTACCTGGGCTCCAACTACATCGTCGAGTCGTCCCGCGGTCATATCCGGGACCTGCCCAGAGCCGCCGCCGACGTCCCGGCGAAGTACAAGTCGGAGCCCTGGGCCCGCCTCGGCGTGAACGTCGACCACGACTTCGAGCCGCTCTACATCATCAGCCCGGACAAGAAGAGCACCGTCAGCGAGCTGAAGAACAAGCTCAAGGACGTCGACGAGCTGTATCTGGCCACTGACGGTGACCGTGAGGGCGAGGCGATCGCCTGGCATCTGCTGGAGACCCTCAAGCCGCGCATCCCCGTCAAGCGGATGGTGTTCTACGAGATCACCGAACCGGCCATCCGCGCCGCCGCCGAGCACCCGCGCGACATCGACAGCGACCTGGTCGACGCGCAGGAAACGCGCCGGATCATGGACCGGCTCTACGGCTACGAGGTCAGCCCGGTGCTGTGGAAGAAGGTCGCGCCGAAGCTGTCGGCCGGCCGGGTCCAGTCGGTGGCCACGCGGATCATCGTCCAGCGCGAACGCGACCGGATGGCGTTCCGTAGCGCCAGCTACTGGGACGTCCTCGCCGAACTCGACGCCGGCGCCGAAGCTACGCCGCGGACGTTCAGCGCGCGGCTGGCCAGCGTCGACGACCGCCGGGTGGCCACCGGGCGTGACTTCGACTCGCTCGGCCAGGTCAAGAACGACGTGCTCGTCCTCGACGCCGACGGCGCCGGCGCGCTGGCCCGGGGTTTGCGCGGCGCCGAGCTGACGGTTTCCTCGGTGGAGCAGAAGCCCTACACCCGCAGGCCGTATGCGCCGTTCATGACCTCGACCCTGCAGCAGGAGGCGGGCCGCAAGCTGCGCTTCTCCTCGGAGCGCACGATGAGCGTCGCTCAGCGGCTCTACGAGAACGGCTACATCACCTACATGCGTACCGACTCGACCACGCTGTCGCAGTCGGCGATCGAGGCGGCCCGCAGGCAGGCGCGCGAGCTGTACGGCGCCGAGTACGTGCACCCCACCCCGCGCCAGTACACCCGCAAGGTCAAGAACGCCCAGGAGGCACACGAGGCCATCCGGCCCGCGGGCGACTCGTTCGCGACCCCGGGGCAGCTGCACTCGGTGCTCGACAACGACGAGTTCCGCCTCTATGAGCTGATCTGGCAGCGCACGGTGGCATCGCAGATGGCCGACGCCCGCGGCACCACGCTGAGCCTGCGCATCACCGGCCAAGCCGACAGCGGCCAGCAGGTGGCGTTCACCGCGAGCGGGCGCACGATCACATTTCCCGGCTTCCTGTCGGCGTACGTCGAGAGCCTCGACGAGCTGGCCGGCGGCGAGGCCGACGACGCCGAGAGCAGGCTGCCGCAGCTCGCGCAGGGCCAGCAGGTCACCGCGACCGAGCTCACCGCCGACGGGCACACCACCAACCCGCCGGCCCGCTTCACCGAGGCGTCGTTGATCAAGGCGCTGGAAGACCTCGGGATCGGCCGGCCGTCGACGTACTCGTCGATCATCAAGACCATTCAGGACCGCGGCTACGTCTACAAGAAGGGCAGCGCGCTCGTGCCCTCGTGGGTGGCGTTCGCGGTGACGGGCTTGCTGGAGCAGCACTTCGGCCGGCTGGTCGACTACGGGTTCACCGCGGCGATGGAAGACGAACTCGACGAGATCGCCAACGGCCAGGAGCAGCGCACCACCTGGCTGAACAACTTCTACTTCGGCGGCGAGCACGGTGTGCCCGAATCCATCGCGCGCGCAGGCGGACTCAAGAAACTGGTCGGAGTCAACCTCGAAGGCATCGACGCGCGTGAGATCAATTCGATCGCGCTCTTCGACGACGACCAGGGCCGCACCATCTACGTGAGGGTCGGCAAGAACGGGCCGTATCTGGAGCGCACGGTCGTCGGCGCCGATGGGGAGCCGACGCCGCAGCGGGCGAACCTGTCCGACGCGATCACCCCTGACGAGTTGACGCTAGAGGTGGCCGAAAAGCTGTTCGCCACACCGCAAGAGGGCCGGACGCTCGGTGTCGACCCGGAGACCGGCCACGAGATCGTCGCCAAGGACGGGCGATTCGGCCCGTACGTCACCGAAGTGCTGCCTGCGCCGCCGGATGACGACGGTGACGGCGCCGCGGCGAAGAAGGGCAAGAAGCCCACCGGCCCCAAGCCGCGCACCGGTTCGCTGCTGCGGACGATGGACCTGGAGACCGTCACACTCGAGGACGCGTTGCGGCTGTTGTCGCTGCCTCGGGTGGTGGGAGTCGACCCGTCGACAGGTGAGGAGATCACCGCGCAGAACGGCCGCTACGGGCCATATCTGAAGCGCGGCAATGACTCTCGGTCCCTGGCCACCGAAGAGCAGATGTTCACGATCACGCTCGACGAGGCGTTGAAGATCTACGCCGAGCCCAAACGACGTGGGCGACAGGCGGCTTCGTTACCCCCGCTGCGTGAGCTGGGCAATGACCCGGCGACCGGCAAGCCGATGGTGATCAAGGACGGCCGGTTCGGCCCGTACGTCACCGACGGCGAGACCAACGCCAGCCTGCGTAAGGGCGACGACGTGCTGACGATCACCGACGAACGCGCCGCCGAGTTGCTTGCCGACCGCCGCGCCCGCGGCCCGGTCAGGAAGCGGGCCGCCAAGAAGACCACTCGCAAGAAGGCAGCCAAGCGTTAGACCTTGCGCCGAAACGGTATTCCGCGTGGCCCCTTCTCGCACTTTCCCGCGCTCGTTACCGCCTCGGGCGATCAAACCTGCGACGGCACATTGAGTTTCACGGGCCGGGCGAGCTGAGTGGGTGCAGTGCGTCCTCGCAGCTCCACGACTTCGCCGACGTCCCAGCACAACGCCTCGGCATCCAACGCAGCGCTGACCGCGATCGCCGATGCCAGCACGTGGCCTTCCTCGAGCTTGGCCAGCTCCGTCAGCCGCGCCGCCTCGTTGACCGGGTCGCCGATCACCGTGTACTCGAACCGGGCCTGCGCGCCGATGTGCCCGGCGATGGCCCGCCCGGCGGACACGCCGATGCCGAACTCGTTGGCGCCGAGCATCTCGATGAGCTCGTCGTGCAGTTCCCGGGCGGCCGCGAGTGCTGCGCCTGATGCGTCCGGATGCTCCAGCGGTGCGCCGAAGATCGCCAGCGCGGCGTCACCCTGGAACTTGTTGACGAAGCCGCCGTGGCGGTCGACTGTGTCGACCACGATGCGGAAGAACTCGTTGAGCAGCCCCACCACCACGGCGGGCGGATGGTTGGCGGCCAGTTGGGTGGAGCCGACGAGGTCGACGAACAGCACGGCGACGTCGCGCTCCTGCCCACCCAGTTCGGGGCGGCTCTCCAGCGCCCGGCGCGCGACGTCCTCGCCGACGTAGCGGCCGAACAGGTCGCGCAGCCGCTGCCGCTCTGACAGGTCGCGAACCATGTCGTTGAATCCGGCTTGCAGCAGACCGAGTTCGCTGGCGTCGTAAATCTGGACGTGGGCGTTGTAATTGCCGCGCTGCACCTCGCCCAGCGCCCACCGAAGCTGACGCAGCGGGTCGGCGATCGACATCGCCGTGAGGACGGTGCCGATCAGTCCGATGATCAGCGCCGCGATGGCCAGCAACAGGATCGGCATGAACAGCTCGTCGGCCGAAGCGTGCAGGATCGACAGCTTGGCGGCCCCGATCGCCACCACGATCGCCAGGATCGGCACTCCGGTGGACAGCACCCAGGTCAGCAGAGTGCGAAGGATGACGCCGGGCGCGCGGATTTGCTCGGGCACGCCCTGTCGCAGCGCGGCGACGGCGACCGGCCGCAGCACCCGCTCGGCTTGTAGGTAGCCGATGATCGACGTTGCTGTGGCACCCAATGCGATGGCGACGACGACCACCGGCACCGAATGGCGGGCCACCGGCCAGATCGCGATGATGAAGATCGTTCCGCCCAGGATCCAGTTGATCGAGCTGATCACCGACCGGTAGAACGGCATCTTCAACGCGCGCGTGCGCGCCTGCTCGGTGGAGACCGGGTCGACGTCGAACAGTCCGTCGCGATCGCGCCGCTGCCACCGGAACACCGGCATCAGCAGGCGCAGGCTGATGAGCGATCCAAATGTGAAGGCCAAGAACAGAACTGCGCCGAACAACGCCAAATTCGCTTGCGGCAGGTCCTGTATCACCACGCGGTCGGCGGGCGGCAGGCCGAAACGCAGATATCCGAGCACGAACAGCGCGCCGATGATGTCGGCCTGCAGCATGCCAAGCGTGAATACCGGCCAGGGGGTACGGATCACCCATCGAGCGAATGCCCTGATCCGCGCGATGGTCCTGGCCGAACTTCCCACGGATCTACCGTATCGGTCCCCGGTGACGGGGAATAGCGCTTGGCGGGCGGTTGTGTCGGTGCTGAGCACTAGTGTTGTCGGTGATGAGCGGGGTTTTCGGCCGGCTGGTCGGTCAAGGCGCGGTGGAAGGCGAGTTGATCGCCGCCGCGCGCGCGGCACGCGGTGATTCCGCTCACAACGCGTCCGCGACGGGGACTATGACACACGCGTGGCTGATTACCGGCCCCCCGGGCTCGGGACGCTCGGTGGCGGCCGTGTGCTTTGCTGCTGCGCTGCAGTGCACCGCCGACGGCGAGCCGGGCTGCGGGCGCTGCAAGGCGTGTCTGACCACCATGGCGGGCACGCACGCCGACGTCAGGCGCATCATCCCGGAAGGCCTTTCGATCGGTGTCGACGAGATGCGCACGATCGTGCAGATCGCCTCGCGGCGGCCGAGCACCGGGCGCTGGCAGGTGGTGGTGATCGAAGACGCCGACCGGCTCACCGAGGGAGCGGCCAACGCTCTGCTCAAGGTCGTCGAGGAGCCGCCTCCGTCCACGGTGTTCCTGCTGTGCGCGCCGTCGGTCGATCCGGAGGACATCGCGATCACCCTGCGGTCTCGATGCCGGCACGTCGCATTGGTGACGCCGACGGTCGATGCGATCGCGGGCGTACTGGTCGAGGCCGACGGGCTCTCGGCCGACGACGCGCAGTGGGCGGCGGCGGTCAGCGGGGGCCACGTCGGGCGGGCGCGCCGGCTGGCCACTGATGCGTCCGCGCGGGAGCGCCGAGAACGTGCGCTCGGCTTGGTGCGGGACGCGGTGAAGCCGTCTCGTGCGTACGCCGCGGCCGAGGAGCTGGTGGCCACGGCCGAGGCGGAAGCGAAGGCACTGACGGCGGACCGGGACGAAACAGAGGCCGAGGAGCTGATGACGGCCCTCGGCGGCGGCGGGACCGGCAAGGGCACCGCGTCGGCGGTGCGAGGCGCGACGGGTGCGATCAGAGAACTCGAGCGGCGGCAGAAGTCGCGGCTGACCCGCTCGTCGCGCGACGCGCTGGACCGCGCGCTGATCGACCTGGCGAACTACTTCCGCGACGCTCTGCTGGTGGCTACGGGTGCATCGCAGGTCCAGGCGAATCATCCCGACATGGCCGACCGCGTGCGCGCGCTCGCCGACCACGCGGCGCCGGATCGGCTGCTGGTGTGCATCGAGGCGGTGCTGGAGTGCCGGGAGGCATTGGCCGCCAACGTCAAGCCGAAATTCGCGGTCGACGGGCTCGTGGCGGCGGTGGGGCAGGCGCTGCGCGACTGACTTGGGTGGGCAGCGGCCGCTGCCGTAGACTCGTGCCGCCCGCGATGAGCGCTTGCGCCAAGCAGTTGACTCAGCAGGGCACGCCACCTTAGCTCAGTCGGCAGAGCGGCTCACTCGTAATGAGCAGGTCAGGAGTTCGATTCTCCTAGGTGGCTCAAGGTGCCCATTTCGGTGCGCGAGCGTGCGTGTCGCGCCAACGCCACGCCGGTTTCTCTGGCATTCGACGCACGCTCGGCGCCTCACACGGGCGCGACGAAACCGACCGGTCCGGAGGCGATGCACAGCGACAATGCGGCGGTGCTCGCGCGCACGGTAATCGCATCACCTGCACCGGATAGGCGGACGAACACTCGATTCAGGCCAGGGCGGACGGGCACCTTGGCCTCCGGCCCCTCCGACAGCGACATCAGCAGTGACCCTTCGGTGTTGGCCAGGTAGTTGACCTCGGCTGTCCAATCGGCGGGCAGCAGCGGCCCGTCAAGCGGCATCTGTGACGGTTGGTCGGTTTGGACGAAGTAGCCGCATTGCGGCACCGGTCCGGGCTGAATGGTTCGCACCCAGGTGACCTTGGCGTCGACGACGTGGCCGGTCGCGTCGAGCATTCTGAGCGTGCTTGTGGCAGAGGAGAACTCGGGGCGTTCGGTGAGCAATGCGAACATATGACTAGCCAGATTCTCGGGCCAAGCAACGCGTTGGAGGATGAAAGGGTCGACCTCCTGATCGAGCATCGGTTCGTCAGACGCTGAGTAAGCTTGCGTCAGAGTCGCTTTCGCGTTCTGTAAATATGGCTGGACCGGATTGTCACGCCAGCTAGTCAGAAAGGTCGCGGTGGAGTAGAGGCTCGACACGACGAAAGCCGCTGCGAGACAGATAGTCACGGCTGTGCGCGCCCGTGACTTGTCTAGCCAGCGGGCGGTGTCGCGATTGGGGGCACAGAACCCTACGGCGGCGCAGAGAGCCAGTACGACGACGAGATCCGGGAAGTATCTGAGGGTTTGCGCGAGTTCGAGGGCGGTGAACCGCGACGAGCGCATGAGGTAGACGGGGACTTGACAGGCGATGGCGTAGCCCGCGGCGAGTAGCCAAACGGGGCCGATCCGTTGCTTGCGGATCACGGAGACCGTGAACACCGATGCGAGTGCAATCCAGCCGAGCGCAATGACGCCCGGAGACGGAGTGGCCCACGGTGACGCGGGCGCCCAGCGGTCCCACGACCAGGGGCCGCCGACGAGACCTGGCACGATGCCGTGAGTGACGGAGCGGCGCAACAGGTTCCACGTCATCGTGAGGTCAGAGCTCCACCGCTGTTGGTCGACGACGACGACGTAAAGCCCGATCCAGGCCACGGTCAGCGCTAAACTGCTTGCCCACAAGCGCTTTCCGCGCTCCCACGTGGTTCGCAGTGGTGAGTCGCCGCCGGTGACGTAGGCGAGTAGTGCCGTGATGGTGAAGGCGACGAAGGGTATGACGGCCGCCTTCTCGAAGAAGAGGAGGCCGCCGAAGTAGGCGAGCAGCGCGGTGACGGCGTAGCGCTGGTTGCCGGTGCGGACAAGCAGGATGGCGTCGGCGCACACCCATGCCATCGCGGCGAGCATCGGAAGGGAGTTGAGTGCGGCTGCCCACCAGGCGTAGCCGGGCACGCCGAGCGGGGTGAAGAGCGCGAAGGTCAGCGGAACGAGAAGAACCGGACGCCAGCCGAGGATGACGTGGAGCGCGCGCAAGAGCGCGAGCGAGGCGAGGAGCTGGAGGACGACGAGGCTGAGTGCTGGTCCGGTCCAGTTGAGTGGGGCGACCCGGGTGATGACGCCGGCGACGAGGAATGCGCCCGGCATGACGTGGCCGTCGTGGTCGTCGAAGAGGTACGACGGCGACAGGATGTTCTGGGTGCCGGCGCGGCCGATGAGGATGAGGTCGTCCCAGTAGAAGTAGCCGCGGAAGGCAAGGATTGCGCGGACGGTCAGTTGCAGTGCGATCAGGAGCCCGGCGACGACGGCAATCCAGGGGATGCGGGCCGTGCGGGCTGCCATGGGTCCTTTCATCGCTGTGGATGGGCGTTCTCGACTGTACGAGGGGGTGGAGAAGGCCGTCGAGGCCTTTAGCGGTACGGGCCCGCTTTGCGGCCGCTTAAGCTAGCGAAATGCAGGGGAACGCTCCGGGGATGGGGTACGGGCCGCCACCTGGTGGTAGCGGACCGCAGCAGCCGGCTCCTCAGATGCAGTCAGAGCCCATGCCGCCGGGAATTCCGTATCCACCTCCGCCTAAACGGTCGTCACGGCTAGCGACGTTGCTGGCTGTGGTCGCGGTCCTTCTGGCGATTGCGGCCTTGGTGGTGTCGCTCGTTCGGAAGCCGGATACGCAGACACCGGCGCAGTCGACGCCCACGCCGACGGCGACGGTCCCGGCGCAACAACTGTTCGTCGAGGATGCTGACCGCGCCCTATGTGAGGCGATCGCACCGCTTATGAAGGAGGCAACTGACCGCAATAGAGCCTTCGGGCCATTGGCTCCCGGATCGCCTGAGCAGGGGGCCGCAATTCCTGAATACAAAGCGTTTATTGAAGGCTGGGCGATTCGTATGCAGAATGCCTTGAATCAGCACGCTTAATCCTCCGCGGTATCTCACACGAACGCTGCAAGCTTATATCGATGACAATCTTCTATACGTGGAGCTGGTTAAGCCGGGTCACATAGACAGTTATGATGATGATACGTGGAATCAAGGCGGAGTCGATTATGGGGGTCCACTTAGTACCTGCAGTAAGCTGGGTATAAATTGGCAGTAACCGACCCGATTGCGGTGCCAGAACAGATACCGACGGGCGAATTTTCTGAAGAAATTCTCGGGGACTTGTGGCCGAGAACCGCTTCGTCAGCATGGGCCGAGGCGGCGATTGATCAAGATCGGTTTGCGACAGCATTGCGCAGCGCTTCCGATGATGTCAATAGGTCAGCGAATACATTGCTTCTGAAAAACGGCGGCGCATGGGTCGAATCAGCTCACTCGATGTACTCCGCCACAGCGAAGCTTATTGCTGATCAATCAGGAGATTACGCACGGGCCGCTGAAGTCTCGGAGCGCTGCGCGATAGCGGTACTAGCAACGCGGTCTCAATTGCTTGCGGTTCTCATGGATGCACGTGCGAAAATCGCGGAAGCCCGGAGCTTTATCGCCGCTTGGAAGGCAGCAATACCTCCGGGTTCTAACTATCAACGTGTTATTGAGGCCTTAGATAGAGCCTTAGAGCAGAAAATCATGGAAATCGTGGCCGAGGCAAGAAAACGGGCTTTATCTATGACCGCGCTTTGTGCAGGAGAAATTAGCAGTCTTGTCTCCAGAATCGCGGACCCACCGTCTAATCTGGCGGATAGGCACATCGCGGGGCCACGCGTCAGCGAATTGGGCCCCGCTGGACAAGTGCAGCCGGTCAATTTGAGTGAGAACCAAATGCCCCAGCGTCCAGTGGTTGGCCCCCTGTCAGGCGATCTCCCAGGTCGCGACGGCGGTAGGCCAGCACAAGGTAGTGGTGACGAGCAGCAAGTGCAGCAATCCGGGGAAATGGCCGGGGAAATGAATGACTGCATTCGAACGGGCGGACGTCCGTCGGCTCAGCAGGATCCGCCGCCAGCGCAGCTCCCATATCAAGAGGAGTTGGTGTCGCGGGACGCCGGATACGTACCGCAACCCGGGCAGTCATCATTTCCCTCGATAGCTGGCGCACCTATTGCCGGTGTGCCATCGCCACGCTTGCCGACGTCAGGTGCTCCTACCCCGGTAAGCCCCATGAGCGGGCTATCGACGCCTGCCTCGCCATCCATGCCATCGACGAATTTGCCGACAACGGCGACCCCGTCGACACCGCTGACACCCTCGCAACCCGCGGGTCCCGCGGCTGAGCTTTCTCGTGGTCTGACCCAGGGTCTGAATTCCGGCGCAGCCGCGTCCAATTGGCCTCGTCCCAGCCGCTCATCCACTCTCCGACCACGCCGCCACCTGCCATCACCGACGCCGCCGCAGCATCTACACCGGCCGCCTCCGCCGCGCCTGCTGCCGCGCCAGCCGCTCCCGTCCAGGCCTCCCAACCGATCACACACCAAGTTCCCCAATCGGCGCCCATCATCGCCCCGCCGCCGATACCTCCGGCCACCCTGACGCCTTACGGCTCCGACATCCCGCGCACGCCGACACCAGCCCCGCCACCGCCCGCGCCGACGATCACCACCTCGGGACCCGCGGCACCCATGCCACCCGGCACCGCAACAGCAGCCGTCACGGGCCCCTCCGCGAATACTCCGATGTCGCCCGGCGTGTTCGCCACCTCGGGTGCCGCCGCCACCGGAACCGGCGCCGCGCTCGTCAGCTCCCACACCAAAGACCCGCTGCTCGACACAGCCGTCCGGCAGGCCTACGAGCTACTGCACGCCTCGTGCCTGTATCCCGGCATCCACTGGTGCGTCGGCATCTTCAAGACCGCACACGGTACCGAGACCGTCGTCACGAGCAATGACGGTGCCGGCTATATCCCGCCCGGTGTCTTCATCCCACGAACCATCAAGCACCTCTTCGCAGACCCTTTGCTAGACAACGACTTTCAATCGAAGTGGTTCGGCTGGGTCAACCCATCGGCCACCATGGTCGCCTACTCAGCCCAACGGGCCGCCTTCGACCCGAACTGCGAGCTTTACGCGCTGGCCGCCACAACCGACCCCGGCGGCTCATCCGTCCTGCCCGCGAGACGAGCCGGCGTCCCGCACTACCAGGACTGCGACTCCACCCAGTCGCCGATCCTCCTCGACGACCCCGTCCCCGAACTCGACGCCACCCGCCTGCACCGCCTCGCCGTGATCGACCCCCAGTGCTACGCCCAACTTCGCGCCGAAAGCCAAGAGAGACAGGCCTGGGACGCGACCGCCGAGGCCGTCGGCATAGCCATGGCCGGCGCCGAGCCGCTCTTCGTCGAAGTCGCCCCGGTGATCCGCGAGATCTTCGGGGCGCTGGCCGCCGGCACCACGATCAGCGAGTCGCAATGGACCGAACTGGCCCGCGCCCAACGCGATCGCAAGTCGCTGTGGATGCGCCCCGGCTACATCGACACGGAACCCTCCGCCGCGTCCGGCGTCACCGTTCTCTACCGCGCCCACCACAACATCGACCGCGCCGTCGAGGCACTCTCCCTCTGGCGCACCAACGCATACGCCGACATCGTCTATGCCGCAAGACAAGTCACCAAGGAGGCTCAGCTATGGCCGACCGCGACATCAAGCTAGACGCCGCCGAGACGCTCAGAGAGGTCGAAGCCATCGCCGAGACCGTCCGAAGCGTCGCTGTCCCAGGGCCAGTTCCGCAAGCCGTCGGCGACACGCCAATCGATCTCGCCCTTGCCAAAGTCGCCCAGACGCAACAGGCGAACGCCGACGCCTGGGCAGCGGCCCTCCAAGCCGCCATCCCCGAGCAACAGGCGAAGTCCATGAACGCCGTACAGATGCTTCAAAGCACCGAGCAGCACAACAGCGATGAGATTGCCAGCGTCCCCGAAGGCCCAGGCATCCAGAGCATCTAGCCCGCCGTCGGTATGGTGAACCGGTGCGCGCACTGGTCACCGGAGCTGCCGGGTTCATCGGATCAACGCTGGTCGACCGGCTACTGGACGACGAACACGAGGTCGTCGGCATCGACAATCTCAGCTCCGGCCGCAAGAGCAACCTCGAACAGGCCAGCCAGAACCCCAAATTCGCCGAAATCGAGGACGACATCGTCACCGCCGACCTCGACGCCTTGCTCGCGCAGCACCAACCCGAGGTCGTTTTTCACCTCGCCGCCCAGATCGACGTCCGTCACTCCGTCAAAGATCCGATTCACGACGCCGAAGTCAACGTCATCGGCACCATCAGGCTCGCCGAAGCAGCCCGAAAAGCCAATGTGCGCAAGGTCATTCACACATCGTCCGGCGGCTCGATCTACGGAACACCACACAAGTTCCCCACCAACGAAACGATCAACACCGATCCCGCATCCCCCTACGCCGCCGGGAAAGTCGCCGGCGAGATCTACCTGAACACGTTCCGCCACCTGTATGGCGTGGACTGCTCGCACATCGCTCCGGCGAACGTTTACGGGCCACGCCAAGATCCGCACGGGGAGGCCGGTGTGGTCGCGATCTTCGCGAAGGCGCTGCTGTCCGGAAAGCCGACACGAGTCTTCGGCGACGGCTCCAACACCCGCGACTACGTGTACGTCGACGACGTCGTCGACGCTTTCGTGCGCGCAGCTGGACCCAAAGGCGGGGGACAACGCTTCAACATCGGGACAAGCGTGGAAACCTCGGACCGCCAACTACATTCCGTGGTTGCCAAGGCCGCGAACGCCCCCGACGATCCCGAGTTTGCGCCCGCGCGGCTTGGCGACTTGAAGCGGTCTTGCCTCGACGTCCGGCTCGCCGAGATGGTGCTGGGGTGGCGTCCCAAGATCAGGCTCGACGACGGCGTCACCCGCACGGTGGAGTTCTTTCGGCGAAACCCGGACGCCTGAGGTCGACGCAGAAATCAGCGAACTAAGCTAATCCGACGGCCGCTGCGCGCTCTCCAAAGCGATCGCCCGCGCTAGCCGCGTGTACCGCAACTCGACATCCTTGAAGTGCAGATACGTGGTCAACGACGTGAACGCGAACGCGACGACGAGCGCGTACAGCATCAGGTCCGTTCCACGCCCGACCCCCAACCAGTGCGCCAGCACCGTCGTGTCGTCAGGCCGCAACACCGCATAGATACCGGCGATCACGAACAGCAGAAAGCCGACCTTCACCCATGCCCGCGCCTGCACCGAACCGCGCGACCGCAGCAAGAACACCAATAAAGCGATGACCGCAAAGATCACCAGGAATTGAATCCACATCACGACTTCCTCCCGCGCAGGAACCCGTCGAAGACGATGTTGACCCCGTTCAGCAGCGGCTGGCCCTTCGACTTCGAGTATTCCGTGTACAAAATTTCGACGGGCTCCTCCGTTACCCGCCAACGGTTTTCGTCGATCATCGCGATGATCTCGCTAGCATGGCCCATGCCGCTCATCGTGATGTCGATGCCTTCGGCGACTTTCCGGTTGAACACCCGCAGCCCGTTGTGCGCATCGGTCAATTGCAGCCGCCGGCTTCGCGGGCTGAAAAACACCGCAGTACGCAACACAACGCGCTTCGAGAACGGGACCTCACTGCGCACCCCGTGATGGGCGAACCGGGTGCCGATCACGATGTCGACGTCCTCGGCGACCAGCCTGTCGATCATCCGCAAGACGTCCTTCACCCGATGCTGCCCGTCGGCGTCGAACGTCACGAACACCTCCGCACCGGGCTGGCGGCGCGCATACTCCACCCCGGTCTGGATCGCCGCGCCCTGCCCGAGATTCACCGGGTGGCGCACGAGGTGTGCGCCCGCCCCCAACGCAAGTGCGCCGGTGTCGTCGCCGCTGCCGTCGTCCACGCACACGACATGGTCGAAGGTCCCCCGCAGATCGGCGATCACATCACCGATGACGGCGGCTTCGTTGAAGGCGGGGACGACGATCCAGACGTCCGGGTAGCGGCTGTCGATGCACCAAAAATACACGTCAGGGCGGTGGAGGCAGTGGCACCGTGCCGGTCTGGCGCACCATTCGCAGCGCCACCAGATGCACGACGATCCCCACCACCGGCCCGCACAACAACGCCACCACCGTCCTGGTCTCCAACGAAAGAGGCAGCAACAGCAGCAGCGTCGACGCCACGGTCGCGCCGATCCAGCCCAACGAGTACGCCCGGTGCATTGCCGCGGCCACCGCGGCTGCGCCGGTCAGCGTCAACAGCGCGATGGACACCGCCGCCGCGGTCAGCCACGCCAGCAGCGCCCCGTCGGCGTCGTAGTCGGCGCCGAACCCGACGCGCAGCAGCCAAGGCCCGGCCAGCCCAGCCGCCGCTACCCCGGCCACACCGATCGCGAGGACCACCGCAGCGGGCCCGACCAGCGCTCGAAGCCGGTCCTCACGCCGGTCCACGAAATGGGCGATCAAGTTGCCTTGCATCGCGTACAACGGCACCAGCAGCGGCGCTCTCGTCAGCGTCACCGCCAGGATCACCACGCCTCCCGTCGCGCCCAGGTCTCCCGACGTCGCCTTCAGCAGCACCGGAAATCCCATCACCAGGACCGCGCTGGCGCCTGCGGCCGCGATCGCGTGCGCGGCGCCGCGAAGAAAGGCAAGGATGTCGTTGTTGGTCGTCGCCCGCGACGCGGCCCGCGTCACGGGCGATGCCACCAGCATCACCAGCCAGGCCACCGCGCCGCACACCGTCGCCCACAGGTAGCCGGCCAGTCCCCAGCTCAACGCGAACGTCGCCGCCGCCACGGCGACCCGCATCACGGCGTCCGTCACCATCAGCGCGCCGTACTGCGTCCAGTGCCCGGCGCCGGCCAGCATCCCCAGCAGCGTTGCGTGCAGACAGAACCCGGCCAGACCCACGCTCAGGAGCACCACGCTGAGCCATCGCGCCGAGGCGAAAACGTGCGACGCCCACAGCGGCGCACTCAGCGCGATTACCACGCCGGCCACCACGCCGATCACCGCGGCCACTCGCAGCGGATGTGTCCGGGGGCCTTGCGAATTCACCTCCTGCTGCGTTGAGCGCACCTCTCGCGTGGCTTCCTGCAACAAGCCAAAGGCCGCGCCGGTGGCCAGCCCGAACGCACCCCAGAACACGCCGAACACCGAAAAGCCGGAGGGGTCTAGGTCCCGCGCGGCCAGATACAGCACGAGATAGCCGCACAGCGCCAACACTGCGGTGGCAACGCCGACGCGAGCGACGCTGCCCCGGGTGACCGGGCCGGCCGGAATTCCCGCGTCGGTCACATCGTCCCCGCGACTGCCGGGTACGGCTCCGTCACGGGCTGGACGTCGCCGAACACGCCAGGCAACTGCCCTTGGCTCATATGTGCTCCGTCCGGTGTACGGGAACCCGTCGCATGGTAGCGACGGTCCCGGCGCCCGCGATCGCCGCGCCATGAGAGACTAAAAGCGGAGGGGAGTATTCCTTCGCCGCGGAGTCGTCATCACGTCGACCATGATTGGCCGACCGGCCCGCGGGCCGCGACAGCGGCGGAAGAGACCTCCGGCGTTTTTGTGACGACCGGAGGACCCCTATGAACGTTTCACAACTCGAGTGGTTCATCACTCTCGGGGTGACGGTCGCCGTCTTGCTGTTCGACGTGATCATCATCGGGCGTCGGCCGCACAAGCCGAGCAATCTGGAATGCGCGATCTACCTGTCCATCTATGTCGGGCTCGCGGTGGCTTTCGGCGTGTTCGTATGGATGTTCCACGGCGGGCAATTCGGCATCGAGTTCTTCGCGGGCTGGCTCACCGAGTACAGCCTCTCCGTTGACAACCTGTTCCTGTTCCTGCTGATCATGGCCAGCTTCAACGTGCCCGAGCGGTACCAGCAGCAAGCGTTGTTGGTCGGCATCGTGCTGGCGCTGGTGTTCCGCGGCATCTTCATCGCGCTGGGCGCGGTGGCGATCAACCAGTTCTCGTGGATCTTCTACCTTTTCGGCGCATTCCTGATCTACACCGGATTTCACCTGGCCCGCGACAAAGACCACGACGACGACGCCGACAACTTCGTGACGCGCTTCGCCAAGACCCATCTGAATCTCACCGAGCGGTGGGACGGCCTCAAGCTCTACGTCAAAGAGGACTCCAAGCGTCTGATGACGCCGATGTTCCTGGTGATACTCGCGCTCGGCACCACCGACATCATGTTCGCGCTGGACTCAATTCCCGCGATCTACGGACTGACCAAAGAGCCGTACCTGGTGTTCACGGCAAATGTCTTCGCGCTCATGGGATTACGGCAGCTGTACTTCCTGCTCGGCGACATGCTGAAGCGGCTTGTGTACCTGTCGCAGGGTCTCGCGGTGATTCTCTGCTTCATCGGGGTGAAGCTGCTACTGCACGCGTTGCACGAGAACGAGGTGCCGTTCATCAACGACGGCAAGCCTTTTGACGTGCCGGAGATTCCGACGCTGCTGAGCCTCGGTGTGATCGTCGTGACGCTCACTGTCACCACTGTCGCCAGCCTCATCAAGACGCGAGTGGTTGACGCGAACGGCGCCGACGAGGACGAGGACGAGGATGAGGAGGAGAGGGTCACAGGCTCGGAGTGAGCCGACGGACTCAACTTCACCCGACCGTCATGCGCGCGCTCACCAGTTGTGGTAGCCGCCTTCGGGGCCGAGCATGCGTTCCAGCCGGGTGCGGTTGATCTTGGCCAGTTCGTTGCGCACCACTTTGCGCTCGGTGTCGGAATCGTGGTGCAGACGATCGAAGATCGCCGCCAGGACTCCTTCCGCGTCGGTGCCGCAGACGAACATCACAAAACTGAAGCCGAAACGCTCGGTGTAGTGCTGGGCGGCGGCGTCGAGCTCGGCCATCACCTCGGGTCGCGGATCCCAGACCGAGCACTGTTCAGCATGCGATTTCGTGCTGCGCGGCCGTCGTCCAATGTGCGGGTAGGCCTGCAGGATCGTGTCCACCGACGACTCCGACAACGCGAACAGCAATGTGTCGGCACGCCGCAGCAACTCGTCGTGGCTCGCATAGGGCCGCCCGTCGGCGAGGTCGCGCGCCAGCACCACGCTGTTACAGCACTCGTACAGCGCGTGCACGGCCTTCTGCGGCGAGAGCCGGTTGAACGCGTCGAGGCCGATGCCTTGATGCATCAACACGTTTCGTCCCTTTCGATGACGGACTGTTACCGCCAACTCTGGGGCTCGCCGACCCGCATTTCCATTCGAAAACGCAGAATTGACTTGCGTGTAACAGACCGTAACTCCCGCGTTTCAGCCTTCTCGCCGAGATGCGCTTTTGGCAGAGAAAGTGCGAGTGAGGACCTGCGAAACGTGAGTCTCGGCGCCGACTCAGTGCCCTTGAGCCCGGAAGCGTTCCAGCGACCGCTGGACCTCGGCCTCGGCATCTTCGCGGCCCACCCAGTTGGCCGCTTCGACGTACTTGCCGGGCTCGAGATCTTTGTAGTGCACGAAGAAGTGCTTGATCGCGTCCAGTTCATATGACGGGACGTCGCCGATGTCCTTCAGGTGCTCCCAGCGGTGGTCGCCGGCGGGCACGCACAGCACCTTGTCGTCGCCGCCGGCCTCGTCGGTCATGCAGAACATCCCGATCGGACGGACCTCGACGAGCATGCCCGGATACACCGACTCGGGCAGCAGAACCAGCGCGTCGAGCGGGTCGCCGTCCTCGCCGAGCGTGTCCTCGATGAACCCGTAATCGGTGGGGTAGCCCATCGACGTGTACAGGTAGCGGTCCAGCCGTACCCGGCCCGTTTCGTGGTCGACCTCGTACTTGTTGCGGCTGCCCTTCAGAATCTCGATGGTCACGTCGAATTGCACGAGCCGGGCTCCTTCACTCTCGGACGTCGGGGCTTAACCATAGTGGAGCGCTACCCTGCACTACATGCGTCCGGCGCGGTGGCGGCGATCCACCCATTTCCTGATCGGCGCGGCCGTGCTGGTGACGGTCGTCGTCGTGGTGGCGGTCGCTGTGCTCCTGGGCAATGGCGCCTCGAACCGCAGTGCCGAGGCGGCAGCACCCACACCGCCGGCGGCGGCCGTGAAACTCTCCGTAGTTCCGGTGGGCGACTCGGCACCTCTGCCCACGCCGGCGGGGCTGGCCGCTGCGTTGAAACAGCCGCTGGCCAACCCGGACCTCGGCGCACTGGCCGGTCGCGTCACCGACGCGTTCACCGGCACCGAGTTGTGGCAACAGGCGGCGGCGGCGCCGATGGTTCCGGCGTCCACCAACAAGGTGCTGACCGCCGGTGCCGCGCTGCTCACCCTTGACCGCGACGCACGCCAGACCACCACCGTGGTGGCCGCCGACCAGCCCGGCACCATTGTCCTGGTGGGCGGTGGAGACCCCACGTTGTCGTCCGCGCCGCCGGGCCAGGAGACGCTCTACCGAAACGCCGCGCGCATCTCGGACCTGGCGTCGCAAGTGCGCAACAGCGGAATCAAGGTCACCGCGATCCAGGTCGACGTCAGCGCCTTCAGCGGGCCGTCGCTGGCCCCCGGCTGGGATCCGGCCGACATCTTGGGCGGCGACGTCGCACCGATCGAGGCAGTGATGGTGGACGGCGGCCGCACGCAGCCGTTGACGCCGGAGTCCGTCCGGTCGTTCACCCCCGCACTGGATGCGGGACGGGTGCTGGCGGCGGCGCTGAACGTCGATCCGCAAGCGGTCACCATGGCCACGGTCCCGGTGCACGACGGGCACCAGATCGCGTCAGTGCAGTCCGCGCCGCTGATGGACCGCCTGAACGAGATGATGAACCATTCCGACAACGTGATGGCCGAATGCATCGCGCGGGAGGTGGCGGTCGCGACGGGACGGCCGGCGAGCTTCGGCGACGCGGTGCAGGCCGTCACGAGCCGCCTCTCGGCCGCCGGCGTCGACATGACGGGCGCCCGGCTGATGGACGGCAGCGGGCTGTCCGTGGACGACCGACTCACCGCGAAGACGCTCGACGGCGTGATCGGCGCAGCCGCCGGCCCGACACTGCCCGCGATGAGGCCACTGCTCGACGTCCTGCCGATCGCCGGTGGCAGCGGCACATTGTCCAACCGTTACATCGACGACCAGACCGATGAGGCGGCCGGCTGGCTGCGGGCCAAGACCGGATCGCTGACCGGGACGAACACACTCGCCGGCGTCGTCACCGATGTGAGCGGTCGGGTCCTGACGTTCACGCTGATGTCCAACAACGCCGGGCCCACCGGGCGTATCGCGCTCGACGCGCTGGCCGCCACGCTGCGCAGTTGCGGTTGCGGCTCGTGACGTCCGCACAGCAGAGCCGGAAGCTGACGGTCGGCCGGATGGTCGACTGGGACGTCGCCGCCCTGACGGGCGCCAAGCTGGCGCGCCCCGGGCCGCCGTCCAGCGACTACACCCAGCGCCAGATCGTCGACGAGCTCGCCGACTCGTCACGGCGGGCTGAGGTGCCGGTGCGGGAAGTCACCGGCCTGGCGCCCGGGGGGCACGTGCCCGACGCGCTGATTATCGACCGGCCACACTGGGTCCGCCTGGCTGCCGACTCCATGAAGGCGATGACCGGCGGCGGCGACAAGCCCGGCGGAGTCCTGCGCGGGCGCATCACCGGAGCGCAGACCGGTGCGGTGCTGGCGTTCGTGGCGTCTGGCATTCTGGGCCAGTATGACCCGTTCACAGCAGGTGGCAAGCTGCTGCTGATCTATCCGAACATCATCGGCGTCGAACGCCAATTACAAGTTCTGCCAAGGGATTTCCGGCTCTGGGTGTGTCTGCACGAAGTGACGCACCGCGTGCAGTTCACTGCCAACGCGTGGTTGGCCGACTACATGTCGGCAGCACTCGGCGTCATCACCGAGGAAGCCGCTGACGACTTCGGCAACGTCGTGGGCAGGCTCGCCGAATACGTCCGGGATCGCCGCGACGGCGCACAGGCGGAGCCGAACTCGAACGGCATCATCGGTCTGCTGCGCGCGATGCAGGCCGAGCCGCAGCGCCAGGCGCTCGACCAGCTGCTGGTGCTCGGCACGCTGCTCGAAGGCCACGCCGACCACGTGATGGACGCCGTCGGGCCGGCCGTGGTGCCGACCGTGACGACGATCCGCGAGCGCTTCGACGAGCGACGCCGGCGTCGCCAGCCGCCGTTGCAGCGGTTGATCCGCGCGTTGCTGGGCTTCGACGCCAAGATCAGCCAGTACACGCGAGGCAAGGCCTTCGTCGACGCGGTGGTGTCACGAGTGGGCATGGAGCGGTTCAATGCCATCTGGTCGGGTCCCGACACGCTGCCGTTGCCGCACGAGATCGACAAGCCCGAGCAATGGATCGAACGGGTGCTCTAGCCGCGCTACGCGAAGCGGTGTCGGCGTTCGCGCGGCGCTATCCACTCGGTGAAAAGCCTTGGTGCGTTGCCCTTTCCGGGGGTCCCGACTCGCTGGCGCTGACCGCGGTGTGCGCGGGGACGCGGCCCACCACCGCGCTGATCGTCGACCACGGGCTGCAGGAGGGCTCGGCCGCGGTGGCCGACATGGCCCGAAGCCAGGCGCTCGACCTCGGCTGCGTGGACGCGCGGGTGCTGCAGGTCGAGGTCGGCAAGCTCGGCGGGCCCGAAGCGGCCGCGCGAGCCGCCCGGTATGCGGCGTTGGGGGAGGCCAGCGGCGGCGCTGCGGTGCTGCTCGGCCACACCCTCGACGACCAGGCCGAGACCGTGCTGCTGGGGCTCGGCCGCGGTTCGGGTTCGCGGTCGCTGGCCGGCATGCGGCCCCATCAGCCGCCGTGGTGCCGTCCCCTGCTGAGCGTGCGGCGGGCCGTCACCCATGCCGCCTGCGACGAACTGGGGCTGCGCCCCTGGCAGGACCCGCACAACGCCGACCGGCGCTACACCCGCGCCCGGCTGCGTCTCGACGTGCTTCCGGTACTGGAGGACGTGCTCGGCGGCGGGGTCGCCGAGGCGCTGGCCCGGACCGCCTCGGCGCTGCGGGAAGACTGCGACGCGCTCGACGACCTCGCGGACGCCGAGCTGGACCTGGCGATCGCCGCTGAAGGGCTGGACGTGCGCCGACTGACCGATCTGCCGGATGCGTTGCGCCGCAGAGTGATTCGGGGCTGGCTGCTCGCGGGCGGGGCCACGGATCTCACCGACAACCACATCCGCCGCGTGGACGAACTCGTGACGAACTGGCACGGCCAAGGCGGCGTGGCCGTCGGCTCTGAGCTGCGAAAGCGGCGGCTGGTCGCGGCGCGCGGCGACGGCAGGTTGCGGTTGCACCGCGAACCGGTGTGACGCCGCGGTGGTCTGCGCAGGACCGGCATGGCACCCTGATGGCGTGGCGGCAGCCGACATGTACCCGGGCGACATCAAGTCGGTGCTGCTCACCGAAAGCCAGATCCAGAACCGCACGGTCGAGCTGGGCGCCGCCATCGGCGAGCGGTACCGCGGGCCGATCGAGAGCAGCGGGGACGATCTGCTGCTGGTCACGGTCCTCAAGGGCGCGGTCCTGTTCGTCTCCGACCTGGCCCGCGCGATCCCGCTGCCCACCCAGCTGGAGTTCATGGCCGTCAGCTCCTACGGCTCGGCGACGTCGTCGTCGGGCGTGGTGCGCATTCTCAAGGACCTGGACCGCGACATTCACGACCGCGACGTGCTGATCGTCGAGGACATCGTCGACTCCGGCCTCACGCTGTCGTGGCTGCTGCGCAATCTCGCGGCCCGGCACCCGCGGTCGCTGCGGGTGTGCACGTTGCTGCGCAAACCCGACGCGGTGCGCTCGGATGTGGAGATCGACTTCGTCGGCTTCGACATCCCCAACGAGTTCGTCGTCGGCTACGGGCTGGACTACGCGGAGCGTTATCGCGACCTGCCCTACATCGGCACGCTGGACCCCCGGATCTACCAGGAATAGCTCGCCTTCGGCGAACTCGAGTGACCTGCTGGAGCCGTAGCGGGCGGCGATTCACGCCGAACGCGCGAATCCGAGACATCGTGGCCACTGGAAGCAGAGACTCGTAGTGAGGAGGCTGATCCATGCAGACCGTGCTCGCAGATTTTGACGACCCGCTGGTGCGTGAGACGGCAGCGTTGCTCACCAAGGGTGTCCCCGACGTGCGCGGGAAGATCGAGAGGCTCTTCTACTACGTGCGCGACGACATCAAATTCGGGTTTCCTCCGAGAGGGGATTTGACCGCAGCCTCCGAGACCATTCGACTCGGGATTGGCCAATGCAACACGAAGGGCACGCTTTTCCTTGCGCTCTGCAAGGCCGCCGGTATACCGGCGCGGCTGCACTTCTCTCTGATCACGAGGGACATCCAGCGCGGTCTATTCGAAGGCTTCGCGTATCGACTCCTCCCGCCGCTGCTGTCGCACGCATGGCTGGAGGTCGAGGTTGACGGCTCTTGGCGGCGTATCGACGGCTACATCAACGACGCACCGTTCTTCGATGCGGCACGCGAGGCCCTGCGGCGCTGCGGTTGGAATACCGGATTCTCGGTGGCATGTGCTGGCGGCGAGGCCAGCATCGACTTCGCTCCCGAAGACGAGCGGTTCGTCCAGATGGACGCCGTCGTCGACGACCATGGCGTCTGGGACGAACCTGCCGCTTATTACCGAAGCCCCGCGTACCGCAATCGGCCCGGCGCGTTCAGGAAGCGGATGTATCGCCTGCTCATTGGTGGAATCAACGACAAGATCATTTCCATGCGGACGCGTAGCCCCGGCCGCTCGCCCTCGCTCAACCTTGCGCCGAAGACTAAGTCAGCTGCCAGATCACCGTCACCGAGAAGCTGACCGTCTGCTGGCCTGGCTCGAGCGGGACGGGCTCGGCCATCGCAGCGCGTGGCATCGGCGTCGGCTGGCGGTGGCCCGCTGGCCTCCGATATCGAGATGACCTTGCCCAGCTTGAGCCCCGACAGCTGGGCGTACTGCTCGGCGCGCGACTTGGCGTCGTCGAACGCACGCGCCCGCGCATCCTTGACCAACTGCGAGTCGTCGTCGATCGAGTAGTTGACCGAGTTGATCCTGGTGGCGTCGCCTCCGGTGCTGACGACCAGCGCGAGCGTCTGCGACGCCGAGGCCAGGTCGCGGATCTTCACGGCGACAGAGTTGCTGGCGCGGTACCCGACGATCGCCGACGAATCCGAACCGTACTGGGGCTGAAGGCTGACCGACGTGGTGCTGATGTCCTTGCGGTCCACCTTCGCGTTGTTCACCAGTGCGTCGATCACCGCGCGGGTGCGGTCGCTGGTCTGGTTCATCGCGGTGGTGACGTCGGGCGCGGTGGCCTCGATCGAGACGCTCGCGGTCAGCGTGTCCGGCGTGCCCTGGACGTTCCCGGCGCCGACCACCGTCACCTGCCTGCTGTCGGGGCCGGGTTGCGCCGACGAGCCCGCCTGCTGATCACACGCCGACAACACAGCGATCGCGAGTGTGGCGGTGACGAGCATTATTCCATTGCGCATCAGTCTGTTTGCGGTCATCGGCATACCCGGCACCCTACCCGCGCCCGGCTACGGGATGACCAGAATCAGGTCTTCTGGCCCTGCATTTCCTCGGTGTGCTCGCCGATCGCCTTGACGATCGCCTCGCCGGCGCGCCCGAGTAACTCGTTGCGCTTGGCCTTCGCCCACTCGTGCGATGCCAGCGGGGCGTTCAGCTGACCCTTGAAGTGCGGAATCACATTGCGCGCGAACAGTTCATACGAATGGAACGTCGCCGCCGGCGACGCCCAGTCGTGGCCCAGCATCAAGAACGTGCCGAAGCCGCCGGAGCGGTCCAGCAGATCATGGATGTAGGCGATCGCGTCGTCGGGTGTGCCGATGCAGCCGCTCCCCTTGGAGGCGTACTCCTCGACGAATTCCCGCGACGAACGCGCACCTTCGACCGTCTCGGCCAGCGGCACGAATCCCGCTGCGCCGAAGTAGTTCACGAAGTCCTCGAGCCCGTAGGTGCAGTCCTCCAAGGCCTGGTCGCGAGTGTCTGCGAGATGCAGGATGCCCAGCACCCGCCAGTTGCGCCGGTCGGGTTCGCCTCGGCCGGACTTGCCGGCCTGATCGCCCACCAGGCCCCACGCGTCTTCGATCGCGGCGTAGCCACCCGGCACGGACATCGACAGCGACAGCAGCGAGGTGCCGAGTTGGCCCGCCAGCCGCGGACCTGACGGCGAAATCATTGCGGCCGTGGATATTTCCGGATACGGCCAGGTGTACGGGCGGATGTGCAGTTGAGCATCCCGCAGCGTGAACCAGTCGGAGTGTCTGTCGATGCGTTCGCCGGGTTCGGCCCGGAACAGCGCAAGGATGGCCTCCAGCGACTCGTGCATCATCCGCCGCTGTTCCACCGGGTCGATGCCCATCATGTACGCGTCCGATGGCAGTGCGCCCGGGCCGGTGCCGAACATCGTTCGGCCGCGGGTCAAGTGGTCCAGCAACACCCATCGGTCGGCAACCATCAGCGGGTGGTGGTATGGCAGCGACACGACGCCGGTGCCGAGCCGGATGTGCTTGGTCCGCTCGGCCGCCGCGGCGATGAACACCTCCGGGCAGGCGATGAGTTCGTAACCGCCGGAATGGTGTTCGCCGAACCACACTTCGTCGTAGCCCAGCCGGTCCAGCGCAACCGTGCGCTCCAGGTCGTATTCCAATGCGACCGTGGGGGATTGGCCGACTGGATGAAACGGCGTGATGAACACGCCGAAACGTAAGGGGCCTTGCATCACAACTCCAATCCGGACAGGAACTTCAGCAGCGCCTCGTTGACTTCGTCGGGCCGCTCCTGCTGGACCCAGTGACCGGCGCCGTCGATCACGAGTTCCTCATATGCGCCCGTCACGACCTCGGTGGCTCGGTCTGCGCGGGTGAACGTGCGCACGACATCCTTCGACCCCGTGATGAAAAGCGACGGCACGGTGATGCTGGCAGCAGGCGTGGAAGCGGTGCGCTCCCAGTTGCGGTCGAAGTTGCGGTACCAGTTCAGCCCGCCGGTGAAGCCGGTACGGCTGAATTCCTCTACGTAGTGGTCGAACTCGTCCTGAGATATCCAATCGGCCAACGCGATGGGTTGCGGCAGCCGTTCCACCCATCCTTGCGGCCCCGGTGCCGCCATGCGAGCCGCCGCCCCGCGGTCGTCGGGCCGTCGCGGGCCGCCGAAGACGCGCAGCATGGTCTCTCGCGTGTCGCGGCTCAGGTTCGCGTCGGCGACGCCGGGCTCCTGGAAGTAAAGGATGTAGAAGAAGTTCTCGCCGAACGTCTCGCGCCAGATTTGGATCGGCGGCTGCAGCGGGCGGGGCACCGGTGGCACGCTCATACCGACCACACCGGTGACCCGGTCCGGGTGCAGGAGCGGGAAGTTCCACGCCACCATGGCGCCCCAGTCGTGGCCGACGATCACCGCTTTCTCGGCGCCGACGTCGTCGAGCAACCCGGCGAGGTCACCGCACAGCGCGACGATGTCGTAGTCCTCGATCGCCTCCGGCCGCGACGAGCCGCCGTACCCGCGCTGATCGGGGGCCAGCACGTGATAGCCGGCGTCCGCCAAGAGCAGGATCTGGTGCCGCCAGGAATAGGCCAGCTCGGGGAACCCGTGAGCCAGCACCACGAGCGGAGCGCCGCGCTCGCCGGCATCGACGACGCGCAGCCGCACGCCGTTTGTCTCGACTAACCGCTCGGTTGACGCGACCACGGTCTCACCCAAGCACAGCGAGGTCTGGCCGTCGAGAGTGCGCTCGTGCACCAAGATTCGTAGCTATGAACGCTGACGCCTCTCTGTTCCCGCCGCACTTCATCAGACAATCCGTGCAGACAAGCGCAGCCACGATCAACCTGATAACGGGCGGAGAGGGGCCGCCGCTGTTGCTCCTGCACGGATATCCGCAAACGCACATCGAGTGGCGCAAGATCGCTCCGGCGCTCGCGAAGGATTTCACGGTCGTGATGCCCGACTTGCGTGGATACGGCGACAGCAGCAAGCCCGACGGCGGCGAAAACCACATCGATTATTCCAAGCGCGCCATGGCTCGCGATCAGGTCGAACTCATGACAGCACTCGGCTTCGACAAGTTCGCGCTCGTCGGGCATGACAGGGGCGCACGCGTCGGCCATCGCTTGGCTCTCGACCATCCAGAACGGGTGAGCAAGCTGGCGGTGCTCGACATCTGCCCGACCCTGCACATGTACGAGACGGCCAACCGGCAGTTGGCGACCTATTACTTCCACTGGTTCTTCCTGATCCAGCCGGAGCCGTTTCCGGAGACGCTGATCGGCAACAGCGTTGATGCGGTGCTCAAGCAGTTCATGGGAGCGGTTGACGGAATCGAGCCGCAGGCCTTCGCCGAATACCTGCGGTGCTTCAGCGACCCGGCCACCATCCACGCCACCTGCGAGGACTATCGCGCCGCGGCAACCGTCGACCTCGAACACGACAGGGCTGACCTCGGCGAGAAGATCACCTGCCCGCTGCTCGTCCTGTGGGGTGCGCGCGGTCTGATCGGAGCGCTGTACGACCCGATCGCGGTTTGGCGGGAGCGCGCGTCGGACGTCCGCGGCAAAGCTTTGCCTTGTGGGCACTGGCTGCCCGAGGAACTCCCCGACGAGACGCTGGCGGAGCTACGGACGTTTCTCGGCGGGTGATCGACGCGCTTCGCCGAAGAGGCCAACCGCTCCCGTCGGGAACATTCAATCGTTGGTCAGGCGGTAGCCTGAACTAACTCCTCGCACGCAGCTGGAAGGACCTGGCCGCCCCCGGCCGAGATGTGATGAACCGGAAAAACGTAATCCGCACCCTGACGGTGATCGCCGTCATGTTGTTGCTGGGCTGGTCCTTTTTCTACTTCAGCGACGACACCCGCGGATTCAAGCCGGTCGACACGTCGGTGGCCGTCGCGCAGATCAACTCCGACAACATCAAGAACGCCCAGATCGACGACCGCGAACAGCAGCTCAGGCTAACGCTGAAGAACGGCAACGAGCAGACCGGCGGCAGCGACAAGATCATCACGAAGTACCCGACCGGCTACGGGGCCACGCTGTTCGACCAGCTCAGCGCTAAGAATGCAGCGGTCAACACGGTCGTCAACCAGGGCAACATGCTCGGGTCGCTGTTCTTCTACCTGCTGCCGCTTTTGCTGCTGATCGGCCTGTTCGTGATGTTCTCGCGGATGCAGGGCGGCAGCCGGATGGGCTTCGGCTTCGGCAAGTCCCGGGCCAAACTGCTCAACAAGGACATGCCCAAGACCACGTTCGCCGACGTGGCCGGGGTGGACGAGGCAGTCGAAGAGCTCTTCGAGATCAAGGACTTCCTGCAGAACCCGACGCGCTATCAAGCCCTGGGCGCCAAGATCCCCAAGGGCGTGCTGCTCTACGGCCCGCCCGGCACCGGCAAGACCCTGCTGGCCCGCGCCGTGGCCGGCGAGGCGGGTGTGCCGTTCTTCACGATCTCCGGCTCCGACTTCGTCGAGATGTTCGTCGGCGTCGGCGCCTCTCGGGTGCGCGACCTGTTCGAGCAGGCCAAGCAGAACAGCCCCTGCATCATCTTCGTCGACGAGATCGACGCCGTGGGCCGTCAGCGTGGCGCAGGCCTGGGCGGCGGCCACGACGAACGCGAACAGACACTCAACCAGCTGCTGGTCGAGATGGACGGCTTCGGCGACCGGACCGGCGTCATTTTGATCGCCGCCACGAACCGGCCTGACATCCTTGACCCTGCTTTGCTGCGGCCGGGCCGCTTCGACCGGCAGATCCCGGTGACCAACCCAGATCTCAACGGGCGCAAGGCGATTCTGCGCGTGCACTCACAAGGCAAGCCGATGGCCGGCGACGCGGACCTGGACGGGCTCGCCAAACGCACCGTCGGCATGTCCGGTGCGGACCTCGCCAACGTCGTCAACGAGGCCGCGCTGCTGACCGCCCGGGAGAACGGCACCGTCGTCACCGGAGCCGCGCTGGAAGAGGCGGTGGACCGAGTGATCGGCGGGCCCCGCCGCAAGAGCCGCGTGATCAGCGAGCTGGAGAAGAAGATCACCGCATACCACGAGGGCGGCCACACGCTGGCGGCCTGGGCGATGCCCGACATCGAGCCCATCTACAAGGTGACGATTCTGGCCCGCGGCCGCACCGGCGGACACGCGGTTTCGGTGCCGGAAGACGACAAGGGCCTGATGACGCGCTCGGAGATGATCGCGCGGCTGGTGTTCGCGATGGGCGGGCGAGCCGCCGAAGAACTGGTCTTCCGCGAGCCGACCACCGGTGCGGTGTCCGACATCGATCAGGCCACCAAGATCGCTCGGGCGATGGTCACCGAGTACGGCATGAGCTCCAAGCTGGGCGCGGTGAAGTACGGCACCGAACACGGCGACCCGTTCCTCGGCCGGACGATGGGCACCCAATCCGACTACTCCCACGAGGTCGCCCGCGACATCGACGACGAGGTCCGCAAGCTGATCGAGGCCGCACACACCGAGGCATGGGAGATCCTGACCGAGTACCGCGACGTTCTCGACACGCTTGCCGGCGAGTTGCTGGAGAAGGAGACCCTGCACCGGGCCGAGCTTGAAGCCATCTTCGACGGAGTGCAGAAACGGCCGCGGCTGACCGTCTTCGACGACTTCGGCGGCCGCATCCCGTCGGACAAACCGCCGATCAAGACGCCCGGTGAACTTGCGATGGAGCGCGGCGAGCCCTGGCCGCAGACGGTCCCCGAGCCGGCGTTCAAGAAGGCGATCGCGCAGGCCAGCGAGGAGGCGCAGGCCCGCGACGCCAGCGGCAACGGTAACGGCTCCAACGGCCTCCCGGCGGAGCCGGAGCCGGTTCCCGCAGCCACCCAGCCCGACTACGGCGCCCCGGCTGGATGGCACGCCCCCGGCTGGCCGCCGCAGCAGTCACCCGCTCAGTGGTATCCACCGCCGCAGACCTACGGGCAGTCCCAACAGCATCCGCAGGGTCAGTCACAATCGGAGGGCGCACCCGGCGGGCGGCAGCGCGACGACCAGGGCCCTGAGCCCGGCCGCACCAACCAGGGCTGACGAACGGAGGCGTTGATGGCCCAGCCGAATTCGCGCGTCTCGAGAATCGCCGTCTTCGACAGGGAGCGAGCAGAACGCGCGGTCCGGGAATTGCTGATCGCGATCGGCGAGGATCCTGAGCGGCATGGGCTGCGCGACACCCCGGCGCGCGTGGCACGGGCCTACCACGAGATGTTCGCCGGCTTGTATACCGACCCGGACAGCGTCCTGGACACGACGTTCGACGAGCAGCACGACGAGTTGGTGCTGGTGAAAGAGATCCCGATGTACTCGACGTGCGAACACCACCTGGTGTCGTTTCATGGGGTCGCGCATGTCGGCTACATCCCCGGCGAGGACGGCCGGGTCACCGGGCTTTCCAAGATCGCCCGGGTGGTGGATTTGTACGCCAAACGCCCTCAGGTGCAGGAGCGGCTCACCGGCCAGATCGCCGACGCGCTGATGCGAAAGCTCGACCCGCGCGGCGTGATCGTGGTCGTGGAGGCCGAGCACCTGTGCATGGCGATGCGGGGCGTGCGCAAACCCGGTGCGGTCACCACCACCTCCGCGGTGCGCGGGCAGTTCAAAACCGACAAGGCATCGCGGGCCGAGGCGCTGGAACTGATCCTGCGAAAGTGAGCACGACGCGCGTGCGGGTGATCGGGGTCGTCAACGTCACCGATGACTCCTTCTCCGACGGAGGGCTGTTCCTCGACCGGGACCGCGCCGTCGAACACGGCTCGGTGCTCGCCGCCCAAGGAGCGGCGATCATCGACGTGGGCGGCGAGTCGACTCGGCCCGGCGCTACCCGAGTCGATCCCCGAATCGAAACCGAGCGCGTCGTGCCCGTCGTCAAAGAACTTGCCGCACAAGGAATCACAGTCAGCATCGACACGATGCGCGCCGACGTCGCCGCCGCGGCGCTTGCACACGGCGCCCGCATGGTCAACGACGTGTCCGGCGGGCGGGCCGATCCGAAGATGGCCGCACTGGTCGCCGACGCCGGCGTGCGGTGGGTCTTGATGCACTGGCGGTCGGTCAGCGCGGCACGGCCTCACGACGTTCCCGAGTACGGTGACGTGGTCGCCGACGTGAAAGCGGAGTTGCTGCAAAGCGTCGACGCCGCGACCGACGCCGGCGTGGACCCGGCACGGTTGATCATCGACCCCGGCCTCGGTTTCGCCAAGACGGCACAACACAATTGGGCACTGCTGCGGGCGCTGCCCGAATTCATCGCGACCGGCATCCCGGTGTTGGTGGGCGCGTCGCGCAAGCGCTTTTTGGGATCCCTGCTGGCCGACGCGCAGGGCATACGACCACCGGACGGGCGCGAAACCGCGACGGCCGTGGTCTCCGCGATGGCCGCCTTGCAGGGGGTGTGGGGCGTGCGCGTGCATGACGTGGTTGCGACCGTCGACGCGCTGAAGGTTGTCGAGGCATGGACGTCGGAGTGTCGCAGTGACTGACCGAATTCAGCTGCGCGGCTTGACGGTTCGCGGCCGGCACGGGGTATTCGAGCACGAGCGCCGGGACGGCCAGGAGTTCGTCGTCGACATCACGGTGTGGCTCGACCTCGACCGTGCCGGCGCAAGCGACGATCTGGCCGACACGGTCGACTACGGCGAGTTGGCCAAGAGGGCAGCCGAAATCGTGGGGGGACCGCCGAGGAACCTGATCGAAGCGGTAGCCGCAGACATCGCGGACGACGTGATGCGAGACGAGCGAATCCATGCAGCCGAGGTCACTATCCACAAGCCGCAGGCGCCGATCCCGCTGGATTTCGATGACGTCGCCGTCGTGGCACACCGGTCCCGCCGTCAAGGGAGTCAGCCGTGACCCGGGCCGTGCTCTCGATCGGCTCGAATGTCGGCGACCGGCTCGCGCGGCTGCAGTCGGCGGTCGACGGGCTGGGCGACTCGGTGGTCGCGGTCTCACCGGTGTACGAGACGGTGCCGTGGGGTGGCGTGGAGCAGGGCCCGTTCCTCAATGCGGTGGTGATCGCCGAGGATCCGGCGCTGGACGGTCACGGCTGGTTGCGCGCCGGCCAGAAGCTGGAGGATGCGGCCGACCGCGTGCGCGGCGAACGGTGGGGACCGCGCACCCTCGACGTCGATGTGATCGCCTGCTTCGCCGACGGCGAGGAGCTGATCGTGCGCGACCCCGACCTGACGTTGCCCCACCCGTTCGCGCATCTGCGGGCCTTCGTGCTGGTGCCGTGGCTTGCAATCGCCCCGCAGGCCGAGCTCACCGTCGCCGAGGTGCGCACGCCCGTGACCCGGCTGCTCGACGACATCGAGCCCGTCGACAAGGCCGGTGTCATGCCCACAGACCTGACCCTGCGCTCGACGGTGTGAAATGGGACCGACCCGAAAGCGTGACCTGACGGCCGCGGTGGTCGCCGTTGCACTGGCCGGCTACTTCGTGACCGCGGCGGTCTACCCCGGCTGGTTTCCTCCGATCACCGTCTGGACCGGGCTCTCGCTGCTCGGCTTCGCGGTGGTGGAGGCAGTATGGGGCCGCCATGTGCGCTCGAAGATCGACGACGGGATGATCGGCGACGGCAGCGGCCGGCTTCACCCGATCGCTGTTGCGCGCACGGTGACGATCGCGAAGGCATCGGCCTGGGTCGGAGCGCTGATGCTCGGATGGTGGATCGGCGTTCTGGCCTACCTGTTGACCAACCGGTCGCTGAGCGTCGCCGTCGAGGACACCCCCGGCGCGGCCGTGGCCGCCGCCAGCGCGCTGGCGCTGACCGTCGCCGCACTCTGGCTCCAACATTGCTGCGAGAAGCCCGAAGAACCGCCGGACAACGCGGACGCGGCCGGCGAATAGAATCGCCGGGCGGGGTCGACAAGCGACGTGACCTCGGCGGGTACAGTTCGGCGCATGACCGATCTGAGCCGCGGCGTCAGGTCACGGCGCAGCGGCCGCAGGCCGGGTTGGCTGCTTCTTTCGGTGTTGCTGGTCCTGGCCATCGCGGCCAGTTCCGCGCTCGTATTCACCGAGCGCGTCGAACTGTTGAAGCTCGCTGTGATCCTCTCCCTGTGGGCGGCCGCGACCGCGGCGTTCGTGTCGGTGATCTACCGCAGGCAAAGCGACCTGGATCGCGCCAAGGCGCGCGACCTCAAGCTGGTCTACGACCTTCAGCTCGACCGCGAGATCTCCGCTCGCCGGGAGTACGAGCTGGAGGTGGAGTCGCAGCTGCGCCGCGAGCTGGCCTCCGAGCTGCGGGCCCAGGCAGCCGAAGAGGTCGCCGAGTTGCGGGCCGAGCTCGCCGCCTTGCGCACCAACCTCGAGATCCTGTTCGACGCCGACCTGTCGCATCGGCCGGCCATCGAGCCGGAGCGGACGACGGTGCGTGCCTACAGCGACTGGCAGCGCGACACCGAGGTCACTGATCCGGGCCGCAACATCCCGCGGTTCGTCGAGTCCACACCGGAGGCCGACGACGGCGCCGAGCACGCGATCATCGACGTCCCGGAGGAACCGGCGGTTGCCGAGGAGGAAGTACCCGTCGCGGCTGAGGTGCCGGAGCCGATCTGGACTCCGCCGGAGCCGGCGTGGGCTCCGCCCGAGCCGGCGGCACACGCCGAGCCGGTGGAAGAGGCCGAGCCGGCGGAACACGCCGGGCGCCACGGGCTGCGCACGGACCGCGGGTGGCAACCCGCGCCCGCCGAAGGGCAGTGGCTGCCGCCGGGCGCGCCTGGCAGCAGCTGGGTGTCCACCAACGGCGCTTCGGCGCCGGAGCCCGCGGCGCCGGTTCCACCGCCGCCCGTTCCGGCCGAGCCGGGCCACGGGCGGCACTCGACCCCGGCCGAACCGGTCGGGGCGCCGAGTGCCGCGGGCTGGGGCTATCACCCGGGCGCTGCCGAACATTCGGCCGAGAACGTCCGCCACGCCGCCCCGTCGCCGCAGCAAGAACATCCCGCGGCCGGGCACGGCACGCCCGAAGACGTCCGCACCGAAGGTCAGCACGGCGAGGGCCAAGGTCAGTCGGTGGCGGAACTGCTGGCGCGCCTGCAGGCCGGGGCGGCGCCCACCGAGGGCGGCCGTCGTCGGCGTCGCGACGGCTAAGATAACCTTGTCTTGACCGTCCGGTACCCGCCTGGCAGGACCGGAACGAAATTTCTACAGACTTTGCGAGGTCGTCTGCGATGGAGCAGTCCGCCGCTAGCGGGTGGGGCCCCCACGACGGACTGCGCCCGGCTCGGCTCTCGATCGGGATCATCTCCGCCGGCCGGGTCGGCACCGCGCTCGGCTCTGCGTTGGAGCGCGCCGGCCACGTCGTCGTGGCCTGCAGCGCGGTGTCGCATGCGTCCAAAGAGCGGGCCCGCCGCCGGCTGCCCGACACCGCTGTGCTCCCGGTCGACGAGGTCGCGGCCCGCGCCGAGTTGGTGCTACTGGCGGTGCCCGACGCCGAGCTGCCCAGCGTGGTGTCCGGCCTGGCGGCCACACACGCTGTGCGGCCAGGCGCCATCGTCGTCCACACGTCCGGAGCCAACGGCATCGGCGTGCTGACGCCGTTGACCGAACAGGGCTGCCTGCCGCTGGCCATCCACCCGGCGATGACGTTCACCGGCTCCGACGAGGACATCGCCCGGTTGCCGGATACCTGCTTCGGCATCACCGCGGCCGATGACATCGGCTACGCGATCGGCCAGTCGCTGGTCCTCGAAATCGGTGGTGAACCCTTCCGGGTGCGCGAAGACGCGCGCACGCTTTACCACGCCGCCCTGGCCCATGCCAGCAACCACGTCGTCACCGTGGTCGCCGACGCGCTCGAAGCGCTGCGTGCCGCATTGTGGGGCCAAGAACTGCTCGGCCAGCAACTCGTCGACGATGCGCCCGGCGGCATCGCCGAACGCGTACTCGGCCCGCTCACTCGCGCCGCGGTCGAGAACACGCTGCAGCGCGGCCAAGCGGCGCTGACCGGTCCGGTTGCCCGCGGTGACGCCGACGCCGTCGCCGCTCATCTGCGCGCTCTCACCGAAGTCGACCCGGACCTGGCTCAGGCGTACCGGGCAAATTCGCTGCGCACCGCGCAGCGTGCTCACGCGGCTGCCGAAGTCTTTGCGGCGCTTGGCGATTCACCTGATCGGGCGGGCCGATGAGCGCTTGCGCGAAGAGGAAAAGGCGTTGCGGTGACAACTGATCTACAGAAGAAGTTCCATGCCGGTGAGCTGAACGTCTACGAGACGCCGAAGGCCGTCGCCGAGGTGAGCCGCGCTCTGCGCCACACCGGCCGGCGGGTCATGCTGGTGCCGACGATGGGTGCCCTTCACGACGGTCATCTCGCGCTTGTGCGGGCAGCCAGACGGGTGCCCGGTTCGGTGGTCGTGGTGTCCATCTTCGTCAACCCGCTGCAGTTCGGGGCCGGCGAAGACCTCGGCCGCTACCCCCGGACCCTGGACGCCGACCTGGAGCTGCTGCGCTCCGAGGGCGTCGAGGTGGTGTTCGCCCCCGGCGCCGACGCGATGTATCCCGACGGTGCCCGCACGTCCGTTCACCCCGGACCACTCGGCGCGCAGCTCGAAGGTGTCTCGCGGCCAACGCATTTCGCCGGCATGCTGACCGTGGTCGCCAAGCTGCTGCACATCGTCGCTCCCGAACGGGTGTTCTTCGGGGAGAAGGACTACCAGCAGCTCGTGCTTGTTCGGCAGATGGTCGCGGACCTCAACCTCGACGTCCGCGTGATAGGTGTGCCGACGGTGCGGGAGGCGGACGGACTCGCGTTGGCGTCACGCAACCGCTACCTCACACCCAGTGAACGCGAGCTCGCCGGCGCGCTCTCGTCGGCACTACTGGCCGGGATGTACGCGGCGCCCGGGGGAGCGGACGCTGCTCTGGACGCCGCCCGCGCGGTCCTCGCGGAGGTGCCGGCGCTCAATGTGGACTACCTCGAGATCCGCGGGCCCGCATTGGAAGCCGCGCCGGCCAGCGGGCTCGGCCGCCTGCTGGTGGCCGCACGCCTGGGCGGAACCCGGCTCATCGACAACATCGCCATCGACATCGGCGGCACCGGAGGGCATTCGCCCGACGGAGCGCAAGACCATCATGAACTGCCTTGGAGGAATTGATGTTTCGCACCATGCTGAAGTCCAAGATCCATCGTGCCACCGTCACCGAAGCCGACCTGCACTACGTCGGATCGGTCACCATCGACGCCGACCTGATGGACGCCGCCGACGTGCTCGAAGGCGAGCAGGTGACGATCGTGGACGTAACCAACGGCGCGCGGCTCGTCACGTACGCGATCACCGGTGAACGCGGCAGCGGGGTCATCGGGATCAACGGAGCGGCGGCACATCTGGTCCATCCCGGCGACATCGTCATCTTGATCGCATACGGGACGATGTCCGACGCCGAGGCGCGGGAATACGAGCCGAGAATCGTGTTCGTCGACTCCGACAACAGGCAGGTCGACCTCGGCGACGATCCCGCCTTCGTACCCGACGAGTTTGATCTAGTCTCGCCGCGATAGCCATGCTGCTCGCAATCGACGTACGCAACACCCACACCGTGGTCGGGTTGATCACCGGAACGGGCTCTCATTCAAAAGTGGTCCAGCACTGGCGCATCCGCACCGAGCCGGAAGCCACGTCCGACGAGATGGCGCTGACCATCGACGGGTTGATCGGCGACGACTCCGAGAAGCTCACCGGCGCGGTCGGCCTGTCGACCGTTCCGTCGGTCTTGCACGAGCTGCGCGAGATGCTCGACCAATACTGGCCCCAGGTGCCGCACGTGCTGATCGAGCCGGGTGTGCGGACGGGCATCCCGCTGCTGGTTGACAACCCGAAGGAGGTCGGCGCCGACAGGATCGTGAACTGCCTTGCCGCCTACCAGAAATACGGCACGGCGGCGATCGTCGTCGACTTCGGCTCCTCGATCTGCGTCGACGTCGTGTCGGCGAAAGGCGAATTCCTCGGTGGCGCAATCGCTCCCGGCGTCGAAGTGTCATCCGATGCAGCCGCCGCCCGCTCGGCGGCGTTGCGCCGCGTGGAACTGACCCGTCCGCGCAGCGTCGTCGGCAAGAACACCGTCGAATGCATGCAGGCCGGAGCCGTGTTCGGGTTCGCCGGCCTGGTCGACGGGCTGGTGCAGCGGATCCGTGACGACGTCGACGGGTTCGCGGGCGACGCCGTCACGGTGGTCGCCACCGGCCACATCGCCCCGCTGCTGCTGCCGGTCATGCACAAGGTGCAGCACTACGACCGTCACCTCACCCTGGAAGGACTGCGGCTCGTCTTCGAGCGCAACCGGGACAGCCACCGCGGAAAGCTCAGGCAAGCCCGGTAATACCTCGTTTCGAAATATCGAGTGCGGCTAGCTTGATTGCCAGGCGGCCGTTGCGCAAAACCCATTCCGGAGTAGTTCGTGCGTGCTAGTCTCCGGCCGATGCGATCTGGTGAACAGGCTGTAGATGCGGCGGCATGCGTCTGGCATGGACGTCGTTGCTGGTGATCCAGGGTGCGGGTATGCAGTCACCGAGACCCGGGACAACGGACGGGCCCACTCGATTCTTGGCGCCCAAGAGTGCCGTACGACACGGGGTGGCGACCAGCTGCCCATAACCACGGTTGAACCAACTCAGCAAAGGCTGAACATGAATCGCCTGATACCGCAAGCGCAACGCTCTCACCGACGTCTCTCGCTTCGACCATCGCTTTCTGGGTCGCTCGCGGCAGTGGCCGCAGCGGCCCTTTTCGCATCTGTCGTCACGGGCTGTGGGTCTGAATCGAAAACCTCCGAGTCGTCCACGACAACAACGGGTGCGTCCGGCACCTCGACCACCACCGCGACCTCGGGCGCCCCGCAGCAGCCAGAGGGTCCGCAGGTCATCGAGGAGTCGGCGAGGACCACGCAGACTCTGCAGTCCGTCCACATCGCCTTGACCGCAACCAATCTCCCGAAATTTCCGGTGTCAAGCGTCGATGCTGACGTGACCAACCAGCCGCAGGGCAGTGGGCGCGCGGTCGGCGACGCCAAGTTCCGGGCACAGCCGGACGCGCCGTTCGTCGACACCCAGTTCCTGGTCACAGACAAGACGTTCTACACCAAGGACGCCGACGGCAAGTATGTCGCGCGCGGACCGGCCGACAAGATCTACGACCCGGGCATCATCCTCGACAAGGAGAGGGGCCTGGCCAACGTCATCAAGAACGTGCAGAACCCCAAGGTGGAGACTCGCGAAACGATCAACGGCGTCGCCACTGTGAAGGTGTCCGGAACCATCGACGCCTCGATCATCGATCCGGTGGTTCCGACGCTCGGACAGGGTGGTGGACAGCTTCCGATCACGTTGTGGATCGCCGACGTGTTCCCGACGGGAACGGCGACGCCCACCACGACGCTCGCGTCCGAAGCGCCGTCGCCCGGCACCGGCCCCAACCTCGTGCGGATGGTGGTCGACAAGGACCAGGGCTCGGTCGACGTCACGCTGTCGAATTGGGCGAAGCCGGTCGACATCCCCAGCCCCACGGGGTAAGGCGCGAACGTGGTCTGCGGATTGGGAACCAGCCGGGGCGTGCGGGGCCACCGGGCTCGCCGGACGTTCCCGGGCTGGTTCCCGTCCGCAGCCCCGCCCTCGGCGGAACTCCGAGGGCGGCGGTTGCGACGAACGCCTCGCCAAAGCTGTTGACACAGCGGTCGTTCAGTGAAACCCGCGGCGCGGCGAAGGCGATCTCGTCCCGATTCGCCTGATGGTGCAGGCGATCTGGCGCACCTCACCGACGGTTCTGCCGGTGGCAGCCGCCGCGGTTCGGTGTCTTCTACAGGGGGCCAGTGGATGACGTCAAGAATCCGTTGAGAAACCGCCAAGACCCTGATCCGAGGCTTGGCACAGACCGCAGGAGCGCTGCGTATCGCCAACAATCCGATTCTGACCTGAGGACCGAGATGACCAACAACCTCACAGATGTGCGGGAGGGCCCCGCCCCGCGCCCTCCCCATCCACCGGGCGGACCTCCCCCGCTGTCGAATGTGTGGGTCTACAAGGGCAAGGCCTACGACCTGACCGACTGGATCGACAAACATCCGGGCGGCGCCTTCTTCATCGGGCGAACGAAGAACCGCGACATCACCTCGATCGTCGGCTCCTACCACCGCAACCCCGAGGCGATCGAGAAGATCCTGGCGCGGTATGCCCTCGACCGTGACGCGACGCCTCGCGACATCCATCCGAAGAACAACGCACCGGCTTTTCTCTTCAAAGAAGACTTCAACAGCTGGGACGACACCCCGAAATACCGCTTCGACGACAAGACGGATCTGCTTCACCGGGTGAGGGCGCGACTCCGGCAGCCTGCGATGGCCGCCCGCATCAGAAAGATGGACAGGGTCTTCGACATCGTCGTCGCGCTGTTGTTCGTCGCCTACTTCGCGGTTCAGGGTCTGCGGCTGGGGATGCCCACCTGGATGCCGTTGTGGGCCTTCGTGATCGCGATGTTCGTGGTGCGCAGTTCTCTTGTCGGGTTCGGCCACTACGCAATTCATCGCGCGCAGAAAGGCATGACCAGGGTCCTGTCGGCTTCATTCGACCTGAACTATCAGGCGCTGGGATTGGTTGTCGCTGACGGGCATACGCTGCTGCACCACCCGCACACCCAGAGCGAAGTCGACATCAAGAAGAACGTCTTCACGATGATGATGCGGCTGCCGCGTCTGTACCGGATACCTGTCCACACGATTCACAAGCTGGGGCATCTGCTCACGGGCATGGCCATCCGGGTGGTCGACGTCATCAGAATCACCCGCAAAGTGGGCGTCAACGAGCTCTACGGAAACTGGCGCAACGCAATTGCGCACTTCAGTGGGTCGGCCTCCGTGCGCTTGCTTCTCGTCGGCGAGATGGTCGCCTTCCTGATCGCCGGCGACTTCTGGGCATGGGCGTTGCAGTTCTTCGTGACGCTGTGGATCAGCACCTTCCTGATCGTGGCCAGCCACGACTTCGAGGAGGAAGTGGACGAGGTTGCATCCCACACCGACGACTGGGGCGTGCACCAGGTCGAGGAGGCCTACGACCTGAAGGTGATCGGCAATCGCTGGGTCGACTGCTTCCTGTCGGCCGGCCTGAGTTCGCACCGCGTCCATCATGTACTGCCCTACCAGCGCAGCGGATTCGCCAACATCGCCACCGAGGACGTGTTGCGCGAGGAGGCAGCGAAATTCGGTGTCGCCTGGCTTCCTGCGAAGAGTTTCGTCACCGATCGGCTGCCGAAACTGTGCCGGACGTATCTGCTGTCGCGGTCCCGGCAAGCCGAGGAACGTAATTGGGGCTTCATCCGAGAGCACCTCTCGCCGGCGGCCTGGAAGACCAGCATCGACTATGCGGCCGGGGGATTCGCAGGACTCGGTTCGGTGTGAGGGGGACTGGCGTGACGGTCATTTCAGACGAGAGCGGCATCCGGGGTTCCGCCGACGAAGAGTTGGGGCTGGGGCTGACCCAACTGCCGCCGGCGCCGCCGACGACGGTGGCGGTGATCGAGAGTATCGCGACAGGCGCGCCGGGCCGGGTGGTGGATCAGCGCGAGGCGGCTGACCGGGTCGCGCGGCTGTTCGTCGAGGACCCGGAACAGCGTGCGCGAATCGCGCGGGTATATCAGAAGACTCGGGTGGACACCCGGCGGTTGGTCGTGGACCCGATGGATGCCGAGTTCGACGAGTTTCGCCGGCAGCCGGCCACGGTGCGGGATCGGATGAACCTGTTCTACGAGCACGCGACACCGTTGGCCGTCGAGGTGGCCGGCCGGGCGCTGGCCGGGCTTGCGGACGCATCGACGAAGATCGGGCTGCTGGTGTTCGTGACCAGCACCGGGTTCATCGCGCCGGGCGTGGACGTGGCGATGGTCAAGCAGCTTGGGCTGTCGCCGTCAGTGTCGCGGGTGGTGATCAATTTCATGGGATGTGCGGCAGCCATGAACGGCATCCGCGCGGCAGCGGATTTCGTGCGCGCTCACCCGGACATGAAAGCGATGGTGGTGTGCATCGAGTTGTGCTCGGTGAACGCGGTTTTCGCCGACGACGTCAATGACGTGATCATCTCCAGTCTGTTCGGGGACGGCTGCGCGGCGGTGGTGATCGGCGCCAGCCAGGTCAAGCATCCGCTGGCGCCGGGCAAGGTGGTGATTCGCGACAGTTTCAGCCGGTTGCTCGGCGAGGCCGAAGACGGCATCGTCCTGGGCGTCAACCACGACGGCATCACCTGTGAGCTGTCGGAGAACCTACCGGGCTACATCTATTCGAATGTCGATCCGGTGATCACCGAGGTGCTGGCCGACAACGGATTGCACAAATCCGACGTCGAACTGTGGGCCATCCACCCGGGTGGGCCCAAGATCATCGAGCAGTCGGTGCGCTCGCTGGGGATCGCCCCGCATGCGGCGGCGCCGAGCTGGGAAATCCTGGCCCGGTTCGGCAACATGCTGAGCGTGTCGTTGCTCTTCGTGCTGGAATTGATGGTGGCTCAGCAGAACTCGGGCAAGGCCATCTCGACGGGGGTGGCGTTCTCGTTTGCGCCCGGCGTCGCGGTCGAAGGACTGGTGTTCGACATCGTTCGCGGCTGATCGCGACTGACAACAAAGGGCGCAGCGATTATGCAACTCATCAGACTCTTGTTCACGATCTCGCGGGCGCGGATCGTGGCGGTGTTCGCGGCCGGCTTGGTCAGCGGGGTGGCCAATACCTACCTGCTCACCCTGATCGGCAGTGTGTTGTCGCCCGAGACCCATCACGGCACCACCTGGCAGCGCTTTGCCGTGACGGCGTCGGTAGCCCTGGCCAGCAGCATGCTCTCGCAGCTTCTGCTGATCCGCCTGACCCAGGACGCGATCTATCAACTACGGGCGCAACTGAGTTCGGGCGTGGTCTCCGCGCCGCTGGAGCAGCTGGAACGGCTGGGGGCGCACCGGCTGCTCGCGACCCTGACCGAGGACGTGCGGTCGCTGTCGCTTGCGGTGACGGCCCTGCCGAACATCTGCGTCGACGCGGTGACCATTCTGGGCTGCTTCGTGGTTCTGGCGCTGGTTTCGGGCCCGATCTTCGCGATCATGGCGACGGGGACGGCGCTGAGCATCCTTGGTGTGGAGGCGTTCTTGCGGCGGGTCCGTCGCCTCTACCGTGAGGCCCGCGAGAACGAGGACGCACTGCTGCGGTCCTTCCAGTCGGCACTCGTGGGCATCAAGGAGCTCAAGCTGCACCGGGGCCGGCGTCAGGACTTCATGGATCGCCAGCTGCTCGGCGCGGCCGGCGACCTGCGCGACCAGAATGTCGCTGCCGGATCGCGGTTTTCGCTTGCACACGGCTACGGGCGGATACTCCAACTGGTCACCATGGCCGCCGTCTTGTTCGTGCTTGCCCGGGCGCTGGAGCTGCCCCGCGAGGTCATGGTCACCTACATCCTCGTCACGATCTTCTTGGCGATGCCGATGCAGAGTTTCATGCAGCGCATCCCCGACCTACTGCACGGTGACATTGCGCTGGCGAAGATCCGGGCGATGAATCTGTCCATGCAAAGCGGAAACGACGAACAGCAACTGCCTTACACCGACCGTCCTCCCGTGACCGAGGCCCGGCTGGAACTCACCAACCTCAGCTACACGTACGAGGCGGAGATGGCCCCGCCGCTGGCACAAGGCCCTGGCATGCGTCCGCTCGGACCGCCACCGGGCGGTCCCCGCCGGCTTGGCCGCGACCCGAAAGACCGGCGGTTGCCGCCTCCGCATCCCGGCGGTGACGCCGGGTCGGGTTTTCACCTCGGCCCGCTCGACCTGGTCTTCGAGCCGGGTTCCATCAGTTCATCGTCGGCGGAAACGGCAGCGGCAAGTCGACGCTGGCCAAGCTGATCACGGGCTTGTACACGCCCGAAACGGGTTTCGTCACCTCAACGGCGAGAAGGATCGGCCACGAGAACATCGAGTGGTTCCGGCAGAACTGCTCGGCGATCTTCACCGATTTCCATCTGTTCGAGGACTACCTGGGCTTCGACCGTGCCCGGTATCGACGACGAGGTGCGCCGCTATCTGACCGAGTTGCAGCTCGCGCACAAAGTGACGCGTGCATGACGGGCGGCTGTCCACGGTCGCGCTGTCGGCGGGCCAACGCAAACGGCTGGCACTGTTGACCGTTTGCTGGAAGACCGGCCGATCTATCTGTTCGACGAGTGGGCGGCCGACCAGGAGCCACGGTTCCGCGAAGTCTTCTACACCGAAATCCTCCCCGGCCTGGCCAGACGCGGGAAGACCGTCATCGTCATCACCCACGACGACCGCTACTTCCACTGCGCCGACCAGATCGTCAAGCTCGACTTCGGCCAAACCGTCGACGCGACACCACTTCTCCCCGCCCCTTCACGGCAACCCGCCTCTCGTCACTGAACCGGCTGCCCCCGTCTGCGGGCTGGCCATTGCCCCTGGGTCGGCTTCTAAACGACTGGCGCGCAGGAGATCTCATGCGGCTGAGTCGAGCAAGCTGCGCATCCAGAATCCGTTGAGGATTCGCCAAGGCGCCGACGCGACAGTGGAGGCAGTTCAGGAAAAGCGCGGCCAGTGCCGCCGATGACTGTCGTGAAAGGAGAGGTGCTGTGTCTGTCGACCTTGATGGCCTGCGCACCGCGAACGCGCGGGGTGATGAGCTCGATGAACTGGAATTCGATCTCGTGTCCCCACCGACCACCGTGGCGGTGATCGAAAGCATCGCCACGGGCGCGCCGACACGGGCGGTGGATCAGACCGCAGCCGCAGACCGTGTGGCCGCGTTGTTTGCCGCGACCAGCAGCAGCGTGAGCGAATTACGCGGGTGTATCAGAAGACCCGGATCGCCGCCGGCGAATGGCACTGGATCCGACGGATGCATAGTTCGATTCGCTGCGGCGTCAGCCGGCCACGATCCGAGAGCGGATGAACCTGTTCTACGAGTACGCGGCTCCCTTGGCTGTCGAGGTGGCCGGGCGCGCGCTCGCCGGGCTGGTCCGCAGGAGCCGACGAGATCGGTTTGCTGGTGTTCGTGACGAGCACCGGTTTCATCGCCCCGGGCGTGGATGTGGCGATCATCAAGCAATTCGGCCTGTCGCCGTCGGTGTCGCGCGTGGTGATCAACTTCATGGGCTGCGCAGCAGCGATGAACGGCATTCGCACGGCCGCCGACTATGTTCGTGCCAACCCGGATATGAAGGCGATGGTGGTGTGCATCGAATTGTGTTCGGTGAAAGCCGTTTTCGCCGATGACGTCAACGACATCATCATCCACAGCCTGTTCGGGGACGGATGCGGCGCCGTGGTCATCGGCGCCAGCGAGGTCCAGCATCCGCTGGCGCCGGGCAAGGTGGTGATCCGCGACAGTTTCAGCCGGCTGCTAGACGACGCCGAGGACGGCATCGTGCTCGGCGTCAACGACGACGGCATCACCTGCGAGTTGTCGGAGAACCTTCCCGCCTACATCTACGCCGGTGTCGACCCGGTTATGACAAAGGTTTTGGCCGACAACGGATTACAGAAATCCGGCATCGATCTGTGGGCGATCCACCCTGGCGGGCCCAAGATCATCGAGGAGTCGGTTCGCTCGTTGGGGATTCCCGCGGATGCCGCAGCACCGAGCTGGGAGATCCTGGCCGGATTCGGCAACATGCTCAGCGTATCGCTGCTGTTCGTGCTGGAACTGATGGTTGCACAACGAGATTCGGCCAAGACCATCACGACGGGGGTGGCATTCTCGTTTGCTCCAGGAGTTGCGGTCGAAGGACTGGTGTTCGACATCGTCCGCGGCTAGATCGCGCGAAAAGCTTAGAAAGGCACTGCAGCTATGCAACTCGTCAAGTTATTGCTCTCGATCTCGCGGGTGCCGGTCGCGGCGGTGTTCGCGGCCGGCCTGGTCAGCGGGGTGGCCAACACGTATCTGCTGTTCCTGATCAGCAGGGTGTTGTCGCCGGAGTCGAAGACCGGCGTGGCCGGCTTCGCGATGACCGGGCCGGTCGCGCTAGTAGCCGGCGTGCTCTCGCAGTTGCTGATGATCCGCCTCACCCAGAACGCGATCTACCGGCTCAGAGCGCAGCTGAGTTCAGGGGTGGTCTCCGCGCCGTTGGAGCGGCTGGAGCGGCTGGGCGCACACCGGCTGCTGGCGACGCTGACCGAGGACGTGCAATCGCTCTCCCAGGCAGTCTCGGCCCTGCCCAACTTCTGCGTCGACGTGGTCACCATCGTGGGCTGCTTGGTGTTCCTGGCCGTCGTGTCGGGTCCCATCTTCGCGGTGACGGTTGCCGGGACAGCGGCCAGCATCCTCGGCGTGGAGATGGTTCTGCGGCGGGTGCGGCGTCTCTTTCGTGAGGCCCGCGAAAGCGAGGACGCGCTGCTGCGGTCCTTCCAGTCGGTGACGGTGGGAATCAAGGAACTGAAGCTGCATCGGGGCCGGCGCCAGGACTTCATGGCTCGCCACCTGCTCGGGGCGGCGGGCACGCTGCGCAACCAGAACGTCGCGGCCGGGACGCGGTCCGCACTGGCCCAGGGCTACGGGCGGGCGGCTCAGCTGGCCACGATGGCGGTCATCCTGTTCCTGATGGCTCCGTGGCTGCACCTGCCGCAGGACGTCATGTTCCGCTACATCCTCGTCACCATCTTCTTGGCGATGCCGATGCAAAGCTTCATGTCCCGCATTCCCGACCTGCTGCGCGGGGATGTCGCGCTGGCCAAGATCCGCGCCATGAACCTGTCCATGGAGTCCCCCATCGACGAGCACAACCTGCCCTACACCGACCACCCCGTCGCCACGACGGCCCGGCTGGAGTTGGCCGACGTCAGCTACACCTACCGGGGCGAGGTGTCGCCTGCGTTTCCGCACGGACCGCGCCCGCAGGGCCCACCGGGCGAACATCTCCGCTGCGGCGCAAGCAAGGCTGCCGGCACGGTGCCGCCAGGTCCGATGCCGTTTGACCACGGCATTCCGGTTTCCACCTCGGGCCGCTCGACTTGGCCTTCGAGCCCGGCCAGATCAGCTTCATCGTCGGCGGCAACGGCAGCGGGAAATCGACGCTGGCCAAGCTGCTGACCGGCTTGTATATGCCCGAAACGGGTTTCGTCACCGTCAACGGCGAGAAGGTCGGCCACGAGAACATCGAGTGGTTCCGGCAGAACTGCTCGGCGATCTTCACCGATTTCCATCTGTTCGAGGACTACCTGGGCTTCGACCGAGCAGGGATCGACGACGAGGTGCGCCGCTATCTGACCGAGTTGCAGCTGGCGCACAAAGTGAGCGTGCATGACGGGCGGCTGTCCACGGTCGCGCTGTCGGCGGGCCAACGCAAACGGCTGGCACTGCTGACCGTTCTGCTGGAAGACCGGCCGATCTATCTGTTCGACGAGTGGGCGGCCGACCAGGAGCCACGGTTCCGCGAAGTCTTCTACACCGAAATCCTGCCGGGCCTGGCTCGCCGCGGGAAGACCGTCATCGTCATCACCCACGACGACCGCTACTTCCACTGCGCCGACCAGATCGTCAAGCTCGACTTCGGCCAATCGACCACACCAAATTTCCATCACCCACCAAGATTGCCTCTTCCCAAGACCACGGAGCCCAGCGGGATTTGTATCCGATGCTTCGGAAAAGCTTGGTACACAATGGATGTGGCAAATCTCTGGCGAAGCTGCCCGGAATTTCCGACGATCACCACCTGGGGGAGAAGTGTCGTGTCTGCAACTCTCGATGAGGGCCGCAATCGGCGCCCGTCCACACCGTTGTTGTGCGATCATGCCGGGGTGGCCGGTCGGGTCGAGTACCGCTCGTGGATGAGCGACAACCTGCGGTGGACGCGCTCGAGTTGCGCGAAGGCGACATCGTCATCTCTGCGCCGCCCAAGTGCGGCACCACGTGGACACAGCGCCTGGTTTCGCTGCTCGTCTTCGACGGGCCCGACCTGCCGGGGCCGATGTCGATGGTGTCACCGTGGCTTGATCAGACCACTGCGCCGATCGAGGAGGTCGTCGCAGCTCTCAATGCCCAACGCACCATGCCGAACTTCTAGACTCACACGCCTCTCGACGGCCTCGTGCTCGACGACCGCGTCACCTACATCGGTGGGCCGCGACCCGCGCGATGCCGCGATGTCGATGATCATGGACTGGGACCGGATGTGGGCCCTCCGCACACTGTGCTCGCGCCGACCGGGCAGCTCCCCCCCGCGGTCCCGACGTCGAACGCGTCAGCCCGCTCGAGGCGTTCCAGGAATGGATCGAGCTGCCGGCCATGGCCACCGTGGGACGTCGTCCCGCGAGTTTAACCCGGCAGCCCTGAACCGAGATCCGACATCTAGCTGACGCTGGCCACCGTTTTCCACCATTTCGCTCGGTCTGAACCGGCGTCACCTGCCCAATGTGGCCGCGTTCCACTACAACAACTTCCAGGCAGACCTCGTCGGTGAGCTTGTCCGTCTGGGTCAGGTGCTCGGTTGTGACGTGACGCGCGGTCGCGCCGAGGAACTGGCCAGGCACGGCACACTCGACGCGATGCGGGCTCACGCACCGCAACTCGCGCCCGACGCGGGCCATGGCATCTCGCGCAGCAACGACCCGTTCTTCCGGACCGGTGGCCGCGGTTCGTGGCGGACGTCTTCACCGAGGCGGAGCACCGGCGCTACAGCCACCGCGTCGCCCAACTGGCTCCGCAAGAACTCCTCAGCTGGGCTCACGAGGGCCGCGTCGGCCAGGATCGGGCCGCTAGCGGGCAACCCCAGGCGCGGCACGGCGAGCGACCTGATACGCGAAGGGATGGAGGGAGGTCTTTGTCATCGAAGCCCAGTTGTGCGGTGTCTGAGGGGCCGCTGTGCGATCATGCGTCGATGACCGACCGGGTCGCGTACCGCTCGTTGATGAGCGACAACTTCCGTTGGGACGCGCTGGAATTGCGTGCGGGCGACATCGTCATCTCGGCGCCGTCGAAGTGCGGGATGACGTGGACGCAACGCCTGGTGTCCCTGCTCGTCTTCGACGGACCCGACATGCCGGGGCCGATGTCGACGGTTTCGCCGTGGCTGGACCAGACGATCCGGCCGATCGCCGACGTCGTCGCCGACCTCGATGCCCAGAAGCACCGCCGCTTCATCAAGACCCACACGCCGCTCGACGGGCTCGTGCTCGACGGTCGCGTCACGTACATCGGTGTCGGCCGTGACCCGCGCGACGCGGCGGTGTCGATGTTGTTCCAGGAGGCCAACATCGACCAGGACCGGATGCGGGCGCTGCACCAGGCCGCGGCGCCGCCCCACGGAGGATTCGGCCCACCGGCCGCGCCCCCGCGCCCTGACATCGACGTGCATCAGGCGTTCCGGGGGTGGATGGAGCGGCCGATCATGCCTCCGGAAGGGATGTCGTCGCTGGCCACCCTGCTGCACCACTTCTACACGTTCTGGCAGCGGCGCCACCTGCCCAACGTGGCCGTCTTTCACTACGTCGACTACCAGGCCGACCTCGCCGGCGAGCTGATCCGGCTCGGCCGGGTCCTCGGCTACAACCTGAGCCGGGACCGGGCCGAGGAACTGGTCGAGCACGCCAGCCTGGACGTGATGCGGGCCCGCGCTTCGCAACTCGCGCCCAACTCCACCGACGGCATCTGGCGCAGCGACGAGCGCTTCTTCCGCGCCGGCGGACGCGGTGAGTGGCGGAACATCTTCAGTGAAGGCGAGCTGCGCCGCTACATCCACCGCGCCGACCAGCTGGCGCCCCGCGACCTGATCGCCTGGGCGCACGACGGCCGCCGCGGCTGCGACCCCGCCACTCCTTGACGCGAGCGTGCGCGTCGTGCCAGTGACACGCCGCGCCGCCTGGCACTGGGCGCACGTTCGCGGCGTACGGCGGTCGACGGTCCCAGTCCAGCTCAGCCGCGCTCATGCGTTGATTTAAGCTGGCCAGTCGTGAGTTCAGACCCGCGCGAGCCCGCTGATGAGCCGCTTGCGCGAAGAGCAACAGCCGATGTACCGGAGCAGTTCCGGATCCGGCAGGGCAAGCGCGAGCGGCTGCTCGACGAAGGCAACGACCCGTACCCCTTGAATGTGCCCGTCACCCACACCCTCAAGCAGATCCGCGACACGTACCCCGACCTGCCCGCCGACGCAACCACCGGCGAGATCGTCGGCGTCGCGGGCCGCGTGGTGTTCGCGCGCAACTCCGGCAAGCTGTGCTTCGCCACGCTGCAGCAGGGCGACGGCACGCAGCTGCAGGCGATGGTCAGCCTGGCCGGCGTCGGGCAGGACGTGTTGGACCGGTGGAAGTCCGAGGTCGACATCGGCGACATCGTGTTCGTGCACGGCGAGGTGATCAGCTCACGCCGCGGTGAACTGTCCGTGCTCGCCGACTCGTGGCAGATGGCGGCCAAGGCGCTGCGGCCGCTGCCGGTGGCGCACAAGGAGATGAACGAGGAGTCGCGGGTACGGCAGCGCTACGTCGACCTGATCATGCGGCCCGAGGCGCGGGCGGTGGCGCGCCAACGCGTGGCCGTGGTCCGCGCGCTGCGCAACGCCCTGCACCGGCGCGACTTCCTCGAAGTCGAGACGCCCATGCTGCAGACACTGGCCGGCGGTGCGGCGGCCCGGCCGTTCGTCACGCGCTCCAACGCGCTGGACTCCGACCTTTACCTGCGTATTGCGCCGGAGCTGTTTCTCAAGCGCTGTGTCGTAGGGGGTCTGGACCGGGTCTTCGAGTTGTCCCGGGTGTTCCGAAACGAGGGTGCGGATTCGACGCATTCGCCGGAATTCTCGATGCTGGAGACTTATCAGGCCTACGGCACCTACGACGATTCGGCCGTGATGATCCGCGAGGTAATTCAGGAAGTCGCCGACGAGGTGTTCGGCACCCGGCAGTTGGCCCTGGCCGACGGCACTCGCTATGACATCGGCGGAGAATGGCAGTCGGTCGAAATGTACCCGTCGTTGTCTGAAGCGGTGGGTGAGCTCATTACTCCGGACACATCCATTGACCAACTTGTGAGCATCGCAACTCGGCTGGGTATCGAGTTACCCAGTGATCGGCCAGTTGGGCACGGCAAGCTGGTCGAAGAATTGTGGGAACATTCGGTCGGCAACAACTTGTATGCCCCGACGTTCGTGCGCGATTATCCGGTGGAAACCACGCCGTTGACGCGCCAGCACCGCAGTATTGCCGGGGTCACCGAGAAATGGGACCTGTATGTCCGCGGAATCGAGTTGGCCACTGGCTATTCGGAATTGATCGACCCGGTGGTTCAGCGGGAGCGCTTCGAGGCCCAGGCCCGTGCCGCGGCTGCGGGTGACGACGAGGCAATGGCACTCGACGAGGATTTCCTCGCTGCGATGGAGTACGGTATGCCGCCGACGACGGGCACCGGAATGGGCGTCGACCGGCTGATGATGGCATTGACCGGACTGGGAATTAGGGAAACGGTATTGTTCCCGATTGTTCGTCGCCAGACCAACTGAACTGCGCTTTTTCTAAACCAAGCCATTGGCTGCCATCCCCGTTTATGACATATTGATGGATCGGAGTAGACTTCCGCGTCACCGGCGCGAGGCCGCAGTGTTCGACAAGGAGCAGTGTAGAAAATGGCCAAGAAAGTAACCGTGACGTTGGTCGATGATTTCGACGGCGCAGAAGCGGCTGACGAAACAGTGGAATTTGGCCTCGACGGCGTGACCTACGAGATAGATCTGTCATCGAAGAATGCCAAGAAGCTTCGCGACGATCTGAAGGTGTGGGTGGATAAGGGCCGGCGCGTCGGTGGTCGCCGTCGGGGCCGTGGCGGCTCCGGGCGCGGCCGCGCGTCGATCGACCGCGAGCAGAGCGCCGCGATCCGGGAGTGGGCGCGCCGCAACGGGCACAACGTGTCGACCCGGGGGCGTATCCCGGCCGACGTGATCGACGCGTTCCACGCCGCGACATAGTCCGGGGTTGTGACCTGACTCTCCAGGTGCTGCGTCCGGCCGGCTTTCGCTAGCGGCGAACGCCACCGGTGGGCGCCGTGAAACGAATCCCTGCTCGACGGCGTTACACCACCTGTAACGAGAGACGCGCCGCGAAGGCCGACGCAAGTCGGCACTCGGCCGCCTCCCATGGTGGGGCAACGATCCAAGCAGGCCATTACAGTGGATAGCGGGTATGCGGGTTCAACCAGTCGATCCGCCGTACCCACTGGTGAGGGAGAGCAGGTAACCACCGATGTTCGAAAGATTTACTGACCGCGCACGCCGCGTTGTCGTCCTGGCCCAGGAAGAGGCCAGGATGCTCAACCACAACTACATCGGGACCGAGCACATCCTTCTCGGATTGATCCACGAGGGCGAAGGCGTAGCCGCCAAGTCGCTGGAGTCGCTTGGCATCTCGCTGGAGGGTGTCCGCAGCCAGGTCGAGGAGATCATCGGCCAGGGCCAGCAGGCGCCGTCGGGTCACATCCCGTTCACGCCGCGGGCGAAGAAGGTGCTGGAGCTGTCGCTGCGCGAGGCCCTGCAACTCGGCCACAACTACATCGGCACCGAGCACATCCTGCTCGGGCTGATCCGCGAGGGCGAGGGTGTTGCCGCGCAGGTGCTGGTGAAACTTGGCGCCGAGCTGACCCGCGTGCGTCAGCAGGTAATCCAGCTGCTCTCCGGCTACCAGGGCAAGGAAACCGCCGAAGCCGGCACCGGCGGGCGCGGCGGCGAGTCCGGCAACCCGTCCACGTCGCTGGTGCTCGACCAGTTCGGCCGCAACCTGACCGCGGCGGCGATGGAAGGCAAGCTCGACCCGGTGATCGGCCGCGAGAAGGAAATCGAGCGCGTCATGCAGGTGCTCTCCCGGCGCACCAAGAACAACCCGGTGCTGATCGGCGAGCCCGGCGTCGGCAAGACCGCCGTCGTCGAAGGCCTGGCGCAGGCGATCGTGCACGGCGAGGTGCCCGAGACGCTGAAGGACAAGCAGCTCTACACACTGGACCTGGGCTCGCTGGTGGCCGGCTCGCGCTACCGCGGTGACTTCGAGGAACGCCTGAAGAAGGTGCTCAAGGAGATCAACACCCGCGGCGACATCATCCTGTTCATCGACGAGCTGCACACGCTGGTCGGGGCCGGCGCCGCCGAGGGCGCGATCGACGCGGCTTCGATCCTGAAGCCGAAGCTGGCGCGCGGGGAGTTGCAGACCATCGGCGCGACCACGCTCGACGAGTACCGCAAGTACATCGAGAAGGACGCCGCGCTGGAGCGCCGGTTCCAGCCCGTGCAGGTCGGCGAGCCGACCGTCCCGCACACCATCGAGATCCTGAAGGGTCTGCGCGACCGCTACGAGGCGCACCACCGCGTGTCGATCACCGATAGCGCGATAGTGGCCGCCGCGACGCTGGCCGACCGCTACATCAACGACCGGTTCCTGCCGGACAAGGCCATCGACTTGATCGACGAGGCCGGCGCCCGGATGCGGATCCGCCGGATGACAGCGCCGCCAGACCTGCGCGAGTTCGACGAGAAGATCGCCGACGCGCGCCGCGAGAAGGAATCTGCGATCGACGCGCAGGACTTCGAGAAGGCCGCCAGTCTGCGCGACCGTGAGAAGACGCTTGTCGCGCAGCGAGCCGAGCGGGAAAAGCAATGGCGCTCAGGTGATCTCGACGTGGTTGCCGAGGTCGACGACGAGCAGATCGCCGAGGTGCTGGGCAACTGGACCGGCATCCCCGTGTTCAAGCTGACCGAGGAGGAGACCACCCGGCTGCTGCGCATGGAGGACGAGATTCACCAGCGGATCATCGGCCAGGAGGACGCCGTCAAGGCCGTTTCCAAGGCGATCCGCCGCACCCGCGCCGGGCTGAAAGACCCCAAGCGACCGTCCGGCTCGTTCATCTTCGCCGGCCCGTCCGGTGTCGGTAAGACCGAGCTGTCCAAGGCGCTGGCCAACTTCCTGTTCGGCGACGACGACGCGCTCATCCAGATCGACATGGGCGAGTTCCACGACCGATTCACCGCATCCCGGCTGTTCGGTGCCCCTCCGGGCTACGTCGGCTACGAGGAGGGCGGCCAGCTCACCGAGAAGGTGCGCCGCAAGCCGTTCAGCGTGGTGCTGTTCGACGAGATCGAGAAGGCGCACCAGGAGATCTACAACAGCCTGTTGCAGGTGCTCGAGGACGGCCGGCTCACCGACGGCCAGGGCCGCACGGTCGACTTCAAGAACACCGTGCTGATCTTCACTAGCAATCTCGGCACGGCCGACATCTCCAAGGCGGTCGGGCTGGGCTTCACCCAGGGTGGCGGCGAGAACGACTACGAGCGGATGAAGCAGAAGGTCAACGACGAGCTGAAGAAGCACTTCCGGCCGGAGTTCCTCAACCGCATCGACGACATCATCGTCTTCCACCAGCTGACTCGCGACGAGATCATCCGGATGGTCGACCTGATGACCAGCCGGGTCGAAAAGCAGCTGAAGAGCAAGGACATGGCGCTGGAGCTCACCGACAAGGCCAAGGCGTTGTTGGCCAAGCGTGGCTTCGACCCGGTGCTGGGTGCTCGGCCGCTGCGCCGCACGATCCAGCGGGAGATCGAGGACGCGTTGTCGGAGAAGATCCTCTTCGAGGAGGTCGGTCCCGGCCAGCTCGTCACGGTCGACGTCGACAACTGGGACGGCGAGGGCGCCGGCGAGGACGCGGTGTTCACGTTCACCGGTACGCGCAAGCCGGCCAAGGCTCCCGAGCCCGACCTGGCTCAGGCCGGGGCCGCGGGCACGCACAGCGCGGCCGCGACCGAATAGTCCCAACTGATCGCAAACGGGCGGTACCTTCACCGGTACCGCCCGTTTCGCGTCAGGAAGGTCGCTCCGTGCTCATCGTCACCACCAACGACATCCCGGGCTGGGAGATCCAGCGCGTGTGCGGCGAGGTCTTCGGTCTCACCGTCCGGTCACGAAATGCGTTCGCGCAATTCGGCGCCGGGTTCAAATCCATGTTCGGCGGCGAACTGCAAGGTATGACGAAGAACCTCGCGGAAAGCCGCAACGAGGCGATGAACCGGCTGATGGCCGAGGCGCGAAACCGTGGCGGCAACGCGATCATCGGGATGCGGTTCGACACCACCGAACTCGGCGACGTGTGGACGGAGATCTGCGCCTACGGCACCGCCGTGCAGGCGGTCCCGGTCACCGATGCCGCCAAGTACACGGCCCAGCAGTTGGGCTACGGCGGGCCGCCCCAAGGCCAGCCTCAGGGTGCCCCGCCAGGGCAGCCCCAGCCCTATGGCGCCCACTAGAGGTCTCGTTGACGCTGCGCAGTTCGTGGCCCTAAGCTGCCCTACGTAATCGATGGGCCAAGGAATCTGGTGAGACTCCAGAACGGTCGCGCCGCTGTCATAGTCAGACCCGACGTCCATCAGGCTCTGCTACCGGGACGCGGAAATCCCGAAAGGAACTCGACATGACATCACCGAAGGCGCAAGCGTCCGCCGGCAAGGTTCGGGCCTTCGACTTGTCCGCGGCAAGTGCGGCGCTGTGGTTGGCCGGCACGGTGTTCTTGGCGCTTCTGGTGATCTACTTCGTCGGCTTCGACCAGGGCGCGGTTTCGCTCTTCGGCAGCGACAGCCACGTGCACGAGTTCATTCACGATGCCCGGCACCTGCTGGGCTTCCCCTGTCACTGACCGCGGTGGAGAGGCGGATCATCGCCCGCGGGCTGCTCGCGGGCGCGGTCGGCGGCGTCGTCGCCTATCTTTTCGCCCGGGCATTCGTCGAACCGTCCGTCGGCCGGGCCGTCTCCTTCGAAGACGCGCAGAACAAATCGGGCCACGAGCACGGTGCCGAGTTGTTTACACGCGCGGTGCAGGAGAACGTCGGGATGGGCTTCGGGGTCGTCGCATTCGGGGTGGCGATGGGCGCTCTCTTTGCGGTCGCATTCGTCGTGGTCTATGGCCGCATCAGCGGTCTCGGCCCGCGCGCGCTGTCAATCACGTTGGCTGCCAATGCATTTGGTGTTATCGCGTTCGTTCCGTGGCTGAAGTATCCGCCCAATCCGCCGGCGACCAGCGCCGAGGAGACGATCCGCGACCGCACGGGCGTTTACCTGCTGATGGTTCTGCTGTCGTTGCTGTGCGCCATCGGCGCGGTGTGGTTGGGCCGACGGCTTGTGCTGCGTTACGGCGCCTGGAGTGCGACGCTGGTCGGCGTGGGCGCATACGTTGTCGCGATCGCAATCGTGATGCTGGTTCTTCCGACGGTGGCCGAGACACCAGCCGACTTCCCTGCCGACGCTTTCTATGACTTCCGGCTGTACTCGATGGGTACCCAGTTCGTGATGTGGGCGACGATTGGTGTCGTGTTCGCGTCGTTGACTGCCCGCTTGCTCGACGATCACTCGGCGACGGGGCGGGCACCCAGCCTCACAGCGTGAGCGAGATCGTTCGCCTGACGCTGGTGTCGCACGCGATGACGGACGCAATGGCAGCCGGGCGGTTTCCCTCCGACGAACCGCTGAACGCCATGGGCCGTCGGCGGGCTGGCGCTGAAATCAATTTCGGCGCGGCCCCTTTCACCGCGGTATCCGGCCCGGAACAACGCTGCCTGCAGACGGCACAGCTGTGTGGACTGGACCCTGCGGTCGACCCGCGGCTCGCCGACATCGACTGCCGGCGATGGCGCGGGAAGCTGCTCAGCGATGTGGATTCGGCAGATGTCGCGGTCTGGCTGGCCGAGCCCACCAGCAGACCACACGGCGGCGAGTCTGTGGTCGACCTGATGGACCGGGTGTCGGGCTGGCTGGAATCGTTGAGCGACAGCGGATCCCGGACGATCGCCGTGACCCATCCCGCCGTCATCCGAGCGGCCATCCTGCTGGCCCTCGACGCACCCGCAAAGTCGTTCTGGCGCATCGACATCGGGCCGGTCAGCTGCACCGAGATGCATCACCGCGGCGGTGGGTGGACCCTGCGGTCGCTCTGACTCACGCGGCCTCACCGAAAACACAGTTGTCGGCGTGCAAGTAGCCGTTCTCCATCAAAACAGTGTTTTCGGCGCCCTAGTGTTGGCGCGGCAACAGAGCGAACACCTGCTTGGCGATCGTCATCACCCACGCGCCCGCGCTATGGCCGTGGAAGCGCGGCCAGTTCAACTGGAAGCTGACCACCCACGCCTGGCCGCTGCTGTCCACCGCATACCAGCTGAAAGTCAGGTCGCCGGGCAGGTTTCCGGCCTTGGCGCCGATATAGGGCCACTGCCGCGGGTCGAGGTCGATGCCGGGGATCGCCGACATGATGTCGCGCACGGGCGCAGCGGCCCCGACCGCACCTGACTGCAGCGCCGCATGCACCCGGCAGATGTCTTCGGCACTGCCGTACCACTCTGCGCCATACGTGGACGCCGGGGTATGGGTGCGCTCGGGATCGGCCTCGTAGGGGCGGGAATTCGCCTGCGCCAACAACTGCGCCCGCGCCTGTGGGCGCCCGGTCGACACCGCGTCGCGCCACTGCTCGCGCAAGTCCGGCTCACCCCAGCCGACGGAGAACATCTCGTGCATCGTCGGGAATGGCGTCATGCTGCCCGGGTCGTGGTGGCCGGCGGCGACCAGCGCCCGTTCGACCGCGGCCGTCCCGACTTTGCCGATCAGCAGGTCGGTCGCCATGTTGTCGCTGTTGGCGATCATCTTCTCGGCGGCGGTGCGCACCGACACCCGGCTCCCGGGTGGCAGCTGCTCCAGGCCCGACGAGCCAACTGCCTTGGCCTCCAACGTGATAGTGAGCTGGTCTTCCCACGACAGCGTGCCCGCCTTGACCGCGTCCGCCACGGCGAGCAGCACGTACAGCTTGAAGATCGACGCCAGCGGCAGAGACCGGGTTGTGTTCGTGCCTGCGACGGGGTCGCAGCGCCCGCCGTCGACCTTGGCCACCTGGTAGGAGTACCGCGCACGCGACTTCGTCAGCGCCGCATCCACGTCCGCCCACGAGTCGACTGCCGGCTTCTGCATGGTCGCGTCGAACCGGTCGACCATCCCGTTCTCGTCGGTGTGGATCTGGATGTCCTGCCCGGCGCCGAACGAGTTCGTCAGGTGAAGCGTGACGCGGCCGGCGTAGTAGTCGACGCCCTCGACCGTGAAAGGCCTTTCCCACCAGAGGTTTTCCATGGTGTCGCGAACGCCGTTGACCACATCGGGCGCCGCCAGTGTCCGCACCCCGACCTCGCCGATCGGCCAGTCGGAGTTCAGCATGTCCATGGTCTGCTTGGCTCGGAAGCCCGGCGGCGTGCTGATGCTGATGTTCACGCCGTCCTCGACGGTCACCGACGACGCGGACGGCGTCGCGCAACTGCACGTCACGACGGCGACGACAGCCAGCGAGGCCGCCGCCTGCAGGCGAGCCCGCGCCCTACGCTTTGGCGCCGGACCCGGCAACGTCCAACACAACCTCGAACTCCAGCAGTGAGGCACCCGTCGCCACAGGATTCGCCCGCTGTCCCGCGTGAGCCTCGATCGCCGGGCCGCTGGCCCAGGCCTGGAACGCCTCTTCGGACTCCCACTGCGTCACGACGAAATAGCGGTTCTCGCCTTTGACCGGCCGCAGCAGCTGGAACCCGAGGAACCCCGGCTGGTTGTCGACGGCGTGCGCTCTGTGCGCGAATCGTTTCTCCAGTTCGGGCCCGGCGTCCGGCGGGACTTCGATTGCGTTGATCTTGACCACGGCCATGAGGTTCAGGTTACCGTGCGGCCACCATGGCGAATCACCAGCTGACGTATCGCGGCGGGCACGGCCAGCCGCTGGTGCTGGTGCACGGCTTGATGGGCCGGGGCAGCACGTGGCGGCGCCAATTGCCCTGGCTCACCGCACTCGGGAGCGTGTACACCTACGACGCCCCGTGGCACCGCGGCCGCGATGTCGCCGACCCTCACCCGATCAGCACCGAACGTTTCGTCGACGACCTCGGCGACGCGGTGGCGTCTTTTGGCCGGCCGGTGATTTTGATCGGGCATTCGATGGGCGCGCTGCACGCCTGGTGCCTGGCCGCCGTCCGGCCCGAGCTCGTCAGGGCGCTCGTCGTCGAGGACATGGCGCCGGACTTCCGCGGCCGCACCACCGGCCCGTGGGAGCCGTGGCTGCACGCGCTGCCGGTCGAATTCGCCCAGTGCTCAGGACGTTTTCGACGAGTTCGGGGCCATCGCGGGCCAGTACTTCGTCGACGCATTCGACCGAACCGCCACCGGGTGGCGTCTGCACGGGTACGTCGAGCGCTGGATCGAAATCGCGGCCGAGTGGGGCACCCGTGACTACTGGGCGCCGTGGCGGTCGGTGCGAGTGCCCACGCTGCTGATCGAGGCCGGCAACTCGGTCACCCCGCCCGGCCAGATGCGGCGGATGCACGAATCCGGTTGGGCGACGGACTATTTGCAGGTACCGGACGCCGGCCACCTCGTGCACGACGAGGCGGCCGACGTGTACCGCGACGCCGTCACGGCGTTTCTAGCGTCGCTCCCCGAGCGCTCCTGACCGCGGCCAGGCGGGCTGCCGCTCGAAGCGGGTGCGGATGGCGTCGAGTTCGTGTGCCATCCGCGGGGCGTCGGCGCTGTCGGCGGACAACCGGCCGCGCATCGGCGCGGAGACCCGGAACTGGTCGAAGCTCACGCGCAGGCCGGTTGAGCGGTGTGCCATCCAGCCCAGCGCCACCGCGACCACGAAGGGGGCCATCAGGATCGTGAGCGTGATCAGTACGGTCATGGCAGCAATTCTTCGCAGCGCAATATCCAGCCAACAGTGGCAGAACTGACGCATTACGATAAAATACTGCCATGCTCAGGTCGGTGGCCGTGTTGGTGATGGAAAAGCTCGCGATCTTCGAATTCGGGGTCATCTGCGAGGTATTCGGCATCGACCGCGAATCCGACGGTGTCCCGAGCATCGACTTCCGGGTATGCGGGCCGCAAGCGGGCCGGCCCCTGCACACGTCCGTCGGCGCCCAGGTGATTCCCGAGCACGGACTCGACGGGCTCGCGGGTGCTGACCTGGTGGCGGTCCCGGCCGTGCATCCCGCGGAGGGCCCGGAGCCCTATCCGCCGCAGGCTCTGGCCGCGCTCCGGGCGGCCGCGCAGGGCGGCGCGACGATCCTGACCGTCTGCTCCGGAGCGTTCGTGGCGGGCGCGGCCGGCCTGCTGGACGGGCGCCGGTGTACCACGCACTGGATGCACGCCGAGCAGTTGGCGCGGATGTATCCGACCGCCCGGGTAGACCGCGACGTTCTGTTCGTCGACGACGGAAACCTGATCACCAGCGCCGGGACCGCGGCCGGAATCGACGCCTGCCTGCATCTGGTACGTCGCGAACTCGGCAGCAGAGTCACCAACATCATCGCGCGCCGGATGGTGGTGCCACCGCAGCGCGACGGAGGGCAGCGGCAGTTCATCGACCAGCCGGTGCCGACGCACTGCTCGCCCGGCTTCGCGCCTCAGCTCGACTGGATTCTGGCGAACCTGACAAAGCGCACTCGGTGGCAACGCTGGCCCGACGCGCCAACATGTCGGAGCGCACGTTCGCGCGAAAGTTCGTGGAGGAGACCGGAACAACGCCGATGCAGTGGGTCACCGACCAGCGGGTACTCTACGCGAGGCGGCTGCTCGAGGAGACCGATCTGGACGTCGACCGCATCGCCGAGCGATGCGGGTTCGGCACCGCGACGCTGCTGCGCCACCACTTCCGCCGCCTCGTGGGCGTCACGCCGTCGGACTACCGGCGCAGGTTCGCCTGCGTCGACGCGGTCCGCGAGCAGTCGGCCTGAACGTCCCCGCAGTATCAGCGAGGGCCTGCTTCGCCGGACAACGCGTAGCGACCATCCCCGGTCTGCTCCACCAAGCCGTCGGCCAGGAGTGAGGCCAGCGCGCGGTCGCGTTGGTCGGTATCTGTCAGCCAAGCCACGTCGAGCTGCTGTCTAGAGACCGGAAAGCTCATTGGCGCGCAACACATCGAGCAACCGGCCACGCACCTGACGGTCCGTGCCCGCGTACGCCTGCGGGCGGCGCGCCGGCGCGTCGGACGGCGGATGACCTGCGGCCCGCCACGCGCAAGTACTGAGCGGGCACGTCCCGCACCGAGGTGACCGGGCGGTGCACACCGTCGCACCCAGCTCCATCAGCGCCACCGAGAACCGTGCTGCAGAACCGTCTTTCGGCAGCAAGGCTTCGACGTCGGCGAGGTCGCGCGCGCTGCCCATGGCGTCGGCGACCCCGCGGACCACGCGGGCAACAACCCGTCGAACGTTGGTGTCCACCACCGGGACTCGTCGTCCGTAGGCGAAGCATGCCACCGCACGCGCGGTGTACGCACCGACGCCCGGAAGGCCGAGCAGAGTCTCCACGTCGTCGGGGACCACGTCGTCGTAGTCGCGGGCGATCACCGTCGCGCACTCGTGCAACCGCTTCGCGCGGCGCGGATAACCGAGCTTTCCCCAGGCCCGCAGCACGTCGGCAGCGCTGGCCGCCGCCGTCGCCGACGGCGTCGGCCAACGGTCAACCCATGCTTCCCATACCGGCTGAACCCGCGGCACCGGCGTCTGCTGCAGCATGAACTCGCTGACCAGGATCTGCCAGGGGCTCACCCCGGGCCGTCGCCACGGCAGGTCGCGTGCAGCCACGTCGTACCAACCGATCAACTGATCGGCATCGATGCTCATCTGCCGTGCGTGGTAGCAGTGCACAATGTCACCCATGCCGCACACGAACCCCGCCAGCGCCTGGAAAGCACTCAAGGAGGGTAACGAGCGGTTCGTCGCCGGTCAGCCCGCGCACCCGAGCCAGAGCGTCGAGCACCGCGCCAGTCTGGCCGCCGGGCAGCGTCCGATCGCGGTGGTGTTCGGCTGCTCGGACAGCCGGGTGGCCGCCGAGATCATCTTCGACCAGGGACTCGGCGACATGTTCGTGGTCCGCACGGCGGGCCACGTCCTCGACTCGGCCGTGCTCGGCTCGATCGAGTACGCGGTAGCGGTGCTCGAGGTTCCGCTGATCGTGGTGCTGGGACACGACACCTGCGGCGCGGTGAAGTCCACGCTGGAAGCCCTCGACGAAGGGGTGATTCCCCGCGGATACATCCGTGACCTGGTGGAACGGGTGACGCCTTCGGTGCTCACCGGTCGCCGGGAAGGGCTGAGCCAGGTCGACGAGATCGAGGCGCACCATGTCCGCGAGACGGCCACGCAACTGTTGACGCGGTCGACCGCGATCCTGGAGCGGGTACCCACGGGCGAACTGGCGATCGTCGGTCTTACGTACCGCCTGGCCGACGGGCGGGTGGTGCTGCGCAACAGCGTCGGCGACATCGGCGAATATCCCCCGGCGTAGTTAGCCGGCGACACGCCGAGCAGCCTCGGACGGCTCACGGTGACCTGGGCTTACCGTGAGAACGTGCTGGATCTCGAACCGCATGGCCCACTGCCGGCGCAGATTTACTGGCGCCGCCGCGCGTTGGCCGGGGGCATCGCGGCCGTCGTGATCGCCATCGTCGTCGCGGTCGTCTTCACGGTGATGTCGGGCAACTCGGATGTGGACAACAAGAACAGCGCCAAGCCCTCCGACGTGCCCGCATCGCAGGCGCCCAACCCGCAGCCCGAGGTCAAATCGCCGATCACGCCGCTGCCTCCCGTGCCGCCGCAGACGCCCACCGCCACCGCGGCGGTCATGCCGCCGCCGGTGCTCAAGGACGGCGATGACTGCCCGGACTCCACACTTGCCGTCAAGGGCATCACCAGCCAGCCGCAGTACCTCATCGGCGAGCAGCCGAAGTTCACGATGGTGGTGACCAATATCGGGTTGGTCGCCTGTCAGCGTGACGTGGGCGCAGCCGTCCTGGCCGCCTATGTGTACTCGCTCGACAACCAGCGGCTCTGGTCCAACCTGGACTGCGCTCCGTCGAACGAGACACTGGTGAAGAAGTTCAGCCCCGGCGAGCAGGTGACCACCGAAGTCACTTGGACGGGAATGAGTTCCGCACCGCAGTGCCCGCTGCCGCGGCAGCCGATCGGTCCCGGCACATACAACCTCGTGGTCCAACTGGGCAACCTGCGATCCGCGCCGGTGCCATTCATCATCGCCCCGCCGCCGGCCCAGAACGAGACACCGGGGCTTGCCCAGGTGCCGGGCCAGGTTCCGGTGGAGACGCCGCCGGCCGGCTGAGCCGTACTACGCGAGCCGGTCGGCGATCGTCGACTCGGCCAGCTGCGACAAGCCTTCGCGGATGTGCCGCGACCACATCGCGCCGATGCCTTCTACCTTCTGCAGGTCGCTGGCACTGGCCGCCAGCAGACCCTGCAGTGATCCGAAAGCGCGCACCAGCAGGTCGATGTGCGCGAACTGCAGCCGGGGTATGCCGGCCATCGCCCGGTAGCCGCGCGCGCTCATCGCCGAGTCCTGCGCTTCGGCGGTGGACGGATAGCCGAAAACCTTTGACAGCGCGGTCAAGTCGAGAAGCTCGGTGTCGGACAGCTGGTCGAGCTCGTCGAGTGTGGATGCCACCTGCTCACCCGTCGGAGGCTCGGGGTTGGCGTGGTAGTCGCGGACGATCAGCTCACGGGCCAAGTCGTTGCCGCCCACCAGTTCCTCGAGCTGCAACTTGAGCTGGCGGCCGTCGGTGCCCAGTTCCACCACGTGCTCGTCGATTTCGAGGCTGATGCGCCGCACCATCTCCAGGCGCTGCACCACGGTCATCACGTCGCGCAGCGTGACGAAGTCCTCGATCTCGGCGGTCGACAACTGGCGGTGCACCTCGTCGAGGCGGGACTTGTAGCGCTCGAGGGTCGCGACGGCCTGGTTGGCCCTCGACAGGATGGTGGCCGAGTCAGCCATCACGTGCCGCTCGCCGGCGACGTACACCGTCACGATGCTCATCGAATGGCTAACGGAGACAACGGGATAACCCGTCTGGATCGCGGTGCGTTCGGCGGACCTGTGCCGAGTGCCGGACTCGTCGGTGGGGATTGACGGGTCGGGCACTAGCTGCACGTTGGCCCGCACGATGCGGCTGCCGTCGGTCGAGAGCACCAGGGCCCCGTCCATCTTCGACAGCTCTCGAAGCCGTGTCGGGGCGAACCGGACGTCGAGTGAGAAACCGCCGTCACAGATCGACTCGACACGCTCGTCGTAACCCAACACGATCAGGGCACCGGTGCGGCCGCGCAGTATTCGCTCGAGCCCGTCGCGCAGCGGGGTGCCCGGCGCAAGCCGGCGCAGCGTCTCCCGCAGCGCCGGATGCACCAGCGGCGCCGTGTTCTGGCTGCGGTCGGGCGTCGTCATAGCCAACGTGGCCTGTCGTCCTTCGCTGTATGTGCTGGTTCCTTGACCGTAATCTCACCCAGCAGCGCCAGTGCACCATTGATGGTTTTCGCCGGCAGCGCGCACATCCCGGCGGGCACCGAGTTGAACCCGTGCGGGATCAGCGCCGTGGTGAACCCGAGCCGAGCGGCCTCGGCGAGTCGGCGCTCCATACCGCTGACACGCCGAAGGTCACCGGCCAGGCCCACCTCACCGATGACCACTGCGGAGGCGGGCAGCGGCCGGTTCCGGCATGCAGACGCCATGGCCAGCGCTACGGCGAGATCGGCGGACGGGTCGGTGAGCCGCATGCCGCCGACCGTCGACAGATAGATGTCCGCGCCCAGCATGGCCGGCATTCTGCAGCGCTTCGCCAACACGGCGCTGATCATCGCTGCACGCGACTGGTCGATGCCGCTCACCGCTCTTCTTGGTGTTGCATTGTGCGTGGGCACCAGCAGCGCCTGCACCTCGCCGATCAGCGGACGCTTGCCGTCGAGAGTGACGGTGACGGCCGTGCCGGATACCGGTTCGGGGCGCTGATCGAGGAACAACCCGGATGGGTCGGCCACGCATTCGATGCCGCTTTCGTGAAGCTGAAAGCAACCGACCTCGTCGGCCGCGCCGAAACGGTTCTTGACCCCGCGAACCATCCGCAGCATCGACTGCCGGTCGCCTTCGAAATGCAACACCACGTCCACCAGATGTTCCAGCGTCCTCGGACCGGCGATCGCGCCGTCCTTGGTGACGTGACCGACCAGGATCATCGCGACGCCGCTGCGCTTGGCCGCCGTGGTCAACGCCGTGGTGACCGCGCGGACCTGCGTGACCCCGCCCGACACGCCGTCGGCATCGGTGGTCGACATCGTCTGCACCGAGTCCACCACCACCAGGGTGGGGCGCACCGTGTCGATGTGGGCCAGCACGTTGTCGAGGTCCGAGTCGGCGGCCAGGTACACCTCGGCGTGGCTGCAGCCGGTGCGCTCCGCGCGCATCCTGATCTGCCCCGCCGACTCCTCGCCCGAGACGTACAGCGCCCTGCGGCCGGCCTGAGCCCACTGGTGCACGACCTTGAGCAGCAGCGTGGACTTGCCGACGCCGGGCTCGCCGGCGAGCAACGTGACCGACCCGGGCACCACGCCACCGCCCAGCACCCGGTCGAGTTCGTCGACACCCGTCGGGTGGTGCCGGGTGGCGTCGGGTGGAATCGAATTCATCGGCACCGCAACCGAATTCAGCGTCCGCTGCGACCGGCCTCCGACGACCTTGATGGGTGCCGCCTCGTCGACAGCGCCCCAGGTGCCGCACTCCGGGCACCGGCCGACCCACTTGCTCATCACGTGCCGGCATTCCGAGCAGCGGAACTGGGTGCGTATCTTGGCCACGCCGAGACGGTATCGGCGGGGTCCGACAGGTAGCTAGTGACCTTCGCCCTGCGGCGGCGCCTGCTCTTGCCGACCAGCGTTCTCGCCGGCCGCGACGGGCACGGCGACCTTGGCCTCACCGGCGCGTTCGAACTTGAAGACGAACTCATAGGTGAACGCGTTGGCGATCGGCTTGCTCAGCTTCAGTTTCGCGGTCGCCTTCTGGGCGTCGGCCAGCGCCTGCAGCGCTTCGGCCTCGCCGCCTTCCGGCTTGCCCACGATGAGTGACCCCGCCGCGGGTATCTGCGGGTTGGCCGGACTGAGGGTGACGGACCCGACGTCGGACGTGATGGCCAGGAGCCGGTCGTTTTCGTTGTTCGACTGGTTGCTGGCTACGAACATCAGGTCGACGCTTTCACCGGGCGGCAGGGCGGCGCCGGTGATCTCTGCGCGGATCCTCACATCACGCAGTGCGATGGTGCCGACGCCGGCGCTGGTGCCGTTGACGGCGGGTTCCTGGGTGGCGGTTTGGGACTGCTGTCCCGATCCGCATCCGGTCAGCGTCGCAGTGACCAGGGCGGCGGCGAGGAACCCGGCGCCGAAAGCCGATCCACGGGTGGGGAAGAGGTTCACTTGAAGTCTCCTGCGGGGCTTGAACTGGCACGGATTCGGCCGACTCCTGGCCGTCAGCGTTCGACTATGCACAGTAGTAGGTCGAGGGCCGACAGCGAAGTGGCCGGGCATTATTTGACTGCGGCCTGGCGGCGACGGGTGCCCCGACCAGTTACCTGCGGCGCTGCCGAAGAACCACCGGCAAGCATGTATTCGCCGCGGTGTCAACCCCCAATGTTCACTCACTGTGCCCCTGACCTGCACCGTTGTTAAACGCGTGTCAGAGCGCCGTGTTAGCATGGAGTGGCGAAAGGGGCTCGAATCAGATGATTTTCAAGGTCGGAGACACCGTTGTCTATCCACACCACGGTGCTGCGTTGATCGAAGCGATCGAAACCCGAACCATCAAAGGCGAACAAAAGGAATATCTCGTCTTGAAGGTTGCCCAGGGTGACCTGACCGTTCGAGTACCTGCGGAAAATGCCGAGTATGTGGGTGTGCGCGACGTGGTCGGACAGGAGGGCCTCGACAAGGTCTTCCAGGTGCTGCGTGCGCCGCACACCGAAGAGCCCACCAACTGGTCTCGCCGCTACAAGGCCAACCTCGAGAAGCTGGCTTCCGGCGACGTGAACAAGGTCGCCGAGGTCGTCCGCGACCTGTGGCGCCGCGACCAGGAGCGTGGCCTGTCGGCCGGCGAGAAGCGGATGCTGGCCAAGGCGCGTCAGATCCTGGTCGGCGAGCTCGCGCTGGCTGAGAACACTGACGACGCGAAGGCGGAGACCATCCTCGACGAGGTTTTGGCCGCCGCCTCCTAAGCGAAATCCGATGTCGCCGGCAGAGCGGCTCCGGTGAGCACAGTCGCGGTCGTTCCGGCCGCGGGGTCGGGTGAGCGCTTGGGCGCAGGCCGACCGAAGGCGTTCGTCCATCTTGGCGGGCAAACCCTGTTGGAGCGCACCCTTGCCGGTCTGCGGGACTCGGGTGCCGTCGACGCCGTCGTGGTCGCGGTGCCCCCCGACCGCGCCGACGAAGCCAAGCTGATCCTCGGCGCCGACGCGACCGTCGTGGCCGGTGGCTCCCATCGCACCGAATCGGTGCGGCGTGCGCTGGCCGCGGTCGGAAACCCCGAGCTGGTCCTGGTGCACGACGCCGCGCGAGCGCTGACGCCGCCCGCGATGATCGCCCGAATCGTCGACGCGTTGCGCGAGGGCCATCAGGCCGTCGTCCCCGGACTGCCGGTGAGCGACACGATCAAGGTCGTGGACGCAAACGGGGACGTGATCGCGACGCCCGCCCGTGCGGGCCTTCGGGCGGTGCAGACGCCGCAGGGCTTCTACACCGAACTACTGCTGCGCGCCTACGAACACTCCGAACCGGCCGACGTGACGGACGATGCGTCGATGGTGGAGAACATCGGCGGACAAGTGCACGTCGTCGACGGCGACCCGCTGGCATTCAAGATCACCACCGCGCTCGACCTGCTGCTGGCCGAGGCGGTGGTGAGCCGCCGATGAGCGCTCGCGCGAAGAGGAGACGGCCATGACGGATCTGCGCGTAGGCCTGGGCACCGACGTGCACCCCATCCAGCCGGGGCGGCCGTGCTGGCTGCTGGGCCTTCTTTTCGAGGGCTTTGACGGGTGCAGCGGACATTCCGACGGTGACGTGGCCGCGCACGCGCTGTGCGACGCGCTGTTGTCGGCCGCCGGGCTCGGCGACATCGGCGAGGTCTTCGGGGTGGACGACCCGCGCTGGGACGGTGTCACGGGCAGCGTCATGCTCAGCCATGTTCGGGGCCTTCTCACGACGCACGGTTTCCGCGTGGTCAATGCTGCGGTGCAGGTGATCGGCAACCGGCCGAAGATCGCGCCGCGTCGCGAGCAGGCGCAGTACGTGCTGTCGGATCTGCTGGACGCGCCTGTGTCGGTGGCGGCGACGACCACCGACGGCCTGGGGTTGACGGGCCGCGGCGAGGGCTTGGCGGCCATCGCGACGGCTTTGGTAGTCCGCGACGAATAGGCCGGTAAGCTGGCACGTCGTGACCGGCGCGGACGTGCTACGGCTTTACGACACCTACACCGGTGCCGTGCGCGACTTCGTGCCGCTGCGCGACGGCCATGCCTCGATCTACCTGTGCGGCGCCACCGTGCAGGGCCTGCCGCACATCGGCCATGTGCGCAGCGCCGTCGCGTTCGACGTGCTGCGGCGCTGGCTGATGGCACGAGGCCTCGACGTCGCGTTCATCCGCAACGTCACCGACATCGACGACAAGATCCTCAACAAGGCCGCCGACGCGGGACGGCCGTGGTGGGAGTGGGCCGCCACCCATGAGCGTGCGTTCACCGCTGCCTACGACGCGCTCGGCGTGCTGCCGCCGTCGGCGGAGCCACGGGCCACCGGACACATCACGCAGATCGTCGAGCTGATCCAGCGGCTGGTCGAGCGCGGCCATGCTTACACCGGTGCCGGCGACGTGTACTTCGACGTGTTGAGCTTCGGTGACTACGGCAAGCTGTCCGGACACAGGATCGACGACGTCCACCAGGGCGAGGGCGTCGGCGCCGGCAAACGCGACCAGCGCGACTTCACGCTGTGGAAGGGCGCCAAACCCGGTGAGCCGTCATGGCCGACACCGTGGGGCCGCGGCCGGCCCGGCTGGCATTCCGAATGCGTCGCCATGGCCCACGAGTATCTGGGGCCGGAGTTCGACATCCACTGCGGCGGAATGGATTTAGTGTTCCCGCACCACGAGAACGAGATCGCCCAGGCCTGCGCCGCCGGGGACAGGTTCGCCAGATACTGGCTGCACAACGGCTGGGTCACCATGGGCGGCGAGAAGATGAGCAAGTCGCTGGGCAATGTGCTGTCCATTCCAGCTGTGCTGCAACGGGTTCGGCCCGTCGAACTGCGCTACTACCTGGGCAGCGCGCACTATCGGTCCATGCTCGAGTTCTCCGAGACAGCGCTGCAAGACGCCGTCAAGGCCTACACTGGGATCGAGGACTTTTTGCACCGCGTGCGCACCCGGGTCGGCGCCGTGGTGCCCGACGGCTGGACCCCACGGTTCGCGGCCGCCCTCGACGACGACCTCTCGGTGCCGATCGCGCTGGCGGAGATACACCACTCCCGCGCCGAAGGCAACCGGGCCCTGGAGGCCGGCGACCACGACACCGCGCTGGCCCGCGCCAGCGAAATTCGGGCCATGATGGCCGTTTTGGGCTGTGACCCCCTCGACGATCGCTGGGAGACGCGCGACGAGACGTCGGCCGCGCTGGCTGCGGTCGACGTGCTCGTGCACGCCGAGCTCGAGCGCCGCGAGGCAGCCCGCGCGCAGCGCGACTGGGCGCTGGCCGACGACATCCGCGACCGGCTGAAGAAGGCGGGCATCGAGGTCACCGACACCGCCGACGGGCCGCAGTGGTCGCTGATCGACGGCGACAAGTAGATGGCCGGCAACTCCCGGCGCCGGGGTGCGGTTCGTAAGCCCGGCACGAAGAAGGGGCCGACCGTCGGTTCGGGCGGCGTGCGCCGCCGCGGCCTGGAGGGGCGCGGCGCCACGCCGCCCGCTCACCTGCGGCCGAGCCACCCGGCTGCCAAACGCGCTGCGGCCAAGGAGAAGTCACGTCGCGGGGCCAAGAAGACCGACGACACCGAGATGGTGCTCGGCCGCAACCCCGTGCTCGAATGCCTGCGCGCGGGAATTCCCGCGAACACCCTGTACGTCGCCCTGGGCACCGATGCCGACGAGCGGCTGACCGAATCGGTAAGGCTAGCAGCTGATTCCGGGATTCCGATCCTCGAGGTGCCGCGTGCCGACCTGGATCGGCTCAGCGCGAACGGGCTGCATCAGGGCATCGCGCTACAGGTTCCGCCATATGCGTACGCCCATCCCGAAGACTTGCTCGCGGCTGCCCGGGACGGTTCGTCGCCGGCGTTGCTGGTTGCGCTGGACAACATCTCGGATCCCCGCAATCTCGGCGCGATAGTGCGCTCCGTGGCCGCGTTCGGCGGGCACGGCGTGCTGATACCGCAGCGGCGCAGCGCAGCCGTCACCGCGGTGGCATGGCGCACCAGCGCCGGGGCGGCCGCTCGCGTGCCGGTGGCTCGCGCGCCGAACCTCAATCGGACACTTCGGGATTGGGCCGCAGCCGGAGTGCGGGTGATCGGCCTGGACGCCGGCGGCGACACCACGATCGACCAGGTGGACGCCACGGAAGACGTGGTGATCGTGGTGGGGTCGGAGGGCAAGGGGCTGTCGCGGCTGGTGCGCGAGAACTGCGACACCGTGGTGTCGATTCCGATGGCGGGCGCGGCCGAATCGCTGAATGCCGCCGTCGCAGCGGGTGTGGTGCTGGCCGAGGTCGCCCGCCAGCGCCGGCGCTGAATGTTGGTCGAGCAGACACCAACTCGCACGAATCTGACCTCGGTAATGCGATTCCGCGGCTGCTCGCCGCAGACGGGTCATGTGCCGATCAACCGCAGCCCTGCCCACAGCGCCAGCACTGCGACCGTCAACGTGACCGGTACCGTGCACAGGCCCAGCCGCGTGAACCTGCCGGCCCCGTCGTCGACATCGTTGTCATGCAGGACATTTCGCCACAGCAGATTCGCCAGGGAGCCGATATAGGTCAGGTTCGATCCGACGTTCGTGCCGATCAGCACGGCGAGCACCGACGGCGCACCGCCTACTGCCACGAGCGGCAACAACAGCAGCACGGCGGGAAGGTTGTTCACCAGGTTGGCCAGCACGGCCGCGATGGCGGCCAGAGCCAGCAGCGCGACGAAACCGTCGCCGTGGGGTATCAGATGTCCGGCGGCGGAGTCGAGGCCGTTAACCATGACCGCTCGCACTGCCACGCCGAGCGCCAACACGAACGCGAGGAACGGCAGGTTGACCGCACGCACGATGCCGCCGATTGTGCCGGGCCGCCGGGTGAAACCGCGCACCGCCAGCACCGCCGCACCGGCACACGCAACCCATGCCGGAGAAACGCCGACAAAAGACGTCGCTGCAAAACCTGCCAGCGTGAGCGCGAGCACGGTCAGCGCGAACACCGGCGGCTGCGGCCGGGGCGGGACCTGTTCTTCGGTTGCGTCAGTTGATAATTCGCTGGCGAAGATCAGACGGAAGATCGCGTACTCGGCGGCGATCGCAATCAGCCACGGACCCGCCATCAGGGCCGTGAACCGCGTGAACGACAGCCCTGCACTGGCGAACGCGAGCAGGTTGGTCAAGTTCGACACCGGCAGCAGCAGCGACGCGGTGTTGGCCAGGTGAGCGCTGGCGTAGCTGTGCGGCCTGACCGGGAGCCGCAACGTGCGCGCGGTCGCCAGCACGACGGGCGTCAGCAGCACGACCGTGGCGTCGAGGCTTAGCACGGCCGTGGTAACCGACGCGACGAGAAAGACCCGTCGCAGCAGCCGGTCCGACCGTCCTGCGCTACTGCGCGCCATCAGATTGCCTGCGGCCCGGAACACCCCCTCGTCGTCGCACAGCTGGGCGAGCACAAGCACCGCGGCGAGGAAGCCGACCACCGGCAGCAGCCGCGTCATCTCGTCGAGTGCATCCCCAAGGGGCAGGGCACCGATCGCGATCACCAACACCGCCGCGGGCACGGCGGCGATGTCTTCCGTCCAGCCCTTCGGTCGCAGCAATGCGAACGTCAGCACCACGGCAAGTGCCGCCAACGAAAGGATCAGCAAGGTGTGCGACCGGCGATGAGGCTCAGGCCCAGGGGTTTTCGGGCTCCCACACCGCGGGCAGGTTCAGGGGTATCCCGTCTTCGGCGGCCAGCCGGGACAGCACGCGCAGCGTCGCGTCCAGATCGTCTGCGGCATACGGTAACGCCTGTATCGGCTCGGTCAGCGGACGGAAGAAGTCGTCCCAGTGGATCAGCACCACGCGGCGTGCGCCCACCCGCCGCACCACCTCGTTCCAGTAGTCGACCATGTATTGCTCGGGCAGCAGCCCGAGTTGACCGACCCCGAGATAGGCGACGTCGGCCTGCTGCCCGGCCAGCGCACCTTCCACGAATCCCGCGCTGCCCTGGACCAGCAGCCGATGATTCGTCGGCAGATGCCGAATCAGGACCGACCACGCTTCACCGCACTTGTAGGCCGACGCCTTCACCGGAGGCACGACCGGTTCGGTGATGACGCCCGGATACCGGTCGGGCGGTGAGTGTCTCGAATCGATCAGCGTCACTTCGTAGGCGCCCAGCACCATCGGCTCGCCGGACGTCGCGACGATGACGCGGTCCTCGGACAGTCCGAAGCCGCGGCCGACGTTGGCGGCCGACTCGCCACCGACCAGCTTGGCCTCCGTGCGTCCGGCCACCACCGCCGAATCCAGCGCGTGGTCGTAATGCGTGTGAACCGGGATCACCGCCTCGAGCGAGCGCACCCGGGCCCGTTCGAGGCAGCCGATGATGCGCTCCAGCGACGGCTCCACCCGCCGCAATGCGACGGTGGCGAGGCTGGGCCGCGAGAAGAAGCCGTCCGTCATCAACGCCGAGGTGCCGTCGCTGATCAACAGCGTGGCCACCCCGAGCCACGTCACCGCCAGCGGTGTGCCCGCCTCGGCGGGCGGCACGTCGAACCGCTTGGTGAATTCCGTCAGGAACGGCCGACCGAGCTTCAGACGCATGAGATCACCCTACGGCGAACCGCGCAGCCGCTTCGAGGCGTTCAGCCGGCTGGTGCCAGCATCGCCTTCCAGCCGTCGTCACCCGTGCCTGCGGAGTCGCGCACGGTGTAGCGCGACCCGTCGGGCGCCATCACCTCACCGCTCTGCGGGTTGTAGATGGCCGTCGGGACCTGGGACGGCGTGTAGTCGCACGGGTTGGGCTGCTGGCCGCTGCACACCACGCTGCCCTGGCCCGGCAGGGACAGCGGATCGCTGACCGGAGCCGGAGAGCCCGACGGCGGCAACAGGCTGGCGGGCAGCGGGTTCAAGCCGGTGTTGACGCTCGGCCCCGGAATGACGTAACCCGGTTTGACCGGCTGGTCACAGCGCGCCCCCGGCGCAGGGCAGGTCAGGATCTGGTTCGGGTCCCCATACCACGGGTTGGTGCCCAACGGCACGTACGGCTCGTTGCTGCGGCACTCCCGCGGCGAGGCGGCACGCTTGCCCGGCACGTCGGGACACGGGTAGTTGCGGGCGCCGCGCACCACGTTGCCCTGATAGTCCTTCGGGATCTTGCAGTACAGGCCCGACGGCAGTGGCGCCGCCCTCGTGTCGGCGGGGGCGCGCCACTCCGACGGCGGCAGGAAGCCGGTGAGGCACGGCGGCGGCTGGTTCAGGTTGGTCAGCAGCGCGAAGTTGATGATGCCGTAGCCGGGAAAGACCGACCCGGCCTGAAGTTGCGCGGCGCTCTCCGGAAAATAGACGAACGCCTGCTCGACGCCCTTGTGGTAGCGCTTGAGCATGTCGATGACGATCTCGAGGTTGGCCAGCGTCTGCGGCAGCGAATCCTGCACACCGGAGAACACCGCGTTGAGCTGATCGGCGGTGGGGGCGGCCTGCTGAAGGCCGCTGCGCAGCGCGGCGTCCTGCTCGGCGGCCTGCGCGCCGATGATGTTGAGGTTGGCCGCCCACGTGTCGATCGCGTCGCCGGAGTTGACCTGTGAGTCCAGGATCGGCGCCGAATGGTCGATGATGTCGTTGACCGGGATCAGGTTGTCGCGCAAGTCGCTGGCAATGGCGGTCGTGGAGTCGACCAGCCGCTGCAGCGCCGGGCCCAGCCCGCCGACCGCCCGCGACGCCTCCGTCAGCAGATTGTCGATCTTGTCATTCGGCAACGCCGCCAGCGCGTTGTTGGCGGCATCGAGCGCCGGCCCGACCTCAGAGGGCACCGTGCTGTTGGTGATCGTCTGCCCGTCGCGGAAGTGCTGGCTCGTGTCGCCGCTGTCCGATACGAGGTCCACGTATTGCTCACCGACGGCATTAACCGAGTGCACATTCGCCGACGTGTCCAGCGGGATCTTGTACCGATCGTTGATGCTGATCGTGGCCCGGGCACCCTGCACGGTCGGCTCAACTTTCTTCACCTGCCCGATCGTCGCCCCGCCGTACACCACGGCGCCCGTCGCGTACAGGCCACCGGCTCGCGGCAGATCGACGTACAACGTGTACTGGCCGATCCCCAATTGCTGCGGCAGGCGCAGGTAGTGCAACCCCAGTGCCCCCAGCGCCAGGACAGTCAACGCGAGGAAAATCGCCAGCTGACTGCGGATGAGCGGAGTCAGAACCGGGTCGTTTTCACCCGTCCTTCGCATCGGTTCCTCCTTGCCTCACCCCTGCGGTGACAGCGGAAGTCTCTACCTAGCGATGAGAAACGGAACTGTACCGGATGACTGACGCGCGCACGCCGCAACCGACAAATTATCTTGACCGTCAAACGACGTTGCGACCGGCTCATGCGAACGGCCGGAACTCCACTCCGTCACTGAGCAGGCGTTCCCACACCGCGGTGGCGATCTGCACCGCGCCTGGTGAATCGCCGTGCACGCACACCGATTCCACCTCCACCGGAATTACCGAACCGTCGATCGCCGCAACTTCGCCGTGGGCAACCATCATGGCCACACGCTGCGCCACCGCATCCGGATCATGGATCACCGCACCAGGCTCTAGCCGCGACACGAGTCGACCGTCGGGTCGGTACGCCCGATCTGCGAACACCTCAGCGACACAACGCAAACTCAGTTCGGCCGCAGCGTCGAACATGGCCGACTCCCTGAGTCCCAGCACCGGCAACGCCGGGTCCACCGCGTGTACTGCCTGCGCCACCGCGCGTGCCTGCTCCTCGTTCCAGACGACGGTGTTGTACAGCGCGCCATGGGGCTTGACATACGAGACGGCAGAACCCGCCGCGCGGGCGAGGGCTTGCAGGGCACCGATCTGGTAGATCACGTCGGCGGTCAAGTCCTCGGCAGACACGTCGATGAAGCGGCGGCCGAAGCCGGCGAGATCCCGATAGCCCACCTGCGCCCCGATGCGGACACCCCGCTCGGCGGCGGCGCGGCAGGTTCGTGAAAGCCCGGCCGGATCGCCCGCGTGGAAGCCGCATGCGACATTGGCGCTGGTGACCAGCCCCAGCATCTCCGCGTCGTCGCCGAGGCGCCACACCCCGAACCCTTCCCCGAGGTCGGCGTTCAGGTCGACCGTGCGTTGTCCGGCGGACACGGAAGTCAGCCTAGGCGTACAGGGCTGGACGGCGGCGACGTTCGACGAGCCAGCAGGCCACGAAGATCGCGAACGAGATGACTGTGACGAACACCGATATCGGCACGCCGGGCGCCAGGGACAACACGATGCCTCCGACGGCCGCGAGTTCGGCGAAAACCACCGACGCGGCGATCGTCGCCGACGGCGACGAGAACAGCCGGGCCGCAGCCGCCGCCGGCGTGATCAACAACGACATCACCAGCAGCGCACCGACGATCTGCACACCCTGCGCGGCAACGACGCCGACCAGAGCCGCGAACACGATGCCCAGGCCGCGCACCGGCACGCCGCGTGCCGAGGCGACCTCCGGATCGACCGTTGCGAAGAGCAAGGGTCGTGCGGCGACGGCGAGCACGACCGCGACGACCACTGCCACCACCACCAGTTGCGCCAGCCCCGAATAACCCACACCGACGATCTGACCCGTCAGCAGCGCGAAACTCGTTCCGGCCCGGCCCGGGTACAGATTTATGAACAGCACCGCCAAGCCCAATCCGAACGCGAGGACGACGCCGATCGCCGAATCCCGTTCCCGTGCACGATGACCCAGGATGCCGAACAGCACCGCCGCCACCAGGCTGCCGATCAGAGCGCCCGCTCCCACGTTGAGCCCGGTGAGCAACGCGAAAGCCGCGCCGGTCAAGGACAGTTCGCTGGAACCGTGCACCGCGAAGGACATCTGCCGCATCACGACGAACGGCCCGATCAGCCCGGCGACCAGCGCCAGCAGCGCGCCTGCGACCAACGCCTGCTGGACGAACCCGCGGCTCAAGAGATCCGCGGTGACGTCGAAGGCGAAGAGGTTGTGCAGCAGCTCGTCCAGCGCGTCACTCATGGCAGAACCCCCGATTCCCCACGACGACGTACTGCCCCTGCACGCGGACCACGTCGACGGCCGAGCGGTAGAGCGCCGACAGATTCTCCGACGTCATCACCTCGTCGACCGCACCGACACGGAACCTTCCGTCGACCAGATACAGCACCCGGTCGACAAACGGCAGCACCGGGTTGATGTCATGGGTGACGAACAGCACCGCGGTGGCAGCATCGTGCCTGCGCTTGTCGATGAGCTCCGAAACATGTTGTGCGCCAGCCGGATCCAGGTTCAGCAGCGGCTCGTCGCACAGCAACAGCACGGGATCACCGGCCAGTGCCTGCGCGATCCTCAGCCGCTGCAGCTCCCCGCCCGACATCACCGAGAGCGGTGTGCGGGTGAGGTGGCTCGCACCCACCTCACCCAGCGCTCGTTGCACGGCCAGGTCACGCTGACGGCGGGCGGCCCGGCGTCCGGTCAACCCCCACCGGTGTCCGTCGACACCGAGCTGCACCAGGTCGCGGCCCCGCATGGCCAGGCCCCGCTCGGTGTGGTGCTGCGGGATGTAGCCGACGTTGCTGCGGCCCGCCGAAACAGGTTGCCCCTCAATGAGAACGGAGCCGCTCGTCAACGCAAGCTGGCCCGTCAGCACCCTCAGCAGCGACGTCTTACCCGAGCCGTTGGGCCCGAGTATCGCGACGAACTCCCCGGCGTCGATCGTCAGGTCCAGCCCATCCCAGAGCGTACGGTCGCCGACTCTCAGGCAAGCGGCGCTGAGCTGGACAAGGGGCGCGTTCACGGTGTGTGAACGTCCGCTGCTTGCAACGCTGCGCTCAGCTGCTCGACGGTGTGGCGCTGCCAGCTCAGGAAATCGCCTCCGGCAGGCAGTGTTTCGCGCACCTCCACGACAGGCACGCCGGCGGCGTTAGCGGCGTCCACGATGCGACGCGTCACCGAGGTGTCGGTTTGAGGGTTGAACAGCACCACCCGGGCGTCATGCGAATCGATGACGTCGAGCACGGCTGCGATGTCGGCCGGCGGCGGATCGGTGTCCGCGGCGACAGCCCTCAGGTAGCCCTCGGGCGTCTTGTCGGTCAAACCTGTCGCGGTCTCCAGATACTCGGCGATGTCCTCGGTGGCGATCGCGGCCGCGCCGCGATGTGCGGCCGCGACGGCCCGCTGCGTGGCCTCGATCTCGTGAATTCCGGCGGTGAACCGCTGGGCGTTCGACGTGTAGTCGGCGGCATGGGTGGGATCGACGGCGGCGAGTTGCCTGGCGATGGCGTCGGCGACCAGCGCCACAGTCCCGAGGTCGTAGAAGACGTGCGGATTGCTGCCCTGCTGGTGACCGCCGACGGTGAACGCGTCGACTCGGTTGACCGCGCCGTGCTCCGCCAGCACGGTCTCGACGAACCCGTCGTAGCCCCCGCCGTTGTACACCACCAGCTGCGCGTCGCTGAGCGCTGCCGCGTCGGCGGGGCTTGCATCGTAGGAATGTGGGTCTTGCGCGGGGTCGTCGATGATCGAGCGCACCTGCACGAAATCGCCGCCTACCGCCGCCGCGACGGAACCCCACACGCTCGTCGACGCGACCACGCTGACTTTGTCCGATCGGCCCGGCGACGGGCCGCACGCCGACAGCGCCGCTACCGCGGCGACCAGGCAGAACAACAGCCGTCGCATGGCCCCTCGACTTAACACAAATGAAAACCGTTTCCATTAATGTAGCGCATCGGCACAGGAGCCGCCGCCGAGATGCACTAACCTGACAGACCATGTCCAGGCCTTCCGTGCACCGGCGGCGGGCCACCCTGGCCTCGTTGGCTGCGGAGCTGAAGGTCTCTCGGACCACGATCTCCAACGCCTACAACCGGCCCGACCAGTTGTCGGCCGACCTTCGGGAACGCGTGCTCGAGACGGCCAAGCGGCTGGGTTATCCAGGCCCGGATCCGGTGGCGCGGTCGCTGCGCACCCGCAAGGCCGGAGCGGTGGGCTTGGTGCTCACCGAGCCGCTCAACTATGCCTTCAGCGATCCCGCTGCGGTGAGTTTCGTTGCGGGGCTTGCCGAGTCGTGCGAAGAGGTGGGTCAGGGACTGCTGTTGGTGGCAGTCGGGCCGGGACGCAGCCTCGTTGAGGGGTCGCACGCGGTCCTCAATGCCGGCGTCGACGGGTTCGTGGTCTACTCGGTGGCCGACGACGACCCGTACCTGCAGGTGGCGCTGGAACGCAATCTGCCGGTCGTGGTCGTCGACCAGCCCAAGCAGGTGGCCGGCACGTCGGGGGTCTGCATCGACGATCGCGCGGCGATGCGTGAACTCGCCGAATCTGTCGTGGGCCTCGGGCATCGAGAGATCGGATTGCTCACCATGCGGCTGGGCCGGGAGCGCACGCGGGGGGGAGCGGTGGTGGCGAGCCCAGAACGGTTGCAATCGCCGCATTTTCACGTCCAGCGCGAGCGCATCGACGGCGTTCGCGAAGCGCTGGCGGCGGCCGGGCTGGACCCCGGGTCGCTGACCGTGGTGGAGAGCTACGAGCACCTGCCGACCTCGGGCGGAGCCGCTGCCGAGGTCGCGCTGGAGACGAATCCGCGGATCACTGCGCTGATGTGCACGGCCGACGTGCTGGCGTTGTCGGCGATGGATTACCTACGGGCGCGCGGCATCTACGTGCCGGGCCAGATGACCGTCACGGGTTTCGACGGTGTGCCGGAGGCGCTGCGCCGCGGGTTGTCCACCGTGAAGCAGCCGAACCTCGAAAAGGGCCGTCGCGCAGGCGAATTGCTGCACACCCCGCCGAGGACGGGATTGCCGGTCGACGAGGTGCTGTCCACCGAGCTGGTCCGCGGCCGCACGGCCGGCCCACCCGCCTGACGTTCCCCATTGGCGCGAGCGTGCGCGTCATGCCGGCGACACGCCGGTTGCGCTGGCATCGCGCGCACGCTCGCGAGCGGGCGAGTGCTCAGATCTTCGGGTGCTCTTCGTCGCCGATCAGCAGTCGCACGGCCAGATCGAGCCGCTTGCTGACGTCGGTAGCCGACGCGCGCCGGGTCAGCCAGGCCAGCAGGTTGGACAGCCACACGTCGGAGATCACGCGCGCGATGTGGTACTGGTCCTCCGTCGGCTCGCCGTCGCTCATCGCCCGGGCGAACATGCTGTCCATCAGTTTGCCGACGTGGTCGACCTCACCGGCGGCGGACGCGTCGGCGAAGACGAAAGCGCGCGTCATCGCCTCGGTGAGCAGCGGATTGCGCTGCATCGCCCGGTTCAGCCGGCTGATCATCTGATGCAGCCGCTGATAGGGGCTGCCGCCCAATGCCATCCGATCCGTCTTCGCGTCGATACGCTCGAACTCGCGGCCGAGCGCGGACACCAGGAGATGGACCTTCGACGGGAAGTACCGGTAGAGCGTCCCGACGGCGACGTCGGCGCGTTCCGCGACGGCGCGCATTTGAACCGCTTCGTACCCGCCCTTAGAGGCGATAGCCAAGGTGGCGTCGAGGATGCGCTTGCGGCGCTCGCGCTGGGCCTCCGAGCCGAGTTCCGACTCGGCCAGCGCGGCGACCGTCAGGACATTGGGCTGACGCGGTTCGCCCGGCGAGCCCGAACCGGCCTGAGCTGGCGTCGACATGCGGTCAGCGGCTCCTTGTCCTCGTCTACATCAAGAAACGATACGGACGCCGTCCGCAAATTTCTCAGCCTGCGTCGGTCGGCACACGCTCGTGTCCTGCTGTTACGCGCACCGGTTCGGCTACCGGCACGGATACTATTAGAACACGTTCTAGTAGGCTGCACGTGTCTTTCCCTCTCGGCTTAGGAGGCTGATCGTGTCAGCGGGATCTGCTCTTCGCGCGAGCGGCTTATCGTCGGGCATCTCGGACGAGCAGACGGCGGCCAGGGAGCTGGTGCGCTCGTGGGCGTCGGCCTCCGCGACGACCGCTGCCGCGCGAGCCGTCGAGCAGGGCGACGCCGACGCATGGCAGAAGCCGTTCCGCGGATTAGCTGAATTGGGTCTGTTCGGCGTCGCGGTGCCCGAGTCGCTGTCCGGCGCGGGCGGCGGCGTCGCCGATCTGTGCGCGATGCTCGAGGAGGCCGCGTACGCGCTGGTTCCCGGCCCGGTCGCGACGACCGCGCTGGCCACTCTTCTCGTCGACGACGAGCAGGTTCTCGGTGACCTGATGTCCGGCCGGCGCAGCGCCGGCCTCGCGCTCGAGGGCGACCTGCGCTGCGACTCGGGTCGGGTCAGCGGCACGCTGCCCGTGGTGCTCGGCACCAAGCCCGGCGAGTACGTCATCGCCGATGCCGGAACGCAGTGGCTACTGGTCGACTCCAGCAACGACGGCGCAACCGTTGAACCGCTGAGGGCGACGGACTTCTCCCGGCCACTGGCGCGGGTGGTGCTCGAATCGGCCCCGGCCAAGCCGCTCAGCGTCGCGCCCCAGCGCGCCGCAGACTTGGCAGCCACAGTGCTTGCTGCCGAAGCCGCCGGCCTGGCGCGCTGGACGTTGGACACCGCCACGGAGTACGCGAAGGTCCGCGAGCAGTTCGGGAAGCCGATCGGCAGTTTCCAGGCGGTCAAGCACCTGTGCGCCGAGATGCTGCTGCGCTCCGAGCAGGTGTCGGTGGCCGCGGCCGATGCCGCCCATGCAGCCGCGTCCGCCGATGACGCCCAGCTTTCCATCGCCGCTGCCGTCGCTGCGGCAATCGGCATCGATGCCGCCAAGGCCAACGCCAAGGACTGCATTCAGGTGCTCGGCGGTATCGGTATCACGTGGGAACACGACTCGCACCTGTATCTTCGTCGCGCATACGGTATTTCGCAGTTCCTCGGTGGTAAGTCTCGGTGGCTGCGCCGCGTCGCGGCGCTGACGCGCGACGGCGCGCGCCGAGAACTGCACATCGACCTCGACTCGGTCGATCATTTGCGGCCCGAGATCGCCGGGGCGGTCGCCGACATCGCCAAGGTCCCCGAGGACCAGCGCCGGGTTGCTCTGGCCGACTCCGGGCTGTTGGCCCCGCATTGGCCCAAACCGTATGGGCGGCAAGCTTCTCCGGCCGAACAGTTGCTGATCGATCAGGAGCTGGCGGCGGCGGGCATCGACCGGCCGGATTTGGTGATCGGCTGGTGGGCGGTGCCGACGATCCTCGAGCACGGCAGCAGCGAGCAGATCGAACGCTTCGTGCCCGCGACGCTGCGCGGGGAGATTTTCTGGTGTCAGTTGTTCAGCGAGCCCGGCGCAGGGTCCGACCTGGCTTCGCTGCGCATGAAAGCCGTGCGGGCCGAGGGCGGTTGGCGGCTGACGGGTCAGAAGGTGTGGACGTCGCGGGCCAGCTGGGCGCAGTGGGGTGTCTGCCTGGCACGCACCGATCCGGATGCACCGAAACACAAGGGCATCACCTACTTCCTCGTCGACATGAAATCCGACGGCCTGACAATCCGGCCGCTGCGCGAGATCACCGGCGACGAATTGTTCAACGAGGTGTTCTTCGACGACGTGTTCGTACCCGACGAGATGGTCGTCGGCAATGTCAACGAGGGGTGGCGGCTGGCGCGTACCACGCTGGCCAACGAACGCGTCGCGATGGCGCACGGCACCGCGCTCGGCAATCCGATGGAACGGCTTCTCGACACGGTCGCCACCGCCGAGCTCGACCCGGCCGAGCAGGATCGCCTTGGCGAACTGATCGTCGCGGCTCAGGTCGGATCACTGCTGGATCAGCGCATCGCGCAGTTGGCCGTCGGTGGTCAGGATCCGGGGCCGCAGGCCAGCGCCCGCAAGCTCATCGGCGTGCGTTACCGGCAGCGACTGTCCGAATTCCGGATGGACATCTCGGACGGCGCCGGCATCGTGGAAAACGAGCAGGTGTACGACTTCCTGAACACCCGCTGCCTGACCATCGCCGGCGGAACCGAGCAGATCCTGCTCACGATGGCCGCCGAGCGACTGCTCGGCCTACCCCGCTGACGGCCTCGCCGAGCGTGAAGCTGTGGCGAAAAATTGAGCGAAATTTCGCCATGGACGCACGTTGGGCGCGCTAGGAAGCGCTAGGAAAATGTCGTCTGCGCGCAGGTGCTCGGCGAGGTGATGTTCACCCCGGAGTAGACGACCTGGATCTCCGCGCAGACGATGTAGTCGGCGTTGAGCATCGGCAGCCCGGTTTGCCAGTCGGTCGGCTGCGTCTGCCCTGAAATCTGGTACTCCTCCGGCGGCCCGCCGCCGAAGTAGATCGTCGTGATCTCGCGGCGCCCCATCTCCTTGTACTGACGGGTGTTGTCGGCGACGACCTGAGTTTCGAGGTTGTTCAACCGGTTCGACGACCGCAGCGTGGTCGTCTGGCGCGCCCAGAGATCGCCGGGGAAGCCCTCGACCCCGGCATCGCTGCGCCGGTTGGCAGCGACCGTGAAGTAGCACTGCTTGTCCGCCGAAACGCAGTTCGCGGTGACGTGCACTTCCAGTTGGGTGCCGTCGGGCAGGGGAAACGACGTGTCGCCGGTGTCCGACGCAGCCGAGGCAACCCCCGGGACGCTGAGCGCCGCGGCGACCAGGCCCCCCGCCGCGATTACCGACAGTCGCTTCATGGTTTCCTCCCCGCGTCGGTGGCGAAATGTTAGCCGGGCGGCTATTCGTCGTAGGTGACTTCCACCGAATCCGTCCGCGGCCGGGCCTGGCAGCCCAATATCAGCCCCTCGTCGAGGTCGGACTCCTCAAGCACGTCGTTGACCTCCATCTCGACCTCACCGCTGCGCTTGAGCACGGCGCACGCCCCGCAGTGCCCCTCGCGGCAGGAGAACGGCGCGTCGAGGCCCTTGTCCAGCAGCACGTCGAGCAACTTGGCGTTGCGGGGCCAACTGATCTCATGGCGCTGCCCGTCCAGGTGCACGATCGCCGTCGCCGGGGGCTCGTCGCTGTCGTCGTCGATCACCACCGCCGCGAACGGGTCGGTGTCCAAGGAGCGGAACACCTCGATGTGCACGCGTTCCTTGGGCACACCGACGGTGCCGAGCGCGGCGTGGGCCGCTTCCATGAACGGGCCGGGCCCGCAGATGTAGGCGTCGTGGGACGCGTACGGGGTCATCAAATTGGCGAGCGCGGTCTGAGTCGGCATGCCCTGCACGGACTCCAGCCAGTGCACGACGGTCAGCCTGTCGGGGTACTTGGCGGCCAGTTCCCGCAGCGCGCCGCCGAAGATCACCGAGTTCTCGTCGCGGTTGGCGTAGAGCAGCACGATCTTGCCGCCGCCTTCGGCGAGCGCCGACTTGCAGATCGCCATCATCGGCGTGATGCCGCTGCCGCCGGCGACGAGCAGAAAGTCGGCATCCAGCGTGGACGGCACGAAGGTTCCCGACGGTGCGAGCACATGCAGCCTCATGCCGGGGTGGGCGTGGTCGCACAGCCAGTTCGACGCGTAGCCGCCATCGGTCCGCTTGACCGTGACGGCCATCGCGTCGTCGGTGAACGGCGACGTGCACAGCGAATAGCAGCGGGCGACCGAGCCGGTGCGGTCGCTGGGGATCCGCAGAGTCAGGAACTGTCCGGGTGCGTACTGGAGCTTCGACGGGGCGATTTGGGCACCGTCGGGCACCTTGAACACCAGCGAGCGCGCGTCGTCAGTCTCCGCGACGACGTCAGCCACCTGCAGTTCCAGCACGTGGCTGCCCAGCGGCTCGTCGGTCACGACTCTCCTTCCGCAGATAACTAGAACATGTTACAGAAATCCACTTCCGCAGGTCTACCTGCTGCAGGAACGCGGTGCTCGACTAAAATCGTAACGTGTTCTAATCTTGCGACTAAGTCCGTACCTCTGGAGGAAAACCAGTGACGTCCATTCAACAACGCCCGGTTGCCGAGGGGGCCCAGTCGGTCCTAACCGCCATTGACGACCTGCTGCCCAAGCTTCGGCAGCGAGCCCAGGAGACCGAGGACCTGCGCCGCCTGCCGGACGCCACGGTCAGCGAACTGCAGGAGATCGGCTTCTTCCGCCTGCTGCAGCCCGAGCAGTGGGGCGGGCTGCAATGCGACCCGGCGCTGTTCTACGAGGCGGTGCGCCGTCTGGCGAGCGCATGCGGGTCGACGGGCTGGTGCGCGTCGATCATCGGCGTGCACAACTGGCACCTGGCGCTGTTCGACCAGCAGGCGCAGGACGAGGTGTGGGGCGAGGACACCAACGTGCGGGTGTCGTCGTCGTATGCGCCGATGGGCGCCGGCCAGGTTGTCGACGGCGGCTATCTGGTCAACGGCTCGTGGAACTGGTCGTCGGGTTGTGACCACGCCACCTGGACGTTCGTCGGCGGTCCGGTGATCAAAGACGGCAAGCCGGTGGACTTCGGCAGCTTCCTGATCCCGCGCACCGAGTATCAGATCGACGACGTGTGGCATGTGGTCGGCTTGAAGGGCACGGGCAGCAACACGCTTGTGGTCAAGGACGTTTTCGTGCCACGACACCGGTTCCTGTCGTACAAGTCGATGAACGACCGCACCGCCGGCGGTCTGCAGACCAACACCGCCCCTGTCTACAAGATGCCCTGGGGCACAGTGCATCCGACCACCATCTCGGCTCCGATCGTCGGCATGGCGTACGGCGCTTACGAGGCGCACGTCGAGCATCAGGGCAAGCGGGTTCGCGCGGCGTTCGCCGGCGAGAAGGCCAAGGACGACCCGTTTGCGAAGGTACGGATCGCCGAGGCCGCCAGCGACATCGACGCGGGCTGGCGCCAGTTGATCGGGAACGTCAGCGACGAGTACGCGCTGCTGTCGGCCGGCAAGGAGATTCCGTTCGACCTGCGGACCCGCGCCCGACGCGACCAGGTGCGCGCCACCGGCCGCGCGATCGCGTCGATCGACCGGCTGTTCGAGGCGTCCGGTGCCACCGCGCTCGCCAACAGCGCTCCGATTCAGCGGTTTTGGCGTGATGCCCACGCCGGCCGGGTGCACGCCGCGAACGATCCCGAGCGCGCATACCTGATCTTCGGCAACAACGAGTTCGGTCTTCCGCCCCAGGACACCATGGTCTGATGACGTCGTTCGCAACCGAAGCCGAGAACCAGCAAGAGGTGACGTTCGAGTCGACGTCGCGGTACGCGCAGGTTCGTGATGACATGCGGCTGCACTACCACGAGGCCGGTGTCGGCAACGAGCAGATCCTGGTGCTGCTGCACGGCGGCGGCCCCGGCGCGTCGAGCTGGTCGAATTTTGGCCGCAACATCGCGGTGCTGGCCAAGCACTTTCACGTGCTGGCCGTCGATCAGCCGGGTTACGGCCACTCGGACAAGCACACCGAGCACGAGCAGTACAACCGCTACAGCGCGACCGCGTTGCTCAACCTGTTCGACCACCTCGGAATCGAACGTGCGCCGCTGGTGGGCAACTCGCTCGGCGGTGGCACAGCGGTGCGGTTCGCGCTGGACAACCCCGACCGCGCGGGCCGGCTGGTCTTGATGGGCCCGGGTGGGTTGAGCGTCAACCTGTTTGCGCCCGACCCGACCGAGGGCGTCAAGCTCCTCACCAAATTCAACTTCGAGCCCACGCGGGAAAACCTCGAGGCGTTCCTGCGGATCATGGTCTACGACCAGAAGCTGATCACGCCGGAACTCATCGACGAGCGCTTCGCGATCGCCAGCACGCCCGAGTCGCTGGCCGCCACCCGTGCCATGGGAAAGTCGTTTGCGGGCCCCGATTTCGAGCTCGGCATGATGTGGCGCGAGGCGCACAAGCTTCGGCAGCGGGTGCTGCTCATCTGGGGCCGCGAGGACCGGGTGAACCCGCTCGACGGCGCCCTGGTGGCGCTGAAAACCATTCCGCGCGTCCAGTTGCACGTCTTCGGCCAGTGTGGCCACTGGGCGCAGCTAGAGAAGTTCGACGAATTCAACCGGCTGACAATTGACTTCCTCGGAGGATCGCGATGAGCATTCGGGCGCTGGCGTATCTGCGCATCGAGGCCACCGACATGGCCGCCTGGCGCGAATTCGGCCTCAAGGTGCTTGGCATGGTCGAGGGCAGCGGCACCGTCGACGGTGCGTTGTACCTTCGGATGGACGACTTCCCAGCCCGGCTGGTGATCGTGCCGGGAGAGCGTGACCGGCTGCAGGTGGCAGGCTGGGAATGCGCGAACGCCGCTGGGCTGCAGGAGATTCGTGGCCGGCTCGACGTCGAGGGCGTGCCCTACAAGGAGGCCCCCCAGGCCCAGCTGGCCGACCGTCGCGTCGACGAGATGATCAACTTCCAGGACCCGTCCGGCAACTGCCTCGAGGTGTTCCACGGCGCCGCGCTGGAGCACCGGCGTGTTGTCAGCCCCTACGGACACAAGTTCGTCACCGGCGAGCAGGGACTCGGGCACGTGGTGCTGTCCTGCCGCGACGACGCCGAGGCGCTGCACTTCTACCGCGACGTGCTGGGGTTCAAGCTGCGCGACTCGATGCGCATGCCGCCCCAGATGGTTGGCCGCCCCGCCGACGGGGCGCCGGCGTGGCTTCGGTTCTTCGGGTGCAACCCGCGCCACCACAGCCTGGCGTTCTTGCCGCTGCCCACTCCGAGCGGCATCGTGCACCTGATGGTGGAGGTGGAAAACAGCGACGACGTCGGGCTGTGCCTGGACCGCGCGCTGCGGCGCAAGGTGCCGATGTCCGCCACGCTCGGCCGCCACGTCAACGACTTGATGCTGTCGTTCTACATGAAGACCCCCGGCGGCTTCGACGTCGAATTCGGCTGCGAGGGCAGGCAAGTCGACGACCACGAGTGGATCGCGCGGGAAAGCACGGCGGTGAGCCTGTGGGGTCACGACTTCACGGTGGGTGCGCGCAACAGCTGATGTCGTCGCCGCAGATCGACGCTCGCACGTTCCGCCACGTGCTCGGGCAGTTCTGTACGGGCATCACGGTGATCACCACGGTGCACGACGATGCGCCGGTCGGGTTCGCGTGCCAGTCGTTCGCGGCGCTGTCGCTGGAGCCGCCGCTGGTGTTGTTCTGCCCGACCAAGGTGTCGCGATCCTGGAAAGCGATCGAGGCGACGGGTCGGTTCTGCGTGAACGTCCTGCATGAGAAGCAGAAGGACGTCTCCGCGCGATTCGGTTCGAAGGAGCCCGACAAGTTTGCCGGAATCGATTGGTACGCCCTCACCTTTAGGGTCGCCGATTATCGACGGGTCGCTGGCCCACATCGACTGCACTGTCGAGTCCGTGCATGATGGCGGCGACCACTTCGTGGTGTTCGGAAGGGTTCAGTCGCTGTCTGACGTACCCAAGAAGAAGCCGCGACCGCTGCTGTTCTACCGCGGCGAGTACACCGGCATCGAGCCGGACAAGAACACTCCCGCGCAGTGGCGCGACGACCTGGAGGCGTTCCTCACCGCCACCACGCCCGACACCTGGCTCTAGCCCACGAGATCAGGCTTGCTGCACGCTATTGTCACATTTGCGTGCAGGTAACCTGATTTCGCCGCACGGCTATGTTCACAATGCACTATGAGCGAAGGCGACGCATCGACACCAAACGATGGTGCCGTCCCGGCCGGGCTCAAGCGCGTCGTCGTCGCGTCGATGGCCGGCACGGTGGTGGAGTGGTACGAGTTCTTCCTGTACGGCACCGCGGCCACGCTGGTGTTCAGCAAGCTGTTCTTCGCGCAGGGCGGCAGCGAGCTGGACGCCATTCTTGCGGCGTTCGTCACGTATGCCGTCGGGTTCGCCGCCCGTCCGCTTGGTGGGGTGGTCTTCGGGCATTTCGGCGACAAGTACGGGCGCAAGAAGCTGTTGCAGTTCAGCCTGCTGCTGGTGGGGACCGTGACGCTCTTGATGGGCTGCCTGCCCACCTTCGGCCAGATCGGGTACTGGGCGCCGGCGCTGCTGGTGGTGCTGCGCTTCCTGCAAGGCTTCGCCGTCGGCGGCGAGTGGGGCGGGGCGGTGCTGCTGGTTGCCGAGCACAGCCCGATCCGCAGCCGCGGGTTCTGGGCCAGCTGGCCGCAGGCGGCCGTACCGGTCGGCAACATGCTCGCCACGCTGGTGCTGCTCGTGCTGACCGCGACACTGTCGGACGCGGCGTTCTTGTCCTGGGGATGGCGGATCGCGTTCTGGCTGTCCGCGGTCGTGGTTCTGGTCGGCTACTACATCCGCACCAAGGTCAGCGACGCGCCGATTTTCGTCGAAACACAGCGCGAGGCGCAGCGCATCGAGGCCACCTCGTTCGGGGTGGTCGAGGTGCTGAAGCGGTATCCGCGCGGTGTTCTCACGGCGATGGGCCTGCGCTTCGCGGAGAACATCATGTACTACCTGGTGGTCACCTTCTCGATCACTTACCTGAAGGTGCAGGCCCACGCCGACACGAGCGACATCCTGTGGTGGCTGCTGGTGGCTCACGCGGTGCATTTCGTTGCCATCCCCCAAGTCGGCCGGCTCTCCGACCGGTACGGGCGCCGCCCGGTGTATCTGGTGGGTGCGATAGCCGCCGGCGGCTGGGGTTTCTTCGCGTTCCCGATGATGGACAGCGGCCATTACTTCGTCATCATGGCCGCGATCATCCTCGGCCTGGTGATCCACGCGATCATGTACGCACCGCAGCCCGCGATCATGGCGGAGATGTTCCCGACCAGGATGCGGTATTCCGGTGTCTCCCTTGGCTATCAGGTCACGGCGATATTCGCCGGGTCACTCGCGCCCATCATCGCGGTGCGACTGCTCGAGATCTACGACTCCTCGGTGCCGATCGCGCTGTATCTGGCTGCAGCCGCCGTCGTCACGCTGATCGCGGTGCTGTTCACCCGTGAGACTAAGGGCATCGACTTGGTGGACGTCGACTTGGCCGATGCCGCGAGAACGGCCGGTCCGAGCACCGAGTCGGCGCGGCCATCGATCTGAGGCGAGTCCGGCGGGGCTCACTGAGCCCGCTCGCGAACCACCCGCGCGATGTCCACGTTCCGAACCATCCGGGCGGCGGGCAGCTGCGACAGCGCCGCCGCGGCGAGCATGGCCAGCGCTGCGAGCAGTAGCGTCACCCAGCCCAGCGACAGGTGCATGCTGAACAGGTCGCTGTTGAAGGACCGCAGGAAGATCCACGCGGCGGCGGCACCGGCGGCCAGCCCGATCGGGATCGCGGCCACGGTGGCGGCCAGGTTCTCCAGCGCCAGCGCCGCGGTCAGCCGCGGCGTGGAGACTCCGGCCGCCCGCAACGTCGCCAACTCGCTGCTGCGCTCGGACAGGTTCACCGTCATCGTCACGTAGATCACCACGAACGCCAGCGCCGCGCCGAGCGTCAGCATCACGCCGACGAACACCCAGAACAGCCCGAGGTAACGGTTGACTGTGTTCTCCAGCGCGTGCGTGTCGGTGTAGGCCAGCACGCCGGGCAACCCGGTCACGTCGGCGCGCAGGGCGGCGCGGTCGGCGTCGGCTGTGAAGCGGAGTAGGTATTGGGTCGCGGGAGCGGCAACGATGGATTTCACGGTGGAGTTGGTTCCGTACAGCACCGTGCCCAGTGGCTCGTCCAGCAGACCGGCGAGGCGGACCTGCTGCGGCGCACCGCCCGCCGGGATCACGGTGACGATCGAGCCCGGCCGCACGCCGAGCCGGTCGGCCAGCGACGACCCGGCCAGCACGCCGTCCTGCGGAAGTGACACCTCGCCGCCGTCGACACCACGGAACCCGTGCATTGAGGTGTGCGGAACGAATCCGCTCAAAGAGGTTGAATACGTTCGGCCATTGGCCGCGACGGTCACCTGGCTGGTGACGCCGGGTTCGACAGCGGCCACTCCCGGCAGCGCGGTTAGCGCGGCACCCACGCCTTCGGCGCCGGGCGCCACGAGTACCGAGGCGTCCTCGCGTTGAACCTCGTGGAACTGCGTGTTCAGCATCGCCCGCATGCTCGTCAGCATCCCGACGGAGGCCAGCACCAGCACCAGCGCCAGCACGCTGCCGATCATGGTCGCGATCGTCCGGCGCGGACTGCGGGTCAGCGACCGCAGGGCCAGCTTGACGACTGCCGGCAGCTGCCATCGCGCGGTCAGCCGAGTGAGCGGACCCATGCGGGCGGTCGGTATGCGGTCGCCGCGCATCGCTTGTGCGGGCACGGTGCGCGCCGCTGCGATCGCCGGAGCGAGTACCGCGATCAGGCCGGTGGCCAGGCCCAGCGCGAAGCCGATGGCCGCGGTTCCGACGTGATGGCTGACCACCATGTCGGGTACGCCGATGGCTGACGTGTAGAGGCCGGTAACCACCGATGTCGCTGCGGCGCCCAGCACCACGCCGAGCACCGCCCCGACGCCGGCCACGATGGCGCCGTACCACAGATAGTGTCTGATGACGGCCGCCGGTCGCGCGCCCATCGCGAGCATGGCACCCATGATTCGACGTTCGGCCCGCACCACTCTGGTCAGCACGACGTATTCCGCGATGGCCGCGGCGGTCAAGAACAGGGCCGGAAAGCCCACCGCGAGTTCAGAGAATCCGGCGAGGTCTTCGTGCAGCGCCGCGTTGGACGGCTGATCGTCGCGGCCCTGCACGTCGACGGCTCCGTGCGACATCAGCTGTTGTGCGACACGATCCCGGTCGGCTTGCGTTGTACCGCTGGCCATCTGGATCAGCGTCTGGTTGGGGCCCTGCTGTCCCGCCAACTCGGCCGCGAGTGCCCGGGGGGCGAACACGACTGCGAACGAGTGCGGGTCGGGCAGGACGTCCTGCCGGGTGCGGGCCGGCCACAGGTACTCCGGCGACAGTGCCACCCCGGTGACGACGACCGGTCGCCAGCCGGCGCCGTCGTACGCGTCGAATCGGTCACCCGGCGACAGGCCGAACGTCTCGGCGGCGTGTTTCTCGATCACGACCTCGTCGGTCGTGTCAGGGTCGGGTGATCGCCCGGCGGTGATCTCGACACTGTTGACGCCGCTGCCGGCCTCATCCAGTCCGGCGACCCGCCCGAGCAGCTTGGTGCCCGCAATGGTCAGCGGGAGGTCCGCTTGCGTGCGTGTGGCGACGCGATCGACCCCGGCGTCATCGCGGACCAGGGCCGCCAGCGCCTCCGGGTTGCCGCCGAAGGCGGTCAGGTCGGCGAAGTGCAACCGCTCGTAGGTGCGGTTGTAGGACGCGGTCAGATTTCGAAACGAGTCGTAACTGGCGATGAAGAGCAGCACACCGAGCATCACGGTGCCCGCAATCGCGGCGGATTGGGCCAGCCGGCGGCGCAAGTCGCGCCTAGTCTTGCGCAGCAGTGTCCGGTTCAGCCACGTCGCTTCGGGGGACTTTCGCATGCCGATCACCACTGGATGGTGGCCGCTTCGGCGGGGGCCTCGTTGCGGTGGTCCTGCACAATCGCGCCGTCCCGCATGTGGATGACCCGGTGCGCGACATCAGCCGCCGCCTTGTTGTGCGTCACCATGATCACGCCGCGCCCGGACCGGTTCGTTTCCTGGAGCAGTTCCAGCACTCGCCGGCCGGTGGCCACATCGAGCGCCCCCATCGGTTCGTCGGCCAGCAGCAGATCGGGATCGGTGATCAGTGCGCGGGCGATGGACACTCGTTGCTGCTGGCCACCCGACAGCTGCGCCGGGAAGCTGTGTGCGCGGTCTTTCAATTCCATCGCGTCGAGCAGTGCCGGGGCGCGGCGCCGGTCGCCGCACCCGGTCAACTCGACCACCACCTCGATGTTCTCCTGAGCCGTCAAGGTCGGTATCAGGTTGAAGAACTGGAAGACGAAACCGACGTGTTCGCGGCGGAATCTGCTCAGCGCCTGCGGCTTTCGTTCGGAGATGTCTTCACCGGCGACATCGATCGAACCGCGGTCGGCGGCCTCGATGCCGCCGATGACGTTGAGCAGGGTGGTCTTGCCGGAACCACTTTCGCCGACAATCGCGACGAACTCGCCCGCCGCGACGTCCAGGTCGACGTGCTGCAGTGCCTGCACTGCCGCCTCGCCGGTCCCGTAGGTCTTGTCGACACCGCGCAGACGAACTCCGCCTCGCACCTCACGGGTCTCATGTCGGCCGGTCATGATGTGGTCCTTTCGTCGATTGGCTGCGCCGGCAGACCCGCCAGCCGGCGCAGCGCCGGGCCGATCGCCAAGGCGCGCACCCGCCGGTCGATCAGTCGGTGCGCCACCTCGTCGAAGGCGGCGAACATCAGCGCAGCGGTTGCTTCCGGATCGATCGCCGTGCCGCGGTCGGCCAGCCAATCTGCCAGCGCCGCCCGGTATTCCCCCAAGATGGCCGCCAGCCCGGTCCTTAGCCGTTCGTAGCGGGTGGCGGCCAGCAGCATTTCGCTAAATGCCATGACCGAAGGGTTGCCGACGTCATAGGCCGAAACCGCCTCGATCATCCCATCGATCTCGGCCGACGTCGAGTCGCTTGCGATCCCGTCCAACACGCGCACGGCTTCTCGCCGGGCCGCGTCCAGTGTCGCGTCGATCAGCAAATCGTTGACCGACGCGAAGTGGTAGTGCACCAGCCCGGGGGAGCCCGGCCCGGTCAGCCACCATCCGGCCGGCGTCTCCAAGCGCCGCGGTAACTTCAGCGGGTTCGCAGCCACGGTCCTATGCGCCGCAGTGCCTCGTCGACGTCCTCGGTCGGACCGGCAAACGACAGCCGAACAAAGGAGTTGCCGTGCTCGGTGTCGAAGTCGATTCCAGGTGCGATCGCAACACCGGTGTCCGCCAACAACTTCGAGCAGAACGACATCGAGTCCGTGGTCACGTCGGACACATCGGCGTAGACGTAAAACGCCCCGTCGGTCGGCGCGAGCCGGTCGAGCCCGATCGCCCGCAGCCCGTTGAGCAGCCGTTCCCGATTGACGGCGTAATGCTCGACACGCGCGTCGGCCTCGGCGACCGATTCCGGCGTGAACGCGGCCACCGCGGCGAACTGCGCAAGCACTGGGGGGCAAATCGTGAAGTTCCCGGTGAGGCGGTCGACCGCGCGGCGCAGTTCCTGAGGCACCAGCATCCAGCCGAGTCGCCATCCCGTCATCCCGAAATACTTCGAAAAGCTGTTCATCACAACGGCATTGCGTGATGTCTCCCACGCGCAGCTGATGGCGGGCGCTCCGGGATAGACCAGCCCGTGGTACACCTCGTCGCTGATCAATCGCACGCCGGCCTCGTCGCACCACCTCGCGATCGCCGCGAGCTCGCCTGCCGGGATCACCGTTCCCGTCGGGTTGGCCGGGCTGGCGACGACGACGCCGCGCACCGGCGGGTCGAGAGCGGCGAGCATCTGGGCGGTCGGTTGAAACCTGGTCTCTGGTCCGCACGGCAGGTCGACGACCTCACAGCCCAACGCGGACAGGATGTTTCGGTAGCACGGATAGCCCGGGCTGGTCACCACCACGCGGTCGCCGACGTCGAAGCAGGCCAGGAACGCCAGCAGGAAGCCTCCCGACGAGCCGGTAGTCACCACCACGTCGTCGGGGTGTACCACGATCGCGTGCCGAGCCTGATACGCACCGGCGATCGCGGCCCGAAGCTCTGGGATGCCCAGCGCGACCGTGTAACCGAGCGGGTTGTGTTCGAGTGCCGCGGCCGCCGCGGCACGCACCGGCGCGGGTGCTCCGGCGCTGGGCTGCCCGGCCGACAGGTTCACCAGGTCACCGTGGGTGCGCTGCCGCTCGGCGGCCGCCAACCAGACGTCCATCACGTAGAACGGCGGAACACCCGCACGTAGCGCTACCCGGTTCACGTTTGACTATTCAACACTTCGGGCTCGAGGCGCCGCAGGTAGTCCCGGGTCGGGCCCAGCAACTGCCCGCTGCCGTGCGCGCGCTTGAAGTACAGCTGGATGTCGTGCTCCCAGGTGATCGCGATCCCACCGTGCATCTGAATCGCCTCGGCTGCAACCGCATCGAAGGCCTCCGTGGCGGCGACCCGGGCCAGCGCGGCCGCCGTCGACGTCGGTTCGGCGACAGCGTCGTCCACCACAGCGCGCGCCGCCGACACCGCGACGTACAAGTCGGCCATCCGGTGCTTGAGCGCCTGGAAGCTGCCGATCGGCCGGCCGAACTGCACCCGCTGCTTGGTGTAGTCGACGGTCAGTTCCAGGCAGCGCTCGGCGGCGCCGATCTGCTCGGCCGCCAGCAGAATCGCTGCGGTGTCGGCCATCCCGGGATCGCTGCCCAGCGGGGCAGTGTCCTGCGGCCTCACCCGCGCCAACCGGCGGGTGGGATCCATCGCGTCGACCCGCTCCGAGGTGAACGTCGTCCACCGGGTGAGCCGGCCGCTCACCTGGTGCTCTTCGCGCGAGCGCTCATCGACGACCGCCACCACCACGTCGGCGATGTCGCCGTTGACCACGTAGTCTGCGTCGAACACCACCGCGCCGATCGCAGCACCTTCGGCGAGCCGGCCGAGAGTGTCGGCCTCGACGTCGTCGGCTGCCAGCAACGCGAGCTCCGCGAGCGTGGTACCCAGCAGCGGAGTGGGCACCAGACCGCGCGCGAGTTCAGCGAGAACCGTTGCAGCATCGGCCAGTTCGCCGCCAGCCCCGCCGAGGTCGTCGGGCACCACCAGTGCGGCAGCGCCGACCTGCTCGCACAGCAGCTTCCACAGCGCCTCGTCGTATCCGCGTTCGGAATCGATGGCTTGCCGCACCGCTTCCGGCCCGGCGTGCTTGGTGACGAGCCCTCGCACGGTGTCGCGGAGCAGCTCACGCTCTTCGCTCACAGGGTCTCCAACACCCGACGACGATGCGCAGCAGGATCCCCCCACGCCGAACGCAGCGCCTGCACCCGCAGCAGCCACAGCGACAGGTCGTGCTCGGCGGTGAATCCGATCGCGCCATGGGTCTGCAAGGCATTGCGTGCGGCCAGCGTGGCCGCTTCGGCGGCGGCCACCTTCGCGGCGCTCACGTCCCGAGCGGTGTCGGGTGAACCGGCCGCGAACGACAACGCAGCGCCGTAGACCAACGGCCGGGCCAGCTCCACCGCGATGTGCACGTCGGCGAGCTTGTGCTTGATCGCCTGGTACGAGCCGATCACCCTGCCGAACTGCGTTCGCTGTTTGGCGTAGTCGACGGCTGCGGACAACATCGCCTGGCCCGCGCCCACCAGCTGCGCGGCGGTCGCAAGTGCGCCGGCCTCGTAAGCGCGGGCGACGTCGGCGGGGCGGCTCTCACCGGTCGCCTCGACGTCGAAGAGCCGCCGGCTCGGGTCGACGGACGCGTGGCACTGCTTTGGCTCGGCATCGCTGACGACGCCGTCGGCCGCCAACAAGGTGACCCCGGCCGAATCCGCATCCACGGCTCGCGGCACCGACGGCGGCATCGCGACCGTGGCGATCAGCTCACCGGACGCCAGTTGCTCCGCGCGGTCGTCGTCGGACATCAGAATCGGTGCCACCGCAATCGATTCGGTGACCGGGCCCGGGACACACCAGCGGCCGAGGCGCTCGAGCGCGACGACGAGGTCCACCGGGTGGGCCTCGATACCGCCGAACCGTTGGGGCACCGCGAGCGCGGTCACGCCGAGATCTGCCAGCCGCGCCCACACCTTCCGGCCCGGCGCGGTGTCACCACGGGACCACGCGCGCACGGCCGTCGGCAGCTCGGCGCTCGCCAGTGCCGCATCGATGCTGGCCGCGAAGTCCCGCTGCTGCTCGTCGAGCGTGAATCTCACGATTTCTCCCGGGGTAGGCCCAGCAGCCGCTCGGCGATGATGTTGCGCTGAATCTCGTTGGTGCCGGCGTAGATCGGGCCTCCCAGCGCAAACAACAGACCGTCCGTCCAGCCATCTTCGAGCTCGGCGTCGGCGCCGCGCATGTCGAGGGCGGTCTGGTGGATCTCGACGTCCAGATCGCTCCAGAACACTTTAGTCACCGACGACTCGGCACCGAGTTCGCCGCCGTCGGCAAGCCTGGTCACCGTACCGAAGGTGTGCAGCCGGTAGGCCTGTGCCTTGATCCATGCATCGGTCACCCGATCGCCGAACGCATTGTCGCGCTGCGCTTTCCACGCCCCAGCCAGCCGTTGCGCAGCCGCGGAGAAGCGCGCCGGGCTGCGCAGAGACATGCCCCGCTCGTTGCTCGACGTGCTCATCGCCGCGCGCCACCCGCCGTGCGGCTCGCCGATGACATCGTCGTCGGGCACGAACACGTCGTCGAGGAAGATCTCGCCGAACCCCGTATCACCGTTCAGCTGGGCGATCGGCCGCACAGTGATGCCGTCGGCGCGCAAGTCGAACATGAAGTACGTCAGCCCGCGGTGCCGCTCCGCCCCTGGATCCGAGCGGAACAGCCCGAAAGCCCTGTCGCCGAACACCGCTCGCGAGCTCCAGATCTTCTGCCCATTCAGCAGCCAACCGCCGTCGGTCTTGGTGGCAGTCGATCGCAGTGATGCCAGGTCGCTGCCCGCCTCGGGTTCCGACCAGGCCTGTGCCCAAATCTCCTCGCCGCTGGCCATTTTCGGCAGCACGCGGTCGAGTTGCTCTTCGGTGCCGTGCGCGAACAGGGTGGGCGCTAGCATCGACGTCCCGTTGGCGCTGGCCCGTCCCGGCGCGCCGGCGCTGAAGTACTCCTCCTCGAACGCCACCCACTGCAGCAGGCTCGCGTCCCGGCCGCCATATTTCTGCGGCCACGTGATCACGGACAGTCCGGCGTCGTAAAGCACCTTGTCCCAGCGCCGATGCTGCTCGAAGCCGTCGGCGGTGTCGTAGGACTTCGTCGGGAACGACTCTTTGTTCGCGGCGAGGAATTCCCGGACTTCGGCCCGGAACTCCTCGGTGGCGTCGTCGAAATCCAGGTCCATCAAGCCATCTCTCGCAGTTGGGTTTTGACTACTTTGCCGGCCAGGTTGCGCGGCAGTGAGTCGCAGAACACCACCGACCGCGGAGTCTTGAAGTTCGCCAAATATGCTCGGCTGTAGGCGATCACGGCCTGCTCGTCCAGGCCGGCGTCAGGCCGCGGCACGATGAACGCCCTGCCCACCTCGCCCAGGCGCTCGTCCGGCACACCGATCACCGCGACGTCGGCGACGCCGTCGAGGCGCATCAACACCTGCTCGACTTCGGCGGGATACACGTTGAACCCGCCGCAGATGTACATGTCCTTCAGCCGGTCGGTGATGCGCAGGTTGCCGCGGGAGTCGACGGTGCCGATGTCGCCGGTGTGCAACCAGCCGTCGGCGTCGATCGCCGCGGCGGTGGCCTCGGGGTCGTCGAGATAGCCGAGCATCACATTCGGACCGCGCAGCAGCACCTCGCCCGCGCCATTTTCGTCGGGCGCGTCGATGCGCAGCTCGAAGTCGGCGATCGGGCGCCCACAGGTGGTCGCAACCGTGACGGCGTCGTCGTCGGGCCGGCACATGGTGCCGAATCCGCTGGCCTCCGTCAGTCCGTACGCCGTCAGCACGATGTCGATGTCGAGTTCGGACTGCATGCGCTCGATCAGCACGACCGGAACGACCGCGGCGCCCGTGACGGCGAACCGCAGCGAACTCAGGTCGTAGTCCTCGCGTTTCGGGTGGTCGAGCAGCGTCTGATAGATCGTCGGCGGGCCCGGGAGCACGGTGATCCGTTGCTGCTGAACAGCTTTGAGTGCTTCCTCGGCGTCGAAGGTCAGTTGCGGAATCAGCGTCGCGCCGGTCTGCAGGCAGGCCAGAATGCCGGCCTTGTAGCCGAAGTTGTGGAAGAACGGGTTGATGCACAGATAGCGGTCGTCGCTGGTGATCTTCCCGCAGGCAGCCCACGCCGCCGACGCCGACAGCGACTGCCGGTGCGCGCACAACACGCCTTTGCTGCGCCCGGTGGTGCCCGACGTGAACAGGATGTCGCTGACGTCGTCCCCGCTGACGGCGGCCGCGGCGGCATCGACGGCATCGAGGTTGGTTCCGCGGGCCATGAACTCGTCCCACGTTCCGGCCTGATCGTCTAGGCCGGCCTCGATCGGCACCCGGACGATGTGGCGCAGCGCCGGCAGCTGCGAGCGGTCCAGCTCGGTCAGCCGGTCTGTCCCGAGGAACTTTCCCATCCCGATCAGAAGCGGAGCACCGGTGCGGGCCAGGATGTCGGAGGCCTCCGTGGCGGTGTAGCGGGTGTTCAGCGGCACCATCACCGCCCCGGCATGGTGAACGGCCAGGCATGCCACCACCCAGTGCCAGGTGTTCGGCGACCAGATCGCGACGCGGTCGCCCCGGCCGACGCCCAGCGCGATCATCGCGGCCGCGGCGTGGCGTACCTCGTCGCGCAGCTGCGCGAACGTGAGTCGGCGATCGGGCGAAACCAGCGCCTCGTGGTCGGGTAATTGGCGCGCCATCCGCTCCAGCACCGCGGGAACGGTGCGGGCCTCGGTCGTCATCGACGCTCCTCTAACAAAGCAAGTGCTTGGTAGGTTAGCCTACAGGGGTGGAAGAGGTCCAGGAGTTCCGGGCCGAGGTGCGTGGCTGGCTGGCCGACAACCTGACCGGCGAGTTCGCCGAGCTCAGAGGCCTCGGCGGCCCGGGCCGCGAACACGAGGCGTTCGAGCAGCGCCGCGCGTGGAATCAGCATCTGGCCGCCGCCGGGCTGACGTGTCTCGGCTGGCCGAGGGAGCACGGCGGTCGCGGGCTGTCGGTGGCGCACCGCGTCGCGTTCTACGAGGAGTACGCCCTCGCCGACGCGCCGGCCAAGGTGAACCATTTCGGCGAGGAGCTGCTCGGGCCGACTCTGATCGCCTACGGAACCCCGGAGCAGCAGCAGCGGTTTCTACCGAAGATCCTCGAGGTCACCGAGCTGTGGTGCCAGGGCTATTCCGAGCCGGGCGCCGGGAGTGACTTGGCAAACGTGTCCACCACGGCCGAACTCGACGGCGATCAGTGGGTGATCAACGGGCAGAAGGTGTGGACGTCCCTGGCGCAGCATGCTCAGTGGTGCTTCGTGGTGGCCCGTACCGAAAAGGGCTCCAAGCGCCACGCCGGACTCTCGTATCTGCTTGTCCCGCTTGACCAGCCGGGCGTCCAGGTGCGCCCGATCGTGCAGCTCACCGGCGACTCCGAATTCAACGAGGTGTTCTTCGACGACGCACGCACCGACGCGGATCTGGTGGTCGGGGAGCCGGGGGACGGCTGGCGGATCGCGATGGGCACGCTGACCTTCGAGCGCGGCGTCTCGACGCTGGGGCAGCAGATCGTCTACGCGCGAGAGCTTTCCGGCATCGTCGAGCTGGCACAGCGCAACGGTGCGGCCGACGACCCGCTGATCCGCGAGCGGCTGGCCCGCGCTTGGGTGGGCTTGCGGGCGATGAGGTCGTACGCGTTGGCGACGATGGACGCGGAGAGGGGCGGCCGGGCCGCCGGCAAAGACAGTGTGTCGAAGTTGTTGTGGGCCAACTGGCATCGCGACTTGGGCGAGCTGGCGATGGATGTGCTGGGTAAGGCCGGCCTGACGAAGACCGGCGGCGACTTCGACGAATGGCAGCGGCTGTTTCTGTTCTCACGCGCCGACACCATCTACGGCGGCTCGAACGAGATCCAGCGCAATATCATCGCCGAGCGGGTTCTCGGCCTTCCTCGGGAGGTGAAGGGCGCTTGATGAGCCGCTTGCGCGAAGAAGATCAAACACCGACGCTCTCGGAGGCACCGAAAGAGGTCGAGGGGCACGGTCTTCTCGCCGGAAAGGTCGTCGTCGTCACCGCGGCGGCCGGCACCGGGATCGGGTCGGCAGTCGCTCGTCGTGCGCTGGCCGAGGGTGCGGATGTCGTGATCTCGGACCATCACGAGCGGCGTCTCGGCGAAACACGCGACCACCTCCGCGAACTTGGCCTCGGCCGAGTGGAGAGCGTGGTGTGCGACGTGACGTCCAGTGCGCAGGTCGATGCGCTGGTGGCGTCGACGACCGCCCGGATGGGACGCCTCGACGTGCTGGTGAACAACGCAGGTCTGGGCGGGCAGACCCCCGTCGTCGACATGACCGACGAGGAATGGGACCGGGTTCTCAACGTGACCCTGACCTCCGTTATGCGCGCCACTCGCGCTGCGCTGCAGTATTTTCGGGATGCGCCGCATGGCGGTGTGATCGTCAACAACGCCAGCGTGCTCGGCTGGCGCGCACAGCACTCGCAGTCGCACTACGCCGCGGCGAAGGCGGGCGTGATGGCGCTGACGCGGTGCAGCGCGATCGAAGCCGTCGAGTACGGCGTGCGGATCAACGCGGTGTCGCCGAGCATCGCCCGGCACAAGTTCCTGGAGAAGACGAGCTCCACCGAGCTGCTGGACCGGCTGTCCGAAGGCGAGGCGTTCGGCCGCGCCGCCGAACCCTGGGAGGTCGCCGCCACCATCGCGTTCTTGGCGAGCGACTACTCGAGTTATCTGACTGGCGAAGTGATTTCGGTTTCGAGTCAGCACCCGTGACCAGTCAGCCGATCAGCCAGCCGGGGAGCAGACGTGACGAGCTTCTCGAGCTCGCGGCGGCCATGTTCGCCGAGCGTGGCCTGCGCGCAACGACTGTGCGCGATATCGCCGACCGGGCCGGGATTCTGTCAGGCAGCCTCTACCACCACTTCGCGTCGAAGGAAGAAATGGTCGACGAGGTCTTGCGTGATTTCCTCGACTGGTTGTTCGCGCGGTACCAGCACGTCATCGACACCGAGCCGAATCCGCTGGAGCGCTTGAAGGGACTGTTCCTGGCATCGTTCGACGCGATCGAGCATCGGCACGCGCAGGTGGTGATCTACCAGGACGAGGCGAAGCGGCTGCTGCCGCAGGAGCGGTTCGCATACCTGGAGGACCGCAACAGGCAGCAGCGGCAGATGTGGGTCGGCGTGCTGCAGCAGGGTATCAAGGAAGGCTGTTTCCGGCCTGATCTGGATGTCGATCTGGTGTACCGGTTCATCCGCGACACCACCTGGGTTTCCGTTCGCTGGTATCAACCCGGCGGACCGCTGACGGCTGAACAGGTTGGCCGCCAGTATCTTTCGATCGTCCTCGGCGGAATCACCGCCGAGGTAGGAATCTGAGGAGTTCCACATGCCCGAGGCCTACATCATCGACGCCGTGCGCACCGCGGTCGGCAAGCGCAACGGTGGGCTGGCCAAAGTACACCCAATCGACTTGGGAGTACACGCGTTTCGAGGGTTGTTCGAGCGGGTCGACGTCGATCCCGGCGTGGTCGACGACGTGATCGTCGGCTGCGTCGACGCGATCGGCGGACAGGCGGGCAACATCGGCCGCAACGCGTGGCTGGCTGCCGGCTACCCGGAGGAGGTGCCCGGAGTCACGGTCGACCGGCAGTGCGGCTCGAGTCAGCAGGCCATCTCGTTTGGCGCCCAGGCGATCATGTCCGGTACCGCTGACGTCATCCTTGCCGGCGGCATGCAGAACATGAGCCAGATCCCGATCGCGTCGGCGATGGTCGTCGGCAAGGAGTTCGGCTTCACGTCGCCGACGGGGGAGTCGGAGAGCTGGCGGCACCGCTACGGAGACGAAGAGATCTCTCAGTTCCGCGGCGCACAGCTGATCGCGGAGCGGTGGAACCTGTCCCGCGAGGAAATGGAGCAGTACGCGCTGACCAGCCACCAGCGGGCGCTGGCGGCGATCAGAGCGGGGCACTTCGACAACGAGATCGTCGGGGTCGGCGAGTTCCGCATCGACGAGGGCCCGCGGGATACGTCGCTGGAGAAAATGGCTTCGCTGCCAACGCTTTCGGAGGGCGGACGGCTGACCGCCGCGGTGGCCAGCCAGATCTCCGACGGTGCCAGCGCGGTGCTGCTGGCATCGGAGCAGGCGGTCGCAGACCACAAGCTCAAGCCGCGTGCGCGCATTCATCACATCAGCGCGCGGGGCGCCGACCCGGTGTTCATGCTGACGGGTCCGATCCCGGCCACGCGTTATGCGTTGGAGAAGACGGGCCTGTCGATCGACGACATCGACGTCGTGGAGATCAACGAGGCGTTCGCACCGGTGGTGATGGCGTGGCTGAAGGAAACCAAGGCCGACCCGGAGAAGGTCAATCCGAACGGCGGAGCGATCGCGTTGGGGCATCCGCTCGGTGCTACTGGCGCAAAGCTTTTCGCGACGATGCTCAACGAGTTGGAGCGCACCGGCGGCCGTTACGGTCTGCAGACGATGTGCGAGGGCGGCGGCACCGCGAACGTGACGATCATCGAACGGTTGTAGTCCGGCGTGCGCGGCGGCAACGCCGCCACAGCCTCGCGCCCGCGAGCGCGCTCGGCTGCACGAAGGCGGTGTCGGCGCCGTGTCCTCATGATTCGGACGGTCTTCAGCCCCAGTGGAGTGTCCAATGGTCGCAACGCCGCTGCAGAGATGCTCGGCGACGACGTCGACTGGCTCTGGTTTCCCAACGACACGAGTCGAATAGATGCCGACTTCTTCGAACGTGTCGCACACTATTGCATGCCGCCGAGGAATGTGGTCGCCCTGCAGCTGGTCGACCGCCAAGGCCCGAGGAACCCGCTCCCCGCCCGCGGTTCGCCACTGACGCGACGCAACGTGTGGGGAGCGATGGAGCCGGCCACTCTCTTCCGTCGTGAGGAGTTCCTGGCGTTCGGCGGGTTCGACACCAATCGGGGGTCCGGAGCCAACAGCCCGTGGCAGGCAGGAGAGGGCACGGATCTTCTACTTCGGCGCTGTCGGAGCGCGACGGCTTCTCGATCGAGTGGATCAGCGACATCGTTGTGCGCGCGCAGACCGAATTCGCCCATTTATCGCCCGATGAGCGCCGTCGCAAGCTGCGGAACTACGGGCGCGGTGCAGGCAACGTGCTCCGCACGTGGCGCTACCCGATCTGGTACAAGGCAGCTCACCTTCTGGCCGCGCCGCATCAATCTCGGCTACCGGGATGGTGCGACTCGTGCTGTGACTCGCCGTTGCTGGCGGCATGGCGGTCAGCTATTGCGCCACAACCAATACCAGGCCGCCCAGCGCGACGATCCAGCTGGCGAAACTGCCCACGAGGAAGTACTCGGTCACATCGTCGATTCCGATCGTGCCGTTTTCGCGTGCCTTCTGCGCGTTGATCTCCGGAAACCGGATGATGCTCTTCGCCGCCACCACGGCCGATGCCGCCGCAAGCTGGCCGCCCAGCCCGAGGCCCAGGATCAGCAGCCGCTTCATCGGCCCGAGCAGTCGGCCACCTTTGAGCCGGTCCGACGGCTGCGGCTCACCGGCAGGTCGTACCGCGCCGATCGACCCGAGCACCCGCCGCACCAGTTGATTGCCGGTCACCAGCTGCAGCAGAACGACGCCGGCAGCCATAAGCAGCTGTGTAGGTGGCACCGCCCCAAACGGCAGGGGAGCCCAAGTCATCCACCGCGCGAGGAGGCCGTTCACCGGAGATCCCAAGCCCGGACAACGCAATCAGGACTGCGACGACGAGGAAGAACACCGCCAGCGGCTCAATCACATGCCGGCCCGTGCGCTCAGCGCGGCGGCACAGCACCCGCCACGTCACCGTCGCAGCTGCGGCAATGATCAGCAGCGCGATGTCGCCCGGGTGCCACAATGCCGACAGCGCCGCGAGGGCAAGCACGACGGCCGGACCGGGCGCCGCTGACACCCACTGCATGCGAAAGTTGCGGCACGCGTCGGCAATTCCCATCGCGACGAGCATCACGGCCAGTGCGCTCACCTGACGCTCCGCAGGTGCTCGGACGCGAGCACGATCAAGTCGAGACCGTCGCGACCAGCGCGCTGCGACACCGCGGACGGACTGATTCCCTCCGCTAGCGCGATGTCCTTCTTTGGGTGGTCGTTGATCAGTCCCTGAAGAATCCGCAGCGATCGATCATCGAGTGATCCAAGCAGATGGTCCCGACACATCAGTGCCGCGTTGATCGCGTCGACGTCATCGCGGTTCCCCCGCACGGTCGTGCGCACGAGCGCCAAGCCGGGTTGCCGCTGCATCGTCGCCGTTTGCTGGATCGCCTCGCGCGCTGCCCACCAACCCGGCCCGTCCTGGATCCGGGTCTGCTCGTCGAGAATCGTCACCTCGCCCCAGCCGATCCCGAACCGGACATCGATGCCCGGCGCGACAGCCAGCCGCATCTGCAGTGCCGCGTCGACGGCGTCGCCGATGGTTGGATAACTGCCCTGAAATTCGTCGCCGACGGTGAATGCCGGCGGATCGATGGCCATCGCTGCGGCGGCATGGAGGGCGGCTGTGAGGCGCCGGTATAGCTCAGGCGGCGCAGCCCAGCTACTCCGCCACCAGCGCGGCAGCGGCTTGCAGATGCTTCACGGCATCGGCGACGATCGACTCGATCAATTCCCCGCATGACGGCAGGTCGTCCAGAATTCCGGCCACTTGGCCCGACGCCAGCACGCCTGCTTCCGTGTTGCCCTCGACCAGGCCGGCTCGCAACAGCATCGGCGTGTTGGCGGCCATCAACACCTGCGACCAGGTCAGGTCCTTGCCGTGGCGCATCGCAAGCCCGTCGCGAACCATCGTGCGCCAGGTCATCCCCGACATCTTCTTGAATTTCGCCGCGTTGCGCATCGGCCGCTGCGAAACCCCTGACGCGAGAACCACTTTCCAGCCTGTCCACCAACGGTGTGCGCAGCACCCGATGCGGCATGCCGTCGACGCGGGTCGATACCACGGTGCCGTCGAGTCCGGCCTGCAGGTAGCGGTGCTTGACGGTGTCGGGGACGGTCGAATCGGAGGTCAGCAGAAATCGGGTGCCCATGGCCACACCGGCAGCACCGTAGGAGAGGGCTGCGGCCAGACCGCGCCCGTCGAAGAAGCCTCCGGCCGCGACGACCGGAATGTCGACCGCGTCGAGCACCGAGGGCAGCAGCAGCGTGGTAGCGACCGGCCCGGTGTGACCACCGCCTTCACCTCCCTGCACGATCACCGCATCGGCGCCCCACGACGCCACTTTGCGGGCGTGCTTGGCCGCGCCCACCGACGGGATCACCACGGCGCCAGCCTCTTTCAGCCGGGCGATCAGCTCCTGCCGTGGCGCCAATGCGAACGAGGCAACTTTCACGCCCTCGTCGATCATCAGGTCTACGCGGTCGTCGGCGTCGGTTGCGTCCGCGCGGATGTTGACGCCGAACGGCCGGGCCGTGGCCGCCTTGACTTTGCGTACCGCGTCCGCCAATTCGTCCAGCGTCATGGTCGCCGACGCGAGAATTCCCAGACCGCCGGCGTTCGCAGTCGCCGACACCAGGCGCGCACCGGCCACCCAGCCCATTCCGGTCTGCACCACCGGATGCTCGATGCCGACCAGCTCGGTCAGCGGTGTCCGAAGTCTCATACCCGTACTTCCTTGTCCCGCAGGTTCTTCGGGTCGATCACCTTCTGGATCAGCTCCAACTCGTCACCGTCCGGCAACCGCGTTCGTTCGGCATCGTCCAGTCCGTGCACATCGAACGATGTGGCCTGCCGGACGTCGTCGGGAGTGACACCCGGGTGAAGCGACACGGCCCGCATCGTGTGACCGGGGCCGTCGAAGTCGAACACGCCGAGGTTGGTGACGACGCGGCGCACATCCATGAAGCGGAACGCCGGGTTACCGGGATCGACCTTGTCGTAGCCGATGCCGCAGACGACGTCCACCGCGTCGCAGAACACCCGCGGCGAGTGATTGCCCACCCAGTAACTGGTGGCGTGATTGATCGTGTTGCCCGGTGCGCCGCGCACCCCGAACATCTGCCGTGTCGGGTGCTGCAAGGGGCCGAACGCCGACAGGTTCTGGTTGCCGTAACGGTCAATCTGGTTGGCCCCCATCACCACATACCGTCGGCCCCACGCCAGCGTCTCGAAGACCCGGCCGAACGGCATCCAGCCTTCGACGGCGCCGGCCGCACCGATTGCGGGCGTGTCCTCCAGCAGCAGCGCCTCACCGTCGGTCAGCAGGATGTCCGGCGAGAACGTCATTCGCGCCAACCGCGCCCCGATCGAAACCGCCGTCGTCATCGGACTGACCATGATCTCACCGACGTCGCGGAACAGGTCCGCGCATGCGGTGACACAGACCTCCGCGCGGCTGACGTAGATCATGAACCGTCCTCCGGACTGAATGAACGCACCGCGGCCTGGTAGTCGTCTTCGCTGCCAGACAAATATGTCCGCACGAATTCCGCCCAGGTCTCTGGTGACTTGGCCGCTTCCGCATAGTGCCGCTGAAACTTCTCGTCGCGGCCGTAATCGGCTGCGCCCGTGGTGAAGTGCGCTCCACCGGGCGCTTCCACCACCGAGTCGACCATCATCCGGTTCACGATCAGCGCTTGCCGGGGCACCGCCTTGACAAGTTCCTCGGTGGGCACCACCTTTTCGACCGACAGGTATCGCCGCCCGGCGGCCATCAGGAACAAGTCGTCGAAGTACGGGTCGACACCGGTGTAGGCGGCATTGCCGCGTGCGTCACCGATGTTCAGGTGCACGAACGCCGCGTCGAGTCGCAGAGCCGGCATCGCGATCAACGTCTCGTGACCGCCCCCGGGCGCTGGGTAAGGACTCTCGACGGTCTTGAGTTCGCCCTCCCAGAAGTCCGGCACCGAAGTGCCCAGGCCGGCCCGAATCGGCAGGAACGGCAACCGCTGTGCGGCCGCCTGAAGTCCGCAGCGCAGCATGCCCTCGTCCATCTCACGCGCCTTGATCGAGCCGCTGGTGCGCGCCGCTGAGAACCACGGGTCGTAGAACGGCGGCGAATCCAGCGACACGAAGCCGTAATACACCCGCCGCACCTTGCCGGCCGAACACAGCAGCCCGACGTCCGGTCCGCCGTAGCTCACGACGGTCAAATCGGTGACGTCCGAACGTAACAACGCCCGCACGAACGCCATCGGCTTACGCCGCGACCCCCAGCCGCCGATACCGATGGTCATGCCGCTGCGCAACTCGGCGACGCAATCGTCGAGTGAGGTGCACTTATCGGTCATGACTTCTTGACGAACGCGTCGCGGTGCTCGTCGGACACCCCGGCGAGGTTGAGCTCGAACGTGAAGCCCTGCTCCATCCGGTAGCTGGAGTTGACACGTTGCACGTCAATGAAATTCAGCGCCTCCTTGGCTGCCCGGATCACGCGAGTGTCCTTAGCCGCAATGTCGCGGGCTACCCTCAAAGCCGCCTCGTCGAGTTCGGCGCGGGGAATCACCTCGTGCACCGAACCGAAATGGTGCAGCGTCGCGGCATCGACGGTGGCCGCCGTGAAGAACAACCGCCGCATCATCTGTTGCGGCACAAGACGTGACAGATGCGTGGCCGCACCGAGCGCACCGCGCTCAACCTCGGGAAGCCCGAAGGTGGCATCGTCAGAGGCGACGATCACGTCGGCGTTGCCGACCAACCCGATCCCACCGCCCACGCAGAAACCGTTGACCGCGGCGACCACCGGCACCGCGCATTCGTAGACGGCGCGGAAGGCCGCGAAGCAGCCGCGGTTGGCGTCGATCAGCGCGGTGAAGCCCTCGGTGTTCTGCATCTCCTTGATGTCCACCCCGGCATTGAAACCACGGCCTTCCGCCCGAAGGATCACCACATGGGTGTCCAAGTTGTCGCCTGCTGCGGTGATCGCATCGGCGAGTTCGAACCAGCCTCTCGAGGGGATTGCGTTGACCGGTGGGTAATCGACCGTGACGGCGACGATGCCCGGTTCGACGGTGGCGGACGTGATGGTCATTGGCAGTCTTCCTGGGGTCGCTACCTAAGCAAGCACTTGCTTGGTAAGCTAGCACAGTGACCGTCGCCGGCGAAGAGCTTCCCCTGGATTTCGGGCTCGCCGGTCGCATCGTGCTGGTAACTGGTGGCGTGCGCGGCGTCGGTGCCGGAATCAGCGCCGTCTTCGCTGGGCAAGGCGCGACGGTCGTGACGTGTGCGCGGCGGAGCGTCGACGACCTGCCCTATGAGTTTCACAGTTGCGACGTGCGCGACCCTGACGCGGTGGCGGAGCTGGTCGCTGCCATCGTCGACGAGCACGGCCGCCTCGACGTGCTCGTCAACAACGCCGGCGGCTCGCCGTACGCCTTGGCCGCCGACGCATCGCCGAAGTTTCACGAGAAGATCGTCGCCCTGAATCTGCTTGGCATGCTGCATGTTTCGCAGCAGGCCAATGCGGCGATGCAGAAGCAGCCGAGCGGGGGTGCGATCGTGTCGATCTCGAGCGTCAGCGGGCGGCGACCGACGCCCGGTACCGCGGCATACGGTGCAGCCAAGGCCGGTGTGGAGAGCCTCACGCAGACGCTGGCCGTGGAGTGGGCACCGAAGGTGCGTGTGAACGCGCTCGCGGTCGGCATGGTGGAAACCGAGCAGGTGGAACTGTTCTACGGCGACGCGGAGTCGCAGGCAGCGGTTGCTGCCACCGTGCCGCTGGGCCGGCTGGCTAAGCCGACCGAGATCGGCTGGGCCGCAGCATTTTTAGCTTCCGACGCGGCGTCATACATCAGTGGCACAACCATGGCCGTGCACGGCGGCGGCGAGCCTCCGCCGTATCTTGGGGCCTCGAGCGCGAACAAGTAGGGAGAAGCAGGCATGGGATTGGTCGACGGGCGCGTGGTCGTGGTGACGGGCGCCGGACGGGGGATCGGGCGGGCGCATGCGCTGGCCTTCGCGGCGGAGGGTGCCCGCGTGGTGGTGAACGACATCGGCGTCGCGTTGGACGGCTCTGCGGCCGACAGCCCGGCTCAGGAGGTGGTCGACGAGATCACCGCTGCCGGTGGGGAAGCCGTCACCAATGGCGACGACATCGCCGATTGGTCCGGTGCGCAAAACCTGATCAAGACCGCGATCGACACCTTTGGCGGACTCGACGTGCTCGTCAACAACGCCGGCTTCATCCGTGACCGCATGCTGGCCAACACCAGCGAGGAGGAGTGGGACGCGGTGATCCGCGTACACCTGAAGGGCCACTTCGCGACCTTGCGGCATGCCGCCGAATATTGGCGAGGTAAAGCCAAGGCTGGCGAGACCGTGGACGCGAGGGTGATCAACACCAGCTCGGGCGCGGGGCTGCAAGGCAGTGTCGGGCAAGGGAATTACTCGGCCGCCAAGGCGGGTATCGCGGCGCTGACGCTGGTGGCGGCGGCGGAGATGGGGCGCTACGGCGTGACGGTGAACGCGATTGCGCCGGCCGCCCGCACCCGCATGACGGAGAAGGTGTTCGCGCAGACGATGGCCAAGCCGGAGGACGGCTTCGACGCAATGGCGCCGGAGAACGTGTCGCCCCTGGTGGTCTGGCTTGGCAGCGCCGAATCACGTGGGGTGACAGGCAAAGTCTTCGAAGTCGAAGGCGGGCTGATCCGGGTAGCCGAGGGGTGGGCGCACGGTCCGCAGGTCGATAAGGGCGCGCGGTGGGATCCCAGCGAGCTCGGCCCCGTCGTCGCCGACCTGCTCGCCAAGGCCCGTCCGCCGGTGCCGGTATACGGGGCGTAGGCGCGCTATGCGCCGAGATCGGCGAGCTGCCGACGCTCAGGGCTCACACACGACGACAGGAATCTTGCGCTCGGTCCACGACTGGTAGTCCGCGAAGTCCGGGTACATCTCGACCAGCCGGGGCCACAACGTCGCGCGCTCTTCCTCGGTGGCGTCGCGTGCCGTCAACTGCAGCACTTCGTCTTTGATCTGGACCGTCACCTTCGGATCAGCCTTCAGGTTCAGGTACCACAGCGGATTGCGTTCGGATCCGCCTTTGGAGGCGACGAGGATGACCCGGTTTCCGTCGCGCATGTAGAGCAGTGGGCTGACGCGCGGCTGACCGGTCTTGCGGCCCGTGGTGGTCAGCAGCGCGACCGGCGCTTTCCGGAAGGTTCCGCCGGCCTTGCCTCCGGTGACTTTGTAGAGCCACGTGTTGCCGCGGGACATCCACTTGATCACGAAGTCGGTCATCGGCGAGTTCAGGTTGCGGGGCGGTGGTTTCGGCATGGCGGTCATCCTATGCTCGCGTGGTGGACACCGTTTCCGACACCGACCGCATCGCCGCAGCCGAGGCCTACCTCGACGCGCTCGTCAGTCACGACGCCTCCGCCGTCCCGTTCGCCGACGGGTGCGTGCGCATCGAGAACGGCCTCAAGACCGGTTTCTCGGGAAATCACTTGCGGCGCAGCCTGAATCGCGGGCCGCAGTTCCGACTGCTCGCAGCGATCACTGACCGCGAGTTCACGATCGACGGCGACGAGGTACGCGCAACGTTCACCGTCGTGCTCAAGGTGAAGGTGGCCGGGCGCCGCGTAGTAGCCAGCACCGCCGAGACGTTCCTGATTCCGGCCTCTGACGGCAAAATCCACCACATCCACGCCCGGGTGCGTCCGGGACTCCGCCGAGAGTGACGTCTTGCAGGCGTCTACTCGAACTTTCTCTGCATAACGTCACTCTCGGCGCAGACCCCGGCTAGATCCGCTCGATGATCGTGCCGGTGGAGAGCGCCCCGCCGGCACACATCGTGATCAACGCGGTGTTCTTATCGGTGCGCTCCAGTTCGTGCAGAGCGGTGGTGATCAGCCGGCTGCCGGTGGACCCGACCGGATGCCCCAGCGCGATCGCGCCGCCGTTGACGTTCACCCGGGCCATGTCCGGGTTGTGCACCCGCGCCCACGACAGCACCACCGAGGCGAACGCCTCGTTGATCTCGACGACGTCGATGTCACCCATCTTCATGCCTGCCTTCGCCAGCACCTTCGCCGTCGACTGCACCGGCCCGTCGAGGTGGTAGTACGCCTCCGCGCCGACGAGCGCCTGGCTGACGATCCGCGCCCGCGGCCGCAATCCGTGCGCCTTCGCCACATCACTGTCCATCCACAGCACCGCGGCCGCACCGTCGGAAATCTGCGACGACGTGCCCGCGGTGTGAGTACCGCCCTCCATCACGGGCTTCAACGACGCGAGCCCCTCCAACGTGGTGTCGCGCAGACCCTGGTCGCGGGACACCGAGGCCCGTTCACCGGTCGGCTGGCGTTGCTCGTCCAGCACCGGCGCATCGATCGGGCTGATCTCGCGGTCGAACCGCCCCTCGGCCCAAGCCTGTTTGGCCTTGCGCTGCGACTCGAACCCGAACTCGTCGATGTCGGCGCGGGTGATGCCGCGGCGCTTGGCGATCCGCTCTGCGGCCTCGAACTGATTGGGCAGGTCGATGTCCCACGACTCCGCCCGGATCGCCGCCCGGTCGGGACCCGCGTTGGCGCCCAGGCCGACGCGGCTCATGGCCTCGACGCCGCAGGCGATGCCGACGTCGATCGCCCCCGCAGCGATCAACCCCGCGATGAGGTGGTTGGCCTGCTGGCCGCTGCCGCACTGGCAGTCGACGGTGGTGGCGCCGACCTCCTCCGGCAAACCCGCGGTCAGCCACGACACCCTGGTGATGTTGTTGGACTGCTCCGCGAACTGCGTGACGCAGCCGCCGATCAGCTGCTCGACGTCGCCGGCATCGATGCCGGCTTTCTCCACTAGCGCTCTCTGAACCGCGCCCAACAGCTCGGTCGCATGCAGCCCGGACAACCATCCGTTGCGCTTGCCGATCGGGCTGCGGGTGGCTTCGACGATGACAGGGTTACCCATTCCGCCAGGCTAGAACACGTTCCATTACTCTGACAAGCGACGATGAAACAGTGCCTTTTGTCTGCGGTGAAGCCATGTTTTACTGGCACTAGAACACGTTGTAATAAGGAGCTCACTCATGCCCAGCCCCAACCTGCCGCCCGGCTTCGACCCCACCGACCCTGACGTCAACGTCAAGGGCCTGCCCGTCGAGGAATTCGCCGAGTTGCGCAAGGCCGCGCCGATCTGGTGGTGCGAAACGACCCCGGGTCACGCCGGTGGTTTCAACGACGGCGGCTACTGGGTGATCACCAAGCACAAGGACGTCAAGGAGATCTCCCGGCGCAGCGACATCTTCTCCAGCTACGAAAACTGCGTGATCCCGCGCTTCAACGACGACATCGCCCGCGAGGACATCGAGGTCCAGCGGCACGTGATGCTCAACATGGACGCGCCGCATCACACCCGGCTGCGCAAGATCATCTCCCGCGGGTTCACGCCGCGGGCCGTCGGCCGGCTGCGCGACGAGCTGAACGAGCGGGCGCAGAAGATCGCCCAGACGGCGGCTTCACAGGGCGCCGGCGACTTCGTCGAGCAGGTGTCCTGCGAGTTGCCGCTGCAGGCCATCGCCGGTCTCCTCGGAATTCCGCAAGAGGACCGCGACAAGATCTTCCGCTGGTCCAACGAGATGACCGGGAACGACGACCCGGAGTACGCCGACGTCGACCCGAAGATGTCGTCGACCGAGCTGATCATGTACGCGATGAAGATGGCCGAGGAGAAGGGGAAGAACCCGGGCGACGACATCGTCACGGCGCTGATCGAGGCCGACATCGAGGGGGAGAAGCTTTCCGACGACGAGTTCGGCTTCTTCGTCGTGATGCTCTCGGTTGCGGGTAACGAAACCACCCGCAACTCCATCACTCACGGGATGATCGCGTTCGCCGACAACCCCGACCAGTGGGAGCTTTACAAGAAGGAGCGTCCGGAGACCGCGGCCGACGAGATCGTGCGGTGGGCCACCCCGGTCAGCTGCTTCCAGCGCACCGCGCTCGAGGACTACGAACTCTCCGGTGTGACGATCAAGAAGGGCCAGCGGGTGGTGATGTTCTACCGGTCGGCCAACTTCGACGAAGAAGTCTTCGACGACCCGCACACGTTCAACATCCTGCGCAACCCCAACCCGCACGTGGGCTTCGGTGGCACCGGCGCGCACTACTGCATCGGCGCCAACCTGGCGAAGTTGACGATCGACTTGATCTTCAACGCGGTCGCCGACCACATGCCCGATCTGACGCCGATCGCCGAGCCGGAACGGCTGCGCTCGGGATGGCTCAACGGCATCAAACACTGGCAGGTGGATTACCCGGAAAGACGTCCGAGCGGCGAGCCGACAAGTCGCACCGGTGGCGAACTGATGGACTTTTCTCTCGAGCCCGCGCAGCAAGCGGTCGCGGACGTCGTCAACACGGTGCTGGATCGCGACAACAGCTGGGAGGCACTGGTTTCCGGTGGTGTGACGGCGCTGCCCGTGCCCGAACGTCTCGGTGGTGACGGCGTCGGTCTGGCCGAGGTGGCGACCGCGTTGACCGAGATCGGCCGCCACGGGACCGTCAGCCCGGCGTTGGCCACGCTCGGATTGGGTGTGGTGCCTCTACTCGATCTGGCCACCGAGGCACACCAGGACCGCTACCTCGCGGGCGTCGCGAAAGGTGCTGTGCTGACCGCTGGGCTGAACGAGCCGGGCGCCGCACTTCCCGACCGGCCGGCAACCACCTTCGCCAATAATCGCCTGAGCGGCATCAAGGTTGGCGTGCCGTACGCCGAACGAGCGGACTGGATCCTCGTCACTGCGGACAGCGCCGTCGTCGTGGTGTCGCCGACGGCCGACGGCGTGGAACTGACCAGGACGCCGACGTCCAACGGCAGCGACGAGTATGTCGTGACGTTCTCCGACGTCGCTGTCGCATCCGAGGATGTACTGGACGGGGCGACGGCTCGCAGGGTGAACCAGCTCGCGCTGGCGACCATCGGTGCGTATGCGGCCGGCCTGGTCGCCGGGGCGCTGCGGCTGACGGCCGACTACGTCGGCAGTCGGCACCAGTTCGGCAAGCCGCTGTCGACGTTCCAGACTGTCGCCGCTCAGCTTGCCGAGGTGTACATCGCCTCGCGGACAATCACTTTGGCGTCATCGTCGGTGATCTGGCGGTTGGCCGAGGGCCGTGACGCAGAGGACGACCTCGCCGTGCTGGGCTACTGGCTGACCTCCCAGGCGCCGCCGGTGATGCAGATCTGCCATCATCTGCACGGCGGTATGGGCATGGACATCACGTACCCGATGCCGCGTTACTACTCGACGATCAAGGACCTGACCAGGCTGCTGGGTGGGCCGTCGCACCGTCTCGACCTGGTGGGAGCGCAATGTTCATCGACCTGACCCCGGAGCAGCGTCAGCTGCAAGCCGAACTGCGGCAATACTTTTCGAATCTCATCTCGCCCGAAGAGCGCCAGGAGATGGAAGCCGACCGGCACGGCAAGGCCTACCGTGCCGTGATCAGGCGGATGGGGCAGGACGGCAAGCTCGGTGTCGGCTGGCCCAAGGAGTTCGGCGGTCTGGGCTTCGGCCCGATCGAACAGCAGATCTTCGTCAACGAGGCCCAGCGAGCCGACGTGCCGCTGCCCGCGGTGACACTGCAGACCGTCGGGCCCACGCTTCAGGTGTACGGCAGCGAGGAGCAGAAGAAGAAGTTCCTGCCCGCGATCCTGGCCGGTGAGGTCCACTTCGCGATCGGCTACACCGAACCGGAGGCGGGCACCGACCTGGCGTCGTTGCGCACTACCGCCGTTCGGACAGGCGACGAGGCCACCGGGTATTACACGGTCAACGGCCAGAAGATCTTCACCACCGGCGCCCACGACGCCGACTACGTCTGGCTGGCGTGCCGCACCGACCCGGAAGCCGTCAAGCACAAAGGCATTTCGATCCTGATCGTCGACACCAAGGATCCGGGCTACTCGTGGACGCCGATCATCTTGTCGGACGGCGCTCACCACACCAACGCCAGCTACTACAACGACGTCCGGGTGCCGGTCGACATGCTGGTCGGCGAGGAGAACGGCGGCTGGCGGCTGATCACCACTCAGCTGAACAACGAGCGCGTGATGCTCGGTCCCGCCGGCAAGTTCGCCGGCATCTACGATCGTGTGCACACGTGGGCATCCAAGCCCGGCGGCGACGGCGTCACCCCGATCGACCACGACGACGTCAAACGCGCGCTCGGCGAGATCCAGTCGGTCTGGCGGATCAACGAACTGCTCAACTGGCAGGTCGCCGCGGCCGGTGAGACCATCGACGTCGCCGATGCCGCAGCCACGAAAGTGTTTGCTACCGAACGGATTCAACATATCGGGCGGCTTGCTGAAGAGATCGTCGGCAAGTACGGCAACCCGGCTGAGCCCGACACTGCTGATCTGCTGTACTGGTTGGATCAGCAGACCAAGCGCAACTTGGTGATCACGTTCGGTGGAGGCGTCAACGAAGTGATGAGGGAGATGATCGCGGCCTCGGGGCTGAAAGTGCCGAGGGTGCCGCGGTGACAGTCGAAGACATCCAGAAGGCCGCCGAGCGGGTCAAGGCCGAGGGCAAGAGCAAGCCACGGCAGGCTCGCCATCCGGTCAATCAGCCGATGATCGACCACTGGCTCGACGCGATGGGCGACAAGAATCCCATCTACGTCGACGAGGCTGCCGCCCGCGCCGCCGGACATCCGGGAATTGTCGCTCCTCCCGCCATGATTCAGGTGTGGACGATGTTCGGCCTGGGTGGCGCACGCCCCGACGACGACCCGCTGGGCAAGATCATCACGTTGTTCGACGATGCCGGATACATCGGCGTGGTGGCCACCAACTGCGAGCAGACGTACCACCGGTATCTGCGGCCCGGTGAGGAAGTGAGTGTCGTCGCGGAGCTCACGGATGTGGTGGGTCCGAAGCGAACCGCGCTCGGTGAGGGCTTTTTCATCACCCAGAAGATCACCTGGCAGGTCGGCGACGAGGACGTCGCCGAGATGATGTGGCGCATCATGAAATTCAGGCCTGGCGATGCTGATCAGCCGGCCACTGCCGTCCCCGACGACCTTGATGCCGACGCGATGATGCGGCCGGCATCGTCGCGGGACACCAAGTTCTTCTGGGACGGCGTGAACGCCCACGAGTTGCGGATTCAGAAGCGGCCCGACGGCAGCCTTCAGCACCCGCCGGTGCCCGCGATCTGGCAGGACAAGGACACACCGATCGACTACGTCCTGGCAAGCGGCAAGGGCACGGTGTTCAGCTTCGTCGTGCATCACGCTCCCAAGGTGCCGGGCCGGTCGCTGCCGTTCGTCATCGCGCTCGTCGAACTCGAGGAAGGCGTGCGGATGCTCGGTGAGCTCCGCAACATAGACCCGTCGAAGGTGGAGATCGGGATGCCGGTCCGCGCAACGTATATCGACTTCCCGGCCAACGACGTCGGGCCGGCGTGGACCCTGTACGCGTGGGAGCCTGACGCATGAGCGCGCCAACCGTAGAAGTAGGCACGAAGCTGCCGGAACTGTCGCTCTACGGCGACCCGACGTTCATCGTGTCGACGGCGATCGCCACGCGCGACTACCAGGACGTGCATCACGACCGGGACAAGGCGCAGGCCAAGGGATCCAAGGACATCTTCGTCAACATCCTGACCGACACCGGCCTGGTGCAGCGCTACATCACCGACTGGGCTGGCCCGAACGCGGTGATCAAGTCGATCGGGCTCCGCCTCGGTGTGCCGTGGTACGCCTACGACACCGTGACTTTCAGGGGTGAGGTGACCTCAGTCGACGATGGGATCGTCACGCTGAAAATCGTTGGCAGCAATAGTCTGGGCGACCACGTCATCGCCAATGCGACGCTTACTGTTGGTGGTGCCTGATGCCGGGCGAGCTGTCCGGCAAGGCGGCGATCGTCGGGATCGGCGCGACCGACTTCTCCAAGAACTCGGGCCGCAGCGAGCTTCGGCTCGCGGCCGAGGCCGTACTCGATGCACTCGACGATGCGGGCCTGACACCCGCGGACGTCGACGGCATGGTCACTTTCACGATGGACTCCAACACCGAGGTCGCAATCGCGCGGGCCACCGGAATGGGGGACCTGACGTTCTTCTCGAAGATCCACCACGGCGGCGGTGCGGCGTGCGCGACGGTGCAGCAGGCGGCAATGGCGGTTGCCACCGGAGTCGCGGATTGCGTTGTGGCGTATCGCGCTTTCAACGAGCGCTCGGGGGTTCGGTTCGGGCAGGTGCAGACCCGTCTCGTGGAAAATGCCGACTCGACCGGTGTCGACAACTCGTTCTCGTACCCGCACGGCCTGTCGACACCGGCCGCGCAGGTTGCGATGATCGCCAAACGCTACATGCACCTGTCCGGCGCGACGAGCCGCGACTTCGGTGCGGTGTCGGTGGCCGATCGCAAGCACGCCGCGAACAACCCGAAGGCGTACTTCTACGAGAAGCCGATCACCATCGAGGATCACCAGAACTCGCGGTGGATCGCCGAGCCGCTGCGGCTGCTGGACTGCTGCCAGGAGACCGACGGAGCCGTGGCACTCGTCGTCACGTCCGTCGACCGGGCCAAGGATCTCAAGCATCGGCCGGCTGTTATCGAGGCGGCGTCGCAGGGCTCGAGCCCCAACCAGTATTCGATGGTGAGCTACTACCGGCCGGAGCTGGACGGGCTGCCGGAGATGGGTCTGGTCGGACGGCAGCTGTGGGCGCAGTCGGGATTGAAGCCGACGGACATCCAGACCGCGATTCTCTATGACCACTTCACACCGTTCACGCTGATCCAACTTGAAGAGCTCGGCTTCTGCGGCTGGGGCGAGGCGAAGGACTTCATCGCCGACGGGGCGATCGAGATCGGCGGGCGGTTGCCGATCAACACGCACGGCGGCCAGCTCGGCGAGGCCTATATCCACGGCATGAACGGGATTGCCGAAGGGGTCCGCCAGCTGCGCGGCACGTCGGTCAACCCGGTGCCCGACGTCGAGCATGTTCTCGTCACCGCGGGCACCGGCGTGCCGACCTCAGGCCTGATCCTGGGTTAGATACGGCGTAGCGACGGCGAATTCGGCAAACACAATGTCGTTGAAGCGTTGCTGATTGCCGTGGAAGTACATGCTGGAGCCGAACTGCGGCCTGCGGTGGGCTGGCCAGTCGAAGCATAGGTGGAGTGAGAATAACGGGCCTGAAATCGAGATCAAATTACTCTTATTTACTCCAAGCGCAAATGGAGTGGCTTTAATTGTCCGATCGAGATTCGCTAGATGATCGGAATCGATCCTTGACATGTCGTCCAGCAAAGTCATATCGTTTGCTCACCACGGAAACAATGACCCCACGCAATTGAAACTGGCTAATTCGACGAGTTGCCGTTGCCCAAAAAGGGCTTAGGGGAGGAACAGCGCTGGACCGCCGTGGGGGCGGCGGTCCAGCGTTTCCCTTTTTGCGCCGAATGTATCCGAAGGGCCGTGTTCGCCGAGATTGCGCCGCGGTGTCAATCGGGCGCGAATTCCCTACGCAGGCAGCAGTTCCACGCCCGACAGCACGGGTTCCTCGTCGCGCGTAGGCGCGGTGACCACGGCGACCAGCCGATCGTCGTCCTCCCAGATCCGCGCCCGCAGCATCTCGCCCGGGTAGACGACGCCGGCGAACCGTGCGCCGTACGTGCGAACCCGGCTGACATCGCTGTCGAGGCACGCGTCGACGATTGCCTTGCACGCAATGCCATACGTGCACAGGCCATGCAGGATCGGCCGCGGAAACCCTGCCGCCGCAGCGAATTCCGGGTCGGAATGCAGGGGATTGCGGTCACCGCACAACCGGTACAGCAGCGCCTGCTGCGGCAGCGTCGGCAAAGGGATCTCGTGATCGCACGGACGGTCCGGAGGAGCCGACGACGTCGACGGCCCACGCTCCCCGCCGAATCCACCCTCGCCGCGGGCGAAGATCGACCGCGTGGTGGTCCACAGCGGTGTGCCGTCCAGCGTGGTCACCGACGACTCGGTAAGAATCACCGCGGCTTTGCCCTTGTCCCAGATGTCGACCACGCGGCTGGTGCTTCGGGCGCTGCCTGAGGGCGGGATCGGGCCCGCCACCGTCACCGACTCCGCGCCATGCAGGATCTTGGCGAGCTCGATGTCGATACCCGGGAACGGAACGGTCGGCGGCTCGGTCAAGTGGAAGCTCTGCGCGACATTGCCGAACGTCGGCAGCACCTGCGGGGTGTTGTCCACCAGATAGCTCAACTCACGCGGGTTCATCGGATCCGCGCCGGCGCCCAGCGCGAGGTGATACAGCTGGATATCGCTGCTCGTCCAACTGAACTCGCTCGGCGGTAGCTCCGCGCCGATCGCGACGGACGGATCGATCGGCATCTCAGCCCTTTCCGGCTATGTGCAACGCCGCCAGGTAACCGAAGGTCATCGCCGGGCCGATCGTGCCACCCGGACCGGGGTAAGTATGGCCCATCACCGGCGCGCTGACATTTCCGGCCGCATACAGGCCGTCGATGACGCTGCCGTCGTCGCGCAGCGCCCGCCCGTACACATCGGTGCGGATACCGCCCTTCGTGCCCAGATCGCCCGGCACCATCTTCGCCGCATAGTAAGGGGGATGGCTGATTTCGCCGAGGTTGGGGTTGGGTTTGTTGGTGGGATCGCCGTAGTAACGGTCGTACGCGCTTTCGCCGCGGTGGAAGTCCTCGTCGACCCCCGAGCGCGCGAACACGTTGAAGCGTTCGATGGTGGCCTTCAACTCGTCGGCCGGCAGGCCGGCCTTTTGGGCAAGCTCGTCGACCGTGTCAGCCGTCACGATGACACCGGATTCCAGCCACTTGTTCGGAATGCGTTGGCCGGGATTCAATCCCGCGAAGATGTAGCGGTCCCGGTACTGCTGATCGAAGACGAGCCAAGCCGGCACGTTCTCGCCTGGGCCGGTGCCTTGACCCCACTCGCCGCCGTACATGTGGTGGCACGCCTCGACGTAGGGCATCGATTCGTTCATGAACCGCTTGCCGGCCATGTTGACGATGATCGAACCCGGTGAGTTGCGCTCCGACAGCGCAAACCACGGCGCGCCCACCAGCGGCACCGTCGGCCCCCACCATGCGTCTTCCATCAAATCCAAAGCGGCCCCGAGCTTCTCGGCCGCTAGTATCCCGTCACCGGTGTTCGCCTTCGCGCCGACAGTCCATTCGGTGGTGATGGGTGCGCGCTGGTATTTGACTCGCATCTGTTCGTTGTGCTCGAAGCCGCCGGATCCCAGAATCACCGCGCGGCGAGCCCGAATCAGCTGCGGCTCAGCGGATTCCGGACCGGTCATGTCGCGGACGTAGATGCCCCGGACCACACCGTCCTCGACATACAGATCGGTCAGCGCGGTGTTGAGAAGCACCGGCACGCCCGCGTTACGCAGGCCGATCCGCAGCGGGCCGATCAGCGCACGTCCCATGCCGACCAGGTGCTTGCCGGTCGCCTTGGCCCACATGGTGCGCGCGCCGACCTTCAGGCTGCGCAGCACGCCTCGCGGATGACGCTTGAGCATGTTCAGCCGCACGTAATCCTGTTGCATCACAACGACGTTGAGCGGGACCTTGCCGTACGCTGGTTCGAGGCCGGACTCGTCGGAGCCGAGCTTGCGCGCATCGAACGGCCTCGGCTCGATTGAGCGGCCGCCCGGCCGCCCGCCAGGAGCCTCGGGGTAGTAGTCGGAATAGCCCGGGACCCAGCACATCTTCAGCGGCGTGTGCCTGAGCACGAACGACAGCATCTCCGGCGCCCGGTCCAAGTACGCGTCGATGCGCTCGGGTTCGACGATGTCGCCGATGATGCCGTGCAGATACGTGCGAGCGGCCTCGGGCGTATCGGTCACGCCGTCACGTTTGAGGACTTCGTTGTTCGGGATCCACACGCCCCCGCCGGATCGAGCGGTCGAGCCGCCGTAGTGCGGCGCCTTCTCGATCACCATCGTCGACAAGCCTTCGTGAGCGGCGGTCAGGGCGGCTACCATGCCCGCAGCACCGCTGCCCACGACGACGACGTCGTACTCCTGTCCAGTCATACTAGAACACGTTATAGAATTGGCCGGGCCGGGCGCTACCGACCCCGCCGCACCGAACAGAGGGGCGATCAGGAGATGCTCAGCGTCCAGAGGCGCGACGAACTCGCTGCAGACCTTGCCGAAGCTGAGCGCAGCCGGGTCCCGATCGGCCCGCTGACGGACGAAAACCCCACGATAGACGTGGTTGACGCGTACGAGATCCAGCTCATCAACATCCGCCAGCGCGTCGCCGAGGGCGCCCGGGTGGTCGGCCACAAGGTGGGCCTGTCGAGCGAGGCGATGCAGCAGATGATGGGTGTCGATGAACCTGACTACGGGCATTTGCTCGACGAGATGGAGGTCTTCGAGGACACGCCTGTCAAGGCCGGCCGCTACCTGTACCCGCGGGTGGAGGTCGAGGTCGGCTTCATCCTCGCCGAGGACCTGCCCGGTGCCGACTGCACCGAGGCCGACGTGCTCGCCGCCACCGCCGCGTACGCCCCGGCCATCGAGCTGATCGACACCCGCATCACCGACTGGAAGATCAAGCTGTGCGACACGATCGCCGACAACGCCTCCTCGGCGGGGTTCGTGTTGGGCGCGCAGCGGGTGGCGCCGACGGGTATCGACATCAAGACCATCGACGCGGTGCTCACCCGCAACGGCGAAGTGGTGGCCAAGGGCCGCAGCGACGCGGTGCTCGGCAACCCGGTGACCGCAGTGGCGTGGTTGGCGCGCAAGGTGGAGAGTTTTGGTGTGCGGCTACGCAAGGGTGACATCGTGTTGCCGGGCTCGTGCACCCGAGCGATCGACGCCAGGCCCGGGGACCAGTTCGTCGCGGAGTTCGACGGGCTCGGTTCCGTGCGGTTGACCTTCGAATAGGAGTATCCATGCCGTCCAAAGCCAGCGTCGCGATCGTCGGCTCCGGAAACATCAGCACCGACCTGCTGTACAAGCTGCTGCGGTCGGAGTGGCTGGAACCGCGCTGGATGATCGGTATCGACCCCGACAGCGAAGGCCTCAAACGCGCGCGGGAACTCGGGTTGGACACCAGTCACGAGGGTGTCGACTGGCTGCTGAACCTGAACCACAAGCCGGATCTGCTGTTCGAGGCGACGTCGGCGTACGTGCACGCGGACGCGGCGCCGCGCTACGCCGAGGCCGGTATCCGGACCATCGACCTGACGCCCGCTGCCGTGGGCCCGGCGGTGGTCCCGCCCGCCAACCTTCGCGAGCATCTGCACGCGATGAACGTCAACATGATCACTTGCGGTGGGCAGGCCACGATCCCGATCGTGTACGCAGTGTCACGGGTGGTGGACGTGCCTTACGCCGAGATCGTCGCGTCGGTGGCGTCGGTGTCGGCCGGCCCGGGGACCCGCGCGAACATCGACGAGTTCACCAAGACCACCAAGCGTGGCGTCGAGACCATCGGCGGCGCGAAGCGCGGCAAGGCGATCATCATCCTTAACCCGGCCGAACCGCCAATGATCATGCGCGACACCATCTTCTGCGCGATCCCCGAGGACGCCGACACCGACGCGATCGCGCAGTCGATTCGCGACGTCGTCGCGGAGGTGCAGACGTACGTGCCCGGCTACCGGCTGCTCAACGAGCCGCAGTTCGACCCACCGTCGTTGAACTCCGGCGGCCAAGCGCTCGTCACGACCTTCGTCGAGGTCGAAGGCGCCGGCGACTTCCTGCCGCCCTACGCCGGCAACCTCGACATCATGACGGCGGCGGCCACCAAAGTCGGCGAGGAGATCGCCAAGGAACTGTTGGCAGTAACAGGAGGCCACGTATGAGCACCGACGTCTTCTTCAACGACATCTGGGACGTCCGGATCACCGACACGTCGCTGCGGGACGGGTCGCACCACAAGCGCCACCAGTTCACCAAGGACGAGGTGCACGCGATCGTCGCGGCGCTGGACACCGCCGGCGTACCGGTGATCGAGGTGACGCACGGCGACGGGCTCGGCGGCTCGTCTTTCAACTACGGGTTCTCCAAGACGCCCGAGCAGGAGCTGATCAAGCTCGCCGCCGACACCGCAAAGGAAGCCAAGATCGCGTTCCTCATGCTGCCGGGCGTGGGCACCAAAGAGGACATCATCGAGGCGCAGGACAACGGCGGATCGATCTGCCGCATCGCCACGCACTGCACCGAGGCCGACGTGTCCATTCAGCACTTCGGCCTGGCCCGTGAGCGCGGCCTCGAAACGGTCGGGTTCCTGATGATGAGTCACACCATCCCGCCCGAAGCGCTGGCCAAGCAGGCGCGGATCATGGCCGACGCCGGGTGCCAGTGCGTCTACGTCGTGGATTCGGCCGGGGCGCTGGTGCTGGAGGGTGTGCGCGACCGGGTCGCGGCGCTGGTCGCCGAACTGGGTGGCGACGCACAGGTCGGTTTCCACGGCCACGAGAACCTGGGCCTGGGCGTGGCCAACTCGGTCGAGGCCGTGCGGGCCGGGGCCAAGCAGATCGACGGCAGCTGCCGGCGCTTCGGTGCAGGGGCTGGCAACGCTCCTGTCGAGGCGCTGATCGGGGTGTTCGACAAGATCGGCGTCAAGACCGGCATCGACTTCTTCGACATCGCCGACGCCGCCGAAGAGGTCGTCGCGCCGGCCATGCCCGCCGAATGCCTGCTCGACCGCAACGCGTTGATCATGGGCTACTCCGGGGTGTACTCGAGCTTCCTCAAGCATGCGATCCGCCAATCGGAACGCTACGGCGTCCCCGCACATCAGCTGCTTCACCGCGCCGGACAGCGCAAACTCATTGGCGGGCAAGAGGATCAGCTCATCGACATCGCACTGGAGATCAAGCGCGAGCAAGAGCGCGACGCACTAGCTTTCTTTCCGGCGCGAGCGTGCGCGTCGTGCCGACGACACGCCGCGGGCGCTGGCACTCAGCGCACGCTCGTGCAGGCGTCAGCGGCGAGCCGGCGCCGTCAGAGGACGGCCGTTCGCGTCCGCGAGTAGGCAGATGACGGTGCTCGGCGCTGGCCCGGCCGTCGGGTCAATGGTGGTCCGGTCCTGATTCGAGTCGACGAGGTACGTCACGTCCAGACCGCTGGCGTCGACGGCTTGCCCGGTGTACTTGGGGAACTGCGCGTCGCATTCGCGGCCCGCGACTTCAGGGATCGCGCTGTTGACCGTCAAGGCGCCGCGGAAGAACACCTCCGACATGTGCGTCGCCGTGCAGCCCACGACCGTCACGGTGACCACGCTCGGATCGGTGGGCGGCGGGTCGGCCAGGCAGTCGCCGACGTCGAGGTCGATCCATTTCTTGGCTGTCGTGGTGGCAGGGGCCGCGACTGACGTCGTTGTCGTCGTGGAAGGCGCCGCCGATCGGCTCGCCGACGACTCGCCGGCCTGGTCGGCGGCCGTGTCGCAGGCCGACAGGACCGCCACCCCGGCCAGCGTCAGGCCCCACAGAAGGCGAACGTGCACGGTCTCATCTTGACCCCTTCACGATGCTGGTGGGGCCAATGGGGCTAGTGCGTCGTAACGCGATGGTTTCACCCGTCGATATAGCAGCTATCTGTCCCAGAACTGAGGAGCAAGACACGTGACCATTGCCAGAGGAATCATCCGGAGAGGCTTGCTCGGCTTCATCGCGGCCGCCGTGTTGTGCGGCGTCGCCACCGCGATCGTCGTCTTGCCTCACGCGAAGGGCGAGCCGACACCGACGCCCACCCCGTCGCCGACGACGACAGACGCGCCGACGGCCACAGCCACGCCGACGGCAACTGCCACCGACACGCCGACGACGACAGCCACGCCGACGACGACGGCCACGCCGACAGCCACGCCCGCAGCCGCGGCGGACCCGTGCGCGGCGTCCAACCTCACCGAGACCATCAGCAAGGTCAACCACGAGATCTCGCTGTACCTGCAGGCGCACCCGGACACCAACGCGGCCCTTGCCGACGTCGCGCGGCAGTCGCCGTTCTCGGCGCAGTCGGCGTTCAGCGCCTATTTCGACGCCCATCCCCAAGAGGCCGCTGATCTTCACACTCTGCAGCAACCTCTGGTCGACCTCAGCAACCAGTGCGGGTACCAGGTGACGCCGGGACAGGTGATCGGCGCGCTGAGCGACCTCTAACAACTCGAGAGGGGGGTCACCTCCTCACGCGAGCGTGCGCGTCGTGCCAATGACACGCGGGGACCTGCGGCACCACGCGCACGCTCGGGGAGGGGATAGGCGGCCTGCTGGCGAACGAGGGGTAGCCAGCAGGCCGCCATTCAGCGTCGTGGCTTGGCGCCGCCGAGTTGTTCGGTGAGCGCATCGGCCGCAGCAATCAGCCCGCGGGCATGTTCGGCGATGTCCGTATCGGCCAGCGCACGGCCGATATGCAGAGACGCCACCATGGCCTGGCGGTGGTGGTGGTCGTACACCGGGGCGGAGATCACGCTGATGTCGTGGCGCTGCCTGGTCCCGGAGCTCTCGCTGCGCAGATACACGCGCTCGCCGATATCCGAGACGATCTCCCCCAGCAGCGCCCGCAGTTCGTCGGGCAGACTGTTGGACATGCCCGCCATGAGTGCGTAGAGCCGCTGCCCGCCGGGTGTGAGCCGCTCGACCAGATAGCCGTCGGCGCGACATTCGGCGATCACGCGGTGCAGGCGTTCGGTGTCGGTGCGCAGCGGGATCGTGGGTTCTTTGGCCAGCCAGTCGCGGACTGCCTCGTCGTCCCACAACACGAACATCAGCCCGACCGGCGGCGCGAACGGATAGCTCTGCCCCACCTCGACTCCCACACGCGCGCCCGGCGGCGCGACCAGTTCGAGCAGCGTGATCCGGTCGTCCACCACTGCGGAAAGTGCTGCGGTGGTGGCGAATTGCGCCGAGAGCCGACGCAGTTCGTCCCGCGCTGCCGGGCTGATGCGCATCGACTCCTGGGCCCGGTGGCCCAGCGTAATCAGGGCCGGCCCCAGCCGATACGTCTTGTCTCGAGGATCCCTGATCAAGTAGCCGGCATCCGTCAAGGCCGAGACGATGCCGAGGCAGGTCGGCTTGCTGAGCGCAGTGCGCCGGGCCAACTCGGACACCCCGAAGCGCTCGTGCGGGCGCTGCGACAAGAAGTCGAGCACGCGCAGCACGCGGTCCGTCGGCGGCGACGCCCGGCCCGGGGCAACGGTTCCCATCCGGCGTACTCTACCGCGCGATGTTCCAGATATGGAACGCCATAGGCAAGCATATTGACCGGCTTTAGAACACGTTCTAGTCTGAGCGGCGGCACCGGTCACCCGCAGAGAAGGACCGCATGTACACCGACCCGTTGACTGCAGCGATCCGCGAGGCAGAGACACTCGTCGCCGCCGCGCCTCACATCGAGACGGAAGCGGACCTCCTCGAGGGCCTGCAATATCTCGCCCAGGGGATCGCAGCCTGCACGCACGTGTCGTTCCACCACGACCGCGACCATCCGTTCTTCCTCAGTGGCACAGGGCCGTTCACGAAGATGGGCCTGGACAACCCCGATACCCTCTACTTCGGCACTCGAGTACAGCCCGGCCACCAATACGTCGTCTCCGGGGTTCGCGGCACCACCACAGACCTGAGCTTTCAGCTGCTGGGCGGCGAATACACCGACGAGGGCGTCCCGGTCAGCGAAGCAGCGTTCGACGACCGTGAGCTCGATATCGCGGCCGACGGCAGCTTCGAATGGCGCTTCACGCCGAAAGGTCCGGCACAGCTGGTCGTACGCGAGGTCTACGGCGACTGGTCGCAGAGGCGCGGCACAATCGCTATCAAGCGGCTGGACTCGGCAGGCACCGCACCACCGCCCTTGACTCGGCAGACGATCGAAAAGCGTTACGCCGCCGCGGGAAAGCAACTGGTGAACCGCATCAAGACCTGGCTGCAGTTTCCCCAATGGTTCTACCTCAACCTGCCCGCCAACACGTTGGTTCCGCCGCGTCTCACACCGGGCGGACTGGCGACGCAGTACTCGTCGGCGGGCCATTTCGACCTCGCCCCGAACCAGGCGCTGGTCATCACCATCCCGCAGTCCGACACCCCTTACCTCGGCTTCCAGCTGGGCAGCCTGTGGTACATCTCGCTGGACTACATCAACCACCAAACCTCGCTGAATGCCACTCAGGCGCAAGTAGACCCGGATGGAAAGATCCGGATCGTGGTCGCCGACCGCAGCCCCGGCGTCACCAACTGGGTCGAGACGCTCGGGCACCGAAAGGGCTTTCTTCAGTTCCGCTGGCAGCGCGTATCGCGGGAACTCACCGAAGCCGACGGGCCCACCGTCGAGCTCGTCGACGTTGACGCAGTACCCTGCGCGTTGCCGTTCTACGACCGCAACAAGATCACCGACGAAGATTGGCGTGAGCGGATTGCCCAGCGGCAGCACGCAATCGCCACGAGAATGCTGGGGTAAACCATGCCGCAGGGCTTGTTGGAAGGCAAGGTGGTGTGCATCAGCGGTGTCGGCCCCGCGCTGGGCACCACGCTGGCGCGGCGCTGCGCCGAGAACGGCGCCGACCTCGTGTTGGCGGCGCGCACCGCCGAACGCCTCGACGACGTCGCGAAGGAAATCGCCGACACGGGCCGCCGCGCCGTCGCTGTGCGGACCGACATCACCGACGACGACCAGGTCAAGAACCTCGTCGACGCATCGCTGGCGGCGTACGGTCGCGTCGATGTGCTGATCAACAACGCGTTTCGGGTGCCGTCGATGAAACCGTTGGCCGACACCACGTTCCAGCACATCCGCGACGCGATCGAGCTGACCGTGCTGGGTGCACTGCGTCTGATCCAGGGTTTCACGCCCGCGATGGCCGAGGCCAACGGCGCCGTCGTGAACGTGAACTCGATGGTGATTCGACACTCCCAGGCCAAGTACGGTGCCTACAAGATGGCCAAGTCGGCGCTGCTGGCGATGTCGCAGTCACTGGCGACGGAACTGGGCGAGCAGGGTATCCGGGTGAACTCCGTTGTGCCAGGCTATATTTGGGGCGAGACGCTGAAGGGGTACTTCAACCATCAGGCCGGCAAGTACGGCACCACCGTGGAGCAGATCTACAACGCGACGGCCGTGAACTCCGACTTGAAGCGTCTGCCTACGGAGGACGAAGTCGCCTCAGCCATCATCTTTTTCGCGAGCGATCTGTCCAGCGGCATCACCGGACAAACGCTCGACGTGAACTGCGGAGAGTACAAGGCCTGATGGGCGAGACATGAGTCAGCGCACTGACGTCGGCACCGTCGACGACTTGCACGCCTCGGCCACCAAGGCATGCGGGCTCGACGACTTCGGCTCCGACGACGACAACTACCGCGAGGCGCTCGCCACGCTGCTTGAGTCCTACCGCCGCGACGCCGATCTGACCGAGATCGGCAGCAAGATGTGCCGGTTCTTCGTTCGTAACGCGCTTGTGGCACGGCTGGTTTCCGAGGCAGCGTGGAAGCAGTACCCGCGACATGCCGATGTGACGATCGAGCGACCGATCTTCGTCACCGGATTGCCGCGTACCGGAACCACCCTGATCCATCGGCTGCTGACGGCCGATCCGGCACACCAGGGTCTGGAGCTATGGTTGGCGGAATACCCGCAACCGAGGCCACCACGTGAAACATGGCCAGATAACCCGATTTTCGCGCAGATCGATGCACAGTTCACCAAGGCGCACGCCGAGAACCCAGACTACACCGGCCTGCATTTCATGACCGCTGACGAGGTCGAGGAGTGCTGGCAATTGCTGCGGCAGTCCCTGCATTCGGTGTCTTACGAGACGCTCGCCCACATACCGACGTACGCGAAATGGCTCGCGAGACAGGACTGGACCAAGTCATATCAGCGACACCGCAAGAACCTTCAACTGATCGGCTTGAATGACGCCGAGAAGCGATGGGTGCTGAAGAACCCCAGCCACCTGTTCGCGCTGGACGCGCTGTTCGCCACGTACCCCGACGCGCTGGTCGTACAGTGCCACCGGCCGGCGGAGACGATCATGGCGTCGATGTGCTCATTGGCCCAGCACACCGCCGAGGGGTGGTCGAACAGCTTCAGTGGTGAAGTGATCGGCCAGGATGCTCTGGAGACGTGGTCGCGCGGCCTCAGGCTATTCAATGCCGAACGCGCCAAACGTGATCCGGCCCAGTTCTACGACCTTGACTACTTCGAGTTCACCGCTAATCCGTTGAAGGTCGTCGAGGAGATCTACCGACACTTTGGCATCGAGTTCACCCAGGCCGGCCGCGCCGCCGTCGAAGCGAGCTACGAAGCGAGCAAGAAGGGCCCGCGCGCACCGAAACACACTTATGCCCTGGAGGATTACGGCTTGACCTCCGACCAGGTGCGGGAACGCTTCGCGGGGCTGACCTGATCCGGCGCCCGTCACAGGCGCCCTTCTGCCTTCCGAGTGGCCAGTTATGGCACGGAATTTAGCGAAAAACGCGCAATAAGTGGCCGCTCGGCGTGATGTCGTGGTTCAAGGCGCAATCCGCTCTGATTCCTGTGCCAGCGCCACCGCCACCCGGACATAGGTTGCACGAAGCGCGGACTGAAATAGTCTTCTTAGGACCTGGATACGTGGCGTGCATGTCGCAGTCCACACGATGAGGGATCCGACCGGTCGGTCTTCAATGCGGACGTCGCCGCGGTAATCCTTAAGCGGCACATACCACGGAAGCTCTACAGCGTAAGCATGATGGTGTGGTTTCGTTCCGTCGACAATCCGGTCGTGTGTCACGCTGCGCCCGACGAGTACCCGTCGGATGCCGCCCACTCCCGTATCGGGCGATCCTTGCCGTTCCCACGACGCCGAAGTTACCGTCGGCATCCAGTCTGACCAGCGCTCGAAGTCCATAAGGACGTCGAATACGACTGCAGGCTTCGCCCCCGAGAGTTGTTCCACACGGCACGACACCGGCCCAGCCATGACGTGTAAAGCTACTCCGGCCTTCGGTGGAATGCCGTCTGCTCCCGCGACGAGTTAGCCGTCGCCCGGTGGCGGCGCGGTTGAAACCGCGTCCAGCACGCCCTCGGCGATGGCGTGCTCGATGCTGTCGGCCAGCTTGGGGCAGCTTCGGCTGCGCGCCGTCAGACCACCGGATTCGCGTACTTCGGCGAAGTAGGCGCATCGTTGCGCAGCATCCGAATTCCATTGCACCGAAGTGTGTTCCGGCCCGAGCTTCTTGACGAGCACCGAGACATGGCAGTAGCGGCAGTCGACAGGCTGCAGACCAGACGTCAGGTACCGATCACGGTCGCGTTGCGTGGATTCTCGGAGCGCAGCCGCCCGGCGCGGATCCGTCGGCGCGCCCTTCACCCGTGAGTCGCACGGTCGGCTGTGCGAGTGGTCGTCGTGCGCGCCGTGCACCGCAAGCATCGAACGTGCCAGCTCGTCCACGTCCGGGACCTGCCGCTCCTCACTCATTGCGAGACCTGCGTCGCCTGTCCCTTTTCCTCCTCTTGGCGGCGCAGGTTCTCCTCAACTTCTTTGTGCCAGAACTCGTTTGCCTTGCTGGTGTCGACTTCCATCTCGAAGCGGTCGGTCATCTCGGCGGTCACGTCGGCCACGTCGACGTAGAACTGCTGGTACCAACGACGCATCTGGTAGACCGCGCCGTCCTCCTCGACCAGCAGCGGGTTCTCGATGCGAGTCTTGTGTTTCCAGATTTCGACGTCCTGCAGGAAGCCCTTGCTCACGCCTTCGGTGAAGGCCCTGGACAGCTTCTCCGTGGTGTCTTCGTCCATGCCCTTGGGCTTCTCGACGAGAACGCCCCACTGCAGCACGAACGAATCCTGAGTCACCGGGTAGTGGCAGTTGATCAGGATCGACTCTGCCTTGAAGTCGCCGTAGCTGTTGTGCAGCCAGTTGATCATGAACGAGGGCCCGAAGTACGAGGCCTCCGAATCGAGGTGCGTTTCGCCGTACGCGGTCCCCATGTCGTTCACGTCCGGCCTGCCGACATTGTGCAGGTACTGCGACGCGATGTGGCCTTCGAAGACGTTCTTGAAGTACGTCGGGAGCCCGTAGTGGATGTAGAAGAAGTGCGCCATGTCGGTGACGTTGTCGATGATGTCGCGACAGTTGGAGCCCTCGATGAGGATCGAGTTCCACCGCCAGTCGGTCCACTCATCGCTCTCGAACTCGGGAATCTCCGGGATGCGCACCTCGGGCTGCGGCGGATTGCCCTCGTGGTCGTGCCAGACGAACAACAGGCCGCCGCGGATGTCGGTGTGCCACGCGCGGGTGCGGGCCAGGCGAGGGGTCCGCTTGGCGTACGGCACCAGCTTGCACTTGCCGTCGCCGCCCCACCGCCAGTCGTGGAACGGGCAGGCGATCTCGTCGCCCTTGATGGTGCCCTGCGCCAGGTTGCCGCCCATGTGCCGGCAGTACCCGTCCAGGATCTTGATGTCGCCGTGGGAGTCCGCGAAGACCACCAGCATGGTGCCGAACGCCTCGACTCCGTGCGGTTCACCGTCGAGGTAGTCCTTCACCGGTCCAAGGCAGTGCCAGCCCCGCGCATACCTGTCCGGCAACGTGCCGGCGTCGATCTCGCGAATGCCGCTGCCGGCGGTATCGGTACTCACGTCCGTGCCTCCAGTCCCTGTCTCTAACTAGAACACGTTACAGTTCTGTCGGATGGGTATGCAATAAGTGCAGGCCTTCAGTGCTGTATATGTGACCTATGGCCCTCTTCGAGTTCGACGGAAAAGCGCCGAACATCCACCCGGAGGCATTCATCGCGCCGACGGCTGTGCTGATCGGTGACGTGACCGTGCAGGCGGGCGCTTCGGTGTGGTTCAACACGGTGCTGCGGGCGGACTACGCGCCGATCGTCATCCGTGAGGGCGCGAACGTGCAGGACGGCGCCGTGCTTCACGCGCCGCCGGGCATTCCCACTGACATCGGACCCGGGGCGACCATCGCCCACATGTGTTGCATCCATGGCGTGCACGTCGGGGCGGAGGCGCTGATCGCCAACCACTGCACCGTGCTGGACGGGGCGGTGATCGGGTCACGCAGCCTGATTGCCGCGCATTCGCTCGTGGTCGGCGGCACGAAGATTCCCGAGGGAGTTCTGGTGACCGGCGCACCCGCCAAGGTCAGGGGCCCGATCGCCGGCACCGGCGCCGAGATGTGGGTGAACGTGAATCCCGGCGAGTACCAGGCGTTGGCCCGGCGCTACAAGGACGGGCTCCGGCCTATCGCAGGTGAGGCTGACTAGCTGTCAGGGCGTGCAGTTCGCGGTTCCGCCGTCGGTACTGACACAGCACCGCCCGTTGACGCAGCAGGTTGTCACATTGTTTGTGTTCTGGCTGCCGTTGTTTCCGACGCTGGAGAACTGACCAGGGGCGAAGTTGCTGGGGCCGGTCTGGATCGAGATGTTGTTGCCGCTGTTGATGTTCACGCCGGGGCCGGTGACGCCGGGGCCGAAGAGGCTCGCAATATCCGGCAAGCCGAGCTTGCTCAGGTCGGGCAAGGCAGCGAGCGCATTCATGCAGGAGTCGCCCAGGGGTTGAGCCATCGCGGTTCCTGGGGATGCGACGCCGAACAGCGCCAGCCCGGCTGCGCCGAACGACGCCGGCAGCAGCCACAGCGCATGCCGTCGAGAGGCCATGTGTCGTCTCCCCTGAACTCGGGGCCCACCCCGTCCCTGCGCCGGGGCAAGGCCTGCCGTTCGTGTTTGCTAGCAAATAGCATGCCTCGCCGGTCCGCTGATTTTCAATACCCACAGCAATCTGATTTCGCTGTTATGCGCAGATAGAGGTGTGAGCGGCAAAACTATCGCCGTCCTGAGCGGTCAATAGCCGTCGGCAGTAGCAAAGCGGAGCTAGACCGGCCGTGCGGTCGCCGCGGCGCGGTCCATCTCCCAGTACGCACGAAGCGCCACCAGCTGGCCGCGGTCGTTGACCTTGTAGGTGAACACGCCTTCGGCTGTGATTTGGTGTCCGCCCATGGTGATGACGATCGAGCCGACGTTGGCTTCCTCGTCGCCGCATTGGAAGGTGTCGACGAAGTTGAATTCCAGGCGCTCTGTGGGGGCAATCGCCTTGTCCCAGAACGCCGCAATGGCGTCTTTGCCGCGATGACCTTTACCCTCGGGGTCGAATGCGGACGGGCCGATCGGGTCTTCGACGATCGCGTCGTCGGCGAAGACCTCCAGCCACGCCTGCTTGTCGCGTGCCCTCACCGCCTCGCGGGAGCGCTGACCGGCGATGTGAGCGGGGTGGTCGGTCTTGGTCGCTGTCATTTGTCCTGCCATCCGGAGTGAATGTAGGTGTCGGCGAAGCGCTTCATCGAGTCCTGCTTGTCCTTCAGCGGAGCGTCGAAGCCCAAGCCGTCGAAGATCCAGGGGATGACGATGTTGTCGGTGACGCCGATGTCGGCGAGTTCGCGGTGACCGTCGACGCCGAACTTGTCGATGCACACGGCCTGGAACTCGAACGGCTTGTCGTCGCGCCCGAACTCGGCGCGGTACTTGTTCAGTGTGCCGATGGTGTCGGCCAACTGGTCGCCGGTCATCATCGCGCTGGTCCAGCCGTCACCCACGCGCGCTGCGCGCTTCAACGCGACGTCGGTGTGGCCGCCGACGTAGAACGGCACCGGCTCGCTGGGCGCCGGGCTCATCTGCAGGCGGTCGAAGTCGTAGAACTCGCCATGGAACTCCACCATGCCGCCGCCGAGGACCAGCTTGATCACTTCGATCATCTCGTCGACGCGCGCGCCGCGGCGCTTGTACGGAACCCCGCACCACTCGAACTCCTCTGGCGCCCAGCCGATTCCGATACCGAACCCGAACCGGTTGTTGGTCAGGTTGGCCACCGAGCCGACCTGGCGGGCCAGCAGTAGCGGGTTGCGGGAACCGAGCTTCATCACGTTCGTGTAGAACCGCAGCGTCGACGTGACAGCGCCCATCGCGCCCGCTGCGATCAGCGGGTCCACCCACGGGGTGTTCTCGTTCCACATCCGCGACCCGTCGGCCGTGTACGGATAATCCGCCGACTGCTTCTCCATGTAGAACAGCGAGTCCGGCAGCGCGATCGAGTCGAAGCCCACCTCCTCGGCCGTCTTCGCGATCTCGATCAGCTGGTCGATCGGCCCCATCGCGACACTGCAGGTGTACTGCATCCGCTTCTGGTTCTTCGCGCGAGCGCTCATCACGGTTTGTCAGCTCCCACGACCCACATCGAGTAGTACTGCGACCCGCCCCCGTACGCGTGCCCGAGCGCCTTGCGCGCGCCAGGCACCTGGTGCTCGCCGGCCTTGCCCATCACCTGAATGGCGGCTTCCGCGAAGCGGATCAGCCCCGAGGCGCCGATAGGGTTGGACGACAGCACGCCGCCGGACGGGTTGACCGGCAACCGGCCGCCGATCGCGGTCTCGCCCGCTTCGGTCAGCTTCCAGCCTTCGCCCTCTGGTGCAAAGCCCAGATTCTCCAACCACATCGGCTCGAACCACGAGAACGGCACATAGATCTCGGCGGCGTCGATCTCGTCGATCGGGCTGGTGATCCCCGCCGCCTTCCACAGCGCCGCGGCGGCGTCGCGCCCGGCCTGCGGGTTGACCTGGTCGCGGCCGGAGAAGGCCAGCGGTTCCGTGCGCAGCGCGGTGGCGTGGATCCAGGCCACGGGATGGCCCTCGGCGACCCGCCGATCAGCGACCTCTTCGTTGCCGATCACCACTGCGCACGCCCCGTCCGAGGACGGGCACGTCTCGTCGAAACGGATTGGGTCCCAGAGCATCTGCGAGGACAGCACCTTTTCCAGCGTGATGTCGGGCTGATGCAGGTGCGCCAACGGGTTCTTGCTGCCGTTCAGCCTGTCCTTGACGGCGACCATCGCCCCGATGTGCGTCGGCGCCCCGGACCGCCGTATGTAGGCGCGCACATGCGGGGCGAAGTAACCGCCAGCGCCGGCACCCACCGGTTTGGTGAACGGCACCGGAATGCTCAGCGCCCACATGGCATTCGACTCGGACTGCTTCTCCCATGCCATCGCCAGGACGCGCCGGTACTTGCCGGACTGCACCAGGCTCGCCGCCACCACGCCGGTGGACCCACCGACCGAGCCCGCGGTGTGCACCCGGATCAGTGGCTTGCCGGTGGCGCCGACAGCGTCGGCCATGAACAGTTCGGGCATCATCACGCCCTCGAAGAAGTCGGGCGCCTTGCCGACGACAACGGCGTCGATGTCGTCGAACGTCGACCCGGAATCGGCCAGCGCCCTGTCGATCGCCTCGCGAACAAGGCCGTTCATCGACACGTCCTGCCGCTTGGCGACGTACTTGGTCTGCCCGGTGCCGAGCACCGCCGCCAGGTTCTTTTTGGATGCGCCTGCCATCTAGCTCTTGCCTTCCATCACGGCCACCAGATTCTGTTGCAGCGCTGGGCCGCTGGTCGCGTGCGCCAGCACCCGCTGCGCCGACCCGTTCCAGATGTGCTGTGCGGCAAAGCCGATGCGCTCCAGGCCGGCGGAGAACATGGGGTTGGCCGCCAGGGTGCCGCCCGACGGGTTCACCTTCGTCGACGACGGCAGTCCGATCGCTTCGGTGAGGATCAGTTGCTGATGGGTGAATGGCGCATAGATCTCGGCTACGTCGATCGAGCCGACGTCACCACCGGTGGCGGCTTGCGCCGACGCCGCGGTGGACGGCGAGGTGGTCAGGTCTCGGGCACCGAGTACCGGCGTGTCGATGCGGTGCTCGAAACCGGTGATCCAGGCAGGGTTTTCGCGCAACTCACGAGCACGGTCGCCGGCCGCCAGCACGATCGCCGACGCACCGTCGGTGATTGGCGCGATGTCGTGCCGTCGCAGCGGGTCCGCGAAGAACGGCCGCGTCAGCAGTTCGTCGATGCTCTTAGCGGGTTTCTCCGAGTCGACCCGCTCAGCTGCTGCGAATGAGTCGAGCGCCACCTGCGCCATCGCCTCGAAGCTCCACTTGCCGGCGTCCAGGCCCAGCCGGGCCTGCAGCCCGGCGATCGAAACAGAATCCGGCCACAACGGCGCCACCGTGTACGGGTCGGTCTGCAACGCCAGTATCCGGCGGAGGTTGCCCGCCGACGATTTCCCGAACCCGTACACCAGCGCGGTGTCGACCTCGCCCGTCAGCAGCTTGATGTAGGCCTCGTACAGCGCCCACGCGGCGTCCATCTCGACGTGCGACTCGTTGATCGGCGGCACCGCCCCGATCGAGTCGATCGCCGAAAGGAACGAAAATGCCCGCCCAGCAAGGTAATCCGAGGATCCCGAGCACCAGAAACCGATGTCGGCCTTGGTGATGCCCAGCTGCTCGTAAAGCTCGGCGTAGCACGGCATCAGCATCTCGACGCCGTTGGTGGTGCCGTCGGTTCGTCGCACGTGCGGGGCGTGCGCGAAGCCGACGACTGCGATGTCGCGGTCATGTAGTGTTCCCTTTACAGGTGGTGCTTGTAGGTTTCGTAGTCGGCGTCGGGCTCACCGGTCGGCCGGAAGTGGTCGATGTTGTCGATGCCCAGCCCCCATTCCTCGCGGGGCTTCCACACCGCCTCGACCCGCATGCCCATCCGGACCTCGGACGCGTCGATCTCGGTGACGAGGTGCAGGAACGGGATGTCCGCGCCGTCGAGCAGCACGTACGCCGCGACATAGGGCGGCTTGATCCGCTGTCCGGCGAACGGGATGTTGATGATCGCGAACGTCGTCACCGTGCCCTTGTCCGGCAGCTCGACGAATTCAGTTGTGGGCCTTCCGGTTGCGGGGTCGGCGCCGTGCGGCGGGAAGTACACTTTTCCGTCTTTGCCGGTGCGTGCGCCGATGATCTTGCCTTCCGCGAGCGCCCGCAAATAGGCGCTCTCTGCGTGCGAGGCGCTGTGCTGGATCTCGATGTTGATCGGCGTCACCAGGATCTTCACCGGGTCCCGGTCGTCCGTCGTCTCCGCAACGGGTTCGGCTTCGTCGCCCAAAGCGAAGTACGCGATGTCGGTGATCGCGCCGACGGGTTCGTCGACCCAGTGCGCGTGCACCCGCGCGCCGTTGCCGAGCGCGTCGGGCGTTTCGGCGTCGACCGCGTGCAACAGCGGTGTGTCCGCGCCGTCGAGTTTGATCAGGGCCCACGCGAACGGGCGCTGCAGCGGCTGACCCTCCAACGGCTCGGGCTGCCACGTCCAGGTGAGCACTGTGCCGACGCTCTCCACCGGTACGATCTCGCGCAGCGGTTCATACGTGACGGGGTCGTACTCGGCCGGCGGCACGTGCACCCGCCCGTCGGATCCGCGGACACCCACGATGCGACGGCTGCGCAGCGCGGTGAAGAACTGACCGAGGACTGGCCCGACCGAACGGGTGTAGTCGAAGGACAGTTTCAAGGGCGCCGAAAGGGGCGGTTGGGATGTGTCAATCGAGGCCGGACTGCTTTGGCTGACGCTCACGCCATCGAGTAGAACAGGTTCTAAGTTTCGTCGCAAGAACGGGTCGGACAACAGTCAGGAGGCGGTCATGAAGCTGGGCCTGCAACTCGGGTACTGGGGGGCGCAGCCGCCCGCCAACGCCCCGGAACTGGTCGCCGCGGCCGAGGACGCCGGCTTCGACGCCATGTTCACCGCCGAAGCGTGGGGGTCCGACGCCTACACACCGCTGGCCTGGTGGGGCGCGTCGACACAACGGATGCGACTGGGCACTTCGGTGGTGCAGCTGTCAGCCCGCACGCCGACGGCGTGCGCGATGGCCGCGCTCACCCTGGACCACCTGTCCGGCGGTCGGCACATCCTCGGGCTGGGCGTGTCCGGGCCACAGGTTGTCGAGGGCTGGTACGGCCAGAAGTTCCCCAAGCCGCTGGCGCGCACCCGGGAGTACATCGGAATCGTGCGGCAGGTGCTCGCCCGTGAGGCGCCGGTCGCCAGCGACGGTCCGCACTACCCGCTGCCGCTGAGCGGAGAGGGGACCACCGGCCTGGGCAAGTCGCTGAAGCCGATCACCCATCCGCTGCGCGCCGACATCCCGATCTTCCTCGGCGCCGAGGGGCCGAAGAACGTCGCGCTGGCCGCCGAGATCTGCGACGGCTGGCTGCCGATCTTCTACACCCCCCGGATGGCCGACACCTACAACGAGTGGCTCGACGAAGGCTTCGCCCGGCCCGGCGCACGGCGTACCAGGGAGACGTTCGAGATCTGCGCGACCGCGAACATCGTCATCACCGACGACCGGGCCGCCACATTCGATGTGATGAGGCCATTCCTCGCCCTCTACATGGGTGGCATGGGCTCCGAGGACACCAACTTCCACGCCGAGGTGTACCGGCGGATGGGCTATGGCGAACTCGTCGACGAGGTGACCCACCTGTTCCGCAGCGACCGCAAAGACGAGGCCGCCAAGGTCATCCCCGACGAGGTGATCGACGATGCCGCGATCGTCGGCGACATCGACTACGTGCGTAAGCAGGTCGCCCTGTGGGAAGCCGCGGGCGTGACGATGATGGTGATCTCCGCGCGCAGCGCCGACGAGATCAGGCGTGTCGCTGAGCTGGTCTAACCAGCGCTTGTCAGTGATTTAGAACACGTTCTACAGTGAGCGCCATGCCAGCCTCCCAGCACACGATCGCCGGCACGGTACTGACGATGCCCGTGAGAGTCCGTCAGGCAACCCAGCACACGGCGATGTTCTCGGTAGACGCCGAAGCCGCGCAGCAGTTGATCGAATACAGCGGACTGTCGGTCTGTCGCTACCTACCCGGGCGTGCGGTCGTCATGTTGATGCTCGTGCACTACCTCGACGGCGACCTGGGTCAGTACCACGAGTTCGGCACTGCGGTGATGGTGAACCCGCCGGGCTCTGATGCGAGCGGGCCACGTGCACTGCAGTCGGCCGCCGCTTTCATTCATCACCTTCCCGTCGACCAGGAATTCACTCTGGAAGCGGGCCGGACCATTTGGGGTTTCCCAAAGGTGATGGCGGACTTCACCGTTCGGGACGACCGCCCGTTCGCATTCGATCTCAGCATCGACGGCCAGTTGGTGGCCGGCATGGAACTTCGACAGGGCCTTCCCGTGCCGTCGCTGTTCACCTCTCGCAAGCAGGTGATGCGCGCCTACTCGCATCTGGACGGCGTCACCCGTGAGATTCCTTGGGAGATGACGCTTTCCGATGTGCGTTACCGCCTCGGGGGTGCCCGCCTGTGGCTGGGCGGTCACCCATATGCGAAAGAACTTGCATCACTGGGCTTGCCGAAACGCGCGCTGATGTCGGGCTCTGTGGGCAACGTGCAGATGTCATTCGGCGACGCGAGCGTGGTGCGCTCATGACCACCACCAAGCCGGACGTCGACCTCACCGACGGTGCGTTCTACGCCGGCGATTCGCGGTCGGTTTACAAGTGGATGCGCGAGAATGAGCCGGTCTTCCGCGACCGCAACGGGTTGGCCGGCGTCGCGACGTACCAGGCGGTGCTCGAAGCCGAACGGCAGCCGGAGTTGTTCTCCAACGCGGGCGGGATCCGGCCGGATCAAGAGGCACCACCGATGATGATCGCGATGGACGATCCGGCTCATCTGTTGCGGCGCAAGCTGGTCAATGCCGGGTTCACGCGCAAACGGGTCAAGGACCGGGAAGCGTCGATCGGTGCGCTGTGCGATTCGCTGATCGACGCGGTGTGCGAACGTGGGGAGTGCGACTTCGTCTGGGACATCGCTGCGCCGCTGCCGATGGCGGTGATCGGCGACATGCTCGGCGTGCTTCCATCCGAACGCGAGATGTTCCTCAAGTGGTCCGACGACATGGTGAGCTTCTTGAGCAGCACCACAGCGCAAGAGGATTTCCAGGTCTCGATGGACGCGTTCGCCGCCTACACCGAGTACATGATGCGCATGATCGCCGACCGCCACAAGGAGCCCACCGACGATCTGGTCAGTGTTCTCGTCCATGCCGAGGTGGACGGGCAACAGCTGGCCGACCACGAGATCGTGACCGAGGTGCTGCTGCTGCTGATCGGTGGCGACGAAACCACCCGCCATACATTGTCCGGTGGCACGGCGCAGCTGCTTCGTCATCCAGACCAGCACGCGCGCTTGGTCAACGACTTGGCGCTACTGCCGAATGCGATCGAGGAGATGCTGCGCTGGACGTCGCCGGTGAAGAACATGGCCCGTACCGTGACCGCCGACAAGGAGTTCCACGGCACCCAGCTGAGGCAGGGCGAAAAGGTCATCCTGCTGTTCGAGTCGGCCAACTTCGACGAGGCGGTCTTCGGTGATCCGGAGAACTTCCGGATCGACCGTTATCCCAACAATCACATGGCATTTGGCTTCGGCACACACTTCTGCCTCGGCAATCAACTTGCCCGCCTTGAGCTTTCGATGATGCAGGAACGGCTGCTGAAGCGACTGCCGGATATGCGGCTTGCGACCGACGACCCGCTGCCGTTGCGGCCGGCCAACTTCGTCAGCGGCCTGGAGCGAATGCCGGTGCGGTTCACCCCAACCAAGCCGCTGTCCTGATTTCCCCTCTGCCGAGCGTGCGCAGAGGGCGGAAATTTGGCCTTGGATTCAGGCTGTCGCCGCAACAAAAGCGGACGGGTCTGAGAGTAGACGGTTAAGTTCTTCGGCGGGGGTGCGCCAGCGGTGGCGTTTTCGCGGTCGGGCGTTGAGTTCGGCGGCGACGTTGTCGAGAATTCCTGGGCCGTGAAACGACAGGTCGGTGCCCTTGGGGAAGTATTGGCGCAGTAGTCCGTTGGTGTTCTCGCTGGTACCGCGCTGCCAGGGGCTGTGCGGGTCGCAGAAGTAGATCGGCAGGCCGGTCGCTTCGGTGATCTGAGTGTGCAGTGCCATCTCTTTGCCTTGGTCCCAGGTCAGGGACCGCCGCAGAATTTCGGGGATGTCAGGGATCTTGGCGGTGATGGCATCGGCCAGGGTGGCGGCGGTGTGATCGCCGGGCAAGTGCAACAGCACCACAAACCCGCTGGTGCGTTCTGCCAGGGTGCCGTCGCCGACGCGCCGTTGGCGCCGACGATCAGGTCACCCTCCCAGTGTCCGGGAATGGCCCGGTCGTCGGCCTCGGCAGGACGCTCGGAGATATTGATCATGTCCTTGAGTTGACCTCGACTGCCGGTTTCCTTGCGGCCCTGGGGTTTGCGTTCGTCCTGCCTGTCCGCAGCGCGGTCTTGACCGCCTTGCCAGTTCTCCGCGGGGCTGGACGTACATGGCCTGATAAATCGTTTCGTGTGACACCCACATCTCCGGATCGTCGGGGAAGTCTTCACGCAGCCGGCCCGCGATCTGCTCGGGACTGTGCCGCTGCTGTAAGCGTCGCAAAACCTCGGCCAACAAGGCAGGGTTGTCGTCGAGCCGGCGTGACTTGGGCCGGGCGAGGTTGGCCTCGACCGCGTCCTGCGCGATTCGGGCACGGTATCCCGACTTCGTCATTCCGCGCTGCATCTCACGACCGATGGTCGAGCGATGCCGTCCCAACAAGGTGGCGGCTCTTGCCGGTGAGCGGCCCGTTTCGAGCAGTTGCTCTAACCGGCAACGTCGATGAACGACATCAGCCGCGTCGGCCGTGGCACGTCGAGTTCGGCCGTGACAGCAAGAGCAACAGAGGTTCTGGGCACATACCCAGCCGTCGGATCAACCTCAGCGCGGTGGCATCTGACATGCCGCCAACATTGCGGCCTCAGTCGGCGACTTCCCGGCGCGCATCGCTTCCCACGAAGGCGTCGCGGACCGCTTCGGAGTACCGCATGCCGAAATGCTTCGTATTGGTTTGATAACCAGCCTCGCGGGCCCACTTGCGCCCGGTAGCGCCGTGCACACCGACGCGCGTCCCAGCAGCCGTCGGCGATAACCCAGACTGGACGGCTTCCCAGAACACCTCGCGAACCGACTCAGGCAACCGAGGCCACCCCGGACGGCGAACTCCCATCTATACCGCACCCAGCAACACCCCTCAACGAATCAGGTGTTGCGGCGACCACTTGAGCCTGAGGCCAGATCTCCGCCCTGGACGCACGCTCGGCGAAAGGGCAGAGGGGCTACCGGCCCTTGAATTCGGGCTTGCGTTTCTCCTTGAACGCCCGCGGGCCTTCCTTCGCGTCGTCGGACAGAAACACCTGGATGCCGAGCTGCGTGTCGATCTTGAACGCCTCGTTCTCCGGCATGCCCTCGGTCTCGCGGATCGACCGCAGGATCGCCTGCACCGCCAACGGCCCGTTGTTGTTGACCATTTCCGCGATCTCCAACGCCTTCTCCAGCGCCTGACCGTCCGGCACCACGTAGCCGATCAGCCCGATCTCCTTGGCCTCAGCCGCCGAAAGGTGCCGCCCGGTCAGCAGGATGTCCGCCGCGAGCGTGTACGGGATCTGCCGCGGCAGGCGCACCGCCGAGCCGCCCATTGGATACAGGCTCCACTTGGCCTCGGACACGCCGAATTTCGCGCTCTCGCCGGCGACCCGGATGTCGGTGCCCTGCAAGATCTCCGTGCCGCCCGCGATGGCCGGCCCTTCGACGGCCGCGATCAGCGGCTTGGTCAGCCGGCGGCCCTTCAGCAGAGCGTCGATGCGTGACGGGTCGTAGCTGCCGTCCTTGAAGGAATCCCCGGGCGGGCGGGCCGTCGCTGCCTTCAGGTCCATGCCCGCGCAGAAATAGCCGCCGGCACCGGTGAGAATGCACGAACGAATCTCCGGATCGGAGTCGACGCGGTCCCACGCCGCCACCATTATCGAGAGCATCTCGGTGGACAGCGCATTGCGCGCCTCGGGCCGGTTCAGCGTCAGGATCAGGGTGTGTCCGCGCTGCTCAATGAGGGCATCGGCCTTCGAATCGGACTCGCTCACCAGCACCTTCCTTTCCACAGACTTGTCAGGAAATGTAACACGTTCTAATTTGGGGTCCGTGGCCCTGAATATCGCAGACCTCGCCGAGCACGCCATCGACGCCGTGCCTGACCGTGTCGCCCTGATCTGCGGTGACGACCAGCTGACCTATGCGGAGCTGGAAGAGAAGGCCAACCGGCTCGCCCACTACCTGATCGACCACGGTGTCAAGAAGGACGACAAGGTCGGCTTGTATTGCCGCAACCGCATCGAGATCGTGATCGCGATGCTCGGGATCGTCAAGGCCGGCGCCATCCTGGTGAACGTCAACTTCCGCTACGTCGAGGGCGAGTTGCGTTACCTGTTCGACAACTCCGACATGGTCGCGCTGGTGCACGAGCGGCGTTATTCCGATCGCGTCGCCAACGTGCTGCCGGACACCCCGAATGTCAAGACGATTCTGGTCGTCGAGGACGGCACCGACCTGGACTACCAGCGCTACGGCGGCGTGGAGTTCTACGAAGCCATCGCGCAGGGTTCGCCCGATCGCGACTTCGGCGAGCGCAGCCCCGACGACATCTACCTGCTCTACACCGGTGGCACCACCGGCTTCCCGAAGGGCGTGATGTGGCGCCACGAGGACATCTACCGGGTGCTGCTCGGCGGAACCGACTTCGCCACAGGCGAATACGTCAAGGACGAGTACGACTTGGCCAAGCAGGCCGCAGCGGGCGCGCCGATGATCCGCTTCCCGATACCGCCGATGATCCACGGTGCGACGCAGTCGGCCACCTGGATGGCGCTCTTCTCGGGCGGAACCGTTGTTCTCGCACCGGAATTCGACGCCGAAGAGGTTTGGCGCACCGTCGCGAAGCACAAGGTAAACCTCCTCTTTTTCACCGGCGACGCCATGGGCCGGCCACTTCTGGACGCGCTTGACAAAGAGCATGACTACGACCTCGCGTCACTTTTCCTGCTCGCCAGCACTGCCGCACTGTTCTCTCCGAGCATCAAAGAGAAGCTGCTCGAACTGCTGCCGAACCGGGTCATCACCGACTCCATCGGATCGTCCGAAACAGGTTTCGGCGGAACCAGTCTCGTCGCCAAGGGCGAAACGAACACCGGTGGGCCGCGGGTCACGATCGACAAGTGGACCGTGGTGCTCGACGAAGAAGGCAATGAGATCAAGCCCGGCTCGGGTCTTCGGGGCGTGATCGCCAAGCGCGGCCACGTTCCCGTCGGCTACTACAAGGACGAGAAGAAGTCCGCGGAGACCTTCCGGGTGATCAACGGCGTGCGCTATGCAATTCCCGGAGACTATGCGCAAGTGGAGGCCGACGGCACCGTCACGATGCTCGGCCGCGGATCGGTGTCCATCAACACTGGCGGCGAAAAGGTGTACCCCGAAGAGGTGGAGGCCGCACTCAAGGGTTATCCCGATGTGTTCGACGCGCTCGTGGTCGGCATCCCCGATGAGCGGTACGGACAGTGCGTCGCAGCCGTCGTGCAACCCCGCGAAGGCAGCCGTCCGTCGCTCGCCGACCTCGACGCGTTCGTCCGCTCCGAGATCGCCGGATACAAAGTGCCGCGGGCGATCTGGTACACCGACGAGGTGAAGCGATCGCCGGCCGGCAAGCCTGACTACCGGTGGGCCAAGGAACAGACCGAGGCGCGTCCCGCCGACGAGGTCAGCACCAAACATGCCGGGGCGAAAACCTGATGCACACTGAGCTGTGCGACCGCTTCGGCATCCAATACCCGATCTTCGTCTTCACCCCGTCGGAGCAGGTGGCCGCCGCGGTGAGCAAGGCCGGTGGATTGGGAGTGCTGGGCTGCGTGCGGTTCAACGAGGCCGAGCGCCTCGAGAACGTCCTGCAGTGGATGGACACCAACACGGACGGCAAGCCGTACGGCGTCGATGTAGTGATGCCCGCGAAGGTCCCGACCGAGGGCACGGCCGTCGACATCGACAAGCTGATCCCGCAGCGGCATCGGGAGTTCGTCGACAAGACTCTCGCCGACCTGGGCGTCCCCCCGCTGCCTGACGATGAGACCAGAAACGAAGGTGTGCTTGGTTGGCTGCATTCGGTCGCCCGGTCACACGTCGAGGTGGCTTTGAAGCATCCGATCAAACTGATCGCGAACGCACTCGGCTCACCGCCCAAGGACGTCATCGACCAGGCGCACGACGCCGGAGTTCCGGTCGCGGCACTGGCCGGCACGGCCGCACACGCGCAGCGCCATGTCGACAACGGTGTGGACGTCGTGGTCGCGCAGGGACATGAGGCCGGTGGTCACACCGGAGAAATCGCGTCAATGGTGCTGGTGCCGGAAGTTGTTGACGCCGTGGGTGATCGCGCGCCCGTGCTCGCGGCAGGAGGCATCGGCACCGGACGGCAGGTGGCCGCCGCGCTTGCGCTCGGTGCGTCCGGGGTGTGGATGGGCTCGGCATTTCTGACGTCGGCCGAGTACCACCTCGGCGTGCGCGACGAGTCCGGGGTGTCGACGATCCAACGGGCGCTGCTGAAAGCGACGTCCAGCGACACCGTGCGCCGTCGCATCTACACCGGCAAGCCGGCGCGGCTGCTGAAGAGCCGCTGGACCGACGCGTGGGACTCGCCGGAAGCGCCCGAACCGCTACCGATGCCGTTGCAGAACATCCTGGTTTCCGAGGCGCACCAGCGGATGAACGAGTCGAACGATCCGACGGCAGTGGCGATGCCGGTGGGCCAGATCGTTGGCCGGCTGAACGAGATTCGTCCGGTCGCAGACATCATCGCCGAGTTGGTCAGCGGGTTCGAGGCTGCGACTCACCGACTGGACGAGATCGCGGGTCGATAGGCGATTACGCGAACGTCATCGGAGTGAAGGCCGGAGACGACACCGTGATGTACACCCCACCTACGTGGGAAGGCGGGTGATATGCGCATTGCCGTGACGGGTGGAACCGGCTATCTCGGCGCACATACGGTTCGCGCACTGCTCATGTCTGGCCACACGGTCCGGCTGCTGGTGGCGCCCCGTGAAGACTGCGACCAGCTACTACGCCGGCTCGAGAAAATCGGCGAGATCACAACTTTGAAGGGCGACGTCCGCGATTCGCATTGCGTCGGGGAGCTTCTGACTGGATGTGACGCGGTGTGGCACGCCGCCGGGGTCGTCGGGACCGACAACCGGCGAACGAAGCTGATGTGGGACGTGAACGCCTATGCAACTGAGGCGATTTTGAACCGCGCGGTCGAGTTGGGTCTCGATCCCATCGTCTCGGTGAGTAGCTACAGCGCTCTTTTCCAGCCGCCTGTCGCAGTGATCGGTCCCGACACTCCCACAGCGTCCGGCCGATCGGCGTACGCCCAGACGAAGGCCTACGCCGACCGGGTTGCCAGACGGCTCCAACGTGACGGCGCCCCGGTGGTTGTCACGTACCCCTCCAGCGTCGTCGGACCGGCGTTCTGCTCGGCTCCCGGAGTCACGGAAAGCGGCTGGGCGCCGATCGTGCGGGCCGGGATCGCCCCCCGGCTGCGCGGCGGCATGCAGATGGTCGATGTCCGTGACATCGCTGAGGTGCACTGCAAGGTGATGCAGCCCGGCCGCGGGCCGCGACGTTACGTATGCGGCGGACGGCTGGTCGCGTTCGACGACATGATCTCGGCTCTGGAGAGAGGCACGGGTCGGCCGGTGAGACGAGTTCCCTGTTCGCCGAGCATGTTTCGCGGGATCGGGTGGCTTTGCGACGTGGCAGGCCGAATAGTCCCGCTGGGCGCCGGCCTGAGCTACGAGGCCGCTCTTCTCCTGACGGCCGCCACTCCGACCGACGACTCGGCGACGCTTGCCGATCTCGGCATCCAGTGGCGGTCTCCTGAGGAGTCAATCGTCGAGTCGTTCCGCAGCACAGGCACCCCCACCGGGGGTCAGTAGCCGCGCAATGCGGTCTGCATGGCGCAGGAATCGTCCTCGGTTGCAACCGCCGTCAAGAACAGCGCCGCGAGTTCATCGAGGAATCGTGAACACCGGGTCGTCGCAGGCGGTGCCCTGAGCGGAAAGCTGCCGCTTGAGCACCTTGAACGTCTGCGTGCGCGGTAGCTCCGAGCTGATCCGCACGAACGACGGCCACTGCTTCGGCCCGAGGTCGGGTTGCGACGCGAGGAACTCCCGGAACGCCTCGGGGTCGAACCTTGCACCGTGGGCAAGCACCAGCGCCGCCATCACCTGATCGCCCACATCGGGCGCGGGCACGGCATACACCGCCGCTTCGACCACGTCGGCATGGCGCAGCAGGACGCGTTCTATCGGTGCGGCACCGAGGTTTTCGCCGTCGACCCGCATCCAGTCGCCGAGCCGGCCCGCAAAGTACACGTAGCCCGCATCGTCGCGGTACGCCAGGTCGCCGCTGTGGTAAACACCGCCTGCCATCCGCTGGGCGTCGGCCTCCGGGTCGTTGTAGTAGCCCTCGAAACGGCCTGGCCCCGATACGTTGACGATTTCCCCGGTCACCCCGGGCGGGCACGGCTCGCCGGTGTCGACGTCGATGATCTGGACGCCATCCGGCAACGGGCCCAACGAGCCCGGCGGAGTGTCGGGGGTGCGGGCGATGGCCACCCCGCCCTCGGTGGACCCGAAGCCGTCGATTACCACGGTGTTGAACCGGCGGGCGAACCGCTCGATGTCTCCTGGAGCACCTTCGTTGCCGTACACGGCTTTCAGCGGGTTGTCCGCATCGTCTGGACGCTCCGGCGTGGCAAGCACATACGACAGCGGCTTGCCGACGTAGTTCGCATACGTCGCGCGGTAGCGGCGGACGTCGGGAATGAACTGCGACGCGGAGAACTTGCGGCGCAACACCATCGAGCCCCGGCAGGCCAGCGCCACCGACCAGCCCACCAGCACCGCGTTCGAATGGAACAGCGGCATCGACACGTAGCAGACGTCGTTTGGTCCGAGCGAGAACCGCTCGGTCATCGTCACGCCGGCGATCGCGACCTTGCCATGACTGCAGATCACCGCCTTGGGGTCACCGCTGGTCCCGGACGTGTAGATCAGCATGAACGGATCCGACGGCGATGCGGACAGCGCGACCACCGGAGCATCTCCATGCGCCCGGATCTCCGCGGACCACTCCGCGGAGTCCACGTCGATGTACTCGGTCTCGCTCAATCCCGCCGACAAAGCCGAATCTGCCAGCACCACTTGGCAATCCGCGTGCCGCACGTCGCGGTCCAGCGCCGCGCCGCGACGGATCGGGTTCAGCCCGACCGGAACGATGCCCGACAGCGCCGCGGCGATCAGCAGGGCGGAGAAAAACGGCGTGTTCTGCAGCAGCACCCCGACATGTGGCGGAAGGTCCGGGTCGAGGCGTGCGCGTAACGCCGCGGCGACCGCCGCGCCCTGCTGGATGTGGTTGCGCCAGCTGGTGAATGAGTCCTCGATCGATTCTCTTCGCGCAAGCGTCTCATCGGCGAAGTAGACGCCGCGGTCTTCGACATCGACGAGCGGCGTCACCAGCGACGTGACGGTGGGAAGCTCGCTCCCGACGGCGGGGCTCAAACCGGTGTGTCGGCCAGTTCGCGGCCGATGCGCAGCAGCTGTCCGGTGGCGCCGCCCACCGCGAATTCCGTCTGCTTGGCCGCCAGGAAATACCGGTGCACCGGATGGTCGAGGTCGATACCCACGCCGCCGTGCACGTGGACGGTGGTGTGCGCAACCCGATGCCCCGCGTCGGCGGCCCAGAACGCCGCCGTGGCGACCTCGAGGTCGGCGGGCAGACCTTCCGACACCCGCCACGCCGCCTGAGTCGTGGTCAGGCGCAAGCCCTTAACGTCGATGTATCCGTCGGCGAGACGCTGCGCCACCGCCTGGAAGCTGCCGATCGGCCTGTCGAACTGCTCACGCTCACGCGCGTACTCGGCCGTCAGCTCCAGCGCCCGCTCCAGCACACCGAGTTGGAACGCGGTGCGGCCCAGGATCGCGTGCGTGGTGAGCCACCCGACTACGTCACCGCCACCGACGACCCGGTCGGACTCCACGTCGACGCCCTGCAGTTCGAGGTGCCCGACGCTGCCGTGTCCGGTGGTTTTCAGCGACGTCACCGAAACTCCGGCGTCGGCAGCCGCGACCAGGAAAACCTTGACGCCCGAATCCGTTTCGGCGGGCACCAGGAAAGCGTCGGCGACAGGCCCGTACCCAACCTGGGTGCGTGTGCCGGTCAGCCGATAACCGCCGTCGCGCGCTCGATCCGATGTCGCCGGCCCGGCGGCTCCCGTGGCCTGCACCGGTCCCTGCCCCATCTCGCCGTCGAGCGCCACGGTCAGGATCTTCTCGCCGCTGACGCCGGGCGTCGCCCAATCGCGTTGCAGCGTCTCAGAACCGAACTCGGCCAACGCGCCCGCGCCGAGCACCGCCGACTCGAGGTACGGCACTGCGGCCATCTGCCGACCCAGAGCCACGAGCACGGCAACCTGCTCGAGCACGCCGAAACCGCCGCCGCCCAACGACTCCGGTGCTGCAGCGCTGAGTACGTCCGCGTCGATCAGGTTGCGCCACAGCTCGCGGTCGAAGCGTTCCTCGAAGCCGTCCAGTTCACGCTGGCGTTCCGGCGTGCACACCGATTCGGTGATCGTGCGGACGAGGCCCCCGAGGTCGGCTGCGGCTTCAGTCGATTTGAAGTCCATCGTGTGTCCTTACCGGTTGACCCTGGGCAGTCCCAAGGCGACCATTCCGATGATGTCGCGCTGAATCTCGTTGGTGCCGCCACCGAACGTCAGGATCAGGCAGGCGCGGTGCATCCGCTCGACCCGGCCACGCAGCAGCGCACCGGGGGAATTCGGGCGCACCGTCGCCGCGCTGCCCAGCACCTCCATCAGCAGCCGGTAGGCCTCGGTGGCCAACTCGGTGCCGAACACCTTGGCGGCCGACGCGTCGGCCGGGGACGGCGACGCGGAGTCGGTGCTGGATGTGCCGAGCGCCGGCGGAGGCGAGCTCCCAGTTGATCAGCTTGAGCACTTCGGCTTTGGCGTGCACGCGCGCGAGGTTGAGCTGCACCCACTCGGAGTCGATCAGCCGCGAACCGTGGACGTCCTTGGTGTTCTGCGCCCACTCGCGAACCGCGTTGAGCGCCAAGAAGATCGGTTGTGCGGACACCAGCGCGACGCGTTCGTGGTTGAGCTGGTTGGTGACCAGCTTCCAGCCGGCGTTCTCCTCGCCGACCAGGTTGGTCACCGGTACGCGGACGTCTTGGTAATAGGTGGCGCTGGTGTCTGGGCCGGCCATCGTGTGCACCGGCGTCCACGAGAAACCCGGCGCGGTGGTGGGCACGATGAGCATCGAGATCCCGCGATGCTTCTTCGCCTCCGGGTTCGTTCGCACAGCCAGCCACACGTAGTCGGCGTACTGGATGAGGCTGGTCCACATCTTCTGGCCGTTGATCACATAGTCGTCGCCGTCGCGGACTGCGGTGGTGCGCAAGGCGGCCAGGTCGGTGCCGGCGCCCGGTTCGGAATATCCGATCGAGAAGTGCAGCTCGCCCAACGCGATCTTCGGCAGATAGAACTGCTTCTGCTCATCGGTGCCGAACGCCATGATCGTCGGCGCCACGCTGTTGATGGTCAGGAACGGCACCGGCGCCCCGGCGATGGCGGCCTCGTCGGTGAAGATCAGCTGATCCATCGCCGAGCGGGCCTGGCCGCCGTACTCGGTGGGCCATCCCAGCGCGAGCCACCCGTCCTTGCCCATCTGGGCGACGGTGTCGCGGTAGGCGTTACCGGTGCCGTACTCGCCTTCCACGGAGCTCAGGGCCTCGACCCGCTCGGGCGTCATCAGCTTGGAAAAGTAGGACCGCAGCTCGCGGCGCAACTCCTCTTGTTCGGGGCTGTAGCCGATCCGCATCGCCTCGTCCTTTACCTCGAATGGGTACCCCCAGCCACCCCCGGTTGTAACACGTTCTAGTCTTGTGGTCCAGCGACGGTTTACGCGAGCGGGCCGCCGACCTGGTCGTATTGTGGGTGCGGCGTCGAAGACGAGGCCATCCGGGCGAGTGCGAGGAGGTTGCCGTGCGAGTTGAAGTAGACCGCGATCGATGTGAAGGTAACGCCGTGTGCGTGGGAATCGCGCCCGACATATTCGAACTGGACGACGAGGACTACGCGGTGGTGAAGAAGGATCCGGTGCCGGCCGACGAGGAAGACCTGGCCGAGCAGGCCATCGCCGAATGCCCCCGCGCAGCATTGCGCCGAAAGGACTAGAGGTATTCATAAGTTGAGCGAATCCGAGAGCAACGAGACCGACGAACTGACCGATTTGTCGGGTCGGGTTGCGGTGGTCACCGGCGCCGCCGCCGGACTGGGCCGGGCCGAGGCGATCGGACTTGCCCGGGCCGGCGCCACGGTGGTCGTCAACGACTTGCAGGCCGCACTGGACTCCTCCGACGTCTTCGACGAGATCAAGGCCGCCGGCAGTCGGGCCGTCGCCGTGGCGGGGGATGTCGGAGAACGGTCCACGGCCGACGAGATGGTGGCCGCGGCCGAGCGCGAAGGCGGCCTCGACATCGTCGTCAACAACGCCGGCATCACCCGTGACCGGATGTTGTTCAACATGTCCGACGAGGACTGGGACCTCGTCATCAAGGTTCATCTGCGGGGCCATTTCCTGCTCACCCGCAATGCCGCCACCTACTGGCGCGCGCGTGCCAAAGAGTCAGGCGGCCAGACGTATGGCCGGCTCGTGAACACCTCATCGGAGGCCGGCTTGTCGGGCCCGGTCGGCCAGGCCAACTACGGCGCGGCCAAGGCGGGGATCACGGCGTTGACGCTGTCGGCGGCCAGAGCGCTGGGCCGCTACGGCGTGTGCGCAAACGCGATCTGCCCGCGTGCCCGCACGGCGATGACCGCGGACGTGTTCGGCGAAACGCCCGAACTGGCCGAGGGCGAAATCGACCCGCTCTCACCCGACCACGTGGTGACGTTGGTGCGGTTCCTGGCGTCGCCGGCCGCCGACGCTGTCAACGGACAGGTGTTCATCGTGTACGGCCCGTCGGTGACGCTCGTCGCCGCGCCCACCGCAGAGCACCGGTTCACCGCGGCAGGGTCGGGTTGGGCGCCGCAAGAACTTAGCTCAGCGATGCAAAAATACTTTGCTGACCGCGACCCCGACCGGACGTTCGCGGCGACCCAATTGATGGAGGGCTAGGGGTGACGACCGCATCGATCGCGGCCGTCGAAGCAGGTAGAACACGTTTCAGATTTGCATTCGAGAAGTCGCTGTGAACTGGAAAAACGTGCAAGTTATCAGTCTTTTACGCGATCTTTGACACCGCGAACGTGTTCTAGTTAGTATGATCCGGCTCACACAGCGTCACGTCCTGTTGAGGGGTGGGAAGGGCGCCGGGCCAGCCAGTTTCCTGGCTCTAGCCGGAATCCGTTACCGGACCCCTGCGCCTGGGAAGGGGGCCGAGTGAAGGATCAGCTCGCGGTTCCCGCTCGGGCCGTGGGCGGCTTCTTCGAAATGTCAGGCGACACCTTCCGGGAGACTCTTCCGCCGGCCGTTCCAATTCCGCGAGTTCCTCGAGCAGACGTGGATGATCGCGCGCGTTTCGCTGGTGCCGACGCTGCTGGTGGCCATCCCGTTCACGGTGCTGGTCGCCTTCACCCTCAACATCCTGCTTCGCGAGATCGGTGCGGCCGACCTGTCCGGGGCGGGCACCGCGTTCGGCACCATCACCCAGCTCGGTCCGGTGGTGACGGTGCTGGTGGTCGCCGGCGCCGGCGCCACCGCGATCTGCGCCGACCTCGGCGCCCGCACCATCCGCGAGGAGATCGACGCGATGCGGGTGCTCGGCATCGACCCGATCCACCGTCTCGTGGTGCCGCGCGTGCTGGCGTCGACGCTCGTGGCGCTGCTGCTGAACGGTCTGGTGTGCGCGATCGGGCATCGTCCGGCGGCTACGTGTTCTCGGTGCTGCTGCAGGGCGTCAACCCGGGCGCCTTCATCAACGGGCTGACCGTGCTGACCGGCCTCCCCGAGTTGGTGCTCGCCGAAGTCAAGGCGCTGCTTTTCGGGGTGTGCGCTGGCCTGGTTGGCTGCTACCGCGGCCTGACGGTCAAGGGTGGTCCCAAAGGGGTGGGCAACGCGGTCAACGAGACCGTGGTCTACGCGTTCATCTGCCTGTTCGTGATCAATGTCTTGATGACGGCGATCGGCGTCCGAGTGCTGGCGCGGTGATGAGCGCTTGCGCGACAGATGAGCGCGAAGAACGAGAGCGTCGATGAGCGCTTGCGCGAAGACGAAGCGTCGATGAGTGCTGCGCGAAGACGAGAGCGTCGATGAGCGCTTGCGTGCAGACGGCTGCGACTACGACGGCGCTTCGCCGGCGCTGCGCACGGAGCCGGTCGACAACTTCGGCGAGCAGGCGCTGTTCTACGGCGAGTCGGTCCGCTACATCCCCAACGCGGTCACTCGCTACCGCAAGGAAACCTTCGGCTGATCGCCGAGATGACGCTGGGCACAGGCGCTCTGGCTGATGATCGGCGGCACCGTCGGCGTGGCGGCGTTTCTGACGCTCGCCTCCGGCGGCGTCATCGCGGTGCAGGGCTTCGAGTCACTGGGCAACATCGGCATCGAGGCGCTGACCGGCTTCCTCTCGGCCTTCCTCAATGTCCGCATCGTCGCCCCGGTCATCGCCGGCATCGCGCTGGCTGCGACCATCGGCGCCGGCACCACCGCGCAGTTGGGCGCCATGCGGGTCGCCGAGGAGATCGACGCCTTCGAGGCGATGGCCATTCACTCCGTGTCGTACCTGGTGTCGACGCAGGATCGTCGCCGGGCCTGATCGCGATCATCCCGCTGTACTCGCTGTCGGTGCTGGCGGCGTTCTTCGCGGCCCGGTTCACCACCGTCTACATCAACGGCCAGTCGGGCGGTCTCTACGACCACTACTTCAACACGTTCCTCGTCCCGACCGATCTGCTGTGGTCGTTCCTGCAGGCCATCGTGATGTCGATCGCGGTGATGCTGGTGCACACCTACTACGGCTACAACGCATCCGGCGGCCCGGTCGGCGTCGGCATCGCGGTCGGTCAGGCGGTGCGCACCTCACTGATCGTGGTCGTCGTGATCACTTTGTTCATCTCTCTCGGCCGTCTACGGCGCGTCCGGTAACTTCAACCTTTCCGGATAGAGGGGGAGCACCTGAGCGCTTGCGCGAAGAGGAAATAGCCTTGGCGAATTCGGGTCTAGAACCCGCCATGTCAGGATCGCAGCCGCGGTGCTCGCGACCCTGATCGTGGTGTTCGCCGTGCTCACCTACCTCGTCGTATACCGCCGCGTTCACAGCTACCGACAAGGTGACCGTGACCTCGCCCCGCGCGGGCCTGGTGATGGACAAAGACGCCAAGGTCAAGTACCGCGGCATCCAGATCGGCAAGGTCAAGGAGATCGCCTACTCCAGCGACCAAGCACAGTTGACGCTCGCCATCGACAGCAACCAGCTGCGATACATCCCGTCGAACGCGGACGTTCGGATCGCCAGCAACACGATCTTCGGTGCGAAGTCGGTGGAGTTCGTGCCGCCGACAAAGCCGTCGGGTAAGCCGCTGCGGCCGGGCGCGCAGGTGCAGGTCTCGGCCGTGCAGCTCGAGGTCAACACGCTGTTCCAGACGCTGATCGACGTGCTGCACAAGATCGACCCGATCAACCTGAACGCGACGCTGCAGCGCCGTCGCCGAGGGATTGCGCGGGCACGGCGACGACTTCGGCGCGCGCTGGCCGGGCTGAATGAGCTACTGCCGAAGATCAACCCGAAGATGCCGACGCTGCAGTCCGACTTCCAGCAGGCCGCCGCGGTCGGCCAACATCTACGGCGACGCCGCACCGGATCTGGTGACGGTATTGGACAACGCCCCGCGATCAGCAACACGCTCGTCGACGAGCAGGACAACCTGAACGCCACGCTGCTGGCCGCAACCGGCCTGGCCGACAACGGAACTGCGACGCTGGAGCCAGCACAGGAGGACTTGATCGCCGCCCTGCAGCGGTTCCGCGCACCGTTGAAGGTGCTGTCGCGACTACTCGCCGGAGTTCGGCTGCATCTTCTCCGGCGTGAAGAAGGCGATCGACCAGTTCGCACCGGTCATCGGCGGCACCCGGCCGGGCCTGTTCACGTCGTCGAACTTCGTTCTGGGCGTACCGGTCTACACCTATCCGGAGAGCCTGCCGATCGTGAATGCCACCGGCGGGCCGAACTGCCGCGGTCTGCCCAACATGCCGAGCAAGCAGTTCGGCGGGTCCTGGTTCAACTCGCCGTTCCTGGTCACCGACAACGCGTACATCCCCTACGAGCCGTTCACCGAGGTGCAGGTCGATGCTCCCTCGACGCTGCAGTTCCTGTTCAACGGCGCTTTCGCGGAAAGGGATGATTGGTGATGGCGGGCAGCGCGCAATTCTCATCAAGGTCAGCATCTTCGCTGTCGTGATGCTGTTGGTGGCTGCCGGGCTGGTGGTGATCTTCGGACAGTTCCGCTTCTCGTCGATCAACACCTATCACGCGATCTTCGAGAACGCGTCACGGCTCAAGGGCGGCAACGACGTTCGCATCGCCGGCATCCCGGTGGGCAGCGTCAAGGACATCCAGCTGAGCCCGACAACAAGGTGGACGTCACGTTCGCCGTCGACAAGCGCTACCAGATGTACACCTCGACCAAGGCGGTGATTCGCTACCAGAACCTCGTCGGCGACCGCTTTCTGGAGATCACGTCGGGACCGGGTGAGCTTCGAAAAGTGCCGCCCGGCGGCACGATTCAGCACACCGAGCCGGCGCTTGACCTCGACGCGCTGCTCGGCGGTTTGCGTCCCGTGCTGAAGGGACTCGACGGGGACAAGGTCAACCAGATCAGCAACGCGATCATCGAGCTGTTGCAGGGCCAGGGCGGCGCGTTGTCGGATCTGCTGTCGAGCACCGGCTCGTTCAGCCAGACGCTGGCTGACCGCTATCAGGTCATCTCCGACGTGATCCACAACCTGAACACCGTGCTGACCACCGTCGACGAGAAGAGCGCCCAGTTCAACGAGAGCATCGACCAGCTACAGCAGCTGGTGACCGGGCTGGCGCAGGGCCGCGACCCGATCGCCGGCGCGCTGCAGCCGCTTGCGTCCGCAGCGTCGGATCTGACCGACGTGCTGCAGAGCTCGCGGCGCCCGATCCAAGGCGTCATCGAGAACCTGCGGCCCTTGGCCACCGAGATGGACAACCGCAAGGGCGAGATCAACGCGGTCATCGAGCCACTGGGCGAAAACTACTTACGGCTCAATGCTCTTGGCGCCTACGGCGCATACTTCAACATCTTCTACTGCTCGGTGCGCATCAAGATCAACGGCCCGTCGATCGGACCCCCCACGGGCACGATGTCAGACAGCGACATCCTGCTGCCATTCGGCGGACCGCCTGACCCGTCGAAGGGGAGGTGCTCCGAGAATGGGTGAGGGCCGCAACCCGCTTCGCACCGGAATCATCGGCATCGTGCTGGTGGTCAGCGTGGTGCTGGTGTCATTCGGCTACAACAAGCTGCCCTTCTGGCCTCAGGGCAAGACCTATCAGGCGTACTTCGCCGACGCCGGCGGAATCTCGCCCGGCAACGAGGTCACTGTGTCGGGACTCAAGGTCGGCGACGTGCAAGGCGTCGCGCTGGCCGGCGACGTCGCCAAGGTGACCTTCACCGTGGACCGCAAGATCCGAGTGGGCGACCAGTCGCTGGTGTCGATCAAGACCGACACGATCCTGGGCGAGAAGTCGCTGGCGGTGACGCCGCGCGGCAGAGGCGACTCGACGACGATCCCGCTGAGCCGCACCACGGCGCCGTACACACTGAACAACGCTCTGCAGGATCTCGGCCAGACCTCCAGTGAGCTCGACAAGCAGAAGTTCACGCAAGCCCTTGGCGTGCTGACGGATTCGCTGCACGACGCGACACCGCAACTGCGCCAGGCGCTCGACGGCGTGGCGGCGCTGTCGCGCAGCATCAACGCCAACGACGAGGCGCTGGCGCAGCTGCTCGAGCGCGCGAGATCGGTGACGAAGATCCTCGCCGACCGAGCCGGTCAGGTGAATCAGCTCATCGTCGACGGCAACCAGCTGTTCGCGGCGCTGGACGAGCGCCGGGCGGCGATCAGCACGCTCATTTCCAGCATCGAGCCAGTCTCGCAACAGATTTCGGGCTTCGTGGCAGACAACCGCAGGGAGTTCGGTCCGGCGCTGCGGAAGCTCAACGCGGTCCTGGACAACCTGCTCCAGCGCCGTGAGCACATCAGCGAAGCGCTGAAGCGCCTCCCGCCTTATGCCACCGCGCTGGGTGAGGTGGTCGCGTCGGGACCCGGCTTCCACATCAACCTGTACGGTCTGCCACCCGGCCCGCTCGGAGAGGTGTTGCTGGACTTGTACTTCCAGCCCGGCAAGCTGCCCGACAGCCTGGCGGACTACCTGCGCGGCTTCATCTCCGAGCGCTTGATCATCAGGCCGAAGTCGCCATGAGCGCGCAACGCAGGCTCCCGTAGCCGGTGGTTGCGCTGGCGTGATCGCCGCCCTCGTCGTCGTTCTCGTCGTCGGTGTCTACCTGATCTGGCCCGGCCGCACCGGGCACAAGGTGATCGGCTACTTCACCTCAGCAGTCGGGTTGTATCCCGGCGACGACGTCCGCATCGTCGGCGTCCCGGTCGGCACCATCAAATCCATCGAGCCTCAGGCCGAGGCCGTCAAGATCACGATGGAGGTCAAAGACGGCGTCAAACTCCCCGCCGAGGCGCGAGCGGTCATCATGGCGCCGAACATCGTTTCGGCGCGCTTCATCCAACTGGCCCCCGCCTACACCAGCGGTCCGGTGATGGCCAACGGCGCAGCCATCGGACTGGATCGCACGGCCGTGCCGGTGGAGTGGGACGAAGTCAAGTCGGAGCTGACCAAGCTCAGCGAATCGCTTGGGCCGCAGGGTGGTTCGGTGCAGGGGCCCCTCGGCGACTTCGTCAATCAGGCCGCCGCCTCCTTCGACGGCAACGGCGACTCCTTCCGTCAAGCGCTGCGGGAGCTGTCCCAGACGGCGGGCCGGTTGGGCGACTCCCGCACCGACCTCTTCGGCACCGTCAAGAACCTGCAGATCCTCATCAACGCACTGTCCAAGAGCAACGAGCAGATCGTTCAGTTCAGCGGCCACCTTTCCTCGGTGTCGCAGGTGCTCGCCGACAGTTCGAGCAACCTCGACAACACGCTCGGCACGCTCAACCAGGCGCTGTCGGACGTCCGCGGATTCCTTCAGGACAACAACTCGACACTGATCAGCCAGGTAGACAAGCTTTCTCAGCTCACCAAGCTGGTCTCCGACCAGAGCGACGACCTCGAACAGCTCTTGCACGTCACGCCGAACGGGCTGGCGAACTTCTACAACATCTATGACCCCGCGCAGGGCACTGCGACCGGCCTGTTGTCGCTGCCGAACTTCGCCAACCCCGTGCAGTTCATCTGCGGCGGTGTCTTCGAGGGCAGCTTGTACGTCGACAACATCAAGCGCACCGAGATCTGCCGGGAGCGGATGGGCCCCGTGCTGCGGCGGCTGGCGATGAATTACCCCCCTATCTTGTTGCACCCGATCAACACGATCACCGCCTACAAAGGCCAGGTCCTGTACGACACCCCGGCCACCGAGGCGAAGGCGCAGACGTATCTGCCTTACCTGCAATGGGTTCCGGCGGATGGCCGCACACCGCCGCGGGAAGGCGCGACCGGGGTCGACGCGCTGATGTTGCCGCCGAACGTTGCGCCCGGTCCGCCACCGCCGGCGCAGCCGCAGTTCCTGCAGCCGGCCGGGCCCGCGCCGGGACCAGCGCCGGCGGCACCGGCTGTACCGGACACCGGCGCGCAGTTCCCTGCTGAAGGCGTCCCGCCGATGCAGCCGGTCTCACCGCCACAGCCGGGGGCCGGCGGATGACCCGAAACTTGTTGTACGCCAAGCTACGCCGCGGTGGTGTCCGCGCGGCGGCCCTCGGCGTCCGGCATGTCCGTGCTGGCCGGCTGCCAGTTCGGCGGGCTGAACTCGCTGAACATGCCGGGCACCTCCGGTCATGGGCCGGGCTCTTTCAGCATCACCGTAGAAGTACCCGATGTGGCCACGATGCCGCAGAACTCGCCGGTGATGGTCGACGACGTGACGGTCGGCAGCGTCTCGGGGGTGGAGGCAGTACAGCGATCCGACGGCAGTTTCTATGCGGCACTGAAGCTTTCGCTCGACAAGAACGTGAAGCTGCCCGCCAATTCGGTGGCGCGGGTGGCGCAGACGTCGCTGCTGGGCTCGCAGCACATCGAGTTGGCTGCGCCGGTCGGCCAGCCGGCGGCCGGCGAGCTTCGCGACGGCTCCAAGATCTCACTGGCCAACGGCAGCCGCTTCCCGACCACGGAAGAGGTGCTCTCAGCACTCGGCGTCGTGGTGAACAAAGGCAACCTCGGTGCGCTGGGTGACATCACCGACGAGGCCTACGCCGCCGTCGCCGGCCGGGAAGGCAACTTCGTCGACCTGATTCCCAGGCTCGCCGAATTCACTGCGGCGCTGAACGCACAGACCAACGACATCATCGCGACCGCCGAGGGCTTGAACCGACTGGCCGGAACGCTGGCCACCCACAAGGACAGCCTGAGCCGCGCTCTGGACACGCTGCCGGCCGCGCTGAAGGTGCTCAACGACAACCGCAAGAACATCATCGACACGTTCGCTGCGCTGCAGAGCTTCGCGACCGTGGCGTCGCACATCCTCTCCGAAACCAAAGACGACATCGCCGCGGACGTCAAAGATCTCTACGCGGTGATCAAGCCGATCAACGACAACCGGGCCGACTTCATCTCCGACCTGGACCTGTTGCCCACCTTCCCGTTCACCACACGGTATTTGCGCCGCGCCGTCCGTGGCGACTACCTCAACGTGTTCGTGACGTTCGACCTCACGATCCGCCGCCTCGGCGAGACCGTCTTCACGACGTCGTACTTCGACCCGAACATGCAACATCTGCAGGACGTGGTCAATCCACCCGACTGGCTGATCGGCTCGTTCGCGAACTTGAACGGCCAGGCAGCCGACCCGTTCAAGATCCCACCGGGCACTGCATCGGGCCAGGAGGTGCCGCCGAGTTGATACTGGATCGGTTGGCGCGCATCCAGCTGACGATCTTCGCGATCGTCACAGTCCTCTGCGTCGGCGCTATCGCCGTGTTCTACCTGCACGTGCCGGCACGGCTGGGTATCGGCGCCTACAACATCACCGCCGACTTCGCCTCCGGCGGAGGGCTTTACAAGAACGCGAACGTCACCTACCGCGGCGTGACGGTCGGGCGCGTGGAGGCCGTGACGCTGACCAACGACAGCGTCGAAGCGCACATGCGGCTGAACACCAAGTACCAGATCCCCGAAAACGTCACCGCCACGGTCAAGAGCGTCTCCGCGGTCGGCGAGCAGTACATCGACCTGGTCCCGCCGGACAAGCCGTCGAATGCCGCGCTGCATGACGGTTCGCGCATCGACGAGAGCCGCACCGCCGTCGGCCAGGACATCGAGGGGTTGCTGCAGCAGGCCGAGACGTTGGTCAGCAGCATCAGCAACACCCGGTTGCAGGACCTGCTGCGCGAAACGTTCAAGGCGTTCAACGGATCCGGGCCGGAGCTGGCGAGGCTGATCCAGTCGGCGCGACTGCTCGTCGACGAGGCGAACGCCAACTGGCCGGAAACCGAGCAGCTGATCGACCAGGTGGGCCCGTTCCTGGAAGCGCAGATTCGCAGCGGCGACGACATCAGGTCTCTGTCCGACGGGCTCGCCCGCTTCACCACCGAACTGCGCCAGGCGGATCCACAAGTGCGTGCGCTCTTGGTGACCGCGCCCGGCGCTGCCGGCGAAGCCAGCAACACCTTCAGCGGGATCCGGCCGTCGTTCCCGGTGCTGGCCGCCAGCCTGGCCAACCTCGGACGCGTCGGCGTCATCTACAACAAGTCGATCGAGCAGGCGCTGGTCATCTTCCCGGCGCTGATGTCGGCGCTGATCACGGTCGCCGGCGGGGTGCCCGTACGACGAGGGCGGCAAGCTCGACTTCAAGCTCGACCTCGGCGACCCGCCGCCGTGCTCCGTCGGCTTCCTGCCGCCGCAGTTCATCCGGCCGCCCGCGGACCAGACCGTGCGCGACCTGCCGAAGGACATGTACTGCAAAGTGCCGCAGAACGATCCGAGTGCGGTGCGCGGAGCCCGCAACTACCCGTGCCAGGAATTCCCCGGCAAACGCGCGCCGACGATCCAGCTCTGCCGTGACCCGCGCGGCTATGTGCCGCTGGGCAACAACCCGTGGCGGGGGCCGCCGGTCCCGACGGGCACGCCGGTGGAGGACCCACGAAACATCCTGCCGCCCAACAAGTATCCCGTACATCCCGCCGGAAGCCGATCCCGACCCCGGCTACCCCGTGCCCCCCGGCGCGGTGCCACCGGGAGTGCAGCCCGGCCCCGGCCCGGCCCCGCACCAGCCGTGGCCGGTCGAGAATCCGCCGGTCGACGGAGCGCCGCCACCGCCGCTGACTGCGTGGGTGCCGCCCGCGCCGTACCCGGATGCCTGGCCGCAGCCGGCGAATCCGCAGCCGCCGCCGCTGTCGCCCGGCCCCTACCCGCCGGTGGTGCCGCAGCCCGGTCCCGCGCCGGCACCTGCTCCGGCGCTCGATCCGGCGGCGCTCCCGCCGTCCGCGGTGACACCACCCGGGGCCAGCGGGGCCTCGTACAGCACGTATGACCAGCAGAGCGGTACCTTCATCGACGCCAACGGCAACGCTGCTGTGTTCGGCGCCGGTGCGACGAACCTGAAGCCGCAGGAGAACTGGTACGACCTCATGAAGGATCCGAGGCAGACCTGATGACCACCACCGAATCCAGCACAGAGCAGGCGGCTCGCCGTCGTGCGGTGCGCGCGGCCGGTCCGGCCAACGGCGGCACCGTGGAAACCACCACTGTCCGGGTCGAGAAGCCGACCGAGGAAAAGCGGCAGGGCCGCAAGCCGATTCGCAAAGCCGGCCCCCCGCCTCGCCGCCCCGCACACCGCAAACTCGTGGCAATCGTGGCATTGATTGTCGGTGTCCTGGCCGTCGCCGGCCTGGCGACCGCTGTGACGTCGATGTATTTCGGCAACCGCGATGCCGAGGCGGCCCAGCAGCAGGACCAGCAATTCGTCGACGCCGCATCGCAACTCGCGGTGAACATGTACACCTTCAATCAGAACACGGTCGAGGCCAGCGTCCAGCAAGTCGTGAACACCACCAGCGGACCGCTGCACGACATGCTCGCCCGCGACAACCACACCGAGGTCCTCGAGCAGTTCTTCCGCTCGATGGGCGGCAGCTCAGAGGCGGTGGTGACCGGCGCCGCGCTCGAAAGCAAAGACACCGACGCCGGCACCGCGACGGTGCTGGTGTCCGTGCGTGTGACGACCACCGATGCGAACGGCAACAACCAGCCGTCGACACCGTCGCGAATGCGAATCACGGTGCGCCAGGAGGACGACGGCCGGATGACGGGTTACGACCTGAAGTGGCCCGACGGGGGCAACTGATGCGGCTGCTCATCACCGGCGTCGCCGGCTTGCTCGCCGGCGCCTTCGTGGCGCTCGCCGGCGTGGGCGGCTGGTTGTACTGGGACCGCGTCGAACTGCGCAGCGAGCAGATCACCCGTGCCGAGCTGGCTCCGCTCGCCAGAGATCAGGTGCCCAAAATCCTTGGCTACGACTACCAAACCGTCGAGACGAGCCTCACCGCGGCCTATCCGATGATGACGCCGGACTTCCGGCGCCAGTACGAGGACCGAACCACCAAGGAGATCATTCCGCAGGCGCGCGAGCAGCACCTCGTCAGTCAGGTGAACGTCGTCGGCGTCGGCGTGATGGAAGCCCACCGAAACTCCGGGCTCGGTCATGGTCTACATCAACCAGACCTACCTGGCGAAGGATCGGGAGCCGCTGTACTCCGGGAGCCGGGTCCGCGTGAACTACGAGCGCGTCGACGGCCACTGGCTGATCAACGACATCAAACCGATCTAAGACACCGACTGCCCCGACAGCGCGTCCAGGAAAGAGCGCGCCCAGCGGTCCACGTCGTGGACCAGCACCTGACGGCGCAGCGCCCGCATCCGCCGGCGGCCCTCCTCGGGGGACTGGTCGAGGGCTGCCTCGATGGCGTCTTTGACGCCCTCGAGATCGTGCGGGTTGACCAGATATGCCTGCTGCAATTCGTTTGCCGCCCCGGCGAATTCGCTCAGCACCAACGCGCCCCCCAGGTCGCTGCGGCACGCCACGTACTCCTTGGCGACAAGGTTCATGCCGTCTCGCATCGGCGTGACCAGCATGACGTCGCTGGCGACGAAGAACGCGATCAGTTCGTCGCGCGGGACCGGCCGGTGCAGGTAGTGCACCACCGGATGGCCGACCTCTCCGTACTCGCCGTTGATGTGCCCAACCTGCCGCTCGATGTCTTCGCGCAGCACCTTGTAGCTGTCGACGCGTTCGCGGCTCGGGGTGGCCAACTGCACGAGTACGGTGTCGTCCCGCTTCGCCCGGCCCTCGGCCAGCAGTTCCGAGAACGCTTTCAGCCGTACGTCGATGCCCTTCGTGTAATCCAGGCGGTCGACACCGAGCAGAATCTTGCGCGGATTGCCGAGTTCCGTGCGGATCTCGCGTGCGCGACGGCGAATGCCGCGGTTCCTGCCCTTGTGGTCGAGGTCGGCGGAGTCGATCGAAATCGGGAAGGCGCCCACGCGGACGACCCGCGACCCGTACTCGACCTCCCCGAAACGCGAACGCACACCAATGGTTCCGCGAGACGTGTTGGCGTTGACGAGCCGCCGTGCCAGGATCAGGAAGTTCTGCGCGCCGCCGGGGAGGTGGAACCCGACGAGGTCGGCGCCCAGCAGTCCCTCGACTATCGCCGTGCGCCAAGGCAATTGCATGAACAGCTCGACCGGCGGAAACGGGATGTGCAAGAAGAACCCGATGGTCAGATCCGGACGCAGTTCCCGGAGCATCTTCGGCACCAACTGCAGCTGGTAATCCTGAACCCACACGGTGGCGTTCTTCGCCGAAGCGCGCGACGCGGCCTCGGCGAAGCGGCGGTTCACGTCGACGTAGCGGTCCCACCACTGGCGGTGGTAGATCGGTTTCACGATGACGTCGTGGTAGAGAGGCCACAGCGTCGCGTTCGAGAACCCCTCGTAATACTCCGCGACGTCCTCTTCGCTCAGGCTCACCGGAAACAGGTGCAGTCCGTCTTCGACGATCGGTTCGTCGCCGGCGTCGGGCACTCCCGGCCAGCCGATCCACGCACCGCGGTTTCGGCGCAGCAGCGGCTCCAACGCGGTGACCAGACCGCCCGGGCTGCGTTTCCAGGTGGTCGTGCCGTCAGGCAGCCGTTCCAGGTCGACAGGCAGCCGGTTGGCGACGACGACGAACTCAGAGCCTTTTCCGCGTGGGGTCGAGTCGCGTGGGGTCGAGTCGGCTTTGCCCGCGGACGGACTCATCTACGACTCGTTCTTGGCCGGTCCAATGCCGAGCATCGAGAGGAAGATCCGGCATTCGTCGGCATCGGTCGCGTAGGCCGCGACCACTCGGCGCGCCTGACGGGCGGTGTTGTCGGCGAGTGGTTCGACGTCGTCGATTTCAGCGGGATCAGATTTGGCGGGCATGCGACAACTGTAGGTGACGACGGCCGTTGGCGGGTACGGGCCGGGTCAGGGGCTTTGTTGGACGGACGTGTTGACGTTCGGAACAGCAGCGCCCGGATACAGCTGCTGCTCGAGACACTCGCTCTCGTGGGTTCCGCTGCACGCGGTCAGGTTTTGCTCGCTCTGCGGGCCGGTGGAGCTGGTCGAGCCGGTCGAGCTGGTACCGGTGGGCACGAGTTCGGGCACGCACGAGAAGGTGTACGGATCCTCGTTCTCACCGGCCGGGCACGTGACATTGGGGCCGGCGACCGCTGAGCTGGGGCCGAAGAACACGGCCGCCGACGGTGAGATGGCGATCGCGGCGGCGAAGCTCCCTGCCAGGACGAGCCGACGAACTGGCAATTCGAATTGCGCCATCTTCATACTTCCTGTCTTTGTGCTGCCTGTGCCGAAAAGTCTATGAAAACGCGGACGAAGTCTGCAGGTATTCGTCCAGGTTGCCGGCAACGCCGGAATGAGGCGCATACGGCGCAACGTCGCCGGTCAAGTACGCTCCGCCTGACGCAGACGAAGGGGTTTGAGGTGCAGCTGTCTCTGACTGACCGGACGTATCTCGTAACAGGCGGTGGCAGCGGTATCGGCAAAGGCGTCGCCGCCGCGCTGGTTGCCGCCGGCGCGCAAGTGATGATCATCGGGCGGAATGCGGACCGGCTCGCCGCAGCGTTGGCAGAGATCGAGGCGCACGCCGGCGCTGGTAGTGGTGCGGTGCGTTACGAGCCGACCGATGTCACCGATGAGGACGAAGTGGCCAACGCCGTCGAGGCCGCGACCGCGTGGACCGGACGGCTGCACGGCGCGGTGCACTGCGCCGGCGGCTCGGAGACGATCGGCCCGATCACCCAGATCGACTCGGGCGCGTGGCGGCGAACCGTCGATCTCAACGTCAACGGGACGATGTACGTGTTGAAGCACTCGGCCCGTGAGATGGTGCGCGGCGGCGGCGGGTCGTTCGTCGCGATCTCGTCGATCGCCGCCAGCAACACCCACCGCTGGTTCGGCGCCTACGGGCCCACCAAGTCGGCCATCGACCACCTGATGAAGGTCGCAGCCGACGAACTCGGCCGGTCGTGGGTGCGCTTCAACGCAATCCGCCCCGGTCTGGTTCGCACCGATCTGGTGGAGCCGATCATGCAGACCCCCGGCGTCAAAGAGGACTACCGCATCAATACTCCGCTGCCGCGCGTCGGGGAGGTGGAGGACGTCGCCAACCTTTCGCTGTTCCTGCTCAGCGATGCGGCGAGTTGGATCACCGGGCAAGTTATCAACGTCGACGGCGGGCAGTCGCTGCGGCGCGGCCCAGACTTCACGGCCATGCTCGAGCCGGTGTTCGGCGAGGAAGGGCTGCGGGGCGTCGTCAACTAGGCGCCGCCGCAGAAGCATGAAGTCGGTTCTCGCCGTTGAGGTTTCGCACGGTGTAGCTGTTCTGACACTGAACCGACCCGAGAAGCGCAACGCGTACACCGCCGAGATGGGTCGCCTCCTCGGCGAGGCGTATCAGGCCTGCGACGCCGACGACGCCGTGCGGGCGATCGTGTTGACCGGTGCAGGTTCTGCGTTTTGCGCGGGTGCCGACTTCAGCGGTGACGACCCTTTCGCGTCGCCAAAGGGAGACTTCACGGCGTCACCGATCCGGCCGGCTGCCTTCGAGCTCCGCAAGCCCGTCATCGCAGCGGTGAACGGTCATGCGATCGGCATCGGCCTGACGATCGCGCTGCAGGCCGACATCCGCGTCTTCGCCGAGGACGCGCGCTGCGGTGTAGTCCAAGTGCGGCGTGGTGTCCTCCCAGACTGCATGTCGCACTGGACCATTCCGCATCTGGCCGGATTGGGTGTGGCGGCCGACCTGCTGCTGACGGGCCGGACGTTCTTCGGCAGGGAGGCGCCCGGTTTGGGCTTGGCGTCCAGGGCTGTGCCAGCCGAGTCGGTGCTGCCCGACGCGATGGCCATCGCCGCCGATATCGCAGAGAACGTGGCGCCGATGTCGGCAGCGCTGTGCAAGCGGCTGCTGTGGGACACCGTGGTCAACGGTTACACGCCCGGGCAAGTGGCGGCGCTGGAGACGCAGTTGCACCAGCGTGTGATGGGTGGCCCCGACGCCCGGGAAGGCGTGGCGGCCTTCGTCGAACGACGAGCACCTCGGTGGTCGTCGTCAGTTTCGACGGAGTGGACGGACCTTCCTGGGCCCGACCGCTACTGATTCTTCGACGCGATACCGGCGGGAGCGCTGGCGACGGCGCGACGGATCGCGTCGGCCAGCGCCAGCGCGGTCTCCTCGGTGAGCTCCAGCGCGACGCGAGCCGAGGGGCCCAGTGTGGGGCTGAGCACGTCGATGTTCACGGTGTGCCCGTAGGGGGCATGCACCGGGTGGTCGACGTAAACCGTCGCCTCGGTGGCCGAAAACCAGCCGGTGGCGCCCTTGCCGCTGCCGTCGACGGTGATCTTCTCTGTCAGATAGGTACACATGCGATCAACTCCCCAAATGCGCTGCGAAGAAGTCTTCGATTCGCCGCCAACCGTCCAGCGCCGCCTCGACGCGGTATGCCGGGCGATCGACGGAGAAGAAGGAATGGCCCGCTCCGTCGTAGGAGTGGAATTCGTGGTCCTTGCCGAAGCGGTTCAGCTCTGCGTCGAGCGTCGCCACCGACTGGGGCGTGGGGTAGATGTCGTCGTTGCCGAAAAGACCCAACAGCGGGCAACTCAGGTTCGGCACAAGTCCAAGGATTGGTTGCATGGTCTTGGGCATGCCCTCGGGCGGGTCTTCGACGACGAACGCGCCGTAACAGTCAACCGCCGCATCAAGTTTCATCGAACACGCGACCAGCACCGTGTGCCGGCCGCCGGAGCAGTGCCCGATCACGCCGATCTTTCCGTTGGCGCCCTGGAGCCCTCGGAGGTATTCGATTGCTCCGGCCACGTCGCCGACCAGCCGCTCGTCCGGCACACCTCCGGCGGCACGGGCGGTGGCCGCGGCATCATCCGGATCGGCTCTGGGCGCCTCGCGCCAGTACAAATTCGGGCAGATCGTCTGGTAACCGGCGACCGCCAGCCGGCGCACGAACTCCTTTGTCTCCCTGTCGTATCCGGGCATGTGGTGTATCCACACCACGCCGCCGCGGCGCCCGGGTGCGAGCGGAATCGCCTGGTATGCCTCGATGACGTCACCGTTATGGCCGGTGATCATCACCGTTTCCGCGCGGATCGCGTCGGAACTGATCGATGTCATGCGGTAGCCCTTTCCGTCAGCTCGACGCGTAGTCGAGCATCGGCTCGGTGAACACCTGACCGTCCGGCTGAACGATCGTCAGGCTGGTTCGCCGTATCTCGTATCGCGTTCCGTCGGTCGGGTTGGAGACGTCGAACCCTCCGGATGAGCGCACCGCGTTGGAGAGTTCGATGCCAGCGTTGTCGCTGAGCCGCACGCCGCGATAGTAGTAACTGCCGGCCCCGGCACGGCATACGACGAGCACCGACTGCGTGGTGCGCGCCAGGGCGGCGGCTTCGTCGTTCTGGTCGCAGCGTGCTCCCGGATAGCCGATGAAGCCGCCCTCGTCGGTCCCCGGAATGGTGTCGATTCGCATGCGCGACGTTGTCGGCGTTGGCGTAGTAGCGAATTCCTGTGTCGTCTCTTCAGTTGTCGTGTCCGCGGGCTGCCCGACGTTTGTGGCCGAATCTTGATTGATGACGAGCCACAGCACTCCAACGAGAGCCGCCGCCAACACCGCGACGGCGGCGACCACAAGCGCTATCTGAACCGGCCCGAAGGCGGGTCGCGCCGCTTCGGAAGCGATGACCGGCTGCGGAGGCCACGGCGGGACGATCGGGTACGTGGGCGTCGGCCGCGGCGACGCAGCAGCGGCGGCTGCGCGGGCGAGCTCTCCCGCCGAGGCAAACCGCAGTTCCGGACGCTTCTCCATGCCGCGGGCGATGACGGCGTCGAATATAGGGTTCAACTCGGGTCGGATCATGCTCGGCCGAGGGGCCTGCCGCATCAAGTGAGCAGCCATCATCTGCGCTATTTCGCCCGGCGGGAATGGCGCTTGACCGGTAAGGGTTTCGAAGAGCACACACGCCAGCGAGTACACGTCGGTTCGAGGCTCGATTGGTCCGCCAGTGAAGCGTTCCGGTGCCATGTACGCGAACGAGCCGATTGCCGAGCCGGCACTGGTGATGCCGGATTCGCCACCGAGGTGGGCGATTCCGAAGTCGACCAGGTAGGCGAAGTCGGTTGGCGTAAGGAGCACATTCTCGGGTTTGACGTCACGGTGCACGAGGCCGGCGGCATGGGCGGCGTCCAGCGCTTCGGCCACCTGAGCGATGATTGATGTCGCCCGACCGGGGCTGAGCGGCCCATCACGTCGAAGGACAGCGTGCAGATCGAACCCTTGCACCAAGCGCATGTCGATGTAGAGCACACCGTTGATCTCGCCCCAGTCGTGTACTGGGATGACATGCGGTTCTTGCAGGCGGGCAGCGACCCGCGACTCGCGCCGAAATCGTTCCTGAAATCCGCTATATGCGGCGAGTTCGGGCCGGAGCAGCTTGAGTGCGACGGTCCTGTCCTTGCTGGTGTCGTAGGCCTGGTAGACCTCACCCATGCCACCGGCGCCGATGAGCGACCGAATCTCATAGCGCCCGAACATCGTGCCGACGCGCGAGCTTCCCGGCTCCGAGGGCATATACGTATCCTGCCGTCCTGACCGCCCAGCGTGAACTGACTGCGAAAAATCGGCACAGCGTCGCACTGGACGCACGTTCGGCGTGATGGCTACGGTCCACCAATGACCGATTACGAGGCCATCAGCCTGCAGCAATCCGGACCCATCGCGCGCATCACGCTGAACCGGCCCGATGCCGCCAATTCGATGAACGACACCATGACTCGAGAGTTGGCCCACGCCGCACGGCGCTGCGATGACGGCGCCACCAAGGTCGTCGTACTCACCGGCGCGGGGCGGTTCTTCAGCGCGGGCGGCGACCTGCGCGGAATGGCGTCGTCCTCGACCACGCGGGGTCACTACGTCAAGACTATCGCCGACGATCTGCACCGGGCCATCTCCACGTTCGCGCGCATGGACGCGGTTGTGATCACCGCCGTCAACGGCGTCGCCGCAGGAGCGGGCTTCAGTTTGGCGGTCACCGGTGATCTGGTCCTTGCCGCCGACACCGCGTCATTCACGATGGCCTACACCGCAGCGGGCTTGAGCCCGGACGGGAGCTCCTCCTTTTATCTGCCCCGACTGATCGGGATGCGCAGGACTCAAGAACTGATGTTGACCAACCGCAAGCTCTCCGCGGCCGAGGCGTTGGAGTGGGGGCTGGTGACGGAGGTGGTCAGCGCTGCCGAGCTGCCGTTACGAACCGATGCGCTGGCAGATCAAATTGCAGGTGGTGCAAGGGGTTCGGGGTCGGCGGTCAAGAAACTGCTTCTGGCGTCGTTCCACAACGGCCTCGAGGAGCAGATGGAGTGGGAAGGCCGGCTCATCGCCGAGTGCGCCGATTCACCCGACGGCAACGAGGGAATCGATGCATTCCTCGAGAAGCGCCGACCCGAATTCGCCTGAACGCCCATGCGGCCCAAGCACATCGGCAGAGCGATCGCGGCGGTCTGCCTCGCGGTCGTCGCAATCATGTCCGCCTGCAGCCGCAACGGGCCACCCAACTCTCTGTTCGACGCCGCTGGCTACCACGTCAGTGGAGACACGGTGTATTACGCTGAAAGCGTTCCCCGGCAAGGCGTTCGAGATCGACGGTGCAGATACCGCCTCCTTCGAAGCCCTCGACGCGACCTATGCCCGCGATCGGTCCCGCGTGTACATGAACGGCAGACCGCTCGCCGGCGCGGACCCGTCGAGCTTCGAACTGCTCAGCCGTCCCGGCTTCGCGAAAGACTCACGCCACGTCTACCAGGGCGACCGGCCGATCAGCGACGACCCGGCCCATTTCGAATTGCTCGACGGCGGCCTGGCGAAAGACAGCGTCGCCGTTTACTGGATGGACGGCAGCGTTCTGTCGGAGGATCCCTCGCACTTCGTCATCGTGTCGAACACCGACCACTATCTCTTCACGAAGGACAGCCGCGCCGTCTACGTCAACGGCAAGCCGATCGCCGGGGCTGACCCGGCTTCCTTCCGCGTGCTGCAAGGCGCCTACGCGCGAGACGACGAGCGCATCTTCTATTTCACCGAGCAGCTGACGGCCGACCTGCCGACGTTTCGTGTACTCGACGGTCCCTACGCGAGCGATGCGCGGAACGTCTACTGGATGGGTAAGACGATCGCCGGCGCCGATCCGAACACGTTCCGCGTGCTCAACGCCGATTTCGAGTGCTCAGCAGACAAGACGCATGCCTATTACCGGCAAGCAGTGATCAGCGGGGCTGATCCGCGTTCGTTCCCGCCGGGCCGAGCAGTCATCGGCTGCACGGACACATCCATCTCGTTCGCACAGTAAGACGTCTACTGCGGAACGAACGCCCACGCGTTGTAGCGCGGATCCCAGACCGGCTTCAGTGGTATCGGCGAATCCGGAGCCGGCGGCGGCAGCGGCGCCCACGGTGGTGCCCACGGCTGCGCCCAGGTCGGGGCGGGCTGGTACCACTCGGGCACCGGCGGCGGGGGCACACACAACCTGGCCACCGGATCCCACGTGCGGCCGCCGCAATCGGCCCAAGCGACCGCCGGCGAGCTCAGCGTCGCGAGCGTCGACAGCGCCACCACGACGATGGTGGCCATCCGGCGGCGAAGAGTTCTCATCGCAGCGCTCCCGAGCGGAACCGACTTCTGACGTTTTCACCCTATGCCCTGCGGGACCCCGGTTCAGAGGATTTGCTGGTTTAGCTCATGAATGGCGTGGGAAGCAGGGGGTGAGCGGCGAGCCGTGAAGAGGGTTGCAGTTGATTGGCTTGTCGCCGAGGCGATCCGCAGGTGCGGCACCGACGTTGAGCCAGCAGCATCGGCCTGGTGATCGCCGACTATTCGATCGCGTCGGCGTAGATGTCGAGGAGCTGAAACCTCGTCGCGTCGAGCCGTTCACCGAGGACGCCGATGACCCGCTTCAGCAACTCGTACCCCATCTCGTGGTCGGTTTCGCACTTCTGACGCAGGCACTTGCCGTCGAAGCCGATCGCTCGGGTGGTCTCGGCGGCGCGGGCGTCGAATCGCCAGTTGTAGGGCGGTATCAACCAAGACCAGCCGAGGATCTCGCCCTCTCCGATGGTCTGGATCGTCAGGTTCCCGCGTCCGGGGACGGGGATTTCCAGCGCGACCTTGCCCGCGCGGATGAGGTAGAAGTCGTTTGCCGGCCGGCCCTGACGGTAGATCAACTCACCGGCGTTGAAGCGGACATTCGCCGCACAGCCGACAACCAACTCGAGATAACGCGCGTCAAGCCCGCTGAAGAACGGATGCTTGGCCAGAACGCCTTCTAGCGTCCTCACTGCGAGGTCCTTTCGCCGATGCCCAGCGCGCTTAAAACGGACCATAGAGGACTGAGAGCGCGTTCGTCAGTCGATGGCCCAAACTTGGATTCCGCGCTTGGGGTTTTGGGACACTCATATAGCGACCAACGTCGCGACGAGGCGGCGTGGCGAGGCAGGGGAACGACATGAGCGACAACGAAGTCGACGGTCACGAGATCGCCAAGTGGGATCCCGCCTTCACCAAGTGGGCGATGAGAACGGTCATGCCGGTGTTCCAGCGGTACTTCCGCGCCGAGGTCCGCGGTTTGGAGACCTTCCCGCCAGCCGGCGGGGTCATGCTGGTGTCGAACCATTCCGGTGGCGTGCTGACGCCGGACCCGCTCATCTTGCTGCCCGCCTTCTACCAGAAATTCGGGTACGGCCGGCCCCTCTACGCGCTGGCCCACTACGGCGTTTTCATCACGCCTTTCCGCGCATATTTGGGCCGCCTCGGCGCAATCCACGCGAGCCGGGAGAACGCCACCGAGGCGCTACGTTCTGGGGCCGTGGTGCTCGACTTCCCCGGTGGGGACTACGACGCGTTCCGGCCGACGGTGACCGGGAACGTCATAGACTTCCAGGGCCGTACCGGTTACGTCGAAACCGCTATCGAGGCCGACGTGCCGATCGTGCCGGTGGTGTCGATCGGGGGGCAGGAAACCCAACTCTTCCTCACCCGTGGAGCGTGGCTGGCAAAGCGACTGGGCCTGCCGCGAATTCGGATGAAGATCTTTCCCCTCACCGTCGGATTTCCGTTCGGCCTGACAACGGTCATGCCGGCCAACATGCCGCTGCCCGCAAAGCTGGTCTACCAGGTGCTCGAGCCGATCGACGTCAAGGCTCAGTTCGGGGAGAACCCCGAGATCCACGAGGTCGACGCGCACGTCCGCGCAGTGATGCAGAGGGCGCTCGACCGGCTGGGCCGCGAGCGCCGTCTGCCCCTGCTGGGCTGATCAGCCGACCGCTGCGGCGACTCGAACCGCCTCAGGTGATGCGGTCGGGGCGCTCGGCGGTGTGAACATCCGCTGGATGCATCCACGCCACCCGAAAGCGCCAGGGCCGGAATCGATGTGCGCGATGCGATCCGTTAATGCCGCCAATGCCAACGGATTTGACACCAGCCCGACATGGCTGCTGGGCACTGCGACGTTTTCGGCGTGTTCTCCGTCGACGGCGCAACTGCGCCAGTGCAGAATCCCGTCGGTGCGCGAGAAGATGGCTGTCGTGGGCACCGGCAGCGGTTTGCGCAGCGTCTCGAGCACCTCTTCAGCCCGGTCCGTCACTCCGAAGACCTGCACCGCACTCTTGAAAAGACCTGTGACGCGGGTGCGTTCGCCTTCAGCACGCCACGGCGAACCCATCATCACCACATGGCGGACCTCGTCGGTGTGCTCGTGAGCCAGCCAGCGGCACAACAGCCCGCCAAAGCTCCAGCCGACGAGGGTCAGCGGTTGGTCGTGACGCTCGGCGAGGCTCACCAGCCGATCGGAAAGACCGTCGAGAATCTTGTCCGTGAGCCCGAACGGACGGCCGACACGCGCCGCGTGGACGTGAAAACCCCTGTCGCGCAGATGGCTTCGGAGCCTCTTCGTCATGCCGTCGCTGGCGCCGAAACCCGGCACCACGAGAACCGGCCTGCCTTGGCCGACATCGCGTTTCGGCATTACGCGGGAAAAGGCGTGGTGCATGCCGACCTCGGTCGCCCAGCGGCCGACCTCCGCTGCTGTAAGCCAGATGCTCGGCGTCGGATGTTGTTGTCGAGCGCCGTCCGGGCCGACGACTTCGGTCATTTCATACATGTTGTATTCCTTCCACCGCGGCTGGTTTTGCCTGGGCGGGCCCGGGGCCATCGGTCCCGTCGCTAGCGTGGTTCCGCGACACACCTGCCGCCGCCCGCAACTCGTCGAATGACGACTGAATTCGCTGTGTCAACCACTCCGCGTCGGGCAGAGTGCTGGAACAGCCGTACACCCCGAAATTGAGCAACTTGTTGTAGCTCCACACCGTGATGTTAACGCCGGCAGTGAATTTCAAGTGGCCGCAAGAGATGAAGTTCTCGATGCCCATCTCGCCGATGTAGCGCTTCTCTCGCGGGCCCTTGACGTTCGACACGATCACTCCGCCGTTTATCCGCTGGGCCGCAAAGCGGGTGAGCTTGAGCATTGGAGCGAAGAAAAACGGCGGGACGAAATCGAACCAGTCCTCCATCTGGACAGCCCGGGCGGCCACGTTCGCCTTCACCGCCGCGTTCTGCACGTGAGCCGCGCGGAGCCGCTCCAGCGGATCGGCCAGGTGCGTCGGGAGCGCAAACGGTCGGGTTGTGACCGCAGTACCCCACAGCCGGGTGTCGCTCTCCTGGCGGTTCCTGGCCGCGGTCTCGGCCAGTGCCGGACGGTCCGTCAGCATTCCTTGCTCAGCGAGGCTTTGCCGAATTGCTCCGGCGACGATGGCGATCACGACGTCATTAGCGGTCCCGGAAACGACCTTCTCGATCTGCTTCACCTCGTCGAGGGGTATCGAAACCCACGAGAAGGACCGGGGAGGTGTCAAAGGCCCGCGCCACGGTATCCGGGGCGCACGGAGCACCGATGGTAGCCGGGGAACCGGCGGGCTCTTACGAGCTTTGGCGCGAGCCTGGCGAATGGCTCGGACCCGCCGGGGCAATTCCCGTCGGTACTGAAGCCACAGCTCACGGACGCCATCTCGCCAGGCATCCCCGCGGCTCAGGGCGGTGACGGGCCGGGGGATCGGCGGCGCGATCGGCGCCATGCCCGGTTCGGGGCTGGTCAGCATTTCGAGTAACTGCGCGAATGTACCGCCGTCGGCCATCGCATGATTCATCTTGAGCAATCCGACGACCTTGGTGCCCTCATAGCCTTCCAAGAACCACAGCTCCCAAGGGGGTTGGTCGGGCGGTATTGGTTCGGAGGCGAGGTCGCCGATCATGTGGCACAGCTGGGTTCTGGTGCCCGGCTCGGGCAGTCGGGCGTGCCGAAGGTGGTTGCGCAGATCGAACGTCGGGTCGGTGATCCATACGGGCCGGTTCAGTCCGAGGGGCACGGACTGAAGCCGCCACTGCATCTGGGGCAGTACAGCGACCGCTCCGTCGAGCGCTTCACTGATGCGCTCGAACTGGAAATCGTTGCTCGACGCATCGTCGAACACCGCGATCTTCAGCGTGTGCTGAGGTTCGGACGGCACGTCGATGACGAACGTGGTATCGCTGCCCGACAGCCGGATCGGCGCGTCGGGCGGCCCATCGGATGCCATTCTTTTCGTCCTCCCCGGCGGGGGTGCCGTGCAACAAGCCCCGCCTGCGGACACGCGTCACGCGTGATGTGCCTCACAACAAGCTAATCGACGACGACGCCTGACACCATCACTCGCGTAAATATCCATTCCCGAAAATCGACGAGCGATACACTCCGCGTGCCCAAACTCCGACAACGATGTGACTCGTCGTTATCGCATCGGGCGACAACCGAGCAAACATGATGAAAGCTTCACACCGACGTCTGTGTCAGCCGACATTGGGAGGTCCGAGTTGACTGCTGATGATCAAATCCCGACTCGGCCCGGGGACTTCACCGGAGAGTGGGACCCGGACATGATGCGGCGCATGGTCGAGCTCTCGCGTCCGGTCGCCAAGCGCTGGTTCCGGGCGGAGGTGCGTGGTCTCGATACGTTTCCGCCCGGCGGAGCGTTGATCGTGTCGAACCATTCGGGCCTCCCGTTTGCGTGGGATATGCCGGTACTTTGGGTAGCCTTCTTCGAGAATTTCGGGTACGACCGCCGGCTGTATTTCCTCGCCCACGACATCCTGTCCCGGACCCCCGCCACTGGGCTCCTGATGCGGATGGGAATGCTCCGCGCCAGCCGCGAGAACGCTGACAAGGCGCTACGCTCGGGCGCGGCTCTCGTCGTTTTCCCTGGCGCAGCCCACGATGCGGCGCGGCCAACCTGGCAGATGAACGTCATCGATTTCGGCGGCCGGAAGGGCTATGTCACGATGGCGATCGAAGCCGGCGTGCCGATCGTGCCCGCCGTGCAGATCGGCGGGCAGGAAACTCAGCTGTACCTGACGCGCGGCAGCTGGCTGGCCAAGTGGCTGGGGCTGAAGCGCCTGGTGCGCCTCGAGGAAATGCCGGTCTCGTTTGGCTTCCCGTTCGGGCTGAGCGTGGGGACTGCGAATCTGCCGCTTCCTTCCAAGATCGTCACCCAGGTACTGCGGCCGATCGACATCACCGCTCAGTTCGGCGCGAACCCTGATGTCGCCGAGGTCGACGCGCATGTTCGCCAGGTCATGCAGTCGGCCTTGGACCAATTGGCCGCCGAACGCCGCTTCCCCGTCCTCGGGTGAGCTAGATCATTTCCGCGGTCATGCGATCCAAACCTGCGCGCGAGGCACCGACGGTTTCATGAATCTCGTCGAGGAACAGTCCGATCGCTGTGACTACCGATCCGGTGCGCGCGCCGTCGGTGAGGTCGAAACCGTGCTGGGCGCCCGGCACTTCCAGATAGCCCACCGTCGACCGCGACGTCTCGCGCAGCCTGTCGGCGAAGTCCCGCGCCTGCGCTACCGGAATCACCGTGTCGTTGGCGCCGTGCACGATCAGAAACGGCGGCGCGTCTGGCCGCACCCGAGCGATTGGCGACGCGGCGCGAAACAGGGCCCGGTGCTTTTCCAGCCGCTTCTTGACCACGACGCGTTCCAGGAATTCCACGAACCGGTCACGTTCCGGAGTTGAGCGGTCCTCCCAGTCGTAACGGCCGTAAATACTGACCACGGCGTCCACCGTGGTATCCGCGTCAGAGGGCAGTTCGACGTGGAAGTCGGGATCGTCGAAGGTCAGACCGGCCAGCGCGGCCAGGTGTCCGCCGGCCGAACACCCCGCGGCAGCCACGAAGTCCGGGTTGCCGCCGAACTGTGCGATGTTGGCGCGAGCCCAGGCGACCGCGGCCTTCACGTCGGTAACATGACGCGGCCACGGGTGATACGGCGCTACCCGGTAGTCGATAGACAGGCAGATCCAGCCCTGCTCGGCTAGGTGCGACATCAGGGCGTGACCCTGCAGCATCCGCTTGCCGTGCACCCAGCCGCCACCGGGGACGAAAATCAGGACAGGTGCTGGCTGCGCCGGCAAGTCCTCACGTCGCCAGACCTCGAGCACCTGGTCCGGCGCATTGCCGTAGCTGACCGACGATCGATGAAGGTAGTGCCGACGCTTCCTGGCATATCTGAGCATCGGAGGCTGCCGATCCGGAGCGGGCCAGGCGATGCTGAGCCGCTCAGGCGACACGAGTCCCTGCAGCGCCGCCGCGCTCACCTCGTGTGCTGGCTGCAGGTCTTCTTTGCGCGGCTTCGGCTCACCCGAGGGCAGTTTCTTCTGGACCGCGTAGGACAAGAGTTCCGGCGTCACACGACAAGCCCACAGCGCCATCGCGGTTATCGCACCGAGCGGCTCGAGACGCTTGCCCACGAGCGGCAGGGCGGCACATGACTCGGCGACTGTCAGTAAGGCGTCGGCCGGATTGGAACGAGCCCAACACCTCTTAGGCCGATTGGATGTCATTTTCCTCGTCCTCTCCGGCCGGAGTGCCAGCTGCGCTCAGGCCGCGAACACGCGCAACGCGTGATGTATTTCACATGAAGCTAGCGGACTGTGCGGCTTGGACCCAGGAACTCACGGGAATTTTCGGTTTCAAGTTTCTGATGGGCGATACACTCGCGCCTGTCTCACGGCGATGACGGGTAGGCCGCCGATGCGCGTCGGTGATACCGAGCAAACATAGTGAAATTGGTGGTATTACAAGGATTGTCGGCGTCAGCCAGCGAAGGCACCGGTAGTGGCTCCGGACTCTGTATGGTGGGGTCTGTTGCCGTTCTGTTCAGCAACGGCCGACGCAATCGGCCGTCGGCATCGGAGGTCCGCGTTGACTGAGGAGCCTCCAACCGTCTCTCGACCGGGCGACTTCACCGGAGAGTGGCACCCGGCCCTCATACGCCGGCTGATCACGCTCGGGCGTCCGCTCTACAAGCTGTGGTTCCGCTCTGAAGTACGTGGTCTGGACAACATCCCGGACGGCGGGTCGATGATCGTGTCCAACCACTCGGGCGGTCCGAATCCGCAGGACGTGCCCGTTCTCTGGCTCGACTTCTTCGAGAAGTTCGGATACGACCGCCCGCTGTACACCCTCGGGCACGACCTCCTGTTCCAGGGACCGATCACAAAAGTCCTCATGCAGCTGGGCATGATTCGCGCCACCCGCGACAACGCTGTGAAAGCGTTGCGCTCCGGCGCGGTGGTCATCGTCTTCCCCGGCGGCGACAACGACGCGCTACGGCCGACCTGGCAGCAAAGCAAGATCGACTTCAGTGGCCGGACCGGCTACGTCACCACGGCGATCGAGGCGGGCGTCCCGATCGTGCCCACCGTGTCGATCGGCGGGCAGGAGACCCAGTTGTTCCTGACCGGAGGCACCCGGCTCGCCGAATGGGTTGGGTTGAAACGCCTGACGCGCTCGGCACGGGTGGTTCTCTCGATCGGCGTCCCGTTCGGGCTCAGTGTGGGAGCAATCAACCTGCCGTTTCCGTCCAAGATCGTCACCCAGGTCCTGGAGCCGATCGACATCACCGCCCGGTTCGGCGAGAACCCTGACATCGTCGAGGTCGATGCGCACGTTCGCAGGGTGATGCAGTCGGCGTTGGACGAATTGGCAGCCCAGCGCCGATTCCCGATCATAGGGTGACCGGTGTGACGTCCGCGGAACGTTCGCTCCCCCGGTTGGTTTCTAAAACTCGCGACGCCGTCCGGACACTGGCGAAGGCGCGGGTGCTGGTCGGGCTGCGTCCCGACAAGTACGCACGGATGGGTGCCGCCTTCCGGCGCGAAGGGATCACGAACACCGTCGGCATTGCCGTGTCGGCGCAGCGCTGCCCGAATCGTCCCGCGCTGATCGACGACCTTGGAGTGCTCACCTACCGCGAACTCGATACGCGGGCAAATGCTTTCGCGGCTGCACTGCAGCAGCTGCCCGGCGGCACGCCGCAGATGGTGGGCATCATGTGCCGTAACCACCGCTGGTTTGTCGACGCGCTTGCCGCAACCGAGCGGATCGGCGCGCACGTGCTGCTGCTCAACACCTCATTCGCGGGTCCCGCCCTTGCGGAAGTGGTCCGGCGGGAACGTCCCGATGTCATCGTTTACGACCAGGAGTTCGGCGCCAGTGTGGATCGCGCGGTCAGCGAACAGCCCTACATCACGCGCATCACGGCATGGACCGACGCGCCACCGGATTCCGCGAACACCGTCGAGACGCTGATCGCGCGGAACGCCGGGCAGCGGCCGGCCCGCGCCCGCCGCAAGTCGGACGTGATCCTGCTGACGTCGGGCACCACCGGCACCCCCAAGGGGGCCCGGCGCGCGCCCGGTGGTGGCGGCTCCGAAGGCGCAGCTATTTTGGGGCGGCTGCCGTGGCGCGCGGAGGAGACCACGGTGGTGGCGCCGCCGCTGTTTCACGCCTGGGGGTTCGGACAGCTCGTCCTGGGCACGATGTTGTCGTGCACGTTGGTGGTGCAGCGCACGTTCGATGCCGCGGCCACCCTGGAACTCGTCGACCGCTACCACGCCACTGGTCTGAGTGTGGTGCCGGTGATGCTGGACCGGATTATGGAATTGCCCGACGAGGTCCGGAACCGCTATAGCGGGCAATCGCTGCGGTTTGTCAGCGCCGCGGGCTCGCGAATGCGACCCGATGTCGTCATCAAGTTCATGGATCAGTTCGGCGATGTCATCTACAACAACTACAACGCCACTGAGGTGGGCGTAATCGCGCTCGCCGGGCCCGAGGACCTGCGAGCGGCCCCCGACACCGCCGGAAAGCCCATGCCGGGTACGGAGATTCGCATCTTCGGACGACAACCGCCGCGAGATTCCGCACGGCGAGATAGGGCAGATCTTCGCGCGCACCACGACGCAGTTCGAGGCCTACACGTCCGGGCAGACCATGGATGTCCACGAGGGCTTCATGGCCACCGGCGACATCGGGTATCTCGACGAGGCGGGTCGCTTGTTCGTGGTGGGCCGTGACGACGAGATGATCGTGTCGGGTGGGGAGAACGTGTACCCCATCGAGGTCGAACGGACGCTGGCCGGCCATCCTGCCGTTGCGGAGGTGTCTGCAATCGGTGTCGACGACCAGCAGTTCGGGCAGCGGCTCGCGGCTTTCGTGGTTTTGCATCCGGGTGCGTCCGCCACACCTGACGAACTCAAGCAGCATGTGCGGGACAACCTCGCCAACTACAAGGTTCCCCGCGAGATCGTGATCCTCGACGAGTTGCCTCGAAGCGCCGTCGGCAAGATTCTGCGCAAGGAACTCAGAGCGCATCTCGTTGGCTCGGGGCCAGCCGAACTGACCGGCGCTTGACGTGGCGTTCGCAATCTTCGGCGACGATTCGCCAAGGGCGCCTATGCTCGGCTGGGGGCAGAATGAACAGCGACCCGTTTACCACACAACGCGACGTGGGCTCTGCCGTCGTCACGGAGTTGACTGCGACCGGATTCGCTGAACCTGGCGAGATCGGCCGGGGCGGTTTCGGCATTGTATTTCGCTGCACCCAAGTGGAACTGGATCGCGTCGTCGCCGTCAAGGTGCTCACCGCCCAGCTGCTCGAGGACCGCGAGCGGTTCTTGCGCGAGCAGCGCGCGATGGCACGGCTCACCGGGCATCCGAACATCGTCGGGGTACTGCAGGTCGGCGAAACCGCCAGCGGTTACCCGTTTTTGGTGATGCAATACCACGGCCAGGGCTCGCTGCAGGCGCGGATAAAGCGACTGGGTCGGCTGCCGATGGCCGAAGTGCTGCGGATCGGGGTGAAGATGGCCGGCGCACTGGAGTCGGCGCACCGCCTGGGAATCCTCCACCGCGACGTCAAGCCGGCGAACATCCTGCTGACCGACTACGGCGAGCCGGCCTTGACCGATTTCGGAATCGCCCACATCGCAGGAGGATTCGAGACCGCCGCCGGAGCCTTCACGGGCTCGCCGGCGTTCACCGCACCGGAGATCTTGTCGGGCGACCCGCCCACCCAGGCCTCCGATGTGTATGGGCTGGGCGCCACCTTGTTCGCCGCGCTGACCGGGCACGCGGCCTTCGAACGCCACAGCGACGAGGATGTGGTGGCGCAGTTTCTGCGAATCGCCTCCGAGCCCGTGCCGGATCTGCGTGACGGCGGCATCGCCGACGACGTCTCGGCTGTCGTCGGCAAGGCGATGTCGCGTGCGCCCGCGGACCGACCGTCGGCGATCGCTCTGGGCGAAGAACTTCAGCGGATGCAGGCCGACCACGGATTTCCGGTCGACGAGATGGCGTTTCGTGATGGCGAGAAGATCGCTGCGCCGAGCCGGGCGCCCCTCGTGCACCGCGCTCACGGCACTCTTCCCTCAGAGCTGACCAGTTTCGTCGGGCGGGACGTCGAACTGGGCGAGGTGCGAACAGCGTTGGCGACGTCGCGGTTGGTGACGTTGACCGGCGTCGGCGGAGTCGGTAAGACGCGGCTGGCGCGCAGGGCTGCGGCCGAGGCTCAGCAAGACTTTACCGACGGCGTGCGGCTGGTCGAGCTGGCTGAATTACGGGACGGCTCCGTGCTGGTCGACGTGGTGGCCGGGGCCTTGGGGCTGCGCGACGAGTCGGCGCGACCGCTGCATGAGGTCCTCGTCCGTTTTCTCGGCGACCGCCGGCTACTTCTGTTGCTCGACAATTGCGAGCAGGTGATCGACGACGTCGCGAATCTCGTCGAAGAACTGCTGAAGGGGTGCCCGCACCTGCGGATTCTTGCTACGAGCCGCGAGCGTCTCGGTGTATTCAGCGAATCCGTCGTGCGAGTTGCACCGTTGGCGTGCCCCGATGGCGATGACGCACCGTCGCTCAAGACACTGGCTCGGTATGACGCGGTGGCACTGTTCACCGAGCGGGCTGCCGCCGCGGTGCCGGGCTTTCGGCTTTCCGACAAGAACAGCGCCACGGTTTCGAGCATCGTTTCTCGCCTCGAGGGAGTACCACTGGCGATCGAGCTTGCCGCGGCGCGGCTTCGTGCCATGTCTCTCGAACAACTGCTGCGACGGCTGGCCGACCGGTACGAGCTGCTCACACGGGGCAGCCGGGGAGCGCCCAAGAGGCAACAGACGCTGAGGTGGAGTGTGGGCTGGAGCTACGACTTGTGCACTCCGGCCGAACAACGATTGTGGGCGCGGCTGTCGGTGTTTGCCGGCATCTTCGAACTCGATGCGGCACAACACGTTTGCGGTGGCGATTTGGCCGATTACGAGTTCTTGGACTTGGTGACGTCGCTGGTGGACAAGTCGATTCTCATTCGAACCGAATCCGGCGATGTGGTCCAGTTCCGGATGCTCGAGACCCTGCGGGAATATGGAAGGCAGCAGATCGAAAAGACAGCCGGCTACCGCGAGCTTCGGCGGCGGCATGCCGAGTGGTATCGCAGGGTGGCGCGGGATGCCTTCGACAACTGGTTCACTCCGGACCAGCTCGACTGGCTCGCCCGCATCCAGCGCGAGATGCCCAACATCCGGGCGGCTCTCGACTTCAGCCTGTCTGAAGACGGGGAAGCGGCCCTGGCGATTGCCGCTGCGCTGCAACCGTTTTGGATGTGCAGCGGAATGCTGCGCGAATCACGTCGCTGGACAGACCGCGCACTGGCGCGTGCGCCGCAGGAACCGACGCGCGATCGCGTGCAGGCGCTCTTCAGCGCGGCGCTGATCACACCGCTACACGGCGACGTGTCGACGGGCACGGCTCGCGCAGCAGAGGCGCGCGCTCTCGCCGAGAAGACAGATGATCCCCTCGCGCACGGGGGAGTGGCGATGGCCGACGGCATCACTGCGCTGATCGCCGGCGATCTCGACCGCGCTGTCGGGCACTTCGAGGATGCGCTGCGCGCCAGCGATGACGACAACATCCAAGTCATTGCGATGCTCCTGCTGGGATGGGCGCTGGACTTTGCGGGCGAGACCAGTCGCGCACTCGACTACCAGGAGAAAGCGCTCGCGCTCGCGACCTCCAGGGGCGAGACCGTGTATCGCTCGTATGCGTTGTGGGAGTTGGGGATTTGCAGTTTTCAGCAGGGTCGGTCCGACCAGGCCGAGGAGAGGCTGCGAGAAGGCCTTCGCCTTGCCCAACTGATCATCGACCAGCGAAACGCCGCAGGCTGCATGGAAGGCCTGGCCTGGATCGCCGCGCAACGGGACCAGCCGAGGCGTGCCGCGGTGATGATGGCAGCCGCCGACGCGCTCGCCCACGCCGTCGGAAGTCGCGTGCTTCCGCTTCCTCGGCTGCGCGTGTTTCGTGCCGAATGCGAGCGTCGCTCACAAGAGGCACTCGGAGACCACGAATTCGACGCCGCACGCCGTGAAGGCAGCGCGATGACCCTGGACGAGGCGGTGGCCTACTCCCTCGGCGACTGCGCATAGCCGGCGGCGCCATGGGTGCTCGGTAACTTCGCCGAAACACGAAACATGCTCGAAACACTTCTGCCGCGTGCCTGAAACGCGGCGCCGACATCCTCGTCGGGACCGTCAGACGGGCCGTCAAAGGAGCCGACGTGCAATCGATCGATCCCGCCGCCACCGCCTGGCTACTGGCCAGCACCGCGCTCGTCCTGCTCATGACACCCGGCCTGGCCATCTTCTACGGCGGCATGGTCCGCAGCACCGGCGTGCTCAACATCATCATGATGAGCTTCATAGCGATTCCACTGGTCACCGTGGCGTGGCTGCTCGTCGGTTATACCCTGGCGTTCTCCGGGAGCGGCGCGTTCGGTCTGGTCGGCGACTTCGCTCATCTCACGATGTCGGGCATCGCACCGGACACCCCGCACGGCGCGGTGCCCGAACTGCTGTTCGCCACGTTCCAGCTCAGCTTCGCGATCATCACCGCCGCGCTGGTGAGCGGCGCGATCGCAGACCGCGCCAAGTTCGCGGCCTGGATGGTGTTCGTCCCGGTGTGGGCCATCGCGGTGTACGCGGTGGTGGCGCACTGGGTGTGGGCCCCCGGCGGGTGGCTCTTCAAGCTGGGGGTGCTCGACTATGCAGGCGGGCTCGTCGTCGAGATCGTCTCCGGGGCGTCGGCCCTGGCTCTCGCCCTGGTGCTCGGGCCCCGCATCGGATTCAAGAAGGATGCGATGCGTCCGCACAACCTGCCGTTCGTGCTCCTCGGCGTCGGCTTGCTGTGGTTCGGGTGGTTCGGGTTCAACGCGGGTTCCGCGCTCGCCGCCAACGGGACCGCGGCGGCGATTTTCTTGAACACGCTGGTCGCCGGATGCCTGGGCATGCTGGGCTGGCTCTCGGTCGAGCAGATCCGGGATGGCAGGCCCACGACCTTCGGTGCGGCATCCGGTGTGGTCGCCGGGTTGGTCGCGATCACGCCGTCCTGCGGAACGGTGAACACGCTCGGCGCCGCGATCGTCGGCTTGGCGGCCGGGATCGTCTGCTCGTTCGCGATCGGCCTGAAGTTCCGGTTCGGCTACGACGACTCGTTGGACGTGGTCGGTGTGCACTTCGTCGGCGGGGTCGTCGGTGTGCTGCTGATCGGACTGCTCGCGACGCAGGTGATGACCGGCGGTCCGCAGGGCCTCTTCTATGCCGGCGGATTCGCGCAACTGGGCAAGCAAGCGCTTGCGGCCGTGGTGGTCGGGATCTACGCGTTCTCGGTGTCGTTCGTGCTGGCGAAGTTGATCGACCGCATCATGGGCTTCCGGGTCAGTGCCGAGGACGAGACGACCGGGGTCGACTTCACACAGCATGCGGAAACTGCGTATGCCGAAGGTGTGCACGGGTCTCAGCCGTCGCGTCGCCCCGGCTCTCTCGGTGAGTTCGGCGGGCCGTGGCCGCGAACCGAGGCGGCAGAAAAAGGTCTCGGCGACTAGCCGGCTCGCAGAAACCTCTTGTGGGACCGCCACTTTCGCGTCGGGGCGCTCGGTATTGCGGCGAGGTGGCGTCTTGGCTCCGAGCATCGAGCCGGTGACGGATGGTGCGCTCCCTCGCCGGTTGTCGCGACGAAGTCGTCGAGGAGACTGACGACGGTCTCGGGGCACTCCACCTGGGGATGGTGCCAGACACCGGGGATGATGTGCACGCGGCTGTTCGGCAGTGCCGCATGCGCTGCATACGCATGGGCGACCGGGATCACCTTGTCCTGCGCACCGGAGATGACCATTGCAGGCAGATCCGCATTCAACGGCAGGCGATTCAGTGCGCATACCGACTGGCCGCGGTGGTCGACGACCGAGCGCAGCGTTCGCAGGAACGCCTGCCTGTTCTGCGGGTTGGACAGCGACGCATGGGCGTGGAGGGTTTCGCTGAACCGGGTGACCTCGCGGTCGGAGGACATTCGGGCTCGAAGCGCGTTGGCGGCGCTGACAGCCGGCCGTGAGGCGAATACCGGCAACACCAGTTCGGCCCCGGGCAGCGACAGCAGCCGCAACAGGCGGCCGACATCGTTGCCGAGGCCTCCGCTGCTGATCAGCACGAGGCGCTGGCAGTAGTCGCGGTGCTGATGGGCGAACTGCATCGCGACCCCGCCGCCGAGGGAGTGGCCCACGACCGTGGCCTTGGGTATGTCGAGCGCGTCGAGCAGATCGCGCAGCCAGACGGCGAACGCGCCCAACGAGTAGTCACCACGCGGCTTGTCGGATTCGCCGTGCCCGAGCAGATCGGGGGCGATCACCCGGTACTTCTTGGCCAGCTGCGGGATGACGGCGCGCCAACTGAACGAACTGCCGCCCATGCCGTGGATCAGCAGCAGGACCTCACCGGCGCCCTCGTCGCGGTACGCGACGCGGTCACCGTGCAAGGTCATGGTCTGAAGGTTCGTCATGTCGGTTGCTCGATCGTGCTTCCTGTAGGGCGGTTACGGAGAGTCTGACGAACCCCCCTTGGGACTTTCTAAACGAGTTTTTGCCGGGCGCGGTGCCTCGCCGGCGAAGCGCGCATGGGTTGAGTTTCGAGAATCCGCGGCTCGACGCCCCCGTAGCAGCAGCACACGACGATATCATCGCGCGGTGCACGATTTGCCCGCGCCACCTGGACGCGGCGGACAGCTGTCCGTTTCCAGACGTGAAGCCCTGAAGTATTCGGCGCTCGTGCTGGGCTTGGGGACGCTGGCTGCATCACTCGAGGCGCCGAAGGCGTCAGCAGCCGGCCTTCGGCTGATCGATTTCACCGAGCGGCTCGTCCCGGCGGATCAGATCAAAGCGGCCGGCTATGCGGGGGCGATCGTCTACGTCTCCGAGTCGCGGCCCGGCGCAAACTTCGATTTCAAGCCCGTCAGCCGTGGGTATGCGGATGCGCTGCGCGCCTTGGGTCTCCACATCGTCAGCGTCTACCAGTTCGGCAAGCCCGGTTGGCCTGACCCGTCGGATTTCACCCGCGGGTACGACGGCGGCGTGGCAGACGCCCAGACAGCTCTGCGGCTGCACGCTGCGGCCGGGGGTCCGGATTCGGCGCCGATCTTCTTCAGCGTCGACGAGGACATCGATGTCAGCACCTGGAAAAGCCTTGCCGCGGAATGGCTTCGAGGAATCAACTCGGTCCTGGGCGTCGGCCGCACCGGCATCTACGGACATGCCCGGGCCTGCGCGTGGGCGATCGACGACGGTGTCATCGGGCGCTCGACCACTGCAGGGCGCTGGTGGGCATGGCAGACGAGTGCCTGGTCGCACGGCGAGCGCGAGGCCAGGGCGGTGCTGTATCAGGCTGTGGTCAACACCCCGTCGAACCCGGGGCCACTCGTGGCAGGGATACACGTCGACGTCGACGACGTTCTCGCAGCCGACTACGGCCAATGGGACTTCGCCCGATGACGATCGGGACGCTCGTCACTCCGCGGCGGGTCGGCGCCGGATCACGCTGGGATTGACACCGAACGATCAGCCGATATCGCGACCGGTCGTTACAAGACGACGACCCAGACGGCGATGAAATGGCAGATCGCCGCGACCGCCGTGAACGCGTGGAAGAACTCGTGGTAGCCGAAGGTTTGTGGCCACGGGTTGGGCCAGCAAAGGCCGTAGAACACAGCCCCGATGTTGTATAGGACGCCTCCGGCGATGAGTAGCGCGACGACGGTGACCCCCGCGCTGTCTAAAAGCGTGCCCGTACACCAAATTGCTGCCCAGCCGAGGAGTAAGTAGAGAGCCAAGCCCAGCCAGCGAGGCGCCGATGGCCACAGCACCTTGAGGGCAACGCCCGCAGCCGCGCCGATGCTCACCACGGTCAGAAGCTGCGAGCCGGTGCGCGATGGCATCGCCAATAACGCGATAGGGACGTAGCTGCCGGCGATGAACATGAAAATCAGCGAGTGGTCGACACGCTTCATCCACATTTCGGCGGCCGGGGAGTTCCAGTGCACTCGGTGGTAGATCGCACTGACGCTGAACATGGCGACGATCGCGGCGGTGTAGACCAGAGTGGCCCAGCCGGCTTTCGGCGACGCGGCATTCCAGGCCACAGAGACCAGCACCGCACCAGCCACGATCGCGCCGGCCGCAGACCCGACGTGGATCCACCCGCGTGCCCGGGGCCTGCCCAAGACCTCGGCGACGGTGTCGGCCAGGACCTGGGGAAGGTCATCATCACCGATCCCGGCGGCACGACGATTCGCGACGGGTGGCAGCTTTGGGTTGGCTTGTCCGATGATCACGATGGAGTTGTCACCGATTCGAGGTCGTTCAGGACGTCTCCTGTGTCAGTGGCGAATTTTTCCAGATGGGTCAGGATATCGCAGCAGAGTTTGCTGAGGTCTTAAATTCCGGTCGGTGACCCTCGAACCGCGCCGCATTGCTTGTCCGTGCGGACTGCGAAAGTGTAACCGCCGCCGCGGGTTGCCGCCCGGCAGAGGGTGTCTTCCAACCGCCACTCGGCGGATCAACCTGGGCCTGCGCCAGTGGTCCAACAGCGACGCGCAGATGACTTAGGGCCCTAACCTCCCCGCGAGGGAGGGGTGTTTGCTGAAAAATGACGCATGTGACGGTCCTTCTCGCAAGCCTGAGGCAGCTATGACGAATACCGCCGACCCGCAGCCCTCGCCGCCGACACTGACCTGGCAGTTGGTGCACGCCGAGCCCGGAGCGCTGGTGTATGCAGTGCCGGGGGTGAAGCCGGCGAGGAATCCATTGGTGCGCCGCGCCGTCGGCCGCCCCAGTGGCGGGTGGTTGCCGAGCGGGCCGCCTGCTCGCCAGCGTCCGGCAGCTCGGCAGTCGGCGCTTGTCTACGCCGGATACATCGGCCGGGTAGGGCTGCTGGCTGCTGCCCGGAAGCACCAGCCCGCCGGTGGTGGTGCGCAGTTCCGGCGGTGCGCAGACCTCCACCAGCGGGTCGAGCACGGCTTCGGCTGCCGAGACTCCTGCGCGCCTACAGGCGACGCCGTCGGAGGGCACCACTGTCGAGCAACCGACCACGCAGACACCACCGGAGACAGCCACCACACCCGAGCTAGCGACCAATGTCGACGCGCCAGCCGCCGACACGCAGGGCACGCCGCCGGATGCACCGGCGCCCGCGGCTTCGGCCGCTGAAGCTCCGGCCGACGCAGTGTCGCGGTCGCGGCACTCCGCCGTGCCACACGTCGCCGCTTCGGTCGCGCCCGCGTCGACTCTGGCTGTCCCGGAAAGCCGTGTGCAGCCGGGTCTGCCGCCGCTGCGGATGCCCGCGGCGGCGCAGGGAGCACCGACCATGACTGCCGCTGACGCCTCAGTGGTTCGGCCACCGGCAGCCGGCTCACTCGACAGCGCCTCCGCTGCCGAGTCGGCGCAGGCAGAGGCGACTCGGCTCTCCGTCGTCAACCGGATCGTCAACGCGGTGCTGTCCCCGTTCTCCGCGCCGACAGCCGCCCCTGCGGTCACCGCCGTTCAGACGCCGGTTCTATGGGGAATGTTCGCCTGGATCCGGCGCAACTTCTTGACCCAAACCCCGAAGATCGCAGTCGGCACCGAGACCACACAGGTCGACGACGCCATCCCCGCCGAACGCGATGATGTCTTGGCGTTCGATGTCGCCGGCGGTCCGGCCGAGGGCAGCATCAGCCTCGACCCCGCCGGCACCTTCACCTACACCTCGACATCCGGCCACGCCGGCGGTGAGGCCGCCGCTCTGCAGGACAACTTCGACGTCACCGTCAACGACGGCCACGGCGGTACGACAACCGTGCCGGTCGCGGTGGCGATCGACCCGGCCGACACGTCGCCCGTCATGAGCCTCGCGATGTCCGACCCAGATCCCGCCGGCGGCTTCGTCAACGTGTCCGTTACCGTCACCGATCCCGACACCGACCCTGTCACCTACCTCGTCGTCCACGACCCGTCCGATGGCACTCCCACACCGACGCTCGCTGCCGCGGAGTTGATGAGCGCGGCGGCGGTGACGACGCCGGAATATCCGGCAACCACCAGGGTCCCGGTGCAGATCGGCACTGCCACGTTCTTCATCGAGTACGTCACCGGACCGGGCAACCTGAACCAGACGGACACACGCTTCAACATCGGTGGCACCGATCTGGGGATCATGTGGGACAACGGCATCGAGGACGATCCCAGCACCCCGGTGAACGAGCATCAGGTGCTCATCGCTTTCGGCGACACCTTTTCCAACAGCTATCCGGTACGGACCGGGTTGTGGCGGATGAACACGCTGCTTCGGAGTCCGGACGGGACACTGTCCAATGGCTTGTACGTCCCGAACACTGCACCGGGCGACATCTACAGCGGTTCGTCGACCATCGGATCAGCCGATCCGAAGGAGATCGTCGACAGAAACAACATTGCGGGCTATGTCATCGGCCCCGAGGTGTCGATCATCCCGACCGCCGGTATTTCGGTCACTGACGCGAGCGGCCACGCACGGCAGTACGTGAGCTTCATGTCCATTCGGTCCTGGGACGTGCCGGGCCAGTGGACGACGAACTACTCAGGCATCGCGTATTCGGACGACAACGGCCAGACCTGGCAAGTCGCCGACTCGAGCATCCGCGCGGCGGCTCCGGGAAGGTCGATAAAGCCGTTCGTCTCGGGCAACCAGAACTTCCAAATGGGGGCATTCGTCAAGGGTGTCCAAGTCGATGCAGACGGTCAGCCGCTGCGAGACGCCGATGGGAAATTGGTGACCGACGGTTACGTCTACGCGTACGGGACGCCGTCAGGACGCCTGGGCTCGCTGTACCTGTCGCGGGTCGCAGAAGCCGATATTCTCGACCAGACCAAGTACGAGTACTGGAACGGGACGACGTGGGTGGCGAACACGCCGTCGGCCGCCACCTCGATTATGCCCGGGCAGCAGGTCAGCGAGCTTTCGGTGCAGTACAACGAGTACCTCGACAAGTACATCGTCATGTACGACGACGGCGCCAACATCGTGTTGCGGACGGCCTACAAACCCGAGGGTCCGTGGTCGGGGTCGACGGTGTTGGTGACGACCTCACAGCTGCCCGGTAAGTACGCGCCGATGATCCATCCGTGGTCGGGGACCAGCTATGTTTCCGAGACGGAGCGCCGGTATCTCTTCTGGAATGTGTCGACGTGGGATGACTACGAAGCGCGGTTGATGCGCACCGACCTGAGCGCGCTGACGCTGGCGCCGACGCCCACGCCAGGGACGCCTACACCGCCACCCACACCGACGCCCCAGCCGGGCGGGTGCGGCGGCGCGGCAGCCTTGAGCGTGGCAATGGCGGCAGCAAGCGTCTATTTCCTTAATCGGCTCAGAAGTCTGCTCGGCTGACAAAATCAGGCGAGGTCGAGCCCCCTGTCAGGTTGAACTGACGACCGCTCGAACCAACCGCGCCCGGCTCGCAGCTACGCCGGCTCGAGTCGGCGCGCAACTTCGACGGCATCATCCCCGTCGTAGAATCGTCATGGCTCATCGAGCCGGCCCCGGCCGCGTTAGCTCAGTTGGTAGAGCGTCGCCCTTGTAAGGCGAATGGCGAGAGTTCGAGTCTCTCACGCGGCTCCACTTCTGTCGGCACTGTGGCCTAGCGTCGTCTTATGTCGAAGACCTGTCTCGGGTGCGGAGTTGATTTCGAAGGCCGTCGGCGAAAGGTGTTCTGCACCAATGCATGCCAACAGTCGCACCGCCGGCGCTTCCTCTTGGAGGCCTGGCTCGAAACCGGAGTCTGTGGCCGCATTTCGTACCAAGGCCCCGGCGCCAACGGTACGCCGACGGCAAGTCCTACTGACGCTCGAGCCGTCTGAGCATCCGACTAACGATGGACCCGGCCGCCGCTTACTAAGGTGACTGCTCGACCACTGAGCCAAGGAGGCGTTCCGCTCAGCGATTGTCGTCGTCTTCGACGATCCTGTCTGAGGGAATGATCCGCGACCCGGGAGACTGCGGCCGTCGCGGCCGAGACCGACCCGTGAACCGGTCGGCGATGTTGGTCAGCGGATTCGCCATCGTGCTCAACGATTCCACCGCCTCCCGCAGCATGTCGATGGTGGGGGACAGGGCCTCCAAGTTCGGAGTCAGCCGATTCAGCGTCTCTGCCGCGAACGCGATCTGCTCCAGCGGGCCGTTGCGGGCGGTCAGCATGTCGATCAACCCGCCCTTTGCCATCATCCGCTCGGCGAGACCGTCCTCAGCCAGCAGCCTGTCGACCAAACCCCCTTCTTCGAGCAACTGGTCGATCAGACCCCCCGGAGCCACCGCATTCTCCAAGGCGCCGCCCTTTGCCGTCAGTCGGTCCATCGGGCCGCCCGGCCGCATCAGCTCATCGACTGCACCGCCCGGCGCTAATGCGCGGCCAAGCGGCGCGTCGTCGTCGAACAGGACAGCGAGCCGGTTGGCCTTTTCGACGGTCGAGTCGAGGCCGAGCAGGCTGGCAAGTGTGGAAGTGGGCGGCGCACTGGGCTCGCCGAGCACCTCGCGGGCAAGCCCAACCCCCGCCGCGGCGACTGCCAGGCTTGCGTCGGCGGCGGCCAGACTGATCTTCGCCGGCGCGATGAAAACCGTCGCGAAGGCCTTGCTCAGGTCCATGGTCGTAGTCTATGCACGTCGCCCAGGTCTTTCGCGGCGGGCAAATCTGCGAAACTCACAGCAAGCTCCCAGGTGGCTTCCAGCTTTTCCGCGCACCAGCGGGTGAAGACTGTCCGCATGAGTGCGGCGGTGCTACCCGATTCACGACCCGAAGCCAAAGTGCTCGTCGTCGACGATGAGACCAACATCGTCGAACTGCTTTCGGTGAGCTTGAAGTTCCAGGGGTTCGAGGTACACACCGCCTCGAACGGTCCGGCCGCGCTGGACCGTGCCCGCGAGGTGCGCCCGGATGCGGTCATCCTGGACGTGATGATGCCCGGCATGGACGGCTTCGGTCTGCTGCGACGGCTGCGTGCCGACGGCATCGACGCGCCGGCCCTGTTCCTCACTGCTCGAGATACGTTGCAGGACAAGATCACTGGGCTCACCCTCGGCGGCGACGACTACGTCACCAAGCCGTTCAGCCTCGAAGAGGTGGTTGTGCGGCTGCGGGTGATCCTGCGGCGCACCGGCAAAGTGGCCGAGGAGGCCCGCAGCGTCCGGCTGACGTTCGCGGACATCGAACTCGACGAAGAAACCCATGAAGTGTGGAAGGCCGGCGAACCGGTATCGCTGTCGCCGACGGAATTCACGCTGCTGCGGTACTTCATGATCAACGCCGGCACCGTGCTCAGTAAGCCGAAGATCCTCGACCACGTCTGGCGCTACGACTTCGGCGGCGACGTCAACGTCGTCGAATCGTATGTCTCATACCTTCGCCGCAAGATCGACACTGGCGAGAAGCGGCTGCTGCACACCCTGCGCGGGGTGGGGTACGTGCTCCGCGAACCGCGATAGGCGCCGACAATAACGGCCATGCCCGTACAGCGTGGACGCGGTGTCCCCCTTCGGGTCAGCCTGATGGCCGCGGTGCTGGTGCTCGTCGGCTTCGGCCTGCTCGCCTCCGGCATCGCTGTCACGTCGATCCTGCGCCACAGCCTCATCAACCGCGTCGACCAGACCCTGATGGACGCGTCGCGCGGCTGGGCCCAGGCGCCACGGCGGCTGCCCCAGGCGCCCATCGAAGGACCGAACCCCGGTCGCCCCCCGTCGAACTTCTACGTGCGCGGCATCGGCGCCGACGGCCGCGAGTGGATGGCGATCAACGATCGCGACGCCGAGCCGGCCCTGCCGGCCGACAACGACGTCGGCTCCGAACCGGTGACCGTCGGCTCCGTGGACGGGTCGGAGACGCAGTGGCGCGCCGTGTCGGTGCGCGGCGGTCAGGGCGAAGTGATCACCGTGGCCATGGACCTGTCCGAAGTGCAATCCACCGTCCGCGCATTGACCTGGTCGCAGGTGGGCATCGGACTGGCCGTACTTCTGGTGCTCGGCGTCGCCGGATCGGTCGTCGTGCATCGCAGCCTGCGGCCCCTTGCCGAAGTCGAGGAAACCGCCGCGGCGATCGCCGCCGGCCAACTTGACCGCCGAATACCGCAGCGCGATCCTCGCACCGAGGTCGGCCGACTCTCGTTGGCGCTCAACGGAATGCTGGCGCAGATCCAGCGGGCAGTCGCATCTTCGGAGCAGTCGGCCGCCCAAGCGCGCACGTCCGAGGATCGGATGCGGCGCTTCATCACCGACGCCAGCCACGAGTTGCGAACTCCACTGACCACTATCCGCGGCTTCGCGGAGCTGTACCGGCAGGGGGCCGCGCGTGACGTCGAGATGCTGATGTCACGCATCGAAAGCGAGTCGCGCCGAATGGGATTGCTCGTCGAGGACCTGCTGCTGCTGGCGCGCCTCGACGCGCAGCGTCCGCTCGAGCGACACCGGGTGGACCTGCTGGCACTCGCCACCGACGCGGTCCACGACGCGCAGTCGATCGCGCCGAACCGCCGCATCGCGATGGAAGTGTTCGACGGCCCCGGCACACCCGAGGTGCTCGGCGACGAGGCCCGGCTTCGCCAGGTGCTGAGCAACCTGGTCTCCAACGCCCTGCAGCACACGCCCGAAACCGCAGGCATCACCGTGCGGGTGGGCACCGAGGGCGACGACGCGGTGCTCGAAGTGCTCGACGAAGGTCCCGGTATGACCCAGGAGGACGCGCACCGGGTCTTCGAGCGGTTCTTCCGGGCCGACTCGTCCCGGGCACGCGCCAGCGGCGGGACCGGGCTCGGGCTGTCGATCGTCGACTCGTTGGTGTACGCCCACGGCGGCACCGTCATCGTCACGACCGCGCCGGGACAGGGCTGCCGATTCCAGGTGCGGCTGCCGCGCATCGCCGAGGCCACGGTGCCCGAGGTGCCCGAGGTGCCCGCTCAGGTCAGCTGAGCAAGCGCCTCTTTGATTTTCGCCTGCGCCTCGTCGAGCGACTTCGGCGACGGGTCACGGTCGACGTGGGCGAAGCCGAAGTCGGTGAGGTTGTAGGCCGGGAACACGTGCACATGCAGATGGGGCACCTCCAACCCGGCGATGATCACCCCGGCCCGCTCGGAGCCGAACGCCTTACACACCGCCTTGCCGATCAGTTGGGCGACGCCCATCACCTTGTTGAAGGCCGCGGAATCGACGTCCTGCCAGTGGTCGATCTCGTCTCGCGGCACCACCAGCGTGTGGCCCTGCGTCATCGGCTGGATGGTGAGAAAGGCGACGACGTCGTCGTCTTCATAGACGAAGCGCCCCGGCAACTCGCCGTTGATGATCTTGGTGAACACGGTGGCCATGCGCACGAGCATGGCACACGCGAGCGTGAGTTAGATCAACCCTGTCGCGTCGAACATCCACGACATGTCAGCAGACATGAGGTCGTCGAGCCAGGTCGGCGGCGCTTGCGCGGTCATGGTGCCCATGTTCCAGTAGTCCTTCCACAGCGCCACTTTGCCGTCGATGACCTTGTGCACCGAAACGAACGGCAGTACAGCCGTTTCGCCGCTGCTCCAGGTCCACGTCTCGGAGTGCTCGTAGATGGCGTCGGACCCGTTCGTGACGAGTAGCCCGTCGTGGTTCACGTAATCGGCCAACGACTCGAGCCCCACCTTGAGCCGCTTGACGATGTCGACCGGACCGCGCGCCGCCCCCGTCGGCCCGAGTGGCATGTCGACGTAGATGCAGTCGTCGGACAAGAAGGTCTGCACCGCGTCCCAGTCCCGTTTCGAAAGCGCTTGCCACAGACCGTAAACGGCGTCCTCGACGTCGCTCATACGGCTACGGGTACCGACTCGACGGCGGCCGCGCGTGACGTGACGCCCGCCCGTAGAAAGCTGCCGGTGCGCTGCTTGCCGACGATGTCGGTCGCCTTTCCGTCGAGGAACACCGCGCGGCCGGCGACGAACACGGCCTTCACGGTGTCGTCGTTGCGGTTGACCATCCGGGAGAGCCCGGCGTACTGGTCCACCTTCTCCTCCGCGTAGTCGTCGAGCGATGCGTCGAGGCGTTCCGGATCGATGACGACGACGTCGGCGCGGTCGCCAACTCTCAGATGTCCGGCGTCGATCTGGTACCAGTCGGCCAGCTCGCCGGTCAGCCGATGCACCGCCTGCTCGACCGACATGAACGGTGCGCCTGCGTTTTCCGCGTCGCACACGTGGCGCAGCAACCGCAGCCCGAAGTTGTAGAACGCCATGTTGCGCAAGTGAGCTCCGGCATCGGAGAAGCCCATCTGGATGCCGGGGTCCCGGGCCAGCTTCTTGAGCACGTTCGGACGGTGGCCCGAGATCGTCGTGCGCCAGCGCACCGCAGTGCCGTACTCGAGCACCAGGTCGAGGAACGCGTCGACCGGATGCACCCCCCGTTCGCGGCCGACCTGCCCGAAAGACTTGCCCACCAACGATTTGTCCGGGCACTCGACGATCTCCGCGTCGAAGAAGTCGCGGTGCCAGACCCGGGGCCCGTACTTGCTCTCGTAGTCCTTGCGGAACTTCCGGCGATAACTCTCGTCGCGCAGCAGCGCGTTGCGGGCGACCTCCTCCTTGAGGTGCAATGCCGCAGCGCCCGAACCGAACTCCTCGAAGATCACCAAGTCGATGCCGTCGGCATACACCTCGAACGGCACCGGCAGATGCTGCCACCGGAAGTTGCCGCCGAGCTTGTTGACGAACCGGGCCATCGGGCCCAGCAGGTGGATCACGAACGGGTTGGACTTGATGTCGGCCGCGGACAGCAAGCTGGTCTTCAGCGGCTTGCGCCCGATGCCGAGCGACTGGGCGACCTGCGACCCGATGTTCAGCGGGTTCTGAATGTCCGGGCCGGACTGCAACACCCGGCCGCTGCGGCGCAGCAGTGACTTCAGCCGGCGCAGCTCGCGGGGCTTGGCATACGTCGACGGTAAGGTGCGCGAGCGACAGGTGTCGCCGTCGAGCTTGTCGAAAAGGAGCTGCTGCGAGGACATTCCAAGGAAACCCTGGTCGAGCGCATCGGAGAGCATGTGCTCCATGCGGGCCTGCTCGGACTTCGTCGGCCGCACGTCCTTTCTGGTTGCCCTGTCCAAACCCATTGTCGCCGTGCGCATGTCGGAATGCCCGATGAACGCCGCTACGTTGGGTCCCAGCGGCAGCGATTCGAGCGCGGCCACGTATTCGCCGCAGTTCGTCCAGGTCTTGTGCGTGTCGACGGCGCTGATGACATGCTCGCGCGGGATGGCCTCGACCCGGCCGAACAGGTCGCCAGCGTCTTCACCGTCGACATGAATCGTCGACAGCGAGCACGACCCCAGCAGGACCGTCGTCACCCCGTGCCGCAGCGACTCCGACAGCGCCGGGCCGTCCAGCACCTCGACGTCGTAATGGGTGTGGACGTCGATCATCCCGGGCAGCACCCATTTGCCGGCCGCGTCGATCACCTGCTCGCAACCTGTCTCGTCGAGAGGATGCGGCGAGATTTCGGCGATGCGTCCGTCCCGGATTCCGATGGTCCGGATCGCCGACGGGGCACCGCTGCCGTCGAACCAGCGGCCGTTGCGGATGATCGTGTCGAAGTTCATAAGGTCATCAAACCATGCACGCTATTTTGGGGCCGAGCAGACACTAAATCGCATGACACCAGGGTTCTGCGTGCGATTTGGCGTCTGCTCGTGGAAGGGAGGCGCGCCGTGAGTGACACCGTCCAGCAGCAACTGCGTGACCGCATGGCCGACGACTCCGTCGCGGTGAAGTACGAGGACCGCACCTGGACATGGCGCGAGCATCTGCGCGACGCGTCCGCGCAGGCGGCGGCCTTGCTCGCGATCGCCGACCACTCCCGCCCGATGCACGTGGGCACGCTGCTGGGGAACACGCCCGACATGCTGACGCAGATGGCCGCCGCCGGGCTGGGCGGATATGTGTTGTGCGGCATCAACACCATGCGCCGCGGTGAGTCCTTGCTGGCCGACGTGCGCCGGGCGGACTGCCAGATCCTGGTCACCGACGCCGCACACCGGCCGCTGCTCAAGGGGCTGGATCTGACCGGGATCCGTCTGGTCGACACCTCGACCGGCGACTGGCAGCGGGCCGTCGACGGCGCCGGCGCGTTGCGGCCGCACCGCGAAGTCGGCCAGATGGACACCTACATGATGATCTTCACCTCGGGCACCAGCGGAAATCCGAAGGCGGTTCAGGTGTCGCACTTCATGGTGCTGATGTCGGGACAGGCTCTGGCCGAACGGTTTTCGATCACCGCCAGCGACACATGCTACGTCGCGATGCCGCTGTTCCACTCCAACGCCGTGGTCGCCGGCTGGGCCGTGGCGCTGGTATCCGGGGCCGCCATGGCGCCGGCGAAGTTCTCGGCGTCGAACTTCCTGCGCGACATCCGCCGCTACGGCGCGACGTACATGAACTACGTCGGTAAGCCGCTGTCCTATGTGCTGGCGACACCGGCACATCCCGACGACGCGGACAACCCACTGCGGACCGCGTTCGGCAACGAGGCCAGCGACCGCGACATCGACGAGTTCGGCAAGCGGTTCGGTGTCCAGGTCTGGGACGGGTTCGGCTCCACCGAGAACGCAGTGATCGTGACCCGGGAACCGGACACCCCGAAAGGCTCGATCGGCAAGGGCTTTCCGGGGGTCGCGATCTACAACAGCGAGACGCTGCAGGAGTGCGCGGTCGCGCGCTTCGACCAGGACGGGGCACTGGTCAACCCCGACGACGCCATCGGCGAACTGGTGAACACGGCGGGCACGGGCTTCTTCACGGGCTACTACAACGACGACACCGCGAACGCCGAACGCACGCGGCACGGCATGTACTGGTCTGGTGACCTGGCATACCGCGACGCAGACGGCTGGATCTATCTCGCTGGCCGGACCGCGGACTGGATGCGTGTCGACGGCGAGAATCTGGCCGCCGCTCCTATCGAACGAATCCTGTTGCGGCTGAACGCGTGTAGCCGGATAGCGGTGTACGCGGTGCCCGACGAGAACGTCGGCGACCAGGTGATGGCCGCCATCGTCCTCAAGGATGACGCGACGTTGACGCCCGCCGAGTTCGAAGCGTTCCTGGCCCGACAGCCTGACCTGTCACCCAAGGCGCGGCCCCGCTACGTACGGATAACCGCAGACCTGCCGAGCACGGCCACGCACAAGGTGCTCAAACGGGCCCTCATCGCCGAGGGGGCGACGGCCGGCGACGGCGACGAGTTGTGGGTCCGCGACGCGCGCGGGACTTCTTATCGCCGAAAAGACTGACGCCGCAAGGGGTCAGCCAGAGCCGATCTTGGCGGCCACCTCGGACGCGACGGTGTCGGCCTCGTCGGAGATGCTCGAGGCGCACGCGCTGATCTCGAGTACGTATGACGAGACCGCCTGCAGCACATGTTGGCACTGCCACTGCGTGTCCGACACGGTGGTGAGCGCGGACACCTTGTCGTTCTGCGAGGAGATCGACTGCACCTGATAACGGGTCTTGGTGCCGTTCTCCTTGTCCACGGCGGTGATCGTCGCCTTACGGCAGGAGTCCCACGCCTCGGCCTGGTCCTCGACGAACGAACTCGCATCCGAAGACGACGGGAACTTCGCGACCGATTGGACGACGCTGCCGGTGTTGGACGCGACTGCCTCCCAACGCATCTCAGTGAAGTCGGTGTTGCCGTATTCGATTTCGCCGCTGATGTAGATCACGCCATGGCACTCGGAGGGGCTGGCGTCGACGGTGTCGTCCGGCGCGTCACCGGACTCGACCACCTCCAGGTCGCTGGTGGCCATGACCGAGTTGACTTCGTCGGCGTCCAACAACAGAGACTGGATGTCCGCCGGTTCCCTCGACGACGGCGCCAGCGCCTTTCCGGAGACCACTTGAGTGCAGCCGGCGACGGCAAGGACGGCAAGGACGGCGACAGAACCGATCGACCGTCTGATGGTGACCGCCTCTGTCAGTGGCCGCGTCCGGTGAAGGTCTCGAGTGCAGCCGTGTTCGCCGCCGCGCCAATCAGCTCGGCGAAGCAGGCGGTCTCCCGCTCGATGGCGGCCTCGATCTGCGGGCGCAGCGGCGCCGTCATCGTGGTCTTGACCGCCATCAGACTCGGGATGGGTTTCGACGCAAGCGTGTTCGCATGGCGGTACGTTTCGGCGAGCAGTTCGTCCGGCTCGCAGACCTTCCACACCAAACCCATCTCGTGCGCTTCCTCGGCGCTGATCCATTCCGACGACATTAGTATCCACGTCGCGTTTTGGCGGCCCACCTGGCGCGGCAGCAGATATGACGACGCCGCTTCGGGCGCGACGCCGAGGTTGGTGAACGGGCATTTCAGCCGCGCGTCCTTGGCCATGAACGCAAGGTCGGCGTAACCGAGGATCGTGGCACCGATGCCGACCCCCACCCCGTTCACCGCGCAGATCAGCGGTTTGGGAAACGACGACAGGGCGGCAAGCAATTTGAAGAAAGCGTGCTGGCCGGCGTTCTCGCGCGGGTTGGTGATGTTTTCCTGCATTTCGACCAGATCGGCGCCGGCGCTGAATGCCTTGCCGGCGCCCGTGATCACGACCACCGCGACGTCGGGATCGTCGGCTGCGGCAGCGACTGCCTGGGCCAACGCATCGTTCAGCGCCTCGTTGAACGCGTTCAGCACCTCCGGCCGATTCAGCGTCAGAGTGCGTACACGGTTGTCGTCGGAGATGAGCAGCATCAGCGCGACCTCTCTTCTTTGACCAGTTCGGCGAGTTCGGTGATCGACCAGGGTTCGAAGTCGGTGTGGTCGCGATAGGCGATCAGAGACTGTCGGGGGCGTTCGAACCGGCCGACGAAACCACCTGCCGCGATGAAGATTTCACCCGTGACGTCGGCCGCCATGTCGCTTCCGAGATAGGCGTAGACCGGTGCCGCGTATTCCGGTGGCGGCGCGTGCAGCGCAACCTGCATGGTGGCGTCGTCGAGCAGCCCTCGACGATTCAGGTCGCTGATGTGGGCTTCGTACTCCGGCCCGCTCGACAGTCTGGTCTTGGCGCCCGGGCACACGACGTTCGCGCGCACCCCGTGCTGTTTGAGTTGCCCCGCGATCGCCATGGTGAAGCCGTTCACGGCGCCCTTGCCCGCCGGGTAGCCGGTGCCGCCGTAGTCGCCGAGGAACGCGAACGAACTGGTGTTGATGATCGCCCCGCTGCGCTGCTTCGCCATCCGCTGCGCTGCTGCGCGACAGGTCTGGAAGACGGTCCACAGGTGCGCCTCGAGGAACTCCGCGAACTCCGCGGTGGTGGTGTCCAGAATCGACGCGTCGTGGCGTCCGGCGATGCCCGCGCAGTTGACGAGAATGTCGACCCGGCCGAACGCGTCCACGCACGTCTGCACCAGTTCGTCGGCAACAGCCTCCTCGGCCGGAGAGCCGGCGTAGGCCACGGCGCGTCCGCCGGTGCGGGTGATCGCCGCGGCCGTGTCCTCGGCCGCTTGCCGGTCCCGGCCGTTCACCACCACACCGGCGCCGCACGCCGCCAGCAGTTCGGAGACCGCCCGGCCCACACCCCGGGTGCCGCCGGCCACCACCGCGGCGCGCCCCGCAAGCAGGCCTTCCTCCGTCACCGCTGCCTCCGTCGCGCGCGTTGCGGCCATATGGGTGTCGAACTATAGTCCGGACACATGTCCAGCTATCGTCAGAGTCTCGCATGACCGCGTCCGTCCACCGCGCCGGGCCAGCAATGGGAGCCGACGACGCGGACGCGGGCCGGCGCGCGCACTGACCGTGCCGCTCGTGGGCCTGTGGGGATGCGGCTGCCGCAACCCCCGACCAGATCGTCGCACCCCGTATGGCAGATTCATTTTCGACGGTGCCGTGGCGCGGCGCAGTGGGCCGAGCAACCAGTGGCGGAAGGGGTGAGCATGCGGATTGCCTTGTTGTCCTACCGCAGTAAGACCCACTGCGGAGGACAGGGTGTCTACGTCCGGCATCTCAGCCACGGGCTGGTGGAACTCGGCCACGAGGTGGAGGTCTTCTCCGGCCAGCCCTACCCCGAGGTTCTGGACCCGCGGGTGCGCTTCACCAAGGTTCCCAGTCTGGACCTCTACCGTGAGCCCGATCCGTTCCGCGTGCCGTGGCCCAGCGAAATCCGCACCACGATCGACCTGCTGGAGCTCCTCACCATGTGGTCCGCAGGTTTTCCGGAGCCGCGCACCTTCAGTTTGCGCGCGGCGCGGTTGCTCGCCGCGCGGGCCGGCGACTTCGACGTCGTGCACGACAACCAAAGCCTCGGCACCGGACTGCTGAAGATCGCCAGGGCCGGGCTGCCGGTGGTCGCCACCGTCCACCATCCGATCACCCGTGACCGCATCCTCGACCTGGCGGCGGCCAAATGGTGGCGAAAGCCGTTGGTGCACAGGTGGTATGGCTTCCTGAAGATGCAGCAGGAAGTGTCCCGACGGATACCGGAGCTGCTGACCGTGTCGTCGTCGTCCGCGGCCGACATCGCCGCTGATTTTTCAGTTTCGCCGGAGCAGCTGCACGTCGTCCCGTTGGGGGTGAACACGGAGCTGTTCAAGCCGTCGCCTCGGCCGCGCCTGCCGGGCCGGATCATCGCGATCGCCAGCGCCGACATTCCGCTGAAGGGTGTGGCCACGCTGTTGCATGCCGTGGCACGGCTGCGCGCGGTACGTGACCTCGAGCTCCAGCTGGTCGCGAAGGTCGAACCGAACGGCCCCACTCACAAACTCATTGCCGAGCTTGGCATTTCCGACATCGTCCGCGTCAAGAGCGGGCTGCCCGACGACGAGCTGGCCGCGCTGTTCGCGTCCGCCGAGGTCGCCTGCATCCCGTCTCTCTACGAAGGTTTCTCACTGCCTGCGGTGGAAGCGATGGCCAGTGGCACGCCTGTGGTGGCCAGCCGCGTCGGTGCGCTCCCTGAGGTGCTGGGCACCGACGGCGCCTGCGCCGAGTTGGTGACACCGGCCGACGCCGCCGAATTGACCTGTGCGCTGGGTGATCTGCTGGACTCGCCAGAGAAGCGGCGACGCCTCGGCGAGGCCGGACGCCAGCGGGCGCTGGACGTGTTCAGCTGGGAGTCGGTGGCAGCCCAGACCGTCCGGGTTTACGAGCGGGCGATTGCGAGGACGTCCGGTAAAGGGAACGAGCAATGCTGACAGTGGATTTCGACAGGCTCGGCATCGGCCCGTCGACGAAGGTGATCGACGTCGGCTGCGGTGCCGGCCGCCACGCGTTCGAGGCCTACCGCCGCGGTGCCGACGTCGTGGCATTCGATCAGGACGCCACCGAACTGCAGGGCGTGGAGACCATCTTCACGGCGATGACCGAAGGCGGCGAGGCGCCCCCGTCTGCCACCGCGACCACCCTGGTCGGGGACGCGCTGGCGTTGCCGTACGCCGACGCGACGTTCGACTGCGTGATCGCCTCGGAGATCCTGGAGCACATCCCGGATGACGAAACCGCGATCACCGAACTGATCCGGGTGCTCAAACCCGGTGGCGTGCTTGCTGTTACCGTTCCCCGCTGGTTGCCGGAGCGGGTGTGCTGGTGGCTCTCCGACGACTATCACAGCAACGAGGGCGGTCACGTCCGGATCTACCGGGCAAGCGACTTGCGTGCCAAGTTCCTCCGCGCTGGGCTGACGCTCACCCACACCCACCACGCGCACGGCCTGCACTCGCCGTTCTGGTGGCTGAAATGCGCGGTCGGAGTGGAGCATTCGGATCATCCCGCCGTCACTGCCTATCACAGGATGCTGGTGTGGGACCTGACCCGGCGGCCCGTGCTGACCCGGGCCGCCGAGGCTGTGCTCAACCCTCTGGTCGGCAAGAGCGTGGCCATGTACTTCGGCAAACCCTCCGAGGCGCAGGTGATCGAGCCGGCCATAGGTCGGGAAGCGGCATGGGGTAGCGCATGAGGCTCAGACACGAGCTGCCCTCTGTTGCAGGCGTTCTCACCGAAGACCAATGCAGGCAGACGGCGCTGTCGATCGCGGCCACACAGGAGTCGTCAGGCGCGATCCCCTGGTTCAGCGGTGGGCACACCGATCCCTGGGACCATGTGGAATGCGCGATGGCGCTCACCGCGGCCGGCCTTCTGGGGCCGGCGCGCGCGGCCTTCGAATGGTGCCGGCAGATGCAGCGCCCCGACGGTTCCTGGCCGATCCAGTTGCGTGGCGGGGCAGTCGAGGACGCCAACAGCGACAGCAACTTCTGCGCCTACATCGCGACCGGGGTGTGGCATCACGTGCTGCTGACCGGCGATCGGGGTTTTGCAACCACGATGTGGCCCGTGGTCAGCGCGGCGATGAATTTCGTGTTGGACCTTCAGTTCGGCTACGGCGAGATCGGCTGGGCCCGAAGCGATTCCGGTCCCTTGTCCGAGGCGCTGCTGACCGGCTGTGCGAGCGTGTTCCACAGCATGAGGTGCGCGCTGGCGCTGGCGGATTTCCTCGGTGAGCCGCAGCCGGAGTGGGAGGTCGCGGTGGGCCGGCTCGGCCACGCGATCGTCGCCCATCCCGACGCGTTCGAGGAGAAGGACCGCCATTCGATGGACTGGTACTACCCGATCCTCGGTGGGGCCCTGCGGGGGCCCTCCGCGACCGCGCGCATCGAGCGACGGTGGAGCGAGTTCGTCGTCACCGGACTCGGCGTGCGGTGCGTCGCGGACCGGCCGTGGGTGACCGGCGCCGAGACGTGCGAACTCGTGATGGCGCTTGATGCCATCGGTTACCACGGCGCGGCGATCGAGCAGTTCACGGCGATGCAGCATCTGCGTGAGGAAGACGGATCCTATTGGACCGGTTTGGTTTTCGCCGACGGCAAGCGGTGGCCCGAGGAGCGCACCACCTGGACGGGCGCGGCCATGATCCTTGCTGCCGACGCCTTGTCGGGGGCCACGCCGGCCAGCGGGCTGTTCCGTGGTGAGGACCTGCCGCTCGGGCTGCAGACGGACTTCGACTGCATCTGCGTGACTACCTGACGCAGTCGGCCCCGCATCGGCGATCGCACACATAAGATTGCGACGTGACTGAGCGTGCACGCGTCGGTAGCGCGACAGTGCAATGGGGCGTGGCAACCCATATCGGTGCAGTACACGAGCAGAACCACGAACAGAATCAGGACTCCTACTGCACCACACCGCCGGTCTTCGTCGTCGCAGACGGCGTCGGCGGCCATGAGGGTGGCGAGGTGGCAAGCCGTGCGGCGGTCGACTCGCTGCACGCGCTCGCCGGTCGGGCCGACGTGACAGACAAGATGGTGGCGCGGTGTCTGGCGGACGCGCGGACCCGCATCGGTCAGATCGAACACGGGGGCAAGCCGCCGGGAACCACGCTCACTGGCGTGGTGGTGACCGAGGCCGACGGTGTGCCGTCCTGGCTGGTGGTCAACATCGGCGACTCGCGGACGTACCTGTTCAACGCGTCGGGTCTACGTCAGATCAGCGTCGACCATTCGGTGGTCCAGCAACTGATCGACGTCGGCGCGGTCGAGCCATCCGAGGCGGAGTCCCTGCCGATGCGCAACCAGCTCACGCGCGGACTGTTCGCCAACCGCGACGAACCGGCGGACATGTGGTTGCTTCGGATGAAGACCGCTGACCGGGTGATCGCCTGCTCGGACGGACTGCCCAAGGAAGTCGACGAAGCCACGATCGAAAGGGTGCTGCGAGAGATCGCCGACCCTGCACAGGCGGCGACCGAGTTGGTCGATGCCGCCGTGAAAGCGGGCGGCCGCGACGACGTCACGGTGGTGGTGGTCGACGCTGTAGCCCTCACGGGCTAGGGAATGGCGTCGCCGGGCTCGCCGGCCGTCCGCTCCAGCACGCGAAGCGACCCGGTGACGGAGACCTCCCGGAACTGCCCGGAGTCGACTGCCCGCCGATAGACGTGGTACGGCGCCTGGCCGCCGTCATGCGGGTCGGGGAACACGTCGTGGATGACGAGCGCGCCGCCCGGCGTCACCCACTTGGCCCAGCCGTCGAAATCGGCGACCGCGGCCGCCTCGCTGTGTCCACCGTCGATGAACACGAACTGCAGCGGGGTACGCCAGCCGCGCGCCACGGTCGTCGATTTCCCGACGATCGCGACCACATGATCGTCTAGGTCGGCGGCGTCGAGCGTGCGCCGAAGCGTCGGCAACGTGTCGAACCGCCCCGTCACCGCATCGACCATCGACGCGTCGTGATACTCCCAGCCCGGCTGGTGTTCCTCGGAGCCGTGGTGATGATCGATGGTGTACAGCACGCTGTTTCGTTCTTGTGCCGCCGCGCCGAGCAGCAACGTGGACTTGCCGCAGTAGGTGCCGATCTCGACGCCCGCGCCGTCGTGGAGGTAGTCCAGTGCGGCCTCGTAGAGCGCGCGACCCTCGTCGGCCGGCATGAACCCGGTGACCTCGTCTGCGAGCGCGAACAGCCGTTGGGCATCGGTCATGCACCTCAACCTAATGCGTGAGGCTCATTGCCCCTCCTCCGGGTGTGTAGTAGTGTCCGGACACGTGTCCGACTCGGTGGCCCTGGAGTCGACCCGACGCCGGCTCACGGCCAAGCAGGCCGACACGATCCAGCGTCTGAGCAACGCAGCGTTCACGGTGCTGGCCCGAGAAGGCTTCAGCGGCATGACCATTCGGTTGGTAGCCGCCGAGGCGGGCGTGGGTGCTGCCACCGCCTACACCTACTTCTCCTCGAAGGAGCACCTCGTCGCGGAGGTGTTCTGGCGCCGGCTCGCATCGTCGACGCCGCCGTCGTCCGGCGCGACAGCCGCCCGTCGAGAGAGTGACCGCGGTGCTGCGTCACATCGCGCTGCTGGTTGCCGACGAGCCCGAGTTCGCGGCGGCCGTCACCAACGCGCTGTTGGGCCGCGATCCCGACGTCGAGCATCTGCGAGATCGCATCGCCCGAGAAATCCGGGGCCGCTTGGTCGATGCGGTCGGGTCAGGAGGGGATCCGGCGTTGGTGCAGACGCTCGAGTTGCTGTACACCGGAGCGCTCGTGCACGCGGGTATGGGCTATGTGACGTACTCGGAGATCGCCGATCGCCTGGAAAGATCGGCCCGGCTGGTGTTCTCGTCCTGACCTCGGCGCGAGCGTGCGCTGCGTGCCAACTCAGCCGGCGTGTCGCCGGCATGACACGCACGCTCGCGCAGTCAGGCATCCTTCGTGATCTGCATCGCGTCCATGTTCCAGTAGCCGCGGAGGTTGGTCAGCAGGCCCGCCTCGTTGACCCGGTAGGTGAACACGCCGCGAACCCGGGTGGAGAACCCGTCGAACTTGTTGTGCAGCAACAGGATATGTGCAATCTCGTGCGGCGAGCTCGACGGGAACGTCTCTTCGCAGGTGATCGTCGCCTCACTGCGCGCGATCGTATTGTCGAAGAACGCGCCGACGGCTTCCTTGCCGCGCACACCCTGACCGTCGGGATTGGTGACGGCCTCGCCGATCGGGTCTTCGACCAGCACGTCGTCAGCCATCAGGGCCAACCAGCCCTCTCGGTCACCTGCCTGCACGCACCGCCACGACGCCTGCGATGCGGCAAGCGCCGGCGAGGCCTCAATTAGCTTGTCGGACATCCCAACTCCTCTACAGCGGATACGTGACTCGTGGCGCCGAGCGTGCGACCAGGGCGGAAATTCCGCCTGATTTTCGCCGTGACCGCACGTTCGCGGGCGTCAGGGCAGGTCTACCGGTCGGCGTCGGTGTAGCGGATCACACCGCGAATGTTGCGGCCCTCCAGCATGTCCTGGTAGCCCTCGTTGATCTGCTCCAGCTTGTACTGGCGGGTGATCATGTCGTCGAGGTTGAGTCGGCCGGCCTTGTACATCGACAGCAGCAGCGGGATGTCGTGGTGCGGGTTGCCGCCACCAAAGATGGTGCCCTGCAACCTCTTTTGCATCAGGGTCAGCATCGCCAGGTTCAGGTTGACGTTGGTGTCCAGCAGGCTGCCGATCGCGGTCAGCACGCAGATGCCGCCCTTGGCGGTGATGTTGACGTAGCTGTCGACGTCCTGGCCCTTGAGCTCACCGACGGTGACCACCACCTTCTGGGCCATCAGCCCGTAGGTGGCCTCGGCGATACCCATCATTGCGGCGTCGATGTCGGGGTAGACGTGCGTGGCGCCGAACTTGAGCGCCTGGTCCCGCTTCCACTCGACGGGGTCGATCACGAAAATCCGCCGGGCACCGGCGTTCACGGCGCCCTGCAACGCGGCCATGCCCACGCCGCCGACGCCGACGATCGCGACGTCGTCACCGGGACGGACGTCGGCCGACCGCGTCGCCGACCCGTAACCGGTGGTGACACCGCAGCCGACGAGGCAGGCGACCTCGAACGGGATCGACGGGTCGATTTTCACCACCGAGCTCTTGTGCACGACCATGTACGGCGAAAAGGTGCCCAGCAGCGTCATCGGAAACACGTTCTGGCCGCGGGCCTGAATGCGAAATGTGCCGTCGGACACCGCCGCGCCATTGAGCAGGCCGGCCCCCAGATCGCACAGGTTGCGCAGCCCCGCCTGACACGACGGACAGCGCCCGCAGGACGGGATGAACGACAGCACGACGTGGTCACCCGGAGCGATGTCGTCGACACCAGGACCGACCTCGGTGACGATGCCGGCGCCCTCGTGCCCGCCGAGCACCGGGAAGCCGCCCATCGGGATTCCGCCCGTCACCAGGTGGTGGTCGGAGTGGCACATGCCCGACGCTTCCATCTGGATCTTGACTTCATCCTTGACCGGGTCGCCGATCTCGATCTCCTCGATCGACCACGGCTGGTTGAACTCCCAGATGAGAGCGCCTTTGGTCTTCATCCCAGCTCCTGCTTCGGTTTAGGTTGTATGAACTCTCAGCGACAGCGTAGTTAGCGAAGTCACACCCCACCCGACCGGGTGGTTGGTCCGGCAGCAACGACTACCAGATGGGCACCGGCGCCTCGCCGAGCGGGTAGTAGCCGGGCAGTTTCTCGCCCGCCAGGGACCGCTCGATGCGCTTCTGCATACCGGCGCTCAGATCACCGGACTCGATCAGCTTCATGAACATCTTGGACACGTGGCCGAAGTCGAAAAAGTCGCGCTGCCACTCGATCTTGAGGTCCCCGTCTTTTTCGGCAAGCCGGAACCAGCTGCCGCCGATGCCGTAGATCTCGCCCTGGGTGCCGTCGCCCTTGTTGACGATCTGCTTCCAGAACCCGACGATTTCACCCTGCTTGTCGTCGATGAGCACCTTCTGGTACTCGTAGACCCAGTTCTCCAGGCCCTCCATCTCCAGGCCCAGCGCCACGTCGCGGATTTCGTCGCGGCCGACGCACATCACGTCTTCCTTGGGGCCGATGTTCCAGCCGTAGGTGGCGTCGTCAGAGTAGAAGTCCGCCAGCGGTTTCCAGTCACCCGCGCGTTCGGCGGCTCGGTTGGCCTCCAGCCACCTTTCGACCCAATCTTCCAGTTGCGCACGGTCAAAGGACGGCATGCCTCACTCTTCCTCTTCTTTGATGGACAGTGCTTGCGTGGGACACGCCCACACGGCTTGTCGGACCTGGCCCCGATCTTCCTCGGGGGGTTCGGCGTCGAGGATTTCGACCTTCCCGCGCTTGGGCACCTTGAAGTACTCCGGGGCCTCCAGCTCGCACATGGCATGGCCCTGGCAAAGGTCCAAGTCGACTTCGATGCGAAAGCCCACAAACGCCTCCTAGACCCGCTTGCGGTAGCGCACTTTGGCGGGACGGGCGAGCTGCACGACCATCTTGGAGTGGTCGTTGTGGTAGCTGTCAGCCGGCTGCGCCATCTCGAACGTGTACTCGCGCAACAGAACCGAGAAGATCGCCTTGATCTGCATGGTTGCGAACGCGGCACCGACGCAGCGGTGCCTGCCGGCGCCGAAGGGAATCCAGGTCCACCGGTTGATCAGATCCTCCTGGCGCGGCTTCTCGTAGCGGTCGGGGTCGAACTCGTCCGGGTTCGGGAAGTCCTCGGCAATCCGGTTGGAGATCGCCGGCGAGGCCGCGACGAAGTCGCCCTTGTGGATCGGGTAGCCCTCGACCTCGAATTCGCCTTGGGCGACACGCATCAGGATGATCAGCGGAGGGTGCAGCCGCAGCGTCTCCTTGAGCACGTTCTCCAGCTTCGGGATCTGGCGCAGCGCGTGGAAGCTGACTTCCTGGCCGTCGGCGTAGAGATCGTCGAGTTCGGCCATCACCTCGGCGTAGACGTCCGGATGGCGCAGCATCTCGATCAGCGTCCACGACGATGTCCCCGAACTGGTGTGGTGCCCGGCGAACATCAAAGAGATGAACATGCCGGTGACCTCGTCGGCGGAAAACCGCGGATTGCCCTGCTCGTCCTTGATCGACACGAGCACGTCGAGCATGTCGCGGTCACTCTTGTCGGCAGGCGGGTTGGCGATGCGGCCCGCCATGATCTCCTGCACCAGCGCCACCAGCCCTTTGCGGGCTTCGTCGCGCATCTTGAAACTCTCGATCGGCAGGTAGGGGTCGACGTAGCAGAGTGGGTCGGTTCCACGCTCGAGCTGGTGGTAGTAGTGGGCGAACCGCGAGTCCAGCTGGTCACGGAACTTCGGACCGATCAGGCATGCGGTCGAGGTGTAGATGGTCAGCTCGGCGAAGAAGTCGAGCAGGTCGATTTCGCCTGCCTCGCCCCAGTTTTCGATCATTCGGCGGACTTCACGCTCGATCGTGACGGCGTGGCTCTTCATGTGCTCGCCGCGCAGCGCGGAGTTGTGCAGCATCTCTTTGCGGCGCTCGGGGCTGGCGTCGAACACCACGCCCTTGCCGAAGATCGGCGTCATGAACGGGTAGGCCTCGGCCTGGTCGAGATCCTCGTCGGCGGAACGGAAGAAGAACTCGTTAGCTTCGGCGCCCGACAGCAGGATCACGTGCTTGTCGGCCAGCTCGAACCAGCCCACGTCGCCGCACTCGTCGCGCACGCGCTGCATCAAGCCGATCGGGTCGGTGCGGAACTCCTCGAGGTGGCCGTGCTCTATCTCGCCCCCCGAAACTCGTGGAACTTCTTTGAGCTCTTGGCTTGTCACGATCTCTCCTACGGCTCGAGCTTCAGTTTCTGGCGGTCTTTGACGTCGGACAGTGGCGCTTCGGGCTGGACCTCGATCGACGTGACGAATCCGCCTCGCGGGGTCTCGGCGACGAACGCGATCGCGCGGGCGATATCGGCCGGGCGCAGGAAGTAGTCATGGCGGGCCTGGCCCCACTTGGCCCAGTCCTCCAGCGCCGGCCCGATCAGTTCGGCGGGCAGGCTCCAGCCCATGTTGGTTTTCGTCGGTCCCGGATGCACGATCGACGCGCGGACCCCGGTGCCTTCGAGTTCCATCTGCAGGTTGGTCACCATGGCGACGAGGCCGGCCTTCGCGGCGCCGTAGGCACCCATGTGCGGGCGCTGGCGCAGCGCGACGTCGGAGCCGACGAAGACGAGGTCGCCGCGCTGGCGTTCGACCATGCCCGGCAGCACCGCGGTGGCCAGCCGGTTGGCGCCGATCAGATGAATCTGGATCTGCGATTCGAAGCTGTCCGTGCTGATTTCGTGCAGTTTGCCGAAGTAGGTGTCGCCGGCGCCGGCCACCACCAGCTCGATGTCGCCGAGCTCCTCGGTGGCCCGATGGACGAACCCTTTGACCGAGTCGGGGTCGGTGACGTCGAGTGGCAGCGCGACGGCTTCCCCTCCGGTGGAACGGATTTCGTCGACAAGCTGCTGGCACTTCTCCACCCGTCGGGCGCCCAGCGCGACCGGGAACCCGCGCGCAGCCAACTCGGTCGCGGTGGCCGCGCCGATACCTGAGGACGCGCCGGCCACGATCGCCGGCCGGCGTTGGGGGTGTGGTTCGAACCGCGGCATCAGATGGTCTCCACCGTGATCGGAAGGTGAGCGAATCCGCGCACGTTGCTGGAATGGACTCGAACCGCGTTGGTTTCGTCGACCTCGTACCGACGGATCCGTTTGAACAGTTCGGTCAACGCCACCCGCGCCTCCATGCGGGCCAGGTGGGCGCCGAGGCAGAAGTGGGCGCCGCTGCCGAAACTCAAGAGCTTCGAACCGATGTCGCGTCCGATGAGGTAGGTGTCGGGGTCATCGAACACCCGCTCGTCGCGGTGCGCCGAGCCGGGCAGCAACAGCACCACGTCGCCGTCGGGAATCGTGGTGTCGTACAAAGTGAGTTCTCCGACGACGGTGCGGGCCAGGATCTGGCTCGAGGTGTCGTAGCGCAGCGTCTCTTCGACCCACAGCGGCACCCGGCTGAGGTCGGCGTACACCGGGGTCAGCTGGTCAGGGTTGCGGTGTCCCCAAAATGCGGCGTTGGCAAGCAATTTGGTGGTGGTCTCGTTGCCGGCGATCACCATCAGGAACATGAAACCGAGCACCTCGTCGTCGGTGAGGCGGTCACCGTCGATCTCCGCGGCAAGCAGCGCCGACGTCAGGTCCTCGGTGGGTTTCTTGCGACGCTCGGCGACCATCTGCTGGTAGTAGACGATCAGGTTGATCGACGCCTCGATTGCCGAGTCCGGCACGTCGGTGACGCCGTCCTCGCGGTGCATCACGCCGTCGGCGAGTGCGCGGATCCGGTCGCGGTCGGCCTCGGGCACACCCATCAGCTCCGAGATCACGTCCATCGGCAGCTTTCCGGCGAACTCCGCGACGTAGTCGACGGTTGCCGAGCCCGCCTGCTCGAGCATCGCGTCGAGATGCTTCACCGCCAGCTCGGTTACGCGCGGCTCCAGCTCCCGGATGCGCCGCGGCGTAAAGCCTTTCGACACCAGCGTGCGCAGGCGAAGGTGCGCCGGATCGTCCATCGCCAGGAACGACATCGTCTTCGATGCGTGGGGTCCGCGGGAGATCGGGTCGAGCGAGACACCGAATTTGTTGGACAACGTGGTGCTGTTGCGAAAGCCCTTCAGCACGTCCTGATGTCGTGACAGCGCCCAGAAGCCGAGCTGCTCGTTGTGGTACAGCGGTGCTTCGTCGCGCAGCCGCTTGTAGTACGGGTACGGATCCTCGTGGAAGGCATAGTCATACGGGTCGAGGACGGGGGCCTCCGCCGTCATTCCGGTGCTTGTCTTGCTCCTCGCGTCCGCGGTCATCAATCGGCACCTCCCATGATCAGCGCGATGACGCTGTCGAGCCGGTCCGCCATCTGGTAGTACGTCAGGGATTTCGTGCCGGCCTGCACCAGAGCGCCGTAGAAGATCATCTCGAGCGTCGTCAGCACCTCCGGCCACGCGCCGGGACCCAGCGCCGAGGAGATCCGCCGGCGCACCTCCAACCCGATCTTGTCGCGCACCACGCGCACCTCGGGCTCGTCGCCCATCAGCGCGGTGGTCGCAGCCGCCGCAAGCTCGGGCTCGTCGGCCACCAGCAGCGCCAGCTCCCGCAACTGGGCGGTGACCCGCTGCTGGGTGCTGTGGTTGACGTCGGTGAACACCGGCACATCGCGGACCAACCGCAGATACACCTCGGCGATCAACGCGTTCTTCGACGAGAAGTACGTGTAGGCGGTGGCCGGCGCGACGCCGGCGCGGGCCGCGACTGCGCGCATCGTCAGGTCGGAATAGGACGACTCGCGCAGCATCTCGACCGCGGCGTCGAGCACCTTGCGCACGGTCTCCTCCTGGCGGCGATTCCGCCTGCGCTCACCCAGGTCTGTGGCGGAGGTAATCGCTTCGCTGGACATGTGTCCAAAGTAGCTTATGGCGGCGCAGCGGCACAACCATCCATCGACCAAATTGCTTTGATCAGCAGCTATTGGCTTCTCGGCGGTGGGGGAGGTCATTCGGAGCTTGCTATTGCGGGCACTGCGAACTACTGTCCGAGGTATCTAAGCAGACACCTGTCCAGGGAGATGGAGACGATGACCGCGTCGGCTTCGACGAAGGTGACGGAGCTGTTGATCGACGGCGAGCTCGTCGGCGCCAGCGGCGGCACGTTCACCACGATCAACCCCGCCACGGAGGAACCGCTGGGGGACGCCGCCGACGCTGATGTGGCCGACATGGACCGGGCGATCGCCGCCGCCCGCGCCGCATTCGACCAATCCGACTGGTCGCGCGACACCGCACTGCGCGTGCACTGTCTGCGGCAACTGCGCGACGCCCTCAACGAGGAGATCGAGACGCTCCGCGAGATCACCGTCGCAGAGGTGGGCGCGCCGGTGCAACTGACGCGCGCGGCTCAACTGCAGGGACCGGTCGACGATCTCGCGTTCCCAGCCGATCTCGCCGAGAACTACGCGTGGACCACCGACCTCGGTGTCGCGTCGCCGATGGGCATCAAGACCAAACGCACTATCGTGCGCGAGGCCGTCGGCGTCGTCGGAGCCGTCACGCCGTGGAACTTCCCGCATCAGATCAACTTCGCCAAGCTCGGGCCAGCGCTGGCCGCCGGCAACACCGTCGTGTTGAAGCCGGCGCCGGACACCCCGTGGTGTGCGGCCGAAGTGGGCCGAATCATCGCGGAGAAAACGGACATTCCAGCCGGCGTGGTCAACATCGTCACGTCCAGTGACCACCGCGTCGGTGCGCAACTGGCCGAGGACCCTCGCGTGGATCTGGTGTCCTTCACCGGTTCCACCGCCACCGGACGGTCCGTGATGGCCGCGGCATCCCAGACGATCAAGAAGGTATTCCTGGAACTCGGTGGTAAGTCAGCCTTTTTGGTGCTCGACGACGCCGAGCTCAACGGCGCATGCGCGATGGCGGCTTTCACCGTGGCCATGCATGCCGGGCAGGGCTGCGCCATCACCACGCGGCTGGTGGTGCCGCGCGAACGCTACGACGAGGCCGTCGCCGCAACCGCCGGCACGATGGCAGGCCTTCGGGCGGGCGACCCCACCGACCCGAAAACCATTTGCGGACCACTGATCTCGGCCAGGCAGCGAGAGCGCGTCGAAGGCTATCTGGACCTGGCGATCAAAGAGGGCGGCTCGTTCGCGTGCGGCGGGGGCCGCCCCGCCGACCGGCCGACGGGCTTCTTCGTCGAACCCACGGTGATCACCGGTTTGACCAACGACGCCCGCGTAGCCCGCGAGGAGATCTTCGGCCCGGTGCTGGTGGTGCTGCCGCACGATGGCGACGCCGACGCGGTCCGGATCGCCAACGACTCGCCGTACGGCCTGTCAGGGACGGTGTTCGGTGCCGATCCCGATCGCATCGACTGGGTGGTGTCGCGGTTCCGCACCGGCACGATCAACGTCAACGGCGGCGTCTGGTACGCGGCCGACGTGCCGTTCGGCGGCTACAAGCAGTCCGGCATCGGCCGCGAGATGGGCGTGGCCGGCTTCGAGGAGTACCTGGAAACCAAGGTGGTCGCGGAAGCCATCTAGCGGCGAGTGTCCACTTATGACACGGAATTTCGCGAAAAGCGTGCAATAACTGGACATTCGGCAGAAAGGAAACAATGAGGTTCGACGAGAAGGTGGCGATCGTCACCGGCTCCGGCGGCGGCATCGGCCAGGCGTACGCCGAGGCGCTGGCGCGCGAGGGCGCCGCGGTGGTGGTCGCCGACATCAACACCGAGGCCGGCGAGTCCGTCGCCAAGCAGATTGTCGCCGACGGTGGGACGGCGATCCACGTTCCGGTCGACGTCTCCGATCCGGCCTCGGCCAAGGCGATGGCCGACCGGACGCTGGCTGAGTTCGGCGGCATCGACTACCTCGTCAACAACGCCGCGATCTACGGCGGCATGAAACTGGACTTTCTGATCACGGTGGACTGGGACTACTACAAGAAGTTCATGAGCGTGAACCTCGATGGCGCATTGGTGTGCACGCGGGCGGTGTACAAGAAAATGGCAAAGCGGGGCGGTGGCGCGATCGTCAACCAGTCATCGACTGCGGCGTGGCTGTACTCCAACTTCTACGGCCTGGCCAAGGTCGGGGTCAACGGTCTGACTCAACAGCTTTCGCGTGAACTGGGCGGCATGAACATCCGGATCAACGCGATCGCGCCCGGACCCATCGACACCGAGGCCACGCGCACCACCACCCCGCAGGAGATGGTCGCTGACATCGTCAAGGGTATTCCGTTGAGCCGCATGGGCACACCGGACGATCTGGTGGGCATGTGCCTGTTCCTGCTATCCGACCAGGCGAAGTGGATCACCGGGCAGATCTTCAATGTCGACGGCGGACAGATCATCCGATCATGAGCGGGCAAGCGAAACTAGGCTACATCGGTCTGGGCAACATGGGTGCGCCGATGGCCATGCGTCTGACGGACTGGCCCGGCGGGTTCGTGGTCTTCGATGTCCGTCCGGAGGCGATGACCCCGTTGGTCGAGGCCGGCGCGCAAGCTGCCGACGGTGTGGCGAACGTCGCGGCGGCCGACATCATCAGCATCACGGTGCTGAACGACGAACAGGTCCGCGAGGTGGTGGGCGAGCTGGCGCGAAACGCCAAGCCGGGCACCGTGATCGCAATCCACTCGACGATCAGCGACGCCACCGCCGTCGAACTGGCCCGCGACTTGCAGCCGCAAGGCATCCTCATCGTCGACGCGCCGGTCAGCGGTGGCGCACGAGCGGCCAAGAAGGGCGAGCTGGCCACCATGGTCGGCGCCACCGACGAGGCCTTCGACCTCATCAAAGAGCCATTCTCGCGGTGGGCATCGCTGGTGATCCACGCCGGCGAGCCCGGTGCCGGCACCCGGATGAAGCTGGCCCGCAACATGCTTCACTACATCTCGTTCGCCGCGGCCTGCGAGGCGTCACGCCTGGCCGAAGAATGCGGTCTGAACTTGCAGGACCTCGGAAAAGTTGTACGTCACACCGATGCGATCACCGGCGGCGCGGGATCGATCATGTTCCGGGATGACACGAAGCCGATCGACCCGGAAAGCTTTCTGTACCAGCCTTTCCTGCATGCCCGGATCCTCGGCGAAAAAGACTTGAGCCTTGCGCTCGCGCTCGGTGAGGCGCACGCGGTGGACCTGCCGCTTGCGACCGTAGCCCTTGAGCGGCTGGCCGACGGCCTTGGCGTGCCCCATACGGCTACAAAGGAGTGAAAGCCATGGACGAACTGCGCCGCAAAGGCCTCGAGAAGATGAACGAGGTCTACGGCTGGGAAATGCCAGACATGCCGGGCGAGTACTTCGCGCTGACAGTGGATCACCTCTTCGGCACGATCTGGACGCGGCCGGGATTGTCGATGCGCGACAAGCGGATCATGACGTTGTCGGTGGTGACCGCACTCGGGCAACAGGATCTGGCGGAAGTGCAAGTGAACGCCGCCCTGCAGAACCAGGAACTCACCGAGGACGAACTGCGGGAAATGGCGATCTTTCTCACCCACTACGTCGGCTTCCCGCTCGGCTCGGGTCTGAACGGCGTGATCGAACGGGTGACCGCCAAACGCAAGAAGGGCGCCGGTCGAGACAAGAAAGACAACGTCAATGACGCGGTCAAGATGCACACCGGGAAGACGCTGCATGACAAGTAGATACGCCGATCTGACGGGCGAGGAGCTCGCTCGGCTGGTGCCGGAGTTGCTGTTGATCGGCCAGCTGATCGACCGGTCCGGAATGGCTTGGTGCATAGCCGAATTCGGCCGCGAGGAGATGCTGCAGATCGCGATCGAGGAGTGGATGGGCTCGAGCCCGATCTACACCAAGCGGATGCAGAAGGCCCTGAAGTACGAGGGCGACGACGTCGTCACGATCTTCAAGGGGTTGCAGCTCGACATCGGTGCGCCGCCGCAGTTCATGGACTTCCGCTACACCGTGCACGACCGCTGGCACGGCGAGTTCCACCTCGACTTCTGCGGTGCCCTGATGGACGTCGAGCCGATGGGCGAAGACTATGTGCGGGGCATGTGCCACGACATCGAGGATCCGACGTTCGACGCCACCGCCGTCGCCACCAACCGCAGGGCGCAGATTCGGCCCATCCACCGGCCGCCCCGCGTGCCCGCCGACCGTCGCCCCCACTGCGCATGGACCGTCGTCATCGACGAGTCGTATCCGCAAGTGGCCGACCACCCCGCGCTGGAGATCGTCAGGCAATCACGCGCCGCCACAACAGACCTCGACGAGATCGACACCGGCGAAGACGGCCAGGCTGACTACTCCGGGCCGCTGTTGTCCGACTTGGACTTCGAGGCTTTCTCGCATTCTGCGTTGGTGCGCATGGCCGACGAGGTGTGCCTGCAGATGCACCTGCTGAACCTGTCCTTCGGGGTCGCGGTGCGCAAGCGGGCGGACAGCGATCAGCAGGCCCGCGACATCTGCACCAGGCAGCTCATCGGAATCGCCGGGGTGGGTGCCGAACGCATCCACCGCGCGCTTGGGCTGCCCGGCGGAGTCGAAGGCGTGCTCGCCGTGATGCGACGGCATCCGTTGTTCAACCCGTCCGCCTATGTCGACGCGGAGTTCACCGCCGATGCAGTCCATGTCCATCCGTCTGCGGCCCACGACGACGGAGCCTGGATCTCGTTGTGCTCACCGGCTGAGACTCGGCCGTTGCAAGCGATCGCCACGGCCGTCGACCCGCATCTTCGCGTGGAGGTCACCGGAACCGACAACGACTGGACGGCTCACCTAACGCGCACGGACACTGCGGCTGACGAGTTCCCGGAGGTGTCGGTGGCGAAAGTCAGTCGTGGCGCGACTTTCGATTTCGCTCCGCGGCGCTCGCTGCCGTTGACGGTCGTCTGACCGCGTGTGTGAAACCTCTGCGATGCTCATTGGGGCGGGTTCAGTGAGTCGTCGCGGTCGCCAGCGGCATGGCGTCGTCCACCGGGGTGAGCTCACCGGGTAGGCCGGCGGCCAATCGCAAAGCGCGGAATTCATCGATCATCGCGTCGGTGACCTCGTGCGGATCGTCGACAGTGGCGGCATCGGTGAGCACCGAGATGCTCAGCTGATCGGCGTAGCTCCACACGGTGATGTTCAGCCCGCTGCCGGAAATCAGCGGGCCGACCGAATAGATCTCGCGCACAACGGCTCCCGCGACGGTGCCCCGCTCGCGGGGGCCGGGAACATTGGACACCACGAGATTCAGCAACTTGGTCTGCTTCTCGCTGCGGGCCGACCGCTGCGAGAACGCCTCGACGGGAGCGGGCGGAAAGTAGGCGGCCCACCGGCCGAAGAGCTCGGGACCCAGCAGCTGATGGGTCTCCTTCGCGGTCTCGGCCGCCGCGTGTGCCTCGTGCACACGCTCGAGCGGGTCGGCGATCTGCGTCGGCAGCGCGACCGACAGCGTGGTGAACTTGTTGCCCCAGATACGTTCTGGGTCGGCGTCGATACTCACCGGGACCGACGCCAGCAACGGAGCTTCGGCTCGGCCGTCGTAGCGCAACAACAACTTTCGCACCGCACCGGCCGCGATCGTCAGCACCACGTCGTTGATCGTGACGCCGAGTTGCTTGCGGGTCTCCTTGATGTCGTCCAGCGCGAGCGTTGCAGTGGCGAAGCGGCGCTCCGGCGTCAGGGTGTGGTTGATGAACGTCGGCGGCGGGTCGAACGGCCGAGTGAGCGTGGACATTTTGCGTGAACTGCGACGGAACCGGCCGATCCCCTCCGCGGTGTACCTCATGGTGGCGGGAATCCGCCCGATCTGCCGGAGGTGATCCCGGAACGCGGCGTTCATGAGCTCGAATCGGGAAGGGGCAGGGTCGGTTTCGTACGAGTAGCGGTCGGGAACGTCTTGTAGGTCCATGGCACGCGCGATCAGGTTCCCCGACGCCACCCCGTCGGCAAGCGCGTGGTGCACCTTGTTGATCACGCCGACATTGCCGTCGGCAAGCCCCTCGACGAAATACATCACCCACAGCGGCTTGGTGCGGTCCAGCGGCGTGCTGGCGATCTCGCCGATGGCGTCGTCGAACTCGCGCCGGCCACCGGGACTGGGCAGCCGCAGCGGCCGAACGTGGTACTCGAGATCGACGTCGACGTGCTCGCGCCACATGGGGTGGTGAAACTTGAACGGGATGTCGACCAACTGGAAGCGCATCGGGTCGAGCTTGTGCAGTCGGTGGTGCAGGATTTCACGGAACGCGTGGATGTCGGCAGTGCCCTCGAAGCTTCTGACGTCGATGATGCCGGCCTTGATCGTGTGCATGTGCACGTTGGGCGTTTCGCTGTAGAGCAGCATTGCGTCCCAGCCGGTCAGTCGCTTCACGCTCCTATATAACCGCTATTGGGCCCGCGGCGAGGCGCGCTTGGCCAACGCGGTGTCAGCGCCGGCGGTATTGAGTGCCGGAGCCACCCAGCGGCGCAGGTACCGCCGCAGCTTCGTCCCGCGTCGCGGGGGGCGGCCCGGATCGATGACGAACGACTGAATGATCCGCAGGAGGTGTTCGGCGAGTTCGTCGAGGTCGTCGTCGCTGAATCCGTATTTGCCCCAATCCACGTTGAACCGGTTGAGCATGGTGCGCGCGAACCGTACGGCGATGTCGGAGGTGACGTCAGCGCTGAACGTATTGGCGCGGTCGGAGCCCAGCAGCAGACCCATGTGCTTGTCGTTGGGCAGCCACTCCAGTGTGGTCGCGATGCCTTCGACGACGGCGTCGGCGGGGTCGGTGATGCCGGCCAGATGGTCGGTCAGCCGGTCGAGGTAGCTGGCGGCCGCATTGGTCGCGGCCGCGGCGAGCAGGGCATCGGTGCTCGGAAAGTACCGATACACCGTTTGCCTCGTCACGCCGAGCGTGCGAGCCACGTCGGCGATGCTGATGTCGGCGCCATGCGTGTCGATGGCCTTGCTCGCCGCCTTGAGGATCCGCGCGACCGCTTCCTCGTCGCTGGCGGGCGCCGAGCCGGACCAGCCGTGGGTTCGCATCAGACTCCGATTCTCGCTGCACCGGCCATACATCCATCATATGGACGTATGGCCTGATCCTGGCGTCGGTGCTCTATCCCAAGAATCGCCCCGCTACATTGGGTGCGGGCGATGGAGTTGCCGCGCTGGGCGGCAAGCCTTCCTGACTGGAGGACTCATGAGCGTGGCCGAACGGTACGTTGAGGCCGTCAACAACGCCGATACCCCAGCGCTGCTATCGCTTTTCGCCGAGGACGCCACCCTGACGCATCCGGTGGGCACCGATCAGGGGCACGGCGAAATCGCCGACTTCCACACCGAAGTGATCTTCGCCGGACAGGTGCGGCTCACGCTCGGGCGCAGCATCGAGCAGGGCGATGTCGAAGTGGCTCAATTGGAGAGCAACAGCCCGCTCAACGACGACACCACTGTGTACACGGTCGACATCTTCACGCTCAACGACAAGGGTCTGGTGCAGACGCTCGACATCTACTACCGGTAGGAAACCGCCAGTTCCTTCACCCCGTTGATCCATCCCGACCGCAGCCGCTGGGGTTCCGCGAGCTTGGCGATGTTCGGCATGACGTCGGCGATCTCGTTGAAGATCAGCTTGATCTCCATGCGGGCCAGGTTCGCGCCGATGCAGTAGTGCGCGCCGTTGCCGCCGAAGGCCAAGTGCGGGTTCGGGTTTCGCAAGATGTTGAACTCGAACGGCCGGTCGAACACCTCTTCGTCGAAGTTGGCCGAGCTGTAGAACAAGCCGACCCGCTGTCCCCTGCGGATCGTGACCGCGCCGACCTCGGTGTCTGCCAGGGCCGTGCGCTGGAAACAGTGCACGGGCGTTGCCCAGCGGATGATCTCGTCGACGGCCGTGTCGGGGCGTTCGCGTTTGAACAGCTCCCACTGGCCGGGGTTGTCCAGAAACGCGTTCATTCCGTGCGTCATCGCGTTGCGGGTGGTCTCGTTGCCCGCGACGGCCAACAGGATCACGAAGAATGCGAACTCGGTCTCGTCGAGCACGTCACCGTCGATGTCGGCCTCGATCAGCCGGGTGACGATGTCGTCGGCAGGGCAACGCCGGCGCTCCTCGGCCATCGTGTAGGCGTAGCCCATCAGCTCGGCGTTGGCCGCGGTGGGGTCGTCGTCGAAGTCCGGGTCGTCGGTGTTCATGATCGAGTTGGTCCAGTGGAAAAGGCGCTCGCGGTCGCCTTCCGGGACGCCGATCAGGTCGGCGATGGCCAGCAGCGGAAGGTTCATCGCGATGTCGTCGACGAAGTTGCCGCTATCCTTCTGCGCAGCCGCCGCGACGATTTTGTGAGCCGCCTCGGCCAGCTTGTCCTCCAGGCTTGCGACCGCGCGGGGTGTGAACAGCCGCGAGACGAGTTTGCGCAGCCGGGTGTGCGCCGGCGGGTCGTGGTTGATCAGCAGCGCCTTGGTCAGATCGAGCTGTTCGGCGGTCATGCCCTCGGGGAAGCGCATCACCACGCCCTTCGCGTTGGTGGACCACAGGTCGTTGTCCCTCGAGATGGCCTTGATGTCCTCGTGGCGGGTGATCACCCAGTAGCCGCCGTCGTCGAACACCGTGGCGCCGGGCGGCTGTTCGTTCCACCAGACCGGCGCGGTCTTGCGCAGCTCTGCGAACTCGCTGACCGGCATGCCCGCCAGCAGTACGTCGGGGTCGGTGAAGTCGAAGCCCTGGCTGAACGGACAGGCCGTCATCGCAAACCTCCTTGTATGCTCTCTTAGACCATACACCTACTCGTCAAGTGTATGGTCCATTCATCCGCGAGACTGCGCACAGATCGTGATTTCGGGCCGGAGTGCGATCTGACAGCAGTCTCAACGTGAGCCGTTAGGGTTGGCTGCTGTGCGCGTTCTGGTGATCGGCTCCGGTGCCCGTGAACATGCCTTGCTGATGGCGCTGCGGCGCGATCCCGAAGTCGACGGCCTGATCGCCGCCCCTGGCAACGCCGGTACCGCGGCGGTGGCCGAGCAGCAGTCCGTCGACGTCGGCTCCGGCGAGGCCGTCGCCAAGCTGGCCGTCGACACCGCCGCCGACCTGGTGGTCATCGGTCCCGAGGTGCCGCTGGTGCTCGGGGTCGCGGACGCCGTGCGCGCGGCAGGTGTCGCGTGCTTCGGGCCGTCTGTGGCCGCTGCCCGGATCGAGGGCTCCAAGGCGTTCGCCAAAGAGGTGATGGCGGCCGTCGGCGTTCGCACCGCTCGCAGCGAGATCGTCGACAACCCAGCCCATCTCGACGCGGCGCTGGACCGGTTCGGGCCCGACCGCACCGAGGACAAGGCGTGGGTGGTCAAAGACGACGGGCTCGCCGCGGGCAAGGGCGTGGTGGTGACCGCCGACCGTGCCGCGGCGCGGTTGCATGCCGCCGGGTTGCTCGACGCCGGTCATCCGGTGCTGTTGGAGTCGTTCCTCGATGGACCCGAAGTGTCGATGCTGTGCATAGTCGACGGTGAGACGTTGGTGCCGCTGTTGCCGGCGCAGGACTTCAAGCGCGTCGGCGACGGAGATTCGGGACCCAACACCGGCGGCATGGGCGCCTACGCACCGTTGCCGTGGCTGCCCGACCAGCTCACCGAGCAGATCGTCGCAGACATCATCAGTCCCGTGGCCGCCGAACTGGTGCGCCGCGGCTGCCCGTTCAGCGGAGTGCTCTACGCCGGTCTGGCCATCACCTCCTCCGGCCCGGCCGTCGTCGAATTCAATTGCCGCTTCGGCGATCCGGAAACGCAGGCCGTGCTTGCCCTGCTGGACAGCCCGCTAAGTCAACTGCTGCACGCCGCCGCGATCGGCCACCTCGCAGAGCAGCCTGCACCACGATGGCGTCCCGGCGCCGCGGTGACGGTGGTGCTCGCGGCCGAGAACTATCCGGGCCGGCCGCGGGTGGGTGACGTGATCGTCGGCGCGGACCAGGAGGGTGTGCTGCACGCGGCGACCGGACGTCGTGACGACGGCGCCCTCGTGTCGACCGGCGGCAGGGTGCTGTCGGTGGTGGGCACCGGCGCAGACCTTGCCGCCGCGCGCGACGCCGCCTACCAGAAGCTCAGCTCAATTCGCCTGCCCGGCAGCCACTTTCGCACCGACATCGCGTTGGCCGCCGCGGAGGGCCGGATCAAGCTTTAGGCGACCAGCAGCGGAGCCATCCAGGACAACTCGGCCGGCAGCTGCTGACTCCAGTAGCCGCCGTCGTGTCCGCCCGGCGAGAAGCCGCCCGCCGGCGGTGTGGGCAACTGGGCGACGAACTGCTGCGTCGCCGAATAGAACGGATCGCTGTTGCCGCAGTCGACCCTGATCGGAATCGATGCGAGAGCCGGCAGCCCGAACACCGTGTCGGCCGACCAGTCTTCGGCGCTGTCGAACGCGCCCGGCGCCGCCGCGCCGTAGGAGGTCCACAGCGCGGGACTGACGGCACAGATCGCGGCGGTGCGGGCCGGTCCCAGTCGGGCGCCCAGCAGCAGCGCCCCGTAGCCGCCCATCGACCAGCCCAGAAACCCGACCCGGGACGTGTCCAGATCGTGGGCGTCCAGCATCGGCAGCAACTCACTGAGCACCATGGCGCCGGAGTCTTCGCCCGACGCGCGCTTGTGCCAGTAGCTACCCCCGCCGTCGACGGCGACCACCGCGAACGGCGGCAGACCCGCGGCCACCGCCTGTGCCAGGCCCTGCTCGACACCGCCCGCCATCACCGTGGCCTCGTCACTGCCCTTGCCGTGCAACGCGATCACCGGTCGCAGCGGCTTCGTCTGTCCGGGTGGCCGGGCGATCGCCCAGTTGGTGGCCACGCCGCCGCGGGCCGCCGAGACGAACGATCCGGTGACCATCGTCGGCGCGGCAGCGGCGGGCGGCGGCTCCAGCGGCGGTGGCGCGAGCCGCGAGCCGGCACCGGTCATCGTCACGCGCGGCGGTGCCGTCGGCGGCTGCGAATCCAGCATCGTGCCGAACACGTATGCGCCCGCCGCACCGACCGCAGCGCCCGCCCCGAGTTGCAGAACCGCGCGGCGGCTCAGCTGTGGCATGCCGGACATCATGCCATCGACCGGTGAGGCGTCAGCCGCGGCCGCTGCCGTTTAAGCCGAAAGCGCAGCTAAACCACCATGCGGCTGGCAGCATCACTGGTGTGACAGCCGCGGTCACCCCGAAGGGAGAACGCCGGCGGCAGGCGCTGGTGAGCGCGGCCGCCGAGTTGCTTTGCGAGGGTGGCTTCGACGCGGTTCGGCACCGCGCCGTCGCGCGGCGAGCCGGTTTGCCGCTGGCGTCGACCACTTACTACTTCTCCTCACTCGACGACTTGTTGGTCCACGCGGTGGAGTACGCGGGCATGAACGAGACGGAGAGGCTCCGCGAACGGGTAGCCGTGTTGGCGCGGCGGCGCCGAGGCGTGGAGGCGACCGCCGACGTGCTCGTGGAACTTCTTCTGGACGACGGGCCGCCCTTGCGAATCAACGAAGAGCTGATCTCTCGCTACGAGATCTACATCGCCTGCGCGCGGCATGCCTGGCTGCGCGACGTCCAGCGCCGCATCCGCCATCAGCGGACGGCACTGGTGGTCGAGGCGATGGAGCGCTGTGGGCGCGTGGTGCGCGGGGACCGCCTGAACGCCTTGATGTATGCGCTCGACGGAGCGGTGGTGGCCGCGCTCGTCGACGACGGCGGCAACCTCCGGTCGACCGCCAGGGCCGCCCTGTTGGACGTGATCGACGTTCTGGCACCCCTGCGATAGGAGGCGAGTTGGCCGATCCGGCCGTACGCGAGTCAGCGCCCCAACTCAAGCGCGTGATGGGCCCCGGACTGCTGCTGCTCTTCATCGTCGGCGACATCCTCGGCACCGGGGTGTACGCCCTGACCGGCGACGTGGCCGCCGAAGTCGGTGGAGCAGCATGGGTTCCGTTTCTGGCCGCGTTCGCGATCGCATTGGTCACCGCGCTGAGCTACCTCGAACTGGTGACCAAGTACCCCCAGGCCGCCGGCGCCGCCTTGTACACCCACAAGGCGTTCGGAATCCATTTCATGACGTTTCTGGTCGCATTCGTGGTGATGTGTTCCGGCATCACCTCGGCGTCGACGGCGTCGCGATTCTTCGCATCGAACTTCTTCACGGGCTTCCACTTCAGTTGGGGCACTGCGGGAATCGTCGGCCTCGCGCTGCTCTTCATGGCGCTGCTGGCGGTGGTGAACCTGCGCGGGGTGGGGGAGAGCGTCAAGTTGAACGTCGTGCTGACCGTGATCGAGATCAGCGGGCTCGCAATGGTGATCCTCGTCGGTGTGTGGGCGTTCACCCGGTCCGCCGACGTCGACTTCGCGCGTGTGATCGCGTTCGACACCGCAAGCGACAAGAACACGTTCGTCGCGGTGACGGCGGCGACGTCGCTGGCGTTCTTCGCGATGGTCGGGTTCGAAGACTCCGTGAACATGGCCGAGGAGATCAAAGACCCGGCGCGGATCTTTCCGCGAATCCTGTTGTCCGGCTTGAGCATCGCAGGCGTGGTGTACGTGCTCGTGTCGATCGTCGCGGTGGCTCTGGTGCCGGTGGGCACGCTCGCCGAGAGTGACACGCCGCTGGTGGAAGTCGTGAAGGTGGGTACGCCAGGCCTGCCGATCGAGGACATCCTGCCGTTCATCTCGATGTTCGCCGTCTCGAACACCGCGTTGATCAACATGCTGATGGCAAGCCGGCTGATCTATGGGATGGCGCGTCAGCGAGTACTGCCGCCGGTGCTGGGCGCGGTGCATCCGCGTCGCCACACGCCGTGGGTGGCGATCCTGTTCACGACAGCGGTCGCGTTCGGGTTGATCATCTACGTGACGGCGTTTGCCAACAGCGACGCGATTGCGGTGCTGGGCGGGACGACGTCGCTTCTGCTGCTCGCGGTTTTCGCGGTGGTCAACATCGCGGTACTGGTGCTGCGTCGCGACGTCCGGCAGGCGGGCGGGCATTTCAAGACGCCAACAGCCTTGCCGCTCATCGGTTTTGTGACGTCGCTGTATCTCGTCACACCGCTGTCGGGCCGCCCGGTACAGCAGTACACCGTGGCGGGAGCTCTGATCGCACTCGGTGTGCTGCTGTGGGGGCTGACGTGGCTGGTCAACCGCCAACTAGGAATTCGCACCTCTGGCATCACCGACCCCATGCATCTGGCAGAGCCCCCGGACTAGCACGTTCGGCGCGGAATGGCCTGAAGGTCCGGCGGCAGCGCCGGCGTGACGATGTAGCCGGTGTCGACGTCGCCATACGTCACGACGTCGTCGGGTCGCCGATGGGCATACATCGCGACGTAGGCGCATATCACCGCGTCGACCGGATCCTCCGCCCTGTCCAGTTGAACGGGCCTCGTCGCCGCCTTGACGGTGTCCCGAAGACCTGTCCAGCCCGGCCAGCAGGAGACCGTCAGCGGCGGGGTTGCCTCAGCGAGTCCGTCAATCAGCGCCATCAGTCGCAACAACGCGGCCTTGCGGTCCTCGACCAAGCGACCGCGCCCGCCTTTGTACTTCAGCGTTCGGCCGAGCCTGAAGAGCGAGATCGTCGCGGAATGCGGATACACCTCGATTGCGCGCCGAACTTTCGCGTAGGGAGTCATGTCCAGGCCGAGTGCATCGGCGATGCGCGCGCCTCGCAGTCCGGCCGCGAAGACCGGCAGCGTTGTGTTCGCGGGGTAGGCGCCCGCGTCGAAGGCTCCGAAGTCGGCGGACAGCTCTGCCTCAGCGCGGCGGCGCCCTGTCGCGTTGTGCACGATGAGCGGGGCGTCTACCGCGACCACGCAGTCGTCCGCTACGTACGGCCGCAGTGCCGCCACGACGTGGTCGTCGTCATGTCCGACGCCGAGGTCGATCAGCGCCCCGCCGGCGTCAAGGACGGCAATGCCGGACTGATTCTTGAGACCCCACGCCAGGTCAAGCCCGATGAAGTGCACTCGACCACCTTGCCACTGCGGCGAATGTGCGGTGACGTCACGCCCAGCGGGGCATGCCGTCGCCGTAAGCTGTGTGTTTGTGACGATTCCCAACGTGCTGGCCGCGCGCTACGCCAGCGACGAGATGGTGGCCATCTGGTCGCCGGAGGCCAAGATCGTCGCCGAGCGACGGCTGTGGCTCGCGGTGCTGCGCGCACAGGCCGAGTTGGGTGTCGACGTACCACCTGCGGCGCTGGCCGACTACGAAAAGGTTTTGGACACCGTCGATTTGGCGTCCATCCGCGAACGCGAGCGGGTGCTGCGTCACGACGTCAAGGCGCGGATCGAGGAGTTCAACGCGCTGGCCGGCCATGAGCATGTGCACAAGGGAATGACCAGCCGCGACCTGACCGAGAACGTCGAGCAGCTGCAGATCCGGAAGTCGTTGGAGCTGGTGCACTCCCACGGCCTCGCGGTGGTGGCCCGGCTCGCCGAACGCGCCGTGCAGTACCGCGACGTGGTGATGGCGGGCCGCAGCCACAATGTCGCCGCGCAGGCGACGACGCTGGGAAAGCGGTTCGCGTCTGCCGCTGAAGAGATGCTGATTGCGCTGACCCGGCTGCGTGAGCTGATCGACCGATATCCGCTGCGGGGCATCAAGGGGCCGATGGGCACCGGTCAGGACATGCTCGACCTGTTCGGCGGCGACGCGCACCGGCTCGCTGAACTCGAGCGCCGGGTCGCCGAATTCCTTGGTTTCAAGCACACTTTCGCCAGCGTCGGGCAGGTGTACCCCCGTTCTCTCGACCACGACGTCACCTCGGCGCTCGTCCAGCTCGGGGCGGGCCCGTCGTCGCTGGCGCACACCATCCGCCTGATGGCCGGCCACGAACTCGTAACCGAAGGCTTCGCGCCGGGCCAGGTCGGCTCGTCGGCGATGCCGCACAAGATGAACACCCGCAGTTGCGAACGCGTCAACGGCTTGCAGGTGGTGCTGCGCGGATACGCGTCGATGACCGCCGAACTCGCCGGTGCGCAATGGAATGAAGGCGATGTGTTCTGCTCGGTCGTGCGCCGGGTCGCGTTGCCCGACTCGTTCTTCGCGATCGACGGCCAGATCGAAACGTTCTTGGTGGTACTCGACGAGTTCGGTGTGTATCCCGCGGTGATCGAGCGCGAACTGAACCGCTATCTGCCGTTTTTGGCGACCACGCGAATTCTGATCGCCGCGGTGCGGGCGGGAATGGGCCGTGAGGCGGCCCATGAGGTGATCAAGGAGCATGCGGTCGCCGTGGCGCTGGCGATGCGCGAACGCGGCGCAGAACCCGACCTGCTCGAGCGGCTGGCCGCTGATGGCCGCCTGCCACTGGACCGTGCGGCCCTCAACGATGCGCTGGCTGATCGTGGGGCGTTCACCGGGGCAGCCGCCGGCCAGGTGGAGGCTGTGGTGGCCGCGGTCGACGAGCTGGTGAGCCGCTACCCGGAGGCAGCCAAGTACAGCCCCGGCGCAATCCTCTAGCGGCCCATGCGGTCTCGACTCAGCGACGTCGAGCTCTCGCCGGACGCGTTCGCCGCGGTAATGGCCACCGGAATAGTGTCGGTGGCGGCCCTGGACCATCACCACCGCTGGATCAGTATCGCGCTGGCCGCCGTCGCGGTGCTGACGCTTCTGGTGATGGTCGGGCTGCTGTGCCTGAATGCCGTTGTGCATCAGCGACTCCCGTTCGACCTCCGAGATCCGGACACCGTAGTGCGGCTGTTCACGTTCGTCGCGGCCTGCGCTGTGCTCGGCGCGCGCTTCGAGGCGTGGCCCGCGGCTATCTGGACGATGGCTGCAATCGCGTGGCTGGCATGGGTTACGTTGACGCCATTGGCGTTTCGCGCCATGCGCCCGTACCGGTCGACCGGCTTGCGCGACCGTGCACACGGAGCATGGGAGCTTGTCAGTGTCGCCACCTCAGGCTTGGCGATCGTCACGGCCCATCTGGCTGTTCGTGGACTCGCGATTGCGACGCTCGCCGGCGACCGACTGCACCACGCGGACCGCCGATCGCCGTTCCTGTCGGATTACTCGACGCCGTGCGCTGGGTCAACGTGGCCACGTGGGTGCTGGCCACCGTATGGATTCCGCCGTTGATCTATGCGACGGTGCGTCACTTGCGGTTGAAGTTCACCGGGACGTGGTGGGCGATGGTGTTCCCGCTGGGCATGTACTCGTCGGCGACGTTCGCGATGGGTGTCGAGACGGGCTGGCGCCCGTTTCAGGCGGTGTCCTTGGTGTTCCTCTGGATTGCACTTGCGGCCTGGGTTTTGGTGGCCGTCGCCGCCGTGAATGTGTCAACGCGACACCATCGCGGATAACACTCGCGGGCCGTCTCGTTCTGACAACCCAAGTCAGCGCGCTCAGACGCGCGCCCCGCGTGTCAGCGCGCCCGACCCGACGCCTGCCGCGCGCAACTCCAGTGCGGCCAGCCCGGCGATCGCGTAAGGATCTTCCCGCCGCCATGCGCCCACCGGATCGGGGCTGACGGAGACCAGCCGCCGCAGCGGCCGGTTCGCCAGGGCCCGCAGCGCAAGGAGTTGCACGCCGGCCGGTGTGGCGGCGAGACCGACGATCGTGTGCTTGCGCCTGGCGAAGCGCAACCGCAGTACCAGCCACGGCACCGCCAGCGCCAGGATCGGAAATCCCGCAACGGCGAACGCGAGCAGCCACGCCAGCCAACTGGCCGCCGTGTCGAGGCTCTGGCCCGCGCCGGCGATGTCGTGTGCGGCACTGCCCGCCGCGCTCAGCGGTGTGCTCAGCGCGTCGCCGAGCAAGGGAATCCTGTCGGCCCGCTGGCCCGCGGAGTCGAGATTGCCGGCCAGGTCGCTCGCGCCGCTTTCCACCCGCCGGCCCGCCTCGGCGACGGCCGCCACTGCGCTGTAGACCGCCATGCCGATCCACACCCACAGCGCTGTCCAGGTGATGGCCACGACATCGCTGACGAGTTGCCCCATCAATCGCACGGGCCTGCTGGCGTAAGGCACATACCGCGTCTTCATGCCGACGATCCCAGCACACCAGCTCCCGCCGGCGAGGACGTTAGGCTGACGCGGTGCGCCCAGTCCTCACCGATTACCGCCACCTGGGAAGCGGGAAGGTGCGCGAGCTGTACGAGGTCGACGACGACCACCTGCTCTTCGTCGCCAGCGACCGCATCTCGGCGTTCGACTACGTGCTGGAGCCGCAGATCCCGGACAAGGGCCGCATCCTCACCGCGATGAGCGTGTTCTTCTTCGGCTTGCTCGACGCGCCCAACCACCTCGCGGGGCCGCCCGACGATCCGCGGATCCCCGGCGAGGTGCTGGGCCGCGCGATCGTGGTGCGCCGACTCGACATGCTGCCCGTCGAGTGCGTCGCCCGCGGCTATCTGACCGGCTCCGGGATTCTGGACTACCAGAAGACCGGCACCTTGTGCGGCATCCCGCTGCCCAGTGGTCTGGTGGAGGCGAGCAAGTTCGACGAGCCGCTTTTCACGCCCGCCACGAAAGCCGAACTGGGCCTGCACGACGAGAACATCTCGTTCGACGCCGTGGTCTCCTTGGTAGGCGCCGAGCGCGCCGAGGCGGCGCGTGAACTGACCCTGCGGATCTACCGGCAAGGCGCCGACCACGCGCTGGAAAACGGAATCATCGTCGCCGACACCAAGTTCGAGTTCGGAGTCGACGAGCACGGCACGCTGGTGCTCGCCGACGAGGTGTTCACGCCGGACTCGTCGCGGTACTGGCCCGCCGACGAGTACCGGCCCGGTGTCGTGCAGCACAGCTTCGACAAACAGTTCGTCCGCAACTGGCTCACCGGCCCAGACTCCGGCTGGGACCGCAATAGCGGGGACGCCCCTCCGGCGCTGCCGGCCGACGTCGTCGACGCCACCAGGGCGCGTTACATCGAAGCCTACGAACGCATTTCGGGTCTGCGGTTCACCGATTGGATTGGGCCAGCCGAGTGAGTGCCTCCCCCGAGCCGCCGCAGGCCAAGCGTGTCGACTACCTCCGCGAGCATCACGGCGACGTGTTCGTCGACCCGTACGAGTGGCTGCGGGACAAATCGGATCCCGAAGTCATCGACTACCTCAACGCCGAGAACAGCTACACCGAGAAGCTGACCGACAGCCTCGCCCCGCTACGGCAGCAGATCTTTGACGAGATCAAGGCCCGCACCAAGGAGACGGATCTGTCGGTGCCGACGCGGCGCGGCACCTGGTGGTACTACGGTCGCAGCTTCGAGGGCAAGCAGTACTCGGTGCAATGCCGTTGTCCCGTGGCCGATGTCGACGACTGGGTACCGCCGCAGCTGGACGAGAAGACCGAGATCCCAAGCGAGCAAGTGCTTCTCGACGAGAACGAGGAGGCCGAGGGGCACACATTCTTCGCACTCGGCGCCGCCAGCGTCAGCATCGACGGGAACACCCTCGCCTATTCCATGGATGTGGTGGGCGACGAGCGATACACCCTGCGGTTCAAGGATCTGCGCACCGGCGACCGCTACCCGGACGAGATCGAGGGCATCGGCGCGGGCGTGACGTGGGCCGCCGACAACCGCACCGTCTACTACGTCACCGTCGACGAAGCGTGGCGGCCGGACACCGTGTGGCGTTACCGGCTGGGCGCCGGCTCATCCGCCGAGCAGGTGTACCACGAGCCCGACGAACGATTCTGGCTTGCAGTCGGCCGGACCCGCAGTGACGCATACATCCTCATCGCCGCGGGTTCGGCCATCACGTCGGAGATCCGGTACGGCGACGCAGCCGATCCTGCTACGGCATTCACCACCGTGCTGCCCCGGCGCGAGGGCGTCGAGTACTCGCTCGACCACGCGGTGATCAACGGTGAGCACAAGTTCTTGATCGTGCACAACGACGGTGCGGTGAACTTCACGCTGGTGGAAGCGCCCGTGCACGATCTCTCGGCGCAGCGCACCCTGATCGACCACCGCGACGAGGTGCGAATCGACGGGGTGGACGCGTTCGCCAACCATTTCGTCGTGAGTTATCGCCGGGAAGCGCTGCCCCGGATCCAGGTGTGGCCCATCGGTCCAGGCGGCGAATACGGGCGGCCGCAGGAGATGGCGTTCGACTCCCCGCTGATGTCGGCCGGTCTCGGCGCGAACCCGAACTGGGACTCGCCGATGATGCGGGTGGGGGCGACGTCGTTTCTGACGCCGGTGCGGGTGTACGACCTCGAACTCGCCACCGGTCACTGGACACTGCTGCGCGAACAGCCGGTGCTCGGCGACTACCGCCGCGACGACTACGTCGAGCGCCGGGACTGGGCAATCGCGCCCGACGGCGCGCGGGTTCCGTTGTCGATCATCCATCGGCATGATCTCGACCTGCCGGCGCCGGCAGTGATCTACGGGTACGGCGCCTACGAGCTGTGCGAGGACCCCAGATTCTCGATCGCCCGGCTGTCACTGCTCGACCGCGGGGTGGTGTTCGTCGTCGCCCACGTTCGGGGCGGCGGTGAGCTCGGCCGGCTGTGGTACGAGAACGGCAAGCTGCTGAAGAAGAAGAACACGTTCACCGACTTCATCAGCGCGGCAAGGCATCTGACGGAGACCGACGTGACGAAGCCGGAGAACCTGGTGGCGATGGGCGGCAGCGCCGGCGGGCTGCTGATGGGTGCGGTGGCCAACATGGCGCCGGAGCTGTTCGCCGGCGTGCTCGCCCAGGTTCCGTTCGTCGACCCCTTGACGACGATCTTGAACCCGCTGCTGCCGCTGACCGTCACCGAGTGGGACGAGTGGGGAAACCCATTGCGGGACAAGGACGTCTACGACTATATGAAATCCTACTCGCCCTATGAGAACGTCGAGCCCAAGGACTATCCGGCGATCCTGGCGATGACGTCGCTGCACGACACCCGTGTGTACTACGTGGAGCCGGCGAAATGGGTTGCGGCGCTTCGGCACGCCAAGACCGACGGTCATCCCGTTCTGCTCAAGACCGAGATGAGCGCCGGCCACGGCGGGATCAGCGGACGCTACGAGCGCTGGAAGGAAATCGCGTTCCAGTACTCGTGGCTGCTAGATACTGCCGACCGCCACCAGCGCCGCTCCGGCCAGGAAGATGATCTCCTCGGCGGTCCGACGGGGTAACGGCGTCGACATGGACTTCGGCGCATCGGGATTGCGGGCCGCGTACACGTTGGCCGGGAACATGACCAGCATCAGCGCGAACAGGCACACTGCTGCTGCCACCCGGGTCGCCGGGAGCAGCAGCCCGACCGCCCCGAGCAGTTCGAGGACTCCGGTGACGCTCACCAGTAGCCCCGGCGCGGGCAGCGGCGGAGGCACGATCGCGATCATGTCGCCCCGGAGTGGCTGGACGAAGTGGGCCACGCCGGTCAGCACGAACATCGCCGCCAGCCCGACCGCGGCCGCCGCCGGCCAACCGGTCGCGTAGTCCCAACCGAGCCAGCCCGCGAATCGCGCGGCAAGAGTGGCGAAGACGAGGGTGATGAGCGGAGCCATCGGATCTCCAATCTAGACAGTGACAAGATATGGCCAAGCTAGGCCTGTAACTAGGCAGTGTCAAGTTTGGGCGCTAGGATGCGGTGATGAACGCGTCGGCGCGTCCGCAGTACCACCATGGCGACCTTCGGTCGGTGATCCTGGCCGAGACCGCCCGCATGGTGGCGGCTTACGGGGCCGACGGGGTTTCGCTGCGGCAGCTGGCCCGCAACGCCGGGGTGTCCCATGCTGCGCCGGCTCACCACTTCACCGATCGCCGAGGCTTGTTCACAGCCCTTGCGGCGGAGGGCTTTTGGCTGCTGTGCGAGGCTCTGAAGGCGGCCCGCGGCGACTTCGTCGACGCGGCACTGGCCTACGTGCGGTTCGCCATCGACCACCCCGGTCACTACGCGGTCATGTTCAACCGTTCGCTCGTAGAGCCCACCGACACCGAGCTCGTCGCCGCGCAGGCGGCCGCCGGTGCGGAGTTGTCGCAGGGGGTGGCCACCCTCGCCGACCCGCATGCCAAGGCCGATCCCGCAGGCGCCGAACTGGCTGCGTGGTCGCTCGTGCACGGGTTCGCGATGTTGTGGCTGAACCACGCGGTGCCCGCCGACGTGGCCGCGGCCGATCCGATGCCGACGGTCGAGCGGATCGCCCGGATGCTGTTCGACGAGTAGGTGGTTCGCGATAGTCACCTGCCGTCGGCGTGTACGTCACTGCTCAGACACCTGCGGTGGCCACACTCGGGGTGTGGCTGGACAGCTCATCGTCTCGATCTCCGGCATCCGGAACAGCACCGTGGACGACGTCGCCGAGTTCTGCACCGAACTGGACGCACGCGGTGTGCCGCTGTCGTTTCTGCTGACGCCCCGACAGGCCGGCGGCTACCGATTGTCCGACGACAGCTGGACCGCACAGTGGCTGCGCTGCCGTCGCGAACGGGGCGACGCAATTGTCTTGAGCGGATACGACGCTGCGGTGACCAACAGGCGCCGGCCCGAATTCGCGTCGCTGCCGGCTCATGAGGCCAATCTGCGGTTGATGGCTGCCGATCGCGTGCTGGAACACATCGGCTTGCGCACGAGGCTGTTCGCCCCGCCGGGCTGGCTTGCGTCGCCGGGGGCGGCTCAGGCTCTGGCGCGCAACGGCTTTCGGGTGCTCGCTGGCCTGAGCGGAGTCACCGACCTCGTGCGGCAGACCACTACCCGCGCCCGGGTGATCGGCGTCGGCGCGAGGTTCCTGACCGAGCCGTGGTGGTGCCGAACGCTGGTGCTGGCTGCCGAGCGCACCGCTCGTCGGGGCGGCGACGTCCGGATCACGGTGTCGGCGCGCCAAATACGCGGTGGCGGACCCCGGCTGGCGGTGCTCGACGCCGTCGACCTGGCGTCGATGCACGGCGCAATGCCGGGGGTGTACTGCTGGCAGCCCCGCTCCACGGGAGCGAACGCGGCTTGAGTCAGAACTCCGTGGCGTTCTCCGCCTCGAGCACCCGAAACTCCGCGCTGCCCATTTCCGCATAGCGCTGGTAGTAGATGCCGTAAGCGTCCGGGTTGACGATGCCCTGGTGAATCGGTATGGCGCTGTTGGGGTTAACTGCCCGCAGGTACTCCACGCCTTCTGAGATCTTCATCCACGGTGCGGCCGCGGGCAGCGCGAGCACGTCCACCGGCTCCCGCGGGATGTACAGGGCGTCACCCGGATGCATCAGCCGTGCTGGATGCTCGCCGTCACCCACGAGATACGAAATGTTGTCGACGAGAGGGATTTCCGGGTGGATGACCGCGTGGACCCCGCCGACGCCGCGCACCCGCAAGCCGCCGACAGACAGCTCGTCACCGACGTTCACCGCTGTCCACGGCTCGCCGAGCTGTGCGGCGGTCTGCGGGTCGGCATAGAGCGCCGCGCCCGGGTTGCCGTCGACCAGCGCCGGCAGCCGCGACGTGTCCACGTGGTCAGGGTGCTGATGGGTGATGAGGATCGCCGACAGGCCGGTAATGCCCTCGAAGCCGTGGGAGAACACCCCGGGGTCGAACAACACCGTGGTCTCGGCGTCGTCGTCGAACGTGGCGAGCAGACAGGAGTGGCCGAAGTGCGTCAAGTGCATGTCGTCGATTGTGCGCCGCGAAGCCACCTCCTCGGTATCCTGGCCGGTTAGGGGGTGGTCGGTGACCCGGGTGCTAGCGGCCGTCAGCGTGGCCACGATGGCGGCCGCCTTCAGCCTGTTCGGGCAGCCGATCACGCACGCCGAACCGACGACCTGCCCGCCCAACTGTGACCGCATCCCCGCCACGGCCTGGATCGACCCCACAGCTATCCCGCTCGCGGCGAAATACAACTGGCCTGACCTGGCCGGCATCGCCATCCCCCAGCTACGGCCGCGGTTCTACTTCGAGAAGGTCTGCGCCAGCCCGTGGGTGCCCAACGATCCTCGGGCCTATGCGGTCGCAGCAGAGGCATCCGTCGCCAGTCCGCCCGGTCAATGGCAGCTGCTCGTGCAGGTGCTGCACTGGCGCGGCGAATCGTGGTATGGCGGTCAGCTTGCAGACGAGGTCGTCGGCGCTGCGTCGGCGGCAATGCGGTCGTGCCAGGTGACCGCTCCGCAGGCGTCGCCGTCGCTGACCACCGACGAGCCGGGCAGACTCGCCGCGGTGCTCAGCGTGGCCGGCGAGGCGCCGTCCGTCGTGCACCAGTATCTCGTTGCCCATCCGCAGAGCGGCTCTGTCGTCGGACTGGCCATGTGGGCGTCATCGCCACCGGCGGAGCCCTGGCCGGTGGTTCTCGACGCCCAGGTGCTGGACGCGCTGGTGGCGCCGCTGTGTGGCGCATACATCGCCTCGTGCCGGTGAGCCGGCGCACGGGACTCCGCCGGTAGAGTTGGCGCTGAATTCCCCAACGACGACGAGGAGCAGCGCGTGGCGCGGGTAGTGGTCAACGTGATGCCCAAGGCCGAGATCCTCGATCCCCAAGGGCAGGCGATCGTCGGCGCGCTGAACCGACTGGGCCACCCCGGCATCTCGAATGTGCGGCAGGGCAAGCGATTCGAGCTCGAGGTCGACGACAGCATCGACGACTCGACAGTTGCCGAGATCGCCGAGTCGCTATTGGCCAACACCGTTATCGAGGACTGGACCGTCAGCAGGGAGCAGTCATGACCGCACGCATGGGGATCATCACGTTCCCCGGCACGCTCGACGACGTGGACGCCGCCCGCGCGGCCCGGTTGGCCGGTGCCGAGGCGGTCAGCCTGTGGCACGCCGACGGGGACCTCAAGGGCGTGGACGCCGTCGTGGTGCCGGGGGGCTTCTCGTACGGCGACTACCTGCGCGCCGGTGCGATCGCCCGGTTCGCTCCGGTGATGGGTGCGGTGATCGAGGCTGCGGGACGCGGACTGCCAGTGTTGGGAATCTGCAACGGATTTCAGGTTCTGTGCGAAGCGGGTCTGCTGCCGGGCGCGCTGACCCGCAACGCGGGCCTGCACTTCGTCTGCCGCGACCTGTGGCTTCAGGTGGCGACGACGACGACGGCGTGGACGTCGCGCTACGAGCCGGGGGCTGAGCTGCTGGTGCCGCTGAAGTCCGGCGAGGGCCGCTACGTGGCCAGCGAGGCCGTTCTCGACAAGCTCGAAGCCGAGGACCGCGTGGTGTTCCGCTACCGCGACAACCCCAACGGCTCGATGCGCGACATCGCCGGCATCTGCTCGGCCAACCGGCGCGTGGTCGGGCTGATGCCGCACCCCGAGCACGCCACGGAGCCGCTCACCGGCCCGTCCGACGACGGGCTGGGATTGTTCTACTCCGCACTCGATCTGGTCCTGGCGGCCTAGCCTTCGGTCCGCGAGCGTGCGCGCAATGCCAGCGTGCGCGGCGTGTCTTTGACACGACGCGCACGCTCGCGGTAAGAGCGGTCAGGGCGTCAGCGCTACCGACGCCTCGGCGGTGTAGGCCAGGAACGTCAGCGTCTCCTCGAGGTACAGCTGCACCGTGCCGGCGTCGTGGCTGAGATAGCCGATCGATACGTCGGTACCCATCTGGAGGTCGAAATCGCCTCCGCGGGTGGTCAACACGAACGCGCCGTCGATCGCAGGCGCCCAGATGATGTCGCCGTCGACGAGCCGGTTGAGGTGCTCGCGGATCGGATAACCGTGTTCGGTGGTCTCGCTGACCGCGGTGTAGGCGTCGGCGGACAACAGCACCGAGTACGGCCCGTCCACGCCGGCCAGCCGCAACTCGGACAGCGCCTGGCTGATCACGTCGGGAATCTGGCGCGCGTCGTCGGGCAGCGTCAGCACCGGGTTGGACGTGGTCTGCCGGATGCCCTCGATGCCGGCGGCCCGGTAGCCCTCGAAGATCGCCCGATCCTCAACGAACGCAAGCTTTTTCGCAGCGTCCTTGACCGGATCCCAGTCGGAGTCCTGCGACCCGCGCTCCACGTCGTCGATGTCGGAGCGGCGCAGCGTGAACGGAACCCGTAGCCGCACAAGAGGCTTGCTGTCTCGCAGGTGGGCCACCACGCCGGCGGTCGGCGGCTCGACGTCGAGCAGGTGTCCGGTGCTGACAGCCGCCCGCGCCGGGCCGCCCGGCTCGCTGACATCGACCACCCGGCGACCGGCGATGTGCCTCTTGAACGTCCTGGCGGCCTCGAGTTCGATTTCGGCCCAGGCAAGTTCGGTGACCGGCGCCAGGTCACGGTAAAGATTGTTCATCAGTTGCGTCCTTTCAGGCTGCCGATCGTCAGTGATCCATCGCTGCTTGCCGCGGCATCGGGCACCGGCGGCGGATCGTTGAGGAAGTCGACCAGCGGGCTGAAGAACAGCCCACCGGTGACCGCGGTGGAGAAGTCGAGGATCCGGTCGGTGTTGCCGGGCGGATCACCGAGGAACATGTTGCGCAGCATCTGCTCGGTGACATCGGGAGTCGCGGCGTATCCGATGAAATACGTTCCGAATTCGCTTTTTCCGATCTCGCCGAACGGCATGTTGTGCCGGACGATCTTGCGTTCGCGGCCGTCGACGTCGGTGACCACGTTGAGTGCGACATGCGAATTGGCCGGCTTCACGTCGTCGCCGAGCTCGATGTCGTCGAGCTTGCTCCTGCCGATCACCCGCTCCTGCTCGGTGGCCGACAGCGAGTTCCAGGCCGCCATGTCGTGCAGGTAGCGCTGCACGATCACGTAGCTGCCGCCGGCGAAATCGGGGTCTTCGTCACCGACGAACACCGCAGCCCGGGCCAGCGGACCGTCGGGATTTTCGGTGCCGTCGACGAACCCGAGCAGGTCGCGGTTGTCGAAGAACCGGAAGCCGTGCACCTCGTCGACGACGGTGATCGCACCGGTCATCGCGTCGGCGATCCGGCCGGCGAGTTCGAAACAGAAATCCAAGCTCTCGGCCCGGATGTGGAAAAGCAAATCGCCTGGTGTGGACGGCGCGAGGTGCCGCGGTCCGCGAAGCTCGACGAACGGATGCAACTGCGCGGGACGCGGCCCGGAGAACAGGCGGTCCCAGGCCGCCGAGCCGATGGACGTCACCACCGACAGTCTCTTGGCGGGATCGCGGAAACCGATCGCGCGGACCAGCCCCGCCAGCTCGGGCAGCGCGTCGTGGACCTTTGCCTCGCCGCCGTCGTCGATGGTCGCCACCAAGAAGATGGCCGCCGGCGTCAGCGGTGCCAGCACGGGCTGCGGCAGTGGCGGGGGCACGAAAAGACCCTAATCCGAACCGGGGCTCCGGCGGCAGCGAAGATGGAGAACATGTCGCAAGCCACCGCGAAAGGGTTGTGTGAGTTCGTCGACGCGTCGCCGTCGCCGTTCCACGTCTGCGCCACCGTTGCCGAGCGGCTGACTGCCGCCGGTTACTCCGAACTCGCCGAGGGCGACAGGTGGCCTGCCGGCGGACGGTACTTCACCGTGCGCGGAGGCTCGCTGGTCGCCTGGGACTCGTCGGAAGGCGCCGACCGCCCGTTCCGCGTGGTCGGCGGGCACACCGACAGCCCCAACCTGAGAGTCAAGCAGCACCCGGACCGGTTCGTGTCCGGATGGCAGGTGGTCGCGCTGCAGCCCTACGGCGGCGCGTGGCTGAACTCGTGGCTGGATCGCGACTTGGGGATCAGCGGCAGGCTCTCTGTGCGCGACGGCGCGACCACCCGTCAGCAGTTGGTACGCATCGACGAGCCTCTGCTGCGGGTTCCGCAGCTGGCCATCCACTTGGCCGAGGACCGCAAGTCGGTGAAGCTCGACCCGCAGCGGCACGTCAACGCGGTGTGGGGTGTGGGCGGCGGCCCCCGCTCATTTCTCAGCTACGTGGCCGAGCGGGCCGGCGTCGACGCGGCCGCGGTGCTGGGCGCCGATCTGATGACCCACGACGTACAGCCGTCGCGCGTGATCGGAGCGAACGGCGAACTGGTGAGCGCTCCTCGACTGGACAACCAGGCGACCTGCTACGCCGGTGTCGAGGCATTGGTCGCAGCCGAGCCGCGCGGATTTCTGCCGGTGCTGGCGCTGTTCGACCACGAGGAAGTGGGCTCGATGTCCGACCACGGCGCGCAGTCGAATCTGCTGACCACGGTCCTGGAACGAATCGTGTTGGCAGAAGGCGGAACTCGTGAAGACTACCTGCGGCGGTTGCCGAACTCGGTGGTGGCGTCCGGCGACATGGCGCACGCGACGCACCCGAACTACCCGGAGCGCCACGAGCCAGGGCATCTGATCGAAGTGAACGCCGGACCGGTGCTCAAGGTTCAGCCGAACCTGCGGTATGCCACCGACGGGCGCTCGGCGGCGGTGTTCGCGCTGGCCTGCGAGCAGGCAGGGGTCCCGCTACAGCGCTACGAGCACCGCGCGGACCTTCCGTGCGGGTCGACGATCGGGCCGATGACATCGGCGCGCACCGGGATACCGACCGTCGACGTCGGTGCGCCGCAGCTGGCGATGCACTCCGCCCGGGAGCTGATGGGTGCCGACGACGTCGCCGCGTATTCGGCCGCGCTGCAAGCCTTCCTGGCGCCTGACTGAACTCGTAGAGTCGACGTATGGCACTCAAAGTCGAGATGGTCACGTTCGACTGTTCCGAACCCGCGGCGCTCGCGGCCTGGTGGGCCGAGCAGTTCGACGGCAAGACACAGGAGCTTATGCCCGGCGAGTTCGTCGTCGTGATCCGCTCGGAGGGTCCGCGGCTGGGTTTCCAGAGGGTGCCCGACCCGACACCCGGCAAGAATCGAGTCCATCTGGACTTCTCCGCCGCCGACGTCGACGCCGAGGTCCAGCGGCTCGTCGCCGCGGGCGCCACCGAGACCGGCCGGCACTCCTTCGGGGACGGCTTCCGGTGGGTGGTGCTGGCCGATCCGGAGGGCAACGCGTTCTGCGTGGCCGGCAGCGGCTGACGCGGCATCGCGAACGTGAACTGGTTGCGACGACGCGCCGACGAACACCGCAACCAGTTCACACTCGCGGGCGTGCGTGCCGACGGGATCGCGGTGGCGCGAGAACTTAAGCTGTCGGGGTGACGCAGACGACGCCCAGGCTTGACACCGTCGAGCACGCGGCGGCGACGCCGGATCTTCCGCAGCCGTACCGTGAGCTGGGCCTCAAAGACGACGAGTATGCGCGGATCCGTCAAATCCTCGGCCGCCGTCCCACCGACGCCGAGCTGGCCATGTACTCGGTGATGTGGAGCGAGCACTGCTCCTACAAGTCGTCCAAGGTGCATCTGCGCTACTTCGGCGAGACCACCACCGACGAGATGCGTGAAGCCATGCTGGCGGGCATCGGCGAGAACGCGGGCGTCGTCGACATCGGCGACGGCTGGGCGGTGACGTTCAAGGTGGAAAGCCACAACCACCCGTCGTACGTCGAGCCATACCAGGGCGCGGCCACCGGGGTGGGCGGCATCGTGCGCGACATCATGGCGATGGGCGCGCGTCCCGTCGCGGTGATGGACCAGCTTCGGTTCGGAGCCGCCGACGCTCCCGACACCCGGCGCGTGGTCGACGGCGTGGTTCGCGGCATCGGCGGCTACGGCAACTCGCTGGGCCTGCCCAACATCGGCGGCGAGACCGTTTTCGACGCGTCGTACGGCGGCAACCCTCTGGTGAACGCGTTGTGCGTGGGCGCGCTGCGCAAAGAGGACCTGCACCTGGCTTTCGCGTCCGGCACGGGCAACAAGATCATCCTGTTCGGCGCCCGCACCGGGTTGGACGGCATCGGTGGGGTGTCGGTGCTGGCGTCGGATACCTTCGGCGGCGACGAGTCGGGCGGCGGCCGTAAGAAGTTGCCGAGCGTCCAGGTGGGCGACCCGTTCATGGAGAAGGTGCTCATCGAATGCTGCCTGGAGCTCTACGCCGCGCACCTGGTGGTGGGCATCCAGGATCTCGGTGGCGCCGGATTATCCTGTGCCACGTCGGAATTGGCTTCTGCCGGCGGTCAGGGCATGACGGTCCAGCTCGACAAGGTCCCGCTGCGGACCGCGGGCATGACGCCCGCAGAGGTGCTCGCCAGCGAGTCCCAGGAGCGCATGTGCGCGGTGGTCAAGCCGGAGAACGTCGAGAAGTTCCTTGCGGTCTGCCGCAAGTGGGACGTGCTGGCCACCGTGATCGGCGAAGTCGCCGACGGCGACCGGTTGCGCATCACCTGGCACGGCGAGACGGTGGTCGACGTGCCGCCGCGCACGGTTGCGCATGAAGGTCCGGTCTACCACCGCCCCGTGAAGCGACCCGACGGCCAGGACGCGCTGAACGCCGACACGTCAGCTCGCCTTCCCCGGCCGGACGCAGGTGACGAACTGCGCGCGACTTTGCTTGCGCTGCTTGGCAGTCCGCACTTGTGCAGCCGCGCGTTCATCACCGAGCAGTACGACCGCTATGTCCGCGGCAACACCGTGCTCGCCGAACGTGCCGACGGTGGCGTGCTGCGCATCGACGAGCGCACCGGCCGGGGCATCGCAGTGTCCACCGACGCCAACGGCCGCTACACGCAGCTCGACCCGTACCAAGGTGCGCAGCTGGCACTGGCCGAGGCGTACCGCAACGTCGCGGTCACCGGCGCCACCCCGGTTGCCGTCACGAACTGCCTCAATTTCGGTTCCCCCGAAGACCCGGGGGTGATGTGGCAGTTCTCCCAAGCCGTGCGTGGCCTGGCCGATGGCTGCGCCGATCTGGGCATCCCGGTCACGGGCGGCAACGTCAGTTTCTACAACCAGACCGGCTCCACCGCGATCCTGCCGACGCCGGTGGTGGGTGTGCTCGGCGTGTTGGACGACGTGAGCCGGCGCATCCCAACGGCTTTCGGGACGCAGCCGGAGGAGACGCTGATGCTCCTAGGTGACACCCGTGACGAGTTCGACGGCTCGGTCTGGGCGCAGGTCACCGCCGATCACCTCGGCGGTCATCCGCCGACCGTGGACCTCAGGCGCGAGCGACTGCTCGCCGACGTGCTGGCCGCCGCATCACGGGACGGGCTGGTGTCCGCAGCGCACGACCTCTCCGAGGGCGGACTCATCCAGGCGGTCGTAGAATCGGCGCTCGCCGGCGAAACCGGTTGCCGCATCGAGCTTCCCGATGACACCGATCCGTTCGTCGCGCTGTTCTCCGAATCCTCCGGGCGGGTGCTCGTCGGGGTCCCGCGTGCCGAGGAGAGCCGGTTCCGCGCGGCGTGTCAAGCTGCGAGCCTACCCGTCACGACGATCGGTCTGGTGGACCGGGGCAGCGACGCGGTCGAGGTGCAGGGCCTGTTTACGGTGTCGCTCGACGAACTGCGCGCGACTTCGCACCGCGTGCTGCCGGAGTTGTTCGGGTAGGCGTGTGAAGGCCCCAGTAGAGGCCGAGGCCGACACGGAGAGCGGCGCTGGCGCCCCGGCCGCCGAGCGCGACGAGCCCCGGGGGCGGCACCCATTCATCGCGTGGGCGTGGGGGCTGGTCCGGCTCGACTTCGTCGGCGTGGCGGTCGGGGCGCTGTTCTTCTGCCTGTCACTGACGCCGTCGCTGCTGCCGCGCGAATACTTCTTCCAGGGCGTGATCGGTGGTATCAACGCCGCCATCGGCTACGGCTTGGGCGTCGCGATCGGCAAGGCGCTCAGGCCGCGTGGGCGCTCCTGGTGGCCCCCCAGCCCGAGGGTGCTGTACGGCCTCAAGGCCGCCGCCGTGGTGCTGTCCGCGTCGGCCAGCGTGCTGATGATCATCCCCGCCGCCGCCTGGCAACGGCAGGTGTCGAACGTGATGGGCATCGAGGGTCCGTCGACTCTGAGCTACATGCGCACGTTGGTCATCGCGCTTGTGGTGGGCGGTGCGCTGGTGGGCGTGGCGCGGGTGCTGCTCGATGCGATCAAGGCGCTGGCCCGGTTCTTCATCAGGCGATGGCACGTCAACAACGAGGTCGCGCTGTTCATCGGCACCGCGATCGTCGTCGTGCTGATCATCATGCTCGTCAACGGCGTGTTGATCCGCGGGTTCATCGGCGGCTCGAGCGCCATGTTCAGGCCGCAGAACGCCAGCACCCGCGCCGGCGTCGTTCAGCCGACACAGCCCGAAAGATCAGGCAGCCCAGACTCTTTCGCGGCGTTCGACACCCTGGGCTACCAAGGCCGAAACTTCGTGGCCACCGGCCCGCACGCCGACGAGCTGATCGAACTCAACGGACGCCCCGCCAAGGAACCCATCCGGATCTACGCCGGACTGGCGACCGCCGACACCGAAGACGCGCGGGTGAACGTGATCCTTTCCGAACTGCAGCGCACCCAGGCGTTCGACCGCAAGCTGCTGGTGATCGTGCCGACCACGGGCACCGGCTGGGTCGATCCGATCGCGGCGCGTGCGATCGAGTCGGTGTACAACGGCGACACCGCCATCGTGGCGCTGCAGTATTCCTATCTGCCCAGCTGGATTTCGTTCTTGGCGGACCGGCAGACGTCGACGGACTCGGGCGAGCATCTGATCACCGCCGTACAGGCGCGGTGGGCGGCGCTACCGCCGGACCGCCGGCCGAAGCTGGCGTTGTACGGCGAAAGCCTCGGGTCCATGGCCGGGCCAGGCCGCGTTCGGCTTCCTGCCCGACATCGCGCGGATGGGATTCTCGTCGGTGCTGTGGGTCGGCCCGCCGAACGCCAGCACGCTGTGGCATGCGCTGACCGTGCGCCGCGACCCGGGAACGCCCGAAGTACAGCCGCGCTACGACGACGGGCGCACGGTGCGGTTCTCGCAGGGCGACGACGTCACCGCGATCGCCGCGCCGCCCTGGCAGGGCACCCGCGTGCTGTTTCTGCAGCACGCGTCCGACCCGATCGTGTGGTGGTCACCGGACCTGCTCTTCGAGCAGCCGGACTGGCTGCGCGAACCGCCGGGCCGCGACCGCACCGCGTCGATGCGGTGGTACCCGATCGTCACGTTCTGGCAGGTGGGCTTCGACATGACCAACGCGTCGGCCATGCCTCCGGACCATGGCCACAACTACGGCAACACCGTGCTGGACGGCTGGGTGGCGGTGGCACCACCGAACGGCTGGACGCCGGCGGACACCGAACGCATCCGGCGCGCGCTGGAGAAGGCGGAGGCCGCTGGCGGTCCCGAATTCTGATGTCGCGCAGAGCGATTCGCAGACTGCATGCACTCGGTCTGGCGGCCGGCCTGGTCGCCTGGAGTCTTCTACCGCAGCGGCACCCGGCGGTTCAGGCCACGCTGGCCGCGGCGCTCGTCGCGATCACCAAAGCGCCCGTCGGCCTGCGACCACCTCCGCTGTGGGCCGGGCTGCGACTCGGCTCGGCAGCGGCGTCGGTGGTGGTGGCCGCCGTCGCAGCGAGCATCGCGATCCCGCGGGTGCGCGACTCGATGTCCGACCGCACCCCGCCCGCCCCACCGCTGACCTGGCTGGCGCTGCAAATACCGGTGGGCACGGTCTGGTCGGAGGAGGCCGCCTATCGAGGCGCGCTGGCGACGCTGGCCGCCGACGGGTTCGGGCCGCGCACCGGGCAATTGGTGCAGGCGGCCGCATTCGGCCTGTCACACATCCCCGACGCCCGAGCAGCAGGTGAGCCGGTAGCCGGCACCGTGCTGGCGACCGGGGCCGCGGGGTGGATCTTCGGTTGGCTTGCCCAGCGGTCGGAGAGCCTCGCCGCGCCGATGCTCGCCCACCTCGCGATCAACGAGGCGGGCGCAATCGCGTCGCTGGTGGTGCAGCGTCGCTAGTCTTCCGACCGTGAACACCGATCGCGCCGCCGTGCGCACATTCGTCGTCACCGGGGTGGCATCGGGAATCGGGCTGGCCACCGCGCAGCGGCTGCTGGCAGAAGGTGGGACCGTGGTCGGCGCCGACCTCGTCCCGCCGAGCGACCTCGGCGAGCGGTTCACGTTCGTCGCGGCCGACGTCGCGGACGAAGCCGCCGTCGGAGAGGTGTTCGCGGCAGTTCCGGGCCGCCTCGACGGGGTCGTCCACGCCGCCGGCGTCGCAGGCGGCGGTCCGGTGCATCTGCTCGACCGCGCCGAGTGGGAACGGGTGATCCGCGTCAACCTCACCGGCACGTTCCTGGTCGCCAAGGCCGCGCTGGCGAGGATGGTCGACCAGCCGCGCCTCGGCGGCGAGCGCGGCTCGATCGTGACGCTGGCCAGCGTCGAGGGACTCGAGGGGACGGCCGGTGGCAGCGCCTACAACGCGTCCAAGGGCGGTGTGGTGTTGCTCACCAAGAACATCGCGATCGACTACGGCCCGAGCGGCATCCGGGCCAACGCGATCTGCCCCGGCTTCATCGACACACCGATGACCGAGAGCATCTTCGGTATCGAGGGGATGGAGCGTCCCTCGCAGTTGTTGACGCGCGAGCACGCACTTCGGCGCCGGGGCAAGCCCGAGGAGATCGCCGCCATGGCGGCGTTTCTGGTGTCGCCCGACGCGTCGTTCGTCTCCGGGCAGGCCATCGCCGTCGACGGCGGCTACACCGCCGGCCGCGACCACGATGTGGTGCAGCTGTTCGGCTTCCCCGACTGACGCGCAATGCCCGCCCGCCGCGCCGTCGACCCCGCGCAGGCCAGAGCCGCGGTGCTGGCCGTGGCGGACTGGCTGCGCGACGACTCGCTGCCGGCACCCGGACGCGATGACCTCGCGGCGGCTGTCCGGCTCACCGCGCGCACCCTCGCCGCGTCCGCGCCAGGCGCGAGCGTGGAGCTCAGAGTGCCGCCTTTCGTTGCGGTGCAATGTATTTCGGGCCTGCAGCACCGGCGGGGCACGCCGCCGAACGTGGTCGAGGCTGATCCCCGGACCTGGCTGCTTCTGGCGACCGGGCTGCTGGCCGTACCGGATGCCGCCGCCTCCGGCATGTTGCAGCTGTCCGGGCCGCGGGCCGGGGAAATCGCGTCGTATCTACCCCTGGCCCCGATCGACCAATGATCATCGAACGTGAAGCCACTGCGAAAAACGCGCTCGAAAGTAGCAGTGGGTGCACGTTCGCGAGGGCCCCGGTGGTCTCTCGGGCAGCGGCCGAGAAATGAGCGGGCGTTGGTTGTTGTCGAAAGGAGCGCGACACCGTCGGCTCTGATTCTGTGATCTGACTGTGATGACCGTAGACTCGGGGTGTCACCGACCCCTCTTGGGAGCAGCCATAAAGTGACCGGCGAGCAGACTGACCTCGAGAATTCACCCCGCGAGGAATGCGGGGTTTTTGGTGTGTGGGCGCCCGGCGAGGAAGTCGCCAAGCTCACGTACTACGGCCTGTACGCGCTGCAGCACCGCGGCCAAGAGGCGGCCGGCATCGCCGTCGCGGACGGTTCGCAGGTGCTCGTGTTCAAAGACCTCGGGCTGGTCAGCCAGGTGTTCGAGGAGCAGACGCTGGCCGCGATGCAGGGCCACGTCGCGATCGGTCACTGCCGCTACTCCACCACCGGGTCCACTACATGGGAGAACGCCCAGCCGGTGTTCCGTAACACGGCCGCGGGCACGGGCGTCGCGCTCGGCCACAACGGCAACCTCGTCAACACCACCGACCTGATGAAGACGGCCCGTGAGCTCGGGCTGGTCAACACCCGCGGGGGAAGCGCCGCGACCACCGACTCCGACATCCTCGGCGCGCTGCTGGCGCACGGCGCCGCGGACTCCACTTTGGAGCAGGCCGCCCTCGAGCTGCTGCCGAAGGTCAAAGGCGCGTTCTGCCTGACCTTCATGGACGAGAACACCCTGTACGCCGCGCGCGACCCGTACGGCGTGCGGCCGCTGTCGCTGGGCCGGCTGGACCGCGGCTGGGTGGTGGCCTCGGAAACCGCCGCGCTGGACATCGTCGGCGCATCGTTCGTCCGCGACATCGAGCCTGGAGAGCTGCTGGCCATCGACGCCGACGGGGTGCGGTCGTCGCGGTTCGCCAACCCGACGCCCAAGGGCTGCGTCTTCGAGTACGTCTACCTCGCGCGTCCCGACAGCACGATCGCCGGTCGTTCCGTGCACAAGACCCGCGTCGACATCGGCCGAGCGCTGGCACGCGAACATCCCATCGACGCCGACCTCGTGATCGGCGTGCCGGAATCCGGCACGCCCGCAGCGGTGGGCTACGCACAGGAATCCGGCATCCCTTACGGCCAAGGCCTGATGAAGAACGCCTACGTCGGCCGCACGTTCATTCAGCCGTCGCAAACCATCCGCCAGCTCGGCATCCGGCTCAAGCTCAACCCGCTGCGGGAAGTGATCCGCGGCAAGCGGCTGATCGTCGTCGACGACTCGATCGTGCGCGGCAACACGCAACGCGCACTGGTGCGGATGCTGCGCGAGGCCGGGGCCGTGGAGGTACATGTGCGGATCGCCTCGCCGCCGGTGAAGTGGCCGTGCTTCTACGGCATCGACTTCGCCACCCCGGCCGAACTGATCGCCAATGCGGTCGACAACGAGGGTGAGGTGCTCGAGGCGGTCAGGCACGCGATCGGTGCCGACACGCTGGGCTACATCTCGTTGCACGGCATGATCGCTGCCACCGAGCAGCCCGTGTCGAGGCTGTGCTGTGCGTGCTTCGACGGCAAGTACCCGATCGAGCTGCCCACCGAATCGGCGTTGGGCAAGAACGTGATCGAGCACATGCTGGCCAACGCGGCGCGCAGCGGCGCAGTGGTGCAAGCCGACAACGACAACGTGTCGGCGTTGCGGCGGCCCTAGCGTCGATCATTCGCCCGATCTGGCAGTGCGTTAACGGTTAAGCTGCGGCGTGGCTAGAGGTGCGCTGTGTGCGACGTCCCCTGACCGCAAGGCGGTCTTCCGGTACGACGGTGGTCGCTGGACCCAAATCGACTCGGCCGACGCGCCTTACAGACATTTCGTCGGCACGCCGGCAGGCCTGGTCGCCAGTTATGACTACTACGGCATCCGCGCACGGTTGTATCAGCCGATCCCGCAACGGTGGGTCAGCCTCTTCGGTGCCACCCTCGACACCGCCACCGACGACGGCATCTATGCAGGCACGCGACACGGCGTTTACCGATTGGACCACGGCACGATTGAGCACTTCGAAAGGTATGGCGGTGAGCATCGCTGGAGTGAAGTGGGCGGACCCGCCAGCAACATCTTCGGCGGAGCTTGGGGCCTGCTCGCCGTCGATCCGGCCGGTAGGAGGGTGTCGCGATTTCGCACGAATTCGTGGACGTGGCAGAACATCGGCACCGCCGGCGAATCGCAACATTTCGATGTGAGCTTTGCGATGACCACCGAGACCGCCTACCGGCTCACCTTCGACAGTGCGCTGGCTCGGACTCGCGTCGACCGGTACGACGGTGACGGCCATTGGACGACGATCGATTCACCGCCGCTGGCCGCGATTCATGGGGGCGTATGGGGTTTGGTGGGCATTCACGCGCAAACGCTGAATCTCTACCACTACATGAACGTGCCCGAACCGCAGGGACCGATCGACCAATGGAAGCAGATCGGTGGTCCCGGCGCGATGTTCGCCGTCGGCGAGAACACGGTGTACGGGCTCACACCCGACCGGGACGCGGTCTACGAATACGACCCGAACAGCAACATGTGGAACGTGATCGGCGGTGCCGCAAAGCAGATCGCTTACTGCGGCGGGGTCGATCCGCTCCCATGAGAGCAGGCCATCAGCCTTCTCCGACCGTGTCGATCACATTGCGAAACAGCGACCGAAATGCCTTGCGATGTCGGCGCAATCCGGCATACCAGAAAATGCGCCCCGGAATCCCCTTGGGGTAGAACAGCATTCGCTGATGATATGTGCTGCCCCGACCGGACACCGTTGCCACCCGCATCTGCAGCCACATATCACCCGGCACCGGCCCGTTACGGTGCAGAAGCAGGCGCTGGCCAGGCTGACGTTCTTTCACCTGCCAATTGTCTTGTGGGGCTGCCCCTTCGATCGCCTTCCAGAGATCGTCTTCGGTGGCGGCGGTCCATCCGGAGCGTTTGAGCGTGTAGACCACGGCGCCGGCCCAGTCGGGGTCGCTGGGCAGAGACTCCGACGGCGCAGGAGTGCCCTCGGCAATCGGCTTGAGCGCCAACGTCACCGAGTCGCGATATCCGATGAGACCACCCGGCGGGGGCGGTATCACCGCGTCGATGTCGTGATTGTCCATCACCGCGTCGCAATGCAGCGATTCCACCAGCGGGCGGGCCAGGCCGGACGGTATCGGCGTCACCAACCCGACCCACCAGCTGGCGATCGTCGGCGTGAGGAACGGAAGCACGACGATGGCACGCCGGTGCAACCCCGCCACGTCGGCGTAGATCTGCATCATCTCGCCGTACTCGAGCACGTCGGGTCCGCCGATGTCCCACGGCCGCGACTCCGGAACGTCAACCGTGGCGGCCTCGACCAGGTAGTGCAGCACGTCACTGACCGCGATCGGCTGGATCTTGTTGTGCACCCATTTCGGTGTCGTCATCACCGGCAAGCGGTCGGTCAGATGCCGGATCATCTCGAACGACGCCGATCCCGAACCGACGATCACGCCAGCCTGCAGCACGACGGTCTCGATGCCGGATGCGAGCAGGATCTCGCCCACCTTGGTGCGCGACCGCAGGTGGGGTGACAGCTCCGCGTCGGACGGATGCAGTCCGCCGAGATAAACCAGCCGCCGCACCCCTGCGCGACGAGCCGCGGCGACGACGTTGTTCGCGGCGCGTTCCTCCTCGGCTGTGAAGTCGCGTGACGTGCCCATCGAGTGCACCAGGTAGTAGACGACGTCGGCGCCGTCGAACGCGGCGAGCAGCGAGTCGGGGTCGCCGAGGTCGCCCCGCACCACCTCGGCATCGTCTCGCCACGGCACGTTGGCGAGCTTGCTGGGCGTTCTGGCGACCGCGCGCACGTCAAGGCCTTTGGCCAGCAGCTGCGGCACAAGGCGCCCGCCGACGTACCCGGTCGCGCCCGTCACCACACACCGCATTCGTGCCCCCTCGTTTCGCAGCCTGCTCGCATGCTATTCGGAATCGCGCGCATGCAGGATGGACATATGACCGAAGTGAACGCCACCTTGCCGCCCGCTCTACGCAAAGCAGTCGACCTGTTCGTCGAGCCGCCGACGAAGCCCGACGTCAGCAAGGGGTACCTGGACCTGCTGGGCGGGCAAGAGGACACGCCGACGCCGAAGAACACCGGCTCGATCCAGAAGGTGTGGGCATCGCCGGTCGGGTCGTTTTTCTACGACAACGCGCAGGCACTCGCGCGGCGATTGTCCACCGCCTGGCAGCACCCGCAGGAGTGGTTGAACATTCCGCGCGGCGGTGTCGCGCTCGACGTGGGGTGCGGTCCGGGCAACGTCACCGCGATGCTCGCCGATGCCGTCGGCCCGGACGGTCTGGCCTTGGGCGTCGACATCTCCGAGCCGATGCTGGCCCGCGCCGTGCGCTCCTCGTCGAAGCCGCAACTCGGCTTCATGCGGGCCGACGCACAGCGGCTTCCGCTGCGCGACGACACCGTCGACGCGGTCGTCTCGATCGCCGTACTGCAACTCGTGCCGGATCCGTCGGCGGCCGTGACCGAGATGGCGCGGGTGCTGCGACCGGGCGGCCGACTGGCGATCATGGTCCCGACGGTCGGGCACCCCGGCCCGTTCTGGCGCCTGATACCCAACACCGGAGCCCGCTTCTTCACCGACGACGAACTTGCCGACATCCTCGAAGACAACGGCTTCGCCAGCGTGCGGACGAAGAAGGTCGGCCCTCTGCAGTGGGTGCGCGGAAAGGCGGGCTAGCCGAAAGGGCATCCGGGGTTCGGCGCGTCTTCGGACAACGCGCCGCCGGCGGGCAGGACATACAGAATCTGCATGACCAGCGGAGTGTCACCAGAATTGCGCCCGATGTGCACACGGTCCGGGCCGCTGGCCTCGTACACGACCGAGCCGGTCGGGTAGATGCCGTCCACCGAGCAGTCGGCCATGTTGTGCGTCAGCGTGCCCTCTCTCATCAGGCCGTACAGCCGTCCGTTGTGCCAGTGCCATCCAGTGCTGCCACCCGGTGCGATCGTGATCTCCCGGAACACGTAGTCGGTGCCGGCGTCGGTGCGCTGCCACAGCACCGTCGCGGTGACGCCGTCGGGCGCGGTGGCCGACGCCGTGGCGGGCAGAACCATCGCGAGCGCGAGGATCACCGTCAACAAACCACTGCGGATCCACATACCGGTACCCTTGCACGCGATGAGCGAGTGCGGATATGAGCACAGAAATAAGTGCGTACGCGAGGAGCGACGGATCATTTTGACCGAGCGAGTCAACCTCCGGTGACGCGCCGCGCCGACAACCGAAGCAATCGGTCCGGCATCTCGTATGCATCGTCGGGAGTCGACATCGAGGCGGGGGATCGAGCGGTCGAACTTCTGAAACCCTTGGCGCAGAAGGCCACCAGACCCGAAGTGGTCGGTGGATTGGGCGGATTCGCGGGGTTGTTCGCCCTGAAGGGCGGCTACCGCGAGCCGATTTTGGCCGCGTCCACCGACGGGGTGGGAACCAAGGTTGCGATCGCGCAAGCGATGGACAAACACGACACCGTCGGGCTGGATCTGGTCGCCATGGTCGTCGACGATCTCGTGGTCTGCGGGGCCGAACCCCTGCTGTTGCAGGACTACATCGCGGTCGGGCAGATCGTGCCGGAACGAATCGCTGCGTTGGCCGCGGGCATTGCGCAGGGCTGTGTGCAGGCCGGATGTGCCCTGCTCGGCGGTGAGACCGCCGAGCACCCGGGACTGATGACTCCCGACGCCTACGACATCTCCGCCACCGGGGTCGGCGTCGTGGAGGCCGACGACGTGCTGGGGCCGGACCGAGTCCGTCCCGGCGACGTGGTGATCGCGATGGCGTCGACGGGTCTGCACTCCAACGGCTACTCGCTGGCGCGCCACGTGCTGCTGGAGATCGACCGGATGAACCTGGCGGGGCACGTCGAGGAATTCGGCCGCACCCTCGGCGAGGAACTGCTCGAGCCCACCCGCATCTACGCCAAGGACTGCCTGGCGCTGGCCGCCGAGACGCAGGTCAAGACGTTCTGCCATGTCACTGGCGGCGGCCTGGCCGGCAACCTGGCACGGGTCATCCCGCATGGCCTGCAAGCCGAACTCGACCGCGGCACCTGGACGCCGGCGCCCGTGTTCAAGATGATCGCTCAGCGGGGCCGCATCGACCGCACGGAGATGGAGAAGACGTTCAACATGGGCGTCGGCATGGTCGCCGTCGTGAACCCCGACGACACGGACCGCGCCCTGGCCATCCTCACTGCCCGCCATTTGGACTGCTGGGTGCTGGGCACCGTCAAGAAAAGCGGAAAAAGCAGCACCCGGGCGGAACTGGTGGGACGCCACCCGCGGTTCTGAAACCGGCGGCGCGGTTGGTCAGCGGCGCCAGTCGTCCTCGTCGCCCCAGGGATCGCTCGCGTCGGCGTCTACCTCTTCGCCACCGGACAGCTCGCGTTGGAGCCGCTCGAAATCAGTCTGCGGAGAGCTGTATTTCAGCTCCCGGGCAACCTTCGTTTGTTTCGCCTTCGCCCGGCCGCGGCCCATGGGGGAACCCCCTCGCGCAATAACGGAGCGGCCCGAAGTGAAGGCGGCTCCGATCTGAGTGTGTGTTTGTTAGTCCTGCCAACACTTTACCGTGCCCGTGCGCCGACCGCTGGCAGGGCTTGAATGTGCGGCGCTGGTCACCGCGTGACGCCGCGCAGCCGGTCGACCGCCGCACGGCCAGCGCCGACACCTTCCGCCGCAGGCATGGAGTCCGGGTCGATCGTCATCGCCACCTCCGACGTCTGCTCTTCGCGCGAGCGCTCATCGCCGCCATCGTCGGTGCTGGCGGCCAGCGGGGTGTCGGCCGCAAGCCCGCGCTTGACGAGGGCCAGGGCCACTGGGCCGAGGTCGACGTGGTCGACGACGGTCCCGAGCCGTCCCACCGTGCGACCTCCTGCGGTGATCGGCGCGCCGGTGGTCGGACGGGACACCGACCCGTCGAGGTGCGTGAGCACCAGCATCCGCGGCGGCCGCCCGAGGTTGTGTACCCGCGCGACGGTTTCCTGGCCGCGGTAGCAGCCCTTGTCCAGGTGCACGGCCGTGCCGATCCACCCGACCTCGTGCGGGATCGTCCGTTCGTCGGTGTCCACGCCGAGCCGCGGGCGCAGCCCAGCCACCCGGTGTGCCTCATAGGTCCAGACGCCGGCCGGCCGCACGCCCGCATTCCGCAATCGGTCATGCCAGGCGGGCAGCTGATCACGCGGCACCACCAGGTCGAGCGCAAGGCCGGGGCCTTCGGGGTAGTTCGGCATCCGCCGCACGAATCCCCCGCTGGTCAGCGGCACCGCGGTCAGGTCCGCCGGCAGCGCGTCAATGCCCAGCGCATCGAGGGCTTTGCGCTCGGATAGCGCCGGCCCCAGAAGCGACAGCACACCGTAGTCGGCGGCGTCGGGGACCACGTCGGCCCAGAAGACCATCCGCTTGAGGTAGGCCAGTAGCGGCTCGGTGCGCCACGGTTCGGTGTCGAGATAGCTGACCCCGCCCAGCTCGGTTTGGATCCAGTGGTCTTCGACGCGGCCCTGGCCGTCGAGGCTGAGATTTTCGACGGTCGCGCCGTCGGCGAGGTCGGCGACGTGCTGCGACGAGATGTTGTGCAGCCACGACAGGCGGTCCGGGCCGGTCAGCGTGATCACGCCGCGATGAGAGCGGTCGACGAACACCGCGCCGGTGAGCGCGGTGCGCTGTTCGCCCAGCGGATCGCCGTAATGCCAGGTAGCTCCCGCATCGGGGCTGGTTGGGGGAGCGGGCACGGCAGCCGCTTGCTCTTGGCGCGAGCGCTCATCGGGAGCTGTTTCCTCTTCGCGCGAGCGCTCATCGGGAGTCACTCTTTCAACTCTACGGTTCACCGTTACGGTGTTGGCCATGCGTTCTGCTCCTCGCGCAAGCGGCTCATCGCCGTCCGTTCTCGTGACGCTGGACGGGGAATTCCACGACCCCGAGGCGCCGCTGCTGCACGCCGACGACCTCGCCGCTGTGCGCGGCGACGGCATTTTCGAGACATTGCTGGTACGCGAGGGGCGGCCTTGCCTGCTGGAAGCACATCTTGACCGGCTGGCGCGGTCGGCCGAGCTGATGGACCTGCCCGCGCCGCACGGCGACGCGTGGCGCTGGGCGTCTGGCGCGGCAGCGGCCCGGTGGGTGGAACTCAGCGACGACGAGGGCGTGATGCGTTGGGTGTACAGCCGCGGGCGGGAAAGCGGCGGGCCGCCGACCGCGTACATCACCGTCGGTCGGCTGCCCGAGCGAGTGACGGCTGTGCGTCGTGATGGCCTGGCCGCGTTGACGCTCGCACGTGAGATGCCGACGGCGGCCGCTGGCGCGCCCTGGCTGCTCGCCGGCGCCAAGACGTTGTCGTATGCGGTGAACATGGCGGCGCTGAGGTACGCGGCCGAGCGCGGCGCCGGCGACGTGATCTTCGTCAGCACCGACGGCTACGTGTTGGAGGGTCCGCGTTCCACGGTGGTGATCGCCACGCCTGACGGCCTGCAGACCCCGCCGCCGGCTCTGCCGATCCTGCACGGCACCACCCAGCAGGCGTTGTTCACCAAGGCCGCCGAGAAGGGGCACCGCTGCGAATACCGGCCGTTGCGGCCTGCGGATCTGCTTGTGGCGCACGGTGTTTGGCTGGTGTCGAGTATCACGCTAGCCGCCCGTGTGCACACGTTGGACGGCCGGCGGTTGCCCGAGGCTCCGCTGGCATCCGAATTCACCGAGCTCGTCGACCGCGCGATCGTCAGCGACCGCTGACGCCGGCGGCGGTGCGCGGAACCTGCATCGCCGCCAGGCACGCCACGCCGGTCAATGCCAGCAGCAGTCCGAGCGGCCAGACGTCGGGGCCGTACTCGGCCGCGATGCTGAAAGCGAAACCGGCGAAGATGAATCCCACACTGACGACGATCTGGCTGTAGCTGATCACGACGGCCGCATCCTCGGCGCTGGCGTGACCGAAGACCCAGTCGTAAGCGGCCGGAAGAATTGCTTGATTCGCAATTGCCGAGAGCAGCAGCACCGGCCCCAAGGTCCACATGCCCGACAACAGATGCCACTGCTGCGACACGATGCAAAGGATCGCCGCAGCCACGCTGATCCCGGCGCTGCATGCGTACATTCCCCGCGTACCGAGATGCGCCCGCACCAGCCTCCACAGCGGTATCCCGGCCAACAAGCCGATACCGAAGAACAGGAGGAAGTCGTCCATATCGCCATCGCCTGCGCCCAACGATTCTGCTGCGTATATCGCGTAGAACATGGGGGAGAGATTCACCGACACGAACACCAGCTGGGTGGCGAGGAAACGCCGCATCCACCGACCAGCAACGCCACCGCGATGCTAGGAGTGCCGACGTGGTCGGCGACGTACGGGATGACGGTCAAGACACTGCTCACCTGAATCCCGACACTCAAGAGGGTTCCCTGGGTGAGCAGCACTCGAAAGTTGCGTCCCGCCTGCACGCGACGCAGCCTATGGTGCGGGCGCTCGACGAGGTGGCCGAACGCGATCTGCGACCGGCCGCACAGCCGGGGGGCACGCGTTGACGATCGTCGAAAGCGGTGAAAGCCGTTGCGGCTGTTCTGATCCGGCGATCGCCGCAGTTGGACACAGAGGCCAGGCGGTGATCAGGGGCGGCGTCGTCGCGACCGTGTCGGGGGAAATAAATCACTACCGGCCCGTTCAGGGCGAGTGATAGCCTCGCGCGTACACGGGAAAGGAGGTGGTCCGCGAATTGATTGACTTATGGACACGTGAGGTGACTGCCGGCTAGCAGCCGCAAGCGAGGAAACCCCCGCTGCAAGGCGCTGGTAATTCCCCGCAGTCACCCGGCCCCCGAGCCCCTGGTCTGTCCAACCGGGAACAACGGCTCGGGGGCCGCTTACTTTCTACGGCCCGCTATGTCAGCTGAGGGCAGAACGCCGCGGTCGCCGCGCTCGCAAAAGCGCCGGCCTGTGCGGCATTCCAGCCTCGCGCGGCGGCGAGGTTCTGCACGACCTGATTGAAGGCGGTCCCGGCGGCCTGGTCGGTGCAGACGGATCGTCCGAGGGCGACGAGTTGCTGGGTGTCCCCTGAGGCGATGCCTGCGGCGGCGACGGCGATGAGGAAGTCTTCCTCGGGTCCCGCGACGGCGACGGGGGCGAAAGCCAGTGACATGGCGGCGAGTCCGGCGGCAGCGGCGCCGGCAATTGTGTGCTTCATCGTCGGTCCTTCCTAGACTCGGCAACGCCGAGATGGACCTCATTTTCATCCCGAGAGCAGACGAATTCGCAGGTAATCGACAAAAACTGGGAGAGACGCCTAGCCCGCGTAGCGCGACAGGCGCGCTGACAGATGCGGCACCAAGCCGCCATCGGCGTCCACGCGTTCTTCGACATAGGCCAGGTCGCCGCCCTCGACGATTCCGTACAGTCGCTTCGCGCCGCCGACCAGTACTCCGGATCGACTGCGCGCCAACGCATCTGTGACGAGTTCCCATGACGACTGGTTGAGCGGGCGGCCGTAGAAGAGCTCGACGTAGCCGGCGGAGTGGGCGAGCAGAAGCTCGATCGCCTGCGTCTCGGCGGGATCGGCCGGGTCGCTGACGAATCGCCAGAACCCGGTCTCCCGCAACGCGGGCTCGTGGTACTCGCCCGTTTCGGTCAGCCGCCAGGAGCGTGCCTCCCAGTTCAGGTAGTCACGCCCGTCGTGGGAGACGATGATCTGCTGGCCGAAGCGGTAGTCGCCGTGCGGCCCCCGGCCCTCGCCCTCGCCGCGCCAGACGCCGACGAGCGGGAGCAGCGCGAGCAGCGCGTCGTGCAGGTTCGCGCCCTCACGCAGGTTGGCTGTATCGGCAGGCAAGGGTAGGTCCCCGAAGACCGGGATGTTGCGGGATGCCGTGGTCTTGGCGCGTTCGGCTGCCGCGGCGACCGCGCGTTCGGCTGATCCCGGCTGGGGGCTGGATGAGGTCACGAGTCGTCGGAGATGAGCCGGTAAACCGCGTACAGCGCGAACCAGGCGATCACCACGGTGCAGGCCACCAGCAGGATCTCGTAGAACAGCACCACGTCGCAGAGTCTAATGCGCGCTGAATCCACCGGCCCAGTGGCCAGTTGTGACACGCTTTTTCGCGAAAAGTGTGCGTTAAGTGGCCAGTCGGCGCAGTCGAAAGGTCAGGCGACCTTGACGTCGACCTCGTGGATGCCCGCGCCGTGCGGGGCGACGACTGCGTCGCCGCTGCCCACTGACGAGAGCGCCCGCACGGTCCACGACCCCGGCGCCGCGAAGAACCGGAAGTCACCGGTGGCCGACGCGACGACCTCGGCCGTGAACTCGTCGGAGGAGTCCAGCAGGCGCACGAACGCGCCACCCACCGGCTGTCCGGAGCCGTCGACCACCCGGCCGGTGATCACGGTCTCCTTCTCGACGTCGACACTGGCCGGCAGCGTCTGTCCTTGTTTGGGTGCAGAGCACATAATCAGCTTCCCAACTCGATCGGGGCCCCCACCAGGGAGCCGTATTCGGTCCAACTTCCGTCGTAGTTCTTGACGTTCCTTGTGCCCGAGCAGCTCACGCAGCACGAACCAGGTGTGCGACGACCGTTCCCCGATGCGGCAGTACGCGATCGTCTCCTTGGAGTCGTCGAGGCCTGCCTCGCCGTACAGCTTCTTGAGGTCGTCGTCGGACTTGAAGGTGCCGTCTTCGTTGGCTGCCTTGCTCCACGGGACGTTGATGGCGCTCGGGATGTGACCGGGCCGCTGGCTCTGCTCCTGCGGCAAGTGCGCTGGCGCCAGAATCTTGCCCGAGAACTCGTCGGGGGAGCGGACATCGACGAGGTTCTTGTCGCCGATCGCGGCCAGCACCTCGTCGCGGAACGCGCGGATGCTGTTGTCCGGCTCCTTGGCGGTGTAGCTGGTCGATTGGCGCTCGACGGTGTCGGTGGACAGTGGGCGCCCGTCGAGCTCCCACTTCTTGCGGCCGCCGTCGAGCAGCTTCACGTTCTGGTGGCCGTACAGCTTGAAATACCAATAGGCGTAGCGCCGCGAACCAGTTGTTGTTGCCGCCGTAGAGAATCACGGTGTCATCGTTGGAGATGCCGCGGTCGCGACAGCAGCTTTGAGAACTGTTCGGCGTCAACGAAATCCCGCTTGACGGGGTCTTGCAGGTCCTTGCGCCAGTCGAGCCTGATCGCACCGGCGATGTGCCCGTTGTCGTATGCGCTGGTGTCCTCGTCGACCTCGACGAAGACCGTGTTGGGAGCGTCGAGATTGCTCTCCGCCCAGTCGACGGTGACCAGGACGTCGGAGCGAGCCATGAATTTCCTTCCCTTACCTGACAGTTGACGGGCTGAGCCGGGCGGCGACCGGATAGAGCTGGCAGCCCAAGCAGATACCGAATGCCGCGTTGAGGAACGCGGCGACGAGGGCGAACGCTGTCGCGATCTCGCCGAGCACGGTCAGCCCGGTGGCGAACCCGACGACGCCGAGCACCGCGAAGACGAAGCCGACGAGTTGGGCGAATTTCAGCGGCGGGACCGGTTCGCGTTCGGTGACGGGACCCAGCCGCGGGGCGACCAGCTTCGCGAAGATCAGGCCGTAGGGGCTGTGCCGCGGGCCGCGTAGCGCGCTGATCGCGAACACCACGGCCTGCAGGCCGAGGATCACAGCCGCGAAGGCAGGGGCGACAGCGGAGACCAGCAGCGTCACCACCAGCACCGCGCTGGTGACCCACGCGGCGAACCGGGGGCCGCGGACATCTACTTCAGTGGTCGTGGTCGACATACAGATACTCCTGTGCTGGACGAGCTGGCTGGAAATGCACGGCTCAAGCCGCTACGAGCGAGGCGCGCTCAGCGGCAACAGCAACAGAAACAACCCGCGGTGCGGCACAGATCGACTGCGCGGCGCTTGGTGAGCATCAGCTCGAGGCGGGCGAACACGTCGGCAAGCTTACCTAATGGCCGGTGGCATCAAGCCAACAGAGGTGCCAGCTTGGACCGCAGCTCGGCGGCCTTGAGCACGCCTGCGCTGCGGTAGCGCTGCCGCCCGTCGGCGTCGAAGATGAACGTCGTCGGCAGCGACAGCACCGAAAGTCGGCGTGCCACTGCGGGATTGGCGTCCATGTCGATCTCTACATGGGCCACGTCGGGCAGGTCGCTGCACACCTGGTCCACCACACGGCGCACCGCCGCGCACGGCCCGCACCACACGGCGCTGAAGTGCACGATTGTCGGGCCCGTCCGCGACAGGCCCAGATCCGCGGTGGGCTGCGCCGGATCGGTGGCCTCGCGCAGCACCCCCGAGCGGCGGTTGACCAGCAGGCCGATCACCACGGCCACGCCGAGCGCCGCGGCTATCACGCACACGACGAACACAACCGATGAACTCATGACACTGTGAACTCGTCCAGACGCACGGTTAGTCCCTCCGCGATGCCTTCGATGATGACATCGGACCCGCGGGCCCCCTCTGACGTGGGGCGCGATGCCGAACGGCAGTTTCTGCCCGGGCAGTCGATTGCTGAAGGCCGCCAGCACCGCGTCGAGCTTGTCGTCGGGCACCGGCCGGTCGGCGGTGCCGGGGCCGGTGAGGATGCCGGTGGCGGTGAACACCAGCGTGGTGTTGTCGGGAGCCGTCATGGAGAGGTTCACCGAGACGCTGACCCGCTCGTCAAGGCCCGCGGCCTTCGGTGTTCCGGTGAACACCAGCCCGACGCTGCTGGAGATCCCTGACTCGGTGGTGCCGCCGGTGGCGTCGTTGGTCTCCTTGGGCGGCGCCTCGACCATCAGGTCGTTGATCCCCATGAAGCGGCCGAGGTGGGTGGAGTCGATGATGATCCGGCTTTCGAGCTTGCCGATGGGAAGCAGGGCGCCGGGCCTGATGAGCCACGACGCCTGCGTCAGGTCGACCTGGTGCATGGTCGCCTCCAGACCCGCCTTGCCGACGATGGGACGCTCGACGCCGCTGGCCTTGATCTCGACCTCGTCGTATCGGTGGCGAAGCGCCTGCGGGATGAACGGGAACCCGAGGATGCCGACCCACGGGTCGAAGCCCAGGCCCGCCTCGGCGCGAAGCGTGCGGGCCAGCCGATACTCGGCGTAGATTGCGGTGCCGAAGTCTGCACCCACGGCGCCGCCGACGAGCACGACGACGGTCACAGTCAGCCCGATCAGCAGCGCGCGCACCCGCACATTCTGGCGCACGGACCCGGGCGGCAGCCCAGCCGGACGCACTAAGGCGCAGGTAGCGGGTTATCGTTAGACGACCACGCGCACGCGAGGAGCAGAATTAGCGTCAGTCCAACGACGGGCTGACATCGGCCGTACGTCGAAGCGTCGTACACCCGCTGGCTGGAGGGTGTGTTGGATTTATTGCTGCTCACCGGAGATCCGCATCCGGAATCGGTGCTGCCCTCGTTGTCGCTGCTGCCGCACACCGTGCGCAGGGCACCGAGCGAGGTTTCGTCTCTGCTGGACGCGGGCAGCGCCGACGTGGCGATCGTCGACGCTCGTACTGACCTGGCCGCCGCACGCGGGCTGTGCCGGCTGCTCGGCACCACCGGAACGTCGGTGCCGGTGGTGGCCGTCGTCAACGAGGGCGGCCTCGTCGCGATCAACGTCGACTGGGGTCTCGACGACATCCTGCTGCCTGGAACCGGTCCGGCCGAGATCGATGCGCGGCTGCGGCTTCTCGTCGGCCGCCGCGGCGGAGCGGCCAACCAGGAGAACGCCGGCAAGATCACGCTCGGCGAACTGGTGATCGACGAAGGCACCTACACCGCGCGGCTGCGCGGCCGGCCGCTCGACCTGACGTACAAGGAATTCGAGCTGCTGAAATACCTGGCGCAACATGCCGGCCGGGTGTTCACCCGCGCTCAGCTGCTGCAGGAGGTCTGGGGCTACGACTTCTTCGGCGGCACCCGCACTGTCGACGTTCACGTCCGGCGGCTGCGAGCCAAGCTGGGCACCGAATACGAGTCGCTGATCGGAACGGTGCGCAACGTGGGCTACAAGGCGGTGCGCCCCGCCCGCGGCCGGCCTTCGGCTGACGCAGATCTCGACGAGGACGAAGCGGAGTTCGCGCCGGCGGCCAACGAACTGCCGCAGTCGGTTTCCGAGGCGCTCCGCGGCGGATCGGCAGACCCGCTGCGTACTCCGTGACCGACATCGGCTGGCGCCCGGCCCTCTCGCCGGACGAGCATGACCAAGTCCGGGAAATCATCGCGGCGGCGACCCGAGCCGACGGCGTCGCGCCCGTCGGCGAGCAGGTGCTGCGCGAGTTGCCGTTGCAGCGGACGCGGCATCTGCTGGCCGTTGACGGCCGGCGCGTGGTCGGCTACCTCAACCTGACACCGGCAACCGACGCGGCGCCGCCGATGGCCGAGCTGGTGGTGGCGCCGGACTCACGCCGGCGCGGCATCGGTACGTCGATGGTGCAGGCGGCGCTCGAAACAGCCGGTGACGCCACCCGGTTCTGGGCGCACGGCAACCTCGAGCCGGCCCGGGCGACTGCCGCGGCGCTGGGGCTGAAACCCGTTCGCGAGCTGTGGCAGATGGGCCGGCCGCTGGCGGACCTGCCGCCCGCCAAGGTTCCCGACGGTGTGCGCCTACGGACTTACCGCGGCCCCGACGACGACGCCGAACTGCTGCGGGTCAACAACGCGGCGTTCGCGTGGCACCCCGAACAGGGCGGTTGGACGCCCGAGGACATGGCGGAGCGGCGTGCCGCGCCCTGGTTCGACGCCGACGGACTGTTCCTGGCATTCGACGAGAAGACCGACAAGTTGATGGGCTTCCACTGGACCAAGGTCCACCCGAACCGGCCGGGCCTCGGCGAGGTGTACGTCGTCGGCGTCGACCCGGACGTGCACCGCCGCGGGCTGGGCGCAGCGCTGACGCTGGTGGGTCTGCACCATCTCGCCGAGCGATTGGCCCGCGAGCCCGACCCGACGGTCATGCTCTACACCGAAGCCGACAACGACGCCGCCATCGGCACCTACCGCGGCCTCCGCTTCGAACTGAGCGGTGTGGACACCGCGTACGCCGCAAGCTGATTCGCAGGGTCCCGACACCCGTCGTATCCACGGTGTTCACAAAGTTGTTCACCGTCCGTTCACCTGCCATGGGCCGACCGTCCACCACGGCCGCATACGTTGCCGATAGTGTCAGCGTCCGATTTCTGCTCTGGCTTAGGAAGGTTCAACAGCACGGTGAAGGTCAAGGGGTTCGGCACGGCGGTTGGTGCGACGGTCTCGGCGGCCACGATCGCCTTCTCGCTGTCGGCGTGCGGTAGCGACCAGAATGCACCACAATCCAACCAAGCTGGTTCGTCATCGATCAACTGCGCGGGCAAGAAGGCCCTCAAGGCCAGCGGGTCGTCGGCTCAGAAGAACGCGATGACGCGTTTCATCACCGCCTACCAGGCGGCCTGCCCCGGTTACACCGTCAACTACACCTCGAGTGGGTCGGGCGCGGGCGTCTCAGAGTTCCTCGGCGGGGTGACCGACTTCGGTGGTTCGGATTCGCCGCTGAGTGCAGAGAAGGGTGAGTCCGACAAGGCCAAGCAGCGCTGCGGCGGCAGCGACGCGTGGAACCTGCCGTCGGTCTTCGGCCCGATCGCCGTCACCTACAACCTGTCCGGCGTCGACGGCCTCGCGCTTGACGGCCCGACGCTCGCCAAGATCTTCAACGGCACGATTACGAATTGGAACGCGCCGGAGATCTCCGCGCTGAACCAGGGTAAGAACGCTGCCCGACCAGCAGATCAACGTGATCTTCCGCAGCGACGAGTCGGGCACGACCGACAACTTCCAGAAGTATCTCGACGCCGCGTCCCAAGGTGCATGGGGCAAGGGTGCCGGCAAGTCGTTCAAGGGCGGTGTCGGCGAAGGCGCCCAGGGCAACGAGGGCACGTCCGCGGCGATCAAGAACACGCCGGGATCGATCACCTACAACGAGTGGTCGTATGCGACGAACCAGGGCCTGTCGATCGCGCAGATCATCACCTCGGCCGGCCCCGACCCGGTTCCGCTGACAGTCGGACGTCGGCGAAGAAGTCGATCGACGCCGTGAAGATCCAGGGTGCAGGGCAACGATCTGGTCCTGGACACCAACTCGTTCTACCTGCCCAGCGAGCCCGGCGCGTACCCGATCATCCTCGCGACTTACGAGATCGTCTGCTCGAAGTACCCTGAGGCCGACGTGGCGCCGGCGCTGAAGGCGTTCATGACCGCAGCGCTCAACAAGGGCCAGGAGGGTCTGGAGGACAACGGTTACATCCCGATCCCCGATCGTTTCAAGGAGCGACTGACCAACGCGGTCAATGCGATTTCGTAATCAATGTCTTTCGAGTAATGGAGTGTGATGACACTCAAACCCGAACCGACCGCGGTGGGCTCGTCGCGTAAGGCGGCGAGCCCACCGCAGCACGGAGATACTGCAACCATGTCCACCAATCCACCGCACCGCTCAGCGTTGAGGCAGGGCGCAGGGCGCTGGGGGGATCGAATCTTCCAATCCCTGGCTGTGTCCGCCGGCGCGACGATCATCGCGGCCATCGCGTTGATGGGCCTGTTCCTGTTGGTCCGTGCCTTGCCGTCGCTGCAGGCCAATAAGGCGAACTTCTTCTTCAGTCACGAGTTCAACACCAGCGACGCGAACAATCTGCGGTTCGGTATCGCCGAACTGTTCCAGGTCACCGTGCTGAGTTCGATTTTCGCGCTGATCATTGCCGTACCGATCGCGATCGGCATCGCGGCCTTCCTGACCAACTACGCGCCGCGCCGGTTCGCCAAACCGTTCGCGATGCTGGTCGATCTGCTCGCCGCGGTGCCGTCGATCGTCTTCGGCTTGTGGGGAATCTTCGTATTGGCTCCGCGGCTCGATCCGATCGCACGATTTCTGAACAACAACTTCGGGTGGTTCCCGCTCTTCGCCGACGGGAACGTGTCACTGGCCGGTGGCGGCACGATCTTCACGGCGGGGATCGTGCTCGCCGTGATGATTCTGCCGATCATCACGTCGGTCACCAGGGAAGTGTTCAGTTTGACTCCCAAGGGGCATGTCGAGGCCGCGCAGGCTCTGGGCGCCACGAAGTGGGAAGTGATCCGGATGACGGTATTCCCTTACGGCAGAAGCGGAATGATCGCCGGCTCCATGCTGGGATTGGGTCGAGCTCTCGGCGAAACCGTTGCCGTGCTGATCATCCTCCGCGCAGCGGCCCGGGCAGGACATTGGTCGCTGTTCGACGGCGGCTACACCTTCGCGTCGAAGATCGCTTCAGCGGCAGCAGAATTCAGCCATCCGCTGCCGACGGGCGCTTACATTGCGGCCGGCCTCGTGTTGTTCATTCTGACATTCGTGGTGAACGCATTTGCGCGTTTGGCTGCCGGAGGAAGGGTCAGCGGAGGATGACGCAGACTACGCTCGACGTTGCGGTCAAGGGGCCGACGTTTCATCCGATCAGCCTGAGTCGCAAGATCAAGAACAACATGGCGGCGGTGTTGTTCTTGCTGTCGTTCCTGGTTGCCTTGATTCCCCTGGTGTGGGTGCTCTACACCGTCTTGGCCAAGGGTTTCACAGCGATCATGTCGTCGACATGGTGGACGCAATTCGCTCTACGGGGTGTTGCCCGAGCAGTTCGCCGGCGGTGTCTATCACGCGATCTACGGCATCAATCGTCCAGGCGGCGATTGCCGCGGCGTTCTCCGTTCCGCTCGGCATCATGGTGGGTGTTTACCTCGTAGAGTACGGCCGCGGCTGGTTTGCCCGTGTGACGACTTTCATGGTCGACATCATGGCCGGCGTCCCGTCGATTGTGGCCGCGCTGTTCATCTTCGCCGCGTGGATCGCCACCCTGGGTTTTCAGCAGAGCGCATTCGCGGTGGCGTTGGCTCTGGTGCTGCTCATGCTGCCGCTTGTGGTACGCAGCACGGAAGAGATGCTCAAGCTGGTTCCCGACGAATTGCGGGAGGCGTCCTACGCCTTGGGGGTTCCGAAGTGGAAGACGATCGTGCGGATCGTCATCCCCACCGCGCTACCCGGAATGGTCAGCGGAATCCTGCTCGCCCTGGCCAGGGTGATGGGCGAGACCGCGCCAGTGCTGATCTTGGTGGGCTACAGCACCGCGATCAATTTCGACGTCTTTCACGGCAACATGGCGTCGCTGCCGCTGTTGATTTACACCGAACTGAAGAACCCGGAATCGGCCGGCGGGATGAGGGTGTGGGGTGCGGCGCTGACTCTGATCTTGATCGTCGCCCTTCTGTACGTGCTGGCGGCCGTTGTCAGCCGATTCTTCACGCGTAAGCGTTCATGACACTGAGGTAGAGGGAAGAAGATGGCCAAGCGCCTTGATCTGAAAGACGTGAACATCTACTACGGGTCGTTTCACGCGGTGGCGGACGTGGCGCTGTCGGTCCCCCCGCGCAGCGTGACCGCGTTTATCGGGCCCTCAGGCTGTGGCAAATCGACGGTGCTGCGAACGCTGAACCGGATGCACGAGGTCCTACCCGGGGCCCGCGTCGAAGGCTCCGTGCTGCTCGACGGTGAGGACATCTACGGCGCCGGCATCGACCCGGTGAGCGTGCGCAAGACGATCGGGATGGTGTTTCAACGCCCCAATCCGTTTCCTACCATGTCGATTCGTGACAATGTGGTGGCCGGGCTGAAGCTGCAAGGAGTGCGCAACCGCAAGACACTCGACGAGGTCGCCGAGCGTTCCCTCATGGGCGCCAACCTGTGGAACGAGGTCAAGGACCGGTTCGACAAACCCGGCGGTGGGTTGTCCGGCGGGCAGCAGCAGCGGCTGTGCATCGCGCGAGCGATCGCCGTGCAGCCCGACGTGCTGCTGATGGACGAGCCGTGCTCGGCGCTGGATCCGATTTCGACGCTGGCGATCGAGGATCTGATCGCCGAGTTCAAGGTCAGACTACACGATCGTGATCGTCACCCACAACATGCAGCAGGCGGCCCGGGTGAGCGATCAGACCGCGTTCTTCAACCTGGAAGCCACGGGAAAGCCAGGCAAATTGGTCGAGATTGACGACACAGAGAACATTTTCTCCAACCCAAGCCAAAAGGCCACCGAGGACTACATCTCTGGCCGCTTCGGCTGACCTCAGCGCGGAGTTTCAACGATCAACGGCGGCGCGTCAGCCGGCCGAGGGAAGCCCCACTTCCTCGGGGTCGGGGAGTTTGCCGGTGGCCTGGAAGATCACGCGCCGTCCAATTTCGACGGCGTGGTCGGCGAATCGCTCGTAGAACCGGCCCAGCAAAGTTATATCAACGGCCGCTGCGACGCCGTGCTTCCAATCGCGGTCCATCAGTACGGTGAAAAGGTGGCGGTGCAGGTCGTCCATCGCGTCGTCTTCTTCACGCAGCCGAGCCGCCTTCTCGGGATCGTGCGAAATGACCACCTCTTGCGCGCGCATGACCCAATTCGACTGCGACTCTTCCCATTTCGGCGAAGTAGCCGTTGACCTCTTCCGGCAAGACATGCTGGGGATGGCGACGGCGGGCGATCTTGGCGACGTGCAGCGCCAGAGCGCCCATCCGGTCGACGTCGGCGACGATCTGGATCGAGCTCACGATGGCCCTCAGATCACCGGCCACCGGAGCCTGTAGGGCCAGCAACACGAATGCGTTTTCTTCGGCGCGCAGACTCATCGCAGTTATCTGCTCGTGGTCGGTGATGACTTGCTCAGCCAGCACCAGGTCGGCCTGCAGGAGGGCCTGCGTGGCGCGCTCCATGGCGACGCCAGCCAGCCCGCACATCTCGCCCAGTTGTGCGGTCAAGGCGTCGAGCTGCTCGTGGTATGCGGTCCGCATGTTCCCACCCTACGGTCTGACAACGATCAAGGTCACGAGCCGCGGGTGAACTCGCGGTGAACGTGACGGTACTTGCCGCGTCGCTCAAACCCCCCGGGCGAGGTCATATTCTGCGAGTGATCTATTGCCGTTGTGGCAAGTGGTTAATCGCAGCTGACGTCGGCGGCGTTGGTGATGCTGAGATCTTCCGGAAGCGGTGTGGGCGCGGTGCTGCGTGTCGTGGCTCAAATGCACCTGCACCGGTGAACCGCTGGGCGGCGGTGCGCTCACGGAGTTGAAGTCTCGGCCGAGCACCACCTGCACGACGTCGCCCATTCCCGACACCCGCTCGATCTGAGGGTGGGGGAACGCCGACGCCACCGTCGCGGCGGCCTGCTCGTTGCCGGACGAGAAGAACACGGTCGTCGACTGCAGCGAGCCCGGATAGTCGTCCGGCGTGGTGACCACGAAGCCGTGCTGCTGCAGCTCGTCGGCCGCGCTCGCGCCGAGGCCGTCCTGGCCGGTGGAGTTGGAGACGCGCACGGTGATGTTCTCCGGCTCGGTGGTCACCGCGTCTACCAGTTCACCGGTGTCACGCGGCATGGCGGAGTTGGTGGAGGCGCTGCTGCTGGCCAGCGGGGAGTTGGTGGCAGGGTTGGGACCAGAAGACGGCTCAGTTGTTGCGTTCTGGTTGTTCTCACCGAGCAGCGGGTCGTCGTTGATGATCGCGTCGAACAACGCGCGGTTGTCTTCGGTGCGCAGCGGCTCGTTGCCCTCGGAGTCGGTCTCGCCCGTCGGAACCGTGAGGAACGTTATGCGCCCTGCGGAGACCCCTTGGATGGACTGTCCGAGATCCACCAAGTCCTTCGTCTTGACGTTGTCGACGGAGCTGTCGCTGATGAATGTGTTGACGACGTCGTTGAGTTTCTTGAGGCTGAAGAACACCTCGTTGGAGATCAGCGAGCGCAGCAGAGATGACAGGAACAGCTGCTGTCGCTTGATGCGGCCGTAGTCGCCGTTGGTCTCGGTGGTGACCTGCCGGGCGCGGACGTAATTGAGCGCGGTGCGACCGTCGACGGTCTGCCAGCCCGCCTCCGGCAGCACGGTGCCTAGCTCGTAGTCCTCCAGCGGAGTGGTGCTGCACACTCTCACGCCGCCGAGCGCGTCGACCATCTTCGCGAATCCCGCGAAGTCGATCGCCATGAACCGGTTGATCGACAGGCCGGACAGCTTCTGGATCACCTTGACCAGGCACTTGGGGCCGCCGAACGAGTACGCCGAGTTGAGCTTGGTTTCGGTGTAGACCTGCTCGGGGCCGTAGGTGCCGGTCTCCTCGTCGTACACGGGTCCGTACTTGCCGGTCTGGGGATCCCACGCCTCGCACAGCATCGGCTTGATGGCGAGGTCACGCGGAAATGACACCGCCACAACACGTTTGCGGTTGGCGGGGATGTTGACCAGCATCACCGTGTCCGAGCGGGCGCCGCCGGCTTCTTCGGTGTCACCGGCGCCCATCTCGGCGTTCTGGCCGAATCGGCTGTCGACACCGACGATCAGAAAGTTCTCGTCGCCGAACTGCGCGTTCGGGTCGAGGATGTCGCGTGAGTCGGGATCGAGCGCAGAGATGAAGTTCAGCCGGTTGTTTTTCGACGTGCTCCAATGCCAGGCCGCCCCGGTCAGGACGAGGGCAAGAGCCGACAGTAGGGCTGCGGCGGCACGACCGGCCATGACAACCGGGCGATGGCGCTTGCGGGCCGGTCTGCGGGCGTGGTCAGGGGGAAGGTGGCCCTCGGCGGCCGGCAAGACGGTCGGTCCATTCGTTTGACCGTGTAGCAGCGCTTCGGCGCGGCGGCGGCGGATCGCGGCAAGGTCGGGTATCTCCGACGCGGTGACGATCGGGATGCGCGCGGTGACCGCGTCGTCCGACGCCGCATCCGCAGCCTGGCTTGCCTCATCGTTTTCGGACCGATGCCGCGACCGGCGCCCGTTGCCGACCGCGCCGATCTTCGCGATGAGGTCGGCGACGGGCACGCCGTCGGTGTGGCTACCGCTGGAGGAGTCGCTCTCGTCGGCGGTTCGCGGGTCCGATTCGCCCACAGTCAGCCGTTCCCACGGCGCGGCGACCGCCGGCGGCCGCGGGGCTCGGGTAAGCCATTGGTTGGCCCCCTGATCGGATTCGTCGTCGCCAGAGCCACGGTGGTGACGAGGAGTGGCGTTATCGCCGTCACTCATGTCCTACCGGCCTCCAACTCGAAAGTGGTACAGCCCGTCGTACGGCCGTGCGCAGCACGGTGCGCTATATGTCTACTCGCCGCACTATGTCTTTTAACAGGGCAAGGCCTGCATCCGCTACTCGAGCGAGGTGCAGCCAGTGCTTCATCGTACTTAGGCATTCTGCGGACCTTGATCTCGGAACCGTCTCGGTTCAGCCTCCGGAGTGCATAACCTCCGCACCGACGGGCACCGCGCAGTCGTCGGGATCTGACAGCCAGCCCGCCGGCAGCGCCACCGGCGCAGCGGACCCTTGCCGCCCGCGCGGACCCGTCGCTGCCTGCGGAAACGCCACCTCGGGGTCGAGCCGCTCGAGCAGTTCGGCCAGTTCGGAGCGCGTCTTCACCAGCGCCAGTGCCCGTCGGAGATCGGCTCCCGCGGGAAAGCCATGCAGATACCACGCGATGTGTTTGCGGATGTCGCGCATGCCTTTGTCCTCCCCGAAATGCGCGGCCAGCAGGTCACCGTGCCGGAGGACGATCTGCGCGACCTCGCCCAGAGTCGGCGGCACGGCGAGCGCAGCGCCGGTCAGCACCGCGGACAGCTCGGCGAACAGCCATGGTCGACCCAGGCAGCCGCGTCCGATCACCACGCCGTCGCAGCCGGTGGTGGCCATCATTTCGACGGCGTCGTCCGCGTCGAAGATGTCGCCGTTGCCGAGCACCGGAATCGAGCGGACACGCTGCTTGAGGGCGGCGATCTGGCGCCAGTCGGCGGCTCCCGAGTAGCGCTGAGCAGCGGTTCGCGCGTGCAGGGCCACCGCGGCCGCGCCTTCCTGCTCGGCGATCCAGCCGGCGTCCAGGTGGGTGTGGTGCGCGTCGTCGATGCCGATCCGGAACTTGACGGTCACCGGGATCCCGCTGCTCTCGGTGGCGCGCACGGCGGCTGCGACGATGCGCCCGAACAGCCTGCGCTTGAACGGGAGAGCGGCGCCGCCGCCGCGTCGTGTGACTTTCGGCACAGGACAGCCGAAATTCATGTCGATGTGGTCGGCCAGGCCTTCGTCGACGATCATTCGTGCAGCCGCGTAGGTGTTGTCCGGGTCGACGGAGTACAGCTGCAGCGACCGTGGATGCTCGTCGGGTGCGAACGTGACCATGTGCATCGTCGCCGGGTGCCGCTCGACCAGGGCGCGCGCCGTCACCATCTCGCAGACGTAAAGTCCGCTGACGGTTCCGGCGCGCGCGACCTCGAGTTCACGGCACAGCGTGCGGAACGCGACGTTGGTCACGCCGGCCATCGGCGCCAACACCACCGGGCTGCGCAGCGCAATCGGCCCGATGCGCAGGCTTGCCGGCAGGACCGCCGCCGGCATCAGCGCACGGAAGCCAGGACCCGCTTGGCGGTGAGCTTCTCGGCCTTGCGGGCTTCGCGCTCGAGGCGCCGGCGCTTGGACTCCTCGAACTTGTCGCAGGCCTCTTCGAGCTCCTCGACGAGCAGCGCGAGGTCGTCGCGCATGGCCGCCGCCTCGCCGGTGAAGTCCTCGCGCTCGAAGATCCGCCACTTCTTCAGCACCGGCATCACGACGTCGTCGAGGTGCACCCGCGGGTCGTAGACACCGCCGACGGCGATGATGACCGCCTTGCGACGGAATTCCGGAACGGTGTAGCCGGGCATCTTGAAGTTGCGCAGCACGCGGTGCAGCGACTTCATCGCCTGGTTCGGCGCGATCTCCAGGCCGGCCTCGGACACGTCACGGTAGAAGATCATGTGCAGGTTCTCGTCGGCCGACACCCGCTGCAGCAGCTGGTCGGCAACGGATTCGTTGCAGGCCTTGCCGGTGTTGCGGTGAGAGATGCGGGTGGCCAACTCCTGGAACGTCACGTAGACGACGGAGTCGAACAGGCTCTCGGCGAACAGGTCCCCCTGCTGATTCTGGCCCGGGCTGAAACCGCGCGTCATCTGCTCGACGCGGAGCTTCTCCAGCTCGACGGGGTCGATCGAGCGGGTGACCACCAGGTAGTCGCGCAGCGCGATGCCGTGCCGGTTCTCCTCGGCGGTCCACCGGTTCACCCAGGTGCCCCAGGCGCCGTCCATGCCGAAGTTCATCGCGATCTCGCGGTGATACGACGGGAGGTTGTCCTCGGTTAGGAGGTTCTGCACCATCGCGACCTGGGCGACGTCGGAGAGCTTTGACTCCTCGGGATCCCAGTCCTGGCCGCCGAGCGCGTAGAAGTTCTTGCCGTCCGACCACGGGATGTAGTCGTGCGGGTTCCAGTCCTTGGTCATGGTCATGTGTCGGTTGAGCAACTGCTCCACCAAGGGTTCGAGCTCGTGCAGTAGGTGCAAGTCGGTGAGGTCTTGCGTCATAGAAGGCGCTCCCAATTATCTGTACCTGCGGGTTGCATTCAATAATAAGTGTGTACGTCGGTGACATTCAAGTTGCCACGCCATCCACGTAATGCGCGGGTGCGGGGTGGGCGATACTATCCGCATGGGGGATTTGCCCTGCTGAACACCGGAATGGGGCTTGTCCCAGGCCGAAAACGGAGGTCGCCAGAGGTGAGGAAGCTCATTGTCGTGGGTGCGGGCGCGGCGGGCGTCGTGATGGCCATGGTCGGCCACGGCGTGGCCGGCGCCGACGCGTTGAGCGACGTCACCGGAAAGTACTACGGACAGGCCAAAGAAGTACTCTCCTCAGCGGGCCTGACGCCGATCATCGCGACACGGGTGGGCGACCAGGTGTCGGAAGACGAGTGCGTCATCGACAGGATCCAGCACGCCGATTTCCTCGGCGGCGCGGGAGCCCCGGTTTCGAACACCGTCTATGTGCACCTGAACTGCTACGCCAACGTGGCCTCGCCCCAGCAGCCCGGTTATTCACGCCAATCCCAGCTCGGCCGTGCCGCTTACGAAGCTCAGCAGCAGGCAGCGGCAGAAGCACAGGCAGAAGCCGAGGCCCAGCAGCAGGCAGAGTCCGAACAGAACGTCACCGCCGAGAACCAGCGTTAAGACGCCGTCTGGGGCGAAGTCGCTGCGCTGAGCAGCAGTGCGACGCAGTAGTCGATGAACTGCTCGCGGGTGGCAGTAAGCCGGCGGTCCAGGTAGGCAGTGAACAGCGCGGTGAGCGCGCCGATCAACCCGGTGGCCACCATGTTCTGCACCGCCGGATCGCTGATCGTGGTGAGCTGGCGTTGCAGCAGCTTGATGAAACTGGGCATCCACTCGGCCCCCGAGCGCACCAGAACGGGTTCCACTTCGGGCGCCAGCAGCAGCACCCGTCCGCGAACCGGGTCGTCGACCATCAGCGTGACGAACCGCTCGACCGCTTCGCGTGCCGTCGTGGCCGACATCAAGGTTGCCATGGCCCGGGTGCAGACGTCGTCGTAGACGGCGCGCACGAATTCGTCTCTGTCCGAGAAGCTTTCGTAGAAGTAGCGCTCGGTCAGCCCGGCCTCGCGGCACACCGCCCGCACGGTCAGCGCAGGACCGCGCTCGCCGCCCAGCAGGGTCACGCCGGCGGTCACCAGGTCGTCGCGGCGCCGTGCCTGGCGGTCCTCGATCGGCACACCCGACCAGCGGCCCGGTTGCCTGCTCCTGGCGCCAGCGCTCATCGCGCTGTCTGCTCTTCGCGCAGCGCTCATCGCCGCTGTCTGCTCTTCGCGCGAGCGCTCATCGCCGCTGTCTGCTCTTCGCGCGAGCGCTCATCGCCCTCGTTGACCGGTCGACACTGCTCTCCTAGACTCAAGTTGACAACGCACGTAGTCAGATTCAACTCTGGCGCCGATGGGGACTCTCACCAGTGACTCAACATACGTCCGACGCTGGCCCGCTGACCAGCGAAGCCGTGGCTCGCGGCTGCCCCGTGGCCGCCGGCGGCTATGACGCACCGCCCACACCGCTGGGTCCCGACTCGCTGACGTGGAAGTACTTCGGTGACTGGCGCGGCATGCTGCAGGGGCCCTGGGCCGGGTCGATGCAGAACATGCACCCACAGCTCGGCGCGGCGGTCGAGGAGCACTCGACGTTCCCGCGGGAGCCGTGGCCTCGGGTGCTGCGGTCGCTCTACCCGATCGGCGGGGTGGTCTTCGACGGGGACCGCGCTCCGGTCACTGGCGCGCAGGTGCGCGACTATCACATCGACATCAAGGGCACCGACGCCAAAGGCCGCCGCTACCACGCCCTGAACCCCGACGTCTTCTACTGGGCGCATTCGACCTTTTTCATGGGAACCATCCACGTGGCCGAGCGGTTCTGCGGCGGCATCACCGAGGCCGAGAAGCGGCAGTTGTTCGACGAGCACATCGCGTGGTACCGGATGTACGGCATGAGCATGCGCCCGGTGCCGCAGACGTGGGAGGAGTTCCAGGAGTACTGGGACCGGATGTGCCGAGAAGTTCTCGAGGACAACAAGGCGACGCGCGATGTGCTGGACCTTGCGCATTACCCGAAACCTTGGTTCGCCCAATGGATTCCGGACATGCTGTTCATCCCGCTGCAGCGGCATCTGGTCGCTCCGTTGATGGTGTGGCTGTGCGTCGGACTTTATGACGAGCCGGTGCGTGAACTGCTGGGCTACAAGTGGTCACGCCGCGACGAGTGGCTGCATCGCCGCGTCGGCGACGTGGTCCGACTGGCGTTCTCGTTGCTGCCGCCGAGGCTGCGAAAGCACCCGCGGGCCCGCGCCGGACTGGATCGAGCCAGCGGCCGCCTGCCGCACGACGCCCCGTTGCCGGAAACGCCGGCCCGGAACTTGCCGCCGCTCGACGAACGGCACAAGCCGACCCACTACTGCCCGGTCGTAGGTGTTTAGCCGAACAGCGTGCGGTTAACGTAGGCAGGGTGAAGGCCCCCGAGTTGCTCGGTGGCCGCTACGAGCTTCGCGGCGTGTTGGGTCGTGGCGGTATGGCCGAGGTTCGCGACGGCTGGGACACTCGTCTGGCCCGTCCTGTCGCGATCAAAATCCTGCACCCGGGTATCGGCACCGAACCGGACAACCGCAGGCGCTTCGAGGCGGAAGCCCGGGCCGCTGCAGCTTTGGACAGTGCTCACATCGTTGCCGTTCATGACAGCGGTGAGCACAACGGCGTGCCGTTCATCGTGATGGAGCGGCTCAGCGGCGAGTCACTGCACGACAGGATCTTGCGGGGACCGCTGCCGTTGCCGCTGGTGCGGGCAGTGCTCGACGATGTGCTGGCCGCGCTGGCCGCGGCACACGATGCCGGAATCCTGCACCGCGACATCAAGCCGGCGAACATCTTGTTCACCACGTCCGGAGAAGCCAAGGTCAGCGACTTCGGTTTGGCGAAGACCGCTCAGACCAATCTCACCGCGGCCGGGCAGGTGTTCGGGACGATGGCCTATCTCAGCCCGGATCGGGTGCTCGGTAGGCCGGCGAGCGCGGCGGACGACATCTATGCGGTGGGCGTCATGGGATACGAGGCGCTGACTGGCCGTCGGCCTTTCCTGCACGACAACATCGGTGCGTTGGCCCAGGCGATCCTGCATGAGCAGCCTCCGCCCATCCCGATGCTTCGCCCCGACGTGGATCCGGCGCTGGCCGCGGTGATCGAACGGGCGATGGCCCGTGATCCGGCTCTGCGGTTCCCCAGTGCGCGGGCGATGCGCGCCGCCTTGGGCACGCATGCACCGCCTGCGCTGTCCCCCACCCGGCACGCGGGTGATGTCGGCCCCGCTGCCGCCGATGGTGGCCGTGCCGCCGCCTACCATGCACCGATCGAACCGCCGGAACACGTTGCTTGCGCTGGGTGCAGTGTTCGCGGCTCTGCTGCTGGGCGTGATATTGCTCGCGTTCAGTTCCTCGGATGCCGGACCACCCAAAACGGTCACCACGAGCACGACCGTGGCGCCGCCGCCTTCGACGGCTGTTCCGAGCACCACAGCGACTCTCGCGCCTACGGGTGGGGCAGAGGTACCCGTCGAACCGCCGCGCGGACACAAGCCCGGCAAGAAGGGCAACAATCAAGACGAGTAGGCTGAATCAGCCCGCTGTGCAACGCTTTTGGTGCGGTGTCAGCCCCCGGCAAGGCTAAGAATGCTCTGCAGCTGCCCGGTTGGGAGATTGCCGAGGTTTGCGTACTCCGGCGGAACTCCGAGCTTTTGGAGATCAACGAAGGAGCCGACGCTTCCCAGCAATGGGAGGTACTGCTGCCAGTCGCTCGAAGTCCCTCCCGGCAGGAACGGCGTCGTGGCATCGTCGCGCGTTCGCTACTCCGGCGCCGAGTCCGAGTGCAGCCAGACTCAGCGCGCCTGACATCGCGCCCGCCGCCGCGATTCTCTTCCAATTGAATGACGTCATCACGCCGCCTTCCGTCGCTGTTCGATCGGTTGTGACGCTCGTCCCGAATCCTCGACCATCCGAAGGCGAACCAAGAACCAATGTAGTACGGCCCGACCAGAAGATCCGCTGCTATTCGCCAGGACTTTGCCGCGTGAAGATTCGCGCGATGGCTGAGCCGAGGTACCACCTTCGTGTTGGTGCCCCCACTAGGACTCGAACCTAGGACCTGCGGATTAAAAGTCCGTAGCTCTACCAACTGAGCTATAGGGGCGCGACGAATCAGGATACTGCTTAGCCGCCTCGACGCTCGTTTGAGGATTCGGCCTGCGGGTGGCCTAAGCTATCGAGGCTCCTAACGAGCGTTGCGAGTCCCCCGGAGAGATTCGGCAGGCCCCCTTCGTCTAGCGGCCTAGGACGCCGCCCTTTCAAGGCGGTAGCGCGGGTTCGAATCCCGTAGGGGGTACGCGTGGCGATCGTAAGATGGAGCCACACACAAGGCCCTGTGGCGCAGTTGGTTAGCGCGCCGCCCTGTCACGGCGGAGGTCGCGGGTTCGAGTCCCGTCAGGGTCGCCATTGCGGCGAGGCACGCGCGTCGGTGCCTTCCGGCCAGGTAGCTCAGTCGGTATGAGCGTCCGCCTGAAAAGCGGAAGGTCGCCGGTTCGATCCCGGCCCTGGCCACCACATCCTTCGATTTGCGTCACGTCCAGCCTCGCTTTGCCGGTTGTCGCTGCAAGTCGCCTCAGATCGGGCTGCCATCTCGCTCCCAGAGGTCGAGGACTTTCGACCCTGCGACGCCCTCGAAGCTAGACGAAAATAATTTGCTGAAGCGCGTCGATGCCTTCGCTGGGTTGCTACGCTTTGCCGGTCTCCGGCACCCCGGGCCGCAGCGCCGGTTGATTCGAATCTCAAGAGTTGAAGGAGCGGGCCTCACATGGCTGGTAAGCACCGGAAATCACGTCGGCGTCACATCTGCCGCCAAGCGTGGTTGGGCTTCGAGCCTGGCGGCGGCTGCGGTCACCGCGACCAGCCTGACGACCGCGCTGACGACGGGCACGACGGTAACTGTCTCGCCCGCCATCGAGCTCACCGCGACGATCACCCCTGCCAGCTCGACGGCGCAAATCATCGCCAGCCCGACCTTCTACGGCTACGACTACACCCAGACCTACGGCCAGCAGCAGATAGTTCCCGTTCTTCCTCGGTCCGCAAGGCATCGTCAATGCGATTCGCAACAACGCTGGCGACCCGCTGGGCAACGTCGTGGCGTCCTCGGGCTGGGGAGCCGGCCAGACCGGGACCGCGCTGGGGCGGTTGAGGGATGACCCAGCGATGGACAACATCAAACTGGTGATCTTGGACAACAACACCAATCGGGCCGCCGGCGGGTTCTGGACCACCTACTACATCTTTGCGCCGCTGTTGTTGACCTCGTCGGAGCCGACGCCGAACGATCTGGATATTCCGGTGCTGGATGTCGGATACGACTACAACATCAACGGAAACGCACCCACGTATCCGATCAACCTCATCTCAGACGTGAATAGCCTGGTCGCATACGCCTACGGTTACGCGGAGGCCAATCCGACGTTCAGTTGCCGGCCGAGGTCACGGATCATCTGCCCGAGAACGGCGGCGATCCCGCGGATCTCAAGCCCGGAACGCACTACGTCGTCGACTCCGAGGGCAACGATCATCGAGCAGCATGACAACCTGAACACCAACATCACCTATGTGACGTTCAAGTCCGATCGCTTGCCTCTCGTCAAGCCACTGCTGCTCATACCGGGCGGAAAACTCGTCGCCGATGGCATCGAGCCGGTTCTGACTGTGCTCGTCGATGCGGGATACAAAGACAACAAACCGATTCCGGACGATCCGAGTGTGCAGCGCAAGATGGGCGTTGATCCCGGTGAAGGAATCAATCACCGCGCTTCAGCGGCTCCCTGGCGCAGTGGTCGAGGGCGTGCACAACGTCCAACATGATCTGTCGTCGCCAGGCGACATTTTCACGACGCCGAACCAACCGAACCAACCCAGTACCAGTGCGACGACGGTCAATACCTTGGCACGCAAGCCGCAGACCCCGTCACTGGCGCCGGCGCCCAAGCTCGGAACTCCGATCAGTTCGTTTGCGATTCAAGACGACTCGAAGCCGGTTGCCGACACGAACAAGCCCCGCACTTCGTCGTCCAACAACAAGCCTGGACAGCAGGTGATCGGCAGCGTCAAGTCGGCGCTGAACGGGCTGGCTAACAGCCTCGGCATCGGCCCGAAGAAACCATCGGACACCAACAAGCCGTCCAACACCGGCGCGCCGGCCGCGGCACCCGCCGGATCCCCTGCGGGGCAGTCGAACTAGGACAGAAACCGTTCGACATACGGTCTGAAGCGCTCGTGCAGGTCGGTCTCGTCGAGACCGAACATCTCGCACGACGTGGCCACCCGGCCGAGCCTGCCGCGTTGGTGGCCCGACAGGTAATCGCTTATGGAGCGACGGGTTTCAACGGCCATCGCCTCACCGGCCAACGCATACACCTGCTCGGCGACACCGAGCTCGTCGGCCATGTAGTCGTCGAAACGTACGTCGACCGAGCGGTCTGGCCCGATGACGTCCCGATCTCGCACGAGCGCGTCCAGCATCAGCTGGAGGCGCTCGACCCAGTAGGTGGCGATCTGGTCAACGGGCACGTGACTTCGGTGCATGCGCGCGGAGTAAGTGATCATCGCGATCATCGATAGGACGATCGGCACCGGATCACGATGCGTCACAACGACGATCACGCCGGGGAAGACATCGTCGAGCACCGGCAGCTGCTCGAGGTGCTGTGGTGACTTCAACAGCCAGCGCCGGCCGCCTCGCAGGAACTGAAGCGCCTTGAGCTGGGTGGCGAGGTACTCGTAATGCGGCGTCTGGTCGTGCGACAAGTAGTAGTCACGCCACCGCGGTACGTGTCCCAGGGTTTCGAAGAACATCGTGGAGAAGTCGTTTGCGAGCAGCTGGATTTCTTCGTGGACGTGCTCGGTCGTCATTTCATGCATCAGCCGGAAGTGCGGCATCACGACATCCATGAAGCCGACCGCGGCGTCCATCCGCACTCGACGCGGATCCGGCTGCACGCCAACCTCGTTCGGCAGCGGGAACGGCTCGACGCTCTCCCAGTAGGGCAGCGTGCGAAACGTCGGCGCGGCTGCCAGCAGGTTGTGCAGATGAGTCGTGCCGCTTCGCGGCAGGCCCGCGATGACGACCGGCGGCAACAGCTCGATGTCGTGGATCTCCGGGTGTCGCGTGAGCAGGTCGGTGAGCAGCAGGCGGTTCTTCAGCAGCTGCAGCAGTTGGCTGTAGAAGTTGACGATTCCCGGCCCGTGCATGTCGGTGATCTCGTGCAGCGCTGCGAGGTAGACGTCGAGGCGCTCCCGGTAGTCGTCGGCACCGAAATCGTCGAGTCCGGTGTCGGCGCGGGCCTTTTGGTGCAGTGCCTCGGCATCGAGCGGACAGTCGGCCGCCATGGCGGCCATCAGGTCACGGATCTGCTCGGCCTCGGGCGAGAAGCGGGGCTCGGCGAGGTCGTCGAGTTGGACAACGGCTGCGGTGGCGTCGGTCACGGCCATTTATGTTACTTTCAGTTTCGTAATGACGACAGACCTCGGCCGACCCCGGGATCCGCGCATCGACGCCGCGGTACTGGATGCGACGGTGGAGTTGCTCGGCCAAACCGGCTACGCCGAGCTTGCTGTCGACGCGATCGCCCGGCGGGCCGGCACCAGTAAGCCGGCGATCTACCGCCGCTGGCCGAGCAAGGCGCACCTCGTGCACGAGGCGGTCTTCCCGATCGGCCGTGCCACCGAGCTGCCCGACACCGGGTCGTTGGCCGGCGACGTAGAGGAAATCGTGCGCCGTGTCGTCGCGGTGCTCACCACTCCGGCGGCGCGGGCGGCGCTGCCCGGACTCGTCGGCGAGATGGCCGCGGACCTCACGTTGCACGCCAAGCTGCTGGAGAGGTTCAGTGACATCCTGTCGCGCGGCCTGACCGACCGGCTCAATGACGCCGCGGCGCGCGGAGAGGTACGTCCCGACGTGACCGCGGAGGAACTGTCCGAAGCCGTCACGGGAATCACGTTGCTGGCCTTGCTTACTCGCGGGCCTGCGCTCGACGACGGCTGGGTGCAGCGCACGGCCACCCTGATCATGAGAGGAATCAGCGCATGAGCGAACACGAGTCGACCGCGGCCTGGCACGAGCTGTTGGAGACGCTCGGCAGTCTGGACCGCTCGTTCCTCGAAGGGGACCGCGCCGTCACGGACGACCGGCACATCGCCGACGGCTACCGCATGCTCGCCACGACGTTGGGCGTGGCCTTCGACACCTACCTCTTCCCCGAGCCCAGTCGCCCGGCATTCGTCGAACTCAACACACCGTTCCGGCGCGACCGCCGTTGGGGCGGCGACAACACCGACGCCTACTACCACATGTGCCCGGTCGACCCTGCGCGCCGCTATCGCGTGAGCGGCAACAAAGGCGACAGCGTCTACTTCTCGGTGACCGCCTACAACGAGCCGTCACCCGGCACGTGGTCCGACCGGATCGTGGCGCTCGTGCGCGACGACGACCTCGAGATCGACCGGGACGGCAACTTCTCGTTCGAGCTCGGACCGACGCCCGACGCCGCCGTGCTGGTCACCCGCGACTACCAGGCCGACCCACTGACCGGCCGTCCCGTCAGCTGGCGCATCGAGGCGCTGGACGAACCCGATCCGGTTCGGCACGGCGACGCCGAGACCGCAGCGGCGCTTCGGGCCAGCGCGGCCTGGCTGCGCACGATGTTCGCGATCGTGCCGTTGGCAGTCGGTGTGCGGGTGGAGGACGCGCACACTCTGGGTCACGAAATCTCTCAGGTCGCAAATGAATTCGGTGATCCCTACCAAGTGCCGGACGCCAACTTCGGCTGGTCGGCGCGCGACGCCTGCTATGCCTACGGCAGTTTCGTGCTCGAGGCGGACGAGGCGCTGGTGATAACACACCAGCCACCGCAGTGCCGGTTCTGGAACCTGGTGGTGTGGAACCAGTTCATGGCCACTCACAACGTCACCGACGCGCGCAGCTCGATCAACGGGCACAGCGCCGTGCCCAACGCGGACGGCTCGGTCACGGTAGTCATCTCCCGGGGCATGACTGCCCATCCGAATTCTGTGACGACGCTTGACTATCCGCGGGGCAACCTCGCCTTCCGGTGGTTCCTCGCCGACAAGGTTCCCGCACGCCCAGAGGTGCGTCTGGTCAAGGTGTCCGAGGCGCCCACGGCCGTCGACTGAACGGTTAGGGCCCGCGCCGAAACCGGAGTTTCGCACGAGAAGTGCGAGTAGGGACGTGCGAAACTCCGGTTTCGCGCATGAGGGGCTAGGCGGCTTGCAGCTTGGCCTTGATCGGGTCCCAAAAACCGTCCGGCACCTGGTAGGGCGCGTAGAAACCGGTGCGGGTGAACACATCTGAATACATCGCGAGCAGGCGCTCGGCGACCTGATCGGGCGGAGCGACGATCGCGATCTCGTGCACCATCTCGTCGGTGATCAGGTTGCCCATCTCGGCCCATTCGCCGCGCTTTGACATTCGGTTGAGCTCTTCGCCGACATGACTCCAGCCGTGCAAGTCGAGCACCGGCCGGTATGCGGGCGTCGAGCCGTAGAACGCGATCTGCTTGCGCGTCGCCGCATCGGCGGCCCGCACCTCCTCGTCGGTGGTGCCGGTGACGACGAACGGCATTCCGCAGACCTCGAAGCCGTCGAGGTCCTGCTTCCCGGACGCTGCCCGACCCTCCCGCAGCGCGGGCAACGTCACCTCCCGCAGGTAACGCTCGGTGGTGAACCCGTGCAGGAAGAACCCGTCGGCCACCTCGCCGGCCACCCGCGTCATCGCCGGCCCCACACCGGCGAGGATCACCGGCGGATTGCCGAACGGGTTCGGCCCCGGGTTGAAGAACGGGGTCATCAGAGTGTGCCGGTAGAACTCGCCGACGAAGTGGAGCTTCTCGCCGGTGGCCCAGCTGTGCCAGATCGCCCGCATCGCGCGGATGAACTCAGCCATGCGCTCGGCCGGGGCAGACCACGGCATCGAAAACCGTTTGGTGATATGAGGTTTCACCTGCGAGCCGACTCCCAGCAGGAAGCGGCCGTGTGAGTACAGCTGTAAATCGTTGGCCACCAGGGCCATTGACATCGGGTTACGGGCGAACGTCACGGCGATCGCGGTGCCGAGCTGGATTCGCGAGGTCTTGCTCGCCGCGATCGCGAGCAACGGGAACGGATCATGGGCGATCTCAGGCAGCCACGCACAGTCGTAACCGCGATCCTCGGCCGACACCGCCGCATCCCAGTCGCCAGGCTGGCCGGCGAGAGTGAAGTCAACTTTCATGATGGTTCAACCATAGGGTCGGGCGGGTAACTAGACGGCACAGGTCACACCGTAGAGACTTGAGACGACCCGACGGACTAGCGATGAGAGCGAGATGACGGAATCCACGCAACCCAGCCGGGACCAAGAGCTGGAGAAAATCGTCGACGATCTCGACGAAAACGTCATGGGCGAGCGGGAGGCGAACGACGTGCCGGGTAAGCCCAGCGAGCGGGCGCAGGAGCCGCAGGAGGGTTCGGCCGGAGAGCCGACCGCCTAAGGCTGCGGCTGCTCGCTGGCCAGAACCACCCGGTCGGCGGTGCTGATGAAGTTCTCGATCAGATCCACCACCTCGAACGGCGCTTCCACCTGGGGGAAGTGGCCGATGCCCGGCAGTATCTCGAGCCGGCTGTCCTGCCGCGCCTGCTGGGCGGCATAGGCATGGTCGACGGGGATGATGCCGTCGGCGTCGCCCCAGATCGCCATCACCGGCAGGTCGGCTCTCAGCTGCAGCCGGTTGAGCGCGCTGACCGCCTGGCCGCGGTGGTCTACTACCGAGCGCAGCGTCTTGAGGAATGACTGCCGCGTCTGCTTGTCCGCGAACGACGAATACGAGCTCCAGATCTCGGCACCACGCGGCGAGTGAATTCCGGCCGAACGCAACCATGACCGCAGCTTGTTGCCGACGGTGAGCACGGGTCGGGGCGCGATGACGGGCAGGACGAGCTCGGCTCCAGGGGCCGACAACAACCGCAGGATTGCGCCGACGTCAGGACCCAGTCCACCGCTGGAGATGAGCACCAGCCGGTGACAGTAGTCGGGGTGCTGGTACACGAACTGCATCGCCACGCCGCCACCGAGCGAGTGTCCGACGACCGTGGCGTGGGTGATCCCCAACTCGTCGAGGAAGTCGCGCAGCCATACCGCGAACGCGCCGAGCGAGTAGTCTCCCCGGGGTTTCGCCGACTGGCCGTGGCCGAGCAGGTCCGGCGCCACCACGCGGTGCTTCTTCGCCAGCCGCGGCAGCACCGCGCGCCAGGTTTCCGCGCTGCCTGCCATGCCATGAATCAGCAGCAGCGCCTCGCCGCTGCCCTCGTCGCGGTATGCAATCCGGTCGCCGTGCAGTTCGAGGAATTTGAGCTCCGTCATGTTGATCCATGTTAGCCAGCAAACCCTGGACTACTTACATACAGTCTGGTATGTATCTTACGTGCCGACGACGTCGATGCGCCGCACGCAGGAACAGCGCAGCGCCGAGACCCGCGCACGGCTTCTAAACGCGACGATCGAGTGCCTCGTCCGTTACGGCTACAGCGGGACGACGACGCCGCGGGTAGCCGAGATGGCGGGCGTGACGCGCGGCGCGCAGGTGCACCACTTCGGCTCCAAGAACGATCTCGTGATGGCTGCTTTGCAGCACCTTGCCGCGCGGCGCACGGCGGCGGTCGCCGGAAACGTCGCCGATCTGGCGGGTTCCGAGGACCCGGTTGGCGACGTGCTCGACCTGCTGTGGGAACTGCACCAGGGCCCGATGTTCATTGCCGCCGTGGAACTTTGGGTCGCCGGCCGCACCGACCCGGCATTGGGGCGCGAAGTCGCCAAGTTCGAGTCGATCGTGGCGACGAACCTGATGACGGCCGTCAGCGAACTTGTGCCGCAACAGATTCAAAAGCAGATGCTGGACTTCCTCTACACCGCGATGGATGCATTACGGGGCATCCTGATTTCCAGCTTCGTCGACAATGACCCGACGCGTGCGCGCAGGCGCTGGGATCGTGCGGGCGCGAACCTGCGGCGACTGGCCGACCCGCTGATGGCGGAGTGGACCGGGCCGCGGGCTGCGGAATCGGTTTCGCGATGACAGGAGGCAAGTGATGGCCAACAAGGTCTATGTGGTGGGCGTCGGAATGACCAAGTTCGAGAAGCCGGGCCGCCGCGAGAACTGGGACTACCCGGACATGGCGCGCGAGGCCGGCACCAACGCGCTGGCCGACGCCGGCCTCGATTACGGCGCCGTCGAGCAGGGCTTCGTCGGCTACGTCTACGGCGAGTCCACGTCGGGCCAGCGCGCTCTCTACGAGCTCGGCATGACGGGCATCCCGACCGTCAACGTCAACAACAACTGTTCGACAGGATCGACGGCGCTGTATCTGGCCGCACAGTCCATCCGCGGCGGATTGGCCGACTGCGTGATGGCATTGGGGTTCGAGAAGATGAAGCCCGGCTCGCTGGCGTCCACATACGACGACCGCGCGCAGCCGATGGACAAGCACATCATGGCGATGGCCGAGATCTCGGAGGTGCTCTTCCCGCCCGCACCGTGGATGTTCGGTGCCGCGGGACGTGAGCACATGAAGCAATACGGCTCCACCGCGGAGCATTTCGCGAAGATCGGCTACAAGAACCACAAGCACTCGGTCAACAACCCGTACGCACAGTTCCAAGAGTCGTACTCGCTCGAGGACATCCTGGCGTCGCGAATGATCTACGACCCGCTGACCAAGCTGCAGTGCTCGCCGACCTCCGACGGTTCGGGCGCGGCCATCCTGGCGTCCGAGGAGTTCGTCGACAAGCACGGCCTGGCATCCCACGCGGTAGAGATCGTCGGGCAGGCGATGACCACGGACTTCGCCAGCAGCTTCGACGGCACCTGCAAGGGGCTGATCGGCTACCACATGAATGTGGCTGCGGCCCAGAGCGTTTATGACCAGTCCGGCCTCGGTCCGCAAGATTTCCAGGTCATCGAGCTGCACGACTGCTTCTCGGCCAACGAACTCCTGCTCTACGAGGCGCTGGGCCTGTGCGCCGAAGGGGAGGCGCCCAAACTCGTCGACAACAACGACACCACCTATGGCGGCCGATGGGTGGTCAACCCGTCCGGAGGGCTCATCTCCAAGGGCCACCCGCTGGGCGCCACCGGGCTGGCCCAATGCGCCGAACTCACCTGGCAACTCCGCGGCACCGCCGACAAGCGGCAGGTCGACAACGTCACGGCCGCGCTGCAACACAACATCGGGCTCGGCGGCGCGGCCGTCGTCACCGCCTACCAGCGCGCCGAAAGGAACTAGCGATGGGACACATCGAAGCCCAACGCGAACTGCCCGCATCCGTCGATGCGATCTGGGCCACGATTTCAGACCCGTCGACATGGTCCGACTGGTTCACCATTCACGAGAAATGGCTGCAGGAGCCTCCTGCGACGTTGACCCCCGGCGCGCAGCTGGTCGCGAAGATCGTGATGATCGGAATGGCCAACAAGATCGAGTGGACGGTCGAAAACGTCGACGCACCAAGGCGGCTCGCGATGATCGGGGCCGGGATGGCCGGGGTTAAGTGCTCGTTCACGTTCAATCTCGAGCCCGCCGGCGACGCCGCCGTGCGGTTCACCCTCACCGGCGACTTCGAGGGCGCGCTGATCAAGGGCGCCCTCGGCAAGGCCGTCGAAAAGGACGGCGCCAAGCAACTCGACAAGACCCTCGCCCAGCTCACCGAGTTGGCGGCCGCTCATGCCTGACGACCTGGCGTTCGACGACAGCCACCTCAACGAGTGGAGCGAGGAAGAACGCTTCGAAGTCACCCGCGAGCGGATCGCGGACTACGCCGCAGCGACCAACGACCCGATCGCAGCACACCGCAACGGTGACATCGCCCCACCGGTGTTCGCGATAGTGCCGGTGTTCCAGGCGTTGTTGGTACCGGCCGTCGACGTGATGCCTGTCGAGTTGGTACCCCGAATTGTCCACGGCGAGCAGGACTTCCATTTCCATCGGCCGATCTACCCCGGGGACAAGCTGGTTTCGCGGGCGAAGATGATCGGCTACGAGGGATTGGAGAAGGGCACCCGCGCCGCCATCCTGATCGACTGCCGCACCGAGGACGGCGAACTCGTCAACGAGCAGTATGTAACGACGTTCGTCCGCGGCTTTGACGCCGGCAGGGCGGTGGGGGAGCTGAGCCCGGGTCACAAGTTCGACGGCGCATTGCACGAGCAGGCGCCCCAGGCGAAGGCCCACGCACACGTCGACCTCGACCAGACCTTCCGGTATTCGCCGGCATCGGGGGATCCGATGCCGATACATCTCGACGAGGACATCGCCAAGTCGGCCGGGCTGCCCGGGATCATCGCGCACGGCCTGTGCACGATGGCAATGGCGTCGTGGGGCGTGCTCAACGAGGTCGGCGGATCAGATGTCAAGCGGCTGAGTCGTTTCGCGGTGCGGTTCTCGAAGATGGTGTTTCCCGGAGACAACTTGGAGACGCGGATCTGGAAGACCGCTGTGCGCGATGGGGTCACCAGCTACGCGTTCGAGACCGTGCGCGGCGAGGACTTCGTGATCACCGACGGCTTGGCGGAAATCACCGAGGGGAGCTGAGAAGTGGGCGTACTGGACGGACGCGTCGCGGTGATCACCGGCGCGGGCCGTGGCATCGGACGCGAGCACGCGCTGCTGTTCGCGAAGGAGGGGGCGGCGGTCGTCGTCAATGACCTCGGTGGGGACAACGCCGGACAGGGCGCCGACGCCGGTCCCGTGCAGCAGGTTGTCGACGAGATCGTCGCGGCCGGCGGCCGGGCGGTCGCCAACACGGACAACGTGGCGGACTGGAACCACGCGAAAGGCATGGTGCAGCAGGCGATCGACGAGTTCGGCCGGCTCGATGTGCTGGTGAACAACGCGGGAATCCTGCGGGACGCCTTCATCGCCGGCATGGATGAGTCGCAGTGGGACGCGGTGATCGCGGTGCACCTCAAGGGACACTTCGCGATGCTGCATCACGCCGCTGCGTATTGGAAGGCGCAGTCGAAGGCGGGTGATCAGCCCCCCGCCGCGGTGATCAACACCGCATCGGGGTCGGGCACGACGCTGCCGAATCCCGGTCAGGCGAACTACGGCTCGGCCAAGGCGGCGATTGCGGCGCTGACGCTCATCGCGGCAGAGGAGCTCGAACGCTACGGGGTGCGTGTCAACGCCATCGCGCCGATTGCGCGGACGCGGTTGACGCTCGCGACCCCGGGCATGGGCTCGCTGATGAGCGAGCCGGAGGGCGACGAGCTCGATCTGTTCAGCCCGGCCAACATCTCCCCGCTTGTGGCCTACCTGGCGACCGAGAAATGCCCGATCACCGGACGCGTGTATGCCGTTCAGGGCGGCGCGATTTCGCAGTTGGCCGGCTGGCACGACGTCGCCACTATCGAGACGGACGGTCACTGGCTGATCGACGACATCGCCGCCCGGCTGCCGGGCTGATACCAAGGAGCACAGATGATTGAGTGGTCCGAGAGCGACCTGCTGATCCGCGACGCGGTGCGCGGGTTCATCGACAAGGAACTGCGCCCGAACGTCGACGCGCTGGAGAGCGGCGAGATGCCGCCCTACCCGATCATCCGAAAGCTGTTCAGCCAGTTCGGACTCGACGCGATGGCCGCCGAGGCGGTCAAGAACATGCTGGACCGGGAGCGGTCGCGGCGGGATGAGAAGTCGTCGAAGGGAGCCGGCGTCGGCGGAGTGGCCGAGCAGGCGTCGATGGCCGCGATCATGATCTCCGAGCTCGCCGGCGTCAGCCTGGGCACCGTGGCGGCGCTCGGTGTCAGCCTCGGCCTCGGCGCGGCGACGATCATGTCCCGCGGCACCCTGGCGCAGAAGGAACGCTGGCTGCCGCCGCTGGTGACGATGGAAAAGGTCGCGGCATGGGCGATCACGGAGCCCGACTCGGGCTCTGACGCGTTCGGCGGAATGAAGACCTACGTCAGGCGCGACGGATCCGACTACATCCTCAACGGCCAGAAGACGTTCATCACGAACGGCCCGTACGCCGACACCGTGATCGTCTACGCGAAGTTGGATGATGGGGATACCAACAAGCGCGACCGCCCGGTGCTCACGTTTGTGCTCGACTCCGGGATGCCGGGATTCACGCAGGGCAAGCCGTTCAAGAAGATGGGCATGCACGCCTCGCCCACGGGCGAGTTGTTCTTCGACAACGTGCGGCTCGAGCCGGACCGGCTGCTGGGAGAAGCCCGCAGCGACGGCCGCGACAGCGCTCGGGCCAGCTTCGCGGGTGAGCGCATGGGGGTGGCGATCCTGTCGTTGGGCATCATCAACGAGTGCCACCGGCTGTGCGTGGAGTACGCGAAGAACCGCACGCTGTGGGGCCAGAGCATCGGCAACTTCCAGCTGGTCCAGCTCAAGCTGGCCAAGATGGAGATCGCGCGCATTAACGTGCAGAACATGGTGTTCTCGATGCTGGAAGGCATGCGCGCCGGCAAGCTGCCCACGCTCGCAGAAGCGTCGGCGATGAAGCTATACAGCTCGGAGGCGGCTACCGAAGTCGCCATGGAGGCGGTGCAGCTGTTCGGCGGCAACGGCTACATGACCGAGTACCGGGTCGAGCAGCTGGCGCGCGACGCGAAATCGCTGATGATCTATGCGGGTAGCAACGAGATCCAGGTGACTCACATCGCAAAGGACTTATTGCGGCGTTAAAGATGGCGTCAACACGTTTGATGATGGCGCGTTGCGGGCAGCCATTCCTGCATGAACCTGGCTGACCTCACTGCGCTCGTCGAGAAACCCATCGCCGCGGTGTCCAGCCTCCTCAACACACCGAACTCGGCCGGGCGATACCGGCCGTTCTACCTGGAGAACGTCGTCGACGCGCTATCCGGCCGCACGCTCGACGACGCGGTCCGCGACAACGTCACCCTCATCACGGGCGGATCGTCGGGCATCGGCGAGGCGACTGCGAAGAAGATCGCCGCAGCGGGCGGAGAGATAGTGCTGGTCGCCCGCACCCGCGAGAAACTCGAGAGCGTCGCCGAGGACATCCGGGGCGCTGGCGGCACCGCGCACGTGTACTCGTGCGACCTGGCGGACACGGACGCGATTGCGACGATGGCCGACAAGGTGCTCTCCGACCTCGGGCGCGTCGACATCTTGATCAACAACGCCGGCCGCTCGATCCGTCGTTCGCTGGAGCTGTCCTACGACCGGATTCACGACTATCAGCGCACCATGCAACTGAACTACTTGGGCGCGGTGCAACTCATCCTCAAGTTCATTCCCGGAATGCGCGAGCGCGGGTTCGGCCAGATCATCAACATGTCGTCGGCCGGGGTGCAGATCAGAGCGCCGCGCTTCGGCGCGTACATCGCCAGCAAGGCCGCCCTCGATACGCTCTGCGACTCCTTGCAAGCCGAAACCGTCAGCGACGGAGTCAGATTCACGACCGTGTACATGGCACTGGTTAAGACACCGATGATCAGCCCCACCAAGGTCTACGACAGGTTCCCTACGCTGAGCCCGGATCAGGCGGCCGGGGTGCTCGCCGACGCGATCGTGCACCGCCCGCGACGGATGAGTCCCCCGTTCGGCCAGTTCGCGTCGTTCGCCGACTCCGTCAACCCGATGTTGATGGACTTCGTCCGCAACCGTGCCTTCACGATGTTCGACGACTCGGCGGCGGCCCAAGGTGACGAAACAAGCGATGAGACACCGAGATTCGACAAACGCAGCGAGATCTTCGTCCGAGCCACTCGCGGAATCCACTGGTAGCCGCGGACGCGAGGAGCACAGAAATGGAGTCACAATGAGCCTTCCCAAGCCCAGCGCAGACACCAACGTCGTCATCACCGGCGCGTCCTCAGGGATCGGCACCGAGATCGCCCGCGGGCTAGCCGCTCTCGGCTATCCGCTGGTGCTGGTCGCCCGGCGTGAGGAGCGGCTCGTCGAACTGTCCGGCGAGTTGCGTGATGTGCACGGTGTCAGAGTCGACGTGCTGCCGCTCGATCTCGCCGATGACCAGGCGCGCGGCCAGCTGGTGGATCGCGTCAGCCGTGACCCGGTCGCGGGGCTGTGCAACAGCGCCGGGTTCGGCACCAGCGGGCCGTTCTACACGCTGCCGATCGAGCGGGAGCGCGAAGAGGTGGTGCTCAATGCGCTTGCGCTGATGGAACTTACGCATGCGGCGCTGCCCGGCATGGTCGAGCGGGGCGCCGGGGCGGTGCTGAACATCGCGTCCGTTGCTGCCTTCCAACCGCTACCCGGCATGGCGGTCTACTCCGGGACCAAGGCGTTCGTCCAGACGTTTTCCGAGGCGGTGCACGAGGAACTGCACGGCACCGGGGTGTCGTGCACCGTCTTGTGTCCCGGGCCGGTGCCCACCGAGTGGGCCGACATCGCCGACGCACAGCAGTGGAGCGTCGGCATCGCGCAAGTCTCGCCAGCCGATGTGGCCGAAGCCGCGATCGACGGCATGCTCCAAGGAAAGCGCAGTGTGGTGCCGGGATTGGTGCCCAAGATCGTCGGGATCGGCGGCAGGTTCGCGCCCCGTAGTCTCCTGCTGCCCGCGATTCGACTCGGCCAAGGCCTTGCGTCGCTAGCGCCGAGTTCTGCACCAGGGTCGTCGGATTGGCGGAACCACAGCCCTGGTGCAGAACTCGCGGATAGGGTCTGCCCATGGCGATCAGCGATTCCAAAGAAGTAGTCATCGAGGCGACCAAGGACGAGGTGCTCGACGTGATCGTCGACGTCGAGTCCGCCCCGGAGTGGTCATCTGCCCAGAAGAAGGTCGAGATCGTCGATACCACCGACGACGGACGCCCGCATCAGGTCAAGATGAAGATCAAGTCGGCCGGGATCACCGACGACTGCGTCGTCGAATACACGTGGACGGACGACGTCGTGAGCTGGTCGTTGGTCAGCTCCAAACAGCAGAAGCGCCAAGAAGCCAGCTACACGCTCACCGCGGAGGGCGACAAGACCCGGGTGAAGTTCGACTTGACCGTCGAGCCGGCGATCCCGATCCCCGGCTTCGTGATGAAGAGGGCGATCAAGGGCGCGATGAACGACGCGACGGACGGGTTGCGCAAGCGCGTCCTCTCCCTGAAAAAGGGCGGCCGTTAGTCTCACTGCGTGACCAACAAAGGCGGACCCCTGGCCGGGGTGAAAGTAATCGAACTGGGTGGGATCGGCCCCGGACCGCACGCGGCGATGGTGCTCGCGGATCTGGGAGCCGACGTGGTGCGGGTGCGACGCCCAGGCAGCATCGGTATGCCGCGCGAGGACCGAGATCTGATGCACCGCGGCAAGCGGATCGTCGATCTCGACGTGAAAAGTGAGCCGCAGAAACTCCTCGACCTCGTGGCCAAGGCCGACGTGCTGCTCGACCCGTTCCGGCCGGGCACCTGCGAGCGTTTGGGCGTCGGCCCCGGCGACTGCGCGGCGGTCAACCCGCGGCTGATCTTCGCCCGGATGACCGGCTGGGGACAGGACGGGCCGCTGGCTCTGACGGCCGGACACGACATCAACTACCTGTCGCAGACCGGCACACTCGGCTCGATGGGATACCGCGACCGCCCGCCGCTGCCGCCGATGAACCTGGTCGCCGACTTCGGCGGCGGCTCGATGCTGTTGCTGCTCGGTATCGTCGCCGCGCTGTACGAGCGCGAAAAATCCGGCAAGGGCCAGGTGATCGATGCGGCGATGGTCGACGGCGTCAGCATCCTGGCGCAGATGCAGTGGACGATGAAGGCCGTCGGCACCCTGTCCGACGAGCGCGAGTCCAGCCTGCTGGACGGCGGCGCCCCGTTCTACCGCACCTACGAAACCTCGGACGGCAAGTACGTGGCCGTCGGCGCCATCGAGCCGCAGTTCTACGCCCAGCTTCTCGACGGGCTCGGGTTGTCCGGCGACGACCTGCCGCACCAGCTCGACCCGAACGGCTTCCCTCAGATGCGCAAGCTGTTCACCGAGCAATTCGCGAGCAAGACCCGCGACGAGTGGACCGACATCTTCGCTGGCACCGACGCCTGTGTCACGCCGGTGCTGACCTGGAGCGAGGCAGCGGAGAACGAGCACCTTCGGGCGCGCTCGACGATCGTGCACCGCAACGGGTTTGACCAGGCAGCTCCGGCGCCGCGGTTCTCGCGAACGCCGGCCGGGGAATTCGGTCCGCCGCCCGCCGACACCACGCCGCTCGATGAGATCGGCTGGTAGTCAGTTAGCTGGAGCGACGTTGCAGCAATCGCTCGAAAGGTACTACCCTCGTTTGCGTGGCAGTGCGCGCGTCACGAGAAATGGTGATCGATGCTCCTCCGGAGGCGATCCTGGATGCGCTTGCCGACATCGACTCGGTGCCGTCGTGGTCTCCGCTGCACAAGCACATCAAGGTGCTCGACTCCTACGAGGACGGCCGGCCGCACCACGTGAAGGTGCACTCAGGATGATGGGCATCACCGACAAGGAGGTGCTCGAGTACCACTGGGGCCGTGACTGGATGGTCTGGGACGCCGAGGAGACTTTCAACCAGCATGCCCAGCACGTCGAGTACAACCTGAGGCCCGAAGGCGGCAAGACGCGGGTGCGCTTCGACATCACCATGGAACTGCGGACGCCGATCCCGGAATTCTTGATGAGGCGGGCCAAGGAGCATGTGCTCGACATCGCGACCGAGGGCCTACGCAGGCGGGTGCTCGGTGCCGACCGCGCCGTGCCTGCGAATCCCGAAGCGACGTAACTACGTTTGCGAGCGGCAGCGGGCTCGCTGGACGGCGTTGACGTCGTCCGACGCTGCCGCTCGACGGTGGCGAGGTAGAACGCCCACGGGAACGCCGAACTGGTAGTCAAGATCAACAGCAAGTACAGCCACGCGTGCCGAATCCCGCGGCGGCGGCCGTCGACGATGACGAACAGCGGCAGCAGGATCAGGCTCATGATCGTGTAGTCCTGGCTCGCGCTGGCGGCGGCGGGGTTGTCGTACCCCAGCTGAATGAATTCCTTCCAGCTGCCGTGGTCTCCCCAGATCGCGTTGTGCGGTGCCTTGTGAGTACTCGTTGACGTACCGGTAGTTGAAGTAGTAGCCGATCACGGTCGCTGCGATACCCGCGACGTAGAAGACGGCCTCCAGGACGGACACCTTCGGGGTCGCCGGCTGCCTGAAGATCTGCGGGTTCGACGCCACGATCGCGACGATGACCGCGATGCCGAGGACGAGATGAATGATGAGCGACAGCATGGTGCCGCAGTCTGGTCGGCCGCTCGAGTTGTGTCAATAGTGACATAACTTCTTGCGGTACCGTACCGGCATGGTCCGGCCGGCGCAGACGGTGCGCAGCGAGCGCACACGTGAAGCGCTGCGCCGCGCCGCGCTGCTTCGATTTCTCGACCAGGGTGTGGAGGGCACGTCGGCCGAACAGATCGCCGCGGACGCAGGAGTTTCGCTGCGGACGTTCTACCGGCACTTCGCGTCCAAGCACGATCTGCTGTTCGCGGACTACGACGCCGGCTTGCACTGGTTCCGCTCTGCACTGGCCTCGCGCCCGTCCGGGCGAACCGCGTCATCGAGTCCGTCAAGGCGGCAATCTTCGCCTTTCCCTACGACGTTGAGGTGGTGACCCAGATCGCGTCGCTGCGGGCCGCCGAACTCGAACCCGACCGGATCATCCGGCACATCCGTCATGTCGAGGCGGATTTTGCGGAGGCGGTCGCCGAGCATCTGCGACGGCAACGTAGCGACGACCCCCTTCGGACGGCGGTCACCGCACGCTGCGTGGCGGCCGCCACCTTCGGAGCGATGGAGTTGTGGATGACGTCGGAGGAGAGGTCGCTCGCGGAACTGGCGAGCATGTGCCAGACCGCGCTCGGCTGGCTCGACGGCGAACTGTTTCGTCAATATTGACAAAACTACGGGCCGATGCCAGCGTCCTCGGCATGACTGATTTCGACGCGATCGTCATCGGCGCCGGGCACAACGGGCTGACCGCGGGAGTGCTGCTGCAACGCGCAGGACTTCGGACGCTGTGCCTGGAGTCGAAGCTCTACGCGGGCGGGATGGCGTCCACCGTGGAACTGTTCGACGGCTACCAGTTCGAGATCGCCGGCTCTCTGCAGCTGACGACGTCTGCGGTGGTAAGCCGCGAACTCGGGCTGGACGCGTTGCCCACGGTCGACCTCGATGTGATGTCGGTGTCGTTGCGCGGGACTGCGGAGCGAGCGAGGAGCAAGACAACCCGGGGCGACGATCCGCTGGTCTACTACACCGATCCGCTGAAGCTGATGACGCACCTCAACGAGGTGCACGGCGCCGAGGCGGTCAACGGGATGGCCGGGTTGATGGCCTGGAGCCAGGCGCCGGCCCGCGCGCTTGGCCGATTCGACGCCGGCCAGCCGCCGAAGACGCTGGACGAGATGTATGCGTGCGCCACCAACGAGTTCGAGCGATCGGCGATCACCGACATGCTGTTCGGGTCGGTCAGCGACGTGCTGGACAGGTATCTGCCGGACAAAAAGAAGCAGGGGGCGCTGCGCGGGATGCTCGCGTTCCTCGCCGTCAACACCACCTACCGCGGACCCGAAACACCTGGTACCGCAGCCGCTTTCGCGTTCGGGTTGGCCGTGCCCAACGAGAATGCAGTGCTGACCAAGAAGCTGAAGGGCGGCATCGGTGCACTGACCCAGCACCTGCTCGCGCTGTTCACCGCCGACGGGGGAGAGCTGCGGCTGCGCACGCGGGTGACCGAAATCCTCGTCCGCGACGGCCGCGTCGCCGGGGTCCGGACCGAGGACGGCGCGACGATCAGCGCGCCACTCGTGGTTTCCAGCGTGGCGCCGGATCACACGGTCTTGCGGCTTGTCGACGGCAGCGCGCTGGCACCGGACGTGCGGGAGCGGTTCTCCCGCGTCGACCACCGCGGCAGCTACCTGCAGATGCACTTCGCCCTGGACGGCATCCCCGAATTCGTGCCACCGTACGAAATGCTCAACGACCCCGCGCTGCAGGCGAACATCGGGCTGTTCTCCACCCCCGAAGAGTTGCAGCAGCAGTGGGAGGACTGCCGCCGCGGCATCGTCCCGGCCGATCCTGCTGTCGCACTGCAGATTCCGTCGGTGCACGACCCGGCGCTCGCGCCGGCCGGCAAGCACGCCGCGTCGGCGTTCTCGCTGTGGTTCCCGATCGAAGGCGAGAATTACGACTATGGCCGGCTGAAAACCGATATGGGCCATCGGGTCATCGACAAGCTGACCCGCATCGCCCCCAACTTCGAGCGGCTGATCGCCCGACACACGACGTTTACCCCGCGGCACATGGGCACGATGTTCGGCGCCCCGGGTGGCGACTATTGCTACGGCCTGCTTCATCCCGACCAGATCGGCTTCAACCGCCCGGGCCCTACGGGTTTCCTCGACCAGCCGATCGGCATCGACGGCCTGTACCTGGGCAGCGCGGGATGCTATGGCGGACCAGGGATCACGTTCATTCCCGGCTACAACGCGGCGAAACAGGCGCTCGCGAAGGCTACCGGGTGAGCGTCGTCAGCCGGCGCAGTGCTTCGTCGAGCGTGTCGTCGCGCTTGCAGAACGTGAACCGCACCAGGTGATTCCACGCCGCGGCGTGGCGGCCGTCGGGGTCGCAGAAGGCCGAGAGTGGAATCGCGGCGACGCCCGCGCGGTGCGGCAGCTCGGCGCAGAACGTGGTGCTGTCGGAGTAGCCGAGCGGACGCGGGTCGGCGCACACGAAGTACGTACCGCCGCTGTGATGCACCTCGAAGCCTAGCTCCGTCAGACCCGCCGACAACCGATCTCGCCTTGTCTGCAACGTCTTTCGCAACCCTGAGATCCACTCTTGCTGAGTATTCAGTGCCAGCGCGACCGCGGGCTGGAACGGCGCACCGCCGACATAGGTGATGAACTGCTTGGCCGCGCGCACGCCGGCGATCAGGTCGGCTTGGCCGCATGCCCAGCCGATCTTCCAGCCGGTGCAGTTGAACATCTTCGCGGCACTGGAGATCGTGACGGTGCGGTCGGCCATTCCGGGGAACGCGGCCAACGGAAGATGGCGCGCGTCGTCGAACACCAGATGCTCGTAGACCTCGTCGGTGATCACGAGCAGGTCCGCCTCCACTGCCACATCGGCGATCGCGGTCAGCTCCGCCTCGGTGAGCACCGTGCCGGTCGGGTTGTGCGGGGAGTTGACGATCATCGCCGTCGTGCGTGGCGTGACGGCCCGGCGCAGCGCGTCCACGTCGAGCGCGAAGGCGCCACCATCGGGGACCAGAGGAACCGTCGTGCGCTGCGCTTGCGCCATCGCCAGCACGGGCGCGTACGAGTCGTAGTACGGCTCGACGAGCACCACCTCAGACCCCGGCTCGACGAGTCCGATCACCGCGGCAGCGATCGCCTCGGTGGCCCCGACGGTAACCAGCACCTCGTCCTCGGGGTCGTAGCTTGTGCCGTACTTACGCTGCCGGTCGGCGGCGATCGCTTCGCGCAGCGCCGCGACGCCGCGCCCGGGCGGGTACTGGTTGACGCCGTCGGCGATGGCCTGACGCGCGGCCTCCAGCATCGCCGGAGGCCCGTCTTCGTCGGGAAAGCCCTGACCGAGGTTGACGGCTCCCAGCCGCGCGGCCAGCGCCGACATCTCCGCGAACACCGTCGTGGCGAAGGGCGCCAGCCGCGAGACCGTCATAGCCGTCCAGCGTAGGGGGACACAGAAGCGCCGATCGCCGCGTTGAGCGGCCGGTCCGGCACGGTGCTGCCCGGCAGACGCAGCGGTATGCCGTTCGACATCGCCACACCATTCGTGACCTCTCACTCATGGTTGCGACGTCCTCGCATAAACGGTGTCACTCGGCGGGCGTAGGTGTGTGACTATCAGCCCTTATTTCGGTCACGAGCGCGGTGAGACCGGGCCAACCAACAGGTTGGTTTGCGGCCCTGTTAGGCTAGCGAGCAGAGGTCTACGCTCTGCACAGACGGGCTGCTCAACCGCCTTCCTGACACACATGAAGAGGAATACCGCTATGTCCGAAGAAGCCTTCATCTACGAGGCCATCCGCACCCCACGCGGCAAGCAGAAGAACGGCTCGCTGACCGAGGTCAAGCCGATCAGCCTGGTCACCGGCCTGATCGACGAGTTGCGCCGCCGGTTCCCCGACCTGGACGAGAACCTGATCAGCGACGTGATCCTCGGTGTGGTGTCTCCGATCGGCGACCAGGGCGGCGACATCGCCCGCACCGCGGTGCTGGCCGCCGGAATGCCCGACACCATCGCCGGGGTGCAGCTCAACCGGTTCTGCGCCTCCGGCCTGGAAGCGGTGAACATGGCCGCGCACAAGGTGCGGTCGGGCTGGGACGACCTGGTGCTGGCCGGCGGCGTCGAGTCGATGAGCCGCGTGCCGATGGGCTCCGACGGCGGCGCGTGGGCGACCGACCCCGAAACCAACTACTCCGTCGGGTTCGTCCCGCAGGGCATCGGCGCCGACCTGATCGCCACCATCGAGGGCTTCTCGCGTGAGGACGTCGACGCGTACGCGCTGCGCTCGCAGCAGAAGGCCGCCGATGCGTGGTCCGGCGGCTACTTCGCGAAGTCGGTGGTTCCGGTGCGGGACCAGAACGGCCTGGTGATCCTCGACCACGACGAGCACATGCGCCCGGACACCACGATGGAAGGCCTGGCCAAGCTCAAGACCGCTTTCGACGGCATCGGCTCGATGGGCGGCTTCGATGACGTGGCGCTGCAGAAATACCACTGGGTCGAAAAGATCAACCACGTCCACACCGGCGGCAACAGCTCCGGGATCGTCGACGGCGCGGCGCTGGTGCTCGTCGGTAGCGAGCAGGCCGGTCAGTCGCAGGGCCTGACCCCGCGGGCGCGCATCGTGGCCACCGCGACCAGCGGCTCCGACCCGGTGATCATGCTCACCGGGCCGACCCCGGCCACCCGCAAGGTGCTGGACCGCGCTGGCTTGACCGTCGACGACATCGACCTGTTCGAGCTCAACGAGGCTTTCGCCGCGGTGGTGCTGAAGTTCCAGAAGGACCTCAACATTCCCGACGAGAAGCTCAACGTCAACGGCGGGGCGATCGCGATGGGCCACCCGCTGGGTGCCACCGGCGCGATGATCACCGGCACCATGGTCGACGAACTGGAGCGCCGCAATGCCCGGCGCGCGCTGATCACGCTGTGCGTGGGCGGCGGCATGGGCGTGGCCACCATCATCGAGCGAGTCTGAGGAAAAGGCATGGCTGAGAACACCATTCAGTGGGACAAGGACGACGACGGCATCGTCACGTTGACGTTGGACGACCCGACGGGCTCGGCGAACGTCATGAACGAGCACTACAAGGAGTCGATGCACAAGGCCGTCGAACGCCTTGTCGCCGAAAAGGATTCGATCAGCGGTGTCGTCATCACCAGCGCGAAGAACACATTCTTCGCCGGCGGTGACCTCAAGGGGATGATCCAGATCGGCCCGGAGAACGCTGGTGAGGCCTTCGACATGGTCGAGGACATCAAGCGCGACCTGCGCACGCTGGAAACCTTCGGCAAGCCTGTGGTGGCCGCGATCAACGGCGCCGCGCTGGGCGGCGGCCTGGAGATCGCGCTGGCGTGTCACCACCGCATCGCCGCCGACGTCAAGGGACTGGTCGTCGGCTTCCCCGAGGTCACGTTGGGCCTGCTGCCGGGAGGCGGCGGCGTGACGCGGTCCGTGCGGATGTTCGGCATCCAGAACGCGTTCATGAACGTGCTGTCGCAGGGCACCCGGTTCAAGCCGGCGCAGGCCAAGGAGATCGGTCTCGTCGACGAGATCGTCTCCAGCGTCGACGATTTGGTGCCCGCCGCGAAGGCGTGGATCAAGGCCAACCCCGACGCACACACCCAGCCATGGGATGCCAAGGGCTACAAGATGCCCGGCGGCACACCGTCGTCGCCCGCGCTGGCGTCGATCCTGCCGTCGTTCCCGGCGCTGTTGAAGAAACAGCTCAAGGGTGCGCCGATGCCGGCGCCGCGAGCGATCCTCGACGCGGCGGTCGAGGGTGCGCAGGTGGACTTCGACACGGCCAGCCGCATCGAGAGCCGCTACTTCACGCAGCTGGTCACCGGCCAGGTCGCAAAGAACATGATCCAGGCGTTCTTCTTCGACCTGCAGACCATCAACGGCGGCGGTTCCCGGCCCGACGGCATCGGCAAGACCCCGATCCGCAAGATCGGTGTGCTGGGCGCGGGCATGATGGGTGCCGGCATCGCCTACGTGTCGGCCAAGGCCGGCTTCGAGGTGGTGCTCAAGGACGTCAGCATCGAGGCGGCGCAGAAGGGCAAGGGCTACTCGGAGAAGCTGGAAGCCAAGGCGCTGGAGCGGGGCAAGACCACCGAGGAGAAGTCCAAGGCGCTGCTGGACCGGATCACGCCGACGGCCGACCCTGCCGACTTCGCCGGGGTGGACTTCGTGATCGAGGCGGTGTTCGAGAACCAGGAACTCAAGCACAAGGTGTTCCAGGAGATCGAGGACATCGTCGAGCCCAACGCGCTGCTCGGGTCGAACACCTCGACGCTGCCGATCACCGGTCTGGCGACCGGCGTCAAGCGGCAGGAGGACTTCATCGGGATCCACTTCTTCTCGCCGGTCGACAAGATGCCGCTGGTGGAAATCATCAAGGGCGAGAAGACATCTGACGAGGCGCTGGCCCGGGTTTTCGACTACACGCTGGCCATCGGCAAGACACCGATCGTCGTCAATGACAGCCGCGGTTTCTACACCAGCCGCGTCATCGGCACCTTCGTCAACGAGGCGCTGGCGATGCTCGGCGAGGGTGTGGAGCCGGCAAGCATCGAGCATGCGGGTTCGCAGGCCGGTTACCCCGCGCCGCCGCTGCAGCTGTCCGACGAGCTCAACCTCGAGCTGATGCAGAAGATCGCGGCGGCCACACGTAAGGGTGTCGAGGACGCGGGCGGCACCTACGAGCCGCACCCGGCCGAGGCTGTCGTCAACAAGATGATCGAGATCGGCCGCCCCTCGAGGCTGAAGGGTGCCGGGTTCTACGAGTACGCCGACGGCAAGCGGGCCGGCCTGTGGCCGGGCCTTCGGGAGACGTTCAACTCGGGCTCGTCGAAGCCGCCGCTGCAGGACATGATCGACCGGATGCTGTTCGCGGAGGCGCTCGAGACGCAGAAGTGCCTCGACGAAGGCGTGCTGACGTCGACGGCCGACGCGAACATCGGCTCGATCATGGGTATCGGCTTCCCGCCGTGGACCGGCGGCACGGCCCAGTACATCGTCGGATATCCCGGCGGTCAGCGAGGGTTTCGTGGCGCGGGCGCGTGAGCTGGCCGCCAAGTACGGCGACCGGTTCACCCCGCCGGACTCGCTCACCTAGGTTCCGCGACACATAAACCTCGGCGGCGACACGCCGAGATCCGCCGCCGAGGTTTATGTCTCGGTGCGCTGAAGAACGTAGTGGCGCAGGCTTTTTGCCCACGACTCGGTACCGCTGGCCGCCAGGGACCATGCGGGCGTGAAGCGTCGTTCGATCTCCTCCTGCGCGATGCCCGGCACTGCGAACGAGCCGCCCGGAGTGAACTCGACGAGCAGCAGCCGAGCCTCAGGCGCGGCCACCGCAGTGACCTCGCGGGCGTAGTCGGTGCGGTCGTCGTCGCTCATGCCGTGCAGGCAGCCGTTGTCGACGATCAGGTCGAAGCCGGTGCCGACGCCTTCGGCGGTCAACCGAGTGGCGTCGGCACGCCGGAAGTCGACGCTCACCCCGGCGGCCTCGGCTTTGGCGCGCGCTTTGCCGACGGCTTGCGGCACGAAATCGACTCCGGTCACCTGCCATCCGTGCTGCGCGAGATAAATCGAGGTGTCGCCGGTGCCGCAGCCGACGTCCAGAGCGATTCCCGGCGGAAGCTCAGCGACGAGCTGTTGCAGGCTGGTCGCGATGGGGTGGCCGTCCCACGGGGTGAAGCCCAGCCGGTAGAAGATCCGAAAGAGAACGTGCCGTGAGGCCACGAGCTTCCACAGTAGGCTCCCGACCATGAAGCTGTACCACCGCGCCGTCGACCGCGCCCTGCGCACGCGAGCAGGCGGCTGGTTTGCGCTGCACGTGATGACTCCTGTCGACACGCGGCTGATGCGGTTGTCGAACGGCGCCCTGAGCACCGCGCTGGGAACGGAGTTCCGCGACAACGCGGTCCTGCTGCGGTGTACCGGTGCAAAGAGTGGCAAGGTGCGTGACATCCCTTTGCTTGCAACACCCTTGAACGACAACTGGGTGCTGATCGCGTCGGCGACCGGAGTCGAGAAGAATCCCGCCTGGTATCACAACCTGAAGGCGAACCCGCGCTGCAGCCTGATCATTCCGCATCGGGGTGAAGTCGCTTGTGTCGCACATGAAGCCGAAGGCGACGAGCGCGAACAGGGCTGGCGGGCAGCCAACGCCCAGGCCTCCGGCTACGCGGTGTACCAGCAGCGGACGCTGCGACGTATCCCGGTGATGATTCTCGTCCCCGAAGACCAGTGAGGCTTCGCCTCTGACCGCCGAGGCTCGGGGCTGGTCAGGCGGTCGTGTTGCGGTCAGGCTGTGGGGATGGCTCCGACGGTGACGGTCAACGATGTACTCGACGGGCATGTGGGCCTCGATCTGGAGTGCCTGGATCGGATCTATTTGAACGGGTATGTCCCGAATCTGCAGGTCGGTGGGCAGGTGGTCAGTTTTTTGACCCAGCATCTTGGCAACCCGATCCCGTCGCCGGCGATCCTGGAGAAGATCGGTACCACGTTCCGCAAGGCGGTGGACCGCTTCGCCGCCGACAACCGGATCCCGGTGGTGCGGTTCGGCAAGAACGACCGCAAGATCGATCGGATGCGGCCGTATCTGGCCCGGCAAGCGGCGACCGGACGGCCCGGTGTGGCCGCGATCGGAATCGCGCAGGAGTTCGCGCCGGTATTCACCGCCACCAAGAAACAGCGGGGCAAGACGGGTGTGGTTCTCCTTCGCGGTGTCCCAGCGGCGGGTGACCTGCTATTACTACTACCTCTGGGACGACGATTTCGGGCCGGCGTTTGTCAAGGTCTGCGCCTATTTCCCGTACCCGATGAAGATCTGGGTCAACGGCCACGAGTGGGCCAAGCGGCAGGCGGCCAAGGCCGGCATCGGGTTCAGCGAGCTGTCCAACGGGTTCGCCACCTGTGCCGATCCGGCTGCGCTGCAGGAGATCTGCGACCGGCTCGGCCCCGGCGCGATCGCGGTGTTCGCCGAACGCTGGTGGTCGATCCTGCCGCTGCCGCTGACCGAGCGCGACCGCGCCGCCGGCTACTGGTGGGAGCTGTCGATGCGCCAGGTCGAGGCCTCGCGCACCCTGGTGTTCGACGCACCCCGCCGCGCCCGCGCGTTCTTCGAGGCCCTGGTCACCGACAACCTCGACATCGGCCGCCCGGAACTGATCGAGCTGATCTTCAAACGCGGCCAACGCCGCGGCGCTAAGGCAAGAGGCGAATACAAGACCCGCATCGTCACCTACGGCACCGAGGTCAACGTCAACGCCTTCTACCGGCACTCCCGCATCAAACAGTATTTGAAGGACGGGCGGGCGCTGCGCATCGAGACCGTGATCAACAACCCCGACGATGTGGGCTGCCGGCGCCGACTGTGCCATCTCGATGAACTGCAGGCCCGCGCCCGTGCGATCAACACCACACTGCTCGATACTGAACGTGTCGGTCAGGGCTGCGTCCTTGCGAGTCCAGCCTTTGAGCGGATCGCACAGCCCACCCTCACCGAGGATGGCAGGAGGGCCCCGGCCTTGCGGTTCGGCGACCCTCGGGTCCAGTCCCTGGCCGGCGCCCTGTGCACCAGCGTGCTCGCCGTCACCGGCATCACCAATAAGAGCCTGCGCGCCTTGATGACCGGACTGCTCGGCGGTGCGACCTACACCAGGAACCAGGCCAGCTACGATCTGGCCCGGCTACGCGTCAACGGGCTCATCACCCGCATCCCGGGCAAAAACCGCTACCGGCTCACCGGCGACGGCCTGCGGTTTGCGATCTTCTACACCAAACTGCACGACCGGCTGCTACGCCCCCTACTCGCCACCGACCAGCCACCCGCCCCGCCACCATTGCGAAAGGCATTGCACACCATCGACATTCACATCACAGAAACCATCGACCGGGCTCGCCTGCTGCCGAACGCAGCCTGAAAACTCAAGACAACTCTCAACGATCTAGCGACCAAGGTTCGCTAGGACGAACGCCGCAGGCGCACCAACCGTCGCAGGCGTGCGGTGGCACTCCTGTCTCCTGCACGGCCAGATACGTCGACCTAGGTGGCGACGCCGCGCTGAGGGCCGACGCATACAGTCCAGGTGTGCGATTTGGTTTCTTCATCCCGCAAGGCTGGCGTCTCGATCTGGTCGGCATACCGGCCGAAGAGCATTGGGAAGTGATGTCGGGCCTCGCGACGTACGCCGACGGTGGTGCGTGGGATTCGTTGTGGGTGTACGACCACTTCCACACTGTGCCCGTTCCGACCGGGGAGGCCACTCACGAGGCGTGGAGTCTGATGGCGGCCTACGCGGCGGTGACGTCGCGGATCAAGCTCGGCCAGATGTGCACTGCGATGAGCTACCGCAATCCCGTCTACCTGGCGAAGGTGGCCGCGACCGTCGACGTGATCTCCGGCGGCCGCGTGCAGATGGGGATCGGGGCGGGCTGGTACGAACACGAATGGCGCGCCTACGGTTACGGCTTTCCGTCGGCCGGGGTGCGGCTGGCGAGGCTCGACGAGGGCGTGCAGATCATGCGTGAGGCGTGGCGCGACGGCGTCGTCAACTTCTCCGGTGAGCACTACCAGGCCGACGGGGCAATCGTGCAGCCAAAGCCGTTGCAGCCCAGCGGTATTCCGTTGTGGATCGCCGGCGGGGGCGAGCAGAAGACGCTGCGGATCGCGGCGAAGTATGCGCAGTACACCAACTACACTCCCGAGCTGGACACCTTCAAGCGCAAGTCGGAGATACTCGCCGAGCATTGCCGTAACGTCGGCACGGAGTTCGACGCGATCGTGCGTTCGGCGAACTTCACTGCGGTCGTCGGTGATTCGGAGGCAGATCTCAAGGATCGGCTGGCCCGGATCAGGGACCGCCTGGCGGCCTATGTCGGCGAAAAGGGGGCTGACGCGATGATCGCTGCGACCGGCACCGACGCCGCCACTGGTACAGCCGAGCAGGTGATCGAAAAGCTGCGGGCAGTCCGCGATCTCGGTTGTGAGTACGCCATCTTCTACTTCCCGGAAGCGGCCTATGACCGCTCCGGCATCGAACTGGTGGAGCGAGAGGTCATTCCGGCGCTCACCTAAGGCGATTTCGGCGCGCAAACGTGCGCTGGGCGACCGTTAGCGCGCCGAAATCAGGTCAGATGGCGGGGCCCAGCAGGTCGTCGGCGTCGCGGATCACATAGCCGTAGCCTTGCTCGGCCAGGAACCGCTGCCGATGCGCGGCGTACTCCGCGTCGAGCGTGTCGCGCGCGACCACCGAGTAGAAGAACGCGCCGCCACCCCCGGCCTTCGGCCGCAGCAGCCGGCCCAACCGCTGAGCCTCTTCCTGCCGCGACCCGAACGTCCCTGAAACCTGCACGGCCACCGAGGCTTCCGGTAGGTCGATGGAGAAGTTCGCCACCTTCGACACCACGAGGGTCGACACTTCTCCGCGGCGGAACGCGTCGAACAATGCCTCGCGTTCGGCGGTCTTCGTCGACCCTTGGATCACCGGCGCTTCAAGCTCGGCCCCCAGCTCATCGAGCTGGTCGAGGTAGGCGCCGATGACCAACCGCTGCTCGCCCGGATGCTTTTCGAGGATCGACTTGACGACCGCGATCTTGCTGTGTGCCGTGGAGCACAGCTTGTATCGTTCCTCGGGCTCGGCTGTGGCGTACAGCATCCGCTCGTTGTCGGTGAGCGTCACCCGCACCTCGATGCATTCCGCCGGCGCGATCCAGCCCTGGGCCTCGATGTCTTTCCACGGCGCGTCGTAGCGCTTGGGCCCGATCAGCGAGAACACGTCCCCCTCGCGGCCGTCCTCGCGGATCAACGTCGCCGTCAGACCCAGCCGGCGCCGCGACTGCAGATCGGCCGTCATCCGGAACACCGGAGCGGGCAGCAGGTGAACTTCGTCGTAGATGATCAGCCCCCAGTCGCGGCTGTCGAACAGTTCCAGGTGCCGGTACGTGCCTTTGGAGCGGCGGGTCATCACCTGGTACGTCGCGATGGTGACCGGGCGGATCTCCTTGCGCTCACCGGAGTACTCGCCGATCTCCTCTTCCGTCAACGAAGTTCGCGCGATCAGCTCACGCTTCCATTGTCGGCCGGCCACCGTGTTGGTGACCAGGATCAGCGTCGTCGCTCCGGCCTTGGCCATCGCGGCCGCGCCGACGAGCGTCTTGCCCGCCCCGCACGGCAACACCACGACACCCGAGCCACCCGCCCAGAACGACGCGGCGGCCATCTCCTGGTAATCGCGCAGGTGCCAGCCGTCCTGGCGCAGGCTGATCGGGTGCGCCTCGCCGTCGACGTAACCCGCGAGATCCTCAGCAGGCCAGCCGATCTTGAGCAGCATCTGCTTGATATGGCCGCGCTCGCTCGGATGGACGATGACGGTGTCCTCGTCGATGCGGGCGCCGAGCATCGGCTGAATCTTCTTGTTGCGCAGTACTTCTTCCAACACCGCGCGATCAAAGCTCACCAATGTGAGGCCATGGACGGGGCTCTTGACCAGCTGCAGCCGACCGTACCGCGCCATGGTGTCGACGACGTCGACGAGCAGCGGCTGCGGCACCGCATAGCGCGAGTAGGTGACCAGCGCATCGACCACCTGCTCGGCGTCATGGCCCGCAGCGCGCGCGTTCCACAGCGCCAGCGGGGTGATGCGGTAGGTGTGCACGTGTTCGGGCGCGCGCTCGAGCTCTGCGAACGGCGCGATCGCAGCGCGCGCGTCGTTGGCGAGCTCGTGGTCGACTTCGAGCAGCACCGTCTTGTCGGACTGCACGATCAGGGGGCCGTCGGTCATCGTCACCAATATATTTGAGGGCCCTGACAACAGCGGTGGCGGCAGCGTGAGCTCGCTGTTTGAGCTGGCCTTCGTCGCCACGACATCGCCAAATCGGTCGCAACGACGACCAGCGACATCTTATTAACGAATTGGTCCGAGGCCAGTGTGCTCCGTTCGGTGTCGTCGAATATTCACGTGTTAATGAGACAGCCAGAGTCTCGGTCGAGTACGCAGGGTGGATGGCCCCTCAGCCGTCGTCGACCGACACCACCGACGTGACGCGGTGCACGGCGAAGTCGCGCAGCCGGCCGGACGCCGGGTCGTATGCCACCAACTGGCCGCCGCGCACGCTGATCGGCGACACCACTCGCTGCGTGGCCACGCCGGCGGGGTCGACGTAGCCCATCACGACCGCGCTCTGGTCGCGGACCGCCTGCTGGAGGAGCAGCACCGCGGTGCCGGCGTCGACACGCAGTGCCGGCGGCGTCGCCGCGACCTTGCGCAGCATCGCCACGATCGCCTCCAGCGTCTGGACGGCCGGCGGGGAGATGCCGCGATAGGACCGCCGGTGTGGTGCGTCGGTCACCCGCGCCCCGCGCGGCCGCAGGTCGACGATCGCACCCGCGGCGTCCTCGGCAGCTGGGGCGAAACCGGCTTCGCGCAGGGCGGCGAGCACGTCGGCGATCGGTGCCTGGGCCACCGCGACCGTCGGCGCCAGCAGCCGCAGCTGAAGCACCTCGGCCAACGGCGCCGCGGCCACCTGGGCCAGCAGCGCGGTGTCGTCACAACGCACGAATGACGCGGCGATGCCTACCCTCAGCTGGCCGTGACGTCGCGCGACATCGTCGATCAAATACGTCAGACCTTGGGGCACAGGGGTTTTCGAATGCCCCTTGAAGAACGCGTGCAGGGTGCTGGCCGTGCGGCCGATGTCGAGCGCGCGCCGGATCGACGCTTCGCTGATCCGGTACACCATCGCGGCGCCGGCGGACTCCACGGTTGCCACCTCGGCCAGCTGGTCGGCCAGCTCGCGCTGCAGCGGTCCGGGCACGACCACGGTCAGGTCCGCTTGGACGAGGAAATGGTCGACAGGCGCGGGCAGGATCCTCTTCATCGCGGCGACGGCGGCGTCGGGCGCATCGGAGATCAGGTGCCGCGCAGGCGAACTCAGTGCGTTGCGGCCGACGAGGCCGAGCGTCGTAGCCTCGTCCAGCAGATCGCCAACCGGCCCCGGCTGCAGTCGCGGCGCCCAGCGCGGACGCCGCCACAACAGCATCCGCGCCGCCTCCGCGGCGTCCAGCCCTGCGCCGGAAGGCAATCCGGCCAGCAGTTCGAGCAGCAGCCGACGATCCAGCGGCGCGGCGGTGGAGAACAGCGCATCCGACAGCGCGGCAATGGGTTTGTTGTCCGGCCCCCGGCGCCCCGCGAGCCCGGGCCGCGAGGGCAGGCCCAGCCATGTCGTCGCCAACAGATGCCACCGGTCGGCGGTCGATGACTCGTTGAAGCGGTCGGCCTGGACGGTCGGCGCCCAGTAGGGCCCCTCGCCGTCGAGCGGTTCCGGTCGGGGAATGCCGGCAGCGATCAGGCCCGCCGCGGCGCTCACTTCCAGGATCAAGCCGAGCCGCCGCTCGTCGATGCCGGTCAGCTTCGTCAGCCGCTTGAATTCGCGCACCCCGAGACCGCCGCTGCGCAGCTCGGGAACTGGTGCGGCGCTGAGTGTTTCGAGCACGAGCTCGGTTTCCCGGAGCAGGTCGATCACCGCACCCGCGGCCGCAGCGTCGACGTCGGCGACCGTCGTCTTCGACGTGGCGGGCGTCGGCTCGACCAGGCTGACCGGCCCCGGCTCTTCGCCGCGCGACACCTGGCCCACCACCCGCGGCAGGACCACGGTCTCGTCGTCGACCTGACGCAGCAGCCCCGCGGCGAGCAGCCGTTGCACCGGCCGGTCGGGCGACGTGCCGGGGGCCGCGTCGCGGGTCCGGCCGACCGGCGAGCCGGATAGCAGCCGGTCCAGCAGCTGGCGCTGGTCGTCGTCGAGCTTGTCGAGCTGTTCTGCGATCTCGGAGGCGCTGCGGCCATCGTCCTCGAGGATGGCCTGGCCGGGGTGCCATGGCAGAGCGGCTGGTGCTTCGGCGACGATGCGGAGGCTGTCGTCACCCCAGAGCAGGGCCCGCTCCTGCAGCGCGTGAAGTGCGGCCGACAACTCGTCCTCGGGTACGCGGTCACCGAGGAGCGCCGACAGCTTGGCGGGGGACACCGCGGCGGTGTCCGCGTGAAGCACGAGCAGCGCGTCGAGCACTCCCAGCGCCAGGAAGTCGAGGTCGTCGCTGGCGGCCTTGACCGATTGCCGGGCCTGCGCGCGGGCCGCCAGCGCCGCGATGCTGCCCGGCGGTGGCTGCGTGAGGTCGGGGCGCAGTTGCAGCAGCCGGACCAGCTTTTCGTCGGGCAGGTCGGCCAGCCAGGCACCCAGCGGGACCCGCGGGACGTTGTTCGTCATTGTTGACCAGCGTAAAGCAGCCGGTCAGTGTCGCGAGAGCCCGTGACACCTGTCAGAATGAAGCCGTGGCTGACAAGAAATCGCAGAAGAGTCGATACGTCGACCCCGGCTGGCCCACGTTCGACGGCGAGGACGACCACGCCATCAGCGAGCTCGCCGCCGACCGCACCGGCGCGTTGTCGCCGTTCGGGGACGTCACCTTCCCGCTGCCTGCCGACGAGCTGCCGTACACCCATCCGGTCACGGTGGTCAACAAGTAGGTGGCCTCTGACGCCGGCCGGCTTTCGCACCTCGACGAGCGCGGCGCGGCCCACATGGTGGACGTCACCGCCAAGGCCGTCACCAAGCGGACGGCGGTGGCGGCGGGCGAGTTGGTGACGACGCCTGAGGTGCTGGCGCTGATCTCGTCGGGCGGGCTGCCCAAGGGCGACGCGCTGGCCACCGCGCGGGTGGCGGGGATTCAGGCCGCCAAGCGCACCAGCGAACTGATTCCGCTGTGCCATCAGCTCGCACTCACCGGCGTCGACGTCGACTTCGAGATTAGGCCCTGCGCGGTCGAGATCACCGCCGCTGTCCGCAGCACCGACCGCACCGGTGTCGAGATGGAGGCCCTCACCGCGGTGAGCGTCGCGGCGCTGACGTTGTACGACATGATCAAGGCGGTCGACAAAGCCGCTCGCATCGACAACGTCCGCGTGCTCCGCAAGGAGGGCGGGCGAAGCGGCAGCTGGGCCCGGCCTTGAGCTCGGCGCGCGTGGTCATCGCATCCACCCGTGCCTCCGAGGGCGTGTACGAAGATCGTTGCGGCCCAATCATTCTCGACTGGTTACGGCAGCGCGGGTTCAGTGTGGGCGATTCTGTGGTGACCGCTGACGGGCCCGGGGTCGGCGCGGCACTGCGCGTGGCGGTCGCCGACGCCGTCGACGTCGTGATCACCTCCGGAGGCACCGGAATCTCGCCCACCGACGCGACGCCGGAGCAGACGGCTTCGGTGCTCGATTACGAGATACCGGGGCTGGCCGACGCGATCCGCCGTTCGGGTCTGCCGAAGGTCCCGACGGCGGTGCTCTCGCGTGGGCTGTGCGGGGTCGCCGGCCGCACGCTGGTGATCAACCTGCCCGGTTCGCCGGGCGGCGTCCGGGACGGCCTGGCCGTGCTGGACGGGGTGCTCGACCATGCGTTGGATCAGCTGCGCGGGAGAGACCACACATGACGCGGGTGCTTCGCGCCGAGGTGACCGAGCATCCCGTCGACCTCGCCGAACTCGAAGCTCTGGTCGCCCACGAGGCGGCAGGCGCAGTCGTCGGCTTTGCCGGGGTGGTCCGCGATCACGACGGCGGTCGCGGGGTGATCCGTCTGGAGTACTCGGCGCACCCCTCGGCGCAGGACGCGCTGGCCGAGGTGTGCGCCGAGGTCGCCCGGGGCGCCCGAGGTGTCCGTGCGCTGGCCGCAAGCCACCGCATCGGCACGCTGGCCGTCGGCGACGCGGCGCTGGTGGCCGCCGTCGCCGCCGACCATCGCGGCGCGGCGTTCGAGACGTGCGCCAAGCTCGTCGACACCATCAAAGCGCGGCTACCGGTGTGGAAGCACCAGTTGTTCGTCGACGGAACCGACGAGTGGGTGGGATCGGCCTGAGCCGACCCGGCTAGGCGGGCGTTGAGCGCTGCGCAAGATCCATGATCGCGTCGTTGAGCGTGACGTCGTTGTTGTGGATCGCCTGCAACAGCGACTGCAGATACGCCGAGTCCTCTTGCGGAGCTTGTTGCGACGTCTGCTCGATGACCGCAGGCTCCGCGGGTGCGGAGGCTGCGGGGTCCCCGGCGGGCTCGCTCAGCCCGACGTCGACGATCACGGCGTCGGTGGGCGCGGGCAGCTGATCCGTAGCGGGCAGCACGACGTCGTCCGGTGCCGCAGGCGCGGCGACCGTCTCGACGACGGGCTCGGCCGGTGGGGCCTCGGGAGCCGGGGGCGCCTCGGGGGCCGCGGCTTCGGGAGCCGGCGCCTCGGGGGCTGCGGCCTCAGGAGCTGGAGCCTCGGGGGCCGGCGCGTCGGGAGCCGGTGCGTCGGGAGCCGGTGCGTCAGGGGCAGGCCCGGCCTCAGGGGCCGGCGGCTGGCCTTCAGGCGGCAGCGGGGCGTCCAGCGCGGCGGGCGCCCCGCCGTTGTCGACCGGAGCTTCGAGGGTCTGTACCTGGTTGGTTGGGACCGTGCGAGGGGTGGCGGAGGACAACCCGGTGCCGCACGTCGGCCACGCGCCGCGGCCCTGCCGGGCCAGCACCCGCTCCGCGACCGCAATCTGCTGATCGCGGCTGGCCATGTGTGCCGCAGGTGCGAACTCGCTGCCTCCCGCGGAACTCCAGGTGCCGGGCGAGAACTGCAGGCCGCCCTGATAGCCGTTGCCGGTGTTGATGCCCCAGTTGCCGCCGGATTCGCAGCGGGCCACGGTGTCCCATTCGCCGTCGGTAGCCGCGGCTGCGTGAGCGCTGAGCGCCAGGCCGCTTCCTCCGATGACTGCGCCCGTGAAGGCGACTTTCGCGACGTTGATGTTGGATTGGGTGGGCTTGCGATGCCGTCCACTCATGCGCCGAACAGTCCTCTCTGCACGCGCCTGCGGAGTCAGCTGTCGGGTTCGGGCAAGAGAGGCAGCCCGGCCGGTGCCGCGGTACAGCGCCGGCTTCACCCCAAGGAGCCGCATGCGGCTCCTGGTCCGATTTCGGTGGACCGGTTGGGTCCCCCGCCTCCATCCCCGGTGTCGTCGTGTCCTTCCCTCATGGATGGAGCTCGGCGCGAAAGGGAAGAAGGGCCAACCGCATTCGAAGTGGGCTGGCTTGCGGAAGACCGTAACGCTTTGCGCGATCTCCGTCACCTTTTGGCTTTCCAGGCGTTTCGTCGCCGCGTCGAATGGAAAACCGCAAGAGAGGACGGCGTTCCTGCAGGTCGATTGCGGCCGAGACCCGTCCGAGGCCGCGCTGTGATCAAACCGTTATGTGACGCAAATCACCCTCAACCGCCGGCAAAGGGCGGCAGCACGTCGACAGTCTGCCCTGCCCGCAGCGGGCCACGTGCGTCACGCACGGCCATGCCGTCGCACAGGTAGGAACACCTTGCCAAGACTGTAGCCAGCCTGGGGTTTTGTGCACCGAGTTGGTTTGCCAAGTCCGCGACGCTGGTGCCTGCCGCCACGGCCCTGGTCTCGGCTTCGACCCCCGCGGCCGCGCGGGCGGCTCCGAAGTAACGAATCGATATCCGGACTCGTGTTGAAAGGTCCGACACCGCTAGCCGCCGATCGCGCTCATCGGTCGCGCGGGCTGGACGAAGCTCGGATCGTTGATGCCGTGCCCGGCCGCCTTGGCCCACATCGCGGCCCGCCACGCCGCCTCGATCGCCGCGTCGTCGGCCCCGCCGCGTAGCAAGCCGAGCAGGTCGGTTTCGGCGGTGGCGAACAAACAGTTGCGGACTTGCCCGTCGGCCGTCAGCCGAGTGCGATCGCAGGCCGAGCAGAAAGCGTGCGATACCGAGGCGATCACGCCGACCCTGGCCGGCCCTCCGTCGACCAGCCACAGCTCGGCGGGGGCCGAACCCCGCGGCGACGGATCGGGCTGCAACGCGAAGTGGCGGCGCAACGCGGCCAGGATGTCGTCGGCGGTCAGCACCTCGGCACGCTTCCAGCGGTGTTCGGCGTCCAGCGGCATCTGCTCGATGATGCGCAGCTGATACCCGTGGTCGAGGCAGAACCGCAGCAGGGCCACGGCGTCGTCGCGGCCGGTCGCGGGATCCAGAACTGCGTTGACTTTGACGGGGTCGAGGCCGGCGCCATGTGCGGCCTTCATTCCGTCGAGCACGTCGGGCAGCCGGTCCCGGCGGGTGATGGCAGCGAAGCGGGACGCGTCGACGGTGTCGAGTGAGATGTTGATCCGGTCGAGTCCCGCGGCGGCCAACCGGTCCGCGCGAGTTCTGATGTCGCCAGCCTCCTGGCTCCGGTGGGCCAGCCCGACGCCGTTCGTGGTGAGCGTGATCTCCGGCCGCGGCTGCAGCCGTGCCGTGGCCGCGATGATGTCTTCGAGGTTCTTCGACAGCAGCGGCTCACCGCCGGTGAACCGGACGCTGGTGATCCCAAGCCGGGTCACCGCCAGCCGCACGAGGCGGATCAGTTCGTCAGGCCGCAGCAGCCGTTGGGTCGGCAGCCAATCCAGACCGTCGGCGGGCATGCAGTACGTGCACCGCAAGTTGCAGCGGTCGGTGAGTGAGACCCGCAGATCGGTGGCGACACGGCCGTAACGGTCGATCAGCGGTCCGTCGCTGGGCGCGGTCTCATCGGTCGGCACCCGTTGGGAGAGCACCGAAGGCAGGCCCAGTGCGGTCACCGTCATACCGGGGCCCTGGCGTCATCCACCGGAACGATGTCCTTGCCCAGCGGCAGCAGCGAAACCGGAATCAGCTTGAGGTTGGCCAGTGCCAACGGGATGCCGACGATCGTGATCGCCATCGCGATAGCTGTCACGATGTGCTCGAGGGCCAGCCACCATCCGAACAGCACGATCCAGATGATGTTGCCGATCAGTGCCCCGGCGCCCGCGGTCGGCTTGTCGACGATCGTGCGTCCGAACGGCCATAGTGCATACAAAGCGATGCGCAGCGCGGCTATTCCGAATGGGATGGTGATGATCAGGACGAAGCACACCAGCGCCGCCAGCAGGTACCCCAGCGCCAGCCACAGGCCGCCGAAGACCAACCAGATGATGTTCAGGATCAGGCGCATTGTTCCTCCAGCGGTTCCCCCAGCCTATCGCTAGTAAACAGGGCTGCTCGGCGTCCGGCGATCCGAGTAGGATCACTGCATCGCGTCCTGCGACTGGCGGGGCGCGTTCTTTGCGAGTGACCGTCGAGACAAGCAGGTGAGACCAGTGCCGACCGGCAGGGTGAAGTGGTACGACCCGGAGAAGGGCTTCGGCTTCCTGTCCCAGGAGGACGGCGAGGACGTCTACATCCGGTCGTCAGCGCTGCCGGCCGGTGTCGAGGAGCTCAAGTCCGGCCAGCGGGTGGAGTTCGGTGTGGCCTCGGGCCGTCGCGGTCCGCAGGCGCTCAGCCTCAAACTCATCGATCCGCCGCCGTCGCCGCTGCGCACCCGCCGCGAGAGCGCGCCGGCCGAGCACAAGCACAGTCCCGACGAGCTGCACGGCATGGTCGAGGACATGATCACGCTGCTCGAGAGCGCTGTGCAGCCCGAGCTGCGCAAGGGTCGCTACCCGGATCGCAAGACCGCGCGGCGGGTCTCGGAGGTCGTTAAGGCCGTCGCCCGCGAGCTCGACGCGTAGTTCTTGCGCCCGAGATCAGGGCTGGCGCACGTTTTGCGCCCGAACGCGTGCATCAAGTCTGATCTCGGCGGGCATGCTGAAGCCATGGGTGCTTATGTCGCCAGCGGCGGCGAGTTCGAACGCGACACCGACTACATCACCACGCGGATCACTGCGGACGCGAGGAGCAAGACAGGCACTGCGGACGCGAGGAGCAAGACAGGCACTGCGGACGCGAGGAGCAAGACAGGCACTGCGGACGCGAGGAGCAAGAAAGAATCCGCCGACGGACGTGACGGCTATCCGGTCGAGCCGGGCCGCTACCGGCTGATCGTCGCCCGGGCATGCCCGTGGGCCAACCGGGCGATCATCGTGCGACGGCTGCTGGGCCTGGAACCGGTACTGTCCATTGGGTTTTGCGGGCCGACGCACGACGAGCGCAGCTGGACGTTCGACCTCGATCCCGGCGGTGTTGACCCGGTGCTGAAGATCCCCCGGCTGCAGGACGCCTACTTCAAGCGGATCCCGAACTACCCGAAGGGCATTACAGTCCCGGCGATCGTCGACGTGCCCACCGGCCAGGTCGTCACCAACGACTTCGCCCAGCTCACCCTCGACTTGTCCACGCAGTGGCGGCAATTCCACCGCCACGGCGCGCCCGACCTGTACCCCGAGCCGCTGCGCGCCGAGATCGACGACGTGGCGCAGCGCATCTACACCGAGATAAACAACGGCGTGTACCGCTGCGGGTTCGCCGGATCGCAGAAGGCCTACGAGCGCGCATACGACCGGCTGTTCACCGCACTCGACTGGGTCTCCGAAAGGCTAAGCGGCCAAAGGTTTTTGGTGGGCGACACCATCACTGAGGCCGATGTGCGGCTGTTCACCACGCTGGCCCGCTTCGACCCGGTCTACCACGGCCACTTCAAGTGCAACCGCGCCAAGCTCAGCGAGATGCCGGTGCTGTGGGCCTACGCCCGGGACCTGTTCCAGACACCGGGCTTCGGCGACACCATCGACTTCGTCCAGATCAAGCAGCACTACTACATCGTCCACAAGGACATCAACCCGACGCAGATCGTCCCGAAGGGCCCGGACCTGTCGAACTGGTTGACACCGCACGGGCGAGAAGACCTGGGCGGCAAGCCATTTGGCGACGGGACACCTCCCGGGGCGCCGGCGGAAGGTGAGCGGGTGCCCATAGGGCACTCACCGCTGGTCTAGGTCCACTCGGTGCGCACCGACCACTCGGCGTGCGGCACCGGGAACACATCGCCCTCCTCGTCCTGAACGAGGGTGAGCAACTGCACCACGACGCGGTCGAGCCGGCCCCCGTTGGAGCCGACCGTCGGAATCGTCACGGCCAGTCGGCTGTTCGGCCGAAAGACTTCCAACGTGGTGTCGCGAGGGTCGTCGTAGAACGCCCGCAGCACCCACGGTGCGCGGCCGATCGCGCTCGGCACCGACAACTGCACCGGGTCGCGCTCGTCAACCGCGACCGCGCCCTGGGTCTGAGCGCTTTCGCAGTCGTTGAGGTTCAGCACGTTGCAGTAGTTGTAAGGGCCGACCCTGGCCAGTTGCCCGCGTGAGTACGCGCTGATCTCGGGACGCTGCGGTGGCTTGTGGCGCACCATCAGCCAGATACCCACGCTCACAACGCCACACACCAACGCGACGACTGCCACCACAGCGACGACGCGCCTCACTACGGCGTCACCATCGCGCCCCCGGTGGCACTGCCCTCCTGCTCGGCGACCACCGGCCGGTTGCCGCCGAAGCCCGGGATCAACGAGTCACCGCGATAGCTCACGATCGTCTGCGCCAGGCCCAGGATCAAGAACGACGAGATCGCGGTGAACCCGACTCGAAGGTCGGTGTACACCAGCACCCCGGTGGCGCCGCCGGCCACCCACGCCAGCTGCAGCAGGGACTCCGACCGCCCGAACGCCGACGCCCGCGACTCCTCCGGCAGGTCGTCCTGCAGGCATGCGTCCAGCGACGCCTTGGCCACCGCGCTGCACCCCGACGTGATCAGCGCCGCGATCGCCATCACCACCAGGTCGCCGAAGAACGCTGCCGCCAGCGCGGCCGCCGTGACGAAGGTCGCGCAGCGGACGACCAGCAGCGACGGCCGACCCAACTCCAGCCGGGCACTCAGCCCGTTTCCTGCGAAGTTGCCGATCGTCGCCGCAGCCCCGATCACCCCGAGCAGCGCGACCTGATACCAGCCGTTCTGGCCGGTCTGCTTGGCGACGAACGCCGGGTACAAGAACAGGAACCCGACCATGCTTTTGATGGTGACGTTGCCCCACAGCGACGTGATGATGTTGCGGCCCAGCGGCTGTCGCGGCCGGCCCGTGCGTTGGGATTGGGATCGGTTGTCGCCGAGGCCGTCTCGGCGCAACGGCCCGCTGCGGCCGTGGTAGGTCAGCGTGGTGGGAACTTCGCCGGTGGTCACCTCGACCCAGCGCGGAATCTGCATCGACAGATACGCACCGACGACGGTCACGACGACGACCACCAACAGCGCCCCCGGCAGGTGGAACAGCCTGGTGAAGCCGTACTCGAGGCCTGCGGCAATCCCACCGCCGATGATGGTTCCGCCGATCAACCCGAACACGGTGAGCCGCGAGTTGACCCGCACCAGGTCGATGGTCGGTGGCATCACCCTCGGCGTCACCGCGCTGCGCAGCACGGAAAACGACTTGGACAGCACCATCATCAACAGCGCGCAGGGATACAGCACCCACGGCGGGAAGCTGCCGGTGGCCGGGTCGTAGTTGGCGATCAGCACGATCGCCAGCGCGGTGCGTAAACCGAACGACATCGCCAGCGCGACGCGGCGCCCGTGCTGCAGCCGGTCGAGCGCGGGCCCGATCAGCGGCGCCACGATCGCGAACGGGGCGATCGTGATCAGCAGGTAGAGGGCGACGCGGCTCTTGCTCTCAGCCGACGCGGCCGCGAAGAACAGCGTGTTGGCCAGCGCGACGGCCATGGCGGCGTCCACCGCGAAGTTGGCCATCACCGGGTACGTCAGCGCGGTCAGACCCGATTTGTCGGCGCCGTCGGCGGTGGCCGCCCGCTGGAACAGGCCGTACATCCGCACGCCCATCTCGCGGCTCCGCATCGCGGCAGCCCGGGTCACCGTGACCTTCTGATCCCCCGAGGCACCGGGGCGCGGTGGCGGCGGCGGGCCGTTGAACCGGGCCGGCTCGTCCAGCGGCGGCAGATACCGGTTTTCGCTCGGCATCGACTGGCGACGCGGCCGGCGGTACGGCACGTCGTCCGTTGGATAGTTCGCCATCCCCGGGTGCTCGTCAGGGCCTGGCGCCGGACGTGGCGGGTAGTACTGCCGATCACCACACGGTCCGCTCACAGGTCCGATTGTCCACCATCGGTGCCGCTCGAGTGCGCAGCGAGCCGGTGTGGCTGAAGGCCGGTGCGTCGGGCACTATGGGGATGCGATGGACGATGTGACAGCGGTCCTGGACAGGGCGGTCGAGCAGGCGAAAGCCGCGATCGTCGAGTTCAGCGGCGACACGGTCGGCGAGTACATCGGCGTCACCCACGACGACGACACCGCCGCCACGCATCGCTTCCTGGCCAACCTGCCCGGATACTGCGGCTGGCAGTGGGCAGTCGTGGTCGCGGCTCATCCCGGTTCCGACCACGCGACGATCAGCGAGGTCGTGCTGGTACCGGGTCCAACGGCGCTGCTGGCGCCCGCATGGGTGCCGTGGGAGAAGCGGGTCCGTCCCGGCGACCTGGGTCCCGGCGACCTTCTCGCCCCGCTTCGCGACGACCCGCGCCTGGTGCCCGGCTACACGGCGAGTGGCGACCCCGCCGTCGACGACGTCGCCGTCGAACTTGGCCTGGGCCGGCGGCAGGTGCTCAGCGAACTCGGCCGCGCCGACGCCGCGCAGCGCTGGCACGACGGCGATTACGGGTCCCAGTCCGCGATGGCGCGATCCGTTCGACGGGTGTGCCGCGACTGCGGCTTCTATCTTCCGCTGACCGGGGCGCTCGGCAGGATGTTCGGGGTGTGCGCGAACGAGATGTCCGCCGACGGCCACGTCGTCGACGCGGAGTACGGCTGCGGCGCGCATTCCGACACCCCGGCGCCGGCGGGCACCGGCTCACCCCGCTACGACCCGTTCGACGACGGCGTGCTCGATCTTCTGGAACCGTCGGAGAACTAAGGCTTTTCGGCGGCGGCCTTGATGCGGGCCAGCGAGGCGTTCATGCCCTCGACGAGTTCTCGCTCGAAGTTGGGCACCCCGCCCAGCAGCTTGCCGACCGCGAAGTTCGACACCGGCTTCACGCCGTTCTCGGCGTGCCGTGACTCGGTGACCCGCGTGCCGGTGGCGCTGGATTCGAGCTCGTAGCTCCAGATGGTGTTGTTCTCGTTCACGCGGAACGCGAATTTCCGTTGCGGCACAACCTCGGTCACGGTGCTGGTGGTCGGCCAGAACAGCCGGTTGCGCCGGTTGAGGTTGATGGTGCGGGTGCCCGGGCGCAGCGGGCCGAGTGGTTTCATCATCCGGCACTGCGGGCTCCACTCGGGCATCCGCCGGAAGTCGGTGATCAACCCCCAGACCTTGTCGACGGGCGCGTTGATGTCGATGTGGGCTTGCAGCAGTGGTGCGGCCATTGACGACTCCTCGGTTTTCAGCGCAGACCTGTCTGAGCGCCGCGCGCTCCGCGGCGGGCGGCGTGGCGTTGCCACAAGAACACGGATGTGCCGAACGCCGCAACACCCAGGCCTGCCACGGTGATCGGCCGCCAGGTCTGAAGCGACGGCACGGTGAACGCCAGGATGACGGCGACGAGCCAGGCCAGCGTGAACACCGCGATCACCGGCCGCGGATCGAGCAGTGCGTCAGGCAGCGACGGTGGCTGCGGCTCATCTGTCATCGGCACCAACCTAGCCCACTGTCGTAGTGTTCGGCCGTGGCTGTGCAGGTTGTCGACGTCGCCGATCCGGCGGATGCGCGGCTCGACGACTTCCGCGACCTCAACAGCATCGACCGTCGTCCGGACCTGCCGAGCGGCAAGGGACTGGTCATCGGTGAAGGCGTGCTGGTGGTGCAGCGCATGCTGGGGTCGCGGTATCCGCCGTTCGCGTTGATGGGCAACGACCGGCGCCTGCGGGAGCTTCACGACGACCTTGCCTGCGTGGACATTCCGTATTACCGCGTGGACCCCGACGTGATGGCGCAGGTGGTGGGCTTTCACCTCAACCGCGGCGTACTCGCGGCCGCGCGGCGACCACCCCCGCTGAGGCTGCACGACCTGATCGCAGACGCCCGCACGGTGGCCGTGCTGGAGGGTGTGAACGATCATGAGAATCTCGGCTCGATCTTCCGCAACGCGGCGGGCCTCGGCGTGGATGCGGTGCTGTTCGGGCCGGGCTGCGCCGACCCGCTCTACCGGCGGTCGGTCCGGGTTTCGATGGGACACGCCTTGCTGGTGCCGTACGCCGGCCTCGAGAACTGGCCGGGCGATCTGAAACTGTTGCAGGACAATGGGTTTCACTTGCTGGCGATGACGCCGGATCCGGCGGCGGCGACGCTGGCCGACTCGATGGCGGCCGTGGGCGACGGCAAGCTGGCGATCCTGGTCGGCGCCGAAGGCCCTGGCCTCAGCCATAAAGCGATGCGGGCCAGCGACTTGCGGGTGCGGATTCCGATGTCGCGGGGTACGGACTCGTTGAACGTCGCGACGGCTGCGGCGCTGGCGTTCTACGAGAGGGTTAGGGTCGCGCCATGAGCGAGCAGAGCACGCCGTGGGGGACGGGGCTGACGGTCGCGGCGTTCGTCGCGGCCGCCAACGCCGCGGCGATCGTGGTGCTCAGCCTCGGTGTCGCCCGGGTTCATCCGCTGCTGGCAGTCGCGCTGAACCTCATCGCGGTCGGCGGGCTCGCGCCGACGCTGTGGGGATGGCGCGCGGTCCCGGTGCTGCGCTGGTTCGTGCTCGGCGGGGGCGTCGGTGTCATCGGCGCGTGGTTGGCGCTGCTGGCGATCGCGGCTTAGGTTAACGTCTCGGCGCAAAGTTACTAGCGGTCGCCGCCCGAGCGGACGTCGAGCAGCACGTCCTCCCACGCCGGAACGGCGGGCCTGCGGCGGCGCGGCTTTTTCGGCGCCGGCGGCTCTTCAGGCGTCGGCTCGGGCGTTGGTTCTTGTGGCGGGGCTTCATCGAAGTCGAGTTGCGCGACGGGCGCCACCGGCCGCAGCGGGCGGTCGAAGCTCGGGTCGATCAGTTCCTTCGCCGAGTCGTCGAGCGCGGTGGCGGTGCCGCCGTGCGCGCCGGGCGTGAACCTGAAGTGCGCGACGTTCTGCGAGCGGCCGGCCTGCCATGTCAGCTGAACCGTCCAGCGGCCGTCGGCGTTCTTCCACGCGTCCCACGACGTGGCGTCGTGGTCGAGGCCCCGACCGACCAGCGCGGCGGCCACCGTCTCGAGCAGCGTCTGCACCGAGGGTCCGTCGGCCAGCACCGGATGCGACGCAGTTGCCAGCTCCGCGGCACGAGAGCGTTCCAGCAGCACCGGGTGCGCAAACCGCTCCACCCGCGAGACGTCCACCCCCGCCGAGGTGGCGACCTGCTCTACCGAGGCGCCAGCCCGAATACGGGCCTGAATTTCCTTGGGACTGAGCACGTTTGTGACCTCGATGTCGATTTCACTCTGGCTGCTGCGGGCGCTCTCGCCGCGGACAGCCGCACGCAGCCGCTCGTCGACGCGCAGCCGGAACTTATCGGTTGGTCGGGTGCTCTCGCAGACGAGGTGTTTGCCGTCGACATCGAGTCCGACCACCGTGAGTTCTCGCATGCCGACCTCCTCCGGGCCGTCACGACAAGCCCGTCAGCTGCGCACTCTAAACCAGCGCCGCGCGATTCCGGCGCTGACACGCTGAGGCTAGAGCCGCTCGACCACCCAGTCGACGCACTCGGTGAGCGCGCTGACGTCGTCCGGTTCGACCGCCGGGAACATCGCCACCCGCAGTTGGTTGCGCCCCAGCTTGCGGTACGGCTCGGTGTCGACGATGCCGTTGGCCCGCAGCACCTTGGCAACCGCGTTGGCATCGACCTCGTCGGCGAAGTCGATGGTGCCGACCACCTGAGACCGCAGTGCGGGATCGGTGACGAACGGCGTCGTGTACGACGTCGCCTCGGCCCACGAGTACAGCCGCTGCGACGAGTCGGCGGTGCGCTTGACGGCCCAGTCCAGGCCACCGTTGCCGTTCAGCCAGTCGAGCTGTTCGGCCAGCAGCACCAGTGTGCCGATCGCCGGGGTGTTGTAGGTCTGGTCCTTGCGGCTGTTGTCCAACGCGATCGGCAACGACAGGAAGTCCGGAACCCAGCGCCCGGATGCGGCGATCGACTCGATGCGTTGCACTGCCGCCGGGCTCAACAAAGCCAGCCACAGTCCGCCGTCACTGGCGAAATTCTTCTGTGGCGCAAAGTAATACGCGTCGGCGTCGGCGATGTCGACCGGTAGGCCACCGGCACCGGAGGTCGCGTCGATCACGATCAACGCGTTCTCCGAGCCGACGGGCCGGCGCACCGGGACGGCCACGCCGGTCGAGGTTTCGTTGTGTGCCCAGGCGATCACGTCGACGGACGGATCCGAGCGCGGCTCCGGCGCGCTGCCGGGCTCGGCCTTGTCGACGATCGGGTCGCCGATGAACGGGTTCTTCTCCACCGCGTTGGCGAACTTCGAGCTGAACTCCCCGTACGCCAGATGCAGCGAGCGCTTGTCGATCAGCCCGAACGCCGCGGCGTCCCAGAATGCGGTCGCGCCGCCGTTGCCCAGCACCACCTCGTACCCGTCGGGCAGCGAGAACAGCTCGGCGAGCCCGGACCGGACACGGCCGACCAGGTCCTTCACGGGGGCCTGCCGGTGAGACGTGCCGAAGAGCGGGGCGGCGGTGGTGGCCAGGGCCTGCAGTTGCTCGGGGCGCACCTTCGAGGGGCCCGATCCGAATCTGCCGTCCATCGGCTTGATCGAGTCGGGGATGGTGAGTTCAGCCATGCATTCAGGTTATTGAAGCGTTTGTGGCCGTCGGCGATCGGGCACTGCTTTTCCATGAGCACAGTGCCCCTCATCGAACTCAACGACGGCAACCGCATTGCGCAGCTGGGCTTCGGCACATCTCAGATCGAGCCCGACGACACCTGGACCGCGGCGAAAACGGCCGAACCAGACCTCATCCCGACACTTTCGACTACGTCCCCTGATTGGCGAATGTGATCCGGGTCACATGACAGGCGTCAACCGCCGGCACGCCACAGTGGCCCGCGGGGTCTGGACAGTTACCCAGTACCGGCGGTACCGTTTCCCGACACAAGGCGCATCGATGTAAACCGCACAGGGGAGGCCCGGATGGCTCGTACGCGCACTGTCAGACGCTGGAAAACCAACATGGAAGTCGGCGACGACCACGAGTACGTCGAAACGCTGGCCACCCTCTCGGAGGGCTCCGTGCGCCGCAATTTCAATCCCTATACCGACATCGACTGGGGTGCACCCGAGTTCGAAGTCACCGGGAACGACCCGCGTTGGGTGCTGCCGGCCACCGACCCCATCGGTCGGCATCCGTGGTACCAGGCCCAGCCGCTTGAGAAGCAGATCGCGATCGGGATGTGGCGTCAGGCCAACGTCGCCAAAGTCGGCCTGCACTTCGAGAGCATCTTGATCCGCGGCCTGATGCAGTACACGTTCTGGGTGCCCAACGGGTCTCCGGAATATCGCTACTGCCTGCACGAGTCGGTCGAAGAGTGCAATCACACGATGATGTTCCAGGAGATGGTGAACCGCATCGGCGTCGACGTGCCGGGCATGCCGCGGCTGCTGCGCTGGGTGTCGCCCTTGATCCCGCTCGTCGCCGGGCCGCTGCCCATCGTATTCTTCTTCGGGGTCCTTGCCGGCGAGGAACCGATCGACCACGCGCAGAAAAGCGTTCTGCGCGAAGGCAAGTCGCTGCATCCGATCATGGAGCGGGTGATGGCGATACACGTCGCCGAGGAAGCACGCCACATCTCGTTCGCCCATGAGTACTTGCGCAAGCGCGTTCCCCGGCTGCGTCGGCGTCCCAAATTCATGCTGTCGCTGAACGTTCCGATCATCATGCGCGTGCTCTGCTCGGCTATCGTCGTGCCGCCGCGGAGCTTCTTCAAGGAGTTCGACATCCCGCGGTCGGTGCGCAAGGAGTTGTTCTTCGACTCACCGGAGTCACGCCAGTGGCTTCGTGACATGTTCGGCGACGTGCGGATGCTCTGCGAAGAGGTCGGACTGATGAACCGCCCGGCGCGGCTGATGTGGCGGATCTGCAAAATCGACGGCCGCTCGTCGCGGTATCGCAGCGAGCCTCAGCGCCAGCACGTTTCGGCCGCATAGGTCACATGCCACACGTCATCACCCAGTCGTGCTGCAGCGACGGGTCATGCGTCTACGCCTGCCCCGTGAACTGCATCCACCCGACCCCGGACGAGCCCGGCTTCGCGACCGCGGAAATGCTGTATATCGACCCGGTCGCCTGCGTCGACTGCGGCGCCTGCGTGTCGGCCTGCCCGGTCGGTGCGATCGCGCCAGACACCAAGCTCACCGCCGAGCAACTGCCGTTCGTCGCGCTCAACGCGTCGTTCTATCCGCAACCGCCGGCTGGCGAAAAGCTGCCGCCTACTTCGAAATTGGCGCCGGTCATCGAGGCGCCGATGATCAAGCGGCGCGGCGACGGACCGTTGCGGGTCGCTGTGGTGGGTTCGGGGCCGGCCGCGATGTACGCCGCCGACGAGCTGCTCACCCAGCATGGCGTGCACGTCAACGTGTTCGACCGGCTGCCCACGCCGTACGGACTGGTGCGGGCGGGGGTGGCACCTGACCACCAAAGCACCAAGCGGGTGACGCGGCTCTTCGATCGGGTCACACGTCATCGCGGTTTTGCCTTCTACCTCAATGTGACTGTGGGCGAGCATGTTTCGCATGACGAGCTGCTGCGCCACCACCATGCGGTCGTCTACGCGGTCGGTGCGTCGGCGGACCGCCGACTCGACATCGACGGCTTCGGCATGCCGGGAACCGCCACGGCCACCGAACTCGTCGCGTGGATCAACGCCCACCCGGACTACTCCGACCTCGCGCTGCCGTTGGACCAGGAACGGGTCGTGATCGTCGGTAACGGCAACGTCGCGCTGGACGTCGCACGGATCCTGACCGCCGACCCGAAACAGCTTGCTGGTACTGACATCTCGCGGGTGGCGCTGGCCGCGCTGCGGGACAGCAAGGTGCGCGAGGTCGTCGTCGCCGCGCGCCGCGGGCCGGCGCAGTCGGCGTTCACCCTGCCGGAGATCATCGGGCTGACCTCCGCGTCGCGGGTGGTGCTCAGCGCTGAGGACCACGCTCTGGTTCGCGCGGACCTGTCCGACTGCGTCGGCAGGACGACACGCGACAAGCTGGAACTGCTTGCGTCGTTGGATGTTCACGACGAGCGCGTGGATGCTGCTGCGATCCGGCTGGCCTACCGGCTCACGCCGTCGCGTGTGCTCGGCGACCACCGCGCCGCGGGCATCGAGTTCACCGTGACGGGCACCGATAGGACCCGAGAGTTCGAGGCCGGTCTGGTGCTGAGTTCGATCGGCTACCGCGGGCGACCCGTTCTCGGCTTGCCGTTCGACGACGCCGCCGCCGTGGTGCCCAACCGCGGCGGCCGCGTCGTCACACCGGCCACGGGCCTGCCAGTTTCCGGCTCGTATGTGGCAGGCTGGATCAAGAGGGGCCCAACGGGTTTCATCGGTACGAACAAGTCGTGCGCTCAGGAGACCGTGAACGCACTTGTCGACGACTACAACAACGGCCTGCTCGCCGACCCGGCGGACGGACAGCAGGGGCTGGATCGACTGGTCCGCGCCAGGCAGCAGGACGTGGTGGATCTCGAGCGGTGGCAGGCGATCGACCGCGCGGAGGTCGCCCGCGGTCAGGCTGACGGCAGACCGCGCGACAAGTTCACGTCGATAGACGAAATGCTCGAAGTGCCAACGTCAGAGCGGCGTGGCGTGCTCTCGTTGCTGAGGCGCTGACCGGTCACGAACCGACGAGCCCGGACTGCACCAGCGCGGCGTCGATGAACTGCTGCACGGGGCGCGCACCGAAGAACCCGGCGTGACCGCCGCGGTACCAGACGATCTCGGGCTTACCCCAGTGCTCCCACAACCGGATGACGTGTTCGCGAGGGCGGACGAGCCGGTCTGCCACGCCGCCGTAGATGAAGCGGCCATGCATCGGGACGCGCGGCTGAAGGGCAAGCGGTGAAATCATGCGGCCGATCGGTTTCGCCTTCTGGATGGTGTCGAAGCGCGGGTCGTCGCGGCTGAGCCCGGAGTGGCGAGCCAGGATATCGATCAGGTCGGCGACCGGAACACCGAGGATCGCGCATCGCAGGCCGTCCTCGAGGCTGGCCACCAGCGACGCGACGTAGCCGCCGAGCGAGATGCCGTCCAGCCCGATCGGCGCCTGGGGTTCCTGGGACCGGATCCAGGAGATCACGCGGCGGATGTCCCAGACCGACTGCGCGGCCGCGTGGACGTCGTCCAGCACGTCCTCGCCCGGTAAGACTGCGCCCTTCGGCACACCGCGCTTGCGCGGGCCGTGCAACGGCAGCACGGGTAGGACGACGTTCAGGCCCAGGTCCTCGTGCAGGTGCCACGCGCGAAACAGCGTCAGGTCCAGGCCCGCGCGGCCCATCTCCGTTCCGTGCACGCACACCAGCCACGGGCGCGGCCTCGGGTGCCGAAGCATGAGCCCGTACTCGAGGTTGTTCGCGGTGTAGCTGAGCCACCGTTCGCGGCCGGGCGCATCGGGGTGTGGTGCGTAGCCGCTCTCGAACACGAAGCGCTGGTAGGACCGTCTGCGTCGCTTGACCCGATGCAAGGAGATGTCCCTCAGCGGTGGGGGAGCCGTGAAGAAGCCCTCCGGATTGTCCAGCCACCCCTTGCGGCCATAGAACTCCACGGCGGCCTCCACTTCACGGGTGATCCGCTCGAAAGCCGCCGGCTTGCTGATCGGTCGGGTTCGCAGCAGGCCGCTGATGACGATCTCGTCGCCCAACGCCTGAGCGGCGAGCGCGAAGGTAGGGCGTGCCACCGGCAGCTCGTCCGGCTTGCCATTGAGGTAGTCGCGCCACGACTGGGTGTAGTAGCGGCCGGCTCGGCTGAACGGCCGGATGACAGAACTCAGCGGGCCCCCGCGCGAAGCGGGCGGCTCAGCTGACTCTTCGCTGACCGGCTGGTCCTCGTTCTGATCAGGAGCTGCCATCAGTGCCGATGCTATGCCCTGGGCGAGGGCTGTCCGTAGGGACCTAAGTCCCGCGGCTAGAGGCCCACTGCCGCTTCCAGTTCCGTGATCGTCTGCTCCGTCAGCGGTACGACCGTATCGATATCCGGCATCACGTCGCTACCCGCCACGTAGCCGAAGCAGATGCGCTCAGCGTACGAGCATGTCGTGACGTTCAGCGCCTGGCCGTCGAAGACAGCCGACACCGGATAGATCTCGTCGACTCGAGCTCTGTTCCAATACATTTCGGTGCGCGGCCCAGGAACATTAGAGATCGGAAGGTTGTACCCAGTCCGCAGTCTGGGGACGAACGACGGCAACATCGGCGAGAGCACGGTTGGCCCGATACTGGGCGCCAGGAGCAGCATCGACAACCCGGCGCCGCGCTCGGCCACCCGCCGCTTTCCCTCGGCCATCGACCGATGGATCAAGCCGAGCCGTTCGGCGGGATCGTCGAGGTCGGTGCCCAGCGGGCACAGCCAAGCTCCGAAGACGTTGCCGTGCTCGGAATCGGAGTCACCGCCCTTGGCGCGGGCGGTGATCGGGCAGATCCCGACCAGAGTGGACCGGGGCAGTTCGTCGTGATCGAGCAGCCAGCGGCGCAAGACACCGGACACCACGGCGACGACGACGTCGTTGCCGGTGACGCCGGCCTTGTTCTGGATCGCTCGGATGCGGTCTCTGGGCCAGCTGGCCGCGGCGACTGCCCGACCCTTGCCCAGACGGCCGTTGAACCGGGTGTTGGGCGCCGATAGCGGCGGCACGGTGGTGTCGGAGGTCAATCCCTCGACGAGGGTCTGCACCTCACCGGCGACCACCCGCTCGGCAGCCCCGGCGCCGGAGACAGCCGCGTTCATCAGTCCGCGCAGCACCCGAAATGGATTGGGCAGCCGTGATTTTGGATGCTCGGATACTGCGGCCGGACGGTCGTGGTGGGCTGCGAAGAACGCCGGCATCGAATGGCGGTGCGGATCGGTGCTCAACCCCTCGGCGATCATCTGAAGGCCGGCCACCCCGTCCACGAGGGTGTGGTGCACTTTGACATAGAAGACAAAACGCCCGTCGTCGAGCCCGTCGATCAGATACGACATCCACATCGGCCGCGATCGGTCTAGCGGCGCGGCATGCAACTCGCTGATCTTCTGCCACAATGCATCTGGACCTGAGCCCGCCGATAACCTGATGCGCTCGCAGTGCGAGCTCATGTCGACGCTGTCGACGTGTCGCCAGACCCAAAGGCCCCCGGTGGCCAGATCCTGACGAGGGTATCGGCACAGCTTCGGGTCCAACGACGCTGTGGCGCACAGTGTTTCGCGGTAGACGTCGTCGACGTAGCCGGGACCCGCGTCCTCGGGCGGCGACATGATCAAGACGGCAGCCACATGCAGCGGGTTCGACGACTCCCCGGTCATCATGGCCGCGTCCAGCGGGTCCATCAAGCTGGCCATGCTCCATCACAATGCCGGGCCGGCCCGATGATCGGTAGAGGCTTTCGACCTTGCCGACTACGTCACTGCTGGCTCATGGCGTTGGCGATCTCCTCGGGGCTCACCTCACGCACCGGCTGACCCATCGACCACTGGTGGCCGAACGGGTCGCGCAGGATGCCGTAGCGGTCGCCCCAGAACTGGTCCTCCACGGGCATCACCACCGTCGCCCCCGCGTCGACGGCGCGCTGGAACTGCGCGTCGACGTCGGTGACGACGAGATGGATGGTCACCGGCGTTGCGCCGAGCGCGCGCGGCGTGGTCGACTTCCCGTCGTTCACCTCCGGGAAGTCGTCGGCAAGCATCACCGTCGTGCCGTTGATCTGTACGGCCGCATGGATCAGCTTGCCGTCGTGACGGGGGATGCGGGCGAGTTCGACACCGTCGAACGCTTTGACGTAGAAGTCGATGGCGGCGGCGGCGTCGTCGACCGTCAGGTGGGGCAACACAGCAGGCGTCACTTCGATGGCCATGGTGATCTCCTTAGTCAGTAGGGGTCAGCTACATAGACCGGCCACGGCCACCGAACTCATCGCGTATGGCCGCGAGCAGACGCTAACTCGCACATTTGAGGCGCGAAATGTGCGACTTAGCGTCTGCTCGCGGAGAGGGGGCGAGGGGCAAGGCGTCACACCGTGACGCCTGAGATCTCCGACCAGCCCTCCACCGACTCGACCGGGCGTGGGCCGGGCCCGACGTACACCGCCGACGGCCGCACCAGCTTGGCGAGCCGCTTCTGCTCCAGGATGTGCGCGCACCACCCGGCGGTGCGTCCGCAGGTGAACATCGCCGGCATCATCCTGGGCGGCACCCCGGCGAAGTCGAGCATCACCGCCGCCCAGAACTCGACATTGGTTTCGATCGCGCGGTCGGGCCGACGTTCCCGCAGTTCGGCCAACGCCGCCTGCTCGAGCGCGGCGGCTACTTCGTACCGAGGCGCGTCGAGCCGCTTGGCCGTCGCCCGCAGTACCCGCGCCCGCGGGTCCTCTGCGCGGTAGACCCGGTGGCCGAAGCCCATCAGCTTCTCCTTGCGGTCGAGGATGCCCTTCACCACCGCCTGCGCATCCCCGGTGTTCTCGGCCTCCTCGATCATCGGAATCACCCGGGCCGGCGCGCCGCCGTGCAGCGGGCCGCTCATCGCGCCGATCGCTCCCGACAACGCGGCCGCGACGTCGGCGCCGGTCGACGCGATCACCCGCGCGGTGAAGGTCGACGCGTTCATCCCGTGCTCGGCGGCCGACACCCAGTACGCGTCGATGGCCTCGACCTGCTTCGGATCCGGTTCGCCCTTCCACCGCTTCATGAATCGTTCTGTGACAGTTCGGCATTGGTCGATCTCGCGCTGCGGCACCGCCGGTTGCTCGATGCCCCGGGCCGACTGCGCGACATACGACAGCGCCATCACCGACGCCCGGGCCAGCTGGTCGCGTGCGGTCTGGTCGTCGATGTCGAGAATCGGCTTGTAGCCCCAGATCGGCGCCAGCATCGCCAGCCCGGCCTGCACGTCGACGCGGACATCGCCGGTGTGGATCGGCAGCGGGAACGGCTCGGCCGGGCGCAGGCTCTGGCCGAACTTGCCGTCCACCAGCAAAGCCCATACGTCGGCGAACGTGACCCGCTGCTCGACCAACTCCTCGATGTCGACCCCGCGATAGCGCAGCGCGCCGCCGTCTTTGTCCGGCTCGGCAATCTCGGTGGTGAAGGCCACGACGCCTTCGAGTCCGCTGACGAAATTCTCCGGTACCGCAGTCATGCGGTGATTCTCGCACCCGCCGCAACAGCGGTTGCTACCGGTCGGTAACACGGCGGCGGGGTGCGGGCGTAGCGTTGCCTGATGGCCCAACCCGGTGACGAGCGCCTGGCGCGAATGCGTGTGGACTACGGATCGGTGGAGAAGGACGGCAGCCCCGACCTCGACGTCGGCTGGCTGGCCGACGGCTGGGTCGTGTTGCTGCGCAAGTGGATTGACGATGCCGAGCGTGCCGGCGTGGCCGAGCCGAACGCGATGGTGCTGGCCACCGCCGACGCCGACGGAAGACCGATGAGCCGCACGGTGTTGTGCAAGAGCGTGGACGACACCGGGATCACGTTCTTCACCAACTACGACTCCGCCAAAGGCGCCGAGCTTGCCGCAAACCCGTACGCGTCCGCGACGTTTCCGTGGTTCGCGCTGGGCCGGCAGGTGCACGTCCGCGGTGCTGTGAGCAAAGTCATCGCGGAGGAAACCGCCGACTACTGGTCCAAGCGGCCGCGCGGTTCGCAGCTGGGCGCGTGGGCGTCGGCGCAGTCCCAGCCAATAGCGTCGCGGGCAGAGCTGCTGCAGCGACTCGCGAAGGTCACCGAGCGCTTCGCCCACACCGAACATGTGCCGGTCCCACCGAACTGGGGCGGCTACCTGATCACCGCCGAGGTCGTCGAGTTCTGGCAGGGCCGGGAGAACCGGTTGCACAACAGGATCCGGGTGCAGTCGGGGCGGATAGAGCGTCTCCAGCCCTGAACGAGCCCTAGCCAAGTGAGCCTGCTCGCTGCCCTTTGCTCTTCGCGCAAGCGGCTCATCGCCGACACCACCCCGCTGCGCACACCGGACTTCCGTCGGCTGTGGCTGTCCGGCGTCGTCACCGTCATCGGGGCGAACCTGACGATCTTCGCCGTCCCCGTGCAGATCTACGCGCTCACCCAGAGCTCCGCGTACGTCGGCCTCACCGGTGTCTTCGCGGTGGTGCCGCTGGTCGTGTTCGGTTTGTGGGGCGGCGCCTGGGCGGACGCGATGGACCGGCGCGTGCTGCTGATCATCGCGTCGTCGGGCTGGCGGTCGCGTCGGTGCTGCTGTGGGTGCAGGCGGCGCTGGCGGTCAACAACGTCTGGGTGCTGCTGTGCCTCCTGTCGGTGCAGCAGGCCTTCTACGCGATCAACGCCCCGACCCGCTCGGCGGCGATCCCCCGCATGCTCCCCGGCGATCAGCTGCCGGCCGCCAACTCACTGAACATGACCGTCACCCAGTTCGGGGCGATCGTCGGGCCGCTGCTCGCCGGCGTCCTACTGCGCTGGGTCGACCTGTCGACGCTGTACCTGATCGACGCGGTCACCTGCGTTGCACCCATCTGGGCGACCATCCGGTTGTCGTCGATGCCGCCCACGGGTGACGGCAGCGCGGGCAAGGGTTTCGCGTCGGTGTGGGACGGCTTCCGTTATCTGGCCGGCAACACCGTGGTGCTGATGTCGTTCGTCGTCGACGTGATCGCGATGGTGTTCGGCATGCCGCGGGCGCTGTTCCCGCAGATCGCGCACCAGAGTTTCGGCGGGTCCGTCGAGGGCGGCACGACGATGGCGCTGCTGGCTGCGGCGATGTCAGCGGGGGCCGTCGCAGGCGGGGTGTTCTCCGGGTGGCTGCCGCCTTCCGGTCGACGATCCTGCAGCAGGCGGCGTCCGACGACGTGCGCGGCCGGTTGCAGGGGGCGTTCATCGTCGTCGTCGCCGGTGGCCCGCGGCTGGCCGACGCCGCGCACGGCGCCGCCGCGGCCGTCGTCGACACCACGATCGCCGCGGCCGGGGGAGGGGCGCTCGTCGTCGTCGGAGTCGTGATCGCCGCCGCGGCAGTGCCGGCGTTCGTCCGGTACCGGGTCTCGGTGGCCGCCGACCAGCCTGGTGAACCCGGCGACCCGCGGGAAGTTGAGCGTTACGATCCCAAGCGTGGTGGAGGTCGTGAGGGCGGGGATTCCGGGACTGCGTGAGCGCAAGAAGCAGCGCACCCGGTCGATGCTGATCGACGCCGCGGTGGAACTGTGCGACGAGCAGGGCTTCGACAACACGACCGTCGACCAGATCGCCGCGGTCGCCGACGTGTCGCCGCGCACGTTCAGTCGCTACTTCGCCACGAAGGACGCCGTCATCCTCGCGCTGATCGACGACATGACGGCAGCGATCGCGCAGCAACTGGCGCGGCAGCCACCCGGGCTGAGCCCTCTCGCCGCGATGTTCGGTGCGCACATCGAGATGATCAAAGGCACGGCGTCGGTCTCCGGGGACGGCTTTTCCACCGAACGGCTCAAGACGATCACGCGCATCGTCAACTCGTCACCGGCGCTGCGGTTGGCGGCCAGCGACTTCCGCGATCATGCGGTGACCCGCGCGCTCGCCGACCGAATGGGCGTCGAGCCCGAGGACAGGAGGGTGCAGCTCGCGATCGCCGTCTTCGCGACGATTCTGCTCTGCGCGATCGACGAGTTCGCCGACGTCACCGACTGGTCGCTCGTCGACGCCGACACGCTGGCCGCCGTTCTCACCGAAACGTATGAACGATTCGCGGATGTCTGCGCTGACCGGGACTCACGGGTCTAGCGTGCTTGACCTAGCTGTACTGAGCCCCCCGCGGGCATGCCCCCGCGAATGCGGCTACCGTTTGGTAGGCACTGTTCACCGTCGGCAGCGAAGAAGGGATCCCCGTGGCCGATAACTCATCCAAGGCCGAAGAGTCCGCCACCCTTCAGTATCCCGGCGGTGAGATCGAGCTGCAGATTGCCAAGGCCACCGAGGGCGCCGACGGCATCGCTCTGGGCAACCTTCTGTCGAAGTCCGGCTACACGACGTTCGACCCGGGTTTCGTCAACACCGCGTCGACGAAGAGCGCGATCTGCTACATCGACGGCGACGCCGGGATCCTGCGCTACCGCGGCTACCCGATCGAGCAGCTGGCTGAGAAGTCGACGTTCATCGAGGTGAGTTATCTGCTGATCTATGGCGAGCTGCCCACCAGGGAGCAGCTGGCCAAGTTCACCACCCAGATTCAACGGCACACCCTGCTGCACGAAGACCTGAAGCGGTTCTTCGACGGGTTCCCCCGCAACGCGCACCCGATGCCGGTGCTCTCCAGCGCCGTGAACGCACTGTCGGCCTATTACCAGGACTCGCTGGATCCCTTCGACGACGGGCAGGTGGAGCTTTCCACCATTCGGCTGCTGGCCAAGCTGCCGACGATCGCGGCGTATGCATACAAGAAGTCGGCGGGGCAGCCGTTCCTGTATCCCGACAACTCGCTGACGTTGGTGGAGAACTTCCTGCGGATGACGTTCGGGTTCCCGGCCGAACCCTACGAGGTCGACCCGGAGATCGTCCGGGCGCTCGACATGCTGTTCATCCTGCACGCCGATCACGAGCAGAACTGCTCGACGTCGACGGTGCGGCTGGTCGGCTCGTCGCAGGCGAACCTGTTCACGTCGATCTCGGGCGGCATCAACGCGCTGTGGGGCCCGCTGCACGGCGGCGCCAACCAGGCGGTGCTGGAGATGCTGGAGAAGATCCGCAAGGCCGACGGCGACGTGCACGACTTCGTCAAGAGGGTGAAGGACCGCGAAGACGGCGTGAAGTTGATGGGCTTCGGGCACCGGGTCTACAAGAACTACGACCCGCGGGCGCGCATCGTCAAGGAGCAGGCCGACAAGATCTTGGGCAAGCTCGGCGGCGACGACGAACTGCTCGACATCGCAAAGGCTTTGGAAGAGGTCGCGCTGACCGACGACTTCTTCGTCGAGCGCAAGCTGTACCCGAACGTCGACTTCTACACCGGCGTCATCTACCGCGCGATGGGCTTCCCGACGCCGATGTTCACCGTGCTGTTCGCGCTGGGGCGGCTGCCCGGTTGGATCGCGCACTGGCGCGAGATGCACGACGAGCCCGGCGGCAAGATCGGCCGGCCCCGCCAGATCTACACCGGCTACGGCGAGCGGGATTACAAGGCCCTCGACTCGCGGTAGCGCAGCTGGCTCCTGCAGCGAAATTCACGTTTTGCAGCTCGCTTCTCGAACTTCTTCTGCATAACGTGAATCTCGCGACGGTGACGCATCGCACTTTGCGCCGGAATAGTTGTAGTTTTACAATCGTTTCATGGACATGCTCAGCGCACGGCGGAAGGCGATCATCCTCTCGTCGTTGTGCCTGAGCCTGCTGATCGTGACGATGGACGCGACGATCGTCAACGTCGCGCTCCCCAGCATTCGCACCGACCTGCACGCGTCGCCGTCGGAACTGCAATGGGTCATCGACGTGTACACACTCGTGCTTGCGTCACTGCTCTTGTTGTCTGGCGCGACGGCTGACAGGTTCGGTCGCCGGCGGACGTTCCAAATCGGGCTGACCGTATTCGCGCTCGGCTCGCTGCTGTGCAGCCTCGCCCCCACCATCGACGCCCTGATCGGCGCCCGCCTGGTCCAGGCGATCGGCGGGTCGATGATGAATCCCGTTGCCATGTCGATCATTACGCAGGTCTTCACCGGTCGGGTGGAACGCGCTCGCGCGATCGGTATCTGGGGCGGCGTCGTGGGTATCTCGATGGCGCTGGGCCCGATCGTCGGTGGCGCGCTGATCCAATGGGTGGACTGGCGCGCGGTGTTCTGGATCAACCTGCCGATCTGTGCCGCAGCCATCATTCTCACCGCTGTCTTTGTGCCGGAATCGAAGTCGGTGTTCATGCGCGACCTCGACCCCGTCGGCCAGGGCTTAGGTATGGCATTTCTGTTCGGCGTCGTGTTCGTGCTGATCGAAGGCCCGACGATGGGGTGGACGAACCCCCGCACGATCGCGGTGACAGCCGTCGCGCTGATCGCGTTGGCCGGATTCCTTCGCTACGAGTCTCGTCGGCATGATCCGTTCATCGATCTCCGCTTCTTCCGCAGCGTGCCGTTCTCGTCGGCGACCATGATCGCGGTGTGCGCGTTCGCCGCCTACGGCGCGTTCCTGTTCATGATGTCGCTGTACCTGCAGGGGGAGCGGCAGTTCTCCGCGATGCACACCGGTTTGATGTATCTGCCGATCGCCGTTGGCGCGCTGGTGTTTTCGCCGCTGTCAGGCCGGCTGGTCGGCCGGTTCGGCAGCCGTCCGTCCCTGTTGGTCGCCGGAACGTTGATGACCGCCGCGACGCTCACGCTGACGCAGCTGACTGCGACGACCGCGGTGTGGCAGATCCTCGTGGTGTTCGCGGTGTTCGGCATCGGCTTCGCGATGGTCAACGCGCCGATCACCACCGCGGCGGTCAGCGGGATGCCGACGGATCGGGCCGGCGCCGCGTCGGCGGTGGCGTCGACGAGCCGGCAGGTGGGCGTGAGTGTGGGTGTGGCGCTTTGCGGTTCGCTGGCCGGCGCCGCGTTGTCGACCAGCACGGATTTCGCGGCCGAGGCCCGGCCGTTGTGGTTCGTCTGCGCGGCGCTCGGAGTCGTCATCGTGGTGCTGGGCATGGTGTCGACGTCCCCGCGGGCCATCCGGTCCGCGGAGCGGCTATCGCCGCTGATCGCCGGACCAGCACAACAGGAGGTGCGACATGCCGCCTGAGTTGGCCGACCAGGTGTGGCGCCAGATGTCGACACTGGTGATCGACAACAAGGACCACTGGCGACGGGCCGTCGTCGAGCGAACGGGACTGCCCTTCAGCAGGATTCGAATCTTACGGAGGCTGGCCCGCGCGCCGATGGCAGTGAAGCAGATCGCGGAGGCCGCGACCATCGACGCGCCGGCGGCCACCGTTGCCGTCAACGACCTCGAGGCGCGCGGACTGGTTGTGCGGCGCGCCGATCCCGCCAACCGGCGGTGCAAGCTGGTGTCGCTGACCGAAGCGGGCCGCGAGGTGATCGCGGAGATCGAAGCGGTGGAAGACCCCGCCCCGGAGGCGCTTTCGGCGTTGAGTGACGACGAGCTCAAGGCGCTGCGAGACATGCTCGCTCGGCTCACCGCTCGCCGCTGACGTCAGCGCAGCAAGGAGGCGAAGGAGTCCTCGACGAACGTGCGCCGAATGCCGTCTTCGTCGGCGTGTCGCTGTACCGACGCGCACGCTCGCGGGAAAGGGGGGAGTTACCTGGACTCCAGCACGGCCATGGCAGCATTGTGGCCACCGATCCCCGACACCCCGCCTCCGCGGCGAGCGCCCGAGCCGCACAACAGAATCTGCTCGTGCGCAGTCGCGATACCCCATCGCTGAGCAGGTGTGTCAAGCGGCTCGTCGTCCTCGGCGAACGGCCACGTCAGTCCGCCGTGGAAGATGTTGCCCGCGGTCATTCCCAGTGATTCCTCGACGTCGTATGTGGTCTTGGTCTCGATGCAGCCCCGCATCATCACAGCCTGAATGGGCTCTGCCAGAACTGAATTCAGCGATGCAAGGACGGCGTCGGTGAGCTGCTCCCGGGTGCCCAGCCCGTGTGGCGTGTGCAGCCCGAATACGGTCAGCGTCTGCGCACCGGAAGCCCGCAGTGCGGGCGACAGGATGCTCGGATCGGCCAGCGAATGGCAGTAGATCTCGCATGGCAACGGATCGGGAACCTCGCCGCGCGAGGCCATTTCGTAGGCCGACTCCAACTGGCTGAACGATTCGTTGACGTGGAAGGTGCCTCCGAACGCCTGCTCGGCCGTGACGCCGGCATCCCGCAGCCGAGGCAGCCGTCGCAGCATCAGGTTCACCTTGACCTGGCTCCCCGGCGCCGCGACGGGCGGCTGCTCACCCATCAGGGAGGAGAGCACCGTCGGCGTCACACCCGCCAACACGAACTCGCCGTGCACGCCACGCTCGTCGTCGAGGACGCGGTATCGCACGTTCCCGTCTGGGTCTATCGCGAAAACGTTTGCGCCGGTGACGATTTCGACGCCGTACCGGAGTGCGGCCGCTGTCAGCGCATCCGTCACCGCCCCCATGCCGCCGATGGGTACATCCCAGTCCTCACCGAGCAGGTGGTAGAGGAAGCAGATGTTCTGCCGCAGCGATTGCTCGTCCAATCGCGCGAAGGTGCCGATCAGGGCGTCGGTTGCGATGACGCCGCGCGCCAGGTCGTCGGGCACCGCTTCCCTGATGGCGTGCCCGATCGGCTCGTCGACCATCGAAGCCCATGCCGCCTCGGCATTGACCAGGCGCCGTGCCTGGCTGCGCCGCAGCAATGGTTCGGTCACCGTCGGCCACAGCGCCCGGGTCACCGACCGGCAGCGGTCGTAGAAGCGATCGGCGATATCGCGGTAGGGCGCCACGAGCAGTCCGCGCCGCCCCCGGGTAGCCGGGTCCGGCGTGTATGACGAGTAGCGGCGCCGGGCCAGCCTCACCGGCAACTCCAAGTCGTCCATGATGCGCGACGGCAGCAGGCTGACAAGATACGAGTAGCGCGACAGCCGGGCGTCCACGCCGTCGAACGGTTGCGCGGACACCGCCGCTCCGCCGACGTGGTGCAGGCGTTCCAGCACCACCACGCGTTTGCCTGAGCGGCCCAGATATGCCGCGGCGACCAAACCGTTGTGCCCCCCGCCGACCACGACGGCGTCGTAGGTCTCTGTCATCCCCCGGTCGCTTCGCTTCTGCCCCCAGGGCACCTCAGCTCAGGTAACCCTCGACCTGGTCTGCCGGGCGCACGTGCGCATTCTGCGGATCGGCGCCCGTCTCGCGCAACGCGCGACGCTGCCGCAGCAGGTCCCAGCATTGATCCAGCTCCGCTTCGACCGCGCTCAGCCGTGAATGCTCTTCGTCTCCGCTGATTTCGCCGCGCTGCAATTGCGCGCGCAGATCCTTCTCCTCGGCGACCAGCTCGTTGATCCGCGTCAAGGTTTCGTTGTCCTCTGCCATGCCTCCAGTGTGCCCGCTAGCGTGGTCACGGTGACGGACAAACCCGAGATCGACTTTCCCACCGGCCCTGCTCCCACTGAACTCGTCATCGAGGACATCGTCATCGGCGAGGGTGCCGAGGCGGTGCCCGGCGGCACCGTCGAAGTGCACTACGTCGGCGTCGAATACGACACCGGTGAGGAATTCGACAGCTCGTGGAGTCGCAACCAGTCGATCGAGTTCCCGCTGCGCGGGTTGATTCAAGGCTGGCAGGACGGCATCCCGGGGATGAGGGTCGGCGGCCGCCGCAAGCTCACGATCCCACCGGAGCAGGCCTACGGCCCCGCCGGCGGAGGCCACCGCCTGTCGGGCAAGACGCTGATTTTCGTCATCGACCTGCTCGGCACCCGATAGCCGCCTGACGCGAGCGTGCGCTGAATGCCAGCGCGACCGGCGTCTCGCCGGCGCGACACGCACGCTCGCCACAATCAGAAGGGGGACTCCGCGTTCTGCGGTTTGGGCCCTGGCAGATGCAGCAGCAGCCGCGCACCGCCCAGCGGGCTGGCCTCCAACGACGCTGTGCCACCATGCAATTCGGCTTGCTGAGCCACCAGCGCCAGGCCCAGCCCCGACCCGGATTGCGACGCCGTCGACCCGCGGGAGAACCGCTCGAACACCACCTTGCGTTCCTCTTCGGGAACGCCGATGCCGTTGTCGTCGATGGCGATCTCCACGCCGGCGCGAGAGCTGACCGCTGACAGCTGAATCCGCGTGGCACCGCCGTGCTTGACGGCGTTGGCTATCGCGTTGTCGACCGCCAGCCGCAGGCCGGCCGGCAAGCCCACGATGATCACCGACGGCGACGGCATCAGCGATACGTCGAGATCCGGGTAGACGCGCATCGCGTCGTGGGCGGCGCGGTCGAGCAACTCGGTGATGTCGACGGGCACATGGTCTTCCGACGTCGACAGCTCGCCCTGCGCCAGTCGCTCCAACGCCGACAGCGTCGCCTCGATCCGCGACTGCGTGCGGATCACGTCGTTGAGCACTTCCTTGCGTTGCTCCTCCGGCAGGTCGAGCGTGGACAGCACCTCGAGGTTGGTCCGCATCGCGGTCAGCGGCGTACGCAACTCATGCGACGACACCGCGGCGAAATCGCGCGCCGACGCGAGAGCCGCCTTTGTGCGGTCCTGTTCCTTGAAGATGCGCTGCAGCATGCCTTCCACCGCGTCGGCGATCTCGACGGCTTCGGTGGCGCCGCGGATTTCGAGATCGGGCGCCTCATCGCCGGCGTCGATCGAGCGGGCCTGCTGCGCAAGGCGTTTGAGCGGGCGGACCGCGAACGCGGCAAGAAACCAGCCGAACACACCCGCGGCGACGATCGCGAACGTAGAGATGAGTATCACCCGGCGGTGCAGGTTGTCGGTGTCGGCGACGGTGTCGTCGTACGTGGCGCCGACCGCCAGCGACATCGGCGGGTCCGAACCCCGGATGTCCACCGTGCGGACCCGGTAGCGGATGCCATCGACGGTGGTGTCGGCGTAGTCGGAGTGCATCTCCGGCAGCACCACACTGGAGTTCGACCGCACCTGCCCGCCCTTGCGCACGGTGATGACGACGTCCTGGTCGTTCGGCGACGGCGGGATCTGCTCGAGGCCGCGCGGCACGAACGGCACCGCGAAACCAGCTGCCTCGTCGAGCCGGCGGTCGAGCCGCTCCAGCCGGTCGTTGGTGATCCCGACCCACACGACCGTGCCGACGATCAATACCGGGATTGCGGCGCCGATCGCCGTCGCGAACGCGACCCTGGTCCGAAGTGACGGGGTGCGGCGGAAAATGCGCGACAGGCGATTCATCACTACTGCGTCCGCAGGACGAATCCCACTCCACGAACAGTGTGCAGCAGCCGGGGCGCGCCCCCGGCCTCCAGCTTGCGGCGGAGATATCCGATGAACACGTCCACCACATTGGTGTCGGCGGCGAAGTCGTAACCCCAGACCAGCTCGAGCAGCTGCGCGCGTGACAGCACCGCGGTCTTGTGCTCGGCGAGCACGGCCAGCAGGTCGAACTCGCGCTTGGTGAGGTCGACGTCGACGCCGTTGACCCGCGCGCGGCGGCCCGGAATGTCCACCTCCAGCGGGCCCACCTGGATGGTCTCCGAGCTGAACGTGGCAGTCGAGCCGCGCCGGCGCAGCAGGGCGCGCACCCGCGCCACCAGTTCAGCAAGTTGGAACGGCTTGACCAGGTAGTCGTCGGCGCCGGCCTCCAGCCCGGCCACGCGGTCGTCCACCGAACTGCGCGCGGATAGCACGCAGACCGGCACGTCGTTGTCCATCGCGCGCAACGCGGTGACCACGCTGACCCCGTCCAGCACGGGCATGTTGATATCCAGCACGATCGCGTCGGGCCTGGTCTCGGTGGCGCTGCGCAGTGCCTCGGCGCCGTCGGTGGCCGTCGCGACGTCGAAGCCCGACAGCCGCAGCCCACGCTCCAGCGACGCGAGCACGTCGGCGTCGTCGTCCACGACGAGCAGACGCGGGGAGGTACTACTGTCCATGACGACAATAGTGCCTGAAGAACCTCTGCTGAGGAGGTAGGCGCGTGGCTCTGCGCTCGTTCGGCCGGCTAACCGAGGTGCGCCGACAGGAGCCAGGCGGGCACCGACTTGCGGCCATTGGGCTCGTCGGCCACGTCGAGGAAGCCCAGGGTGGAGAAGCCGTCCGGCAGATTGGCGTGAATGCGGGCGGGCCTGATCTCGTCGACGGTCCAGTACTTCGCCACCACGTCACGCAGTTCGTCGGCGGTCACGGGATTGGCTGGGCCGTCTGGCATTCCGGCGCGGTCGAAGACGAGGGCGAAGTAGGACGCACCGGGGGCGGCCGCACGCACGATCGAGCGCTGGTACCCGTCGCGCAACTCCACCGGGATGGAGTGGAACAGCGTGCTGTCGACGATCGTGCCGAACCGCCCGTCGTAGCCGGCGAAATCACTGATGTCGGCGACCTCGAAGGTCGCGTTGGTCAGACCGCGCTTGGCGGCTTCGGCTCGGGCCAGCTCGATGGCGGTTGGCGAAAGATCAAGCCCCACTGTGGTATAGCCCAGTTCGGCCAGCCGGAGGGAGATCGCGGCCTCGCCGCAGCCCACGTCGAGGACGTCGCCGTGGAACTTGCCCGCATCGATCAGCGCGGCGAGCTCGGGCTGCGGCTCACCGATGCTCCACGGCGGCTTGGCGCCCAGACCTAGCTCGGCTACCTCTCCGCGGTAGGCGGATTCGAATTCGAAGTCTTGCGGTGGCGTTGTCATGCTCCATAGATATCAACTAGGTTGATACATGTCAATATGATTGATATGAGGAATTCCGAAGGCCAGCCGCTCGGCTATCTGCTGCATCGGCTCATGTCGGCACTGCGGCCCGCGGTGACCGCCGAGTTGCAGCCGCTGGGACTGGGGTTGTCGGAATTCGTTTGCCTGCGCGTTATTTCGATGACGCCCGGCCGGTCCAACGCGGAGCTGGCCCGGGACATGAACGTGTCACCCCAAGCGATGAACAACGTACTGCGCAGCCTGCAGGAGCGGGGTTTCGTGGCGCGACCCGCGACGGTGTCATCGGGGCGCGCGTTGCCCGCTCAGCTGACGGCCAAGGGCAGGACACTGCTGAAGCAGGCCGAGGCGGCGGTGCGGGCGGCAGACGAGCGCGTGCTGTCCAATCTCACCGTCGCGCAGCGGCGGGAGATCAAACGGCTTCTGGATGCCGCCGCTCCCGGTGCCCTCACCGGTACACCAGACCGCTGAGTTGCCAGGTGAGCTTCCGGCGCACCGCTGGCACATGAGAGGCCAAGCCCATCAACGTGTTTCGCGCCGGGCGCAGCCCCGACGGCAATGTCGCAAGCCTGGTCAGCAAATCCGTCAGCCGCAGCACCTGCTCGGCCATCGGGCGTCGCGCCGCGCTGTAAGCGTCGAGCAACTGCTCTGACTCTCCGCCTATCACCCGCTCCACGGCGTTGGCGAGCGCGATGGCGTCCTGGATACCCAGGTTCATCCCCTGCCCGCCGGCCGGACTGTGCACGTGGGCGGCGTCGCCGGCGAGCACGAGACGCCCGGAGCGGTAGGTGTCAGCAACCCGGTGATGAATTTTGAAGTGCGAGCCCCACAGCACGTCGGTGACGACGAGCCGGCCCGGCCCGAAGCCACGTGCGTCGAGGATGCCTTGCATGAACTCTTGCGACGGTGCGCGGGGCGCGTCGGGTACTGGCGCGACGATCCGGTAGACGTCGCCGGGCAGCGGCGCGACGACGACGAGGCCGGTGCGCGCATAGAACAGCAGGATCTCGCCGACGGGCGCGTCGCCGGTCAGCCGGACGTCGGCGAGCGCGAACGACTCGGGATATGCGTGGCCGCGGAACCCGATGCCCGCGGCGGTGCGTACGGCGCTGTGCATCCCGTCGGCGCCGACGACGTATCGCGCACGCAGTTGGTCGCCGTCGTTGAACGTCGCCACCGCGCAGTCGGCGTCCTGGCGCACCGCGGTCACCCGCTTCGGCCGGATGACCTCGCCCCCCACCTCCTCGACCCGGTCGAGCAGGAATCTCTCGGTGTCAGCCTGCGAGATCATCAGCGTGTAGGGGTAGGCGGTCGGCAGGATGCTGAAGTCGAGCGGCATCAGGACGTGGTCGCGGTCGCGGATGCTGAAATGCCGCGACTGAACGCCGTGCTTGACGAGGCGCTCGCTCACGTCGATGTCCTCGAGCACCTCGAGCGTTCGGGCCGCGACGGCCGCCGCCCTGGACGTGTTGCTGCCCTCGGGCGAGGCGTCGACGAGCGTCGCCTGCACGCCGCGCGACGTGAGTGCGGCCGTCAGCGAAAGGCCGGTCGGTCCGGCGCCTACCACCAGCACATCGGTCGTGTCCATGTCATCCTCCTTGATGTCAACGGCTGTTGACTTCAAGGGTGCGCCTGTAATGCCGCGATGTCAACAGCTGTTGGCCTACACTTGTTGACATGGGTGTCAGAAGCTCCGAGCGGACGAAGGCGTCGATACTGTCGGCCGCGCGCGAGAGGTTCGCGGCGGTCGGGTTCGAGGCCGCCACCATCCGGGCGATCGCCGCTGACGCCGGCATCGACCCCGCGATGGTGATCCGGTACTTCGGCACCAAGGACCGGCTTTTCGCCGCCGCGGCCGAGTTCGACCTGCGGTTTCCAGACTTATCGGGCGTCGACCGCGATCACGTCGGGGAGGCGTTGGTGCGGCACTTCCTCGCCCGCTGGGAGGGTGACGAAGCGCTGATCCTGCTGCTGAGAACCAGCACGACGAACCAGGAGGCGGTGCAGCGGATGCGCAAGATCTTCGGTGGGCAACTCGAGCCGCTGGTGGCGAAGCTCGTCGGATCGGCGGCCGACGTGCGGGCAGGATTGATCGCCACGCAGATTCTCGGCCTAGCGATGTGCCGGTACGTCGTGGAGCTGCCGCCGATCGCCGGGATGACGCACGACGACGTCGTGGCGTGGGTCGGCCCTACCCTGCAGCGCTACCTCGACGGCGCCCCTCCCGCGCCGAAATAGCATTCCATGTCGTGATTCGCCGACGATCACGACCGTGAGTTCTGTTTCGGCGCGGCGAACGGCCTATGAACGGCCTACGCCTGGATCTCGCCGGCGATCTTGCGCTCGATGCTCGCGCGGGTCATCGCGGGCAAAGCGATCAGGCCGTCGAGTTCCTTACGGGCCCGCCGGTATGCGGACTGGCGTTCCTGCGGGGTGGCGCCGCTGTCGGTGGCCAGCCGCATCAAGTGCTGCGCCCGCTCGATCCGCTGCTGATCGTCCGACGAGAAATCGCTGCGGCGCCGGCGGATCGCTTCAGCCTCGGCGACGTCGAACGCGCTGACATACTCGGCGACCGCGTCGCGGTACTCGAGCTGCGCATCCCGGTCGCCCATCAGATCGTCGAGCGTCTCCGGCCGCAACAGGTCGGCCCGCCTCTTGGCCTTGTGAAAGGCGATCGTCAGCGGGTTGCGCATGTCGGTCATCATCGGGAAGTCGAGCAATTTGGCGATGTCGATCTCGTACTCCAGCCACCTGGCGTCGGTGCGGCTCTGCTCTTCGAGGACCCGTGTCATCTCCCGGCGGTTCGCGGCCTCGTTCCCACGGGCCCGGCCGGCCGCTTCGGCCACGGCGATCTTGGTCTGCTGCTTGATCCGGTAGCGCTCGAGCCGCCGCTCGGCCCGTCGTTCGTTAGCCGCTGCGATGGCTTTCAGGCCGCCCCCGATTACCCCGCTCAGCGGGAAAATCAGCCACCAGAACGTCCCCGCGAAATGCAGCACAGACCCCATGCGCCCAGCATGCCACCGGAAATGGCCGGGTTTCGGTGCGGCCGGATGCGGGGAATGATGGCAGGTGGCAGCCGACGCGGCACGGTAGAGTCGGTCCGCCGATGAGACCCGATGACGGCACGCATCCCGACGGTGCCGTGGACAAGGAGCAGTGTCATGACCTACTCGAGCGGTCCCGGCTACGGCGGCCCTCCGCAAGGACCGGCCAGCGGAGGGTACGGACCCCCGTCACAAGGCTTCAGCGCCGCGCCCGGGCAGGGCAAAGGCCTGCCGTTCTATCTCGACACCGGCGTCGTCGCGCTCGGCATCCTCAGCTTCTTCCTGGGTTTTGCTGCATTCGCGACCGAGGACAAGGGCTACCGCGGTGACGGCGTCTTCGGCAGCGCGTCGATGAACTTCTTCGCCAACATCGGCTTGGGTGTCGGTGTGATTCCCTTGGCGATCCTTCTCGCCGCCGCCCTGGTCGCAGCCTTCTCGCTGCTTCCCGCCCAGCGGGACAACGGGCCGGTGGTCGCCGGACTGTCGGTCACCGGGTTCATTTCGCTTCTATTCCTGCTGATCGGCCTCTCCGAGGGCGCCAACGCCGGCATCGGCCTCATCCTGGTGCTGGTCACGTCATTCATGCAGGCCGCGCTGGCGGTTGCGGTGCTGCTGTTCTCCGCGGGCGTCATCAAGCCGCCAGCGCCCAAGCAACCGCAGTACGGCTACTACGGTCCGGCCAGTGGGGGCTACGGGCCGCAGCAGCCGTTGCAGCAGGGCCAACCCCAGCAGCCGTACTACGGTGGCCCCGCGCCGGGCTCCTATCAGCAGGCGCCGTCGCAGCCGCCGCAGCAGAACCAGTGGTGAGTCAGGGCAAGCCGATCCGGCGATAGCGGGTCAGCCGGTCGGCGAAGCGCTGATCGGCCGGCATCCGCCTGAGCGCGGCCAGTTGTCCGGCGATGGCATTCGACAGCCGCTTGGAGAAGTCGATCGGCTCGTCGGCGGCATCCGAACGCTCTGGCACGATTGCGTCGACGATCCCGGCCGCCAGCAGGTCGGCGGACCGAATGCCTTGCGCCGCAGCAAGTTCTGCAGCATGCAGGGTGTCGCGGTAGACGATCGCGCTGGCCCCTTCCGGCGGCAGAGGTGCCAACCAGCCGTGTAAGGCGGCCAGCACCCGGTCGGCGGGCACCATCGCCAGCGCCGGGCCGCCGCTGCCCTGGCCCAGCAGCACCGACACCGTCGGCGTCTGCAGCATGACGAGGTCGGCGAGACACAGCGCGATCTCCCCGGCCAGGCCCTCCTGTTCGGCCTCGGCTGTCAGTGCCGGGCCGGCGGTGTCGATCACGAGCACGAGCGGCAGACGCAGGCCCTCGGCCAACGCCATCCCACGTCGGGCCTCGCGCAGCGCCTCAGGCCCGGCTCCGCCTGAATTGCTCCTCGCGTCCGCTCCGCCTGAATTGCTCCTCGCGTCCGCTCCGCCTGAATTGCTCCTCGCGTCCGCTCCGCCCGAATTGCTCCTCGCGTCCGCAGTGCTCGCGGTGCGCTTCTGGCCCAGCACGACGGCGGGTTGCCCGCAGAACCTGACCAGCGCCAGCAGCGTCGCATGACCTTGACCTGTCCCGGACAGCAGAACCTTTTCGGTGGCGCCATGCCGGAGCAGACGTCCGACACCGGGTCGGTCCGGACGACGCGACGCGAGCACCGACTCCCAGGCGGGTACGTCCGGCACGGGTTCGCGAGCAAGCGGCTCGGGCGCCGGTCCCGGCTCGTCGACGATCACCTTCAGCGCCCGCTCGAGCGTCCGGCGCAGCCACTTCAGCGGCACCACACCGTCGATCACGCCGTGTCGCTGCAGGTTCTCGGCGGTCTGGACGCCCGCCGGAAACGGCTCGCCGTAAAGCTGCTGGTAGACCCGTGGCCCCAGGAAGCCGATCAGCGCGCCCGGCTCGGCGATCGTCACGTGACCGAGCGACCCCCACGACGCGAACACACCGCCTGTGGTTGGGTGCCGCAAGTACACCAGGTACGGCAGGTGGGCCTGCTTGTGCCGTTGCACGGCCGCCGCGATCTTGACCATCTGCAGGAACGCGATCGTGCCCTCCTGCATCCGGGTTCCGCCGGAACTTGGCGACGCCAAGAGGGGTAGCCGCTCGCGGGTCGCGCGTTCGACAGCCGTTGTGATCCGTTCGGCCGCCGCCACTCCGATCGAGCCGGCCAAGAAGTCGAACTCGGATGCGACGACGGCGACGCGGCGGCCGTGCACCGTGCCCTCGCCGGTGATCACCGACTCGTCGAGCCCGGTCGCTGCGCGCGCATCGGCCAGATCACGGGCGTATCCGTCGTCGGCCGCCACGTCCGGGGGTGGGCTGTCCCAGCTGACGAACGAACCGTCGTCGAGCACGGCGTCGCGCAGCGCGGCGGCGGGGATCCGGCTCACCGGATGAGGGTAGCCAGCGGTGTAACCCCCGAGCGTCGCTCGACCCCCCAGGGGCCCCCGATAGGGTGGCCCCATGATCGGTGTCACCCGCGACGGCAACGTCACGACCATTGAGCTGCAGCGGCCGGAGCGGCGCAACGCGCTGAACTCCGAGCTCGTCGACAGTTTGCGACAGGCCATCGGGCAAGCCGTCGCCGACGACATCCGCGCGATCGTGCTGACCGGACAGGGCAGCGTCTTCTGCGCCGGCGCCGATCTGTCCGGCGACGCGTTCGCGGAGGATTACCCCGACCGGCTGATCGCGCTGAACAAGGCGATCGACGAGGCGCCCATGCCGGTTGTCGGCGCCATCAACGGACCGGCTATCGGCGCGGGTCTGCAGCTGGCGATGATCTGTGATCTGCGCGTGGTGTCACCCGACGCCTTCTTCCAGTTTCCCACTGCGAAATACGGTCTGGCGCTTGATAATTGGAGCATCAGGCGGTTGACGTCACTGGCGGGGCATGGGCGCGCCCGCGCGATGCTGCTGACGGCCGAAAGGCTCTCCGCCCACGACGCCCTGCTCACCGGTATGGCCAATCGGATCGGCTCGCTGGCCGACGCGCAGAAGTGGGCTGAGGAGATCGCCGGGCTGGCGCCGCTGGCGTTGCGTCACGCCAAGCGCGTGCTGAACGACGACGGAGCCTACGAAGACCAGTCGCCGGTTCACAAGGAACTGTTCGAGAAGGCGTGGGGCAGCGAAGACGTGATCGAGGCCCAGGTGGCGCGAATGCAGAAGCGCCCACCCAACTTCAAAGGCGCCTGAGGCGCCATGCTGCGGGGCGCGCTGAGAGTCGGCATCGGGACCGCCACGCTGCTCGGAGGCGGGTGGCTAGTGCGCGCGCTGCACGGAGCCCCGGCGGCGTTGGGCGCGAGTCCGCTGGCTATCCGCGAGGTAGCCGGCACGTCGCCGAACTACCGGGACGGCAGGTTCGTCAACATCGACCCCACGTCGATGATGGAAGTCAACCGTGAAGAGCAACGGATCCTGCTGCGCGAGGTGCTGGGTGGCCGCGCCGGCCGGCCCTCCGGCGAGATACCCGTGGTGCGGCCCGCGCGCCTCGGTATGCCGCCGGCACCGCTGGCCGTCACCTGGTTCGGGCATTCCACCGCCCTGCTGGAGATCGACGGCTACCGCGTGCTCACCGACCCGGTGTGGAGCGAGCGGTGTTCGCCCTCGCACACGGTGGGGCCGCAGCGGATGCATCCGGCGCCGGCCCCGCTGGAGTCGTTGCCGGCGGTGGATGCGGTGGTGATCAGCCACGACCACTACGACCACCTGGACCTCGACACGGTGTTGTCGCTGGCGCGTAGCCAGCGGGCACCGTTCGTCGTCCCGCTCGGCGTCGGGGCACACCTGCGCACCTGGGGGGTTCCAGAGCGGCGAATCATCGAGTTGGACTGGGGGCAAGCCGGTTTCGTCGACGACCTGAGGCTGGTGTGCACACCGGCGCGGCACTTCTCCGGCCGGTTCGTCAGCCGCAACACCACGCTGTGGGCGTCGTGGGTGATCGCCGGCCCGCAGCACCGCGCCTACTTCGGCGGCGACACCGGCTACACCCGCAGCTTCGCCGACATCGGTTCAGAGCACGGGCCGTTCGACCTCACGCTGATGCCCGTCGGCGCCTACAACAGGCTGTGGCCCGACATCCACATGAATCCCGAGGAGGCCGTCCGCGCGCATCTGGACCTCTCGGGCGCGGACAAGGGTCTTCTCGTGCCGATCCACTGGGCCACGTTCCGACTCGCGCCGCATCCTTGGGTCGAGCCCGTCGAACGGCTTCTCGCCGCCGCCGAAGCAGCAGGTGTCGACGTCGCGGTGCCCAGGCCCGGCGAGCGGGTCGACGCGTCGGAACCAGCCGCGTTTGAACAGTGGTGGCGGCTCTAAGGAGCGGCTAGCGTCGTTGGCGTGATACACCGCGCCGCACGAGCTGTAATCGCGTTGATGTTGGTCGCGTTGGTCGGTTGCGGCTCGCGCGAGCCCTCCGAGCCCTCACCCATCCCGTCCAGCGCCTCGCCCAGCGAGATGTCCGGCATCGACATTCCGGCCGGGCGGGTCGCCGATGCCATCGGCAAGCTCGACGGGCTCGTTGACGACCTGATGAAGAGCTCCGGGATTCCCGGGATGGCGGTCGCCGTCGTCCATGACGGAGAGGTGGCTTACGCCAAGGGGTTTGGCGTCACCGATGTGCGCACCGGTGCCAAGGTCGACGCCGACACGGTTTTCCAGCTCGCGTCGCTGTCGAAACCCGTTGGTGCGACGGTCGTGGCTCACGAAGTGACGAAAAACGTCGTCAGCTGGGACACCCCGCTGTCGGCGAAGCTGCCGTGGTTCGAGTTCTCGGACCCCTACGTGACCCGTGCCGCGACCATCGCCGACCTGTACTCGCACCGCTCCGGCCTGCCGGACCATGCCGGCGACCTCCTCGAAGACCTCGGCTATGACCGCCGCCAGGTGCTTGAACGGCTGAAATACCTGCCACTGGCCCCGTTCCGAATTACCTACGAGTACACCAACTTTGGCGTCACCGCCGCCGCCGAGGCCGTTGCCGCCGCAGCGGGCAAGCCGTGGGATGTGCTCTCGCAGGACGTGCTGTACGGCCCACTGGGCATGACGTCGACGAGTTCGCGGTTCGCCGACTACGAGAGCCGCAAGAACCGCGCGGTGGGACACGTCAAGGCGGCTGACGTGTACCAGCCGCTCTATACCCGTAATCCGGATGCGGAGTCACCGGCCGGCGGGGTCAGTTCGTCGATCAACGACATGGCCCGCTGGCTGACGCTGATGCTCGGCAATGGCACCTACCACGGTGTCCGGATCGCCTCACCGGAAGCGTTGCTGCCCACCGTGACTCCGCAGGTGATCTCCGTACCGGCGGCGAACCCGAAAGCTCGCGCGTCGTTCTACGGTTATGGCTTCAACGTGTCGGTGACCTCGGCGGGCCGCACCCAGTACAGCCATTCGGGCGCTTTCGAACTGGGCGCTGCAACTGCGTTCGCGGTGTTGCCGTCGGCGAACGTCGGGCTGATCGCGCTCACGAACGCTGCGCCGATCGGTGTCCCGGAAACAGTGGCCGCGCAGTTCATGGATCTAGTGCAGTACGGCGAGATTCGGGAAGACTGGACGGCGCTGTACAGGGAGGTCTTCGACGGGATGGACAAGCCCGAGGGGTCGTTGGTGGGCAAGCAGCCGCCGGTCGGCGCGGCGCGGCCGCGGCCGCTGAACACCTACGTCGGCGAATACGCCAATCCCTATTGGGGACCGGCGAAAGTGACCGAGGTCAACGGCGCATTGCAGTTATCGATCGGGCCGCGCGGCGATATTCACGTTGTCGCATTGGGACGGAGACACGTTCACGTTCACGCTGCGGAACGAGAACGCGCCGCCCGGCACGATCTCAAAGGCAACGTTCGCCGGGAACACACTGAGGCTGGAGTACTTCGACGACGACGAGCTCGGCACTTTCACGCGCTGAGTGGCTACGCTGCGATGCATGACGGCCCCTGACCTGTCGACGGCGACCGGCCTTACCGACGCCGAAGTCGCACAACGGGTCGCCGAGGGCAAGACCAACGACGTTCCGACCCGCGCGGCGCGCACCGTATCGGAGATCGTCCGCGCCAACGTCTTCACCCGGATCAACGCGATCCTCGGGGTGCTGTTCATCATCGTTCTGGCCACCGGCTCCTTGATCAATGGCCTGTTCGGCCTGCTGATCATCGCCAACAGCGGCATCGGGGTCATCCAGGAAATCCGCGCCAAGCAGACACTGGACAAGCTCGCGATCGTCGGACAGGCAAAGCCGCTGGTGCGCCGTGAAGGCGGAACCCGTGAACTGCTGCCCAGCGAGGTCGTCCTCGACGACATCATCGAACTGGGGCCGGGCGACCAGATCGTCGTCGACGGTGTCGTGGTCGAGGAAGCCAACTTGGAAGTCGACGAGTCGCTGCTGACCGGCGAGGCCGACCCGGTTGCCAAGGACGCCGGTGACGCGGTGATGTCGGGCAGCTTCGTCGTCGCCGGCAGCGGCGCATACCGCGCCACCCGGGTCGGCCGGGAAGCCTACGCAGCCAAGCTCGCGGAGGAGGCGAGCAAGTTCACGCTCGTCAAATCCGAACTGCGCAGCGGCATCAACACGATCCTGCGGTTCATCACCTACCTACTAATCCCCGCCGGGCTGCTGATCATCTACACCCAGCTGTTCACCACCGGTGCGGGCTGGCGGGAATCGGTGCTGCGGATGGTCGGCGCGCTGGTGCCGATGGTGCCCGAAGGGCTGGTGCTGCTGACGTCGATCGCGTTCGCGGTCGGCGTGATTCGGCTGGGCCGCCGGCAGTGCCTGGTGCAGGAACTGCCGGCGATCGAGGGGCTGGCGCGTGTCGACGTGGTGTGCGCCGACAAGACCGGAACGCTGACCGAGAACGGGATGCGGGTAGCCGAAACCAAGCCGCTCAGCGAAGCCCGCCAAAAAGACACCGTGGGCAACGTGCTGGCGTCGCTGGCCGCCAACGACAGCCGGCCTAACGCCAGCATGGCTGCCATCGCCGAGGCCTATGACAATCCGCCCGGATGGACGGCCACCGCGATCGCACCATTCAAGTCGGCCACCAAGTGGAGTGGTGTGTCCTACCGCGACCACGGCAACTGGGTGATCGGTGCACCCGACGTGCTGCTGGACCCGTCGTCACTCATCGCCGAACAAGCCGAACAGATTGGGGCCCAAGGACTTCGGGTGCTGTTGCTGGGATCCAGCGATCTGCCCGTCGACCACCCTGACGCGCCGGGCCGGATCACGCCGGCCGCGCTGGTGATCCTCGAGCAGCGGATCCGGCCTGACGCCCATGACACATTGGATTACTTTGCGTCGCAGGATGTTTCGATCAAGGTCATCTCCGGGGACAATGCCGTGTCTGTCGGTGCGGTGGCCTCCTCGCTGGGTCTGGAAGGCAAGACGCTCGATGCCCGCCAGTTGCCCGATGACCTGGCCGACCTCGCCGACACCATGGACCGCTACGCCACCTTCGGCCGGGTGCGCCCGGACCAGAAGCGGGCGATGGTGCACGCATTGCAGTCTCGCGCCCACACGGTCGCGATGACCGGCGACGGTGTCAACGACGTGCTGGCGCTCAAGGATGCCGACATCGGCGTCGCCATGGGTGCGGGCAGTTCCGCCTCCCGGGCGGTCGCGCAGATCGTGTTGCTGGACAACAGGTTTGCGACCTTGCCGCACGTCGTGGCCGAAGGTCGCCGGGTGATCGGCAACATCGAGCGGGTCTCCAACCTGTTTCTGACCAAGACGGTGTATTCGGTGTTGCTGGCGGTGCTGGTGGGCATCGGGGGCGTGGGATCGAAGATCTTCCACACCGATCCACTGCTGTATCCGTTCCAGCCCATCCACGTGACGATCACGGCATGGTTCACGATCGGAATTCCGGCATTCATCCTGTCGCTGGCGCCGAACAACGAGCGGGCCCAGCCGCACTTCGTGCGTCGGGTCATGACCGCTGCGCTGCCGTCGGGACTGATCGTCGGCACCGCGACGTTCGTGTGTTACCTGCTGGCGTACGAAGGGCATGACGCCAGCGAGGTGCAGAAGACGCAGGCGTCCACCGCGGCACTGATCACGCTGCTGATGTCGGGCGTGTGGGTGCTGGCTGTGGTGGCGCGGCCGTACAGCTGGTGGCGGGTGCTGCTGGTGGCCGGATCAGGTTTGGCATACGTGGTGATCTTCTCGGTTCCGCTGGCCCGGGAGAAGTTCATGATCGACCCGTCGAACGTCGCGCTCACCACGACGGCGCTGACGATCGGCCTGCTGGCGGCGGCCGCCATCGAGGTGTCTTGGTGGGTGCAGGGCAGGCTCCTCGGCGACCGGCGCCGGTTGTGGAGATGAGTCGCGCTCGACCAGAATGGGCGCATGGGTTTCCTCGATAAGGCCAAAGACCTGCTGGCCAAGAATGCCGACAAGGTGGACACCGCGATCGACAAGGCGGCCGACATCGTCGACGCCAAGACGCAGGGCAAGTACAAGGACAAGGTCGACAAGGTGCAAGAAGCCGCCAAGAAGGCCGTCGACAAACCTCGAGAGGGTGGAAACCCCTAAGACGTATGGCCAAGCTATCCGTTTCCGTCGACGTCCCGCTGCCGCCCGAGCACGCGTGGGACTGCGCCTCTGACCTTGCCCGCTACAAGGAGTGGCTGACCATCCACCGGGTGTGGCGCAGCAAGCTGCCCGAGACGCTGGACAAAGGCACCATCGTCGAGTCGATCATCGAAGTGAAGGGCATGCCCAACCGGATCAAGTGGACGATCGTGCACTTCAAGCCGCCGCAGGCGATGACGCTGAACGGTGACGGCAGGGGCGGGGTCAAGGTGAAGCTGATCGGCAAGGTCACGCCCAGCAGCGTCGGCTCTGTGGTGACGTTTGACGTGCATTTGGGCGGCCCCGCGTTGTTCGGCCCGATCGGGATGGTGGTTGCCGGGGCGCTCAAGGGAGACATCCGTGAGTCGCTGAACAACTTCAAGGCCGTCTTCGCGTCGGCTGGCTAGCGCGAGCAGACGCGAAATCGCACAAATCGCCACTTGGTAATGCGATTCTGCGTCTGCTCGGCGAAAGGAGAGGCGCGTCCATATGTACGAGTACGGGATTGATTTCGCGGGCGTCGACGCCATCGACATCCATACGCACGTCGAGGTCGACAGCCACGGGCACCGGGCCACCGACGACACACTGGCGGCCGCCACCGAGAAGTACTTCAAGCTCGGCCCGGAAAGCGCTACCACCGTCGACGCACTGGCCGAGCACTATCGCGAGCGCAACATCGCGGCAGTGGTTTTCACCATCGACGCCGAGTCGGCCTCCGGCCACCCGCCCAACTCCGTCGAGGACATGGTCGAGGGCGCCGCACGCAACAACGACATCCTGATTCCGTTCGGCAGCGTCGACCCGTGGAAGGGTCAGCGAGCAGTCCGAAGAGTTCACAGCCTGGTGCACGAGTTCGGCGTGAAGGGCTTCAAGTTCCACCCGAGCGCGCAGGCATTCGACCCCAACGACCGGCGGTTCTACCCGATCTACGAAGCGATCGCCGAAGCCGGGGTGCCGGCGCTGTTCCACACCGGCCAGACGGGTCTCGGGTCCGGGCTGCCCGGCGGCTACGGCATCAAAATGCGTCACTCCGACCCGATGCTGCTCGACGACGTGGCCGCCGACCTTCCCGAGCTGACGATCGTGATGGCCCATCCCGCGGTGCCGTGGGTGGACGCGCAGATCGCGATCGCCACGCACAAGGCGAACGTCTACATCGACCTGAGCGGCTGGTCGCCGAAATACTTCCCGCCGCAGTTGGTGCATGCCGCCGGTCGCCAGCTCAAGCACAAAGTGCTGTTCGGCACAGACTTCCCGTTCATTGAGGTCGACCGCTGGCGCCGCGACTTCGAGACGCTCGACATGGATCCCGAGGTGCTTCCGCTGGTCTTCAAGGACAACGCGATGCGGGTGCTGGGCCTCGCCTAACTGCCGCGAGCGTGCGCAGAATGCCACCTGCATCCGCGTGTCCCTGGCATGACGCGCACGTTCGCGCGAAATCGGGCGATGAGTTTCGCTCGCGCCACGGGTCAATACCGGCGAGCTGAAAGGAGACTCACCATGACCATTCCCCCCGGCGCGCCCATCTGGATCGACCTGTCGTCATCGGACGTCGACCGCGCCCAGGAGTTCTACGCCGCGGTCTTCGGCTGGACGTTCGAGTCGTCCGGCCCCGACTACGGCGGCTACGTCAACGCCGCCAAAGAGGGCAAGCCAGTCGCCGGGCTGATGCAGAACCAACCCGAGTGGAACGCCCCGGACGCGTGGAACATCTACTTCCACACCGCCGACATCCACGAGACGGTCGAAGCCCTGAAAGCCGCAGGCGGGTCCGGTTGTCTGGAACCGATGGAGGTGACGGAGAAGGGCTGGATGGCGATGGGCACCGACCCGTCGGGTGCGGCTTTCGGACTGTGGCAGCCGACTGGCCACTACGGCTTCGAGGTGCAGGGCGAGGCCGGCTCGCCGGTCTGGCATCAACTGACCACCCGAGAATTCGCCAAGGCCGTCGACTTCTACCGTGCGGTGTTCGGCTGGCAGACCCGCGTCGAGTCCGATACCGACGAATTCCGCTACATCACAGCGGTTTTCGACGGCAACGACACCCTGGGTGTGATGGACGGCAGTGCGTTCTTGGGCGATATCCCTTCGCACTGGACGACGTTCTTCGGCGCCGACGACGTCGACAAGACGTTGCAGGTGATCACCGACCACGGCGGCAGCGTGCTGCGCCCGGCCGAGGACACACCCTATGGCCGGCTGGCCAGCGCCGCCGATCCCACCGGCGCGGCGTTCAACCTGTCTTCGCTGCGCTGATCCCGAACTGGCCCTTGCGCAGGGTGGCCAGCAGTTCCCGGTACGGGCCGACCAGATAGGCCGTGTCGCCGGCGTTGAGTCGGGTGTCGCGGCGCGGGTGCAGCGTGAACTCGCCGTCGCCGCGGGCGATCGCGATCACGCGGGTGCGGGTGGACATCTCGAGCATGCGAAGTCCGTCGAGTTCGCTGCCGCGCTCCACCCGCACGCCGCCCACCATGAACGAGCGCTGACCGACCGAGAACGTGCCGAGCACCTGCAGTCCCATCGCCGCGCCGATGAACCACGGCGTGGCCAGTTCGACCGTCGACCGCACGTTGCTGAACCCGAACCTGTGCGCTACGGCGGCGCCGAGCACCCGGTCGTAGATCCGCAGCACCACCGGCACGCCCGGCCGGTTGCCGCGGCGCTTCCATCGGGGTCCGAGAATCTCCTTGAGCACGATGCCGATTTCGACGTTCACCATGTCGTCCTGGGTGAGCACCGCCACGGCGCGGGCCTCCGAGACGCGGGCCGCCTCCAGCGTCTGACGCAAGGTCGCGTCACCGAAGACGACGGGGACGTCGAGCGCGGCGGCAGCGGACAGGTACCTGTTGTCGTCGTTGCACTCGATCACTGCAACTTCGTAGCCGTCAGCCTTGAGGTCGCTCACGACGCGGATGCCGAACGAGCCCAGCCCCACGACGATCACGTGGCGGCGCAGGTGGCGGACCCGGCGGCGGCCGGCGGACTGCGCGAACCGGCGCGTCAGCAGCAGATCGGCGATGAACGCCACCAGGATCGCCACCGTCGTGACGCCGGCGAACATCATCACCACGCCCCACAACCTCAGCCAGGTCGGCTGCTCGATGAAGTTGAAGTCGCCGTAGCCGACGGTGGCGATTGTCTCGGTGGAGAAGTACAGCGAATCCACCCAGGTCATGCCGGGGTACTGATAGGTGAATCGCAGCATGACCGTCGACCCGACGAGCAGGGCCAGCGTGACCCCCAACAGCCGGTAGAACAGCGGGTTGACGTCCTCGCGGATCATCCGCAGCCCGTCGAGCATCCGGACGAGCCGCGTGCGCCGATGTTGCCGGCGCGTCATGTGCTGGCTTGCTCTGATGCCCTGAGAGGCGAGTTCGTCGGCGGTGCCGAGCATGGCGGTCCAGTCTCCGGCCTGAACCCGCAGGTCCCGCCCAGGGCATGCCACCACCTCGCCGGGCGACGACGTGGACTCGCCCCTGATTACCGCAACCGGCGCGAGGTCGCCGAACAGTTCGCGCAGCGTGGCATCCCGCGGGGCCTCTGTGCCGGAGACGACGAACTCGACGGCCGGCGATCGTGATCGAGTGCGTGGTGCGCGACAGGCAGGCTTCGACGACGGACGACGCGGCGAGGTCGGCGACGTCGAGGATCGCTCCGGGGCCGTTGCCCGTCGCGACCGCATCGCGCAACACGGTGTTGACGAGGCGCGCCACCACGCGCACGTTCGGATTGGCTTGACGTGCCAGCAGGGCGATTTCGAGGTTCGTCGCATCGTCGTGGGCCACGCAGATGATCGCGGTCGCGTGCGCGACGCCCGCCTCGGCGAGTTCGGCGGCAGAGCTCAGCATCACGACGGAGGTGCCGGCGTTGTTGAGTTCCTCGACGATCCGCATCGCCAAGGCGTCGTCGCCACAGACGATGGTATGGCCCCGCATTCTCCGAAACGCTACTCCGCGGCCAGCGCGAAGTCGGCGAAGTCGAAGCCCGGCACCACCACACAGCTCACCAGGCTCGGCTCGTCGTCGCGGGGGCGGGCGCGCTGCCAGTGTCCGGGCGGTACCACGATCTGGGGTTGCTCTCCCGCGTGGAAGTCGGGGCCGAGGAGATGGGTTGTGGCACTTGACTGTTCAGGGCCGATCTCGATCAGTAGCGGACTGCCCCGGTGGAACAGCCACAGTTCGGCGCTGCGGACCGTGTGCCAAGCCGACTGCTGGCCGGGCGTCAACAGGAACAGAATCGCGGTACCGGCGTTGCGTGAGCCGCTGTAGTCCGGCGGAAGAGCCGACTGGGCGATCGTCAGCTGGCTGCGCCAGGTTTCGCGAAACCAGCCGCCCTCGGGGTGAGGCGACATGTCGAGCCGTTTGGCCCAGTCCGGAATGTCCGTCATGGAGGTTCACAGTAATGCCGCCCCGGCGCGCTAGGGTGCCAACCATGGTCCGGCTGCGTCCCGGTTGGCTGGTGGTGCTGTTCGCGGCGGTGATCGCGATCAGCGGGTGGCTGCCATGGCGGGCGACGAGCGCCGACGGCGGTGGGCATTCCAGCGCGATCGGCGGCTGGGTGATCGGGTATTTCCGTCCGCCCGCCAAGTTCGATGCCGGGCAACTGATCGTGCTGCTGGCGTCTGGCCTCATCGTCGCCGGTGCGATGACCGCGCGCGGCTTGTCGGCCCGAGTGTCCGCCGTTGCGGCACTGGTGCTTTCGCTGTCGATCGGCGGACTGACGGTCGTGTACTACCAGCAGAAGATCCATCCGCCGGTCGACGCGGCGTACGGGTTGTACATCGGCGCGGCCGCGACGGCCGTCGCCGCGATCTGTTCTCTGTGGGCGCTGGTGTCGGCCTGGTCGCCAGGGCTTGCGCCGAAATAGCATTCCAAGTCGTCATTTCGCTCGATCCACGACGCTGGCTGCTATTTCGGCGCAGGACGACTAGGCCGCCAGGTCCACCGGATAGAGCCGGTGCGTGCCGCGAAACCCCTTGAGCTCGGCTTCCCGCGGTTCACCTAGTTCCACTTCGTCGGCGACCGCGTCACGCACCGGTTCGCTGATCAGCACCTCGCCGCCGTCGGCCTCGGCGGCGACCCGCGCGGCCATCGCGACGTTGCGGCCGAACAAGTCGTCGCCACGCCGCACCGACTTGCCCATGTGGATGCCGATCCGCACGCGGATCTTCTTGGCGGACGGGCGCTTTGCGTCACGGGCCAGGGCGTGCTGGATGGCGATGCTGCACGCGACCGCCTCGCCCGGGTGCGCGAAAGCCACCATGAACCCGTCGCCTTGGCTCTTGACGACGTGGCCGGAGTGCTCGTCGACGCACTTGCGGACGAGCTTGTCGTGCCGGACGAGAAGCCGCACCCACGCTCTGTCTCCCATGCTCTCGTTCAGCGCGGTCGAGTCCTCGATGTCGGAGAACAGGATGGCGACCTTGCCGCCGGGAGTCAGCCGGGCGAGGTCAGGCCGTTCCACTTCGGCCCAGTCGGCGAGTTCCTCGATCGAGGTACGCACCGCCGCACCGAATCCTTCTTGACGGATCAGATTCGCTGTCTGCCAGACGGTTTTGACGGCCTCGCGGCCACCGGTGATCAGCTGCTGGCGGGTGTCGACGCGGGCTCTCAGCTCGTCGGCTTCACCGCGTGCCCGGGTAAGCAGCACCCACAGCGCCACGAGTCCGGCCGCCTCGGCGACGGCCACCGCAGCGAGCGCCCAGACAAGGACGTCGATCACGGCTCATCCACCGAACAACAGGTACAGACCGGTGAAGGTGTAGCCGACCATGACCAGCATCATCGCCAATTGGCCCGTCAGTTGGTGGCCTTTGGGCAGAAGCCGCAGGGCCTTGTCGTGCGCGGCGATCACCGCGGTGATGTGTCCGGCCACCACGCAGGTCACCTTGATCGTCGCCAACACCGACGGGTGCGATGACAGGAAGTACGACACCTCGGCGTGGCTGAGGCCGAAGAGATTCCAGCCGCGGCCCAGCGGGTCGCCGAGGCGCACCATCGTCTCCTGGCCGCGCTCGACTAGATACGTCAGATAGTGGGCGAAGATGTAGCCGACCACGATCGGGATGAGCGAATGGGCCATCTGGCCGGGCAGTGCCAGGCGCTGGCGGCGGTCCACCCCACCTGTGGCGCATGCCGCCAACGAAAACGTCACGGCGACAACCGATGCGAACACCACAAGCCCGCACGTCCGCACCACGGTGGCCGTCAGCGATGACCCGCCCGAGAGGTCGTCGACGAAACCCCGCCACCCCGGTGCCGCCGAGAAGCTGTCGAACGCCGTCGATCCCAGCAGCACCGCCAGCACGACGACTACTCCGGGACGCACGGGCAGCGACGGCAGGTGGTCGAACGGATTACCGACGACGACACGCCGCGTGTCCCGATCGCGGCGGAACGGCGACAACCGTGACACCACAACGCTGTACACCTCGAACGGGTCGGCTCTGGCGAACCATCGCTCGCCCCACACGGCGGCGCCGAGAGCCATCGCCACCGCGTACACCAGCAGCCAGACCTTGATTGCGGTGAGCGAGCCGGGATCGGGGCTGGCGAGTTCGAGCCACACGAACGCGAACAACCCGAATGCCGCCGGGAAATATCCCAGCGCAGCCGGATAGCGCAAGCGACGAAAATGTAAGGGGCTCAGAGCCATCCGATAGAGAGTGCGCATCGGTGAGACGACCCGCCACACCGGCCCCACGGCCAGCGACACCGCGACGAGGCCGACCCACAGCAGCACGTAGAACACACCGGGCAGCGCGTTCGCGCTGTTCTGCGGACCGAACATCCCGGCTATCAGCACCCAGACCGTGAACGCCAGCCCGAGGACTGCCACCAGCCAGCGGACCAGGGGAGCGTCGACGAAGCGGGTGACCCAAAGGGGCAGCGGGCGGCCGGGTTTGTCGGGGTCGAACCGCGGCTTGCGCCACGCCAGCGCGACGATCGCGAACGTAAACGTCAGCGCCCAGGCGGCGCCGACGAGGGCATAGCTCAGCGGGACCGGCAGGTCGGTGGAGCCGCCGATACCGTGTGCAACGAAAGTCACTGCGTGACTTGAATGGTGGCGACCGTGCGGTCCAGCTTGTGCAACTCGATTTCGACCTGGCCGGGAACGTCGACCGTGAACTGGAACGTCTGACCCGGCTTGGCCTCGACCGGGAACGTGTGGTCGGGCACCGAGTGCACGTGGAGCTCGTCGGCCACGTCGCTGTTCACCCGCAGCAGGATCGGCTCCCGGATCTTCGCTTTGAACGAGCCGTTCGTCGGGGTTACGTTGCCGCCGGTGATGGCGACGTCGACGACGAGACCCGGTGCGGACTGCTGCTGCGACTGTTGCTGGGGCGCTGACGAACTCGGTTCACTGCTCTTGGAACCTCCGCAGCCGGCTACGAAAACGAGGATGACCATCAGCGGGGCGAGCGCTCGTGTCGTCATTCCGGGTTCTTGTTCCTTTCCGCGGTGTCGTCGGGAGTTCGCCTGTCCCGCATCGCAACCCAGATGATCACACCGACGACGGCGATCGCCGGCACGAACGCGGGAATGGCGAGCAGCAGGCTGTGATGCGCCAGGATTTCGACGTGCGCCATGCTCACGCCTGCGCTTTGGGTCGGTCTTCCACCTCAGCGCCCGTTTCGAATTCGCTGTTGTTGATCCGGCCGGCCCCCCATGTCAGGCCGGCGACCACGATCAACGTGCAGGCCAGCACAATCAGGCAGCCGGCGAACCACAACGAGGCGGGTGTGTCGGGCGTGCGTTCCCGCTGCAGGATGGTGATCTCCGCCTGTAAATGGGGTGCACCGAAGATCTCTTTCGCGTCGATCCGTCGGGCAGCGACGCCCTCGGCCGGCTTGTTGATGCCCGGGTCGGCGGCCAGGAAGATCGGCACGCCGGCCATCGTCTTGCCGTCCTGCACCCGCAGCAGCGTCTTCCAGGATCCCCAGACCGGTATCGGCTCGGTGGAGCGGTAATGGCCCGGTCCGATTCGCTGCAGATTGTCGACGACAAGACCGCGGTCATTGGCCGTGCCGCCTTGCCACGACAGAATCGACACCCACTCCGGGTTCGCGCTCACCAAGTCGGGTGGGTTGATCCGCACATCGGCCTGAACCATCTTGCGGCCGTCGACGTTTGACACCTCGGTCAACTTGATCGCTGCGACGGCGTCCTTTGGCACCTGGTACTGCAGACCGTTGGCGGTCGCCGCGCCGATGACGAGCACAGTCGCGGCGACGATGCCGATGCCGATTGCTCGTGTCGGCAGCCGCTGACCCGTGAAGACCATGCCGACCATCGCGCCGCACAAGCCGACGAGCAGAGCAACCGGGACTGCCATCGCCAGTGCTTCGGGCCACATGCTCATGGGCCAGCCGTAGTGGTAGACGGCACCGACCCACAGCGACTCCAGCCACAGACCGATCGTGGCGACACCGACGCCGCTGACGCCGCCGAACACCAGGGGCCGCTTGATCAACGGGGTCAACGCGAGAAGTTCGATGATCAGTGCAGGCCCGAGGTACAGCGGGAACCAGTTGATCGGGGCGCCGAGCACGGGACCTACGATCAGTGCCACGGCCCCGCGCAGCCCGATCGCCACCAGAGCCGCAGCGATGGCCGCGCCGCGTCCCAGCATCATCCGCGCAGCGACCAACGCGAACGTCGCCGCGGCCGCGATAAGCATCGGCTGGAACACCAACCGGAACTGCGGCACACCGAAGTCGAACTCGATCTGGTAGACGGACATGCCGATGACCACACCCGCGAATCCCAGGTACTGCACGAATTTCAGACCGATGCCGTCGGACTGCTCGCCATCCGGAGTCGCTTGGCGCCCTTCGTGCTCCAGGAACAGCGCGGTGAGCGTCGCGAACCCGGCACCGCCGATCATCATCAGGTGCGTAGGGCCCCAGAGCGTGACGTCCTGGCCGAAGATCCGGTGCCACACGTCGTCGAGCGGGAAGCCCAGGAGCGCGTACATGCCGCACGCTGTCATCAGGATTCCGCCGACAGGTGCATACCAGTTGCGGGTGATCCGTACCGCTGACGGTCCGGGCTTCTCGTACGGGAGTACCACCGCGACCAGGCCGGAGACGAACATGCCGAACAGGCCCAGCAAGATGAAGTAGTGCGCGGGGTTGGCCAGCGGGCCTTCGTCGCGGCCGTTGCCGATGTGCCAGCTGACGTCCCAGATGAAGCCGAACAGTGCACAGATGATCGTCGCGATGAACATCGCGACGGGCAGCGCCACCCATGGTGGCCGTTTGAACCGGCGGGCGAACGCCTCGGCAACGCGGTTGAGCCAGGTGATCTTGCGGTTGCGATGCATGTAGCCGATCCACAGCAGCACGGCGAAAACCACCGCCGCCGCGACGCTCAATCCGATCACCTGGTCGAGGGCGGCACCGCCGCCCTCGGATGACGCAGCGAGTACAGACGTGTTCATAAGCTCCCCGTTCATCCCCACGCCGACGAGTATGGCGTATGGAGTACCGCGCGGGTAACAGGTCTTGAAACCACCTTGGGCGCATTCCAGCGGCCGCGGTGGGCACAGATACGCATGCGTAAAATTCCGCCCAATGGACGACGACCTCGCCAGGCGAATGGCCGAGCTGGCCCGTGAAGTCGCCACGCCGAGCAGCGTCGACGACGTGTTGGCCGGTGTCACGGCGACAGCGATGGAGATCATTGCCGGCGTGGACGCCGCCGGCGTCCTGCTGATCACCGCGGGCGGCCGGTTCGAGACGCACGGGCCGACCTCGGATCTACCGGGAAAATTGGACGCGCTGCAGCAGGAGTTCGGGGAAGGCCCGTGTGTGCGAGCCGCCGTCGACGAGCTGATAGTCCGCAGTGACGACTTCACGAAGGAACAGCGGTGGCCGCGCTACTCGCACGCTGCTGTCGAGATCGGGATCCGCAGCGGTCTGTCGTTCAAGCTGTACACGAGCACGGACACCGCCGGCGCGCTGAACCTGTTCGCGTTCGAGCCGAACGTGTTCGACGCCAACTCCGAAGCGATCGGCTCGGTGCTGGCCGCGCACGCCGCGGCAGCGATCCTGGCCAGCCGGCGCGGCGAGCAACTGGAGTCGGCGCTCACCAGCCGAGACCTGATCGGTCAGGCGAAGGGCATCATCATGGAGCGCTACAAGGTCGACGCCGTGCGGGCGTTCAACATGCTGCGCGAGCTGTCGCAGACCAGCAACACCAAGCTCGTGGACATCGCGCAACGGGTGGTGGAGACGGCGGTAGAAGGCTGACGGGCATAAAGTGCCCTCGGCAGGATTCGAACCTGCGACACCGGCTTTAGGAGAGCCGTGCTCTATCCCCTGAGCTACGAGGGCGGACGGGTGCCAGCAGCCTAGCGCAGCTCCGCGATCACCTTCGAGAAGCTCTCTGCGTGGTGCTCCTGCACCGTGAAGTAGGTCAGCGAGTAGGTGTCGCGGTAGCGCCGCAGCGTGTCGGCGATGTCGCGTGGCGTCCCTGACAGCACTCCGGGCAGCTTCAGCAGTTCCTCGTCGGACAGGTCCGGTGCGTAGCGGCGCGCCAGCCGCAGGTTCGGCTCGCCGCTGGAGTCGCGGGGGACTGCGATGACGGCCAGGTTCAGCTCGATGTCGTCGAAGCGGTCGCCGGCCACACCGCGGACGAATTCGACCCGTTCGCCCAGCGGGTCGGTCGCCATGCCGCCCGGCCGGCCGCCGGCGATGCCGACGATCTGCGCGTGATAGGCCGCGATCGTCAGCACGCGGTCCCCGGCACCGGCGATGAGGATCGGCACGCTGGGGACGTGCTCCTGCATGTAGGCGGTCATGTGCGAGAGGTAGTCGACGCGGCGCCCGGCGCTGGGGAACGGCAGCTCGGCGGCCTCGAACTCTTCGCGGACGTAGCCCGTGCCCAGTCCCAGTTCGAACCGGCCGTCGCTGAGCATGTCGACCGCGGCGACGTCACGGGCCAGCAGCGCGGGCTTGTAAAACCCCGCGTTGAGCACGAACGTGCCGAGCCCGATCGTCGTCACCTCCGCCGCCGACACCAGCGCGGGGAACGGCGCGGGGGCGCCGAGATGGTCGGGGACCTGCAGGATGTCGTAGCCGAGGCCTTCGGCGCGCCGGGCGGTCTCCTGCCACGCCGACCGGGAGTCCTTCGGCAACAACCCGACGCCGAAGCGGAAGTCTTTCGCCATAAATCGCGATGCTATGCGAGCGGTTGCGCCGAATTCTGCGCCATGGTCGTCGGCGCGCTAATTCAGTGGCTCAGCGGCGGGACGGCTCCAGCGGACGCTTAAAGCACAGAGCGACGAGAGCGACGTGGCCACCGGGTGCCTCGCGCGGATAGTCGGCACGCACCCAGCCGACCGCTTTCGTGAACGCGCCCTTCATGTGCTTGCCCCCTTCCGGCGTGTTCGCTTCTATTACCCACGGTAAGACGGGCAAAACCTTCCGCACAATGGCGAAAGCGCGCTCAGTCCCCTTTGGTGCGGGTGGCGGTGAACACGACCGTCACCTCGTCGGCGACCTTCATCGAGCCCAGGAACAGCGAATAGGGTTTGACCCCGAAGTCCGACTGGCGAACAGGGACCTCGGTCGACATCCGCCATGAGTCGCCCAGTCCTCCACCCGCAGGTCCACCGTCTGTGGCTGGGACTTGCCGTGAATCTCCAGCGTTCCGGTGAGGCGGTAGCCGTCGGCAGTCTTCGCGCACGTCGTCGGCTCGGAAGCTGATCGACGGAAACCGTTTGGCGTCAAGTGATTTCAGCGCGTTGGATCGGGCAACCGCCTTCTCCGGCCCGGACATCGGCGTGACGCCACCCTCGCCGCGAAGAACCTCCAGCGAGTCGACGTCGACCTCGAGGTCCACTGTTGAGGGGTCGTCGCCGGCCCAGGTCACCGTGGCGCGCCACGCGTTCATCGCGATGGTCAACCGGTGGCCCATCCGCGCGGCGCGGCCTGTCACGCCCGTCCTGACGAGCAGCTGCCCGTCGGACGCGTCGAGATTCCACGCCTTTCGGTCACGGCGCCGCCGTCCCCAGCTTGACCCTGACCGTCTTGGTTGCCCCCGACGGGTCGGTGTAGGTGAGCGTGATCGTGTCTCCCGGCGCCCGCGAACGAACCGCCGCCACCAACGCGTCGGCGCCGTTGATCACTCGGTCGTCGAGCTTGGTGACGACCGCGCCGGTGGGCAGACCCGCCGACGCTGCCGGACCGCTGCCCACGACTTCGACGACTCGCGCGCCGTGCGTGCTCGCGTCGCTGGTCACCCGCACCCCCAGCGACGCATGCGACGCCTTGCCGGTGGCGATCAGCTGGTCGGCGATCCGCTTGGCCTGGTCGACCGGGATCGCGAACCCGAGACCGATCGATCCCGCCTCGGCGTCCGGTCCCGCGCTGTCGCCCAGCGTCGCGATCGCCGAGTTCACGCCGATCAGCTCGCCGTTCATGTTCACCAAAGCGCCGCCCGAGTTGCCGGGGTTGATGGCGGCATCGGTCTGGATGGCGTCCAGCACGGTGTTCTGGTTGTCGGCGTCGCCCACGGTCGAGACCGGCCGGTTCAGCGCGCTGATGATGCCGGCAGTGACCGTGCTTTCCAGTCCGAGCGGCGACCCGACCGCCACCACGCTTTGTCCGACACGAAGGTCGGCCGACGAGCCGATGGTGATCGTGGTCAGCCCGGAAATGTCCTTCGCGCGCACGACCGCGATGTCACTCATCGGATCGGCGCCGACGATCGTGAACGACGCGGTGCGGCCGCCGTTGAACGTCGCGGTGGTCTCCGCCGTCGCCCCGGCCGTTCTGCTCCGGCGCCCGGAACCGACACCACGTGGTTGTTCGTCAGGATCAGCCCGTCGGACGACAGGATGATGCCCGAGCCTTCACCGCTGGCGCGGCCGAGTTTGGTCTCCAGCTTCACCACGCTGGGGACCACCTTGGCGGCGACGTCCTCCACCGAGCCCGGCTGCACCCTGGCCGGCGGGGGCGCGCCGTTGTTGGCGATCGTCATGGTGCTGGTACGGGAGTGCGGAGACGAGACTGTCAAAGCGGTTGCGCCTCCGACCGCGGCCGAAATCACCGACACCACAACCGCACCCGCGAACAGCAGCCCGGCCCGGGAGCGCTTCGGCGCGTTCTGGGGAGGCAGCGGCGGGCGTTGGTACTGCGGCACGGTTAGCCAGTCGTAGGGCTGCTGGTAACCACGCGGATCCGGATACCGCTGGCGCGGCTGATACCGCGGATCGTAGGTCATGTGTTCAGCTCCCCCTTCGGTTGCCGGCAGCCGGTCACTTCACACACGGCGCCTGGTCGGTGGTCATGCGGGTCAGGTCGGTGGGTGCGGGAGTTTCCGTTCCGGTCGCGGTGGCCGACACCGTGGCGACCGGTGTGGTCGGTGTTGTCGTGGTCGACGTGGTTGCGCTCGTTTCCGTGTCTATCAGGTAATCGGTGGAAGGGAAGTCCATCCCCACCGTCACTTGCACCGTGTCGCGTGCCAGCCCGGCCGACGGGGTCGCGGTGAGGTTGAGTTGCCGCGCCAGCGCCTCACCGGCGGCCTGGGCGCCCGGCCCGTAGGTGACCGTGCTCTTGTCGACGATGGACTCCGCGGTGGTCGCTTCTCCCGCGGTGAAGCCTCGGCCGCTGAACGTCTCCAGCACCTGCGTCCCGACCCCCGCGAATTCCGACGCGTTGACGACATTGAGGACGACGCCCGTCGCCCCGGCGAGCGGCTCGTTCTGGGCGGACGACGGCGCGGTCGTCGTGCTCGCCGACCGCGTCTGCGGCGAATCGCCGCCGACGAGGTCGCCCACGATCGACCGGATCATCGGCACGTCGATGGTGTTGACGTCCTCGCCGGCGGAGTCCTGGCTGAACGATGTGATGGGCAGGGTGTACAGCGACACGCCGCGGTCGGTGAACGCGGAGGCCTGCTGGATGAAGCCGGACAGGTCCAACCCGGCGTCCACCGCGATGTTCTGCCGCGCGACGTCGAGCAGCTTGTGCAGGTCGCTGGGACTCGACAGCGATCCGTTGTGGCGCAGCGCCGACAGCAGGGAGACGATGAACGCCTGCTGTCGCCGGGTGCGGTCGAGGTCGGTGAACATCTCGTCGTTCACGTCGCGGCGTTGCCGCACGAACGCCATCGCCTGGGCGGCGTCGATCTGCTGGACGCCCTTGTGGAAGTCGGCGCCCGAGAAGCTGTCGTAGGTTTCGTCGTTCAGACATACGGTGATCGGCTGGACCACGGTGGCGATCTGGAAGAACGCCACCAGCGTGACCTCGATGAAGTGGTCGATCGGGATGCCCAGCAGGTTGCGGACCGTGTTGATCTGCGCCTTGCGCCCGGCCTCGCGCGCCTTCTGCTCGTTCGCCGCCGGGTCTGCGGTGTCGGAGTCGGCGTCGGACTCGCCCTCGATCGAATCCATCACCCGCTGGTAGGCCAGGCCGTAGGCCTGCTTGATCTTGCCCTTGCACCCGGGGCAGCCCGCCAGATCGACGTAGTCGTCGCGGGGAATCGAGATCGCCGTGATCGGGCCGGTTCCGCTGGGGATGTGCACGACCATCAGCACGTTCGCGTTGTGGCCGCCCGCCGTTTCGTCCCCGGCGTGAAGCGCGTCGTACATCTCCTGCGGCAGCGGCTGGCCATGCTCGTCGAGCCGGCTGTCCAGGCCCATGATCAGAATGTTCTGGTCGCCGCCCGTCGAGCCGGGCACCCCCTCCAACGCCTGCGAGATGGTGATGCCGCCGAACAGGTTGCGGTTACCCGCCCACGCCATGCCCGTGATGACCAGGATCACCACGGCCGCCAGCGCGGTGATCAACCGGGCGGCGATCACCAGCGGCCGCGCCGACCGGCTGGGCATGCGGTGGCGCGGCGCCGACGAGTGAGGCCGGGAGTCCCGACCTCCGAAGCGGTGTGCCGGGATGGTCATGATTACCAGGCATTATCCCCGAGCGGGCGGTTCTGCGCCTCCGTCGCGTGATCTGGCCCACACTGTTGGTGAAACACGTTGTGTGAGGAGGGGACTCGTCAGCCGACTGATCGGATGCGCCACGTGGAATGCAACTTCGACGAAAAAGATTGCGCTGCGACCGCTTTCAGGAAATATCGCCGGTGAGGTAGTGCTGTAGGGCGGGCGCCACCGCGTTGACAAGGGCGTCGACGTCCATCGAGTGGATCGGCTCAGTGCGCACGGCGTAGCGCATGATTCCCAACCCCACCACCTGCGACGCGCACAACGACGCACGCAGTTTGATCTTGTCGACGCCCAACCTTTTCAGCAGCGGGCTGAAAACAGGGACCGTCAGGCTCTTCTCGACGATGTCGACCGTCTTCGCCATGCCGGTGGAAGCGACGGCACTGGCCGCGAACGGTCCACCACCTGCCAGATCCCAAGTGGTGAAGAGCACGTACAGAGTGCGTCGACCGGTCTCGTTGACGCCTCCGGTGACGATTCTTTCGATGAACTCCTTGGTGGACAGCGGCAGCCGCAGCAGCCGGGCCACCGGGTCGCTGAGCCATCCCGACTGCTGTTCTCCTCCCACTAGGCCAGAATCGCCTGTTATACGGCCGCCGTCAACGATGCCCCTGCATGTCGAGTTGCACCGTGTCGCCCTCGATGCCTTTGACGGTGACGTCGACGGTGTATTTCTGGCCGTTGACCGTCATCTCGCACACCACCTTGGCTCCCACGCTGGGCTTGAGATCCTCGGGACAGGACACCGATTCCGGCTCGTTGCCGGCCGCGTCCCAACGTTTCTGCTTGATCTGGTTGGCGACCTCGTCCCTGGTTACGGTTTTCGGGCTGCCCACACACCCTGTGGTTCCTATCAGCAAAGCCGACAGCGTGAAACAAATGGTTGCTGGCACAACATATTTGGCCACCCCGACCCTCCCGCATCCGGCTGTCGCGTCGGATCACTATGACATGCCGGCGTCGAACGCGGGTGGAGAACCCGGTGAAATCCCCTCGGCCTCAGCGACTTTTGAGCACTGGTGGAAGAATGGCTTGCACCATGGACGAGCATCCGACGATCGGAGTCGAGGAGGAGTTCCTCCTCGTCGACGACACCGGTGAACCGCTCGCCGCCAACGAGACGGTCGCCGAGGAGGCCGAATCGCGTGGTGTGAAACTTCAGCTCGAGCTCACCAGCTGCCAGGTCGAGACCACCTCGCGTGTCGTGACCACCAGTGACCAACTGCGCGCAGAACTGTCGCGGCTGCGCGGCGTCGCCGCCGAAGCGGCATCGGCGTGCGGCGCAAGGCTGCTTGCGGTGGCGCTGCCGCCCTCGGTGCCGCACCACTTTCCGGTGACCGACAAACCGCGCTACCGCAAGATCGGCGAGAACTTCGGCATGATCGCCCACGAGCAAGGGATCTGCGGTTGCCATGTGCACGTCGCGGTGCCCGACCGCAGGGCGGCGATTGCGGTCAGCAACCGGTTGCGGCCATGGCTCCCACTGCTTTTGGCGTTGACCGCCAACTCGGCGATCTATCGCAACGCCGACACCGGCTACGCTAGTTGGCGCAGCATCCTGTGGGCGCGCTGGCCGAGCGCGGGGCCGCCTCCGTTCTTCGAATCGGTCGACGACTACGACGCCACGGTCGACATGCTGATGAAGACGGGCGCCGTGCTCGACGACGGCATGGTCTATTGGGATGTGCGGCCGTCGTCGAGATTCCCGACCGTCGAAGTGCGGGCAGCCGACGTGCCGTCGACGGTGGCCGAGACGGTGCTCTTGGCGACGTTGACCCGGGCGGCGGTGATGACGGCACTCGACGAGTCTCAGCGCGGCGTCGCTGCGCCGCGCGTCGCCGCCGAGACGTTGCGGGCCGCGTACTGGAAAGCCGCGCGTGACGGTCTGGACGGGCAGGCCGTCGACGTCACCAGTCGGCTTCGGCCGGTACCGACGCGCGAACTGCTCGGCGAGTTCGTCGAACACCTGCGGCCGGCGCTGGACGCTCTGGGTGAATACCGGCGAGTGTCCGACGAGTTGCAGCGCCTGGCCGACGAGGGCAACGGAGCAATGCGCCAGCGACGTGCATGGAACAAGCGTGGCGACGTTGCCGACGTCATCGCCGAGGCGGCGTCGGCAACCCTCAGCTGAGGGCCAACTTGGCGATGAGCGGAGTCGTCGGTTTCTGTGATCCGGCGCCGGGCTCGACGGTGAACGCGAGCGCGGTGGAATTGCCGAGGTCGGGAAGCACCGCGGTGGTCGACGGGGCCACCGCCTGCTCGTCCATCGTGCCCGCGGACGTCGGACCCGCCTCGCCGATCAACCACATCTGATAGACGGTGCCCGGCTTCGGCGGTGGCACGTCGTTCATCACCAGCACGCCGGCGTTCTTCTCGCGAGAGAACACGACGGTCGCGGTTCCACCGCCGGGGATCGCACCGGAGACCGTGTGCACGTCGGGCGCGGCGAACACCTGCTCGGCGGTGTTCGGCGTCTGCGCCGGACGCAGCGCCAATCCGGCCGTCAGCGCGCCGAGTCCGATGATCAACGCGGCAGCCGCCGCCAACAGCGTTGTCCGCCAACCGAATCGCTTTCGCGCCGGACGCACAGCCGAGAGTAGCCGGTCACGAATCTCAGGCGGCGGCTCGGCGGCAGTCGCGGCGGACACCACCGCCAACGTTTCGCGGAACGCGCGCACCTCGTCGTAGAACGATCGGGCCACCGTGGCTGGGGCCTGGGACAGTCGGTGCTCGATGTCGGCACGTTCGTCGTCGCTGACGGCGTGGAGTGCGTACGCCGTCGCCAGTTCCAGCAACTCGAAGTCGGATGGTTGGGTCATGTCACGCCCAAGCAGTTCCGCAGCGCGCGCAGCGCGTCGCGCATCCGCGACTTGATGGTCGCCAGGTTGGCCGAAAGCCGTTGCGACACCTGGGAGTACGTGAGCCCGCCATAGTAGGCGAGTTCGATGCACTCGCGCTGGATGTCGGTCAGCGAGCCGAGGCAGTCGGCGACCTGGCGTCGCTCGTCGCGCAGGATCGCGGAGTCGGCGACCACGTCCGCGGCCCGCTCGGCGGTGGCTGCGCCGTACTTTGATTCACGTTGGGTGGCGGCCTGCTCCGAGCGCACCCGGTCGACGGCGCGCCGGTGAGCGAGCGTCAGCAGCCACGCGAGAGCCGAGCCCGCCGCCGGGTCGAAGTTCCCGGCGTTTCGCCACACCTGCAGATAGACGTCCTGCGTGGTTTCTTCGCTGTAGCCGGGATCACGCACCACTCGAGTCACCAATCCGAAGACCCGCGCGCGGGTGGAGTCGTAGAAGGCGGCGAACGCGTCGACGTCCTGGTCGGCGACTCGGCGCAACAATGCGTCCAGGTCGCTTTCCGCCTGCGGCGATCGGGTCATTGAGCCGTAGCCTAGCGCCAGCCGCGGTGTTCACGAGGCCACACTTGTGTCTTGCAGGTCGGTGACCTCGATCCGCATCGTGGGAGTCGCGGTGACAGGCTTCACCTCCGCCATCGGGCGCCACGGCACGCGCGGCACCCCACGCAGCCACAGCAGCACACCCTGCACCCGCATCGCCAGCCTGCCCAGCAGCGGTGCCGCCGGTGCGACGAACTGCAGTCGCAGCACTTCGGTGATGCTTGCAGGCCGGCGCTTGCCCCGCATCGTCGCGACGAACGCGGGCTCGTTGCCCCGATAGAGCGACACATCGACGTCGAGGGTCTGGTCGGGGCGGGGTGCGCGGATGACGTAGTTGCCGTCGAGCGGGTGGAACGGCGAGGCGTACAGCCGCTTAGCCGTAAGGACGGGAGTGGCCGCCGAAGGCAGCAGATAGGCGTGCCGTTCACCGTGGGTGTTGTGGACCTCCGCGACCACATGGCGCAGCACGCCGTGACGGTCGTGGCACCAGTACAGCGTGAGCGGATTGAACGCGTGCCCGAGCACCCGCGGCTGTAGTAGCGCGGTGATCCGTCCGCCGGGCACGGTCGCGTCATTTCGGGCGAGGAACCCGTCGAGGCGCTGGCGCAGGGACTCGCTGTCGTCGCCGGCGAAGTGATCGCGTGGGTCGAAGCGGGCGAAGACGCGCAGCCACCGGGGCAGCCGGGGCAGCTCGTCGATGTCGACGTACCAGCTGTAGCTGCGATGCTCGAAGTAGTGGTTCACCGGCACCCGGCGAAGATGGGTGATCCTGGTGCGATAGATACCCGGAGCCGCAGGGTCGGCGACATTGAACCCGGGCGTGCCGCCAGTCGGGGTGTGCGCTTCACATCAGGTATTCGGACCCGGCGTCGGGCCGGATGGGGACCACGGCGGGCGCCCGCTTGTTGCACGCAAACGTCGAGTAGGCCCGCGAACAACCGTGCGCTCGGCGCAGTCTCGGCGTCAGCCCCAGGCGCGGGCGGCTGCGGCCAGACCCTGCACCAGTGCCGACGTGACCGGCGACAGGCCGTCGTCGCCGGGGAGTTGGCTTCGCGGGCTGATCCCGCGGACCCGGGGCGACAACTCGAGCTGGACGCCACCGCCGCGGGTGCGGTTGACCGGGTTGTCCGGATGCACGCCGCGCAGCTCGGGCGGGATCGCGTCGAGATCGGTGACGAGGTGGTACCCGGGGAGCTGGAGGTGGTGGCGCAGATGGGCGGCAAGCTCCCGGTTGCATCCGCCTGCCAGCAGTTGGGAGCTGCGTCCCATGCGGCCGTAGCCATGCAGCGAGACGACCACGTCGACGTGATCGAGGAACTCGGCAAGCCTCGGTGACTCCTGCGCGCGGAACCGCGCCGACGGCAGATGGTGCGGGTACCGAACTGGGTGGCGCACCAGGTACACGGATGCCTCGGCCGCGTCGGCTGCGCGCTCGGCGATGACGTCGGTCATCTGCTCCAGGCCTCCGCCGTGGATGGCCAGGAAGCCGAACCGCGACCTCAGCCGGCTGTCCTCGACCACGCCCGGCTGGCGCAGCAGGCCCGAAAGTGTCTGCGGCCCTGTATTTTTCGACGCCATCGGGCGCGGCCAGTGCGACGGATCCCAGCGCCGCAGGAACTCGATCCACCGGTGCGGCAGGCCGTGGTGGAGTGCGCCGTCGATGATCCGCTCGAGATAGCCGGGCCGTGGAGCGCCTGTCTGCACGCGGTGGTCGATGTAGACCCAGGCGTCAGCGCGGCCGTCGCCGGTGTGCACGGTCAGTCGGTCGCGGCGATATCGCACCGGCACACCTTCTGCGCTGTCCAGTGTCGCCAGGTCCCGGTCGGACAGCTCCCACACGACCCCGTGCACCTGCGTGCCGCGAGACGGTTCGACCGTCGCCACCCCGCGCTCGTTGATCAGCCAGTCGTGGTCGGCGAGCGTCGCAGGGCGGGGATTGGTGGCATCAGGGCAGCGCCGCGCCATCTGCGCCACGCACAGGTTCGAGCCGTAGGCGAAGTACGAGTGCATCCTTCGGTTTGCTCCTCGCGTCCGCGTCACCCCGCCGCGGTCAGGTACAGCAGTCCCACATTGAGCAGACTAATGAGCGCGGCGACAATCCAGCCCAACGCGGTGGTGAGACGGCGGTTGGTGTCGGCGCCCATCACCGAGGCGTCGCTGGTCAACCTGACGAGCGGGATCAGCGCGAACGGAATCCCGAACGAGAGCACAACCTGCGACAACACCAGCGCGCGAGTGGGCTCGAGGCCGACAGCCAGAATCACCAGTGCCGGCGCCAGCGTGACCAACCGCCGCAGCAGCAACGGGATTCCGCGGTGCAGCAGGCCGGCCATGATCATCGCGCCGGCGTAGGCGCCCACCGACGTCGACGCCAGGCCCGACGCCAGCAGGCCGATCGCGAAGAACAGCGCAACCGTGGGCCCGAGTGCGTCGCCTACCGCCGCGTGCGCGCCCTCGATCGTGTCGGTGTCGTGGCGGCCCTGCAGGTTGGTGGCCGCCACCAGCAGCATGGCCAGGTTCACCGCGCCGGCCACCACCATCGCCAGCGCGACATCCCATCGAGTGACGCGCAGCAACAGCGCCCGGCGCCGGCCCTGCGGATGGCCGTGGCGGTCGCGAGCAAGCCCGGAGTGCAGGTACACGGCGTGGGGCATCACGGTGGCTCCCAGCATCGCGCTGGCAAGAAGCACGCTTTCAGAGCCCTCGAACCGCGGAAGCATTCCGCCGACGACGTCACCCGGTGCCGGCGGGTTGACGAAAAGGCTTGTCAGAAAACCGATTGCGATGATCAGCAGCAGCCCGGTGATGACGCGCTCGAAGATGCGCTGGCCGCGCCGGTCCTGGATCATCAGCAGCAGCAGCGACACGAGCCCGGTGATGACGCCGCCGATCACCAGCGGCAGGTCGAACAGCAGGCGCAGCGCCAGCGCCCCGCCCACCACTTCGGCCAGGTCGGTGGCCATCGCCACCAGCTCTGCCTGCACCCAGTAGGCCAGCCGAGCGGAGCGGCGCATCCGGTGGCCGACCGCCTCCGGCAGCGAATGGCCGGTCACCAGGCCGAGTTTCGCCGACAGGTACTGCACCAGCCCGGCCATCACGTTGGCAAGAAGGATCACCCACACCAGCAGGAAGCCGAACCGCGCGCCGGCGCTGACGTTGGCCGCGACGTTCCCCGGGTCGACGTAGGCGATGGCCGCAACGAAAGCGGGCCCGAGCAGATACCAGCTGGGCCGCAACCGGAGGCTCCGTCTGCTGCGTCAGCCCCAACTTTCCCTCCGGTCCTTCCGGGAATGCGAATAGGAAAGTTAGGTTACCCGAAACCCGCTCCGTTAGAAGCCCAGGCCACCCAGGCTGATCGTGATGCCGGGACCCCATGGGAACCCCCAGGGGTAGTTGTCGTAGCTGCTGTAGCCGGGGGAGGTGCTGATCTGCGCGTTTCCGGGACGCTCGCATTGCGTCGTGGTGGGGCCGGTGTTCGTGCAGTCGGGAACGGCCGAAGCGGGGGTCGCGGCGGCGACGGCGACGCCTGCGGCCACGGCGACGACGGCAAGCGTCGGAATGAGTGCCGACATGATGATCACGTCCTAGCGCTGACGGCGTATTGAGACGGCTCTTAGGCGGATGGCGTGAAACTCACGAGGCCGTCCCTCCGTCGAGGGGCCGGTGAAAGCCGGTAAAGGTCTACGCCTCAGGGCACCGCCCAGCCGCCGATTCCGAACACCGGGTAACCGGGGTACAACCAGGGCTGTTGAAGAAAGGGACCGGGGCTGACGTTCACGTTCGGGGAGGTGTTGAGCGACGTGTGGGTGCCGCGTTCGCATTGCATCGTCCACGGCGCGACGGTGGCGCAGTCTGGCAGCGCCTGGGCGGGGGGCGCGGCGAGATGCGCGGCGACGATCAGCGCGGCTGCCGCAAGCTGAATTCGCATCGAAGTCCTCTCGACAGCCTCTGATCAGGGAGCGTACAGGCCTTTCCCGGTGACGAGCGGCAAGTCGAGCGTGGTCCGGATCCCCGGCTGGGCGGCGACCACCGCCGGGATTGCATTGACGACCCTCATCGCAGTGGCCACCAGGCCCGCGTGGTTGTGGTCGCCGTTGGGGCTGCTCAGGCACAGGTCCAACGCATACGACGGCTCGCCGGTGATCTCGATGCGATACGAGCCGCCTGGCTGGGCCGGCTGCGGCCAGTCCGGGCAGAGGTCATCGCGCAGCCTCGTCACGTGCTCGAGCACCACCGCAGGCCGTTCGTCGACCAGCCCGCGCACCTCGAACCGCAACGCGGCGGCCGTGCCTTTCGCGATGAATCCCGATGCGATTTCGAAGTCCTCGGGTGCCGGCTCGCGGTAGTACACCTCGACGATCTCGTCCAGCGCGATGCCGAGACCTGCCGCGATCTGGCGCACCACCGACCCCCACGCCATGCTGAGCACCATCGGCTGCAGCAGGATCGGAATCTCGTCCAGCGGCTTGCCGAATCCCATGATGTCGAACATCACCGCGGCGCTGTCGTACGTCGCGTAGTCGACGATCTCCATGCAGCGCACCTGTTCGATGTGCTGACATGTGCCCGCAAGCGCCAGCGGCAGAAGGTCGTTGGCGAATCCCGGGTCGATGCCGTTGACGAAAAGACTCGAGTTTCCCTGCCGCGCAGCGTCTTCCAGCGGCGTGATCAACTCGTCGGGAATGACTTGCCACGGGTACTGCAGGAACACCGGGCCACTGCCGACGACGTTGATGCCCGCCTCCAGCAGCCGCCGGTAGTCCTCCAGCGCATCGGGCAGCCGGTTGTCGGCCAGCGCGTTGTAGACCGCGCAATCCGGTTGTGCGGCAATGATTTCAGCGAGGTCGTTGGTGGCCTTCACGCCGGTGCGGCGGTCCAGCCCGGCCAGCTCGCCGGCATCGCGGCCGGACTTGGCCTCCGACGACACCCACACCCCGGTGAGCTCGAACTGGGGGTTGGCGAGAACACCGGCCAGTGCGTGCCGACCGACGTTGCCTGTTCCGATCTGGGCGACTCTTATTGCCATACGTCTTTCCTTACAGGTCGGGAATCGGGAGCTCCAGGTTGGGCATGATCAGACCGCCGTCAACCTCGAGGGTCTTGCCGGTCAGGTACGCGCCCGCTGGTGACGCCAAATAGACTGCGGCCGCGGCGATGTCGGCGGGCTCGCCGAGTCGCCGCATCGGGGTGGCCTTCTCCAGCTGCGTGCGCATGTCGTCGTTGCCGGCGACCACCTCGAGCGCGGAGGTGTGAATGGATCCCGGCGCGATCGCGTTGACCCTGACCCGCGGGCACAGGTCCAGTGCGGCCAACCGCGTGTAGTGGGCCAGAGCCGCTTTGGCGGTGCCGTAGGCGGCGAAGCCGCGTCCGGCCAACCGTCCCATCGTCGACGTGATGTTGATGATGCTGCCGCCACCGGAGTGCTCCAGCATCAGCGGCACCGCCGCGATGGTCAAGGCGTGAGCGGTCGCCACATTGAACGTGAAGGCGCTCTTCAAATCCTTTGTGCTGGTGTTGAGCAACAGGTTCGGCATCGTGCCGCCGACGTTGTTCACCACGATGTCGAGGCGCGAGAACTCGTCGGCCGCCGTCTGGGCCAGTGCCGCGGTGGCGTCGGTGTCCGCGAGATCGGCCACGACGACGTGGGCGCGACGGCCGAGCGCGCGGATCTGTTCGGCGACGTCGTCCAGCTCGCTTCGGGTGCGCGACGAGATGACGACATCGGCGCCGACCTCTGCGAACGCCAGCGCGATCGCCGCACCCAGCCCGCGCCCCGCTCCTGTGACTACTGCTACCTGGTCGTCAAGCCGGAATCTGTCGAGAATCACTCGGGCAGACTAACCTCACTGCGGGCCGAGAGGTACGTTCGGATCCGCCCCGGTGCCCTGCGGAGCCGAAGCAGGGTCGAGGACTGTGCCGGGTTGGCCGCAGTTCCCGTAGGCGTTGATTGGCGCGCCCGGCAAGCATCCCGCGTTGCAGTTGTCCCGTTGAGGGTCTTCGTCGCCGGTGCAGACCGGGACCAGATCCGCGGGGTCGGCGGCGGCGAAGGGAGCCGTGGCGAACGCGACGCCGAAAGCCGCCACGGCGATCAGGCGTGCGGGAGACGACATCACCGACATCGGAAGGCTTCTTTCTGGGGATTATCTGTTGGAAAGCTTACCGAATACGTCAGCGCGGCGCAGTGTCATCTGGCGGCTGCGCTGGAGACGTCGCAGCAGGGCCGCCGCCGGCCAGCACAGAATCCAGCACGTCCATGATCGTCGGGTCCGGCGCCGGCGGGTCGTCCGCCAAGGCGGAAGGCGTCCCGGTCAGCGCCGCGACCGCAGCGATTCCGGCCAGCATGTGTCCGATTCGGCGAAGCATCGGTACAGCCTACTTCTTGCTGGCCGCCTTCTTGGCTGCTGACTTCTTCGCCGCAGCCTTCTTGGCGGGTGCCTTCTTGGCCGGTGCTTCCTTCGGGCTCGACTCCGAGCGCCGCTTGCGCACGCTGGCCTCGAGCTTGGCCAGAAGGTCGGAGACGTCGTCGGTGACGTCGAGCTCGGCGGGCTTCTCTTCGGTCGGAAACGCCTCGCCGCCTTCAAGTTTCGCTTCGATCAACTCGTGCAGCTGCTCTTGGTAGGTGTCGCGGAACTGGTCGGGCTTGAAGTCGTCTGCCATCGAGTCGACCACCTGCTCGGCCATCTTCAACTCGGCAGGCTTGACGTCGACTTCCTTGTCCAGCACCGGAAAATCGGGATCGCGAATCTCGTCCGGCCACAGCAGCGTGTGAATCACCATCACGTCGCGCTTGCTGAAGTCCTTGACCCGCAACGCGGCAAGACGCGTCTTGTTGCGCAACGCGAAGTGCACGATCGCCACGCGGTCGGTGTTGGCCAGCGTCTTGGCCAGCAGCACATACGACTTCGTCGACTTGGAGTCGGGCTCGAGGTAATAGCTGCGGTCGTACATCAACGGGTCGAGGTCGCCGGCGGGAACGAACTCCAGCACCTCGATCTCGCGGCTCTTCTCCTCGGGCAAAGTGGACAAGTCCTCGTCGGTGACGATCACCGTCTGCCCGGCGTCCGACTCGTAGGCCCGCGCGATGTCGCGGTAGTCGACCACCTCGCCGCACACCTCGCACACCCGCTTGTAACGGATCCGCCCATGGTCCTTGGCGTGCACCTGATGGAACTTCACGTCGTGGTCCTCGGTCGCGCTGTAGACCTTGACCGGGACGTTCACCAGGCCGAAGGAAAGCGAACCCTTCCAGATGGAGCGCATATGCCCAGTATGGCGCAAGAACCGGCGTATACCGTGGTGGCATCATGGCTGGCAGCCCGCATGTGTGGCCCCCCGAGGGCGTGCCGGGCCCGCACGTCCGGCTGACCAACGCCGACAAGGTTCTCTACCCAGCGACCGGCACCACGAAAGAAGAGGTGTTCGCGTACTACACGCGCATCGCCGAGTTCATGCTTCCGCACATCGCCGGTCGCCCCGCCACCCGCAAACGGTGGCCCAACGGTGTCGAAGAGGCGTCGTTCTTCGAGAAGCAACTCGCGGACTCGGCGCCAGACTGGTTGAACCGCGGGAGCGTCGTGCACAAATCCGGCGTCACCACGTACCCGATCATCGACAGCCCGGCCGCCGTGGCGTGGATCGCGCAACAGGCCGCACTGGAAGTGCATGTGCCGCAGTGGCGATTCGTGGTCGATGAGCCGCTTGCGCGAAGAGGAAATGACGGGGTCAAGCCCGGGCCGGCGACACGTCTGGTGTTCGATCTCGATCCCGGACCGGGCGTGCCGATGGCACAGATCGTCGACGTGGCACGGGAGATCCGAGACATCCTGAGCGACATCGGGTTAACCACCTACCCGGTGACCAGCGGCAGCAAGGGCCTGCATCTGTACGTGCCGCTGGCGCAGCCGCTCACGTCGCGGGGTGCACTGACGCTGGCCAAGAAGGTGGCGCAGCAACTCGAGCACGACGACCCCGAGCACGTGACGTCGACGATGACGAAAAGCCTTCGCAAAGGCAAGGTTTTCGTGGACTGGAGCCAGAACAACGCAGCCAAGACCACGATCGCGCCGTATTCGCTGCGGGGGCGCCCAGAGCCGACGGTCGCAGCGCCGCGCACATGGGCGGAGCTCGACGATCCCGGCCTGCGACATCTGCGCTTCGACGAGGTGCTCGAGCGCGTTGCGAAGGACGGCGACCTGCTGGCCCCGTTGGACGCCGACATCGCGGACGACGACCGGCTGACGAAGTACCGCAGTATGCGTGACGCCGCGAAAACCCCGGAGCCGGTGCCACTTTCGGTGCCGAAGCCGGGCAAGAACAACCGGTTCGTGATCCAGGAGCACCATGCCCGTCGCCTGCACTACGACCTGCGCCTCGAGCGCGACGGAGTGTTGGTCAGCTGGGCGGTGCCCAAGAACCTGCCCGACACGCCGTCGGTGAACCATCTGGCCGTACGCACCGAGGACCATCCGCTGGAGTACCTGACGTTCCAGGGCACGATCCCGAAGGGCGAATACGGCGCCGGCAAGATGATCGTCTGGGACACCGGCACGTACGAAACCGAGAAATTTCGCGACGACGAAGTCATCGTCACGCTGAGCGGTCAGCGAATCTCGGGGCGGTACGCGCTGATTCAGACCAAGGGCGACCAGTGGCTGGCGCACCGGATGAAGGAGCAGGCGTCGCCCTCCGTCAGGGACATGGCGCCGATGCTGGCCACCTTGGGCTCAATCGGCAAACTGACGCACGACGTTTGGGCGTTCGAGGGCAAGTTCGACGGCTACCGGCTGCTATTGGAAGCCGATCATGGGCGGATTTGCCTGCAGTCACGTAGCGGGCGCGTCGTCACCGGCGAGTATCCGGGCCTGGAGTCGGTGGCCGCCGCACTGGCCGACCATCACGTGATCCTCGACGGCGAGGTGGTCGCGCTCGACAAGTTCGGTAAGCCGAGCTTCTCCGAGATGCAGAACCGTGCCCGCGCAACGCGAATCGAGTTCTGGGCATTCGACGTGCTGCAACTCGACGGCAGCTCGCTGCTGCGGGCGCGCTATCGCGACCGGCGGCGGATTCTGGAGGCGCTGGCGGCCGACCGCCCCGAGCTGATCGTGCCCGAGCTGTTGTCCGGCGATGGTCCCGACGCGCTGGCCTACTCCCGCGAGCGCGGCTGGGAGGGGGTCGTCGCCAAGCGGTGGGACTCCACATACCAGCCGGGCCGGCGCTCACGGGCCTGGATCAAAGACAAGAACTGGAACACCCAGGAAGTGGTCATCTGCGGCTGGCGGGAAGGGACCGGTGGCCGGACCAGTCAGATCGGGGCGTTGATGATGGGCATCCCCGACGAGGGCGGCCTGCGGTTCGTCGGCCGCGTCGGCACCGGCTTCACGGAGAAGGAACTCGGCCGGCTCAAGGACATCCTCGGCCCGCTGCGCACCGACGAATCACCGTTCGCCGAGCCGCTGACCCGCCTGGACGCCAAAGGGGTGACGTTCGTGAGGCCCGAACTCGTCGGCGAGGTTCGCTACGGCGAATGGACCGGCGACGGGCGGCTGCGTCACCCCAGTTGGCGCGGCTTGCGGCCCGACAAGACACCGGCGGAAGTCGAAGTCGAGCTACCGATCTAGTTCCCGCGAGCGTGCGCGTTTGTACGCGACACGCCGGGATTTGTCGTACAACGGCGCACGCTCGCGACGAAGTCGGGCGTCACACTGGACGTGTGACCAACAACGTCGTGGCCTGTCCGCACTGCGGCAAGCGCAATCGGGTGCCGGCGTCAGCCTCCGGTAAGCCGCGCTGCGGCAACTGCCGTCAGTGGCTGCCGTGGATTGTCGACGCCGGCGATCGCGACTTCGCCGAGGTGGTCGAAAGATCCTCTGTTCCAGTGCTAGTCGACTTGTGGGCGACGTGGTGCGGGCCCTGCCGGATGGTCAGTCCCGCGCTGGAGCAGCTCGCGCAGGAGCGTGCCGGCAGCCTGAAGCTGGTGAAAGTGGATGTGGATGCGGCGCCGCAGATTTCACAGCGGTTCACGGTGCAGGCGGTCCCCACGCTCCTGCTCGTCGACGACGGCAAGGTGCTCGCACGCCAGTCCGGCGCCGCGCCCGTCGCAGCGCTGAGGAGCTGGCTCGACCAGGCCCTTGCCCGTTAGGGGACGTCTAGCGGCGTCGACGCCAGATGATGATGCCGACGACGGCGGCGACGGCGACGAACACCGCGATCGGCACGGCCGGTACTGCCTTCTCGCGCAGTTCGGCGGCCTTTTGTTGAGTCTGCTTCTTGACGTCGAGCCGCTCAGTCAACGTGCCGACGGTCGCGCCGAGCTCTTGGCGCGTGCGTTCGATGTCCGCCTGGATGTCGTCGATGCTCGCGTCGGGGCCGGGTTCAGGTGGCAGCGAGTCAGGTGTGGTCATGGCGAACAGCACCTTTCAGCTCGTCAATGTCCGTCTTCACGCTTTCGGTGGTCTGCCGGGGCGGCGACACCTCGTCGATCTGGCGCTTGCTCACCAACGCTGCGACACCCGCCGCGGCGAACAGCACCACAGCGACGATCAGCGCGGCCGCCCACACCGGCAGCACCAGAGCCAACGCGCCGACCCCGGCAGCCACTACGGCCGCGAAGCCGAAGAACGCCAGCAAGCCCGCCACGCTGAACAGCCCGGCGCCGATGCCGGCGTGCTTCGCGGCTTCCTGAAACTCCTTTTGCGCCAGCCGCAACTCGTCGCGCACGAGCCGCGACGTCTGCGTCGACAACTGGCCCATCAACTCGCCGATCGACGGTTCCGCCGTCGGCCTCGATTCGATGCTCATAATGAGCGATTTCCCCGACCGCGCCGGCCGAAACATACTGGCGGGCGTGGAGCGGACGCGAGGAGCAAGAGAAACCCAAGCAGATGTGATCGTGGTGGGCGCCGGCCTGACCGGGCTGGTGGCGGCGGCCGAGATCGCCGACGCCGGTAAGCGCGTGCTGCTGCTGGATCAGGAGGGTGAGCAGTCCCTCGGCGGGCAGGCGTTCTGGTCGCTGGGCGGGTTGTTCCTGGTCGACACTCCCGAGCAGCGGCGCATGGGCGTCAGAGACTCCCAGGAGCTGGCCCGTCAGGACTGGTTCGGCAGCGCGCAGTTCGACCGCGCCGAGGACTACTGGCCGCGGCTCTGGGCGGAGGCCTACCTCGACTTCGCCGCCGGCGAGAAGCGCGCGTGGCTGCACGCGATGGGCCATCGCATCTTTCCCGTGGTCGGCTGGGCCGAGCGCGGCGACGGCCGCGCCGACGGGCATGGCAACTCGGTGCCCCGCTTCCACATCACGTGGGGCACCGGACCCGGTGTGGTAGCGCCGTTCGAGCGTCGCGTGCGCGCCCACGCTGACGCCGGCCGCGTCGTTCTCAAGTTCCGGCATTGCGTCGACGAACTGGTCACTGTCGCGGGCACGGTAATCGGAGTACGGGGACGGGTGCTGGCCCCCTCTTCGCAGCCGCGCGGCAAGGCCACCCCACGCGACCCCGTCGGCGACTTCGAGCTGACCGCCCAGGCCGTCGTCGTCACCTCCGGCGGCATCGGCGGCGATCACAACCTGGTGCGCAAGGCATGGCCCTCACGGCTGGGCACCCCGCCGAAGACGATGGTCGCCGGCGTGCCCGCCCACGTCGACGGCCGGATGCTGACGATCACCCAGGCTGCCGGCGCGCGGCTGATCAACCCGGACCGGATGTGGCACTACGTCGAAGGGCTGCGCAACTGGGACCCGATCTGGGAGAACCATGGCATCCGAATCTTGCCGGGCCCGTCGTCGCTGTGGCTCGACGCCACCGGCCAGCGCCTGCCCGCGCCCTACTACCCGGGTTTCGACACGTTGGGCACGCTGCGGCACCTGCGCAGCACCGGCTACGACTACTCGTGGTTCGTGCTGACGCAGAAGGTCATCGAGAAGGAGTTCGCGCTGTCGGGTTCCGAGCAGAACCCGGACCTCACCGGCAAAGACGTCCGGCTGCTGCTGTCGCGAGTGGGCAGCGGGGCACCGGGGCCGATCGAGGCGTTCAAGCGCTACGGCTCCGACTTCGTCGTCGCCGATTCGTTGACTGAGCTTGTCGACGGGATGAACCGAGTCGGCGACGAACCGCTGATCGACTCGTCCGCGCTATGTGCGCTGCTCGAGGCCCGCGACCGTGAGATGGACAACCCGTTCAGCAAGGACGCCCAGATCACGTTCATCCGCCAGCACCGCCGCTACCGAGGCGACAAGATCAGCCGTATCGCCGCGCCGCACAAGATGCTCGATCCCGCCAACGGCCCGCTGATCGCGGTGAGGTTGAACATCTTGACGCGGAAGACGTTGGGCGGTCTGCAAACCGACCTCGACGGCTGCTGCCTGGCCGCCGACGGGCTGCCGGTGCCGGGGCTATACGCGGCCGGAGAGGTCAGCGGCTTCGGCGGCGGCGGGATGATGGGCTACAACGCGCTGGAGGGCACGTTCCTTGGCGGCTGCCTGTTCTCGGGACGGGTCGCCGGCCGCGCGGTGGCTGCCGCGGGCTGATTCCTCCGCCGAGCAGACACCAAATCGCACGAATCTGGCTTCGGTAATGCGATTCCGCGTCTGCTCGGCGCGGTCAAGCTGCACGGCGCGAGCGCATGAGGTGGGTGTCAATGCGCTGCGCAAGCCGTTGGGGATTCGTCCGAACATCGTCGACGACGATCGGGATGACTGTCCAGCCGAGTTCCTGCACGCCCGCGAACCGCGACTTGTCTCGACGCATCGCTGCCGGACCCGAATGCCACTCGATGCTCTCGTATTCCGCGGCGATGCGTTCTTCCGGCCAGGCGAAGTCGACCCGCCAGGACTCGCCGTTCGGGCTACAAATCTCGTATTGCAGTTCGGGGAGCGGCAGACCGTAATCGATCATCACGAGCCGCGCCTCGCTTTCCATGCCCGATTCGGCGCGCCCGTCGGCATATTCGAGGAGTTTGCGAACCGCGACGATGCCACGCCGTCCACGTTGAGCCGCGACAGCGGCTGCGAGCTCGGCGCGGGTGCAGCGTGCCGAGTGCAATGCAGCGTCCAAAGCTGCAAGCGCACGCGGACGCCCCAGCTCTCGCGCCACCTCCACCGCCGTCCAAGCGGGTGCCGTTGCTAGTCGGCCGCGAATCCGCTTGAGCGGGGTGCCCGTTCGTTGATGAACAATCAGGCCGACCTTGGAGCGCAGGCGCACTCCAGGATCAAGCACGTGGATGGCCGTGGTGTTTTCGAGATCAAACCCGTACAGCGCCGCGGCCGTTCCCATGCACGCCACCGCGGGCTTCCCGATGAACAGATCGAGAGCGTTGAGACGCCCGAGAAGGCTCGGTTCGGCTGCGGCGTAGATGCCTTTCCAGACGCGAACAATCCGACCGTTCTTGACCGCAACGTCCAGCTCTTGGCGAGTCATCACCTGAAGAAGCTGCGCCGTCGAAGCGAATCCACCCAGCTCTGCGAATGCGGCATGCACTCGTGCAGAATGCAACGACCGGCACGGTGAATAGCTGTCCGTTCGCGGATCTGGGGACCAATCGCGCATTGTGGACAACCCGGGATCCCCGCGAGCAGACACCAAATCGTACGAATCTGGCCTCGGTAATGCGATTCCGCGTCTGTTCGCGGGAATAGGGGGCTAGTGAACTTTCGCGATGACCTTCTCCGCGAACCGTTCGAGGTGGCGGATCTTCTTGTCCAACGGCTCGGTGTCGGGCCCGACGATGTAGGGCACCCGGAAGCCGACGATCACGTCGGTGACGCCCCTGTCCTCCAGTCGTTTGATCCCGTCGACGCTGAATGCGTCGGCGGAGATGACGTGGATCTCGAACGGGCCATGTTTGCCTTGCTCGGCGCGGAACTGCTTCAGGCGCAACAGAAGCCGATCGAGTTCCTCGGCGTTGCCTCCGCCGTGCATCCAGCCGTCGCAGCGGGCGGCGCGGCGCAGCGCGGCGTCGGCATGTCCGCCGATCAGGATCGGGATAGGCTGCGTCGGCGCCGGTGACATCTTGGTCTTGGGGATATCGTAGAACTCCCCGTGGAACTCGTAGTAGTCGCCGGACGTCAGGCCGCGGATGATCTCGATGCACTCGTCCATCCGCTTGCCGCGCTTGGCGAACGGGACGCCCATCAGCTCGTAGTCCTCCGGCCACGGGCTGGTGCCGACGCCCAACCCCAGCCGGTTGCCGAACACCGCAGCCAGCGAGCCGGCCTGCTTGGCTACCAGCGCCGGCGGACGGATAGGCAACTTCAGCACGAAGAAGTTGAACCGCAACGTCGTGGTGACCGCCGACAGGGCACCCGCCAGCACGAAGGCCTCGACGAACGCCTTGCCGTCGAGGAACTCGCGGCTGCCGTCGGGGGTGTACGGGTAGGTGGAGTCCGACTCGAGCGGATAGGCGATGCTGTCGGCGATCGTCATCGCGTCGTATCCGGCGTCCTCGGCGGCCTTGGCCAGCGGGACGTAGAAGGTCGGGTCGGTCATCGCCTCGGCGTAGGTGAACCGCACGCTGCGCACACTACGACGCCGCCTGCTTGGTGGGAGAGCCGGTACTGATAGAGCATCGATCGTCGAGAACACACTTGTTGACGTGGTTGCGCATATCTGCCGCCAACAAGAGTGTGTTCTCGGCGATCTACCGGCCGAGCAGACTCGCGTTCGTGACTGACGAAATCGGGCCGCTACGTGAATTCGTAGGGCGGCGCGCCGACGCCGACGATCGAGTAGCTGCCCCACGGCGTCTTCTCGGTGATCCTGGCCTGTGCGGTGAGCGCGTCCGTGGTGATCGTGACGGGGCTCTTCGGCAGCGCTTCGGCACCGAAAACCGTTCCCTGCCAATGGTATTTGCCGTCGATCGGGTCGAGGTGGCCGGTCAGCCGTGCGCGAACGGTGTGCTCGTCGGCGCCGGTGGTGAGCGTGGCGGGGCCGTCGTAGATCTCGCGGTCTGGGTGATGGGCGAAGTCGAAGGCCAGTTTCGGCGGCTTGGTGCGCGCGCGCTGTGTGTACTGCTGCTGCGCGCTGCGGCGTACCTCGATGCGGGTGGCGCCGCGTCGTCTCATCTCGGCCAGGCACTCGTCGACATAGCGGAATTGGTCGCCGGTCACCGGCGAGTCCGGCCCTTGCAGCAGGAAGTAATTCGGGAAGCCGTGCACGGCCACACCGAGATATGCGGTGGCGGCGTCGCGCCAGGCGCGTTGGATGGTCACGTTGTTGGCGCCGACGAGCGCGTCGTCGGGCAGGCCTGGCTTGGTCGAGCATCCGGTCGCATAGACGATCGCGTCGACGAGGTGCTCAGACCCGTCGGCCGTCCGGACTCCGGTGGCGGTGGTCTCTGCGACGGGGGACGTCACGACGCGAGGGCCGTTCGGTGGTTTGCGGGGACGCCAGCGCTGCTTCGTGTTCCGCGTTTCCCAGGTCTGGGGGCAGTCGAACAGCGTGACGTCGGCCCGGGGCAGCGCGTTGGTGACGTGTGCGGCGCGGGGGCCGATCACCGCGACCCGTCGTCCTCGCGGATCGAAGGCGGGATCCCACTCGTCCCGGTGAAAGCATGGGCCGCGAAAGTCGTTCGGCTTCGGCAGGTTTGGGATATGCAGCCGGCGCTGATCGACGACCACGGCGGCGCGGCGATCCTCGTCGATGAGCCAGGTGTCGGTGGCGTCGTCGAAGCGCGCCGAGACCACGTCGTCGGCTCGTATCACCGCGACGTCGATCACAGGAACTTCGTGCGCTTCCAGAGCCGCCGGGCGATCGGGCCCATCAGGCCGACCTCCTGCAGGAACGCGGCGAGCGGTGCGAATCCCGTCCGCTGAACCTCGTGATAGGAGGGGTTGTTGCGGGCGATGCGGCGTGCTTGCCGCCCGTCGAGGCCGGCGCGGTTGTAGGGGACCGGGTTGGTGAACAGGTAGCGGAAGAAGACGCCGCCGAGGCCGTTGACGTTGGCCACCCAGAATCGGCTGATCCGGGGCATTTCGGTGACGCGCTTGCGCACGCCGTCGCGTGCGTACTGGATGTGGCGGGCCTCTTCGGTGACGTGAATTCGCATCAGCCGCTGCACCATTGGCTGCAGCTCGGGGTCGTCCATCATCTGGCGCTGCAGCGAGTCGAAGATCTCCTCGCCGATCAACGCGGCAACCCACAGGAAGGCGCCGCGAAACGCCAGCGGCAGTGCGTTGATCATCCAGCGTTGGTAGCGCCGCGGCTGCACCGGCCTGGCGCCGACGCGTTCGATCGCCTTGCCGAACATCACCATGTGGCGGGTCTCGTCGCCGAGTTCGGTGAGCGCGTAGTGCGTGGAGTTGGCGGTCGGATCACGGTGCAGGATGTGGCGCAGTAGCGACTGGTTCAGCATGTTCTCGAACCAGATGCCCGCCGACAGAGTGTTGACGAACTCCTGCCGGGACAGTTCGATCTGCTGCGCCCGGCTCATCGCGTCCCACATCGGGGTGCCGTAGAGCGAGACCACCTTGGGCGGCAAGTAGAACTTGTCCGGGTCGAGCGGAGCGTCCCAGTCGATGTCGACGACGGGCTCGTAGGACTTCTTAACCGAGCCCTTGAGCAGCCGTTCCGAGAACTCTTCGCGGCTGGCGGCTTTCGTAGAGATAGTCACCGTTGACGTCCCTTCGCCGATCAGTGCTTGTGCCGACGCTAAGTCGGCTGGTCGATTTAGTCAATACCCCGGGTACCGGATACTTTGAGTACTACGTCAGGTAGTGGCTAGTCTGACGGCATGACGCGCCGCATTCACGTCATCGGCATAGGCGCTGGTGACCCGGATTACGTGACGGCACAAGCTGTTTCGGCGCTCAATGACACCGACGTGTTCTTCGTGATGGACAAGGGCGAGCCGAAGAGCGACCTCGTGACATGGCGCCGGGAAATCTGCGCGCGGTTCATCGACGAGGCGCGGTCGTACCGGTTCGTCGAGTTGGCCGACCCGCCCCGTGCACGCGACGGGGACTACGTGGCCGCAGTGAGCGACTGGCATGCCGAGCGCGCGCGGCTGTGGGCGTCGGCGATCGAGGACTCGCTGGCGCCGGGTGACGTCGGTGCGTTCCTGGCGTGGGGTGACCCGTCGCTGTACGACAGCACGCTGCGGATCCTCGACTCCGTCGCGCAACATGTCGACTTCTCCTACGACGTGATTCCGGGGATCACCGCGATACAGGCGCTGACCGCACGACATCGACTGCCGCTCAACGATATTGGCGAGCCAGTACTGCTGACCACCGGGCGCAAGCTGGACCCGGCGTTCACTGGCACAGTGGTGGTGATGCTCGACGGCGACTGCGCGTTCCGGAAGTGCCCGCCGGACACGCGGATCTGGTGGGGGGCGTATTTGGGCACTGCGCACGAGCTGCTGGTGGCCGGGTCCGTCGGCGACGTGGGGGAGCGCATTGTGTCTGCGCGCGCCGACGCCCGCGAGCGGCACGGCTGGATCATGGACACGTATCTGTTGCGGTCCGCGCCGAGGCGGTAACTGCCGCGGGAAAGTCCGAGTGAGCGCATGGAATACCGTTTCGGCGCGAAGACGCGTGGCAGGATCAGTGGCATGGGTGCATTTCTCCTCCGCGCTGCGTTGACCGGCTTCGCGCTGTGGGTGGTGACGCTGCTGGTCGGCGGGATCAAGTTCGTCGGCGGCGACACGACGTTGCAGAGAGTCGGCATCATCTTCGTCGTTGGCGTGATCTTCGGTCTCGTCAACGCCTTCATCAAGCCGGTGGTGCAGTTGTTGTCGATCCCGCTGTACATCCTGACGCTCGGCCTGATCCACATCGTCATCAACGCGTTGATGCTCTGGATCACCGCGTGGATCACCGAGCACACCACGCATTGGGGCCTCTACATCGACCACTTCTGGTGGACGGCCATCTGGGCCGCGATCCTGCTGTCGATCGTGAGCTGGCTGCTGGGCATCGTGACGCGTGACGTCACCCGCGCCACCCGCGCGTAAAACTGGACGCATGCCCGAACTACCCGAGGTGGAAGCGCTCGTCGACCACCTGCGCCGGCACGCCGTCGGACAGACGATCGGCCGCGTCGACGTCTCGGCGTTCTCGGTGCTCAAGACGTTTGACCCACCGATCACGGCGCTGCACGGGCGGACCGTGACGGGCGCCGACCGGTGGGGAAAGTATCTCGGGCTGCGGGCCGGTGATCTCTACCTGATCGCCCATTTGTCGCGGGCCGGCTGGCTGCGATGGTCCGACAAGCTGGCGGCCGCGCCGCTGAAGCCGGGCAAGGGGCCGATCGCGCTGCGCGTGTACCTCGGCGATTCAACGGGCTTCGACCTCACCGAGGCCGGCACGCAGAAGCGCCTGGCGGTGTGGCTCGTCGATGACCCCGCGAAAGTGCCCGGCATCGCCGCGCTGGGACCCGACGCGCTGGAGTTGTCGCCCGAGGACCTCGCCGGGCTGCTCGCCGGAAACAGCGGCCGGCTCAAGACCGTGATCACCGACCAGAAGGTGATCGCCGGCATCGGAAACGCGTACAGCGACGAGATCCTGCACGTTGCCAAGGTGTCGCCGTTCGCCACGGCCGCGAAGCTCACGGCTGCGCAGGTGTCGGCTCTGTACGACGCGATGATCTCCGTGCTGACGGATGCGGTGACCCGTTCGGTGGGCCAGCAGGCGGCCACGCTGAAGGGCGAGAAGCGTTCGGGCCTTAGGGTTCACGACCGCACCGGTCTGCCCTGCCCGGTGTGCGGCGACACCGTCCGCGAAGTGGCCTTCGCCGACAAGTCTTTTCAGTACTGCCCTACCTGCCAGACCGGCGGCAAGGTGCTGGCCGACCGGCGACTGTCGCGGCTGCTGAAGTAGCCTCCTTGCGCGAAACCCGGGTTTCGCACGTTAATACTCGGCTTTTGGGTGCGAAACTCCGGTTTCGACGCGGAGACTACGCTGTCCGCGTGACCCGTCAGAAGATCCTCATCACCGGCGCCAGCTCAGGACTGGGCGCGGGCATGGCCCGTGAGTTCGCCGCCAAGGGCCGCGACCTTGCGTTGTGCGCTCGCCGCGCCGACCGTCTCGAAGAACTCAAGGCGGAGTTGACCTCACGCTATCCGGGCATCAAGGTGGCGGTCGCCGAACTCGACGTCAACGACCACGAACAGGTGCCCAAGGTGTTCGCCGCGCTGTCCGACGAGCTCGGCGGCATCGATCGCGTGATCGTCAACGCCGGCATCGGCAAGGGCTGGCCGCTGGGCGAGGGCAAGCTGTATGCGAACAAGGCCACGATCGAGACGAACCTGGTGGCCGCACTGGTGCAGATCGAGACCGCCCTGGAGATGTTCAAGAAAGCGGGCTCGGGCCATCTGGTGCTGATCTCGTCGGTGCTGGGCAACAAGGGCGTGCCCGGCGTGAAGGCTGCCTACGCCGCCAGCAAGGCAGGCCTGTCGTCGCTCGGCGAGTCGCTGCGCGCCGAGTACCCGAACGGCCCGATCAGGGTGACGGTGATCGAGCCCGGTTACATCGAGTCGGAGATGACCGCGAAGTCGGCGTCCACGATGCTGATGGTGGACAACGCGACCGGTGTGCGGGCGATGGTGGACGCGATCGAGCGTGAGCGTGGTCGCGCCATCGTGCCGAACTGGCCGTGGTTGCCATTGGTGCAGCTGCTCAAAGTGCTGCCCCCACGGTTGACGAAACCTTTTGCATAGGCGCTCTTCAGGTTTGAGTACCTCGCGATCGTGGTAGGCCCACTACATGATCGCAAAACTGACGAAATTCACGCCAATGTTGTTCGCGGGCGCGGCGGCAGCTGCGATCGCGGTAGCCCCGATCGCCTCCGCTGACCCGCCGCCCTGCCTCAACGCTGACGGGACGCCGTGTGCCGACGTCGGCAATGTCGGGCCTGACGGTGCGACGGTGAACATCCCCGGTGGTCCGCAGGGCGTCGCCGGGCCGGAGGGCGCCACGGGCGCCATCCCGGGTGGGCCGACCGGCACGGCAGGCCCCGGCGGAGCCGCGGGCTGCATCCCGAACGTGGGCTGCGTCAACATCCCCGCTGGATAACCTCGCGGCCGCGAGCGTGCGCCGAATGCCAGTCGGCACGGCGTGTCAGTGGCACGACGCGCACGCTCGCGCGGGAATTTAGGGAGTGCGGCCGCGTTCGGTGCGGTAGCGCCGCACGAGTGCATCCGTCGAGCTGTCGGACTGCTGAGCCGGTGACGCGTCGGACGTGATCACCGGCAGCAGCGCCTTCGCCTGGGTCTTGCCGAGTTCGACGCCCCACTGGTCGAACGAGTCGATACCCCAGATGACGCCCTCGGTGAACACGATGTGTTCGTACAGCGCGATCAGCTGGCCGACCACCGACGGCGTCAGCGCAGTCGCGAGGATCGTGGTCGACGGCCGGTTGCCCGGCATCACCTTGTGCGGCACCACATCTGGCGGCGTCCCCTCCTCGGCGATCTCGGCTGCCGTTTTGCCGAACGCCAGCACCTGAGTCTGGGCGAAGAAGTTGCTCATCAGCAGGTCGTGCATGCTGCCGCGACCGTCTGCCGTCGCCAAATCGTCTGTGGGCCTGCTGAATCCGATGAAGTCGGCCGGGATCAGCCGCGTGCCCTGGTGCAGCAGCTGATAGAACGCGTGCTGGCCGTTGGTTCCCGGCTCGCCCCAGAAGATCTCACCGGTGCTGCACGTCACCGGCGACCCGTCCGCGCGCACCGATTTGCCGTTCGACTCCATCGTCAGCTGCTGCAGATACGCCGCAAACCGGGCCATGTCGTTGGAGTACGGCAACACCGCCCGAGTCTCGGCCCCGAAGAAGTTGTTGTACCAAACCCCTAGAAGTCCAAGCAGCACAGGCACATTCGCGTCCAGCGGCGCCGACTTGAAGTGCGAATCCACGGCATGGAAGCCGGCGAGGAACTCCGCGAACCGCTCACGCCCGATCACCGCCATCAGCGACAGCCCGATCGCAGAGTCCACCGAGTAGCGGCCGCCGACCCAGTCCCAGAACCCGAACATGTTGTCAGTGTTGATGCCGAAGTGGTCGACGAGCTTGCGGTTCGTCGACACCGCGACGAAGTGCTTGGCCACCGCCGCATCGCCTAACGCGTCCGTCAACCACCGGCGCGCCGCTGTCGCGTTCGTCAACGTCTCCAATGTCGAGAACGTCTTCGACGCGACGATGAACAGGGTCTTGGCCGGGTCCAGATCCGCCAGCACAGCCACCATGTCGGCCGGGTCGACGTTGGACACGAACCGCGCCGAGATTCCCGCGTCGGCGTAGTGCCGCAGTGCCTGATACACCATGACCGGTCCCAGGTCCGACCCGCCGATGCCGATGTTGACGACGGTGGTGATCCGCTCGCCGGTAGCGCCTGTCCACTCGCCGCTGCGCAGCCGGTCGGTGAAGTCGCCCATCCGGTCGAGCACCTCGTGCACGTCGGCGACGACGTCGCGGCCGTCCACCAGAAGCTCCGTCCCGCGGGGCATCCGCAGCGCGACGTGAAGCACCGCGCGGTTCTCGGAGGTGTTGATGTGCACGCCGGCGAACATGTCGTCGCGACGACGCTCGAGCTCAGCCGCCCGGGCCAGGTCGACGAGCAGCGACAGCGTCTCGCGCGTGACCCGGTGCTTGCTGTAATCCACGTAGAGGTCACCGACGCTGACCGTCAGGTCGGTGCCCCGCGACGGGTCCTCGGCGAAGAACTCGCGGAGGTGTCTGGTGGCGATCTGGTCGTGATGACGCTGCAGCGCGTTCCACGCGGATGACGCAGTGACATCGGGGATTTGGGCTGACGCGCTCATAGCTAGACCCTAGTCGCTTGCGGCATCGCGATACCGACGTCTGACCAGATAACGGAGAAGCCGGCTGCTTTGCGGATCGCAGCGAACGCGTTGATCATCGCGTCGGTCACCTCGTGGGTGTCTTTGAACGTCTGGTCGTCGGCGAGCACCGAGATGTTCAGCTGTTCGACGTAGCTCCACACCGTGATGTTCACCGCGGCGCCGGCGGCGATCGGCCCGACGGAGTAGATCTCGGTCACCACCGCACCGGCGATGCGGCCGCGCTGCCGCGGGCCCGGCACGTTGGAGACGATCAGGTTGAGCAGTTGGTTGGGCGCTCGGCGTTTCGACATCCAGCGGAACGTGCCGATGGTGGCGCCCGGCGGCACGTACTCCAGCCAGCTTCCGACGGTGCGCGGGCCGAGCAGCTGGTGCTTCTCCTTGGCGACGCGCGTGGCCGCCGCGGTGCGACGCACGCGTTCGAGCGGGTCGTCGACGTGCACCGGCAGCGCCACCAGCATGGTGCTCAACGCGTTACCGGTGATCCGGTCCGGCGAGGTGTCGGTTGCGACGGGAACCGACGCCACGATCGGCTCCTCGGCGCGGCCGTCGTAGGTCAGCAGCAAATCGCGAAGCCCGCCCGCGGCTGTCGCCAACACCAGATCGTTGAGTGTGATACCCAGACTCTTGCTGGTCTCCTTCGCCTCGGCCAGCGAAAGTGTCGCGCTGGCAAAGGTTCTCGTCGACGACACCTTGTGGTTCATGAATGTCGGAGGTGGTCTGGACCCGCGTTGCAGCGCGCGCCGGTGCAGGCGGTACACGCCGGTTGCGCTGTCGCGGATCAGCGACGGCAGCGTCTTGAGCTGCCGCACATGATCGTGTGTGGCCGCACGGATCAGCTCGCCCTTCGACGGGACGGCGCCGGCAGTCGGCTGCTCACCTTTCTCCTGCTCGAAGCCCGGCCATTCCATGCCGCGTGCCATCAGGTTCGCCGAGGCGACGCCGTCGGCCAGCGCATGGTGCACCTTGCCGATCACCGCGACGCGCCCACCTGCCAGGCCCACCGCGAAGTACAGCTCCCACAAGGGCCGGCTGCGGTCCAACGGAGTGCTGGCGATCTGGCCGATCACGTCGTCGAGTTCACGTCGACCCCCCGGCGCGGGCACCTCGACGAGTCGCACGTGGTAGTCCAGGTCGACCTCGACGTCCTGTCGCCACATCGGATGGTGAAAGTGAAACGGGATGTCGACCAGTTGATAGCGCAGCGGCTCCAGTGCCCGCAGCCGTCCGCGCAGAATCTCGCGGAACGCAGCGAAGTTCGGGTCGCCCTCGAACTCGGCCGTGTCGACCACCGCGACCTTCAAGGTGTGCTGGTGCACGTTGGGCGTTTCGCTGTACAACATCAGCGCGTCCCAGCCGCTGAGACGCTTCACGCGCTCAAGGCCGCCCGCCGGTGCACGAAATTCACCGCCTCGTGAAGGCCCGGTCCGAACTTGTCGGGCTGCAACGTACAACGGGCGTGGCCGGCGTCGACCGTCACCGTGTGTGCGCCCGGTATCTGGTCGGCCAGCGACTTCTGGCGCTGGGCCGAGAACACGCGGTCGCGCTTGGTGACCACCACCGACGTCGGCACGTCCACCTCGGAGATCCACGACCTGGAGTCGAACCTGACGAGTTCGGCGACCGCACGGGTGATCGCCGACGGAGGGGTGCTGCGGAACTGGTCGAACACCCACTGGTGGTCACCGCGTACCGGGCCGTCCGGGCACGGCGACGGCACCGGAGGCCCCGGCACCGGGGTGAACGCCTCGATCAGCGCCGCGAAGATGCCGGTGGCCAGCCGCTCATGGGCCGCGCGGGAGATCGAGGTGGTGGCCGCGCACAACACCAATCCGTCGACCCGCTCGCGGTGGCGCTTCCAAACCAGTTGCGCCACCAGCGATCCCATCGAGTAACCGACGGGGACGAACGTGCGCAGCCCCAACGCGTCGGCCACCGCGGCGACGTCGTCGGCGCAGTCCTCGAGCAAGAAGCGTGGCGACGAGATGCCTTTGCCGTGCCCGCGCTGGTCGAACACGACGACGCGGCCGAACGGGCGTACGACGTCCAGAACGTGGCACCACGTCATCAGCCCGGTGCAGGCCAGCGAGTGCAACAAGACGTACGTCGGCCCGCTCGACGGTCCCGAGTCCACGACGTAGGTGCTGCCTCGGCCGGGCAGGTCGATGGTCCGGCCGTTCGGGACGCGGTCGACGGTGGCCAACCCGGGGATTCTGGGTAGCCGTGGCATGTCGCGATTACAGCACGAGGTCGTGCGGCCCGATGGGCAAAGGAGTAAATGTCGACCTATGGATACCGCCAAACTGTTGTCGTCCGTTCCCACCGGCCTGTGGATCGGCGGGGAGGAACGCCCACGCTCCACAACCTTCGACGTCAAAGACCCCTCCGACGAGCACGTGCTGGTGTCCGTCGCCGACGCCGGCGCCGGCGACGCGATAGCCGCCCTTGACGCGGCCGCCGGCGTGCAAGCCGAATGGGCCGCGACACCGCCACGCCAGCGGGGGGAGATCCTGCGGTCGGTGTTCGAGGCCATCACCGCCCGCGCCGACGACGTCGCCACGCTGATGACGCTGGAGATGGGCAAGGTGCTGCCCGAAAGCAAGGCCGAGGTCACCTACGGCGCCGAGTTCTTCCGCTGGTTCGCCGAGGAGGCCGTGCGCTACCACGGCCGGTTCGCGCCCAGTCCCGCTGGCAACGGCCGCATTCTCGTCACCAAGCAGCCCGTCGGGCCGTGCTACGCGATCACGCCGTGGAACTTTCCGCTGGCGATGGGCACCCGCAAGATCGGACCCGCGCTGGCCTCCGGCTGCACGATGATCGTCAAGCCCGCGCAGGAGACGCCGCTGACCATGCTGCTGCTGGCCAAGCTGATGGACGAGGCGGGCCTGCCGAAGGGCGTGCTGTCGGTGCTGCCGACCACCGACGCCCGCGCGGTGACAGGCGCGTTGATCGACGACGGCCGGCTGCGCAAGCTGACGTTCACCGGGTCCACCGGCGTGGGCAAGGCACTGGTGAAGCAGGGCGCCGACAAGCTGCTGCGGATGTCGATGGAACTCGGCGGCAACGCGCCGTTCGTGGTGTTCGACGACGCCGACGTCGACGCGGCCGTCGAGGGCGCGATCCTGGCCAAGATGCGCAACGGCGGCGAAGCCTGCACGGCCGCCAACCGGTTTCACGTCGCCAACGCGGTCCGCCAGGAGTTCACCGAGAAGCTGATCAAGCGGATGAGCGAGTTCACGCTCGGAAACGGCCTGGACTCGTCGTCAACCCTGGGCCCGCTGATCAACGCCGACCAGCGCGACAAGGTCGAAGAACTCGTCGGCGACGCCGTCTCGAAAGGCGCCACCCTCGCGATCGGCGGCAAGACCCCCGACGGGCCGGGCCACTTCTACCCGGCGACCGTGCTCACCGACGTGCCGGCCGACGCCCGCATCCTGACCGAGGAGGTGTTCGGCCCCGTCGCGCCGATCGTCGGGTTCGACACCGAGGAAGACGGCGTCGCCGCGGCCAACAACACCGAATACGGGCTGGCTGCCTACATCTACACGCAGTCGCTGGACCGCGCGCTGCGGGTGTCGGAGGCGATCGAGTCCGGGATGGTCGGCGTGAACCGCGGGGTGATCTCCGATGCGGCCGCGCCGTTCGGCGGAGTCAAGGAGTCCGGCTTCGGCCGCGAGGGCGGCTTCGAGGGCATCGAGGAGTACCTGGAAACCAAGTACATCGCGCTGCCGAAGTAGGTCGCTCCTTCGCCGAAATAGAATTCCATGTCGTCGTTGGCCGGGTCGTCGGCACGACATTGGTTGCTATCTCGGCGTTTCGGAACCGGGATGAGCGCCCGCGCGACCTAAGCTCATCCCGGTGAAGCAGCAGCGCCGACGCGCCGGAATCCCCGCGCTGGACGGTGTCCGCGCGATTGCGGTCGCGCTGGTGTTGCTCAGCCACGGCGGAATCCCCGGTGTCGCCGGCGGATTCATCGGCGTCGACGTGTTCTTCGTGCTCTCGGGTTTCCTGATCACGTCACTTCTGCTCGACGAGCTCGACTTCACCGGCCGCATCGACCTGCTCGGGTTCTGGCGTCGCCGCGCCAAGCGGCTGCTGCCCGCGCTGCTGCTGATGGTGCTGGCGGTGGCCGCGGTGAGCGCGCTGTTTCCGCCCGACGCGGTGGCCCGGCTGCGCGACGACGCCGTCGCGGCGTTCGCGTGGATCGCCAACTGGAGCTTCATCGCCCGCCAGACGGACTACTTCACCGACGGCGGTACGGCCTCGCCCCTGCAGCACACCTGGTCACTGGGCGTGGAGGAGCAGTACTACTTCGTCTGGCCGCTCCTGCTGATCGCGGTCGCGGCGGTGCTGGCCGCGGTCGCGCGCAGGCGCCAACGGCTGCTCATGCAGAACACCGTGCACCTCGCGGTGTTCGCACTCGCCGCCGTGGGCGCCCTCGCGTCGGTGGTCGCGTCCGTCGTGATGGTGTCCGACGGTGCGCTCACCCGCGTGTACTTCGGCACCGACACCCGGGCGCAGGCACTGCTGATCGGCGCCGCGGCCGCGGCGCTGCTGGTGCGGGACTGGCCGTCGCTGACGGCGGGGCGTTGTGTGGCCCAGTCGCGTTGGACGCGAATGGTGCCGATTCTCGGGCTCGTCGGCCTTGCCGCAGGCGCGCACTATGCGAGCGGCAGCGTCGGCGACTTCCGCCACGGCATGCTGCTGCTGGTCGCTTTGGCGTCGGTCGCGGTGATCGCGCCGGTGGCGCTGGACCAGGACGGCGTCGTCGCGCGGATGCTGTCGGTGAAGGCGCTGGTGTGGCTGGGGGCGATCTCCTACGGCGTCTACCTGTGGCACTGGCCGGTGTTCCTGCTGCTCAACGGTGAGCGGACAGGGTGGTCCGGCATTCCGCTGTTCGTCGTGCGGTGCGGTGTGACGGTCCTGCTGGCCTTCGCGTCGTGGCGGCTGGTCGAACAGCCGATCCGGCGGTGGCGCCCTGTGCGGGTACCTCTGCTGCCGCTGGCGGGCGCCACCGTGGCCACCGCGATCGCGGTCACGGTGGTGGTGGTGCCGGCTTCGAAGCTTCCGGCGGAGAGCGACGTGTCGACGGCCGCGGCCGTGCAGGAGCCGCTGGAACGGTCGGTGCTACTGCCCCAGCAGCAGAACGCGAACCGCGGCCGGGTGGTGTCGGTGTTCGGCGACTCGGTGGGATGGACGTTGATGCGGTATCTGCCGCCCACGCCGGGGTTCACGTTCGTCAACCACACGCTCGTCGGATGCGGCATCGTCCGCGGCGGGCCGTTCCGGTATTCGGCCGAATCGGGGAACCCGAAGCCGGAGTGCGAAAGCTGGCCGAGCCGGTGGGCCGGCCAAGTCGCCGTCGACAAGCCGAATGTGGTGCTGCTGGTGGTCGGACGGTGGGAGACGGTCGACCGCGTGTTCGGCGGGCGCTGGACTGCGGTCGGAGACCCGGCGTTCGACGCTTACCTGGCGGGCGAGTTGCGTCAGGCGCTGACCGTCCTCGGGTCAACGGGCGCGCGCGTCGTCGTCACCACCGAGCCCTACAACCGTCGCGCCGAGAAGCCGGACGGCAGCCTGTACCCGGAGGATCAGCCCGACCGGATCGAGCACTGGAATGCGTTGCTGCGCAACGTCGTAGCGCAGTTCCCGAACGCCAGCGTGCTCGACCTCAACAAGAAGCTAGCTCCGAACGGCAGTTACACGGCGAAGATCAATGGCGTCAAGGTGCGCAGCGACGGCGTGCACCCCACTGCCGAGGCGGTCAAGTGGCTGACGCCCTGGCTGCTGGCAGGCTTGTCGCCGAAATAGCACTCCAGGTCGTGAATTCGGCGGGATCGCGACCGTGGCTGCTATCTCGGCGAAGCGGGTTAGCGCCCCAGGCGGCCGCGGCCCAGCCGCAGCAGCACCATCGCGAGCTCGCGACCCTCCGGGCCCAGCTCGCTGTAGCGTTCGATCACCTTCATCTCCCGGCTGTGCACCAGGCGCGTTCCGCCGGAGGCCATCCGCGCCCGGCCGATCGCCTGGGACACCTCGGTACGGCGTATGACGGCGGCGAGGATCTCGGCGTCCAACCGGTCGATCTCATGACGCAGGTCATCGATGTCGGGCAGTGTGTCGGTCTCGATAGTCATCGGTAGCTCCGCATTCTCTTGTTGTGTCGGTTCTTCTGGTTCGCGGGCCAATTCCCTCTCCGGCCTCTCACAAGAGACGAGCCCCGGATCCGGAAGCGGACCGCGGGGCTCTGACGTGCAGCTACACCACGGGTACCGCTGGCCGGTACCCGTAGAAAAATCGGCACGTGTAGAGCACGCATCGAGTTTGCCACCAACCGACCGTGCCGCGCAAAGATTTCGTCATACCGCAGCGGTAGATTGAGGCGAACATGACAGCGCAACTCTTCGACCCGCAGGCCAGTTCGCACACCGACGAACTGCTCGAGGGCCTCAACCCACAACAACGGCAGGCAGTCCTGCACGAGGGTTCCCCGCTGCTCATCGTCGCCGGCGCCGGGTCCGGCAAGACCGCGGTGCTCACCCGCCGGATCGCCTACCTGCTCGCCGCGCGCGACGTCGGGCCGGGCCAGATTCTGGCTATCACGTTCACCAACAAGGCCGCTGCGGAGATGCGCGAACGCGTGGTGGCGCTGGTCGGACCGCGGGCCCGCACCATGTGGGTGTCGACGTTCCACTCGATGTGCGTGCGGATCCTGCGCAACCAGGCCTCGTTGATCAAGGGCCTGAACTCGAACTTCTCGATCTACGACGCCGACGATTCGCGGCGGCTGCTGATGATGATCGCCAAGGACATGGGGCTGGACACCAAACGGTATTCGCCTCGGCTGCTGGCCAATTGCATCTCCAACCTCAAGAACGAGCTGATCGACCCGGAGCAGGCCGCCGCCGACGTGTCGGAGAGCAGCGACGACCTCAACCGCATCGTCGCCGAGGTGTACGCCGAGTACCAGCGTCGACTGCGTGCCGCGAACGCGCTCGACTTCGACGACCTGATCGGCGAGACAGTGGCTGTGCTGCAACGCTTTCCGCAGATCGCGCAATACTACCGGCGACGGTTCCGGCACATCCTGGTCGACGAGTACCAGGACACCAACCACGCGCAGTACATGCTGGTGCGCGAGCTCGCCGGACATGGCAGCGCGGATGACGTGCCGCCCGCCGAGCTGTGCGTGGTCGGCGACGCAGACCAGTCGATCTACGCGTTCCGGGGTGCGACGATCCGCAACATCGAAGACTTCGAGCGCGACTACCCGAACGCCAAAACCATTCTGCTGGAACAGAATTACCGCTCGACGCAGAACATCCTGAACGCGGCCAACTCCGTCATCAAGCACAACAGCGGTCGTCGGGAGAAGCGGCTGTGGACCGATGCCGGCGACGGTGAGCTCATCGTCGGGTACGTCGCCGAGAACGAGCACGACGAAGCCACTTTCGTCGCAGGCGAAATCGACCGCCTCGCCGATCGCGGGGACATCACGTACAACGACGTCGCGGTGTTCTACCGCACCAACAACTCGTCGCGCTCGCTGGAAGAGGTGTTCATCCGCGCCGGCATCCCGTACAAGGTGGTCGGCGGCGTGAGGTTCTACGAGCGCAAGGAGATTCGCGACGTCGTCGCATATCTGCGGGTGCTCGACAACCCCGGTGACTCGGTCAGCATGCGCCGGATCCTGAACACGCCGAGACGGGGCATCGGTGACCGCGCCGAAGCGTGCGTGGCCGTGTACGCCGAGAACACCGGTGCCAGCTTCAACGACGCGCTGCAGGCGGCCGCCGAGGGCCGGGTTCCGATGCTGAACACGCGCTCGGAGAAGGCGATCGCCGCGTTCGTCGAGCTGATCGACGAGCTGCGGTCACGCCTCGACGACGAACTCGGCGACCTCGTCGAGTTGGTGTTGAACCGCACCGGATACCGCGCCGAGCTGGAAGCCTCCAACGACCCCCAGGACCTGGCCCGGCTGGACAACCTCAACGAATTGGTCAGCGTCGCACACGAATTCAGCATCGATTTGGCCAACGCCGCTGCACTGCGGGAGGACGACGACGAAGACGTGCCCGACACCGGCACGCTGGCCGCATTCCTGGAGCGCGTGTCGCTGGTCGCCGACGCCGACGACATACCCGAGCACGGCGCCGGCGTGGTGACGCTGATGACGCTGCACACCGCCAAGGGCCTGGAGTTTCCGGTCGTGTTCGTCACGGGCTGGGAAGACGGCATGTTCCCGCACATGCGGGCGCTGGGCGATCCGAGCGAGCTGTCGGAGGAGCGGCGGCTGGCGTACGTCGGCATCACCCGCGCCCGACAGCGGCTGTACGTCAGCCGCGCGAAGGTGCGCTCGTCGTGGGGCCAGCCGATGATGAACCCGGAATCGCGGTTCCTGCGGGAGATTCCGCAGCACCTCATCGACTGGAGGCGCGTCGACCCCGTGCCCTCCCGCAGCGCCCCGGTCAGCGGTGCCGGCCGGTTCGGCATGCCCCGGCCGTCACCGACCCGCTCCGGGGTGGGCAAGCGTCCGCTGCTGGTGCTGGAGCCCGGAGACCGCGTCTCGCACGACAAGTACGGACTGGGCCGCGTCGAGGAGGTGTCCGGGGTTGGCGAGTCGGCGATGTCGCTGATCGACTTCGGGAGCGCGGGCCGGGTGAAGCTGATGCACAACCACGCGCCGTTGCAGAAGCTCTAGCTGTATGGCCGAATGGCCAGTTATCGCACAGTTTCCGCGAAAACGCGTGTCATAACTGGCCATTCGAGGCGGAGGAGCGGGTCCACCGCCACGTGGCCGGCACCACCGACAACGCGATCGTCGTCACCGGCAGCACCGGGAACGCATACACCACGCCCGCCATCTGGGCACCCGCGATGAAGATGCCGGAGAAGATCAGCAGGGCCAGCACCGCGGCGACCAGGGACAGGAAGATGCCGACTCGTCGGCGCAGCAACAGGCCGACCACGCCGGCGATCGTGGAGGCGCCGAACACGGCGGTGAGGAACCCAACCCCGACGCAGAACAGGCGGTCGGTGCGCCACCAGCCGCTGATCAGCGCCGTCGCGACCACCGAGGTCGCCCATCCGCTCACGATGCTGACCGCGGACGCCGCGACGGCGGTGACGTTGCTCGGGGCGCGCGGCGGCCCGGGGATCCGCTGAGGGGCGGGCCGCATGATGCCGGTGGCCGACTCGTCGGCGTCGCCGACCGGGTGCCTGCGGATGATGCTGGTGCGGGTGTCGTCGCTGAGTGGCTCGTCGCTGGGCGCAGCCGGGATGGGCCCGGTCGGGTGGCGACGGACGATGCCCGTACGCGTGTCGTCGGGCGTGCCCTCGGAGCGCTCGCGGAAGCTTTCGTGCGGTGGCTCGTCGGAAGACAACAGGTCAGCCGGTCAACGACCCGATGCTGATCCCGCGCGAGGCCAGCCACGGCACCGGATCGGTGCGATTGGTGCCGTTGAGCAGAACCTCGAAGTGCAGGTGCGGACCGGTGGAGTTGCCGCGATTGCCCATGGTCGCGATCTGGTCGCCGGCCATCACCCGCTGGCCGATGCTGCAGGTGGTGCTGTTGACGTGGCCGTACAGGGTCACCGTGCCGTCCGAGTGGCGCAGCTTCACCCACATCCCGAAACCCGCGGCGGGGCCCGCGTCGATCACGACGCCGTCGGACGCGGCGAGGATCGGCGTGCCGATCGAGTTCGCGATGTCGATGCCGCCGTGCAGCACGCCCCAGCGGTAGCCGAACCCTGACGTGAACATGCCCGTGGTCGGCTTGACGAACAGGGGCCGGGACAGCCGCGCCTCACGATCCGCGCGTTCCTGCGCGAATGCCGCGCCTCTGGCCAGTTCCTCGTTGTGCAGCGCCCAGTTCGCTGCCGGGGCTACCGACACCAACTGCACGCCGCTGCGCGTGCTTTCGATCGTCGCGCCCTGCATCGCCGAGCTGTCGGCGGCCAGCACGGTGTCGCTGGACTTCGTGTCGGACATTTGCACCGCGGAGTGCGCGGCCGCGGCGGCTGCGCCGGTGGCCATCGCCGCGATCAGCAGCCGCCCCTTGACCACGCCTGCGGGCGTCGGGTCCTTACGGTGCTGTCCGCGGCGCGGTGGGGCGTCGGTGACGTCCGCGGGGTCGGACAGGAACTCGCTGGGCACCACCAGCCGCAGGGGCGTCAGGTTGTCGGTGTCGTGCAGGTCGTCGAGTTCGGGCGCCCGCAGCACCTGCGAGTCGGCGTCGAAAGCGGAGTTCTCGTTGAAGTCGAGATCGTCGAGGCTGCCGAACTCGTTGAACGGGATGATGTCGGTGACTTCGGCGTCTTCGGGGTCGATCCAGCGGCTGCGTGCGTTCGTCGAATTCCTGATCGAAGATCGGGTCAAACGATGCTGCGCCAACCTGGAGACCTTTTCGCCGTGACCGAAACGTTATCCGAGCTCCGGCAGGACGTTAACGAACCGGTCTATGGTTTGGGCAAACCGGAGACGGGAAATTCCACCGCTTTTGTGATTTGGATCACCGCCCACGGTGGGATCGACCACACGAGTGGTACGCGGTGCGAGTCGCGCGAGCGCGTCTGGATAAAGTTCCCCCGAGCGAGCCGCGAGCCCCGAAACAGCCGAGCCCGAACCGTCACCGCCGACAGACAGTGAGCCAATGGATCTTTTCGAGTACCAGGCGAAGGAGCTGTTCGCCAAGCACAACGTCCCCACGACGCCCGGCCGGGTGACCACCAGCGCCGACGACGCCCGCGCGATCGCCGAGGAGATCGGCAAGCCAGTGATGGTCAAGGCGCAGGTCAAGACGGGTGGGCGCGGCAAGGCCGGTGGTGTCAAGTACGCGGCGACACCTGAGGATGCCTACACCCACGCGAACAACATTCTCGGCCTGGACATCAAGGGTCACATCGTCAAGAAGCTGCTGGTGTCCGAGGCCAGCGACATCGCCGAGGAGTACTACGTCTCGTTCCTCCTCGACCGCGCGAACCGCACCTACCTGGCCATGTGCTCGGTCGAGGGCGGCGTGGAGATCGAGGAGGTGGCCGCCACCAAGCCGGATCGGCTGGCGAAAGTTCCTGTCAGCGCGGTGAAGGGGGTCGACCGGGACTTTGCTCGTTCGATCGCCGAGCAAGGTCACCTGCCTGCGGAGGTGCTGGATGCCGCGGCGGTGACGATCTTGAAGCTGTGGGAGATGTTCGTTGCCGAGGACGCGACGCTGGTCGAGGTGAATCCTCTGGTGCGCACCCCCGACGACCAGATCCTGGCACTGGACGGCAAGGTCACCCTCGACGCGAACGCGGACTTCCGCCACCCCGATCACGCCGAGTTCGAGGACCGCGAGGCAACCGACCCGCTGGAACTCAAGGCCAAGGAGCACGACCTCAACTACGTCAAGCTCGACGGGCAGGTCGGCATCATCGGCAACGGCGCGGGCTTGGTGATGTCGACGCTGGACGTGGTGGCCTACGCCGGGGAGAAGCACGGCGGTGTCAAGCCCGCCAACTTCCTCGACATCGGTGGCGGCGCGTCAGCCGAGATCATGGCCGCCGGCCTGGACGTGGTGCTGGGAGACGAGCAGGTGAAGAGCGTGTTCGTCAACGTCTTCGGCGGCATCACCGCGTGCGACGAGGTGGCCAACGGGATCGTCAACGCGCTGAAGATTCTGGGCGACTCCGCCACCAAGCCGCTGATCGTCCGGCTCGACGGCAACAACGTGGACGAAGGCCGGCGCATCCTCGCCGAGGCCAAACATCCGCTGGTGATCGAAATCGACACGATGGACGGCGCCGCCGACAAGGCCGCCGAGATGGCCGCGAGCGCCTGAAAGGACTTGGCATGTCGATCTTTTTGAACAAGGACAGCAAGGTCATCGTCCAGGGCATCACCGGGGCCGAGGCCACCAAGCACACCGCGCGGATGCTGAAGGCGGGCACGCAGCTGGTCGGTGGGGTGAACGCCCGCAAGGCCGGAACCACGGTCAGCCACAAAGACAGGGACGACAACGACGTCGAGCTGCCGGTGTTCGGCACCGTCGTCGAGGCGATGAAGGAGACCGGCGCCGACGTGTCCGTGGTCTTCGTGCCGCCGAAGTTCGCCAAGGACGCGATCATCGAGGCGATCGACGCCGAGATCGGCCTGCTGGTGGTGATCACCGAGGGAATTCCCGTGCAGGACACCGCTTTTGCGTGGCAGTACAACCTCGACCACGGAAACAAGACCCGCATCATCGGGCCGAACTGTCCCGGCATCATCACACCGGGTGAGGCGCTGGCCGGCATCACGCCGGCCGATATCACGGGCACCGGACCGATCGGGCTGGTGTCGAAGTCCGGCACGCTGACGTATCAGATGATGTTCGAGCTCAACGACTTCGGGTTCTCGACGTGCATCGGCATCGGCGGCGACCCGGTGATCGGCACGACGCACATCGACGCGATCGAAGCGTTCGAGAAAGACCCCGACACCAAGCTGATCGTGATGATCGGCGAGATCGGCGGCGACGCCGAGGAGCGCGCGGCCGACTACGTCAAGGCGAATGTGTCCAAGCCTGTCGTCGGCTACGTCGCGGGATTCACTGCGCCGGAAGGCAAGACGATGGGCCACGCCGGCGCGATCGTGTCCGGCTCGTCGGGTACCGCGGCGGCGAAGAAGGAAGCGCTGGAGGCCGCGGGCGTGAAGGTGGGCAAGACGCCGTCGGCGACGGCGGAGTTGGCGCGATCGATCCTTCGGGATCTCTAGACGACGGCCGCGAGCTTGCCGGCCAGCCGTTCGACGTAGGCCGCGACCTCGTCCTCGCTGCGGTCGGGCAGGCCGAACAACACTTCGGTGACGCCGATCTCGGCCCAGCGGGCCAGTTTCTCAGGCACCGGCTTGAAGTCGAGGGCGACGATCTGCGGCGCGCCGTCGCGGCCCGCGCTGTCCCACACGTCTTGAAGCAACCGGACGGGTACGTCGATCTCGAAGTCCCGCGGCGTCGTGATCCACCCGTCCGCGCTGCGGGCGATCCACTTGAAGTTTTTCTCGTTGCCTGCAGCGCCGACGAGCACCGGAACGTGCGATTGCACCGGCTTCGGCCAGGCCCAGCTCGGCCCGAACTTGACGAACTCGCCGTCGTAGGCGGCTTCCTCCTGCGTCCACAGCGCCCGCATCGCCTCCAGGTACTCGCGCAGCGCGGTACGGCGGCGGCCGCCGGGGATCCCGTGGTCGGCGAGTTCGTCCGTGTTCCACCCGAATCCGACGCCCAGGCTCACCCGGCCACCGGACAGATGATCCAGCGTCGCAATCGATTTCGCCAATGTGATCGGGTCGTGCTCGACCGGCAGCGCCACCGCCGTCGACAACCGGATTCGCGACGTCACCGCGCAGGCGGTGCCGAGGCTCACCCACGGATCCAGCGTGCGCATGTAGCGGTCGTCGGGCAGCGACGAATCGCCCGTCGTCGGATGCGCGGCCTCCCGCTTGACCGGAATGTGCGTGTGCTCGGGCACGTAGAACGTTTTGAAACCGTGGTCTTCGGCGAGCTTCGCGGCCGCTGCCGGGGTGATACCGCGGTCACTGGTGAACAGAACGAGCCCGTAATCCATGCCCAGAATTAGAACGCGTTCCAATTCCGCGCTGCAAGCCGGGTCCGCCTCTACGCCGAGCAGACATCAAATCGCATGAATCGCGGGTCGGTAATGCGATTCCGCGTCTGCTCGCGGCTAAGAGGGTTCGGTTCAGCGCGAGCTATACCCGTGAACCGCGCGCTGCGCCGTGCTGACATCGCACACCATCACCACCGGAGCAGATCGCCGAGTGCATCGCGCACTACCGCCGACGCGGCGTCGACCTCATCCTCGGCGGGTTCCTGCATTTCCAGGAAGAGGTCGAATACTTCGGGGCCCGGGTGCTGCCGCTGGTGCGGGAAATCGAAGCAGCCGAACGTGATTCGGTCGGTGAGCCGGTCTGGGCGTCGGCCTGACTCCGCGCGGCGCGCGACGCTCGGCCGCAGGTGACTGCCCCGTCTCAGGTCGGTGCGCTAGCGTGGGTCCGGTTACCCATCGGACGCGGCCAACAGCACAGGAGAGGCGATGACCTACTCATCTGGGGGGCCCGGCTACCCGGGCGCGCAGCACTCCGGCGCCTACGCGCCGACAGGACAGCATTCCAAAGAGGACGGCCCGAGCAAGCTGCCGGTGTATCTGCTCGCCGCGGTGGCGGTTCTGGGCCTGGCCGCCTACCTGTTGACCTTCGGGCCGGTGTGGCAGTCCGGTGCCTCGCTGGGAGGCGCCACGAGCCTGGCCATCATCGCGATCCTGTTCGCCGCACTGTTCGCCGTGATCGCGCTGCTGCCGAAACAGGGCAACTACACACCCGTTGTCACCGCGACCGCGGCCGTGGGGTTCCTGCTGGTCATCTGGGACCTCATCGAGAACGCCGACGTCTCCGGCTGGGCGCTGATCGCGATCGTCGTAGTCTCGGCATTGCAGACCATCGCCGCGTTCGGAGCGCTGCTGCTGGATTCCGGCGTCGTCTCGCCGCCCGCGCCGCGGCCCAAGTACGACCCGTACCAGCAGCAGTACGGCGGCGGGTACTACGGGCAGCCGCAACATCTTCAGGGCCCGCAACACGGCGGGTCGCAGCCGCCGCCGTCGTCGCAGCCCACCCAGACGATCAGGCAGCCGCAGGGTTACTCGCAGTACGGCGGCTATCCCGGCGGCGGTCCCGGCCAGGCCCCGTCGACCGGCGGCTTTTCCGCCCCGGGCCAGGACTCGAGCCCGCCGACGCCGCCCACCGGCTTCCCGACGTACGCCGCGCCGCCCAGCTCGCCGGCCCCGCAAGAGCAGCAGCCGCCGCAGCATGAGGCGCGCACCCAGCAGGTGCACATCCAGGACCCCTCGTCGTCGTCGCCGTCCGGCCCGCCGCCGTCATAGAAAGGCGTGGCTTCTAAGCCGTTGGCGGGCCGTAGCGGGGCGGCGGGTCCGCGCCAGCCACGCGACCTGCTGACGGTTGCGTTCGGTCCGTCCCTGGTGGCGCTGCTGGTGATCGCCGCCGTCGTGCTCATCCAGCTGGTCGCCGCCAACAGCGACATGACCGGCGCGCTGGGCGCGACCGCGAGCATGTGGCTCGGCGTGCATCAGGTCCCAGTGACCATCGGCGGTCGCGAGCTGTCGGTGATGCCGCTGCTGCCGGTGCTCGCGATGGTCTGGGGCACCGCGCGGACCACCGGCCGCGCTACGCCGCTGACCGGCTCGTGGTTCGTGATCCGCTGGATCGTCGCGTCTGCGCTGGGCGGCCCGCTGTTGCTGACGGCAATCGCGCTGGCCGTGATTCACGATGCCGCGTCGGTGATGACGGAGTTGCAGACGCCGAACGCGCTGCGGGCGTTCGGCGGCGTCCTCGCGGTACATGGCATCGGTGCGCTGTGGGGCGTCGGGTTGCGGATCGGGCCGCGGCTGCTGCAGACGTTGTCGCTGCCGCTGTGGCTGCTGGACTCGGCTCGTGCGGCGGCCGCGGGCGTGCTGGCGCTGCTGGGCCTGTCTGGTGCAATCACCGCGCTGTCGCTGATCGTGCACTGGGGCACGATGCATGAGCTGTACTCGATCACCGACTCACTGTTCGGACAGTTCAGCCTGACGGTGCTGTCGATGCTGTACCTGCCCAATGTGATCGTCGGGACGTCCGCAGTCGCGGTGGGCTCCAGTGCCCATGTCGGAGTGGCCACGTTCAGCGCGTTCACCGTGTTCGGCGGCGACATGCCCGCGCTGCCCGTACTCGCAGCCGCGCCGACGCCCCCGCTGGGCCCGATCTGGGTGATCTGGCTGATCGCCGCGGCGGCAGCCGGCGTCGCTTTGGGACAGCAGTGCGCGCGACGGCCGCTGCCGGCGCTGGCCGCGTTCGCGAAGCTCGGGATTGCGGCTCTTCTGGGAACGGCAGCGATGGTGCTGCTCGGTTACGCCGCGGGAGGGCGGCTCGGCAACTTCGGCGATGTCGGTGTCGACCAGAGCACCTTCGGACCGGCGGTGTTCCTGTGGTTCGCCGGGATCGGCGGGCTGACCGTCGCGATGGCCGGTGGCATTGCACGACGGCCGCGGCCTCAGCCGGAACCCGAGCCTGAACCCGAGCCCGAGCCGGAGCCCGAACCCGAAGCGGACGCCGACGTCATCAACCCGCCCCCGGCTGGTGACGAAAACCGCGACCCCGCCGATTAGGCTGCCAGCGTGCAACAGCCGCTCCGCGTGCGACCAACCGCACCGGCACGGCTCGTCGTGCTGGCTTCCGGCACCGGATCGCTGCTCGCGTCACTGCTGGCCACGGCCGTCGGCGATTACCCGGGCCGGGTGGTGGCCGTCGGGGTCGACCGCGACTGCCCAGCCGTCGACATCGCGAAGGCCGCCGACATCCCGGTGTACCGCGTCCGGCTGTCGGACTACGGTGACCGCGCCGCCTGGGACGCCGCGATCACCGACGCCACCGCCGAACATGCGCCCGACCTCATCGTCTCCGCTGGGTTCATGAAGATCCTTGGCCCGCAGTTTCTTTCGCGCTACATGGGCCGCATCGTCAACACGCATCCCGCGCTCTTGCCGGCTTTCCCCGGCGCGCACGCCGTGCCGGACTCCCTCGACTACGGCGTCAAGGTCACCGGTTGCACGGTGCATCTCGTCGACGCCGGCACCGACACCGGGCCGATCCTGGCGCAGGAGGCCGTCGCGGTGCGTGACGACGACGACGAAGCGAGCTTGCACGAACGGATCAAGGTCGTCGAAAGACGACTGCTGGCAGAGGTGATCGCCGACGTGGCCACTCGCGGCGTGACGTGGACAGGACGAAAGGCGACCATAGGATGACGGGACAACTCGGACGCAGGCCGATCCGGCGCGCGCTGATCAGCGTCTACGACAAGACCGGTCTACTGCCTCTGGCCCGCGGGTTGCACGACGCCGGCGTCGAGATCGTCTCCACCGGTTCTACCGCGAAAACCGTTGCAGCCACCGGGATTCCGGTGACACCGGTCGAGTTCGTCACCGGCTTCCCGGAGATCCTCGACGGCAGGGTCAAGACGCTGCATCCGATGGTGCATGCCGGGTTGCTCGCCGACACTCGCAAGCCCGACCACATTGCGGCACTGCAGCAGCACAAGATCGCGCCGTTTGACTTGGTGGTCGTCAACCTCTACCCGTTCACCGAGACAGTGGAGTCCGGAGCAGACATCGACGAGTGCGTCGAGCAGATCGACATCGGCGGGCCCGCGATGGTGCGCGCTTCGGCGAAGAACCATCCCAGCGTGGCGGTGGTCACCGACCCGCTGGGCTACGACGGCGTGCTGGCCGCCGTGCGGGCCGGCGGCTTCACGCTGGACGAGCGAAAGAAGTTGGCGGCGCTGGCATTTCGGCACACGGCTGAGTACGACGTCGCGGTCGCGGGGTGGATGGAATCAGTCTTGTCTCCCGACGACGAGCCCCTGCCACCCTGGTTCGCCGGCACATGGCGGCGCTCGGCAGTGCTGCGGTACGGGGAGAACCCGCACCAGCGGGCGGCGCTGTACGTCGACGACGCGGCTTGGCCGGGCTTGGCGCAGGCCGAGCAGCTGCACGGAAAAGAGATGTCCTACAACAACTTCACTGACGCCGACGCGGCATGGCGCGCGGCCTTCGACCACGACGAGACCTGCGTGGCGATCATCAAACACGCGAACCCGTGCGGCATCGCGATCTCGTCGGTGTCTGTTGCGGACGCGCACCGCAAGGCCCACGAGTGCGATCCGGTGAGCGCGTTCGGCGGCGTGATCGCCGCCAACACCACCGTCTCGGTGGAGATGGCCCGGACCGTCGCCGACATCTTCACCGAGGTGATCATCGCCCCCGCCTACGAAGACGGTGCGGTGGAGGTGCTGGCCCGCAAGAAGAACATCCGGGTGCTGGTGGCATCCGAGCCGGCAATCGGCGGGCTCGAGTTCAAGCAGGTGTCAGGCGGGCTGCTACTACAGGAACGGGATGCGCTGAACGCTGCCGGCGACGACCCGGTCAACTGGACGCTGGCAACGGGTGAGCCGGCGGATCCCGCGACGCTGTCGGATCTGAAGTTCGCGTGGCGCAGCTGCCGGGCGGTGAAGTCCAACGCCATCGTCGTCGTCAAGGACGGCGCGACCGTCGGCGTCGGCATGGGTCAGGTGAACCGGGTCGACGCGGCGCGGCTGGCCGTCGAGCGCGGCGGGGACAGGGTGCGGGGCGCCGTGGCGGCATCCGACGCGTTTTTCCCGTTTCCCGACGGGCTGGAGACGCTGGCGGCCGCCGGCGTCAAGGCGATCGTGCACCCGGGTGGCTCGGTGCGCGACGACCTCGTCACCTCGGCGGCCACGGCGGCCGGCGTGACGCTCTATCTCACCGGGGCGCGGCACTTCGCGCACTGAAGCGCCGGTCCCGGCGGTCCGCCTCCGCCCGCTGCGCGGATAAGGTGCGCGGGCACCTTCCCGAGGGCGCTGCTAGGCCTGAACGATCACCGGATCGCCGATGTGGACGTTGTTGTAGTACCACTTGGCGTTGTCAGGACTCAGGTTGATGCAGCCGTGGCTCACGTTGGCATAGCCCTGCGAGTCCACCGACCACGGCGCCGAGTGCACGTAGACGCCGCCGCCGTTGATGCGCTCGGCGTAGTACGCAGTGATCTTGTAACCATCGGGGTCGCTGAGCGGAATGCCGATGGTTCGGGAATCCATCACGACGCTTGCTTCTCTCGACAGCACACTGAAGTTGCCGATCGGCGTCGGCCGACTGGGCTTGCCCATCGACGCCGGCATGGTCCGGGCCAACTGGCCGTCGATGCTGACCGTGAACGTGTGCGACGAAATGTCGGCCACACCCTGCACGACCGAACCGGTGGTGATGTCGGTCTTGAAACCGCCCACCGACAGCGGGATCACGCTGTGCGCCGGCCAGTAACCGTCGGGCTTGAACTCGAGGGTCCGGTTGTTCGGCCAGGAGAACTGCCCGGACGGCGCGTTCGGCGCGTCGACCGTGAAAGAGCGCTCTGCCGCGGCGCGGTTCGCCACAGGCGCGACGAAGGTCACCGTCACCGTCGCGGCCACGCCCACCCTTTCTCCAGCCCTAGGCGACACGGAGGCAACCGTCAAATTCGTGGACGTCACCGCCGCGGAGCCCGGAACGGCGGCCCCGACCAGCGCCATCGCCGCAATCGTCAGCGCGACGAGCACTCTCTTCACAGTCAGCAAACGCATGCCCGCATTTACCCGAGCGCACGGCAGGCCGAAACATCTCCTACCTGTACGACTCATCAGCTCACCCACCTGTCCCCCCCTCACCGAATTGATGACGGACACCAAAAACGATACCGACGTACGGCTCTGCATGAGAGCCGAAACAGCAAAGAAGCCACCTCACGCAAGCCGGGAACCAGCCGCGATTAGGCAGTAGCGTGGAGTGGTGACCCAACCTAACAATCTTCCGCGGACCCTCGGGGAGTTGCGCGCCTCGGGACACCGTGAGCGTCATGTCAAGCAGGAGATCCGCGAGAACCTGCTCGAAGCGCTGGCCGAAGGTCGCGACGTATGGACCGGCATCTTCGGTTTCGAAGACACCGTGCTGCCGCAACTCGAGCGGGCGCTGATCGCCGGTCACGACATCGTGCTGCTGGGCGAGCGAGGCCAGGGCAAGACCCGGCTGCTGCGCTCCCTGGAAGGGCTGCTCGACGAGTGGACCCCGGTGATCGCCGGGGCAGAGCTGGGAGAGCATCCCTATACGCCGATCACCCCGGAATCGATCCGGCGGGCCGCGGACTCGGGCGACGACCTTCCCGTCGCGTGGAAGCACCGCAGCGAGCGCTACACCGAGAAGCTGGCCACCCCCGACACCAGCGTGGCCGACCTCGTCGGCGACATCGACCCGATCAAGGTCGCCGAAGGCCGCAGCCTGGGCGACCCCGAGACCATCGCCTACGGGCTCATTCCGCGCGCGCACCGCGGCATCGTCGCCGTCAACGAACTGCCCGACCTCGCGGAGCGGATTCAGGTCGCGATGCTCAACGTGATGGAGGAACGAGACATTCAGGTCCGCGGCTACACGCTGCGGCTGCCGCTGGACGTGCTCGTCGTCGCCAGCGCCAACCCCGAGGACTACACGAACCGTGGCCGGATCATCACGCCGTTGAAGGACAGGTTCGGCGCCGAGATCCGCACGCACTACCCGCTCGACCTGGCCGCCGAGGTGGGAGTGATCAGTCAGGAGGCGCACCTGACGGCCGAAGTTCCCGAGTACCTGCTGCAGATTCTCGCCCGCTTCGCCCGCTACCTTCGCGAGTCCCGCTCGATCGATCAGCGCTCCGGAGTTTCGGCGCGGTTCGCGATCGCCGCGGCCGAGACCGTCGCGGCGTCAGCACGCCATCGTGCCGCCGTGCTGGGGGAGCACGAGCCGGTGGCGCGGGTGGTCGATCTGGGGACCGTGATCGAGGTTCTGCGCGGCAAACTGGAGTTCGAGTCCGGCGAGGAGGGTCGCGAGCAGGCCGTGCTGGAGCATCTGCTGCGCAGGGCCACCGCCGACACCGCGCAGAAGTTGTTGGGCGGCATCGACGTTGGGCCGATCGTCGCCGCCGTCGAGCACGGCTCACCCGTCACCACCGGCGAGCGGGTGTCGGCGCGGGAGGTGCTCGCGGCGCTTCCTGAGGTCCCGGCGGTCGCCGAGATCCAGCGGCGCCTGAAGGCGACCTCAGACGGACAACGCGCTGCGGCAGTCGAATTGGCGCTGGAGGCGTTGTATCTGGCCAAGCGGATCGACAAGACGAGCGGCGACGGGGAAACCGTGTATGGCTAGGCCAGGACGAAGACGGGGCCGGGCGTCCCGTTACTCCGCCTATACCGGTGGGCCCGATCCACTTGCGCCGCCGGTGGATCTGCGCGACGCGCTCGAGCAGATCGGTCGCGACGTGATGGAGGGCAGTTCGCCGCGGCGTGCGCTCTCGGAGCTGTTGCGGCGCGGCAACCAGAGCATGCGCGGAACCGACCAGCTGGCTGCCGAGGCGAACCGGCGTCGTCGAGAACTGTTGAGCCGCAACAACCTCGACGGCACCCTGCAGGAGGTCAAGCGTCTGCTCGACGAAGCAGTCCTCGCCGAGCGCAAGGAGCTGGCCCGCGCTCTCGACGACGACGCGCGGTTCTCCGAGCTGCAGCTGGAAAACCTACCCGCGTCGCCGGCGAAGGCCGTCCAAGAGCTCGGCGACTACCAGTGGCGCAGCGGCGAAGCGCGCGAAAAGTTCGAGCAGATCAAGGATCTGCTCGGCCGCGAGATGCTCGACCAGCGCTTCGCCGGCATGAAGCAGGCGTTGCAGAACGCCACCGACGAAGACCGGCAACGTGTCAACGACATGCTCGACGACCTCAACGACCTGCTGGACAAGCACGCCAGAGGCGAAGACACCCAACAAGACTTCCAGAACTTCATGGCCAAGCACGGCGAGTTCTTTCCCGAGAACCCGCAAAACGTCGACGAGTTGCTCGACTCGCTGGCCAAGCGCGCGGCCGCCGCGCAGCGGTTCCGCAACTCTTTGAGCCCGGACCAACGGGCGGAGCTGGATGCGTTGGCGCAGCAGGCTTTTGGTTCGCCGTCGCTGATGCAGGCGCTGAACCGGCTCGACTCTCACCTACAGGTCGCCCGGCCGGGTGAGGACTGGACCGGCTCGTCGCGGTTCTCCGGCGAGGACCCGCTGGGCATGGGCGAAGGCGCCCAGGCCCTTTCGGACATCGCCGAGCTCGAGCAGCTGGCCGAGGCGCTGTCGCAGAGCTACGCCGGGGCCACGATGGACGACGTGGACCTCGACATGCTGGCCCGCCAGCTCGGCGAGGACGCCGCCGTCGATGCCCAGACGTTGGCGGAGCTGGAGCGGGCGCTGTTGAACCAGGGCTTCCTCGACCGGGGGAACGACGGGCAGTGGCGGCTGTCGCCGAAAGCCATGCGGCAGTTGGGGCAGACGGCGCTGCGGGACGTCGCCAAGCAGCTGTCAGGCCGGCACGGCGAGCGCGAAACGCAGCGCGCCGGTGCCGCCGGCGAGCTGACCGGTGCGACGCGGCCGTGGCTGTTCGGGGACACCGAGCCGTGGAACGTCACGCGCACGCTGACGAATGCCGTTCTGCGCCAGGCCGGTACGGCGGAGCGCGACCAGCGACAGATCACGATCACCGTCGACGACGTCGAGGTCTCCGAGACCGAAACCCGCACTCAGGCCGCGGTGGCGCTGCTCGTTGACACGTCGTTCTCGATGGTGATGGAGAACCGATGGCTGCCGATGAAGCGGACCGCACTGGCGCTGAATCACCTTGTCAGCACCAGGTTTCGGTCCGATGCGCTGCAAATCATCGCGTTCGGCCGGTATGCCCGGACGATGAGCGCCGCCGAGCTGACCGGCCTGGAAGGGGTCTACGAGCAGGGCACCAACCTGCACCACGCGCTCGCGCTGGCCGCGCGGCATTTGCGCCGGCATCCGACCGCCCAGCCGGTGGTGCTCGTCGTCACCGACGGCGAGCCGACGGCACACCTGGAAGGTGGCTTCGGTCGCAGCGACGAACCGGCCCAGGTTTTCTTCGACTACCCACCGCACCCCCGCACGATCGCGCACACAGTGAAGGGCTTCGACGAGGTGGCGAAAGCCGGTGCGCAGGTGACGATCTTCCGGCTCGGCAACGACCCGGGCCTGGCGCGGTTCATCGATCAGGTGGCGCGCCGGGTGGAGGGCCGCGTCGTGGTGCCCGACCTCGACGGGCTGGGCGCGGCGGTGGTCAGCGACTACCTGCGTTCACGCCGCCGCTGAGTTTCCCGGCGCGAGCGTGCGCGAAATGCCAGTGACAGCGGCGTGTCCTTGGCGCGACACGCACGCTCGCGAATAGGCAGAAGGTCAGTGTTTGCGCTGCTTGCGCCGGACGGTGACCCCGCCCCAGAACGAGAACCCCTTGATCACGACATGCGGCGCCCCCGGCATCCCGTTGCCCGCTGCGTCGTGGTCGAACGCGCCCATGATCCCTCGGCCCAGAATGTCGACGTTGACCTCAGGCGGCACCAGGATGGTCTGGCCGCCCATGATCGAGTACGACCTGATCTCCACGTCGGGGCAGGTGAAGTCCGCGTACCGCAGGTCGACCACGCCGCCGCCCCACAGCGCGAAAGTGGTCAGCCGGCTCGGCACGTTCCACCGGCCGCGGCGCTCGAAGCCGCTCATGATCGCCAGCAGCACGGTCGAGGGGGCCGGTCGGCACGACGCACCCGGCCGGCGCGGCCGCAGCAACGCGTTCGGCAAATCGGCGCTGAGCCGGTCCAGGTCGCCATACGTCTGCGCGGAGTAGACCTTCGCCAGTCGGTCCTCGTATTCGTCCATTCCCAGCCGCCCCTGCGCAGCAGCGTCGGTCAACAGTTGCGCAACCTCGATGCGGTCGGTGTCGGCGGCGCGCAACTCTGCGTAACGCTGAGGCATGTTGCTGGTCATCAGTGCCGAGCCTACGGCTTTGCCGTGGCGCTGCCCAGGAAACCCGTGCTTGTCTTGCGCCGAAATTGCGTTCCACGTGGTCCCCGCTCGCACATCCCCGCGCTGGCGGCAATTTCGGTGCTCAGTCGCCGACCCAGCTCGGCGGGCGCTTCTGCAGGAACGCGAGCATGCCCTCGCGTGCCTCCTCGGAGGCGAACAGCCGCGCCGACTGCGCGCTCAACGCCTCGGCCCGCCGGTCGAAGCCGTCGAGGATCTCGGCCGTCGCGAGAGCCTTCGACTCACGCAAACCCTGCGGCGAGCCGCGGCCCAGCTCGCCGGTGATCTCGCCGACGGTAGCCTCGACGTCGTCGGTGGCGATCGTCACCAGCCCGATGCGCTCGGCTTCGTCGGCGCCGAACTTCTCGCCGGTCAGGAAGTACCGGCCGACGGACCGCGGGGTCATCTTCGGCAACAGGGTCAGCGAGATGATCGCCGGCGCAACGCCGATGCGCGCCTCGGTGAGCGCGAACGTGCTGTTGCGGCCGGCGACGACGATGTCGCAGGCGCCGACGAGCCCGAACCCGCCGGCGCGGACATGCCCGTCAATCGCACCTACCACCGGCAACGGCAATTCGAGGATCGCCCTTAGCAATTCGGTCAGCTGGCGGGTCCGCACATCCGGTCCGCCTTCGGACGCCTCGGACAAATCGGCGCCCGCGCAGAACGTTCCGCCGGTGTGACCGAGCACCACCGCGCGCACCTTCGGGTCGGCGGCCGCGTCGCGCAGCGCCTGATGCAGACCTTCGACCAGCGCCGACGACAGCGCGTTGCGGTTGTGCGGCGAGTTAAGGGTGACTCGCGCCGTTGACTTTTCGACCTCGTAGTCGACGTGTTTGGCGCTCATCGGCTCAGTACGAGCGCGGCAGGCCGAGTGAGGTCTGCGCGACGAAGTTGAGCACCATCTCGCGGCTCACCGGGGCGATGCGGGCCAGCCGCGACGCGGTGATGGCGGCCGCGATTCCGTATTCCTTCGTCAACCCGTTGCCGCCCAGGCATTGAACGGCCTGATCGACCGCGCGGGTCGACGCTTCACCCGCGGCGTACTTGGCTATGTTCGCCGCCTCGGCCGCGCCTTGGTCGTCTCCGGAGTCGTACAGCGTGGCGGCCTTCTGCAGCATCAGCTTGGCCAGTTCGACTTCGATGTAGTTCTGCGCCAACGGATGTGACAGGCCCTGGTGTGCGCCGATCGGCACCTTCCACACCTGTCGCGTCTTGACGTAGTCGACGGCCTTGTCGATTGCGAAGCGGCCCATGCCCACTGCGCTGGCCGCTCCCATGATGCGTTCGGGGTTCAGGCCGGCGAACAGCTGCGCGATCGCCGCGTCCTCGGAGCCCACCAGCGCGTCGGCGGGCAGGCGAACGTTGTCGATGAACACCTGGAACTGGCGTTCCGGGCTGATCAGCTCCATCTCGATCGGCGTGAACGTGAACCCAGGGGTGTCGGTGGGCACGATGAACAGCGCGGGCCGCAGGTTGCCGGTCTTGGCCTCTTCGGTGCGTCCCACCACCAGAACCGCCTGCGCCTGGTCGACTCCGGAGATGTAGACCTTCTGGCCGTTGAGGATCCAGTCGCTGTCGTCTTTGCGGGCAGTCGTCGTGATGCGGTGCGAGTTCGACCCGGCGTCGGGCTCGGTGATCGCGAACGCCATCGTGATCGACCCGTCGGCGATGCCTGGAATCCACCGCTTCTTCTGCTCGTCGGTGCCGAATTTGCTGATGATCGTGCCGTTGATGGCCGGTGACACCACCATCATCAGCAGCGCGCAGCCCTGCGCGGCCATCTCCTCCATCACGATCGCCAGCTCGTACATGCCGGCGCCGCCGCCGCCGTACTCCTCGGGCAGGTTCACCCCGAGGAAGCCCAGTTCGCCTGTCTCCCGCCACAACTCGTCGGTGTGTGCGCCGGCGCGGGCCTTCTCCAGGTAGTAGTCCTGGCCGTAGTTGGCGGCCATCGCTACCACCGACTTGCGCAGCGCCTGGCGCTCCTCGCTTTCGATGAAGCCGTTGTCGCTCATGGTTGCTCCTTATCTTCGACGCGGGCGAGCACAGCGCCCAACTCGACCTGCTGGCCTACCGATACCGAAATCTCGGCGACCACACCGTCTTTCGGAGAGGCGACGGCGTGCTCCATCTTCATGGCCTCCATCCAGACGACCGGCTGGCCGGTGGAGACGGTGTCGCCGACCGCGGCGCCGAGCCGGGTGACCGCGCCGGGCATCGGCGCGACGAGAGAACCCGGCTGTAGCGCCGATCCCGGCTCGGGGAAGCGCGGGACGGCAGTCGAATTGCACCGGGCCGCCGGGGGAGTCGATGAACACGTCGCCGCCGTACCGGGCGACGTCGAACGGGAGGTCGACGCCGTCGACGCGCAGCACCACCTGCTCGGGTGTGGCCGACACCAACTGCGCCTCGTGGCCGGGGAGCCGCAACACCGACCCCTCGAAGCGGTAGCGCACGTCATGCTCGTCGCCGTCGACATCTGCGTAGCGTTTGACCTGAAAGCCTGACGGCAGGTTGCGCCAGCCGGACGGTACGCTGACCAAAACCGTTGCAGTGGCGCGGTTGTGGGCTGCTTCGGCCAGTGCCGCCGCGAGCGCGGACCAGCGCACGGTGTCGGCAGCGGCCAACGGCGTGGAGAGCGACGCGAGGTCATGGGTGTCGAAGAAGGCCGTATCGGTGTCGCCGGCGATGAACGCGGGGTGCCGCAGCACGTTGACCAGCAGGTCGCGGTTGGTGCGCACCCCGTGGACGCGGGCACGGGCAAGGGCGTCGGCAAGCAGTGCCGCGGCCTGCGTGCGGGTCGGGGCGTACGAGATGACCTTGGCCAGCATCGGGTCGTAGTGAACGGACACCACCGACCCGTCGACGACGCCGGAGTCGACGCGGACACCTGGACGAGTCAACGGTGCGAAAGCGCCGTGCGCGGTCGGGATGTCGAACCGGTGCAGGGTGCCGGCCTGCGGCTGCCAGCCGCGCGCCGGGTCTTCGGCGTAGAGCCGGGCTTCGATCGAGTAGCCCTGTGCCGCAGGCGGTTGCGGCCCGAGGCGGAGCCCGTCGGCAACCTGCAGCTGTAGCTCCACGAGATCGAGGCCGGTGACGCATTCGGTGACCGGGTGCTCGACCTGCAGGCGGGTGTTCATCTCGAGGAAGTAGAAGGCTCCGTCCTCGTCGGCGAGGAACTCCACCGTGCCCGCGCCCGTGTAGCCGATCGCCGCCGCCGCCTGACGGGCAGCTTCGAACAGCTTGTCACGCATCCCCGGAATGCGTTCGACGAGCGGCGACGGCGCCTCCTCGATGACTTTCTGGTGGCGCCTCTGGATCGAGCACTCCCGTTCGCCGACCGCCCAGACGCTGCCGTGTTCGTCGCCGAGCACCTGCACCTCGATATGCCGGCCGCGTGGCAGATAGCGCTCGCAGAACACGGTGTCGTCGCCGAACGCCGACCCGGCTTCGCGCCGCGCAGCGGCGACTTCGGCTGGCAATGCGGACAATTCGTTGACCACCCGCATGCCACGGCCGCCTCCACCGGCGGACGCCTTGACGAGCACCGGCAGCTGGGCCTCGGTGACGGTGGCCGGATCGAGCTCCTCGAGCACCGGCACCCCCGCGGCGGCCATCATCTTCTTGGCCTCGATCTTGCTGCCCATAGCCGCCACCGCGGCCACCGGCGGGCCGATCCATGTGAGCCCGGCGTCCTGCACCGCCGCGGCGAATTCGGCGTTCTCCGAGAGGAACCCGTAGCCGGGGTGGATCGCGTCGGCACCGGCCGCACGGGCGGCCGCGATCAACTGCGTGGCGTCCAGGTATCCATTGCGACCCTCGAGACGCACTCGCGCATCGGCCTCGGCGACGTGCGGTGAGCCGGCGTCCGGATCGGTGTAGACCGCGACGGTGCCGTACCCGAGCCGTCGGCACGTCGCGAAAACGCGCCGAGCGATCTCGCCGCGGTTGGCCACCAAGACTGTCTGCACTACAACTGTCTCCTCTTCGCGCATTAGCGCTCATCGGTCACATCCGGAAGACGCCGAAGTTCGACGTCCCTTTGATCGGGTTGTTGGCGATGGCGGACAAGCACATTCCGAGCACGGTGCGGGTGTCGCGCGGATCGATGACACCGTCGTCGTACAGCATTCCGGACAGCACCATCGGCAATGACTCGGCCTCGATCTGGCCCTCGACCGCGGCTCGCATCGCGGCGTCGGCCTCCTCGTCGACCTGCTGGCCGCGGGCCTCGGTGGCGGCCCGGCTGACGATCGACAGCACGCCGGCCAGCTGCGCGCCGCCCATCACGGCGGACTTGGCGCTCGGCCACGCGAACAGGAAGCGCGGGTCGTAGGCGCGCCCGCACATCCCGTAATGGCCTGCGCCGTAGGAGGCGCCGATCAGCAGCGAGAGGTGCGGCACGGTCGAGTTGGAGACGGCGTTGATCATCATCGAGCCGTGCTTGATCATCCCGCGTTCCTCGTACTGCTTGCCGACCATGTAACCGGTGGTGTTGTGCAGGAACAGAAGTGGCGTGTCGGAGCGGTTGGCCAGCTGGATGAACTGGGTCGCCTTCTGCGACTCCTCGCTGAACAGCACGCCCCGATGGTTGGCGAGGATGCCGATCGGATAGCCGTAAAGGGACGCCCATCCCGTCACCAACGACGAGCCGTAGAGGGGTTTGAACTCGTCGAACTCCGAGCCGTCGACGATCCGCGCGATCACGTCGCGCGGGTCGAAGGGGATACGCAGGTCGGTCGGCACGATGCCGAGCAGTTCCTCGGCGTCGAACAGCGGCTCGGTGACCGGCCCGGGGACGGGACCCTGTTTACGCCAGTTGAGCCGGGCGACGATGCGGCGGCCGATCCGGATGGCGTCGAGTTCGTCGACGGCGAAGTAGTCAGCCAGACCGGATGTGCGGGCGTGCATTTCGGCGCCGCCGAGCGATTCGTCGTCGGATTCCTCGCCGGTGGCCATCTTCACCAGCGGCGGGCCGGCCAGGAACACTTTCGAGCGCTCCTTGATCATCACGACGTGATCGGACATCCCGGGGATGTATGCCCCGCCCGCGGTCGAGTTGCCGAACACCAAGCGCGATCGTCGGGATGCCGGCCGCAGAAAGCCGGGTAAGGTCGCGAAACCTCTGCCCGCCGGGAATGAAGATCTGTTTCTGAGTGGGCAGATCGGCGCCGCCGGACTCCACCAGGGAGATCAACGGCAGCCGGTTCTCCAGCGCGATCTGGTCCGCGCGCAGATTGCTTCCGAAGCGTCCACGGGTTGCTGGTGCCGCCTTTGACGGTCGGGTCATGGGCAACCAAGCACGCATTCCACGCCGCTGACCACTCCGATACCGGTGACCACGGAAGCGCCCACGGCGAAGTCGGTGCCATATGCCGCCAACGGGCTCAACTCCAGGAACGGCGAGTCGGGGTCGAGCAGCGTCTCGATGCGCTCGCGCGCGGTCATCTTCCCGCGGTCGTGGTGGCGCTTGACGTACTTCTCGCCGCCGCCCGCCAACGCCTTGGCATGCTCGGCCTCGATCTCGGCGAGTTTGGCGGTCATCGCCTCGGCGGCCTCCGCGTACTCGGGCGAGCGGGGGTCCAGTGTCGACGCCAAAGCCGTCACGACTGGTATCCCAGCGTCTTGGCGGCCAACGCGGTGAGGATTTCGGTTGTGCCGCCGCCGATTCCGAGGATGCGCATGTCGCGATACTGCCGTTCGACCTCGCTCTCGGCCATGTAGCCCATGCCGCCGAACAGCTGCACGGCCTGGTTCGCCACCCACTCGCCGGCCTCGACGGCGGTGTTCTTCGCGAAGCACACCTGCGGGATCAGATTGGTCTCTCCCGCCAGTTGCCGCTCGACGATGCTGCGGGTGTACACCCGGGCCACGTCGACGCGCCTGGCCATCTCGGCCAGCGTGTTCTGCACCGACTGACGCGAAATCAACGGGCGGCCAAAGGTTTCCCGGTTGCGGCACCATTCGGCGGTGATGTCCAGGCAGCGCTGGGCGCTCGCGTAGGCCTGCGCGGCCAGGCCGACGCGTTCGGAGACGAAGGCGGCTGCGATCTGCAGGAAGCCGGTGTTCTCGGGGCCGACGAGGTTGGCGGCCGGAACCCGGACGTCGGTGTAGGACAGCTCCGCCGTGTCCGACGACCGCCAGCCCATCTTGTCCAGCTTGCGGCTGACCTCGAAACCCGGTGTGCCCCTTTCGACGACGAGCAGCGACACCCCGGCCGCACCGGGCCCGCCGGTGCGCACCGCGGTCACCACGTAGTCGGCGCGAACGCCTGAGGTGATGTAAGTCTTCGCGCCGTTGACGATGTAGTCGTCGCCGTCGCGACGCGCGCTGGTGCGCAGGTGCCCGACGTCGGAACCGCCGCCGGGTTCGGTGATCGCCAGCGCGCCGATCATGTCGCCGCGCAGCGTCGGCCGCACGAACGTCTCGATCAGGCGCTCATCGCCAGAGGCGATCATGTGCGGCACCGCGATTCCGCACGTGAAGAGCGACGCGAACACGCCGCCGGGTGCGCCTGCGTAATGCATCTCCTCGCAGATGATCAGGGAGTCGGCGCCGTCGCCACCGCCGCCGCCCACGGCTTCGGGAAACCCTGCGCCCAGCAGCCCCGCCTCACCGGCCTTGCGGTGCAGATCCCGAGGCAACTCGCCGACCCGCTCCCACTCGTCGACGTGCGGCATCACCTCGCGTTCGGCGAAGGTGCGCACCGTCTTTCGCAATTCGTCGCGTTCGGCGGTATTCCACAAACTCACAGGACTTCCTCCGGGATGTCGACGTAGCGGCTCCGCAGCCACTCTCCGAGGCCTTTCGCCTGCGGATCGAAGCGCGCCTGGTAGGCCACGCCCTCGCCGAGGATGCCTTCGATCACGAAGTTGACCGCGAAGAGGTTCGGCAGGACGTGCCGGGTGACCGGCAGGTCGGCCACTTCGGGCAGCAGTTCGCGCAACTTCTCCACTGACAGCGTGTTGGCCAGCCAGCGCCACTGCTCCTCCGTGCGTACCCACACGCCGACGTTCGCGCTGCCCCCCTTGTCGCCGCTGCGCGCACCGGCGATCGTGCCGAGAGGCACTCGCTGCGTCTCTCCGAACGGAAGCGGCACCGGCAGAGCGAACGGCGGGACGGGTGCGAGCTCCAAAGTCTCAGCGGCGCAAGGAATCGCGACGCGTCGCCCGTCGGCGTGCACCGCAACGTGCGGCACGTGCTCGGCGGGAACGGAGCCGGGCGAGAACACCCCGTACACCTGACCGTCGCCCGGCGGCGCGGTGGTGGTGAAGCCGGGATAGCTCGCGAGCGCCAATTCGACGGCGGCAGAAGAAAACCGGCGACCAACGTTCGTCGGGTCCGGGTCGCGGACCACGCAGTGGAGCAGCGCGCTCGCCGCCTCCTCGGTGTCGGCGTCGGGATGGTCGGTGCGCGCCAGCGTCCACTCCATCTCCGCGGGCTTGACCGTCATCGCGGTTTCCAGCTGCTGGCGCACCAACGCAGCTTTTGCGTCGACGTCCAGCCCGGTCAGCACGAACGTCATCGAATTGCGGAACCCGCCAACGGTGTTCAGTGACACCTTCAGCGTCGGCGGCGGCGGCTCGCCGCGCACGCCGCTGATCAGAACGCGGTCGGCGCCGTCGTCGGACATCTCGATCGTGTCGACGCGCAACGTCACGTCCGGGTTGGCGTAGCGAGCGCCGGTGATCTCGTACAACAGTTGCGCGGTGACGGTTCCGACGGTCACCGCGCCGCCGGTGCCGGGATGCTTGGTGATCACCGACGAGCCGTCCGAGCGCACCTCTGCCAGCGGGAAGCCGGGATGCGTCAAGTCGTCGAGGGATCTCGGTGAAGAACGCGTAGTTGCCTCCGGTCGCCTGCGCTCCGCATTCGATGACGTGGCCCGCTGCGACGGCGCCGGCGAGCCTGTCGTAGTCGGTGCGCGACCAGCCGAAGTGCGCTGCCGCGGGCCCGACGACCACCGACGCGTCGGTGACCCGTCCGGTGACGACGACGTCCGCGCCGCCGTTCAGGCAGTCGACGATACCCCATGCCCCCAGGTAGGCGTTCGCGGCCAGCGGCGACCCGAAGCCGAGTTCGGCGGCCCGCCCCAGCAGGTCGTCGCCTTCGACATGAGCCACCTGCATCGGCACGCCGAGCCGCGAAGCCAGCGCCCGCACCGCGTCGGCAAGCCCTGCCGGGTTCAGGCCGCCGGCGTTCGCGACGATCCGCACCCCCTTGTCCCGGGCGAGGCCGAGGCACTCCTCGAGCTGGGCGAGGAACGTCTTCGCGTATCCGCGTTCGGGGGACTTCGCGCGGTCCCGGGCCAGGATCAGCATCGTGAGCTCGGCCAGATAGTCGCCGGTCAGGTAGTCCAGCTCGCCGCCGGTCAGCATCTCGCGCATTGCGGAGAGGCGATCGCCATAAAACCCCGAGCAGTTTCCGATGCGGACGACGTCTGGTGTGTCGGCCACCACATCCTCCTCCCGCCGGACTTCTCGACCAACCGGTAGGTTAGTCGACTTTCACGCCGAGATAGCACCTAGGGTCGCTGATCAGCGCCGCCGGCGACAGTGGCTGTCCCCCGCAAGCGGGAGGTGCCCCAATTTCGGCGCATTTTGGGGCGTCGCTGGTCACCGGTTATCCTTGACGTGATCCCCCAACCAGATGGAGAGCTCGATCATGGCTGTGCCGAAGCGCAGGATGTCGCGTGCGAACACCCGAAGCCGTCGCGCGCAGTGGAAGGCCGAGCGCCCCGAGCTCGTCAACGTTACGGTCGCGGGCCAGCAGCACAAGGTGCCCCGGCGCTACCTGAAGGCTGCCCGTCTCGGCCTGATCGACCTCGACAAGCGCTGACCGGCTGCGCCTTTCTCGGCGCGTTCTCAGGCCTCTCTCAGACGTTCCGTAGAGACTAGTGGCCGTGCGGATACTTGTCGTTGACGACGATCGCGCCGTGCGCGAGTCCCTGCGCCGCTCCCTTTCTTTCAACGGCTACTCCGTGTTGCTTGCGCAGGACGGTGTCGAGGCGCTCGACGCGATAGCCCACGAGCGCCCCGACGCGGTGGTACTCGATGTGATGATGCCGCGGCTCGACGGCCTCGAAGTGTGCCGTCAGCTCCGCAGCACGGGCGACGACCTGCCGATCCTGGTGCTCACCGCGCGAGACTCCGTCTCCGAGCGCGTGGCCGGTCTGGACGCCGGCGCCGACGACTACCTGCCCAAGCCGTTCGCCCTGGAGGAGTTGCTCGCCCGGATGCGCGCGCTGTTGCGACGCACCGTGCCCGACAACAGCGCCGAGTCGGTGGCGATGACGTTCTCCGACCTGAGCCTCGACCCGGTGACGCGCGAGGTGACGCGCGGCGAACGCCGCATCAGCCTCACCCGCACCGAGTTCGCGCTGCTGGAGATGCTGATCGCGAACCCGCGGCGGGTGCTCACCCGCAGCCGCATCCTCGAGGAGGTCTGGGGATTCGACTTCCCGACGTCCGGCAATGCGCTCGAGGTGTACGTCGGATACCTGCGCCGCAAGACCGAAGCCGAAGGAGAGCCGCGGCTGATCCACACCGTGCGCGGGGTCGGATACGTGCTGCGCGAAACCCCGCCCTGATGTCAGTAGCCCGGCCGTCTCGGCACTCGACACGTCCGGCCAGCTCGCTCTCGCTGCGCTGGCGGGTGATGTTGCTCGCCATGTCGATGGTGGCCATGGTGGTGGTGTTGATCGCAGTGGCGGCCTACATCGTCGTGTCGGCGGCGCTGTACCGAAACGTCGACAACCAGTTGAAGACGCGGTCGGACTTGCTGATCGAAAGTGGCGCGCTGGATGCCGATCCGGGTAAGGCGATCGAGGGCACCGCGTACTCGGACGTCAACGCGATGCTGGTGATCCCGGGCCGGGCGATTTACACCGCGAACCAGGCGGGGCAACGACTTCCGTTCGGGCAGCAGGAAAAAGACGTTGTCGACGGAGATCTGCTGCTGTCGCTGCGGGCCGTCGGCGACCAGCGTGTGCTCGCCACCCATCTGCCGAACGGCAGCACGTTATTGGTCTCCAAGAGCCTGCAGCCGACGAATTCAGTTCTGCGCCAGCTAGGTTGGGTGCTGGTCGTCGTTGGCGGGGTCGGCCTGGTGATCGCGGCCGTGGCCGGCGGCATGGTGGCCAGCGCGGGACTGCGCCCGGTGCGCAGGCTCACCGACGCCGCCGAGCGGGTGGCCCGAACCGACGACCTGCGTCCGATACCGGTTACCGGCAGCGACGAGCTGGCCCGGCTCACACAGAATTTCAACATGATGCTGCGCGCGCTCGCGGAATCACGAGAGCGACAAGCGCGATTGGTCACCGATGCGGGTCACGAGTTGCGTACCCCGCTGACGTCGCTGCGGACGAACGTCGAGCTGCTGATCGCGTCGATGGAGCCGGGCGCACCGCGACTGCCGGAGAACGAGATGGCCGGACTGCGAGCGGACGTGCTGGGTCAGATCGAGGAATTGTCAACGCTGGTGGGCGATCTGGTGGACCTCACACGAGACGATGCCGGCGAGGTGGTGCACGAGCCCGTCGACATGTCGGAGCTGGTGGACCGTAGCCTCGAGCGAGTTCGCCGGCGCCGCAGCGATATCGACTTCGACTCGAAGGTCATACCATGGCAGGTGATCGGCGATGCGGCGGGCCTGTCCCGAGCGGTGCTCAATCTGCTGGACAACGCGGCGAAGTGGAGTCCGCCGGGCGGCCGCGTCAGCATCCGCTTGGCGCAAGCAGATTCGTCGCACGCCGAGCTGGTGGTGGCCGACAACGGGCCAGGAATTCCGCCCACCGAACGCGAGCTGGTGTTCGAACGTTTCTACCGCTCGGCATCAGCACGGGCGATGCCCGGCTCCGGATTGGGGCTGGCCATCGTGAAGCACGTCGTGATGAAACACGGTGGGGTTCTTCGGATCGACGAAACCAACCCCGGCGGGCAGCCGCCCGGCACCTCGATCCATGTGCTGCTGCCGGGCAGTCCGATGCCGGCCGTGCCTGACGCAGGGGCGGAAAAGTCTGTGGATGATTCGAGCGAGCTCTCAGTCGATTCTCAGTCGACCGTTGCACGGTAGAAGCAACCATCGCAGCACTGACCACTCGAAGAAAGAGCGACTCAGCGACATGACGAACCACCCGAGGTACTCGGCGCCGCAGCCAGGGCGTGGCCACGAGCATTATCCCACGCAGGCGCAGCGGTATTCGCCCTATGACTGGCGCGCCACCCAGGAGATCCCGATCCCGCATCAGCCGTACTCCGCAACTCGCCCCACGCAACCGACGGCCATGCCACCGGTCAATCCGCCTGCGCAAAAGCGCTCGCGCGCGGGAGGTCTCATCGCCGGCGCCGTGGCGATCGCCGTCGTGTCGGCGGGCGTCGGTGGCGGAGTGGCGCTGGCGGTGAAGCCGGATCACCCGAATATGACGACCACCGTGGCGGCTCCGGGGGCAGCGCCCGGGCAGCCCGCGGCCAGCCTGCCGGTCGGATCCGTCGAGCAGGTGGCCGCCAAGGTGGTGCCGAGTGTCGTGAAGCTGGAAACCTCGATGGGACGCCAGTCCGAGGAGGGGTCAGGCGTGATCCTGACCTCGGACGGTTTGATCCTCACCAACAATCACGTCGTCGCGGCGGCGAACAACGGTGCGCCCGGCGGTGCGCCGACGACGACGGTCACCTTGAGCGACGGCCGCACCGCGCCGTTCTCCGTCGTCGGCACCGATCCGTCCACGGACATCGCCGTCGTGCGCGCGGAGGGCGTCTCCGGGCTCACGCCGGTCACCATCGGCTCGTCGTCCAACCTCAAAGTCGGCCAGGACGTGGTGGCGGTCGGATCCCCGCTCGGGCTCGAGGGCACGGTCACGACCGGCATCGTCAGCGCGCTGAACCGTCCCGTCGCGACCGGCGGCGACGCCGGCGACCAGAACACCGTGCTGGACGCCATCCAGACCGACGCGGCGATCAACCCGGGCAACTCCGGTGGCGCACTGGTGAACATGAACGGCGAGCTCGTCGGCGTCAACTCTGCGATCGCGACCCTCGGTGACGATTCGAGCGGCCCCGCGAGCGGGTCGATCGGCCTCGGCTTCGCGATCCCCGTCGACCAGGCCAAGCGCATCGCCGACGAACTGATCCAGACCGGCACTGCCACACATGCGTCGCTCGGCGTTCAGGTGAGCAACGACGCGTCGATCAACGGCGCAAAGATCATGGAAGTGACGCCTGGCGGTCCTGCGGACGCGGCGGGCCTGCCCAGCGGCGTGGTGGTCACCAAGCTCGACGATCGGATCATCAGCGGCGCGGACGGTCTCGTGGCCGCGGTCCGGTCGAAGGCGCCGGGAGACAAGGTGACGCTGACCTACAGCCAGCCGTCGGGCGGCGACAAGACGGTCGAGGTGACGCTCGGCCGGGCGCAGACACGATGAGGCTCGTGCGCAGCCCGGTCCTGAGGATGGTGACGCCGGCGTCGGTGCCCGGATATACGGTTGCATCCATGGAACAACCCGTGGAGTTGGTGGGCCGCGCCCTTGTCGTCGTCGTCGATGACCGCACCGCTCACGGCGACGAGGAGGACCACAGCGGGCCGCTGGTGACCGAGCTTCTGACCGAGGCAGGGTTCGTCGTCGACGGCGTGGTGGCGGTGGCTGCGGACGAGGTGGAGATTCGCAACGCTCTCAACACCGCGGTCATCGGCGGCGTCGACCTGGTGGTGTCCGTCGGCGGCACCGGAGTCACGCCGCGCGACGTCACTCCGGAAGCCACTCGTGACATCCTCGATCGCGAACTGCTGGGCATCTCCGAGGCGCTGCGTGCATCGGGGCTTTCGGCGGGAATCATCGACGCCGGGCTGTCTCGTGGGCTGGCCGGCATCTCCGGCAGCACACTCGTGGTGAACATCGCCGGCTCGCGCTACGCCGTGCGCGACGGCATGGCAACGCTCAACCCGCTCGCCACGCAAATCATCGGGCAGCTTTCCAGCCTCGAGATCTAGGCTCGGGGCGAGCCGGTCCCACACGCGGAGGTTCACGCCCCGTGAACGTCCTGTTAACAGCAGGTTTGTCAGCTCAGTGTGATCTTCGTCACAACGACGGTAGCGCTGTGACCGCGGCGTCGTTAGCCGGCCCTACTTGGCAAACCCAGCGCATCGCCCGGGCGCCGTGGGCCGGGAAGACGCGGTGCGCGCCATTGGCGACCGCACGGCTGTCGAATTCGTGCGTCTCAAATGTGGTTCACCCGGTACCCGCATCACACCGTGCTCGAACGCGGCAGAAGGTGCGACAGGTCCACCGTAGAGAAGTCCAGCAAACTCTTTGCGACGATCTCCGAGGCCGGATTCGCACGTCCGTATCCGTTGCCGGGCAGGTGAACCGCCGTTATGTTCCTCGTGTCAACGATGAGCAATCAGTAAGGGCAACCTGAGAAGCAATCTCATCTGGTGGTCTTACGCCGTGGTGTCAGCGGTTTGCCTCCACGAACGACGGACTCGGTGGTATGGACCACCGTCGACATGGCTAGGGAGAACATGAAGGTTATCGGTCGAGTGCTGGTGGCTCTGATCGCTGCTGTGGCGGCGTTGTTCGCGAGCACGGGTACGTCTCATGCCGGGTTGGACAACGAGCTGAACGTGGTGGACGGCAAGGGCCGCAACCTGGTGATCCAGCAGTGGGACACGTTCCTCAACGGCGTGTATCCGTTGGACCGCAACCGGCTGACCCGGGAGTGGTTCCACTCGGGCCGGGCGATCTATCACGTGACCGGCCCGGGTGCGGATGAGTTCCAGGGCACGTTGGAGCTGGGCTATCAGATCGGTTTCCCGTGGTCGCTGGGTGTGGGCATCAACTTCAGCTACACCACGCCGAACTTCAACCTGGACCAGACGTGCATCGGCAGCCTATTTCGACGGCACTCCGCTCGACGCGCTAGTGATCACCACGCCGCCGTTGTTCCCGGGGGCGTCGATCAGCGCGGATCTGGGTAACGGGCCGGGTATTCAGGAGGTGGCGACGTTCTCGGTGGATGTGGCCGGCCCGGACGGCGGTGTGGCGGTGAACAATGCGCACGGCACGGTGACCGGTGCGGCCGGTGGGGTGTTGCTGCGTCCGTTCGCGCGGTTGATCTCCAAGGACGGTGACAGCGTCACCACCTACGGCGAACCCTGGAACATGAACTGACAGCTGTACCAACGAACGGCCCCTGGACCCAGGCACCGGGGGCCGTTTGCAGTCTGCACGTGCCGCCGATGTTCAGTGCAGTGCTCGCGAGCTGGCTCCACGGATGCGCCGAGCTCCGGAGACGCCTCGGACATTCGCGTGGCGACGCGGCCCATCCGACCGCAGCATCGCTGACGTCGACTCCGAGCGCGTCACCGAGGCGCCGCCGGACCACGATGCCTGGCTGCATGCGAGAGACGGTGCCGCTGACCATCGCTGATACTTTTGCCCGGCCGGTCCTGACCGCTATCGTCCTCATGTCGCCTGGTATCGACATAGGGGCTGCTGCGCGCTCGGAATTCTGTGCGCTGTGGTGACGAAGTAACAGAAGTTATGCAAGGGACGAACACGATGGCATGGCGATTCCTGCCAGGAATCAATCTCGACAGGGGCAGGGGAGAACATGAAGGTTGCCGCGCGGGTGCTGGTCGCTGCTCGTGTTTCGCTGCTGTGGCGTTGTTCGCGAGCACGGGCACGTCTCATGCCGGGTTGGACAATGAGCTGAACGTGGTGGACGGCAAGGGCCGCAACCTGGTGATTCAGCAGTGGGACACGTTCCTCAACGGGGTGTATCCGTTGGACCGCAACCGGCTGACGCGGGAGTGGTTCCACACGCGGCCGGGCGATCTATCACGTGACCGGCCCGGGTGCGGATAAGTTCCAGGGCACGTTGGAGCTGGGGTATCAGATCGGCTTCCCGTGGTCGCTGGGTGTGGGCATCAACTTCAGCTACACCACGCCGAACTTCAACCTGGACCAGACCGTGATCGGCAGCATATTTGACGGCACTCCGCTCGACGCGCTAGTCGATCACCACGCCGCCGCTGTTGCCGGGGGCGTCGATCAGCGCGGATCTGGGCAACGGGCCGGGTATTCAGGAGGTGGCGACGTTCTCGGTGGATGTGGCCGGCCCGGACGGCGGGGTGGCGGTGAACAACGCGCACGGCACGGTGACCGGTGCGGCCGGTGGGGTGCTGCTGCGTCCGTTCGCGCGGTTGATCTCCAAGGACGGTGACAGCGTCACCACCTACGGCGAACCCTGGAACATGAACTGACAGCTGAACCAATGAGTCAGCCCCCGGCCGATTGGCCGGGGGCTGACTCATTGGTGGCTAAGTCCTGTCCGCGCTGGTCGTCGTCGCGGTGTCCGGACGGGGGCCGGTGCCCGGCCCGGTCACCGTCCCGTGCCGGCCGGCGCCTTGGCCGTTGCTGGCGAGGAGGTCGCGAATCTCGGTCAAGATCGCCAGCTCGGTGTCCTGCGCCTGCTCCACTTCGCCCCGCTTGCGCAGCCTGTTGTAGGGCATGACGACCAGGAAGTACACCACCGCGGCCACCAAGAAGAAGTTGATAAAGGCCGACAGCACGACGTTGAAATCGATGGCCTGGCCGCCGCCGATCCCGATGCGCAGGATCCCGTGCTCGGCGTCTTTGCCCGCACCGATGCGGTTGATCAGCGGCTCGATGACGCTCTTGGTGAACGCTGTGACCAGGGCCGTGAACGCGGTGCCGATGACCACCGCGACGGCCAGGTCGACGATGTTGCCCCGCGACAGAAACTCCTTGAATCCCTTCAGCATGTAGCAGTCCTCCTCTGATTCGTCGGCGGTCGTGAGCCGTACAGTAATCGCGTCGATCACCGCTCAGTGGAAGGTCAGCGTGACCGTCTCCACCAGGGCCACGCCCGCCACCTCGTGAGCGGTGGCCGCGGGCAGGGCGACGAGAACGATCCGCTCGTTGCCGGGCCCGCGCTGAGCCGGCTTGGGCGACACCAGAACCACGACGGCATCGCTCGCCACGACGTGCGGCGAAGGATCGGCTGACGAGTCCGGCGATCCGGCGGCCAGCACGTCGACCACGTCGCCGGCGCGCAGCATCTCCAGCAGTGCGGAGTCGGCGAGGTGCAATGGCACGATTCGCGCATCCGGTCCCGCGGCCGATGCGGCCAGTCGCGGGCCGAGCAGCCGGACGTCCGTGAGCACCTCGCCGCGTCTGGCCGGCCCGGCGAGGGTCGCGCCGACGACGTCGTCGACACCGGACCGGACACCGTCGGGAACCGTTGCCGCCGAACGCTTTTCGACACGCACGTCGTCGGCGGTCAGCAGAACCCCGGGCGAAAGGTCACGAGCTGCGACTACCGCGTCGGTGCGATCGCCGTCAGGGTCGGAACGAAATGCGGCGACAGCGGCGAGCACCACCAGAGCCGCTGCCGCGATCCGCCGCGCCGCCAGAGTGCGCGCCCAGTCGGGCCGCAGTAGGCGCGAAAGGCGACTCAGCGCAGACGGATTGAGCGATTCCCCCATCCGGCCACGCTAAGGCCAACCGGAGCTGCAGAGGAGTGCGGGAAAGGAGGTCTGTGGATAACGTCTCAGCTGGCGGCGGCCGCGGCCGGCGCCGGGGTCGACGAGGACTTCGCGTCGCCGTTGCTCTTCGACGTCGACGATGAATCGCTCGACGAGCTCGACGCGCTCGACGCGCTCGACGAGTCGGCCGTGGACTTCTTCTCACTGGTCGACCCTGCCCTGCTGTCGGTGCGGTAGAACCCGCTGCCCTTGAACACCACACCGACCTTGCCGAACAGCTTGCGCAGCCGGCCTGAGCACTGGGGACACTCCGTCAACGCGTTGTCGGTGAATGCCTGCACCGCGTCGAACCGGTTGTCACACTCGGTGCACGCATAGGAATAGGTCGGCACAGGAACCTCCGTTAGATCAGCTTTCTAGCACTCTACCTATTCAAGTGCCAACGATCCAGCTCGCATTCCCGAAAACCGGGCACTCAGCGCAGCGAAACCAACCCGTATCCCGGGGTCAGCGCGTGCGTCATCGCGATGTCGTGGGGTTCGACGGGCAGTTCGTCGACGAGTTCCTCGTCAGCCACCACGGCGATCAATCGGGCGGCCGGATCGCGAAATCCCAGTGACCGGTCGTAGAAACCGGCGCCGCGACCCAACCGCACGCCGTGGCGGTCGACGGCCAGTGCCGGGATCAGGACGGTGCCGGGCGAGCCCAGCGCCGACGGCGGCAACCACGGCGGAGGCGGCTCGAACAGCCCGTACGGCGCCCCCACCAGCGTGCCCGACCGGTACTCCGACCACTGCAACGGCAGCGGGATGCCCTCCTCCGATGCGCGCGCGACCGGCAGCAGGACGGATCCGCAGATGGCGACGACAGCGTCGGCGAGATCGGGAAAGCCCGGCTCGGACGGGAGAGGCGCGTAGGCGGCCACCACGTCGTCGGCCGCGAGCTCGGCTTGCAGGTGCCGCACGAGTGCGGCGGTTTCGGCGCGACGCACGTTCTCCTTGACCGCTCGCCGCGCGGCAACACGCTCAGCCCGGATCCGGTCCTTTAACGTGGGCGCCACGCGCTAACGATGACAGGGGGCTCGACCGCCATGCCACAGCGACTCACAGGGCACGGGGATAGGGTGTGATCGATGACACGACCAGAAGTTCCGATCCCGCGGACCGCGATCGTGCCGGCCGCGGGCCTGGGCACCAGATTTCTCCCCGCCACCAAGACGATCCCTAAGGAGTTGCTCCCGGTCGTTGACACACCCGGCATCGAGCTCGTCGCCGGGGAGGCCGCCGACGCCGGTGCCGAACGGCTGGTGATCGTGACCTCCGAGGGCAAAGACAGCGTGGTCGCCCACTTCGTCGAGGACTTGGTGTTGGAGGGCACGCTGGCGGCCCGCGGCAAGCATTCGATGCTCGAAAAGGTGCGCCGCGCACCGGCACTCATCAAGGTCGAATCGGTGGTTCAGGCCGAGCCGCTGGGACTCGGTCACGCGATCAGCTGCGTGGAGCCGGTGCTGTCCGACGACGAAGATGCCGTGTTGGTGCTGCTGCCCGACGACCTGGTGCTGCCCACCGGCGTCCTCGAAACCATGTGCAAGGTGCGTGCCAAGCATGGCGGCACCGTGCTGTGCGCGTTCGAGGTCCCGCCTTCGGAGATCAGCGCGTACGGCGTGTTCGACGTCGAAAAGGTGCCTGACGACGACAACCCGGACGTGCTGCGCGTCAAGGGCATGGTCGAAAAGCCCAAGGCCGAAGACGCTCCGTCGCCGTATGCCGCCGCCGGGCGTTATGTGCTGGACCGGGCGATCTTCGATGCGCTGCGGCGCGTTCCGCACGGCGCGGGCGGCGAGATCCAGCTGACCGACGCCATCGCGCTGCTGATCAAGGAGGGCCATCCGGTGCATGTTGTGGTGCATCGAGGGTCCCGACACGACTTGGGAAATCCCGGCGGCTATCTGAAGGCTGCGGTTGACTTTGCATTGGATCGTGACGACTATGGCCCGGACTTGCGGCGCTGGCTGGTAGAGCGCTTGGGCATCACAGCGCAGTAATTGCCTGCCAGGTTCGCGAGACGGCAGAAAGGCATGCTGTGCGTTCTGTGGAGGAGCAGCAGGCACGCGTGATGGCCGCGGCCGTCGCGCCCCGACCCGTTCGCGTCGCGATCGCCGAAGCGCAGGGCCTGATGTGCGCCGAAGAGGTGGTGACCGAGCGGCCGCTGCCCGGATTCGACCAGGCGGCGATCGACGGCTACGCGGTGCGCAGCGTCGACGTCGCCGAAGTGGGCGAAGGCAACGAGAACGAGGACATCGCCGAGGTTGGCGGGATCGAGGTGCGGCTCCCGGTCGTCGGCGACATCGAGGCGGGCGCGCGGACACCCAGCCGCCTGCAGCCGCGGCAGGCCGCGCGGGTGCGCACCGGGGCGCCGATGCCCACGCTCGCCGACGCCGTGTTGCCGTTGCGGTGGACCGACGGCGGCGAATCCAAGGTTCGGGTGCTGCGCAGCGTGCGCCGGGGTGCTTACGTGCGGCATGCCGGCGACGACGTCCAGCCCGGCGACGTGGCCGTCCGCGCCGGCGCGATCATCGGCGCGGCGCAGGTGGGCTTGCTTGCGGCGGTCGGCCGGGAGCGGGTTCTGGTGCATCCGCGGCCGAGGGTGTCGGTGATGAGCGTCGGCAGCGAGCTCGTCGACATCTCCCGCACACCGGGCAACGGGCAGGTATACGACGTGAATTCGTACGCGCTTGCGGCTGCAGGACGCGACGCCGGCGCCGAGGTGAGCCGTGTCGGGATCGTCAGCACCGATCCGACGGAGCTGCGCGAGGTCGTCGAAGGCCAACTCAACCGCTCGGAGGTGGTGGTGATCGCGGGGGCGGTCGGCGGAGCCGCCGCGGAGAGCGTGCGGTCGGTACTGTCCACGCTCGGCGAGATGGACATCACCCGCGTCGCAATGCATCCCGGCTCGGTGCAGGGATTCGGTCAGCTGGGTGCCGAAGGCGTGCCGACTTTTCTGCTGCCCGCCAATCCGGTCAGCGCGTTGGTGGTGTTCGAAGTGATGGTGCGGCCGCTGATCCGGCTGTCGCTGGGCAAGCGTCAGCCGATGCGGCGCGTCGTCGAAGCGCGCACCCTGTCGCCGATTTCGTCGGTGCCCGGCCGCAGAGGCTATCTGCGCGGACAGCTGATGCGCGATCAGGACACCGACGAGTACCTCGTACAGGTGCTCGGCGCGCCGGGCGCGTCATCGCACTTGTTGGCGACGCTGGCCGAGGCCAACTGCCTGGTGATCGTTCCGAGCGACGCCGAACAGATCCGCACCGGCGAAATAGTCCGCGTCGCGTTCTTGGCTCAGCGCGGCTGATCGCGAAAACCTTTCGCTGTGAGCTTTTTTCGCAACAGTTCCGTCCACCCGGGGTGGCCGGCCACCGTGGGGCCGATCTGGGTGGACGGCGGCACGGTGCGACTGCGGCCGGTGCGGATGCGCGACGCGGCGCAGTGGAGCCGGATCCGGCTGGCCGATCGTGAGCATCTCGAGCCGTGGGAGCCGACGACCGACACGGACTGGGTTCGCAGACAGACGGTTTCGTCGTGGCCGTCGGTGTGCTCGGGTTTGCGCGGGGAGGCGCGCCGAGGGCGCATGCTGCCGTTCGCGATCGAACTCGACGGCGAGTTCTGCGGGCAGCTGACGGTCGGCAACGTCACGCACGGCGCGCTGCGGTCGGCGTGGATCGGGTACTGGGTGGACAGCGCGGCCACCGGCAGAGGAGTCGCTACCGGCGCGCTGGCGCTGGGTTTGGATCACTGTTTCGGGGCGGTGAACCTTCACCGGGTGGAGGCGACCGTGCGTCCCGAGAACCTCGCGAGCCGACGTGTGCTGGCCAAGGTCGGCTTTCGTGAGGAGGGCCTGCTGCTGCGCTACCTCGACGTCGATCGAGTGTGGCGCGACCACCTGCTGCTGGCGATCACCGTCGAGGAAGTGCAGGGTTCGGTGGCAGGGAGACTGGTGCGCGCGGGCCAGGCCCACTGGTCCTGAGGGGACCCTGCGCCGAGATAGCGGTGCGTGTCGTTGACCCGAGCAATCGACGACGCTGGCTTATATCTCGGCGCACGCGACGCACCCATTCTGTTACAGATGTGACTCATGTGCCTGTTGGTGCTTGCCTGCAGCGAATTACAGGTGTGTAATTGTGCTGGTCACGCGGCGCGCCTTCATCCTTTGCGCTGATCACGGACCTAGCCTGACGGTGAAAGGAGCAGGCAACATGCCAAGCGTTCCGCAATCACTCCTGTGGATCTCCCTCGTGGTGCTGTGGCTGTTCGTCCTCGTGCCGATGCTGATCAGCAAGCGTGACGCCGTGCGCCGTACCAGCGACGTCGCGCTGGCCACCCGGGTGCTCAACAGCGCCGCGGGCTCCAGGCTGAAGAAGCGAGGGCCGGCCGACGGGCATCGCAGCGATCCGGATTGGCAACCCGTCGATGAGGACGACGAGGACCTCGATGACGAGCCGTCGAAGAAAGCGGTGGTGGTGAAGGCGGCGGCGGAAGCCCTGGCCGAGCCCGACATCATCGACGTCGACATCGTCGAGGAGGACTCCGGCGCGCTGCCTGTCGGCGCCGGCGAGCCGGTCGAGGAGGCCGAGCCCGAACCGCAGCCAGAACCCGAAGCTGAGCCGGTGGCCGCCGACGAGCAGGACGACTCCGAGGACGACGGCACCTCCGACGAATACGAATATGTCGAGGACACTTCGGGATTGGAGTCCGAAGAAGATCCGCCGACGACGGAAGCGCCCCAGATTTCGTCGCGGCGTCGGCTGTATGAGTCCAAGACCGCAGCGGTGGTCAGCGCCCGCAAGTACCGCTTCCGCAAGCGCGTGCTGCTGGCGATGTCGTTGGTTCTGATCGCGACGACGATCGCCGCGGTCACGGTGTGGCCGGGCGGTTGGTGGGCCTGCGGTACTGCCGGGACGATCACGATCCTGTACCTCGCTTATCTACGACGCCAGACCCGCATCGAGGAGCGGGTGCGGCGGCGGCGGGTGCAGCGGATGGCGCGTTCGCGGGTCGGGGTGCCGAATACCGCCGATCGCGGCTACGACATGCCGTCGCGGATGCGCCAGCCGGGGACCGCGGTGCTGGAAATCGACGACGAGGACCCGATTTTCGAGCATCTCGACTATGCGCCTGGACCGATGGAGTATCACCTGCCCAGGGCCGCCGGCCAGTAAGCCGGCGACTCGGCACGGTTTATCCGCGGGTGCCGTCGGCTGGTAACCTGCTAGCGGCCAGGGGCTATGGCGCAGTTGGTAGCGCGACTCGTTCGCATCGAGTAGGTCAGGGGTTCGAATCCCCTTAGCTCCACAGAAACACGAGGTCAGACGGCACGAAAATTGCCGGAATCGGTATCCAACGCCGTGTCCAACATCCTGGCTAGTACTGTCGATGTCATGGCCAGCATGCGATCACGCTCCCGCAAAGACGGCACCACGTACGTCGAGGTCATGTTCCGCCTCGATGGTCGTCAGCGGTCGATCAGCTTCACCGACAAGGAACACGCCCAGAAGTTCGTGGATCTGGTGGATCTCGTCGGCCCAGCCAAGGCGCTTGAGGCGTACTCCCTCGATTCCACCCCCCGTGCATCCAACGGCAGCAGCACGACCGTCAGCGAGTGGATGAAGCACCACATAGATCTCCTCAGTGGTGTCAACCCGATCACCGTGGCCAAATACGAGGCGTACCTGAAGAACGACATCGGCCCGGTTTTCGGGCATCAGCGACTGGCCGACGTGTCCCGTGATGATGTAGCCCGGTGGGCCAAGCCCAGGGTCGTGGTGTAAAGAGTTCGTTCGATCGCGTGACCCTTCGTGAGGCAGTTTAGGCGGTCAGGGCTGGTGTGGTGTCGGTTTGCTGGCCGGGGCTGGTCAGTGCTGCTCGGGCGCGGGTGAGGACGTCGAGGCCGAGGTAGCGCCGGCCTTCGATCCATTCGTCGTGTTGTTCGGCGAGCACGGCGCCGACGAGGCGGATGATGGCGGTCCGGTCGGGGAAGATGCCCACGACGTCGGTCCGGCGCCGAACCTCTCGATTGAGGCGCTCCTGGGGATTATTGGACCAAATCTGACGCCAGATCTGCTTGGGGAAGGCGGTGAACGCCAGGAGATCAGCACGGGCGGCATCGAGATGCTCGGCGACTTTGGGGAGCTTGTCAGCCAATGCATCGAGCACGCGGTCGTATTGGGCGACAACAGATTCCGTATCGGGTTGGTCGAAGATGGAGTGCAACAGGGTGCGCACCCACGGCCAGGACGATTTGGGAGTGACCGACATCAGGTTGACCGCGTAATGAGTTCTGCACCGCTGCCAGGCCGCCCCGGGCAGGGTTGCCCCGATCGCGGCCACCAGCCCCGGGTGGGCGTCGCTGGTGACCAGCGCGACCCCACACAGCCCGCGGGCGACCAGGTCGCGGAAGAACGCCAGCCAGCCCGCCCCGTCCTCGGCGGAGCTGACCTGTACACCCAGGATCTCGCGGTGGCCCTCGGCGTTGACCCCGGTGGCGATCAGGGTGTGCACGCCGACGACGCGGCCGTTCTCTCTGACCTTGAGCACCAGGGCGTCAGCGGCAACGAATGTGTACGGGCCAGCGTCGAGGGGGCGGGTACGGAAGGCCTCCACGGCCTCGTCGAGCTCGGCGGCCATGACCGAGACCTGTGACTTGGAAAGGCGTGTCACACCCAGTGATTCGACGAGCCGCTCCATCCGCCGTGTGGACACGCCCAGCAGGTAACAGGTCGCCACCACCGACGTCAGTGCCCGCTCGGCGCGCTTGCGCCGCTCCAAAAGCCAGTCCGGGAAATAGGTCCCCGAACGCAGTTTGGGGATCGCCACGTCGATGGTCCCGGCGCGAGTGTCGAAATCACGAGGCCGGTAGCCGTTGCGGCTGTTGGACCGCTCGTCGCTGCGCTGGCGGTAGCCCGCACCACAGATGGCGTCGGCTTCAGCGCCCATCAGAGCGTGGGTGAACGCCGACAGCAGACCGCGCAGCAGATCCGGGCTCGCCTGCGCGAGTTGATCAGCCAGCAGCTTCTCGACGTCGATAGGGTGGGTTGAGGTCATCGCGTTGTTCTCCTTCGATTGACTTTGCGGGTCAGTTCGAAGGATCACGCGATGACCGCCCTCCACCGGGCTACGACACGCCCACCAGGCCTAACGCCCCATACACCACGTCCCTGGACGTAACTATCCGACGAGCTGGCGTCAACTACCAAGTGTTGACCGGCGGAATGAATTGGGTGGAAGTTCTTGATCGCCAACGGATCCATGATCCGGGCCACCCTTCGAGCGTGGGGTTGGCGTGCCGCCTAGCCGGAGCTTTGCGGCGGCATCTCATGAAGCACGTTCAGTTTAGTCCCCAGCAAACCAATGAACCGTCACGGCCGCTGACTCAGGTATCCCGCGATAGGAACGCGCCAACAAGCTGATGGGGGCCGCTCCAACGCGACCCGAGATGACAACCTGATGGTATTCATTTGGATAGTAAGCTTTACTAATTTTAACAGCAATATCTAAGGCGTTACTAAGCTTCCCCCAGAGTACAGGCCTAAAATAATTGGCATGCCGACTTTCAATGTGAACTCAGCGGATTGGGACGAACTTTACCGCGGCACGGCCACGTATGCGCCAGGCACTCCAGGATGGAACATCGGCGAGGTGCAGCCCGAAATTGCGGCGCTGGAGCGGCAAGGCTGTTTTCGAAGCCCAGTGCTCGACTCGGGTTGCGGCGTCGGCGTCACAGCGTTGAGCTTGGCCGCCAAAGGATATGAGACAGTGGGATTGGATTGTTCGGCCGACGCCATTAGACAGGCGAGGCGGCTAGCGCGGGAACGGGGTTTGTCCGTGACATTCGATGTCGCTGACCTTAGTGAAGACACTGGATATGAGAACTATTTCAATACCATCATCGACGTGTTGGTATTCCACTGCTTTCCGCTGAAACAGCGGGACGGTTACATTGAGTCGATCGCGCGAGCCCTCAAGCCCGGTGGACTATTCTTCGCGCTAGTTTTCGCCACCAAAGCTTTTCCACCGCATGCCGACTTCGGTCCGCGCCCGTTCACTAAGGACCAATTGCGCGACATCCTGGGCAAACACCTTATTGTCGACGAGGTGCGGGCCGCGCGGTCGCGGGTCAACGTACCGGCAAGCCTGCCCGACGGCTTCGAATACCGCAACGTAACGATCGGGCGCGATGGCCGGGCGCAGCTACCGTCCTGGCTTATCAGCGCCCATCGATCCTCGGTAGCACCGCCCGGAACATTGTCGGGGATGTTGGCAGTTCGTGAGCGCGCAGACACACATAGCAGACGTGAGCGCCAACCGGTGCTCCCTATTTGTCGGCGCATATAACGCCAATCACAACTGAAAGGTGTAATGAACGTGGCGGACTCACAGTTTCTGGGCTCTTCGACTGATCCTCGCTGGTGGATTCGCGGTTGCGGTCGCGGGGCCGATAGTTCCAGTCGTTGTCTGTGCGCTGGCCCCGAACTCGCCTGCCAGCGACAGCAGCTCCTGCCCGCCCCCACCCCCGTGCGGCGATGGGAATCGTCATCGCGAACATCCGGCCGTGTTGGCCGGCGAGCCTGGCATCCGCAGCTCGATCGTCTTCCCCATCACCGGCAAAGAACTTAACGCTGGCCTCATGAAAGGCTGTGGAAAGGAGCTCGGATGAGCATTAGATTCCGATATCTGGTAATAGCTGGTGCAACAGCGGCAGTCGTGGCCGCCCCGACGGCGATGGCGCAGCCCGGTAACAACTGCAGCGACGAGGGCCCGATGGGCACCGACGCTGTATGCCAGAGCCCGGGCAACGTTCAGATCAACGACTCCCTGCCCGTATACGACTACGGGTTCATGACCGGCATGTACGGGGGACCGTATCCGGTGCCCTTCGCGGAAGGCGGAATCTTCTGAGCCGGCCGCAACGCTACCTGAGCGCACAAACACCACGCCCGCAAGGGCCGAACGATGACCACCGCCGCCATGGCGAGCCACGCCTACGACCAAATCGACCAAGCCCGAACAGAACTCGACCACCCCGGCTGAAATTCCCCGTTGGGCAGATTCCGGATCGCTTGACACGGCAAGGTGTACTGCACCAAAACACCTTGCGCCCGGGCGGTTGGGGCACGGCGGACCCTCAACGGCCAGGTTGTCGGGTAGGAGTTGCGGCTTGCCCTTGGCCCGCCGTTGAGGGCTACGGTGGCAGGTAATGGATGTGCGATTTCTCGGATTCGGGTCGGTCGAGGTCGAGGGACGAGCCTATGAGCACGACATCGTCATCGACCGAGGCGCTGTGCGCAAGCGGAGCAAGAAGCCCTCGCGGTTAACGCCGAGAGGCTCCAGGAGTCCCAAAGACGAGGCGAGTTGGCATTCATTCTCAACGCGTTGGTTTACTCGCCCCGATTATCCGGCGACCATACTGGTGTGGTGACCAAGTTGTTTGCCGCCGCCGCTGCCGCCCTATTCGTCCCGTTCCTGAGGGCGGTTCCCACAGCCCATGCTGATGCCTACTGCTTTCTCGGCAACCTGCTCATTCCAGAGGAAGTGCACCATGTGGGCACCTACCGTGACGCGACCTGTGCGGTGGTTGCCGATATTGTCCTGACCAGTGCCGACAGCGACTGCCTTCGCGCCGTGACGGACTATGTCGTGAGTCGCGGTTACGACCCCTACGTGGGCAAGGACGTCGCCATTCACAACTGCTGAGCGCGCACTGGTTTGTGAAGCGGTGACGAGCACCGGCAACGTAACTCGCGAGAAGCTACAAGCACTTCTGTGACGAAAGTCCCTACCAGCAAACAGTTGACGGCTTTACGTTTGGGTGTAACCAGCAGTTTCATGGGGGATTAATAATGATTCGCAACATACTAGCTTGTGGCGTTTCGGCTGCTGCTATCGGGCTCGCCTAAGACCGAGGACTCAACATAATCAACTAGGCACCGGCTAATCCATTGTGGCAAACAAAGCAACCGAAAAGGAACCCCGAACTATGAAGAATGTCGTCGCTGCGGTCGGTATCGGCGCAGTGCTCATCACCGCCCCCGTGGTGGCAGCCGAAACCGCCTCGGCTGATCCCGGCCAGAACTGCACGACCGCCTGGAACACCATGTACAACGTGCCGATCGGCGTCCGCACGACCTGTTTCAACCCAGATGGCAGCTATCGTGTGTGCACATCGATCGGGACGGACGGTAAAGGGCCGGGGACGTGCTGGGACTATCCGGCTCCTCCTCAGATGGCGGGACAGCCCACATTCAGCCCGCCCGTGCCGGGAATGCCGCCTCCGCCGCCGGCTTAATGATTCGCACGATCTTTGCTGCAACAGCTATCGCGGCACCAGCGTCGGCGCGGCGTCACCAGAAGTAATCACCCGCCAAGGAGGAAATCATGGGAAAGCCGAGCTACGGATGGGAAGGCACTTTCCGCAAGACTGGACTGGTTGTCGCTGGGGCGGTAACCGCCGCTGGACTTGCCCTCGGATTCTCGGCTCACGCCAAGGCTGACATCACTCCAAATCATGACAGCACGATCACTACCAATGCCTGCGAGGACATTTTACTGGGATGGTCAGATGGTCAAATCATCGACAATCTTTCGAATAGGTATGGAGTTTCGAGTCAACAGGCTTTGCAGGTCATAACGGAGATGCGCATTCCTGGGAACTGTGTGTACGACGAGAATTTCTGACGACCATATGCGATGGGCTGCCAGTTCGTCTTCGCTAGGTTCAGGTGCGAGTGACTTACCGCTGCGCTGTGACGAAGTTCGGACTCGGTTACGCCACGCGGGTTTACAGAGTCGAATCAAGATCAGGACTGCCCTGGTGTGAAAGGCATGGCCGGTGCCGTCATCGTGTCCTGGGAGAACCAGCAAACACCAGCAACGACCATCCACAAGCCTGTTCACATGTTGGCGCGGCCAACACGGACGGCGTATCCACCAGTAAATTTCTGGACCCTCTCGTATCCAACAGGAACGAAAGCGCAGTTCAGAATGCATTTCCGCAGGTAAATCAGGGGTTCGAATCCCCTTAGCTCCACCAGCTTTTTTCGAGTCGGCAATTCTTGCCTCCGCAAATGACGCCGGAAGCAGGCCGAGGCCGCGCCGCACGCGTCGCCGACTGGCAGCTGACGTCCATTAGCAAACCCTGACGGCCTCCGCGAGCATCTAGTGACCAAGGTCCCGCGCATAGAGGGCCTTTCTCTAGTTATCTCCACCCAAACCGTGACCCTACGGTTATCCCCAGGGAGCGACCCACCGGAAGCGGAGTTCAGTCCGTTTGTGGCTAACTACTTCCCGGGGGACTAGACCGGGGCGTACGGGTAGCTCTCACCTAGATCACTCGCCACGAGGAAGCGCCATGAACCCGTTCAACATCCCGTTGCCCGAACCCCGCAGCTCATGGGTGGCGAAGGCACTGTGTCGCTCCGCTGATCCCGACAAACTCTTCGTCCGTGGAGCGGCGCAGAGGAAAGCGGCTGCGATCTGCCGGCAGTGTCCTGTGATCCTCCAATGTGCCGTCGACGCCCTGGACAACGAGGTGGAGTTCGGTGTCTGGGGCGGCATGACCGAACGCCAGCGACGGGCGCTGCGCAAGCGGCACCCCGAGGTGGTCTCGTGGGCCGAGTTCTTCGCCGATCAGTACAAGCAGCGTGCCGCCGGGGATTCGGCGTAACCCACGCGGGAACCTGCTGCGGCCTCAGTTGACCGGCACGTCGAGAATCGGGCGCTGGGTGTAGGCGCCGGGGCCGTCGAAGTGCCACCATTCGCCCGAGTACACCGTCAGACCGCCTGCGTTCATCGCGGCGCGCAGGTCCGCTCGGTTTGCCTGCTGCTCGCCGCTGACGCCTTGGGTTGCGAAAGCCAGTGCACGCGAGGAGAAGTCGTCGAAGTCGGTTCCCATGTCGACGAGACCTTGCGCGTCGGCGATCGTCACATCCACCGAGCGCCCGGCCTCGTGGCTGCGCGCGTACGGCCCCGGCCGGGCCACCCAATCGGCGTTCGGTACCGCCTCCCACATCCTGACCTGCACATCGTGGGGCCGGTAGCAGTCCCAGAAGACGAGCACACGGGGCCGCAGGGCAGCCGCGGCCGCCGCCAGACCCGGCGCCATCGACTGGTCCACCAGACAGCGAGCGTTGACCGGATACATCGGCACTCCCACGAAGTTGTTCGGTGTGGCGTAGCGCAGATCGATGACCGCGTCGGGAACGACGGAGCGGACGTCGACGAAGCCCGCCGCGACCGCCTGCGAGCTCAACGGCGGCACGGCGCTCGGCGTGGTTGTGGGGGCGGCCGACGTCACTGCCGATATGCCGCAGCCGGCGCAACTCGCCGCTACGAGCAGGCAGGCGAGCGGGCGTTCGAAACGGAGCATCACTGCATTGTGCCCGCCACAGCAGACGTTCAGTCGCTCAGCAGTTTCTCACCAGATTCTTTGCCGAATGCCGGCTCGGCTCCCAGCAATTGACTAAGACCGCCAAGCACGATGACGTTGTCAGCATTCTCTGATCTGGCGGGAGCCCTCATGAGGACCGAATCGGCCGAGCTCGTCGAACGCTACCTTCGCAGCCGTGGGTTGCGGTTCTTCCGTGGCGGCCACGACGGCGGGTATTTCTTCATCTTGACGGTGGGCCACGAACGGTTCCACGTCCACTTGGAGGTCATTCCCGGGAAGTCTGACGTGCTCGTGGTCAGAGTGGCGCCCGGACATTACTTCCCCGCAACCGAACGCGACCGGATGCTCGGCTTCGCCCGCAGCTGGAATGCGGAGAGTCGGCGCGCGGAAGTGATCGTGTACGAATCGTCTGATCCCAGCCGAATCGGAGTAGCCGCGCAGAGTTCCTGCCCGATCGCCGACGTCGACCTCGACGACTTCGCCAACAGGACCATCCGGTCGGCGATCAAGCTGTTCGCCGAATTGACTCCGGCGCCTGAGCTCAAAGACGCCGGCTAGAAAGGCGCCTTAACCACGGCGCAAATCGCTATTATCGTATCTTTAGCGAATGCGCATCATCGACGCCGACGGGCACGTGGCCGAGGCAGCATCTCTTGCAGTCGAGGCGATGAAGCGCTGGCCCGAGTACATCAGGCCGCGTGCCGACGGGCGCGGCTTGGTGATCGAGAACCGCAACTATCCGGAGGACAGCGGGCCGGGTGCGGGCTGTCCGACCGAGCACGGGCTCAGCGCCGCCGCCGGCATCAACTGCAGATCCGTCGAGGGGGTGCTGGGCGACGCCGACCGGGACCAGATCGACACGATGGTGCTGTATCCGAGCCTCGGACTCTGCACGCCGACGCTCGAAGATCCCGACTTCGCCGCGGGATTCGCCCGGCTCTACAACCGGTGGATCGCCGACTACTGTGCGCCGTCTGACGGCCGGCTGCGCGGTATCGCGGTCATCCCGATCGAGCACGGGCAGGTTGCCGTCGACGTCATGCGCGAAGCGAAGGAACTCGGACTGGTCGCGGCGCACGTCCCTCCGGCATTGAAGACCCGCAACCTCGACCACCCGGACCTCGATCCGTTCTACGCCGCCGCCGTCGAACTCGACATGCCACTGGGCGTGCACGGCGCTCCGGGCATCCACCTTCCGAAGATCGGCGTAGACCGCTTCACCAATTACATTCAGGTGCACTGCATCAGCTTCCCGTTCGACCAGATGACGGCGATGACCGCACTGGTCTCCGGCGGCGTCTTCGACCGGCATCCCGGTCTGCGTGTCGCGTTCCTGGAGGCCGGCGTGGGCTGGGTGCCGTTCTTCATCGATCGCTTGCACGAGCACTTCGAGAAACGCGGGACCTGGATCGAGCGCGGCTGGCAGCGCGACCCTCAGGAGTACCTGCGAGGCCGGCAACATCTGGACGACGTGTGAGCCCGAAGAGCCGATCCTGCCGGGCGTCATCGACGTGCTCGGCGACGACTTCATCATGTTCGCCAGTGACTATCCGCATTGGGACGGTGAATGGCCCGAGAGCACAAAGCATCTGCGGACCCGGCCGGACATCAGCGAGCAGACGCGCGCGAAGATCGGCGGAGCCAATGCGCAGCGGTTCTACGCTCTGGACTGATCCCGAAATCGGAAACCTTCAGCGACTCACCCAGCGTCCACAGGGCAACACCGAGCAGCTGAGTCTCAGCCGCGCTGTGCGCGGCGTTCCACTTCGGTCGGCACCACCGGTTTCCGCGCCCACGGGCCCCGGGTTACGGCATGCATCCGGATCTCGGGCAGGTCGACCGACGGGTCGACGGTGTCGAGCCATGCGACGGCTTCGGCGACGTCGGTGTCCCGGATCGCGTACATCTCGAACGGGACGTCTTGCAGCATGTCGGTCTCGACGGGACCCGGCGTCACGATGTGGACGTTGATACCGTCGCGGTCGACCTCGAGTGCGAGCGCACGCGCGAACGCATTCATGCCCGCCTTCGACGCCGAGTAGGCCGTCCTCGCCCGCATCGGCTCGTGAGCCGCCGACGACGAGATGAACACGAAGCGCGACCCGGCGCTCATCCGCGGCAGCGCCGCCGACGTCACCACGAAACACGAGTCGAGGTTGGCTGACATCGTGGTGCGCCACTGCTCGAAAGTCTGTTTGCGGGCGTACGTTCCGCCGAGAACACCCGCCGCGTGCACGAGCAGGTCGATCTCGCCAGCCGCAGCCGCGGCCGGCTCGAATGCCTCCGGTCGGGAGGCGTCGGCGACGGCATAGCGGGCACCCATCTCCTCGGCGGCCGCGCGCAACGGCTCCTCACGCCGAGCGGTGAGCACGACGTCGTAGCCGAGCGCGACCAGCTTTCGTCCGCAAGCCTTCCCGATCCCGCCGCTACCCCCGGTGATCAATGCCGTTCGCACGCCACACCTTTCAGTGTCGTCGTTGCGCCATCGCCTGCGGTGACAGCGCGACGATCCGCTGCTCGGGATCACCGGCCATGAAATAGGTCTGGGTGTCGGCGAGGTGCCGGGCAGCCAGTCGGCGCGCGCGATCGCTTTCCCCGGCTTCGATCGCGTCGGTGATCTTGTTGTGGATATTCAGCGCGATACGGCGCTTGCTCATCGACGGGTATTCCCCGCGCGCCGCGGTCTTGTCGGCCCACTGCTGCAGATGGCTGGTCCACAGTGTCTCGAGGCTGCCGACCACCGCGATCATCGTATGGTTGCCGCAGCCGCGCACGACCTCGTCGTGGAACTGATTGCCGATCTCGGTGAAGCGTGCGCCGTCGTCGATGTTTTCGGCCATCGCCTGGTTGATCTCGCGAAGCTTGGGAACGAGTTCGTCGGCGCGGTCGGGGCGCCGTGCAGCCAACGCCGCGCACGTCGGCTCGAGTTCCTGCAGCGCCGTGCCCAGATCGCCCAGCGGCACGTAGTCGCTCTGCAACAGCAACCCCAGCATGTAGGCGGCACTCGCCTTCGCCGGTGCATGCACCACCGCGCCGCCGCGGTTGCCGCGCCGCACGGACACCAAGCCCTCGGTTTCCAGTATTCGCAACGCCTCTCGTAACGAGACGAGGCTGACGTTGAACTGCTCGACGAGCACTTCCTGACGCGGCAGCACGTCGCCGTCGGCGAGTTCCCCATCGATGATCTGCCTGCGTAGCTCGTCGGCGATGATCTCGGCGGTCCGGCGCGCCGAGAGTCGACGGCGGACCTCCAAACCAATTCCGTGCGCTGTCATTGCCCGGTAATGCTAACAGCCGGCTATCCGTCAAAACTAACTAAGATAGCCGTTCGTGGCCCGTACCCCGCTGACGGATCTGCGCGTCGTCGAGATCAGCGATCGGATCGCCGGCGACTACTGCGGCAAGATGCTTGTCGACGCCGGCGCTGATGTCGTGAAGGTGGAACCGGCCGCGGGTAGCCTGATGCGCGGCCTGACGGTCACCGGTGCTGCGGTGGCGCCGGGCGCTGATTCGCCGCTGTTCAGTTACCTGAACGCCGGAAAGCGCAGTGTCACATCGCTTTCCGACGATCTGCTGGCTCGGGCCGACGTCGTCGTGGTGACCGCGAGCCCGTCGCGCAGTCGCGTCGACCCCCAGCGGCTGCTTTCGGTGGCGCCTCGGTGCGTTGTCGTCACCGTGTCCGATTTCGGCTGGACCGGCCCGTGGGCCGAACGTGCCGCGACCGAGTTCACGCTGCAGGCATGGTCTGGGTGCACCGGGTTCCGCGGCGATCCCGACGGGCCGCCGATCTCGATCGGCGGCGACCTCGGGGAGTACATGGCCGGTGCATTCGCCGCGTTCGGCGCCTTGGCGATCCACCACCGGGTGCGGCGCGGCGGACCCGGGGAACACCTGGACTTGTCGGTGCTCGAAGCGATGACACTGATGCAGAGCTGCGAGTGGCTGCACGCGCAGCTGATGGACGTTCCGGCGATCAAGCGCTCGCTCGAGGTGCCGTCCATCGAGCCCGCCAAGGACGGCTACGTCGGCATCACGATGGTCACCGGACAGCAGTGGCTCGACTTCGCCGCGATGGTGGAATGCCCCGAACTCACCGAAATCCCCGAGCTGCGTTTCCAGTTGGGCCGCTGGAAGTACCGCGACTGGATACGGCAACGCATCGGCGGATGGCTTCGGGCCCGCACCGTCGCCGAGATCGTCGAGCTCGGGCAGCTGTTCCGGTTGCCGATCGCGCCGCTGGGCAACGGCGCCACCATCCCGGACATGGAATACATGCGCGAGCGCGGGGTGTTCGTGCACAACCCCGCCGGGTTCCGCCAGCCCCGCACGCCTTGGCTGATGTCGGCGGCACGACCCGCTGCGGTCCGCGAGACCCCGTCGACCGGTCAGGACGATCACGGAATCCACTGGCCGCCAAGGCAATCAGCTCAGCGCACGGCACGGAGTCTGCCCCTCGACGGTATTCGGATCGTCGATCTGACCGCGTTCTGGGCCGGGCCGTCGGCGACCCATTCGCTCGCGGCGTTCGGCGCCGACGTCGTCAAGGTCGAGTCCGTTCAGCGGCCCGACGGCATCCGGTACTCGGGCGGCATGCGCAGCGACGTCGACGACTGGTGGGAGTACGGCTGGCTGTTCCAGGGCGTGAACACCAACAAGCGGTCGGTGACGCTGGACCTGCATTCCGCAGCCGGCGTCGAGCTGTTCAAAACCCTTGTGGCGCAGGCTGACGCGGTGATCGAGAACTTCTCACCGCGGGTGCTGGACCAGTTCGGGGTGGGCGGCGACACGCTGCTGGAACTGAATCCCCGCCTGGTCGTGGTGCGGATGCCGGCGTTCGGGCTGGACGGTCCGTGGCGCGACCGCGTCGGCTTCGCTCCGACGATGGAACAGATCGCGGGCCTCGCGTGGGTGACCGGGATGCCCGACGGTCCGCCCGTCGCGCCGCGGGGCGCTTGTGATCCGCTGGCCGGTGTGCACGCCGCGTTCGCATTGCTGGCCGCACTCGAGTTCGTCGGCGACACCGGCCGTGGCCAGCTCGTCGAGCTGCCGATGATCGAGACGGTGCTCAACGTAACCGCCGCGCAGCCAATCGAGTTCGAAGTCTTCGGCCTGACGCAGCAGCGTCGCGGCAACCGCGGCGGCTCCGGCGTGACGCAGGACCTGTACCGCTGCGCCGGCGACGACGACTGGATCGCGGTCACGGTGCGCACCGACGCGGAGTGGGAGTCGGTCCTGCAGCTGATGGACGGCGTCGACGGCGGATTAGAGGAGTGGTTGGCTACGCAGAACGCGGCCGACGTCGTCGAGCGCCTCGCCGCCGTCGGTGTGCCGGCCGCCGTGGTGGTGTCTCCGTCGGCGGTCACGGAGAACCCGCAGCTTCGCCACCGGGGGTTCTTCGAGCGTCTCGAGCATCCGCGCACCGGGCCCGGCTGGTATCCGTGTCCGCCGTTCGCGCGGCTCGCCGGTATGCAGCGGTGGCTGTCGCGCCCGGCCCCGACACTGGGCCAGCACAACAGCGAAGTGCTCACCGCGATCTGCGGGCTGACCGATGACGACCTCGAGCATCTCGCCGCGAACGCGGTGATCGGCACCCGCCCGAAGGGGCTGTAGGTACCCTGGAACGCTGTGACAGATGGGCGACGCGCTGATCCCCGGCCGGCGCTGTCGCGTGCGCGGCTGCTCGACGCGGCGACGTCATTGCTGAGTTCGGGCGGCCCCAGCGCCGTGACCGTCGACGCCGTCACCCGCGCCGCGAACGTGGCGAGGGCGACGCTCTACCGCCACTTCCCGAGCGGAAACGACCTCCTGGCCGCGGCCTTCTACTCACTGATCCCCCCGGCTCCGACACCACCCGAGCAGGGCTCCCTGTCCGAACGGCTGACAACCCTGGTGCAATCGTGGGCCGAGTCGATGGCCGAAGCCCCTGCCGCGCTGTCTGCCATCGCCTGGCTGGCCTTGGGCGGCAGCATCGACCAGCTGCCGAGTCAACGCGCTCGCGGCGCACGGGACAGCGCCGAGATACGCACGCTTCGCGAGCGGATCGCCCAGCAGTACTCGGCGCCGTTCGACGCGATCTTCGACAGCCCGCAGGCCAAAGCCGAGCTGGGCGAGGTAAACCGGGAGCAGGCCATCGCGCTGCTGCTCGGCCCGATCCTGCTGGGCAAGCTGTCCACGCTGGCCGAATTCGACTACCGCGAATGTGCCCGCGCGGCGGTGCAGGGCTTCCTCGCCACGCACGCGACAGGCGGTTCAGCGCCGCGTCAGCGAGATCCCCATCTCGTCGAAGATGTACATGTTGGTGATGAGGCTGGGGTAGGTGACCTTCGGTGACCCGAGGCTGATGTCGCCGGCCTGAAGCAGCAGCTCGTCGAACACCGCGCGGATCTCGGCACGGGCAAGCATCGCGCCAAGGCAATGGTGCGGACCGCCGCCACCGAACGCGACGTGCGGGTTGGGATCCCGGCCGATGTCGAAGGTGAACGGATCGGTGAAGACCTCCTCGTCGCGGTTGGCCGAGCGCAGCATCGACACCACCCGGTCGCCCTTGCTGATCGCGTGCCCGTCGATCTCCAGGTCCACCTTCGCGGTGCGGGTCCAGTAGGTGACCGGCGTCGCCCACCGCAAAACCTCTTCGACCGCGGTCGCTCGCACTGCCTCGTCGTCGCGGTAGCGCGCGATCTGATCCGGGTTGGCGACGAAGGCTTCAAGCCCGGCGGCCAACGCGTTCTTCGTCGTGTCGCTGCCGGCGAAGGCCAGCACGAAGAAGAAGATCTCCAGTTCCTCGGCCGGCAGTGACAGTTCCTCGCCGTCGTCGCCGGTGATCACCGCCGACGTCAGCGTGCTCCAGATGTCGTCGGCGGGGTTGCGCCGCTTCTCGGCCGTCAACTCGAGCGCGTAGGAGAAGATCGTGGCGTAGAGATCCAGTTCCTGCTGTTCGGACAGCCGCGCCTCGGGCGACTTGGCCTTCAGGATCCGGTCGAAGCAGTCGAAGATGCGCGGACGGTCCTGCTCGGGCATGCCGATGATGTCGCCGATCACGGTCATCGGCAGCTGATCGGCGACGTCGCCGATCCAGTCGCCGCAGCCGTTGGCCAGGAGCCGGCCGACCATCTTCGCGGCTCGGGAGCGGATTCCCTCCTCGAGCTTGCCGATGGCGCGCGGCGTGAACGCGCTCGAGATCACCCTGCGCCGCTTGGTCACGTCGGGTGGGTCCATGTTGATGAGGGTTGGGTACGACGAGAACGTGTCAATGGCCTGGATGAGCGGGCCGTCGGCCGCGGTGAACGATTCGGCGTCGCGGTGGATGCGCAGGGCATGGCGGTGCTTGGTGGTCATCCAGAAGTCGCGCTGCAGGAGCTTGGCAACTCCCGGGGTGAGCTCGTGGTGGAAGATCGGCTGCTCGCGGCGCAGCCGGGTGAACAGTTCGTCGGGAAATCCGTTGCGCCACAATGAGAAATCCGACAGGTCGACGGAAGCCGTCGTCGTCATGTTCGATCCTCGCGCCTGCTGTCTTGACCTATCATCCTAAAATACTAAAGATAGGCGCCAAAGTGCCGGAACGGAGGAGCGATTCAGTGATCGATCCGTCGGAACGCGAGTTTGGCCCGAGCGGGATCAGCCTGTCGCCATACCGGTTTCCGACAGGCTGGTTCGTCGTCGGGTTCGCTTCGGACCTCGCCGCGGGACAGGTCAAGCGTGCCCACTATTTCGGCGAAGAGCTGGTGATCTTCCGTACCGCGTCGGGTCACGTCCATGTGCTCGACGCCTACTGCCAGCACCTCGGCGCGAACATGGGCGTCGGCGGCACCGTCGAGGGCGAGCACATCGTCTGCCCGTGGCACGGCTGGCACTGGAATGGTGACGGCACCAACGCGCTGATCCCCTACAGCAAGATCGGCTGCAAGAACAACGTCCGCGTTCGCACCTATCCCGCGCGGGAGTGGTACGGGTTCATCCTGGTCTGGCATGAGCGCCACGGCCGCGCGCCGTACTGGGAGCCGCCCGTGCTGCCTGAGCTGGAGACCGACGAGTACTACCCGCTGCACCCGCACAGCCGGATGTTGAACCGGGTCAAGGTGCACCCGCAGATGATCATCGAGAACGCCGCCGATCCGTACCACGTGCAGTACGTGCACAAGGCCGACAGCCCCGCGAACACCGCCTCGTTCGACGTCTCCGGCTACCACCTGCACGCCACTGTGAACGCGAATTTCGGTGGGGGCCGGGCAAAGACGTGGCTGACACCCAACGGCCCCGTGGACGCCAAGATCATCTACGACAACTACTCGCTGGGCCTGGGCATCGTGCGTTTTCCGTCCGAGCTGGTAGCGACGATCCAGGTGACCGGTCAGACGCCGGTCGACGAGGACTACACCGACTACTTCTACACCCAGGCGTCGGTTCGCGAGCCCGGCGACTCCGGCGACAAGCCCACCGGCCGGGCTGCACGGTTCCTTCAGCTGCAACAGGAAGTCATCAAACAAGACTTCTTCACCTGGGAGAACATGAAGTACCTCGAAAAGCCCAACCTGGCACCGGAAGAGGCGCGAGACTACGCCGCGCTGCGGCGATGGGCGCACCGGTTCTATCCGGGCGACGAGGCATCGCCGACAGACTTCGGGTACACCGCCGACGGTGCTCCCGACCCGGCGGCGGCACACGCGTAATGCCGATCAGCCCGGCATCGTTCGGGGTAGAACGGTTCACGGTGCCGTCCGTGCTCGACCTGCGGGCAGACCAGTTCGGCGACCGCGTCATGATGTCGATCGCCGGCACGCCGGTGACGTTCGAGCAGATGCGGGAAAGGTCTTGTGCGGCAGCCAACATCCTTGCCGAACTCGGTATCCGGCGCGGGCAGACGGTCGCGTTGTTCACCGGCACCTGTCCGGAATGGGTGTACTTCTGGCTGGCCGCCGCCCGCATCGGCGCGGTGACCGCCGCCGTGAACGCGGCCAACAAGGGCGAGTTCCTAACGCATGCATTGCGACTGTCCCGCGCCGAGTTGGTGGTCACCGACAGCGAACGCGCACATCGGGTGGGGTCCACCGAACGCGTACTGGTGGTGGGTGATTCGCTGTCAGGGCAGCTGCGAGCGGCCGCCACCGATGTGCAGGCATCGGCAGCCGAGCCTGACGACATCGCCGCTCTGTTCTTCACCTCCGGGACCACTGGCGCGTCGAAAGCCGTTGCCACCACGTGGCAGTACCTGTTCTCGGCGGCAGCGGCCGTCGCGTCCGCGTGGGAGTTCACCGCCGGCGAGGTGGTGTGGTCAGCGATGCCCCTGTTCCACCTCAGCGCCGCCGCGACCGTGCTGGCGCCGATGCTGGTCGGCGGCACGACCGTGCTGGCGGACGGTTTCCACCCGGGCCTGGCGTTGGACGACGTCCGCGCCTGCGGCGCAGTCGGTTTCGTCGGAGCGGGCGCGATGCTGTCGATGCTGTGGAAGCAGCCGCCCCAGAAGCGCGACGCCGACCTGGGCTTGCGGTTCATCTCGGCCGCCCCGATCCCGGCTGACCTCTACCGCGGCGTCGAGCAGCGCTACAACTGCCGCATCGTCACGATGTACGGGCTCACCGAGGCATTCCCGATCGCGGTCAAGGCGGTCTCCGACGACGGTGTGCCGGGGACGTCCGGAACCGCTCAACCCGGCGTTCGACGTTCGTGTCGTCGACACCCGTGGTCAGCCCGTCCCGCCGGGCGTTGTCGGCGAGATCGTCTGCCGGGCAAGGTATCCCCACGTGATGAGCGAGGGCTACGTCGCCGGGGGCGGACCAGAGTTGCGGGTCGAGGCGCATCCGGAGTGGTTCCACACCGGCGACCTCGGCAGCCTCGACGACCACCAGAACCTCACCTACGTCGACCGCGTCAAGGACTGCCTGCGCCGCCGCGGCGAAAACGTGTCGTCACTGGAGATCGAAGCGACGGTGATAGGTCATCCCGCGGTGTCGGAGGCCGCAGCGGTCGCCGTGCCCAGCGAGTTGGGTGAGGACGACATTCTGGTGGTCGTCACCCTGCGACCGGGGGCCAACCTTGATCACACCGAGTTGCTGGACTTCTGTGCCGCACGGATGCCGTACTTCTGCGTGCCTCGGTACCTCGAAGTGCTCGACGAGATTCCGAAGAACGTGATCGGACGGGTGCGCAAGGACGTGCTGCGCAGCCGAGGCCTCGGAAAGGGCGCCTGGGACCGAGAGGCCCACGGCTACATACTGACTCGCTAGGAGAGCGAACATGTCCTTGACGTACCAGCAGCAGTACGTGCTCGACGGGTTGGCCGGCCGCGCCGCCATCCTGACCCTGAACGCGCGGCACAACCGGCTGTACTCGGCCGGAGACCTGGCCGGCTGGATCATGACGTTCCGCCACTCCGGAGCGACGTACACGCGGGTGGGGGAGACGTTCACCGACTTGCGCGCGGCATTCGACGGCGGCGACGGGCAGCGGCTGATCACCGTCGACCACGAGATCATGGTCGACGGCGTGGACGCCACGCAGCGCTGTGTCGCACTGCTGTTCACCGCAGCCGAGTTGCGCGCCACCGGAACCTTTTCCGATCGGCTGATCTACGAGCGCGGCGGCTGGTACTTCACATCCCGCGAGCTGGAGTGGGATCGGGTGTGAGCTACGCGTTGGCCTTCGGCAGCTACCAGGACGCCCTGAAGATGGTCGGCGTCCGAACCGAGCCACGGTATGCCGGAACAGCGGTAAGCGCGGACAGAATTCAGCATTTCGCGGCGCTGGTGGGCGACGAGAACCCGGCGTATTGGGACAACGACTTCGCAGCCCGGGTGTGGGGTGGCCTCCTCGCCCCACCCGCGCTGCTGATGGGCCTGCTCATTCCGCCACCCTGGTTGCCGCCGGGTCAGCCGCGCGCCGCATCGATCGCGCTGCGAGTCCCGCTGCCGGGCAACACTTTCATCAACGCGTCCAACGAAGCCGAGTTCCCGGTGCCGATCCGGGAAGGCGATCGGCTCAGCGTCGTCGAGGAAGTGGTGTCGGTGTCACCGGAGAAGACGACGAAACTGGGGGCCGGCCACTTCGTCGAAACCTGCGAGCTATACCGCCGCGACGACGGCGCGGTGGTGGCCACGAGCCGAAACACGTTGTTCCGCTTCACTCCTGTGCCGCCATGAGGTGGGACGAGATCGTGGTGCCGGCAGATCTTCCTGAGGTGGTCGACCACATCAGTTATCAGCGGGTGGTGATGAACGCCGGTGCGACGTGGGACTACTTCCCGGGGCATCACGACCCCGAGTACGCCAGAACCCACGGGCATCCAACGATTTTCGTCAACACGATGCACATCGCCGGGTTCGTCGACCGGGTGGCGACCGGCTGGGCGGGGCCGTACAGCCGGGTGGTGCGGCGCAAGATGAGGATGCTGGGCCCGATCTACGCCGAGGACTCGATGGTCGGCCGCGGCCGCGTGACCGCCAAGCGGCGCGAGGCGTCCCGATGGCTGGTGGACCTCGAGATCACGGTCTTCAACCAGCGCGGCGAAGTGTGCTGCCCGGCCGAGGTCACGGTGGAGTTCCTCGCGCCGAGATAGCGTTCACAGTCGCTGTCCGGCGACATTTACGACATGGAATGCTATTTCGGCGACTCAGGAAAGGTCCGGCAGCTTTCCGGCGCTCACCGTGGTCTGCAGCTCGACGTATTCCGACAGCCCCTCCGCCCCGAACTCGCGGCCGATGCCGGACTGCTTGAATCCGCCGAACGGGCAACTGGTGTCGAGCGTGTACATGTTGATGCCGTACGTGCCGGTGCGGATCTGCTCGGCGATCTCGAGGCCGTGCGCGGTGTCGGCGGTCCACACCGAGCCCGCGAGCCCGTAGTCGCTGTCGTTGGCGATGCGCACCGCATCACGTTCGTCGGAGTACGTCAGCACCGTGACCACGGGACCGAAGATCTCTTCCCGCGCGATCCGCATCTCGTTGCTCGCATCCGTGAACAATGTCGGGCGCACATACCACCCGCGGTCGTACGGCGCGTCGGCGCCACCGACGACGATCCGCGCGCCTTCGTCGACCCCGGCCCGGATGTATCCCTGCACGCGATGCTGCTGGCGTTGTGCGACAAGGGGTCCGACGTCGGTGGCTTCGTCCGCGGGGTCGCCGACCTGAAGGCCGGACATCATCTCGGCCAGCGCGTCGACGACCTCGTCGTGGCGGCGTTCGCTGACCAGTACCCGGGTCTGGGCGACGCAGGCCTGCCCGTTGTTCATCAGGCTGGCGGTCTTGAGGCCCTTGACGGTGTGGTCGAGGTCGGCGTCGTCGAGGATGATCGCCGCGGACTTGCCGCCGAGTTCGAGGCTGACCCGTTTGAGTTGTTCGCCGCACAGCGCGGCGATCCTGCGGCCGGTGGCCGACGATCCGGTGAACGAAATCTTGTCGACGCCGGGGTGACGGACGAGGCTCTCACCGGTTTCGCGGCCGCCGGGAACGATCGACACCACGCCCTCGGGCAGGTCGATCTCTTCCAGCATCTCGGCAAGCCACAGCGCATCCAGCGGCGTCTCGGGGGCCGGCTTGACGACCACCGTGCAGCCGGCGATCAATGCCGGGATCAGCTTGGGCATGATCAGAAACTGCGGCACATTCCACGGCACGATTGCACCGACGACGCCCACCGGCGCCCGGCGGACATGGACCTCGCCGAACAGTCCCTGGCGCCGCTCGGCCCAGGAGAAGTTCCGCGCGGTTGCCATCGCGAGGTGCATCTGCGCCAGTGCTCCGGCGGCCTGGCCGAGCCTGCTGAAGGTACGCGTGGTGCCCATCTCGGCGGTGATGAGGTCGGCCATCTCATCCACGTGGGCCGAATAGACCGCGGTGAGCTTGTCGACCTTCTTCATCCGCTCGCCGGAGGACAGCCTGGGCCACGGGCCGTTGTCGAAGGCGTGCCGGGCGGCGGTGACGGCCTTGTCGACGTCGGCGGCCGCGGCTTCCGGAGTCTGACCGATCGGCTGCTCGGTGTGGGGTGAGATCACGGAGATTCTCTGCCCGGTGGACGGCGCCTGCCAGCGGCCGCCGATGAAAAGTTGTTCGTAGTCAAGGGATCTCATGCGAGCCACCGCCTTGCGACCGGTCAAAGTTCTATTGCTGCTAACCTAGCAAAAATGGATTACTGGCGCCGGTATCCGTTCGAGCTTGTGCCAGGCGACTCGCAGTTCTGCTTCCCGGCCGCCGAGGGCCAGCACCCCGACTGTGAGTCCGACACCTGGTTTCTGGCCGGAGAGCTGACGGGGCAGAGTGGCCGGCGCTTCGCGTTCCTGACGATCTTCAACAAGAACCGCCCCGGCCACGCCGTCGTCGCCGACTTCTACACGTTCGCACTGTTCGACCTCGACAGCGGCACGTACGGGACGTACACCGACTACGACATGCCGCCCGCCAGCATGCAGCGCGCGTCGCCGAAACTGTCCGCGGCGCAGGGCTGCCTCGACATCGGCTACCAGAGCGGCGCCGGCGAAGCGGTATGGCGCTCGTGTGGCGAGCCCTTCGCCTACGACGTCGCGCTCGTCGGCGCCGATTCGGCCGGCGAACCGATGGCGCTGCGGCTGAATGTCACACCGACCCGCGCTCCGGTGCCGCTGGGCGGGCCGATCTACCACGGCAAGATCGCCTGCTTCGGGCAGGACGACACCTACTCGTACTTCCAGACCGGCATGACGATGACCGGCAAGCTGCAGTGGGGTTCCGTGGCGGAGAATGTCTCGGGGACCGCTGGTCATGTTGACCGGCAATGGTTTCCGCGGTATGCCGGCGGCGGTGGCACGGACGGGGACCCGCGTGCACGCGCACACGAATGGCGCACCATACACCTCGACAACGGCGTGGACCTGAGCGTCTGGCGCCAGTTCGACCGGGCAAATCACAATGCGCTGCAGCTATTTTCGGGTGCGACGACGAGCCCTCCCGTGGGCGAACCGGAATTCGCCGACGACATCGAAGTGGACGTCACAAGCTATGTCCGGTGGCCGGAGGAGGTACGCTCTCTCGTCCCGCCGCTGGCCGCCGCGCGCTACATGCCCGATCGGCATCGCATCACGTCACGACAACTCGGCCTCGACCTGACCGGAGAGCCGTTGGTGGCAGCGCCCGCGCATGCCCTGCCGATCGAATACATGGAAGGCCCGTACCGCTACCACGGGACGCTGGCCGGAAAACCCGTGAACGGCTCCGCGTTTTACGAACGGTCGCTTGCGTTGTATCGAGACTGGGAACTCGTCGACGTACTGGCCACCGTCATCGACGTCGGCGAGCTACGGTCGTTGTTCCGGGAGGGCCGCAGAGACGAGGCGGTCGAGTACTTGGCCGACGTCGACGTGCACCCTCTCGTCGACGATCTGATCGCGGCTCTTCGCCGGTCGATCCTCGACTTGCCCGGCTCATAGTGACAACTCGTCGACCTGTGGTGAAACGCCGGTGTGCTGTCGCTCGATGCCACGCAATTGTCGCTACGAGGCGGGCACAGAGATGGATGACTGTCGACTGTTACTGATGTGGTTCAGCGACCGCCTGCGCCCAACACGCATGCCGGTGCTGCAGTCCGGGCTCGTTGCGACCGAACACCAACTGGTCACGCACGCCCGACCCGAGGTTGGCCTGGAGGCCCGCGACGAGTGCGTAGTCCTCGTCGCGCACAGTGGCATGGGCGTAGTCGAACACCGCTTGGGCGCCGGCGGCCACTGACTCCTCGGAGATGTCCAGGGGCGTCGAGTTCTGGTGCACGGTGATCGACCGGCCGGGCACGTCGGCCGGATACACCCGAAACAGCTCACCGTTGGCAACGGTCGCCGACAACACGACGTTGGGGAACAGCGCGTAGATCACGACCATGTTCTGCAGCGGATCCCACTGTTCTTCCGGCACACCCTCCAGGTCGCAGATTCCGTTGAGCGGGAACACAAGTCGGTGGTGCGGCCCCGAACGAGTCGAACACCGTGCAGTTGCTTCGTGCGATCTTCGCGAACGTGGTCTGGTGCACGGTCGCGAAGTGGTAGTTCTCGGCGAAGGTGTCGATTGCGAGCTTCCAGTTGATCGGGGAGTCGAGTACCTTCTCGCCGAGCGGCGACCAGCGCCCGATACCCCACGACTCGAGTTCGTCGCCCAGCGGACCGAGATGCGCGGCGACGTCGAGCCGAGCCTGCGGATCGAGGGCGATCCACAGGAACCCGGCGTACTCGGTGGCCGGAAGGTGCGTCAAATGCGCTGAACGCGAACCGGATTCGGGAAATCCCTCCTTGCCGGGTACGCCGACGAGGTTGCCGTCGAGGTCGTATGTCCAAGCGTGGTAGGGGCAGGAGAGCCGCCGGGCGGAGCCGCATCCCGACGCGATCTGCGACTGGCGATGCAGACACACGTTTGTCGAACGCCTTGACCGATCCGTCGGAGCCCCGGGTCATCAGAACCGAACGGCCCATCACCGTCTTGGTGCAGTACGTTCGCGGCGCGGGCAGTTCGGACGCGTAGCCGACAAGCTGCGGGCTCTCGAGCAGCATCGCCCTGTCGCGGCCGTGGCGTTCGGCGGACGTGTAGTCGGCGGCGGCAACGGTGTACTCCGACGCGGCGAGGTCGGTGGTCTTGTCCCGCGCCAACTTCAGCGCACGACGAGTGAGGTCGATCAGCTGATCACGGTCCATTGCCGGCCTCCGTCGGCTGCGATACCGAATACCACTGTTTTTATAACAATAGCTGGCGGGCCGGCCGTGTGACCCTTCAGGTGTTGGACGCCGCCGCGATCTCGGCGATCGACTTGTCCAGCATCGCGTCGAACTCCTGCTCGCTCTGCTGCGCGGTCAGCCCCTCGGTCAGCGCACGCGAGAAACTCGCGATCACCCCGCGGTTGCGCGCCAGGCGCGCGCAGGCTTCGTCGCGGCTGTATCCGCCGGAGAGTGCGAGCACGCGCAGCACCTTGGGGTGCTCGACGAGCTCTGTGTACAGGTTCTCCTGCTCCGGCAACGTCAGCTTGAGCATCACCGTCTGCTCGTTGCCGAGCCGGCTGACGCCGTCGAGCAGGCGGGCTTTCAGCTGCTCCTCGGCCTCGGCCTTCTGCGGGCTCTTGATGTCGACTTCCGGTTCGATGATCGGTACCAGTCCGGCGGCCAGAATCTGCCGGGCCACCTCGAACTGCTGCTCGACCACAGCATCCAATCCCTTGCCCGGCAGCGTGATGAACGAACGCATCTTCGTCCCGAAGATGCCCTTGTCCACCGCGCGCGACAACAGGTCGTCCAGCTGCGGCATCGGCTTCATCACCTTGGCGCCGTCTTGCTCGTCGGCCAGCCCCTTGTCGACCTTGAGGATGGGGACGATCTTCTTGACGTCCCACAGGTAGTCGGCGGTCGGGCGGCCCTCGATGTCGCGGTCCATCGTGTTCTCGAACAGGATCGCCGCGAGAACCCGGTTCCCGTCGAAGCTGGGGCTGGTGATGATGCGGGCACGCATCTGGTGCACCAGCTCGAACATCTCCTCGTCGCCGGAGTACTCGTCCTCCGCGATGCCGTACAGCCGAAGCGCCTTGGGCGTGCTGCCGCCACTTTGGTCCAGCGCGGCGACGAAGCCCGCGCCCTTGGCCATCTTGTCGTACTGTTCTGCGTTCATCACTACCTCCGACGTCCGGGGCGCCTGTGCCCCTCACAGTGCATGTTTGCACAGACGCCCTAGGGCATGGGAAGCACTCCCGGCGCCGAGCTTCCGACGCGATTGGCGGTCATGGCCTGCGACAGAGGACCCGGCTCGTCGCCGGGACACGGCACCAGGGTGGCGACGGTGCGGCTTCCCTTTAGGGTGTCAGCGCCGGCCTGCGGGGTGAGCGACCAGGTCAGCAGCTGGTTGCGGGTGCTGCCGTCTTCGCACGACGTGTCGTAGGGCAGCGAGAGCTGCCAGGTGCCGTCGACGAACTGCAGGGTGAGGTCGGGATTGTGCGCCGAGACCGCCTCGGTATCGGTGGTGTTCAGCAGGATGGCGCGGGCGACGCAGCCTGTCGGAGCGCACGACGACGTGAACGAGTACGTCGCCGACGTGTTTGCGGTCGGGCTCGGCGCGCCGTTGATCGTCCTGTTCGCGCCGTCGAAGTCCAGCCGGTAGGTGCCTTCGAGGACGGGATCGTCGGCGAGCGCGGGCGCGGCCGATGCGAACGCGAACGAGCCGAGGGCGGCCGCGGCAGCTGCGGCGGAGCGAGCGAGCATCCGTCGAACTTACGCTGTCAGTCGGCGTCGAGCAGACGCTTGACCACCTTTCCCGTCGGATTGCGCGGCAGCTCGTCGACGAACACCACATCACGCGGGACCTTGAACCTCGCCAGCTTGCTCTTGACGTAGTCCTTGACGTCCTGCTCCGACAACGACGTGCCCGGCCGAGCGACGACGAAGCCGCGCAGCCGCTGCCCGTACTCGTCGTCGGGCGTTCCGATCACTGCGGCGTCGAGAATGTCGGGGTGCGCGGCCAGCACGTCCTCCACCTCGCCCGGGAAGACGTTCTCCCCGCCGGAGACGATCATCTCGTCGTCGCGGCCGTCGATGAAAAGCCTTCCCGCGTCATCGAAGTGGCCGACGTCGCCGCTGCTCATCAATCCGCGGATCATCTCTTTCGTACCGCCGCCGGTGTACCCCTCGAACTGCATGTTGTTGCCGACGAAGATTCGGCCAGTCGTACCCGTCGGCACCTCGTGGCCGTCGTCGTCGAGGATCTTGACGATGGCTCCGCGAACCAGCCGTCCGACGCAGCCCGGCTCCTCGGCGAGATCCTCGGGAGTGGCGACGGTTCCGTACGCGACTTCGGTTGAGCCGTAGAGGTTGTAGACCACCGGGCCGAACATCTCCATCGCGCGCGTGCACAGCTCGGCACCGAGCTGCGAGCCGGCGATGAAGATGATGCGCAGCGACGAGAGGTCGCGCTCGGCGAAGGCCGACGGTCCCAGATCCAGAATGCGGCGCAGCATGATCGGCACCACGATCAGCGCCGAAGCGCGATGGCGCGCAATGGTTTCCAGCGTCCACTCGGGATCGAAGCGCCGGCGCACCACGAGCGTCGACCCCAGGATCATCGCGATCATCAGATGGCCGAACCCCAGCGAATGAAACAGCGGGGCACAGCACACCGTCACCTCTTCGCTGCGGAACGGCGCCTTGTCGAGAAGGCCGGCCAGCGGGAGCAGCGAGCGCGGAACCGAGCGCGCCGCGCCCTTCGGGGTGCCGGTGGTCCCGCTGGTCAGGATCACGACGCTCGGTCTCACGCCCGGCGGCGGAGGTGGCGACGGGTCGCCGCGCCGGATCAGCTCGTCGAGCGTGTCCGGGCCGGTGTGATCGGCCCACGCGCGGATCCGGCCGTGGTGCACCTCCACGTCAGCGACCGCGTCGGCGTATTCGTCGTCGTAGACCAGCAATTCGGCACCCTCGCGCGCCACCACCTCGCCGATCTGGCCTCGGCCGAAGTCGGTGTTCAGCAACACGACTCGCGCCCCGCTCTTCGTGCCCGCGAACAGCGCGTCGAGAAGGCCGCGGTGGTTGCGGGTGAGTATCGCCACGGTGCACCCGGGCTGCAGTCCGGCGCGGCGCCACTCGTTGGCCAAGGCGTTCGACCGCGCATCGAGGTCGCCGAATGTCAACGCTCCGCGCTCGTCGACGAGGCCGACCGAATCCCGGTGGCGGACAGCGGCCAGCGTTACCGCCGCGCCGAGTTCGCCGTAGTTCCGAACCGCGCGAAGGATCGCCACCAATTGGCCCGGGGACAGCGGGCGCAACAGGCCGGTGCGCGCGAGTTGCAGCACCGACCAGCCTTCGTCGCCGACGCGGGTGAGCAGGCGCTGCAACATAGGCACGAGCATGCCACCCGAGATCAAAAGAGAACCCGCAGCCGGGTTGCTCGGCTGCGGGTTCGGCTCGGGGGTTGGGCCCGGAGATGGGCTAAGCCGAGTCGATGGTGGTGGGTTCGATCGACTTCGCCGAGCCCGCGCTCGTCACCTCGATGCGCCGCGGCTTGGCGCGCTCGGCGAGCGGAATGGTGATCGACAGCACGCCGTTCTCGTAGGTCGCCGAGATCGCCGACGCGTCGACTCCCTCGCCGAGCGACAGCTGCCGGCGGTAGGTGCCGTAGAACCGCTCGTTGGCGAGCCACTGCACCGCGTCCTCTGCCGGCTGGGCGGTGCGGTGCGCGGTGACGGTCAACGTGCCGTTGTCGACGTTGACGTCGACCGAGCCGGGGTCGACGCCCGGCAGGTCGGCCGTGAGCACGTAGTGGTCGTCGACCTTGTAGAGGTCCATCGGCATGAACCGAGGACTGCGCGCGGAGCCGGTCTGGCCGGTGAGCCAGTTGCGGGTCACGGCGTCGATGTCGCTGAACGGATCAAAGCGAAGCACAACACACCTCCTGAGTCACCCTCAGTGCCCGCCACCCTGGCGGGCAGCCGATTGAACTGTGCACTGCCTAGATTAGCACTCGCAGTTGTCGAGTGCTAATACTCGACAAGAAAAATTTCGGCAAATAACCTCGGTTGATCAGCTGCCGCAGGGGACCTATCCGATGACCGTCGTCGCAACGGACCTCGGCTCACTTCCGGTGTTCGCCGGGATCCCGACTTCCGAGCTGTCTGCACTGGCCGCCGAACTGACACCAATCCACGCGCCGATCGGCGAGGTGCTGATGCGCCAGGGTGAAGCGGCCCTGACGTTCTTCATCATCGCGTCGGGCGAGGTCGAGGTGAGGCACACCGACAGCGAGGGGCAGACCCTCGTCGCGTTCCTGTCCGAGGGTTTGATCGGTGAAATCGCCCTGCTGCGCAACGCGCCGCGCACGGCGACGGTGGTCGCCACCGACGACGTGTACGGCTACGTGGGAGACGAAGAGGCGTTCCAGCGGCTGCTGGAGATTGCGGGCATCGAAACCCAGCTGGTGCGCACGGCCCGTCAGCGGCTGGCCGCGTTCATCACGCCCATTCCGTTCGAGGCCCGCGACGGCACCGAACTGATGCTGCGCCCGGTGCTGCCCGGCGACACGCAACGGGTGGCACACGGGCACGTGATGTTCTCGCCGGAGACGCTGTACCGCCGCTTCCTGTCGGTCCGCACACCGACCGCAACGGTGCTGGCATACCTGTTCGAGGTGGACTACGTCGAGCATTTCGTGTGGGTGGTCACAGACGGTGAAGAGGGACCGGTGATCGCCGACGCCCGCTTCGTGCGCGACCAGGACGACCCCACGAACGCCGAGATCGCGTTCACCGTCGCCGACGAGTATCAGGGCCGCGGCATCGGCTCGATGTTGTTCGTCGCGCTGGCGGTTGCCGCCCGCGTCGACGGCATCACCCGCTTCCACGCGCGGGTGCTCGCTGACAACCTGCCCGCCCGGGCGCTGCTGGATCGTCTCGATGCGCCGTGGATCCGGGAGGAGCCGGGTGTCGTGGCCGCCACCATCGAGGTGCCCGAACCGGCGAAGCTGCCCGGCAAGATCAAGCACCTCAAGGAGATCGAGGACGTCGCGCGACAGGTGATCCGGGCGTTCGAGTGAAGTCGGCTAGCGCGAGCAGTCCAGCGAGACTTGCACTGTGCGGCTCACGATGACCGGGACGAGGTACGAGGGTCCGATGTCATTGATGCCGCCGACCCGCACCAGCCTGGTGATGGTGTTCGGATTGCGCACACTCGTGACGACGCACTCGTTGATTGGACCGCTGCCCACCCGGTCGATGTTGACCTGGTAGCCCTGCTGTTCCCAGTAGTTGATCGTGTTCTGCGCCGAATCGTCGGCTGACGCGATCCCAGCCGGGGTGGCCACGACGGCGCACACCGCCAGTGCCGCTGCGGCGAGGGTCAGTGCTGTGCGCACAGCCCCGCCTCCTTCTCCCCGAACGATCGTGAGTACTCATCGAGTACATCGTCTTTCGACGTCCGAACGTTCCCGAATGAGCGAAACATTCTGTGATATCAACGGGCGTGCGCCTGCACCGGTTCATCGTGCTGGTGATGGTGGCCGCAACCGCGTGCTCCGCGCCGGCGCACGAGCCGCGGCCGAGTCCGTCGTCGTCGGCAGCTGTAGCGAACAAGATCGATCCGGCCAACATCCGCCGCCTGCGCGGGTCCTTCCCGCCAGGGTATGAAGTCGCCGAGCTCGACGGAATCGCCTCCCCGGCGAAGTACTGGGGACTCAAGCCCGGCTGGGCCGCGCAGCCGGCGAAATGCGGCGCGTTGGCCGACCCGGCGGCTGTCGGCTCGTCACCGCAGGGGCTGTCCGGGTCCGGCAGCGGGGGGATCATCTACGTGGCGGTGGCCGACGCGTCGTCGAGCGGCCCGGACCCGGACGTCGTCGCGGCATGCAGTCACTGGACCATGAATTCCGGACGCACCACCGCGACCGTCGACCTCATGGCTGCGCCTGCGATCGAGAACGCGGCGACCGTCGCCATGGTCACCGACAGCCGCACCGTCGTCGAAGGCGGCACCGAAACAGACTTGCACGCCACGACGGCCACCGCGTACCTCGGCGACCACGTCGCCTTCGTCACCGTCGTCACCGATCCGGGATCCGGCCCGTCGGAGCTGCCGCCGAATTTCGCGTCGACATTTCTCGCCCAGGCCGTGGCGACGTTGCGCGGTTGAGGCGCGCCCGTTCGGTACATTGCGCGGGTGCGGTTGCCGATCATGCTGCTGGCGTTGACGGGAATCGTGGGAGTGCTGCTGAGCGGCTGCAGATCCGACAGCGCGACCGACGACTCCGCCGGGCCAGCACCGGCCAATGTCGATATCGGCAAGGTTTTGTCCGTGCAGTCGACCTTCGCTCCACCGTACGTCGTGCGGACCATCGGCAAGACCGCCATCGACCCAAAGCTGTTGTCACCGCTGCAGTTTCAGCCCGGGCTGACATGGGATCCGGCCGACTGCGCGCAGTACGCCTGGACGCTGCCTGCCGGGTTGCACGGCAACATCGCATCGGTGAGCGCCGAGGGAGAAGGCAACCGGTTCATCGCAATGGCAATCGAGACGTCGGAGCGGGTGGACCTCAATCCCGACTCCGTAAACCGCTGCGGCCACGTCACGTTCACCGCACCTGAGATGCGCGGTGTCGTCGACGTCATCGACGCGCCGCACATCGACGGTGCGCAGACCGTCGGCAAGCACCGCCAGCTGCAGACCGCGGTCGCGTCGGGTGAGCTGTACACCTACGTCGCCTATCTCGGCGACTACCTCGTAGTGGTGACCGCCAACCCGCTGCTCACTCCGGGGCAACCGGTGCCCGCCGTCAATCTCAAACGCGCACAACAGTTGTTGATCGATTCGGTCGCCGCCGTTCGCGGCTAGCGGACGCCCTGCGGGCGGAACTGGATGCTGATCCGCGGGCCGCACGGCTTGTTGGTCTTGGGCACCGCATGCTCCCACGTGCGCTGGCACGAGCCGCCCATCACCAGCAGGTCGCCGTGCGCCTGGGGCAGCCGCAGCGAGACTCCGCCGCCTTTCGGGCGCAGCGCCAGCACACGCGTGGCACCCAGGCTCACGATCGCGACCATCGTGTCCTGTCTGCGGCCGCGGCCGATCCGGTCGCCGTGCCAGGCCACGCTGTCGTCACCGTCGCGGTACAGGCACAGGCCTGCTGTGGTGAACGGCTCGCCGAGCTCGCTGGCGTAGGTGTCGTTGAGGCGGTCGCGCAGCTCGGCGATCCGGGGGTGAGGGGCCGGCTCGGTGGCGAGGTTGTGAAAGCTCAGCAGGCGCGGTACGTCGACGACACGGTCGTACATCGGGCGACGTTCTGCGCGCCAGGGCACGGTGGCCTGGAGCTCGTCGAACAACGCGTCGCCGTCGCGCAGCCAGCCCGAGCACAGGTCGACCCACGCGCCGTCGCCGAGGATCCGGCGGTCGGCGTGCTCGAACAGCGCAGCCTGCACCGCGTAGGGCATGGCTCCAGGATATCGCACGGGTGTTCGATTTAAGAGCCTGACGACGCCCGGCGCCCCACCACCTCAACCACAGTTGAGGGGTTACGGTGCTATTCGTGGCCGGCGTCGCGTTGGGTGTGACCTCCGAAGTCGGCACGCTGCGTGCGGTGATCCTGCACCGGCCAGGCCCGGAGCTACAACGGTTGACGCCGCGCAACAACGACGCGCTGCTGTTCGACGGGCTGCCGTGGGTGTCTCGCGCTCAGGAGGAGCACGATGCGTTCGCCGAGTTGCTGCGCTCGCGCGGCATCGAGGTGATGCTGCTGGCCCAGCTGTTGACGGAGGCGCTGTCGAGCGGGGCGGCCCGCATGCACGGGATCGCCGCGGCCGTCGATGCGCGTCGTCTCGGACATCCACTGGCCCAGGAACTTTCGGAGTATCTGCGCAGTCTGGACGCCGAAGCGCTGGCGCGGGTGCTGACGGCCGGGATGACGTTCACCGAACTGCCTTTCAGCGAGTCTGCGGTGGGGTCGCTTGTGCGTCTGATGCACCACGGGACCGACTTTGTGATCGACCCGCTGCCCAACCTGTTGTTCACGCGGGACTCGTCGTTCTGGATCGGGCCGCGCGTGGCCATCACGTCTCTGGCGCTGCCGGCCAGGGTGAGGGAGACCTCGTTGACCGACATCATCTACGCCCACCACCCGCGCTTCACCGGGGTGCGGCGTGCCTACGAGTCGCACACGGCGCCGGTGGAGGGCGGTGACGTGCTGCTGCTGGCACCCGGGGTGATCGCCGTCGGCGTCGGGGAACGCACCACGCCGGCAGGAGCAGAAGCCCTGGCGCGCAGCCTGTTCGACGACGACCTGGTGCATACGGTGCTGGCCGTGCCGATCGCGCAGGAGCGGGCGCAGATGCATCTCGACACCGTCTGCACCATGGTGGACATCGACGCGGTGGTGATGTACCCCAACGTCGTCGACACGCTGTCGGCGTTCACAATCTCGCGCACGCCTTCCGGTGTCCAGATCACCGACGCGGAGCCCTTTGTGGGAGCGGCGGCCCGGGCGATGGGCATCGACCGGCTGCGGGTCATCGACACGGGCTTGGACCCCGTCACAGCCGAACGCGAGCAGTGGGACGACGGCAACAACACTCTGGCGCTGGCGCCCGGTGTCGTCGTCGCGTACGAGCGCAACGTGGAAACCAATGCGCGCCTGGAGGAATCGGGTATCGAGGTGTTGCCGATCGCGGCGTCCGAGCTGGGAACCGGCCGCGGCGGCCCACGCTGTATGTCGTGCCCCGCAGGCAGGGATCCGCTATGAGGTGGATGCGGTTGGTCGTCGCCGGTCTGCTTGTGGCGGCCCTGCTCGGTGTCGGCGCTCCGGGCGTCGCTGTCGCCTGCGCGTGCGGCGGGATCGTCAGTCCCGACGTCGGGGCTCAGATCGCCGACGAGGAAGCGCTCGTCGCGCTCGACGGCGACCGCGAGACCATCGTGATGCGGTTGAACCTGTCCTCGACCGCGGACAACGCGGCCCTGATCGTGCCGACGCCGTCGCCGGCTTCGGTTTCGGCGGCTGATCGCTCGGTGTTCGCCAGACTGGCCGAACTGTCGGCGCCGCGGGTCGAGACTCGCCGGCACTTCACGTTCGGTGAGGGCATGATCGCCGAGGGCGCTTCGCGCGCGGCGGCGCCGACGGTTGTCGCGCAGGTGCAGTTGGGCCCGCTGGAGGCGACCACGCTGACCGGCGGCAACGTGTCGAGTGTGACGCAGTGGCTCGATGCGCACGGTTACACGATGCGAAGGGAAGTGGTTGCGCAGCTCGACCCGTATCTCGATCAGGGGTGGGCGTTCGTCGCGATGCGGCTGACGAGCAGCGAGAGGCTGGACGGACAGTTGGCACCGGTCAAGATGGTGTTCGCCGCCGACCGCTTGGTGTATCCGATGCGGATGTCGGCGGCCGCGAAAAGCGCGCAGCAGGTGGTGGTCTACACGCTGGGACAGCACCGGATGCAGCGGATCGATGCCGACGCGGCCCCAACAGAACGTGACCGTGGAGTATGCCGGGTCCATCGCCGGACGTACGCACGACGAGACGCTGACGGAATTGGCCAGTCACGGTGCATTTCTCACCAAGATCTCGGTCGGCATCAGCGATCCGAGCGCGATCTCGTCGGATTTCGAGTTCGCTGGTGCGCCCAACGACGACCCGTACCAGCAGGTGGTCTACCGCAACAAGGACGTCGACCTGATGCCCGTCGTGCTCGTCGGCGGGTTGCTGCTCGTGGTAGCGGTGGTGATCGTCGCGGTGGTGCTGGTGGTCGTCCTGCGGTCGCCCCGCTCTGCCGCGAAATAGCATTCCATGTCGTTAGCCGGCCCGTTTCACGACGCTGGCTTCTCTCTCCGCTGATGGCCCATGCGGTGCGAACCCGGTCGAGGATGTCTGCCGGTCGGTCACCGGCGATGACTCGGATGTTGTTCCACCCTTTGCGTTGGACCTTCTCGGCTCGACGAATGTCCTTGCGGTACTGGATGGGATCGGTCCGATGATGTTCGCCGTCGTATTCCGCGGAGACCATTACTTCTTCCCAGCCCATGTCGAGAAAGGCGAACGCGTAGCCGTCGTCGTCGAGCACGGGTATCTGCGTCTGCGGCCGGGGAAAACCCGCGTCGATGAACAACAGCCGAAGCTTCGTCTCTTGCGGTGATTGCGCACCGGCGTCCATCAGGTCGATGGCGGCCCTGAACTTCCGCACGCCACGGGTTCCCTTGTACCGAACAGCCAGTGGCCGAACGTCATTGGCGGTGAGACCGGTCGCGCGTGCCAATGCGTCAAGATGGGCGACAGCGGTATCGCGGGGAAGGTATCGGCCCAAGTCGAATGCTGTCCGCTGCGGTGTCGTGACTGCCATCCCATGGCGTTGCTCCACCTCGTCTTGAGCGATTCGATCTCTACGGGTGATGATGCCCCGGGGCGGGTGACAGTTGGCGTAAACAAGTTCAACCGGGGCTGACTCGTCGACCCACAGCGCGCCATGTAGAGCCGCAGCGGCTCGTCCGGTGATCACGCCGCTGCGTCTGGACCAGAGCCACGCACCGACTGTTCGGTCTTGCAGCGTCGGCGCAGCGTCGCGCGGAATGTGCACATCTGGATAGATGGCCCGATAGCGTGCACGCAGTTGGCCGCAGGTGATTGTTCCAGCGCGAACAGCTTCCGAACCACGAACTACTTCCCCCACGGTCTTATCGTCGTCTAGTCAGGCAGCAACTCGCCGAGATAGCAGTCAGCGTTGTGGATAACGGGGGCGGAGAGCGACGTGGAATGCTATTTCGGCGCAAAGCGGTGCGGGTTACCGCCAACTGGGCAGCCAGATCTCCATATTCCATGTCGCCTGCGAAATCGGAATACCGGTGAGCACCGGAAACAGCCAGGCGAAGTTCGCGATCACCAGTGCGAGATAGAAACTCGCGACGAGCAGCCCGAGCGTCCGTCGTTCCGGCGACTGCCTTGGCGCATACAGCATGTCGCCGAGGATCAGCGCGATCATGATCACCAGGAACGGCGCCATCGGCGCGGCATAGAAGAAGTACATCTGCCTGCCGATGTCGGCGAACCAGGGCAGCCAGCCCGCGCAGTAGCCCACCAGCGCAGCGGCATACCGCCAGTCGCGCTTGACCACTGCACGCCACAACGCCCACAGCAGCACCGGCAGCGCGATCCACCACATCGCCGGCGTGCCGACGAGCATGACGGCCTTGATGCAGGACTGGTCCCCGCAGCCGGGCACGTTCTGCTGATCGATCGCATACAGCACCGGCCGCAACGACATCGGCCACGTCCACGGCTTGCTTTCCCACGGATGGTGATTGCCCGCGGCGTTGGTCAGCCCGGCGTGGAAGTTGTAGACGCCGTAGGTGTAATGCCACAGCGACCGCACCGCATCGGGCAGCAGCCCGCCGGGGCCGATCGACCGCCCGACCTCGTAGCGGTTGATCGCGGTCTCGGACGCGAACCACGGCGCGTAGGACGCCATGTACACCGCGAACGGGATGATCACCATCGCGTAGAAGGTCGGCGCGGTGTCGCGGCGCAGCGCACCCAGCCAGGGCCGAGGCACCTGGTACTGGCGGCGCGCGGCCACGTCGAACGCCAGCGACATCGCCGCGAAGAACGCGATGAAGTACAGCCCCGACCACTTGGTGGCGAACGCACACCCCAGCAGCACGCCGGCGCCGAAGCGCCACCACCGCACGCCGAGTCTTGGCCCCCAACGGGTTTCGGCGATGCGGCCCTCGAGGAATGCGAGATGCATGCGGGCGCGCACCTGGTCGCGGTCCACGATCAACGCGCCGAACGCGGCCACGATGAACACCGCCAAGAAGGCGTCGAGGAGCGCAGTTCGCGCCGTCACGAAGCTGACCCCGTCGGCGATGATCAGCAGTCCCGCGATGCCGCCCACCATCGTCGAGCGGCTCAACCGCCGGGCGATGCGGGCCACCAGGACCACCAGCACCACCCCGGCGACGGCCCCGGAAAATCGCCAGCCCAGGCCGCTGTACCCGAAGATCGCTTCGCCGAGCGCTATCAGCATCTTGCCCAGCGGCGGGTGCACGACGAGGCCGAAGCCCGGGTTGTCCTCGACGCCGCTGTTGAACAGCATCTGGTACGCCTGCGGCGCATAGTGCTTCTCGTCGAAGATCGGCGTGCCGGCATCGGTGGGGTAGCCGAGGCTGATGAAGCGGGTAATGCCGGCCAGTGCTGCGACGACGGCCGTCATCGCCCAGCCTTGCAGGCGGTCGGTCGGCCCGAAGTCGGCGACCGGTATCCGGGGACCGGGGCTGATCATCGGGACGCCGCGCTCTTCGGTGCGCGGCTCGACGGTGGGATGCTCCTCGCGCGAGCGCTCGTCGGAAGCAACGGTCACACCGGCGATCGTAGGCTGTCGCCATGGGCGGTGGCCGATTGTTGCTGGGCGCGACGCCGTTGGGCCAGCCATCCGACGCGTCCGCGCGGCTGGTGTCGGCGCTGGAGTCCGCGGATGTCGTAGCCGCAGAAGACACCCGCCGGGTGCGCACGTTGGCCACCGCGCTCGGTGTGCGCATTCCAGGGAAGGTCGTAAGCCTGTTCGACCAGAACGAGGCCACCCGGGTGCCCTCGCTGGTCGCCGAGATGAAGTCCGGCGCGACGGTGCTGGCGGTCACCGACGCGGGCATGCCGGTGGTCAGTGATCCCGGCTACCGGCTCGTGACGGCGTGCATCGCCGAAGGCGTCCCCGTGTCCTGCCTGCCTGGGCCGTCAGCGGTGACCACGGCGCTCGCGGTGTCCGGGCTGCCTTCGGACAGGTTCTGCTTCGAAGGTTTCGCGCCGCGCAAACGGTCGGCGCGCCGGGCATGGCTGGCAACGCTGGCGGCCGAGCAACGCACGTGCGTGTTCTTCGAATCGCCGCGTCGGCTGGCGGCGTGCCTTTCCGACGCGGCCGACGAACTCGGGCCGTCGAGGCGCGCGGTGGTCTGTCGCGAGCTGACGAAGGTGCACGAGGAAGTGGTGCGCGGATCGCTGGGCGAACTGGCCGAGTGGGCGACGGGCGGGGTGCTGGGGGAGATCACCGTCGTGCTGGCGGGGGCGCAGCCGCAGGCGGACATCGTCGCTCTTGGTCGCCGAGGTCGAGGCCTTGGTGGATGCCGGCGCGCGCGTGAAAGATGCGTGCGCGGAAGTGGTTGCGGCGAATCCCGGCGCACCGTCTCGGCGTGAGCTCTACGATGCGGTGCTGCGAGCGAGGGGGTAGGCGCCGACGATCGGCGCCGCCTTGTGCAGGCACTCCTCCCACTCGGCGTCAGGATCCGAGTCCGCGGTGATGCCACCGCCGACCCCGAGGACAGCGGACCCATGAGCGTCGAACTCCACCGTCCGGATCGCCACGTTCAGCTCGGTCCCTGCGATCGGTGACGCCAAACCCACTGTGCCGCAATATACCCCACGACGATAGGGCTCCCATCGCGACAAGAGTTGGCGTGCCCGGGTTTTCGGCGTGCCGGTCACCGATGCCGGCGGGAAGGCCGCGTCGAGTACGTCCACCATCGGCACATCGACGTCGACGCACGCGGTGACCGTCGACACCAGATGCCACACGCCGGGTGCCGGCCGCACCGCCAAAAGCTCTGGCACAGTGACGGTCCCGGTCGCCGCGACCTTGCTCAGGTCGTTGCGGACGAGGTCGACGATCATGATGTTCTCCGCAACGTCCTTGGCCGAGGCCCGAAGCACCGTCGGGTCCGCATGCCGCGGCAGCGTGCCCTTGATCGGGCTCGACGTCACCGCATCGCCGCGGCGGCGCAGGAACAATTCGGGCGAGAGCGATGCCACCGCACCCCAGTCGCCGGCTACGAAGGCCGCTCGCGCCGGCGAGGTCCGCGCGACAGCGTCGGCGAAGAAGTCGACGGGCGTGCCGTCGAGTCTGCCGGCGAACTGCGTGCACACGCACGCCTGGTAAATCTCGCCGGCCGCAATCGCTTCCAGGCAGCCCAGCACGCCGCCGCGGTGGGCGTCGCGGTCGGCCTCCCCCCACTCGATGTCGGCGCGCCGCTGCGTTATGGGCGAGCGCAGCGCTTCAGCGACCCAGTCCGGAAGTGTTGCCCCCGAGAGGCTTTCGTACCACCAGATGCCGTCCCGGTCCTGACGCAATACGAAGTCCGTCCACCCGCCGGCCGCTACCGGAATCCGCGGGCCCAGACCTTCGGCCCCGGTGTCGGGATACGACAGGTAGCCGAACCATCCGCCGCCGACCACTCCGGTATCACCGAGACCGGGTGGCACGGCGAACACCTCGTGAGCACCGACCGGCGACGCGGTCATCGAGGGCGCGATGACGGCCCGCGAGTTGAACCAGTGGCCGATCAGCGCGGCCGGGCTGCCCCGGTGCGAGACCGCCCGCAGCACATCGGGTGGGTCGCCCAAGTTCCCCAGCCGCTCAATCCGCACGGGGCAAGCCTCGCACAACCCTGACTATGCAAGTTTCCGGGCGACCGCCTTTGTGTCCGGCTCTTAGTGCACCAGTGAGCGACAACGTCGTTTTCCCAGCTAGAGGACGTATTCCGGAGAATCGCGGTCCCTGGGTGCATGACGGTGTAACCGCAGGTCACCGCGTTGTCGCTCACTGGTGCACTAAGAGGCGGTCCACAGGGACTATCCCGCGGAAGCGCCCGAACGCCGGCTAGCGGCTGATCTCGCGCGGGACGGCAGCCGCCAGCTTGTCCGGATTGCGGATCGCATAGAAGTTGGTGATCTTGCCGTCGCTCACTTCGACCATGAAGATCCCCTCCAGCCGGTCGCCGGAGTAGACCACCACGGCGGGCGCGCTGTTGCAGATCGTCGTCTCGATGCGGACATCGGGAATGCGTCTGCCCAGCCGCATGATCCCCATGAGCACGGCGGCCACCTTCTGCGCCCCGACCACCGGCCGCCGCGCCGCGCTGGCCTTGCCTCCGCTGTCGGCCGTCCAGACGACGTCCGGCGCCAGCATCGACATCAGGGCCTCGACGTCGCCGCTTGCGGCCGCGGCCAGAAACTGCTCGGTGATCTGCGCGCTCTGCTGCGGGTCCACCGGTTCGAACCGCTTACGCCGGGACTGCACATGCGCACGCGCCCGGTGCGCGATCTGACGGACCGCAGCCACGGATTTTCCTACAGCCGAGGCGATTTCGTCGTAGTCGAACCCGAACACCTCTCGCAGCACGAACACCGCGCGCTCGTCCGGTCCCAGCGTCTCCAGCACGACCATCATCGCCATCGACACCGACTCCGCGAGCACTATGTCGCGAGCCGGGTCCTGCTCGTCGAGCAGCAGCGGCTCGGGCAACCACGGGCCGACGTAGTCCTCGCGGCGACGGACCCCGGCCCGCAGCGCGTTGAGCGCCTGCCGCGTCACCAGTTGCGCGAGATAAGCCTTGGTGTCGCGGACCGTCGACAGGTCCACCTGCGCCCACCGCAGGTAGCTGTCTTGCAGCACATCGTCGGATTCGGTTGCGGAACCCAGGATTTCGTAGACGATCGTGAACAGCAGCGGGCGCAGGTGCGTGAACCGCTCGGCGTGCTCCCCGGTACTCATGACGCCGGGACGGGCGCAGTGGCAGGCCGCTTCCCGCCGTGGAACCAGAAGAACGACCCCGGCTTGCGGCCCTCCCGGGCGACGGCCGAGACGGTGCCCTTGCAGATGAGCTCCTTGATCGTGGCCGCGACGCGGCCGCCGATGTACAGCCGCCGGGGCGTGTCGTCGGCGTGTGAGATCTGCACTGTCCCAAGCGATCGGCCCAGGCTGATGCACTGCCCGACGAACGCGAGGCTCAGTGGCGCAGGCTGCTCGCCGGCGAGAAGGCTGAGCACCGTGTCGGCCGCCTGCGCGCCCAGCGGTCCCGCGGCCTGGCAACTCATCCGCAGCGGCTGGCCCGACGGCGCTGCGGCGTCGCCGGCGGCCACGATGCGCCCGTCGTCCACACTCGTCAGCGTCTCATCGGTGAGCAATCGACCGATCGCATCGGTCGTCAGGCCGCTGCGCGCAGCCAGGTCCGGGACGCTGAATCCAGCGGTCCACACTGTTACCGCGCTCGGCACCGCTGTCCCGTCGGACAGCACCACCGCGTCCGGCCGCACCTCGGAGACGGTGTGTTGCAGGACCCGCACCCCGAGGCGGTCGAGTTGGCGGGCCACCGATCGCCGTCCGGCTTCGCTCAGCGACGGCCCCAGCGTCGGGCCGCTGATCAGTGTCACCGCGGGTCGTTGCTCGGCAAGCTCGGCGGCGGTTTCGATTCCGGTCAGCCCGCCGCCGACGACGCACACCGGCGCATCCAGAGCGAGGGCGTCGATACGATCCCGCAGGCGCCGGGCGTGCTCGAAATCGCTGATCTGCCAGGCGTATTCGTGAGCACCAGGCACAGTGGGCCGAGCGCTCGTGCTGCCGACGGCGTAGATGAGATAGTCGTAGCGCAAGCCGCTGCCGGACGCCAGCCGCACCGTTCGGCTGTTCGCGTCGATCTCTGTCGCGGTGTCGACGACCAGGTGGACCGACGGGTGCAGCATGTCGGCGTAGTCGACGGTCGCGGAGCCCGAGTCGGCCACCAGCTGGTGCAGCCGGATGCGTTCGACGAAATGCGGCCTCGGGTTGACGAGGCTGACGGTGACATCGCGGCGCTGCTGAAGGCGGTTCGCGGCCACCGCTCCGGCGTAGCCGCCGCCGATGACGACGACGGAGATCGAGTGGGTGATGTGGGGGTGTGCGTTCATGTCGGTCATGCCCTAGAGACACCGCCGATCGCCGAGACGTGACCGTACGTGACGCAGATCACTCTGCCTGGTAGCGCGGGAACACCCCGGTGGGCGCGGGCAGCACAGTGCCGGGCACCAGCCTGGTGCCCAGAGCGGCGAATGACCGCGCCTCCGCCGGCTGGCCGAGGAGGTCCAGCAGCCGGGCCGCGGACTCCGGCATCACCGGCTGCACCAGCAGCGCCGCGATGCGCACCACCTCCAGCGTCGTGTAGAGCACGGTGTCGAAGCGCTCGAGGTCGGAAGGGTCCTCCGACTTGCGGAGCACCCAGGGCTGCTGGGCCGAGAAGTACTTGTTCGCTGCACCCAGCACCAGCCAGATCGCCTCCAGCGCCAAATGCATTGCGGGCACGTCGAAATGCGCACGCACCCGCTCCAGCAGTGCATCGGCCGCCGCCAGCAGCTCGCGGTCGTCGTCGTCCAGCGCCACCGGTTCCGGTACCACGCCGTCGAGGTTCTTGGCCACCATCGACAGCGAGCGCTGCGCGAGGTTGCCGAATTCGTTGGCCAAGTCGGTGTTGATGCGGGTGATGATCGCCTCGTCGCTGTAACTGCCGTCCTGGCCGAACGGCACCTCGCGCAGCAGGAAGTACCGCACCTGGTCGACGCCGAACCGGTCGATCAGCGCGACCGGGTCGACGACGTTGCCCACCGACTTGCTCATCTTCGCGCCGCGGTTGAGCAGGTGGCCGTGCGCGAAAACCCTTCGGGGCAGCTCGATTCCGGCCGACATCAGAAAGGCCGGCCAGTACACGGTGTGAAACCGGATGATGTCCTTGCCGATCATGTGCAGATCGGCCGGCCAGAACCGGCGGAACATCTCCGAGCCAGTGTCCGGAAAGCCCACGCCGGTGAGGTAGTTCGTCAGCGCGTCCACCCACACGTACATGACGTGATCGGGGTGGTCGGGCACCGGCACGCCCCAGTCGAACGACGTGCGGGAGATCGACAGGTCGCGCAGCCCTCCCGACACGAAGCTGACGACCTCGTTTCGCCGCACGTCGGGCCCGATGAACTCCGGGTGCGCCTGGTAATGCGCCAGCAGCCTGTCGGCGTACGCCGACAGCCGGAAGAAGTACGTCTGCTCCTCGGTCCAGGTGACCGGCGCGCCGCTTTCGACCGCCACGCGGCTGCCGTCGGGCTCCACGCGCGTCTCGTCCGGCGCCAAATAGCTTTCGTCGCGCACGGAATACCAGCCTGCGTACGAGCCGAGATAGATGTCGCCGGCGTCGACCATCCGCTGCCAGATGACCTTCGAGGCCTCCAGGTGGTCGGGGTCGGTGGTGCGGATGAACCGGTCGAACGAGATGTTCAGCTTCTCTTGCAGCGCTTGGAACACGTCGGAGTTGCGCCGGGCCAGCTGCGCTGTCGGAACGCCTTCGGCTTGCGCGGCTTCGGCCATCTTCAGTCCGTGCTCGTCGGTGCCGGTGAGGTAGCGCACGTCGAACCCGTCGAGCCGCTTGAACCGGGCGACCGCATCGGTGGCGATGTACTCATAGGCGTGCCCGATGTGCGGCGCGCCATTGGGGTACGTGATCGCCGTCGTGACGTAGTAAGGCCTCATCTCTACGTCAACCTTATGGTGTGGCAGTGAGCCGTTCCCGTCCGGCGCCGCCGCCACCGGAGCCCCTGAGCCCGCTGGTCGACGCGCACACACATCTCGACGCGTGCGGCGCCAGTGACGCCGATTCCGTCCGCGCGATCGTGGACCGCGCCGAGGCGGTGGGCGTCGGGGCCGTCGTCACGATCGCCGACGACCTGACGTCCGCGCGCTGGGTGGTGACGGCCGCGCACGCCGACCCCCGGGTGTACGCCGCGGTGGCGCTTCACCCCACCCGCGCCGCGGCGCTGACGGACGCTGCGAAGGCCGAGATCGAGTCGCTGGCGGGCGATCCCCGGGTGGTGGCCATCGGCGAGACCGGACTCGACCTGTACTGGCCGGGACGGCTCGAGGGCTGCGCCGAGCCGGCCGCACAGCGTGAGGCGTTCGCATGGCACATCGACCTGTCCAAGCGCACCGGCAAGCCGCTGATGATCCACAACCGGGAAGCCGACCGCCAAGTGCTCGACGTGCTGCGCGCCGAAGGTGCGCCGCCTCACGTGATCTTCCACTGCTTCTCCTCGGATGCCCAGATGGCGCGGGACTGCCTGGACGCCGGATGGCTGCTGAGCCTGTCGGGCACCGTCAGCTTCAAGAACGCCACCGCCCTGCACGAGGCCGCCCGCCTGATCCCGCCGGACCAGTTGCTGGTCGAGACCGACGCGCCATATCTCACCCCGCACCCCTACCGCGGCGCCCCGAACGAGCCGTACTGCCTGCCCTACACCGTGCGGGCGCTGGCCGACCTGACGGGTCGACGCGCCGAAGACCTCGCCGCAGATGCGACAGCAAACGCATTCCGGGTGTACGGGCTGGCGCCGGCCGGTTGACCCGGCGACCGGCGTCACCGCTCCGACCTCGCCTTTACCGTTAAAGAGTTGCAGCAAACTCCCGACGACCGCGCAAGTGACCCGTCGGTCCCGCCAACTGACGGTCTGCGACAAAAGTCAGCGACCGCAATGTGAGTCACGCCTCAACCCGCGCTTGAGATTTGCCTCCGATAGGGGGTTTCGTTACCGTGCTGTGATCACGTTTGGGCCTCGGGCCCTTAGCAAATGACGTCAACAGTCGGGATAGACGCCACTTTGAATGCCCTGACAAAGCTCTACCAAACGAATTCACCGGTATTGCGCGCCCTCGTGGGCGCGCTCCTGCTGGTTCTGGCAGGCGCCGGAAGCTATGCCGTCTCGGTGCACAAGACCGTCACGCTTGACGTCGACGGGTCGCCGATGACGGTGTCGACCATGAAGTCACGGGTGATCGACGTCGTGGCCGAGAACGGTTTCACGGTCGGCGAGCGCGACGACCTCTACCCGTCCGGCGAGGAGGCCGTGGACCAGGCCGACACGATCGTGCTACGCCGCAGCCGCCCGCTGCAGGTGTCGATGGACGGCCAACAGAGCCGCCAGGTGTGGACCACGGCGTCGACCGTCGACGAGGCACTGCAGCAGCTGTCGATGTCCGAGGCGGCTCCCGCCGCGGCGTCGCGGTCCAGCCGGCTGCCGCTGGCCGGGATGGCGCTGCCCGTGGTCAGCCCGAAGAACGTCCACATCGACGACGGCGGCGTGGTCGCCGACCGGCGGCTGGCCGCACCCACTGTCCAGGCCTTGCTCGCCGCGGCCGGAGCTCCGCTGGAGCAGGCCGACAAGGTGGTGCCTCCGCCGTCGACCCCGGTCACCGAGGGGATGACCGTGGTCGTCACGCGGATCCGGATGCAGAAGGTCACCGAGCGCGTGCCGCTGCCGCCGCCTGCGCAGAAGATCCCTGATCCGCAGCTGAACATGAGCCGCCAGGTCGTCGACGACCCCGGTACGCCCGGGGAGCAGGACGTCACGTTCGCGGTGTCCATCGTCAACGGCGTGGAGACCGGACGCCTGCCGGTGGCCAACGAGGTGATCACGCCGGCGCGCCCGTCGGTGCTGCGCGTCGGCGCCAAGCCCGGCACCGAGGTTCCGCCGGTGAGCAACGGCGCGACGTGGGACGCCCTGGCTGCCTGCGAAGCAGGCGGCAACTGGGCTATCAACACCGGCAACGGCTTCTACGGCGGCGTTCAGTTCGACCAGAACACCTGGGAACGCAGCGGCGGACTGCGCTACGCCGAGCGTGCCGATTTGGCCACCCGCGAGGAGCAGATCGCCATTGCGACGGTGACGCAGCAACGCCAGGGGTGGGGCGCGTGGCCGGTGTGCAGCGGACGCATCGGAGCGCGCTGACAACCCAGCTACTGGGCCGTGCGGAAATCCGCCGGCTGGCAAAGGAACTCGACTTTCGGCCGCGAAAGTCCCTGGGGCAGAACTTCGTTCACGACGGCAACACCGTTCGTCGGATCGTGACGGCGTCCGGCGTCGGCCGCGGCGACCACGTGCTGGAAGTAGGCCCGGGTCTGGGGTCCCTGACGCTGGGCCTGCTGGACAAGGCCGCCGCGGTGACGGCGGTTGAAATCGACCCCGTGCTCGCCGAGCGGCTGCCGCAGACGGTGGCCGAGCACACCACCTGCGAGGCCCAGCGCCTCTTGGTGCTGAACAAAGACATCCTCACCCTGCGCCGCGAGGACCTCGAGGACGGCCCCGCCGGGCTGCCGACCGCGCTCGTGGCCAACCTGCCCTACAACATCGCCGTCCCGGCGCTTCTGCACCTGCTGGCGGAATTCCCGTCGATCCGCGTGGTGATGGTCATGGTGCAGGCCGAGGTGGCCGAACGGCTGGCCGCCGAGCCCGGCGGCAAGGAGTACGGCACGCCGAGCGTCAAGGCGCGCTTCTTCGGGCAGGTGCGCCGCTGCGGGACGGTGGCGCCGACGGTTTTCTGGCCGATCCCCCGGGTGTACTCGGGCCTGGTGCGCATCGACCGCCACCAGACCCCGCCGTGGCCCACCGACGACGCGTTCCGCCGCGCGGTGTTTGCCCTGGTGGACATCGCGTTCGCGCAGCGCCGCAAGACCGCCCGCAATGCGTTCGCGGAGTGGGCGGGTTCGGGCAACGAGTCGGCACGGCGGCTGCTGACTGCCAGCATCGACCCGGCCCGGCGCGGCGAGACGCTCACGGTCGCTGACTTCGTGCGACTGCTGAAGCGATCGGGCGTCGCGGCGGGTGACTCTACCGCGCCAGGACCCGGCTGACCGCGGCGACGAAATCTGCGCACGACGGGTACCGCAGTTCCGGGTCCTTCGCCATCGCCTTGCCGATCACACCGTCGAAAGCCCGGGGCAGCCACCCGTGTGTCCGCGACGGGTAGGGCGGCGGTTCGTTCAGGTGCGCCTCGGCCAGCTCGGCGGCCGTGGCAGCCGTGAACGGTGTTGTGCCCGTGACCAATTCGACGGTGGCGCACGCCAGTGCGTATTCGTCCGAGGCTGCCGCCGGAGGCCGGCCGCGCAGCATCTCCGGCGCCAGGTACGGCAGCGATGCGATCAGCGGCTGAGGGCGCATGCGGTTGTCCTCCGCCACCGCGTAGGCGACGCCGAAGTCGGTCAAGACGGCTCCGCCGAGTGAAAAGGGTTGGTGTACAAGCATATTAGTGGGTTTGACGTCACAGTGCACGATGCCACAACGGTGCACGTAGTCGAGCGCGTCGGCGATCTGCTCCACCGCGGCCAGGCGATCGCGGAGCTGCCGCAGGTCGGTCGCGGTGCCACCGTCGACCAATTGCATTGTGAGCCAAGCCTCACCGTGGCGGTACACCGTCACCACGTGCGGATGGCTGAGCTGGCGGGCGAATTCGAACTCCCGCGCCAGCCGGATGATCTCGGCCGGCCCGCGGTGATCGTCGTCGAGCAACTTCAGGGCAACCGTCCCGTGCGCGTCGTCACGCGCCCGGTACACCGTTGCCGAGCCGCCGCGACCGAGCACGTCTTCGACGACGTAGCCCTCGACCGCCTGCCCGGGGCGCAGCACAGGTTCAGGGTAGGTGGCCGGCGGGCGCTAATCTCGTGCGGTGTCCGACGGCAGCACCGCACCCGAGTGGGTGGCCACCGGTTCAGTGACGGTGCGGGTGCCCGGCAAGGTGAACCTCTACCTGTCCGTCGGCGACCGCCGCGACGACGGCTACCACGAACTCACCACCGTCTTCCACGCCGTCTCGCTTCTCGACGAGGTGACTGTCCGGAACTCCGACACGCTGTCGCTGGAGGTGACGGGTGAGGGAGCCGACTTCCTGCCGTCCGACGAGCGCAACCTCGCCTGGCAGGCGGCCGAGCTGATGGCCGAGCACGTCGGACGGTCCCCGGACGTGGACATCTCGATCGAGAAGTCGATCCCGGTGGCCGGTGGCATGGCGGGCGGCAGCGCCGACGCGGCCGCGGTGCTGGTCGCGATGAACAGCCTCTGGGAGGTCGGCGTGCCCCGCCGGGACCTGCACGCGCTGGCCGCCCGGCTGGGCAGCGACGTGCCGTTCGCGTTGCACGGTGGTACCGCACTGGGGACCGGCCGCGGCGAGGACCTCGCGACGGTGTTGGCGCGCACGACGTTTCACTGGGTGCTCGCGTTCTCGGCCGGCGGATTGTCCACCGCAGCCGTGTTCTCCGAAATCGACAGACTTCGGGCAGGCGGCGATGGCAACAACCCCTCCTCGCGTGCGCTCCCGCCGCGGCTGGCCGAGCCCGAACCACTGCTGGCCGCCCTGGCCGCCGGCGACGCCGACGAGCTCGCGCCGCTTCTGGGCAACGACTTGCAGGCCGCCGCGATCAGCCTGGACCCGAGCCTGCGCCGCACCCTGCGGGCAGGAACCGAAGCCGGCGCGCTGGCGGGCATCGTTTCCGGATCCGGCCCTACCTGCGCCTTCCTGTGTTCGAGCGCAGCCTCGGCCGTCGACGTCGGCACGCAGCTGGCCGGCGCCGGTGTCTGCCGGACGGTGCGGGTGGCCAGCGGCCCTGTGCAGGGTGCGCGCGTGGTGCCGGCCCCCACCCGCGGGATGTGACACAGGCCTCAAAACACCTCTGAGTTTGCCGCTACTCTAAGAGGAGTTTAAGATCATCGGCGGTGTATGTCAGCGGTCCGGCTTCCTTCGTGTGGTCGCCCACTCGGTTCGAGTGTGGGCGACAGCCGCACCGCAGGGGCGTAGCCGGGGGAACGCCACCGAACCGCAATAGAACCGCTCCTCAATTGTGTGCGCGCGCCTCCTTTCGAGCGGCGTCTGCCAGGCGGAGCATTGATGTCCGGGACTTCGCGCCGGAGCCGTACGGCCGGCGACATGGCGCTGCCGAACCCAGGAGGTTGTCGTGAGCAGGTTCACCGAGAAGATGTTCCTCAACGCCCTGACTACCGACCGCGGCATGGTCACGGGCGAGCCTCACAGTCCGGTCCGGCACACCTGGGGTGAGGTCCACGACAAGGCCCGCCGGATCGCCGGGGGTTTGGCCGCGGCCGGTGTGGGACACGGCGACGCGGTCGGCGTGCTGGCCGGTGCGCCCGTGGAGATCGCGCCCACCGCCCAGGGCCTGTGGGTGCGCGGCGCCAGCCTGACGATGCTGCACCAGCCCACACCGCGCACCGACCTCGTGTCGTGGGCGCAGGACACGACGACCGTCATCGACATGATCGAGGCCAAGGCCGTCGTCGTCTCCGATCCGTTCACCGCCGCGATTCCTGTTCTCGAAGAGCGCGGCGTCACCGTGCTAACCGTCGATGACCTGCTGGCCGCCGACCCGATCGATCCGGTGGAGACCGGCGAGGACGACGTCGCGCTCATGCAGCTGACGTCGGGCTCTACCGGGTCTCCCAAGGCCGTGGTGATCACCCACCGAAACGTCTACTCCAACGCGGAGGCCATGTTCATCGGCGCCGAGTACGACGTCGAGCGCGACGTGATGGTCAGCTGGCTGCCCTGCTTCCACGACATGGGCATGATCGGCTTCTTGACGGTGCCGATGTACTTCGGCGCCGAGTTGGTCAAAGTCACCCCGATGGACTTCCTGCGCGACACGCTGCTCTGGGCGAAGCTCATCGACAAGTACAAGGGCACGATGACCGCCGCACCGAACTTCGCCTACGCGCTGTTCGCGAAGCGGCTGCGCCGGCAGGCCAAGCCCGGCGAGTTCGACCTGTCCACCCTGCGGTTTGCGCTGTCGGGCGCCGAGCCGGTGGAACCGGCCGACGTCGAGGATCTCGTCGACGCGGGCAAGCCGTTCGGGCTGCGGCCCGAGGCGATCCTGCCGGCCTACGGCATGGCCGAGACCACGCTGGCGGTGTCGTTCTCCGAATGCGGCGCCGGACTGGTGGTCGACGAGGTCGACGCCGACCTGCTCGCCGCGCTGCGCCGGGCGGTCCCAGCCAGCAAGGGCAACACGCGCCGGCTGGCGTCGCTGGGCCCACTGCTCAAAGACCTGGAGGCGCGAATCGTCGACGAGGACGGAAACGTGCTGCCAACCCGAGGCGTCGGCATCATCGAGCTGCGCGGGGAGGCGCTGACCCCCGGCTACGTCACGATGGGCGGTTTCGTCCCGGCGCAGGACGAGAACGGCTGGTACGACACCGGTGACCTCGGCTACCTGATGGAAAACGGTCACGTCGTCGTGTGCGGCCGCGTCAAGGACGTCATCATCATGGCCGGGCGCAATATCTACCCGACCGACATCGAGCGGGCGGCTTGCCGCGTCGACGGCGTCCGCCCGGGCTGCGCGGTCGCGGTGCGCCTGGACGCCGGCCATTCCCGGGAGTCCTTCGCGGTGGCCGTCGAGAGCAACGCCTGGGAGGATCTGGCCGAGGTGCGCCGCATCGAGCACCAGGTCGCCCACGAGGTGGTCCGCGAGGTGGACATGCGGCCGCGCAACGTCGTCGTCCTCGGTCCCGGCACGATCCCGAAGACGCCGTCGGGCAAGCTGCGCCGCGCCAACTCCGTCACACTGGTCAGCTAGCCGCCCCCCTCTCTCTCCGCGCGAGCGTGCTCCCCCGCAAGCGGGAGGTGCCCCCAGTCGTGCCAGCGCCGCGCCGCAGCGGCTGGCATTTCGCGCACTCTCGCGCCCGCTAGGGGCGCCCGCACGCTCGGACCCGCGCCCATAAGGCCTCCAAGAATTCTTTGAGAATCCGTATAGCGGCAGGCCGCACCCTTTCTGCAGAACAGCCAGAAAGGAACCGGCGCCGTGATCACCAAGCTTTCCAGCGGATTCGCCCACGCGGCACGTGCCGCAGTCGCGGCAACCGTCCTCGCGGCGTCTGTCGGGTTGGCCGGCGTCGCCAACGCAACACCGGTCATTCAGATCACCACCCCGACCGGCGTATACGGCGATCCGGTGGCGGCCGCGCAGTACTGGCAGCGCCAGCACCTGAGCGACGACTGCGTCCTGATGGCAGTGGCCGACGTGGTGGGGCAACTCACCGGCGACCTGCCCTCCGAGCAGGAGATGCTCGAGATCGCCGCAGGCACCCCGAGCAACTCCCACAGCGGACCCGTGTACCTGCCTGACGAGGACGACAATCGGTGGGGCACCGACTACTCGGATGTGGAAGTGCTGCTCGCCGAGTACGGGATCACCGCGACCATGACGAGCACGGCCATCGAAGACCAGACCGGCGTCGAGACGGGCACCGATGCGCTCGTCGACTACCTGGCGGAGGGGGAGAAGGTGATCGTCGGGCTGAACGGGCCGACGATTTGGGGCGACACCTCCGGCGACCGCAGCAAGCCGGCTCACGCCGTCGTGGTGACGGCAGTGGACACCGTGCACGACGTCGTGCACCTCAACGATCCGTACCCGGCCGACGGCCGCGACTTCGAGGTGCCCTTGGCCACCTTCGTGAAGGCCTGGCGCACAGGGCCGTTCATCATGATCGTCACCGATGAAGTCGCGTGACGCCGAAATCGTCTGCGGGCGAAGCTATTCCGTAGTCGGTGAGCCGCTTGGCAACAGGCGCTCAATGCGTTCGGCCGCCCGAACACTATCCTGGCTGACGCCGCGACCACTCGACGTGAGCAACGCGCAGAAGAACGGTTTACTGTGGCTGACGACGAACACGGGTTAGCGTGAAAGTCGGCAAGACGCGTGCCCGGGCTACCGGCGGTTTGAGGAGACGGCGATGAGCGGCCCCAAGGGTTCGCGAGTGGGTACCAAGTTCGGGCCCTATTACCTGAAACGGCTTATCGGCGCCGGCGGCTTCGGCGAGGTATACGAGGCGGAGGACACCGTCAAGGACCGCACCGTGGCGCTGAAGCTGCTGCGCGAGGCGACGTCCAAGGATCCCGTCTTTCGTGAGCGCATGAAGCGCGAGGCGCACGCTGCGGGGCGCCTGCAGGAACCGCACGTGGTGCCCATCCATGACTACGGCGAGATCGACGGGCTTCTCTTCGTGGACATGCGCCTGATCGACGGTGTCGACCTGCACACAGTGCTGGAGGAAAACGGTCCGTTGCCGCCGGCCCGGGCGGTCGCGATCATCCGTCAGGTCGCCGCCGCGCTGGACGCCGCGCACGCCGCCGGGGTGATGCACCGCGACGTCAAGCCGGAGAACGTCATCCTCACCCGCGACGACTTCGCCTATCTTGTCGACTTCGGCCTGGCCACCGCTGCCAGCGCGGAGCGACTGACGCAGATGGGCACGATGGTGGGCACCTTCAGCTACATGGCACCGGAGCGGTTGCGCAACAAGGAACTCACGCACAGCGTCGACATCTACTCGCTGGCATGTGTGCTGCACGAGTGCCTGACGGGATCGCGTCCGTACCGGGCCGACAGCATCGGCGCGCTGATCACCGCCCATCTGACCGCGCCGATCCCGCAGCCCAGCCAGATTCGCGCCGGTATCCCCGCCGCCTTCGACCAGGTGATCGCCCGCGGCATGGCGAAGAACCCCGAGGATCGCTATGCGACCGCGGGGGATCTGGCCAACGCCGCGCTGGACGCGTTGACGGCGACCGACAAACGACACGCCGCCCGGATCCTCGAGCGAAGCGACGAGGCAACTCTGCCGACGGGCCCCGCTGCGCCGCCGTGGACTCAGCCGTACCGGCCGCCACCGTCGACCAGCGGGCCCGCACCTGCCGCGACTGCGGGGCCACCCTCGGGACCGATGGGGGCGCCACCTTCAGGCCCGATCGCGCGGCCCACCGTCGGCTCCGGGCCGATCCAGCGCTTCTCCGGTCCGGCGTGGACGGCAGGCCAGGGCACCTACGGCAGCGGTCCCCAGCCGGTTTCCGCTCCGCCGCCGTGGACGTCGTCGCCCTCCCTGTCGGGTCCGCTGCCGGTAGCGCGCAAGCGCACGTCGTGGCTTGTGGCCGGCGGAGCGGCAGCCGGTCTGGCGGTGGCGGTCGTGCTGATCCTGTTCGCGACGGGCGTCATCCCCGGGGGCAGTGACGGTCCCACGACGACGCCGCCGACAAGCCCCAGCGTGCCGCCCTCGGGATACACCGCCGACGACGACACGCTCATCGGCTACCTCGCCAAGCCCGGATACAGCCGCTCCACCTGTGACCCTCAGCACCCGCCGAAGGACAACTCGCTGTCGACGCTGAACTGCGACGCGCTCAGCGGCGGTCCCGACAGCGCGACGTTCTACCTGTACGCGGATCAAAGTGCCCTTGACGACGCGTTCAAGGACGTCACCGCCAACGTGACGCTGGAGACCTGTCCCGACGGCACGTCATCGCCCGGAAAGTGGCACTACACCACTGATCCGACGGCGACGGCCGGTCAGCTCGTGTGCGGGACGGACGGTGGCGACGCGGTGGTCATGTGGACCGACGACTCAAAGGATTTCGTTGCGGTGGTTCGTGATTCGAGCCTCAACGACGTGTTCACCTGGTGGCAGAAGGAGTCCTGAGGGGCGGAACGGCATGCGAATCGCCGACGTGTAAGTGGCCGTGCAGCTGAAATCGAATGGCATGGTGTCGGGGCGGGTCGTTACCGTCGAGGGTATGCCCGGCTCTCCTCCGGCCATCGAAGCAATCGATCTGGTCAAGAAGTTCGGCGCCGACGTCGCGGTCGACGGCGTCAGTTTCGCCGTGCCGCAAGGCACTGTGCTGGGTCTGCTGGGTCCCAACGGTGCCGGCAAGACCACGACGGTTCGGATGATGACGACGCTGACGGAACCCACCAGCGGCACCGCCCGGGTGGCGGGCTACGACGTGCGTGAGCAGCCGGAGATGGTGCGGCGCAACATGGGATTGACGGGTCAGGTGGCCACGGTCGACGAGCTGCTCACCGGCCGCGAGAACATCCGGATGATCGGCAGGCTCTACGGCATCCGCCGCCGCGACCTAAACCAACTGAGCGACGAACTGCTGCACCAGTTTTCGATCGCCGATGCCGCCGACCGTCCGGTGAAGTCATACTCGGGCGGCATGCGGCGGCGTCTCGATCTGGCCGTCAGCCTGCTGGCCGCACCGCCGGTGCTGTTCCTCGACGAGCCCACCACAGGGCTCGACCCCCGCAGCCGTAACGACCTGTGGGACGTGTTGCGCGAGTTGGTGCGTGAGGGCACCACGCTGCTGCTCACCACGCAATACCTGGAGGAGGCCGACCAGCTGGCCGACAACATCGTCGTGATGGACAAGGGTCGCATCATCGCCGAGGGCACGCCGCTGGAACTCAAGGAACAGTCGGGCAATGCAAGCCTGGTGGTCACGGTGTCGCGGGCCGAGGATCTGCCGGTCGCCGCGGCGCTGTTGCGCAAGACCGGGGCGGAGGTGTTCGTGGACAGCGGCGCGCGCCAGCTGACCGCCGCCGCCGACGGCCTGGCCGACATGACGCGCGTCGCAGGGTGGTTGCGTGACAGCCAGATCGAGGTCGACGACATCGGACTGTCGCGGCCCAGCCTCGACGACGTGTTCCTGTCGCTGACCGGGCACCGCACGAAACAGGAGGAGTCGGCATGACCACTGTTGCGCGGCAACTGCCCACGCAGTTACGACGGCCCGAGATTCACCAGACCAACCTCGCCCAGCAGTCGTGGATCATGGTCAAGCGCAACATGATCCACACCAAGCGCATGCCGGAGATGCTGAGCGACGTCACCACGCAGCCGATCATGTTCGTGCTGCTGTTCGCGTTCGTGTTCGGCGCGTCGATCACCAACACGGGCGGGCCGTCCTACCGGGAGTTCCTGCTCCCGGGAATCCAGGCGCAAACCATCGTCTTCGCGGCGTTCGTCGTCGCGGCCGGCATCACCAACGACATCGAGAAGGGCGTCATCGACCGATTCCGGTCACTGCCCATCGCACGCTCGTCGGTGTTGATCGGCCGCAGCGTCGCCAGCCTGATCCACTCGTCGATCGGCATCGTGGTGATGGCCGGGACCGGACTTGCCATCGGCTGGCGCATCCGTGGCAGCGCCGCGGAAGCGGCGCTGGCGTTCGCGCTGGTGCTGGTGTTCGGGTTCGGCATCATCTGGTTCGGCATTCTGGTCGGGTCGTTGATGCGGTCGGTGGAGGCCGTCAACGGCGTGATGTTCACCCTGCTGTTTCCGATCACGTTCCTGGCCAACACCTTTGCGCCGACGGAGCCGATGTCGCATTGGCTGCGGGTTATCGCCGAGTGGAACCCGGTGTCCTCGTTGGCCCAGGCGATGCGAGAGCTGTGGGGTAACGGCCCGCCCGCGCCGGCGTCGGCGCAACTGCCGCTGCATCACCCGGTGCTCGCAACGGTCATCTGGTCGCTGCTGCTGACAGCGGTGTTCGCACCGGTGGCCCTGCGCGCCTACGCGCGCCGCACCGCCGACTAACGCCTCCTGCCGCCGAACGGCCACTTATTACACGGTTTTCGGTGAATTTCGTGTGATAAGTGGCCGTTCGCGGTGGCCTACCAGGCGTGCACCTGATTTTGGGCGGCCTCCAGGCCGAGCTTGAGTAACAGCTCCGTGGCGTCGGCGGCCTGTTCGCACATCACCGGCACGTCGGCGCGTTCAGCCGCGGTGAAGTTCTCCAGCACGAATGTGGCCGGGTCCTTGCGCCCCGGCGGTCGGCCGATGCCGATCCGCACGCGGTGAAAGTCGTTGGTGCTCAACGCCGACGCCACGGACCGCAACCCGTTGTGGCCGGCGACGCCGCCGCCGAACTTCAGCCGGATCCTGCCGAACTCGATGTCGAGGTCGTCGTGGATGACGACGAGCTCGGCCGGCGGCACCGAATAGAACTTTGTCAGCGCCGCCACCTGTCGACCCGATTCGTTCATGTAGCTGCGCGGCTTTCCGAGGATCACCGGGCGGCCGGCGAGCCGCCCGGTCGCGACCTCGGCACCAGACTTCTTGTGCGCCTTGAACGCCGAGCCGGCGCGGGCAGCCAACACGTCGGCCACCATGAAGCCGAGGTTGTGCCGGGTCTTGGCATAGACCGGTCCCGGATTGCCCAGGCCGACGACGAGAAGAGGGTCGGCCACGTTGTTTCTGCTCCTCGCGTCCGCGGTTGTTTCTGCTCCTCGCGTCCGCGCCGGCTACTCGTTGTCGGACGCTTCGCCCGGCGCTTCCTCCGCCGCCTCGGCTTCGCCTTCCGCCTCGGCGGCCTCCGCGGCCTCGGCGGCCTCCGGCTCCATTTCCTCGGCGGTGGGTGCCGTCACCACGTTCACCACCAACACATCCGGGTCGGACACCAGCGTGACGCCGGCAGGCAGCTCGACCTGGCCCGCCAGAATTTGGGTGCCCTCCTCGGCGCCCTCCACCGACACGGTCAGCTGTTCGGGAATCGACAGCGCCTCGGCCTCGATCTGGATCGTGCTCGCGTCCTGCGTCACCAGCGTTCCCGGCACCGCCTCACCCTCGATGACGACGTTGACGTCGACGGTCACTTTCTCACCGCGGCGCACCACGAGCAGGTCGGCGTGCTGAATGTTGCGGCGGATCGGGTGGATGTCGAGTGCCTTGGTGAGAGCGAACTGTTCGCTGCCCTCGATGGTGAGCGTCAGCACCGCGTTGGTGCCCGAGTTGCGCAGCACGGCGGCGAAGTCGTGCGCCGACAGCAGCAGGTGGCGGGGATCGGCTCCGTGGCCGTACAGCACCGCGGGCACCTTGCCGTCGCGACGCGCGCGCCGCGACGCGCCCTTACCGGTCTCGGTGCGAACCTCGGCGGTCAGCTGATTGGTATTGCCCTTGGCCATGCGATTGCTCCTGTGCGCAGAGTCGTCAGTTCATCTACGACGCGGGAGGAGGCAACCAGACAAGTCTTCGTCGATAACGGTGGCTGCAAGGCCCACCCTCGCCGTGACGTCGACCGAGGGTAACCGATGAGCACCTCAGAGCGGAAATTTGGTGCCCGTGAGCTGCTCGGACAGCTCCCACAGGGCCTCCGCGGTGGCCGCGTCGCGGGCCCGTCGGCTGCGGCCCACCGGCTGCGTGCGGCCCAGGTAGCCGAACCGTGGGCCGACGTAGGTGTCGCCCGGCAGGTTCTGGGAGGCCGCGAACAGCGTCGGCCGGGCGCCGAAGTCGGCATTCGTGGCCATTCGACCGCCGATGCTCAGTAGCGCTGCGCTGAACCCGCCTGCGGAATGGCCCTGCAGGTTCGTCGACGAATATCCGGGGTGAGCCGCAAGGGCCCGCACCGACGATCTCACCGAGTCCAACCGTCGCTGCAACTCGCTGGTGAACAGCAGGTTGGCGAGCTTGGACTGCGCATACGCGAGCCACGCCGAGTACTTGCGCGACTTCCAGTTCAGGTCGTCGAGATCGATCCTGCCAATCTGGTGAAACGCCGACGACACCGTCACCACCCGGTCGGTGATCTTCGGCAGCAGCAGGTTGGTCAGCGCGAAGTGGCCGAGATGGTTTGTGCCGATTTGGCTTTCGAAACCATCCTTTGTCACCGCATACGGAACAGCCATGATCCCGGCGTTGTTCACCAGCACGTCGACATCGGTCACACCCGCGGCGAACTCGTGCACCGACGCGAGATCCTGCAAGTCCAGCCTGCGCACTTCGGTGTCGCCGGTGATGCCCGCCGCGGCTTCGTCACCTTTGGCGGTGTTGCGGACCGCGAGCACGACATGCGCTCCCACGCGGGCCAATTCACGTGCGGTGACGAGGCCGAGCCCGCTGTTGGCGCCGGTGACGATCACGGTGCGCCCGACGAACGCGGGTAGGTCGGCGGCAGTCCAGTCGCTCATGAGGCTCACCCTAACGGGCCGGCTCATCCCTGCCGCGAGCAGACGCGAAATCGCATTGCCGAGGCCGAAACGATGCGATTTAGTGTCTACTCGCGCAGGGTCAGCCGGGTCAGCGGACCGCGACCGTGAACCCCTTGATGATGGTGAGCACGTCCGGGTCGGACTCCTGGCTCGGGTCGGCCAGCGTGGTGACCGAGAACTGAATCAGGTAGCGCTGGTTGGCCGGCGGTCGCGCGGTTGCGATCACGATGCGGTTGTAGCGGTGAAGTTGCTGCCCGGTGGCATCGACGTACGTCGCCTCGATCTTCGCCGACGGCATGCCGTTGAACGGCTCCTGTATCGCGCCGGGCATGTCGTATGCGTGCTTGAGCGCGTCGTTGGGATCGAAGTTGTTGCCGGTCAGCTTGAACACGAACAGCATGGCGGTCGGCTGAAAAGTGTCCACGGCCGTCTTGCGAATGATCTCGAACGCCGTCGGCTGGTTCTCGTCGGTGACCACCACCCAGCCCTTCGGGTGCGGGATCGACACCGTCAGCTCGGTCAGCGTCTTCGGCGTCATCGGCTCTCCGTCGACACCCTTGTCCTGCAGGTACTGCGAGAATGGAACGGGCGTCTCGGTGGTGGTCGTCGGGGTCGCCGACGTCGACGACCACACCGACCGGTAGTCCGTCGGCTTGGTGTCGCATCCGGCCAGAAGAACCACCAGCGACAACACCGCCGCGACTCGACTGCCGAATGTCGCCGCCCGGCGGCTCCGGCGCAACCTCACAGGATCTCGTTCAGCACGTCCACCGGCCGGGCCAGTCGAGTGCCTTTCGGCGTGACCACGAACGGTCGCTCGATCAGGATGGGATGTTGGGCCATCGCGTCGAGCAGTTCGTCGTCGCTGGCGTCGTCAAGCCCCAGTTCCGAGTATTCCGCCTCGCGCTTGCGCACCGCCGCCCGCACCGGAATGCCGGCGTCGCGGATCATGTCGGCCAGCTGGCCGCGCGTCGGCGGATTCTGCAGGTACTCGACCACCGTTGGCTCGATGCCGTTGTCGCGCAACAACTTCAGCGCATTGCGCGACGTCGAGCAGCGAGGGTTGTGATAGATGACGACGGAGGCGTTTTGGCGCCGACCGACAGCTTGAGCCGAGCTTTCCTTCGACACTCAAGCGTCCCCGTCGAAAAGACCTGTCACAGAACCGTTTTCGAACACGGCGCGAATGGTGCTGGCCAGCAGCGGCGCGATGGACAACACCGTCAGCTGGGGGAACTGCTTCTCTTCGCCGATCGGCAGCGTATTGGTGACGATCACCTCTTTGGCGCCGCTGGCCGCCAGGCGCTCGGCCGCCGGGTCGGACAGCACGCCGTGGCTCGCCGCGATGATCACGTCACGCGCGCCGTCGTCGTGCAGCAGCTTCACCGCTCCGGCGATGGTCCCGCCGGTGTCGATCATGTCGTCGATCAGCACGCAGGTGCGGCCGGCGACGTCGCCGACGACCCGGTTGGACACCACCTGGTTGGGAATCCGCGGGTCGCGCGTCTTGTGAATGAACGCCAGCGGAACCCCACCCAGCGAGTCGGCCCACTTCTCGGCGATGCGCACCCGGCCCGAGTCGGGGGAGACGACGACCATGTCCTCGGTCGGGTAGTTGTCCTTGATGTAGCCGGTCAGCAGGTTCTGCGCGCGCATGTGGTCCACCGGACCGTCGAAGAAGCCCTGGATCTGGTCGGTGTGCAGGTCGACGGTCACGATGCGATCTGCCCCCGCCGTCTTCAGCAGGTCGGCGACCAGCCGCGCCGAGATCGGTTCGCGGCCGCGGTGCTTCTTGTCCTGGCGGGCATACGGGTAGAACGGCAGGATCGCGGTGATTCGCTTCGCGCTTCCCCGTTTCAGCGCGTCGATCATGAGCAGCTGTTCCATCAGCCACTTGTTCAGCGGCTCGGGATGGGATTGCAGGACGAACGCGTCACAGCCGCGTACCGACTCCTCGAAGCGGACGAAGATCTCACCGTTGGCGAAGTCGCGCGCCGTCTGCGCGGTCACCTGCACGTCGAGTTCCTTGGCCACCTGCTCGGCGAGCTCAGGGTGCGCGCGACCCGCGAAGAGCATCAGGTTCTTGCGGTTGTCGGTCCAGTCGGTGCCCACGGTGCCTCGCCGGTGAATGGATCGGGAATGTCGGGTTAATCGTACGGTCAGGCCTGCTGGTCGTCCTCGGTGGCCTTGAGCGCGGCCTCAGCGGCGGCACTGCCGGGCCGATTTCGGGCCACCCATCCCTCGATGTTGCGTTGCGGCCCGGCGGACACGGCGAGCGCACCCGGGGGCACGTCCTCACGGATGACCGTGCCGGCGCCGGTGTACGCCCCGTCGCCGACGGTCACGGGCGCGACGAACATGGTGTCGGAGCCGGTGCGCACATGCGAGCCGACGGTGGTGCGGTGCTTGGCCTGGCCGTCGTAGTTGACGAAGACGCTGGACGCGCCGATGTTGCTGTGCTCGCCGATATCGGCGTCGCCCACATAGGTCAGGTGCGGCACCTTGGTGCCGGTGCCGATGGTCGAGTTCTTCACCTCGACGAACGCGCCGAGCTTGGCGTCGGCGCCGAGCACGGTGCCGGGCCGGAGATAGGTGAACGGGCCGACCTCGGCGTGGTCGCCGATCGACGCCGACGACCCATGGGTGCGCACTACCGACGCGGCGTCGCCGACCGTGACGTCGGCCAGCGTGGTGTCGGGACCGATCGCGCAGTTCCCGCCGACCCGGGTGCGGCCGAGAAGCTGTGTGCCCGGCTGGATGACGGTGTCGCGGCCGATCGTCACGTCGACGTCGATCCACGTCGTCGCGGGGTCGACGACCGTGACGCCCGCAAGCTGATGCGCGGCGACGATGCGCCGGTTGAGCTCGGCGGCCAGCGCGGACAGCTGCACCCGGTCGTTGACGCCGGCCACCAGCGTGGTGTCTTCGACGTGCTTGGCGTGCACGGTCAGCCCGTCCTGCCGCACGATCGACACCACGTCGGTCAGGTAGCGCTCGTGCTGGGCGTTGTCCTCGCGCACCCGGCCCAGCGCCGAGCGCAGCGCCGCCAGGTCGAACGCGTACACGCCGGCGTTGACCTCGCGGATCATTCGCTGGGAGGCGGTGGCGTCGGCCTGTTCCACGATCCCGATGACCTCGCGGTCCTGGGTGCGCAGAATGCGGCCGTAGCCGGTGGGGTCGGGCAGCGTGGTGGTGAGCACGGTGACCGCGGCCGGGAACGCCCGATGGGAGGCGACGAGGTCGGCCAGCGTGTCGGCGTCGAGCAGCGGGATGTCGGCCGAGGTGACGACGACGATCCCGTCGAACCCGTCGGGCAGGGCCGCCAGACCGCATGCGGTGGCGTGGCCGGTGCCGAGTTGCTGTTCCTGTACGGCGACATCGAGCGGGCGGCCCAGTTCCTCGGCGAGTTGCGCCACCGCCGGGGCAAGCTTGTCGCGGTCATGGCCGAGCACCACGACGAGGTGCTGCGGCCCGACCTTCGCGACGGAGTGCAGCGCGTGGGAGAGCATGCTGCGGCCGGCCAGCGTGTGCAGCACTTTGGGCGTGTCCGAGCGCATCCGCGTCCCGGCCCCAGCGGCCAGCACGACGACGGCCGTGTCCGGAAGTTGTGTCACGCGCCCTCCTCGCTATGCGCGAGCGTGCGTGTCGCGCCAGCGCCACGCCGCGATCTGTGGCATTCGACGCACGCTCGCCCGACCATGAGCGCTCCGTGCCCCAGTGTCGCTCGGCAAGCCTCGCTCCGTGCCCCAGTGTCGCTCGGCAAGCCTCGCTCCGTGCCCCAGTGTCGCTCGGCAAGCCTCGCTCCGTCGCCAGGACTCGAACCTGAACTCTCAGAACCAAAATCTGATGTGCTGCCGATTACACCACGACGGAAAGAAATCAACGGTGAACAGCGTAGCCTGACGTCGTGGTGGCACCGGAAAAGGAAACCCGCACCCCGCGTGCGCGGATGACCGGGGCAGAACGCCGCCACCAGCTGATCGACGTCGCGCGGTCGCTGTTCGCCGAACGCGGCTACGAGGGCACGTCGATCGAGGAGATCGCCCAGCGCGCCAACGTCTCGAAGCCCGTCGTCTACGAGCATTTCGGCGGCAAAGAAGGGCTTTACGCGGTCGTGGTCGACCGGGAGATGTCCGCGCTGCTCGACGGCATCACGTCGTCGCTGACCAACAACCGGTCCCGGGTACGCGTCGAACGGGTCGCGCTGGCGCTGCTCACCTACGTCGAAGAGCGCACCGACGGGTTCCGGATCCTGATCCGCGACTCTCCGGCGGCGGTCACGTCGGGCACCTACTCGACGCTGCTCAACGAGGCCGTCAACCAGGTGTCGTCGATCCTGGCCGGCGACTTCTCCCGCCGCGGCCTCGACCCGGACATGGCCCCGCTGTACGCGCAGGCGCTCGTCGGGTCGGTGTCGATGACGGCCCAGTGGTGGCTCGACGTCCGTGAGCCGAAGAAGGAAGTGGTGGCCGCCCATCTGGTCAACCTGGTCTGGAACGGGCTGACTCATCTCGAGAACGACCCGCTGCTCGACGGCGAATAGGTCAGCGTGACCTCGAACGAACCGCCCGTCCCGCGAGCGCGGATGACCGGCGCCGAACGTCGTCACCAGTTGATCGACGTCGGCCGGTCGCTGTTTGCCGAGCGCGGGTTCGAGGGCACGTCGATCGAGGAGATCGCCCAGCGTGCCAATGTCTCCAAACCCGTCGTCTACGAGCACTTCGGCGGCAAGGAAGGTCTGTATGCGGTGGTGGTCGACCGCGAGATGTCGGTGCTGCTCGACGCGATCACGTCGTCGTTGACGAAACTGACCGACAACCGGTCCAGGCTTCGCATCGAGCGGGTGGCGCTGGCCCTGCTGACCTACATCGAGAAACGCACCGACGGGTTCCGGATCCTGATCCGCGATTCCCCGGCCGCGATCTCGTCCGGCACGTACTCGACCCTGCTCAACGACGTGGTCAACGAGGTGTCGTCGATCCTGGCCGGCGACTTCTCGCGGCGCGCCCTCGATCCCGACATGGCGCCGTTGTACGCGCAGGCCCTGGTGGGGTCGGTGTCGATGACGGCCCAGTGGTGGCTCGACGCGCGGGAGCCGAAGAAAGAAGTGGTGGCCGCGCACTTGGTCAACCTCTGCTGGAACGGCCTGACCCACCTCGAGCCGGACCCGACCCTCTACGGGGAGTAGCCGACGGCTGGTCGTTACCTGATCGGAAATCGACGCATCCGAAATTCAGCGTTTCGTCACCGGTTATCCTGGCTGGTGCCGAAGGAGATTCCGATGACGGACGTTGCCGCATTCATCGACCAAGTCAACCAACAGCTGGAAGCCGCCGAGCGGCTGGAAGATGTCCAGCAGGTGGTCAAGGTCGCGGCGCGTCGGGACAACCGGCCTCTTCGGTGGTCGAAGCGTTGGAACGTCTCGCGAAGGTTGCCGCGACCGCGCTGCGACGCTTCCCCCGTGGCGTAGCGGATCCAAGCTTCAAACCCCCGCTGGCCGCGCATCAGGGTGGTCGCGCTTACTGACGCGCTGACCCGGACACCGCCGCCCGGTGGGCTGTTTGATGTGCAGAAGGCCCAAACACAGGACTCGGGCAGCGCAGCAACAGTTTTGACGATTTGCCTACGATGGACTCCATCATGACCGCATCGGGGACCACCCATGTCCCAACTCCGATCGCGGGACTCCTCAACCTGGCGCTGCACGACCCGGCTCTGCAGGATGTGGCCCGGCGCGCGGCCGCCAAACCCCCGGAGCTGGCGCTCGTCGGGCCGGCCGGCGCGCGCCCGTTCGTCGCGACAGTGCTCGCCCAGGCCGGCCCGCTACTGGTCGTCACCGCCACCGGCCGCGAAGCAGACGACCTGACGGCCGAACTGAAAGGGGTGTTCGGCGACGCCGCCGCGCTGTTCCCGTCCTGGGAGACGCTTCCGCACGAGCGGCTCTCCCCGGGGGTTGACACCGTAGGCGCCCGGCTCACGGTGTTGCGACGGCTCGCCTTCCCCGACGACGACGTGCTCGGTCCGCCGCTCAAAGTGGTGGTGACGACGGTCCGCTCGCTGCTGCAGCCCATGGCGGCGGACCTGGCCCGCATCGAGCCGGTCAGGCTGACTGTCGGCACCGAGGCGGAGTTCGAGGACGTGATCGCGCGGCTGGTGGACCTCGCCTACACCCGCGTCGACATGGTCGGCAAGCGCGGCGAGTTCGCGGTCCGCGGCGGCATTCTCGACATCTTTCCGCCCACCGCCGAGCATCCCGTCCGCGTCGAGTTCTGGGGCGACGAGGTCAGCGAGATGCGGATGTTCTCCGTCGCCGACCAGCGGTCGATCCCGGAACTGGACGTCCACACGTTGACGGCCGTCGCCTGCCGCGAGTTCCTGCTGACCGACCAGGTCCGAGAGAAGGCCGCGGCGCTCGCCGCAAACGCCCCCACGAAAGGCGGGCTGATCGGCAGCGTTGGGGAGTTACTCGCGAAACTGGCCGACGGCATCCCGGTCGACGGGATGGAGGCGCTGATGCCGGTTCTCGGAGCCGCAGGGCCGGCGACATCGACTTCCGGCGCGGGCCAGCTCACGCTGCTCACCAAACATCTTCCGCAGGGCACTCCGCTGCTGGTCTGCGATCCGGAGAAGGTGCGCACCCGCGCGGCGAACCTGATCAAGACCGGTCAGGAGTTCCTCGAGGCGTCCTGGTCCACGGCCGCCCTGGGGGCCGACGCACCCGTCGACCTCGAGCAGCTCGGCGCGTCCGGATTCCTGGACCTCGACGACGTGCACGCCGCGGCCGTCGACGCCGGGCATCCGTGGTGGACGCTGAGCCAACTCAACGACCCCGACGCCGTGCAGCTCGACATCAGGGCGTCGCCGTCTGCTCGCGGCCATCAGCACAGTGTCGAGGAGATCTTCGCGATGCTGCGGGCGCATGTCAGCACGGGTGGCACGGCGGCCATCGTCGCGCCCGGCACCGGCACCGCGCACCGCGTCGTCGAGCAACTCAAAGATGCCGACGTCGCCGCCGTCTGCCTCGACCCGGGCGACGCGCCAAGCCCCGGCGTGGTCGGTGTGCTCAAGGGCCCGCTGCACATCGGCATCGTCCTGCCGGGCAGCAACCTCGTCATCGTCACCGAAACCGACCTCACCGGCAGCCGGGTCGCGGTCACCGAGGGCAAGCGGCTCGCCGCCAAGAGGCGCAACGTCGTCGACCCGCTCGCGCTCACCGCAGGCGACCTCGTCGTACACGACCAGCACGGCATCGGCCGGTTCCTCGAGATGGTCGAGCGCACGGTCGGCGGCGCACGCCGCGAGTACCTGGTGCTGGAGTACGCGTCGAATCGGCGAGGGGCCGACAGGCAGACCGACAAGCTCTACGTGCCGATGGACTCCCTCGACCAGCTGTCCCGCTATGTCGGCGGCGAGGCGCCCACGCTGTCCAGGCTCGGCGGCAGCGACTGGGCGAACACCAAGACCAAGGCCAGAAGCGCGGTCCGTGAGATCGCGCAGGAACTCGTCACGCTCTACGCCAAGCGGCAGGCCTCGCCCGGGTTCGCGTTCAGCCCGGACACGCCCTGGCAGGCCGAGATGGAGGACGCGTTCGGCTTCACCGAGACCGTCGACCAGCTGACCGCAATCATCGAGGTCAAGTCCGACATGGAGAAGCCGGTCCCGATGGACCGGGTGATCTGCGGCGACGTGGGCTACGGCAAGACCGAGATCGCGGTGCGCGCGGCGTTCAAGGCGGTGCAGGACGGCAAGCAGGTGGCGGTGCTGGTGCCGACGACGCTGCTGGCCGACCAGCATCTGCAGACGTTCACCGAGCGGATGGCCGGATTTCCGGTGCGCGTCAAGGCGCTGTCGCGGTTCACCGACGCCAAGGAGTCCCGGGAAGTGCTCGACGGCATGGCCGAGGGCACCGTCGACATCGTCATCGGCACCCATCGGCTGCTGCAGACCGGCGTGCGGTGGAAGGACCTCGGGCTGGTGGTGGTCGACGAGGAGCAGCGGTTCGGGGTCGAGCACAAAGAGCACATCAAGAGCCTGCGCACCCACGTCGACGTGCTGACCATGAGCGCCACCCCGATCCCGCGCACGCTGGAGATGAGCCTGGCCGGCATCCGGGAGATGTCGACGATCCTGACTCCGCCCGAGGAGCGCTACCCGGTGCTGACGTATGTCGGCCCGCACGACGACAAGCAGATCGCCGCGGCTTTGAGACGCGAACTGTTGCGCGACGGACAGGCGTTCTACATCCACAACCGGGTCAGCTCCATCGACGCGGCCGCCGCGCGGGTCGCTGCGCTGATACCTGAGGCCCGGGTGGTCGTCGCGCACGGGCAGATGCCCGAGGAGCTGTTGGAGCGCACGGTCGAGGGCTTCTGGAACCGCGACTACGACATCCTGGTGTGCACGACGATCGTCGAGACCGGCCTGGACATCTCCAACGCCAACACGTTGATCGTCGAGCGTGCCGACACGTTCGGACTCTCCCAGCTGCATCAGCTGCGGGGCCGGGTGGGCCGCAGCCGTGAGCGCGGCTACGCCTACTTCTTCTATCCGCGCGAGCAGCCGCTGACCGAGACCGCATACGACAGGCTCGCCACGATCGCGCAGAACAACGAGCTCGGCGCCGGGATGGCTGTCGCGATGAAGGACCTCGAGATCCGCGGCGCGGGCAACGTGCTCGGGGTGGAGCAGTCCGGGCATGTCGCGGGTGTGGGTTTCGACCTGTACGTGCGCCTGGTCGGAGAGGCCGTCGAGGCGTACCGCGCTGCGGCGGACGGCCAGATGGTCGCTGCGCCCGAGGAGCCCAAGGAGGTGCGCATCGATCTGCCGGTCGACGCGCACCTGCCGCCGGAATACATCCCCAGCGACCGGCTGCGGCTGGAGGCGTACCGGCGGTTGGCCGGCGCTGGCGACGATGCCGCGGTCGCCGCCGTCGTCGAGGAGCTGACGGACCGCTATGGGCCGCTGCCCGAGCCGGCGCTGCGGCTGGTGGCGGTGGCGCGGCTGCGGCTGCTCGCGCGCCAGTACGGGGTGACCGAGGTGAGCACGACGGGCACGACGCTGCGGGTGTCGCCGCTGACCCTGCTGGATTCGCAGCAGTTGCGGCTCAAACGCCTGTATCCGTCAGCGGGTTACCGGGCCACCACCTCGACGGTGCAGGTGCCGATTCCCCGTGCGGGCCAGGGCGTTGCGGCCGCACGCATTCGTGATCTCGAACTCGTGCAGATGGTCGCCGACCTGCTGCTCGCGCTGGATGGAAAGCCGCAGGGCAGCGTCGATCTCACCGCGGATGCCGAGGCATAGGCCCAACCGTCTTCAGTCGGTGGGTTGTTCTACCGTCGTGACCCACCAGTTCATGAGTTCGCCGAGATCGCGTCCGACGACCATGCCGAAGTACGGCCCGGAGTCGTCTGTCCACGCGAGGTAGGCGGGCTCCTTGCCGGTGCCGCACGCGATCGAACCGGCAGTTGCGTCGGGCGGCCCCCACCTGGTCGGCCCGAGCCCCTCCCGTCCGGGGCAGGGCACCGGGACGAGCCACTCTTGGACGGCGGCAACAAAATCGCGTTCCAACGTTTCCGGATCGCCGTAGAGGATGTAGCGGCCGGGGGCCGGGCCGCCGCCAGGAAACACACTGTTGTCACAGTCCACGGCGGCGAGCGCGACCGGTCGTTCGCTGTCGACCGGATGGCATCCGAAGGCATACCCCTCCGGGATCATGCCGAGCAGATCCGCCACGGGGTCGGCGCTGGCTGCCGGAGCCGAACCGACGGCGGCGACCGTGATGGCGGCGGCCGCGAACATCGCGCGAATCATGGTCGGAACCTTCGAAATACGCAACGTCGCTTAGAGCCCACCGTCCAACCTCCTTCAAAGACCTCATCGCGGTATCTCGTGGATGCCGGCGTCCACTGCTCCATTTCAACCGATGAGGAACTGTCTTCGGGGGAGATCGGCCTAACAGCCTCCGTGCTCTTGCGCCTTGAGGTTTGTCCGCTGTCAATCAACCGCGAGTCTCGGCATTGAACTGAAGGGCCTGCTGCGTCGCTCGTTAAGCAGTGCGGCTATCAGGTTTAGGTGCACATGCGTTGGGTATCCATTTTGCCACGGGGGGTCGTGAAGTTGCCTTGCCGCCAACGTGAAGGCGGTCGATGTCCGTCTCCGCAGAGGCGGTGAGGCAACGTCTTAACCGCAATCCGGACGTGCTAATCGGCAAGGCGGCCATTTCCGTTTTCGGACAGACGCCGTGCGCTGCGCTCGCGATGAGATTCCCGACCGATTGCCCATCTTGGCAAGACTGTTGATATAACCGAGGAATTGCGCCGATGTCACATGCGAGGGGGTGCACGATGACGGTCATCCTGGTCGACCCCCGCCGCCCGTCCCTCGTTCCGGTCGAGGCGGTCGCGCTGCTCGTGGGCGACGTCCAATACACCGAGGAGATGCCGGTCAGGGTGCCGTGGTCGCTGCCGGCCGCGCGGCCCGTGTTCGACGGAGCCGACGCGCCCGCGCTGCTGTCGTCTGACCGCGGCCATCCCGCCGTGCGGGCCCGGCTGGCCGCGGGCGACAAGGTGATCGTCGCTCCCGCCCCTGCGCCCGGGGAGCGGCTGGTCGACGCCGTCGCATTGATGGACAAGCTGCGCACCAGCGGGCCGTGGGAAAGCGAGCAGACGCACGACTCGCTGCGCCGCTACCTGCTCGAAGAGACCTACGAGTTGTTCGACGCCGTGCACAGCGGCAACGCCGACGATCTGCGCGAGGAACTCGGCGACGTGCTGCTGCAGGTGCTGTTTCACGCCCGCATCGCCGAGGACGCGCCACGGCACCCGTTCACCATCGACGACGTGGCCGACTCGCTGCTGGCCAAGCTCGGCAACCGGGTGCCCGGAGTACTTGCGGGGGAACCGATTTCGCTGGAGCGCCAGATCGCGGAGTGGGACGAGCGCAAGGCCCAGGAAAGATCGGTGAAGGCGCGTGGCTCGTGTCTTGACGGCGTACCGACGGGTCAGCCGGCGCTGGCCCTGGCGCAGAAGGTTCTCGGCCGGGTCCGCGACGTGGGGCTGCCGGCAGACCTGGTTCCCGCCGCGTTGACGACGGTCACCGTCAGCCCGGACGTCGATGTCGAAAACAGTTTGCGCACAGAGGTTTTGGAGTTCATGAACGCAGTACGGACAGCGGAGAAGGCCATCGCTTCGGCGCGGCGGGGCGACGAGGTTGCCCAGGAACTCGATGTCGCGGTCTTGGATTCGATCACCGAGGACGAGTGGCGCGCGGCATGGCCGGTGCCGGTCGGCACCGAGCCGGCACCCGACCGCATCCCCGAGCCGAGCCCCGCAGAGGTTCCGGAGCCCGGGCCGGTCGAGGTACCCGAGCCCAGTCCCGTCGAGGTGCCCGAGCCGTCACCCGAGCAGAAGGTCATCGAAGAAGAGTTTCCCGCCGAAGCGTTGCCGGTGCTCAGCGAGCCGAATTCGTCAGAACCGCAGTAGCCGTCGCGCAGACCGGAGCCCCGGGTTTACAGCTTTCCCGGGATCTACTCTTTTGCCCGCCTCTAAACGACAACCGTTTGTCCTGCCTTTCTCGCGGCAGACTGTCGCTCGTCGCTGCACTGAGATATGGCTGCTGACCAAGGCGAACGCCGTTGTCGCTAAAAGCCGGGCAGAAGCATTTATCCCCGCAAAACGGAAATAGCTGAACCCGGTCAGCTGAAGAGCGCCGACCCCCAGTAGGCCGACGGGTCGTTGTCGCGCAGCCCTGGCGGGCAGGCGAACACCGCGGTGCCGGTGTGGGTGATGTATTCGTTGAGAGCGTCGAGCTTGGCGAGCTGGGCCTGCATCGGCACGAAGTGGGTCAGCGGATTGCGCACGAACGCAATGAAGAACAGGCCGGCGTCCAAGTGCCCGAAACCGTCGGACCCGTCGGTGAAGTTGTAACCGCGGCGCAGGATTTCGATGCCGCCTAACTCCTCGGCCGAAGCGAGCCGCACGTGCGCGTCGACGTCGATCAACGGGTCGCCATCCGACTTTTTGGTGGCCAGGTCGAGCTCGTCGAACTCGTCGGGGTAGCCGATCGGCGCACCGCTGCCCTTGTGCCTGCCGATCACCCGCTCCTGCTCCAGAAGCGCCGTGCGGTCCCAGTTTTCGATGCGCATCCGGATCCGGCGGGTGATGAGGTACGTGCCCCCCGTCAGCCAGTCCGGACCGTCACCGGGGGCCACCCACACGTGCTGGTTGAGCTTGTCGGTGTCTTCGGCTTTCAGGTTGCGTGTTCCGTCCTTGAAGCCGAACAGGTTTCGCGGCGTGGACTGCTCACGTGTGGTGGACGACGTGCGGCCGAACCCCAGCTGTGAGTAGCGCACCGCGGCTGTTCCGAAAGCCACCCGGGCCAGGTTGCGGATCGCATGCACCGCCACCTGCGGGTCGTTGGCGCATGCCTGAACGCAGATGTCCCCGCCACATCGGGCTGGGTCCATCGTCTCGTTCGGGAACTTCGGCAGGTCAACCAGTGCAGCGGGTTTGCGGTCGGCGATTCCGAAACGGTCTTTGCCGTCCTTGATGAAGAACGACGGCGCGAAACCGATTGTCAACGTCAACGCTGACGCCGGCAGGCCGAGTGCCTCACCAGTGTCCGCGGGCGGCGCGTCCGGGTTGAGCCCCACCGCGCCGCGGGGAACGGTTTCGTCTCCGGCCGTCATCCGCTCGGCCATCCGTGTCCACTCGCGCAGCATCGCGATGACGTCCTCGCGGGAGTCGGTGGTGATGTCGAAGGCGCAGAAGTGCATTCGGTCTTGCTGCGTAGTGATGATGCCCGCTTGGCGCTCACCGCGGAACGGAATCGGACGGTGTATCTCGGTGGAGTCGTGGGCCGCGGCCGCTGCGCGACCGGCCAGCGCGCCGGCACCGGCTGCGCCGACCACGGCTGCGGTCACACCGGCCGTTCCGAGCAGTGCGCGTCGCGATATTCCCCCACGTTGCGGGTTTGGGGAGGTGGGTTCCACCTGATCGCTACTGGGGCGCGATGACACCTTGGACTTGGCTCACTTCCTTGGACAGAGCGTCGATGGCGCGCGAAAGCTCTTGGCGCTGAAGCTCGCTCACCGTGTCGTAGAGGACGAAGCCGTTGCCCTGGCGATACTTGTTGAGCAGGGCGAACACCTCGGCGAACCGCTGGTCGACGCGCTTTCCCAGCGCAGCGTCACGTTGGTCGAGAATCGAGCGTACCGAGGCGACGGCGGCCTGCGAACCCTCCACGTTGGCGTTGAAGTCCCAGAGGTCGGTGTGGCTGAAGATGTCCTCCTCGCCGGTGATCTTGCTGATCGCCACCTCGTCGAGCAATCCTTGTGCGCCACCGGCGATCTGCGTGGTGTCGATCGTGTACTCCGCTGACTTCACCTTTTGGTTCAGCTCACGCACGTCGGCGACCAGCTGGTCGGCGATCGCGTCGGTGTCGGGCTGGATGCCCGTCACCCACAGATCCTTTTCGAGCCGGTGGAAACCGGTCCAGCGCTGGCCGGGCTCAAGGTCGGCCTCGCGCAGGTCGATCCGCGGGTCCAGGTTGTCGGGGAACGACTCCGCGACCGGCTCGACGCGTTCGTAGGGCTCGCGGCTGGTCGGATATTGCGCCTTGGCCGAGGCGATGTCGCGGGCCTTGATCGCGGCGACGAAGGCCTCGGTCGCGCTGACCAACGCGTCGGTCTGGGTTGTGACGTACTGCTTGTAGTTCTCGGAGGCGACTTGGAACTTGCCTTCGGTGTTGGTGGTGACGGTCTCACCGGTCACGGTGAAGTCGCCGCGGATGCCGTCGCCGACCATGCCTGGCTTGCAAGCGGTTTGGTACTTGCCGGGCTCGTTGAGGCTCACGACGAGTTTGCGCTGAAGGCCGGGGGAGATGTTCTCCACCTCGCCCATCACACGCTCGCCCTGCCCGTAGACGTAGAACTCGGTGACCTTGGCCCCGTTGTTGGTGATCACGAAAGTGGTTGTGCCAGTCTTGGCTTCGGTCTTCGAGAGCTCGCAGCCGTTGTCGGTGGCGTTCACGGTGATCTCGTTGGCCGCGCCCGTCGTCGACGAGCTGTTGTTGTCCTTCTCCTTGGCGGCGCAGCCCCCCAGCGACACAGCGGCCAGCGTGACGGCGACGACCGCCACGCCCGACTTTGCGGCCGACACAGAGTTGAGGTTCAAGTGGTGGACCTTTCCGGGGTGGGTTGAGAAGCCGGCGGTGCCGACGGTGCGGCCTCGGCGGCGGGACGCGCAGGCGCGCGGTTGGGACGCAAGAACAGTGCCAGCACGACGACGACGTAGGTGAGGTAGACGATCAACTGCAACACCGTCGGCGTCGGGGTGATGTTGAAGACGCCCTGGATCATCTCGCCGTACCAGGCCGACCAGTTGAACCAGCCGGTGATGTCGAATGCCTTGGCGCCCAGACCCGGAAGCCAGCCGACGGTCTGCAGCGCGTGCACGCCGTAGCCGAGAATGCCCGCGGCGACGAGGATCAGGAAGACGCCGGTATAGGTGAAGAACTTGCCCAAGTTGATCCGGACGGCGCCCAGATACATCCCCCACGCGATCGCCGCCGCGAAGAGCACGCCGATCAGCAATCCGACCAGCGGCCAAGCGGTTTCAGCCTCGGCGTACCCGACCATGAACAGCGCGGTCTCGAATCCCTCGCGCCCCACCGCGAGGAAAGCCAGCATCAGGACCGCGAATGCGCCCGTTTCCAGGGCCTTGGCCATCTCGGCACGCAACTCGCCGGACATGCCGGCCGCGGCCTTCTTCATCCACAACACCATCGTGGTGACGATCGCGACTGCCACCAGCGACGCCACGCCGGCGATCGCTTCGGCGCCGAGGTCGGTGACCGTGTATGCGCTGTACTGGATGACCAGGAACACGCCGACCGTCATCGCGACCGCCGCGCCGACACCGAGCCACACCCACTTGAGTGCGTCGCGGCGCTGCGACTTCACCAGGAACGCGACCAGGATCATCACCACGATCCCGGCCTCCAGGCCCTCGCGCAGGCCGATGAGGCCGCTGCCCAGCAGCTGAGACGACAGCGTGGGAGCGGCGGCGGTCACGGTTGTGAGATCGGCTCCTGCAGTCATGCGCTGTCCTTATGTCAACTTTGGCTGTCCAAAGTTATGTGTGGCTCACCTTAGCAAGGCTGAGAATTTGACGGTATACGTCCGTTACCGTGCCAGAGGAGGGCCGACGGTCGTCGATCGCATGGGACGATGTGACGAACCGGAGAGTGGGTTGAGGAGATGCGGTGTCGCCGGAGGGCAGGGGGAGTCACCCCCGTGCGAGTGACGACGCAGCCCAGGGCTTGACGAGAGCGCGGTGGGTGCGGGCAGTCGTCGTCGTGGCGCTCACTGCGGTGCTGATGGCGTCCAGCTGCTCGTGGCACCTCGGCACGCCGATCCCCGAGGGAGTGCCGCCCCCGGCGGGCGATCCGGTCCCCGAAATCGACACCCACGCCGCCGGCCGGCCGGCCGACCAGCTGCACGAATGGGCTGCAGCACGCGCGCCCGCGTTGAACATGCCGGCGAACGCGCTGGAGGCCTACGCCTATGCGGCCAGGGTGGCCGAAGTCGAAAACCCGGACTGCCACCTGGCCTGGACGACGCTGGCGGGGATCGGGATGGTCGAGAGCCACAATGGCACGTATCGCGGCGCCACGATTGCGCCTAACGGCGATGTCACCCCGCCGGTTCGGGGCGTGCAGCTCGACGGCAGCAACGGCAACCTCGAGATCATGGACAGCGACGGGGGATTGCTCGACGGAGACGGGGGAATCGACCGCGCGATGGGACCGATGCAGTTCATCCCCGAAACCTGGCGGCTCTACGGCGTCGACGCCAACAACGACGGCGTCGTCAGCCCCGACAACTTCGACGACGCTGCACTCTCGGCGGCGGGATATCTGTGCTGGCGCGGAGGCGATCTGGCCACGCCGGAGGGGTGGATGAAAGCGCTGCGCGCCTACAACCTGTCCGACCAGTACGCCAGGACGGTGCGCGACTGGGCGACCGCCTACGCCGACGGCCGCCCGCTGCGATGACACACAGATAGGGTGAGTGAATTCAGCGCGCCGGAAGGAGACGCAGTGCCCATCATCGAGCAGGTCGGGGCTCGAGAAATCCTCGACTCCCGCGGCAATCCCACCGTCGAGGTCGAGTTGGCGCTCACGGACGGGACATTTGCCCGGGCTGCGGTTCCGTCGGGGGCGTCGACCGGCGAGCATGAGGCCGTCGAGTTGCGCGACGGCGGCTCCCGCTACGGCGGCAAGGGTGTCGAGAAGGCTGTGAACGCGGTGCTCGACGAGATCGCGCCGGCCGTCATCGGAATGTCGGCCGACGACCAGCGGCTGGTGGACCAGGCGCTGCTTGACCTCGACGGCACCCCGGACAAGTCCCGGCTGGGCGCCAACGCGATCCTCGGGGTATCCCTCGCAGTGGCCAAAGCGGCCGCAGAGTCGGCCGCGCTGCCGCTGTTCCGCTACCTCGGCGGACCGAACGCGCACATCCTGCCGGTCCCGATGCTCAACATCCTCAACGGCGGCGCGCACGCCGACACCGGCGTGGACGTCCAGGAGTTCATGATCGCGCCGATCGGTGCGCCGAGTTTCAAGGAGGCGCTGCGCTGGGGCGCCGAGGTGTACCACGCGCTCAAGTCCGTGCTCAAGAAACAGGGACTGTCGACGGGCCTCGGGGACGAAGGCGGGTTCGCGCCTGATGTTGCAGGCACCAAGGCAGCGCTCGATCTGATCCTGTCCGCGATCGAAACCGCCGGATATAAACCGGGATCCGACGTCGCGTTGGCCCTCGACGCCGCGGCGAACGAGTTCTTCAGCGCCGATACTGGCTACCGCTTCGAGAAGGAAAACCGGGATGCGGAGCAGATGACCGAGTTCTACACCACCCTGCTCGACACGTATCCGCTGGTGTCGATCGAGGATCCACTGTTCGAGGACGACTGGGACGGTTGGGTGGCACTGACGAAGGAGATCGGGGACCGCGTGCAGGTGGTCGGCGACGACCTGTTCGTCACCAACCCGGAGCGTCTCGAGGAGGGAATCGTCAAGGGCGCAGCGAACGCCCTTTTGGTGAAGGTGAACCAGATCGGCACGCTCACCGAGACGCTGGACGCGGTCGCGCTCGCCCACTACAGCGGATACCGCACGATGATCAGCCATCGCAGCGGGGAGACCGAGGACACCACGATCGCGGACCTGGCGGTGGCGGTGGGCAGCGGCCAGATCAAGACCGGCGCGCCGGCGCGCAGCGAGCGCGTCGCCAAGTACAACCAACTGCTGCGGATCGAGGAAACGCTCGGCGACGCCGCCCGGTACGCCGGTGACCTTGCGTTCCCACGCTTTTCGTTGGAGGCCGACTGAGAAGTGCCTGACGCGAAGCGGCCTGACTCGAAACGACGCTCCCCGGGTTCACGTCCCGGTAGGGGCGACTCGGCCCGCAAACGCTCACCGGCGCCCACGCCTCGACGCGAACGGGTCCCCGAACCGCGGCCGGTCGAAGAGCCTGCCGCCGAATCGATTACAGCGTCGATCGCCGCGGCGGCCGCACGCCAGAGCGAGCAGCGGCTCGGATTCACGGCGCGGCGCGCGGCGATCCTGGCCGCGGTCATCTGCGTGCTGACGCTGACCATCGCCGGCCCGGTGCGCACCTACTTCGCGCAGCGCACGGAGATGAAACAGCTGGCGGCCAGCGAAGCCCAGTTGCGTGCGCAGATCGCAGAACTGGAGCAGCAGAAGGCCAAGCTCGGCGATCCGGTGTTCATCGCCGCGCAGGCCCGCGAGCGGCTCGGGTTCGTCATGCCCGGCGACGTCCCGTATCAGGTGCAGCTGCCACCGGGCGCTGTGACGCCCACGGATCAGCCCGGCGCGTCGGCACCCGCCGCATCGTCGAACGACCCGTGGTACACGGCGCTGTGGCGCACCATCGCCGATACCCCGCACAACATCCCGGCTCCGGCGACCCCGGTCCCGGCTCCACCGCCGCCACCCCCGTCCCCGCCCGGTGGTTGATCGCGCCGACCTCGACGCCGTCGCGCGTCAACTGGGCCGAGAACCGCGCGGCGTGTTGGCGATCGCGTACCGATGCCCCAACGGCGAGCCGGCAGTTGTCAAGACCGCGCCGCGGCTGCCGGACGGCACGCCGTTCCCGACGCTCTACTACCTGACCCACCCCGCGTTGACGGCCGCGGCGAGCCGGCTGGAATCCTCGGGGCTGATGAAGGAGATGACGGCGCGGCTGGCTTCCGAGCCGGAGCTGGCCGCCGCGTACCGGCGCGCACACGACAGCTACCTGGCCGAGCGCGACGCCATCGAACCGCTGGGCACCACGTTCTCCGGCGGCGGGATGCCCGACCGGGTGAAGTGCCTGCATGTGCTGATCGCACATTCGCTCGCAAAGGGCCCCGGCGTGAACCCGCTGGGCGACGAGGCCTTGGCGCTGTTGGCGGCCGATCCGGCGATGGACGGCATCCTCGTCCCGGAGGACTGGACGTGAGAGTCGGCGCGATCGACTGCGGCACCAACTCGATCCGGCTGTTGATCGCCGACGTCGCCGACGGCGGGTTGCGCGAGCTGCACCGCGAGATGCGCATCGTGCGCCTGGGCCAAGGCGTCGACGCCACAGGGGAATTCGCGCCGGAGGCGATCGCGCGCACCCGTGCAGCGCTCAGCGACTACGCCGAGATGCTTCGCGAATTCGAGGTGCCGCGAGTGCGGATGGTTGCGACCTCGGCGACCCGCGACGCGGCCAATCGGGAGGAGTTCTTCGCGATGACCTCCGACGTGCTGGCCGGCGCGGTGCCCGGGTCCGTCGCGGAAGTCATCACCGGCGCGGAGGAGGCGGCGTTGTCGTTCCATGGCGCCGTGGCCGAATTGGATTGCGCCGAAGCGCCTTTCCTGGTCGTCGACCTGGGCGGCGGCTCCACCGAGCTGGTGCTGGGCTCCACCGATGTGGAGGCCAGCTTCTCCGCTGACATCGGCTGCGTGCGGCTGACCGAGCGCTGCCTGCACTCGGATCCGCCGACCCCCACCGAGGTCGCCGCTGCGCGTGAGGTGGTTCGCGAGCGCCTGGGTGAGGCGCTGCGCGCAGTGCCGGTGGACCGCGCGCGCACCTGGGTCGGGGTGGCCGGCACGATGACCACGCTGTCGGCGCTGGCGCAGAAGATGACGACGTACGACTCGGAGGCAATTCACCTGTCTCGGGTGGGTTTTCCCGAGTTGCTCGACGTGTGCGACCAGCTGATCGGCATGACACGGATGCAGCGAGCCGCGCTCGGTCCCATGCATGAGGGCCGCGTCGACGTGATCGCCGGCGGGGCGATCGTGGTCGAAGAACTGGCCTATGCGCTAGGCCAGCGCGGGGACATCGACCAGCTGATCGTCAGCGAGCACGACATCCTCGACGGCATCGCACTCTCGATCGGCTAGCGGCGGCCGTAGAACCGCTGACAGCCGCTGCCGTAGTTGCCGCAGTGGTTGCCTGCCGCGCACTTGGCGCAACGACAGGTGCACTTCTTCTCTTCTGGAGCGCTCATGGTTCTATTCCACGCCGAGTGCGCACTTGTGGCACGCGTTTCGGCGATTTGCGTGCAACAACTCGACGTTCGGGGCCACGCGAGCCAAAAGGTAGCGTCGAAATATGTGCCGACTGTTCGGTCTCCACGCCGGTCGCTCGGTGATGGCGACGTTCTGGCTGCTGGATGCGCCGGACAGCCTGGTCGCCCAGAGCAAGAGGAACCCGGACGGAACGGGCCTCGGTGTGTTCGGACCCGGCGGCACGCCGCAGGTGCGCAAGCAGCCGATCGCGGCATGGGAGGACACCGCGTTCGCATGTGAAGCGCACGAGATGAGCGGGACGACGTTCGTCGCGCATGTGCGGTATGCGTCGACGGGCGATCTCGACGTGCGGAACACCCACCCCTTCCTGCAAGACGATCGGCTGTTCGCGCACAACGGGGTCGTGGCTGGGCTCGATGCACTCGACGCACGGCTGGCTGAGTTGTCAGTCGCGGAACTTGTTCTGGGACAGACGGACAGCGAGCGGGTCTTCGCGCTGATCACCGGCGCGATCCGAGCTCGCGGTGGTGACGTCGAGGCGGGGCTTGCCGACGCGTTGACCTGGCTTGCCGACAACGTGCCGATTTATGCCGCAAATCTGTTGCTGGCCACGGCGACTGACATGTGGGCGTTGCGGTATCCGGAAACCCACGAATTGTTCGTGCTCGAGAGGCGGCCGCGCACAAAGGCTTTCGAGATGCAGACCAACAGGATTCACGCTCGGTCACAAGAACTGGGCGCTCAGCCGTCGGTGGTGTTCGCCAGCGAGCCGATGGACGACGACGAGAAGTGGCAATTGCTCGAGCCGGGCGTGGTTATGCACGTCGACGCGGGGCTGTCGATCACACGGCGCGAACTACTACCTCATCCTCCGAAACATCAGCTGACGCTTGCGGATCTGAGCGCAAAGGCCGCTGCGTCGCAGCATCCGACAGCGCCGACCAGTTAGGCTTCGTGCCTGCACAGCCCCCATAGCCCAATTGGCAGAGGCAGCGGACTTAAAATCCGTCCAGTGTGGGTTCGAGTCCCACTGGGGGCACTGGGAAAGCGCTGCTAGGTGACGCTGAGCGTATGGCCGACGATCGGTGAAGGACCCTTCGTGTACGCGGCGTGTACGCGGGCGGGCGACGCTGTGGGCGCGTAGCTAACTTGCAGCGGCCGCCTGGATGAATGCGGGTTTTCGGCAGGCCCCGGTAACCTTCGCCCGAACCGTTCAGCGTCGGGAGGGGATGTCAAGTGGGGGATGTTGACGACGACCTCGACCGGGTGTTGTCGCATATTCGGGCGACCCTCACCGAGATGTTTGACGTGCCAGGCGGTTGGCCGGGCAATGTCGAGTTGGCACTGATTGACACAGTGCTCTCGATACGCGCGCGCTACGGAGTATCAGCAGACACCGGTGTCCGCGGTGCGATCAAGCGGTACAAGGCCGAATCGGGGCGCGAAAGTTGGGACGACCTGGAAGCGCTTGCCAACGTCGATGTCGCGTGGCTCGAACAAGTACTGGCCAACCGTCAGAAGACTGGTGGCGTATCGAAGGCTCAGGCGATTGTCTCCGCTGCCGATAGGCTCGCTCGGGTTGGCGTTACCCACTCAGAAAGTGTCGACCGCAACTCTGCGGAGCAACGCGAAGCCTACTGCGGGACGCGCGGGCTCGGCCCGGCCACCTGGCAGTATTTTCTGATACTCGTCGGGCACGATTACGTTAAGCCAGACACGCTGGTGACGCGGTTTGTTGAGAGGGCGATCGGTCGCAAGTCTGATGCTCGAACGGTGACCCATCTCGTCACGGCCGCGGCTAAACATCTTGGTATGCCTGCCGCCGCGCTGGACCATTCGATCTGGCGCTACATGAGTAACCCACGCCGCGATTGAGGAGTTAAGCCTAATGGCAATTGATTGATACACCGCTGACGAGACTCAAGCAGGCTGGCTTTCGTGGGAAGTCCACCGGCATGCAGTATTGGATCAACAACTTCGACAGTGGACCTGTTGAGGAACTTGACGGGGTCAGGTTGTGATCACGTCGGCCGGGCAATGAGTCATCCGGTCAATCCGCGAGCAGCACCGGAGCAGCCCGCCGGCGGGCGAGGGGAGTACATCCGCCCCGGCCGAGACGTGCGCGCACTATTGCGGCTTAGCGCGGCTGTAGGCGCGTGGCGCGGTGTCGCGCGCAGCGGACCTACTGGCGGTGGCGGCCAGGGCGAGCGAGCAATACTGGGATTGACCGTCGACCCCCCCGGCCACGTTTCACCGGCGCACTGATCGCCGCGGCTAGCCGTGTGCCTCGCCGCGCTTGCGCGGTTCTTCAGGGGTGAGCGAGTTGCCCACGAGTTCCATGCCCGGGCACTGGATAGGAACTCACAATCCGTTGGTCGCGGGTTCGAGCTCCGCCCGGCCCCATTTCAGAGGCTATTTTGAAGACGCGTCTCGTCGAGTCACCGTTATTCAGTGCGTTGCGGCAGGCGCTCAAACGCGTGGGACGAGGTTGCCGAATGGGTCGGGAGACAGGCAGGGGTGCTGGGCCTACGGAGAAGGACGCGTCTCCAGCGGAGGTCGGCCGAGCCGTGACCGCCATCACGACAGCATTCGATCGGGGCGAACTCGATCTGGGCGCTCGGCCCGGCGCTCCGCACCCTGGATGGGCAAGCCTGCCCGAGGTGATCGTCGCTGACCGGCTTCGCCAGGCCGGTATGTCCTCAGTGCAGTTGCGATGCTTCATCACGTTCGTCGCCGCCATGGACCGGGCTCGTGACGGCGAAGCCCCGCACGCCAGGCCCTTCGACAGATGAAAACGTTGCGGGGTCGTAGGGAATTTCACTGGGAGGACGTTTAGCTTGACCCGCCGGGAAGGCTTGTCCGGAGCGTGCTGTTGGTGCTCTCCAAGAGCAGAAAAATCTGGGCTTCGATGAAGTCGTCCCAGAAACCGCTGACGCTCTCTGAGGTGGAAGGGTCGCACGGCTGGCCCGGGACGCGGGACAAGCACGTGCGTCCGGCAGACTTGCATAAAACCGACCGGCTCCCGGAAATCATCGCGGTCGCCTAGGCCACGCCCGCCGACGACGCTGTCAGCGGATCGATCGAGGACACATCGCCATATCAAGTTGGGCATCAGATGGAACAAGCTGGATGCTGGGCCGCTGCGCCACCCGAGGGTTCTGGGATGCGGAATAGCGCACCCACGCTGCATGCCGATGCGCGAAGATTCTGGTACGGGTTAACGAGCCAACGAGGAGGTCGGTGTGATCGAGAAGCTGCCCCGTAGCCATGAAAACGTTCTCGGCTTCCAAGTTAGTGGGGATGTCACCCGCGAGGATTATGACACCCTGGTACCTGCAGTTCAGACGGTCATCGACGAATCCGGATCAGTACGCCTTCTGCTGGACTTGACCGACTTCCGGTGGGAGAAGGTCGATGCCTGGGCCGCTGACCTCCGGTTCGGAAAGACGTACCATAACTTGATTGAACGAATGGCACTCGTGGGCCAACACGAGTGGGAAAAATGGCTGACCCGACTTGCCGCGCCGTTCTATGCCCGGCAAGCGAAGTATTTTGCGGATGTCGACCAGGCCTGGGACTGGTTGGACGCCTAGACCGTCCCGGTTTCTGACGCGCTGATCAAGGACCTGCCGCGTTGTTCGCATCAGCTCCGAGAGGTCCCCATTGGCTTTGTCGCGCGGCGGCCTCGCTGGTCATTCCCCCACCCTCGGCGGTATTGCCGGGGGGACGGCCGCAGAGGTCTTGATGCCGCCGGCCCATTTTCTTCATCGGGTTCCCGACGCTGTACTGCCTGGAACCAGTCCAATGACCCGGGTCGATCCGCTTCGCTGACCTTAGGCTAGCCACCATGGGGTCCTCCGAGCAGGGGCGTCTGGTGACCGTCGGCGAAATGGTCTGTGCTGACGGCACGGTGATTCGTCACCTCGAAGCCGGTGAAGGCTCGCCCTTGGTGTTGCTACCCGGTTGGTCTCAGTCGGCGGAGACTTTTGTGAATCAGTTGACCGGCTTGTCGAAGTCGTGGTGGACGTTGGCCATCGACCATCGTGGACACGGGCGTTCCTCCGCGCCCGAGACCGGTTACCACATCCACCGGCTCGCTGCCGATCTGAGGGATGTCATTGTGTCCCGCGACCTCAATGGAGTGCACCTGCTCGGCCACTCGATGGGCTGCGCTGTGATCTGGTCCTACCTCGAGCTGTTCGGCCGCGACCGGCTGGCGTCGCTGATCCTCGTCGACCAAATGCCCTGTGCCCTGAGGAATCCCGCGTGGACCGACGCCCAGGCCCTCGAGGCCGGAGCGACGATGGAGGCCCCCGGCCTATTCGAGTTCACAGATGCACTGCGCGATACCGACGGTGCAGACCCCCGCGGCGGCTTCTTGACCGACGTCACCTCACCAGGTATTCCACCCGACCAATTGGCGTGGCTCATTGACCAGAGTTTGACGTTCGATCGCCGCCACGCCGCCGACCTCATCTTCGACGTGGCGACACATGACTGGCGCCCTCTCATGCCACACATCGATTTGCCGACACTTGTCGTCGCCGGCGACTCGGCCAACGTTCCCATCGCGTCGCAAGAATGGATCAGTGGACGAATTCCCGGTGCACGCTTTGCGTGCGTGACGGGGCCGGACGGAGGCACCCATTTTCCGTTCCTGGAGAACCCGGACTCGTTCAATGGGGTCGTCTCGGAGTTCCTTCAGCACGGGGCGCTACGCGTTCGGTGACCGCTAACTCCACTTGCGCTGCGACCAAGTCGCCCAATTGAGCCGCGTTCGGCTTCGAACCACCGACTCCAGCTGTGGCACGACCGGGGTTAGAAAACTTGAAGCACACCGAATCTAACGATGTCGTCAAGTCAAGCGACTCCTCGCGTGCGGTCGAGTAACCTCACCGGTTGCCACATTGTCACAACACGGGCCGATCATCGGGACGATTGGAGAAGCGAGTGGCTTCCTCTGTATTCCACGAGATGAAAAGCGATGGCCCGCTCTATGCGCTCTTTCTGAATTGCACTCTGAAAAGCACACCGGAGGTCTCTAACACCCAAGCGCTCTGCGATCTGCTCATCGAGCGGCTCAAGGCCCACGAGCCGGACATCGAAACCGAGATCGTCCGGGTGGTCGACTACAACGTCAAACCGGGCATCGGAAATGACGAGGGCGAAGGTGATGAGTGGCCGATGATCTTGGAAAAGGTGAAGCGCTGCAACATCATCGTGCCGGCGATGCCGATCTGGATGGGCGTGCGCTCATCGGTAATGCAGCGGGTGATCGAGCGCCTGGACGGCACCACGAAGACCGTGATGTGTGAACGCACCGGGCAGTTCCCGCTCTACGGCTCCGTCGCAGGCTGCGTCGTCACCGGCAATGAGGACGGCAGCCATGACTGCGTGGCGAATACCTTCGCGAACCTTTTGCATTTTGGCGTAACCGTTCCGCCCAATACCGACGTTTACTGGGTCGGCGATGCCGGACCGGGCGCCAGCTATATCGAAGCCGGTGGCGAGCTGTCCCCGTACGTGCGGCGGAATGCCGAGCTTGCTGCCGTCAACCTGCTCTTCGGGGCGAAGCTCCTCCGCGACAACCCCTATTCGGTCAATATCGCCGAGCTGAACGCGACGATGATGAGACGCAACGAAGTCAAGGCGGAAGCGATGAAGTTGGCCATCGACTACATGCGCAACCACATGCCCGACTGATCCGTTTGTGACAGGGAGACCGTCATGCAGTCTTCGGGGGATCCGGTGCCAAGCGTCGGCGAGGCCGAGGCGGAAGGCGAAATCGCCGAACTCTATTCCGATATCCGCGAAACCCTTGGTATGTCGTTCGTCAATCTGATCTGGCGCAACCTGGCGTCGATCCCGGACGGCTTGCGCTGGACCTGGGAGACGATGAAACCCCTGTACGCCAACGGCGCGGTCTATGCGGAAGCCGACGCTCTGCGCGATGCCCAGAACCTGCCGCCAGTACCCCAGCTCAGCGTCGCAGCCTTGCGCTCCGTCGGCATCGGTGCCGAAGACGAAAGCGCGATCCGCGCCGCGCTTGTGGGCTACGACCGGGGCAATCCACTGAACATCGTTTCGTTTTCCGCGATCATTGCCCGATTGAACGGCGACGTGCCCCCACTGCCCCCGCCGATGCAACCGCGACCGCACCGAACTTCAGCGCCTGCAGCCGCCCCGAAAATGTTGAATCTCGATCAGATGCCGTCCCACGTCGCGGAGATGGTGCGCACCGTGAACCTGATCGGAGCACACGGCACGGCGCGTGAGATCCAAGTCAGCCTGCCAAGAACCTGGCGCATTGGCCAGGTTTCTTGGCGCTCTACTACCTCGCATTGAAGCCTCTCCACGACGACGGTTCTCTGTTGGCCGCCATCGATGCGGTGCTCGAAGACGGCAGGCGGCGCGGGCGCGCGGTCGGTGGTGCGCTCGGCAACACGGAGCCGCCCGACGTGGCGACGGGGGCTGCCGTGGCGGCGTCGCTGGAAAACCTCGTTCCGAACGCGATGGGGCGAATGATCCCGGTCGTCAGCCTCTTGTTGCGGTTGATGCCGACTGAAACCGGCGCCGCGCGGAAGGGACTGTCCTGAAGAGAAAGGTCTTGGTGAATCCATGCAGCTGGCGGAGCTAGTGGATGGCCTCGGCGTCGCCGATGTCGTCGACGCGATGATGATGACGTATGCCCATCGCGCCCACATCATCGCACTCGATAGTCCAGACCCGACACGGGTGCTCGTCGGTCCCGCGCTGACCATTTCCTTCCTGCCGGTGCGCAAGGACCTGATGGATCCGCAGAAACACAGCCTCGGTCCGGCGATCTATCGCGCAGTCGGCCGACACGATTCGGCCGGGGCGGTGCTGGTGATGGCATCGAACGGCTACCACCAGACGTCACTCGGCGGCGGCACCAAGCTCAGCCGCGTCGAGAATCTTGGCATGGCGGGCATTCTCGCCGATGGGATGCTCCGCGACTTCGAGGAACTGAACACCTACAACTTCGCGACGTACTGCCGTGGCGAGACGGTACAAGGGGGCGGCAACGAGATCCAGCCCTACCTCGCCGACGTCCCGATCGCCGTCGGCGGAGTCACGGTGATTCCGGGCGATGTCATCTTCGCCAAGGGCTCGGCGGCCGTCGTGATGCCCGGCGCCGACGCCGAGGCGATCCTGGCCAAGGCGCGCATGGTCATGGCGAAGATGGACCAGGCAAAGGAGGCTGCGAAGTCGGAGGATCCCGCCGCGGTCCTCAGCCAGGGAAGCGGTGAACTATGACCGCGCCGGCGAACACCAGTGAGCAGATCGTCGCCGCTCTTGCCGCTGAAGGCGTCGAGTATGTCTTCGGCATTCCGGGCGACGAGAACCTCCACTTCATGGAGGCACTCCGCAAGGACGGGCGCATCACATTCGTCCTCTTCCGCCACGAACAGGCGGCGGGGTTCGCGGCGGCCGCCTATGGACGTCTGACGGGCAAGCTCGCAGTTGCCATGTCGACTCTCGGCGCCGGCGCGATGAACCTGACGACACCGGTTGCGCACGCCTACCTTGCCGCGATGCCGATGCTGGTCATCACCGGCCAGAAGGGGGTGCGCGACAACCGCATGGGCCAGTACCAGCTGGTCGACGTGGTCGACGTGATGCGCCCGATCACCAAGTTCGCGGCCAAGATCCCGTCCGGTCCGATGGCCGGGTCGCTGCTGCGCCAGGCGATGATGTCGGCGCTAGCCGACCGGCAGGGTCCCGCGCATCTGGAACTGCCCGAGGATGTGGCCACAGAGACCGAGCTGGGTCCGTTCGTTCCGTGTCGGCACGGCGATGCCCCCATCGCGACGCAGCAGGCCATTCTTGGTGCCGCCGAGCTGATTCGCAATGCACGCCGGCCGCTGGTCATGGTCGGTGGCGGCACGCGCGCCAATCGCCCCGATGTGGCCGCGGCGGTGCGGGAGCTGCTCGCCAAGACGCGGATTCCCTTTGTCGCGACCATGATGGGCAAAGGGGTGGCCGACGAGGACAGCGCGTGCTACCTCGGATGTTCGATCATGCCGGGCGATTACCCGAACTGCGCCGTGGCGGCTTCGGATGTGATCCTGAACGTCGGCCATGACGTCATGGAGAAACCCACGCTGTTCATGCGGCCCGACGACGGGCGAACGCTCATCCATCTCAATCCCTTCGCCGCCCGCGGTGACAACTCCTACTTCCCGCAAGCCCAGGTCGTCGGCGACATGGCTGATTCATTGCGGCGGCTGACCGAGCAGCTCCAGCCGAACCCGGCCTGGGATCACACGGGGTTTCTCAGAGTGGCAAAGGCGATGCAGTACAGCGTCAAACGGTCCGCCGGCGATGTCTCGTTCCCTGCCAAGCAGGGCTACCTCATCGCCACCCTGCGCGACTTCATGGCCGACGAGGACATCATGTCGCTCGACAATGGCATCCACATGATATGGGCCACAAGGAACTTCAGCGCCCGCCAACCGAACACCATGCTCATCGACCACGCGCTGGGGTCGATGGGGATCAGCCTGCCGGCGGCGATCGCGGCGAAGCTCGTCTTCCCTGAGCGCAAGGTTGTGGTGCTAACCGGCGACGGCGGATTCGCGATGAATAGTCAAGACATCGAGACAGCCGTGCGTCTGGGACTCGATCTCATCGTCGTCGTGTTCAACGATAACGGCCTCGGGATGATCGCAATGAAACAGAAGGCCGATGGCTACCAGAACTACGGAGTGGGCTTCTCGAACCCGAATTTCGTTGACTTCGCCCACAGTTACGGCGCGATCGGTCACCGGCTCGACGACCCGTCGCGGTTCCGTGAGCTGCTGGACACGGCGGCGGCCGAGGGTGGCGTGCACATCATCGATGCGCCCGTGGATCCGAAGGCCAACATGGCGCTGATGATGGAGATGCGATCGGTCGATTGTGCTCCGCTGCTGGCCGATCCGACGCCATAGCCTCACAACCGCTGCGTAACGGCCTCGGTGCGCGCTATATCGGCGGGAGTATCGGGATGAGCTGACGCTCGCACTGACACCTGCGATACGGGCGGCGCGTCGAGTCGCGTTTGCGACCGCGCCGCAACCGATCTGCGAGACTGTAGGCCGGCCATCCAGCGGTGAAGGAGAACAGCTGCTCGTGCATTTTCGCGGCAGGGACGATCACGGACCTGACGGAACGACGCGCGCAGCGCTATGACGGAACAGGGGGTAGGTCCGGATGAGCCGGCCGATTTCCTGCACAAGTCGGTACTCGTCTGCGTGACGGCGACCATTGCCGGTGTGGTCGTCGGTTTCGTCGGCGGTGCTTTCCGCTGGTGCCTGCAGGCTGCGGATGACTTGCGTGTAGACCTCGTCGACTGGGCGCATCGGCTACCCGGGCCCGGCTGGCTCGTCCCCGTGGTCGCCGCCGCGGCAGGGGCAAGCCTTGCCGCTCTAATCGTGCGGTGGGAGCCGCTCGCCGCCGGAAGCGGCATCCAGCATGTCGAGGCGGTCTTTCGGGGCGACGCGCGGCCCCCGCATATCCACATACTTCCGGCGAAGTTCGTCGGCGGCGCGTTGGCGATCGGCTCGGGACTCGTGCTGGGGCGCGAGGGGCCGACGGTCCACATGGGTGCGGCGATCGGCGCCGAGACGGCGCGGCGCGCCCGGCTTCCTGAGTCCGAGGTCAGAATGATGCAGACGGCGTTGGGTGGCGCCGGCCTGGCGGTCGCCTTCAATGCGCCGATCGGTGGCACTCTGTTCACGCTGGAAGAGGTGACGCGGTCGTTCCGGGTGAAGACCGTGCTGGCGACCCTCTTCGCCGCGGCAGCAGCGGTCGGCTGTTCTCGGCTCGTCCTAGGAAACCACCCGGACTTCCTCGTCGAGCCAACCCGGGCCCCGGCGCTCGTGTGGCTTCCGCTCTTCGTTGTCTTCGGCCTGCTGACCGGCTGTCTCGGTGCGGTCTACAACCGGTTGGTGCTGTGGTTCCTTGACCACGTCGCCGCACTGCGCCGAGTTCCGACACTCGCGAAGGCAGCGTTGATCGGCGCCGTCATCGGGCTGGCGATGTTCGTCTACCCGCTTGCGGTGGGTGGCGGTGACCCTATGACACAACTGATCGTCGGCGGACATCACATCGCTTTAACAGTCGTGATCGGATACCTTGCCGTGCGGTTCTTCGCCGGACCGCTGTCGTACTCTGCGGCCGTGCCGGGCGGATTATTTGCACCGCTGCTGGCGGTCGGCGCTCTGTGGGGAGTGCTGTTCGTCGGATTCTTCAACGCCGTATGGCCAGCAGACGCTACGTCGTTGGCAGTTCCGATGGCACTCGTCGGCATGGCGGCGTTCTTCGGGGCAACCGTCCGCGCGCCCGTGACAGGGATGGTCCTCGTCATCGAGATGACGGCCACGACGTCGGTGGCCGTCCCGATGATGGCCGCCACCGCTGCCGCAGTGCTCGCCGCTTACCTCGTGAGGTCGCATCCGATTTACGACAGCCTGCGAGAGCGGATGCCCGTCGAATCCACACCAGGAGAGGGCGACGGTTCATCAGCCCGTTGATCGTCCGGCGACAACACCGGCGCGTCGGGAGGTTCAGACCTGTTCGACGAAGTTTGTCGCTGCCGGCGTTCTGGATGGGGGCGAGCCGGAGTGGTAGGAAATCATGTCAATGCGGCGAAGGCGTTGTGCTGCAATGGGATAAGCGCCAGCCGGCCGATGCCTGAGCCCGACGTGGCGATCCGTTGCCTAGACGACTACGACACTGCGCTAGTGTCGGGTTCGCGTCCGACTGGAGGAACCAGTATGCGAACTGAGGTCCAAAGTCCCTGTCCGAGGAGCACCTCAAAGGACCAGCGTGGCTTCATGATCCGCCTAGCCTGCATCGTTGCCGCTGTTGTTGCGACCGCCGTGAGTACGGCTACACCAGCCAGCGCCGACCCGCTGAACGACTTGATGGGCATGCTGCCGGCGGGCTACAGCAGCGGTGCGTGCAAAGCGACTGATCGCGCGACGGCGCTTGCCGCTGTGAGCTGTCGGGCCAACTCGCTGCCCGGCGGACCGACATCCGCAACCTACTCGCTGTTCGGCGATGACGAAGCGATGTACCAGGCATTCGCGGCCGCCTTAAGTGGTCCGGATTGGACGACTGCGGCGTGTCCCGGCATGCGGTCGTCTGATCCCGTTCCACTGACGAAATCCGACGGCACGAGATACGGGTCTGTCGTCTGTGGGCGCGCGAGCTACCTTCCTACCCGACCGAGATGGCGCTGATCGCGTGGACGAGAGACGCCGACAAGTTTCTCGGCGTGGCGTATGTGGGATATCAGGGCCAGGCGTATCCGGCCAGCCTGTTCGAGTGGGTGCGGGCGCAGCAGACCTAGAAGCCTTATCGTGACGGCGGCGCCCATGCAAAGGTGTCCACGCCCGTGTCGACCCGTCTAGGACTGCGGTTGTCGAGATCGGTTACCACCAGCGAGCTTTCGGGGGAAGTGTCGAGATAGGCGACGAAGTCGCCGGCACCCCACGCCGGTCCCTGAGCAGCGGCCGCGACGTCGGTGACCGTCGTGCGCGGCAGCGACGAACCCTCGTCGAGAACCTGGATCGTCTTCGACGAACCGTCGGCGCCTTGCGCGGTGAAGGCCACACCGCCGGAGTCCAAGGCGGCGATGTCGCTGTAGTACGAACCCTGCGTCGTGAACAGCGGAGTGGGCGGGCGGGAGGCTTCGCGTCGGCTCCGCCGGGGGTTGCGACGGAGTAGATGCCGCCGGTGCGGACGGCGAACGGGATTGCGGCGAAGTCCGGACCGGATGCGTCACCGTTGGCGAAAAGTATTGCCTGGCCGTCCTTGCCATAGGTCACCGAGAAGGCGTTCGTATCCGTCACGACAGGCGCGGAGGCGCCGTCGACCGCGAGGACGTTGATGGCCACCGGACTTACGTCGCTGCGCGCCTGCGTCCAGGCGATGTGTCTGCCGTCGGGCGCCCACGCAAAGGCGGAATCGGCGAACGGCGGCTGTTGTGCCGGCACGACCGTACCTGTGTCGGCGGCTGCAACGAGCAGAACGCCTCCGTCGACCATCCCATCGTTCCTGTTGTCGACGAACGCCACATGTTGTCCTGTCGGCGACCACCGGGGACTTACGACCATTGCGGGCGAGCGGCCGGAACCCGACGGAAGGGCGGCCGGGTCCACCAGCCGCCGGGGCGGCCCGACGGGTGCGAGTTGCGGCGAAAGATCGAGCACCCATAGCTCACCGCCATAGTCAGAGGCTGTTGTCTTGCGGACGAACGCCACGTGCGAGAGGTCGGGAGACGGCGCTGGCTGCGTGTCCGCAGGTCCGTCGGTCAGTTTGCGGCCGGGGGTGCCGGCGGGTTCGCTGACGTACAACGACCCCGCCTTGGTGTAGAACAGCGCAGCTGGTCGCATGACCAGCGGGGCAGTTGTCGCGGACGTCGCAGTGGGCGCGGGTTGGTCGGTGGTTGGGTTCGTCCTGCTCGCCGAATGACATGCGGCCAGAGCCAACACGACCAGCAGTGCAGCCCACCGACTGCTATGGCGCCGGATCATGGGCGTCACCCTAACGCCGTGTTGACCGTGAAGATTCAAGGGACGTGAACAACACAGCGTGGCTCCCGGTCACGGAAGCGGCTCAGGATTTCTTCCAGCGCGATCCGCCCTTCCAGCCGAGCCAGCGCAGCACCGAGGCAGAAATGGGTTCCGAC
>CAVZHV010000008.1:0-47762 GCA_963775205.1 uncultured Actinomycetota bacterium | reverse complement strand
TCGGCGACGACATCAAGAGCCAGGTGGGCGCCACGATCACGCACCGCGTGCTGGCCAAGCTGTTCGAGGACCGCGGCGTGCAGCTCGACCGCACCATGCAGCTCAACGTCGGCGGCAACATGGACTTCCTGAACACGCGGAAGCGGGCGCCTTTCGTCTCCAGTCGCAAGAAGATCTCCAAGACGCAGGCGGTCACCTCCAACCTGCAGCGCGAGTTCAACACCAAGAACGTCCACATCGGCCCGTCCGACCACGTCGGCTGGCTCGACGACCGCAAGTGGGCGTACGTCCGGCTGGAAGGCCGGGCGTTCGGTGACGTGCCGCTCAACCTGGAGTACCGTAGGTGTGGGACTCGCCGAACTCGGCCGGCGTGATCATCGACGCGGTGCGCGCGGCGAAGATCGCCAAGGACCGCGGTCCTGGGCGGCCCGATCATCCCGGCGTCGGCCTACCTGATGAAGAGCCCGCCGGAGCAGATGCCCGACTACGTGGCCCGTGCCAAGCTCGAGGAGTTCATCTCCCAGCGCTGAGTATGCACTGACGGCGCGATCTACTCTGACTTCTGCGCCCTGGATGCAGAGTCAACGGAGAAAAATGAACCTCGACGAGTTCGCGCTTCTGTACGAGAACGCCGAGCAAGCTGGCGTGACCGGTGCCGCCTGTCCACGCATCGAGTCGGGTCCGATCTCAGCGCTCAAGTGGGGCACCGAACCGCCGCGGGTGGTGTTCCTGCACGGCGGCGGCCAGAACGCGCACACCTGGACACCGTCATCCTCGGGCTCGGCGAGCCGGCGCTGGCGATCGACCTGCCCGGCCACGGCCGCTCGGCCTGGCGCGAGGACGGCGACTACGGACCCAGCTCAACGCGGTGCGCTCGTGCCGGTGCTGCGTGAGCTGGCCCCGACGCGGACCTGTTCGTCGGTATGTCGCTGGGTGGGCTGACCGCGATGCGGCTGGCCGTGCAGCGCGCCCGACTCGTGCGCAGCTGGTCATGGTCGACGTGACCCCGTCCGCGCCCGGAGCGCCACGAGCAGATGACCGAGGCGCAGATGGGCGCCGTCGCGCTCGTCCAGGGCGACCGCACCTTCGCAGCTTCGACGCCATGCTCGACGTCACCGTCGCCGCCGCCCCGCATCGCGATCGAAATCGTTGCGGCGCGGTGTGTTCCACAACTCCAAGCAACTCGACGACGGCACCTGGACCTGGCGCTACGACTCGTTCCGCAAGGGCGAGGGATTCGAAGGCCTGTGGGACGACGTCCCCGCGCTGCACGCCCACCACACTGGTCGCGGCGCCAACTCGGCGTTCGTCAACGACGACGACGCCGCCGAATTCGCCGCACCGCACCGGGTTTCCGGACGTGCACGTCGTGGCGGACTCCGGTCACTCGGTCCAAAGCGACCAACCCCACGCGCTCATCGACATCGTGCGCGAAGTGCTGGCGGGCTGAAGCCGCCCGATGCGGGTCCGCACGCTTGTCGCTCTGCTGCTGGTGTTCGCCACGGCCTGCACCGGCGCGCCGGACCGCCGATCGCAACTCGCCGATCTCACCGCGCAGATCCGCGCCATGCCCGGCGTGACGCAGGCGGGCAACACCATCAACGACGACGTCGCGCGAGGGCCGGCCTACTTCGAGCTCGACGTGGAGGTGGCCGACGACATCTCCGCCGACCAGGTCGCCGTGGTCACGTCGGCCTACCTCGACGCCCTGCCCGACTATGGCGGCTACTCCGCTGCGCTCGACGTGCGCCGGGGCGACAACATCTTCACGGTGAGCACCGGCGATCGCCCGGTGGAGCACCGCGACCAGATAGTCGCGCAGGCGCGCAGTTGGGTCCGGCTGCGTCAGCTGATCCCCGGCAGCACGGTTGACTTACGCGCCACCACGAAGGCCGCATCGAGTTCGGGCACCATCCAGCTGCCAGACACCGCCGACTACACCGCCGTCACCACGGCCGTCGGCAAGCTCGGCACCGACTTCGGCGACCTCACAGGCGGCGACTGGACCGTCAGCGCCGGCAAGCAGCAACCGGGAGATCCGCACTTCCCGACGCCTGCCGAACCCGCAAGAATCGAGCTGTGGACGGCACTCAACGCCGACCAGTCGATCCCGCACGCCGAGGTCCTCACGATCAACAGCCCCGTCACCGGACCGCTGTGGGTCTCCGAGAAGACCGGAGCCGACGATCCCGAGCTGGCGCTGCGGCTCGCCAGCAGCACCTGCCGATCGTCGCCCGGCTGCCCGTACCCGTGCTGTACTCCGCCACCAACCAGTACCTGGGCACATCGGATTTCACGGCCAGGCCACCGGCCCGGTCACCGTGTCGATCGGTGGCTGCTTGAAGCGCGATTACCGGCCGTCGCCCGCCGAGCAGGCGCTGATCGACCGGTACGAGAACTGTCGCCGCTGAGCCACCCGATACGGTGAGCCGCATGCCCTTCCCGATACGCATCGGCGTCCAGCTGCAGCCCCAGCACGCGCCGGACTACGCCGACATCCGTGACGCCGTCCGCCGCTGCGAGGACATCGGCGTCGACGTCGCCTTCAACTGGGACCACTTCTACCCCCTCTACGGCGATCCGGACGGCCGCACTTCGAATGCTGGACGATGTTGGGCGCCTGGGCCGAGCAGAACGTCGCGCATCGAGATCGGCGCCCTGGTGACCTGCAACTCGTATCGCAACCCGGAGTTGCTCGCCGACATGGCCCGCACCGTCGACCATGTCAGTGGCGGCCGGCTCATTCTGGGGATCGGCTCGGGCTGGAAGCGGAAGGACTACGACGAGTACGGCTACGAGTTCGGCACCGTCGGCAGCCGGCTGGACGACCTCGCCGCCGCGCTGCCGCGCATCACCCACCGGTTCGCCAAGCTGAATCCCCTACCCACACGCCACATTCCGGTCCTGATCGGCGGGCAGGGCGAGCGCAAGACGCTGCGGTTGGTCGCCGAGCACGCCGACATCTGGCACGGGTTCGTCACTCGTGAGACGTATCCGCGCAAGGCCGAGATCCTGGCCGAACACTGCGCAGCGGTCAGCCGCGACCCCGACACCATCGAACGCTCGGCGGGCGTCGAAGGCCGCGGCGACGCGCTTCTGCGCGAGGCGGACGCGCTGGCCGATCTGGGCGTGACGTTTCTGACCGTCGGCGCCAACGGCCCCGACTACGACCTCACCGCCGCCGAGGCACTGTGCCGGTGGCGCGACCGCCGGTCTTCCTAGATTCCGCAATAGCGCTCACACACGACACAACCGCCTCGACGTCGAGGTGGCCGTGGTGCCGGAGGACGACCTGATGGACACCCGCCTGGACGTCGTCAACACCGACATCGCCGTGCGGCTGTACCCCCCGAACCAACAAGGCGACCTGCAGTATCCGCAGGGCAAGCCGACGACGGCGGTGTTCAAGACCACGATCGACGCCAACGGCCACCCCGATCGCTGGCCGTTCGAGTCGTACAACACCGACGAGATCAGTGCCGACGTGCTCATCGGCGACGGCGACGACCGCATGTACCTGCCGGCGCGCGTGGAAGTGACAGGCTCGCTTGACGGTTGGGACATCTCCAGCAGACGCAGCGGGGAGGCCACCCAGTCTGCTCCTGACGGCGACAACGTGACGCTCACCCTGACCCGGGCGCAAGGTCCGCTCTTCTTCGATCTGGGAATTTGCCTGGTGCTGATCAGCCTGCCGGTGATGGCGCTGTATGTGGCGATCCAAATGGTCCGCGGCAAAAAGAAGTTTATGCCGCCCTTCTCGACCTGGTATGCCGCGATGTTGTTCGCGATCGTCCCCCTGCGCAACATCCTTCCGGGCGCACCGCCGCCCGGCGCGTGGATCGACCAGGCCCTGGTGCTGTGGGTTTTGATCGCGCTGGTCGTGGCGATGGCGATGTACATCTACGCCTGGCACCGCTATTCGGATTAGCGGCTAAGTTCGACTGGTGAACTTGCGGGTCAAGGCCGCAGCGCTGGCGGTCGTGGTCGTCGTCATCGGGCTCGTGACGGCACCGGCCGCGGCGGCCGATCAATGCTCGCCGCCCGGTGTGCAGTCCGCCAGTTCGCTTCCCACCAACCTCGCGAAGGCCGCTAAAGGGCCGGGCGAGGACAAGTACACCACCGCCACCGTCGAACCCCTGTCCGCCGTGAACCCGGCCGAACTCGGCCTTGGCACGCCCGGCACGCTCGTCGTCGGCACACTGTCGGATGCGCCGCCCAGTGTCTGCATCAACTCCGCCGGGCAGTTCACCGGTTTCGACAACGAGTTGCTGCGTGCTGTCGCAGCCAAGCTCGGGCTGCGGGTCCAGTTCGTCGGCACCGACTTCTCCGGCCTGCTGGCCCAAGTCGCGTCACGGCGGTTCGACGTCGGATCCTCGTCGATCACCACCACCGACGCGCGCCGCAAGACCGTCGGCTTCACCAACGGGTACGACTTCGGCTATTTCTCGCTGGTGGTCCCGCCGGGGTCGCCGATCGCCGGTTTCGACAAGTTGGCAGCGGGTCAGCGCATCGGCGTGGTGCAGGGCACCGTGCAGGAGGCCTACGTCGTCGACACCCTGCATTTGGAGCCGGTGAAGTTCCCCGACTACAACACGGTGTACGGCAGTCTCAAGACACGCCAGATCGACGCGTGGGTGGCGCCGTCACAGCAGGCGCTGGGTACCGTCCGTCCCGGCGACCAGGCCGTGATCGTCGAAAACACTTTCAGCTTGGACAATTTCGTGGCTTGGGCGGTGGCCAAGGAGAACACGCCGCTGATCGACGCGTTGAACTCGGGCCTGGACGCGATCGTCGCCGACGGCACCTGGGCGCGGCTCTATTCGGACTGGGTGCCGCGCGCTCTGCCGCCCGACTGGAAGCCAGGCTCGAAGTCCGCGCCGATACCGGTGCTGCCCGACTTCGCCGCGATCGCGGCCAGCCAGGCCCCCCGCGCCAGCGCCGCGCCCGCACCGAAATCCACGCTGTCCCAACTCAAAGACTCGTTCTTCGACTGGGGCCTGTACAAGCAGGCGATCCCCGACCTGTTCACGACCGGACTGCCCAACACGTTGATCCTGACGGTCAGCGCCAGCGTCATCGGGGTCGTGCTGGGGATGGTGCTGGCGGTGGCCGGCATCTCCCGGGCGCGGTGGTTGCGCTGGCCCGCGCGGGTGTACACCGACGTGTTCCGAGGCCTGCCGGAAGTGGTGATCATCTTGCTGATCGGCCTCGGCGTCGGTCCGGTGGTCGGCGGTTTGACCGGTAACAACCCGTACCCGCTCGGCATCGCCGCGCTCGGGTTGATGGCCGCGGCCTATGTCGGCGAAATCTTCCGGTCGGGTATCCAGAGCGTCGAGTCCGGGCAGCTGGAGGCCGCCCGCGCGCTGGGGTTCAGCTACCGTCGGTCGATGCGGTTGGTGGTTGTGCCGCAAGGCATTCGGCGGGTACTGCCGGCGCTGGTCAACCAGTTCATCTCGCTGCTGAAGGCGTCGGCGCTGGTGTACTTCCTCGGGCTGATCGCCGGGCAGCGCGAGCTCTTCCAGGTCGGCCGGGACCTCAACGCGCAGACCGGCAACCTGTCGCCGCTGGTGGCGGCCGGCTTGTTCTATCTGGCACTGACCATTCCGCTGACCCACCTGGTGAACTACATCGACGCGCGGCTGCGCCAGGGCCGGGCCGTGCAGGAGCCGGAAGATCCGCTGGCGGTCTCGCAGGAGATGGTGTAGCGGTGCCGAGCTTCGAACCGGTCGCCTTGTCTGCCACCGATATTCACCTGTCGTTCGGCCAGAACGCGGTGCTGCGCGGCGTCGACATCGACGCAGCGGCAGGCAGCACCGTGGCGGTCATCGGACCGTCCGGGTCGGGCAAGTCGACGCTGCTGCGCACGCTCAACCGGCTCTACGAACCGGACCGGGGCGACATCCTGCTGGACGGCCGCTCGGTGCTCAACGACAATCCCGACGAGCTGCGACAGCGGATCGGCATGGTGTTCCAGAACTTCAACCTGTTCCCCCACCGCAGCGTGATCGACAACGTGATGCTTGCGCCGCGCAAGCTCAAGCGGTTGTCAGCCGCGGCCGCCCGCGAGCTGGCACTGGCTCAGTTGGACCGAGTTGGGTTGCGGCACAAGGCCGATGCGCGCCCCGCCACCCTCTCGGGCGGCCAGCAGCAGCGGGTCGCCATCGCGAGGGCACTGGCGATGGCGCCGCAGGTGATGTTCTTCGACGAAGCGACCTCGGCGCTCGACCCAGAACTGGTCAAGGGCATTCTCGCGTTGATCGCCGACCTTGGTGCCGAAGGGATGACGATGATCGTCGTCACCCACGAGATGGGATTCGCCCGGTCGGCCTCGGACACCGTCGTGTTCATGGACCATGGCCGAGTTGTGGAATCCGGCCCTCCGGAGCGGATTTTCGACGCCGCCGAAACCGAACGCCTGCAGCGATTTTTGTCGGAAGTGCTGTGACGTCGGGAAAATTCCCGGATTCGTTCCTGGCAGGCCACGACAGGTTAGACTGGCGAATTATGGTGGAGACGAAGGAGGTCACCGAGCTGGCCGAGGGCCTGCACCGGGTGCTCTCGAAGCTGGTCTCCGTGCTACGCCGCGGTGACACCAGCCGTGTCGCCACCGGCGACCTGACGCTGGCGCAGCTCTCGATCCTCCTGACTCTGCATCGACCGCGGCCCCATCCGGATGACCGAGCTGGCCGCCCATGAGCGGGTGCGCACACCCACCACCACTGTCGCCATCCGCCGGCTGGAGAAGCTGGGCCTGGTGAAGCGGTCCAAGGACCAATCCGATCTTCGCGCGGTGCTGGTCGACATCACAGACAAGGGGCTCGCAGTTCACCGTGAGTCACTGGCCAACCGGCGTGCGGCACTGGCCGAGATGCTGGCCGGGCTCTCCGACGACGACCGCGAAACCCTTGCCAAGGCGCTGCTGCCGCTGGAGCGGTTGGCCGGCCAGTCTGCTGGCAGCTAACCCAGCCAGTCGAGCACCGCAGCCGCGGTCCACGACTGTTGCATGCTGCCCAGCGGCTCGCCGGTGAACGGCTCGTAGTACTCGGCGAACGTGCCGTCGCTGGCCTGACGCAATCCCTCGCGGCTGAGCGTGCGGGAACGTTCCGCCCAGCCGCGTCGCGCGAACGCCCAGGAGAACAGCCACGTCATCACCGGCCAGACCGGGCCGCGCCAGTACTCCCGCGGCCGGAAGTCCCGCGACACCGGTGACGTCGACGGGATCAGCGCGTACCGCAGGTCCGGATGCCCGCAGAACCGCGGCCCCTCCAGCAGGCGCAGCAACGCGCGCTCGCGCTCGTGCGGCAGCCCGCCACACAGCAGCGGCGCGAACTGCGCCACGGTCTCGGTGGCGATCCACTTCTCGGCGCGCACGTCGAAATCTTTTGCGGCGCCGGTTCTTTCGTCAGTGGTTTGCACGACGCCGGTGCGGAACCGGTCTGCCCACGAATACAGGTCGCGGACGTCGGCATGCGGGCGGCTGTAATCCTCACCGATGTTGGCCAGCACTTCGCAGGCCACCGAGAAGATCGCCGAGACGAAGACGTCCTCGACGACGAAGCTCATCACCTTCGGCAGCAGTTCGTCGTCATAGCGCGCGGTCTTCATCTCTTCGAGCAGCCACAGATAGCGGTCGTACTCCCCGTCGCTGGGCCGCTGCGACGGGTCCATCACGATCATGTTGTCTTTGCGCTGGTATTCGGGCACCACACCGGGCACCACGTTGGCGTACGCCGCGTCCCACCGCGGCGAGTTGTCCATGCCGGATTCCCAGCCGTGGTACAGCGTGATGCGGCCGCGGCCCCGCTGGTCGCGTGCCTCGGCGAGCCATCGGTGCCAGCGGACCAGGTCGGCCCACCGCCGGTCGAGGAACGCCTCGGCGACCTGCCGGGTCGAGCGCCCCCGCCTGCGGGCGTGGTCGAGGATGCGCTCGACGGCGATCGCATGCACCGGCGGCTGGGTGATGCCCGACGTGTGGTGGTGTTGCGGGGCGTCGGCGGCGAGCGCCGAACACGCCCAGCGGCCCGGCCCGGGAAAGTAGCCGTCGACGTTGTTGGCGAAGACGATGTGCGGGACCATCCCGTTCGCCCACTGCGCCGACAGCAGCGTGTCCAGTTCGACGACCGCGCGTTCGACGGAAAGCGGCGCCAGTCCCACGGCGACGAACGCTGCGTCCCAGCTCCACATGTGCGGATACAACAGCGGAGCGGCCGTCGTCATCGCGCCCAGGTCATTGCCGCGCAGCAGATACGCCGCACGCGCGGCGAGCTGGGTCGGCGAGAAGCTGGGGTCCGGTGCCATCGGATCTATCATGCGGCGTCGATAGGGTGGCCGCATGGCGATGCGGACGCGAGGAGCAGAAAAAGACCAGCGGACGCGAGGAGCAGAAAAAGACCAGCGGACGCGAGGAGCAAGAAAAGCTGTTGCGATGATCACCGGTGCCGGTGGTGGGCTCGGTTCGGCCATCGCCGAGGCGCTCGCGCCGACCCACGCCTTGTTGCTCGCCGGCCGCCCGTCGAACCGCCTCGACGATGTGGCCGCCCGTCTCGGCGCCACGGTGTTGCCCCTGGACATGACCGACACCGACGCACTGGCCGCAGCCTCTGATGTCGTCGACGACCTCGACGTGCTGGTGCACAACGCCGGGGTTGCGTTCCCGGATGTCCTGGCAGAGTCCCGTATCGACGACTGGCGAACGACCTTCGAGGTCAACGTGATCGGCGCAGTCGCGCTCACACAGGCGGTGCTGCCGGCGCTTCGCCAGGCGCAGGGCCAAGTGATCTTCGTGAATTCCGGTGCGGGACTGCATGTTCTGGCGGGCATGGCGTCGTACTCGGCCAGCAAGTTCGCGTTGCGCGCGTTCGCCGACTCACTGCGCGCAGAGGAGCCGGCATTGCGCGTCACGTCGGTGCACCCCGGCCGCATAGGGACCGAAATGCAGCGCACGCTACGCGAATTCGAGGGCGGCGACTACGACTCGGCGAATTACCTGCGCCCGGAGACGGTAGCCCGCGCGATCGCCGGCATCGTCGCCACCCCACCGGACGGGCATGTGCACGAGATCATCCTGCGACACCGCGGCTGAGTCTCCCGTCGAAACTGCGGGGAGATCGCGTTTTCGCTGAATCGACGATCTGCCAGCAGTCACGGCGTGCTACACGACGAGGTTCACCAACCGGCCGGGCACGACGATCACTTTCCTCGGTGTCGCACCGGCGAGAAACGCCGCCACCTTCTCGTCGGCCAGCGCAGCAGCCTCGAGCACGTCTGCGCCCGCGTCGGCGGCCACCGAGATCCGGCTGCGCACTTTGCCGTTCACCTGCACGGGGTATTCGACCGTGTCCTCGACGAGATAGCGCTCATCGGCACGCGGGAACGGTCCATGTGCGAGCGAGCGGTCGTGGCCCAGCCGCCGCCACATCTCCTCGGCAAGGTGCGGGGCGACCGGCGCGAGCATCAGCACCAGCGGCTCCACCGCATCGCGTGAGGTGATCGCCTGCTTGGTCAGGTGATTCGTGTACTCGATCAGCTTGGCCACCGCGGTGTTGTTGCGCAGCCCCGCGTAGTCGTCGGCGACGCCGGCGACCGTGCGATGCAGCACCCGCAACGTCTCGTCGTCGAGCGTGTCTTCGGAGGCACGCGGCTCACCGGTCTGCTCGTCGACCACCAACCGCCACACCCGCTGCAGAAACCGGTAGGCGCCGACCACATCCTTTGTGGCCCAGGGCCGTGACGCCTCGAGCGGACCCATCGACATCTCGTAGACCCGCAGTGTGTCGGCGCCGTAGTCGTCGCAGATCTCGTCCGGGGAGATCGAGTTCTTCAGGCTCTTGCCAATCTTGCCGAACTCTTGCGACACCTCGATCTCACCGTCGGGCCCGTGGTAGAGGAACCGGCCGTCGCGTTCGACGACCTCGGCTGCCGGCACGTAGGCACCGCGAGAGTCGGTGTAGGCGAACGCCTGGATGTAACCCTGGTTGACCAGTCGCCGGTACGGTTCCCGTGAGCTGACGTGCCCCAGGTCGTAGAGCACCTTGTGCCAGAAGCGTGAATACAGCAGGTGCAGCACCGCATGTTCGACGCCGCCGACGTAGAGGTCGACACCGCCGGGATCGTCAGGGCCGTGCTCGGCCGGGCGCGGTCCCATCCAGTACGCCTCGTTCTCCTTGGCGCAGAACCGTTCCGAGTTGTGCGGGTCGGTGTAGCGCAGCTCATACCAGGAGCTGCCGGCCCATTGCGGCATCACATTGGTGTCGCGGGTGTAGGTCTTGGGCCCGTCGCCGAGATCCAGTTCGACGTGCACCCAGTCGGTGGCTTTGCCCAGCGGCGGTGAGGGCTCGCTGTCGGCGTCGTCGGGGTCGAACAGCACCGGTGAGTAGTCGGGGATGTCGGGCAACACCACCGGAAGCTCCGATTCGGGCAGCGCATGCGGCTGGCCGTCCTCGTCGTACACGATCGGAAACGGCTCACCCCAGTACCTTTGGCGCGCAAACAGCCAGTCCCGGAGTTTGAACTCGACGCGGGCCCGCCCCCGGCCGTCGGCTTCCAGCCGCGCCGTGATCGTCTCCTTGGCCGCCTCCACGTCCAGCCCGTTCAGATACGCCGAGTTCACGGCCGGCCCGTCGCCGGTATAGGCCTCGCGCGAAACATCGCCGCCCGCAATCACTTCCACGATCGGCAGCCCGAACTCGGTAGCGAACTCCCAGTCCCGCTGGTCGTGTCCGGGCACCGCCATGATTGCGCCGGTGCCGTAACCGACGAGGACGTAGTCGGCGATGAAGACGGGAATGGACTCTCCGTTGGCCGGATTGGTTGCGTACGCGCCAAGGAAAACACCGGTTTTGGTCTTGTTCTCCTGGCGTTCCAGGTCCGACTTGGCCGCGATCGCGCGCCGGTACGCAGCGACCGCCTCGGCCGGCGTCGACCCACCGTACGTCCAGCCGCGGGTCGACGGCACCGGGCCAGTCGGCGGCGGTGAGCGCGTCGACAAGCGGATGTTCGGGTGCGAGCACCATGTAGGTGGCGCCGAACAGGGTGTCCGGACGGGTGGTGAAGACCTCGATGTCCACCGACGAACCGTCTGCTGCGGCGGCGGCGAACAATGCCGACGCGCCGGTGGAGCGGCCGATCCAGTTGCGCTGCATGGTCTTGACCTTCTCCGGCCAGTCCAGCGTGTCGAGGTCGTCGAGCAACCGGTCAGCGTAGGCGGTGATCCGCATCATCCACTGCCGCAACCGCTTCCGGAAGACCGGGAAGTTGCCGCGCTCGCTGCGCCCCTCGGCGGTCACCTCTTCGTTGGCCAGCACGGTGCCCAGGCCGGGGCACCAGTTCACCAGCGAGTCGGCGTGGTACACCAATCGGTACGAGTCGATGACGTCCGCCCGCTCGCCTTCGGACAGCTCTGCCCATCGGCGGCCGTCGTCCAATGCCCTTACGCCGGAGTCGAAGTCGGCGACCAGCTCCGTGATCGGCCGCGCCCGGTCCGCGTCGTCGTCGTACCAGGCGTTGTAGATCTGCAAGAAGATCCATTGAGTCCACTTGTAGAACTCGGGATCGGTCGTGGAGAAGCTGCGCCGAGAGTCGTGGCCGAACCCGAGGCGGCCCAGCTGACGGCGGAAGTTGACGATGTTGGCTTCCGTGCGGGTGCGCGGGTGCGTGCCGGTCTGGATCGCGTACTGCTCGGCGGGCAGCCCAAACGCGTCGAAGCCCAACGCGTGCAACACATTGCGGCCGGTCATCCGGAAATAGCGCGCGTAGACATCGGTCGCGATGTAGCCCAGCGGATGGCCGACGTGCAGTCCCTCCCCGGACGGGTACGGGAACATGTCCTGGACGAACATCTTGTCGTCCGGAACGGCCGCCGGGTCTTCCGGTGCCAGCGACCCGACCGGGTTAGGCACGTTGAACGTCCCCGCTTCCGCCCAGCGCTGCTGCCAGAAGCGCTCGAGTTCGCCGGCGAGCTCCGCGGTGTAGCGAAACTTCGGCACGTCGGCGTCGGCGCTGGCGGCTCCGGCGGTCGGGGAGTCGGTCACCCCAACAGGTTAGTCAGCGGGCAGGTCTCGGTTGAGTTGCGGACCGGTCAGAGCTCGGTTCCAGCCCTGGTGATACCAGAGTGACTGTTGTTACGGTCGCGAGGTTCCCCGGAGCGGGAGAGGAGGACGCATCGGTATGAGCGCGCAAGCCAGGGGCTCGCTCGCGATGGTGGGCGGGTCAGCGGCGGTGATCGCCGGAGTCATCTTCTTCGCAAGTCCCAACGCCGTCGCAGAGCCGATGCCGCCGCCTGTGCCGGCACCCGTTACGGTCACCCAGACGGTCACCGTCGCACCCGGTGCCGGCTCGCCGCTGGTAGCCCCGCAAGCCGCCACCGCACCCGGCGTCGCAGCGCCGCAAGCCGTCCCGGGCCGCGCACCCGTTGCGGCGGCGCCGAGCGCCTCGCTGGTGCCGCAGTCGGGGGTGGCGCCGGTGGCGCCGACCGTGGCGGCGCCGGTCACCCCCACCCTCGTTCCGGCCACGTCGGGCACGATCACCGACTACTTCAAGACCAAGAACGTCGCGCTGGAACCGCAACGCGCCCAAGGCTTTCAGGCCTTCAACATCACCTTGCCCATGCCGCCGGGATGGACACAGGTGCCCGACCCGAACGTCCCCGACGCCTTCGCGGTGATCGCCAACCGCACCAGCGCCGACCTGTACACGCCAAATGCTCAAGTGGTCGTCTACAAGCTCGTCGGCGACTTCGACCCGAAGGAGGCGATCACCCACGGGTTCGTCGACAGCCAGTCGCTGTTCGCCTGGCAAACCACCGACGCCTCGCTGACCGACTTCAACGGTTTCCCGTCGTCGATCATCGAGGGCACCTACCGGCAGAACGACATGACGCTGAACACGTCGCGGCGGCACGTCATCGTGCCGGCCGGTCCCGACAAGTACCTGGTGTCGTTGTCGGTGACGTCGATGGCCAGCAGCCAGGGAGCGCCCAGCGCAGCCGACGCCGCGGACGCGATCGTCAACGGGTTCCGGGTGGCACCCGCCACCCCGGCCTTGCCGCCGCCCGCGGCCCCGGCGGTGCCGGCCCAGCCGGCGCCCCGCCCGCAGTAGGCCCGGTCTGCGGGAGCGTCCGGGCTCTCGTATGGTGTCCCCATGCTCGTCGCGGGGGTGCTGTGCCTGACCGCAGCCGCGGTGTTCGTGGCGTCTGGTGTGCGGGCGCTGGCCCGGACCGCGCCGGCCAATAGCGCAGAACAGGTGCTGCGGGCGGTCGCACCGACCCAACTCGCGGCCGCGGTGATGCTGGCCGCCGGCGGAGTGGTCGCGCTGTCGGGCCAACCGTCGGTCGGGTTGTTGGCGTTGTGCATCGCCGGCGCGCTGGGCACAGTCGCCGCGGGGGCGTGGCAGGGCGCCCGCTACATGCATGCGGGGCCGGCGCGCGACTCGAAGCCCTGTGAAGGCTCCGGGGAAATGCGCTGCGCAGCCTGCACCCTGTCGTGCCGGTGACGAATTCTGTTGCCGTGCAGGCGGTTCGGGCTTCTAGTTGCGGCTGATGTCGACCGGGTGCGTGGCCAACAGCGACAACGGCAACGGCTGACGGCGCAGCACCCTCGCCCAAAGGTCGGCCCGGGGCTCGACGAGCACGTCAGAAGGCAACGCGGACAACACGATCCAGTCGTCGCGCTCGATCTCACCTTCCAGCTGGCCGATCGTCCAGCCCGAGTACCCGGCGAAGATCCGCACCCCCTCGACCATGGGGGCTATCGAGTCAGGATCGGCGTCGAGGTCGACCATCACCATGCGGCCCTGAACATGGCGCAGCCCGGCCACACCGTCACAGGTCACCCCCACCCGCAGAGTTCCCAGGCACAGCGCGGCGTCACGTTTCACCGGCCCGCCGATGAACATCGTCTTCGGTTTCGCGGTGAGCTTCGCCCACTGCGGAAGCACGTTGTACACCGCGGTTTCGCTGGGCCGGTTGAGCACCACTCCGAGGGTGCCGCCGTCGTTGTGCTCCACGACGTAGATCACGCTGCGCCGAAACGTCGGCTCCAGCAGATCGGTGTTGGCCAACAGCAGAGTCCCCGAGCGCACCCGGTGTGCGGTCGGGGCGTCGAAGTCGGTGCCGTCCTCCGGATCTTCTGAGTGGGCCACGTCACCATCATGTCACCAGCGCAGGGCAATTGGGGCGATCGCCGACTGGACGATCCGGATATTTGTACCCTAAGTTGCTCGTCGCTCTCCGGTGGCGGGCGGCAGGGAGTGACTTCGGTGGTTGACGTGCGCGCACCGGCCGCGCTGTGGCGATCGATACGCGCCTTGCCCGCGTTCGGCCGCCTGCTGGCGGTGCGGATCGCCAGCCAGTTCGGCGACGGTCTCTTCCTGGCCGGGTTGGCGGGTGCCATCCTGTTCAATCCCGACCGCGCCGCGACGCCCTGGGCGATCGCCGGCTCGTTCGCGGTCCTGTTCCTGCCCTACTCGCTCGTCGGTCCGTTCGCCGGAGCGCTGATGGACCGCTGGGACCGCCGGTATGTGCTGGTCGGCGCCAACGCAGCACGGATCGTGCTGATCGCCGGCGTCGGCACGCTGTTGGCCGTCAGCGCGGACGGGCGGGTGGTGCTTGCGGGCGCGCTTCTTGTCAACGGCGTCAGCCGCTTCGTCTCTTCTGGTCTGTCGGCATCGCTTCCCCACGTGGTGCCCCGCGACGAAGTGGTGAGCATGAACGCGCTCGCGGCCGCCGTCGGCGCCGTCTCGGCGTTCCTCGGTGCCAACTTCATGCTGTTACCCCGCTGGCTGTTCGGCGCCAACGACACCGGTTCTGCCACAATCATTTTCATCGTCGTGGTGCCCGTGCTCATTGCTCTGCTGCTGGCATTGCGGTTCACGCCCCACAGTCTGGGCCCCGACAACACGGCCGGCGCGATCCACGGGTCTGCGGTGTATGCGGTCGCAACCGGCTGGCTGAACGGATGGCGGACGGTCGCCGGCGCGCCCAGTGTGGCGGCCACCCTTTCCGGGCTCGCTGCACACCGGGTCGTGTTCGGCGTCAACAGCATGCTGATGCTGGTGCTGGTGCGGCACACCGAGGCGCGGGTGGTCGCCGGTTTGGGCATCGCCGTTCTGTTCGCCGCGGCCACCGGCACGGGTTCGTTCATCGCCACCCTGCTGACGCCGGCGATCGTGCGGCGGGCCGGTCGATTCGCCGCCGCCAACGCCGCCCTGGTCGCGGCCGCCGCCGTGCAACTGGTCGCCTCGGCTCTGTTGCTGCCGGTGATCATCGTGTGCGCGTTCCTGTTGGGCGCAGCCGGGCAGGTGGTCAAGCTGTGCGCCGACAACGCGATGCAGATCGACGTCGACGATCCGCGGCGCGGCCACGTGTTCGCGGTGCAGGACTCACTCTTCTGGCTGTCGTTCGTCGGCGCGACGGCGGTGACCGCGGCGGTGATCCCCGCCGACGGCCACTCCCCGGCACTGGCATTGACCGGTGTTGGCATCTACCTGGCCGGCCTGGTGGTGCACACCGCGGTCGGCCGGCGCGGACCGGCCGGGCACAGAGGCTAGGGTTGCCGGCATGGCCGATGCCGGTCCGATCGTCGACGATCTGCGCGCCGAAAGCGACGAGTTGGATGCGCTGGTCGCACCCCTGCCCGAAAACCGTTGGCGGGAGCCGACACCCGCGCCGGGGTGGACGATCGCCCACCAGATCGGCCATCTGCTGTGGACCGATCGGGTGGCGCTGACCTCCGTCACCGACGAGCCGGCGTTCGATGAGCTGCTCGCGGCAGCCGCCACGGATGCGACCGGGTTCGTCGACAGAGCGGCCGACGACGAGGCCCGGCGCCCGATCGCCGATCTGCTCGCGGACTGGCGCGAAACCCGCCACCGACTGCACGCGGCGTTGTTGGAGGTGCCGCCGCAGCGGAAGCTGGCTTGGTTCGGGCCGCCGATGAGCGCGGCGTCGATGGCCACCGCCAGGCTGATGGAGACATGGGCGCATGGGCTCGACGTCGCCGACGCGCTGGGTGTACAGCGAGCGGCCGGCGAGCGGCTGCGCTCGATCGCACACCTCGGCGTGCGCACCCGCGATTTCGCCTTCGCGGTCCACGGGCTGCCCGTGCCGGCCGAGCCGTTTCGCGTCGAACTACGCGCCCCCGACGGCTGGACGTGGGCATGGGGTCCCGAGGACGCCGCGCAGCGTGTCACGGGCTCGGCGCTGGACTTCTGCTACCTCGTCACGCAGCGGCGGCCGCTCGCGGCGCTCGACATCGAGGCCACCGGCGACGGCGCGCAGCGCTGGCTGACCATCGCGCAGGCTTTCGCGGGGCCGCCAGGGCCCGGGCGCTAGACAGTCGCCCCGCCCTGCGCCGAGACATAAACGTTGGCGGCCGTCACCGGCGTGTCGCCGCCATGGTTTAGATGTCGCGGAGGCCGAAGGGGCCCGGGGAGCGTTACAGCTCCTTCGCCGTGTCGGCGGCACCGTCGCCGTCGGTGTCGGCCAACTCCACGTCCCATCGTCCGTCGCCGTCCACATCGACATAGCCGAGGGCGCCCGACGGCATGCCGCACAATGCCCGGTCGGCCAGGCCGTTGCCGTCGCTGTCGATCAGCTGGTCGTCTGCCTGCCCGTCCGCGTCGAAGTCGACGAGCGGGCCGCCGGTGTGCTCGGCACCGTCGAGCCCGAACCACCGCATTGCCTCGCCGGCCGGCACCTCCCCGGGCACGGGACGGCCGGCCGCGACCGCCCAGGTGCCGGACCCGTCGTCCGTGAAGAACCTTTCCGCCACGCCGTCGTCGTCGAAGTCGAGCGCGGCGTGATCGGCGAGACCGTCGCCGTCAAAGTCGCCGATCGCGTCGTCGAGCAAGCCGTCCCCGTCGAAATCGAGCCGCAGCGCGTCCAGCTCGCCGTCCCCGTCGAGGTCGAGGTCCGGTGTGCCGACCCACATCGTCGCCGAACCGTCCGCACCGAAGCAGTACTCCATGCCCGGTTTCGACGCCGTCCTAGCTGCGGGCGTTCCACCATGCCAGCAGCTCGGCCGTCGCTTCCTCCTTGGTAAGCGGCCCCCGCTCGAGGCGGAGTTCCTTCAGGTGCCGCCACGCCTCCCCCACCTGAGGGCCCGCCGGTATGCCGAGCAGCTGCATGATCTCGTTGCCGTCGAGGTCGGGCCGCACACGCTGCAGGTCCTCTTTCGCCGCGAGCTCTGCGATGCGCCGTTCCAGGTCGTCGTAGTTGGCCTGCAACCGCTCGGCTCGGCGCCGGTTGCGCGTGGTGCAGTCGGCCCGGACCAGCTTGTGCAAGCGTTCCAGCAGCGGCCCCGCGTCGGCGACGTAGCGCCGCACCGCCGAGTCGGTCCACCGACCGTCGCCGTAGCCGTGGAACCGCAGATGCAGGTACACCAGCTGCGAGACGTCGTCGACCATCTGCTTGGAGTACTTCAACGCCCGCATCCGCTTGCGGGTCATCTTCGCGCCGACCACCTCGTGGTGGTGGAAGCTGACTCCCCCGTCGGCTTCGTGGCGGCGGGTGGCGGGCTTGCCGATGTCGTGCAGCAGCGCGGCCCACCGCAGCACCAGGTCCGGGCCGCCTTCATCCTCGAGCGCGACGGCCTGCGCCAGCACCGTCAGTGAATGCCGGTACACGTCCTTGTGCTGGTGGTGCTCGTCGATGGTCAGCCGCATCGCCCCGATCTCCGGCAGCACCACGTCGCCCATGCCGGTGTTCACCATCAGCTCGACGCCGGCCACCGGGTCGTCGCCCAGCATCATCTTGTCGAGTTCGGCGGCCACGCGTTCGGCCGTGATGCGGCCCAGCTGCGGCGCCATCTGCTCGATCGCGGTCCGCACCCTCGGCGCTACCGAGAACCCGAGTTGGGACACGAACCGCGCGGCCCGCAGCATCCGCAGCGGGTCGTCACCGAACGACAGCTCGGGCGCGGCCGGGGTGTCCAGCATCCGCTGACGTATCGCGGCCAGCCCGCCGAGCGGGTCGACGAATTCCGCCGGCCCGTCGGCAGTGATGCGCACGGCCATCGCGTTGGCGGTGAAGTCGCGGCGCGCCAGGTCGCCCTCGAGGCTGGTGCCGAGCCGCACCTCCGGGTTGCGCGACACCTGGTCGTAGGTGTCGGAGCGGTAAGTGGTGATCTCCAGGCGGTGCCCGTCCTTGGCGGCCCCGACGGTCCCGAACGCAATCCCGGTGTCCCACAATGCTTCGGCCCAGCCGGTCAGAATCCGTTGCATCTCTTCGGGCGGCGAGTCGGTGGCGAAATCCAGGTCGGCGCCCAGCCGCCCCATGATCGCGTCGCGTACGCTGCCGCCGACCAGATACAGTTCGCGGCCCGCGTCGGCGACCACCGCACCGAGGCCCCGCAGGATGTCGGCGTGCCGGTTCAACGCGACCGCGGCTGCGGCGAGCAGCTCGGCATCGGAAGCGGTCTCGGGCACGTTCGACTACCCTAATGCGCAGTGTGGCTCACCCGCGCACCGGCGCGTGGGGCCAGAGTGAAAAGCCATGCCAGCTACTATCGCTTGGGTGTCGGACGGCGAACAGGCAAGACCGCGACGGCGCCGGGGTCGGCGCCGTGGCAAGCGCGCCTCCGCTGCACTCGATCCCATAGCCAGGAATCCCCCCGCCGATAACGAAGCGGCCAACCGCGGGCGCCGCCCGCCGGACCGGCTACGCACCGTGCACGAGACCTCGGCCGGCGGGTTGGTGGTCGACGGCCTGGACGATCCCCGGGGCAGCCACATGGCGGCGTTGATCGGCCGGATCGACCGCCGCGGCCGCATGTTGTGGTCGCTGCCGAAAGGCCACATCGAACTCGGCGAAACAGCCGAACAGACCGCGATCCGCGAGGTCGCCGAGGAGACCGGCATCCAGGGCGACGTGCTCGCAGTGCTGGGCAGCATCGACTACTGGTTCGTCACCGAGGGGCGCCGCGTGCACAAGACCGTGCACCACTATCTATTGCGGTTCTCCGGAGGGGAGCTGTCCGACACCGACCTCGAAGTCACCGAGGTGGCCTGGGTACCCCTGGACGAGCTGCCGTCCCGGCTGGCATACGCCGACGAACGCCGGCTCGCTGAGGTGGCCGGCGAACTGATCCAGACCCTGCACGCCGAGGGCCTCGACGCGTTGCCGCCCCTGCCTCAAAGCACGCCCTGGCAACGGCGCCAGACGCACTCGCGCACCCGCCGGCGTCGTTCCGACGAGCCCAGTGGCGGCCGGACGAACGGTTACAGGCAGCAGCAGTGACACATCGGCGGCGCCGCGCATTCCTGCGGTCCACCGCAGCCACAGCACTGCGGGTGCTCGCCGCGACCATGATCGTCGCGGTGCCCGTGCTGGTCGGCATCGGCCCCCGGGCCGCGGCGGGTGAACCCGGCGAGGCGAGCTTCCTGCAAGTGAGCATCGACCGCGTCACCCCCGAGATGATCACCACCGCCGGGGACGCCGCCGTCACCGTCAACGGGACCGTGACCAACGTCGGCGACCGGCCGGTGCGCGACGTCGTGGTCCGGCTGGAGCAGGCCGCGGAGATCATCTCCCCGCAGGGTCTGCGCACAAGTCTGGACGGCGCCACCGACGAGTACCGGCCCGTGGGTGATTTCGTCCCGCTGGCGCCCGAACTGCAGCGAGGCCAGTCCGGAACGTTCACGTTGTCGTATCCGGTGCGGTCGACGTCCGCGCCGTCGCTCGGCATCAACGAGCCCGGGGTGTACCCGCTGCTGGTCAACGTCAACGGCACACCCGACTACGGCGAGCCCGCGCGCCTCGACGACGCCCGGTTCCTGCTGCCGGTGCTGGGCGTGCCGGCTGACGCTTCGGTCGATGCGGCCGACGCGTTGACCAGCGTCATGGCGCCCGACACCTCCAAGCCCACCCTCGTCACGATGCTGTGGCCGTTGGCGGACCGGCCGCGGTTGGCGGCCGGGGCACCGGGCGGCGTCACACCGGTGCGACTGGTCGACGACGAGCTGGCGGTCTCGCTCGCGCCGGGTGGCCGGCTCGACACGTTGTTGGCGGCCGCGGATTTCGCCACCGGGCCGACGATCGACCCGGGTGGCCGCGTCAGCGGCGCGGTGTGCCTGGCCATCGACCCCGACCTGCTGGTGACCGTCAACGCGATGACCGCCGGTTACGTCGTGTCCGACGATCCCGCCGACCGGAACTCGGCCACCCACCCCGGTGCCGGGCAGGCCGCCGCGGTGGCCTGGCTCGACCGGCTGCGCGCACTCGCCCGCCGGATGTGCGTGGCGTCTACCCCTTATGCGCAAGCCGACCTCGACGCACTGCACCGAGTCGGCGACCCGGGGCTGGCGGGCATCGCCACCAGTGGCGCCGGTGACGTCGTCGACCAGATCCTGGGTGTGACGTCGACGCGCGGGGCCACGCTGCTGGGCGACGGGTCTCTGACCGCCGCAGCTGCCGACCTGCTCAGCGCGCAAGGGCCGACGGTGGCGATCGCCGCCGCCGACTGCACGGCCCAGGACGAGGTCGACGGCAAACTCCAACCGGCCAACGTCGACCCGCACCGGCTCTCGCCACAACTGGTGACCGCTCCGTTCGATCCCACGGTCGGGGCCGCGCTCGCGGCCGCCGGACGGACTCCGGCCTCGCCGTCGTACCTGGACCACTCGCTGGTCGTGCCCTACGCGCACGACTCGGCCACCGCCCGCCGCCAGGACGCTCTCGGCGCAATGCTGTGGCTCGGCCTGAACCCCGACACCGCGCCCCGCAGCCAGATTCTGATGCCGCCGCTGTTCTGGGATCTGCAGGCGGACGACGCACAGGCGATCCTGACCGCGTTCGCCACTGCGATCCACGCCGGTTTGGCGGTGCCGCGGCCGCTGGCAGCAGTCATCGGTGACGCCGAGTCAACCGCAGTGCCCAGCCCGCAAGCGCCGGGCGAGCCGGATCTCCGCCACGTCGACAAGGCAGTGCTCGCCGAAATGCACGACCAGATCGGCCGGTTGTGGGGGTTGACCGCCGCGCTGACGACCGACACGCGCACCGGGCTGACGGGCACGCAGTACACCGCGCCGCTGCGGGAAGACATGCTGCGCGCACTGAGCCAGGCGTATCCGCCGCACAGCCGAAACAATGAGGCGCAGCGGCGGATCGCGGCCGTCCACGACACGGTCGACGACATGTTCGGCGCCGTCACGATCGTCAACCCCGGCGGCTCCTACACGCTGGCCACGGAGCACAGTCCGCTGCCGCTGGCGCTGCGCAACGACCTCGCCGTGCCGATCAAGGTCCGGCTGCAGGTGGACGCCCCGCCCGGGATGACGGTGACGGACATCGGCGTGCAGGAGTTGCCACCTGGATATCTGCCGGTGCGGGTACCTATCGAGGTGCATTTCACCCAGCGTGTGGCAGTGGACGTGACGCTGCGCACCCCCGACGGGCTGGCGCTGGGTGAGCCGGTCCGGCTGTCGGTGCACTCCAACGCATACGGCAAGGTGCTGTTCGCCATCACTATGACCGCCGCGGCGGTGCTGGTGTTCTTGGCGGGACGTCGGCTGTGGCACCGGTTCCGCGGCCAGCCCGATCCGGCCGATCTCGACCGCCCGGATCTCCAGTGACCACCAGCAGCCGGCGGCCTCCGGCGCAACCCCCAGAGCGCGTCCCACCTGCCCGACCCGAGCTCACCGACGCAGCGGTGGTGTCGCGGTCCTGGGGAATGGCGTTCGCGACCTTGGTCAGCCGCCTCACCGGCTTCACCAGGATCGTGCTGCTCGCGGCGATCCTCGGGGCGGCGCTGTCCAGTGCGTTCTCGGTGGCCAACCAGCTGCCCAACCTCGTCGCCGCGCTCGTGCTGGAAGCAACGTTCACCGCGATCTTCGTGCCGGTGCTCGCCCGCGCGGAACGTGACGACGCCGACGGCGGCGCCGCGTTCGTGCGCAGGCTGGTCACGCTGGCCACCACTCTGCTGCTCGTGACGACTGCGCTGTCCGTCGCGGCCGCGCCGCTCCTGGTCCGGTTGATGCTGGGCAGTGACCCCCAGGTGGACAAGCCGCTGACCGTCGCGTTCGCGTATCTGCTTCTGCCTCAAGTGCTTTTCTACGGGTTGTCCTCAGTGTTCATGGCAATCCTGAACACCCGCAACGTCTTCGGGCCACCCGCATGGGCGCCGGTGGTCAACAACATCGTCGCGATCGCCACCCTCGGCCTGTATGTGGTTGTCCCGGGCGAGCTTTCGGTGGAGCCCGGCAACACCAAGCTTCTGGTTCTGGGCATCGGGACGACGCTCGGGGTGGTTGCGCAGAGCCTGGTACTGCTGATCGCGATCAAGCGCGAACGGATCAGCCTGCGCCCGCTGTGGGGTATCGACGACCGGCTCAAGCAGTTCGGCACCATGGCCGCCGCGATGGTTCTGTACGTGTTGATCAGCCAGCTGGGCTTGGTCATCGGAACCCGAATCGCAAGCTGGGCAGCGGCTTCCGGGCCCGCGATCTACAACTACACCTGGCTGGTGTTGATGTTGCCGTTCGGCATGATCGGAGTGACGATACTGACCGTCGTCATGCCGCGGCTGTCCCGTAACGCCGCCTCCGACGACATCCCCGCTGTGCTGGACGATTTGGCGCTCGCCACCCGGCTGACGATGGTGACGCTGATCCCCACCGTCGCGTTCATGACGGTCGGTGGGGCGGCGATCGGCTCGGCCCTGTTCGCGTACGGCAGGTTCGGTTCCGTCGACGCCGGCTACCTCGGCAGCGCCATCGCGCTGTCCGCGTTCACGCTGATCCCGTACGCGATGGTGCTGCTGCAACTGCGGGTGTTCTACGCGCGCCAGCAGCCGTGGACGCCGATCGCGATCATCGTCGTGATCACCGCGGTCAAGGTCGCGGCCTCGCTGGCGGTGCAGCAACTCGCCGAGCATCACGTGATCAGCAACCCCGAGATGGTCGCCGGCTACCTCGGCCTGGCCAACGGGCTCGGTTTCCTCGCCGGGGCCATCGCCGGCTATCTGTTGCTGCGTCCTGCGCTCAACCCGCCCGGCGGGGGGCTGTTCGACGCGGAGGTCGTGCGCACTGTGCTCGTCACCATCGCCGCGTCATTGTCGGCGGGACTCGTCGCCTACGTTGCGGACCGGTTGCTGCACTTCGAGGCGCTGACCGAGAACGGCGGCGGGGCCGGGTCGCTGCTGCGCCTGTTGCTGCTGGGCCTGATCATGCTGCCGATCGTGGCTGCGGTGCTGTTGGGCGCCGGCGTCGGCGAAGCCCACGCAGCGCTGGCCGCCGTCCGGCGCCGGCTTGGAAAAGTCTCATCCGAGGCAATTCCGGTTTCGTACCGGCCCCGGCCGGATACCTCCGTCACGTACCCTGAACAGAGGCTTTCGTTCGCGCAGAGGCCGCGACCCGACGCGCGGGAGGGGATGGCGGTGAGCAACGAGACCGCAGGCGGTTCCGACGCGACCGCCCGGCTGACGAGGCCGCCCGCCGACGACTTCCAGCCGGACGTGGCCGCAGAAGACGCCGACCCCGAGACCGCAGCCATCCGCCGCGCCGGCCGTTCCCCGGGCGACTTCGCCGGCGATCCCACCCGTGAATCGATGGGAATCGCCGCCCCCCGCGACACCGCCGACTCGTCACGGTCGGAGCAGGAACCCCACCTCATCCCGGGCGCCAGCATCGCCGACGGCCGCTACCGGCTACTGGTCTTCCACGGCGGACCGGACAACCTGCAGTTCTGGCAGGCCTTGGACACCGCGCTCGACCGGCAGGTGGCGCTGACCTTCGTCGATCCCGAGGGCAAGCTGCCGCTCGATGCCGTGGGCGACATTCTCGCCCGCACGCTGCGGCTGAGCCGGATCAGCATGCCCGGCATCGCGCGCGTGCTCGACGTCGCCCGTACCCGTACCGGTGGCCTGGTGGTGTCGGAGTGGATCCGCGGCGGCTCGCTTCAAGAGGTCGCCGACACCTCGCCGTCGCCGATCGGCGGTGCCCGGGCGATGCAGTCGCTGGCGGCGGCCGCCGAGGCCGCACACCGGGCGGGCGTCGCGCTGTCGATCGATCACCCGAGCCGGGTGCGGGTCAGCATCGAAGGAGACGTGGCGTTGGCCTTCCCCGCGACCATGCCCGACGCCACCCCCGCGGCTGACTTGCGCGGCATCGGTGCCGCCCTCTACGCATTGCTGGTCAACCGGTGGCCGTTGCCGGAGAGCGGAGTGCCCAGCGGGCTGGCGCCGGCGGACCTCGATCCAGCCGGAAGTCCGGTGGAGCCCAAGGCTCTCAACCGTGAGATCCCGTTCCAGATTTCCGCCGCCGCGTTGCGCTCCGTCCAGGTGAACGGCGGAATCACCAGCGCCGCAACGCTTGCGCACCTCCTGCAGCAGGCCACCGCGGAGGCCGACCGCACCGACTTGATCGCACCGGTCGACGAACCTCCCGCACCTTCGTCGCGGCCCCGGAGTACGGGTTTCCGCGGCTGGGCCGACTTGGACGAGGACGAGCGGGCCCGCCGCCGCAAGAGCCTGCTCATCGGGTTGGGCGTGGTCGGTGCGGTCGTGGTCGTGGCGACGCTTCTGGCCGCAGCGTTGTTCAACGGCATCGGGGGCGACTACTCGAGCACCGAGGACCAGCTCGGCCTGAACCCCACCAGCAGCCTGCCGGAGCCGGGTACTGGCACCTTTGTGAAACCCGTTGGCGCCACAGTGTTTTCGCCCGAAGGCGGCGCCGACAATCCCGACGACGCCCGGCTGGCCATCGACGGCAGCACCTCCACCCCGTGGGCCACCGACGTCTACACCGACAATTCGCCGTTCCCGAATTTCAAGAACGGCGTCGGCCTGATGCTGGAGTTGCCCGCGCCGACGAAGCTCAGCGCGGTGGACGTCAACGTGTCGAGCACCGGCACCAAGATTCAGATTCGGTCGGCCACCACCGCCTCGCCCAGCCGCCTCGAGGACACGACGGCGCTGACGGAGCCCACCGCGGTACAGCCGGGCCCCAACCGGATACCGGTGACGATGTCCTCACCGACGTCCTATGTGCTGGTGTGGATTTCGACGCTCGGCACCACCAACGGCAAGAACCAGTCGGACGTCTACGAGGTCGCGCTCGTAGCCGCCTCATAGCCTTCCGCGATCCATCCCGAGTAATCCCACCGATGATGTTTGGCCGCTCGATCCGTGGGGGTGGCGAACATGCTTGCTGGCATGACATGCGTAGACGGGTGCGTTGGCTAACCGTGGATGGGCACGCGGTTGTTGCGATCGACAACACTTCGCCAGTTGGCGTCGGAGGCCCTGCCTGAGCCCGCTTAGGGTTCGGCTGTGGGGTCCTTCGGGGGGTCAGGACAGCGTTCCGACGCGGAGTTGCTCGCGGCGCACGTCGCCGGTGACCGGTACGCCTTCCAGGAATTGTTCCTGCGTCACCAGCGCCAGCTGTACCGCCTCGCGCGCCTCACCAGTCGCACCGGTGAAGACGCCGCCGACGCGTTGCAGGACGCGATGCTCTCCGCACACCGCAGCGCTTCGTCGTTCCGCAACGACGCCGCGGTGAGCAGCTGGCTATACCGCATCGTCGTCAACGCATGCTTGGACAGATTGCGGCGCAACAAGACTCACCTGACCGTCTGCATCGAAGACGACGTCTACCCGGTAAGCGACTCGACGTCGCGGTCGGACACCGCGGTCATGGTGCAGCGGGCGCTGATGCGTCTGCCCGTCGATCAGCGGGCCGCCGTCGTCGCCGTCGACATGCAGGGCTACTCCGTCGCCGATGCCGCACGGCTGCTCGGAATCCCGCAGGGCACGGTGAAGAGCCGCTGCGCGCGGGCGCGGGCGCGGCTTGCGCTGATGTTGCGGTATTTCGACCGGGACGCGGAAAGCGAAGCGGCCGGGTAGAAACGGGTTGGTGGAGACTGAGCGAGGCTCGTCCGAGCGAAAATCCAGCACCGAGCGACCATCTGGCGTCGACGGCCCGGCGATCGAGCGGGTCCGAGCCGAGCTGGCGCAGCTGGGCCACGATGCGTCGGCTCCAGACGTGCCAACTTCAGTCACCGAGCGCGTCGTGACCGCGCTGCGGTCCGCACCACCTGTCCGACGGCGTCGAGCGGTCCGCGTCGGTGCCGCGGTCGGCGTGACAGCGGCGCTGGCAGCGGCCGGGATCGGAACCGTCATGCTGCTGCGCTCCGGCTCGCCCTCATCGATGCCGTCGGCTCAGCACCTGACCGCCGACCCACCTGAGGTGACGGTGCCGCTGTCGGACGACGAGATCATCGGGCTGATCGGCCGCCCTCCCGACTTCGGCCCGCTGGCCGAGGCGCGGCGGCGGGCCTCATGTCTGAGCGCGCTGGGCTATCCGGGCCCGGATTCTGTGCTCGGGGCCCGGCAGGTCGACATCAACGGCGTGCCGGCAGTGGTACTCGTGCTTGTCGGCGACACACCCGACACCGTCGCCGCGCTGGCGGTGCGACCGAACTGCAACGCCGCCGACACCGGGTTGCTGGCCGACACCCGGATCCCCCGGCCATCGAGCTGACCGGGAACAGCGCGACATACCCTTGGTGTTGCAACGATCGACTCGCGGTACACAGCAGGAAGGCTGGTATGACGTCCTCCCCCACCGTCCACGATGTGATCATCATCGGCTCGGGACCGGCCGGCTACACCGCGGCGATCTACTCCGCGCGAGCACAGTTGTCCCCGTTGGTGTTCGAAGGCAGCCAGTTCGGCGGCGCGCTGATGACCACCACCGAAGTGGAGAACTATCCCGGTTTCCGCGCCGGCATCACCGGCCCGGAGCTCATGGACGAGATGCGTGAGCAGGCCCTGCGGTTCGGCGCCGACCTGCGGATGGAGGACGTCGACGCGGTGTCGCTGCAGGGCGCGGTCAAGACCGTCACCGTCGGCGACGAAACCCACAAGGCGCGGGCGGTCATTCTCGCGATGGGCGCTGCCCCGCGCTATCTTCGCGTGCCCGGCGAGCAGGAACTGCTCGGCCGCGGCGTCAGCTCGTGCGCCACCTGCGACGGCTTCTTCTTCCGCGACCAGGACATCGCGGTGATCGGCGGCGGCGACTCGGCGATGGAGGAGGCGACGTTCCTCACCCGGTTCGCCCGCAGCGTCACCGTCGTGCACCGCCGCGACGAGTTCCGCGCGAGCAAGATCATGCTCAAGCGGGCAGAGGAGAACGACAAGATCCGGTTCCTCACCAACACCGTTGTGAGCGAAGTCCTGGGGACCGACAGCGTCACCGGGTTGCGCCTGCACAACTCCCTCAACGGGCAGGAGAGCACCCTCGACGTCACCGGGGTCTTCGTCGCCATCGGCCACGACCCGCGTTCCGAGCTCGTCCGGGAACAGGTGGACGTCGACCACGACGGTTACGTGCTGGTTCAGGGCCGCACCACGTACACCTCGATCGACGGGGTGTTCGCCGCCGGTGACCTCGTCGACCGCACCTACCGCCAGGCCGTGACTGCCGCAGGTAGCGGCTGTTCTGCCGCCATCGATGCCGAGCGCTGGCTGGCCGAGACCACCCATGCCGACACCGCCGACAACTTGATAGGAGCGCCGCTGTGAGCGACAACACCGCCACCATCGCCGTCACCGACGACTCGTTCGCGCAGGACGTGCTCGCCAACGAGCAGCCAGTCCTCGTCGACTTCTGGGCGACCTGGTGCTCGCCGTGCCGGATGGTCGCGCCGGTGCTGGAGGAGATCGCCGCCGAGAAGGCCGGCGCGCTCACCGTCGCCAAGATCGACATCGACGCGAACCCGGCCACGGCACGCGACTTCCAGGTCATCTCGATTCCGACGATGATCCTGTTCAAGGACGGCGAGCCGGTGAAGCGAATCGTCGGTGCCAAGAGCAAGGCGGCGCTGCTGCGCGAGCTTGCCGACGACATCTGACCCGACAGGCCGCCGACGCCTGGGGTTTTCTCGATTCGGGGAATCGTCTGCGACAATACGTTTAGCTTGTCGTGCGATCGTCGATCCCGATGTCCAGCGCGAACGGCCCGCGCCTCGCCGATGTCAGCCTCGGCGACCGTGACCGAAAGGCCCCCTACATGTCGACTCTGCGCCGTGGTGACCGCGGCAGTGCGGTCAGCGAGATCCGCACCGCCTTGGCATCACTGGGGTGGCTGGATCATCCCGACGCGGACCTGACTACCGGCAAGCACTCGGTCCCGGAAATGTTCGACGCAGGACTCGACCAGGCGGTGCGCGCCTTCCAGCAGCACCGCGGCCTGCTCGTCGACGGCGTGGTGGGCGAAGCCACCTACCGCGCGCTGAAAGAGGCGTCGTACCGCCTCGGCGCACGCATCCTGCACCACCAGTTCGGTGCACCGATGTACGGCGACGACGTCGCCTCGCTTCAGGCCCGGCTGCAGGATCTCGGCTTCTACACCGGTCTGGTCGACGGACACTTCGGACTGCACACCCACAACGCGCTGATGTCCTACCAACGCGAATACGGGCTGGCGCCCGACGGCATCTGCGGTCCGGAAACGTTGCGCTCCTTGTATTTTCTCGGCTCCCGGGTGACGGGCGGCTCCCCGCATGCGATTCGCGAGGAGGAGTTGGTGCGCCGATCGGGCCCGCGGCTTTCCGGTAAGCGCATCATCATCGACCCGGGCCGCGGCGGTGAGGACCACGGGATCATCACGCAAGGCCCGTCCGGGCCGATCAGCGAGTCGGACATCTTGTGGGACTTGGCTTCTCGGCTGGAAGGCCGGATGACGGCCATCGGGATGGAGACGTTCTTGTCCCGGCCGGCCAACCGCAGCCCCTCTGATGCCGAACGCGCCGCGACCGCCAACACCGTCGGCGCCGACTTGATGATCAGCCTGCGCTGCGCCACCCAGCCGAGTCCGCTGCCCAACGGCGTCGCATCGTTTCACTTCGGCAACTCGCACGGCTCGGTGTCGACCATCGGGCGCAACCTCGCGGACTTCATTCAGCGAGAAGTCGTGGCGCGCACCGGATTACAGGACTGCCGCACACATGGGCGCACCTGGGACCTGCTTCGCCTCACCCGCATGCCGACCGTGCAGGTCGACATCGGCTACATCACCAACCCGCGCGACCGCGCGATGCTGGTGACCACCCAGACCCGCGATTCGATCGCGGAGGGAATCCTGGCAGCGGTCAAGCGGTTGTATCTTCTCGGCAAAAATGACCGTCCCACAGGCACTTTCACGTTCGCCGAGTTGCTGGCGCACGAGTTGTCCGTGGAGCAGGCTGGCCGGCTCAGCCGGTAGCGTCCACGCGGCCGGCGCCGGCTCCCACCGGCTGCATCTGCGCGCTTTGCAGCAGCCGATCGAGCGCGGCCTCCACTTCGGCCTTCCAGCCCAGGCCCTGGTTCAGCTCCAGGCGCAGCCGCGGGAAGTAGCGGTGCGGCGCGACGACCGTGAACCCCACGTCCTGCAGGAAGTCAGCGCCGATCATGCACTGGTCGAACGAACAGTCGCCGAACGGTTGCACCACCGACCGGACATCCGGCGGGGCTGTGCGGTGGTCGACCAGCTCGTCGGCCTCGGCTGTGCGGCCGAAGGCTTCCAGGGCGCGCACTCCGCGTCGTATCAGGTCGGCGACCGCCTGTGCGATGAGGCTGTGGGCCAGTGCCTCGGGATGACCGGGCTCGACACCCATCGACGTCAGCAGCACGGCGTCCGGGCTGACCGGGCCGGTGGGAAACACGCCGGCTCGAGGCACGGCACCCGGCGGCGCATAGAGGGCATACCCGACGCAGGGGGCGTCCCGCTGGTCCTCGCCATCGCCCTCGCCATCGCCCTCGTCGTCGCGGTTGCCGCTCACGGGAACTGCCAGCTGACCGCATTCACCCCACTCGAGCATGACCATCGAGAGCCACGCTTCCTTCTCGAACTCCGGGTCGGCGAAGTGATCGTCGCGGCCGAGAACCGTCGGGTCGACCTCCCAGAACACGCAGCGGCGGGCATGCTTGGGCAGCTGCTCGAAACATTCGAGCCGCAGTGGCGTGATTCGGGCGGACACTACGCTCTCGGGCCTCCATGGGGTGCGACTGCCCAAGGCAGCGCCTCCAGAATAGGAGAGGGTGAGCGTGATAGGCCAGTTTCGGCCGTCTTGCATTCTCGGTCTCCTGGGTCGGCGTGAAATACCCTGAGACGCACGATCTTTCGTTCCAAGATCACCTGCGGGTCGCAAACCGGTCAGGATGCCGTCACAGTGACGTATCGGGTTGGTGTCAGCGGGCGCGCGAAATCAGCCCTGTGCGCCGTCCATCAGGCTCACAATTCGCTGCAGGTCCTCGACCGAGCCGAACTCGACGACGATCTTGCCCTTGCGTTTGCCCAGGCTCACCGTCACCCGGGTGTCGAACGTGCCCGACAGCCGCTCGGCGACGTCCTGCAGGCCGGGCATCTGGATCGGCTTGCGTCGGTGGCCCGGCGGCGGTGTGCTGTCGCCGCGGTTGGCCAGCGTGACGGCCTCTTCGGTAGCCCGCACCGACAGCCCCTCGGCGACGATCCGTGCTGCCAACTCCTCTTGTGCCTCCGGCCCGCCTTCCAGCGACAGCAGCGCGCGGGCATGGCCGGCCGACAGCACCCCCGCGGCGACTCGGCGCTGCACGGCGATCGGCAGGCGAAGCAGCCGGATCATGTTGGTGACGAGTGGCCGTGACCGCCCGATCCGGGCGGCGAGCTCGTCGTGGGTGACGCCGAACTCCTCGAGCAACTGCTGGTATGCCGCGGCTTCTTCCAACGGGTTCAGCTGCACGCGATGGATGTTCTCCAGGAGGGCGTCGCGCAGCATGTTGTCGTCGCTGGTCTCGCGGACGATCGCCGGAATCGTCGCCAGACCTGCTTCCTGGGCAGCGCGCCAGCGCCGCTCCCCCATCACCAGCTGATAGCGGCCCGCGGAATCCGGCGAGCGCACCACGATCGGCTGCATCAGGCCGAACTCGCGGATCGAATGCACGAGCTCGGCAAGCGCCTCCTCGTCGAACACCTGCCGGGGCTGCCGCGGGTTGGGGACGATCAGCGCCGGGTCGATCTCGCGGTAGACGGCGCCGACCGGGACGAGATCGGCCGCCGGCGCGCCGCCCAAGACGACGTCCGCCGCCGCATCCCCCAGCCGCGGACCGAAACCTGCTGCGCCACTTTCCGAGGGGCCGGTCGGGATCAGCGACGCCAGGCCCCGGCCGAGCCCGCCTTTGCGGCGCGATGCTTGTGTCATCCGTGTCTCCTCTTCACAACACAACGTGGGGTCATGGCCGTCCACCCCGCTCAGCGAGTTCGCGGCTCGCGTCGAGGTAGCTCATCGCGCCGCGCGAGCCGGGGTCGTAGTCGATGATCGTCATGCTGTAGCCGGGCGCCTCGGACACCTTCACGCTGCGCGGGATCACCGTCCGCAGCACCTTGTCGCCGAAGTAGCGGCGCACTTCTTCGGCCACCTGGTCGGCCAGCTTGGTCCGGCCGTCGTACATCGTCAGGACGACGGTCGACACGTTGAGCGCAGGGTTCAGATGGGCCTTGACCATCTCGATGTTGTTCATCAGTTGCGACACTCCCTCCAGCGCGTAGTACTCGCATTGGATCGGGATCAGCACCTCCGGAGCGGCTACGAGCGCATTGATGGTGAGCAGACCCAGCGACGGCGGGCAGTCGATGAAGACGTAGTCGAAGTCCATGCTGTCGAGGTCGGCCAGTGCGGTACGCAACCGGTTCTCGCGGGCCACCATGCTGACCAACTCGATCTCGGCGCCGGCGAGGTCGATCGTGGCGGGCACACAGAACAGCCAATCGCTGTGCGGGCTTCTCCGAAGCGCGTCGGCAAGGCGGATCTCGCCAAGGAGTACCTCGTACGACGACGGTGTACCGGCGTGCCGGTGTTCGATGCCTAGCGCGGTGCTGGCGTTGCCTTGCGGGTCGAGATCGATCACCAACGTCTTGAGTCCCTGCAGCGCCAGCGCGGCGGCCAGGTTCACGGCGGTCGTCGTCTTGCCGACGCCGCCCTTCTGGTTCGCGACAGTGAAGACCCGCCTGCGGGCGGGACGGGGAAGGCGGGGGTGGGTGGTGTGCAGCACGCGCATCGCACGCTCGGCGGCAGCGCCGATCGGTGTGTCGGCCGAGTCCCCCGCCCATCCGGTTTCGGTTTCACGTGAAACATCCGGCGCCGACGTGTTCTGGTCGGCCGATGTCTCCGATGTCACGATCGCCTCCCGCTCCGCGCCCGCCTCGGCAAGGACTGTGGCGGCACGGTGCTCGCCCGCTCCGCGACCACTACGGTGCCCGGCGGATCTAAATAGTCCCCGCCACATCTCACCACCCTTACAGCCTTGGCGCCCAACGACTCCATCACACGCCGGTTCTCTACAACTTCTTCGTCGGCTCGCTCGCCCTTGACGGCGAGCAAGTGGCCACCTGCGTCGAGCATCGGCAGAGTCCACTCCGCCAACTTGTCCAAGCCGGCAACTGCTCGACACACCACCACGTCCACGCTGCCAAGCCGCTGTCGGACCGCTGGATCTTCTGCCCGCCCGCGGACCACCTTGACCCCGATCCCCAGCGTGTCGATGACTTCCGTCAGAAATATCGTCCGCCGCAGCATCGGCTCGAGGAGCGTGACAAGCAAGTCGGGTCGCGCCAGAGCGAGTGGGATGCCGGGCAGGCCGGCGCCGCTGCCAACGTCGAGCACGCGTGCCTCCTCCTCGATCAGTTCCTCGACCGCCGCGCTGTTCAACAGGTGCCGGTCCCAGAGTCGGTCGACTTCCCGAGGACCGATGAGTCCGCGTTCGACCCCGGCGGTCGCCAGCAACTCGGCGTACCGGACGGCGAGATCTAACCGATCGCCGAACACCTTGCGGGCAGCCGCTGGCGCTCCCGCCAGCTCGACGCGTTTCACGTGAAACATCCTCCCGAGCTTCTAGCGGTGCGCCGGAACTACATCGGTGTAACTCGTGCGAGCCCGGTCTACTTCTCGACGAGCACGACGACTCGGCGCGACGGCTCCTGCCCCTCGCTCTCGCTGCGCACTCCCGCGACCGCGGCCACCGCGTCGTGGACGATCTTGCGTTCGAACGGTGTCATCGGGGCCAGTTGCTCACGCGTGCCCGTCTCGAGCACGCGCTGGGCGACCTTCTGACCGAGGGCGGCCAGTTCGTCGCGCCGACGACGGCGCCAACTCGCGATGTCGAGCATGAGCCGGCTGCGCTCCCCCGTCTTCTGATGCACGGCGAGCCGGGTCAGTTCCTGCAACGCGTCGAGCACCTCACCGCGACGGCCGACGAGCTTCACCAGATCCTCACCGCCGTCGATGCTGACGACCGCGCGGTTGCCCTCGACGTCCAGGTCGATGTCACCGTCGAAGTCCAGCAGATCGAGTAGTTCCTCGAGGTAATCGCCGGCGATCTCGCCCTCGGCTACCAGCCGCTCCTCGAGATCTGTCGGGACGGTTGCGGCCTGCTCGCCGTCGTCCAGATCGCCGTCGTCCAGATCCTCGTCGCGCTCAGCGGTTTCCGTGTCGGTTTCCGTGTCGGTTTCGGTGTCGGTTTTCACGTCGGTTTCCGCGTCGGTCATCCGGGCCTCTCTCCCCTCAGTGCGTGCTTCCTGCCCGCTCAACGTTTACGTTTCTTCGGGCGCGCGCCCGGCCGTGGCATCCGGCCCACTGAGCCCGCCCCGTTGGGGCCCGCCGCATCCGGCTTGGTCTTCTCACTCTTCGGCGGCCGGCTCTCCCCCGCGGACCCGTCCATGAGTTCGTCCGTCATGTCGTCGGACCCGTTCGCCGTGGTCGCCTGCTTCTTCGCCGTACGGTTCGGTTTCGCACCAGGCGGCGGTGCGTTGGCCGCCCTGCGCGCGATCGCCTCCTGCTTCTTCGCTTCTTCCTCGTCGGCGATCTTGCCGAACACGTAGTGCTGCTGACCGAACGTCCAGATGTTGTTGGCGAACCAGTAGATGATGATCGCGAGCGGAAGGAACGGCCCGCCCACCACGACGCCCAGCGGGAAGATGTAGAGCGCCAACCGGTTCATGATCGCGGTCTGCGGGTTGGCCGCCGCCTCCGCGCTCTGCCGCGCGACCGACGCTCGGCTGTTCATGTGGGTGGCGAAACCGGCCAGCAGCATCAGCGGCACGCCGATCGCGATCACGCTGATTCGATTGAATTCGTGGAACGCCGCGATGCTGCCGGTGGACTGCGTCATCGAAGCGCCGATCGGCGCTCCGAACAGATTGGCGTCCAGGAAGTGGTTCACGTCCGCGACGCTGAACACGTAGTTGCCCAGCTGCCGGTTCTCTTCGGGGCTCAACCCCAGCCGGCCGATGCCGTGCTGAGTTCGGTTGAACGACATCAGCACGTGATACAGCCCGAGGAACACCGGAATCTGCGCGAGCATCGGCAAGCATCCGAGAATCGGATTCACTCCGTGCTCTTTCTGCAGCTTCTGCATCTCCAGGGCGAGTCGCTGCCGGTCCTTGCCGTACTTCTTCTGCAACGCCTTGATCTGCGGCTGCATCTCCTGCATCTGCCGCGTCACCCGGATCTGCTTGACGAACGGCCGGTACAAAATCGCGCGCAGCGTGAACACCAGGAACATCACCGACAGCGCCCACGTGAAGAAGTTCGACGGTCCTAGGAACGGTACGGCGGCGAAGGCCTTGTACCAGAGCCACATGATGGCCGATACCGGGTAATAGATGACGTCCAGGCTGAACGGATCGAACACAGGACTAGCTCTCCCCTCGCATAGCTGGCGTATCCCAGCCGTCATGGTCGGCCGCGGAGCCGTCTGCTCTTGGTGCAAGCGGTCGTACACCGCGGTGAAGTTCGTTGTGGCGCTCCGGGATTGGGTCCCAGCCGCCGCGGTGCCACGGCCCGCACTTCGCCAACCGCACCACGGTCAACCACCCGCCCTTGACCAATCCGTATTCGGCCAGCGCCTCCACCGCATATTGGCTGCAGGTCGGCGTGAACCGACACGTCGGCAACCGCATCGGCGACACATAGGTGCGGTACAACTCGATCAAGAAGATCGCCGCGCGGGCCGGCAGCCGCCGCAAAGCCGCCAATGCAGCCGTCATCGTTGCGCCTTCGGCAAGATCCGCGCCCGCGTCAACCCCGAGCGCAACTCCTGCTCGAGCCGCGCAGAGATCGCATACCGACTGCTCGGCAGTGCTCGAATAACGATCCGGTCGGCGGCGTCCAACTCGGGCACCAGCGACCGCGCGACATGACGTAACCGCCGCGCCACCCGATGCCGCTGCACGGCCGATCCCACCGACTTACTCACCACCAAACCGATTCGCGGGCCGGTGCCTTCCTCGCTCCGCTGCGCGTGCACGACGAGGTCGCGTTCGACGGCGCGGGTTCCGTTCTTCAGCGTGGACCCGAACTCCGTCGACCGCGTCATCCGGTATCTCGCCGGAAGCACCGCCCTGGTTATCCGGGCCGACTCAGGCAGTCAGTTCCCGCCGGCCCTTACGCCGCCGGTTGGACACGATCGCGCGCCCGGCACGGGTCCTCATCCGGAGCCTGAATCCGTGCACTCGCGCACGCCTGCGGTTGTTCGGCTGAAAAGTCCGCTTGCCCTTGGCCACGGCATTATCTCCTCATACGTCTGGCACCTCGTCGGCTCGCGCATCGTCTAACAACTCATGCCGAAGCTGACGCGGTTGCCGTTGGTAAGCTCTTCGCCTCGCTCGCTAACCGGCGCGGGCCCCGCGGGCGAACTGCCCCGGATCGCTGCCGTATCGCCGACTTTCGGGCGACCGTTTGAGGGTACTGACGTAAATAGCGCCGGTCAAACAGCGTTCCGGCGGCGTAGCCGGTTCACTGCCGTCACAGCCGTCACCCATGTCAAGCGACACGCCGACTTCTCTTCATCAATGTTGCCGAACGGTTGGCCAGCCCTCGGTAAACCTGTTAGCTTCTGCCAATGCCGTTTCCGCGCGAGGCGGCCCCAAGACAAACCACACACACACGAAGTGAGGGTGCCTGGTCGGTCCTGATTCATCCCCTCCTCGGAGAGCATCAGCGCGCCGACCGACAAGCTCACACCGAGCGGCAATTAAGCGAGACCTGTCCTGTCCACACCTGTGGATAACTATGTGGACAGTTGTCATCGTCTCATTTGTCGACCCTCGACCGACGCCGAAGGGGGTTCTCGTTCGTTGACAGCTGACCCCGACGCACCGTTTGCCGCTGTATGGAACACCGTCGTCTCCGAGCTCAACGGCGACCAACCCGAAGGCCTGTCGGCTACCGATGAACACAGCACCGCCGCCCCACTGACTCCTCAACAGCGAGCCTGGCTGACATTGGTCAAACCGCTCACCATCGCAGAAGGCTTCGCGCTGCTGTCGGTACCCAGCAGCTTCGTGCAGAACGAGATCGAACGGCATCTGCGCACACAGATCGTCGACGCGCTCAGCCGGCGCCTCGGCCAGCGCGTTGAACTCGGGGTCCGCATCGCGCCGCCGGAACCGGGCGACGCCGACGATCCTCTCGCCGGGCTGTCCGCCTCCTATGAACCAGATCTCGACGAGGTCGACGACGAGACCGAAGCGTTGGCCAGTGCACACGAGTCCTGGCCGTCGTACTTCCTCAACAAGCCGCCCCAGAGCCCCGCCGGCCAGCAGGGCATCAGCCTGAACAAGCGGTACACGTTCGACACGTTCGTCATCGGAGCGTCGAACCGGTTCGCGCACGCCGCAGCCCTCGCGATCTCGGAAGCCCCCGCCCGCGCCTACAACCCGTTGTTCATCTGGGGCGAGTCGGGCCTCGGCAAGACCCACCTGCTCCACGCGGCCGGCAACTACGCCCAGCGCCTCTTCCCGGGAATGCGCGTCAAGTACGTCTCCACCGAAGAGTTCACCAACGACTTCATCAACTCGCTTCGCGACGATCGCAAAGTCGCGTTCAAACGCAGCTACCGCGACATCGACGTTCTTCTGGTCGACGACATTCAGTTCATCGAAGGCAAGGAAGGCATCCAGGAGGAGTTCTTCCACACCTTCAACACGCTGCACAACGCCAACAAGCAGATCGTGATCTCGTCCGACCGCCCCCCCAAGCAGCTGGCCACCCTCGAAGACCGGCTGCGCACCCGGTTCGAGTGGGGCCTGATCACCGATGTGCAGCCACCCGAGCTGGAGACGCGAATCGCCATTCTGCGCAAGAAGGCTCAGATGGACCGGCTCGACGTTCCCGACGACGTCCTCGAGCTGATCGCCAGCAGCATCGAGCGCAACATCCGAGAGCTCGAGGGGGCGCTGATCCGGGTGACAGCGTTCGCATCGCTCAACCAGACCCCCATCGACCGCGCGCTCGCCGAGATCGTGTTGCGCGACCTCATCTCCGACGTCGAGAGCATGCAGATCAGCGCGGCGATGATCATGGCCGCCACCGCGGAGTACTTCGAGACCAATGTCGAAGAACTGCGCGGGCCCGGCAAGACGCGCTCACTGGCGCAGGCTCGTCAGATCGCCATGTATCTGTGCCGGGAACTCACCGACCTGTCGCTGCCCAAGATCGGCCAGGCGTTCGGCCGCGATCACACCACAGTCATGTACGCAGAACGCAAGATTCGTGCAGAGATGGCCCAGCGCCGCGACGTGTTCGACCAAGTCAAAGAACTGACGACACGGATCCGTCAACGCTCGAAGCGCTGACCAGATTTCGTTCACTGCACCAAAAAACTTTGGCCGCGTGTGTCCCAGCTGTCACATACCGGCGTGTGCATAACCCTGTGCACAAGACGCGGACAACACCGTCGGTTTGGTCACAGCCGGTGAAAAACAGCCGGAAATACACATCGTCTCGCCCGGCAATACCCCGTCATCCACCGCTCGTCCACATCGCGGCGTCACCGCTTTACAGGACAAACACGGCATATCCACAGATTCCACAGCGCCTACTACTGCTGCTTAGTTATCTCTAGAGATTTCAGTCAGAAGAAGCATCTGGGGACAGTGCTTGTCCACACCGGTCCGCGGCCCGCCCAGGCGGCCGATGTCGGCCTGATGGAATACCTTTGATCGAGCCGACGAAAGCCCTACGGTGGTGTCTCGACAGCCATTACGGTCGTCGTTGGGTGGGGACGGAAAAGCGTCAGAACTGGGATTCGAAGATGAGGCTGTGAGGGTGGCTACGACGACGGTCGGTCTGACCGACTTGAAATTCCGGCTGGTGCGCGAGGACTTCGCCGACGCGGTGGCGTGGGTTGCCCGCAATCTGCCGTCCCGGCCGTCGGTCCCGGTTCTGGCCGGGGTGCTTCTGGAGGGCACCGACGCAGGGCTGACGATCTCCGGGTTCGACTACGAGGTTTCGGCCGAGGTTCAGGTGCCCGCTGAAATCGCAACCCCCGGAAAGGTTTTGGTGTCCGGACGGTTGTTGTCGGATATCACCCGGGCGTTGCCCGCCAAGCCGGTCGATGTCAGCGTGGACGGTACTCGGGTGTCATTGACCTGCGGCAGCGCCCGCTTCTCGTTGCCGACGATGGCCGTGGAGGACTATCCGTCACTGCCCGCGCTGCCGGAGGAGACGGGTGTCATCTCGGCAGACCTGTTCACCGAGGCGGTCACCCAGGTCGCCGTCGCCGCGGGGCGAGATGACACGTTGCCGATGCTCACCGGCATACGAGTCGAAATATCCGGCGAAACCGTGGTTTTGGCGGCCACCGACCGGTTCCGGCTCGCGGTCCGCGAGCTCACCTGGTCCACGTCGTCAGCCGACATCGAGGCTGCGGTCCTCGTGCCGGCGCGGACGTTGGCCGAAGTTGCGAAGGCCGGCATCACCGGAGCGGATGTCGGGCTGGCGCTCGGCGCCGGCCAGCAGGTCGGTAGAGAGGGACTGCTGGGTATCCGCAGCGAAGGCAAGCGCACCACGACGCGGCTGTTGGATGCGGAGTTCCCGAAGTTCCGTCAGCTGTTGCCCACCGAGCACACGGCGGTTGCGACGGTGGACGTCGCCGAGCTGACCGAGGCGATCAAGCGCGTGGCTCTGGTTGCCGACCGTGGCGCTCAGGTCAGGATGGAGTTCAGCGAGGGCACTCTGCGGCTGGCCGCCGGCGCCGACGACGTCGGGCGGGCGGAGGAGGACCTGCCCGCGGACTTCTTGGGCGATCCCCTGACCATCGCCTTCAACCCGACGTATCTGACCGACGGTCTGAGTTCGCTGCACAGCGAGCGGGTGTCGTTCGGGTTCACCACCCCGAGCCGACCCGCGGTGTTGCGTCCGGCCACGGATCAGGCCAGCCGAAGTGGCGACGCGGCCCCGTTCCCGGCGGTGCAGTCGGACTACGTCTACCTGTTGATGCCGGTGCGGCTTCCCGGCTGAGCACTTCATCTCGAACGAGGAGGCACGATGCAGCTGGGACTTGTCGGACTCGGCAAAATGGGCTTCAACATGCGCGAACGGCTGCGCGAGGGCGGCCACGAGGTCGTCGGCTACGACCCGCGTCCCGAAGTCACCGACGTGCCCAGCTTGGCTGCGCTGGCCGACGCGCTTCCCGCGCCGCGGGTGGTCTGGGTGATGGTGCCGTCCGGGCCCGTCACGAACGAAACCATCGTGTCGCTGGCGGACGAGCTCGGCGAGGGCGACTTGGTGATCGACGGTGGTAACTCCCGATACACCGAGGACGGGCCGCACGCAAAGTTGTTGAGCGAGAAGGGAATTGCCTTCATCGACGCCGGCGTGTCCGGCGGAGTGTGGGGGTTGAAGGAAGGATACGGGCTGATGGTCGGCGGCAGCGACGCCGACGTCGAGCGCGCGATGCCGATCTTCGACACGCTGCGTCCGCCGGGTCCGCGGGAAGACGGCTTCGTGCATGCCGGGCCGGTAGGAGCAGGCCATTTCGCGAAGATGGTGCACAACGGCGTCGAGTACGCCTTGATGACCGCCTACGCGGAGGGCTACGAGATGCTGGCCGCCGAGGATCTGATCCAGGATCCGCAGGCGGTGTATCAGGCGTGGAGCAACGGCACAGTGGTGCGGTCGTGGCTTCAGCAGCTGCTGGCCAGAGCGCTGAAAGAAGATCCGAACCTGGCCGAAATCACCGGGTACACCGAGGATTCCGGCGAAGGCCGCTGGACGGTCGAAGAGGCTATCCGGTTGCGCGTCCCAGTGCCCGGCATCGCGGCCTCGCTGTTCGCGCGGTTCCTGTCGCGCCAGGACGACTCCCCCACCATGAAAGCCGTCGCGGCGTTGCGTAACCAGTTCGGTGGGCACGCGGTCCACCGGGTGAGCCAGTCGGGATAGCTCAGCGGCCGATGTATGTGCGGCACTTGGGGTTACGCGACTTCCGGTCGTGGTCTCAGGTAGACATCGAATTCGAACCCGGTCGGACCGTCTTCGTCGGTCCGAACGGTTACGGCAAGACGAACCTGGTCGAGGCGCTGTGGTATTCGGCGACTCTCGGCTCGCACCGGGTGGCCACCGACGCGCCACTGATCCGGGCGGGAGCTTCCCGGGCTGTGGTGTCGACGATCGTCGTCAACGACGGGCGGGAACTGGCCGTCGACCTCGAGATCACTGCGGGCAAGGCGAACAAGGCCCGGCTGAACCGCTCCCCCGTCCGCAGCCCTCGGGAAATACTCGGCGTGCTGCGCGCGGTGTTGTTCGCTCCGGAGGATCTCGCCCTCGTGCGGGGCGATCCCAGCGAGCGCCGCCGCTATCTGGACGAACTGGCCACGCTGAGGCGCCCTGCCCTCGCCGGGGTCCGCGCCGATTACGACCGGGTGGTCCGGCAACGGACGGCGCTGCTGAAAACGGCAGCGGCACAGCGCTCACGGGACAGCGGGGTGCTGCACACCCTCGACGTGTGGGACGGACACCTGGCCGAGCACGGGGCGCGACTGCTGGCGGCACGGGTGGAGCTGGTCAACGAGCTTCGGCCCGAGGTGGAGAAGGCCTATCAACTGCTCGCGCCGGGGTCTCGGAGCGCCGACGTCCGGTACCGGTCGAGCGTCGACGTGGACGAGGGCGATTACGAGGCAGCGCTGCTCGACGCGCTGGGCGCGCGCCGCGACGCCGAGCTGGACCGGGGCGTATGCCTAGTCGGCCCGCATCGCGACGACTTGGAGCTCGTGCTCGGTGAGCAGCCGGCGAAAGGCTTTGCGTCACATGGCGAGTCGTGGTCCATGGCGTTGTCGCTGAGGCTGGCGGCATATGAGTTGTTGCGCTCCGAGGGCACCGATCCGGTCCTACTGCTCGACGACGTCTTCGCCGAGTTGGACACCGCGCGCCGGCAGGCACTCGCGGCGGTTGCGGGCACCGCCGAACAGGTCGTGCTGACGGCGGCCGTTCCCGACGACGTTCCGCCAGGCCTCGACGCGACGCGCGTCGCGATCGGCCTGTCCGAGGACGACGCCGGCCGCGCATCGGTGGTGACCTCATGACCGACGACCGCGAGAAGGCCGCACTGGACCTGGTTCGCCGCACGCTGGAGGAGGCCCGCAGCGCCGCCCGCACCCAGGGCAAGAACATCGGGCAAGGGCGCGATCCGGCCAGGACACCCCGGGTCGCAGGACGCCAACAGGGCGGCCGGCGAAGGTGGTCCGGGCCCGGCCCCGACGCCCGCGACCCGCAGCTTCTCGGCGCCGTCACCCGGGATCTCGCCGCGACACGAGGGTGGTCGGGCAGGGTCGCCGAGGGCACCGTGTTCGGGGCCTGGGCGTCGGTGGTCGGTGCGCAGATCGCCGACCACGCCTCCCCCACCGCACTGCACGACGGCGTGTTGAGCGTGACGGCGGAGTCCACCGCCTGGGCCACCCAGCTGCGGATGATGCAAGCGCAACTGCTGGCCAAGATCGCCGCGGCGGTCGGGGACGGCGTAGTGACGTCGTTGAAGATCACCGGGCCCACGGGGCCGTCATGGCGCAAAGGCCCGCGTCGGGTCGCTGGCCGCGGCCCACGCGACACCTACGGATGACGGGCCATCTTAGTGGTCTGAGAGCCGCCTGAACGCCGCAAATATTGTTCGCAAGCGTCAGGACGCGTCAATGGTCGCGAAATTTCGTACACGGCGTTATTAGGTGTGCAGAAACGCCGCCGCAGAATCGGTGCTGACGGTAGTTGCCGGTAGACTGGACGCAGACCCGCTCGCGGTGACCGAACCGCTCGCATGCGAACCCCAAGGAGACCTGTCCGACCGTGGCTGCCCAGAGGAAGAAAGCCCAAGCGGAGTACGGCGCCCAGTCCATCACGATTCTCGAAGGGCTGGAAGCCGTCCGCAAACGTCCGGGCATGTATATCGGCTCCACCGGCGAGCGCGGCCTGCACCATCTGGTCTGGGAGGTCGTCGACAACGCGGTCGACGAGGCGATGGCCGGCTATGCCAGCAAGGTCGACGTGCGGTTGCTCGAGGACGGCGGGGTCGAGGTGGCCGACGACGGGCGCGGCATCCCGGTCGAGATGCATGCCTCCGGGGTGCCGACCGTCGACGTGGTGATGACGCAGCTGCACGCGGGCGGCAAGTTCGACTCCGACGCGTACGCGGTGTCCGGCGGCCTGCACGGTGTGGGCGTGTCGGTGGTCAACGCGTTGTCCACTCGGCTGGAGGTCGAAATCTGGCGCGACGGCTATGAGTGGCAGCAGTCTTACGACCACTCGGTGCCCGGCACGCTGAAGCAGGGTGAGAAGACCAAGAAGACCGGCACCACGGTGCGGTTCTGGGCGGATCCCAACATCTTCGAGACCACCACGTACGACTTCGAAACCGTCGCGCGGCGCCTGCAGGAGATGGCGTTCCTGAACAAGGGGCTGACCATCGAGCTGACCGACGAGCGCGTGTCGAAGACAGAGGTCGTCGACGAGGTCGTCAGCGACACCGCCGAGGCGCCGAAGACCGCCGAGGAGAAAGCCGCCGAAGCCGCTGCGCCACACAAGGTCAAGCACCGCACGTTCCACTACCCCGGCGGCCTGGTCGATTTCGTCAAGCACATCAACCGCACCAAGCAGGCGATCCACAGCAGCATCGTCGACTTCCAGGGCAAGGGCGCGGGCCACGAGGTCGAGATCGCGATGCAGTGGAACGCCGGCTACTCCGAGTCGGTGCACACGTTCGCCAACACGATCAACACCCACGAGGGCGGCACCCACGAGGAAGGCTTCCGGGCGGCGCTGACGTCGGTGGTGAACAAGTACGCCAAGGACCGAAAGCTGTTGAAGGAGAAGGATGCGAACCTCACCGGCGATGACATCCGGGAAGGTTTGGCAGCCGTCATCTCGGTCAAGGTCGCCGAGCCCCAGTTCGAAGGCCAGACCAAGACCAAGCTCGGCAACACCGAGGTCAAGTCGTTCGTGCAGCGGGTGTGCAACGAACAACTGACGCACTGGTTCGAGTCCAACCCCGCCGACGCCAAAGTCGTGGTGAACAAGGCGGTTTCGTCGGCGCAGGCGCGTATCGCGGCGCGAAAGGCCCGGGAGCTGGTGCGGCGCAAGAGCGCCACCGACATCGGCGGCCTGCCCGGCAAGCTCGCCGACTGCCGCTCCACCGATCCACGCAAGTCGGAACTGTATGTGGTGGAGGGCGATTCGGCCGGCGGCTCGGCCAAGAGCGGCCGCGACTCGATGTTCCAGGCGATCCTGCCGCTGCGCGGCAAGATCATCAACGTCGAGAAGGCACGCATCGACCGGGTGCTGAAAAACACCGAGGTGCAGGCGATCATCACCGCGCTGGGCACCGGCATTCACGACGAGTTCGACATCTCCAGGCTGCGGTATCACAAGATCGTGCTGATGGCCGACGCCGACGTCGACGGCCAGCACATTTCCACGCTGCTGTTGACGCTGCTGTTCCGGTTCATGCGTCCGCTGATCGAAAACGGCCACGTCTTCCTGGCGCAGCCGCCGCTGTACAAGCTGAAATGGCAACGCAGCGAACCGGAGTTCGCCTACTCCGACCGGGAACGCGACGGGCTTCTCGAGGCGGGGCTTAAGGCCGGCAAGAAAATCAACAAAGACGACGGCATCCAGCGGTACAAGGGCCTGGGCGAGATGGACGCCAAGGAACTGTGGGAAACCACGATGGACCCATCGGTGCGGGTGCTGCGGCAGGTGACGCTGGACGACGCGGCCGCAGCTGACGAGTTGTTCTCGATTCTGATGGGCGAAGACGTGGAGGCACGTCGCAGCTTCATCACCCGCAACGCCAAAGACGTCCGCTTTCTTGACGTTTAGTTATTAGAGGAATTCATGACTGATACCACGCTGCCGCCTGACGACTCCGTCGACCGCGTCGAGCCCGTCGACATCCAGCAGGAGATGCAGCGCAGCTACATCGACTACGCGATGAGCGTGATCGTTGGGCGCGCGCTGCCGGAAGTCCGCGACGGCCTCAAGCCGGTTCACCGCCGCGTGCTGTATGCGATGTTCGACTCCGGGTTCCGCCCCGATCGCAGCCATGCGAAATCCGCACGCTCCGTTGCCGAGACGATGGGCAACTACCACCCGCACGGCGACGCGTCGATCTACGACACATTGGTGCGGATGGCCCAGCCGTGGTCACTGCGGTATCCGCTGGTCGACGGGCAGGGCAACTTCGGCTCACCGGGCAACGACCCGCCGGCGGCCATGAGATATACAGAAGCACGCCTCACTCCCCTGGCGATGGAGATGCTGCGCGAAATCGACGAGGAGACAGTCGATTTCATCCCGAACTATGACGGCCGCGTGCAGGAGCCCACGGTTCTGCCGAGCCGGTTCCCCAACCTGCTCGCCAACGGCTCGGGCGGCATCGCGGTCGGCATGGCCACCAACATCCCGCCGCACAACCTGCGCGAGCTCGCCGACGCGGTGTTCTGGTGCCTGGACAACTTCGACGCCGACGAGGAGAAAACCCTCAAGGCCGTGATGAAGAAGGTCAAGGGTCCCGACTTCCCTACCTCCGGCTTGATCGTTGGCTCCCAAGGGATTTCCGACGCCTACACCACCGGCCGCGGCTCGATCCGGATGCGCGGCGTCGCAGAGATCGAGGAAGATAGCCGCGGGCGCACCTCGCTGGTGATCACCGAGTTGCCCTACCAGGTCAACCACGACAACTTCATCACCTCGATCGCCGAGCAGGTGCGCGACGGAAAGCTCAACGGAATAGCCAACATCGAGGACCAGGGCAGCGACCGGGTCGGCATCCGCATCGTCGTCGAGCTGAAGCGCGATGCAGTGGCCAAGGTCGTGCTGAACAATCTGTACAAGCACACCCAGCTGCAGACCAGCTTCGGCGCCAACATGCTCTCGATCGTCGACGGCGTGCCGCGCACGCTGCGACTGGACCAGATGATCCGGCTCTACGTCGAGCACCAACTCGACGTCATCATCAGGCGCACGCGGTATCGACTGCGAAAAGCCAACGAGCGGGCCCACATTCTGCGTGGCCTGGTCAAGGCGCTCGACGCGCTCGACGAGGTGATCGCGCTCATCCGCGCGTCGGAAACCGTCGACGTCGCGCGACAGGGCCTGATCGAGCTGCTCGACATCGATGACATCCAGGCGCAGGCCATCCTTGACATGCAGCTGCGCCGGCTGGCGGCGTTGGAGCGTCAGCGCATCGTCGACGATCTGGCCAAGATCGAGGCCGAGATCGCCGATCTCGAGGACATCCTGGCCAAGCCGGAGCGTCAGCGGGCCATCGTCAAAGACGAGCTGAAGGAAATCGCCGACAAGCACGGCGACGACCGGCGCACCCGGATCATCGCGGCCGACGGCGAGGTTTCCGACGAAGACCTGATCGCCCGCGAGGACGTCGTCGTCACGATCACCGAGACCGGTTACGCCAAGCGCACGAAGACCGACCTGTACCGCAGCCAGAAGCGCGGCGGAAAGGGTGTGCAAGGCGCCGGGCTCAAGCAGACGACATCGTCAACCACTTCTTCGTCTGCTCCACCCACGACTGGATCCTGTTCTTCACCACTCAGGGCCGGGTCTACCGCGCCAAGGCCTACGACCTGCCCGAGGCGTCGCGCACGGCGCGGGGCCAGCACGTCGCGAACCTGCTGGCGTTCCAGCCGGAGGAACGCATCGCGCAGGTCATCCAGATCAAGAGCTACGAGGATGCGGCGTACCTGGTGCTGGCCACCCGGAACGGCCTGGTGAAGAAGTCCAAGCTGACCGACTTCGACTCCAACCGCTCGGGCGGCATCGTCGCGGTCAACCTCCGCGACGGCGACGAGCTGGTCGGCGCGGTGCTGTGCTCGGCCGATGACGACCTGCTGCTGGTGTCGGCCAAGGGCCAGTCGATCCGCTTCTCCGCCACCGACGAGGCGCTGCGGCCGATGGGCCGCGCCACCTCCGGCGTGCAGGGCATGCGGTTCAACAAGGACGACCTGCTGCTGTCGCTGAACGTGGTCCGCCGGACACGTATCTGCTGGTCGCGACCTCCGGTGGGTATGCGAAGCGCACCGCCATCGACGAGTACCCGGTGCAGGGCCGCGGCGGTAAAGGGGTCCTGACCATCCAGTACGACCGCCGTCGTGGCAGGCTGGTGGGAGCGCTGATGGTCGACGACGACACCGAGTTGTATGCGATCACCTCGGGCGGAGGTGTGATCCGCACCGCCGCCCGTCAGGTTCGCAAGGCCGGACGCCAGACCAAGGGTGTTCGATTGATGAACCTGGGCGAGGGCGACACACTGATTGCGATCGCTCGCAATGCCGAGGAACCCGACAGTGCGGACGAGGCGATGGAGCAACGTCGCTGACGCAGCCCGACCGGTAAGGAGCCGTAGGTGACCTCACCGAACGAGCCGGGCTAACCGGCACGGGAGCCGGGCCCGAGCGGCTCCCCCGGCGTACCCGAACGGGCCCGCTGCGGCGGCGCCGCCGACGGCGGGGTCGGCGACGTGCCGCCGTGGCAGCGCGGCGCCGGCGACCCGGGCCCAGCAGCCGCCGGCGCCCACGCCGCGGCGCGAGACGTCGGGGCCGAACGCCCGTCGGGCATCGAGGAGAGGATGAACCGATTCATCTCCGGCTCGTCGGCGAGCGCCGGCCCCCGCGCCCGAGCCGCGCCGGCACCTGCCCCGGGCCGAGCGCCGGCTCGTGCAGCGAGGCGATGCAGCGAGCTGCCGGACCTGTCGGGGCCGACGCCGCGCGCGGCCCGGCGAAACGCCGCCGAGCGGCCCGCGCGAACCGCCGAATCCGGTACCGGCCCGGCCACCCGCCGCGTCCAGGTGGGCAACCGCACGCAGCGGCCCGGTGCGGGCCAGCATGCAGATCCGGCGGATCGACCCGTGGAGCGCGCTGAAGGTGTCGCTGGTGCTGTCGGTGGCCGCTGTTCTTCGTGTGGATGATCGCCGTGGCGTTCCTGTATCTGGTGCTCGGCGGCATGGGCGTGTGGGCCAAGCTGAACAGCAATGTCGGTGACCTGCTGACCAGCACCAGCGGCGGCGGCGAGCTGGTGTCCAGCGGGACGATCTTCGGCGGCGCGGCGCTGATCGGTCTGGTGAACATCGTGCTGTTGACCGCGATGGCCACCGTCGGCGCGTTCATCTACAACCTGACCACCGATCTTGTCGGCGGTGTCGAGGTGACGCTGGCCGACCGGGATTGAACGCGGTTTACCGGTTTGGGTCAGTTGCCCGGTTGCGGTAATCTCGTCGCTCGGCGTATCGACGGGCCTATAGCTCAGGCGGTTAGAGCGCTTCGCTGATAACGAAGAGGTCGGAGGTTCGAGTCCTCCTAGGCCCACGAAAATGAGGTGGATGTGCTGCTCGCGGTGCTGGCGGTGCTGGTGTTGCCGTCGGTCGCGGCGTGCCGTCGAGGTGTGGCACACCGCTCGATCGCACTCCGGGGCCTTAGCTCAGTTGGTAGAGCGCTGCCTTTGCAAGGCAGAAGTCAGGGGTTCGAATCCCCTAGGCTCCACA
>CAVZHV010000007.1:0-205222 GCA_963775205.1 uncultured Actinomycetota bacterium | reverse complement strand
GGTCAAGATGCCACCGGCGACGGTCTCGACGGTGACTGTTGCGAAGCCGTTCGCGAATTCGAAGGTGGCGTCGGCCACCGGTCGGCCATCCGGGGTACTGAGCTGAGTGGTCACTCTCTCCGTGCCCGGAGGCGTGGAGGTGCCCGATGAGGAGGTCGTTTCGTCTCCGGACTGCTGGTTGTTCCCGCAGGCGCTCAGCAGGGCGACCGGGGCGGCGAGGATTGCGGCGGCGACAAGAGCGATGTGCTTGGACATGCGCTCGGCGTACCCGCAATCACCGTCATCGAACCGACTCGGCTATCCGCCGGGGGAGAAGCGGACTGCGGCTAGTCCGTTCTGTTCGACGGCCGCTCTGAACTGCTCAAGCGTCGGTATCCCGGGTCCGTTGAACTTCAGGCCCATCATCCGTTGCGCCCGGGCGGCGCCGTAGGACAGCGCGCAGCGGTGGTAGAGGTCGGCGACGGTCGCGGGGTCCTTGATGAGTTCGCCGCGCATGGTCGTCGTCTTTCCGTCGTGCAGAACCTGAGCGGGTGCGCCGCCGCTGAAGTTGCTCTTCCACCCCGCCCCGGCCAGGGCATAGAGATCACCGTCGATGTGGTGTGCGCTCACCGGAATGGAGTACTGCCGCCCGGACTTGCGCCCGGTGAAGCTCAGCACCATCAGCTGCTTACGGGCGGCCCCCGCAAGAGGAGTGCCCAGCAGGCGCTTCAGGAGCGGATTGACGGCGCGAAGGATCGGGTCCGGTGGATGCGAGACGGTGACCGCTGGCGGCTGATCTGTCATCTCCTCACCGTACGGCTCGCGCCCGCCAATTTCGCCATCCCGAGTTCAGGAAGGGGGCGACTGTGGTCCGATAGCACGATGACACCGCCACCACCGCGTACCGGCAGACCGCCGGTTGCGCGCGCGCCGATGACAGCCCGGGGCTGGCAGGCCCTCGGCGCGGTGGCAGCCGTCGTCGCCGCGGTCATCTTCGGGGCCGTGTACTTCTCGGGATCGCCGACGGTGCTGACGTCGTCACTGTTCGCCGTGACGAAAGTGAACCCCAAGGCGGCGAACTCACTTCCCGACTTGGGTGGCCCGCATTCGGCTCTGGTTCCCGAGGTGTCGCTGCCAGTCGGCGCACGGCCCTACGTAGGAGAGCAGCCCACCCCGCCGGGCTTCGAGTTCTGGGAGGTTCCCGGCAGCAGCCATCACGACCTCGTGGCGCAGATGCGTGCCGAGCTACCCACCTTCGCGTCGTTGAACGGGATGCCGTGGTGCGGCGAGTTGAGCGACGTGATGACGTCGTGGGCGTGGGGGACGGCTGCCGAGACCGTCGGCGTGTCGCTCATCGACGGCGGCGTGATGATCACCCGCATCCCGCATCCGCAGGGTTGCCGTCCGTAACCTGATGCGGCACAGGCTCTTGACCCCCGCTCGTAAGCTGGGTTGATGAGCAAGCCCGCGCTGCCGCCCGGCCCCCCACTGCCTGCATGGCTGCAGGCGGCGCTGATGCTTCGCTATTGGCCGCGGTACGTGGCTGCGTGCCGACGCCGCTACGGCCCGGTGTTCACACTGCGCATCGCGTCCATGGGCACCTGGGTCTATCTGGCCGAACCCGCCGACATCAAGGAGGTGTTCGCCGGCGACCCGAGCGTCTTCCACGCCGGGGAAGCCAACGCGATGCTGGCCGGGATGCTCGGCGACAGTTCGGTTTTGGTGATCGACGACGACCTGCATCGGGATCGGCGGCGCCTGATGCTGCCACCGTTTCACCGCGACGCCGTCGCGCGCCAGGCCGCCGTGATGGCGGAGATCGCCGCAGAGCACGTCGCGAAATGGCCCGTCGGAACCGAATTCGCGGTGGCGCCCAAGATGTCGCAGATCACGCTCGAGGTGATCCTGCGAACGGTCATCGGTGCCAGCGACCCGGCCCGGCTGGCCGCGTTGCGCCAGGTGATGCCGAAGCTGCTCAAAGTCGGCCCCTGGGAAACGCTGGCTGTCGCGAAACCGGACCTGCAGAAGCGCCGTCCGTGGCGAAAGATGCGCGAGCGCATGGTGGAAGCCGACCGGCTGCTCTACGCCGAGATTGCCGAGCGCCGCGCCGATCCTCATCTGGCCGAGCGCACCGACGTGCTGGCGATGCTGGTCCGCGCTGCCGACGACGACGGCCGCGGGATGACCGACCGTGAGTTGCGCGACCAGCTCATGACGTTGCTTGTCGCCGGGCACGAGACCACCGCGACGGGTTTGTCCTGGGCGCTGGAGCGGCTGACCCGGCACCCGGCGGCGCTGGAAAAGGCGGCGCGCGCCGCGGACGCCAGCGCGGCCGGTGACGAGTACCTCGACGCGGTGACCAAGGAGACGCTTCGGATCCGGCCGGTGGTCTTCGACGTCGGCCGGGTCCTGACGAAGCCGGTGGAGCTAGCGGGCTACCGGCTGCCGGCGGGCGTGATGGTGGCTCCGGGAATCGGTCTGGTGCACGCCAGCGCCGACGTGTACCCGCATCCCGAAGTGTTCGACCCGGACCGGATGGTCGGCGCGACCCTCGGCCCCACGACGTGGCTGCCGTTCGGCGGCGGCAACCGGCGGTGCCTGGGCGCCACGTTCGCGATGGTCGAGATGCGGGTGGTGCTGCGGGAGATCCTGCGGCGGGCGGACTTGTGCACCACGACAGCGCCGGGCGAGCGTCAGCGCGTCAAGCACGTCACGCTGGTGCCGCACCGCGGCGCGCGGATTCGTGTCCGTGCGATGCGTGACGTGCAGGGCCCCTCAGAGGTCGCCCAGGTCGTCGGGAACGTCGACGGCGTGCCGCCGCAGCGCCTCCAAGGGCACCACGTCGAGGGTTGACTCGTGAGTGCACGCCAGCACCACTGGCGCGGCACACCCGTCCTTGTGCGCGCGAAGCCAGTTCGCGGCGGTGACGCACCACCGGTCACCGGGCACGAGGCCGGGGAACCGGTAGTGGGGCATCGGCGTCGTCAAGTCGTTGCCGATCGAACGCTGGTGAGCCAGGAACTCGGCCGTCACCACCGCGCAGATCGTGTGCAGGCCGATGTCTTCGGGGCCGGTCGAGCAGCAGCCGTCGCGATAGAACCCGGTGAGCGGGTCGGTGCCGCAGGGTTGCAGCGGGCCGCCGAGCACGTTGCGGTCAGCCATCGGCCCGGTGCCGCACCCGCTCGAGGGCCCGGCGAACCAGACTCGAGTTGCCGGTCGGCGGTCGGCGAGATACGTAGGGCCACGGCACATTTCGCTCGGGCACGGATTCGGCTCGCTCCTGCTTGAGCAGCATCCGCAGGTGCTGGCGCAACTCGTGCAGGTCGGGGTCCGTCCAGCGGTTGCGGGTTTCCGTCGGGTCCGCCGTCAGGTCGTACAGCTCCCACTGGTCGTCCAGCGGCGACGTCCGGTACGCCTCGCCGCCCAGCCCGTTCGCGGCGAGATGACGGACACCGGGTTCGGTCCACGTCGCGGGGTCGTCGAAGGTGCGCACCAGCTTCCACAACTGACCGTCGACGCGCACGACGAGCCCTTCGAAGTTTGAGGCGGTATGGGCAGGCACCCGGATGCGAAGGGGCGCAGGCGGATTCACGGTCCGCTTGAGGCGCCGCGCCAAACCCGAGGCGCCGGTGTCGCCTTCGAGCATGTTGTCGCGGGTCATGATGTAGACCGCCCGGTCGTCGTCGGCCGGGGCTCCGTCGACGACGGGCATCAGGTTGCGGCCCGGAAGGTCGTGCACCTCGGAGAACGACTCGGCGAGTGCGGCGGCGACGGCTGCGACGTCGACGCCGGCGGCCCCGAGGAGTGTCGGCACGAGGTCGACGTGTGATGTCGGGGCGGTGACTGTGCGGGCTTCGGTTGCGCGTTCGCCGATGCGGGCGATCACGAACGGCACCCGGGTCGCTTCGTCGTAGAGGTTGAACCACTTCTGGTGCAGGCCGCCGTGGGCGCCGAGAAGGTCGCCGTGATCGGAGGTGCGCACCAGAACCGCGTTGGCCGAGCCGCCTTCGGTGACGGCCCGGCGGACCCGCTCGATGGGCCCATCGACGTCGGCGTGCAGGCGGTAGTAGAGGTCGCGGTAGCGCTGGGCGTTGCGCTCGTAGGTTCGTTCGATCGCCGGCGCCGGGCCGTAGCCGGAGTAGTAGGCCTCCCGGAACGCGATCTGCGCGGCCGGCTTGGTCGACAGGTCTTCGTCGGCGGTCGGCGCCGGCGGCACATGGGGCGGATCCAGCGGTGACGGCTGCAGCGGGCTGCGGCGCACCCACGTCGGAAACAGAACGATGTCGTGCGGGTTGACGAAGCTGGCGACGAGCAGGAACGGCCTTTGCGCGTCGGGGTCGCCGGCGCGGCGGCGGGCGTAGCGGTCGTTCAGCCACGCGACCACCCGGTCGGCGATCAACGGGTCGCGGCGCACGCCGGCGTTGGCCAGGCCGGCCCCGTGCGGCTCGGGACCGACCCAGCCGGAGAAGCCGAACGGGCCGAGCGGGTCGGCGTCGAGGTAGCGGTTCACTGCACCGGGGTCGACGACGCCGTCGTCGTCGTTGGTGGCCAGCGGGCCGCCGGTCTTCGGGTCGGTCAGATCCGCGTGGCTGATGTGCCACTTGCCGTCGTAGTGCGTGTCGTACCCGGCGGCGCGGAACCAGTTGCCAAGCGTGGGCACTTCGCCCTTCCGGAGCCAGCGCATGCGGGAGTCGTCGAACACCTTGCCGATGCCGTCGGTCTGGGTGACGCCGTGCAGGTCGGGGTAGTGGCCGGTGAATATCGTTGGGCGACTGGGCACGCAGGCCAGCGAGCCGGTGTAGTGCCGCTGAAAGCTGACGCCGTTCTCGTCGAACCATTTGCGGCCGGAAAGCGTGCGGTCGCGCCACGCGAGGACTTCGGGAGCCTCGTACGGCGGGATCGCGCGTTCCTCGTCGGTCATCACGACGACGACGTCGGGTGCTTCAGACACGAGACTTCTCCATTCGGTTCGCAAGGCCGGCGAGCATCACGTCGGACTGTCGAGCGAGAACACGGCACAACAGGCGTTCGGCCAGTTGTTGGGTTGGGCGAGAGCCGATTTCGACGGTGCTAGTGAGCGTGACTTCGGTGCCGCCCCGCGTCGGATGCAGCGTCCACCGGTTGGCCACTCGGCGCAGGCGCTTGGGCAGTCCTTCGATGTCGTAGGCCAGAGCGTCCGGCGGGTCGAACTCGGTGACGCGCTCGACGAGCGTGTTGCGGCCGGCCTGGATACGCCGGGTGGTGCCCTGCGGTTGGCCGTCCGGTCCGTGGGTCAGGATGCAGGAGTGGTCGACATTGTCGGCCCATGCGCTGATCGAGCCGAAATCGGCCAGGACGTCCCAGATCTCATGCGCAGCAGCCGCGATGGTGCGGCTGCGGTGGGTGTAGGCCACCCAGTCACGTTACGTGCTGAATGGTCCGCAACACCCGGTAATGGTCAAGAGCTGCGGTTTCCGTCGACAGTCAGGATGGCGATGCTCGCCGCGAAGGTGACCAACGCGACAGCGCCGGATGCGATCGCGAATCCCGCGCTTGCCGTGCCCATGGCCGCCAGTCCCGTGGTGCCGACGGCCTCGGCCACGGGGTTGTCGACAACTACGGAGTTCGGCTCAACCATGATCGCGTCAGTACCCGCCGATGTTCGGCAGCAAACATTCTCAGCGCACCACGATCGTGTGTTCGCCGCGGGCCACCACCTCTCCGATGACCGGCGCGCCCGGAATTTCGCCCGCGACCAGCAGGCCGCCGGAAGTCTGCGCGTCGGCGAGCAGCAGCGCTTCCTCCTGTGATACTGCTGACAGGTCGGCGTGTGGCGCCACCCAGTCGAGGTTGCGCCGGGTGCCGCCGCTGACGTAGCCCGCCGCCAGCGCCTCGCGGGCTCCCTCCAGATACGGCACGGCGGCAGAGTCGACGACGGCCGTGACGCCGCTGGCGCGCGCCAGCTTGTGCAGGTGCCCTAGCAGGCCGAATCCGGTGATGTCCGTGGCACATTCGACGCCGGCCTCCAGCGCGGCGGCGGCGGCGTGCGCGTTCAGGGTGGTCATCTCGTCGATCGCCTGCGGGAACCGCTCGCCGGTTGCCTTGTGCCGGCTGTTCAGCACGCCGATCCCCAGCGGCTTGGTCAGCGACAGTGGCGTGCCAGGTTTACCGGAGTCGTTGCGCAGCAGGCGATTTGGATCGGCGATGCCCGTCACCGCGAGCCCGTATTTGGGCTCCGGATCATCGACGCTGTGTCCGCCCGCGAGATGGCAGCCCGCGTCCGCGCACACGTCCATGCCCCCGCGCAGCGTCTCGGTCGCCAACTCGAACGGCAGCACGTCGCGCGGCCAGCCCAGCAGGTTGACCGCCACCACCGGCCGCCCGCCCATCGCGTAGACGTCCGAGAGCGCGTTGGTCGCCGCGATGCGGCCCCAGTCGTACGCGTCGTCCACCACCGGCGTGAAGAAGTCGGTCGTCGCGATCAGCGCCATGCCACCTTCGATGCGCACCGCGGCCGCGTCGTCGCCGTCGTCCAGGCCGACCAGTAGTTCGCCGATTGGATCCCGCGGCGCCGCCTTTGTGAGCCCGCGGACGACGTCCTCGAGTTCGCCGGGCGGGATCTTGCAGGCGCAGCCGCCGCCGTGGGCGAACTGTGTGAGTCGGTAGCTCATCGTGTCCATCGTGCCGGACTCCGCGCCGAGCGTGCGGTCACGGCGAAATTCCGGCCCTCAGGTTCAAGTTGTCGCCGCAACACCTGATTCGTTGAGGGGTGTTGCTGGGTGCGGTATGAGATGGGAGTTCGCCGTCCGGGGTGGCCTCGGTTGCCTGAGTCGGTTCGCGAGGTGTTCTGGGAAGCCGTCCAGTCTGGGTTATCGCCGACGGCTGCTGGGACGCGCGTCGGTGTGCACGGCGCTACCGGGCGCAAGTGAGCCCGCGAGGCTGGTTATCAAACCAATACGAAGCATTTCGGCATGCGGTACTCCGAAGCGATCCGCGACGCCTTCTGGGAAGCGATGCGCGCCGGGAAGTCGCCGACTGAGGCCGCAATGTTGGCCGGCATGTCAGATGCCACCGCGCTGAGGTTGATCCAACAGGCTGGGTATGTGCCCAGAACCTCTGTTGCTCTTGCTGTCACGGCCGAACTCGACGTGCCACGGCCGACGCGGCTGATGTCGTTCATCGAACGTTGCCGGTTAGAGCAACTGCTCGAAACGAGCCGCTCACCGGCAAGAGCCGCCACCTTGTTGGGACGGCATCGCTCGACCATCGGTCGTGAGATGCAGCGCGGAATGACAAAGTCGGGATACCGTGCCCGAATCGCGCAGGACGCGGTCGAGGCCAACCTCGCCCGGCCCAAGTCACGCCGGCTCGACGACAACCCTGCCTTGTTGGCCGAGGTTTTGCGACGCTTACAGCAGCGGCACAGTCCCTAGCAGATCGCGGGCCGCTGATTTTCGCCGTGGACGCACGTTCGACGCCGGGGCGAGCAATCCACTCCGCAACCGCGGCGAGATATCGTCGGGGGATGCCCCAGGGAGGCGTATCCGGTCTGGTGATCGGCACGGTCTTCAAAATCGTTGAGCGGCAGGTCCTGTCGCTGGCGGGTTCGATTCCCGTCCGCCTCCGCCAAGCCCCTCGGATTTCGCATGTCTGATCCGCGCCGGCGGGTGCCCCGGACCGACGTCCTGCTCGCCGACCCGCGGCTCGCCGAGGCCGAGCGGGTGCTGGGTCGCGCGCTGGTGAAAGCCGTTGTGGCACAAGCGCAAGAGCGGGCGCGCGCTGGGCACATCGAGCCGGGCCAAGTCGCCGACGACGCGGTCGCCGCTTTGCCGGCCAGCGCGGCGAGCCTGCGGCCGGTCATCAACGCGACCGGCGTCGTCGTGCACACCAACCTCGGCCGCGCGCCGCTGTCGCAGGCCGCGCTCGACGCGGTGGTGACCGCGGGCGGCGCCACCGACGTCGAGTTCGACCTGGCGACCGGTCGCCGCGCCCGTCGCGGCCGGGGCGCGCTGGCCGCGCTGGCCCGGGCGGTCCCCACCGCACAAGCCGTGCACGTCGTCAACAACAACGCCGCCGCGCTGCTGCTGACCGCGATGACGCTGGCGCCGGGCAAGGAGATCGTGCTGAGCCGCGGCGAGCTCGTCGAGATCGGCGACGGGTTCCGCATTCCGGAGCTGCTCGAGTCCACCGGCGCACGCCTGCGCGAGGTCGGCACCACCAACCGCACGAGCCTGCGCGACTACACCGACGCGATCGGGCCCGACACCGGCTTCGTGCTCAAGGTTCACGCATCGAACTTCCACGTCACCGGTTTCACCTCCGCGGTCCCCGTCGCCGAGTTGGCGAAGCTGGACGTGCCCCTGGTCGTCGACATCGGCTCCGGCCTGCTTGCCCCGCACCCGCTGCTGCCCGAAGAACCCGACGCCACAACGGTTTTGCGCGACGGCGCCGACCTTGTGACCGCGAGCGGCGACAAGCTGCTCGGCGGCCCGCAGGCCGGACTACTGCTCGGGGACGCCAACCTCATCGAGCGGCTACGGCGCCATCCCGCAGCACGCGCCCTGCGCGTCGACAAGCTCACGCTCGCCGCGCTCGAGGCCACCCTCGTCGGCCCGCCGCCGCCGGTGGTCGAACAGCTCAACGCCGACATCGCCGAGTTGCGCGCCCGTGCGGAACGGCTCGCAGCGCAACTGCCCGACGCACAGGCGGTGGACTGCATCGCGGCCGTCGGCGGCGGCGGGGCGCCCGGCGTCGAACTGCCCAGCGCGGGTGTCAGCCTTCCGGAGTCGTACGTCGCCCCGCTGCGCACCGGCACGCCCGCGGTCGTCGGGCGGCTGGAAGGCGGGAGGTGCGTGCTGGATCTGCGGACGGTCGCACCGGACGAGGACGAGCTGCTCGTAAAGGCGGTAGCGACGTGTACGTCGTAGCGACCGCCGGGCACGTGGACCACGGCAAGTCCACGCTGCTGCAGCGGCTCACCGGCATGTGGCCCGACCGCCTCGCCGAGGAGCAGCGCCGAGGCCTGACCATCGACCTCGGCTTTGCGTGGACCGAGATCGGCGGGCGGCAGATCGCGTTCGTCGACGTGCCGGGCCACGAGCGGTTCGTCGCGAACATGCTCGCGGGGGTGGGCCCGGTGCCTGCCGTGATCTTCGTCGTCGCGGCAACCGAGGGTTGGATGCCACAGTCCGAGGAGCATCTCGCCGCGCTCGAGGCGCTCGGTGTGCGCGACGTGCTGGTGGTGATCAGCAAGGCGGACCTCGCGGATCCGGGGCCCGCCATCGCGCAGGTGCATGAGCGGATACCCGGTGCGACCGTCGTGCGAGGCACCGACCTCGACGCCGTGCGCGCGGCACTCGGTGCGCTCGTTGATCGCCTTCCGCCGCCGGATCGCGAGGCCGACGTAAGGCTGTGGGTCGACCGCTCGTTCACCGTCCGCGGTGCGGGCACCGTCGTCACCGGGACGCTCGCAGCCGGGACCATCCGCGTCGGCGATGAGCTCGAACATGCCGGGCGACGCGTCACCGTCCGCGGCCTGCAGTCGCTGGGCGCAGACCAAAGCGAGGTTTCCGCAGTGGCACGCGTCGCGGTGAACCTGCGCGGCGTGGACCGTCAGCACATCGGTCGCGGCGACACCGTCCGCACCCCCGGCGCGTGGCTGGACACGACGGAGATCGACGTCGCGCTACGCAAGCCGGGGGAGCTGCACCGCCAGCTGGTGCTGCACATCGGTTCCGTGAACGTGCCCGTCCACGTCCGCCCGCTGGGGACGGCCGCGCGGCTTCGGCTGACGAGGCCGTTGCCGTTGCGCATCGGCGACATCGGGCTGCTGCGCGACCCCGGTGAGCACCGGATCGCCGCCGGCGTCGAGGTGCTCGACGTGGATCCGCCGCCGCTGGGGCGACGCGGCGCCGCAGCGGCGCGAGCCGAGGAGCTGGCGAGGGGCCAGGTCCGGCCGCCGGTATGCGCACGTGCAAACGACCTGCGCGCCAAGGGGTTTCGGGTGAGCGGGCAGCGCGTCGGCGAGTGGGTTGTCGACGCCGACTGGTGGGACGGGCGCCGTCATCACTTGATGACGGCGCTTGACCAATGGTCGACTGAGCACGACCCCTTGCGGCGGGCATGCCCCTGGAGACGCTGCGCCAACGGCTCGAGATTCCGTCTGCCGACCTCATCGCTCCGCTGCTGAAGGCCACCGGCCTGGAAGTGTCGGAGGGCCGGGTCCGGAAACCGGGGGCGCGACTGCTGGCCCGCGTCGACGAGGCAGTGCGCACGGTCGAGAAGTGGCTGGCCGACGAGCCGTTCCGCGCACCGGAGGCCGACGAGCTGGCCGACCTGAAGCTCGGCCAACGCGAACTGGCCGCCGCGGAAAAGGCCGGGCGGCTCACCCGGATCGCCGACGGCGTCGTCCTCGGACCCGACGCATTCGTCCGCGCAACTGAAATCCTGGAGCAGCTGCCGCAGCCGTTCACGGTCAGCGAGGCCCGCCGCGCATTGGGCACCAGCCGCCGCGTGGCGGTGCCGCTGCTCGAACAGCTGGACGCACGCCGGATCACAAAGCGGGACCACGAGGGCACCCGAAGGCTGAACGTCGGTGGACGCTGAGGTCTAAAGGCTATTGCTCCGTTCGCGCGTGGACGGTTTGATCGGGGTAACCGCCCGGCAGCCGAGAGGACAGATCATGCCCACGCCCAAATTCGTCCGGTTCTTCGATGAAGTAGGCATCGACGACGTGCCGCTGGTCGGCGGAAAGAACGCCTCGCTCGGCGAGATGTACCAGAAGCTCTCTGACCAGGGTGTCCGCGTCCCGAACGGGTTCGCCACCACTGCCGAGGCGTATCGCTACATGCTCGAGCAGGCCGGCGCCTGGGAGGCGCTGCACCGCGAGCTCGACAGCATCGACCCCGACGACGTCACCGCGTTGGCGCGCAAGGGCAAACGCGCCCGGGAGATCGTCTACGGTGCCGGACTGCCGAGCGATCTCGCCAACGAGATCCTCGACGCCTACCGCAAATTGCAGGAGGAGTACGGCGAGGACGTCAGCCTGGCCGTGCGGAGTTCCGCGACGGCCGAGGACCTGCCGACCGCCAGCTTCGCCGGCCAGCAGGACACGTACCTCAACATCAAGGGCGAAGAGAGCCTGCTCGACACGTGCCAGCGATGTTTCGCCAGCCTGTTCACCGACCGCGCCATCCACTACCGCATCGACCAGGGCTTCGACCACTTCAAGGTGTCGCTGTCGATCGGCGTGATGAAGATGGTCCGCTCCGACCTGGCCGCCTCGGGCGTGATGTTCTCGCTCGACACCGAGTCCGGCTTCCGCGACGCGGTGTTCATCACCGGCGCCTACGGCCTCGGCGAGAACGTGGTGCAGGGTGCCGTCGACCCCGACGAGTTCTACGTCCACAAGCCGACGTTCCTGGCCGGGCACCGCGCCGTCCTGCGTCGGCTGATCGGCGACAAGGCCGTCAAGATGATCTTCGTCGAGGGCGACACGAAGTACACCACTCGCAACATCCCCACGCCGAAGGCCGACCGCGCTCGGTACTGCATCAACGATGACGATGTTCTGGAACTGGCCGACTACGCATGCACCATCGAGCAGCACTACGGGCGGCCGATGGACATGGAATGGGCCAAGGACGGTCTCGACGGAAAGCTCTACATCGTCCAGGCCCGACCGGAGACGGTGGCCTCCCAGCGCAGTGGCACGGTACTGGAGAGCTACGTGCTCGACGGACAGGGCGAGGTCGTCACCGAGGGGCGGTCCGTCGGGGAGAAGATCGCCTCTGGCGTGGCGCGAAGGATCGACAACGTCGCGAACCTCTCCGACTTCCAGCCCGGTGAGGTGCTGGTATCAGATATCACCACACCCGACTGGGAGCCGGTGATGAAGATCGCCTCGGCGATCGTCACGAACCGCGGCGGCCGCACCTGCCACGCGGCGATCATCTCCCGGGAGCTCGGTATCCCCGCTGTCGTCGGTGCAGGCGACGCGACGACGAAAGTGCCCAACGGCGACGTGGTGACGGTGTCGTGCGCCGAAGGTGACACCGGGCGGGTGTACCACGGCGAGGTGCCCTTCCATGTCGACCGCACCGAGGTGGGTGACATCGAGCGGCCTCGAACCGAGATCATGGTCAACCTCGGCAATCCCGATCTCGCCTTCAAGACGTCGTTCCTTCCGAACGACGGGGTGGGGTTGGCCCGGATGGAATTCATCATCAACGAGTACATCAAGGTGCACCCGCTGGCCCTGCTTCATCCGGACAAGGTCGACGACCCGGAAGCAAGGCGGAAGATCGATAAGCTGATGTACAGCTACTCGGACGGGGCCGACTTCTTCGTGGAGCGGTTGTCCGAGGGAATCGGGACGATCGCGGCGGCGTTCTGGCCGAAGCCCGTGGTGGTGCGGATGTCGGACTTCAAGTCGAACGAGTACGCAAGTCTGGTCGGCGGAACAGCATTCGAGCCTGAAGAGAGCAACCCGATGATCGGCTTCCGCGGCGCCTCACGTTATGCCCATCCGGCCTACGCCGAGGGTTTCGCGCTGGAGTGCCAGGCGATGAGACGTGTCCGCGAAGACATGGGCCTGACGAACGTGGTGCTGATGATCCCGTTCGTGCGCCGGGTGAACGAGGCCGACCTCGTGCTTGAGGAGATGGCGAAGCACGGCCTGAAGCGCGGCGAGAACGACTTGAAGGTCTACGCGATGTGCGAGATCCCGAACAACGTGATCCTGATCGACGAGTTCGCCAAGCGGTTCGACGGCTTCTCGATCGGGTCCAACGACCTCACGCAGCTGACGTTGGGCGTCGACCGGGACAGCGAGATCGTCGCCTTCGACTACGAAGAACGGGACGAGGGCGTCAAGGAGATGATCCGGTTGGCGGTGGAAGGCTGCCACCGCAACGGAATTCACTCCGGGCTGTGCGGGCAGGCGCCGTCAGACTACCCCGAGATGGCCGAGTTCCTGGTTGAGTGCGGAATCGACTCGATGAGCTTGAACCCCGACACGGTGGTGAAGACGACGAGGCTCGTGCTGGACGTGGAGAAGCAGCTCGCGCCCGCGCGGTGATCCGGCGCTTCGCTCGGTTCGTGCTCAAGGCCGCGAGCTCTCGGTTCGGGGCGGCTTGATCAACAGCATCGCGACGACGATGGCCAAGATCGGCATCGCGGCCATGACCAGACTGAGGGTGTGGATGGCGTCGAGCATGCTTTGTGTCGCCGCTGCGACCACCACTTTGGCCTTCTCGGCGTCAACGACATGTGAGGCACCGACTGGCCCGCCGCCGTGCGCAGCGCGGAAGGCCTCACGCGCTTCCTCAAGGCTGATGCCGGTGCCGCCCAGCTTGCGCATGCCCTCGGTGATGATGAGGTTGATTCCGACTAGGGCGAACACGGCAGGTCCGAGTGAATAGCCGGCTTGGTTGACAGCGCATTTCACGGCAGACACCGCGCCGCCGAGTTGCGGGGGTGCGCTAGCCATCATGATCGTCGCCTGCGGGGTCCCCACCATCGCACCGCCGACGGCGTTGAGGGCTACTGCGGCGAACACCACCGCAACCGGCGTGTGCCCGTCGAACAGCCTCAGCAGCAGCAGCCCGGCCAGCAGCACCGCTAGTCCACCGACCAGCACGGCGCGATCGCCGAACCGGTTCGCAGCCGGGCCGGCTGCGCTCGCCGCGAGCGCCGCGAGCGCAGTCGCCGGGATCAGCAGGAAGCCGAGCACTTGCGGTGATTCACCGCGAACGGTGACCAGATAGAAGGCGAACAGAATCATCGACCCGCCAACGAGAAAGTTGAACGTCACGCCGGCAGTCACGGCGGCGTTGAACCGGCCCGAGCCGAAGATCCGTAGGTCCAGCGCCGGCTGGGGTGTGCCCAATTCCCACATCACGAAACCAGCGGCGGCCACGAGTCCCACGAGTATCGACACGATCCCGACGACATCGATGCCGGTCTCCTGCCGGGAGATCCCGTAGATCAGACCGAGAAGAGCCAGGGCGATCAGAACCAGGCCGGGCACATCCATTCGGCGGTCGGCACGTGGTGTCTCAGGTATGTACCTCAGCGTGATGGCCAGTGCCACTAGCGCGATGACGGGCGCCACGAGAAAGCATGCGCGCCAGCCGATGTGGGTCGCCAGCACGCTGCCGAGCGCCGGCAGCGGTGTGGCGATGGCATATCCGACGCCGAAGTACAGCGCGATCGCCGCCGCTCGTCGACCTGGCGGAAACACCGCGTTGACAATCGCCAGCGACAGACCGAGCAAGAACGCGAGCGCCACGCCCGCACCGGCGCGGGCCACCATCAACGCCGCCGACGTGGGTGAGGCGGCCGCCAGCACGCTGAACGCGATCGTGCCGGACAATCCGGCGACGAACATGCGCCGCATGCCGTACAGATCACCGAGTGTGCCGGCCCCCAATACGGCGGCCGCCATCGTCAGCGTCGCGAGGCTGGCGATGAAACTCGCGGTGGCGGGCGTGGCGCCCAGCCCGATCCGCACTTCCGACATGTTGGCGGCGAGGATCGTCGGGTCCGCCACCGGAATCGCGTAGCCCAAGCCCATCGCGATTACCGTCATCGTGGCAGCGAGCCCCGAGACGATTGTGGGATGTTCCTGTGAAGTCATTGCGTCGCAAGTGGTGTCACGATGTCAACATCGCGTCCCAGGTGTTCGCCCAGGCCTGCAACGGTTCAAGGGCGTCCATCAATGACCGGCCGTGTTTGGTCAAGTAGTAGCCGACATCCGAATGGTCGACGATGTGCAACGCTCGCAGTTCCTTGAGTCTGGTGTTCAGCGACCCGGGATTCATGTCACACGCTGCCTGTAGGGCGCGGAATGTCATCGGTTCGCCACGGAGTTCCCAGATCAGACGCAGCGCACCGCGGCGGCCCAGGGCGTCGAGGGCGACCATGATCGGTCGCCCCGACGCCGATCCTCTTACCGCCGAACCGATCCGGGGTTTCGTCATGCTACACATTTTGTAGCATCGCGTAGGAAAGTGCCAACATGACTAGTCATCAAGGTCAAAGTGCACGTATAGCGCCAGCCGTCATGCGGCGGCCGGGCGACATCCAGCAGGCCGTCGACGAACCACCGCTGGTTCTGTTCACCACGATGGCCCGCGACCGTCGGCTAACAGGTTCAGCGACGTCGAGGTCCGGGCGCCACGAGTTGACGGGCGCTCCGCTCGGCTTCCGGGCATACTTCTTTTTGCCCGCCTCACTCGAAAATTTGAGGTGACCAGGAGCTGGTGAGTGGGCTGTGCACTGGTGTTAGGCGGCGTCGGTGCGGGGTTGGTGCGGGGTTGGAGTGTGACGTGGTATCCGAGGGCTTGGAGTTGTTTGACGGCTCTGGTTTTGGTTCTTGTGGGGTGGTGTCGGGTGTAGTAGTCGGGGCCGGGGTCTTGGTAGAAGGTGCCGTTGACAAGCATGTGCCAGGCGCAGGTGAGCATCTTGTGTTCGAGCGCAACGACGGCGGTCTGTCCGGCGGCGGATTGGCGGCGCGACTTCTTGGTTCCGGGTCGGGCTGGTCGGCGGCCGGCGATGCGTCGGAAGCGGGCGCCGAAGTAGGTGTTGGTGCTGCGCGACGCTGACAGGGCGGCCACCCCGAGGGCGGCTTTGAGGTGGCGGTTGCCGGGCAGGGTTTTTGCCGATTTGATCCGGCCGGCCTGATTCGTCACTGCCGGGCGAGACCCCTACCCAAGAGGCCAGGTGCTCGGCGGTGGGGAACACGCTCATGTCGGCGCCGGTCTCGGCGATGAACACATCGGCGACGACTTGTGACCAGCCAGGGATGCTCACGAGGAGGTCACGGGCGGGTTGAAAGGGGTTGATCGCTTCCTCGATGCGGGCATCTAGGCGGGCGATGTCGGCCTCGTGGGCGTCGATGCGATCCAGATACAGCCGCACCATGAACGCGTGGTGGTCGTTGAATCGTCCCTGTAGCGCCTCAGTCAGTGCGGGGATCTTCTTGCGTAGCTGTCGTTTAGCTAGATCGGCCAGTGTGGCGGGGTCGCGTTGGCCGTTGATGAGCGCTTCGAGCATCGCCCGCCCCGAAACCCCGGTGATCTCGCAGGCCACCGACGACAGTTTGATCCCGGCATCTTCGAGCAGCGTCTCCAGCCGCCCAATTTCTTTGGTACGGGCCTGGGCGATGGTGGTGCGGGCCCGGGTCAGATCCCGTAGCACCCGGATGGGTTCGGGCGGCACGAACGAGGCGCGGACCAGGCCGTGGGCGCCCAGCTCAGCCAGCCAGGCCGCATCAGAGACGTCGGTCTTGCGTCCGGGCACGTTGCGGACGTGGCGGGCGTTGACCAGCATCACGTTCAGTGCGTCGTCGAGCAGAAAGTAGAACGGCTTCCAGTACGCCGCGGTCGACTCGATCACCACACACGTCACCCGCTCGGCGATCAGATGCTCCCGCAACGCCAGAATGCTGCTGGTCATCGATGTCCACGTGGTCACCGTCGACGACGTGGCTTTGCGGCCGCGGCCCTGAACTCGCACGCACACCTTGGCGTCCCTTTTCGACACGTCGATGCCCGCACACCGCGGATGAATCACTTCCATGACAGTTCATCCCCTATCTCAGTCAAATCTGTTGCTATGGAAGATGTTTCGGGGAGGGCCGACATGAAACAGAAGTCTCACTCGCGTGCTCACAGGCAACAATTCACATCCCTCGTACAACCGCTAAGGGAATGCCCTCCAGCCCCACGCTCTACAGGCGTGCTCACCGGCAACAAGGCGGGACGGGGTCGCCGAAACACCCTTCAAGCGTCAACCCCGGCCACGGCGAACGCAACCACGCACCCAGCCGCACCGGCACGCGATTTTCATTCCCATACACCGGGGCGCAGCCCCCTGAACGCTCATAGCGACAACTGCGTTGGGACAGGTCAGGGCACTAAACGAGGAGGCGGCGCTCAGCGACAGCACTCCCGCATAACCGCGGGTCAGCGAGTTGTCGCTCACTGGTGCACTCTGGGTCGGTCGGTGATTTGAGATAGTCCGCCGTGCACCATGTGTGTGTCGGTGGTCTTGGATGGGTCGCCGATGCACCTGAGGTGCCGTCGGGTCATCGCCATTGTCGCTTGCCAGTGGATGGCCACTCTTAGTGTTGCGGGGCTCGGCGGTTCCCGGGGTGTGCAGACCGTCGACAGGACTGAGCGCCAGCGAGCGCCGAACAGTGAGCGAACCGGCAGTCACACTCCGCACCGATGAGGGTGCCTCCCCACTGGGATCAGCAGCGAGGAGGCTGTGATGCAGTATGCCCCACCTGCCCTGCCGGCCCAACCGGCCAACGGGCTCACGTGCGGAATCGACTGGGCCCGTGATGATCACGCGGTCTCAGTTGTTGACGGGCGTGGTTGTGAAGTGCACCGAAGCACCATTGAGCACAGCGCCGCCGGACTGCGCGAGCTGATAGCGGTGCTAGCACGCACCGGAGCCACCGAAGCGGCTATCGAACGCCCTGACGGCCCAGTGGTGGATGCGTTGTTGGATGCGGGCATCACCGTGGTGGTGATCAGCCCCAATCAGCTGAAGAATCTGCGCAGCCGCTACGGCTCGGCGGGCAACAAAGACGACCGCTTTGACGCCTTCGTGCTCGCCGACACATTGCGCACCGACCGAGCCCGGTTGCGCCCACTGGTCCCCGACAGCCCCGCCACCGTCGCGTTGCGAGCGACGTGTCGGGCCCGCAAAGACCTGGTCGCCCATCGGGTTGCCATGGCCAATCAATTGCGCGAGCACCTCAAGCGCGTGTATCCCGGAGCGGTCGGCCTCTTCGAGGACCTGGATTCACCGATCAGCTTGAAGTTCTTGGCTCGATTCGACTGCCAAGAACGCGCCGATTGGCTGACCCCTAAACGGTTGGGTACGTGGCTGAAGTCGGTGCACTACACCGGTCGCACCGATCCGGCCATCCTGCACGGCCGGATCACCGCGGCTCCTCGCGGAGCAACCGGTGATCAGGGCGCTGCTCACGTGCACATCACCCGCGCGCTGGTAAACGCCCTCACCGGTCTTACCGAGCAGATCAAGCTGCTCTCCGATCAGATAGGCGAACAACTCGGCGCCCATGCCGACGCGCACATCTTCACCGTCCTGCCGCGAGCCGGAAAAATCCGCGCAGCAAGGCTCTTGGCCGAAATTGGTGACTGCCGATCCCGGTTCCCCACCCCCGAAGCACTGGCCTGCTTAGCCGGCGTGGCGCCCTCCACCCGCCAGTCCGGAAAAATGCGCTCGGTGGGCTTCCGCTGGGCCTGCGACAAACAACTACGAGATGCCATCTGTGACTTTGCCAATGACTCCCGCCATGCCAATGCCTGGGCTGCCGACATCTACGAACGTGCCCGTGCGCGCAAGCACGATCACCCCCACGCCGTGCGCATCCTTGCCCGCTCCTGGCTCTATGTCATCTGGCAATGCTGGCAGAACGGAATCGCCTACGACCCCAACCGCCACCACGGCCTCCAAACCCTGCTCAGCACCCGCCAACAACCCATGGCTTGACACAGGACTCCTAGAGGTGGGCAATTTGGTGGGTGGGTGATCGCTCCTCCGCCATAGTTGCGCGAGGCCTACGTGAAGTCGGTGATGGATCAGATCAAAGAGGCTTCCCGCGTGGTTTGATCGAACGACCGGTGGGGAAAACGCCACCACGCTCGGCAAGGAGGGGACGCCGCATGGACATCAAGAAGTTGATCGAGTCCTGGCCGGTTTATCGGCAGATCACCGGCGCCGACACGCTCGGCCGCGGCAAGGCGGCGCAATCCAGGCGCTCCGAGACTCTCATGCCCCGCACCGCCGAAGCCGATCACGTCGCGCACTCCGTGTGCCCCTTCTGCGCGGTCGGCTGCGCGCAGAAGGTGTACGTGAAGGACGGCCAGGTGACCCAGATCGAGGGCAACCCCGACAGCCCGGTGTCGCGAGGCCGGTTGTGCCCCAAGGGATCTGCGAGCAAGCAGCTCGTCACCGGACCCCAGCGCCTCACCAAGGTGCGCTACCGCGCGCCGTACGCCAAAGACTGGCAGGAGCTGGACCTCGACACCGCGATGACCATGGTGGCCGACCGGGTGCTCGACGCGCGCGAGAAGGGCTGGCAGGACTTCGACAAAGACCGCAACACACTGCGCCGCACCATGGGTATCGCGAGCCTCGGCGGCGCGACCCTGGACAACGAAGAGAATTACCTCATCAAGAAGCTCTTCACTGCGCTCGGCGCACTGCAGATCGAGAACCAAGCCCGTATTTGACACAGCGCCACGGTTCCCGGTCTGGGAGCCTCCTTCGGTCGCGGCGGAGCGACGGACTATCAGCAAGACCTCGCCAACTCTGACTTCATCGTCATCATGGGGTCGAACATGGCCGAGGCCCATCCGGTGGGCTTCCAGTGGGTGGTGGAGGCCAAGGCCCGGGGCGCGCAGGTGGTGCACGTCGATCCGCGGTTCACTCGCACCAGCGCGCTGGCCGACCGGCACGTTCCACTGCGGGCGGGCAGCGACATCGCGTTCCTCGGCGGAGTGATCAACTACATCCTGTCCAACGAACTCGACTTCCGGGAGTACGTCACCGCCTACACCAACGCGTCGTTCCTCGTCGACGAGCGCTACCAGGACACCGAAGATCTCGACGGGTTGTTCAGCGGCTACGACCACGACACCGCGTCCTACGACCCGGACGACCTGGCAGTACGAGCGCACGGATCCCGAGTACGGCGGCGCGGGCGCGAAGGAGCACGCCGCGCCGGACCAGCACGGTTCCGGCGGCGCGCCGATCGAGGGCGGCGCCGGGAACATTCCAGCCGACCCGACGTTGCAGCACCCGCGCTGCGTCTACCAGATCCTCAAGCGCCACTTCGCCCGCTACACAACGGAAATGGTGGAGCGGGTGTGCGGCGTGCCGGCCGAGCAGTTCTTGTACGTCGCCCGCAAATGGGCGGAGAACTCCGGCCGCGAGCGCACCGCGGCGCTGGTGTACAGCGTCGGCTGGACGCAGCACTCGATGGGCGCGCAGTACATCCGCGCCGGGTCGATCATCCAGCTGCTGCTCGGCAACATCGGCCGGCCCGGCGGCGGCGTGTTCGCGTTGCGAGGCCACGCCAGCATCCAGGGATCCACCGACGTGCCAACGCTTTTCAACCTGCTGCCCGGCTACCTCGCGATGCCGCACGCCGGACAGTCCACCCTGGCCGACTACCTGGACGACATCAAGAGCCGCAACCAGAAAGGCTTCTGGCACAACGCCGACGCCTACATGATCTCGCTGCTCAAGGAGTACTGGGGCGAAAAAGCCACAGCCGCAAACGATTACTGCTTCGACTATCTGCCCCGCATCAACGGCGACCACGGCACCTACCGCACGGTCATGGACATGGTCGACGGCAAGGTGTTCGGCTACTTCCTGCTCGGCCAGAACCCGGCCGTCGGCTCCGCGCACGGACGGCTGCAGCGACTCGGCATGGCCAACCTCGACTGGCTCGTCGTGCGCGACCTCGTCGAAATCGAAAGCGCCACCTTCTGGAAGGACGGACCCGGAGGTCGAGACCGGGGAGACCACAGCCGAGACGTGCCGCACCGAGGTGTTCCTGTTCCCCGCAGCATCGCACGTCGAGAAGGCCGGCACGTTCACGCAGACACAGCGGAAGCTGCAGTGGCGCGAGAAGGCGGTCGAGCCGCCCGGTGACGCGCGCTCGGAGCTGTGGTTCTTCTACCACCTCGGCCGAATTCTGCGCGAAAAGCTTTCTGGCTCAACCGATGAGCGCGACCGGCCGCTGCTCGAGCTGTCGTGGGACTATGCGATGGACGGCGACGAACCCTCGGGTGAGGACGTGCTGCGGCGGATCAACGGCGTCGACTTGACGACCGGTCGCGCGGTCGACAGCTACCTCGACCTGAAAGCCGACGGCAGCACGATGTGCGGGTGCTGGATCTACAGCGGCGTGTACGCCGGCGAGGTCAACCAGGCGGCTCGGCGCACGCCGCACAACGACGCCGAGTGGGGCTGGGCATGGCCGATGAACCGCCGCGTGCTCTACAACAGGGCCTCGGCCGACCCGCAGGGCCGGCCATGGAGCGAGCGCAAGAAGCTCGTCTGGTGGGACGCCGACAAGGGAGAGTGGACAGGCGACGACGTCCCCGACTTCGAGAAGAACAAGCCGCCGGATTACCGGCCGTCCGAAGACGCGGTCGGTGTCGAGGCACTGGCCGGCGACGACCCGTTCGTGATGCAGGCCGACGGCAAGGCGTGGCTGTTCGCGCCGAACGGCGTGCTGGACGGTCCGCTGCCGACGCACTACGAGCCGCACGAGTCGCCGGTGCGCAACGCGTTGTACAAGCAGCAGGGCAATCCGGCGCGGAAAGTGTATGCGCGAGCGGACAATCCGTCGAACCCGTCGCCGCCAGAGGCGCACAGCGAGGTGTTCCCGTACGTGTTCACCGCCGCACGGCTGACCGAGCACCATACCGCAGGCGGGATGAGTCGGCAGCTGCCGTATCTGTCGGAGTTGCAGCCGGGGCTGTTCGTCGAGGTGTCGCAGGAGCTGGCCGCCGAGCGTGGTCTGGTGCACATGGAGTGGGCGCACGTGATCACCAGCCGCACGGCGGTGGACGCACGGGTGTTCGTGACGGATCGCATGAGGCCATTGCGGGTGGAAGACCATGTGGTGCACCAGATTTGGATGCCATACCACTGGGGGCACACCGGTCTCGTCGACGGTGACGTGGTGAACGACCTGCTCGGGGTGGTCGCCGACCCCAACGTGTTCATCCAGGAGAGCAAGGTCGCCACGTGCGACATTCGACCGGGGCAGCGGCCTCGAGGCCCCGCGCTCTTGGAGTACGTCGCCGAGTACCGCAGCCGGGCGGGCATCACGATCGAGACGGGCGCGGATCTGGACACGACGCGCACGGACGACCCGTCGCACACGGAAGGTCAGTCATGAACGAGCACAGTCTGTTCGGGCCGCTTGACGATCCGGCTGGCGACGCGGGGTACGGCGAGCATCCGCAGCGGGTGGGTTTCTTCACCGACACGTCGGTGTGCATCGGCTGCAAGGCGTGCGAGGTCGCGTGCAAGGAGTGGAACGGCGTACCTGACGACGGGTTCAACCTGTTGGGGATGTCGTTCGACAACACCGGCGCTCTGGGCGCGAACTCGTGGCGGCACGTCGCGTTCATCGAGCAGCCTGCGCGCGCGGACGACGAGTTCCGCTGGCTGATGAGCTCCGACGTGTGCAAGCACTGCACGCAGGCGGGGTGCCTGGACGTATGCCCGACAGGTGCGTTGTTCCGCACCGAGTTCTCGACTGTCGTTGTGCAGCAGGACATCTGCAACGGATGCGGCTACTGCGTGTCGGCGTGCCCATACGGGGTGATCGAGCGGCGCGAGGGCGACGGCCGAGCGTGGAAGTGCACGATGTGCTACGACCGGCTGCACGACGGGCTGGAACCGGCGTGCGCGAAGGCGTGCCCGACGGACTCGATCCAGTTCGGCCCGCTGGACGAGCTTCGCGAGCGGGCTGCTGCTCGCGTCGAGGACCTGCACTCCCGCGGCGTGACCCAGGCTCGGCTGTACGGCGAGGACCCGAACGACGGGGTGGGCGGCGACGGCGCGTTCTTCCTGCTGCTCGACGAACCGGAAGTGTATGGGCTGCCGCCGGATCCGGTGGTCCCGACGCGCGACGCGCCGGCGATGTGGAAGTACGCGGTGATCGCTGCGTCGGCGTTCGTGGGAGGGCGGCCGACGGTGAGGGAGCAACTGGCGGTGCCGCGGGCGGAGTTTCGGTCGTACTACGGACGGCCGGTTCTCAAGCCGCCGGTGTGGGACTGGAAGATCGCGGCGTATCTGTTCTCGGGCGGGTTGTCGGCGGGCTCGGCGCTGCTGGCCGCCGGAGCGGACCTCACCGGACGGCCCAATCTGCGCCGGGTGGGAAGGCTGGGGGCGCTGGGCGCTCTGATGGCGAGCATGTACTTCCTCATCGCGGACTTGGGGCGCCCGTTGCGGTTTCATCACATGCTGCGGGTGGCGAAGCCTAGCTCCCCGATGAGCGTGGGCACGTGGATCCTCGGCGCGTACGGGCCGGGCGCGGGGCTGACTGCGGTCGCAGAGCTGATGCCGAAGTGGTTGCGCCGGAAGTGGATTGGCAGGCTGATAAGTCAAATGGCGCGCCCGGCAGGGTTGTCGGCGGCGGCTGTCGCGCCCGGCGTGGCGTCTTACACCGCAGTGTTGCTGGGGCAGACGGCCGTTCCCGCGTGGCATGAGGCGCACCCGTATCTGCCGTTCGTGTTCACCGGGTCGGCGGCGGCGAGCGGCGGGGGATTGGGAATGCTGCTGGCGCCCGTGGACGAGTCGGGCCCGGCGCGGCGGCTGGCGGTCGTGGGCGCCGGGATGGAGGTGGTGGTGTCGCGGATCTTGGAGCAGCGGCTCGGTCTCGTCGGGGAGGCGTTCACGACGGGCAGGCCGCACCGGCTGCGGAAGATGGCGGAGGTGCTCAACATCTGCGGGGTGGTAGGTGCGGTGGCGTCGGGCCGGAGCCGGCGCGCGGTGGCGCTGTCCGGACTGGCGCTCCTCGCGGGCAGCGCTCTGCAGCGGTTCGGCACGTTCGAAGCAGGCCTGGCGTCGACCCGTGACCCACGATATGTCGTTGTGCCGCAACGGGAACGCCTCGATGCGAGCTACGGGTCGTCGTCGTCGTCGTTGAGTCGGAAGTAGCGTTGGGGGTGCCAGTAGCCGTTGGTGGTGGGTTTGCCGAAGTCCAGGTGTGGCGGTGGGATCCATTCGGTGATGCCCTGGGCGTTTTTGCGCACGGTCCAGCCTTCTTCGTCGAGGAGTTTGTGGTCGGGTCCGCAGGCGAAGGTCAGGTCGTCGATGTCGGTGCGGTGGGTTTTGGCCCACTCGCTGATGTGGTGGACCTCGGATAGGTAGCCGGGGGCGGTGCAGCCGGGCCGGGTGCAGCCACGGTCTTTGGCGTGCAACACGATTCGCTGGGCCGGGCTGGCGATGCGTTTGGTTTCAGCCAGATACAGTTCGCGGGCGGTGTGCTTGTCGTAGATGCGCAGGTAGTGCCGGGCGTGGCTGGCCATGCGGATCGCGTCGGGCATCGGCAGCCAGGTGCCGCCTCCGGTCTGGGCGATCCCCGCAGCTGATTCGATTTCCTGCAGCGTCGTGGTCACGATGATGCTGACCGGCAGGCCGCGATGGGATCCCAGCTGTCCGGAGGCCAGGGTGCTGCGGCACATCGCCAGCAGGGCGTCGTGGTTGCGCTGGGCCGGCGAGCGCGGGTCCTGCTCGATCGCCGCCTCGGAGGGCTGCCCGTCGACCACAGGTGATTCGTCGGCCGGGTTGCACATCGCCGGAGCCGCCCACTTGGCCAGCACCGCGTCCAGGCTGGCGCGGGCCTCGGGGTTCAGCCAGCCGCTGATCGGGCTCATCCCGTCGGGGTCTTGGCGGCCGATGGTCAGGCCGCGGCGGCGCGCCCGGTCCTCGTCGGTGAAGTCGCCGTCGGGGTTGAGGCAGTCCAGCAGCTTGTCGGCCAGCAGCCGCAACTCATCGGGGCGGTGCTTGGCCGCCAACCCCGCCAGGTCGGCTTCGGCGCGTTGGCGTACGGATTCGTCCACCCAGCAGGGCAGCTGGTGAAAGAAGCGACGAATCTCGCCGATGTGGCCGGTGTTGATCTGTCCGGCACGCTGCGCCTCGGCGGTCGCCGCCCACAGCGGCGGCAACGGCTCACCGGTCAATGTGGTTCGTGTGCCGAGCATCTCGGCGTCGGCGATGCGCCGGCGCGCCTCGCTAGGGCGGATGCGCAGTCGGGCGGCCAGCGTCTTCTTCAGTGAGCCGCCGACCTGTTCGGGGGTGGCTGTACCGGCGATGCGGTTGATCGCCTGGTGCTCGATCACCGGCAGTCGGCAGCGGCCGGTCTCGACTGCGTCGACGACGGCGAACAGATCAGCCACCCCCAAGACGTTCAGGGGCAGGTCCACCAGCTCCGCGGCCGACTTCAGGAACCGCTCGACGACGGCCATCACACCGTCCCGATCGACCACCCGATTCGAACACATAAGCGAATACTAGCGCGACCGGCCGACAACAATCCGTGTCATCCAGAACTGAAATAGCCTGTGGATAAACTGCTTTCGGCGCACACGATTTGTCGTACCGCTGTGGTAGGCGCGGTGAGGTCGGTTCGGTCCTCGACTAGCAGGGATCGAGTGGCGGAGGCGGGTATCGCGGCTAGCTGACAGCTCAACCAAATCAGATGCGATTGGCGCCCATTTCACGGCGGGGGCGATAGCGTCGAAACCACCATGGCCGTTTCGACCGCACATCCTCCGGCGTCGAGTCGGGCCGAAACCCGCCGGGCCATCTGGAACATCATCCGGGGCTCGTCGGGAAACCTCGTCGAGTGGTACGACGTCTACGTCTACACCGTCTTCGCGCCGTACTTCGAGAACAAGTTCTTCGACCAGGCCGACAAGAACTCGACGGTCTACGTCTACGCGATCTTCGCGGTGACATTCGTGACGAGGCCCATCGGCTCCTGGTTCTTCGGCCGCTTTGCCGACCGCCACGGCCGCCGGGCCGCGCTGACGTTCAGTGTGTCGCTGATGGCCGCGTGTTCGTTCGTCATCGCAGTAGTGCCGTCGCGCACGGTGATCGGAGCGGCCGCGCCGGTCATCCTGATCCTGTGCCGGCTGGTCCAGGGGTTTGCGACCGGTGGCGAGTACGGCACATCCGCGACGTACATGTCGGAGGCGGCGACGCGGGAACGACGCGGCTTCTTCTCCTCATTCCAATACGTGACACTGGTCGGCGGCCATGTTCTCGCGCAGTTCACGCTGCTGATCATCTTGACGGTCCTCGACGACGATCAGATTCACGAGTTCGGTTGGCGCATCGGGTTCGCCGTCGGCGGCGTCGCCGCGGTCGTGGTGTTCTGGTTGCGCCGCACGATGGACGAGTCGCTGAGCGAGGAACGCCTGGAGGCGATCAAGGAAGGCCGAGACCGGGACTCGGGTTCCCTGCGTGAGTTGTTCACCCATTACGCCAAGCCGCTGCTGCTGTGTTTCTCGATCACGATGGGCGGCACGATCGCGTTCTACACGTACAGCGTCAACGCGCCCGCGATCGTCAAGGCCACCTACAAGAACGAGGCGATGACCGCCACCTGGATCAACCTGATCGGCCTGATCTTCCTGATGCTGATACAGCCGGTCGGCGGAATCATCAGCGACAAGGTCGGCCGCAAACCGCTGCTGGTGTGGTTCGGCATCGGCGGACTCTTCTACACCTACATCCTCATCACCTATCTGCCCGAAACGCGCTCGCCGCTAACGACATTCGCCTTGGTGGCCGTCGGCTACGTGATCCTGACGGGATACACTTCGATCAACGCGCTGGTGAAGTCCGAGCTGTTCCCCGCGCACGTGCGCGCACTCGGGGTCGGGGTCGGCTACGCGCTGGCCAACTCGATATTCGGTGGCACGGCGCCGGTGATCTACCAGGCGTTCAAGCTGCGCGATCAGGTGCCGACTGTTCATCGCGTACGTGACCGCGTGCATTGCGGCGTCGCTGGTGGTGTACGTCTTCTTCCTGAAGAACAAGGGCGAGACGTACCTCGACCGCGAGCAGGGATCCGCCTTCCGCTGAGCAAGGCGGATTATCTCGACCATCTGCGGCGTTGAGAAGGCATGACCTTCCACGCCGGCGAACTCGCCGCGCAGAGACAAGCCGGTGTCGAGGCGCAGGCCGCCCGGCTCAGCACGATGCTCGACCGTGCGGAACTGCGTGACGGCATGGTCGCCTTCCTTCACGATGCGATATTCGCGGTGATCACCGCACGCGACCCCGGGGGGCAACTGTGGACCTCGCCGCTGACCGGGCCGTCAGGGTTCCTGAACAGATCGGGGCCCGCAACGCTCACCATCCGAGCGGACCTTCCCGAGCACGACCCCTTGCACGGGCTGCCGGCGGGCCAGCCGATCGGCCTGGTGGCCGTCGAGTTCGCGGCCAAACGCCGGGTGCGCATCAACGGCACGCTTGCCGACATTCGCAACGGCGAACTGGTCGTGGATGTCGAGCAGGCCTACGGCAACTGCCCGCAATACATTCACCGGCGACGCCTCACCACGCAACCGATCTCTGCGGAGCGGGTGGAAAGGCGCACGACCCTTGCGGCGGAGAACGTTTCGCTGATCAGTTCCTCGAATACCTTCTTCCTCGGCACCACCCACCCCGAGCGCGGCAACGACGCCTCGCACCGCGGGGGTCCGCCGGGATTCGTGCGCACAGACGGCGAAACCATCTGGTGGCCCGACTATCCGGGCAACAACATGTTCAACAGCTTCGGCAATCTCGCCGTCGATCCGACGGCCGCGCTACTGTTCATCGACTTCCATACGGGAACCACGCTGCACCTGTCCGGCACGGCGGCTGTGCAGTGGAACATCCCGGCCGATTCCGACGACGGCCACACCGGACGGCGCGTGCAGTTCGTACCCAGGCACGTGGCCGCAGGGCTCAACGGTCAGCGGTGACGAGGCTGTTCGGGGAAAGTCGAGTTCCGAAGTAGGTCGCCTGCGAATCGACGACGACCGCCTTGTCGTCGCCATGCCGGGACAGGACTCCGCGAGCAAGCTCCTCGAACGAAATCTTCTGCGGCCCACCGATGTCGGCAGTGCGGTTGTGCGGCTCACCTACGGCGGCGCGTGCAACCGCGGCGGCGACGTCGTCGGCGGCGATCGGCTGGATCAGCGCATCGGGCACACGGATCGTCGACCCCTCCGTCATGGAGCCGACGATCGCGTCGGCGAACTCCTCGAACTGCGTGGCACGCACGATCGTGTACGGCAGGCCGGACTCGGTGATCAGCTTCTCCTGCGCGACTTTCGCACGCAGATAACCACTTTCGGGCAAGCCGTCGCCCCCGACGATCGACAGCGCGACATAGTGGTCCACCCCGGCCGCTTTGGCGGCCTTCACCAGATTGGACGTCGACGTGGTGAAGAAGTGCATCACCGGGTCGTCGTCGAACGACGGCGAGTTGACTACGTCCACCAGCGCGTCGGCGCCGGCGAGCGCGTCGGCAAGCCCTTCGCCGGTCAGCACGTCCACCCCCGACTCCCGCGATGCGGACACCACCTCATGGCCGTCGGCGGTCAACAGCGAGACCACCTTGCGTCCGATCAGCCCGCTTGCACCGATCACCGTAATCCTCACTGTCTCAACTCCTTTCCCCGCGCGGATATCCGCGGCGGACGGTTCGGTCGAGGATGCCCAGCGTGGCCCGCAGGGCGTTCTCGGAGATGATCGGGAAAATGCCGGCGTCACGCCAGGTCTGGTCGATGTCGGACCAGTCGTAGAACGACGTGACGACGGTGCCCGCGCCGTCGGAGGCGGGCTCGAGCCGGTAGCCGTAGACGTGACCGATCTGCGGGCGGATTCTGCCCAGCACCGTCCACGCGATCAGCCGGTCCTTCTCGAAGTCGCGGATCGAGACGGTGACGTCGTACTTGCCCATTTCGGGGAAGTCGTTCAGCGACTCGCGATCCATGTGCACGACGAAGCTGTCACCGGCGGCGGAAGCCGGGTCGCCGTCGGCGCTCTGCAGCATCCCTGACGAGTCGATCGCGACGTGACCCTGCGGGTCGCACAGCACGGCGAAGATGTCGGCGGCGGCAGCGGCGATGGTTCGTTGGACCTCGATGCGTTCGGTCATGGATTGATCCTGGCACTGCCGGTCAAGCCGCCCGGCGGAGGAGATCGACGAAGGCCTGGGCCGCCGCTTGCACGCCCGCGTCGTCGTCGGTGCCGACGAGGTCGAGCAGAAGCCCGCGGATCACAGCCAATCCGAGCCGCGCCAGGGCGGTTTCGCCGGTCTCGGTGAGCCAGTCGTCGACGGCGCCGGGCAGCATGAGCGCATACGGCTCCTCGCCCTGAGCTCCTCGGGCATAGCACTCGAAGAAGAGCCGCTCGAACGGACGCAACTCGGGACGGCGAACGTCGGCCCACATCGCCGCGAAGCCGTCCGCCGGCTCGGTGGGCAACTCCCGGAGGACCTCCCGCTGGCGGCGTTCGACTTCGTCGACGATCGCCACCAGCAGCTCGTCGCGAGAACTGAAGTGGTGCAGCAGCATTCGATGACTCGTACCGACCGCCTCGGCCACCTCGCGCAGCGAGCGGTCGCCGATTCCGCCTTGCGCGAACGCGTCGACGAGCGCGTCGAGCAGTTCTCGCCGACGCTCGACGTCAGGTGGTCGGGCCATGCGATCTCGCGCGCTGCTCGCTGCGCGCCTTGAGGCCCTGCGCCTCGAGTTCGAGATAACGCTTGGTTGTTGTACGCATGAGCCAGCCGACCAAGGCGCCGATTGGACCTCGTTGTTCGAGCCGCTGCCGGACGAGCGTGTGGCCTTCGTCGGTGGCGATGACGTCGTGGCGGGCGAGAGTCGAGCCGCCCGAAGACCGCTGCACCCAGGTCCACGACTCACCGGGCAGAACCTCGGTGACCTCCCACACCAGTCGCGGCAGCCGAGGTTGTTTGATCTCGAACCGCCTGCCGACGGCCAGCTCCGGCCCGTCGAGGCCGACGAGTCTGGTGACCGAGGCCGTCCACTCCGGCCATCGCTGGACGTCGCTGAAGACGTCCCACACAACTGAGGCTGGTGCCGCAATCTCGACGCTGCTCTCGGTGATCATGTACCAGATGGTACATGAAAAACCGCGGCTGTGTACAGCAACGTCGTCATATCTGACCTGGCTACTGCCGACGGCGAACGTTGCAACGGTGACGCCAAGAAATGCTGGTATGGATTCATCCCAGCTAAACAGCCATGACGACGTCGACAGCACCCAGATTTGTGATCTTGCCGACCTGCACTTAAGCTACGTCAGGGAGAGGTCTATAGCAAATTCACACCGGAGTTGTCCGCGTGGCCAAGCACCGCAAGAACAAGGACAAGCGGCGAGGGAACGTGCGCAGGCTGTCGAAGGTCGGCCTGCTGGTCGGCGGTTTCGCGCTGGCGCAGAGCGTGGTGCTCGCCACCGCCACTGCTGACCCGACCGTCGTCTTCATCGATGGCCACAACTACCCGGGCACCGGCGCGCGCATGGCGAACCAGCTCACCGGCAATTACCAGGCGCCGCTCCCCTGCAGCACCTGTACCCCGCTGCAGGAGCCGACTGCCGGCACCACGAAATACTTCGTGCAGTACCCCGCCGACCTGGGATGGCTCGACGGCTTCGGAGCGCCGACGGGTGACCAGTCGATAGCCATCGCGCAGCAGAACCTGCAGGACTACCTGGCCGACCATCCGCCGTTGGCGACGAATCCCACCACCGTCGTCGCCTATTCGGAAGGTGCCGTCGCGGCGTCGCACGAGGTCTCGAACTGGGGACCTGGCGAAGGCATCGCGTTCGTTCTGATCGCCGACCCGGAGCGGCCGAATGGCGGCATCCTGTCCCGGTTCCCGGCAGGCACCTACATCCCGTTCCTCGGAATCACCGCCGGCAACGCGACACCGTCGACCGACGCACCGGTCGTGATGGTGACGCGCCAATACGACGGCGTCGCTGACGCACCCGCGTATCCGGTCAACGTGCTGGCCGACGCCAACGCGTTCTTGGGCTTCTACTACCTGCACGACACCTACGACACGGTCGATCCGAACGACCCGGACAACATCGTCACGGAATCCGGCAACATGACCGACATCCTGGTGCCGGCGCCGGAGGGCGAGCTGCCGATCCTCATGCCGTTCGGTCAGATTGGTGTGCCACAGCCCATTCTGGTCGCGCTGGATCCGGCCACCCGGGCGCTCATCGAGACCGGATACAACCGGACCGACGACCCGGCCCAGCAGGTCAGGTTCGGGCTGCTGCCGCCGCCGACGGCCTGGCCGGGTGATGTGCAGATGGTCGTGGTCGGCTTCGTCAAAACCGGGCAGCGGTTGCCCGGCGCCGTCTTCGCGAGCGTGCCGGGTGCGCCGGGGACGTTCGTCGTCGCGCCGTTGAACCGCGTTGCGCCGACGAGCTCGCCGCTAACGCCGGCGCCTGCCCCGGTCGACCAAGCTGATCAGCCGACAGCCCGGCTGGTGTCGAATGTGCAACCGGCCCAAGAGAGGACGACGAGTAAGCCCGAAACCGTTGCCGCCGCGCCGGCCCCGGGTTCAGCCCCTCCCTCGAATTCCTCGCTGCGGCAACTGAACCCCGTCCAAACCACGCTGAAGAACCCGTTCGCGCTGCAGCCGCCATCCGGCAACCAAACTGCTACGTCGTCACCAAGCACGAGCAGCGGTTCGTCGCCCAACGCTGGCAGGCCGCTTCAGAGCGCGGTGAGCAACGTGACGAACGCCATCGGTTCGGCCGCCAACGATTTCACTCGAAGCATCTCGAGGGGTTTCTCGTCGAAGACGGACCCGGGCCCGGCATCCAACGGTTCCACGCCGTCGAATGACAACGACGCTAAGTGACTCACCGCCGCTGCAACAACTTGTAAACGCAACGTACACAAGATGTTCGCGTAACAGCCCGGCAAAGGGGAGACACCGTATGGTTTCCCGTCACCGGATGGCAAGGTGGCCCGCTGACACTACGCCGTGTCGGCAGCGCATGATCCGAGTCGTCGGGCAGTCCTGAAAGGGGCGATCGCTCTGGCGACGGTCCCGTCCATCACCGCGTTCACCGATCGTCGCCTCGGCCCCGTGCGTGCGGACCCGTTCACGCTTGGCGTGGCCTCCGGCGACCCGAGTCCCGACGGCGTCGTGATTTGGACGCGACTTGCGTCGAATCCCTTGGCGGACGACGGCTTCGGGGGAATGCCGCAACGCACATTCGACGTGGAATGGCAGGTGGCGGCCGATGAGAGGTTCCGTAAGATCGATCAGCGTGGGTTCGCCACGGCTGCACCGGAATTCGGCCACACTGTGCACGTCGATCTCAAAGGCTTGCAGCCTGCTCGCGAATACTTCTACCGGTTCCGCGTCGACGGCCACGTGTCACCGGTGGGCCGCACCCGCACCGCGCCACCGCTGGGCTCGCTCGCCGCGCCGCTGACGATGTGCGTCGTGGCATGCTCGCACTTCGAGCACGGCTGGTTCACCGCATACCGCAGACTCGCCGAAGAAGAGCCGGATCTCGTTCTGCACCTAGGTGATTACCAATACGAGTACGGTGCGGGCGGTTACGAGGCCGACAGCGGAAGCGTGCGTGCTCACGCCGGCGGCGAAGCCGTCACGCTGGCCGACTACCGACAGCGCTACGCGCAGTACAAGACCGACCCCGATCTGCAGGCAGCGCATGCCGCGGCGCCGTGGCTGGTGGTGTTCGACGACCACGAGGTGGACGACAACTGGGCCGACGACATCCCGTCGGTGCCGCAGCGGGGATTTCTGGCAAGGCGCGCCGCTGCGCTCCAGGCGTACTACGAGAACATGCCGCTGCGCCAGTCGTCGATGCCGCGCGACATCCACATGCAGTTGTACCGACGCGTGCATTGGGGCACGCTCGCGACCTTCCACATGCTCGACACCCGGCAGTACCGCGACGACCAACTCTGCGGCGACCAGGTTTCCGCCTGCCCCGGCCGCACCGACCCCGCACGATCACTCACCGGTGACGAGCAGGAGCGCTGGCTCGTCGACGGGTTCCAGCACTCTCGCGCCCAGTGGGACCTCGTGGGACAACAGGCCTTCTTCTCGCAACTTGACTTGGCGCCGGGTCCGGACCGCGCGTTCAACCAGGATGCGTGGGACGGCTACGCCGCCAACCGCGACCGCATAATCGCCGGGCTGGTCAACTCGAAGGTGCGCAATGCCGTCGTGCTCTCCGGCGACGTCCACTCGCACTGGGCCGCCGAGGTGCGCGAGAACTTCGACGACCCGTCGTCGAGGCAGGTGGCGACCGAGTTCGTCACCACCTCGATCACCTCGGGCGGCGACGGATCGGACACTCGCGACGAGATCGAGTCGGTGCTGCCGGAAAACCCCCACATCAGGTACTACAGCAACCGGCGCGGCTATGTCCGCACCCGTATCGCGCACGGCGAGCTGCGCGCAGACTTCCGGGTGCTGCCGTTCGTGTCGCGCCGCGACGCGCCGGCGTACACGGGTGCGTCGTTCGTGTTGACGGACCGCGCAGCGGCGCTGGATTCGGTGTGACGGCCGGGGGCCTAGCGGGCGACGATCACCGGCGCGTGGGTGCCGTGGACGAGGGCGGTGCTGACCGAGCCGAGCAGCGCCCCGGCGAATCCCCCGCGGCCGCGACTGCCGACGACGACGAGTTGGGCGTCCTCGGATTGGGCGAGGAGGTGACGGGCCGGTTGGTCGGGGACCACCACGGGGCGGACCGTGACGTCGGGATGGCGCTCGCGCCCCGCCGCCAGCCACTTGGCCAGGTTCTCCTGCGCGTTGGATTCGATCGCAGACCAGTCCTCGGTCGGGGAGTCGGCCACGTCAACGTCGCTCCAGGCGTGCAGGGCCACCAAATCCACGCCCCGCCAGGCGGCTTCGTCGAATGCGATGGTGGTGGCCGACTCGGAGGCCGGTGAGCCGTCGACCCCCACCAGCACCGGTGCCTGCGAAGCCGCGGGCTCGTCGGGGTCATGATCGGGGATCACCGCGACGGGGCAATGGGCGTGGTGCACCAGGCCGGTGCCCACCGATCCGAGAAGGCTGCGCAGGCCCCCGCCCTGTGCTCGCGATCCGACCACGATCATCTCGGCTTCCTCGGTCAGGTCGACCAGCGCGGACACCGCGGATGAGAACACGGGGCCGGTGGTCGACACTTCCTCGTTGACTTCTGGCGGGCCGCTGTCCTCGGTGTCGCCTTCGACGAGCTTAATGGCGTCGTCGAGAAGTCGCCGGGCCTGTTCGTCTTGTTCCCATTGGCCGAAGTCCGCGGGCAGCGGAGCCGTCGAAAACGTCCATCCCAACCGGCTGGCGACTGGTTTGGTCAGCACGTGGACCAAGGTCAGTGGGGCGTGGCGCATCACCGCCTCACGCGCGGCCCACCGCACGGCGTTGTTCGCCCACGGCGACCCGTCGACGCCGACGACGATTCCCCGCTGGGCTGCGACTGCCGACTCGACCTGTTCCCCCTCTGCGACCATGACCCTCTTTCTCTACTACACGCCGATCAGCGTGTCGATCCAGCCCCGCGCGAAGTACAGCAGGAACCCGGCAGCCACGACCCACAGCAGCGGGCTGATCTCGCGAGCCTTGCCGGACGCGCTTCGCACCACCGCCCACGCGATGAAGCCGACGCCGATGCCGTTGGCGATCGAGTAGCTCAGCGGCATGACCGCGACCGTCAGTACCACAGGCAGCGACACGGAGAAGTCCGAGAAGTCGATCTCACGCAACACCGACGCCATCATCGTGCCGACGATGACGAGCGCGGCCGCCGCAACCTCGGACGGCACGATCGCCGCCAACGGCGTCAAAAACATTGCGGCCAAGAACAATCCGCCCGTCACCAGGCTGGCCAGGCCGGTGCGGGCGCCCTCGCCGATGCCCGCACCCGACTCGACGAACACCGTGTTCGACGACGCCGACACCGCGCCGCCGGCCACCGCGCCGGCGCCTTCGACCACCAGCGCGGCCTGCAGACGCGGGAAGTTGCCCTGCTCGTCGGAGAGTCCGGCTTGCCGGGCCAGGCCGGTGAAGCTGCCCATCGCGTCGAAGAAGTTGGTGAACACCAATGTGAACACCAGCATGACGGCGGCCAGGATGCCGATGCGGCTGAAGCTGTTCAGGCTGAAGTCACCGACGAGGGAAAGGTCGGGCAGGGCGAACGGTGAACCGGACAGGGTGGGCACCGACAGGCTCCACCCGCCCTTGTTCTTGGTGGCGGGCCCGAGGTGCCAGATGGCTTCGACGACGACGGCGACGACGGTTCCGGCGGCGAGCCCAATCAGGATGGCGCCGCGCACTTTTCGCGCCACCAGGATGCCCGTCGTCAGGAGCGTGACGGCGAAGACGACGGTCGGGACGGTGTTGATCGAGCCCTTTCCGTCGGTGCCGAGGCCCACCGGAGGCGACGGCAGTTTTGTGGAGCCGACGAAGCCGGCGTCGACCAGCCCGATGAACAAGATGAACAGCCCGATGCCCGCGGTGATCGCGAGCTTCAACGGCATCGGCACGGCGTCGAAGATGAGCCTGCGCAGCCCGGTCACGGCCAGAGCCACGATGATCAGGCCGTCCATGACGACGAGGCCCATCGCCTCGGGCCAGGTCAGGTCGCCGACGACGGAGCTGGCGAGAAACGAGTTGATGCCCAGCCCCGCCGCGAACGCGAACGGCAGCCGGGCGGCGACACCGAACAGGATCGTCATCACGCCGGCCGCCAATGACGTCACCGCGGATACCTGTGTGAACGCGAGCTCGCGGCCGTCGACGTCGGCGGCGCCCGACAGGATGATCGGGTTCAGCACGACGATGTAGGCCATCGCGATGAAAGTGACGACGCCGCCGCGTATTTCGGTGCCGACCGTCGATCCGCGCGCGGCGATCTCGAAGTAGCGGTCGAGGCGGGTCACCGTTCGACCTTAAGGGGTGCCCGTCGAACTTGCTGGCGCTGCGGCCGGAGCCTCCGGGGGGACGACTCAAATCTCTTGTGAGAGAGCGGATCAGGCCCTGCGCGCGGTTGTTTGTCGCTAAGAGACGGGCATCGGCGACTGTTCCCGCGCCCCGCCACATTTGAGACTGAAGTGATCGGTGTGGTCACACAGGACTCAATTGCCCCAATTTCCTCTCCGCCTGGACAACACCTTCACGCCCGCCTGATAGCGACAAGTCGAGCGCGGCCGGCGTCCCCGTGCCCGGTTCAGACGACCACCAGGAATTCACCCGTGACGTCGGCGGCGAAGAGTTAGTCTGCGCATGGGATGGCAGGGGAGGAAGCCATGGCGATCGAAATTCCCCGCGCACTGATCGAGTACATCCTGCTGGGCGGCGGCGACAGCCGTCGCCAGCTGCAGGACTCGCCGATTCTCAGCGATGTCTGGTTCAAGTACGCCGAGGAGCCCTCGCAGGCGGCGGATCTGTTGATCACCTCTCACAAGGACAGCACCGCGAACGCGCTGGCCGCCGAGATCTACCAGGGCATCTCGCGTCCGCCCGAGGAAGAGAGCGATCCGGAAGTCGCCGCTCTGCAGACCTTCGTCGCCGCGCGGCTCTACTTCGGCGAGGTATTGAAGATCCTCATTCCGCTGACCGATTGGTGGCAGCACCCCAGAACCCAGAACGAGTTAGCCGAATACCGGACAGCCCGGTCCCGGAAGCTCGAGCACACGGTTGCCGACGTCATCGAGTTGCTCGACCGCTGGTCGACATCGGCCACCGCCGAGACCGTCAACAAACGATCGGCCTTCGAACGATTCGTCGCGCTCTGCACGCTCGTGTGCCTGGCTGCTTTCGGCACCGACCGAAAGGCGGTGGCGGCTGAGTCGGACATTGCGGCAACGGTGCTCGGGCTGCTCGACACCATGGACATCAGGCGCAAGGCGATGGTCTGGCAGATCTCGCTCAACCGCCGCGCCACGCCGGCCATCGAGAAGTCGATCCCCACGGTCAAGGCGGATGCCGCGCGTCGGCTCTTCGGCGTGGATTGCGCCGGCGTCAACTGGGCGATCATCGATTCCGGGATCGATTCGGCGCATCCCGCGTTCAACGCGCAACAGATCAAGGGGACCTACGACTTCACCAACTACCGCCGCATCGTGAGTCTCGGTAACGAGAAGCCCGCGCTACGCAAGAAGAACCTCGAGCTGATCCAGAAGGCCGGGGGCACATTGCCAAACGACGCCGAGGAGAAGCTCGCCGAGATCGCAGACAACGCAGTCAAGGGCCGGCCGGTCAGATGGGACCTGGTCAAAGAATTCGTCGAACTCAAAGACCCGCCGACGCCGGAGAGCGAACACGGCACGCATGTCGCCGGCATCATCGGCGCAGCCAAGCGCGACGACCAGGAATCCGCCGACGGGATGTGCCCCGGCATCGGCTTGTACGACTTCCGGATTCTGAGCCCCGACATCTCGAACACCGAGTTCGCCGTGATCGCGGCCCTGCAGTTCATTCGGTACACCAACGAGCAGGCCGGCTTTCTCCTGATCGACGGAGTCAACATGAGCCTGTCGATCCCGCACGACGTTCGCAACTACGCCTGCGGGGGGACACCCGTCTGCGCCGAGACCGAACGGCTCATCGACAACGGGGTCGTCGTCGTCGCCGCGGCCGGGAACCTGGGCTACCAGCACACCATGGTCGCCGGCCAACCGTTCGACAACTACGCCGCGTTCAGCATCACCGATCCGGGCAACGCCGAGCGCGTCATCACCGTCGGCTCCACACACCGGTATGCGCCGTTCACCTATGGCGTCAGCTATTTTTCGAGCCGCGGCCCGACCGGGGACGGCCGACTCAAGCCTGACCTGGTCGCACCGGGGGAGCGCATCCACGCGCCGTTGCCCAACAGCGGCTGGGGGTGCCTGGACGGCACCAGTATGGCCGCTCCGCACGTCAGCGGCGCCGCGGCGATGCTGATGGCACGCTATCCGGAGCTCATCGGCCGGCCGGACAAGATCAAGCGAATCCTCTGCGAGACCGCGACCGATCTGGGCCGGGAGCGCAACTTCCAAGGCCACGGCATGATCGACGTCCTGCGTGCTCTGCAAAGTCAATGAGGAGGTGAAAGTCCATGGCAAACAACATCTTCAGCCTCGAAGTGGTGCGGGCACGTCAAGGCGACTGCCTGCTGCTGCACTACGGCACCGATGAGGAACCCGCATTGGCCCTCATCGACGGGGGACCCAGTGGCGTGTACAAGCCGTTCCTTCGTCCTCGGCTCGAGGCGCTGCGCACCGAACGGGGTCTGGCCGACGACGAAGCGCTGCCCGTCGACCTGTGCATGCTCAGCCACATCGACAACGATCACGCCGTCGGCCTGCTCGGGCTGACCGGTGAACTCGTCGAGGCCGACGACAACAACGAGCCGAAAATCGTTAGGATACTTGACCTTTGGCACAATACCTTCGACGACATCGTCGGCAACGACGCCACGGAGTTGGCCGGCGCCGTCGAGGCGCGATTCGGGCCCGCGGCGCTGTCGGGCGACGGCCTGCCACCCGAGGTCCTCAGCGAGCTTGAGGAATGGGCGGACCCGCGCACCGCTGTGGACTCGGTGATGGTGCTCGCCGGTATCAAGGAGGGTCGTCAACTCCGGGACGACGCAACAAGACTCGGTATCGAGCGGAACCTGGAATTCGACGGCAAGTTGATCGTGGCCAGCTCCGAGAGCCAACCCGTCGAGGTGGGGAATGGGCTGATGGTCACCGTCGTCGGACCGATGCTGCCCGAAGTGAAGCAGCTACAGCGCAAGCACGCCAAGTGGGTGGCCGAAAACCCCGAGGAGGTGCGGAAGTCGGCCGAGGCGCTTGCCGCGTACGTCGACAAATCGGTGCCCAACCTGTCCAGCATCGTGGTGCTCGCCGAAAGTACCGAACCCGAACGGAAGAGCATCCTCTTCACCGGAGATGCCCGCGGGGACAAGATCCTGCAGGGCCTGGAGTTGGTGGGCCTGCTGGAAAGCGGCGGGTCCATTTCTGTCGACGTGCTCAAATGCCCGCACCACGGCAGCTCCAACAACGTCGAGCAGGATTTCTTCGAGCGCATCACCGCCGACCACTACGTGTTCTCCGGCGACGGCCAATACGGAAATCCGGAACGCGAAACCCTCGAAATGCTCGCTGCCGCAAGGGGTGACGACGACTACCAGATCCACCTCACCTATCCCGTGGACAGCATCGACGCCGAGCGCAAGAAGGACTGGGAGCGTGCTCGAGCGAAGGAACAAGACCGACATGCCGAGAAACCGACCGTGGACGTCCGCGCAAAGTGGTCGAACGCAGAGCACAGCCTGGCAGCGTTTCTGGCGGACCATCCCGACGTGAACGACAAGATCGTCGTGGTCGAGGGGGGCGTTGTGCACACCATCGACCTGCTGGGGCAGTCATGAGCCGAAACCTCGTGGTGTGCCTCGACGGCACGAGCAATGAACCTGAGCATGGCGTGACGAACGTCGCCCGCATCTACGACATCGCCGAGAAGGACGACAGCCAACTCGTCTACTACGACCCCGGCGTCGGCACCATGGGCGCCCGCGGCGCGGTCACCCAACTGGGCCAGGCGCTGACCCGATTCGCCGGTCTGGCCGCCGGATTCGGCATCAAGGACAACATCGAAGAGGCCTACACCTGGCTGTCGCGCCAGTACCAGGCCGGCGACCACATCTTCGTGCTGGGGTTTTCGCGCGGCGCGTATACGGCGCGTGCGCTGACCGGGATGCTCCGCACGGTCGGACTGCTGCGCCGCGGCACCGAGAACCTCGTGCCCTACGCGGTCAAGCTCTACGCGCAGGGCGGCAAATCCAAATCCGAAGCAGCCGAACGTGATTTCTGGAACGTGCGCGACGAGTTCAACAGGCAGTTCGGCCACCCCGACTTCCCGCGTCCCTTCGACACCAGCCGTCACCAGGTGCACTTTCTGGGCGTGTGGGACACGGTGAAGTCGGTCGGCTGGCTCAATCTGAAGGCCCGCATCGAGATGGCGCGCTGGCCTTTCACCCGCAGGATCACCAACGTCGAAATCGCCCGGCACGCTTTGGCTCTGGACGAGCGCCGGCGTCCGTTCAAGGAGTATCGGTTCGACGAGAAGGTGGTCGCCGACGCCGGCGGTCGCTACCAGGAGATGTGGTTTGCAGGCGTGCACAGCGACGTCGGCGGTCAGTTCCCCGACGACCACCAGCTGTCGGACATCGCGTTGTCGTGGATGGTCGAGGAGGCGCGCGCCGCCGGTCTCGTCGTCAATCCGAAGCGCTACAAGCGGGTACTCGGCGTCGGCCTGGGTGAACCGCTACCCGCTGAACGCGCTCTCGGACGGATCCACGCCAACGGCATGGAGTGGCTGCTCGCAGGGGGATGGCGAAAGCGCCCGGTGCTCCCGGAGGACGCGCTACATCCCTGCGTGCTGCACCGCATCGAGCAGACGGCCCACGACGGCAAGCCGTACCGCCCAGAGCTAGGGCCGCAGTAAGGCCACGTCAGCGCGCGCCGAAGACCAGGGCGACGTTGTGCCCGCCGATGCCCATGGAGTTGGAGACGGCGTAGCGGTAGTGACCGCGCCGTGGCTCGCCGGCCACCACGTCGAGGTCGATCTCGGGGTCGGGGTTGTGCAGGTTGAGGGTGGGCGGCACGACGCCGTGCAGTAGCGCCTGGACGGTCAGCACCGCTTCGATCGCACCCGCGGCGCCCAGCGACTGGCCCAGCGCCGCCTTGGCTGCGTACACCGTCGGGGTGTGGGTGCCTAGAGCGTGGCGGATGGCGTGGGCTTCGGCGAGGTCGCCGAGTTTGGTTCCGGTGGCTTGGGCGTTGACGTGGTCGATGTCCGTCGGGCTCAGCCCGGCGAGGGTGACGGCGTGGGCGATGGCGTCGCCGGCCCGCTCGCCGTTCGGTTCCGGCTTGACCACGTCGTAGCCGTCGGAGGTGATGGCGGCGCCCATCAGGCGGGCCAGGATCGGGGCGTTTCGCGCCTTGGCGTGTTCTTCGGTTTCGACGAGCAAGAGCGCGCCGCCTTCGCCGAGCACCATGCCGTCGCGGTCTTTGTCGAAGGGCCGGCAGGCGCCGGGCGGGTCGTCGTTGTTGGTGGACAGGATTCCGAGTTTGGTGAACGCCGCGACGGGCACGGCCTCGATGTGGGTCTCGACGCCGCCGCAGATCGCAATGTCGGCGTCGCCGAGGACGATGTGTCGCCACGCCTGGGCGATGGCCGCGGCACCGGACGCGTCGGCGAGCACCTGGGAGATGACTCCGGCTTTGGCTTTGTGGTCCAGGCCGATCGCGGCGGCTGCCGCGTTGGGCATGTGCATCTGCACGGTCAGCGGGGAAACCGCCCGTAGGCCCTTCTGCTCCCAGGCGTCATGCTGACGAGGGATCTCCTCGGTACTGCCCAGCGCAAGCCCGACGGACACCACCAGCCGCCTGGTGTCGACCTCGGGCGATCCGCCGGCACGCCAGAGCCGGCGGCCCAGCACGGTGGACATCTTCTGCATGAAGCCCAGGCGTCGCCGCTCGACGCGGTCCAGATGGTCGTCGAAGGTCTCCTGGAGTTCACCGCCGATTCGTACCGGCGAGTCGAACTCTTCGACGAACGGCTTGGTGAGCGGGCGGATACCGCTGCGGCCTTCCAGCAGTTGCTGCCAGGTCTCGTCGGCGTCGGGTGCCAGGGCGGTGGTCGACGCGACGGCGGTGACGACGACGTCGGGAAACCCGTTTCCGGTTCTCAGCACCGGCATGCCCCTGCTCGATGGTCGGCTTGTGGAACAGATCCTATGAGAGTCGGTCATGCTCCCACTCCGTGACAAGGTTGCCTCCATGAGAAGTGTGCTCGTACGCGCTGTCGCGAGCGTTCCGCTGAGCTTCGTGTGGCTACTCGTGCTGTTCGTCACTACTCGAGTTCAGCGGTCGGCGGGACGACGGGGATCGCGACGGATTCAGAAGCGCCATTCGACCAACCTGCGCCGGCTGCGCGACGAACCGTGGCGGGTCCTGGTCACGAGTCTGTTCTGGCTCGACGACCGCAGGTGGTGGCCGTACGTGCCGGTGTTCGTCGGGATCGTCGCCCCGGCCGAGCGCCAGTTGGGTTGGCGGCGCTGGCTTTTGGTCGGTGTGGCCGCGCACGTCATCGCGACCTATGTGGGCCAGAGTTATCTGCGGCGGTCGATCAGGAAGGGCAATGCACCGAGTCGGCTGGTGAACGCCCGCGACGTCGGGGTGAGTTACTTCGTCTTCGGGGTGGCCGGCGCTTCATCCGGATACGTCGAGCGGCCATGGCGGTCCCGATGCCAGGGGGCGGGGCTCGTCGCATTGGCCGTCAATGCCGCTGTCAGACCGACCTTCACCGAGGTGGGCCACTTGACGGCGTTTGGCGTGGGACTGGCGGCATCCGGCTGGCGCCCGACCGCGACCACACCTAGGTCCAACGTCTAGGGCGTCGTCCGCCCTTTGAGCTCGGAGGTGATCGACGCGATCAGCGCCCGTTCCTCGGATGAGACGGGGTGGATGCCGAGCATGCCGCCCGACGCGGACGCGATGACCTCGCAGTAGTTCACCACCTCGTCGGCGGACAAGTTCGTTGCGCTCGGACCGGAGAGCATCGCGGCGATCAGGTGTCCGGCGGATGCGAACACCTTCTCCGTCGGCTTGTGCGCCAGCCACTCCTTGAGCTTGCGGTCGGCCGCGCTTCCCTCTTCGATGTCGCGGGCACGGGCAAGGTCGAGCAGCACTGCGCGCTCGGCGTCGGTCACTTTTCCTTCCGCCCAAGCCACCTGTAGGACGGGGATGAGCGGCAGCAGGCTGACGGTTTCGGGAGTGAAGCCGAGCGACTCGAGCTCCTGGAGCGCAGGATCGGGCAGGCCCGTGCGGATGCGGAGTTCCTCTCGCGCCTGCTCCCGTGCTTGTTCTTCGAGCGCGGCTTGGCGCAAGCGTTCCTGCTCCTCGATTTCCTTCGCCCGGAACATCCCTTCTATGCGCTTATCGCGTTCGGTTTCATCCCACGGCATGGGCCTATCGTAGTTCGGAACGTCAAGGCTGAACCGCGATTCGGAGTCTCGCGGCGCCGTTCCGCCGCTGGTGCTCGGATCCGGGCACTGCCAGATGGCTACGGGTAGCGCAGCACCGGGTAGCGCTACGTGTAGACTCGAAAGCGGACCGTCTGGTTTTAGCGGTGATCCCGAATCGTAACTGCAATTCGAAATGATCAGCGTGCGATGGCTCCGCTAATTCGAAAAGGACCTGCCCTATGGAATCCCCTTTGTTTTCGCATCCCGACGTGCAGCAACCGGTGTCGTACGACAAGCGTTGCGAAGAGCCCGCGGAATACCCCACTTTCTCCGATCGGCCCGAACCGAAGGCTGCTACCGCAAAACCTTCATCGTGAACGGCCTGACGGGGTCGCGGCGTTCGGCTCGTCCCGTTCGGATCGCGTTACATACCTCGCTGGGCAGGGACATCGACGGGGCGTGGTGGCCCCACACGGGGTCGGTGGCGGCTGAACTGCCCGCCCTCATCGAGGCGCTCCATCGGCAATTGGGTGAAATCGTCGACATCACCATCAACTGGTCCTCGACGGAGTGCGCGCCTGACCTGAACTCGATGTGTTACGGCGCAATGGTGATTCCCGGCCGTAGCTCCAGGCCCCAACGGCTGATGGGCGTCACCGGGTCTCTCGCTCACGCCACGCTGCTGGTCGTCCCCCACATGACGGCCGCGCCACTGGGCTGGATGGTGTTGCGCCGCGCAGCCCGTATACCGATGCCCCTCACCGAACGCGACACCAAGGTGTTCCGGGCCGCCGACAGCGTGGTGCGGGCCGCGCAGGAGGAGAGCGCCTCGTGGACGGGCCGAGTCTCGATCTGATCACTTAGAGACACCAATGGGCTGGCGCGATAACGCACCAGCCCATGGTTACGTGGGGGTCGGCTTAGACCGCGGTCACTCCGACTGCCTGGGGACCTTTCGGGCCTTGCTCGATGTCGAACTGCACACGCTGATTTTCCTCGAGCGTGCGATAACCGTTACCCCGGATTTCGGAGTAGTGGACGAAGACATCCTTCGCGCCGTCGTCGGGGGTGATAAAGCCGAAGCCTTTGTCACCGTTGAACCATTTCACAGTTCCCTGTGCCATCTACTTACTTCTCTCATTTCAGTGGATGTACCAATAAACATCCGCTACCAGCGTAACACCCGTACGGCGCTGGAATCGCGGGCTACTGCGGCGAGAGGGTCCGCTGCGGGCGGCTGGATCGACGACGGCGCTGTCCGGCGCGGGCAGGGCGACGCGGGGACGGTTGCGGCGAAGCGGCTTTCGGCGCGGAAGCGCGGTACGGGGCGAGCTCGCCGACGAGTGCATGCACGGCAGCCGAGTCGGCGGCCACATGCTGTGGAGTGACACGGATACCGGCCTTGCGCAGTAGCGCCTGAGTGTCTTTCCGCTGCTCGGGCAACACCACGGTGACGACGTCGCCGGCATTCCCGGCACGTGCGGTGCGCCCGGAACGGTGGAGGTAGGCCTTGTGCTCGCTGGGCGGATCGATGTGGACCACCAACTCGACCTCGTCGACGTGCACGCCACGGGCGGCGATGTCGGTGGCGACGAGCACGCGCGCCTCGCCCGCGCTGAATGCGGCGAGGTTGCGGTCACGTGCAGGCTGAGAAAGGTTGCCGTGCAGATCGACTGACGGGATCCCCGCTGCGGAGAGTTCCTTCGCGAGCTTGCGCGCGTGATGTTTGGTGCGCATGAACAGGATTCGGCGGCCGGTGCCGGAGGCGAGGCGGTGCACCAGTTCCTTCTTGGCGGCGGCGCCGGCGACGTGAAAGACGTGGTGTGTCATCGCTGTAATTGGCGCGTTGATCTCGTCGACGGAGTGCAGCACCTCGTTGCGCAGGAAGCGCTTGACCAGCTTGTCGACGCCGTTGTCGAGGGTTGCGGAGAACAGCAGGCGCTGGGTGTTGGCCGGCGTGGCCGCCAAGATGCGGGTGACGCCGGGCAGAAAGCCGAGGTCGGCCATGTGATCGGCCTCGTCGATCACGGTGATCTCGACGGCGTCGAGGCTGATCAGGCGTTGTTTCATCAGGTCCTCGAGCCGGCCGGGGCAGGCCACGACGATGTCGACGCCGGACGTCAGGGCTTTGACCTGACGGGCTTGCGGCACGCCGCCGAAGATCGTGGTGACTTTCAGGTTGTTGGCTGCGGCCAACGGTTGAAGCGTCGCGGTGATCTGGGTGGCGAGTTCACGGGTGGGCGCCAACACCAGACCCGACGGTCGCGACGGGCGTCGCTTGTGCTGGGAAAGCCTGCTGGCCAATGGAATCGAGAAGGCGAGCGTCTTGCCGCTGCCGGTCTTGCCGCGGCCGAGGACGTCGCGGCCGTCGAGAGTATCGGGCAGGGTCGCGATTTGAATCGGGAAGGGGCGGGTGATGCCGCCCTTGGCGAGTACGTCGACCAGGGGCGCGGGCACGCCGAGGTCGGCAAAGGTTTTGTCGGAAGTCATTTTTCGGTGCCTTTCAGGCATCGGGTGTGCCCGATCGTCGCGACGGTTCACGCGCGCCAATCAGCACAGGGTGGCGAGATTGCCGGTGGGCAACATCGATCGCCGCGCGACGGGGTTACGTTTTGATGAAAGTGCGTTGCACGACGTGTTGGCAGATGAAGTCGAGGCCAACGTTGCTGCCAGTGTATCCCATCGGCGAGCGAGAGCCGCAAAACACCAGGGTAGGCGTAGGGTTGAGGGGTCGGGACCGTCCAGGTCCCCAATCGATCGGGTCACCAATGTCAGACAAGTCGCCTCGGCAGACGATGACGAAAAAGTCGGGTAAGTCGCTCAAAGAAAAGCGCGCCGACAAGCGCGCCAAAGGTCAGCAGCCGTCGTCAACGGAGGCGTTGCTGCACCCCAAGCAGCGCTGAGAATATTCGGGCGGCGTCGGCTAACGTCGGCGCCATGAAGCGAGACGTGGGCGCAGAATTCGAAGTCGAAATCATTGCGCCGACCACGTTGGAATTTCAGATTGCCGTCGCACCGCATCCGAACGCGCAAGTTTCCGAGTGGTTGTCGTTCGTGTTGGACGGCAAGCCCATCCGGCCCTTGGAGATCAGCGGGGTGCACGGCAACCGGATTTACAAGTTCGACGCTTCGGTGGGCAACCTGAAGGTCGACTACGCGGCGACGATCGTCGGCCAGACCGACTCAGCGCCGGTGACCGAATACGACCTGTCCATGTACCTGCGCCCGAGTCGCTACGCCGAGGCGGACAAGTTCTATGGCTTCGCCGCAACCGAATTCGGCAGCTATGCCGATTCGACGACGCTGTTGGAGAAGGTGTCGTCGTACGTCGGTACCCGGTTGAGCTACGTGCCGGGCTCCAGCGACCCGATCGACGGAGCCGTGGACACCCTGCTCGCCGGCGCCGGGGTGTGCCGCGACTTCGCGCACCTGGTGGTGGCGCTGCTGCGCGCCGTGAAGGTGCCGGCCCGGCTTGTTTCGGTCTACGCGCCAGGGCTTTCTCCGATGGACTTCCATGCGGTCGCTGAGGCGTTCGTCGATGGGCAGTGGCGGGTGGTCGACGCGACGTGTCTGGCGCCCCGGCAGACCTTGGTGCGTGTCGCCACCGGCCGCGACGCTGCCGACACCGCCTTCCTCGACAACCACGGTGGCGCGATCAGCCTGAACAAGACGTCGGTCACGGCGGTCGTCGACGGTGACCTCCCCAGGGACTCGATCGACCAGCTGGTGTCGATCCGCTGAAACTACGTAGGCCTACCTGCGCGCGCGCCATCCCGCGAACGCGATGGCGATGCCGATCAGCGCGATGACCGGGCCGAGGACGGACCAGGTGGTGGTGTTGCTCATCGGGCTGCCGGACACCGCCCCGAAGCCCTGCAGCGTGAACAGGAGGCCGGCCAGCGCGACGAGCACGCCGAGTGCGAGGACGATGGCGCTGCGCATGACGTCGACGGTAGCGCGCTTCGGCCCATCGGGGTCGATCAGCCGCAGATAGGCCTCGGGCCGCGAATATGGCGCCTCGGCCGGCGACGCCGAGAACTGACGCTCGGCCGCGGCGCGGTCGCGGCCGAGGAAAGCTACGCCAACCGCCACGGCCACCAACGCGACGACGAATGCGACCCGCTGTCCACTGCTGGGCACCACGTCGCCGAGGACCGTGGTGCCCAGCACCACGGGCAGGAATGACGACACCCAGCTGGTCACCGGGAACGTCAGAACCGATGCTCCGGTCTGAAGTCCACGCTGCAGCAAGGCCGTTGCGAGGACCGAGAAGACCGCGAGCACATAGGGCGTCGGGGTGGCGAAGATCGGCCAGGGGTTGTGGATGTCGAAGGTGAGCCCGACCTGGCGCGTGGCGAGAGTTGCTATGCCATATGCGATTCCAGACCCGACACCGAAACCGACTGCCGCCAGCCACGATTGCCCGGTGGCGGCCCCGCGGTCGCCGACCACTGCGAAGACAGCAGCCGCCACAGCGCCGCCGATCGCGAACGCGAGCATCTGCCCGTGGGATGCCGGCGAACCCAGTGCCGACTCCTCGCTGAAGGCCAACGCCATCAACGCAGTCCCGAGCACTATCGTGAGTATCCCGAGACTTCCTGTTGCAGCGAGCCGTTCACCGAGCCCGCGTCTGGCCAGCAGGACGAGAAACACCATGTCGGCGGTGAGCAACGGAGCGACCAGCGCGGCTGGCGCAACCGAGAACGCGTACGCCTCGGCCGCGAAACCACCGATCTCGCAACCCAATCCGAGCAACCACAGCGGCCGCAACGCGAGCCTGCCCAGCAGCCGCAGGCCCAGCCCGGAGCCGGGTGGGCTGCGCCGCGCTGCGGCCGCCTGTAGCACCGGCGCAGAACCGTACAAGGCCGCGGCGACAGCCACCGCCGGAAGTCCGAGCGTCAGTGCCTGATTCACGGTGGCGGCGACGCGGACGAACCCCCCAGACCGACCTGGTCCAGCGCGGCCCCGAATGCCGCTTCCCAGGCATCGGGTCCGCGGGCGATGCGGCCCGACGGCGGCTTGACGCGATCCAGGCAGGCGAGAACCGAGCGGCGGATCGCGTCGGGTTCGGTGGACGTGACTTCGGCCGACCCTCGGACGAGTTCCTGGTGCAGGTTCTCCCTGCCGTGTCCGGGCACCACGTCGAGCAGCAGAAGGTCGCGGCCGATCACTCTCGCCTCGCTGCAGGTGTCACCCGACGACGTGACGACGAGGTCGGCGGCAGACATCAGCACGGGTACGTCGTCGGTGTATCCGAATGGAACGATCTTCGCCGTTCGGGTGGCCGCCGCGCGCAGCTTCGCCTCCAACTTCGCGTTGCGGCCTGCCACCGCAAGCACGTAAACGCCCGCCGCAGCCAGGGTTTCGGCCACTTCGGTCAGCGGCCCGATGCCCCACGATCCCGACATCAGCAACACGCACCGCACGTCGCGCGGCACGCCCAGCGCTTCGCGCGCGTCATCCTGCGTGGGCGCGTCGTAGAACTGAGGGCGAACGGGCGGGGGCACGACCGCGATCTGCGCGTCGGGTTGGAACCGCCGCACGTATCTCGCAGCGGGATCCGAAGTGACCAGGTAGATGTCGGTGTTGTGATGCACCCACATCCAGTGCGGGCACACATCGGTGCAGAACACCGCGGTGATCATGCCGGGGTGACGGTCCTTGATCCGGCTGGCGGCCCCGGCGCCCGTGGCGTACACGGCCACCAGCAGCTGGATGGGATGCTGGCGCAGGTGAGCGTCCAGCGCCGGAACGAGGTAGCGGCACGACGCCGCATCCATGAATCGGGCCAGCCGACCGCCTGTGCGCAACTGCCCGAAATGAAACGCGTCGTAAAAGCCTGGTAACGCGAGCATCCCGCGGAACACGGCTTCGCCCGCCTCGCCCTTGCTCTTGCCCAGCATCCGGATGCTGTCTGTGATCTCCGTCGTCCAGCCGCGCCGGCGCAGCGACACCGCGGCGGCCTCGGCCATCACGTCGTGTCCCATGCCTATCGAGCCGGACAGCAACAGCGCCGAGGGCGTCATGACTGCGCCAGGTACCACTCGACGTACTGGCGCATGCCGTCGTGGAAAGAAGTCGTTGGCCGCCATTCGATTACACGCTCGGCGTGTGCGTTCGAGATCGCGATGCCTTTGAAATCGCCGGGGCGGCCGGGGACGTGCTCGATGCGGGTGCCGGGGAAGTGGGCCTGCACCGCCTCGGCGATGTCGAGGACGGTGACACGCTCGCTGCCCTCGAGCGCGATGACTTCGTTCTCCGCGGTGTCGTCGAGTACCCGCGCGTGCGCGTCGGCGAGATCGCTGACGAAGACGTAGTTGCGGAACTGCTTGCCGTCGCCGGCCACGGTCAGCGGCTCGCCGCTGCGCGCCTTGCTGACGAAGCGGGCGAACACCGTCTCGTCGCGCATGCCCGGTCCGTACGGCACGCCGTAGCGCAGGATCGTGAACGGCACTGCGTACATGTCGGCGTAGCTGTGGATCAGCAGCTCCCCGGCGACCTTGGTCGACGTGTAGATGTGGCCCGCCTTGGCGAGGGCGATCGGCGCAGCCTCGGTGAGCGGTTGCACGGTGGTGTCGAATACCGAGCCGTATATCCAGACGGTGCTGGCGAACACCATGCGGCGCAGGCGATTGAGCCGGACCGCTTCCAGGACGTTGGCGGTGCCGTCGACGTTCAATCGCACGGTGCGCACCGGATCTCGGTAGGCGAAGTCGACGTTGGACATGCCGGCCAGATGGAAGATCACGTCGAGGTCGGCGGTCGACTCGGTGAGAGCGCTGAGGTCGAGGACGTCTACTTCGCGAAACTCCGTACCCTGCTGTGGCTTTCGGGTATCGAGCGCACAGACTTGGTGTCCGTCTTCGGCAAGCCGGCGGATCACATGGCTGCCGATGAACCCGGCGCCGCCTGTCACTCCGATCCGCATGGGCTCAGTCGATTCCCGTGAGCTCGTCGCCAACTTCGCGGAGCGCCATCAGCACGTGGTCGACCTCGGCGTCGGTCATGTCGGAGTGCACGGGTAGGCAGATGTGGCGCGCGCAGACGTCTTCGGCGACGGGTAGCGCGCCGTTGGCGAAGCGTTCGAACACCGGCTGGCGGTGCAGCGGCGCCTCGTACACCTCCCCGGTCAGGGCTACGCCGAAGCGTTCTTTCATGGCTTTCTTGAACTGTGCTCGGTCGAGGTCGACGGTCGGCACCACGATGTACTTGTAGTAGTTGGACGCGCCGTCCGGTGGGACCACGAGCCTGTCGAATTGGGGCATCGCGTCGATAGCGACGTCGTAGCGGTGTGCGGCCTGCCGGCGTATGCGCAGGAAGTCGTCGAGGTGGCGCAGGTGGACCAGGCCGGTTGCGGCGTGCAGCTCGCTCATCCGCCACGCGTAACCCTCTTTGATGTGGACGTTGCCGAGGAAGCCGGCCTTGCCCTGGTCGCGGTAGATGATGGCCTCGTCGCGGATGCGCTCGTCGGAGGTCACGATCATGCCGCCCTCACCGCTGGTGATGACCTTGGTGGGGTAGAAGGAGAACGCTCCGGCGACGCCGAACGAGCCGGCGAACCGCCCGTCGTGGCTGCAGCCGTGCGCGTGTGCCGCGTCCTCGACGAGGACGATGCCGCGTTCGTCGCACAGTTGACGGAGGACGGGCACGTCGGGCGGGATGAGCCCGCCGATGTGGACGAGGACGACGGCCTTGGTGTTTTCGGTGAGGGCGGCTTCGACGGTGGCGGGGGAGAGCGCGAAGGTGCCGCGGTCGACGTCGGCGAATATGGGGTTGGCGCCGGCACGCAGCACGGCGAATCCGGTGGCGGCGAAGGTGTTCGCGGGCACGATGACGTCGTGGTTGGCGACATCGGCGTAGCGCAGGATGATTTCGAGGGCAGCGGTTCCGCTGCTGACGGCGACGGCGTAGGGGGCGTTGTGGGCTGTTGCGAATTCGGATTCGAACTCTCGTGTGTAGGCGCCGAGTGTGAGCGCGCCGGTGCCGAGCGCGGTGGTGATGCGCTGCGAGATTTCCTGTTTGTCGTTGTCGCTGAACAGGATTCGGGCGGCCGGTATCTGCATGCAAATCCTTCCTGCGCGGCCGGCCCTCAATGCCGGCCTCGAAGGTTTTGACCAGCGAAAACCCTAGCGTCGATCTGGCTGCTTGTGTACGAAACGACACGGGTTGACCATGGGTGGGTGATGCGAACGGCGGTGCGGTGGGCCGGGGTCGCCGCGGCTTCGTCGGCACTTGGCTATGCGCTGCCGTCGGTGACCGCGATTTCCGCGGTGCGCCGGTGTGTGCCGCGCTTGGCCGGACGCGGCCGACCGGGTCACGTGGCGCTGACGTTCGATGACGGCCCCGATGCCCGCGGCACGCCAGAGATCGCCGACATCCTCGGGGAGCTCGATGTGGCGGCGACGTTCTTCGTGCTCGGCGAGCAGGTGGTGGCACATCCCGACGAGGCGCGGCGCCTGGTGGCGGAGGGACATGAGATCGCGCTGCATGGTTGGAATCACCGCAACAGCCTGTTCGTGTCGCCTCATGGGCTGCGAGCGAGCCTGGTCAGGGCGTTGGACGAGATTGAGGCGACCACGGGGGCGCGGCCGGTGTGGTACCGGCCGCCGTATGGGATCGCGACGGCCGCGACGTTCTGGGCGAGCAGGAGTCTGGGTTTGACCCCGGTGCTGTGGGATGCGTGGGGACGGGACTGGCGCGCAGGGGCGACGCCGGAGGATGTGGTGGGCGATGTTCTGCGTGATGTGCGCGGCGGCAGCACCGTGCTGCTGCATGACAGCGACTGCACGTCTGCGCCGGATTCGTGGCGGGTGACGGCCGGCGCGCTGCGTCCGTTGGTGGGGCGGCTTCGGGCTGAAGGATTGACCGTGGGCCCGCTGCGCGACCATGCGCTTGCGACAGGATAGAGAGGCCATCTCCGAGACGGTCTACGTGCGGGACGGTGAGGTGCTCGTACGCGTTGGCGCGCGCCGCGCGAGGTGAACCGCGAAGGCAGGCATACACCTTTGTGCCCGCCTCTTCGCGACAACAGCGTTTCTGCAGTTCGCGGCCACAACGAGGCGATGACGATCAGCGACAGTGTGCCCTATCACCGCAGGTCAAAAGCTGTCGCTATGAGGTGGGCACTTCGGACTATCCCTCCCTCGGTGGCTTGTGGGGCCGAAGTGACGAATGGTCGCCGTCTGCGACGAGGCTTAACCGGGTGCTCGTTGCCAGCCCGTCCGCCAGTCGCAGTTGCCTCTGAACGTAATGGTGGCCAGGAGGATTCGTGGCCGATGACGCATTGCTCTAAAGACCCAGGGCCTGGGCTGTCGCCGTCGACACTTCACCTGCCAGATCCCTGATGGGTGGACTGCCTCGCGTGTGGATTGAATTCGAGAGAAGAACTACGTAGGTATCTGAGGCTGGGTCGATCCACAGCATGGTTCCCGTAAAGCCGGTGTGGCCGAAGCTCCCGATAGGAAAGATCATGCCTCGCGGCACAGAATAGAACGAATCGATATCCCAGCCGAAGCCGCGCAGGTTTTGCCCCTTGATCGCTGGATAATTCGGAGCGAGCAGCGGATCTCCTGTATTTGGTCTGTTGGCAATGGCTTCCCGGGCCGCATCGTTCGCTGCTGCGAGTTGTTGAGCTGTATGTCCGGGCTGCGCAGGACTCGTCATCAACTCCAAAGTCGCTTGCGTCAGCGGGAATTTGCTCGGCCGGCCTGCAAGCTGATCAAGCAGCGCCTGCGCATAGATGCTGACGTCGTGCGCGGTCGAGAAAACGCCGGCATGTCCGGCTACGCCGCCCATGCGGCGCGCCGTGGTGTCGTGCACAGTGCCCCGAAGCAAGTAATCGAGGTCGGGGTTCTTGTTCGGCTCGGCTCGGCCTTCCTCGTCACGTGCTGTCGGTGCGATCCGGGGCAGCAGGCTGGCGGGCCATGTACCTGCGGGACAATCGTCCACGCGCCCGTTTGGCGCGGGAGCCCAAGCGATCGCCGCTCCTCTCAGCTGGTGCGGTCCACAGGCTTTGGCCGGCGGGAGGTAGCGGGTTTCTTGCATGCCAAGCGGCGCGAATACGTTCTGCTGAACGTAAACGTCTTCTGCCTCGCCGGTGACTTTCTCGATCAGCGCGCCGAGCAGAAGGAAATTGATGTCGGAGTAGCGGAAAACCTCGCCGGGACGCGACTGCAGTGGCGTGGTGAGCGCACGGTGAATGCCCTCTGACTTGTCGGCTCCGTCCAGGCCCCAAGAATCTCTGAGGTCTACGTCTCCCGGTTCGCCGGAAGTGTGGGTAAGCAACATGCGAACCGTCACGTCGGCACGCTGTGCATCGTTCGCCGTATTGAAGTCAGGCAGATACTGCTGCACGGGGGCATCGAACTGAACCTCGCCCTGTTCGTAGAGCTGCATGACTGCGGTCGCCGTTGCAAGGGGCTTCGTCAACGATGCCAGGTCGAAGATCGTGTCCTCAGTCATCGGCTCTGCAGGTGCAGGCGATCCGTCTAGCCCTGGCTCTCCGGCGAGCTTGCGCGAACCATAAGCCTGGTGGAAGACGATCTTGCCGTCATGCCCGACCACAACCACAGCGCCTGGCAGCCTATTCGCCGCGATCGCATCGTTCATGAGCGTGGAGACTGCTGGGAAGTCAAGTGTGGGAGCCGGATCCGGCGCCTGCGTGGGTGTGGGAATCGCGCGTGGTTCCTGCGTTGCCTGCGCGCTGTCGCTTAGGTCTGTGGGTGCTGTACCCCCATGGGAGCAAGCCGTGGCGAGCGAAAGGAGGACAGTGCCGACGGCGATGGCCTTTCGCCCCGATGGCTTAGCGGACATCGAACTGGGCCCAGTCGTGCAGGAAGAGTCTATTTCGGCCGACCCTTGAGCTCGGAGGTGATCGACGCGATCAGCGCACGCTCCTCGGATGAGACGCGGTGGCACGGCATGGGCCTATCGTAGTTCCGGACGCCAAGGCTGAACCGGGAATCGGGGCTCGGCGGGCGGCAGCTGAACGGTCAACGAGTCCAACTTGGCGGGGAGCCGCATTGGCGCCGCCGCACGCCTCCCGGGTGGCATGCTCAGGGGCATGGCGGCGATTCCCGACACCGTCTACGTCCGGGACGGTGACGTCAACCTGGCGTACCAGGTCGTCGGCGACTCGGGGCCAGATCTGCTGTTCGTGCCCACGGGCACGTTTCCGATCGACTTACTGTGGGACGACCCCACGGTGGCCGGGCACCTGCGCCGGCTGGCGTCGTTCAGTCGGCTCATCCTGACGGATCTGCTCGGGCTGGGAAGCTCCGATGCGGTGCCGATCACTGAGCGCGCGGCAATGCAGGAGTGGACGGACGGGCTGGTCGCGGTGCTCGACGCGGCCGGCAGCGAGTGTGCGGCGGTGTTCGGGATGGCGGGGTCGGCGCTTCCGGCGATGCTGTTGACGGCGAGCTATCCGCAGCGTGTGCGTTCTCTGGTGTTGTGGAGCCCGTTCGCTTACTTCTTGCGCACGCCCGATCAGCCGTTCGGGATGCCCGAGCCGACGTTCGAGAAGCTCATCGACGCTTTCGGAAACACTGCCGGGACGGGCGCGGTGGTCGACCTGCTGGCGCCGAGCTGGAAGGACGACGCAGCGAAGCGGCGCTGGTATGCGCGCAATGAGCGGCTGGCCGGTGGCCCGGGGTATTTCAAGGCGATCCTCGATCTGTTCCTGCGCACCGATGTCCGCCCAGTGCTCGAGAGCATCCAGGCGCCGACATTGGTGATGCACCGGCGTGGTGACCGGTATGTGGTCGATGGTCATGCGCAGTACGTAGCGGAGCGGATCCCGCATGCACGGCTGGTGGAGTTCGACGGGAATGACCACGAGTGGTTCGCAGGAAACGCCGACCGGGTGCTCGACGAGATCGAGTCGTTTCTCACCGGCGGCCGCGCGGCGCGGCCGACGAATCGGGTGCTGTCGACGGTGCTGTTCACCGACATCGTCGGATCCACCGAGCGCGCAACGGCTTTGGGTGACGAGGCGTGGACTCTGGCGCTTGCCGCGCATAACCGCGTGGTCGAGCGGGAGGTGGCCGCCGCGCGGGGTACGGTCGTGAAATTCACGGGGGACGGCGCGCTGGCGACGTTCGACGGCCCGGCGCGGGCGATCATGTGCGCCTGTGCAATTCGGGATGCGGTGGCGGACCTGGGGCTGTCGATTCGCGCCGGCTTGCACACGGGCGAGGTGGAAATGGTGGACGGGGATGTGCACGGCATCGCGGTCCACATCGCGGCGCGCATCATGGCGCTGGCGGATCCGGGTGAGGTTCTCGTGTCGGGCGCGGTGCCGCCGCTGGTACTGGGGTCGGGGCTCGCGTTCGACGACCGGGGGAGCCATCGATTGAAGGGTGTGCCGGACATGTGGCCGGTGCTCGCGGTGCACGACGACTAGGGGCGTTAGTACGCGCCGATCGTGGCGCACTTCTGCCAAGGCTTGACGTCCTGATCGTGCGAGCGTCGAGCTCGTGTCATCAAGCCTGCGACGGCTCTCCATGGAGGCATTCCTCTTTCCTGGTGCGTCATCGATTGATGACGCACGCCGGAATGAAGCCACCATGGAGGACGTGTCCCGGACCCGTGACCTGGATGCTCGCGTCGCTAGTCGGCCGTCGTGGAGGTCAATGCGATCATGAAACAGTGCGCCGATCGCTAATAGTGCTATGCGCTGCCGTAGCGATGTGGACCGGGCTGAGTCTTGCGCCCGCCGCCCAAGCCGAGTACAGGCCGTGGTTCGCCCCAACTGTCGGCAATGCCAACCAGGTGATTTCCGTTGTCGGAGTGGGTGGTTCATCGGCGAAGGTCGACGTGTGGGAGCGCGGCGGGGCGGGTTGGAAACCCGTCCGCGTCGGCATTCCGGCTTGGATCGGCGCGAACGGCATGGCCCGTGAGCACCATGACGGCGACCAGCTCACCCCGATGGGCATTTTCGCGCTTGACTTCGCGTTCGGCACGGCGCCGAATCCCGGCGGTGGTCTGCAGTACGTCCAGGTCGGGCCTGATCATTGGTGGGATGGCGATATGTCGAGCCCGACCTACAACACGATGCAGGTGTGCAAGGAAGCGCAGTGCCCTTTCAACACGTCGCCCGCTAGCGGTACCGAGAACCTCGATATCCCGCAATACCGGCACGCGGTAGTGATGGGCGTCAACAAGGCGCGCATACCCGGCGACGGTGGTGCATTCTTCCTCCACACCACGGACGGTGGTCCCACCGCGGGCTGCGTCGCGATCGACGACTCCACCCTGGTGGAGGTCATGCGGTGGCTCCGACCCGGCGCGCTGATCGCGATCACGCAGTCATCCGATTCGGGCACGTGATCGAGCAGCCGGACGATCCAATAGGCTGTCCACTTCCGGCTGTTACATGTAACATGGCCGCATGGGTGAACGTGACGTCCGTCGGCGGGTCGCTGAGCACCGAAAGCGCTTGCGCCAACAGGGCTTGCGCCCGGTTCAGATTTGGGTGCCCGATGTACGCGCGCCGGAATTTGCGGCCGAGGCTCATCGCCAGTCAGCGTTGGCGGCTGCCAGTACCTCTGCGGCCGACGATCAGGCGTTCGTCGATGCGATCTCGTCGTTTGGTGACGACGAGGACGAGGAGTGAGGCGAGGAGAACTCTGGACGGCCTCGGGCGGCAAGCACTATGCCGGCAAGCCGCGACCGGTGCTCGTCATCCAAGACGACCGGTTCGATGCGACATCCTCGATCACGGTCTGCCCGCTGACCGGCGATCCCACCGAGATTCCGCTGCTGCGGATTCCGCTGCATCCCAGCGACAGTAACGGTCTGGCTGCGCCCAGCAGCATCATGCTCGACAAGGTCACGACGATGCCTCGATCGAAGCTGGGTGAGCACATCGGGAAGGTATCGGACGCAGAGATGCTTGCGCTTTCGCGGGGCCTGGTGGTTTTCCTCGGGCTCGCGTGAAGCGCTAGTACTGGCGCTCCGCTCGCTTATCCAGGCGCTCGTTGCCAGCCCGTCCGCCAATCGCAGTTCCCTCGGAACGTGATGCTGGCGAGGTCCTCGATCAGCTTGAAGTCCATCAACTCGCTGGCGCTCGTCTGCTCAACGGGCGCTCCGGTGGCAGTCGATTGCACCACCGTGCACTTGCCGTTACGTGCGAAGCCGACCCAATACGTGCCTGGGACGAAGCCATCGTCGGCGTTCAGCGTTGCGTCCGGGCCGTAGGTGAACCAGGTGTCTACGGGCCGTTGGATGCCGTCGAGGTGCTGCCACGCAGATACTGGCCCATCGCCTGGGGCGCACAGCAGCACTTCGCCTTGCGGTGAAAACGTCTGCGAGCCAACCATTGCCGAGCTGCTTTCGGCGGATCCGCTGCACGGCGCGCCGGGCTGCGGGATAGCGCGGTCCGCGTAGGCAACCCCAGGGCCAGCCACCGCGATGACCGATACCGCGGATGTCGCGAGCGCCAGTGTCATATTGCGTTTCATCCGGTCATGGTAGGCCGTATACCGTCTTTGTGGCCTGGATGGACAAACGCAATGAGCGAACTGGTTTTCGTTGTGCCAGTTGATAATTAGGGGCGCCGCGGATCAACGTGCTCCTCGGGCGACGGGTCGTGAAAGATCCGAACTCCACTCCGACCACGAGCCCGGATACAGCGCCGCGTCCACACCGGTGGAGGCCAGGGCCGCGACCACGACGGCTGCGGTGACACCTGACCCGCAGTACACGCCGACGTCGCCATGCACGCCTCGTTCCGCAAACAAGCTCGCGAGATCCTTTGCGGGGAGGAATGTTCCGTCGTCAGAAAGCAGGCGGGTGCTGGGCAGATTCATGGCACCGGGGATGTGACCCGCAACCTTGTCGACGGGCTCGACGTCGCCACGAAATCGCTCGGGTGCGCGCGCGTCGACCAAGCGTGTTGCGGCGGCTTCGTCCGCGGTCAGCGTGGACCGCGCTCCCGTATAGAGATCGCTGTGCCGAACCGTCACGTCTCCCGGCGTTGGCGCCACGGTCCCGGTGTGAAGCGCGCCGCCAGCGGTCACCCAAGCGCCGAGCCCTCCGTCGAGGATGCGCACCTGGCGTATGCCCGCGGCGGTGAGGACCCACCAGGCCCTTGCCGAACCGGCGCGGTTCCAATCGTCGTACACCACGACCGGCACACCCCGTCGGACGCCCCACCGTCGAGCGGACTCCTCGACGGCTGCACCCGACGGCAGCGGATGGCGTCCGCGGCGGGTGACGGTGTGATCGGTGAGATCGTCTTCGAGCGACACGTACACCGCGCCCGGGATGTGGCCGTTCAGGTAGGCCTCCAGGCCGTCGGGTTGGTCGAGTCGCCACCGCACGTCGAGGATCGTCACCGGCTCGCCGGCTTCGAGGGATTGTGCCAGTTCGGTTGCGGTGACGAGTATTTCGGCGCGTGTGCTCACGGGGCATCGTATGTGTTGCGATTGGACATGTCCCCATTATCCTTCGATGGCGCCGGGTCGCTATCGTCGTCGGCATGACCAATCCGGCCGTCACTCACGCACCGGGCGAGCCGAAATTGCTCCTCGGCTCCTACGACCTCGCCAGCCTGGGCTATACCGACGACGAGTACTTCGTCTCCGGAAGGGCATCCTCCTACGCCCCGGTGGGAGAGCTTGGTTCCGATGGGCGGTGGGAAGCAGCACCTTCGGATGCGGCGGACTACACCACACGAATCGTCGTGTTGAAGCCTTCGGATGTCGCAAAGTTCAACGGAACCGTCGTCGTCGAGTGGCTCAACGTCAGCGGCGGCATAGACGCTCCCGCCATCTGGTTCATGGCGCATCGCGAGTTGGTTCGGGAGGGCTACGCCTACGTCGCGGTCTCGGCGCAACAAGTCGGCGTCGAGGGCGGTGCGAGCCTCGGAATGGACATGTCGCTGAAGAAACTGGATCCGGAGCGGTATTGGCATCTGAGTCACCCGAAGGACGCGTTCTCGTACGACATCTTTACCCAGGTTGGCCGGCTGATTCGTGAGTCCGGTGTGCTGGGCGGGTTGGCGCCGGAATTCGTTGTCGCCGTGGGTGAGTCGCAGTCGGCGATGTTCTTGACGACGTACGTCAACGCCGTCGATCCGCTCGTGAAGGTGTACGACGGCTTCCTGGTGCATTCTCGGTTCGGGCCGGCTGCACCGCTGGACGGCAGCTCGATCTTCGCAGAGCCGGGCGACTCCACCCCTGAGGCGGTCAAGTTTCGGCCCGATCTGCGCGCCCCGGTGATGACAGTGCTCACCGAAACCGACGTTGTCGGCGGTGGGCGGTCCGGCTACTACCTGGCGAGGCAGCCGGACACCGAGCGGCTGCGTGCATGGGAGATTCCCGGCACCGCTCATGCCGACAACTACACGATCCAGGTGGGCCGCATCGACACGGGTTTCGCGCCGCTGGATGAGCTTGTGGCGGCGTACGCTCCGACCAACGCGCTGATGGGTCAGCAGTTGCCGCATTACATCAACTTCGCCCCACAGCACCACTACGTCCTGCAGGCGGCGATCGCGGGTCTCCACAGGTGGATCCGCACCGGCGTTCCGCCTGCGGAAGCCGCGCGCCTGGAGTTGAGCGAGGCCGACCCGCCGCAGCTGGTCCTGGATGAGAACGGACTCGCCACGGGCGGAGTGCGCACCCCATGGGTCGACGTGCCGATCGCGAGGACATCCGGCATAGGCACCGCCGAGAGTCCGCTGTCGCATCTGTTCGGCTCGGGTGAGCCGTTCGACGCCGCCACGCTTGGCCGGATGTACCCGGGCGGGGCGGCGGAGTACATCGAGCGCTTCACCGAGTCGCTTGACGAGGCCATCGAGTCCGGGTTCATCGTGCCGTCGGACCGTGAGGAGATCCTCGCGCTTGCGGCGGCGACCTACCCTCGCAAGTAGGGCGTGTTGGCTGTCCCAAGAAGCATCTTCCTTTTGAGCGGCGTCATCAACTGATGACGCACGTGGAAAACATCGAGTTGTTCTCAGCGCAACGGCAGTTCTCTGCGTACGGCCCGTCCCATTGGGGTGTCATCGCCGTGTTCGTCGTCGGCGCTGTGCTGCTGGTGTGGCTCGGGCGCAGGCAGTCGGACGCGCAGGCGCGCCGGTTCGGCCGTGTCCTCGGTGCGCTGACAGCGGTGATCTACGGCGCGGTGGTCTGCTATTCCTTGATCCCGCCCGGACTGGCCTGGTCGGTGCCGCTGAACCTGACCGATCTCGCGACCGTCTCCGCGGCCTGCGCGTTCTGGTGGCAGCGGCACTGGGCGTTCGCGCTCGTGTACTACTGGGGGCTGGTGTTGAGTGCTCAGGCGTTGATCTCTCCGGCGCTGCAGGGCCCGGACTTTCCGCGTCTCCAATACTTGGGTTTCTGGGCGATACACCTTCTCGTCGTCTGGGCCGCGATCTACCTGACGTGGGGTCGGCGGATGCGGCCGACGTGGCGCAGCTACCGATTCGTCTTCGCGGTCACTGTGGCATGGGCGGCAATAACATTCGCGTTCAACAGCATCGCTGGAACCAACTACGGCTTCCTCAACGGAAAGCCCGCCACGGCAAGTCTTCTCGACGTGATGGGTCCCTGGCCGGTCTACGTGCTAGTGGCGGCCGCGATTGTCCTCGCGGTGTGGGCGCTGATGACGTGGCCCTGGGAGCGGATGCGTCACTGACCGGAATTCCACGGGCGCAACCGCGGTATCCACGCGGGCACGTTTCGCCGATAGGTTTCGTAGTCGCTTCCGTAGCGGCGAGACAGATTTGGTTCCTCGTACCAGCGGACGAACGACGCCGTCGCAAGCCAGACCACTGCGGCGTAGATGACCAGGCCGACGCTGCCAAAGAGCAAGGCCTGACCCAGGATTGCCACCAGCAGGCCGACGTACATCGGGTTGCGGACGTATCTGTTGAATCCGGCGACCACGAGACGGTCAGGCGGCGCCAGCGGCATCGGCGTGCCATGCGCTTTGGCGAACTCGATGAACGCGAACACGAGCGGGATGAGCCCGGCAACCACCAGCAGTGCGCCAACCGCTATCTGCCACAGCGAATCCGACATGTGCCATCGGGTGATCAGCCACGGGATGACTCCCACTACCGTGCCTGGAGCAACGAGGAAGAATGCCGCACTGCCTACGGCGGCCGTCGACTGTTTCATCGCTTCTCCGTTACGCCGCCGCGGCTGATTGGCCGACGAGGTCGAGGCTGAGGAACTCCGGCGCCTTGATGACTCTGCGCAGCATGAACCGGATGAACGACGGCATGTCAGTTGCGTTCTCGTCGCGGTAGACCCGCGGGGCGGCGACCCGGTAGCGCCGGCCTCTCGTCTGCAGCTCGCAGCCGCCGGCGGCGATGACGTTGCGGACCCAGTCGGCGTCGGAGCCGTAGGTCAGTGCGATGACGAATCCGCCCCGGCGGCGGAAGGCCCACAGCGGAGTGTGGAAGGTCCGGCCCGACTGGCGGCCCCGGTGGATGACGACCGCCCACCCGGGTGCCCACGGGGCGATGAACGCGGTCAGTCGGTTCAGCCCGATCTTGTTGGCGCGGGCAAGCCATCGTGGAGCCGGCATCATTAACTCCTCACTTGTGGAATTTCTCGGCTGACCTACGGTAACTCCGCGCGGACGGAAAGTCAACACCTGTAGAATTCGTGTCACTATGCCACCGCTCGGACGACGGCCCGGAAAGACCGACACCCGGAATGTGTTGCTGCAGAACGCTCGTCGGATGTTTGCGGTGTCCGGCTACAACCACACGTCGGTACGCGACATCGCGGCCGCGGCCGGCGTCGACCCGGCCCTGATTCGCCACTATTTCGGCAGCAAGGCAGAACTGTTCCGGGCCACGATGGGCTGGCCGTTCGAGCCTGAACAGATTGCCGAGCGGATCGGGTCGGGCGATCGCGGCGAGATCGGGCAGCGCCTGACCGAGGTGTTCCTGGGGGCATGGGAACAGCCGGAGTCGCGCGCCCCGCTGGAGGCGATTCTGCGCGGAGCCGCGACTCACGAAGAATCGGCGACCCTGGTCCGGCAGTTCCTCCAGAGTCAGCTCTATCCGCAGATCGCGGCGGTGCTGGAGGATCCGAAGGCCGAACTGCGAGTCGATTTGGCGATGGCCCAACTGCTGGGCATCGCGTACCTCCGCCACATCCTGTGCGTGGAACCAATCGCGTCAACACCCATCGAGGAACTGGTGGCTCGGGTCGCGCCGGTGGTCTCTGCGCACCTTGGTGCACGAGACTGACCCCGGGTTCGGGCAAGCTCCGCCGGCCCGCAGCTTGTCGGACCCTGAAGCGACACTGGGCATCGACGACGCCAGAACATTCCAGGGGGTGCATGGTGCTCAGCAGACAGCGTGCTCGGTGAGCGAGCAGGGTGAAGAAGAATCACACCGCGGCGGCGTTGACCGCAGTGCCGTCCCAAGTGGACTGAAGCGACATGAACTCGACGGTGCAGAGAGGCTTGCCAGTCGCGGACACCGCGTGGTGTTCGTCCCGGTCACCGGCAAAGGAAAGATCGCCGATCTCATGATTGATGACGAGTCATGGGAATTGAAGTCCATATTCGGCTCGAGCGACGACGCTGTCGCGCGCAATATTCGACGAGGCTCCAAGCAGGCATCGCGCGTCGTGCTCGATATCACGGGCTCGCAGATAACCGACGAGACGGTGAAACGCCTGGTCGAACACCATGCGCGGCGATATAGACTTCAATCAGTGCGGGTCATTAGGGGATCCAAGGAAATGGATTGGAGATTCGATTAATGACGAATAGCGACTACATCGAGGTCAGGGGGCCGAAGTCCCTGGCCGAACTAGTCGCTGTCATTGATCCCTCTGCGCCCCAACCGGCAGAGGATGTCGTAACGCTTGAGTTGGGTGGCGATGAGTACGCCGCAGTGCAGTATGACGAGGTCGACAAGGCTTCTTGGCCATACATGATCACAATCGAATCCCGATCCGAGGACGAGGCGCCGGTCCGAGCCCAGGCCATGCAGATATTGGAGAAAGTCGACGCCGCCGGCTGGGGTTACCGGATGACCTCCGACGCGGACGATTCGCTCTTGATCGAAACGCAGAAGGTCTAGAGTGGCAGCAGTCGATCCGCGAACCTTCCAGATCTGTTGGCAACAGGCGAAATTGCTCGGCGTTCATCATCGGAGTGGACAGACCTGGCCACATCTTTGCCGACCGGGTAGGGGAGGCGTAGATATTCGATGACTTTGGTGAAGTCGCCGGGCAAGCGCGTAGTCAGCTCGATCTGCCATCGTGCATGAAGATGCGAGTGAACTGCTGTCGGACAACGTTTTTCGACGACTCCCATAGCCGCGCACCGGCAAGTGCGGCATGCCAGGGTGAGAAGCGACTCAGTTGTCGTTGTCCCAGATCGCAGCGAGCATTGCGGCGCGGGGAAGCAGGGATCGGGCCGAAGGGCCGACGGTCCAGGCGAGCCAGTTGCTGTTGTCGATCAGGTCGAGTCCTTCCAATCCGCGGTGCCATTTCCGGCCGTTACATGGAACATGGTGTATGGCTGAACGCGAAGTCCGTGGGCGGGCCGCTGAACATCGGAAGCGACTGCGGCACCAGGGCTTGCGCCCGGTTCAGATCTGGGTGCCCGATGTACGGGCGCCAGGATTTGCGGCGGAGGCTCATCGTCAATCAGCGTTGGCGGCTGTCAGTCCCTATGAGGCCGATGATCAGGCGTTCGTCGATGCGACCTCGTCGTTTGGTGACGACGAGGACGACGAGTGAGGCGGGGAGAACTCTGGACGGCCGCGGGCGGCAAGCACGATGCCGGCAAGCCGCGACCGGTGCTCGTCATTCAGGATGATCGGTTCGACGCGACGTCATCGGTCACGGTCTGTCCACTGATCAGCGACCCCGCCGAGATTCCGCTGCCGCGGATCGCCCTGCATCCCAGCGACATCAACGGTCTGGCTGCGCCCAGCAGCATCATGCTCGACAAGGTCACGACGATGCCTCGATCCAAGCTGGGTGAGCGCATCGGGAAGGTTTCGGACGCCGAGATGCTGGCCCTTTCGCGGGGGCCTGGTGGTTTTCCTCGGCCTCGCGTGAGCGCGTGGAAGCCAACGGCCGCGCTGCAATTCAAGAAGCGGTGAGCAGTATCCGAGCGACGTCGTCCGGGCGTTCCAGTGCGGAGAAGTGACCGGCCTCGGGAATGGTGATTTTCTGGCCGCCGGTGAGCGGACTCACCACTCGTCCGTGGCCGTTGCTCCAGGTCTCTGTGTAGCTCATGCACAGACCTCCGCTTCCGGCAGCACGATTTCGGCTGTGCGGGTGGTGGATTCGCGGGCCCGCGCGGGCAGCAACCAAGCGACGACGCCTGCGGCCGTCAACGCGATTCCCGCACTGACCAGCGACCCGACCTGAAGGCCGTCGAGGAACGCGCGGTCAACCACGTCGCGAACACCGGATGCCACGCCGGCGGGCGACTGGCCGACGACGCGCTGCGCTGCGGCCATCGACGACTCCATCGCGGAGCGCGCTTCGGCAGGCAGCTGGCTCAGTGCCGGGCTTTCGGCCAGCCGACCGGAGTACACGGACGCGAAGACGCTGCCGACGATGGCGACGCCGAGCGTGCCGCCAAGTTCTCGGGTGGTGTCGTTGATCGCCGAGCCGACGCCGGCCTTGTCGGCGGACAGCGAGCCCATGATCGACTCGGTGGCCGGCGCCGTAGTCAGCCCGAGGCCGCCGCCGAGCAGCACCATTTGCATGGCGATCTCCATATAGGGCGTGGCTGCGTCCGCGGTCGATGCCCAGGCCAGGCCGACGGCGAAGATGGCGAGCCCGCCGGCGACAACCGTTGTGGTGCCGATCCTTTCGACAACGCGCGGTCCGACGATGCTGGCTACGGCGATCGAGATGGCGACGGGCAGCAATCGCACACCTGTTTCGAATGCGCTGTAGCCCTTGATGAATTGGAAGTACTGGGTGATGACGAAGATGAAGCCGAACAGTGTGAGGAATCCTGCGGTGACGGCGACGCTGCCGCCGGAGAACCGTCGATTCGCGAACACTGACACGTCGAGCATCGGATGCGAGCTGCGGTGCTCCCAGAGTGCGAAGGCGGCGAGAACCACGATCGCGGTGGCGAAGCCGGTGGCGGTCCGTGGACTGGCCCAACCCCAGTTGGGCGCTTCGATGACGGTGTAGACGAGGGCAGTCACGCCGATCGACAACAGAAGCAGGCCGCCGACGTCGACGCGCGGCGCGGCCGGGTCGCGCGAGGTCGGGATGAACAACCAGCCGCCGATGATGGCGACCACCGCGACGGGGACGTTGACGAGGAAGATCGAACCCCAGGAGAAGCGGTCGAGGAGCCAGCCACCGGTGATCGGGCCGGCGGCGACGCCGACGCCGACCATGGCAGCCCATAGTCCGATCGCGCGGGCGCGGGGCGCAGCGTCGGTGAAGATATTGGTGATGAGCCCCAGCGTGGTTGGGAAGATCACCGCGGCGCCGATGCCCATTGCGGCGCGCGCGGCGATGAGCGCGTCGGCCGAGTTCACTTGTGCGGCAATGGCGGAGGTGAGTGCGAACACGGCGAGCCCGGCGCTGAGCCACCCGCGCCGGCCGTAGCGGTCGCTGAGGCTGCCTGCGGAGAGCAGCAGGCCGGACATGGCGAGGGTGTAGGCGTCGACGATCCATTGCAGGTCCGCCGTGTCGGCGTCCAGTTGGCGCGACAGGGTGGGCAGGGCGACGTTGACGATGGTGGCGTCGACACTGATGACGAAGACGCTCAGGCAGATGACGGCAAGCGCGGCGACCGGGTGGTCGCGGAACACGGGGGTGCGGAGGGAAGTAGTCATAGGCAAGACGGTAAATCTGATAGACAATAAAATCAAGTATATCGTTTATAAATCAGTCTGAGTGGTATAGTCGTTGGTGTGGCTGCGCGGAACTACAACCAGAACTGCCCGATCGCGCGGGGGCTCGACGTCCTGGGTGAGCGGTGGACGCTGCTGATCCTGCGAGAACTGGTCGGGGGACCGCGCCGCTACGGCGATCTGCGGGCCCAGTTACCGGGGATCGCGACGAACTTGCTTGCCGATCGGCTGCGTGAACTCGAGGAGTCGGGTCTGGTTGATCGCACCGAATTGCCGCCGCCGGTGGCGCGTACGGTGTACACGCTGAGCGAGGTGGGCTGGCGGAAGGTGCTGCCGGTCATCAAGGCGGTCGCGACGTTCGGGCTGGATTTGATCGAACCGACGGAGGGCGCGACGACGCCGCTGAACGGATTTCTGGCGGGCGTACTGCTGGGGTTCGAGCCGGCGAGGGCGAGTGGCGTTAACGCGACGTATCGGGCTGAAATCGACGGACGGGCATTCGAATTCGCGGTGCATGGCGCGGTGCATGGGGAGGGCCTGACCGCACCGAGTGGGCCGCCGGCGGTGACACTGAGGGCAACCGCGGCCGATCTGATCACCGCAAGGCTGGGGGCCAGTGCGGCCGAAAGGAAGGCAGCGCTGCGGCGTGTGAAGTTCGACGGCGACGTGAAGGCCGTTGACCTAATGCGGAAGGTGTTCCAATTGGCCGGAGATCCGGGGCTGTCATGAGTAAGGGGAGCCCTGGAGAACGCAGCATTCAGCTGGGTGTGATTGCGAAGGTCATCCCGTTAGACATGCCGGGAAGCGTCTGACCGCGATGCACCAACGCCAGACGTAATGGCGGTGCTGCGGAGACCAAACCCCTGCCTTCGATGCACTCCACCGTTGCTGAATTGAAAGCTGTTGGCTTCTTCAGGTCACCCCCGGCGTCGTATGGTCCTGTGGTGGCGAACATGGATCCTGGGATCTACGAGACAGTCGTCACCGAGGCGCTGCGCACGAAGCTCGACCCACTCGAGAGGCGCAGCTCGCAAGATCCGAGCGCTGCACACGGCCGAGGCTGCAGATCGGATCGCGCTGCATCTGAGTCGGCAGATCGAGCGATCTCTCGCGGCCGTCAGCGACAGAGATCGAGTCCAGAGTCGGCATCGAGGTTGCGCGTCACCTCATGGCCCGGCTCGCGGAGCTCGTCGACGCCGACACGTCCGACACACCCGTCGAACCGGGCGAGATCCTGCATGCCATCCTCGAACGGCGGCCCGACGGGACGCCGCAGTCGATCGCTGAACCGCTCATCCCGCTGCTCGACTCCACGCTGCTGACCAATGCGCCCGGCGAGCCGGGCCTACTGAACCAGCTCGACGCCGAGATCGATTCGGCTGACGCCATCGATGTCGTCATGGCCTTCATCCGCCGCAGCGGCATCAATCCGCTTCTCGCGTCGCTGCGCCGGCACTGCGAACGCGGCAGACCGCTGCGCGTTCTCACCACCATCTACACCGGCTCCACCGAACGGGCTGCGCTCGAGCAACTCGCCGGTCTCGGCGCCGATGTGCGGATCTCCTACGACGTCAGCACCACTCGCCTGCACGCCAAGGCCTGGATCTTCCACCGCCGCTCGGGCTTCTCGACCGCCTACGTCGGCTCGTCGAACCTCACCCACTCCGCCCAGGTCACCGGCCTGGAGTGGAACATCCGCGCCTCGTCGGCCCGAAACCCCGACATCCTCGCCAAGTTCGAGGCCGTGTTCGAAAGCTACTGGCAGAGTAGCGACTTCGTTCCCTACGACCGCAGAACAGTTCGACGAGAAACCGACGAGCCGGCCGCACCGACACCGGGCCCGACGGTTATCCTCAGTCCCATCGAGCTTCGCCTCGAACCGTTTCAGGAACGGCTGCTCGAACAGATCGCGCTGTCACGCAGCTCGCGGCCACCATCGCAATCTGCTCGTCGCCGCCACCGGCACGGGCAAGACCGTCATGGCCGCCGTCGACTACGCGCGCCTGCGTGACGACCTGCCGCGGTCGCGCCTGCTGTTCGTCGCCCATCGCAACGAGATCCTCGACCAGAGCCTCGCCACCTTCCGCCATGCGCTGCGCGACGCCTCTTTCGGCGAGAAGTGGATTCGGCGGCTCGCGCCCGCATCGCTTCGAGCATGTCTTTGCCTCGATCCAGAGCCTCAACGCCGCGAACCTCGACGACCTCGCGCCCGATCACTTCGACGTCGTCATCGTCGACGAGTTCCATCACGCGGCGGCGCCGTCGTACCGCAAGCTGCTCGATCACGTGCAGCCCGGCGAGCTGCTCGGCCTCACCGCCACGCCCGAACGCAGCGACGACCTCTCGATCCTGCACTGGTTCGACGACCGCATCGCCGCCGAGCTGCGGCTGTGGGATGCGATCGACCAGCATCGCCTGTCGCCCTTCATGTACTTCGGCATCCACGATGGGCTCGACCTGACCGACATCCCGTGGCGTCGCGGCCAGGGCTACGACGTCGAAGCTCTGAGCAACCTCTACACCAGCACCGACGCCTGGGCGCGCACCGTGCTACAGGAGGTGCTGCGGCTCGCAGAGGATCCACGCACCATGCGCGCCCTGGGCTTCTGCGTCAGCATCGAGCACGCACGATTCATGGCGAAGCACTTCAACCAGGCCGGGGTTGCCGGCTGTCGCGGTGTGGGGTGACAGCCCGCCGGCTGAGCGCACGGCGGCGCTGAAAGACCTCGCCGACGGCAAGATTCGCGTCGTCTTCTCGGTTGATCTCTTCAACGAGGGTGTCGACGTGCCCGCGGTCGACACCGTGCTGATGCTGCGGCCGACCGAGAGCCCGACGCTGTTCCTCCAACAGCTCGGCCGCGGCCTGCGCCGGTCGAAGGGCAAGACCTTCTGCACCGTGCTCGACTTCGTCGGCACCCATCGCCGGGAGTTCCGCTTCGACCGGCGCTACCGGGCGCTGATCGGCGGCACCCGCCGCGACATCGAACGCGCTGTGCAGCAAGGCTTTCCGTTCCTGCCCGCCGGCTGCTACATGCAGCTTGACGCAGAAGGCTTCCGAGATCGTGCTGCGCAGCCTGCGCGAGGCGATTCCGTCGCGCTGGCCGGCCCGCGTCGAGGAACTGCGGGTCGTCCACGCGACCGTACCCCGACGTCACGCTGTCGAAGTATCTCGAGGAGTCCGGCCTCGACCTGCCCGACGTGTACGACGGCTCACGGGGCTGGTCGGATCTGTGCGAGGCGGCCGGGGTGCCGATCGCGCCGGCAGGAGCGCACGAGAAGCCGCTGCGCAGGCGCTGGGCCGGCTGCTGCACGTCGACGACGACGAGCGCATCGCCACCTACCGGCGACTGCTCGAATCGCCAACGTGCCGTGACGTTTCGGCGATGCCGGAGCGTGAGCGACGCCTGGTGCGGATGCTCGTCGCGAGCCTGGGCGACCAGGTGCTGACCAAGGACCACTCGGTGCAGGACGGCGTCGATCTGGTCTGGTCACACCCGCAGGTGCGCGCCGAACTCGCCCAGCTCCTCGTCGAACTCGACGACCGGGTCGACCACCTCCACGGCGCCGCTCCAGCATCATCCCGACGTGCCGCTGCAGGTGCACGCCCGCTACACGCGCATCGAGATCCTGGCCGCCTTCGGCATCGGAGACTGGCGCCACGGTGCCCGCGTGGCGGGAGGGCGTGTACGAAGCCAAGAGGCCAACGCCGAGCTGCTCGCCTTCACGCTCGACAAGAGCAGCGGCGCCTTCTCGCCGACCACCCGCTACCGCGACTACGCCATCAGCCCCACGCTCATCCATTGGGAGAGCCAGTCGATGACCCGGGCCGACAGCGACACCGGCCTGCGTTATCGGAACCACGAACGCGACGGCCGCTCGATCATGCTGTTCACCCGCCTGCGCGCCGACGACCGCGCCTTCTGGTTCCTCGGCCCCGCCACCTATCGCGGCCACGTCGGCGAGAAGCCGATGGCCATCACATGGGAGCTGCACACGCCGTTGCCCGGGGATCTGTATCAGTCGTTCGCTGCCGCGGTGGCCTGACGTCGGAGTAATAATGACTCCGCCTCTGCTCGAGCCTATTACCGCGTGCCCGCGGACTGGGACTCGGTTCCAGATAAGGATTGCTCGCAGGTTGCGGCATGACGGTAGCCAAGCCATTCGTCGACGAGCTCTTCGACCGCGTCTCGGCTGCATGAACCGGTGCATAGTCACGACACTCGGCCTGCTCGACCATCTGGTTTCTCGGTCGACCGCGACGTGTATGGGTCGAACGGAGCGGTCGAAGGAGAGAGGATCGGACCGCAGCTTGTACCCGCAGGGATGGTGCGACGGCCTGGGGGCTCTCCGCCGGCACGGCCAACTCAGCCAGAGAGCTTCTTGGCCTCTCATGTGGCGGTCAGCTCGTATGGCTCTGCTGGCTCGGTTCCCCGACGTCGACATTGGTCCGACCGGCCCGTCGCTCTGCGGCTACGCGGCGCCTTGTCTGATTCCAGTTCGGGCTCGAACGCACTTCTGCTAGCACAGCCAGGGCCTCGCGTGTGAAATCTGTGGCCATGATTCGCTAATTCCCCAATGCAAACAACCGGCTGCGTTGGAGCGTAGCCACCCGGACCGACATGCCACGGCTCGTCCAGCGGTCCGCCTACGCCTTCGCCGCCGCTTTGAGGCGTCTCGTGATGATGTCCAGAAGCCGATCGTCTAGTTCAATACTCAGCAAGACGGGGTCCACCTCGAATGGGCCGGGCGCATACGGCGCCAATTCCGTCATTTCCCTGAGCCGCTTCAGGAAATCGTCGATGAAATCCTCGTAGCCGTCGAGCGGAATCCTGCATCAGATCCGAACAGTCGCGCATGAGGTCGTGTGTACCGCGTCGGAACATCGACGTCCCGGCACTGCTCTGCCAGTTCGAGGAAGCGCTCGTGGTAGTCCATCAACCTGTTGGCGACCTGGATGATGCCGTCCGCATCGGCCGTGCTCTCGTCCTCGGGTTCACCGAACACCTCCTTGAACGCAGGTGCCAACATGAAGGTCTCCACCTGATCCGTCAGTCGGAGTAGCGCGTCCATCCGCGCGGTGACGAAGCTCGCGACTTCAACCCCCTGTTGAGGCGGGCAGTGGCCCTCGCCGAGTAGCCGAGCCGGCAATCCCGCAACCTCGACCGCACAGCGGCCTGTCGCTGGACCGAGAACTGAGCCGAACGCCACCCACCGCCAGCCCTCCTTCTTCTCCTTGACCAGCGTCTTCAATTCAGCTGACGTCCGTGCCACCGGCGGCAGCTCGACTGCGGCTGGCTGGTCCGCCGACGCCTCGGCGGGAAATTCAGGCGTGATCGACGGGCCGAACAAGTCTCTGCTCTGCCTGCGTTGGGCTCTGCGATTCTCCAGGTCCGCTCGATAGGCGAGTTCGTCGGCTCGAAGCGCTGCCTCGGCCCGCCGGTCAGCAACCCTGCGCGCGATCATGTAAGCGGCAACGATCACGCCGACGATGGCTATCCCAGCCACGATCCACCAGAAGAACTTCACGATCAGCCCGATGACCAGGAGCAGAGCAAAGATCGTGACGCAACCAACGTTGTCGCTGGAGCCCGATCGACGCCTTGCCATCATGGTCCGCAAGCTACTCCAGAGCACCGACAGAATCGCCCACCAGCTGACGCCCCATGCCACCATGAACCGTAGCCCGAAGAGATGAGCTCCGAGGCCTGACGACACCACGGGCAGCAACAGGGAGGAGCAAACGTGACCATCACCGCGACCGAAAGCCCTCGTCTGGCCAACCGCGCTGAGCGCCGCGTCTACCAAGCACTAATCGATCAGCTCCAACCCAACGACCTCGTCATTCCCGGCCAGCGAGTCACCGACCACCTCAAGGACCACGAGGTCGACTTCGTCGTTGCGATCGAAGGAGCGGGCATTGTCTGCCTCGAGGTCAAGGGCGGCGAGGTCTGGCACGACGGCACTGGCTGGCGTCAGATTCCGCGGGGACAGACCAGGTCGACATCGAACCCGTCCGGCAGGCTCGCGAAGCTGCCTACGCCCTGCGCGACTACGTCGAGAGCGACCCGCGCTGGACGCAGGGACGACTGCGTTGGGACCACGTCGTCGTCCTCCCCGACACTCAGCTGCCCGACGACTTCGCGCTGCCCGAATGCCCTCGGTGGAAGATCATCGACCGCACCAATATGCCGGCGCTGGCCCACCAACTGCGCCACATCCTCATCCGCCAGGAACTCGACCGTCCGCTGCTCACCCAGGCAGGCATCGCTCAGCTGCGAATGGTGTTGAGCGGCAGGGGACTACCACAACGCGACGTCGTCGCCCGCGCACTCGCCAACGAAGATGCCGCCGACGCGCTGACCGAACACCAGGCCGTCATCCTCGACGCCATCCGCCTGCTGAACCGCGTCGAAGTCCGCGGCGGCGCCGGCAGCGGCAAGACCTTCCTGGCCATGGAACAGGCGCGCCGACTATCGCAACGCGGGCAGCACGTCGCCCTTGTCTGCTACTCCCACGGACTGGCCTCGTATCTGGAACGCGTCAGCGCAACCTGGCCGCGGCGCCACCAGCCCGGATACGTCGGCGAGTTCCACGCGCTCGGAATGCTGTGGGGCGCTCCCGAAGGTCCCGACGAGGCGCTGCGGACCGACGAGACGGTGCAGTTCTGGGAACACGACCTGCCCCTCCAGATGGCCGATCTTGCAACGCAACTCGAATTCGGCCACCGGTTCGACGCGATCGTCGTCGACGAGGCGCAGGACTTCGCCGACGCCTGGTGGGACCCGCTGCTGGCGGCGCTCAAAGACGAGGAGACCGGCGGCCTGTACGTCTTCACCGACGAGGGGCAACGGGTCTTCAACCGCCATGGCGCCCCGCCGGTGCCCCTCACGCCGCTGATCCTCGACCACAACCTGCGCAACACCCGCCAGATCGCCACCGCGTTCCAGCCCCTCGTCGACCAACCGATGCGGATTCCTCGGCGGCGACGGCCCAGCCGTCACCTTCATCCCGTGCAGCCGCGATGAGGCTATGGACGTCGGCGACGACCAGATCGAGGCGCTTCTCGAACAAGGTTGGCGCCCTCAGAGATCTCGCGTTGCTGACGACCGGCAGCCGTCATCCCGAGCAGACCGCGCGCCAAGCCGGCGGCAACGCCGCATACTGGGACACGTTCTGGGACACCGACCAGGTGTTCTACGGCCATGTGCTCGGCTTCAAGGGCCTCGAGCGGCGCGCCGTCGTCCTCGTCGTCAACGAAGAGTCTCGCTTCGAGCGCTCCCGCGAACGTCTCTACGTCGGGCTGTCCCGTGCCCGCGACCAACTCGTTGTCTGCGGCGACCCCGACTTCATCCGAGACGTCGGCGGTCCCGACCTGGCTCGCCGGCTCGGCATCGCATAGCGAACCTCGGCCCGGCTTGTCGCGCCCGCGGTATAGACTGGCCCTGCTTCACGAGACACCGTCGCCAAGCTCCGACTTGACGGTGCGCCAACCCCACGCTCGTGGGTGGCTCGGATGACGAAGCGGCCTGCACCAACCGGTGCCGGCAAGAGCGCCTCCGCTAGGAGGCCCGGATCGTCCGGGAGTGTTTGTGGATTCGTCAAAGTTCAATCTGACTGAAGTACAACGTGATCGCGCTATCGGCGTGCTCGCAGCAGCCGCGGCCGGTGACGCACTCGGCGCCGGCTATGAGTTCGGAGGCCTCGTCCCGCCCGATCACCCAGTCGCAATGATCGGAGGTGGTCGGGGCCCGTTTCAGCCCGGCGAATGGACCGACGACACCTCGATGGCGGTCGCGATCGCCGAATCACTGGCCGCTGCAGCTGACTTTCGCTACCCGAAATCCCTAGACGCTGTTGTCAAACGGTGGCACTGGTGGGCGCGCAACGCCAAAGACGTCGACCCGCAAACCTGGGAAGTCCTCCGCGCAGTCAGCCAGCGGAGCGTCACCTCTGAAGCCGCGCGTGACGAGGCGGCCAAACTCCGTGACAGGACCGGCCGCATCGCGAGTAGCGGCCCGTTGACCCGGGCGGCTCCGCTCGCGCTGGGCTATCTCGGCGACGAACGCGGGCTCGTCGCGGCAGCCCGTGCGATCAGCGGACTTACACATCCCGACCCAGACTCCGCTGATGCCTGCGTGCTCTGGTCCGCCGCAATCCGCCACGCCGTGCTGACCGGACAGCTTGACATCCGAATTGGCCTGACACACCTCGATTCTGAGCGACAAGACCTGTGGCGGTCACGGATCGAGGAAGCGGAACGGGCACACCCTTCGGAGTTCGCCGACACCAACAGCCGAGTGGTGCCTGCGATGCAGTGCGCGTTGTCGGCCATCGTCGCAACGCCGGTACCGACCGAACATCCACCCGACGAAGTGTTCCGGGTCGATCATCTGCGGTTGGCCCTGGAAGCAGCTGTTCGCGCAGGCGGTGACACCGACACCGTCGCCTCTGCCGCGGGCGGATTGCTTGGCGCCCTCTACGGTGTGTCGGCGGTGCCGTGGCACTGGCGACTGCCGTTGAAGGGCTGGCCCGGCCTCAACACCCACTGCTTGTCCCACCTCGCCACGAAGATCGTCGACCCCGAGGTTATTTCCTGGTTCGACTACACCCACGGCGCCTACCGGAAATTTCCGAGACCAGTACGTCACCCCCGCGACGACTACGTGTGGATCGGAGCCGCCGCCTCGCTCGACAAATTGCCCAAAGGTGTCGACGCCGTCGTTTCGTTGTGCCCGGTCGCCGACGGGCACATTCCGCGCGGCGTAACACATCTCGACGTGCGGCTGGCCAGCGAGAGGAGCGCGAACGCCAACCTGGACTTCGTCCTCCTCGACACTGTGCGGGCGATCGAGCGACTTCGGGCCGACGGGCATGAGGTATTCGTGCACGACATGACGGTGCAGAACCGTGCCCCCGCTGTCGCCACGTTGTACGGCTCACGACGGCGTGACATCGACATCTTCGAAGCACTACAGGACATTCGCGCTGTGTTACCAGCCGCGAAACCCAACCCAGAATTCTGGTTGGCGTTGCGCCGACTGAGACCACACGTGAACACGTTCGTGAGGAGAGGTCATGAATAACCAGAACAGAGGGCAGCTGATGCCGTCGACGCAATTCTCGGCCCCGTACTCGACTACCTGGGGACCCTACTGGGATGTCATGTTCCCGCCGGCGATGGTGACCGGCTGGATCAACTGGAAGCGTGGTTCGACCGGCGTGAACATTGCGCGCCGCTTCTGGGACCAACGCGAATATCTGCGCCGCACATACGAATCGGTCTACGGCGATGATCCTGAGAAATGGCCATCCCGGCACCCCGGGGTCGTCCTCGACGCGGTACCGTCCATCGACCATGCGGCCTGCCTGGGCTGCCAATGGTTCGATTCGCGCGGCGGCAGTTCATCGTACGAGCGAGCAAAACGGCACGAAACGTCTGACGGGGAGTTCCGTGGCTGAGAACGCTTACCACCGGCCAGCTCGTCAGACGAATCCCTCGTCGACGAGTGTCGCGCCCTCGTCGGTGACCCGGTGCGCCTGACCCGATCCGCCGGCCACCCGGCACCAACTCCTGACGTCGAGGTGGTCGTCTCGCAGCACGATGTGGAAGCCGCCGTACATACCCGGCACGGGAAACCACAGCTGTTGGCCCGGTACCTCATGCAGGATTCCGACGGGCGGGTATCGCAACACCTTCCGGGGATCGTTGAACAGCACACCGCGGATGCGTCCGTCGATCACGGCGGCGAGATGACGGTCTAGAGCCCGCACCTGTTCCGTCGGCATCGGGGAGGGCGGCGGCTTGAGGAGTTCGCGTGCCATCGGATTGGCCTTGTGAGCAACACCTTTCGCCTTGGCACGCGCTAAGTACACACCGTATGGCGTGCGCCCCCTGGAGTCGGTCACCGACCTCAGGGCGCCGCGCGCCATCAGCTCGACGACGACGTCGATGGGTGCGCCGTGCCACGCCGCCTGATGCAGCGGCGTGAACCACGCGGATCCACCCGGCCGCCACCAGTTGACGTCCACCCGCTGCTCCGGGTCGTCGAGCAGACCGAAGACCGTCGACCAGTCGCCTTCCTTGGCGGCGTCAGCCAGACGGTGGCTCGCCGACACGACGTCGTCGCAGAAGTGTGTCGGGTCGAGTATCCCGCGCCACACGAACTCGTCGTCACGCATGATCGACCAAGCGCCGCAACGCTTTCCGGAACGCGTGGTTCGGATAAGCACCCGGCAGCACCGCACTGACGTCGCGCAGTGCCTCCTCGGCATTGACGCCGCGCAGCCGCGCCCCGTACAACGCACCCACGGTCGGGGTCCGGCTCTGCGCGCCGACGCAATGCACGAGCACCGTCCGCCCGTCACGCCGGAACCGCTCGATCGTGCGCACCGTATCCAGGAGGACGTGATCGAGGTGCGGGTTCTCGTCGTGCTCTGGACGGTCGATCAAGCGGACCTCGGCGTGCGGCATGTCGGCACGCATGTCGTCGTCGGCCAGCCGGCACAGGGACACAACGGCATTCACCCCGTCGGGGAGATTACGCAGCGCCCCAATGCCGCCGAGCACAACGCCGTCGTCGTACGGGTGGCGCGCGAAAAGGTGGACCGCCGAGTGCGGGTAGCCGAAGTCGAAATCGTCCGCGATGCCCTTGCGTGCGACGTCTGCTGCGAGATTCACCAAGCCATGCGCGGTCAGGTCAGGCCAGCCGTGCAGGAGCATGCGCCACTGCAGTGGAACCGCACTGGCACCGTAGGCCGCGCCCAGCAGTCCACCCGCGATGGCCGCGACGGTGTCGGTGTCGTGGCCTGCGCGCACCGCGGCGTCCAAGGCAAGCCGAAGGTGATCCGCGCGGACCGCTGGCACAGGCGTGGTGGCGATTGCCGACCATGCAGCCTGCAACGCGGAAACCACCCACCCGTTGTTGGCGAAGTCCGACGGCTTTGACGACTCCGCCGCGTCCAGACGCGCCGTCCACAACTCTCGACGCTCGGAATCGATGTGGCGCAGACCGATTCGGACATCGAGCGTCTCCGTGAGTACGGCGTGGCGGATCGCGCAGCACCACAACACACACGCGTCGGCGGCGTCCGGGTCGTAGTGCGTGAGCTCGCTGATCGCACGGGCCGCCTGCACCATGGCCTCCTCGTCGTCGAGGTGAGCCAATGCGACCGGCGCGGTGCGCATCAGCGATCCATTGCCCGCGGTCCGTCCCGTGCGCTCGTGCAGTGCGGCCGCTGCCGCCCGGGCGCGTGCCGCGGAGATGTCGTCGGCACGCGCGACGGCGGAGAGCACGCCGCGAGTCTGGATCCCGACGTCCTTGGCGCCCAGTGACCACTCGTGCCACCGCGCGACGATCTTGTCCTGGGCGGCCGCGTCCCGCAGGTCGGCACCGGTCGCCGCGACCTCGGCGATCGCGATCGCCATCGAGGTGTCGTCGGTCCACTCGCCGGGCTGCCAAATCCCGCCGCCGACCATGTCGACCTCGAGTTCCGGGCCGCGGGCAGGGCCGAATTCGTAAGGTGCGCCGAGCGCGTCGCCGGCCGCGGTGGCCAGCAGGACGCCCTCGATGCGGTCATTCAGTGAAGTCATGTCGTGACCTCCTCTCGTCAACAGTTTAACGCAAATCTGCGCTAATTCATACCCACTGTACGCTGAAGCACCGACATGAGTGCCTACCGGGACAGCGACGGGAATACCCTGGAGGACTATCCGCGGCCGTCAGTCGCGGTGGACACGGCAGTGCTGAGCCTGGACCCGGACCTTGGGCTGGTGGTTCTCGAGGTTCGCCGGCCAAGCGGTGTGGGGTGGGCTTTGCCGGGCAGGCTCCTGCGTCCAAGAGAAAGGCTGGCGGAGGCCGTCGACCGGTCGCTGCTTCTCAAGGCGGGGATCCGCGGACTGCACCCGCGCCAGTTGCATGTATTCGACGATCCCTCGCGCGACGAACGAGGTTGGGTGCTGTCGGTGGCACACGTCGTCGTCGTGCAAATGGATCGGCTGGCGTCGCGGTTGCCGACGACACGGCTCGTTCCGGTCCATAGTCCCGGACGGTTGCCCTACGACCACGCCGACATCATCGCGCTCGCGGTTCAGCACATCCGTTCGCGCTATGAGGACCAGCCCGACCCCGACCATCTCCTCGGCGACGAGTTCACAATCCGCGAACTGCGATCGGTGCATGAGGCGATCGCTGGACGGTCGCTGCATCGAGAGCGGGACACCTTCCGGCGCACGATGGAACCGCACCTCGTCCCTACGGGCAGGGTGACCACCGGGATCCGAGGGCGCCCCGCGAGACTTTTCCGCCGGGCGTAGGAATCCCTCCGTCTCCGACGAATCTGTCGGACCCTCCGGCCCAGTCGCCGTGGCATCTAGGCGGCGTGAAAGTCGAGCGCGGGTGGCACGGACGACCTATCGGGCGGTCCGTGTCACGGCGACCAAGGAGCTACAGCAAACTCGACTACTGCCGAATTGTCATACTCCTCTGGGAGAATGCTCGTATGAAGCAAACCATCACCGAACGCCTCCACATCGTCGAGGGGATCGACTGGAAGGAAGCGGTGATCGCTCTCCTGGAGCCCGATTCCCCATACCGTCCCTGGCGCCATGGCTTTGGTGAGGCCCATGCTGGTGATCCCGTAGCCGTGGTGTTGAACACCGACCCGGTCTCGGTGCTGACGGAGGTGGCGCGCATCGGCGACGACGGCAACCCCGGCTGTGCAGTGGTCGATATGCCGTTCTGGGGCGCTGAATTGCTGGACCTGACCAGCCTCGCGATGCTGCTCGATCTCCGATGCGTCCTGACCGCTTGGCGGCTCGACGGAGACGCAGCCGTCAAGATGTCACTTGAGTTGAGCGAGTGCCGATACCACAGCGAACCCAGTAATCGATTCGGCCACACTTCGATCGCAGCCGCTCGCACCCTGCTGCATTCCGGCGGAGCCTGTGACGGCTGCGACAGCGACATCGACTTCGGTGTTCCAGACGCCAAGGATCAGGTCCATGTCCACACGGTCGATCCGTATTGTCGGCCCGCTCCGACGCCTACCATCGTGCCGCGAACCGGAGGCTCCAAGTACCCGCCCCCGATCCCGTACACACCGCCGTTGCGCTTTGGGGCCGCCGACTGGCCGGCGGTACTGTGCCGACGCTGCCGCCGGCGCATGAACGCCGGCGGCTTTCGAAGATTCTTGGACTTCAAGTTTGAGCAGCATCCGTGCTGCCCTCGGTGCGGCAATCGACGCAGCCTGAGCATTTTTTACGGCATACCCGCCGACCCCGGCAATCTCTCGCCCTGGCTGCACACCGGCGGATGCTGTGTCTCCGAAGAAGCCTGGCATTGCTCTTTCTGCGACCACGAATGGTGAACTGCAGGCCCAGAAATGGTCGATCCTCACCGGAGGGATCTACCTCGTTCGTGACTATTCCTCCTCCCCACATCGTGGCCAACATCGCGCGCCTTCCGTTCCCGATCTACTCGTTGCGGAGACAGCCGAAGTCTCTAATCTGACATCTTTGGCTTTGGACAAGGATCTTGGTGCCGACCCAGGTTCGCCGCGCTAGCCCGGACGCCCTGACCGCCCGGAGACCGATCGCCGACTCGGCGTCGTGACTTGAGGGAATCGGCGAATCCGCTAGGGATGCGGGAAGATCGCTTCGATTCGAGGTCCGTCCGTGGACCAAAAGACCTTGTATGGCGGGTGTCCGATCACCGGTAGCCGCATCCGGATTCCGTCGGCGGTTGTGATCGCGGTGGATAGGGCTTGGGCCTGACCGGGCAGGCGGAAGATCAGTTCGATCGTGTCGAGGACGGCGTTGTATAGGTCCGCGTCGGGGCCTTGTTCGAGGTCGTCGAGCTGGGCGTCTGCGACTTGCGAGTACTCGGCCTCGGTGCCCATCTATCGGCGTTGGCGCGTCCGGCGGACGGTTGGGGAGGCGGCGGCTCTGGCGAGGAGATCACGCAGTTCGGGATCGGAGTCGTACTCCTGTTGAGCGTCGGTCACGATGCGAGCGGGCTGCAGCAGGATGCTGCCGTCCTCGTTCACTCGCATCAGAAAGCGCTGATTGGGGAGGCCGGGGAGGACTGCGCGGCTGCGGGAGTCGGTTTCGATGATCGCCGGTTCGGGCATGCTCCAAGTGTAGTCCCATTTTCCCATTTAGGGCAGTCGGGCAGATGTGCGTTGGCGGTGATCAGTGCATTGACGCAGCGTGGATTCCGCGGGGTCGGCGTTGGAGCACGGCTGGAGCGGACGGGGGAGGACGACGATAGCCGAGACGACCGCAGTTGTATGTCAGGGCAACCCGGCCCGGTCGAACTCCAGTTGCAGACGCGGCCGACGACAGTACCGCCGCCGAAGGTCGGCGATGAACTCGTCGACCTCTGCGGCCTCTGGCGATCCCTTGGCCAAAGCGCGCATCTTTTTGAGCCGCCGCGCGGCACTGCGGTAATGCCGCGCGTCCGCACCCCTGAGCTCCTGTTCGACGAGTTCGGTGTAGACGGGCAAAACGGCCAGGGCATCGAACTTCTCGTAGGCCTTGCCGAGCTCGCTCCAGATGTCGGTGTCCTCGAGGCCGAGGTTGTGCGCCAGCTTCCACGCGAACGGGATGTCCCTGAGCGAGATCTGGGCGAACAGGACCGCGTCGCGCGGGCGCGCAGTCAGGCGCTGGATCACCTCATCCTCGTAGTCGGGCCATGCATCGCCGGCATCCCGGTACAGATGGCCCGCGGTGGTCGACGACGGCCAGCGACGGAACACCTCGATTCGTGCTTCGAGTAGTTCGTCGGGTCGATGGAGGGCGAAGAGTTCGCACCAGTAGTCGGCGGCCCTTCGAGATTGATGGCCGTTGTCGAAATCTGTTGCCTGCTTTGCCCAGTCGATGGCGGCTTCGACTTCTCCGATCTCCATCAGGGCCGCTGCGGTGTCGTTCAGCCAGGCGGCGACGCGTCGGTCGCGGGCATGCGTGCGGATGATCGCGTCGACGTCCCGGTCATATACGGCCAGCCGCTGGGCATTCCAGTCAAGGGTGAACCACGCGTGGGAACTTGGCGATGACCACCGTTGATCTTCAGGTGGACGCGGATCGAGAGCCGTTGCGCGTTCGTCGAGCTTGGCGCGATAGATGGCCATGCCAGTGCTGCCGAGCGCGGGCGCGTAGGCGACCGGATCGATGGTGAAGTAGTCGCATTCTTCGTCGAATTGAAACTTCAGCATCCAGTCGACGAGTTTGGTTGGCGATGGACGAGCCTGAGCCGCCACGAACGCATGGAGGCCGAGCAGGTCGCGGCAGGCGTCGCCGATGATTCCGCTGGAGTCGTCAGCCCGCATGATCACCTTCAGCGCAGATGCGATCGCCCGTTGCGTCACCGCGAGAACGTCGGTGGGGTCGTCGTCCAACGCGGCTTGTCGCAGGATGTCGACGGCCTCGTGCATCCGAGCCCCGTGCGCATTGGCGACGTTCCATCGCCAGATGTCAGCCCGTGTCCTGACGAGGGGCAGTACCGCGTCGGCAAGAGAACTCACACGGATCATCATGTCCTACACGTTGTTCAACCTGCGCTCACGGCGAGCCCTCACTCGCATTTCGCAGCGGGACACGTTCCGGCGCACGATGGAAACGCACCTGTTCGCCGCGGGCAGGATGACTACCGGGGCCCGGGGCGCCGCGTAGTCGGCCCGATCCTCGCGGAAACGAAGATGCGTCGACCTCTGCAGTGGAAAAATCCTCAGTCGAAGGTAGGAGAACGCGACGGTGCGGCTATCCATCGCGGTGGACACTCAGTGGGTTAGTCGGGTGAAGACTGCAAAGCTAGCGGGAGCCGTCGCGGCAGCGACGATGTTGGGCGTCGGTTCTGTCGCACCGGCGTCGGCGACCGACAACATCCAGCAGTTCGGCAAACAGGAGATCTTGAATGAAGGCGCCACGGTGACCGGCTACACCGTCACCGGCCTCAGGCCCAGCGCCGACGCCATCCCGTACCCAGTCGCCGGCGAGTTGTACGAGGCGACGGTCACCGTCGACGCAATCGCGGGTTGGGTCACTCCGTTGGTCCCACTCTTCAATGCCCGCGCGGAAAACGGACAGACCTACCGTGTGCTCGCCAACGTCTGGTCGCCTGAGGGCCTCAGCGGCGCAGCCGTGCCGCCCGGCGGCAGCTCGACCGGCAAGATCTACTTCGATGTCGTGGGCGACCCACCAAACAGCGTTGTTTACGACAACGGAGATCACGACCTTCTCGGTTGGATTCCGTAGAACGCGTCGGTCAGTCTCTGCAGTCGCCCCGAGACGCTGCTCCACGATTTGTTGAACGGGTCGCAACCAGCATCGGCCCTCGGGGAGAGCTTGCGAAGATGCAGACGTCGAGCGTCCACCTCACCGGAGAGCGACATGAGCACCATCAACCACGACGTCACCATGCCCGCCCCGCCGCAGCTGCAGGAGGTCGACGACGGGGTCTTCGCCTACCTCCAGCCTGACGGAACATGGTGGATCAACAACACCGGCTTTATTGTCGGCCAGCGCGGTGTGATCAGCATCGACACCTGCGCGACCGTTCGTCGCACGCGTGCGTATCTGGACGCGATCCGAACGGTCACAGCACAGCCGGTCCGGACCGTCGTCAACACCCATCACCACGGCGACCACACCTTCGGGAACTTCCTCTTTGCTGGCGCCACGATCGTCGGGCACGAGGCCACCCGCACCGCTGTATTCGACTGGGGGGAACCGAAATCGGCCCCGTTCTGGACCGAGGTCGACTGGGGTGAAGTGATCCTCGAGCCGCCGTTTCTCACCTACACCGACTCGGTGACCATATGGGTCGACGACCTACGCGCTGACGTCCGACACGTCGGTATGCCCGCGCACACCACCAACGACTCGACCGTCTGGCTGCCGGAGCGCAGGGTGCTCTACTGCGGCGACCTGTTGTTCAACGGCGGGACGCCTTTCCTCGTGCAGGGATCGGTGGCCGGTGCGATCGAGGTTTTGCAGGAGGTGGTCAAACCGCTCGGCGCGACGACGATCGTCCCGGGGCATGGACCCGTCGCCGGACCGGAGCTCATCGACGACGTCGTGGGCTACCTCCGCTTCGTTCAGGCCAGTGCTCGCGCCGGTCACGATGCCGGCCTGTCACCGCTGGACACCGCACGTGAACTGGACCTCGGACAGTACGCCGACCTACTCGACCCCGAGCGCATCGTCGGCAACCTGCACCGCGCCTACGCCGAACTCGACGGCGCCCCACGCGGTTCACGTATCGACGTCGCGGCGGCCCTGACCGACATGGTCGCTTACAACGGCGGCCGCCCTCTGAGCTGCCTGGCCTGAGCGGTTCCAGTTATCCGTCCCGGTCTCGTCGTGAGCGACGACGCCATCGCCGACGGCGCGGTCCGTCCGCGCGAGGACGAGTGGGCGCGGTTTGTGGACGTGTGCTTCGACCTGCGGGCACCTCATGCTGAGTCAGCCTGACTCCGCATCGTCGCATCAAGATGCCATGATGCTAAGATGCGGCATGCGCACTACGATTGACTTGCCCGACGACCTGCACAAACAGGCTCAAGCGATTGCGCGCGACACCCGCCGCACGCTGAGCGAGACCGTTGCGGACCTGATGCGACGGGGCCTGGGAGCCGCCAGCACCACCGCCATCTCCACCGATCCCAAAACCGGGTTGCCGCTCGTAAGCGTCGGCACGGTCGTGACCTCTGAAGATGTTCGGTCGTTGGAGGATGACGAGTGACAGCGCTGCTCGACGCGAATGTGCTCATTGCGCTTGTCGTTGTCGAACATGTGCATCACGACGCCGCGGCGGAATGGCTATCGGTCTCCCATGCAAGATTTGCGACTTGCCCAATAACCCAGGGCAGTCTCGTTCGCTTCTTGTTGCGGAATGGGCAACCGGCGGCAGCTGTGCGGAACATCATGAGCGCCATCGAGAGCGCTGATGGCCACGAGTTCTGGCCTGACAGTGTATCTTTCGGCGCCGTCGAGCTGGGAGGCGTGGTCGGTCACCGACAGGTGACAGATGCTTACCTTGCGCAGCTTGCCCGCACCCGCAACGGGCAACTGGCGACCCTGGATAGCGGCCTGGCCTACCTACACAGCGACGTCGCATTGCTTGTTCCTACGAGCACCTGAGTTCCGGGACCTGGGATGAACCGTCCCGCGGGTCGCACAGGGACAGACCATCCGCCTGCCGCCGTCCTGCTAGTCCTGATGCCCGTACCGCTCGGCTTGCACCTTGGCCCTTGTCACGGCCGTGTACAGCAGCTCGCGTGTGAGCAGCCACCATCGACGTCTCGTCCACGACGATCACGTCGTGCGGCGACCGATTACTGCGATGATGCCCCGCCCGCCCGTCAATACCGTCAGCCCTCCCGCGGGGAACCGGCGACGCGACGAGGGGCGACACCGCGAGTGCCCACCCCGCGAGTAGGGTGAGAACATCGGCAGATCTCGTGCGCGACCGCTCCGGTCGGGCCGTCGCCGAATCGAAATCGATGGCCGTCGTGGTCAAGACGGGAGCGTCGCGATGACGCTGGAAAACGCCCGCGAAGGCTTCACGCCGAGATTGCGATTGAAGCCCAAAGCATCCCACGTCGGGCACGTAGACGGGGCATGGTGGCCGCGCAGTGACGACCTCGCCACCGAGCTGCCAGATCTGATCGCCGTGTTGTCGTTTCGGCTCGGCGCCATCGACGCCGTGGCGTACGACCCCGACGAATGGCTCGAAGCGCCAGCCGAATTCACCGCCGGCGGCCGGCCGGTCCACCTCGACGGCCGCCGACACCGATCGCCCGGCACGCTGGAAGTTCTCGGCGCCAACCGAGAAAAGATCGTCTTGCTGGTCGTCCCGTCGCACACCAAACCGGAACAGGCACACGCCATCGTGATGGCCGCGGCTGCACCGAACAACGCGTCCAGCGTCGACACCCTGCTCACGATCAGCGACCAGGACCGTAGCAACCGCACCACACGTACCGCCGCGCAGGACCGCTGGAATTCGCGTGCCGTGGCCGATCGACCGGCAGCGAGGCCCTGATGCTCACTCGCTTGGCTGCGGCCGATGCGCTGTCACTGCACTCTCAGACGTCGACGACGCCGGCGCACACTGTGACTTTGATCGTCATCGAGGGGTCCGACCGGCTCAGCCACGCGCGGCTGCACCGGCTGCTGGCTTCGTCGCTGCCGAGGCTGGCGCGCTTCCGCAGCCGACTGGTCGGCAAGCCATTCGGTATGGGCCGGCCGGTGTGGGCCGAGATCGACGGCTACGACGCGACGCTGCAACTCCATCGCGCGACTGTTCAAGCACCCGGTGGCCCGCGTGAGTTGGCGGAGCTGATCGCCGCGCTGAGTGCCGTGCGGCGGGACGGACGTCAGCCGCTGTGGGAAGCCTGGAGCATCGACGGCCTCGCCGACGACCGGTGGGGCGTGGCGGTGACGACGTCACCCGTCCTTGGCGAGTTCGTCAGCGGTGCGGCTTCGGTGTGGCCGCGTCTGCTGACCGGCGATCCGCTCGACCCCAACGCCGACCTGCCAGACGACCCCAGCCTTGGCCCGGCGCCGTCGCTCGCCGAACTCGTCACCGACGCGGTGAGCGAGATCGTCGAGAACCATGTCACCGGCATGTGGGTACTCGCCGAAGCCGGCGCCGGTGCGATTAGCAGCGTGTGCCGGCGACTTCGCGGCAGCGGGGTACCCGAGTCGGTTCGGCCAGCCGCGTCGTCGATGAAAGGCCCGGTTCCCCATACCCTGTTCAACCCACCGCTGACCCGACGGCGGGCCGTCGCCTTCGCGACGACCCCGCTGACCGACGTCGAAGCCGTCAGCAACGCCTTCGGGGGCAGCACCGCCAACGTCATCCTGGCCGCCTGCACCCTGTCCCTGCGCGCCTGGCTGCAGCGCTACGACACCGTGCCCGACCATCCGCTGCTCATGCAGGTGCCCCTGTCGCTGCACGGGGAGGATCCTGTGCGTACCCGGAATGCGTTCGCGGTGGGGGAGATTCGTCTTCCCGTGCAGCTTGACGACCCGGTACAGATGCTCACCAACCTTCACACCGCCGCCGAAATGCTGACCATCGCCCGCCGAGACGACGCCGAAACGACAAATCCGGCAGTGGATTTCGCGACGATCGCGTCGCTAGTACCACCGCCCGTCGCCCGAGCCGGCGTGCATGTCTATCGCGCACTTCGCCGGCGGCGAGGCCGCACACCGCTCTGCCACGGCCGCGTCTCCTACACGGCAGGCAACACGATGCCGGCGTTCTGTGCCGGCGCCCGGGTTGTCGGCATGCACACGGCTCCGCCGCTGTCAGACGGCGCCGGGTTGAACATCACGATGACGGCCCACGCCGACGTGATCGACCTGTGCGTGAGCGCGTGCCCCGACAACGTGCCGGCGGTCCACGAGATCGCCTGCGGCATTGCCGAATCAGTCGACACCTTGGTGGCGGCCGCACAAGTGTCGCCCCGTGGCCGCGGCCGGTCGGTAGTCACCGAGCTGACGACACATGTGGCAAAGCACGACCGGCGATGACCACGTGCGCTATCCGACGGCTGACGGGGCCAGCAACTGGTCGATCGTCGAGGCGTCGTTGGGTGCTGCCGCCGCCATCATGGCGTCGTGCGTCTAGCGTGTTGGGCGGCTGCCGGAAATATCCGGCAAGCCGGACGATCCGTCCGTCGATCACCGGCTTCTTCGGGGCGTCCGCCCATTCGGAGCAGCGTCAAGCGACGCCTGGCCGCGAACCGGCCAATGTCATTCGAATCCGCGATGACGCAATCTCGAAACCGGTCGCGCGCGACAGATCGCCGGTACCCCAAGTATAGCATTCGGCCTTCCGCTCCATCGTCGCGGTAATCATGTTGTCCGACAACGAAATTCGTTGCCCAGTTCGCGCTGCCGGTCAGAGGGTGTAGTGTTTACCGAGGTTGGGAACTCACAGCCCGCACCGGGATGAGTCGGCCGTCCTCCGCTGATCTCTCCGAGCATCCGCTCACGCCGGACACGCCGGTAACTACCACGTCTGGATTGTCGTGACTGCTCTATCCGCCCTGCGATCGTCGCTTTCTGCCGTTGCAGATCAACGCTTCTCCGCCACCCCCAGCTTCGGCGTCCTCAGCACGTATCCACCGACGGCCTGCGGCCTGGCGACATTCACCTCAGCGCTCGCCGACGGGTTGGCCACGAACGGCGCCGACGTCAGCGTCGTGCGGGTTGCCGACGGGTCGCCTCCCTCAAGTCCCCGGGTGGTCGGGGAACTGGTCAGCTGCTCCCCGAGGTCGATAGCGGCATGCTCGGAGTTGCTGAACCGCAATGACGTCGCCGTCATCCAGCACGAGTACGGCATCTACGGCGGTGTCGACGGAGACGACGTGGTGGACATCGTCGGCGGACTGACCGTGCCGTCGATCGTCGTCGCGCACACCGTCCTGAAACACCCTTCAGCACACCAACGTTCGGTTCTTCAGCAGATCGCGGGGATGGCGGACCAGGTGGTCGTGATGTCCGATGCCGCCAGGCACCGACTGTGTTGCGACTTCGACGTCGACCGGCACAAAGTCACCACGATCTGTCACGGCGCAGCGCTTCCGACAACGCCCGCGCTGAAGCGATCGGGCCGGCCCACCCTGTTGACCTGGGGTCTGTTAGGGCCGGGAAAGGGCATCGAGCGGGTGATCGAGGCGATGGGGTCGCTCAAGCACCTCAACGGCCGCCCGCGCTACCTCATCGCTGGTCGCACTCACCCCAAAGTGCTGGCCGCCGACGGCGAGGCCTACCGCGACGCCCGTGCCGAACAGGCGCAGCGCAGCGGGGTAGCGGATTCGGTGTTCTTCGACCCCCACTACCGTGGCGCGGCGGCGCTGACCACACTTGTCCAGTCGGCGGCCGTCGTCGTACTGCCCTACGACTCCACCGATCAGGTCACCTCGGGCGTTCTGGTCGACGCGATCGCGACCGGCCGCCCCGTCGTGGCCACCGCTTTCCCCCACGCGGTCGAGCTGCTAGGGAGCGGTGCCGGCATCGTCGTCGGCCACGACGATCGCGACGCGCTCGCCGCCGCCTTGCGGCGGGTGCTGACTGACCCACGCGTGGCCGGCGCCATGGCGGCTGAGGCCCGTCGGCTGGCCCCGGCGATGGCCTGGCCGGTCGTGGCGAAGGCGTATCTGTCTCTGGCGCAACGGCTTCTAGCTGAGCCGCCGGCACTGGTGTGGCCGTGAGTACGACGGCCCCGAAGTTCGACCACCTGCTGCGAATGACGGACAGCAACGGCACCTTCGAGCACGCCTGTCTCACCGAACCCCGTCCCGAACACGGCTATTGCACCGACGACATGGCCCGGGTCCTGGTCGTCAGCACCCGAGAGCCCGACGCCGAGCGCACGCTGAACGGTCTCGCCGGCGTCGCGTTGCGGTTTCTGGCCCAAGCGCAATCCCTCAGCGGCCCCTGCCGCAACCGCATGGACAGCACTGGCCGGTGGGCGGACGAGGCCGCTCTGGACGACCCCTGGGGCAGATGTTTGTGGGCACTCGGCACCGCCGCGGCCCACAGTCGCGTCGCCTACGTTCGTCAGGCGGCCGTCGTCCAGTTCGAGTGCGCCGCCAAGGGCCGGTCGGTGTGGCCGCGCGCGATGGCGTTCGCGGCGCTGGGCGCCGCAGAGTTGCTCACCGTCGACCCCGATCATCGGGGGGCGCGCGAACTCATCACCGACTACGCAGCGTCGATCGCCGCGCCGAGCGGCGACACCGCATGGCCGTGGCCCGAGCCACGACTCACCTACGCCAACGCAGTGCTGCCCGAGGCGATGATCGCTGCGGGCGTCACACTCGAGGACCCGACGCTGCGCCAGCGTGGCCTCGACCTGCTCGCCTGGCTCCTCGACCACGAAACGGCCGACGGCCACCTCTCGCCCACACCGGTTGCCGGTCGTGGACCCGAAGACCCCCGCCCCGGGTTCGACCAGCAGCCGATCGAGGTTTCGACACTCGCCGATGCGTGCGCGCGGGCCGCAGCTGTGGAAGCGAGTGCGACGTGGCCGGGTGGCGTCCTGGCCGCGGCCGCCTGGTTCGACGGTGACAACGACGCGGGGCAGCCAATGTGGGACGCCGCGACGGGTGGCGGGTTCGACGGTCTACATGCCGACGGCGTGAACCGAAACCAGGGCGCCGAGTCGACAATCGCGGTGATCTCGACCCTTCAGCATTCAACGCGCTTCGCGGTTGCGCCGCAATGACTTTCACGCACAACGAGTTGGTCACCCGCAGCGCTCAGCGGCTCACACCCGACCGGTCGCGGGTGATCACCCGACTGTTCGTGCCGGGTCAGGAGAGCTTCGAACACCAGGAATCACGAGCGGGCGCGGTGCTTGCGCGCATCCTGGCCCTGGACGAGGACGACGTGCGATCGGCGCTCGACGACGTCCTCACCCGCTTCGCCGGGCGTCACCGCGACGTGATCGGCACGCTGCGCCGGCACGCCCTTGAACTCGCCGACCGTCTGGGCCCCGACACCGAACTCTCCGAAGAGCGAATGTTGTTGGTGGGCGCGACGTTCAGCAGCGAATACGCCATCGAAGGTGCGGCGTTGTGCAACCCCAGCATTGTCGCCCACCCCGACCAGACGGCGCTGCCTGCGGGCAGCCTGCGCTTCGTCATGAGCGTGCGGGGCATCGGCGAAGGGCACCACTCGTCGATCGGGTTCCGGACCGGTGTCGTGGACGCGGCCGGCCACGCCACCGTCGATCCGCCTGGGCCGTTCGCCACCCAAGGAGTTTCCACGCCGGCTCTGCTCGACGCCGCGGTCTTTCGCAGTGAACTGGTCCGGCGCGGCGACGCAGGTGAGGCTGCCGACTACGTGCTCGGTGCGCTCGGCGACCAGTTCACCCGGGTTGAACTCGACGAACAACTGGACAAGCTGCAGACCCACCTGAGCACTCGCGGACACGCGACCCAGACGCTTTCGGTGATCCGCGCTATCGCCGAGCGCAGCTATGCGATCGGATTTGCCGACAGCACAACGCTTTCCGAGCGCGTGCTGTTCCCGGCGATGGGCGCGGAGGTAGCCGGCATGGAGGACGCCCGCTTCGTCCGGTTCGTCGATGACGACGGCTCGGCCACCTACTACGCCACCTACACCGCTTACAGCGGAGCACACATCAGCCAACAGCTGTTGACGACCACGGACTTCCAGTCCTTCGTCTCCGCGCCGATGGTTGGACCCGCTGCGGCCAACAAGGGTCTGGCGCTGTTCCCCCGCCGGGTTTGCGGTCGCTTCGCGGCGATGTCGAGATCGGATCGCGAATCCAACGCGGTCGCCTACTCGGATCAGCTGACCGTCTGGACGAGCGCGCAGCGTTGTCAGCGGCCGACGCAGCCCTGGGAGGCGGTGCAGCTAGGCAACTGTGGTCCGCCGATCGAAACCGACGCCGGGTGGCTGGTGCTGACCCACGGCGTCGGCCCGATGCGCACTTACCGGATCGGCGCAATTCTGCTCGACCTCGATGAACCCGACCCGCATCATCGGTCAGCTTCGGCGACCGCTGCTGAGCCCCGCGGCCGACGAGCAGGACGGCTACGTGCCCAACGTCGTCTACTCGTGCGGCGCGCTCGTGCACGCCGACACTCTGGTGCTGCCGTACGGCATCGGCGATGTTGCCGTCGGTCTCGCGACAGTGCCGCTGGGCGAACTCCTAGACGAGCTGGGTCAAGGTGCTTCGGCAAACTCGCTTTTGAGTACCGACTAGTGAAGGCTGTAGTGATGGCGCCACCCCCTAGCCATCGACTCGGCTCAATGTGGCGATAAGGGACCAGCTCGTCGCGGCCGTCGATGGCCAGCGCGGGGTAGAGGCCGCCGACCGTCTGTGCGGGGCCTGCGTCGGACTGCTCGACATCGACGCCGCGGCCATCTCCATCGTCTTCGACGGCACGTCGACCGGCACCTTCGGCTCCAGCGGCGCCTCCGCGAGAGTGTACGACGAACTGCAATTCACCCTGGGCGAGGGGCCCTGCGTCGACTCCGTCACCCACCGAACCCCGATCCTGGCCGTCGACCTCTCCGACCCCAACGAACATCGCTGGCCCTCCTTCGGCCCGGCCATGCTCTTTCACCACATCAGGAGCATCTACGGGATACCGGTGGTTGTCGCCGGCGAATTCGTCGGCGCCCTCGACCTGTTCCGCGAACAACCGGGCCAGCTGCCACCCGACCACCTTTCCGGCGCCATCGTCGCTGCCGAGCTTGCCGGCATCCCCTTCCTCGACCTCCTTGACACCGACCTCCATGCCGCCATCGCCGACCCCAACAGCAACGCCTGGGCCGAGCTCAACGCCCTCTCCCGCGCCGAAGTCAGCCAGGCCACCGGCATGCTCGTCGCCCAACTCGAGATCGAGCCCGCCGAAGCGCTCGTGCGGCTCCGAGCCCACGCCTATGCTACCGGCCGCAGCGCCACCGACGTCGCCCGCGACATCCTCGACCGTCGGCTCAGACTGGATGCCGACTGATGCGGTTTTCGAAACACCAAGGAGCACAAGGTGACTGATACCTCCCGTGAAACCCAGGTACTCGCCGCCGTCGTCACCCTCGTCGACAGCCTGCTCGATGACTTCGACGTCGTCGACCTGCTCACCGAGCTCACCCAGCACTGTGCCGACCTGCTCGACGTCGCCGCCGCCGGCTTCCTCCTCGCCGACCCCCTCGAACAGCTGCACCTGCTGGCCGCCACTTCCGAGCAGGCCCGCGAACTGGAACTCTTCCAACTGCAAGGCTCCGAAGGACCATGCGTCGAGTGCTACGCCACCGGCCAACCAGTCTCGGTGGCCGACATCAACGCCGAAAAAGACCGCTGGCCCCAGTTCGCGTCCGCAGCACACGACGCCGGCTTCTCATCGGTGCATGCGCTGCCCATGCGGGCGGCGGGCAGAGTCCTCGGCGCGCTCGGGCTGTTCGGCACCAACAGCGGCACGCTCAACGACGCCGACCTGCTCGTCGGGCAGACCCTGACCCACGTCGCCTGCGTCGCGATCCTGCAGGAACTTCCCCCGACGCCGGCGACGGTGCTGCCCCAGCTTCGCGCCGCCATCGCCAACCGGGTGGTCGTTGAGCAGGCCAAGGGCTTTCTCCGCGAGCGTCTAGACGTCCCCGTGGAGAAAGCCTTCACCCTATTGCGCAACTACGCGCGCACCAACAGAGAACACCTCACCGACGTCGCCCGGCGGCTGATGACGGACCGGCATTCCCGCCCAATGCTGCTGGCCGACATCAGTGCGCTGGCGGCGTCACCGCGCTAGCGGCGCGTGCCCGTGCGCGCTGCGCCGCCTCCTCCACCAGCTGCTCGGCCACCCGGTGCAGCTTGACGTTCTCGTTCTGACTGATCCTCGTCAGCCGCTCGAATGCCTCCTCGGCGCTGACGCCGGCCCTGCTGCGGATGATGCCGATAGCCTGGTCGATCACCGCGCGGTTCGCCAACGCACGCTGCAGTCGCTCTGTGCGCTCCCTGGCACCGGCCAGCAGCTGCGCGTTGTGCACCGAGACCGCCGCCGCGCGGGCGAACTGCGACCCCAGCTCGACCGCGTGTTCCCCGAACGCGTCGCGGCTGTACGCGTATGAGTTGATCGCGCCGATCACGTGGTCGCCAACCATCAGCGGCAGCGCGAGCACCGAGTGCACGCCCATCCGCGCCACCCGGCCGCCGAAGCGCGGCCATCGCCGGTCACTTCCCAACGATCCGCTGACTGCCGGTCGCCGCAACTGCATGCAGGTGATGCACGGCCCCTCGTCGAGGTGTGCGTACTGGATCGTGTCGATCTCGTCGACGAACGCCGCTGTCACCGCCCAGGTCTGAATCCGGGGCCGGGTGTCGAAACCCTCTATCAACGTGACGCCCGCGCCGTCGACGCCGGGGATCGACCGCACAGCGAATTCGGCGACGTCCCCGAGGATTTCTCCTACCGGCCGGGCGTCGGCCACGATGCCGGCGACCCCGCTCAGCCCGGCATGCAGATCGACCTCGTCGGCGTCGATCTGCTCCTGCGACAACTCCGGTTGCGGCACCGGCGTGCGGCCGGGCTGGGTGTCGTAATCGGCCATCGTGACCAGGAATTTACCCGCTCGGGCGCCGCGCCAGTCCGATTAATTCACCAGCGCCAACGCATGCGCCCGGCGCAGCTTTCCCGACGGCGTCTTCGGGATCATCCCCGGCTCGAGCACCACCACATTGCGCGGCCGGACGTTGACCTCGGCGAACACCTCGTGCGCCACCTGGTGCGCTATGCGCCGCACCGCATTCTGGTCCTGATAATCCTGCGACTCCACCGCGACCGCGAACGTCTCGCGGTGCTGACCGACGTCCAACCGCACCGCAACCGCACACCCCGGCCGGACTCCGGCGACGCGGGCCGCGGCCCGTTCGATGTCGGTCGGGTAGATGTTGCGGCCGGCCATGATGATGACGTCTTTCACCCGCCCGCACACCACAAGGCTGCCCGACTCGGTGAGGTATCCCAGGTCGCCGGTGTCGTACCAACCCTGCTCGTCCTGCGCCGGCACGAAACCGGCCACCGTGGTGTAGCCGTGGGTCACCGACTCGCCGCGCACCTGGATCACACCGACGCACCGGGACGACACCAGAGCGCCGTCTTCGTCGACAATCCGCGCCTCGATGCCCTCCAATGGCTTCCCGAGGCAGACCAGCCGCCGCGTGTGGCCCCTGGTCGCCGGGACAGCCCGGTGCAGCATTGAGAGCAGGTCCGCGTCCACCTCGTCGACGTCCATGCCGGTGCCCTCTTCGGTGAACGACACCGCGACCGTCGACTCGGCCATGCCGTAGGCCGGCACGATCGCCTCCCGCTTCAACCCGAACGGAGCGCCGGCCTCGCACAGGTCTTCCACGTCGGCGGGGTCCACCTGCTCGGCGCCCGACAGCACCCACCGCAGCGACGACAGATCGAACTGGCCCGGAGTCGCCTGCCGGCGCAGCCGCTTGGCGAACAGGTTGTAGGCGAAGTTGGGCGCAGCGGTCATCGTGCCCTTGTATTTGTCGATCAGCCTGGCCCATAACAACGTGTCGCGCAGGAAGTCCATCGGCGTGATCTTGACGAGGTCGACGCCGTAGTACATCGGCACCGTCAGGTAGCCCGTCATCCCCATGTCGTGAAAACAGGGCAGCCAGCTCACGATCACGTCCGAGTCGAGGTCGACGTTCGCACCGGCGAACATCGCCTCGGCATTGGCGACGAAGTTCGCGTGGGTGATGCGAACCGCCTTCGGAGAGCCCGTCGACCCGGAGGTCAGCTGCATGAATGCGAGGTCGTCGTCGGCGGTGTGCACAGGGTCGATCGGAGGGCTTTCGAGCAGCTCAGGGACGGTCAGCACGTGCATTCCCAGTTGGCTCAGCACTGGCGCCGCGGCCATGAACGGCTCAGAGACGACCACTGCCTTGGCGTCGATCATCTTGATGACGCCCGTGGTCTCCTCGGCCCATCGTTGCAGGTCGGTACGTGGAGTGGGCTGATGCAGCATGGTCAGGCTGGCGCCGCGCATCCAGATGCCCTGCGCCGTCGGCGCGATCTCCACCGGCGCGCCCGCCAGCACCGCGACGGCGTCACCATGGCCGACTCCTGCGGCGGCCAGTCCACCCGCAATCCGGCGGGCTCGCTCGTGTACTTCCATCCAGCTGTGCCGGACCGGCGCGTCCGGCTCGCCGGTGACCATGCCCTTGGAGCTCCACTGGGCGTTGGCGAACATCGTCTCGGTGAATCTGCTCACGAAAATCCTTCTGGCTCTTGCGCAGTGGCGCGCCGTGTTGGGTCTCCGGACGTGAGTAGGTGCCCTCGGTGGGCCGCTGCCACGTGTGGAGTGTCAAGAGAGTCGGTGGTGAGGCCTTTCGAGCCGCTAGGGTTCGACCCGACCCTCCGGGCGGAGCGCCGTGCCGAGCGTTTCGGACGCACTGACTGTACAGACCCGAACGCAATGCAGCACGTCAGCGCGCCAGCCTGGGTGCCAACCGATACATTTGACGTCACAAAACTCCCCGAAATGCGCAAACCACTGTCGGCTTACGTCAGAGCTCCAGGCTCCGTCGGCGGGGAGTATAGGTCGCCGCCGCGACGTTTCCGCATGGCTGGGTTGTCAACCGGGTAGACGGTACCGCGGCAGCGCTCGGCGGGCAGCGATCGGCCCATATTTGCGGCCTCAACGCTGCGGAATCGTCATCACGTCGACCTGTGCGGTGGAAAACTGACCTGCTCGCTTGGGTCCCGTGAGGTCAACGCGTTCGTAGTCGCCGCGCCAACCCCGAGGCCCGCACCGCGCGTCGCTGCACCGATGCCCGGACCGAGGCCTCCGGCCCGACGACCCGGATCTTCTCCTTCGCCCGTGTGACCGCGGTGTAGAACAGCTCGCGCGTCAACAGCCGCGACTCCTCCGGCGGCATCAGCACCGTGACCTCTTCTGCTTGGCTGCCTTGGCTCTTGTGGATCGTCATCGCATGCATCGTCTCGACGTCCGAGAGCCGGCTCGTCGCGAATTCCAGGCGCTCTGTCCCCGCGATCACTGCGCGCAACACACCGTTGCGCACCACCGTGACGCCCGTGTCGCCGTTGTACACACCTAGCCCGTAGTCGTTCGCCGTCACCAACACAGGACGCCCGGCATACCACGACGACCAGATCGGCTCACCCGTCGCCTCCGCCAGCCACCGCTCCACCTGCCGGTTCCAATACCGCACGCCGAACGGTCCGCGTCGATGCGCACACAACAGCCGATGCTCGTCCAGCGTGCGCAGTGCGTCGCCGGCATCGCCCAGGACCGCCGCTTGCCGAAGCCGGAAGGCCTGCGGCACAACGACTTTGCGGAGATGTTCGGAGGGTTCGGCTGTGTTGATCCATTCGACGTGTTCTCCGCCGGCGCGCAACACCTCGATCACCTGGTCCGCGTCGCCCACGCGGATCGCCGTCGCCAACTTGCCGATCGATTCACCGAATCGATGCGACGTCGTCAGCGCCGCGACCTTCGTCTCGCCGAGTCCGTCGACCAGATCCGCCAGCACCGCGCCGGCCTCCACCGACGCCAACTGATCCGGGTCGCCCACCAGGATCAGCCGGGCATCCGGCCGCACTGCCTCCAGCAGCCTCGCCATCATCGTCAACGACACCATCGACGTCTCGTCCACCACGATCACGTCGTGCGGCAGCCGATTTCCGCGATTGTGGCGGAACCTCGCCGACGTGTCGGGCCGGCTGCCCAGCAGCCTGTGCAGTGTCGTCGCATGCATCCCCGACAGCGCCTCCCGGTCCTCGGGGTCGAGCTTGGCCACCTCGAGCTGCACCGCCTCCTGCAGGCGCGCCGCCGCCTTGCCGGTGGGGGCCGCCAACGCGATGCGCAACCGCGTTCCGCCTGCGAGCAACGCCAGCAGCCGTGCGACCGTCGTGGTCTTGCCGGTGCCCGGGCCGCCGGTCAGCACGGTCAACCCCTGCTCCAGGGCTACTTCTGCCGCTGCGCGCTGCTCTTCGAATCCCGTGGGGAACAGCCGATCGACGTCCGAAGACACCGGCCCCGGCTTGGCCCAAATCATCGCGAGCACGTCGCGGGACACCTGCTGCTCCTCGAGCCAGTACCGATCGAGGTACAGCAGATCCCCGTCGACGTGGAGCACCGGCGGTGAGCCGGCCAGTGGGCTGGCGTGGAGTGCCGCGAGCCACGCGTCGACGTCCGGCCACGGCAGGCCCTCGATGCCCACCTGCTGCCCGGCCGACCGCAGGTCCAGGCACACCGAGCCGTTCCGCAGTGCCCGCACCACCAAGGCCACCGCCAGCGTGACCGTCTCGTCGGGCTCCAATGCCAGCGCCGTAAGCCGCTGTGCCACATGCACATCCGACGAATCGAGAACCTGCGCATCGGTGAACTTTCGCAGCAGTCCCGTAGCGCTGCGCGCCTGTCGCCATTCCACGGTGGTCATGCCGCTCTCCGCCCTTGGTCGACGAGATCCGACAGCGCGGTGATCAGCGACGCGGGCGGCTGCCAACTGAACACCCCGGCCGGGTGACCGTCGATCACCGGTGTCTCCGGCCCGCACATGCCCCGCAGGAAGAGGTAGAGAACTCCGCCCAGATGCCGATCTGCTACGTACCCAGGCAGCCGCCACCGCAGAAACCGGTGCAGCACAACGCTGTACAGCAGCGCCTGCAGCGGGTAGTCGGAGTGCAGCATCGCCTCGACCAGCCGCGGCTGCGCGTAGTCTGCAGCCGTCAGGGGCCGAGTCGGGTCACCAAGCCAGTTCGTCTTGTAGTCGACCACCAGATAGCGCTCGCCGACTCGCAGCACCACGTCCACCGAACCCGACAGATAACCCTTCAGCGGTTGGCCGCCGAGCGCCGCGCCCGTCAGCCGGTCGGAATACGACGCCAGCGGATCGTCCTCGCGCAGGTGCCGGCTCAGCAGCTCGCCGACATCCTTCAGCCGAATCTCGGGCGCGGCGGCCCGCAGATCGCCGCCGGCCAATGGGAATTCGAAGTCCATCTCCCGCATCCGGTCCGTCAACCCGACCTGCCGCAGCGTCAAACCGTCCACCAGTGGACCGAGCGGGGTGTCGTGCATCGGCACCAGCGCCGCCGCCAGGTCGGCCGCCGGGACGTCGACCGGCCACCACACCGAGTGCTCCCGGATTCGTGATTCCAGTTCGGCGGCCAAGGGGGCGGCGAACGGGTCGGCCGTCTCCAACACGGCGTGCACCAGAGTCCCGAACTTCGCGCCCGTCGGCAGATTCGCCATCGGCGACGGCACATCCGCACCGGCCGCCGAAGAGACGAGCGGGATCTCCGCGGCTTCGTCGTCCAGCTCGACGACTTCGGGCTCACTGCTCACCGGCGTCGACTCGGCAGCGCGGATCAGGCCCGAGTACGACGTCCGCCGCCACGACGTGTCGATCGACCGGTGGAAATGCCGGGCGTCGAGATCTGCCGGCGTCGCCTCCCGCGGCAGCGGAGGCACCGGACGCAGCACCGACTCCTCGATCACCGGACCTCCGGCAGCCTCCCACTCTTTGAACCGCGCCAGAGCGTCGTCATCCGCAATCTTGTCCGGCGCACAGCGATCCGGCACTGCAGACTCGCCCGGCCCACGGCCCCGCAGCAGCCGCGACAGTCCGCCGTTCGGCTCGTCGTGCGACGGTGCCCACCACGCCACCACCTGAGCCTGCGCGCGCGTCATCGCCACATACGTCAGCCGGCTGTCGTCGCTGGCATCCTCGGCCCGCCCCAGCCTCGACACCTCGTTGAAGTCCGGGCAGTCGCTGCCGCCGACATGCAGGCATCGCGCATCTTTCTCGTGGAACAACACCAGCTCGCGGCTCTGCACATTGCGGTTGAACGCAAACGGCAGATACACCACCGGAAACTGCAGTCCCTTGGCAACCCACACCGTCATCAGCTGCACTGCCGCGGCGTCGTTGTCGAGCCGACGCGAGCGTTCCGTCGCGCCGCTGCGCTCCTCTCGCTGCGCCCGCAGCCAGTCGCGCAGCGCCGGCAGGCTGAAGTGCTCGCGGTGCGCGGCCTCCTGCAGCAGCTGCGTCATGTGCGCCAGATCCGTCATCAGCCGTTCGCCGCCCTGCCACGACAACACCCGGTCGCTCATGCCGCCCAGCTGCGCGGCCTCGAAGATCGCGGCCACCCCGCGCTCGCGGGCATGACCCGCCCACTCCCGCAACGTCTCTGCGACCTCGTCGGTCAGCCGGTCACCACCCTCGACGAGCGCCCCGGCGGTCTTGCCGAAGAACATCGTCGCTGCGGCGGCGCGCACCATGCCGGGGCGGTGCGGCTGGTCGAATGCCTCCAGCAGGCACAGCCAGTCCTCGGCGGCCTCGGAGTTGAAGATGTCGGAGTCGCCGGTGTACACCGCCGGGATGCCCGCGCCGCACAGCGCCCGGTAGCACGCGCGGGCGTCCTTGTGGTTCTCGACGATCACCGCGACGTCGCGTGCCTCGACGCGTCGGCCGTCGAAAGTGGCGCCCCTGGTCAGCAATTCGCCGATGTCGGCGGCGAGGTCGCGAGGAATGTGCGCACGCAGGTCGGCGATCGACAGCACCTTGGTTCCGCTGCGTCCCAGCGCTTCGCGGCGCACCACCCGCAGCCGGAACGGGTCACCGGCGCCGACCAGACGTGAACCGCCGTGGTGCGCCTCGACCTCGTGCACGATGATCCGCGGGTCGCCGAGCTCCGCGCCGCCCAGCACCGCCTGCAGGCGCTTCACCAGCGCGCCGTCGCTGCGCCAGTTCTTGCCGAGTGTCATTCGTACACCGGCTGTTTCGGCGGCCGTGAGGTACGTGACGATGTCCCCGCCGCGGAACGCGTAGATGGCCTGCTTCGGATCACCGATCAGGATCACCGTCGAGCGGCCGGTGAATGCACGGTCGATCACCTTCCACTGGACTGGGTCGGTGTCCTGGAATTCGTCGACCATCACGATCGGCCAGCGTTGACACATACGCACCTGAGCGGGTGAGTCGTCGGCGTCCAGCGCGTCGGCCAGCCGGCTGAGCAGATCGTCGTAGCCGAGGATGCCCTTTCGCCGCTTGCGGATTTCCAGTTCCGCGAGAACGTCTTTCGCGAAACCGACACATACCGCGGCGCGTGAGCCGGGGTCGGCGTCTTTCGGTCGCAACTCCGTGGCTGGGTTCTTGACCACTTCGCGCGCCAGCCGCAGCGCGTCGGCGTGTGCCAACAACGGATCGTCGCGTTCCTGGCCGAAATGGCGGAGGTAAAGGTCGTCCACGATTTCGGTGACCAGCTCGTCGAGGCTCTCCACCAGCGTCACACCGCTGTCGGTGTCGCCGGCCACTCCGAGGGATTTGAGAACCATCTGGCAGAACTGGTGTGTGGTGGCGATGGTCGCGGCGTCGAATGCGGCCAGGGCGTCGCGCAGCCGTTGTCGACGGTCGCGGCGCTCTTCCTCGCTTCCGTCCACCAGATGCCTGATCACTTGGTTGTCGCCGACCACTGACGGATCGTCGAAAGCGGCTACCGCGTCGACGATCTGGCAGCGCACACGGTCGCGGAGTTCTTGTGTAGCCGCGCGCCCGAACGTGATCAACAGCATCTGGTCCAGCGTCGCCACACCCTCGGCGACATACCGCGTGACCAGACCGGCCAGCGCGAACGTCTTCCCCGTGCCCGCGCTGGCCTCCAGCACCGTGGTCGTACGCGCCGCGGGCAGCGGGCCGAGGAGATCGAAAGGCTGCATCACGCAAGCGCTTCCAGCATCGGCAGCCAGAGCCGGCAGGCGTAGCGGTCAAGGCCTGCTGCGACGAGGTCGTCCAGCCACGCGTCCTTGCCGAACGCCCGGATGTGTGCCGGCTCGGCATCCTCACCGGGATAGCGGTCGTTGGAGCGCCACCGGAAACCCGCCGCGCGTTGCGGGTCGCCATGGCTGTGCTGAGCTTCCGCCCACGCGTAGGACGTCTTGACGGGGAGCGGCAGCGGTGCCCGACGGCCCGCGTCGTAGATCGCGACCAGATCGGCCAGCAGGTCGACGGCGGCGTCGGCCGGTCTGGTCAGCTCCTCCTGCCTCGGAGTGGTGCCCCGCTTGGGGCGTCCGATGCAGATCGCCGACCAATCCCGTCGCGGATCGTGAGCGATCAACGCCAGCAACGGGATCCACGACTGCAGCAGGTGGCGCCCGTCCAGCTTGGAGTACGTCACCGACACGAGCCTCTCCCCGTAAACGGGTGTGACAGTGCCCGTCAGGCGCCGCCCGGCGCCGAGGTCGATGTCGACGTCCACGGCATCCGGGTCTCCGCGGTACGGCCGAGCCTCCTCCGCAAGAAGTGCGGCCTGGTCACGGATCTCGGTGGCCTTGCGCCAGCCCAGCCGGCCCGGCGGCAGGGTGCCGCGGCGCCACTCGGCTTGCCGAGCCTGGTCGGGTTCCATGCCGTGCAGCATGTCGTGCAGCATCCGGTCGCCGACCGTCCACTCCTCGAGCGCGTTGATGTCGACCGGCATGGCGTCCTCGACGCCGTCGACCTCCCACGGCAGGGTGTAGTCGAGCGCGCGGAAGAAGCCCTTGACCGGATCCCGGAAGAAGCCGGTGAGGTCGGCGAGGACGACGTCGTCGGGCGGCGGGGCGGGCAGCGGGCCGCAGATGAAAGGCGGGCGCTCTTTGCGCTCGCCGGAGCGGGCGCGGGCGGCATTCAGAACGGTCGGGTCGAAGGTGAACGGTTCGTCGGGGATCAGCTTGCCGGGGATCACGTTGCGAGTGTCGAAGGGCTGCAACGGATGTTTGACGACGATCGTGTCGCGCACCTTGTCTTGTGTGGTCATGTCGAGAGTGTCGAGAAGCTCGGCCAGCGGAACCGCGGGCGGGCGTTCCTGGCCGGAGTATTCGTTGGCGCCGGTGTAGGTGATGACCAGCTTCTCGGTGGCCGCGCCGATGGCGTCGAGCAGCAATTGCCGGTCCTCCGAACGGATGTCGCGTTCGCCGGTCATCGGGTTGCGGGCGAGCGCGTCGTCGCCGTCGACCACGCCGTGCCGCGGGAACACCCCGTCGTCCAGGCCGACGAGGCAGACCACCCGGTGCGGCACCGAGCGCATCGGCACCATGGTGCACACGGTCAGCGTGCCGGTGCGAAAGTTGGCGCGCGTGGGCCGTCCGGCGAGATGGCGTTGCAGGAGTGCTTTGACGTCGGGCAGGCGCATTGCGGTGTCTGCGCGGGGGCCGGCGTGGGTGAGCACGTCGGCGAACTCGCGCTGCAGCTGGCTGGTCTGCCAGGCGTCGTCGTCGTCGACGCGGGCGAGCAGGTCGATGCCGTCGGTGAGTGCGGTCAACCACTCGTGTAGCGGACGCGTGCCGGTGAGCGATTCGACCACGTGCCTCAGGCGGTCGATGTATTCAGCCAACTGGCCGGCGAGTTCGACGCGGTTGCTGCTGACGTCGTCGAGTGGCAGTGTGGCGTCGATCCAGGCGTGCGAATCGTCGGACATCGCGACGCCCGCGAGCACCCGGTCGATGCCGAATTGCCATGTGTTCTGGACGAAGTCGACGCCGAACGGCTGGCGATGTGCGCGGTCGAAACCCCACCGGATGTTGGCCTGACGCACCCAGCGGGTGATGTCCTCGAGGTTGTCGTCGGTGAAGCCGAAGCGGGCCCGTATTGGTGCGGCGTTTGCGAGGTTGAGGACTTCGGTGGCCGTGGCCCTGCTGCCGGCCAGTTGCAGCAGCTGCGATGCGACTCCGAGCAGGGGATTGGTTTGGACGAGCGCGCGGTCGGCGAGCTTGACCCGCAATTGGTGGGCCGGGTGGACGCCCTTGACCACGTCGCCGAGCCCGAACCCGGCGACGATCAGCGGTGCGTAGGTCTCGATGTCGGGGCACATCACCAAGATGTCTCTTGGTTCTAGCGTCTCGTCGTCTTGCAATAGGCCGAGCAGGACCTCTCGCAGAACGTCGATTTGGCGGGCCGGGCCGTGGCAGCTGTGTATCTGGACGCTGCGATCTGCTCGGGTGTGTTGGCGGCCATCGGGCCTGACTTGGTTGGCGGTGATGTCTTGCTGCAGCCAGCCGAGCAGGGTGTCGGGTTTGGTTGCGCCGCCGAGGTATTCGTCGGTCTGCGGGTCTGGCAGGTTGCGTTGCAGTTCGCGGAGGTCGCGGCCGAGGGTGGCGAGCAGCGGGTGGTCGACGTGGCGGTGCGTGGTGTCTGTGTGTCTCGAAATCGGGCCGCGCTCGTTGTGGAGTTTTTGCCAGAGGTGGTCGCTGGGGTGGGGCAGCCAGAGGTGGAGGTCGTGGTGGGCGGCGAGCGCGTCGAGCAGTTCGATGTCGGTGAGGGCCAGGCGGGTGTGGCCGAACAGCGAGATTCTGGTCGGCAGGTCGGTGGGCGATTCATTCAGGCGTGCAACGGTTTTCTGGTGCCTGATGTGGGGTGGGTCTTTGTCGATCCGGCCGACGAGCGCGCGCCACAGCTCGGGTTGCCAGTGCAGGTCTTCGTCGAGGTTTTCGGTGTTGCCGTCGAGCCAGTCGATGAGAAGCTGCGAGCGTTGCCGGGCATAAGAGGCGAAGAGGCCGGCGAGGCGTCGGGCGACGGCGTAGCGGCGGCCTTGCCTGAGCTCTTTCTCCTCTTCGTGCTCGAAGTGGCCGAGGTGGGTGGCGAGCGTCTTGCACCAGGGTTGGTCGAGGCTTTCGTCGATGACCTCGAGCAGCGGCCAGACCATGGCGTCGGGCGACCACGGGTCGTCGTCGACGGTGCCGGTGATTTCGGCGATCAGTGACTGCGGGTTGCGGAATGCGATGCCGGCGCAGACGCCGTCGGCGCCGTCGCCGTCGCCGCGGCCGAGGATGTGGGAGAGGCATTGGCTGAGCCAACGCTCGACGCCTTTCGCGGGCACGATGACCAGCTCCTCGGCGAAGGGGTCTTCGAGGGGGTCGGACAGGAGTGCGCCGAGCCCGTCGGCGAGGAGGTCGGTGCGCTCGGCGCGGTGAAGGTGAAGTGCCATCGTTTGCCACCCTAGGCCGGGGTACCGACAAGGGCTGCGGGCTGCGGCGCCCCCGGTCTTGTCGGGCGGGCTGGCTACCCGGCTATGAGGCCCCTACGAGTTATTGTCTATATGCATAGACTTGATTCAGTCTATCGGCTTGGACTAAATTGTGGTCAGTGAGGAACCCACTCGGAAGATCGTCAAGCGACTGCTTCGAGCGGGATTCACACAACGCGACGCGAGGGGCAGCCACACAAAGTGGACCACCCCACCGGCGTCCAGGTGATCATCCCAACAGGTCACCGCACCGTTTCGCCGGGCGTCGTTCGTCAGGTGGACAAGGCCATCAAGGAAAGCGAGCAGCGCCAGTGAAGCGCGAGTACAAGATCGAAGTCATGCGTGACGGGCGCTGGTGGATGGTCCACATTCCCGAAATTGATGGGCTTACCCAGGCGCGTCGTCTCGGCGAGGCGGAGACAATGGCTCGTGACTACATTGCACTGCACGTCGGAGTGCCGATCGACCGCATAAAAGTCGAAACGGTGAGTATCCGGATGGAAGATCGCCGGCACGGGGAACTCCTGGCCGCCGCCCGCGAAATCAAGAATCTTCGCGCGGAAGCTCGTCGGGCCGAGCGGAAAGCAACAGAAGCGATACGCGACTACGCACACCGGTTGACTGCCAACGGCATACCTGTTCGCGACATCGCAGACCTGCTCGATATCTCACCACAACGTGTGAGCCAACTCGCTAATTCGTGACCCGATTCGCTCTCTCCGTGGGGGTCCGAGTTGCCCGCCTCATAGCGACAACTCGTCGACGTGTGGATTTGGGCATGAGTTGCCGTTGATCGCCTTCTGCTTGATCTGGCCTGGACCTGCGGAAATGCAGTTGTCGCTATGAGGCGGGCAAAAGAGACTCCGCTTTCTTACTGTTACTGATGTGACTGACTACTCTGCGGCCGTGGACGACGAACTCTGGCCGCACGACAAATCGCTGCACGCCTAATGGCCGAGCCCCGGCCGTCTGCTCGCGGGCGAATACCCGGGTTCTGCCACGACCGGGAAGGCAGCGACGAAAGTGCGCCTCGTGGCTACGACCGGACCGTCGCCCGCATCCATCGTGAATTGGACGCCGCGCGGCTGGTTAACTCACTGACCGATAGCCTCGACCTGGATCCACCAATGGGGATAACTGATGTCGAGAGCGGTCGTCTCGTGGTAGCCCGACCACGTCGGTACGCCCGCGGGTTGACCTCGGTACAGGCCGCGGGCGGCGGCCACAACTCGGTTTCGCTGCGTCGGCCACTGAATCTCTGCGGCAATGTCTTCCAACATGCCGCTGTCGCGTTCGAGAACTCGATCCACGATCGCCAACGCGGGGAGCGAGTTTCGCTTATCGGTATTGCACCGTGCACAAGCAAGCACGAGGTTGGCCAGACCGTCGATGCCGACGAGCGACCACGGCAGCACGTGATCGACCGGGTTGTCTCGCTGCAGGTGCGTTCCGCAATAGAAGCAGTGTGGCCCGAACGCATCCTTGAACGGTTCTCTCACCAGACCTAGCGGAATGCGCTCGCGGCCAAACAGATGGCCCGCCACGTCCGGCACTTCTGCATCGAGGAACTTATTCATTCGCCGGACGTCGTCGACCCACATAAGTTCCAACGCCGGCTTGAGTAAACCAGCGAGTCGAGCCAGGCCATGCGCGACACCGGGTTTGAGTCCGATCGCGTCCCCGTGGGCGCTCAGGGTGGACCGTGATACTTGGTCGTGGAGGAACGAATCGTCGTAAAGAAAACATTCGCTTCTCACTGCACCGGGCAGCCGCTGAAGCCGATGCAAAGGCTGCTGCGCGAGACAGAGCGCGATTTCGTCGATGGCCGCGCGATACGCCGCGGGCGCTCGCATGATCGCGACGTCGACTGAGATGCCGGCCTGCTTCGACCCGGCCGCTGCGCGGAACCGATTAGTTGCGACCAAGATTCGGGCCCTCGGCTGCGTCGACTGGCGCAGTTCGTGCCCGTCGAAGGGTCGCACTTGTCGCCAGTAGATTTCGAGGACGCGATGCGCCAGGTCGGGGATAGGGACGCTCAGTCTGTCGACGGGGTTCTCGGGAAGGTGCTCGATGCAGTGGTCGATGAGCGCTGTGAGAGTCGCGAGCTTATAGGTTGCCGTGCGCAGGCCGGTCTCCAGGATTGCCACCACGCGTTGGCCGAGCAACAGAGGATCGACCGGTTCCTCAGGCATCCGCGTCTGTCGGTGCTGCGGTGTACCACTGCATCAAGTCAGTATGCCGACGAAAGGAGCCGTCATGGGCAAGCTGGTCAGAGATAACATCCCGGACATCATTCGTGCGTCCGGACGTACCCCGGTGGTAACTGTTCTCGGCTTTGAGGCCTTCGAATCGGCGCTCCGCGACAAGCTGATCGAGGAGGCATCCGAACTTCATGCGGCGGTCGATCGCTCAGAAATCCGCGCCGAAGCGGCCGATGTCATGGAGGTCGTGATCGCTCTAGCGGCGTACTACGGATTCAGCCTCAACGACGTGGCCAAGGAGGCCAACCGTCGGCGGGACGAACGGGGCGGCTTCTTGAAGAGATTGTGGCTCGACTGATGGTGTGGATCTGCCGCGGTGTGGTAGAACAGCTACCCTATGGGGGTAGAGTTCTACCATGGGTCTCAACATCAAGAACGAACGCATCACCGCCTTGGTGCGCGAGCTCGCCAAACGGACCGGCGCGACCCAGACCGGTGCGATCGAGGACGCCGTGCGGCACAGGTTGGCCGACTTAGAGGCACATTCCGGCGGCTCGCGCAGTAGCGAGGCCAAGCAGGCGACTGCGCGGCAACTCCTCGACGAACTGCGTGGTTCACTCACCCAAGCCGAGCGAACTGCATTACTGCATGAGAACCTTTACGACGACGCCGGATTGCCTGCGTGATCGTCGACACCTCCGCGATCATCGCGGTGCTGCTCGACGAGACACACGCCGAACCGCTAGTCCAAATCCTCTCCTCCACAAGCGATCTCAAAATGTCAGCGGCCACCGCAGTGGAACTCAATGCGGTTCTCACTCGCCGGTTGCGTCCCGAGGACCAGCGACGCGTCGAGCGGTTGCTTGACGTGTGGGAGATCGAGTTGGTGCCGTTCGACGCCGCCCAGGCTGCCATCGCCACGCGGGCATATCGCGATTTCGGGAGAGGCAGCGGGCACCCGGCGGCTTTGAACCTCGGCGACTGCTACTCGTACGCGCTCGCGATCGCCGCGAGGGAGCCGCTGCTCTTCGTGGGCGACGATTTCGTTCACACCGACGTCGTCGCCGCCTATCGGCCCTAGACCCCGAATGAAGTTCGAAAAAAAGTGTCATGCAGACACGCGTCAACCCCTCCTACCTGTGAACGTCCGCGACCACGGGAAGGAACGTCTGCAATGCAACCACTCACACCCGGCGCCGAGATCGACGAACTCCGCGCCGTACTCCGGATATCCGAGCAACGCCGCCAACAAGCCGAAGCCCGGCTGGCTGATCGTGATCGCCGACTCGGCATCGCCAGTGCCACCATCGCTGCGCAAGACCAGCAAATTGCCCACCTGCAAGCCGAACTGGCCGGACGGCGAAGCGCCTAGCCGTTCCCCGCGAACCACGCCGTCGTCACCGTGTGACGTATCGGCGGCTGGAACGGGGTGTCGCGCGGACCGAGCTGCCCGACGAACACGGCCCACAGCGGCTGGGACCGGTCGATCGCATCCGCAGGGTTCCAGTCCGGAGGAGCCAAGACGCCGAGGTTCTGCCCGCAGCCGTAGATCGGCACCGTGTCGTCTGCCCGGCCGCCCAAGTCGACGCCGTTGGGCAGGATGCAGCGGGTGCCGTCGTTGAGCACCATCGCGAACGGTATCGGCGTCGCCGGCGGATCGACCGCGGGCAGCGCGCCGGGGGAGGAGAACCGGCGCAGCGTCTTACTCCACGGATCCACCGCGCACAGCAACGACGCCGGCGCCGGCCAGCACACCTCGGCGGCCGCCTCGCTTGGTTCGCAGGCATAGATGTTGCTCGCGGTCGCTGCCGGCGAGGGGCCAGGGCAGCCGGACAGGTTCGCCGACGCCTGCCGAGCCACCACCCGATAACCTTCGATCGGTTCGCCGTTCGCGCCTACCGCCGCGACCGTGATGACTTCCGTCGCCCCCGGATCGGCGCCGGCAGTCGGCGCCGTCGGCACTGCAACAGCGATCGCCAGCGCAGCCAAGCCTCGCGACCACCCAGCCATCAGCGCCTCCTCGACCCCAGCCTAGGCTCGACGAGGTGAAAGCGGTTACCTGCACGAACGCCAAGCTCGAGCTCGTCGACGTCCCGGCGCCGACTCCAGCCAAAGGCCAGCTGCTGATCGACGTACTGCGCTGCGGCATCTGCGGCTCGGACTTGCACGCCCGCCATCACAGCGACGAACTTGCCGATGTGGCGGCCGAAACCGGCTACGACGGCGCCATGCGATCCAACCAGCAGATCGTCATGGGTCACGAATTCTGCGGCGAGGTAATCGATTTCGGCCCCGGCACCCGCAAGAGCCCACGACCCGGTACCCCGGTGGTCGCGATGCCGCTGCTGAGGCGCGGCAAGGACGTGCATCCGCTCGGGTTCTCGGTCGCCGCACCCGGCGCCTACGCCGAGCAGGTTCTCGTCGAGCAGGCGCTGGCGTTTTCCGTCCCGAACGGGCTGTCGGCCGAGGCCGCCGCGCTGACCGAGCCGATGGCCGTCGGCTGGCACGCCGTCCGCCGCGGCGACGTGGGCAAGGGCGACGTCGCGATCGTGATCGGCTGCGGGCCGATCGGTCTCGCGGTCATCTGCATGCTCAAGGCGCACGGCGTGCGCACCGTGATCGCCAGCGACTTCTCGCCCGGCCGGCGCGCGCTGGCCACCGCCTGCGGCGCCGACACCGTCGTCGACCCCGCACAGGACTCGCCGTACGCGGCGGCCGCCGGACACGGATTACTCCGAAAAGCCACCGACGCATTCGATCTCGCGGTCCGCACGATCGAGAAGTTGCAGAAGCTGCGCGTGCCGTGGTGGCACGTCTGGCGGGCCGCCGACGCGCTCGGCGCCGCGACCCCCAAACGTCCGGTGATCTTCGAATGCGTCGGCGTGCCCGGCGTCATCGACCAAATCATCACGGGCGCACCGCTTTTCTCACGGGTCGTCGTGGTCGGAGTGTGCATGGGGGAAGACCGCATCCGGCCCTCGCTGGCGATCAACAAAGAGATCGACCTGCGGTTCGTGCTCGGCTATACGCCGCTCGAGTTCCGCGACACGCTGCACATGCTGGCGGACGGGAAGGTCGACGTCGAACCGCTCATCACCGGGACCGTCGGACTGCCCGGTGTGGCGGCCGCGTTCGACGCGCTGGCCGACCCCGAAGCGCACGCCAAGATTCTGATCGATCCGAAGAGCGACGCCGCGAGTCCGGTTACCCGGTAGCGCGCGGAAGCGTCTGCTCCGGGTCGCAGATCTCGAGCACGCGTGACACCGCCCTGCTCGGAATCACTGCCCACGCCACATTGGCGCGGTTGCAGCGCTCGGCGATGGTGAGCAGTGCCGTGAGCCCGGCGCTGCCGAAGAAGTCGATAGCGCGCAGGTCGATCAGCATTTCCCGGCAGTTGGCGGAGCGCTGGAGGACGTATTCGGTGAATTCCGCGGCGTTGGTGGCGTCGATGTCGCCGGTGGCGCTGATGCGCACCGACGACGAGGTCTCCCAATCAGTGGAGAACGTCACGTGGTCTCGGCCGGGAGGTGCCGACTGTTCAACGGCAAATGTGGTCATTTCGATCGACTCCGTAGGTCATCGCAGGAGAATGAGGTGGTCCGTCACAAAGCCACACGGCGAGGAAGTGACTCCTGCATGCCCTAGGACGTTCCCGGGAGGCTGGGAACTCAACCTGATTTCAGCCTAGCCGTAAGCGGCACCCGAAATTCAACCCCGGGCGGATTCTCACGGTTCTGCAAGTATTGAGCTCGCAGCTCAGGCGGACGGATGTTGTGCCACGACATCGGCGGTGTGGGGTACGTAGTTCTCGAGCCGGATGCGGCTCTCGCCCGACCAGCGGTAGGCCGTCAGCGTCCCGTTGTTCACCGCGCTGAAGTCGACGCAAGCGGTGTGCGCGGTCCAGTCCAGCAGGTGCTCCGGCGTTCCCCAGCGCCAATAGTGTCCGTAGAACACCGGCACCTCATCGGTGTACACGTACGACCGCTCCTCGGCAGGCACCTCGACGTCGGGCAGTTGCGGGTACCGCCGGCCGTCCTCCGTCTTCAAGTCGCGGCCCATCTCGGCGAGGTCGTGCAGCGTCGTCGCGCCCGCGTTCCACCACTGAATCCTCGCGCGTGTGCGCCGGTGGCCGTCCTTGTCGCAGTAGGCCGGCAGGCCGTGGTCGACGAGGCTGATCTCCGGCCCCTTCAGCAGGATCTCGACTGCGTCGTACAGCGGGTGACCCTTGGTGGACGCCTTCACAAGCTGGTCGGTGGTGGTGAATCGGTTCGAACCCAGTTCTGCCTGAACGACTTTCATGGACTCCTTGTGCCAGCACGCGTGCACGACGCGCAGGCCGCCCAAGTCGAGCCAGAGCGGCAGGGTCTTGAACCACTGAATGTAGTGCTCGCGCTGCTGGCCGGTGACTTGGTGGAGGAACTTCTCATGCTGGCGCTGGTTTTTGAGAGTGTGCGGCCGCAGGTATTCGCCGCTGCGCTCGGGATGCTCTGTGTGGTAGGCGATCGCGTTGAATTCGTGGTTGCCCATGACGATCTGCGCGGTTCCGGCATCGACCATGATTTCGACGATCTCGAGCACTCGTAGCTGCTCGCCGCCGCGGTCGATCAGATCGCCGACGAACACGGCCTGCCGTTCGGGGTGCCGATATGCGCCTCGGTGGTTCCCGTACCCGAGGTCTTTCAAAAGATCCTCGAGTTTGGTGGCGCAGCCGTGGACGTCGCCGATGATGTCGTATCCCTGCACGCCTCGATCTTCGCACCGGGGCTGCCAGCTGTTGCGGGTTGAGTGGTCGGTAGTTGTCGGGGGTGTGCGGTAGGAACAGAAGTATGAATCTGGCGGCGTGGGCTGAGCGCAACGGTGTTGCGCGCGTGACTGCGTATCGCTGGTTTCGCGCTGGACTTTTGCCGGTGCCCGCCCGGCGAGTGGGTCGGCTGATTCTCTTGGACGAGCCGATCGGCGAGGCTGGCCCACGAGCGCGCACGGCGGTTTATGCGCGGGTGTCTTCAGCCGATCAGAAAGCAGATCTCGATCGGCAGGTGGCGCGGGTGACCGCGTGGGCAACGGACCAGCAGATCACGGTCGACAAGGTCGTCGTCGAGGTCGGGTCCGCGCTGAACGGGCATCGCCGCACGTTTCTTGCCCTGCTGCGTGACCCGTCGGTGCATCGGATCGTGGTGGAGCACCGGGATCGGTTCTGCCGGTTCGGTTCGGAATACGCACAGGCCGCGTCGGCCGCGCAGGGCCGAGAGCTGGTCGTGGTGGACGCCGCCGAGGTCGATGACGACCTCGTGCGGGATATGACCGAGATCCTGACCTCGATGTGTGCGCGTCTGTATGGCAAGCGGGCGGCCGGGAACCGCGCCAAGCGCGCACTGGCAGCTGCCGCAGCGACCGAGGAGCGAGGTGCGGCCTGATGGCGAAGTTTGATGTCCCTGAAGGCTGGTGTGTGCAGGCGTTCCGGTTCACGCTGGACCCGACCGGGGATCAAGCCAGGTCGCTGGCAAGGCATTTCGGCGCGCGGCGCAAGGCATACAACTGGACCGTCGCCACCCTGAAAGCCGATATCGAAGCGTGGCACGCGGCCGGGATAGAGACCGCGAAGCCGTCCCTTCGGGTGCTGCGGAAACGCTGGAACACAGTAAAAGGCGACGTGTGTGTCAACGCTGAGACCGGTGCGGTGTGGTGGCCCGAATGCTCGAAGGAGGCGTACGCCGACGGCATCACTGGCGCGGTGGACGCGTACTGGAACTGGCAGACCTCCCGTGCGGGCAATCGCGCTGGGAGACGGGTCGGGTTCCCGCGATTCAAACGCAAAGGCCGCGACAGTGACCGGGTGTGCTTCACCACCGGAGCGATGCGGGTTGAGCCCGACCGCAGGCACCTCACGCTGCCGGTGATCGGCACTGTCCGCACGCACGAGAACACCCGCCGAATCGAACGCCTCATCCGTGCCGGGCGGGCGCGGGTGCTAGCGATCTCAGTGCGCCGCAACGGCACTCGTTTGGACGCGAGCGTGCGCTGCTTGTCCAACGCCCCCAGCAACCCAGCGTCGCGCTACCTGGTTCGCGGGTTGGTGTCGATGTCGGGGTGCGGCGTTTGGCGACAGTCGCCACCGCTGACGGTGTCGTGATCGAACAAGTCGAGAACCCGCGACCGCTAGACGCCGCGTTGCGTGAGCTGCGCCAACTATGCCGGGCACGGTCGCGCTGCACCAAAGGCTCGCGGCAGTACCGCGCACGCACCATGCAGATTTCCCGGCTGCACCGCCGGGTTAATGACGTCCGCACTCATCACCTGCACGTCCTGACAACACGGTTGGCTAAAACCCACGGCCGGATCGTTGTTGAAGGTTTCGACGCTGCGGGGATGTTGCGGCAAAAGGGCTTGTCGGGTGCCCGCGCCAGGCGGCGTGGACTGTCGGATGCAGCCCTGGCCACACCGCGCCGCCACCTGTCCCATAAGACAGGCTGGTACGGGTCGCAACTGGTCGTTGCTGACCGCGGGTTCCCGTCGTCGAAAACCTGCCATGCCTGCGGGCATGTGCAGGACATCGGATGGGCCGAACATTGGCAATGTGACGGTTGTTCGGCAGCGCCACATCAGCGCGACGACAACGCGTCTATCAACCTCGCACGCTACGAAGACACTGTTAGCGTCGTCGGCCCAGTTGGGGCCGCCGTCAAGCGTGGAGCCGACCGTAAGACCCGGCCTAGCCGGGCTGGTGGCCGTGAAACGCGGAAGGGAACCGGCCACCCGGCCGGGGAACAACCCCGAGATGGGGTGCGAGTCGCGTGACCACTAAGGATCACTCACTCGCAACGGTACGACACGGATCACCGGAGCGCCTCTCCTTCGCATCGGTCCCATAACCGCTCTGATGAATCGACCCGGCAACCAGTTAGGTTCGGTCGGAACATCGACCGAGAAGCGTGGAGGCCGTGTCTATCAATCAGGCCAATCTGGCCTCAGCCGCCGACGGACGGCACGATACTTTCGCAAGAGCATGCGCAAAGCGCACTCGACGCGGAGGGATGTGTGGCGGTGAACCGAGTACTGGCGGGTTCAGCAGCGGTGTGCGTCTTGGCGAGCCTCCTCGGCGGCGTTCCCGCCGCCAACGCCGACCCGGCGCCGGCGTGCGGCCCCGACCAAGCCACCGCCCTGAGCGACGCGATCGCCCACGACCGGCATGAGCCGCTGACCCAGGCGCCCTGGAGTCCCGTCCCCGTACAGAGCAACTACGATCCGTGCGCCGACCTGTCGGCGGCCGTCATGACCATCGACATGGCCAGGCCGACGTCGCCACGCCAGGTCTTCCTGTTTCACCGCGGCACCTACATCGGGAACGCGACGACCAAAACTTGGCCGTTCACCACACTGGATGCCGCGGCGTCGACGCCGAACCTCGTCGTGCTCGATTACGTATCCGGCCGGACCTGCGGGTCGTGCAACGACGGTGAGACGCACACCGTCCGCTACGTATGGAACGGCGCCACCGCCGTGATGCTCGATCCCATTCCGCCCCGCCAGGTTTGGCCCATTCCGTAGCGTGCCGACGACGTGGCGCCTGGCCGACGGCCGCGACTTGCTGTTCTTCTCGCTGCCGGGTCACACCCCGGCGCCCATCGCCGACCGGCGATCGCTACCCGAACGTCGCTCCGGCCCTTCGCAGTTGCGCCTCGACCGGCAGACGGGCCAATGGATCACCATCGCGCCGCAACGCCAAGACCGCACCTACATGCCGGACGTCGCCGACTGCCCACTGTGCCCTGATGCGTCCGGCCTGAGAACTGAGGTTCCCGCGCCCGACTACGACGTCGTCGTGTTCGAGAATCGCTTCCCCAGCTTCGCAGGAACTGAGCTTCAACCGCTCGGTGCCGGCGACGACTTGTTCGTCTCCGCACCAGGATCCGGCCGCTGCGAATTGATCTGCTTCGGCAGCAACCACTTTGGCTCGTTCACCGACCTCGGGCATGCTCACGCGCGCCTCGTCGTGAACGCCTGGCGCCACCGTACCGCCGACCTGATGACGCGACAAGGCATCGCGCAGGTGTTCTGCTTCGAAAACCGCGGCATCGGCGTGACGCTCACACATCCGCACGGTCAGATCTACGCTTACCCGTTTCTTCCCCCACGCACCGTCGAGATGCTGCGCCAAGCGAATGCACACCGGAAAGCCCACGGCCGCAACCTCTTTGCCGACATCCTCGCGCACGAGATGACCGACGGGCGTCGCATCATCGCACGAACCGCGCTCTTCACCGCGTTCGTACCGTTCGCCGCGCGCTGGCCGGTCGAGGTGCACATCTACCCGAACCGCCACGTACACAACCTGACTGACCTCGACGACGTCGAGCTCGACGACTTCACCCGGATCTACTCCGACATCCTGCAGCGCTTCGACCGCCTGTACACCACACCCTTGCTGTACATGTCGGCCCTGCACCAGTACAACGACGACGAACCGCAGCGCGAGGGCTACTTCCACGTTGAGTTGATGTCGATCCGGCGCACGGCCACCAAGTTGAAATACCTTGCTGCCTCCGAGTCGGCGATGGGCGCATTCATCAACGACGTGACACCCGAGGCCATCGCCACGCGCTTGCGCGAGCTCTGACGTGATCAGAAACGCGGCACCGGGCCGGATCAACCTGATCGGCGAGCACACCGACTACAACCTCGGCTTCGCGTTGCCGATCGCGCTGCCCGAGCGCACCGTAGTATCGTTCGCGCCCAACGGTTCCGGGCTTCTCCGGGTGCATAGCGTTTCGGTCCACCGCGCGGCCGACGTTCCGCTCGATACCAGGCCCGGCGAGGTGACCGGCTGGGCGGCCTACGTCGCCGGAGTCGTTTGGTCGTTGCGTCGCGTTAGCCTGCCCGTCGTCGGCGGCGAGATGTCGATCTCGAGCGACGTCGAGATCGGAGCGGGCCTGGCGTCGTCGGCGGCACTCGAGTGCGCGGTGCTGGGTGCGATGCTGGAAGCCACCGGCACTCGGCTCGACCGCGTGGCGCAGGCACGGCTCGCGCAGGCAGCAGAGAACGAGTACGTCGGTGCCCCAACCGGATTACTCGATCAACTGGCCAGCCTGTTCGGCCAGGCTGGGCAGGCGGTGCTGATCGACTTCCGTGACGTCACTGTGCGGCACGTGCCGTTCGACCCCGACGCGTGCGGTGTTGCGCTGTTGCTCGTCGACTCTCGCGCGCGCCACAGCCATGCCGGCGGCGAGTATGCCGCGCGCCGCGCCGTGTGCGAACGGGCCGCAGCTGACCTCGGGGTCGCGTCACTGCGTGATGTGCAGACCCTGCCCGGCGACCGCTATGCCCGGCACGTCGTCACCGAAAATCAGCGCGTGCTCGAGTTCGTTGCGGCGCTGGAGGATTCCGACTTCGAACGGGCCGGCGGCATACTCACCGCGTCGCATGCCTCCATGCGCGACGACTTCGAGATCACGACCGAGCACATCGACCTGATCGCGGACGCGGCGGTGGCAGCAGGTGCGCTTGGTGCGCGAATGACGGGCGGCGGTTTCGGCGGCTGTGTGATCGCGCTGGTTCCCTTGGGCAAGGTCGACGCCGTGCGACGCGCGGTGATTGGAGCCGGTCTCCCGGTGCCGACAATCACGCAGACCTACGCGGCCGCGGGAGCGATGCGGATCTGACGGCTCAGGACTCGCTGCGCGCTTCCTTCACGTTGTGCGGAAGTTGCAGCAACCGGAGCACGGTGACCAACGCGAGGCCACCAATGAGGTTGCCGACGATTGCCAGCCCGAGCATGCCACCCCAGTCCGCATAGCCGAACTTCGCGCCCGCCACGAGCGCCGAGAAACACACCAGCGAGCCTACGATCGCATGGTTGACGTGCCCGATGGTGAGCAGCGTGCCGACGATCACCGCCGGCACCAATTTGACCGCCCATGGCGAGCCAACCTCCGCCGAGATTGGTCAGCAGCGGGGTGGCCCACAACCGGCCCAGGGCCCGCAGCGTGCCCTCTTCCTCGCGAGGAGCCACCTCCGGCTGCACGTTGTCGGCTTCGTCGACGGGCGCGTCGGAAGTCATCGCCTCACAGTAGGCCACCCGACTACTCTCATCCCGATGGTTGAGGTCACGAACTCCAGCCGGTCCGTCGACGGACGAACGGCTTTCATCACCGGCGCCGCAAGCGGAATCGGCCGCGCTGCCGCACACGTCTTCGCGGCCGAGGGAGTGAGCGTGGCGCTGGCCGACATCCAAACGGACGCAGTGGAACAGGTCGCCGCGGCCGTCCGTGAATCCGGCGGGCAAGCTGAGGCGTGGGCGCTCGACGTTGCCGATCCCATCGCGGTGGCCGACACCGTTACGCGGGCTGCGGAGTCGTTCGGCGGGCTTGACTTCGTGATCAACAACGCCGGCATGGTGCGGCCGACGAGTCTCGACGACGAAAACTACGACGACTCTTGGCGTCAGCAGCTCGACGTCATGCTGACCGCACACCAGCGGATCGTTCGCGCCGCACTGCCGTATCTGCGCCAGTCGTCATGCCCGCGCATCGTCAACGTCGCCTCCACCGAGGCGATGGGTGCCACCCGCGGCAACGGCATCTACGCGGTGGCCAAGCACGGGGTGGTGGGCTTGACGCGTGCGCTCGCGGTAGACCTTGGGCGCGAAGGCATTACCGTCAACTGCGTCTGCCCCGGCCCTATCCGGACCGGAATCACCGAGCCCATTCCCGAAGAACACAAGACGGTTTTCGCGAAACGCCGGACCGCGCTGGGCCGCTACGGCGAGCCCGCCGAAGTCGCCCACATGATGCTGAGCCTCTGCCTGCCGGCGGCCTCGTACGTGACCGGCGTCGGTGGTGGTGGTCGACGGGGGACTGACGGCGCGAAACGCTTGACATGCGGTGATCAATGCACATGCAGCTCGCGCCTAACTTGCCGGGCGGAACTCTGCCGAGATCGTCGTGCGGATTTCGTCCAGCACCTTGGCGCGGGCCCGCAACTTGCTTTCCTTGTGCGCCCGCGCGTCGAGGCTCGTGAACCCCTTCGCGACCTCGTGCGCGCGGGCTCGCACCAAGTCGGCCTCGACCAGTTCGTCGAGATAGCCTGCGGCAACGGCACTTTCGCCCTTGAACTCCGCCGACAGGCCGACCGCGCGCTGGAACGCCGCCGGGGTCAGACGATGCCGCAAAATCGCCGAGCGCCGGCCCGGGCATCGTCAGCCCGATCGACACCTCGTTGGCCTGGATGCGGTGCGACGGTGCGCCGATCAGGTGATCGCCGCTGAGCATCAAGAACGAGCCCATCGCGATCGAATGGCCAGTGCACGCCATCACCACCGGCTTGGGGTAGGCAAGGAGCCGCGCGGCGAGCTCGAACCCGCCGGCGAGCATCTCGATGGCCTGCTCCCCACCGCCTTTCAACACTTTCAGGTCGAAGCCGCCGCTGAAGACTCTGTTGTTGCCGCCGATGACGACGGCGCCGACCCCTTCGAGCTCGGCATGGTCGAGCGCCTCGTTGATCTCGAGCTGCATGTCCGGCGACAGTGCGTTGACCTTGCCGTCGTCCATCGTGATCGTCGCGACCTCGTCGTCGACGGTGAAGTGGACTCTGTCTGCCATGTCAGGCTCCCATCAACATTCGCCACTGCTCCAGGCTGGTCGGGCGGAACACGTAGTTGGTGCGGCGGACCTCCGACAGCTGCGCGCTGGGCTCCTGGGAGTACCAGTGCCCGGGGAACACCGTCGGGTCACCGGGCAGCTGCGCGAGCTGGTGCAGGCTGCGGTACATGGCGTCGACGTCGCCGCCGGGGAAGTCGGTGCGGCCGCAACCGTCCAGGAACAGCGTGTCGCCGGCGACCAGGCGGCCGTCGAGCAAAAAGCACTGGCTGCCCGGGGTGTGGCCGGGGGTGTGCAGCAGCTCGATTTCGACGTCGCCGATGGCCACCTTGTCGCCGTGCTCGTGCGTGGTGAGGTCGCTGAGCGGAATTTCGGTCACCCGCGACACCCACAGCGCCTCGTGGGTGTTGACGTGGACGGGCACTTCGGTGTGCTCGAGCAGTTCGGCGAGGCCCTTGAGCCGAAAGCCCATCATCGAGCCCCCGACGTGGTCGGGGTGGTGGTGGGTGACGAGCACCCCGGACAGGCGCATTCCGTCCTGCTCGAGCGCGTCGACCAGATCTTGGGCGGCGTAGGCCGGGTCGACCACCACGGCGTCCTTGGTCTCGCGGTCGCCGATCAGGTAGGCGAAGTTGCGCATCTGCTGTGCCATGACGTCGCTCTGCGCGAAGTCGCGGCCGGAGAGCAACTGGCGGAAGTACAGGCGGTCGTCGGTGGCCATGGGTTCAGAGTATGGAGGGTTGGCGGCGGGCCGGGCGCTGGGCCTGCTGGGAGTCACATCTGTCACAGAGGCGGGCAAAAAGAGGTATGCCCGGCCGCTGTGACGGTTGGTGAAAAAGAGGCCAAAGGCTGTCAGCTCTCGCTGTGCAACCGCACCATCCGCGTCGTGCTGCTCTCGTCGAGGTCCACGAATTCACTGCGAGACCTCAAGAAATCGCTGAAAGACCGGAAACCCAAAGACTTTTCGCTGAACGACGGATCCATGCGCTTCATCTGCGCCTTGACCGCCGAGTTGTGCAGCCATTCCGTGTCGTCCTTCTGCAGGCCCATCTGCAGCGCCCGCTGCAGGAGATTGGTCGCAGCCTTCTGGGCGTCCTCTGGGTGGCGCGACGGCTTCTTCTCAGTCTCCTTGGGCTGGCTGGGTACACCCGGCAACGCGTCGTAGGTGACGAACTCGTCGCACGCGGCGGCCAGCGATCCGCTGCTGGCTCCCGCGACCCCGATGCCGACGACGTACCGGCCGAGGCGCTTGCAGCGCTGAGCGAGCGCGATGTAATCGGAGTCGCCGCCGACGATCACCACGTGCGTCAGGTCGGGAAGCCGGAACATGTCCTCGACCGCGTCGACCGCAAGCCGAATGTCGGCGCCGTTCTTGCCGTAGGCCGCGGCCGGGAACAGCTGCACCAGGTCGACCGCCCGCGCCACGAGCTGGCCGCTGTACCCGGCATTGAGTTCCGCCGACCAGTCCGCGTAGGCGCGGGTAAGTACGAGCGTCCCGAACGACGACGCGAAGTCGATGATCGCGCCGACGTCGACGGTCGCCCGGGCGAGTTTGTCGGCCTCGAGCCCCTTGGCCTTGTCTTTCTGGAACGAGTTGCGACCGTGCACCTGGTCGTACCGCGAGATCACGATGTTGTCGAAGTCGATGTACACGGCGACCCGCGTCGCGCCACCTTCCGTCATGGCAATCAATCTATTGCCGACGACCCGCTCCATGGCAGCTGTCGGTGCGGCATGTCAATGTCCGGGCATGACGAAACGGCTACTGCGCGGAACCGAGCTGCGCCATGTGCTCACCGACCACCTTCACGTCCATGGTCCGGCGCAGGTCGCGGACCTGGCCGCAGTGCTCGCCCGGTGGGGCTTCGTCACGCACGGGCGGGCGTCGAAGGCGATCTCTGACGCCCTGCGATGGGAGATGCGGCTGGGACGAGCAGGCCGACGGGGTCGCGGCCTCTACGTCCCCGGCTGGATGCCGCGGTCGACCGAACACCGGATCCACACGCGTGTGCTTGCATTGCGCGAGGAAGCGCAGAGGTTGTCGCAGTACTTCGGCCCCGAAGAGGTGTATCCGAATCCCGCGCGGCCGCTCCGCCATCGCTAACCTGGTGTTTGGCGGGCCAGCCAGCCACGCTGTACCCTCTACAAGGCCTAACAGCGGGTCAGGCCCCCTTAGCTCAGTCGGCAGAGCGTTTCCATGGTAAGGAAAAGGTCAACGGTTCGATTCCGTTAGGGGGCTCGGTGGACGCGCCGGGCTGACTGGCGGTGCCTCATCACAAGGCGATGTAGCTCAGTCGGTTAGAGCGAACGACTCATAATCGTTAGGTCGCCGGTTCGAGTCCGGCCATCGCTACAACACAACAAGCACGAAGAAGGGCAACTGACGTGGCCTCCAGTACGGACATACGGCCGAAAATCACCTTGGCGTGTGAGGTGTGCAAACACCGCAACTACATCACCAAGAAGAATCGCCGCAACGACCCAGACCGGCTCGAACTTAAGAAGTTCTGCCCGAATTGCGGCAAGCACCAGGCACACAAAGAGACTCGCTGAGGTAGGACCAGCCGTGTCATTGTCCGACAAGATCGTGGGGATGCATTACCGGTACCCCGACTACTACGAAGTCGGCCGGGAGAAGATCCGCGAGTACGCCGCCGCCGTCAAGAACGAAGATGACGCGTATTTCGAGGACGATGCCGCCGCTGAACTCGGATACGACGGTCTGCTGGCGCCGCTGACGTTCATCTCAGTGTTCGGGTATCAGGCGCAGTCCGCGTTCTTTCAGAGTGCAGGCGTGACGGTCACCGACGCCCAAATCGTGCAGGTGGACCAGGTGCTGAAGTGGCTGAAACCGATCACGGTCGGCGACCGCCTCTACTGCGACGTCTACGTCGACTCGATTCGGCAGTCGTTCGGCACGGAAACCATCGTGACCAAGAACATCGTCACCAACGACAAGGGCGAAGAGGTCATGGAGACCTACACGACACTCGTCGGCCGCAGTGATGAAGAAGGAGAAGAGGGTTTCAGCGATGCCATTGCGTGAATTCGATTCGGTGAAGGTCGGCGACGAACTGCCGGAGAAGGTGATCACGCTGACCCGGCAGGATCTGGTGAACTACGCCGGCGTCTCGGGCGACCTGAACCCGATTCACTGGGACGACGACATCGCCAAGCAGGTCGGACTGGACACCGCGATCGCCCACGGCATGCTGACCATGGGTCTCGGTGGTGGCTACGTGACGTCCTGGGTCGGCGACCCCGGCGCCGTCACGGAGTACAACGTCCGGTTCACCGCCGTGGTGCCGGTGCCCAACGACGGCAAGGGCGCCGACATCGTGTTCAGCGGTCGGGTGAAGTCAGCCGATCCAGAGTCCAAGACAGTGACGATCGCACTGTCGGCCACCACCGGCGGCAAGAAGATCTTCGGCCGCGCCGTGGCCACCGCGAAGCTGGCGTAGATGCCTCTCAAGACAGACATCCGAGGGATGGTCTGGAAGTATCCCGACTACTTCGAAGTCAGCCGCGAGCAGATCCGGCAGTACGCGACCGCCGTGAAGGCTCACGACCCGGCCAGCTTCGACGAAAAAGCGGCCAGCGAACTCGGCCACGACAGCCTCGTTGCGTCGCCGACGTTCTCGGCGATCTTCGCCGTGATCATCCAGCGGCACTTCTTCCAGCACGTCGACGTCGGCATGGAGACCTTGCAGATTGTCCAGGTCGATCAGAAGTTCCTCTTCCACCGGCCCATCCGTGCAGGCGACAAGCTATTCGGGACGATGTACGTCCAGTCGGTGGACGAGCGGTTCGGCGCCGACATCGTGGTCACGCGAAACGTGCTGGAGGACGAAGAAGGCGAGCTGGTCATGGAGTCCTACACGACGATGATGGGGCATGAGGGGGACAACTCCATCTCGGCCAAGTGGGATCCGGAATCCGGCCAGGTGGTCCGGACAGCCTCCGGCGAATAGCCCGCTGCGGGGATTAGTAACTCTCTTGTGCGCCGATGTACACTCGGACCTCGGGGTTTCCCCACTTCAGCGCGCTGTCCGTCGGTGAGAAATCGACCGCACGGGGAGCGCGCGAATTGTGTGGGCCTCCGGCGCGAACAGGTTGGCCTGCCAACCTCGAGGGGCGTAGCTCAACTGGCAGAGCAGCGGTCTCCAAAACCGCAGGTTGCAGGTTCAAGTCCTGTCGCCCCTGCTGAACTGAATATGGATCGATCGTGGACACTGGAAGGTGGACACACTCAATTCGAGCGGAAGGGCACGCGGTGAGCGACGAGCGCGAGGCTGCCGGCGCCGCAGGCGACGGCGACGGCGACGACAGCACCACGACCGGTGGTCGGACCGCGGTTGCCACCCGGCCGCTGCGTCCCACCGGCAAGCGGTCGCGGCAGTCGGCCGAGGCCGTCGAGGCCGAGCCGATCGAAAAGACCGAAGAGAGCAAGGGCCGCAAGAAGAAGGCCAAGACAGCCAAGAAGACCGAGCCCGGCAAGGGCCCGCGTAACCCGCTGGCGTTCGTCTTCAACTACCTCAAGCAGGTAATCGCCGAGCTGCGCAAGGTCATCTGGCCCAACCGCAAGCAGATGGTGAACTACACCGCGGTGGTGCTGGCCTTCCTGGTCTTCATGGTTGCGCTGATCTTCGTGGTCGACATCGGCTTTGCAGCGCTCGTGCGGGGCGTGTTCGCCGGTGAATGGGTATTCAAGGTGAGGTAGTGGAAGGACAAGGACCGTGACAACCCCTGACGGCGTCGAGGGCTTCTCTGATGAGCAGCCCGGCGCCGACCTGCCTGCGGGTCAGGCTGTCGTCGATGAGCGCTCGCGCGAAGAGGATGAGCATGTCGAAGAGCGCGTGGACGAGGCGGCTGCTCCGGAAGAAGAGCTGGATCCCGCCGAAGCGCTGAAGGCCGAACTGCGCACCAAGCCCGGCGAGTGGTACGTCATCCACAGCTACGCCGGCTACGAGAACAAGGTGAAGGCCAACCTCGAGACCCGCGTGCAGAACCTCGACGTGGGCGACTACATCTTCCAGGTGGAGGTGCCCACCGAGGAGGTCACCGAGATCAAGAACGGCCAGCGCAAGCAGGTGAACCGCAAGGTTCTGCCGGGCTACATCCTGGTGCGGATGGACCTCACCGACGAATCGTGGTCCGCGGTGCGCAACACGCCGGGTGTCACCGGGTTCGTCGGCGCGACGTCGAAGCCCTCGCCGCTATCGCTGGACGAAGTGGTGAAGTTCCTTCTGCCGCAGGGTGCCGCGAAGAAGACGACGAAGGCCGCCGCCGCCGGCGCCGCTGCCGAGACCGGCGGGATCGAGCGTGCCCCGATCGAGGTCGACTTCGAGGTCGGCGAATCGGTCACCGTCATGGACGGCCCGTTCGCGACGCTGCCCGCGTCGATCAGCGAGGTCAATGCCGAACAACAGAAGCTCAAGGTGCTGGTGTCAATCTTCGGCCGCGAAACACCTGTCGAGTTGACCTTCACCCAGGTCGCCAAAATCTAGAGCGATTTCGGCGCGCAAACGTGCGCCCAGCGACCGTTAGCGCGCCGAAATCCGACAAGTCGAAAGGAATTTACGAATGGCACCGAGAAAAAAGGTCGCCGGGCTGATCAAGCTGCAGATCCAGGCCGGCCAGGCCAACCCTGCGCCGCCGGTGGGTCCGGCGCTCGGCCAGCACGGCGTGAACATCATGGAGTTCTGCAAGGCCTACAACGCCGCGACCGAGAACCAGCGCGGCAACGTCGTACCGGTGGAGATCACCGTATACGAAGACCGCAGCTTCGACTTCAAGCTGAAGACCCCGCCGGCGGCGAAGCTGTTGCTCAAGGCGGCCCGCGTCGACAAGGGTTCGCCTGAGCCGCACCGCAACAAGGTCGCGAAGGTGTCGTGGGACCAGGTCCGCGAGATCGCCGAGACCAAGAAGGAAGACCTCAACGCCAACGACATCGACGCGGCTGCCAAGATCATCGCCGGCACTGCCCGGTCGATGGGCATCACGGTCGAGTAGTACGACCCGTGGGAGGGCCAGCTTCGGCCCGGCCGATGAGCGCTCGCGCGAAGAGCATCATCACTGACCACAACCAACCGAGTGATTGGAATCGAATGAGCAAGAAGAGCAAGGCATATCAGGCCGCCGCCGAGAAGGTGGACCGCAGCCAGCTGTATTCGCCGATGGCGGCGGTGAAGTTGGCCAAGGAGACGTCGTCGAAGAATCAGGACGCCACCGTCGAGGTCGCGATCCGGCTCGGCGTCGACCCGCGCAAGGCCGACCAGATGGTGCGCGGCACCGTCAACCTGCCCAACGGAACCGGCAAGACCGCGCGGGTCGCGGTATTTGCGGTGGGGGACAAGGCTTCTGAGGCCGAGGCGGCCGGTGCCGACATCGTCGGCAGCGACGACCTGATCGAGCGGATCCAGGGCGGGTTCTTGGACTTCGACGCCGCGATCGCGACGCCGGACCAGATGGCCAAGGTCGGGCGCATCGCCCGCATTCTCGGCCCGCGCGGCCTGATGCCGAACCCGAAGACGGGCACCGTCACCCCCGACGTCGCCAAGGCCGTCGCTGACATCAAGGGCGGCAAGATCAACTTCCGCGTCGACAAGCAGGCCAACCTGCACATGGTGATCGGCAAGGCGTCGTTCGACGAGAACAAGCTCGTCGAGAACTACGGCGCCGCGATGGACGAGGTGCTGCGGGCCAAGCCGACCGCGTCGAAGGGTCGCTACCTGAAGAAGATCACCGTGTCGACGACGACGGGCCCGGGGATCCCGGTAGATCCGTCGGTGACGCGTAACTTCGCGGAGGCGTAGACGTTCGCGTCGGCGTGAGGGAGTGCGCGAAGCCGCTGATGTCGCGCACGGTTGCGCCGTACACGTCGGGCATTGTGGCGGCGCACATCATCTCCCCGGCATGGCAGGTGCCGGCGATGATGCGTCCGACAGCGGGCACGCCCGCGCGCAGCAGCCGGCGGTAGTACAGCAGGCCTTCGTCGCGCAGCGGGTCGAGTTCGTTGACGGAGATCACGTGCGGCGGCATACCTTCGAGGTCGGCCTCGGTGGCGTTACCGGGCCAGCATGCAGGGTCGGTCGCGTGCTCGTTGTCGGGGTCGTAAATCGATCCGTTTGCCGCCATCTCCACGCAGCTAAAGACGTAGCCGTCGTTTTCCTTGAGCGAGGGAAGCTCCTCGGGCTGTTCGAGATAGCGGTTCGAGATGTATGGGCACTGCGCGTAGACGCCGGCGATCTGGTGCAGCCAACCCTCGCGCTTGGCCTTGTGGGTGACGCTCAGCGTGAGATTGCCGCCGCCCGATTCGCCTGACACCACGATGTGCGAGGCGCCGAGATCGTTGAGATGGTCGGCGGTCCAGTGGATGCCCGCCGCACAGTCGTTGAGGCCGGCCGGATACGGGTGCGGGCCGAGCTTTCCCCCGCTGTTGCGGAACTCGACGCCCACGACCACCAACCCGGTGGCGGCGAGGTTCTCACGCCAGCGGACATAGCCGAGATCCGTGACGCTGCCGAACGCCATGCCACCGCCGTGGATGTGGAATATGCACGGCAATGGGGCTTTCGCCGCGGACGGTTTGCTGATATACAGCGTCACGTCGTTGCCGTCGTCGCCTGTGATCGTGACGATTTCGGTTTCCACGCCGTCTGCTACCGGGGCCTTCTCGGCCAGGGCGTTGAGCATCGCGACGATGGCCTCCTCCGCCAGCGCGGCATAGGCGAGTCGCTCAGGCAGCGGCGAGTCCGGTGTCACCGGTGGCGGGGGCAGTAGCCCGTCAAGGCCGAACGGGGCGAGGGCGGTGATCATGCGCGGGTCTGATCGGGGGTCGGTGCCGAGCGTGCGATTGGGGTCAGCGAGACGACCTTCAGCCATGGCGTTCATGCTAGGCGCGGGCTCAGTCGGCCCTTCGCGTACGGGTGCGGCCGCGCTCTGACAGAGGTTGCACGCGGAAGGTACTAGCAAACGCAAACGCAAGGCTTGCGCAAACCGACCAGACCGACGTGACCGACGTGACCGACCAATCGAAGCTGGATGCTCTTGCGGCGAAAAAGCGTGCTTCGCTTGACGATTCAACTCTGGTCGGCCAGGTGAAGACCGACCCGAAGCTGGACACCGACGTCAAGGTCGATCTGCTGAAGGTCGATCCGAAGTTGGATACCGACGGTGCCTTGAACCCGGCATTCAGCATCTCGCCTCAGAACACGAGCAACGGCTCAATCACGACGTACACGACCAAGTCGAACGATGGGAACACGGCCGACGTAATCGAGCTGAAGCCCACGCAGGTAGAGGCTGCGAACGGGTCGACGAGTACGGGTACGAGTACGACTACTAGTACGACTACGAGTACGGGTACGAACGTCACGACGGGTCAGGGCCCCAACGATCAGCAGCAACAGCAGCAGGGCACCACGACCTCGTCCAGCACCGGGCAGCAGCAGGCGGCGGCGTAACCAGGCCGACCAACTAAGCCGCGGCGCCCGGCTTCAGGTACGTCACCAGGCTGACGTCGATGCTCTCGTCGATGAAGTAGTACTGGCAGCCCTTGAGGTAGCGCATGTAGTCGTTGTAGTTCTCTTCGCTGGTCGCCGCGATCGCAGTGTCCTTGTTGCGTTCCAGCGCGTCGGCCCACAGTCCGAGCGTCTTGATGTAGTGGGTCCGCAGCGACTTGGCTTCCGGCACAATGAATCCCGCCTTTTCGCCGTGGTCGATCATCATCTGCGTGGTGGGCAGCCGGCCGCCGGGGAAGATCTTGGTGATCATGAACTTGACGAACCGGGCCAGCTCGAACGTCAGCTTCTTGCCCTGCGCCGCCAAGTCGAACGGGTGATAGCCGACGCTGCTCTGAATCGTCATGCGGCCCTCGTCGGGCAGGATGTCGAAGCAGTTCTTGAAGAAGTCGTCGTAGCGCTCGAAGCCGAAGTGCTCGAACGCCTCGATCGACACGATCCGGTCGACGGGCTCGTGGAACTGCTCCCAACCCTCAAGCCGCACTTCGTATTTGCGGTCGGTGTTCAGCTTGTCCAGCAACTGTGTGCAGTACGCCTGCTGGTTCTTGGACAGCGTCAGGCCGATGACGTTGACGTCGTACTTCTCGATCGCGCGCTTCAGCGTCACGCCCCACCCGCAGCCGATGTCCAGCAGCGTCATGCCCGGCTTCAGGTCCAGCTTGTCGAGGTTGAGGTCCACGTCGGCGATCTGCGCCTCGGACAGCGTGACATCGGGTCCGGTGAAGTACGCGCAGCTGTACTTGCGCGTCGGATCCTGGAAGACACCGAAGAAGTCGTCGGACAGGTCGTAGTGGGCCTGGATGTCCTCGAAGTGCGGCGTCATGTCGTCGCCGACTTTCGTAAACCTCTTGTCAGCCTTCTGGTCAGGCATTGCGGTTCTCCTGCTTCTCCAACGTGAATTGGTTGACGTCGATGTTGCCCGCGCGGAAGTTCTTCGCGCAGCCGGTGAGGTAGTGCATGTAGCGGTCGTAGACCTCTTCTGACTGGATGGCGATCGCCTCGTCCTTACGCGCATCCAGCGCCTCCGCCCACGTGTCGAGCGTGCGGGCATAGTGCAGCTGCAGCGACTGGGTACGGGTCACGTCAAAGCCGGCGGCCGACGCACGCTCTTGAACCATCTCGATCGTCGGCAGCTGACCGCCCGGGAAGATCTCGGTCATGATGAACCTGACGAACCGGGCCAGCGCGAACGTCAACGGAATGTTGCGCTCGGTCATCTGCTTCATCGTGAGCGCGGTGATGGTGTGCAGCAGCATCACGCCGTCGTCGGGCAGCAGACGATGGGCGGTTTGGAAGAAGTCGCCGTAGCGGTTCTGGCCGAAGTGCTCGAACGCTCCGATCGACACGATCCGGTCGACCGGCTCGTTGAACTGCTCCCAGCCGTGCAGCAGCACCCGCTTGGAGCGCGGGCTGTCAGACTGCGCGAACAGGTTCTCGACATACGCGTGCTGGTTCTCCGACAACGTCAGGCCGACGACGTTGACGTCGTACTTCTCGAGTGCGCGCATCATCGTCGCACCCCAGCCGCAGCCGACGTCGAGCAGCGTCATGCCCGGCTGCAGGCCCAGCTTTCCCAGCGACAAGTCGATCTTGGCGAGCTGCGCTTCCTCGAGCGTCATGTCGTCGCGCTCGAAGAACGCGCAACTGTACGTCTGCGTCGGATCGAGGAACAGACGGAAGAAGTCGTCGGACAGGTCGTAGTGTGCCTGGACGTCGTCGAAATGCGGTTTCAAGGTGCCGCGCGGAGCTTGCGCCATCTTTTCTGTATTGCCTTCCTGGCTCCTGAGGGCCCGTAAGACGGGCCTTGACGACGCAGCAGGCGCCGACGCGTTCGAGCGCAAATGGTAGTCGATGGTGGTCTGGCCTCGAAAATTCAGCGGCGTGGCGCTGCAAAGTTGGTCTTCAGCTCGCCGATGATTTCGTCCCACAGCTCCTCGGGCAGCTCATGGCCCATGCCGTCGTACATCACCAGCCGTGCACCGCGGATCGCCTGAGCCACCGCCCGTCCGCCGAACGGCCGCATCAGCTTGTCCGCCTTGCCGTGGATCACGACGGTGGGCGCCTCGATCTCGCGGTTGTAGGGCAGCAGGCTGCCGGTGCCCAGGATCGCGCCGAAGTGGCGGGCGAAGCCGGCTGGGTAGTACGAGCGGTCGAAGCCCTCGATCGCCTCGGCGCGGATCGCGTCGTCGCTGCGTGGATAGCCCGGGCTGCCGATGATCTTGTTCACCCGGATCGCGTTCTCGATGATCGCTTCCCGCGAGCCGTCCTTCGGCTTCTGCAGGATCGCCAGCAGGTGCTTCGGCCCAGGCGGTGGCAGCAGCGGCTGGTTGTTGCTGGAGAAGATGACGGCCAGCGTGTCGGTGCGAGGCTTGTGCCGTGCGGCGAAGACCTGGGCGATCATTCCGCCCATCGAGGCGCCCACCACGTGCGCACTGTCGATCTCGAGATGGTCGAGCAGCGCGGCGGCGTCGTCGGCCATGTGCTCGAGCGTGTAGCCCGCCGGGTTGCGCGCGCCGAAGAAGTGCCGCACCATCTTCGGCGCGATCGCCCCCGGGTGGCGATGGCCCTGCAGCTTGGTGGACAGCCCGACGTCGCGGTTGTCGTAGCGGATCACCCGCAGGCCCTGATCGACGATCTTCTCGCAGAATTCCTTGCGCCACAACAACATTTGCGCGCCCAGACCCATGATCAGCAACACGGCCGGATGGTTGGGGTCACCCATGTCCTCGTAGTGGATTTCGACGTCGCCCAAGGGGGCGGTGCCGGTGCGCGTCTGCAACTAGACCTCCAACTCGTCTTTGTGTTCCCGGCTGACCTCCACCATGAAGTTGGCGAAGTACCCGGTGAGCTCAGGGTCGGACATCATCTGCCACTTCGGCGCCAACAGCTTCATGTAGCGCTCGACGTAGAGGAACTGCTTGCCGATCAACACCAGCTCGCGGGGCAGCTTGACGTCGTAGGCGTCGGCCAGTGCGGACAGCTGCTTGCCGATCTCGGCGTAGCTCATGTCGCCGAGGCTCTTCATGGTCAGTGGCTGGGCGAACTTCTCCAGATCTTTGGCGGCCTGCGCCTCGGGTTTCATGGTGCCGACGGCACCCATCAGCACGACGATCTTGCCGGCCGCCGCGTGGTCCTTCTTGACCAGCAGCGCATACACGAGCTCCCTGAGCAGCCAGCGGGTGCGGGGGTCGATGCGGCCCATGATCCCGAAGTCCAGGAACACGATCTTGCCGTCGGGGTCGACGTAGAGGTTGCCGGCGTGCAGGTCGCCGTGGAAGAGCCCGTGCCGCAAGCCGCCCTCGAACACGCTGAACAGCAGCGCCTTGACCAGCTCGGTGCCGTCGAAGCCGGCCTTGCGGATGGCGGCGGCGTCGTCGATGCGGATGCCGTTCACCTTCTCCATGGTCAACACCCGGCTGGTGGTGTAGTCCCAGTACACCTGGGGCACCCGGATGTTCTCGCCGAGCGGACTGACATGCATGTGCGCGACCCATGCGTCCATCGACTGCGCCTCGAGCCGGAAGTCCAGCTCCTCGGCGAGGTTGTCGGCGAAGTCGGCGACGACGTCCTGCGCGGAGAGGCGCCGGCCCAGCTTGGCCAGCTCGACCAGCTGCGCGCCGCGCTTGAGGATCTGAAGGTCGGCCGCGACTCTTCTGCGGATACCCGGGCGCTGAATCTTGACGACGACTTCCTCGCCGGTGTGCAGCGTGGCGTAGTGCACCTGGGCGATCGATGCCGACGCGAACGGCTGGTCGTCCCACTTGGCGAACAGCTCCGCCGGGTCCTTGCCGAGGTCCTCGACGAACAGCTTGTGCACCTCGTCGGGGTTGGCCGGCGGCACAGCGTCGAGCAGGCTGCGGAACTCGCGGCTCAGCGGTTCGCCGAACGCACCCGGGCTGGAGGCGATGATCTGGCCGAACTTCACGTAGGTGGGGCCGAGGTCGGCGAAGACGTGCGGGACCTCGGAGACAACTTTCTGTTGCCAGCCGCCCTTGTTGAGCAGGTTGCCGGCCACCCGGCCGGCGGCTCTGGTTACATGCCAGCCGGTCGCACCGATACGCGCGGCCTCGGTGAAAAGCGGCACACCGGCGAGCTTGGCAACCTCGCGATGCTTGGTAGAGCTCATAGACGCAGTGTGCCAAATCTTCTTAGTGTTCTCATAATCTGCGGGCGGTGGGTCCACCCGGTCCATCATGCGCCTTCAGGTGCAGTCCCAGCGAGGCGTCGTCACATTCGCCACAGTGCTCACCGCGGAGGGTCATAGTGTCGAATGCCCGCCTCTCTTAGCTTAGCGACAACGCGGTGACCTGGAAATCACTGCTTCCGTCGGAGTGACAGTTGGGGCTCATGGGGCGCGCCACGGCTTCAGCCAATCCGTCTCCGGCCAGTCTTCGAGCCCGGCCACCAGCTCGTACATGGTTGCGCCGTCGATCGACTCTCGGATGATGTCGGCATGCCCGGAATGGCGCGCCAGCTCGTTGATCAGGTGGTGTACCACCCAGCGCACGGACCACTGCTTGACGTCTGCAGGGAACCACGGCGCGTCCGTCGGGACGGGGACCGGGGTGTCCAAGTCGGCGGCCTCGAGCTGCCGCAGAGTGGCGGCGTTCTGGGCCGCGAACGCGTCCAGCACCTGCTGCAGCGTTTCGTCTTCGCGCATGACGAACTCGTCGGCGAACGCGGCTCGGCGCTCCTCGAACGGCCGGCCGTCGGGCGCCGGCGGCTCTGGTGCCGCGGCGACCCGCTGCATCCACGTCCGCTGCACGCCCGTCGCGTGCTTGATCAACCCGCCGATCGACAGCGCGCTCGCGGACGGGGTCGAGCGCGCCTGCTCGTCGGTCAACCCGTATGCGACCGCGAAGTATGCGTTCTGGTGGTAGACGACGAATTCACGCAGCGCGTCGCGTTCGTCGGTGACGGGTGAGGCAAGTGCACTGACCAAGCTCGACCAAGTGTTGCCCGCGTGGTTGCGCTCGCAAGTCGGCGCCGTGCACGACGCGACCGTGACCCTGACGCGTGAGCCGACAGATTCCGTCGAGCCCGACGTGCTGATGACGCTCGCCCGCGCCTGCCGAGACCACGAGCACGTGGCCGCCGAATACGTGGACCGCGGCGGGCGGGCCACCTCTCGAAGGCTGGAGCCGTATCAGCTGGTGACCACCTGCCGGCGCTGGTATCTGATGGCCTACGACCGCGACCGCCAGGACTGGCGCAGCCTGCGCCTGGACCGGATGGACGACGTGCGGGCAGTCGGCAGCCTGTTCGCGCCGCGCGACGCACCGGACGCGGCCGCGTTCGTGGGGCGTTCGATCACCGCGTCGCCGTACCGGTTGGTCGCACGGGTTCGGTATTTTGCACCGTACGATTCTGTTGCGCAACACTTTTCACCAGGATCGGCGACGGTCGAGCCGGACGGCCCGGACGCCTGCATGGTGACAGTCGGCGGCGACGACCCCGAGCGGATCGCGATCTACCTTGCGATGACAGGCGCCGACTTCGAAGTGCTGGACCCGGTCGAGGTGGCCGACGCCGTCGGCAAGGTGGCCGACCGCTTGCACCGCGCGTCGGTCAGGACGTGATGTGCAGCCGGTCCGTCAACACCAGAAACGCCGCCGCGAAGTGGTTGTTCGCCGTGTCCGCACGGACCTTGTCCCAGTCGACCTGTTCGCGCACCGCGCGGACACCCGGCAGCAACTCAGCGAAGTCGCAGTGATGCTCGTTGAGCGCGCACAGTTTCTCGGTCACCACATGCGTCGGCGACAGCACCGGCATCGCGATCGCCAGCACCTCGTGGACCTCAGCCGAGCGGAGCGTCTCCTTGTCCACCGGCACGCCGTTGAGCCGGTGCAGCACGTCCACCACGGATTCGTCTGCCACGCAGGCCTTGAACAACCAGTCCTCGGGCGTGCGCTCGATGCGGAAACCCGCATCCTCCAGCGCCGTCACCGCCGCCTCGACGTCCGACTCGGCGACCACGAAGTCCACGTCGTGCACCGGTTCCGGCCCGCCGTACACCCATAGCGCGTAGCCGCCACCCAGCGCGAAGTCCGGGCCGTTGGCCTTGAGCGCCGACGCCGCGCGCTTCAGCGCATTGCGCAACTCGTCGTTGCGCGACGGCAAAGATGAACTCGTAGTCATTTCGGGTAAGTAGTACCCATGAGGCTGGCCACTTTCAACATCCTGCACGGGCGCAGCGTTCACGACGGCGCGGTGGAGCTGGACCGGTTGGCCGCATCGGTCAAGCAGCTCGACGCGGATGTTCTTGCGCTGCAAGAGGTTGACTGCGACCAACCGCGCTCGGGGAAGACGGATCTGACCGCGGTTGCCGCCGAGGCGATGGGTGCCGTCAGCCACCGGTTCGTCGCGGCGATCTCAGGCACGCCGGGGGCGACGTGGATGGCCGCGACGGGTGAGGAGCAGCCGGGGACCGCCGCCTACGGCATCGCGCTGCTGTCACGGTTCGAAGCCGAGAACTGGCAGGTGGTGCGCCTGCCGCGCATCCCGACGAGGTTCCCGATGTACCTGCCGGGACCGAACCGGGTGCAGGTCGTCGACGAGGAACCCCGCGCTGCGGTGATCGCCCGGCTGGACACCCCCCTCGGGCCGCTCACCGTCGCGAACACGCACCTGTCGTTCGTGCCGGGCTGGAACCGCGTGCAGCTGCGCAGCCTGATCCGCGACCTGCGCGGCTTCGACGGCCCGAGGGTGCTGATGGGCGACCTCAACATGACACCGCCGGCTCCGCGCCGCTGGACCGGGCTGCGGCCGCTCGCCCACGCGGCGACCTTCCCCGCCGAGGTACCCGACCGCCAGCTCGACCACATCCTCACCGACGACGACGCACTACGGGTGGACCGCTGTTCGGCGCCGGCGCTGTCGATATCGGATCACCGGGCGCTCGTCGCCGACGTGTCGCGGGCCTGACCGCCGTACCCTTTGGGCGTGCACGTCATCTCCGCGGAGTCGACGGAGCTGTTCGCCGGTCCGACCGATGCGCCGCAGCAACTGGTGCGCGTGATGTTCCGCGGCGGCTCAGGGCCGATAAGGGTGGAAGGCGACCGGTTGGCGACGGCGGGGGAGCCACGCTACGCCGACGGCATCACCGAGGTGCCCGTCGACGTCGCCGATCCCGTTCCCGGTGAAGTACGCGCGGCGCGGGTGATCACCGGCGGGACGACGACCCCGTTCTCGTTCACCGTTGCGGAGCCCGGCTGGACGATGTTCATGATCAGCCACTTCCACTACGACCCGGTGTGGTGGAACACCCAGGGCGCCTACACCTGCGTGTGGACGGCCGACCCACCCGACCGCAACATGCACGGCTTCGGCCTGGTGCGTGCGCATCTGGAGATGGCGCGTCGTGAGCTGGAGTACAAGTTCGTGCTCGCCGAGGTCGACTACCTCAAGCCCTACTGGGACACCCACCCCGAAGACCGCGCCGACTTGCGCCGCATGATCGCCGACGGCCGCGTCGAGATCATGGGCGGCGCGTACAACGAGCCGAACACCAACCTCACCAGCGCCGAGACGACGATCCGGAACATCGTGGCTGGCATGGGATTTCAGCGGGCCGTACTTGGTGCCGAGCCCACGACGGCGTGGCAGCTCGACGTGTTCGGCCACGACCCGCAGTTCCCGGGCATCGCCGCCGACGCCGCCCTGACGTCCAGTTCGTGGGCCCGCGGTCCGCATCACCAGTGGGGGCCGATCTCCACCGTCGGCGACCCGCGCCGGATGCAGTTCTCCAGCGAGTTCGAGTGGATCGCGCCGTCGGGGCGAGGTCTGCTCACTCACTACATGCCCGCGCACTACGGGGCGGGTTGGTCGCTGGACTCCGCGCCGACGCTCGCCGAGGCCGAGGCCGCTGCGTTCAAACTGTTCACAACACTGAAAACCGTTGCGCTGACCCGCAATGTGCTGCTGCCGGTCGGCACGGACTACACACCGCCGAACAAGTGGGTGACCGACATCCACCGCGACTGGAACGCCCGCTACACCTGGCCCCGGTTCGTCTGCGCACTGCCCCGCGAGTTCTTCGCCTCGGTGCGAAAAGAACTCGACGCCACCGGCGCGCGGCCCTCCCCGCAGACCCGCGACATGAACCCGATCTACACCGGCAAGGACGTGTCCTACATCGACACCAAGCAGGCCAACCGCGCGGCGGAGAACGCGGTGCTCGACGCCGAGCGGTTCGCGGTGTTCGCGAGCCTGCTGGGCGGCGCGACGTACCCGCACGCCGCGCTCGCGAAAGCCTGGGTGCAGCTGGCCTACGGCGCGCACCACGACGGCATCACCGGCTCGGAGTCCGACCAGGTGTACCTCGACCTGCTGACCGGCTGGCGCGACGCATGGGAGCTCGGCACTACGGCGCGCGACAACGCGCTGGCGCTGTTGTCCAGCGTGGTGGACGGGTCCGTTGTGATGTGGAACCCCTTGGCGCACAACCGAACCGATATCGTCACCGCGCGGTTACCGGAGCCTCTCGGCCCCGGCGTCCGCGTGGTCGACGTGACGGACGGCAGCGAAGTGGCCGCCTTGGTGGAGCACGACGGGCTGACAGTGAGCTGGTTGGCGCGCGACGTGCCCTCACTCGGCTGGCGGGCGTACCGGTTGCAGGCATCAGGTACTGCGGCAGGTTGGGACTTGTTGGCGGGCAACGAGATTGCCAACGAGCACTACCGGCTGACCGCGGACCCTATGCGCGGCGGTGCGGTGTCGTCGCTTCTGGAATCCGGACGGGAACTCATCGCCGACGGCCGGGTGGGCAACGAACTGGCGGTGTACGAGGAGTATCCGGCACATCCGCGGTCCGGCGAAGGGCCGTGGCACCTGGTGCCGAAGGGGCCGGTCACCTGTTCGTCGGCGTATCAGGCGGATTCGGTTCAGGCGTACCGCGGGCCGCTGGGGCAGCGGATCGTGGTGCGCGGCCGGATCGGTGATGTACTGCGCTACACCCAGACCCTGACGCTGTGGGACGGCGTCGCGCGGGTCGACTGCCGGACCACGATCGACGAGTTCACAGGTGTCGACCGGCTGGTGCGCCTGCGCTGGCCATGCCCGGTGCCCGGTGCGCTGCCCGTCAGCGAGGTGGGCGACGCGGTGATCGGCCGCGGCTTCGGCCTCATGCACGACCGCGGCAGCGAATCCGCCGTCGACGCCGCACAGCACCCGTGGACGTTGGACAACCCCGCCTACGGCTGGTTCGGGTTGTCGTCAACCGCGCGCATCCGAATAGGTGACGACATTCGGGCGATGTCGGTGGCCGAGGTCGTCACGCCCACCGAGGCCGACGCTTCGTCATTGGCACGCGACCTGATGGTGGCGCTGGCGCGCGCCGGTGTCACGGCCACCTGCAGCAGCGCCCGCAACTCGCGCTACGGCGCGCTGGACGTCGACTCCAACCTGCCCGAAACGCGGATCGCGGTCGGCGGTCCCGACGAAAACTCTTTCACGGCTGAGGTTTTGGCTGCAGCGGACCCGGTGTACGCCGACGAGCTCAAGCGGCAGCTGTACGCCGGCGGCGCCGCGCGGGTGTGGGTGCCGGCCGGTGCGCCGCTCGCCGAGGAGTGGGTGCCGGACGCCGACCTGCGGGGCGCCCGCGCGCTGCCGGTGCTGGTGATCGCGTCTGGACGCCTCGACGAGGCGCTCGCTGCGGTTGTCGACGATCTCGCGGATGCCGAGATCGTCGTAACCCAGGACGCCCCAACCGGATCGGAGCCGTTCGAGTCGCGGACGGTCGCGTTGCTCAATCGCGGCGTGCCCGGGTTCGCCGTCGACTCCGACGGCACGCTGCATACCTCGCTGATGCGGTCATGCACGGGCTGGCCGTCGGGGGTCTGGATCGACCCGCCGCGCCGCACCGCGCCCGACGGGTCGAACTTTCAGCTGCAGCATTGGACCCACACCTTCGACTACGCGGTGGTCTCCGGCGACGGCGACTGGCGCCGCGCCGGGGTGCCGTCTCGCAGCGCCGAGTTCTCGCATCCGCTGCGAGCGGTGGCCAGCGGCAGCGAAAAAGCCGGTGGCCTACCGCATTTCGGCTCGCTCTTCGAGGTCGAGCCCGCCGGTGAGGTACAACTGGCCGCGCTGAAGGCCGCCGGGAATCCACTCGCCGCCGGCAGCGGGCGACACGTCGACCCGGCCGATGGGGTCGCTGTGCGCCTTGTCGAAAGCCTCGGTGCCACAACGGACGTCGCGATCCGGTCCGGGCTGCGCAGGGTCGCGTCGGCGTCTCGCGTCGACCTGCTCGAGCAACCGCGGCTGCAGAGCATGGTAGCGGACAGCCTGACGCTGCACGGCTACGAGATCGCGACCTTCCTCACCCGGCTCAACCAACCCAAGCTGCTCGATGCCGACCACACCGTTCTCGCGCCGGATGCCGAAGCGGCCCAACCACTTTACGCGCGGTACTGGCTGCACAACCGCGGGCCGGCACCGCTGGGCGGCCTGCCTGCTGTCGCGCACCTTCACCCGCCGCGGCTCAGCGCGGAGCCGAATTCGCAACTGCTACTTCGGCTCACCGCGGCCAGCGACTGCACCGACGCCGCACTGCACGGACGCGTGCGGCTGATTTGTCCTGACGGCTGGACCGCCACCCCGGACGGACTGCCGTTCGTGTTGCCGCCGGGGGAACATCTGGAGACCGACATCGAACTGCTTGTACCGCCCGGCGCGACTGCAGGGCTGTACCCGGTGCGCGCCGAGCTGGCCGTCACCGGCAGCGACGCGAACACGATGCCTGCCGCGTGGCGGCAGGTGGTCGAGGACGTCTGCGTCGTCGCCATCGGCGATCCGGCCGACGCCGCGGTGCTGCGCCTGGTCCGCGAACCCGAGCCCGTCGACGTCACGGCCGGCAGCTCGGCGCGGCTGACGGTGACAGTAGGCACCGACGCCCGGGCGGACTTGGCGGTCGAGGCGCACCTGATCAGCCCCTGGGGCACTTGGGAGTGGATCGGCCCGGCGGCGATGGGTGCGACGCTGCCGGCCGGCGGCACCGTGGAACTGGGATTCGACGTGGCGCCGCCGGCCTGGGTCGAGCCCGGCGAGTGGTGGGCGCTCGTGCGGATCGGCTGCGCGGGCCGGCTCGCCTACTCGCCGGCCGTGAAGGTCGCGGTCCGGTGAGCGCGACCGCGGCCACCGTGAACGGGATGCCGATCAGCGTCGAGGAGGTCGACGAGCGTGAGGCCGCGCTGCGGGCCGGCCCGGCGGCGGCCACGCTGCCCCGCGCGGGCACCAGCGAGGGCCGTCAGCTGCGCCGCTGGCTCACCCAACTGCTGGCGACCGAGCGGGTGGTGGCGGCGGAGGCGGCCGCACTCGGCGTGACGGCCGACCGCGCGCCCGCCGAGGAAGAGCTGCTGCCTGACGAATCCACGCGTCTGGAGATCGGCAGCATCACCGCGGCCGCGCTGGCCGAGCCGCTGGGCCGCGCGGTGTTCGCCCACGTCACCGCCGATGTCGACGTGTCCGGCGACGACGTGGCCGGCTACCAGGCTCGCAACCCCGGGCGCTTCGCCGACTCTGCCGCCGTCGCGGACCATCTGCGCGCGGCTGCCCGGCGGCGGGCCTTCCGGGTGTGGCTCGACGCGCGCCGCGCCGCGCTCGTCGAACTCGCGCCCGGCTACGAGCACCCCGGCGACCCGCGGCAGCCCGACAACACGCACCGGCACTGATGGCGCCGCTCACCTTCGCCCTCGACATCGGCGGCACGAAAATTGCTGCGGGACTGGTGAATTCGAGCGGTGAGCTGGTGCGCAAGGCGATGCTGCCCACGCCCCACGGCGACGCCGAAGCAGTATGGGCCGTCGCGAGGCGACTGATCACCGAGATGACGTCCGACGAAAGGGTCCGCGGCGTCGGCATCTCCTCGGCCGGGCCGATCCACCTTCCCACCGGCACGGTGAGCCCGATCAACATCGCGGGGTGGCGCGACTTTCCGATCGTCGACCGTGTCGCGGCGATTCTGCCCGGGGTGCCGGTGCGTCTCGGCGGCGACGGGCTCTGCATGGCGCTCGGTGAACACCGGCACGGCGCAGGCCGGGGCGCGCAGTTCCTGCTCGGCATGGTGGTGTCGACCGGCGTGGGCGGCGGCCTGGTGCTCGACGGCGCTCCCTACGACGGCGCGACCGGCAACGCCGGCCACGTCGGCCACGTCGTCGTCGACCTCGACGGCCAGGCGTGCGCGTGCGGCGGCCGCGGCTGCGTCGAAACCATCGCGGCCGGTCCGCGCATGGCGCGCTGGGCTCGCGACCACGGCTGGCACGCCGGACCCGACGCCGACGCGAAAGAGCTCGCCGACGCGGCGATGTGCGGCGATGCCGTGGCATTGGCGGCTTTCCGCCGGAGCGGCACCGCTGTCGCGGCGATGGTTGCGTCGGTGGCAGCCGTCTGCGACCTGGATCTCGTGGTGATCGGCGGCGGGGTGGCCAAGTCGGGTGCGCTGCTGTTCGACCCGGTCCGGTCGGCGCTGGGCACCTACGCCCGGCTGGACTTCATCCGCGAGGTGCGAGTGTTGCCTGCAGAACTCGGCGGCGACGCCGGACTGGTCGGCGCGGCCGCGCTGGTCGATGCGTGACCTTCAGTCGTCCCGGTGCCGGCGTGCGACGTTTCGCTCGGCGTAACTTTGCAGTTCGCTGAGAATCCACACCGTGGCGATTCCGAATGCCGCGATGGCGGCTATCAGCAACATCGCGGACCCCTTCCTGTCCCCGTTCAGTTCGGCCTTCAGCAAAATTATCGTAGTCGAAAGATAACAGGACAAGGGCCAAATTGGGCATTTTCAGCTTACAAATCGGTAACCTCCACCAGCCGAGCCCAGCCAACGCCTGTTGGCCGGACTTTCGGGCATCGTCGAGTTTGCGAGAGCCCGCGCCAGAGCACGTTTTGGCTGATCGGGCGGCGTTGCGATAACCTGGGACGGCTCCACCGAAGACCGTCGGTCACCGAGAAAGCTTTTTCGGTCGAAGGTCCGGGACATGTCCCGGCGGCCCACGCAGGCGGACGAGGCTCTCTTGTTGCGCCCCGACCCCCTGCGTCGGGGCGTTTGGCATTTCCGGGCCGGCGTTCTTCGTGGAGTCAACCGACATCCACCCAAGGAGGCATGAATGGCCAAGGCCGACAAAGCCGCCGCCGTCGCCGACATCGCCGAGCAGTTCAAGGAGGCCACCGCCGCGCTGGTGACCGAATACCGCGGTCTGACGGTGTCCAACCTCGCCGAGTTGCGCCGATCTCTGGGCGACTCCGCCACCTACTCGGTCGCCAAGAACACGTTGGTCAAGCGTGCGGCGTCGGAAGCCGGCATCGACGGGCTCGACGAGCTGTTCGCCGGCCCGACCGCCATCGCGTTCGTCACCGGCGAGCCGGTGGACGTGGCCAAGGCGCTGAAGAAGTTCGCCAAGGACCACAAAGCGCTGGTGATCAAGGGCGGCTACATGGACGGCCACGCGCTGACCGTCGCCGAGGTCGAACGCATCGCCGACCTCGAGTCGCGCGAGGTGCTGCTGGCCAAGCTCGCCGGCGCGATGAAGGGCAACTTGACCAAGGCCGCCGGCTTGTTCAACGCCCCGGCATCGCACGTGGCACGGCTGGCCGCCGCGCTGCAGGAGAAGAAGTCCGGCGAAGAAGCCGCATAACCCCCCGACCCACGAACCCATATAAGAGGAAAGGACCCACACCCATGGCCAAGATGTCCACCGACGAGTTGCTCGACGCGTTCAAGGAAATGACCCTGCTCGAGCTCTCCGACTTCGTGAAGGCGTTCGAGGAGACCTTCGAGGTCACCGCCGCGGCGCCGGTCGCCGTCGCCGCCGCTCCCGGCGCTGCCGCCGGGGCGCCCGCCGAGGCTGCCGAGGAGCAGAGCGAGTTCGACGTGATCCTCGAGTCGGCAGGTGACAAGAAGATCGGCGTCATCAAGGTCGTCCGCGAAATTGTCTCGGGCCTGGGCCTCAAGGAGGCCAAGGACCTCGTCGACGGTGCCCCCAAGCCGCTGCTGGAGAAGGTGGCCAAGGAGGCCGCCGAAGATGCCAAGAGCAAGCTCGAGGCCGCCGGCGCAACGGTCAGCGTCAAGTAGTCCACGCAAAAAGGGCCGCCCCGATTCGGGGCGGCCCTTTTTGATGTCACAACCTCGCGCTATAAGTCTCCGGGGGTGGTGACGTAGGCTAAAGTGACTCAAGCCACTAACGGGAGGCACGTGGCGGCAAAGCACTGGCGGAAGGATCACCGTGGGCATCGGAATTCAAGTTGAGGGGCTGACCAAGTCCTTCGGATCCCAGGTCATCTGGGAGGATGTCACGCTCGATGTCCCCCCGGGCGAGGTCAGCGTGCTGCTGGGCCCCTCGGGTACGGGCAAATCGGTGTTCCTGAAGTCGCTGATCGGCCTGCTGCGCCCGGAGCGCGGCAAGATCCTCATCGACGGCGCGAACATCATCGAGAGTTCCGCCAAAGAGCTGTACGAGATCCGCAAGCTGTTCGGCGTGATGTTCCAGGACGGCGCGCTGTTCGGGTCGATGAACCTCTACGACAACACCGCCTTCCCGTTGCGCGAGCACACCAAGAAGAAGGAAAGCGAGATCCGTGACATCGTCATGGAGAAGCTCTCGGTGGTGGGTCTCGACGGCGACGAGAAGAAGTTCCCCGGTGAGATCTCCGGCGGTATGCGCAAGCGCGCCGGGCTGGCCCGCTCGCTGGTGCTCGACCCGCAGATCATCCTCTGCGACGAGCCGGACTCCGGTCTGGACCCGGTTCGCACCGCCTACCTGAGCCAGCTGCTGATCGACATCAACGCCCAGATCGACGCAACGATCCTGATCGTCACGCACAACATCAACATCGCCCGCACCGTGCCCGACAACATGGGCATGCTGTTCCGCCGCAAGCTGGTGATGTTCGGCCCGCGCGAAGTCCTGCTGACCAGCGACGAGCCCGTCGTGCGCCAGTTCCTCAACGGCCGCCGGCTCGGCCCGATCGGCATGTCCGAGGAAAAGGACGAGGCCACGATGGCCGAAGAGCAGGCCATGGCCGACGCCGGCCACCACGACGGTGGTGTCGACGAGATCGAAGGCGTGCCCCCGCAGATCATGGCGACGCCGGGCATGCCCGAGCGCAAGGCCGTCGAACGCCGCCGCGCCCGGGTCCGGGAGATCCTGCACACGCTGCCGCCGGGCGCGCAGGAGGCCATCCGCGACGACCTCGAGGGCACGCACAAGTACCACGCGAGCCAGTTCGCCAGCATGGACGACGGCCGGCACGGCGACGGTGACGAGTCGCCCACCGGACGGATTCCGATTTCGCGGGAGCGTTAAGTCCCAACCAGCATGCCCGAGCAGAAGACGACGTTCTGCCGGATCTGTGAGCCGCTCTGCGGCATGGTCGCGACGGTCGACGACGGTCGCCTGGTGTCGTTGCGGCCCGACCGCGAGCATCCGCTGTCCTCAGGTTTCGCGTGCCAGAAGGGCATCGCGTTCGCCGAGGTGCACAACGACCCGGATCGGGTGACCACCCCGCTGCGCCGCGGAACCCGCTCTGATTCTCTTCGCGCAAGCGGCTCATCGCCAGGCTTCGAGCCGGTCAGCTGGGACGAGGCGATGTCCGACATCGCCGGCAGGCTCGCCGACATCCACCGCAAGCACGGACCGGGCGGCATCGGGTGGTACTTCGGCAACCCGGGGGCGTTCAGCTACTCCCATACGTTGTGGATATCGACGTTCATGGCCGCGCTCAATCCATTCCCAAGTCGCTTCGCTCCTGCCCACCGGCGCAGGAAGGCGCACCTGTTCACCGCCGGTAGCCAGGACGTCAACAACCGCTTCGTCGCCAGCCAGCTGCTGTACGGCAGCCCGCTCGCGCTGCCGGTGCCCGACGTGCTGCGCACCGACCTGCTCGTCGTGATCGGCGCCAACCCGGTGGTTTCGCACGGCAGCGTGCTGACGATGCCGCGGATCCGGGACCGCATGCACGACGTCGTCAAACGCGGCGGCCGGGTGCTCGTCGTCGACCCGCGCAAGACCGAGACCGCCGCGCAGTTCGAGTGGCTGCCGATCATGCCCGACGGCGACGCATTCCTGCTGCTGTCGCTGCTGCAGGTGATGTTCGACGAGAACCTCGCCGAGCGGGCACGCGTCGCCGCCCAGGCTGACGGGCTCGCATGGCTGGAGGCGCTGGCGCAGCCCTTCACCCCGGAAGCCGCGCAAGCCGCAGACCGGCGTCGCGCCGGACGTCGTCCGGTCGTTGGCGCGCGACCTCGCGCGGACGCGCCGTGCCGCCGTGTACGGTCGCGTCGGCACCAGCGTCGGCGAAAACGGAACGCTCACAACGTATTTGCTCGATGCGGTGAACCTGGTCGCCGGCAACCTCGACGTGGCCGGCGGCAGCATGTTCGGCACCTACGGCCTGCCATTCGAACGCCAGTTGACGTCCGTCGGCGCCGCGGCGCTGCGGGCGATCTACCGCCGCCGCCGGTCGCGGATCGGTGGGTTCCCGTCAGTGCTGATGTCCGAGCCGGCCGGCGTGATGGCCAAGGAGATCACCACCGAGGGGCCCGGCCAGATCAAGGCCCTTCTGGTCAGCGCCGGCAATCCGGTGCTGTCGGTGCCCAACGGCGCCGAACTGGAGCATGCGTTCGAGCGGCTGGAGTTGATGGTCGGCATCGACTTCTACGTCAACGAGACCACCGCTCACTGCGACTACGTACTGCCCGCCGCGACCATGTACGAACGCGACGACTTCCCGCTGGCGTTCCAGACGCTGCAGCCCACGCCCTTCCGGCAGGCGACCGAGGCGGTGGTCGCGCCGGCGGGCGAAGCACGCCCCGAGTGGCAGGTCATCGACGAGTTGGCCCGCCGCCTCTGGCGCCGCACACCGATGCTCGCGGCGATGGCCGCCACGCGAAAGGCGTTGGGGTTCTTCGGCATCCAGCTGACACCGCGCACGGTCGTGGATGCGGTGATCCGGCTCTCGGCCGGCGGTGACCGGTTCGGGCTGCGCCGCGGCGGCCTCAGCTTCTCGGCGCTGACGTCGAAGCACCCGCACGGCGTGGTGCTCGCCGGCAACCTCACGCCAGGTGCGCTGGACACCGTCGTCGTGTATCGCAACCGGCGCGTGCGGCTGGCTCACCCGGAGATCGAGAGCGAAGTCGCGGCTCTGACAGCACGCACGCGACCCGACGGCTACCCGCTCACCGTGATCGGGATGCGGGAGCTGCGGTCGGAGAATTCGTGGATGCACAACGCGCCGCTGCTGATGCGGGGCGAGCGTGAGCAGCGCGCGCTGATGCACGCCGACGACGCCCGCCGGCTCGGCATCGATCCCGGTGCCACGATCCGGGTGAGCTCACCGCACGGGCAGATCGAGCTGCCGGTCGAGCTGACCTGCGACATCATGGCCGGCGTCGTCGCGATTCCGCACGGCTGGGGACATCGCGGCGGCAACTTGCGCGTGGCCAACCAGGCCGGCGGTGCCAACGTCAACCAGCTGATGTCCAGCGATCCGAACGACATCGAGCGCCTGGCCGGAATGGCGCGGCTGACCGGTGTGCCCGTGCGGGTCGAGCCGGTGGCGCAGCCTGCCTCGGCGCCGGCGGCGACGGGCGCATCCCTGACGACTTCGTGACGTGCTGCTGGGGGAGGCGATGCCTGCCCTTCGCGTGGCGGTAGCGTATTTGACGCGATCGTCAAGAGGGAGTTTTCAGATGGTGACCGACCGATGGGTGCGTTGGTTTGGCGCGGGGTTCGTCACCGCAGCAATCAGCGCTGCGTTCCTGACCGGTAGCGCCACCGCGGCGGCGGACAGCGGATCCGGCGACGGCCAGGGGGCCGGCTCGGCGTCGAACTCGACGTCGAACTCGACGTCGAACTCGACATCCAGCTCGGTGTCGGAGGCGTCCGGTTCGGCCTCGACGGCGGGGCATGATTCCGCAGGCGCCGTGCCGTCCACGAAGCCGTCCGTGGTCGGTTCGGAAGCGCCCGGCTCCTCGTCGACGTCGGCCGTAGCCGAGCAGGGCCCCGACTCGGCGGTCAACTCGACGTCATCGAGCACGGGTTCACCGCCCACCCGGATATCCGCGCAACAGGTCACGACCGCGGAGAAGCCGTCCTCGTCCGAACTGCAAACCGCGACGTCCGTTCCCGCTTTCTCGATCACGAGCACCGGCGACGAAGCCGAGCGCCGCGAGCCCGAACCCGCCGTCGTGCCCAAACGCGCTGCCGGCAACCGCACCGCGCTGACCGTCGACGCCAAGCCGGCGATCACGCCCGCGACGGCCGAGTCGCCGGCGAAGCCCGAGCGTGATCAAGTCGTGGAAGCGGAACAACCGACCAACCCGGCCGATGCCGTCACGTCCGCGGCGCTCGCATCGCGGGCACTGCCGGAAGAAGCGGCTACGACTGCAACGACGCCGTTCGACGTGACACCCACGGCGACCGTGCTGGAGGCCCCGTCGCCCCCGCAATTGACTGCGCTGGTTGCGCAACCCAGGGTGCCGCTGCTGAACCTTCTGGGCACGCTGGTGATCAATGCGTTGACCTTGGTGGTGCAGCTCTTCGATCCGCCCCCGGTCATCCCCCCCGGCAGTTCGGTCACGATGGGTCGCGCCCCGCTGGCCGTGTCGTGCGGCTGCGAGCAGACCGTGGACGCCACCTGGTACTTCCCGAACCAGGAAGAAGAGCCCGAAGGCGTCGTGTACCTGCAGCACGGGTTCTTCCGGAACAGCAGCAACGTGTCGGCGCTGGCCGTCCAGCTGGCCGAGCAGACCAACAGCATCGTGGTCGCTCCGACCATCACCTCCAATTTCTTCGCGGTCGACGGCTGCTGGATCAACGGCGATCCGATGCACCAAGCAGTCGCCGGGCTCTTCACGGACCCCGACCGCACCGCGCTGCAGGCCAGCGCGACGACGGCAGCGATCAACGCGGGCGTGCTGTCGCCAGGGCAGACGCTCACCCTGCCCGACCAGTTCGTGCTTGCCGGCCATTCCGCCGGCGGCAACCTGGTGGCCGCGGCCGCGGGATACGTCGCCGAGAGCCCTGACAGCACCGCGGTAGAGAATCTGCGCGCCGTCATCATGTTCGACGGGGTCGACAATGGCGGCGCGATCGGCGCCGGCGTGCGGAAACTGCCTGAGGCCGTGCCGGTCTATCAGATCGCCTCTCCGTGCGGCCTCTGCAACGGTTTCGGCTCGGGCACAAAGGCGCTCGAGGCCGCGCGCCCCGGCCAGTTTGTCGGCGTGCTGCTCAAACACGGCACACACATCGACGCAGAGGGCGCCAGCTCCGGCTTCCCGGCCAAGCTGGTCTGCGGCTTCCCGCGCTCCCGCAACGTCGACGCCGTCCAGATCCTCGCGGCGGGCTGGATCGTCGACGCGTTCCACCCCCAGGACCCACCGATCGGCGTGTACGGGACGCCGGGATCGACGATCTCGGTGCCTACCCCCGCGGGGACGGCGACCGCGAAGGTCCTCGGGCAAGCCCCCGCCGAGGCGCCGGCCTCGCCGGCACCACTGCAGACGACCGTCGCGGCCTGACCGTCGGTCGGGCAGTTCTGCACACGAAACATTGCGTCAACCCTTGACGGAACCGGCCCGAGGCGTCAGTCTGTTGGGCAGCATGTGCATGAGGAGCAGTACAGGACGCCAGCCAGCGCCTTTACTGCAGTATGCCCATGGTTGAGGAATAAGCCGCCCTGCGGTATGGTTGGACGTTGCGCTGGCTGCCTCCTGCCCACCTCACCTGTACCTGACACCGTGGTCCACGCTTGAGCCCCGATTGGGCTGCTGTGCGTGCTTGGGAACCGGACAGGTAGTCCGCCGGCCGAACCGACGCAGAATCGCGACGATAAGAACCGGCGCACGCCGGCACTGCTCGTTCGCATGAGGTGCTGGAAGGATGCATCTTGGCAGTCTCTCGCCAGAGCAAATCAGCAGTAGCTACCGCCAACAGCTCCGTGCCCGGAGCCCCCAACCGAATCTCTTTCGCGAAGTTGCGTGAGCCGCTCGAGGTTCCCGGCCTTCTCGAGGTGCAGACCGAGTCGTTCCAGTGGCTCATCGGGTCCGACGCGTGGCGTGAGAAGGCCGTCGCCCGCGGCGACGTGAGCCCCGTCGGCGGCCTCGAAGAGGTGCTCTCCGAGCTGTCTCCGATCGAGGACTTCTCGGGGCAGATGTCGCTGTCGTTCTCCGACCCTCGGTTCGACGAGGTCAAGGCACCCGTCAACGAGTGCAAGGAGAAGGACCAGACCTACGCGGCCCCGCTGTTCGTCACGGCCGAGTTCATCAACAACAACACCGGCGAGATCAAGAGCCAGACGGTGTTCATGGGTGACTTCCCGATGATGACCGAGAAGGGCACCTTCATCATCAACGGGACAGAGCGCGTCGTCGTGTCCCAGCTGGTCCGCTCGCCCGGCGTGTACTTCGACGAGACCATCGACAAGTCCACCGAGAAGACGCTGCACTCCGTCAAGGTGATCCCCGGCCGCGGCGCGTGGCTGGAGTTCGACGTCGACAAGCGCGACACCGTCGGTGTGCGCATCGACCGCAAGCGTCGCCAGCCCGTCACCGTGCTGCTCAAGGCGCTGGGCTGGACCGCGGAGGCAATCCGCGAGCGGTTCGGGTTCTCCGAAATCATGATGAGCACGCTGGAGAAGGACAACACCGCCGGCACCGACGAGGCGCTGCTGGACATCTACCGCAAGCTGCGCCCGGGCGAGCCGCCCACCAAGGAGTCGGCGCAGACGCTGCTGGAGAACCTGTTCTTCAAGGAGAAGCGCTACGACCTGGCCCGCGTCGGCCGCTACAAGGTGAACAAGAAGCTGGGCCTGTCCGCCAAGCCGGAGCAGACCACGTCGACCACGCTCACCGAAGAGGACATCGTCGCCACCATCGAGTACCTGGTGCGCCTGCACGAGGGGCAGACCGCGATGACGGTTCCCGGCGGCGTCGAGGTGCCGGTGGAGACCGACGACATCGACCACTTCGGCAACCGGCGACTGCGCACGGTCGGCGAGCTGATCCAGAACCAGATCCGGGTCGGGCTGTCGCGCATGGAGCGCGTCGTGCGCGAGCGGATGACCACCCAGGACGTCGAGGCGATCACGCCGCAGACCCTGATCAACATCCGTCCCGTCGTGGCGGCGATCAAGGAGTTCTTTGGCACCTCGCAGCTCTCGCAGTTCATGGACCAGAACAACCCGCTGTCGGGCCTGACCCACAAGCGCCGCCTGTCGGCGCTGGGCCCCGGCGGTCTGTCCCGTGAGCGCGCCGGGCTCGAGGTGCGCGACGTGCACTCCAGCCACTACGGCCGGATGTGCCCGATCGAGACCCCGGAAGGCCCGAACATCGGCCTGATCGGGTCGCTGTCGGTGTACGCGCGGGTCAACCCGTTCGGGTTCATCGAGACGCCGTACCGCAAGGTCGTCGACGGCGTCGTCACCGACGAGATCCACTACCTGACCGCCGACGAGGAGGACCGCCACGTCGTGGCGCAGGCCAACTCGCCGATCGACGACGACGGCCGGTTCACCGAGCCGCGCGTGCTGGTGCGACGCAAGGGCGGCGAGGTCGAGTACGTCAGCGCGTCCGAGGTCGACTTCATGGACGTGTCGCCGCGCCAGATGGTGTCGGTTGCCACGGCCATGATCCCGTTCCTCGAGCACGACGACGCCAACCGCGCGCTGATGGGTGCCAACATGCAGCGCCAGGCTGTGCCGCTGGTTCGCAGCGAGGCGCCGCTGGTGGGCACCGGCATGGAACTGCGCGCCGCGATCGACGCCGGCGACGTCGTCGTCAACGACAAGGCGGGCGTGGTCGAGGAGGTTTCGGCCGACTACATCACCGTGATGGCCGACGACGGCACCCGGCACAGCTACCAGCTGCGCAAGTTCGCACGGTCCAATCACGGCACCTGCGCCAACCAGCGCCCGATCGTGGACGCCGGTGACCGGGTGGAGTCCGGCCAGGTGATCGCCGACGGTCCGTGCACCGACAACGGGGAGATGGCGCTGGGCAAGAACCTGCTCGTCGCGATCATGCCGTGGGAGGGTCACAACTACGAGGACGCGATCATCCTGTCCAACCGCCTCGTCGAGGAGGACGTCCTCACCTCGATCCACATCGAGGAGCACGAGATCGACGCCCGCGACACCAAGCTGGGTGCCGAGGAGATCACCCGCGACATCCCGAACATCTCCGATGAGGTGCTCGCCGACCTCGACGAGCGCGGCATCGTGCGCATCGGTGCGGAGGTCCGCGACGGCGACATCCTCGTCGGCAAGGTCACCCCGAAGGGTGAGACCGAACTGACCCCGGAGGAGCGGCTGCTGCGGGCGATCTTCGGCGAGAAGGCCCGCGAGGTCCGCGACACGTCGCTGAAGGTGCCGCACGGCGAGTCCGGCAAGGTTATCGGCGTCCGGATGTTCTCCCGCGAGGAGGACGACGAACTGCCCGCCGGCGTCAACGAGCTGGTCCGGGTCTACGTCGCCCAGAAGCGCAAGATCTCCGACGGCGACAAGCTGGCGGGCCGGCACGGCAACAAGGGCGTGATCGGTAAGATCCTGCCAGCCGAGGACATGCCGTTCCTGCCGGACGGCACGCCGGTCGACATCATCCTGAACACGCACGGTGTGCCGCGACGGATGAACATCGGCCAGATCCTGGAGACGCACCTCGGCTGGTGCGCGCACAGCGGCTGGAAGGTCGACGGCAAGCCCGAGTGGGCGGCCAAGCTGCCCGACGAGCTGCTGGAGGCCGAGCCGGGCAGGATCGTGGCCACCCCGGTGTTCGATGGGGCCCGCGAGGAGGAGCTGCAGGGGCTGCTGTCCTCGGTGCAGCCCAACCGCGACGGCGAGGTGCTCGTCAACGCCGACGGCAAGGCGGTGCTGTACGACGGCCGCTCCGGCGAGCCGTTCCCGTACCCGGTGACGGTCGGCTTCATGTACATCCTCAAGCTGCACCACCTGGTGGACGACAAGATCCACGCCCGGTCCACCGGCCCGTACTCGATGATCACCCAGCAGCCGCTGGGCGGTAAGGCGCAGTTCGGTGGCCAGCGGTTCGGCGAGATGGAGTGCTGGGCTATGCAGGCCTACGGCGCGGCGTACACGCTTCAGGAGCTGTTGACCATCAAGTCCGACGACACCGTCGGCCGGGTCAAGGTGTACGAAGCGATCGTCAAGGGCGAGAACATCCCCGAGCCGGGCATCCCCGAGTCGTTCAAGGTGCTGCTCAAGGAACTGCAGTCGCTGTGCCTCAACGTCGAGGTGCTGTCTAGCGACGGCGCCGCGATCGAGATGCGCGACGGCGACGACGAGGACCTGGAGCGCGCTGCGGCGAACCTGGGAATCAACTTGTCCCGCAACGAAAGTGCCTCGGTCGAAGACCTGGCTTGATCTCAAATTTCTAGTCCCGCAAGGGGAAAGGGAGTTACGTGTTAGACGTCAACTTCTTCGATGAACTCCGCATCGGCCTGGCCACTGCGGACGATATTCGCAACTGGTCTTTCGGCGAGGTCAAGAAGCCGGAGACCATCAACTACCGCACGCTGAAGCCTGAGAAGGACGGCCTGTTCTGCGAGAAGATCTTCGGGCCTACTCGCGACTGGGAGTGCTATTGCGGCAAGTACAAGCGGGTGCGCTTCAAGGGCATCATCTGCGAGCGCTGCGGCGTCGAGGTGACTCGCGCCAAGGTGCGTCGCGAGCGGATGGGCCACATCGAGCTGGCTGCGCCCGTCACGCACATCTGGTACTTCAAGGGCGTTCCGTCGCGGCTGGGCTACTTGCTCGACCTGGCGCCGAAGGACCTCGAGAAGATCATCTACTTCGCCGCGTACGTCATCACGAACGTCGACGAAGAGCTCCGGCACAACGAGCAGTCCACGCTCGAAGCCGAGATGGAGGTCGAGAAGAAGGCCATCGGGGATCAGCGTGACTCCGACCTGGAGGCCCGCGCGCAGAAGCTCGAGGCCGACCTCAAGGAGCTGGAGTCCGAAGGCGCGAAAGCCGATGTGCGCCGCAAGGTTCGCGACGGCGGCGAGCGCGAGATGCGCCAGATCCGTGACCGCGCGCAGCGTGAGCTGGCCCGGCTCGAGGAGATCTGGACGACGTTCACCAAGCTGGCTCCCAAGCAGCTGATCGTCGACGAGGTGCTCTACCGCGAGCTGGTCGACCGCTACGGCGAGTACTTCACCGGCTCGATGGGCGCGGAGGCGATCCAGAAGCTGATCGAGATCTTCGACATCGACGCAGAGGCCGACACGCTGCGTGAGGTGATCCGAAGCGGCAAGGGGCAGAAGAAGCTTCGCGCGCTCAAGCGGCTGAAGGTGGTCGCCGCGTTCCAGCAGTCGGGCAACTCGCCGATGGGCATGGTGCTCGACGCGGTGCCGGTGATCCCGCCGGAACTGCGCCCGATGGTGCAGCTCGACGGCGGCCGGTTCGCCACGTCTGACCTGAACGACCTGTACCGCCGCGTGATCAACCGCAACAACCGGCTCAAGAGGCTGATCGACCTCGGCGCGCCCGAGATCATCGTCAACAACGAGAAGCGGATGCTGCAGGAGTCGGTGGACGCGCTGTTCGACAACGGCCGCCGCGGCCGGCCCGTCACCGGGCCGGGCAACCGTCCGCTGAAGTCGCTTTCGGATCTGTTGAAGGGCAAGCAGGGCCGGTTCCGGCAGAACCTGCTCGGCAAGCGCGTCGACTACTCGGGCCGCTCGGTGATCGTCGTCGGCCCGCAGCTCAAGTTGCATCAGTGCGGCCTGCCCAAGCTGATGGCACTCGAGCTGTTCAAGCCGTTCGTGATGAAGCGGCTGGTCGACCTCAACCACGCGCAGAACATCAAGAGCGCCAAGCGGATGGTGGAGCGTCAGCGCCCGCAGGTGTGGGACGTGCTCGAAGAGGTCATCAGCGAGCATCCGGTGCTGCTGAACCGCGCACCCACTTTGCACCGCCTCGGCATCCAGGCGTTCGAGCCGATGCTGGTGGAGGGCAAGGCGATTCAGCTGCACCCGCTGGTGTGCGAGGCCTTCAACGCCGACTTCGACGGTGACCAGATGGCAGTGCACCTGCCGTTGAGCGCGGAGGCGCAGGCCGAGGCGCGCATCCTGATGCTGTCGAGCAACAACATCCTGTCGCCGGCGTCGGGCAAGCCGCTGGCCATGCCGCGTCTGGACATGGTGACCGGTCTGTACTTCCTCACCACCGAGGTGCCCGGCGATGTCGGCGAGTACCAGCCGGCCGCCAAGGACCGGCCGGAGTCGGGTGTGTACAGCTCGCCGGCCGAGGCGATCATGGCGATGGACCGCGGTGCGCTTTCGGTGCGCGCCCGGATCAAGGTGCGGCTGACGCAGCTGCGCCCGCCGGCCGAGCTCGAGGCCTCGTTGTTCGGCGACGAGGGCTGGAAGCCGGGTGATGCGTGGACGATCGAGACCACGCTGGGTCGGGTTCTGTTCAACGAGCTGCTGCCGCACGGGTATGCGTTCATCAACGAGCAGATGCACAAGAAGGTGCAGGCCCGGATCATCAACGACCTGGCCGAGCGCTTCCCGATGATCGTCGTCGCGCAGACCGTCGACAAGCTCAAGGACGCCGGCTTCTACTGGGCCACCCGTTCGGGTGTCACCGTGTCGATGGCCGACGTGCTGGTGCCGCCGGAGAAGCAGGAGATCCTCGAGCGCTACGAGAAGGAAGCCGACGGGATCGAGAAGAAATACCAGCGCGGCGCCCTGAACCATCAGGAGCGCAACGAGGCGCTGGTCAAGATCTGGCAGGACGCCACCGAAGAGGTCGGTGAGGCGCTGCGGTCGCACTATCCCGAAGACAACCCGATCATCACGATCGTGGAGTCGGGTGCGACCGGTAACTTCACCCAGACCCGGACGCTGGCCGGCATGAAGGGCCTGGTGACCAACCCGAAGGGGGAGTTCATCCCGCGGCCCATCAAGTCGTCGTTCCGCGAGGGCCTGACGGTGCTGGAGTACTTCATCAATACCCACGGCGCGCGAAAGGGCTTGGCCGACACCGCGTTGCGTACCGCCGACTCGGGTTATCTGACCCGTCGTCTGGTGGACGTGAGCCAGGACGTGATCGTTCGCGAGCACGACTGCGGCACGGAGCGCGGCATCACGGTGCGGCTCGCCGAGGTGCAGCCAGACGGCACGTTGGCCAAGGACCAGTACGTCGAAACATCGGCGTACGCAAGGACTTTGGCTGAGGACGCGACCGACGACAAGGGCAACGTGCTGGTCGAGAAGGGGCACGACCTGGGTGACCCGGCGATCGACCTGCTGCTGGAGAACGGCATCTCGTCGGTGCGGGTGCGCTCGGTGCTGACGTGTGGTTCGGCCAACGGCGTGTGCGCCTTGTGCTACGGCCGTTCGATGGCCACCGGCAAGCTCGTCGACATCGGCGAAGCGGTGGGCATCGTCGCCGCGCAGTCGATCGGCGAGCCCGGCACCCAGCTGACCATGCGGACGTTCCACCAGGGTGGCGTCACCGGTGGCCAGGACATCACGGGTGGTCTGCCCCGCGTGCAGGAGCTGTTCGAGGCCCGTGTGCCGCGCGACAAGGCACCGATCGCCGAGGTGGCCGGACGTATCCGGATCGAAGAGGGTGACAAGTTCTACAAGATCACCATCGTTCCGGACGACGGCAGCGAGGAAGTGGTGTACGACAAGCTGTCCAAGCGCGGGCGGCTGCGTGCGGTCACCCACGAGGACGGCACCGAGGGCCTGCTGCGCGAGGGCGACCACGTCGAGGTCGGCGACCAGCTGATGGAAGGCTCGGCCGATCCGCACGAGGTGCTGCGTGTCCAGGGGCCGCGCGAGGTGCAGCTGCACCTGACCCACGAGGTTCAGGAGGTGTACCGCGCGCAGGGCGTGTCGATCCACGACAAGCACATCGAGGTGATCGTCCGGCAGATGCTGCGCCGCGTGACCATCATCGATTCGGGTTCGACGGAGTTCCTGCCCGGTTCGCTGACGGAGCGCTCGGAGTTCGAGGCCGAGAACCGGCGGGTGGTTGCCGAGGGCGGGGAGCCTGCGGCCGGCCGTCCGGTGCTGATGGGCATCACGAAGGCGTCGCTGGCCACCGACTCGTGGCTGTCGGCGGCGTCGTTCCAGGAGACCACGCGAGTGCTGACCGATGCGGCGATCAACTGCCGCAGCGACAAGCTGAACGGTCTGAAGGAGAACGTGATCATCGGCAAGCTGATCCCGGCCGGCACCGGCATCAACCGGTACCGCAACATCCAGGTGCAGCCGACCGAAGAGGCGCGGGCCGCCGCGTACACGATCCCGTCCTACGAGGATCAGTACTACAGCCCCGACTTCGGGCAGGCCACCGGCGCCGCGGTGCCGCTGGACGACTACGGCTACAGCGACTACCGCTAGTCAGGTTAGAGAAGAGCCCCGGCCACGTGCCGGGGCTCTTCTCTTCTTCCCGGGTCTCTCAGCTTCGGTCCGTACGGTGGTGGCATGCGAGTGCTCGCCCTGCTGGTCGCCGTGGCAGCGCTCACGGCTTGCTCGCCGTCCCCCCGCGGCACCGCGGAACCGAAGGACGAGTTCCCGGAGGGCAGCACCTCGCACTCGATCAACGTCGGGGGGCTGTATCGCTCGTATCGAGTGCACAAGCCGGCCGGCCTGCCTGCCTCGGCGCCGCTGGTGGTGATGTTGCACGGCGGCTTCGGAACCGGAGAGCAAGCCGAACGCGCCTACGGCTGGGACGAATTGGCGGAAAGCGCCAAATTCGTGGTGGCCTACCCCGACGGAATCGCCCGAGCGTGGAACGTGCACGGCTGCTGCGGTCGGCCCAGCCGGGACGGAATCGACGACGTCGCCTTCATCACGGCGATGGTCGAAGAGGTGAGCCGAGGCATCGGCATCGACCAGTCGCGGATCTATGCGACCGGCATCAGCAACGGCGGCATGATGAGCTACGCGCTGGCCTGCAACAGCGACAAGTTCGCCGCGATCGGCCCCGACTCGGCCACCCAACTGGACCCTTGCCCGTCGCCTCACCCCACGTCGGTGATGCACATCCACGGCACCGCCGACCACTTGATCCGCTACGACGGTGAAGAAGGCGAAGGCGTCGCGCACGTCAACGGCCCACCCGTGCCCGACGTCAACGCGTTCTGGCGCAGGGTCGACCAGTGCGGCGAGCCCGTCGTCACCACCGACGGGCCGGTGACGACGTCAGCCGCCACGTGCCCTGACAACCGCAGCGTCATGCTGGTCACAGTCGAGGGCGGCAGGCACGAGTGGTCGTCATTCGCGACGCAGCGGCTCTGGGAGTTCTTCGCGGCGCATCCCCGCGCGGCCTGAGGTCACAGCAGTCTCATCTGTCACCGGCCCCGGGCATACCTCTGTTTGCTCGCATCTTAGCGACAGGCCGTTGACCTGCACGGACGCGTTTCAGTTGTCGCTAATCGATTATGTCTTGTTGGCCCCGCAAACTGCGGAAACACAGTTGTCGCTATGAGTCGGGCAAAAGCATCGTCGTCCGGCCGAGGAACGCGGGAGCGAGGGTATTACGCATCTTGTGCAGCTGTCAGGAAAATGTAACATTGCGGGTATGCCTGACACGCACATCGTCACCAACCAGGTCCCTCCTCTCGAGAACTACAACCCCGCCACCTCGCCGGCTCTGGTCGAGGCGCTGATCCGCGAGGGCGGCCAGTGGGGCCTCGACGAGGTCACCGAACTCGGCGCCCTGTCCGGATCGCAACAGGCCCAGCGGTGGGGCGAGCTCGCCGACCGTCACCGCCCGATCCTGCGGACCCACGACACGTACGGCCATCGCATCGACGAAATCGAGTACGACCCGGCGTATCACGAGCTGATGCGCGTCGCGATCGGTCATGGCCTGCATGCGGCGCCCTGGGCCGACGACCGGCCAGGTTCGCACGTCGTTCGCGCGGCCAAGACGTCGGTGTGGACGCCCGAGCCCGGACACATCTGCCCCATCTCGATGACGTACGCGGTGGTGCCCGCGCTGCGTCACAGCCCTGAACTCGCCGCCACCTACGAGCCGCTTTTGACCAGCCGCGAATACGACCCCGAACTGAAGCTGGCGACGACCAAGGCCGGTATCACCGCCGGGATGTCGATGACCGAGAAGCAGGGTGGCTCCGACGTGCGCGCCGGCACCACCCAGGCGACACCCAACGCCGACGGAACGTACAGCCTCACCGGACACAAGTGGTTCACGTCCGCGCCGATGTGCGACATCTTCCTGGTGCTCGCCCAGGCGCCCGGCGGCCTAAGCTGTTTCTTCCTGCCGCGGATCCTGCCCGACGGCAGCCGGAACCGAATGTTGTTGCAGCGCTTGAAGGATAAGCTCGGCAACCACGCCAACGCGTCCAGCGAGGTCGAGTACGACGCCGCGACCGCCTGGCTGGTGGGCGAGGAGGGCCGCGGCGTGTCGACCATCATCGAGATGGTCAACCTGACCCGGCTCGACTGCACGCTGGGCAGCGCCACCAGCATGCGCAACGGCCTCACCCGCGCCATCCACCATGCTCAGCATCGAAAAGCGTTCGGCGCCTACCTGATCGATCAGCCGCTAATGCGCAACGTGCTCGCCGACCTTGCGGTGGAAGCCGAAGCCGCGACCATCGTCGCGATGAGGATGGCCGGCGCCACCGACAACGCGATCCGGGGCGACGAAACGGAAGCCCTGCTGCGACGCATCGGCTTGGCGGCCAGCAAGTACTGGGTCTGCAAGCGTGCGACCCCGCACGCGGCCGAGGCGATGGAGTGCCTGGGCGGCAACGGCTACGTGGAGGACTCCGGCATGCCGAGGCTGTACCGAGAGGCGCCGCTGATGGGCATCTGGGAGGGCTCGGGCAACGTCAGCGCACTGGACACGTTGCGCGCCATGGCAACTCGCCCTGAATGCGTCGAGGTGTTGTTCGACGAACTCGCCAGGACCGCGGGCCAGGACCGCCGCCTCGACGCGCACGTGGACGCGCTGAGGCCGCAACTGGAGGACCTCGAGACCATTCAGTACCGGGCCCGCCAGGTCGCCGAGGACATCTGCCTCGCGCTGCAGGGGTCGCTGCTGGTGCGGCACGGCCATCCGGCAGTCGCCGAAGCGTTCCTCGCGTCTCGGCTCGGCGGGCAGTGGGGTGGTGCCTTCGGCACGCTGCCCACCGGGCTGGACCTTGCGCCGATCCTCGAGCGGGCGCTGGTCAAGGGATGACCCACTCGATCCGGCCGGTCGACTTCGACAACTTGAAGACGATGACCTACGAGGTCACCGACCGGGTGGCCCGAATCACGTTCAACCGTCCCGAAAAAGGCAACGCGATCGTCGCCGACACCCCGCTGGAGTTGTCGGCTCTGGTCGAGCGCGCCGACCTCGATCCGAACGTGCACGTGATCCTCGTGTCCGGCCGGGGCGAAGGATTCTGCGCCGGTTTCGATCTCAGTGCCTACGCCGAGGGGTCGTCGTCGGCCGGCGGCGGCAGCGTCTACAAGGGCACGGTGCTCGACGGCAAGACGCAGGCGATCAACCACCTACCGGATCGGCCGTGGGACCCCATGATCGACTACCAGATGATGAGCCGGTTCGTCCGTGGCTTCTCCAGCCTGATGCACGCCGACAAGCCGACCGTCGTGAAGATCCACGGCTACTGCGTGGCCGGCGGCACCGACATCGCGCTGCACGCCGACCAGGTGATCGCCGCAGCGGACGCCAAGATCGGTTATCCGCCGACCCGGGTCTGGGGAGTGCCGGCGGCCGGTATGTGGGCGCACCGGCTCGGCGACCAGCGCGCGAAACGCCTTCTGCTGACCGGTGATTGCATCACCGGAGCGCAGGCGGCCGAGTGGGGACTGGCCGTCGAAGCGCCTGACGCGAAGGACCTCGACGATCGCACCGAGCGGCTGGTGCAGCGCATCGCCGCCGTACCGGTCAACCAGTTGATCATGGTGAAGCTCGCGATGAACAGTGCGCTGTACCAACAGGGCACGGCCAACAGCGCGATGATCTCGACGATCTTCGACGGGATCGCGCGGCACACGCCCGAGGGTCACGACTTCGTCGCACAAGCCCGCGAGCACGGGTTCCGCGATGCGGTGCGCCGGCGCGACGAGCCGTTCGGCGACCACGGACGACGCGCGTCACAGGTCTGAGATGGCCAAGACGCTCGCCCGGATGACGGCACGCTCCGTGGTGCTCAGCGTGCTGTTAGGGGCGCATCCGGCATGGGCGACGACGGCCGAACTACTGAGTCTCACGGCCGAATTCGGTCTCAAGGAGTCGACCGTGCGGGTGGCGCTGACCCGGCTGGTCAGTACCGGCGACCTGGTGCGCTCGGCCGACGGATACCGGCTGTCGGACCGGCTGCTGGCGCGCCAGCGCCGTCAGGACGACGCGATGCGACCACAGCTCAAGCCATGGGACGGCACATGGACGACGTTGGTGATCACCAGCGTCGGCGTCGACCCGCGAACCCGCGCCGCGTTGCGAACGACTTTGCAGCAGAACCGCTTCGGGGAGCTTCGCGAAGGTGTGTGGCTGCGCCCGGACAACCTCGAGGTGGCGCTGCCCACGGAGGTGACGTCCAGGGTGCGGCTGCTGCAGGCCCGTGATGACGACCCCGCCGGGCTGGCGAAGAAGTTGTGGGACTTGACGGGGTGGGCGCGCACGGCCAAGCGGTTGCTGCAGGCCATGACCAGAGCCGCCGACACGCCCGGCCGCTTCGTCGCCGCCGCCGGGATGGTGCGGCACCTGCTCACCGACCCGGTCCTGCCCGATGAGCTGCTGCCGGATACCTGGCCCGCGGCGGCGTTGCGGGACAGCTACTTCCAGTTCGCCGACGAGCTCGCGGCGCGTCGGTATCCCGCCCGACAACTAGTGGAGGCGTCATCATGAGCGACGAAGTACGGGTCGAACGGCAAGGTCCCGTGACGACGGTGATCATCAACCGTCCGGCGGCGCGCAACGCGGTCAACGGGCCGACGGCCGCTCAACTCGTCGCTGCGTTCGAGGAGTTCGACGCCGACGACTCCGCATCGGTGGCGGTGCTGTGGGGCGACAACGGAACCTTCTGCGCCGGTGCGGATCTCAAGGCGTTCGGCACACCGGAGACCAACCAGACCCACCGCACCGGCCCAGGGCCGATGGGCCCGACGCGAATGGTGTTGTCCAAGCCGGTGATTGCGGCGGTGAGCGGGTTCGCCGTCGCCGGGGGACTGGAGTTGGCGCTGTGGTGCGATCTGCGGGTGGCCGAGGAAGGGGCCGTGTTCGGGGTGTTCTGCCGCCGCTGGGGCGTTCCGCTGATCGACGGCGGAACGATCCGGTTGCCGAGGCTGATCGGACAGAGCCGGGCCATGGACATGATCCTGACCGGCCGGCCGGTCGAAGCGGCCGAGGCCCACGCGATGGGGCTGGCCAACCGCGTCGTGCCGAAAGGCCAAGCGCGCCGAGCCGCGGAGGAGCTCGCGGCCGAGCTTGCCGCGCTGCCACAGCAGTGCATGCGCGCCGATCGGCTGTCGATGCTCAACCAGTGGGGCACGTCCGAGAAAGACGCGATCGACTTCGAGTTCGGCAGCCTGTCACAGGTGGCGGCCGAAGCGCTCGAAGGCGCAGGGCGATTCGCCGGCGGTGCCGGCCGGCACGGCGCGTCTGCGTAGGCCTGCCGTGAGCTCCGTGATCCGTTCATGCGGCGGGTGGTTGCTGGCCGGGTTCGGCGGCATGGTGATCTCAGCCGCCCCGGCTGCCGCCGCGCCACCCGGGGACGACACCACGCCACCCGGGGACGACATCAGAAGCTACCCGCTCGCGGAGGGCAACTACACGACGCCCAAAGACTTCTACTGGGCTTTCTTCAAGACACCCGACGGGCGGGCGTGCGGCATCGGGCCGAACGGCGGCCCGGTCGGTTGCGACGCGGTGGCCTCCGACGCTCCGCCCGGTGCCAACCAGATCGTCGTCATCAGCTGGGGCCCAGCCGAATACCGCCACTCAGACACTCCATCGTTCACCCGTGACGTCGACGTGCTACCGGTCGGCAAACGGTTGCAGAACTGGGGCGCCACCTGCGCAGTCACCTCCCAGGACACCGTGCGCTGCGAGACGTACGGCAACCACGGCTTCGTCCTGTCCGTCGGACGACAGCGTGTTCTGGTGACGGCGCAGGGATTCTGGCGCGGCACTTACTGCACCACCGAACGTGGCCGATCGTCAGGCCGGCACGCGGTCGATTCTGTTCGTCATGCCGAGTTCGCGTCCGCGGTCCAGGATGTAGGGGTCGCCGTTGTGGAACATCACGGTCTGGTCGTAGCCGTACACGGTGATGTCGTCGGTGACGGTGTCGGCGACCACGACGTTGCCGGAGCCCTGCATGGTCACCGCGTAGCAGACCCCGGTGGCGTTGATGACGTTCCACGAACCGTTCACGAACAGCGTCGCGTTGTTGCAGTCGATCGTGAGCTCTTGGCCGACGCCCGTGATGTGGGTATCGCCCTCCCCGCGCGCGTTCGCCGTCGGCATCCCGACCGCCGCGGAGATCACGCACGCAGCAGCGGCACAACATGCAGTGGTTCGCGTCATCGTCGCCCCTATTCGCATGTCCCGACCCGCAAAGCGTACTGGCCGGCGTGCGGGCGCGGTAGCTGTTGGCCGCCTCCGCGCCCAGTCGCCAACCCAAACCCGCGTCGGTACGGTGTGAGCGGTGAACTGGCGTGGCCCGGTGGCTGCGGTCATGGTTGCCTCGGCGGCCATGACGGTCGTCGGCTGCTCCCGCACCGTCACCGGCTCGCCGCAGCGCGTCGTCGAGTCCGGGACCACGACGGCGCGCGGCTACGGATACACCGATGACCGCTGCGGACTGCTCCACGACAGCACAGTGCAGGAGATCGTCGGCGCCGACGACTTGGTCCGGCCGTACAGCGGGGCGGTGTGCCAATACGTGCTGATGCGCCAGTCGACCACCGTCGATCTCACCTTCTCCTGGTTCGAAACCGGCAGCTTCGATCGGGAGCGGGAACTGGCCGAAGCGAACGCGGCGCAGATCACCGACGTCGTGGTGGAGCGTCGTCGAGCGTTCCTGGCCCGTCGCTCGGTGACAGGCAGCGCCTGCGCGGCCACCGCCGACACCGCGCCCGGAGTGGCGAGCTGGTGGGTCCAGTTTCGCGGTGACCCGCCGGCGGATCCGTGCCAGGTGGCGCAGACTCTGCTGTCCAGAACCCTGTCGTCGGACATGTGATGAGCGGTTTCAGGCTGATACCACTGCTGCTCCTGTCGACTGCGGCGGTTGCAGCGGCGTGCGCGGTGCCGCAGTCTGCTTCAGCGCCCCCACCCGCCACCGCCGAGGGATTCCGCAGCGGCGACTGCAACCTCGTCTCCGACGCCGACGTCAACACCGCAGCCGGCGCGGGGAAGTTCGACAAGGTCGTCGTCGGCGATGCCGGCTGCTTCTGGCAGGAGAAATCGATGATCGGCTCGTTCGGGGCCGGCATGGGGATTTCGACGTGGTGGTACCGCGGCAGCGACCTGGACGCCGAGCGGACGCTGGAACGCAAGGCCGGCCGGGAGATCACCGAGGTGTCGATCGACGGCAACACCGGCTTTCGGGCCTCTGACGATAACGCCTGCAGCATCTACGTCGCCAAGGGCGGCGACGTCATAACGTGGTCGATCCAGACCGTGAACCCGGGCTCGCTGCCGCCGCTGTGCGCGGTCGTCGGCAACCTGGCGCAGCTGTCGCAGGACCGCGTCAACTGACCGTTGGCTGTAACCGACGGGCTAGAGTTCCGGCCATGGCAGCGGCTCGCGGGTCAGGGCGGTCGACCAAGCTGAGCCGCGACGTCATCGTCAACGCCGCGCTGACCTTCCTCGACCGCGAAGGCTGGGACGCGCTGACGATCAACGCGCTCGCCGCCCAGCTGGGCACCAAGGGACCGTCGCTGTACAACCATGTCAGCAGCCTCGATGACCTGCGCCGATCGGTGCGCAAGCGGGTGGTCGGCGACATCATCGAGATGCTTGGCACCGTCGGTCAGGGCCGCACCCGCGACGACGCCGTGCTGGTGATGGCCGGGGCCTACCGGAGCTACGCGCATCACCACCCGGGCCGGTATTCGGCGTTCACCCGGATGCCGCTGGACGGCGGCGACGACCCCGAGTTCACCGCCGTCGCGCGGGCTGCGGCCGAGCCGGTGATCGCGGTGCTGGCCTCCTATGGCCTGGACGGCGAGGACGCGTTCTATGCGGCGCTGGAGTTCTGGGCGGCGCTGCACGGGTTCGTGTTGCTGGAGATGACGGGCGTGATGGCCGGCATCGACGTCGACGCGGTGTTCTCCGACATGGTGCTGCGGCTGGCGGCCGGAATGCAGAGGCGGTAGCCCGAAGCCCGCTTGACCAGCACTTGAGGCTGGTCGACGAGTTTGTTTCGACTGCGCCGGCCCTGGTATCGTGGTCGTCCGTGCCTGGCAGATAAGGCGCTTGCGGTGACGCATGCCTGCACGCCGGGCGAATTCGTATGTCCACGATGTCACGGTCCAACGCCGCGGCGGGCGCATGCGACACGCCCGGCCTCGGGGTGACCGAGCAGGGCAAAACCGCAGTACGAGAGACCTAAAAGAAGAAGACGCGACAGAGAAAGCCGGTAGATGCCAACCATCCAGCAGCTGGTCCGCAAGGGGCGTACCGACAAGATCGCCAAGGTGAAGACCGCGGCGCTCAAGGGCAGCCCGCAGCGCCGCGGCGTGTGCACGCGCGTGTACACGACGACCCCGAAGAAGCCGAACTCGGCGCTTCGCAAGGTCGCGCGCGTGAAGCTGACCAGCCAGGTCGAGGTCACCGCCTACATCCCGGGTGAGGGCCACAACCTGCAGGAGCACTCGATGGTGCTGGTGCGCGGCGGTCGTGTGAAGGACCTGCCCGGTGTGCGCTACAAGATCATCCGCGGCTCGCTGGACACCCAGGGTGTGAAGAACCGCAAGCAAGCCCGCAGCCGCTACGGCGCCAAGAAGGAGAAGAGCTGATGCCGCGCAAGGGACCCGCGCCCAAGCGTCCGCTGGTCAACGACCCGGTATACGGGTCGCAGCTGGTCACCCAATTGGTCAACAAAGTCCTGCTGGACGGGAAGAAATCGCTGGCCGAACGCATTGTTTATGGTGCGCTCGAACAGGCTCGCGACAAGACCGGCACCGATCCCGTGGTCACCCTCAAGCGCGCGCTCGACAACGTCAAGCCGGCCCTGGAGGTCCGCAGCCGACGTGTCGGTGGCGCCACCTATCAGGTGCCGGTGGAGGTGCGCCCGGATCGGTCGGTCACGCTGGCACTGCGCTGGCTGGTCAGCTTCTCCAAGGCGCGCCGTGAGAAGACCATGGTCGAGCGCCTGGCCAACGAGATCCTCGATGCCAGCAATGGCCTGGGTGCCGCCGTCAAGCGACGCGAGGACACCCACAAGATGGCCGAGGCGAACCGGGCCTTCGCGCACTACCGCTGGTGAGAGCATCGGTGCGCGGGAGCCGCTGCGGCGGCGACATCCAACACCGCGGCCGCCGGGCGTGACGACAACAGCAACCGAGCAACCGAAAAGAGTGAGACTTCCGTGGCACAGAAGGACGTGCTGACAGACCTGAGCAAGGTCCGCAACATCGGCATCATGGCGCACATCGACGCCGGCAAGACCACGACAACCGAGCGCATCCTCTACTACACCGGCATCAGCTACAAGATCGGCGAGGTGCACGACGGTGCCGCCACCATGGACTGGATGGAGCAGGAGCAGGAGCGGGGTATCACGATCACCTCGGCTGCCACCACGACGTTCTGGAAAGACCATCAGATCAACCTGATCGACACCCCCGGGCACGTCGACTTCACCGTCGAGGTGGAGCGCAGCCTGCGCGTGCTCGACGGCGCCGTCGCCGTGTTCGACGGCAAGGAGGGCGTGGAGCCGCAGTCCGAGCAGGTGTGGCGTCAGGCCGACAAGTACGACGTCCCGCGGATCTGTTTCGTCAACAAGATGGACAAGATCGGCGCCGACTTCTACTTCTCGGTGAAAACCATGCAAGACCGCCTGGGCGCGAACGTCATCCCGATCCAGCTGCCGATCGGCTCCGAGGGGGGCTTCGAGGGCGTCGTCGACCTGGTCGAGATGAACGCCAAGGTGTGGCGCGGCGAGACCAAGCTCGGTGAAACCTACGACACCATCGACATCCCGGCCGAACTGACCGAGAAGGCCGACGAATACCGCACGAAGCTGCTCGAGGCCGTTGCCGAGACCGACGACGCCTTGCTCGAGAAGTACCTCGGCGGTGAGGAACTCAGCGTCGACGAGATCAAAGTCGCCCTGCGCAAGCTGACGATCACGTCGCAGGCCTACCTGGTGCTGTGCGGCAGCGCGTTCAAGAACAAGGGCGTGCAGCCCATGCTCGACGCGGTGGTCGACTACCTGCCGTCGCCGCTGGACGTCCCAGCCGCCATAGGGCACGCGCCGGGCAAGGAAGACGAAGAGGTCATCCGCAAGCCCGTCGACCGACGAGCCGTTCTCCGCGCTCGCCTTCAAGGTCGCCACGCACCCGTTCTTCGGCAAGCTGACCTACGTCCGCGTCTACTCAGGCAAGGTCGACTCCGGTTCTCAGGTCATCAACGCGACCAAGGGCAAGAAGGAGCGGCTGGGCAAGCTGTTCCAGATGCACTCCAACAAGGAGAACCCGGTGGACACGGCGTCCGCGGGCCACATCTACGCGGTGATCGGACTCAAGGACACCACCACCGGTGACACCCTGAGCGACCCGAACAACCAGGTCGTGCTGGAGTCGATGACGTTCCCCGATCCGGTGATCGAGGTGGCCATCGAGCCCAAGACCAAGAGCGACCAGGAGAAGCTCTCCCTGTCGATCCAGAAGCTCGCCGAGGAGGATCCGACCTTCAAGGTGCACCAGGACACCGAGACCGGCCAGACCGTCATCGGCGGCATGGGTGAGTTGCACCTGGACATCCTGGTGGACCGCATGCGCCGCGAGTTCAAGGTCGAGGCAAACGTCGGCAAGCCGCAGGTGGCGTACAAGGAGACGATCCGCCGGATGGTGGACAAGGTCGAGTTCACCCACAAGAAGCAGACGGGTGGCTCGGGCCAGTTCGCGAAGGTGATCATCTCGATCGAGCCGTTCCACGGCGAGGACGGGGCCACCTACGAGTTCGAGAACAAGGTCACCGGCGGCCGGATCCCGCGCGAGTACATCCCGTCAGTGGACGCCGGGGCGCAGGACGCGATGCAGTACGGCGTGCTGGCCGGCTACCCGCTGGTCAACCTCAAGGTCACGCTGCTCGACGGCGCGTACCACGACGTGGACTCGTCGGAGATGGCATTCAAGATCGCCGGCTCTCAGGCACTGAAAAAGGCTGCGGCACAAGCCCAGCCGGTGATCCTGGAACCGATCATGGCCGTCGAGGTCACGACACCCGAGGATTACATGGGTGATGTGATCGGCGACCTGAACTCCCGCCGTGGTCAGATCCAGGCCATGGAGGAGCGCGGCGGTGCCCGCGTCGTCAAGGCACATGTGCCGCTGTCGGAGATGTTCGGCTACGTCGGCGACCTTCGGTCGAAGACCCAGGGCCGGGCGAACTACTCCATGGTGTTCGACTCGTACGCCGAGGTTCCGGCGAACGTGTCGAAGGAGATCATCGCTAAAGCGACCGGGGCATAACCCCGCCGTCTTGGCGCGACCACACAACTGAAAAGATCAACAACTGCTTCTATAAGTAAGCACCAACAGAAGTCCAGGAGGACAACACAGTGGCGAAGGCGAAGTTCGAGCGGACGAAGCCGCACGTCAACATCGGGACCATTGGTCACGTTGACCACGGCAAGACGACGCTGACTGCAGCGATCACAAAGGTTCTGCACGACAAGTATCCCGATTTGAACGAGTCGCGCGCATTCGACCAGATCGACAATGCGCCTGAGGAGCGTCAGCGCGGCATCACGATCAACATCTCCCACGTGGAGTACCAGACCGAGAAGCGTCACTACGCGCACGTCGACGCCCCGGGCCACGCCGACTACATCAAGAACATGATCACCGGCGCCGCCCAGATGGACGGTGCGATCCTGGTGGTCGCCGCCACCGACGGCCCGATGCCGCAGACCCGCGAGCACGTGCTGCTGGCCCGCCAGGTCGGCGTGCCCTACATCCTGGTAGCGCTGAACAAGGCCGACGCGGTCGACGACGAGGAGCTGCTCGAGCTCGTCGAGCTGGAGGTCCGCGAGCTGCTGGCCAACCAGGAGTTCGACGAGGAGGCCCCGGTCATCCGTGTCTCGGCGCTCAAGGCGCTCGAGGGTGACGAGAAGTGGGTCGAGTCGATCGTGGAGTTGATGGACGCCGTCGACGAGTCGATCCCGGATCCGGTCCGCGAGACCGACAAGCCGTTCCTGATGCCCGTCGAGGACGTGTTCACGATCACCGGCCGCGGCACCGTGGTCACCGGTCGCGTCGAGCGTGGCGTGGTCAACGTGAACGAGGAAGTCGAGATCGTCGGCATCAAGCCGACCAGCATGAAGACGACCGTCACCGGTGTGGAGATGTTCCGCAAGCTGCTCGACCAGGGCCAGGCCGGTGACAACGTCGGTCTGCTGCTGCGCGGTATCAAGCGTGAGGACGTCGAGCGCGGCCAAGTCGTGATCAAGCCCGGCACCACCACGCCGCACACCGAGTTCGAGGGCCAGGTCTACATCCTGTCCAAGGACGAGGGCGGCCGGCACACGCCGTTCTTCAACAATTACCGTCCGCAGTTCTACTTCCGCACCACCGATGTGACCGGTGTGGTGACGCTGCCGGAGGGCACCGAGATGGTGATGCCCGGTGACAACACGGTCATCTCGGTGAAGCTGATCCAGCCCGTCGCGATGGACGAGGGCCTGCGGTTTGCGATCCGCGAGGGCGGCCGTACCGTCGGCGCCGGCCGGGTCACCAAGATCAACAAGTAGTTCCAACGCGCGAGCGGCGCTCACCCGAAAGGGTGGGCGCCGCTTGTGTTTTCGCGAGTGTGAACTGGCTGCGGTCGGCATCGGCGTGTCGCCGCAACCAGTTCACGTTCGCGACGATGCAGTGCGTGCTCCCAGTGTCCAAGGTGAGCGCATCGACTCCTGCGCTGACGCAGCGACCGACCTCACGACGGACTCGTGCCCCGGCGAGCGCGCAATCGCAGCGAACGCCCATGTTCGGCGTTAATCTGACACGCGATGGGGGCCGGTGAGGCGAGGAGCATGCCGATGTTCGCGCGATACGTCAAAGCGCAGTTGATGGTCCTGCTGTGCGGTGGATTGGTCGGGCCGATCTTTCTGGTCGTGTATTTCTTCGTGCCGTTCGGCCGGGAGCAGCTTGGCTGGATGTTCTGGGTCGGGCTGTTCCTGACGGCGCTCGATGTGCTGGCCGCGCTGGCACTGGCCAACTGGGGCGCCAGGTCCGCCTCGAAGACGGCCGCCCTCGAACAGAGCGGGGTGCTGGCGCTGGCCCACATCACCGGCATGGGTGAAACCGGCACGCGCATCAACGATCAGCCGCTGATCAAGCTCGACCTGCACATCGAAGGCCCAGGCATCACACCGTTCGACACCCAGGATCGCGTCATCGCCTCGGTCACCCGTATGGGCAACTTCAATGCACGCAAACTCGTCGCACTGGTCGACCCGGCGACCAATGAGTACCAGATCGACTGGGAGCGAAGCGCTTTGGTCAATGGCCTGGTGCCCGCGCAGTTCACCGTCGCCGAGGACAACAGGACCTACGACCTGTCCGGACAGGCCGGCCCGCTGATGGAGATCCTGCAGCTGTTGAAGGCCAACGGTATTCCGTTGAACCGCATGGTCGACATCCGGTCCAACCCCGTCCTGCGCCAACAGATTCAGGCGATCGTGCGGCGCGCCGCTGCCCAGCAGGCGCAGCCCGCGCCCGCTCCGGTCGCGGCTCCAGCTGCTCCGTCCCCTGCGCCGAGCTTCACTCCTCCCGAACCGTCGATCTCGCAACGCCTGCAGGAGCTGGAGACGTTGCGCGCGACAGGGGCGGTGACCGAGGACGAGTACAAAGCCAAGCGTTCGCAGATCATCTCGGAGATCTGAGGCCGGGCGACCACCCATTCGCCGCTTGTGTTAGGCTAACCTAACAAAAGCGGGCGATGAGAGGTGGCGAGGGTGCAGGACAAGGTTCGAGATACCGGCGACACCACGTTGCCGATGGCAGACCGCGACGCCGCGCACCTGCCTGGCCATTGGCTGCTGGCACGGCTCGGCAAGCGGGTGCTGCGCCCCGGCGGCCGGGAACTGACCGAGCAGATGCTCACCGACGCCGAGTTGACCGGCGTGGACGTGCTGGAGTTAGCGCCCGGACTGGGTAAGACCGCGCGGTCGGTTCTTGCTCGTCACCCACACAGCTACGTCGGGGTCGAGTCGGACGAAAACGCCGTCGAGTTGACCCGGCGGGCCGTCGGCGACGACGGGAACGTGGTCCGCGGCAACGCGTCCGCCACCGGAATGCCCGACGCCAGTGCAGACGTCGTCATCGGCGAAGCGATGCTGACGATGCAGACCGACGCGCACAAAGCCGAAATCGTGGCCGAGGCGTTCCGCGTCCTGCGCCCCGGAGGCCGATACGCGATCCACGAGCTTGCGCTCACACCGGACGGCGTCGACGACGCGGTCAAGACCGAGATCCGCACGGCGCTCGCGCGCTCGATCAAGGTCAACGCGCGACCGCTGACCGGTGCAGAATGGGCGAAGCTGCTCACCACCGCGGGATTCGACGTCAAGACAACATCTTTCGCACCGATGGCGCTGCTGGAACCGCGCCGCCTGATCGCCGACGAAGGCCCGGCACGCACCCTGCGGTTCGTCGCCAACGTGCTGCGCGACGCCGACGCACGGGCCCGGGTGCGAGGGATGCGCAGTACCTTCCGCAAGCACCGGCAGAACCTCGCGGCGATCGCGGTGATCGCCGTCAAGCCTCGCTAGAACACGTTTCAGTTTCGCTGCTAGCCTGAGCGCGTGGCTGGATCACTTGAAGGGCGCGTCGCGTTCGTCACCGGCGCTGCGCGCGGACAGGGCCGTGCGCATGCGATACGGCTGGCCAACGAGGGCGCCGACATCATCGCCATCGACATCTGCGCGCCGATCGGCCCGTCGATCACCTACCCACTGGCCACCCCGGAAGAGCTCGACGAGACCGTCCGCGGCGTCGAGGCGGCGGGCCGAAAGATCCTGGCGCGTCACGTCGACATCCGTGACGGTGCTGCGCTGCGCCAGGTGGTGGCCGACGGCGTCGAGCAGTTCGCGCGGTTGGACATCTTGGTCGCCAACGCCGGAGTGCTGAGCTGGGGCCGGCTGTGGGAGCTGTCCGACGAGCAGTGGGACACCGTGATCGACGTGAACCTGACGGGCACGTGGCGCACTATCCGCGCGGCCGTTCCGGCGATGATCGAGGCAGGCAACGGCGGCTCGATCATCATCGTCAGCTCGTCGGCCGGGTTGAAGGCCACTCCGGGCAACGGTCACTACGCGGCGTCCAAGCATGGCCTTGTGGCGCTGACGAATTCGCTGGCCCTGGAGGCCGGCGAGTTCGGGATCCGGGTGAACTCCATCCACCCCTATTCGATCGACACGCCGATGATCGAGCGGGAGGCGATGATGGAGTTGTTCAAGAACCATCCGAGCTTCCTGCACAGCTTCGCGCCGATGCCGGTGCACCCCACCGACCCCGGCGGCAAGCGGCACCGCAATGAATTCATGGCGGCCGAAGAGGTTGCCGACGTGGTGGCCTGGCTCGCCGGCGACGGCTCCGCGACGCTCTCGGGCGTGCAGATCCCGGTGGACCGGGGCGCGCTGAAGTACTAGCTTCTCGGCGCGAGCAGACGCGGAATCGCGTTACCGAGGCCCGGATTGTGCGAGTTAGTGTCTGCTCGGCTGAAGTATCAGCCCGGCAGCACCAGCACCGGCACGGGGCTGTGGCGGACGATCTTCGTTCCGCGAGAACCCAGGAACACCCGGGCGATTCCGCCGCTCGGCGACGTACCCAGAGCCAGCAGCTCGCCGTCCTCCCACTCCGCCGCGTCGAGCGCCTCGCCCCATTCGTTGCCGGTAACCACCTGCAGCACAACGTCTTCGGTGACGATGCCGTCGGTTTTCAACTGCGCCAGGAGCTCTCGCGCATGTGTGGCCCACGCCGCGAGGATCGTGTCCTCTGCGTGCAGGCCCACCTCGGGTGGGAACATCGTGCGGCCGCGAACCGCGAACGTGATCACCCGCATCGGTACGTCGAGCCTCTTCGCCAGCTCGGCAACTCGCTGCACGACGTGCACGGACTCGGGTGTGCCCGGGTAGGCGCACGTGATGCGCGCGAGCGCTCCCTTGCGCGAGCCTCGGTATCCTCGCGGGCTGATCGCCACCGGCACCGGCGACGAGTGCAGCAGCCGGTCGGCCGTCGAGCCGACCACCACCTGGCCGAGTTGGCCGTTGGCAGAGGAGCCGAGTACCAACAGGTCGGCGTCCAGAGATTCGATGACTTCGAGCAAGCCGCCCGACACCGACCGGTGCGCCCACTTCTGGTACGACAAGTCCAGTCCCCGGGCAGGCCCGCCGAGGTAGCGGTGCGCCTCGCGCGCCGAGTCGGCAGCCAATTGCTCTGCCCACTGGGCATATTCGGCGTCGATCCGCGCGGGCGACGGCGTGGTCCACGGCCGCGGCACGATGGTCGCGACGGTCAGCGACGTCTTCAACGTGCGGGCGGCTTCCACCGCAAGGTGCAACGGCGCGAGCCCGCCCTTGCCTGCGAGATAGCCGACGACGACAGTCACCGATGGTCCTTCGGCGGTATGACGACCTCGACGTCTTCGACGCCGGCAGCCGCGGTCGAAATGACGCCGTCACCACCGTCGTTGAGCGCGCTGTGGTGGCGGCTCCACACCAGATAGAAGATCAGGGCGACGGCCACCCAGGCGCTGAACGCGATCCAGGTGTACCAGCGCAGGCTGAAAAGGATGTAGCCGCACACGGCAATCGCCAGGATGGGTGTGACCGGATAGAACGGGACCTTGAATCCGCGGGGCAGATCCGGTTCGCGCACGCGCAGGACGATCACACCGAGCGACACCACGATGAACGCGGTGAGCGTACCGATGGAGACCATGTCGGCGAGGTAGTCCAGCGGCAAGAAGCCGGCGAGGATCGCCACCACGACGGCGACGATCACGGTGTTGGACACGGGTGTCATGGTGCGGGGGTTCACCTTGGCGAAAACCGATGGCAGCAGCCCGTCGCGGCCCATCGCGAACAGGATGCGGGTCTGGCCGTACATCACCACGAGCGTCACCGAGAAGATCGAAATCACAGCTCCTGCAGCCAAAATCGTGCTGCCGACGATGTTTCCGGTGATGTTGTCGAGGATCAGCGCCAGGCCGGCCTCCTGCCCTTCGAACTCGTCCCATGGTTGGGCGCCGAGCGCAGCGACGGCGACGAGCACGTACACAGTCGTCACGATCAGCAGGGCGGCGATGATCGCGCGCGGCATGGTGTGCTGAGGGTCTTTGACCTCGTCGCCGGCGGTCGAGACGGCGTCAAGACCGATGTAGGAGAAGAAGATCGAGCCCGCGGCCAGTCCGATCCCGCCGAAGCCGAACGGGGCGAAGTCGGCGAACCGGTCGGTCTGGAACGCGGTGAACGCGATCGCCGCGAACATCATCAGCACGCCGAGCTTGATCACCACCATCGTCGCGTTGACCTTGGCCGACTCGCTGGCGCCGCGGATCAGCAGCATCGCGCACATGGCCACCAGCACGACGGCGGGCAGGTTGATCCACGCGTCCGGTTCACCGGGATTGGCCTTGTCCCACGGTGCGGCCGAAATCGCGTGCGGCAGTGCGACCTGGAAGATGTTCTCGAGAAGCTTGGACAAGTACTGGCTCCATCCGACGGCGACCGCAGCCGTCGACACCCCGTACTCCAGCAGCAGGCACGCCGCGACGCCCATCGCAACGAACTCGCCCAGCGTCGTGTAGGCATAGGAATAGGTCGAGCCGGATACCGGTACGGCCGAGGCCATCTCGGCGTAGCAGATCGCGGCGAGCCCGGCTGCCAGGCCCGCGATCAGAAACGAGATGATCACACCCGGGCCGGCTTCGGGCACCGCCGTCGACAGCACGAAGAAGATGCCGGTGCCCACCGTCGCGCCGACGCCGAACATCGTTAGCTGAAACGTCCCTATGCTGCGCTCGAGGTGATCCGATGCCCCGTGCGCCACCGGGGCCCCGATGACCGGCCGCCGCCTGAGCATCTGTTCTGTCAGGTTTATCGACGGGCCGGTCATGGGGATCTCCTCGTTCGATGACTAGCCGATTATGAGCGCAGTTTCCCCAAAACGGCGGCGAACTGACCAACCGCCCAATCGATCTCCCGCGCGGTGATCACCAGCGGCGGAGCGAACCGCAGCGTCGAGCCATGGGTGTCCTTGACGAGCACCCCCCGCTCGGCAAGGCGCAGACTCACCTCTTTGCCCGTACCGCAGGCCGGGTCGATGTCCACTCCTGCCCAGAGGCCCAGGCCGCGCACGGCCACCACCTCGTCGCCGATCAAGCTCCGCAACCGCTGGTGCAGCTGAGTGCCCAAATCCTTTGCCCGCCGCTGGAATTCGCCGGTATCCAGCAGCCTGATCACCGTCGATCCGATGGCGGTGGCCAGCGGATTGCCGCCGAACGTCGAGCCGTGCTCGCCCGGACGCAGCACGCCGAGCACGTCCTCGTCGGCGACGACCGCCGACAGTGGCACCACGCCGCCTCCCAGAGCCTTACCCAGCAGGTACATGTCAGGCACCACGCCCCAGTGGTCGCACGCGAAGGTGTAGCCGGTGCGCGCCAGTCCGGACTGGATCTCGTCGGCAATCATCAGCACGTTGTGCGCCGTGCACAGCGCCCGCACCGCCGGCAGGTAGTCGTCGGGTGGCACGACGACGCCGGCCTCACCCTGAATCGGTTCCAGCAGGACCGCGACGGTGTCGTCGTCGATCGCGCTCGCGAGCGCCGCGGCATCCCCGAACGGAACCGACCGGAACCCGGGTGTGAACGGGCCGAAACCATCCCGCGCCGTCGGGTCCGACGAGAAGCTGACGATCGTGGTGGTCCGGCCGTGAAAGTTGTTGTCCGCCACGACGATGTTCGCGCGGCCGGCGGGCACGCCCTTGACGTCGGTGCCCCACTTCCGGGCGACCTTGATGCCGCTTTCGACGGCTTCGGCGCCGCTGTTCATCGGCAGCACCATGTCCTTTCCGCACAGCCCGGCCAGGGCTCTGCAGAACGGGCCGAGGCGGTCGGAGTGAAACGCCCGGCTGACCAGCGTCACGCTGTCGAGTTGGGCGTGGGCCGTCGAGATGATGGCCGGGTGGCGGTGTCCGAAGTTCACCGCCGAATACCCGGCCAGGCAGTCGAGATACCGGCGGCCGTCGACGTCGACGATCCACGCGCCCCCAGCGCTGGCTGCCACCACCGGCAGTGGCGCGTAGTTGCGGGCCGCGTGGCGCTTCTCGACAGCGATCGCGGCCTGTGTCTCGTCGGCGATCTCGGGGGTGGTGTCGACAACCGTCACGGGTGAACCTCCAATGTGCAGCACTTGATCGAGCCGCCGCCCTTGAGTAGTTCGGACAGTTCGACGCCGACCGGCTCGAAACCGGCGTCGCGCAGCTGTGCTGCGAAACCCGTTGCGGTTGAGGGATATACCACATGAAACCCGTCGGACACCGCGTTGAGTCCGAGGACGTATGCGTCGGTGCTGCCGACGACGAGCGCATCGGGGAAGAGCACCCGCAGCTGGCCCTGGGCGGCCCGGCTGAAAGCGGGCGGGTAGTACGCGATCGTCGTGTCGTCGAGCACGGCCAGCGCGGTGTCGAGGTGGTAGAACCGCGGATCGACCAACTCCAGCGAGACCACCGGCATGCGCAGCATCCGGGCGATCTCGGCGTGCGCGCGGATGTCGGTGCGAAAACCGTAGCCCGCCAACACCATTTCACCCACGAGCAGAAGGTCGCCCTGTCCCTCGTTGACGTGCCGAGTCGGTGCGACGCGGTAGCCCTGCTGCCGCATCCAGGCCGAGTAGGCGACGGCTTCCGGGGCGCGTTCGGCGAACTTGAAACGCGCCGGCACGGCGGTGTCGCCGGCGACGAAGCCGCCGTTGGCGGCGTACACCATGTCGGGCAGGCCGGCCTCCGGGCGAACCAGGTCGACTTGGTGACCGAGACTCAGGTAGGTCTCGCAGAGCGACTCCCACTGCCTGGCGGCGGTGAGCCGGTTCACCGGCGTGGTCACGTCCATCCACGGGTTGATGGCGTACTCGACGGCGAAGAAGTCGGGCGGGGTCATCGCGTAGCGGCGTGGAGACGGCGTGCGGGGGCGGCGCCGCGACGGCGCGTCACCCGCGGCGAATGCGTACTCCGTCATAGACCTACGATATTTCCGAGCTGTCGCGCAATCAATCGATATATATTGCACGCTAGGCAACAATCTATTGTGCGTTGACGCCGAAACTGCGGATTTGTTGTGCGAACGAGAGAGGCTCGACCTCATGGACAGCTTGGACTACATCGACGAACGCATCCTGGCCGAGCTGGCCGAGCACGCCAGGGCCACCTTCGCCGAGATCGGCGAGAAGGTGAATTTGTCGGCGCCGGCGGTCAAGCGTCGCGTGGACCGGATGCTGGACCGCGGTGTGATCAAAGGGTTTACCACGGTCGTCGACCGCAACGCGCTGGGCTGGAACACCGAGGCCTACGTGCAGGTGTTCTGCCACGGCACCATTGCACCCGAACGACTCCGTGCGGCGTGGGTGGACATCCCCGAGGTCCTCAGCGCCGCGACCGTCACCGGCACCTCCGACGCGATCCTGCACGTACTGGCCCGCGACATGCAGCACTTGGAGGAGGCCCTCGAGCGCATCCGTTCCAGCGCCGACATCGAGCGCAGCGAGAGCATCGTCGTGTTGTCGAACCTCATCGACAGGACGAGGCCCTGAAACCGAAGGGCCCGATGGTGTATGAAAACTTAAATGAGCAAGCGGGTAGTCATCGTGGGCGGGGGATTGGCGGCGGCGCGCACCGCCGAGCAACTCCGCCGATCGGGGTTCGACGGGTCGATCACGATCGTCGGTGACGAGGTGCACCTGCCGTACGACCGGCCGCCGCTGTCCAAGCAGGTTCTGCGCAGCGAGATGGACGACACTGCGCTCAAGCCGCGAGAGTTCTACGAGGAGAACGACATCGCGCTGCTGCTCGGAACGGCTGTCCGCAGTCTCGACACCGCCAACCAGACGGTGACGCTTCAGGATGGGACACAGCTGGAGTACGACGACGTCGTGATCGCGACCGGCCTTGTACCACGGCGCATTCCGTCGTTCCCGGACGTGCCGGGCATCCACGTCTTACGGTCGTTCGACGAAAGCATGGCACTGCGGGAGCAGGCGGGTGCGGCGCGGCGCGCCGTGGTCATCGGTGCGGGATTCATCGGCTGCGAGGTGACGGCGAGCCTGCGTGGCCTGGGCGTGGACGTCGTGCTGGTGGAACCCCAACCCGAGCCGTTGGCCTCGGTGCTGGGCGAGCAGATCGGTGCGTTGGTGGCGCGGCTGCACCGCGCCGAGGGCGTCGACCTGCGCACGGGTGTCGGCGTGGAGGCGATCACGGGCGCGAACCGAGTCGAGAAGGTAGTGCTCACCGACGGGTCCGAGTTGGAGGCGGACCTGGTGGTCGTCGGAATCGGATCCCGGCCGGCCACCGACTGGCTCGAGGGCAGTGGCGTGAAGGTCGACAACGGTGTGGTGTGCGACAACGTCGGGAGAACCAGCGCGCCACACGTATGGGCGCTGGGCGACGTCGCGTCCTGGCAGGATGCGACTGGACATCAAGCGCGCGTCGAGCATTGGAGCAACGTCGCCGAGCAAGCGCGAGTTCTGGTGCCGTCGTTGCTCGGCCAGGAACTGCCCGCGAATGCCGTTGTGGTTCCGTATTTTTGGAGCGACCAGTACGACGTCAAGATCCAGTGCCTGGGTGAGCCGGCAGCCGACGACATCGTGCACCTGGTCAGTGACGACGGCCGCAAGTTCCTGGCGTACTACGAGCGCGACGGCGTCGTCGCCGGGGTGGTGGGCGGCGGCATGCCGGGCGCCGTGATGAAGACCCGAACCAAGATTGCCGCCGGCGCACCGATCAGCGAGGTCCTCCCCTAGCGCCGAGGTAGCAGCCAGCGTCGTAATCCGGCCACAATCACGACATGGAATGCTATTTCGCCGAGACCTGGAACTGGCCGAGGTAGAAGCGGCTGCCCTGGTCGTCGCGGCACTCGGCCATCACGCCATAGGGCTGTCGGTTCGGCTCCTGCAGCACGGTGCCGCCGGCCTGACAGACCCGGGCGACGGCGTCGTCGATGTCGGCCACCGTCCACATCGGCACCGTCGTCGCGTCAGCGCTGCCGCCGGCGACGCCGGCCATGGGGTGCGTGTGGGCGATCTGCCACCCGTCCTCGATGCGGCCAGGCTCGAACGTCCAGCCCAGGACCTGCCCGTAGAACGCACGGAACGCCGCCGAGTCGTTCACTTCATAAGTGACATAGGACAATTCGCCAGGGCCGGCACCGTTCAGCTCCGGACGCGGGGTGCCGTCGGCGGGGCGGTAGACCGCGAACGCGTTGCCCGAGGCGTCGGTGGCGTCGAGCACGGTCCCGAAGTCGAACTCGCGCTGGTCGCCGGCCTGGCCGCCGGCGTCGACGATCGCCCGGGCGGCGGCCTGGAGGTCGTCCACCGCGTAGCAGCAGAACATCGTCGGGCGGGCGTCGACGCTGAAGATGCCGATCGGCTGCTCGGTGTTGGTGACCTGATGTGTCGACGGGTCGGAGGTCCAGCCGAGCACGTGGCCGTAGAACGCCGCGGCGCGGTCGGCGTCGGGTGTCCACACCGAGACGTACCCGATGTCGCCGTGCCGGATGTGCTCGACCATCGGCCCGCTGAGCATCCACCGGTGCCCGAAGGGGTCGATGATCGTGGCATTGCGGCTGCCGTGGCCTTCGTAAATCTCCCGCTGCACCGCGGCCCCGAAGTTCCGCGCCCGCTCCAATGCTGCGACGGTGTCGCTGACATGCAGCATCAGGCTTACCGAAACCTGCTGCGGCGCCGGTGCTTTGAGTCCGAGCTCGGGGTACTCGTCGGCCAGGTAGAGCATGCCTCCGGTGAGTTCCAGCTCCGCGTGGCCGATGCGCCCGTCGTCCATCACGACGGGTTCGCCGACCAGCACCGCGCCCAGCGCGTCGCCGTACCATGCGATCGCGGCGCGTGCGTCGGCCACGGCGAGGTAGGGCAGGGCCGCCGGGCGGGGCGGTGCGGATTCGCGGTTCGGTCAGGTCTGCTATTGCCTGGGTGGTGCCGCTCATCTCAACTCCTTCTGGCAGGGACAAGGCGGATTCCAGCCGGGCCCGCAGCCGGGCCGAGAATCCGGGGTCGGGCTGCACCGGAAGGTCGTCGGCGCGCAGCACGTCCAGCGGGTCGTGGGTCATCGCGCACCTCCTTCCTCGTAGTGGTTGCGAAACGCCCGGCGGGCTCGCACGAGCAGAGCCTCGGTGGCGTGGACCGTGCGGCCGATCAGCTCCGCGCACTCAGGCACCGAGCAGTCGTCCATGTAGCGCAGCGTCAGCACCGCCCGGTGCGGCTCCGAGAGCCGGCGCAAGGTGCTCTCGGCGACGATGCGGTCCAGCTCGGCGTCCCAGTCATCGGTGGGGTCGACGGGCTCCGGCACCTCGGCGACGGGCACGGCACGGCGGTCGTGCCGTCGCCGAAAGTGGTCTGCCAGTTTGTGTCTGGCGACTCCGATGAGCCACGGCACCGAGATTTCGGGCGGGTCGTCCTTGCGGGCGCTGTCCATCGCCGCGAGGAAAGTCTCCGACGTCAGGTCCTCGGCGGCGCTGCGGTCCGGGCATCGGCGCACGAAGTATCCGTACACCGCGGGCAGCGCCTCGTCGTAAAGTGCGAGCAGCGCACGGGGAGCCTCGGGCGGACGAGGTTCGGCGCTCACACCTCTATCGTCGCGGTTGGACGCCGAACTCCGACGCGTCGACGCCGACTTTTTTGACCGCGAGCGTGCGTCGAATGCCAGTAACCCCGGCGTGTCACTGGCGCGACGCGCACGCTCGCGCCGCTAGGGGAGAGAGCGGCCGGGGCGGATGACGTCGAATGCGTCGGCGAGAGCCTGGGTCAACGACACCGACTCGTCGGCCAGCCAGTGCTCGTAGGCGGACAGCGAGACGGCCAGCAGGGCCCACGCGACCGTCTGCGGCACCAGGTCGCCGGGCTTCGCTCCGCATCGGGTGGCGACGAACTCCGCGATGACTTCCCGCCACCCGGCATACATCGTCATCGAGTACGCCTGAAGCTCCGTCGTCCGCAGGATCACCTGCATCCGCAGCCGATGCCGCGGTAGCTCCGCCTCGTCAAAAGTGTTGAACGCCAACAACGCATCTCGCAGTGCCTGCTCCACCGGTACCGCCGCGTCGACGGCCGCGAGCAGCCGGCGCAGGTGCTGCAGGTAGGCATCGAAGTCGCCCCAGGGGATGGCGTTCTTCGACGGGTAGTAGCGGAACAGGGTGCGGCGGGCGATTCCGGCTGCCTCTGCGACGTCGTCGACGCTGACCTCGTCGAACCCTTGCCCGGCGAACAGAGCGATGGCCACGTCGGTGATTTGGTGGCGCGAGGTCGACCGACGCCGGCCTACCCGAGGTTGCACCACACCCCACCCTTCCGTTTCGGCACTCGATGCCATATTCTGTCGAGTCAACCGCAGTCTGTCGATACCCAAATAGCAGGAAGGCAGTCGGATGGAGCCCAACAACCACGTGGACACCGAGGCCGGAGCCGCACCGCCGGCGACATCAGCGCAAGAGCTCGTCACCGAGACCCTCGTCGAAGAGGTGTCCATCGACGGCATGTGCGGGGTCTACTGAGCTGCATGGTCGCTCGGACAAGCCTCGCTCGGTGCTCGATGGTCCGGCTGTCGGACAAGCCTCGCTCCGCGGGTGTTCGACCCCACTCGCGGGTGGCGGCTTCATCCCCAAGTGGCAGTACGCCCCGAACCGTTCGGCGCGCTGCTCTACCACTTCGGCACCCGCAAGCTGTCGTTCCTGAAGGACCGCACGATCCTTGCGATCGTGCAATCACTGGACGAGCATCCCGACGCCCGCGCCGCCTGCCGGGCCGCCGGGGTGACAGCCGACGGTGAGCAGCCGTATCTGCGCGCGCTCGAGGTGCTCGCCGCCTCCGACATGCTGGTCGGCCAGGGGGCGTCGTGAGTCTGGTGGAGCAGTTCGAGCGGGGCCTCGACGCGCCGATCTGCTTGACGTGGGAGCTGACGTACGCCTGCAACCTCGCCTGCGTGCACTGCCTGTCCTCGTCCGGCCGGCGTGACCCGCGTGAGCTGACGACGCGCCAGTGCATGGACGTGATCGACGAGCTCGAGCGGATGCAGGTGTTCTACGTCAACATCGGCGGCGGCGAACCGACTGTGCGGCCGGACTTTTGGGACCTCGTGGACTACGCGACCGCGCACCGCGTCGGCGTCAAGTTCTCCACGAACGGCGTGCGCATCACACCTGCCAGAGCCGAGCAGCTCGCCGCCAGCGACTACGTGGACGTGCAGATCTCCCTCGACGGCGCCACCGCTGACGTCAACGACGCCGTGCGCGGTCCCGGCTCCTACGAGATGGCGCTCCGCGCGCTGGAGCACCTCGCCGCCGCAGGGTTCGAGGACGCCAAGATCTCGGTGGTGGTAACGCGCCACAATGTCGACCAGCTGGACGAATTCGCCGCGCTGGCAGCGCGTTACGGCGCCACGCTGCGGATCACCCGGCTCAGGCCGTCGGGCCGTGGCGCCGATGTCTGGGACCAGCTTCACCCCACCGCCGACCAGCAGGTCCAGCTGTACAACTGGCTCGTCGAACGCGGTGACCGCGTGCTCACCGGCGACTCGTTCTTCCACCTGTCGCCGCTGGGCCAGCCGGGCGCGCTGGCCGGCCTCAACCTCTGCGGCGCCGGGCGGGTGGTGTGCCTGATCGACCCCGTCGGCGACGTGTACGCCTGCCCGTTCGCGATCCACGACCGGTTTCTGGCCGGAAACGTGCTGAGCGACAACGGGTTCGGCCACGTGTGGAAAAATGCCCCGCTGTTTCGTGAACTCCGTGAGCCGCAGTCGGCCGGTGCCTGCAGCAGTTGCGGGCACTACGACAGCTGCCGCGGCGGCTGCATGGCGGCCAAGTTCTTCACCGGCCTGCCACTCGACGGCCCCGACCCCGAATGCGTCCAGGGCTTCGGGGCACCCGCCCTCGCCCGGGATCGGCATGTGCCCCGGTCGGGCGTCGACCACTCCCGCCGCGGCCCGGTGGCAGTGAAGTTGACGACGCGCCCTCCCGCGCGGCTCTGTAACGAAAGCCCGGTGTAGTCATGGCGCAGTGGTTCGAGACGGTGGCGTTCGCCCAGCAGAAGGCCAAGAAGCGGCTCCCCAAGCCGGTGTACCAAGCGCTGGTGGCAGCCAGCGAGAAGGGCGTGACGGTCGCCGACAACGTCGAGGCCTTCAGCGAACTGGGCTTCGCACCCCACGTGATCGGCACCACCGACAAGCGTGACATGTCGACAACCGTTATGGGGCAGGACATTTCGCTGCCTGTGCTGATATCCCCGACCGGTGTGCAGGCGGTGCACCCGGACGGGGAGGTTGCCGTCGCGCGGGCGGCCGCCGCTCGCGGCACCGCGATGGGGCTGTCGTCTTTCGCCAGCAAGCCGATCGAAGAGGTGATTGCGGCCAATCCCAAGCTGTTCTTCCAGATCTACTGGCTCGGCGACCGCGAGGCCATCGCGCGACGCGTCCAGCGGGCCCGTGAGGCCGGGGCGGTCGGGCTGATCCTGACCACCGACTGGAGCTTCTCCCACGGGCGTGACTGGGGCAGCCCAAAGATCCCCGAGGCGATGAACCTGCGGACCACGGTACGGATGCTGCCGACCGGCCTCACCAAACCGGTGTGGCTGTGGGAGTGGGCCAAGACGCTCGGTCCGCCCAACCTGCGCGTGCCCAACCAGGCGCCACGCGGCGAGGCCGGCCCGCCGTTCTTCGCGGCCTACGGCGAGTGGATGAGCACCCCGCCGCCGACGTGGGAGGACGTCGCATGGCTGCGAGAGCTTTGGGGTGGTCCGTTCATGCTCAAGGGTGTGATGCGCGTCGACGACGCGAAACGCGCTGTGGACGTTGGCGTTTCGGCGATCTCGGTGTCCAACCACGGCGGCAACAACCTGGACGGGACGCCGGCGTCCATCCGGGCGCTGCCCGCGATCGTCGACGCGGTCGGCGACGAGATCGAGGTGCTTCTCGATGGCGGCATCCGCCGGGGTAGCGACGTGGTCAAGGCGGTCGCACTGGGTGCCCGGGCCGTGATGATCGGCCGGGCCTATCTCTGGGGTCTCGCCGCGGGCGGACAGGCCGGCGTCGAGAACGTCCTCGACATCCTGGGCAGCGGGATCGACTCCGCCCTCCGCGGGATCAGCAAGGCGTCGATCCATGACCTGACGCCCGACGACGTCGTCGTCCCGCCCGGCTTCGCGCGTGCGCTGGGAGTGCCACCCGACGGAAGCTGACCGCCTGATACCGGCGTTGCACACGGTGCTGGCGTGAATGGTGGGAGCGGCGACCGACCGGTATTCTCAGCGCAGATTTACTCATCCCTAAACATTCGGCGTATCCCAGATGAATTCGGCCTACGATCGCCACGTGGTCTTCCCGACGGAGTTGGGGAAGTCGACGTCGAAGCAGATCGACGGTGCGTCGCCGACGGTGGTGGTTCCAGTGGGCTCCACCGAACAGCATGGGCCTCATCTGCCGCTGGACACCGACACCCGCATCGCCACCGCAGTCGCGCATGCCGTCGTCGCCGCTCAGCCGGATCCGGCCGTCCTTGCGCCGGCAATCGCCTACGGGGCCAGCGGAGAGCACCAGGCTTTCGCCGGGACGGTGTCGATCGGAACTGCCGCGCTAACGACGCTGCTGGTGGAGTTCGGGCGCTCAGCGTGCGAATGGGCCCGGCGGGTGGTGTTCGTCAACGGGCACGGGGGAAACCTCGACGCGCTGATGGCCGCGGTGCGGTGCCTGCGCCTGGAGGGCCGCGACGCGGCGTGGTGCCCGTGCTCCGCGCCGGGCGGGGACGCGCATGCCGGACACACGGAAACGTCAATACTGCTGCATGTTTCGCCCGAAACCGTCCGCACCGGCGAGGCCCGTGCGGGTAACGTGTCTCCGCTAGCGGAATTGATGTCGACAATGCGCCATGGCGGGGTGGCGGCAGTGAGCGAGGTCGGAGTGCTGGGGGACCCCACCACCGCGACGGCGGCGGCCGGAGCGCGCCTGTTCACCGACATGGTCGACGCCTGCGTGGGCCGAGTCCGGCGCTGGGCTCCCGGCGATGACGGGATGCTGCGATGAGCCAGCCGCGGCTGCCGGACGGGTTTGCCGTCCAGGTCGACCGTCGCGTCCGCGTGCTGGGCGCCGGCGAGGCCCTGCTCGGCGGTTCGCCCACCCGGGTGCTGCGGTTGGCCCCCTCGGCCCGCACGCTGATCGACAATGGCCGCGTGGAGGTGCACGACGCGGTCAGCGCGCAGCTGGCGCGGACGCTGTTGGACGCCACTGTCGCTCACCCGCGTCCGTCCGGGGGTCCGTCTCACCATGACGTCACGGTGGTTATTCCGGTGCACGACAACATCTTTGGCCTACGACGGCTGCTGTCGACGCTGCGGGGACTGAAGGTCGTGGTGGTCGACGACGGCTCGGCGATCCCGGTGCGCCAGTCCGACTTCGAGCGCGTGAGCTGTCAGGTCCAGGTGATCCGGCACGCGCAGGCCAAAGGGCCGGCCGCCGCCCGGAACACCGGGCTCACGGCCTGCACCACCGACTTCGTTGCGTTTCTGGACTCGGACGTCGTGCCGCGGCGCGGCTGGCTGGAGGCTCTGCTCGGCCACTTCGCCGATCCGGCGGTGGCCCTGGTCGCACCGCGGATCGTCGGACTTTCGCACAGCGACAACATGATTGCGCGTTACGAGGCCGTGCGGTCGTCGCTTGATCTCGGCCGGCGCGAGGCGCCCGTCGTCCCGTACAGCACCGTGTCCTACGTGCCGAGCGCGGCGATCATCTGCCGCCGGTCGGCTTTGACGGCGGCGGGCGGATTCGACGAGACCTTGGAGTGCGGCGAGGACGTCGACCTCTGCTGGCGGCTGGTGGAGTCGGGCGCACGTTTGCGGTACGAGCCGATCGCACTGGTGGCACACGATCACCGCGTCGGTGTCCGGGACTGGTTGGTCCGCAAATCGTTCTACGGCCGGTCGGCGGCGCCGCTGTCGACTCGCCATCCGGACAAGACGGCCCCGCTGGTGATCTCCGGATGGACGCTGCTGCTGTTGCTGCTGATGGCCATGGGCTCGTCGCTGGGATATTTCGTCTCGTTGGTGGTTGCGGCGATGACGGTCCGGCGGATCGCCGCCGCGCTGGAAGGCGTCGACTCCCGCCCCCGGGACGTGGCCATGCTGGCCGGGCGGGGATTGGGTGGGGCGGCGCTGCAACTGGCCTCGGCGATCTGCCGCCACTACTGGCCGCTTGCCCTCATCGGCGCCCTACTCTTCCCCCGGATCCGGCATATCGTGGTGGTCGCTGCCGTCGTCGACGGCGTGGCGGACTGGGTGAGCAGACACAACAACGACGACGCGCGGACCAAGCAACTGGGAGTGGTCCCGTACGTGGTGCTCAAGCGGCTGGACGATCTCGCCTACGGCGCCGGCCTGTGGGCGGGCATGGTGCACGAGCGCAACCTCGGGCCGTTGAAGCCGCAGATCCGAACATAACTGTTGCACAGCGACGTCCTGGTCATCGGCGCGGGCAGCGCCGGATGCGTTGTCGCAGAGCGGTTGTCCGCTGACCAGCGATGCACCGTCACCGTCGTCGAAGCGGGCCCTGCCGTGGCCGATCCCGCCCTTCGGGCGATGGTGGCCGACGTGTCCGTGCTGCCGATCGGTGCGGCCAGCCCGCTGGTGCGGCGCTTCGAGACGGTACTGACCGACAGGCCCCGCCGGGCGGCGCACGTGGTCCGGGGCGCGGTGGTCGGCGGCTCGGGGGCTGTCAACGGTGGCTACTTCTGCCGCGGACTGCCGGGCGATTTCGAGGCTGGGGCCTGTCGGGCTGGTCGTGGTCCGACGTGCTGCCGCACTTCCGCGCTATCGAAACAGACCTTGACTTCGACGGTGCCGTGCACGGCGGACACGGACCGATACCGGTGCGGCGTCCAGCCGAACCATCAGAGACGACAGCCGAATTCATCGGGCGGGCGCGCGGCGCCGGGTACGGCTGGATAGCAGATCTCAACGGAGCGGCCGACGCGACGGCGGTGATGTCCGGTGTCGGGCCGGTGCCGATGAACGTGGCAAACGGAACGCGGGTGCAGGCGGGTTCGGCGATCTTGGAGCCGGCGCTGCCGCGGCCCAACCTGACGCTGCTCAGCGGCACCTCGGTGTGGCGTCTGCGGGTGGCGTCCGGCCGTGTCGTCGGCGCCGACGCACAGGGGCCTGACGGTCCGGTGATGCTGTCTGCGGAGCGAATTGTGTTGTGCGCAGGCGCAATCGGCACAGCTCACCTCCTCAATCTGTCCGGCATCGGGGACGAGGCGGTGCTCCGGGACGCGGGAATACCGTTGGTGCAGCCCGCACCGGTGGGCATGAACTCCGTCGACCACCCGGAGTGGGTATCGCCGACCACCTGGACGACGGTTCCCGGGCGGCCGGTGCTCGAGGCGGTCCTGGCGACCGAATCAGGTCTCGAAATCCGGCCCTACACAGGAGGGTTCGTCGCGATGGTGGGCGACGGAACCGCTGGGCGGCCGGACTGGCCGCACGTCGGAGTGGCCTTGATGCAGCCGCGCTCCCGCGGCCGCGTTACGGTGCTGTCCGCCGACCACCGGGTGCCACCGCGCATCGAGCACCGCTACGACAGCGAGCCGGCCGACGTCGCGGCGCTGCGTCAGGGCAGCGAGCTGGCGCGCCAGCTGTGCCCCATCGCGCAACCGGCACCCGAACCGCTGTGGTCGACGTCGCAACACCTGTGCGCGACGGCGCCGATGGGAACCGACGGCGACGAGCGTGCGGTGCTCGACCCGCAGTGCCGCGTGCGAGGAGTCGAGGGCCTGTGGGTGATCGACGGTGCCGCGCTACCGGCGATCACCAGCCGGGGCCCGCACGCCACCATCGTGATGCTCGCCCACCGGGCCGCCGAGTTCGTCGTCGCGCGATGACCGGCTCCAGCGGGAACTGAGCCGGCGCACCACCGGCAGCTGCTTGCCGTCGCGACCCGGCGCCCACAGGCCGACCAGCACCGCCCCGATCGCGATGCTCAGTGCCAGCGCCAGCGCAGACGAGTGCATGGCGTCGACGAACGAGGCCCGTGCGATGTCGGCGAGCCGATGCCCCTGCGGCCCAAGCTGTTCGGACACCTTGATCGCTTGAGCCAACGACTCAGACGCCGGGCCGCGCAGCGGCTCCGGGAACATCGCCAGCTTCGGCGTCACCACGTCGGCGTAGTGCGCGGCGAGGATCGACCCCGCGACGGCGATGCCCAGCGCCGCACCGACTTCACGCGTGGTGTCGTTGACCGCCGAGGCGACGCCCTGTTTCGCGTCGGGGGTTGCGTTCATGATCGCCGAGGTCGCCGACGCGGTGCACAGGCCGATGCCGACGGACATCACGGCGATCGGCCACGCGAAATCGAAGTACGTGGCACCCAGTTCGAGTGTGCGCATGAAGAAGATCCCGATGGCGACCAGCAGCAGGCCCGTGAACAGCACCAGCCGTAATCCGAGCTTGGGCAGGTACCAGAACGACAGCATCGCCAGCACGAACATCGGAACGAAAAGCGGCGTGAGGGCGAGTGCGGTACCGAGTGGCGAATAGCCCATCACCTCTTGGCAGTACTGCATGATCAAAAAGAAGAAGCCGAAGTTCGCGAAGAAGAATATCGTGACAGCCATTGCGCCGGTGGCGAATTCAGGGTTGTTGAAGAGCCGCACGTCCAGTAGTGGGTTTGACCGGCGCAGTTCGACGTAGCCGAATACGGCAGCCAGCACCACTCCGGCGCAGAAGCATGTGAGCACCAGCGGATCGGTCCACCCTCGTTCGGGTGCTTCGATCACACCGAACACGAAGACGGCGACGCTAAGGCCGATCAGAGCGGCGCCCGGCCAGTCGACAGGTGGCGCATCAATTTCTCGCGACTCGGCCACCGTCAGCGTCAACGCGAACAACAGCAGCCCCGCCGCCGCGAGCACCCAGAAGATCGACTTCCAGTCCCAGACGTGCAGCAGCGCGCCGGGGACGAGCAAACCCACCACCGCGGCAAACCCGGCGACACCGGCCCAGATGCCAACGGCCTTGGTGCGCTGGTCTTTTGGATAGACGACAGTGAGCAACGACAGCGTCGCAGGCATCACGAACGCGGCGCCTACACCGGCCACCGCTCGCCACACGATCAGGTCGACCGGGCCGTCGAACCAGATCGGCGCCAGCGAGGCCAGCGTGAAGATGACCAGCCCGATGAGCAGCGCGCTGCGACGGCCGTAGCGGTCGCCGACGGCGCCGGCCGGCAGCAGCAGGCAGGCCAGCGCGAGGGTGTACCCGTCGACCACCCAGGTCAACTGCGTCTGGGTGGCCGACGTTGCCACGGCGATGTCGCCCAACGCGGAGTTCAACGCGATCATCGATGCGATCACCAGCGCCACCCCGGCGCAGGCGACGACGAGCGTCCAGGTGCGACGCCGTCGCGACGCGTCGGTCACGTGGGGCTGATCGGGCTTGGCGAGGGTGTCGACCACGGTCGTCAGACCGGGCATGGGAAGTCCTTCCGGTTGCGCGCGCCAGCAGTTTGAGACTATTCGTCTAGTACATAGACCAATAGTCTTGCCGGTAAACGTGCGGCGTCGTCCCGGATGGTCGCGGGTGCGGGCGCCTCCTGGCGCCGCAGCCCTCAGCGCATGGAGTAGCGGATCGGCAGGTGCTTGTGGCCGCCGACGAAGACCGTGGCGGTGAGCTCGGGCTTGCCGGCCAGGTCGATGGAATCCATGCGCGGAATCAGCTCGTTGAAGAAGCTGTTCATCTCCATCCGCGCCAGCGCTGCACCGAGGCAGAAGTGCACGCCGTAGCCGAAGGCTAAGTGCTTGTTGGGATCACGGCCGACGTCGAAGCGGAACGGTTCTTCGAAGACGTCCTCGTCCCGGTTGGCCGACGCATACGCCAGATACACCGATTCGCCCGCACGGATCGGCACGCCCCGCACCGTCGTGTCTTCTGTTGCGGTGCGCATGAATTCCTTGACCGGGGTGGTCCAGCGGATCATCTCCTCGACGGCCAGCGGCATCAGCTCCGGCTGCTCGCGCAGCCGCGCCAGCTGATCCGGGATTCTCGATCAGCGCGCGCAGTCCGCCCGTTATCGCGTTCCTGGTGGTGTCGTGGCCGGCGCTGGCGACGATCACGTAGTAGGAGACGGTATCCAGGTCGGATAACGGCTCACCGTTGATCCGGGCATTGGCGATCGCGGAAGCCAAGTCGTCCGTGGGGTTCTCGCGTCGCGAAGCCGTCAGTGCGTTGAAGTAGTTGAAGAAGTCGAGAAGCACCTGCAACTGCTCCTCCACCGTCACGCCGCGCCGCAGTTCGGGGTCGTCGCCACCGAACATCTCCTGCGTCAGCTGAAGCATCCGGGGGAAATCCTCTTCTGGGATGCCGAGCAGCGACATGATCACGTACAGCGGGTAATCCATGGCGATGTCGGTGACGAAGTCGCATTCCGGGCCCATCCGAGCCATCTTGTCGACGAACGCCTTGGCCAGCTCGTTGACGCGAACCTTGAGGTCCCGCATGGCTTTTGGCCGAAACCAGTCCGCGCCGATGGCCCGCACGTCGCGGTGGTGCGGGTCGTCCATGTGGATCAGCGTGCGCAGACCCATGCCGGCCTCGAGCTGGGCACGCGCCTCGTCGTCGGCCGCCGCGGTCTGCAGCAACGGCCGCGGCTCGCTGATCCAGAGGTCGTTCGCGCGCTCGATGTCCATGATGTCGGAGTGCTTGGTGACCGCCCAGAACGGCCGGTAAGGCGGCACGTCGACGTACGAGACCGGCGCGTGGGCGCGCAGGTGAGTCATTGCGGCGTGGAGTCGTGCCTCGTCGGCGTATGCGGTGGGATCCGCGAATACTCTCGCGGCCTCGTCGATGATGGGCGTGCTCATTCACAGCTCCTCGTTGAGTGCGGTCACTACCGAGTCTGACATCGACGCCATCGCCGTGAAACCTCGGATGCGATGACCAATCTGTAAGCTTCGGCGACGTGCGGTCCGGACGCCGTCGCGGTTGGGTGACGGCCTTGTTGGCCGCGGCCCTGGCGGTGGCGTCGTGCGGGCCCGGGGCCAGCGTAGCCGTGGACCGCACGCTGGTGCAGACGGCCGTCGGGCGCGGTGCGCGGGGCGCTGGGTGACGATCATCTGCTGTTCGCGGGCATCCCGTATGCGGCGCCGCCGGTGGGCCCGCTGCGCTGGCGGCCGCCGCAGCCGCCGCCGTCGTGGCAGGGCGTGCGTGACGCGTCGAAGTACGGCGCGCGATGTGTCCAGGACAAAGCGCATGACCCGGACTTCGGCCGGTCGGTCAGCGAAGACTGCCTGACGCTGAACGTCTGGGCGCCGAAAGGCCATGCTGCTGAAGGACTTCCGGTGATGGTGTGGATTCACGGCGGGGGTTTCGTCAACGGCAGCGGCGACATCTACGACGCCCGATGGCTGGTAGCGCGCGGCGGCATCATCGTCGTCACCCTCAACTACCGGCTCGGCACGCTGGGCTTCCTGGCTCATCCGGCGCTGGCCGCCGACGGCGACGTCGGCAACTACGGGCTGGCCGACCAGCAGGCGGCGCTGCGGTGGGTGCGCGACAACATCGCGGCCTTCGGTGGTGATCCGGGCAAGGTCACGATCGCCGGGGAGTCCGCCGGGGCGATGTCGGTCTGCGACCATCTCGTCGCCCCCGGCTCTGCGGGTCTGTTCCGGGCGGCGGTCATCCAGAGCGGTCCCTGCCAGGCGCAGGCTGAGCGGTCCGCCGCGGAGAAGGCCAGCGTCGACTACGCCGCCGCCGTGGGGTGCGCCGATGAGCGGGGCGCCGCAGACTGCCTGCGCGCGCTGCCGGCCGACAAGCTCGGGTCGCCGCCCGTGTACTACCGGCTCGGCGACGACGAGCTGACGGGCCCGATCACCGGCACCCCGTCCTTGCCGGTCGCCCCGATGACCGGTATCGGGCAGGGCAAGGCGGCTCGGGTGCCGGTGCTGATCGGGACCAACCGCGACGAGTTCACGTTGTTCGCCGCGACGCAGTATCTGCGGCACGGCCGGATGCCGGATTACCCGCAGGTGCTCGACGAGATGTTCGGCGCCGACGCGGGCCGCGTCGCGGCGCAGTACCCGCTCAGCCGGTTCCCGAACGCGGCACTGGCTTACTCGGCGGCGGTGACCGACAGCGGATTCGCTTGTCCCGCAATGTCGATGGCGTCAGGTCTCTCGCGCGGTGCGCAGGTGTTCGGCTACGAGTTCAACGACCGCGACGCGCCGGCACCGGAGCTGTTGCGTTCGGTGCCGTTCGCGGTCGGGGCAAGCCACTCGCTGGAGTTGCGCTACCTGTTCGACGTCGGCGGCGCCCCAGCCCTGAACGCGGCACAGCAGAAGCTGTCCGAGCAGATGATCGGCTATTGGAGCGGCTTCGTCGCCACCGGTGCACCGCAGGCCGCCGGCGCGCCGCACTGGCCCGCGTTCGACGATGGGGGCCCGTGGATGTCGCTGCAGACGCCTGAGGTGCGGCCGTTCGCGTCCTTCTACGACGAGCATCAGTGCGGGTTCTGGGCGAGCGTGCGTTAGCGGCCCCGCGAGCGTGCGCAGAGCGCGACGCCGCGCGGCGTGTCCTCCCCCGCAAGCGGGGGGACCCCCAGGCCACGCGCACGCTCGCCCCGAGCTTTCACGTTCGCGGGGTGACCCAGGTCATGATGTCGGCGTGCACCACCTCGACGTCCGCTTCGTCGAAGATGCTGACCGGGACGACGAGCTCGACCCCCGAGGTGATCGTCGAGAAGTCCGGCGGGTCGAGTCGAGCCTGCGCCCGCAGCGACGTCGTCGCCTTGTCCAGGTACTGCACGGTCATCGCCTTGGGGATCCAGCGGTGCGTGGTCGGCACCGTCGCCTCCATCAGCATGCCCATGGCCAGCTCTGCGGCATTGCAGGACGCGATCGCGTGCACCGTCCCGAGGTGGTTGTGGACGTAAAACCACTTCGGGACGCTGACCTCGGCGAAGCCCGGCTCCATCCGGCGCACATGCGGGACGATCGACGCGAAATACGGCACTCGCAGCATCGCCGCGGCCGAGAAGAGGCGAGAACCGCCCGGACGGGACGCTAGCCGCTTCCACAACTGGTAGGTGGGGCTCTGGCTGGTCATGACGCCGCATCCTATGGCCAGCGGAAACAGGGTCGGGGGGGATTTGGCGGGACACCCGATCTAGGGCATACTGTTCAGGTTGCCTTGCGCCTGGGCGGTGTCATTTTTTGGACTGCCTGGCCATGGCATACGACCGGCGCCCACACGGGCGCGTCCGGTCCCACCTCTGATCGCGACGGATTTCCGCCGCGTTTGAGGCTGCGTGCGGGCGACACACCCGAGCGCGGGGACCGGTGCACCAGGACAGGTGAACAGTGGCGGCGAACCAGCACGGGCTGGCGACCGGGCGAGCAGGAGCGAGGGAGAAGCGTGGCGGGACAGAAGATCCGCATCAGGCTCAAGGCCTATGACCACGAGGCGATTGACGCCTCGGCGCGCAAGATCGTCGAGACGGTCACCCGCACGGGCGCCAGCGTGGTCGGCCCGGTGCCGCTGCCTACCGAGAAGAACGTGTACTGCGTCATCCGCTCCCCGCACAAGTACAAGGACAGCCGGGAGCACTTCGAGATGCGTACCCACAAGCGGCTGATCGACATCCTCGACCCGACGCCGAAGACGGTCGACGCGCTGATGCGCATCGACCTGCCGGCCAGCGTCGACGTCAACATTCAGTAGGAGCTCGCAGACACCATGGCTAGGAGAGGAATCCTCGGCACCAAGCTGGGCATGACGCAGGTGTTCGACGAGAACAACCGGGTCGTCCCGGTGACGGTGGTCAAGGCGGGACCGAACGTCGTGACGCGCATCCGCACCCCGGAGCGCGACGGCTACAGCGCTGTGCAGCTGGCCTACGGCGAGATCAGCCCCCGCAAGGTGAACAAGCCGTTGAGCGGCCAGTACGCGGCGGCGGGAGTGAACCCGCGCCGTCATCTGGCCGAGTTGCGGCTCGACGACGCCGAAGCCGCGGCCGAGTACCAGGTGGGCCAGGAGCTGACCGCCGAGATCTTCAGCGACGGCAGCTACGTCGACGTGACCGGCACCTCCAAGGGCAAGGGCACCGCGGGCACGATGAAGCGCCACGGCTTCCGCGGCCAGGGCGCCAGCCACGGCGCGCAGGCGGTTCACCGCCGGCCGGGCTCGATCGGCGGATGTGCCACTCCCGCAAGGGTTTTCAAGGGCACCCGGATGGCAGGCCGGATGGGCAACGAGCGCGTGACCACGCAGAACCTGGTGGTGCACAAGGTCGATGCCGAGAACGGCGTGCTGCTGATCAAGGGTGCGATCCCAGGTCGCCGAGGCGGACTGGTGATGGTTCGCAGCGCCGTCAAGCGAGGTGAGAAGTAATGCCAGCGCAGAAGATCGACGTCCGCAGCCCCGGCGGCAAGAAGGACGGCACGGTGGAGTTGCCGGCCGAGTTGTTCGACGCGCCAACCAACATCGCGCTGATGCACCAGGTGGTGACGGCTCAGCGCGCGGCGGCTCGGCAGGGCACGCACTCGACCAAGACGCGCGGCGAGGTTCGCGGCGGCGGCAAGAAGCCGTACCGGCAGAAGGGCACCGGCCGTGCCCGCCAGGGTTCGACGCGCGCGCCGCAGTTCACCGGTGGTGGCGTCGTGCACGGCCCCAAGCCACGCGACTACAGCCAGCGGACGCCGAAGAAGATGATCGCAGCGGCACTGCGCGGCGCGCTGTCCGACCGGGCTCGTAACGGGCGGATCCACGCGGTGACCGAGGTCGTCGCGGGCCAGGCACCGTCCACGAAGAGCGCCAAGGCGTTCCTCGCGGAGCTGACCGACCGCAAGCGAGTGCTTGTCGTAATCGGTCGCGCCGACGAGACCAGCAGCCGGAGCGTGCGCAATCTGCCTGGCGTGCACGTGCTTTCGCCGGACCAGCTCAACACCTACGACGTGCTGCTGGCCGACGACGTGGTGTTCTCCGTGGAGGCGCTGAACGCGTACATCGGGGCCAACATGACCAAGGCCGATGAGCCGCTTGCGCGAAGAGCGACAAAGGAGGTTTCGGCCTGATGCCCACCGTCACCGACCCCCGCGACATCATCTTGTCCCCGGTCATCTCCGAGAAGTCCTACGGGCTGATCGAGGACAACGTGTACACGTTCGTCGTACATCCCGACTCCAACAAGACGCAGATCAAGATCGCGATCGAGAAGATCTTCGACGTCAAGGTGGCGTCGGTGAACACCGCGAACCGGCAGGGCAAGCGCAAGCGCACCCGTACCGGCTTCGGCAAGCGCAAGAGCACCAAGCGCGCGATCGTGACCCTGGCCCCCGGCAGCAAGCCGATCGACCTGTTCGGTGCGCCGGCGTAGCGACGAGAAGAGATAAGACACATGGCAATTCGCAAGTACAAGCCGACGACGCCCGGCCGTCGCGGTGCCAGCGTCTCGGATTTCGCTGAGATCACCCGGTCCACGCCGGAGAAGTCGCTGGTGCGTCCTCTGCACGGCCGCGGCGGACGAAACGCGCACGGCCGCATCACCACTCGTCACAAGGGTGGCGGCCACAAGCGCGCGTACCGCGTCATCGACTTCCGCCGCAACGACAAGGACGGCGTCAACGCCAAGGTCGCTCACATCGAGTACGACCCGAACCGCACCGCGCGCATCGCGCTGCTGCACTACCTGGACGGCGAGAAGCGCTACATCATCGCACCGCAGGGCCTTTCGCAGGGCGACGTCGTCGAGTCCGGCCCGAACGCCGACATCAAGCCGGGTAACAACCTGCCGCTGCGCAACATCCCCGCGGGCACGTTGGTCCACGCTGTGGAACTGCGTCCCGGCGGCGGGGCGAAGCTGGCCCGGTCGGCCGGATCGAGCATCCAGTTGCTCGGCAAGGAAGGCACCTACGCGTCGCTGCGCATGCCCAGCGGCGAGATTCGTCGTGTCGACGTGCGCTGCCGGGCCACGGTCGGTGAGGTCGGCAACGCCGAGCAGGCCAACATCAACTGGGGCAAGGCCGGACGCATGCGCTGGAAGGGCAAGCGGCCCACCGTGCGTGGCGTCGTGATGAACCCGGTCGACCACCCGCACGGCGGCGGCGAGGGCAAGACCTCCGGCGGCCGTCACCCGGTGAGCCCGTGGGGTAAGCCCGAGGGCCGCACCCGCAGATCGAACAAGGCGAGCAACAAGCTCATCGTCCGACGCCGGCGCACCGGCAAGAAGCACCACCGGTAGGAGCTAGGTAAATGCCACGCAGCCTGAAGAAGGGCCCGTTCGTCGACGACCATCTGCTCAAGAAGGTCGACGTGCAGAACGAGAAGAACACGAAGCAGGTCATCAAGACCTGGTCGCGGCGGTCCACGATCATTCCCGACTTCATCGGGCACACCTTCGCGGTGCACGACGGCCGCAAGCACGTTCCGGTGTTCGTCACCGAGGCGATGGTCGGGCACAAGCTCGGTGAGTTCGCGCCGACTCGGACGTTCAAGGGCCACATCAAGGACGACCGGAAGAGCAAAAGGCGATGACGACAGCGACCAATGTCGCCGGCCGAGCGGCTCCGGTGACCGAATTTCCTTCGGCGACAGCCAAGGCGCGCTTCGTGCGGGTCTCGGCGAGCAAGGCGCGCCGGGTGATCGACCTGGTGCGCGGCAAGCCGGTCGCCGAAGCGTTGGACATTCTGCGGTGGGCGCCGCAGCAGGCGAGCGCGCCGGTGGCCAAGGTGATCGCCAGCGCTGCCGCCAACGCGCAGAACAACGACGGCCTCGACCCGTCGACGCTCGTCGTCGCGACGCTGACCGCCGACGAGGGCCCGACCGCCAAGCGCATCAGGCCGCGCGCGCAGGGCCGCGCCTTCCGGATCCGCAGGCGCACAAGCCATATCACCGTGGTGGTGGAGAGCCGGCCGCGCCGCGACGAGCGCACCGGCCAGTCGACGCGGGCGAAGCGGGCTGCGGCCAGCAAGGCGGCCACCGAGGCTCCGGCGAAGAAGGCCGAACCGGCCAAGAAGGCACCCGCGAAGAAGGCAACTGAAAAGGCAACGGCCGAAAAGGCAACCGCCGAAAAGGCAGCCGCGAAGAAGGCGCCCGCCAAGAAGGCGCCCCCAAAGAAGGCTTCTGAGGAAGCGAAGGGAGGCTCGCAGTAGTGGGCCAGAAGATCAACCCGCACGGCTTCCGGCTCGGTATCACCACCGACTGGAAGTCCCGCTGGTACGCCGACAAGCAGTACGCGGACTACATCAAAGAGGATGTGGCGATCCGCCGGCTGCTGGCCACCGGTCTGGAACGCGCCGGCATCGCCGACGTGGAGATCGAGCGCACCCGCGACCGGGTCCGCGTCGACATCCACACCGCGCGTCCCGGCATCGTGATCGGCCGGCGCGGCACCGAGGCCGACCGTATTCGCGCCGACCTGGAGAAGCTCACCGGCAAGCAGGTGCAGCTCAACATCCTCGAGGTGAAAAACCCTGAGTCGCAAGCGCAGTTGGTCGCCCAGGGCGTGGCCGAGCAGCTGTCCAACCGGGTGGCGTTCCGCCGCGCGATGCGCAAGGCGATCCAGTCGGCGATGCGCCAACCCAACGTCAAGGGCATCCGGGTGCAGTGCTCGGGCCGCCTCGGCGGCGCGGAGATGAGCCGCTCGGAGTTCTACCGCGAGGGCCGCGTTCCGCTGCACACGCTGCGCGCCGACATCGACTACGGCCTTTACGAGGCGAAGACGACGTTCGGCCGGATCGGCGTGAAGGTGTGGATCTACAAGGGCGACATCGTCGGCGGCAAGCGCGAGCTCGCGGCCGCGGCACCCGCGGCAGACCGTCCGCGCCGCGAGCGTCCGTCGGGAACCCGGCCGCGCCGCAGCGGCGCGTCGGGCACCACCGCGACGGGCACCGACGTGAGCCGGGCCGCGGCCGAGGAGGCTCCGGCAGTGGAGGCCGCGCCAGCGGAGGCACCTGTCACCGAAGCAGAGAGCACGGAGAGCTGACATGTTGATTCCGCGTAAGGTCAAGCACCGCAAGCAACATCATCCGAAGCAGCGCGGCATCGCCAGCGGCGGTACCACGGTCAGCTTCGGCGACTACGGCATTCAGGCGCTGGAGCACGCGTACATCACCAACCGGCAGATCGAGTCGGCGCGTATCGCGATCAACCGGCACATCAAGCGTGGCGGCAAGGTGTGGATCAACATCTTCCCCGACCGCCCGCTCACCAAGAAGCCGGCCGAGACGCGGATGGGTTCGGGTAAGGGCTCACCGGAGTGGTGGGTGGCCAACGTCAAGCCCGGGCGGATCCTGTTCGAGCTGAGCTACCCCAACGAGGAGACCGCGCGGGCCGCGCTGACCCGGGCGATCCACAAGTTGCCGATCAAGGCACGCATCGTGACCCGAGAGGAGCAGTTCTGATGGCAGTGGGAACCTCTGCTGGCGAACTGCGCGAGCTCACCGACGATGAGCTGATGGGGCGGCTGCGGGAGTCGAAGGAAGAGCTGTTCAATCTTCGCTTCCAGATGGCCACCGGCCAGTTGCCCAACAACCGTCGGCTGGGTACGGTGCGCCGCGAGATCGCGCGCGTCTACACGATTTTGCGTGAACGTGAGTTGGGGCTGGCAGCCGGCCCTGACGGTGAGGATTCGTAATGGCAGAAACAAAGGGGCCCATGCGCACCCCGCGCACCGAGAAGCCGCGCGGCCGTCGCAAGACCGCGATCGGCTACGTGGTGTCGGACAAGATGCAGAAGACCATCGTCGTCGAGCTCGAGGACCGCGTGAAGCACCCGCTGTACGGCAAGATCATCCGGACCACCAAGAAGGTCAAGGCGCACGACGAGAACGGCGACGCCGGCATCGGCGACCGCGTCTCGCTGATGGAGACGCGTCCGCTGTCGGCGACCAAGCGGTGGCGGCTCGTCGAGATACTGGAACGGGCCAAGTAACCGTCTGGTCGAGGGCCGCACAGCCGCCTCTCCCGCGGCCGAAGACATATGTCGTGCCGTCGGACCCGGATTTCGTTGCGCTGTTGAATGATCCGGCCGGCAGTCAACCGACCTGGCGGCTGTACCGCGTCAACAAGCCGGTGCCGGCGAGCTAGAGAAGGTGCCGGCGCAGGAACGCCAGTTGGTCGGAGGCCACCTCGTCGCGTACCGCACCGTGGTACATGTCGAAGTGCCGCACCGGGTACTCGCGGATTTCGTGCACGGGCGCCTTGGCGGCCTTCTCCTTCACGAAAGCGCTCGAGATCACGTCGTCGTCGCGGGCCAGCGTAACGAGCAGCGGGCACCGCAGCCGTTCCATCGTGCCCGGCGATACCGCGGCGCGGCGAAGAGGAAACGGGGGGTACAGCGGTTCCGCCATGTGGGCGCTGAATTCTCGACGTCGCGGAAACGGTCCGCCAGTGAAGGATCGCTGAAGACCGCCTCGCCTGGGCGACCGTACACCTGGATGTAGTGCGGTGACATCCCCAGCGCCCCGCGAACCGCGTCGGCCGTCGCCGCCGCCACCAGTTTCGCGATCGCGCGCATGACCTGCCAACGACTGATCGGTTCGCCTTGGTGCGTGGTGCGGCCCCGGATTCCCTTGTAGAGGTCGAGTCCGGGAACGTTGGCTACGACGGCAGCGATCTGCGGGTCGTCGACCGCGTGCGCGATGACGTGGTGTCCGCCCAGCGACGTGCCCCACAGCGCGATTCGCCGAGGATCGACACCGTCGCGTGAACGGGCGAACTGCACCGCGCGTCGCAGGTCGGCCAGCTGCCGTCGCGTGCTGATCAGCTGGCGCGGCTGGCCACCGCTCGCGCCGAGGTGACGGTAGTCGAAGATCAGCACCGCCAGACCGCCTGAGGCGAAGCGTGCGGCGAAGTCGGGCACGATCCAGTCCATCGTGCCGGAAAAACCGTGGGCCATCACCACGCACGGCACCGGGGGCTCGTGTCCGTCGGGGCGATACAGGACCCCGGCGCAGGTGATGCCCTCGGAGTCGAACGACACCTGATCCGTCGTGAAGCCGGAGTCGACCATGGGGCCGAGGATACGAAACACGCTCGGCAGAATCTCAGCTCACGCCTACATTCCCGGTGTAGTGTCCGGCCACGTCGGGACGAGCGCGGATGAGAACGGAGCCGGACGATGACGTCGGAGTTTGCGGGCAAGATCGAGTTGGACATCAGGGACTCCGAGCCCGACTGGGGTCCGTTCGCCGCCCCCACAGCACCCGACGGTGCGCCCAATGTCCTCTACATAGTCTGGGACGACACCGGGATCGCCACCTGGGACTGCTTCGGCGGGCTGGTCGAGATGCCCACCATGAGCCGCATCGCCGAACGGGGCGTGCGGCTTTCGCAGTTTCACACCACCGCGCTGTGCTCGCCGACGCGGGCTTCGCTGCTGACCGGGCGCAACGCGACCACGGTCGGAATGGCGACCATCGAGGAGTTCACCGACGGCTTCCCCAACTGCAGCGGGCGGATCCCCTTCGACACCGCCCTGATCTCCGAGGTGCTGGCCGAGCAGGGCTGGAACACCTACTGCGTCGGCAAGTGGCATCTCACGCCGCTGGAGGAGTCGAACCTGGCGTCCACCAGGCGGCACTGGCCGCTCGCGCGGGGATTCGAACGGTTCTACGGCTTCATGGGCGGCGAGACCGACCAGTGGTATCCCGACCTGGTCTACGACAACCATCCCGTCACACCGCCCGCGACGCCGGAAGAGGGCTATCACCTGTCAAAAGACATCGCGGACAAGACGATTGAGTTCATCCGCGACGCGAAGGTGATCGCACCGGACAAGCCGTGGTTCTCCTACGTCTGCCCCGGCGCCGGGCACGCGCCGCACCACGTCTTCAAAGAGTGGGCGGACCGCTACGCCGGCAAGTTCGACATGGGGTACGAGCGCTACCGCGAGATCGTGCTGGAGAACCAGAAGAAGCTGGGCATCGTGCCGCCCGACACCGAGCTGTCGCCGGTCAACCCGTACCTGGATGTCAAGGGCCCCAACGGCGAAGCGTGGCCGCTGCAGGACACCGTGCGGCCCTGGGACTCGCTGAACGACGAAGAAAAGAAGCTGTTCTGCCGGATGGCCGAGGTGTTCGCCGGGTTCCTGTCCTACACCGACGCACAACTCGGCCGCATCCTCGACTACCTCGAGGAGTCCGGCCAGCTCGACAACACGATCGTCGTGGTGATCTCGGACAACGGCGCCAGCGGGGAGGGCGGGCCCAACGGGTCGGTCAACGAGGTGAAGTTCTTCAACGGCTACATCGACACCGTCGAGGAGAGCCTGCGGTTCTACGACAACCTCGGCGGCACCGACACCTACAACCACTATCCGATCGGGTGGGCGATGGCGTTCAACACGCCCTACAAGTTGTTCAAGCGCTACGCCTCCCACGAGGGCGGCATCGCCGACACCGCGATCATCAGCTGGCCCAACCGGAATCGCTGCGCACGGCGAGGTCCGCGACAACTACGTCAACGTCTGCGACATCACGCCCACTGTCTACGAACTGCTGGGAATCGCACCTCCCGAAACGGTCAAAGGCGTCGCGCAGAAGCCGCTCGACGGCGTGAGTTTCCATGCGGCGCTTGACGATCCGAACACCGACACGGGCAAGCACACCCAGTTCTACGAGATGCTGGGCACCCGCGGCATCTGGCACAACGGCTGGTTCGCCAACACCGTGCACGCGGCGACGCCGTCGGGGTGGGCGCACTTCGACAAGGACCGCTGGGAGCTGTTCCGCATCGAGAACGACCGCAGCCAGTGCCACGACCTCGCCGAGAAAGAGCCCGAGAAACTCGAGGAGCTCAAGAAGCTCTGGTTCGAGGAAGCGGTCAAGTACAACGGGTTGCCGCTGGCGGACTTGAACCTTCTGGAGACGTTGACGCGATGGCGGCCGTACCTCGCCGGTGAGCGGACGTCGTTCACGTACTACCCGAACACCGCCGAGGTCGGCATCGGCGCCGGTGTGGAGTTGCGCGGCCAGTCGTTCTCGGTGCTGGCGGATGTCACCGTCGACACCACCGGGGCCGAGGGCGTCATCTTCAAACAGGGCGGCGCCCACGGCGGGCATGTGCTGTTCGTCCAAGACGGCCGGCTGCATTACATCTACAACTTCATGGGTGAGGACGAGCAGAAGGTGTCCTCGTCGGGCGCTGTGCCGTTGGGCAAGCACATCTTCGGCGTGCGCTACACCCTGAAAGGCACCGTCGAAGGCAGCCACACGCCGCTCGGAGACGTGACGCTCTACATCGACGAGGACGAGGTGGGCACGCGGCCAGACGTGAAAGCCCATCCCGGCACGTTCGGCCTGGCCGGTGCGAGCCTGTCCGTCGGCCGCAACGCGGGCTCGGCCGTCTCGGGGTCCTACAAGGCGCCGTATGCGTTCACGGGCGGCACGATTGCGCAGGTGCTCGTCGACACCTCCGGGCAGCCCTACCGGGACGTGGAGAAGGAGCTGGCGCTGGCGTTCGCGAAGGATTGAACCGCCGGTGAAACGCTTGTGTGCGCTGCTCGGATCAGCTTGCGCCATAGCTGGTTTGGTGGTCGGCTGCGAGAAATCCCGCGAAGGTACGCCCGTCACGGCGCAGGAGTCGACGCCTGTGACAACAGAAAGCTCGACATCGGCGGCACCGTCCGCGGAGGTGCCCGGCGTCAAGGAGACGCTGCGCGAAACGATCCCGCCGAACGCGTTCGTCTGCTTCCCGGCGCCCACGGGTACCGGCAACGCGACGACGGCCACGGTGGGCGATCCGGCCGCACCACGGCTGACGATAACTTCGCCCGACGGCTGGACTTCGGTGCCCGGCACTGGTGATGTCGCGCTGATGCTCACCGGACCGGACGGCATGTCCGGCACGGTGACGATCACCGCGACAACCCTCGGGCCCGCGCAGGCGTTCGACAAGTACGCCGACGAAGTCGCGGCGAAGGTTGCGCTGTCGAGCATCAACCTGCGCCCCGCCGAATTCTGCGGCTACAGCAGCCAGGAACTGTTCGGCACGTTGTCGGACCCGCCGTCCGAGACCGTCGACTTCGCTGACCGCGTCACCCACATCTGGACCAATACCAAGGACTACTTGGCCGCGGTTCACATGCAGGGGCCGCACGGGGCCGCCGGCTTCGAGGAGGCGAAAACCGCCCTGATGCAGGAATTCGCGATCGTCATACCCTGAGGACATGTTGACCGAGCTCGTCGAATTGCCTGGCGGTTCCTTCCGCATGGGCTCGACGAGCTTCTACCCCGAAGAGGCCCCCATCCACACCGCGACGGTGGCCGCGTTCGCGATCGAGCGCCATCCGGTGACCAACGCCCAGTTCGCCGAATTCGTCTCTGCCACAGGCTATGTGACGGTCGCGGAGCAGCAGCTGGACCCGGCTTTGTATCCCGGGGTGGCCGCCGCCGACCTGGCTCCCGGCGCGATGGTGTTCCGGCCCACCAGCGGGCCGGTGGATCTGCGCGACTGGCGGCAGTGGTGGGACTGGGCGCCGGGGGCGAGTTGGCGGCAACCGTTCGGGCCGCGGAGTTCTGTTGACGACAAGCCCGACCATCCCGTCGTGCAGGTCGCCTACCCGGACGCGTGGGCGTACGCCGAATGGGCCGGCCGTCGTCTGCCGACCGAAGCCGAATGGGAGTACGCGGCGCGCGCCGGTTCGTCGGCCACGTACGCCTGGGGCGACGAGCCGACTCCCGGTGGGCGGTTGATGGCTAACACCTGGCAGGGCCGATTCCCGTACCGCAACGACGGCGCCGACGGCTGGGTGGGCACGTCACCGGTGGGCACGTTCCCGCCCAACGGGTTCGGGCTCGTCGACATGATCGGCAACGTATGGGAGTGGACGACGACCGAGTACTCCGCGCACCACCGCGTCGGAGCCGCCTGCTGCACACCTTCGGCGCCGTCGGCTGATCCGGGTGTCAGCCAGACCCTCAAGGGCGGCTCGCATCTGTGCGCACCCGAGTACTGCCACCGGTACCGCCCCGCAGCGCGGTCTCCGCAGTCCCGCGACACCGCGACAACGCACATCGGGTTCCGGTGTGCTGCCGACGGCCGGGCCGGCGAGCGTGCGTGAAATGCCAGGTCATGCGGCGTGTCGCTGGCACGACGCGCACCCTCGCGCAAGGGGGTGAGCAGATTTGGTTCCTCGCAGGTCCTCCCCTAGAATCTAGGGGTTGCCTTGGGCAGACCTCGGCTGGTCCCGTTGGGATTGGCCCCGCGTGCCCTTCGGTGACGGCAAGACCGCGCACGTGGAGGGTGTCCCTCGGCGTGCACACATCACTGTCGAGGAGATCTTGTGATTCAGCAGGAATCGCGGCTCAAGGTCGCCGACAACACGGGCGCCAAGGAGATCTTGTGCATCCGGGTTCTCGGTGGCTCGTCGCGGCGATACGCCGGCATCGGCGACATCATCGTCGCGACGGTCAAGGAGGCCATCCCGGGTGGCAACGTCAAGCGCGGTGAAGTGGTGCGGGCCGTGGTGGTGCGCACCGCGAAGGAGCGCAAACGCCCCGATGGTAGCTACATCAAGTTCGACGAGAACGCGGCCGTGATCATCAAGGCCGACAACGACCCGCGCGGCACGCGCATCTTCGGTCCCGTCGGGCGCGAGCTGCGCGAGAAGCGGTTCATGAAGATCGTCTCGCTGGCCCCGGAGGTCCTGTAATGAAGATCCACAAAGGCGACACCGTGCTCGTCATCTCCGGTAAGGACAAAGGCGCCAAGGGCAAGGTGCTCAAGGCCTACCCGGCCAGCAACAAGGTGCTCGTGGAGGGCGTCAACCGGATCAAGAAGCACACCCCGATCTCGACCAACCAGCGCGGCGCCCAGTCCGGCGGCATCGTCACCCAGGAAGCGCCGATCCACGTGTCTAACGTGATGATCATCGACTCCGACGGAAAGCCGACCCGGGTCGGCTACCGCACCGACGAAGAGACCGGCAAGAAGGTCCGCATCTCCCGCCGCAACGGCAAGGACATCTGATGACCACTGTTGAAGAGAAAGTTCAGCCGCGGCTGAAGGTTCGCTACCGCGAAGAGATCAAGGACGCGCTGCACAAGCAGTTCGGCTACGCCAACGTGATGCAGATCCCGGGCGTGGTCAAGGTCGTGGTGAACATGGGCGTCGGCGACGCCGCTCGCGACGCCAAGCTGATCAACGGCGCGGTGAACGACCTGGCGCTGATCACCGGCCAGAAGCCCGAGATCCGCCGGGCCCGTAAGTCGATCGCGCAGTTCAAGCTCCGCGAGGGCATGCCGATCGGCGCCCGCGTGACACTGCGCGGCGACCGGATGTGGGAGTTCCTCGACCGGCTGATCACTATCGCGTTGCCGCGTATCCGCGACTTCCGCGGGTTGAGCCCCAAGCAGTTCGACGGCACCGGCAACTACACATTCGGCCTGACCGAGCAGTCGGTGTTCCACGAGATCGACGTGGACAGCATCGACCGCCCGCGCGGCATGGACATCACCGTCGTCACCTCGGCGACGACCGACGAGGAGGGACGAGCGTTGCTGCGGCAACTCGGCTTTCCGTTCAAGGAGAACTGATGGCGAAGAAAGCCCTCGTTAACAAGCAGCAGCGCAAGCCGAAGTTCAAGGTGCGCGCGTACACGCGGTGCAACCGCTGCGGACGTCCGCACGCCGTGTACCGCAAGTTCGGCCTGTGCCGAATCTGCCTGCGGGAGTTGGCGCATGCCGGCCAGTTGCCGGGCGTGCAGAAGAGCAGCTGGTGAAGAGGACAGCGATGAGCGCTTGCGCGAAGAGCATTGAGGCGAAGCTATGACGATGACCGACCCGATCGCAGACTTCCTGACGCGTCTGCGCAACGCCAATTCGGCGTACCACGACGAGGTGGCCCTGCCGCACAGCAAGATCAAGGCCAACATCGCCGAGATCCTCAAGAACGAGGGCTACATCTCCGACTACCGCACCGAGGACGCCCGCGTGGGCAAATCGCTTGTGGTGCAACTGAAGTACGGGCCGAGCCGGGAGCGCAGCATCGCCGGTCTGCGCCGGGTGTCCAAGCCCGGCCTGCGGGTGTACGCGAAGTCGACCAACCTGCCCCGGGTTCTCGGCGGACTCGGCGTGGCCATCATCTCCACGTCGTCGGGTCTGAAGACCGACCGCCAGGCCGCCCGCGAAGGCGTCGGCGGCGAAGTCCTCGCATACGTGTGGTGAGGGAGTAGCAGACATGTCGCGAATTGGTAAGCAGCCGATCCCCGTTCCGTCGGGCGTCGACGTGACGATCGACGGCCAGAACGTGTCGGTGAAGGGACCGAAGGGCGAGTTGGCTCTGCAGGTCGCCGAGCCGATCACCTTGTCGCGCAACGACGCCGGCGAGATCGTCGTCACCCGCCCCGACGACGACCGTCGCAACCGCTCACTGCATGGACTGTCGCGCACCCTGGTGAGCAACCTGGTCACCGGTGTGACGCAGGGCTACACCACCAAGATGGAGATCTTCGGTGTGGGCTACCGCGTGCAACTGAAGGGCTCCAACCTCGAGTTCGCGCTCGGCTACAGCCACCCGGTGGTGATCGAGGCGCCCGAGGGAATCACGTTCGCGGTGGAAACCCCGACGAAGTTCTCGGTCTCGGGTATCGACAAGCAGAAGGTCGGCCAGATTTCGGCGAACATCCGCCGGCTGCGTCGTCCCGACCCCTACAAGGGCAAGGGCGTGCGCTACGAGGGTGAGCAGATTCGCCGCAAGGTCGGAAAGACGGGCAAGTAATGACGAGTACCGAAAGAAAGCACACGGCGGTCGGCCAGAGCGCGTCCGCCGCCCGGCGTACCGCACGGCTGCGTCGTCACGCCAGGTTGCGCAAGAAGGTGTCGGGTACGGCCGAACGCCCGCGGCTGGTGGTGCACCGGTCGTCGCGGCACATCCACGTGCAACTCGTGAACGACCTCAACGGGACCACGCTGGCGGCCGCGTCGTCGATCGAAGCCGACGTTCGCGCCGTCGAGGGCGACAAGAAGGCCCACAGCGTGCGGGTCGGCCAGTTGATCGCCGAGCGGGCCAAGGCCGCCGGCATCGACACCGTGGTGTTCGACCGGGGTGGCTACACCTACGGCGGACGGATCGCGGCGTTGGCCGACGCGGCAAGGGAGAGCGGGCTGAAGTTCTGATGACTTACAACGAAGGGATTGCATGATGGCCGAGCAGGCAGCAGGAGCAGCCGGGCCGGCGACGTCGGAAGGCCGACCTCCGCGGGGCGACCGCGAGGGCCGGGGCCGTCGCGACGACCGAGGCGGCCGCGGCCGCGACGGGGGCGAGAAGAGCAACTATCTCGAGCGGGTCGTCGCGATCAACCGTGTGTCGAAGGTGGTCAAGGGCGGCCGGCGGTTCAGCTTCACCGCGCTGGTGATCGTCGGCGACGGCAACGGGATGGTCGGCGTCGGGTACGGCAAGGCCAAAGAGGTGCCGGCTGCGATCGCCAAGGGCGTGGAGGAAGCGCGCAAGACCTTCTTCCGCGTCCCGCTGATCGGCAGCACGATCACCCACCCGGTCCAGGGCGAGGCCGCCGCGGGCGTGGTGATGCTGCGCCCGGCCAGCCCGGGTACCGGCGTGATCGCCGGCGGCGCTGCCCGCGCGGTGCTGGAATGCGCTGGTGTGCATGACATCTTGGCCAAGTCGCTGGGTAGCGACAACGCGATCAACGTGGTGCACGCCACGGTGGCCGCATTGAAGCTGCTGCAGCGGCCGGAGGAAGTGGCGGCCCGTCGCGGCCTGCCGATCGAGGATGTGGCCCCAGCCGGCATGCTGCGGGCGCGGCGGGAGAGCGCCGCGGCGGCGGCGTCGGCTGCTCGTGAAGGAACGGCATAACCATGGCAGAGCTTCGAATCACCCAGGTGCGCAGCACCATTGGCGCGCGATGGAAGCAGCGGGAGAGCCTTCGGACGTTGGGGCTGCGGCGGATCCGCCACTCGGTGGTCCGTGAGGACAACCCGCAGACGCGTGGGCTGATCGCGGTGGTGCGCCATCTCGTGTCGAAGTCGAGGAGGCCGAGATGACCATCAAACTGCACGACTTGAAGCCCGCGCCCGGGTCGAAGACGAAGCGGACCCGCGTCGGTCGCGGTGAAGGCTCGAAGGGCAAGACCGCCGGCCGCGGCACGAAGGGCACCAAGGCCCGCAAGAACGTGCCGGCCACGTTCGAGGGCGGCCAGATGCCGATCCACATGCGGCTGCCCAAGTTGAAGGGCTTCAAGAACCGGTTCCGCACCGAGTACGCCGTCGTCAACGTCGGCGACATCAACCGGCTGTTCCCCGAGGGCGGCGACGTCGGCGTCGAGGAGCTGGTGGCCAAGGGAGCGGTGCGCAAGAACACGCTCGTCAAGGTTCTCGGCGACGGCAAGCTCAGCGTCAAGGTCTCGGTGACCGCGCACAAGTTCAGCGGCAGCGCACGCGAAAAGATCACTGCCGCAGGCGGATCCGTCACCGAGCTCTGAGCCGGCCGGCGTTATTCGCCGGTGCGCTCCAATTTGGCGTCGTAGTTGTAGCTGATGCAGCTCGTATCCGGTGAACGTTCCACACGACCGCGCCCGGTCAGCAGTGTGATCGGGTCCTGCGGGGGCTGGGGCAGCGGGTATGTGGCGTTGTCTCTGACCTGGGTGGTGCCACCGGATTTTCTACACGGCGCTTCAGCGGCAAGGGTATACGTCCATTCTCCGCGCGCGAAGACAAAGTCACCACCGCCCCCCGCTATATTGACGTTCTGAAGGGAGCTGATACAACGTTCCCCGGTGCGGACACAATCCGTGCGGACGACAAAGTCGAACTCTTCAGTTCCTAGAGTGACCCCCGCGTCGGACTTGTCCGTTCTTATCATGTGGTAGCGGCCGCGGAGCGCCTGGGCTGGGGACACCACGCGCGGCGGTTCGGCGGCCGGGTCCGGCAAGGCATTCATATCGACGTCGCCAATGCGGCTGAAGGTGACGCTGCGATGGGTCTGGCAAGTGTCGCTCGCAGCGGTGTAGTCGCCTGAGAGGCTGCCGTCGGCCCGCGGCCGCAGCGTGATGACCGACCAGTATTCGGCGGGAAAATGGCAGCCTTTGAAGCCTGAGACATTGGGTGGTGGTGCCGTCACCGAGGCAGTGCCGACTGCAGTCCATTGTCCGTCGACATCATCGAACACGAACCTCGATTGGAGCATGGGTCCGCTTGTGGCAGTCGCTGTCGCCACGCAGCCGGTGGAGCGACATACCGAACGAATGTCCCACTTCCCCGTTGCCGGCGCCGCATCCTCGTCGGGTTCGCCGAATGTGTCCGATGGCTTGAACTCGGCAGTGTAAGCGCCGGTGAACGGGCCGGTATTGGGTGCCGGGCCGGGCGCGGGTGTAGGGGCGGGTGGCGCAGTCTCGCTGGATTGGGAGAGCTTCATACCCGCGAAGACCCCGCCTGCGGCCAGCACCACGAGGGCGAGCAGCCCTGGGAGGAGGATGGCGGGTCGGCGGAACCACCGCGACTCAGGCGTCGGCTGCGGGGCTGGCTGGACGGGCGGGGGGCCGGTGGGGGCGAGTCGGGTTTCTTGAACGTTGATGGGTGGGGATTGGGTGGGGGCGGCTTGGGTGGCTTCAAGATTCGCGGAGGCCCATTGGGT
>CAVZHV010000006.1:0-216208 GCA_963775205.1 uncultured Actinomycetota bacterium | reverse complement strand
TCGGTTACCAGTCCTTCGACCACTTGCGTCGCGGAGTAACCCCACTGGATGAGCTTGTCGATGTCGGCCTCGGGGACGCCGATGATTTTCGCGACGATCATCATTGGCAACCGGTTGGCCATCGCGCCCATCCATTCGATGACGCCGTCTCGGACGTTGAGGTGCCAGATGCGTTCAGCGGTGTCTGCGATGAATGGCTCGAAGGCGTGGATCCGTTTCGCGGCCAGGTGCGGAAGTATCGCCTTCCTGTGGACCGAATGGGCCGGCTCGTCGGCAGTCGCAAGCGCTTGTGCGGGTCCTCCGAGTACCCCGACATCGAACGGGGTCACAATGCCGCCACGCTGGTACATCATCGTCGCGGTCAGATTCGACGAGAAGTCATCGCAGCGGGCGACGGCCTCATTGACGGCGTCCCAACTACTCACGGCGTAGAAGGGGGATTCCCCGATTCGGTGAACGTGCCCTGCTTGATGCATCTGCGCATAGAGCGGATGGGGGTTCTGTACGTGTTGATCGTCAAACAGCGCCAGGCCGAGGCCACCATTCAGCGATGTCATTCCTCCACGCTGAGCCGGGGCTACGAGGCACGTCAACCACACTCGGAGAAGTTGCAACCCATCGCGCGCGCAGAGCGAAGCGGGCGTCTCACCGGCGTGCAGTCACCTGCGCAAACGAAGACACATGTCACCCATTTTGTCTCAAGTCTGAGAAACTGTGCTGCGGACGACGCACGGAGGTGGGCGCGCATGGCTCGCGACGATTGGGTCCTTGGTGGTGACCGTCGGGCAGCGGCGGCCGACCGCATCTACGCAGCTGCCGCCGACCTCGTAATCCACGAAGGTTGGGACGCCTTCGACATCGAGACGCTGGCGGCCCGGGTCCATTGTTCGAGAGCGACCATCTATCGCTACGCAGGAGGCAAAGCTCAGATAAGGGATGCGGTACTTATGCGGCTGGCAGCCGGAATCATCGGCACGGTTCGACGTGCCGTCGACGGAATCAGTGGCCCGGAGCGGGTAGTCACCGCGATCACCGTGGCGCTCGAACAGATCAGGTCAGATCCCATGCGGCGGCTGATGTTCAGCTCAAGCAGCTCACCCGAATTGGGCGAATTGCATTCCTCGCCGGTGTTGGGTCATCTTGCTGCCGATCTCACAGGAATCACCGACGACCCGCAAGCGGCGCAGTGGATCGTGCGCGTGGTGGTGTCGTTGGCCTACTGGCCAATTTCCAACAGTCGCGTTGAACGGGAAGTACTCCGGCGCTTCGTGGCTCCGGCATTCGACCCGTGAAGCAAGGCGGCCGATGCTCTACTGTCGACGGCTAGGCTCGCGGCATGCGTACGTACTTCTCGCGGTGGAAGCAGCCGACCAGGAGGGACCTCGTCGCTGCGATCCTGGTCTGCGGCGTGGTGGTGCTCGGCACCGTCTGGGGAACTCACGAAATGCAGAAGCATTCGCAAGAGACCAAGAAGAACAGATACGAAAGCTGCCTGCACGAAGCCGAGGCGAAGCACGTCTTCCCGCTGCCCAGCCTTGACGAGATCGAGGCGTGCAAGCAGGAGGCGGGTGTCAGGTAGGGCCGTACGGCTCTGCCCGCTCCATGACCTAAGCCAACCGACGGCTACGACTCCAGCGAATCACGTTGACATACCGAGTATTACTCGGTCTCCGACACGACAGGGATTGCCACTGGCTGCTCATCACGGCCTGCCCGCCTCCGGGAAGAAAATCTCGCGACGCCAGTCACCTGATCCTTAGGTTGTGCAGACGTTGCCTGGAAGCGGAACTGACCCCGTTTGTAGTCAACCTTCCCGCGGGCGGCCCACGCAGTAGCGGTAACGGTGAACGGGCCACTACCCAGACGTTCGCGAGCCAGCGATTCGAGACGTGCGCGACCGTCGTCATCGAGTCGCTGGACGTAGTCACCAGCAGGACCGACACCGTATGTGTAAGGCTCCCACCACTCCTCGAAGGTCGGATGCACAACATCGACCGCAATGGAATCTTCTTCCACGTCGCGCAGGCCGGCTGCTTCGAACAGCTCGGCCAGGTGCCCCATGCGCGCGCCAGACAATAGTGCTTCATCTTCAACTTCAGGTTCGATCGTGTGAACCGCATCCCAGAACGGTGCCAGTGCGCCGGTTGGCCCGTCCCAGACGCATGTTGCGATGACACCGCCAGGCCGAGTCACGCGCGCCATCTCTCTAATGCCGAGAACCGGATCCGTCATGAAGTGCACCACCAATTGCGCGAGAGCAGCGTCGAAAGCGGCAGAGTCGTACGGCAATTTCTCCGCCATACCTCGACGCACGTCAACATCTGGAAAGCGCACACGGAAAGCGTCGACGAACGGCGGTGAAGGATCGATCGCCGCGACCTCGGCGCCGACCGACAGCAATTGCGCCGTCAGCGCGCCAGGCCCACACCCAACGTCGAGCACCTTATCGTCCACGCCGACCCCGGCAAATGCCACGAAGACCTCTGCAAGAGGCTCGGCATACCGGCCCATGTAACGGGCATAGGCCTCCGGCGTGACGTCAAAACTCACCAAGAAATGCTACGTCGCCGGCCGCGTCAAGAGGCCAGTTCTTGGTTCGACGGCGGCGTCGGCGAAACGCCGGCAGTCACCGGGAGGCTAACGAGGTAGCGTCGGCTACTGCTTCTCCGGCTGACCAGGCGTCGCTTGGAACCGGAACTCGACGACGTCCCTGTCGCGGTACACGACGGCCATCGATGACCGATGGCTAGCGCGTTTCCTCTACAGGCGTCAATCGCATAACGGGAATCGTCCGCGCATCACCGCTTCGTTTGTCGTGCAAGGCGAACACCCGAGCTAGGCGATCTACGGCGAGGGCGTACAGCCGGTTCCGGTCGGCATCTTCGGCGACTTCCTTTGCCAGAAAGGACCCGCCGCGGGGCCCGATGCGCAACTCACATCTGGGTTGGCGCGCAGGTTGTGATACCACGCGGGATGACGTTTACTTCCGTAATTCGAAGCAATGAGGATGACATCGTCACCGTCGGTGAAGTAAGCGAGAGGAACCTCGCGCCAGACGCCGGTGCGGGCGCCCATTGAAGTCAACACCACCATCGGTACGGCAACATTGAGCTTGACTCGGCCGCGGGTGGCCTTCATCAACGGCGCCTCGACGGGTGCAGCAACCTTACGCCAGACCGCCAGACCTGGCTTACTTGCAGCAAGCGGACCACCCAGCCACCACCACAATCTCCGTCTCCACGGTCCACGCGTCTGCAAGTCGACGCGTGGAATCCATTGATGCTGTCCGCCGGCCTCATCGACCGATCTAAGAGCCCTGGCTGCAACCTCGGTTCGGATCAACGATGCCCCTTCGGAGACGACTTGTTCCGCTGCAGCCAGCGGCCGGTAGCTTTCGCACTAGACATTGAACCGAAACTCCACCACGTCGCCGTCGGCCATCACGTAGTCCTTACCCTCCATGCGGACCTTGCCGGCCGCCCGAGCCGCGGCCATCGAACCCGCGGCCACCAGGTCGTCGTACGACACCACCTCGGCCTTGATGAAGCCCTTTTCGAAATCACTGTGAATCACGCCGGCGGCCTTCGGCGCGGTGTCGCCCTGGTGAATCACCCACGCGCGGGCCTCTTTTGGGCCCGCTGTCAGAAACGTCTGCAATCGCAAGGTGTGAAAACCCGCCCTCGCCAAGGCATCCAGGCCGCGCTCGGTCTGCCCGATCGACTCCAGCAACTCGGCGGCGGACTCGTCGTCAAGCTCCAATAGCTCTGCCTCGATCTTCGCGTCCAGGAACACCGCGTCCGCCGGCGCCACCAACGAACGCAATGACGCCACCCGCTCGGAATCGGTCAGCACGGCCTCGTCGGCGTTGAAGACGTACAGGAACGGCTTCGTCGTCAACAGGTTCAGCTCGCGCAACAACGACGAATCCAGACGAGACACAAACAACGTCGTCCCCTCATTGAGGACCTTCTGGGCCACCTGCGCCGCCTCCAGCACCGGCCGGCGGTCTTTGTGCGTGCGCGCCTCTTTCTCCAGCCGGGGCAGCGCCCGCTCCAACGTCTGCAGGTCCGCGAGGATCAACTCGGTCTCGACGACCTCGATGTCCGACGCAGGGTCCACCTCCCCCGCGACGTGCGCGACGTCGTCGTCGGAGAACACCCGCACCACCTGACAGATCGCGTCGCACTCACGGATGTTCGCGAGGAACTTGTTGCCCAGGCCGGCGCCTTCGGACGCGCCCCTGACCAGACCGGCGATGTCGACGAACGTCACCGGCGCTTCGACGATGCGGGCGGAGTCGAACATCTCGGCCAGCTTGGCCAGGCGCGGGTCGGGCAGCGGAACCACGCCCTCGTTGGGCTCGATGGTGGCAAACGGGTAGTTCGCGGCCAGCACGTTGTTCCGCGTCAGCGCGTTGAACAACGTCGACTTGCCGACGTTGGGCAGACCCACGATCCCCAGGTTCAGGCTCACAGGGTCCACAGTCTAGGCAAGTGCGACATGCGCGCCCGGGCGTGCTTGACAGCGGAGTTTGCGGTCGAGCCGGTACGGTCTACGTGTGTTTGCACAGCGCGACGGGGCGGCCGTGAGCGCGCAGCGCCGATCCGTACATCCGAATGTGCCGGGTGTGCCGTGGTGGGGTGCCGTGATGATCGCCGTGACAGCGACGGCCATCGGCTTCGCGTTCGACGCCGGCGGCGGCAAGGAACTCACCCACGTGTTCGCTGCGCTGTATGCGATCGGTTGCATCGTGGCGGTGTTGGCGGTTCGGCAGTCGGGCATTTTCACGGCCGTCGTGCAGCCGCCGATGATCTTGTTCGTCAGCGTGCCCGGCGCCTACTTCCTACTTCACGGCTCAGAGGTCAACGGCCTCAAAGACATCGTCATCAACTGCGTCTATCCGCTGGTCGAGCGGTTCCCGCTGATGCTCTTCACCTCGGGCCTCGTCCTGCTGATCGGCCTGGGCCGGTGGTTCGTCGGCGGCCGGCCGGCCGAGGCGGCGCAGCCCGCCAAGACGACTACCAACTCCGCGGGATTGGTGGCGAAGATCGCCGGCCTCTTCTCGCGATCGCACGACGAGGAGAACGAGCCGGCACCGAAGCGCCGCCACGCCGTCAATCGGCCCAAGTCCAGCACCGCCACCAAGAGCGGCAAGCGCGCGGAGCCGACTACACGCTCTTCGCGCGAGCGCTCATCGACGAGAACCCGACGCTCGCGTCCCCGGCCGCCTGAGGATGACCTGGAGCCGCGCCGACGGACCCGGTCCGCGGGCCGGCAACCCGACGAAGAGATGCCCCGGCGCCGGTCGGGCCGCAACCCGTACGAACGTCGCGAGTCGTACGAACGCAGAGCGCCCCACGACCGTCGCAGCCGCTACGACTCCTACGAGCCGTTCGAGGCCTACGAGGTGCCGGCCCGCCGTCGTCCGGACACCAACGGCGCCGGGGCGGCCAACGGCACCCACCACCCGATCTCCCGGGTGCGCTACCGCAGCGGCGCGGCCGACACCGAGACCTACCCGGAGCGTCCGGCCCGGCACCGCTCGCGTTCGCAGGAACCCGACGGTTGGGAATACGACATCTGAAGTCGCCTGTGCCGCATGGCAATCAGGCGCGTGCCGAGCGGATCTCTCGTGGCAACGCGAACACCAACGTCTCGTTGGCGGTGGTGACGGGCTGGACCACGTCGAAGCCGTGATCGGCGAGCCGCTCCAGCACTCCGCGGACAAGAACCTCGGGCACTGACGCGCCTGACGTGACGCCGACGGTGGTGACACCGCCGAGCCATGCGGGATCGATGTCGTCGGCGTAGTCGACCAGGTGGGCGGCGTGCGCTCCGGCACCCAGGGCGACCTCGACGAGCCGCACGGAGTTCGACGAGTTGCGCGACCCGACGACAATCACCAGCTCGCATTCCGGGGCCATCGCCTTGACGGCGACCTGGCGGTTCTGTGTGGCGTAGCAGATGTCGTCGCTGGGGGGATCCTGCAGACTCGGGAAGCGTTCCCGCAGCCGCTGCACCGTTTCCATCGTCTCGTCGACCGAGAGGGTGGTCTGCGACAGCCACACGACCTTGTTCTCGTCGCGCACGGTCACGTCGTCGACGGCGTCCGGCCCGTCCACGAGCTGGACGTGCTCAGGCGCCTCGCCGGCAGTGCCGATCACTTCTTCGTGGCCCTCGTGGCCGATCAGCAGGATGTCGTAGTCGTCGCGAGCGAAGCGCTTGGCCTCGTTGTGCACCTTCGTGACCAGCGGGCATGTTGCATCGATCACCTGCAATCGGCGCTCGGCCGCCGACTCATGCACCGTCGGCGCCACACCGTGGGCGGAGAACACCACGATCGCGCCCTCGGGCACCTCGTCGGTTTCCTTGACGAACACCGCGCCGGCCTTGGCCAGCGTGTCCACGACGTGGCGGTTGTGCACGATCTCGTGCCGGACGTACACCGGCGCCCCGTGCTTCTCCAGCGCGCGCTCGACCGTCTCCACGGCCCTGTCGACCCCGGCGCAGTAGCCGCGCGGCTCGGCGAGCAGCACTCGCTTGCTGGTGGGCCGCTGTGCCACGCTGCTGGCGGCACCCGGGATCCCCATGTTGATCGTCGGCGGCATAGAGCCAGGGTACGGTCCCGCGACACCCCGCAGCCACTTGCCGGGACCTGGCTTTTGACATGCGCGATCAGTAGGGCAGGCTTGTGCCCATGGCGAGTGCACCATATGGGGTCCGGTTGCTGATCGGTGCTGCAGCGACGATGGTGGAGGAAACACGCAAGTTCCCGCAGACGCTGCTGATGTATCCGATGACGCTGGTCAGCCAGGCGGCCCACATCTTCATGCGGTTCCAGCAGAACATCGCCGAACTGGTGATCAAGGGCGACGAGACGCTCGATGCGTTGTTCCCACCCAAGGACGAGCAGCCGGAATGGGCCACGTTCGACGAGGATCTTGAAGAGACCTTGCCTGTCACGCAGTTGGCGGACGAGCGCGACCGGCGGACCGAAGGCCGGTTCGCGTTGTACTCCGCCGATCCGCCGAAGCGCCGGCCGAAACCACCACGAAGCAAACTGACAACGCCGCGGCGACGGAACCGCCGGACATCGCGATCGAGCTCGACTACGACGATCTCACGCTGGCCCAGCTGCGGGCGCGGCTGCAGTCGCTGTCCGTCGCTGACCTCGATGCGCTGCTGGCCTACGAGGAAGCCACCAAGGCCCGCGCGCCGTTCCAGACCCTGCTGGCCAACAGGATCACCCGCGCCTCCGCCAAGTGAGCGCACCCGCACCGCCGAACTCCGCGGAACACCCTTGGCCGGTGCGCTCGGTCGCCACCAGGGTGCAGAAGTGGATCGACCGGCTCGGCACGGTGTGGGTCGAGGGCCAGCTCACCGAGATCAAGGTCCGGCCCGATTCCACGACGGTATTCATGGTGCTGCGCGACCCGGCCGCGGACATGTCGCTGTCGGTCACCTGTCCGCGCGACCTCGTCCTGGGGGCGCCCGTAAAGCTCGCCGAAGGCACCCAGGTGATCGTCTGCGGCAAACCGACCTTTCACACCCGCAAAGGCTCATTCTCGTTGCGGCTCACCGAGATTCGCGCTGTCGGGATCGGCGAGCTGCTGGCGCGCATCGAGCGGCTGCGACGGCTTCTGGACGCCGAGGGGCTCTTCGACCCGCGGCTCAAGAGGCCCATTCCGTTCTTGCCGGTGGCCGTCGGCCTGATCACGGGGCGGGCCAGCGCTGCCGAGCGTGACGTGATGACAGTCGCGTCCGCCCGGTGGCCGGCGGTGCGGTTCGAGGTGCGGAACGCGATCGTTCAGGGGCCGAACGCGGTGCCGCAGATCGTCGAGGCGCTGCGTTCGCTCGATGGGCATCCGGACGTCGACGTGATCGTCCTCGCCCGCGGCGGCGGCAGCGTCGAGGACCTGTTGCCGTTCTCCGACGAGACGCTGTGCCGCGCGATCGCCGCATGCACCACACCGGTGGTGAGCGCAGTCGGCCACGAACCCGACAACCCCATTTGCGACCTCGTCGCCGACCTGCGCGCCGCCACCCCCACCGACGCGGCCAAGCGGATCGTGCCGGACATGGCTGCCGAGCGTTCATTGCTCGACGACTTGTGCCGTCGCGGCTCGCGGGCGTTGCGGAATTGGGTCATCCGGGAGGAGCGGATTGTGCAGCAGTTGCGGTCTCGGCCGGTGCTTGCCGCGCCTTTCGAGATGCTGACGGCCCGAAGCGAGGAGATTCACCGGGCACGTATGGCGGCGCGTCGCGACATCAACCGGCTGGTCAGCGCGGAATTCGAGCGGGTGGGGCACCTCTCGGCGCGGTTGGCCACACTGGGGCCGGCGGCGACGCTGGCGCGTGGTTACGCGGTGGTGCAGACCATGCCCGCGCACGCGGTGCTGCGCTCAGTGGGCGACGCACCGTCGGGCACTCGGCTGCGCATCAGGGTGGCCGACGGGGCGGTGGCAGCGGTCAGTTCAGGGGAAGAACAGTCATGACTGAGCCGGATCCGAAGCGGAAAGTTAGACCCATTAGTCAACTCGGCTACGAGGAAGCCCGCGACGAGTTGATCGAAGTCGTGCGAGTGCTCGAGCAGGGTGGACTGGACCTGGACTCGTCGCTGAAGCTCTGGGAAAGAGGCGAAGAACTGGCTAAACGATGTGAAGAGCACTTAGCCGGCGCACGGAAACGAGTCGAGGATGCACTGGCTGGCCGCGACGGCGATCCCGACTGACAGTTATTTGTGTTCGCAACTGCTACTCGAAATTGGAACAGGTTTCAGTTATGCTCCCTGGCATGGGTGACGCTTCATTGACGACGGACCTCGGCAAGGTCTTGGTCACCGGCGGCTCCGGCTTCGTCGGATGCAACCTCGTGGCCGAGCTCTTGGAACGTGGGCACTGGGTGCGGTCGTTCGACCGGGTGCCCTCTCCGATGGCCGACCATCCGCGGTTGGAGACGGTGGTCGGCGACATCTGCGACACCGAGTCGGTAGCCGCCGCGGTGGACGGTGTCGACACGATCTTCCACACCGCCGCGCTGATCGAGCTGATGGGCGGCAGGTCAGTCACCGCGGAGTACCGCAAGCGCAGCTTCGACGTGAACGTCGAGGGAACGAAGAATCTGGTGCGCGCCGCGCAGAAGGCCGGCGTCAAACGGTTCGTCTACACCGCCAGCAACAGCGTCGTGATCGGCGGCAAGGCAATCTCCGGCGGCGACGAAACCCTGCCGTACACAGACCGGTTCGCCGATCTCTACACCGAAACCAAGGTGGCGGCAGAGAAGTTCGTGCTGTCGCAGAACGGTGTGGGCGGGCTGTTGACGTGCTCGATCCGGCCGAGTGGCATCTGGGGCCGGGGCGACCAAACCATGTTCCGCAAGGTGTTCGAGCGCGTCGTCACCGGTCAGGTCAAGGTGCTGATCGGCAGTGAGAATGCGCGCCTTGACAATTCGTACGTGCACAACCTCGTGCACGGGTTCATTCTCGCGGGGCAGCACCTCGTCGAGGGCGGAACCGCGCCGGGCCAGGCGTACTTCATCAACGACGACGACCCGGTGAACATGTTCGAGTTCGCCAGGCCGGTCGTCGAGGCGTGCGGGCAGCACTGGCCGCGGTCGCGGGTATCGGGCCGGCTGATCCACTTCCTGATGACCATCTGGCAGCAGCTGCATTTCAAGTTCAACCTGCCTGCGCCGCCGCTGGAACCGCTTGCGGTGGAACGGCTTTACCTCGACAACTACTTCTCGGTGGAGAAGGCCCGTCGCGAGCTCGGCTACGAGCCGCTGTACACGACGGAGAAGGCGATGCAGGAGTGCATTCCGTACTACGTCGACCTGTACAAGCAGGTCGAGGCAGCAGGCAAGAACCCGGCACCTACCGCGAAATAGCATTCCATGTCGTAGTTTTCGCCGGATCGCGACAGTGAGCTTCTCTTTCGGCGTTGCCTACATAGCCTTGGCCATTGCGATATGCCCTTCGAAGCCAAGCGATTCCGCGATCTCGCGGTAGCGCTGGACGAGTTCGCCGTAGGAGCTTCTCGCCGCGCGCCCGAGCGAGCAGCGCTCGCAGCCGCGTGACATACAACGCGCGAAGCACCGTACCCGGCTCCGCCGGCATCGCCGCCAGCCTGTCGATTACCGCCTGCGCCTCCTGCAGATCGTTATCGGTACCGCGTTGAAGCAATGATTCGACCAGCACATCCACTGCGGAACCTCCGAAACCACCCTGCCAATTGAAAATCTGTTCGACAGCCGTACGCGACAGTTCGACGGCGCCGTCGACGTCGCCGATGCGCAACTTTTCTGCTGCCGTCTCGATGTCGATGATGGGAATCGTTCCCATGGTGAACCGCTCGTCAACGGCTGCTTCCCGGGCCATGGCCAGCAACATCAAACCCTTTTCGCGTTCGGGGCCAGGTTGCCGCACCAGAGTGAGGCCTCGACTGTAGCGAGCACCGGCCAGGGTGAAGTCATCTGCTGACCGTTCGGCGAGTGCCAGCATCTCGGCTGTCTCCCGCAACGCCGCCGCGTCGGCCGGCAATGCCTCGATAACCATGCAGCCATACTTGAAGACCGACAGAGTTGCCCACGTGAAGGGGTCCGTCGATTTCGCGATCTCCATGCCGCGCTCGATATCGTCTCTCCAGCCAGGTTCTCCGAAATTGCACCGCGCGAGACCCCTAAGCGTCCAACCGGTCGCCAAAGGGGACCCGATGATCAAGTTGCCCTTGGTGGCATCGTTGCCGGCAAGATCGATGATGCGTTGCGACAACCGAATCACTTCACGCATCTCGTTCGTCATCGACTTGGCGGCGACGGCCGCGTAGAGGAGGGCAAGTGTCAGCGTTGGATCGCCTATCGACTCGATCAGATGAATGTATTCGGATCCCAGACTCGACGCTTCGGCGAACCGGGCGTGGACTATCAGCGCCGATACTTGGCCCGCCATCGCCATTGCAAGTGACACCTTGTCACCAGCCGCAGAAGTGAGCTCGCGCAGTTCATCGAACGCGACGTCTTCCATAGTGCCGCCTGCGCGCCAGACGCTGAGGCTTAGCAACGTGCGCGGTCCAATCCGCATCGAAAGCCGGTCGGGATCATCGGTGGGTAACCTGTCCGCGATCTGCCGTGCGCGCTCCCAACTCAGTCGAGCCGCCGCAATATCCCGGTTCGTCAACCATGTTCCGGCGCGCATGTGCCAACCGAACGCTTCGTGCAGATCGCCGGCGATCTCGAAGTGCTCTGCAATGAGTGCGGCGTCTTCGTCAGCCAACTGCTGACTCTCGATGAATCCTGCGAGACGGCGATGAAGTTGCGCTCGCGCCGACTTAAGCTGCGTCTCGTAGGCAACTGCTCGTACGAGTGGATGCCGGAACACGAATTGCTCACCGTGCGTGAACTTGACCTGGTCGATGAGCTCCGCGGTGACCAACTCCTCGAACGCGGGCTCGATACCCAACGCCCTCAATATGTCCGAGCCGAACCGCGAACCGACGACAGCGGCTGCACTGAGGGTGTGCTTTGCGGCAGGTGTCAACCTGTCGATGCGGGCGGCGATCGCAGCCTGCAGCGTTGCCGGGATGCTTACCTGGGCGGCATCGCCGTGCAGTACATACTCGCCGCGATGCCCTTGAATGATTCTGCGTTCCGTGAGATCACGAACCATTTCTTCGGCGAAGAACGGGTTCCCTCGGGCACGCTCGGCGATGTGCTCCGCGATCCCCGCAACCGATGGATGCGAACCGAGCAACTCACGGATCAATGTCGAAGTGTGCGCGTCGCTCAGTGGTCTTAGAACGATGGCATGCGCCGAAGCTACCCGCGCCAGAAGTCCTTGATATTCAGGGCGATAGGTGAGCAACACCATCGCGCGACTCTGCGGGACGACTGTGAGAAACCCGGCGAGCATGGATTCACTGATTTCGTCAATCCAGTGCACGTCCTCTATCACGTAGAGGGCCGCTCTGGTACGTCCAAGGGTCGCTGTGTTGATCAGCGCCGTGAGCCGACGCTTGCGTGCGTCCGGTTCGACGACCGGCTCAGGTGCCGCTGGATCTGCGATGCCCAGAAGGTCTTCGAGAATGGAAACGTCTTCCGGATCGGCGTCGGTAGTCTGAGCGCGGATTCGTGCCCGCGCGGAATCACTGTCGAGATCGGTGATTCCGAAACCGGAACGCAGTAGTCGTGCTACCGCGTGGAAAGGAACATCGCTTGCATGCGATTCGCAATACGTGGTGATGACGTCCACGTCGCGGCTTCCCGCAACCGCGGCGGCTTCCTTGGCGAACCTGCTCTTGCCGATACCGGGCGGTCCGACGATGTTGACAATGCAGCCAACGCCGCCGGCCGCCTCATCGAGAAGTTCAGCGATTGTGTTCAATTCCCACGTGCGCCCCACGAACGTCGGCGCGTCACGTTCAATTTGCTCACGCTCCACGGTCGTCGAAATCAACCGCCGTGCGCAAACCCGGTCGTCAGAACCTTTGATTTGCACCCTCTCCGGCTCGTCCAGCACCACAGCGTGCTCCACCAGTCGAGAACTCGATTCACTCAGCATCACTCCGCCGGCCGGGGCGATCGACTCCATTCGCTGAGCCATCCCGACGTGCTCACCAATCGCGGTGTAAGTCATTGGCCCGACGCCGATTTCGCCGGCTATCACCTGTCCGGAATTGAGGCCGACACGAAGTTGAAGCACGATGTCGTCGCTGCGTGACAAATTGCTCGCGAAGCGCTGCGCTTCTTGCTGGATGTCCAGTGCTGCCAGACAGGCGCGAAAAGCGTGATCCTCCAGAGCGATCGGTGCGCCGAAGAGCGCCATGATGCCGTCACCGGTGAACTTGTCCACTGTCCCGCCGTAGCGCTGCACCACGGCCGTCGAACGCTTGACCAGTTCCGTCATGATCTCGCGCAACCGCTCCGGGCCCACCGCCGCGGCGATGTCCATCGAATGCACGACATCGGCGAACAGCACGGTCACTTGCTTGTACTCGGCCGCACCGGCCGGCCGCGCCGGCGTCCCGCACTCGCTGCAGAACTTAGCGGCTCCGATCAACTCGGTTCCGCAACTGGTGCACGTCATGCCATAGCCTTGGACATTGCGATATGCCCTTCGAAGCCAAGCGATTCCGCCATGTCGCGGTAGCGCTGGACGAGTTCTCCATAGGAGGTGTCGCCGCGCGCCCGCGCCAGCAATGCGCGCAGCCGCAGCACGGTGATCTCGTTGACGACGAAGCCTGGCTCGGTGGGCAATGCGGCGAGCCGGTCGATCACCGCTTGCGCCTGCGTGAGGTCGGTTTCACCACGACGGGCGAGCAGCGCTTCGACCAAGGTGGAGGAGGCAAGCGCCGTGAAGAACGAACCGCCTGAGTCGAAGAGATCGTCGACGATGGCTCGAGACCGGCCGATCGCATCATCGAGTCGCCCGAGATGAGTTTCCGCTCTTGCGATCTCGCAGTCGACCAGCGGCAGTGCGGTGAACGAGTACCGGTTGGCATATACCTCGTCTCGCACCTGCTCGAGCAGACGCACGCCTTCCTGCCAATCCGGATCGCTGCAATGCAGAAGAGCGACGCCACGCGCGGTTCGTGCCATGTCCAGCGCTAGGTCGTCGCCCAAGCGTTCCGCGACCTCGTGTATCTCACCCGTCTCACGCACGATCGCCGGGTCGGGCAGCCAGACACCGTGCGGGATAGCCACTCCGTTGGTGAAGTACGCCATCCCCGCTTCACTCGTGGGATCGAAATCCCGGGCCATAGGGGTCGCCGTGCGCACGTCGTCTCTCCAGCCCGGCATCCCGAGGCTCCACAATGCGATGCTTCGCATAGCGAACGTGGCGGCCAGCGGGGAGCCAACGATCAGGTCCCCCTTCCTCGGATCGCCGTCGGCCGCATCGATAGCTTTGCCCGCCAAGGAAAGCACGTCGTGCATCTCGGCCGTCTCGAGCTTGGCGGCGAGCGCCTGGAATGCCAGCGCGAGAGTCAACGTCGGGTCGGCGACCGAATCCAGTAGTTGCTCGAGTTCGGAGGCAAGTTGCGATGCCTCGCGACGCTGCGCTCGGGTGTACAGCACCACCACCGCGCCTGCCATGCCGATGGCCAGCGACCGCTTGTCCCCCGCAGCACCGCAGAGTTCGCGTAGTTCCTCGAAGCTGAGGTCCGCACCACTCCCTTCGGCGCGCCATGCACTGCCGCACAACAGCGTTCGGGGCGCGATCCGCATCGTCATCCGTTCCGGATCATCGGCAGGCAAGCGGTCGGCGACCTCGCGAGCTTTGCGCCAGCTCGAATGCGCCGCGTTGATGCTCCGGTTGGTCAACCAGCTGCCGGCGCGCATGTGCCATGCGAAAGCGGCATGCAGGTCCCCAGCCGCCTCGAGGTGTTCAGCGATCAAGGCGGCATTCTCTTCGACGGACACCGGGTCGCGGGATTCGATCGACGCGGCGAGGCGGCGGTGCAAGCTTGCCCGCTCCGACTTCAGCTGCGACTCGTACGCGACGGCTCGAATCAACGGGTGGCGGAACGCGTATTCGGCGTGCGGCATGAACTTAACCTGATCGACCAGTTCCGCTTCCAACAAAGGACTTACATCTGGACGATCGACCAAGCTCGCCAGCAGCTCGGCATCGAACCGCAATCCGACGACAGCGGCGGCATGCAAGGTGTGTTTGGCTGCCGGAGGCAGCCGGTCGATGCGGGCGCCGATAGTCGCATGCAGCGTGGCAGGCACGCTGTCCTCGGAGACGTTCCGTGTCGACACATAGGCGCCTGCATCACCACGCACGACCCCGCGCTCGACGAGATCCCGGACGATTTCCTCGGCGAAGAACGGATTCCCCGCTGCACGAGCTGCGGTCAGTTCGGCCATTTCGCGGATCGACGGATCGTCGCCCAGCAGTTCGGTGGCCAGCGCAACCGTGTGTGCATCGCTCAGTGGCCGCAACGCCAGAGCCTGCGCCCCCGACACCCGGGCAAGCACACCTTGGTATTCCGGCCGGTAGGTGAGCAGCACGAGCGAGGGCGTCTGCGGAATCACGGTAAGGAAGGCGGCCACCATCGCCTCGCTTACTTCGTCGATCCAGTGCACGTCCTCGATCACATAGACCGTCGGATCTTCACTTGCCAACGATGCGGCATTGACGAGTGCGGTCAGTCGCCGATCACGCGCGTCGGCTGCGACGTCCGGTAGCGCCGCTGCGGGGTCGCGGATGCCCAACAGGTCGTCGAACAACAGCATGTCTTCCGGATCAGCCTCTGGGACGAGTTCACGGATGCGGGCTCGAGCGGCAGGCGCTTCCAGATCGTCGATCTCGAATGCGGCGCGCAATAGCCTGGCCACGACATAGAACGGCACGTCACGGGCGTGCGACTCGCCATAGGCCGTAAATGTCTTGACACCGCGCTGCGCTGCTACTGCGACGGCTTCCCGCACGATGCGGCTTTTGCCGATACCAGGCGGGCCGACGATATTGACTACACACCCAGTCCCCCCGATGGCCTCGTCCAGGATTGCCGACAACGTGCCGAGCTCCCAGGATCGGCCAACCAACGCCGACTCACTACGGCGAAGGTGACGACGGCTCTCGACTGCGAATCAACCGTCTGGCGGCAACAGGCGCTTGAATGCCTTTGACGTGGACCAATTCCGGCTGGCTCAACAGCGCAGTGTCCTCGACCAGTCGCGCGGTGGATTCACTGAGCATCACCCCGCCCGGAGGGGCCACCGATTCCATCCGTTGCGCCATGCCGACCTGCTCGCCGATCGCCGTGTAACCCGCAAGCCCCGAGCCGATTTCACCGGCAATCACCTCACCGGAGTTGAGCCCGATGCGCAGCTGCACGCTGATGCCGTCGGATCTCTCGAACGCGTCTGCCAAGCCCTGGATTTCCTGCTGGATCTCCAGTGCTGCCATGCAGGCACGAAATGCGTGATCTTCCAACGTAATCGGCGCACCGAAAAGCGCCATGACACCGTCGCCGGTGAACTTGTCCACCGTTCCGCCGTAACGCTTGACGATGACGGCGCACCGACTGACAAGTTCGGCCATGATTTCTCGCAGTCGCTCTGGCCCCACCGCCGCGGCGATGTCCATCGAGTGCACCACGTCGGCGAACAGCACGGTCACTTGCTTGTATTCGGCCGGCGTGGCTTTGGACGTTGATGTGCCACATTCGTCGCAGAACTTAGCCCCTTCACGCAGGATGGTTCCGCACGACGTGCACAACACTTGCGAGACTGTCATGTCATCGCTTTGGCCATCGCGATATGCCCTTCGAAGCCAAGTGATTCCGCCTTCTCACAGATAGTGGTCGGCGAAGTCGGTAGACGTGCCTCGTCACCTCGAGCACGAGCCAGTAGCGCGCGCATGCGCAGCAGCGGCAGATCGATCGAGCACGTACCCCGGTTCCGTCGGCACCGCTTCCAGTCGTTCGATGGCCGCCTCGCGCTTCCTGCACATCGGCTGGGGCGCCGCGGTGCAGCAGCGACTCGACCAGATACGGAAACCGCGGTCGCGAGGAAAGCCTTGTCACCGGTGGCGAATTCCTCCTCGACAACGGCACGGGAAAGCTCGACCGCACCGTCGACGTCGCCCGTTCGCAACTTTCTCCATCGCGATCTCGATGTCGATCATCGGGACCGCCATCATTGTGAACTGCTCCTGAACAGCTGCTTCACGTGCCGATGCAAGTAGCTTGAATCCCTCGTCACGTTCGGGCGCCGTCTTGACGCACGAGGGCAAGGCCGCAGACGAATCGGGCGCACGCCAGCGTCAAGTCGTCACCCGAGCGTTCCGCGATCCTCAGCATCTCAGCCGTTTCCTGCATCGCCGCTCGCATCGGCCGCTACCACCCCAAGCGTCAGGCAGGAGTACTTGAAGAGCAACGCTCGCTGCCCGAGTTGTGGCATCCATCGATTTCGCTAGTGCGACACTCTGTTCGACATCGTCTCTCCACCCGACCTCACCGGCCCAGGCTCGAGCGAGCCTCTCAGGAGGAACGCCACGGCCAACGGCGAGCCGATCGACCAGGTCTCCTGCGGTTGGGTCACCGCCGGCAAGATCGATCACCAGTTGCGTCAGCCGCAACACTTCGGTTACCTCGCCAGCCTGATTTCTTGTGGCGATCGCAGCGTAGAGCGAGCGCGACGGTCAGCGTCGGATCGCCGATCGATTCGAGCAAGCTGACATATTCGGATGCCAGTCTCGACGCCTCGCGGACTCGCGCATGGACGAGCAGCGCAGACACCTGTCCTGCCATCGCCGTTGCGAGCGACACCTTGTCGCCGGCCGCCCCGGTCAACTCGCGCAGTTCCTCGAAGCCGAGCGTCTTCGATGGTGCCACTCGCGCGCCACGCGCTGACCCCCAGCAGTGTGCGCGGCGCTATTCGCATCGCCAGGCGATCAGGGAAGTCGACCGGTAGTCGCATCCGCAACCTGGCAGGCGCGATCCCAGCTCAGCCGCGCCGCCCTGATGTCGCGGTTGGTCAACCATGTTCCGGCACGCATATGCCAGGCGAACGCATCGCGCAGGTCACCCGCGGCCTCGAGGTGCTCGGCGATCAGCGCAGCGTTCTCGTCCACGGATTCTGGGTGAAGCGTTTCGATGCGCCGCGCCAGTTGACGATGAAGTTGCGCGCGCGTGGACTTCAGTTGCGACTCATAGGCAACAGCCCGAATCAGACGGGTGCCGGAAGGCGAATTGCCCTCCGCGCGTGAATTTCACCTGATCGATCAGTTCGGCCGCGACGAGTTCGTCCAGCGCAGGTTCGATTCCCAGTTCGCATCAACATCTCCGGCCCGAACCGCGAACCAATGACGGCAGCGGCACTGAGTGTGCGCTTGGCGGGCGGCGCCAGCCGGTCGATGCGGGAGGCGATGGTGGCCTGCAGGGTCGCCGGCACGCTCACCTCGGCGACGTCATCGCGCAGCGTGTAATCGCCCGACTTCCCGTCGAGTACAGCACGTTCCGCGAGGTCACGAACCATCTCCTCGGCGAAGAACGGATTACCTGCTGCACGTTGCGCGATCCGCTCTGCCAGCCCGGCAACCGAGGGATGTGCTCCTAGCAGTTCGTAAACAAGAGCGGATGTGTTCACATCGCTCAGCGGCCTCAGTGCGATCGCCTGAGCGGCAGCGACCCGAGCCAACGCGCCCCGATACTCGGGCCGGTAAGTCAGTAAGCACTGCGGCGCGACTCTGCGGCACCACCGTCATGAAGCCGGCGAGCATCGATTCGCTGACCTCGTCGATCCAGTGCACGTCCTCGATCACATAGAGCACCGGCGTGGCCCGGGTCAGCGTCGCCGCATTGATCAACGCCGTCAGTCGGCGTCGGCGCGCGTCTGGCTCGATATTCGGGCTGGCTCTGCCCGGCTCGCCGATTCCCAGCAGATCCTCGAGGAGCAGAACGTCTTCGGGGTCAGCGTCAGGCACCTGGGCCCGTATGCGAACACGGGCGGACGCGCTGTCGAGGCCGGTGACCCCCATGCCGGCGCGCACAAGTCGAGTCACCGCGTGAAATGGGATGTCGGTGGCGTGGGATTCACAGAAGGTCGTGATGACGTCCATGCCACGCTCGGTGGCCAACGCGCCAGCTTCGTACGTCAGTCGACTCTTCCCGATGCCCGGCGGCCCAACGACATTCACCACGCATCCCGCGCCGCTGACCGCCTCGTCGAGAATGCCCGCGATGGAGTTCATCTCCCAGCTGCGACCGACGAATGTCGGCGCGCTGCGCTCCACCTGTTCGTGTTCGGCCATTATGGAGATCAGTCGACGCGCAGGAACCTGGGCATCGGAACCCTTGATCTGCACCATCTCGAAAGCGCCCAGCGCCACTAGATGCTCGACGAGTCGCGCCGTCGACTCGCTGAGCATCACCCCGCCGGATGGCGCGACGGATTCCATGCGCTGAGCCATCCCGACGTGCTCACCGATTGCGGTGTAGCCCGTCGGGCCGGAACCGATGTCACCGGTGATGACCTGTCCGGAGTTGAGCCCGACCCGCAGGCGCAGGACGACACCGTCGATCTCCGCGAGCTCGCCGGCGAGGCGCTTGCCTCTTGCTGGATGTCGACGCAGCCAGACAAGCGCGGAAAGCGTGGTCCTCCAACGCGATCGGTGCACCGAACAGCGCCATGATGCCGTCGCCGGTGAACTTGTCGACCGTCCCGCCGTAGCGTTGGACAACCGCCGTGCAACGCTTGACCAGTTCGGCCATGATCTCGCGCAGCCGCTCCGGGCCGACGTGCAGCAGCGATATCCATCGAGTGCACGACATCGGCGAACAGCACGGTCACCTGCTTGTACTCCGCCGCCGCTGCCGGCGGGTCGGCGCACCGCATTCGCTGCAGAACTTGGCGGATTCTCGCTCAGCTCGGCTCCACAGACTGGTGCACGTGCATGTCATCGCCTTGGCCATCGCGATATGTCCTTCGAAGCCAAGCGATTCCGCCATCTCAAGGTAGCGACTCGGCGAAGTCCCGGTAAGTGGCTTCGTCACCGCTGTGCGCGCGCTAGCAGAGCGCGCATCCGCAACATGATGAGATCCCTGATATGCCCAATCTTCGAACCCTGTCAACGCCGACAGGCGCTCGATCACCGCCTCTGCCTCCTCGCACGTCACCCGAGGCTACCGCGTGCCGACGAGCGCCTCAACGAAAATGCGCCGTGGCCCAATCGCAATAACCGAACTGCTCACCGCGGTACAACTCGTCGATACTGGCACGCATCAGTGGTACGCCACGGTCGGCGTCGCCGCCACATAGACCATGCCATGGCCAATCCAGATGTCGAGCACTGGAACCTGGGAGAGATAGAAGCGGCCGCTGGTCGGCCCTTTCCCGGACCTGCCTCAACAACTCCATTCCGCGTTCCTGCGCCGCGCGGTCGCGATGCATCAGGGCGCACAGCCATCGTGGTCATGGTGAAGCTCAGCGCGAGATCGTCAGCAGTTCGCTCGGCCAAGTCCAGGGCCGCGCTGATCGTCGCGCATTGCGGCGTCGTCGGCGAGGATGACGCCATTTGCTATCGCCACGCCGTAGGCATAGGACATGACCACAGCCTGCGATATCGGGTCGCTGTCCTCGGCCATCGCCAAGGCGTGAAGGCGGTCTTCTCGCCAGCCTTCTTGGCCCAGCACCCACCGTGCGATCGCCCTCGACGATACGCCGAAGCCAGCGGGGAGCCAAGGATGTAGCCGCCCGTGGCTCGGTCGCCCTCGGCCATGTCGATGATCATCTGCGACCACCGCAGCACCTCGCCCATGTCGCCGATCGTGAACTTGACCGCGAGTCGGCCCAATGCCGAGTCCGACGATCAAGGTTGGATCACCGATCGACTCGAGGAGTGCCATGTGTTCGCTGACCAGCTTGGCGGCCTCCGGTACTCGATTATTGACAATATGCTCAGCCAACAGGCCGGTCATCGCGATGGCGAGCGACGCCTTGTCGCCTGCAGCAGCACACAATTCCTGCATCTCCTGGAAGCGTCGCCCGCCCACTTCTAGGTGCGCCCGCCAACCGTTCGCGCACAGTAAAGTTCGTGGCGCGATACGCATTGCCAGCCGATCCGAGTCGTCCTGCGAGGCAGCTCGTCGGCGATGGACGCGGCGCGCTCCCAGCTCGACAAGCGCCGCAGCGATGTCGCGGCTCTGCGACCACGTGGCCGCGCGCATTCGCCAGGCATACGCCGCACGAAGATCACCGGCGGCCTCCAATGCTCTGCGATCAGCGCCGCGTTCTCGTCGGCCGACGCTTCCTGCGACTCGATGGCAGCGGCCAGCCGTCGGTGCGATTCTGGCGCGGTCCGATTTGAGTTGAGACTCGTAGGCGACAGTCCGGATCAGCGGATGCCGGAACGCATATTCAGGCATGGCCGGTGAAACGTCACCTGGTCGATCAACTCGGCCTGCAGTAGATCCTCGGGAACGGTATCGACCCCCATCGAAGCCAAAAGACTGGTATCGAAGCGCATTCCGATCACCGCAGCGGCACGACAGTGCCTGTTTCGCAGTCGAGTTCAGCCGATCGATACGAGCCGAGATCGTCGCCTGCAAGGTAACCGGCACAGTGATCTCGGCGACGTTCACATCGCACGTGTATGAACCAGCGTTGGCCGTGGAGTACGCCACGTTCGACGAGATCGCGCACCATCTCCTCGGCGAAGAAGGGGTTTCCGGCGGCGCGTGCAGCGATCGTTCGGGCGAGTTCACCAACCGACGGATCCGAACCCAGCAAGTCGGACGCAAGCGCCGCCGATTCCGAATTGCTCAGCGGCGCAAGCATGAGAGTCTGTGCGCCGGGAACCCGCGTGATTGCGCCCGCGAAACTCCGGACGATGCGTAACCAGCACCATCGAGTGCGTCTGCGGAATAACCGTCATGAAGTCGGCGAGCATCGAATCGCTCACGTCGTCGATCCAGTGCGCGTCCTCGACGATGTAGATCGCCGGTGCGGCGCGGCCGATGGTGGCTGCCCTTGACCAATGCCGAGAGCCGTCGGCGCACTGCATCGGGATCGATGGCGGGAAACGCGACGTCCGGGTCGCGGATCCCGAGAAGATCTTCGAACAGCAGCAGGTCTTGTGCGTCGGCTCCGTCGAAGCCAGCCTTCAGCCGTGCCCGCACGGTCTCCTCGTCAAGGATCGGCAGGCCGACGGCCGCCCGCAACAGCTGGCCAACGGCATGGAACGGAATGTCGCTTGCGTGGGACTCGCAGAACGCCCAGAAGACATCGACTCCACGCTCGGCCGCGGTCGCCGCGACCTCACGTACGATCCGGCTCTTCCCGATCCCCGCCGGGCCGATGAGTGCGACGACGCCGCCATCGTTTTCAATCGACCGCTCCAGGATGCCTTCGACTGCGGCCATCTCCCAGCGCCGGCCGACGAAGCGTGATTCGCCACGGCCGACGATCGCATGCGCCGACTCCATGCCGAGAAGGCGGCGTGCGGGCACGGGATCGTGCGCGCCTTTGATGTGCACCATCTCCGGTTCGCTCAGCGCCGCGGCATGCTGGGCCAGCCGCGCCGTCGACGAGCTGAGCATCACACCACCTGGCGGCGCAACGGATTCCATCCGCTGCGCCAACCCCACATGCTCGCCCACTGCGGTGTAACCCGCTGTCTCAGAAGTGATGTCACCGGCGATGACTTGCCCCGAGTTCAAGCCGACCCGCATTTCGAACGCAATACCGTCGCGCCGCAGTTCGGCGGCCAGTTGCCTCGCCTGGTCTTGAATGCCCAAAGCGGCGAAGCACGCGCGCACGGCGTGATCCTCCAGCGCAACCGGTGCCCCGAAAACCGCCATGATCCCGTCGCCGGTGAACTTGTCCACGGTCCCGCCGTAACGCTTCACCACCACGGTCGACCGTCTGACGAGATCACCCATGATCTCTCGCAAACGTTCGGGCCCTACCGCCGCAGCGATATCCATCGACCGGACCACGTCGGCGAACAGCACGGTCACCTGTTTGTACTCGGCCGGTGGTGCGTCACCGCCGCGATCGGCGCGCCGCACGAGTGGCAGAACCGGGCGTTCTCCAGTGGCTCCGTGCCGCACGTCCGGCACGCGGTCGCTGCCGTCATCAGGCCCTTCCGACCGATCCGAGCTCCCCGGTTCGCTCGACCCGCTCAGGATAGGCGTTGTGCGGCGCCGCTCAGGCGCTTTGCAGCGATGGCGACGCCACACGCGCTGTCTGCTGGCAAATAACACGTTCAGCACGATGGACTTCACCGACACGCAGAAGCGGGCGCTGGCCGTCTTCACAGTGATCGCGATCGCCTTCGGCGCGTACTTCCTGCGTGGCTACTTCATTCTCGTCGTGATAGCCGCCGTCGGCGCGCACCTGTTCACGCCGCTGTTCACCCGGCTGAACAAGCGCTTCGGCACCGGACTGTCGGCGACTCTGACGGTGTTGGCGGCGATGCTCGCGGTGGCGATTCCGGCCGCGTTGTTCGTGCTGCTGGCCGTCGTGCAGATAACGCACATGGTCGAGAGCGTCGCCCACTGGGTGGGCAACACCGACATGACGACACTCGGTGACCGCATCCTGAAAGTTGTCAACGAGGTGCTCGCCCGGGTGCCGTTCCTCCACATCACGGTCACCCAAGACTCGTTGCGGGGATCGATGACGACCGTCGCCCAGCACGCCGGTCAATGGGGCCTCGGGTTCCTGAAGACCGCCGCGGGAAGTGCCATCGGCGCGATCACGTCGGCGATCATCTTCGTGTACGTGTTCGTCGCGCTGCTGGTGAACCGCGACAAGGTCATCACGCTGATCCGCAAGCTGAATCCGCTCGGCGAAGACGTCACCGACTTGTATCTGGCGAAGATGGGCGCGATGGTGCGCGGAACGGTCACAGGCCAGTTCGTGATCGCGTCGGTGCAAGGCGTCACAGGTGCGGCGTCGATCTACATCGCGGGGTTCCACGAAGGATTTTTCATTTTCGCGATCCTGCTGACCGCGCTGTCGATCATCCCGCTCGGCAGCGGCATCGTGACGATCCCGTTCGGCATCGGGATGGCGTTGTTCGGCAACATCGCCGGCGGGATCTTCGTCGTCCTGTGGCACCTCATCGCGGTGACGAACATCGACAACTTCCTTCGGCCGATCCTGGTTCCGCGTGAAGCGCGACTCAATCCGGCGCTGATGTTGCTCGCCGTCTTCTCGGGCATCGCGATGTTTGGCTTCTGGGGGATCGTGATCGGCCCTGTGCTGATGATCGTGATCGTGACGACGATCAGCGTCTACCTGGCGGTGTTCAAAGACGTTCCGCTCGATTTACCCGACGACGAGCACCCCAGGCCGAAGGGGCGCGTCCGGCGGTTCACCCGCAAGCGGGCTACTGAGCAACCAGCCGCTCCTTGAGGAACTCGACAACGCGCTTGCGCGCCTCGTAGGCCGGGTGGCCGTCGCGCTCCCGGACCTGGTCGGTCAGCACCGAATGCGCCATCCGGCCAAACCCATGCGCATTGCCCGGCGACGAGTCGATCTCGATCACCTCGAACGCGTCGCCCAGCCGCTGCTTCAACGTCGCAAACCGTTCCGCCGGCACGGCGCGGTCGCCAGTGAACCGCAACCCCATCGCGCACAACCCCTCGTCGGTGGCCCGCTGCACGACGCGCTGCAACTCCTTCTCGGACAAACCGGGGTCCCGGCGCTGCGCGGATGTCAGCGGGAACGGCACCGACGGCTGGCTCATCACGGGCGCCAGCACGCTGTCGTCGACGGCCGCCGCGAGCGCGAACCCGCCGGTGAAGCATTGGCCGATCACCCCGACGCCCTTTCCCGGGGTTCGGGAGTTGAGGTCGCGGGCCAGCGCCCGCAGGTACCGCGCGACCGGCCGGTCGGCGTTCGTGGCGAACGCCATGAACTCGCGCGCCACGCACGCGCGCGCCATCGTCGGCACCATGTACGCCACGCTCAGCGGCCGCCCGGGTTCTCCGAACAGCGACGGCGATGCGACCGTAAACCCGTTGTCCACCAAGTGGTTTCCCAGCGCCAGCACTTGCGGAGTCAGGCCCGGTATCTCGGGGATCAGCACCACTCCGGGGCCTTCGCCCTTGCGGTACACGTCATGCGTGATGCCCTCGGCGGTGAACGGGGACGCGGTCCAGCCGGTGAGGTCAGCTTCCGGTGCGGTCATCGGTCTCCTATCGCGGGAGGGGCTGCTGCGACTGCGTGGCCGCGGCCAGCGTACGAAAGTCGTCAGGGCTGCCGGCACCGGTGAGCGCGATTTGCGTCGGACCGGTCGGCCCGTTCAGCCTCGTCGTCCACACCGGGCGGGTGTCTTCGCCGCCCTGGTACACCACCCAGGAAACGCCGGCGACGTCTTGGGTGCCGGTCGGGTAGAGGTCACCGTCGAACGATGCGACCAGCTTGTCCTCGTCGGCGTTGCTCTGGGTCAGGGACACGTACATGCCGCTGGGCGCCAAGTACCCGACCCGGGAGATGACCGCCGACTTCTTCTCCCCCGTCGCCGGATCGGTGCGCCCGTCCGGGATGCTGTCACGTCCCGCGGAGTTCGCGCGCCAGCCCTCCGGCAACTGCGGCAGCCGGACCGGAAAACCCAGATCCGCGGAGTCCGCGCGCAACTGGGTAGCAGCGTCGATCTCCGGCGGCGGTCCGCTCTTGGGGCCGCTCAGCTGGAGCGAACACGTCCCCACCAGGCCCGCAAGCACGATGCAGGCCAGCACCAGCGGCGCCAGCGACCAGAACATGTCACGGCCGTCCTGCAGCAACCGCGGCTTCGGGTCCTTCGGGGCGGGCCCCGGCTGGCTGCTCACCCCGCCAGTATCCCAGCTGCCAATCGGCGGCCGCCTAATGGGACAATCGCGGCATGACGGAATCCCGCCGGCGAGAAGCTCCGGACCGCAACCTCGCCCTGGAGTTGGTACGCGTCACCGAGGCGGGCGCGATGGCCGCGGGCCGGTGGGTCGGCCGCGGCCACAAGGAAGGCGGCGACGGCGCCGCGGTCGACGCAATCCGGGAGTTGCTGAACTCCGTATCGATGCGTGGCGTCGTGGTGATCGGCGAGGGCGAGAAAGACAACGCCCCGATGCTGTACAACGGCGAAGAGGTCGGCAACGGCGACGGCCCGGACGTCGACTTCGCCGTCGACCCCATCGACGGCACCACGCTGATGAGCAAGGGCCTGCCCAACGCGATCTCGGTGCTCGCCGTCGCAGAGCGCGGCGCGATGTACGACCCGTCGGCCGTTTTCTACATGAACAAGATCGCCGTCGGGCCCGACGCCGTGCACGCCATCGACATCACCGTGCCCATCGGCGAGAACATCCGCCGGGTGGCCAAGGTCAAGAACCTTTCAGTCTCCGACATGACGGTGTGCATTCTGGACCGGCCCCGACACAAGCAGCTGATTGCCGACGTTCGCGCCGCGGGTGCCCGCTGCCGGCTGATTTCCGACGGCGACGTGGCCGGCGCGATCTCGGCGTGCCGGCCGGACTCCGGCACCGACATGCTGGTGGGAATCGGCGGCACGCCGGAGGGCATCATCGCCGCCGCCGCGATCCGCTGCATGGGTGGAGCGATCCAGGGGCAGCTCGCGCCGCGGGACGACGACGAGCGCCAGAAGGCGATCGACGCCGGACACGACCTCGACCGTGTGTTGATGACCGAGGATCTGGTCTCCGGTGAGAACGTCTTCTTCTGCGCGACCGGGGTCACCAACGGTGACCTGCTTGCGGGCGTCAAGTACTACAGCGGTGGTTGCACCACGCAGTCGATCGTCATGCGCAGCAAGTCCGGCACGGTCCGGATGATCGAGGCCTACCACCGGCTGTCCAAGCTGGCCGAGTACTCGGCGATCGACTTCACCGGCGACAGCAACGCGATCTACCCGCTCCCCTGACCATCAACCAGTAAGGGAATCGATGACCGACACTGCCGTGGAGAAGGCCTCTGCCGCAGAGGAATACCGCATCGAGCACGACACGATGGGCGAAGTCCGCGTGCCCAAGGATGCGCTGTGGCGCGCGCAGACGCAGCGCGCGGTGGAGAACTTCCCGATCTCGGGGCGCGGATTGGAGCGGGCGCAGATCCGGGCGCTCGGACTGCTCAAAGGCGCGTGCGCGCAGGTGAACAAGGACCTGGGACTGCTCGACGCCGAGAAGGCCGACGCGATCATCGCCGCGGCGTCGGAGATCGCCGACGGCCGCCACGACGACCAGTTCCCCATCGACGTGTTCCAAACCGGTTCCGGCACAAGCTCGAACATGAACACCAACGAGGTGATCGCGAGCATCGCCGCCCGCAACGGCGTCACGGTCCACCCGAACGACCACGTGAACATGTCGCAGTCGTCCAACGACACGTTCCCGACGGCCACCCACATCGCGGCGACGGAAGCCGCTGTGCGCGAACTGATCCCGGCGCTCGAGGTGCTGCACGAGGCGCTGGCGGGCAAGGCGCGTCAGTGGCGGACGGTGGTGAAGTCCGGCCGCACGCATCTGATGGACGCCGTGCCGGTGACGTTGGGGCAGGAGTTCAGCGGGTACGCCCGTCAGATCGAGGCCGGCATCGAGCGGGTGCGTGCCGCGCTGCCCCGACTCGGTGAGCTGGCGATCGGCGGCACAGCCGTCGGCACCGGACTGAATGCACCGGACGGTTTCGGCGAGAAGGTGGTCGAGGTGCTCAAGGAGCAGACCGGACTGGCCGAATTACGTTCTGCCGTCAACTCGTTCGAGGCGCAGGCCGCACGCGACGGGCTGGTGGAGGCGTCCGGCGCGCTGCGCACCATCGCGGTGTCGCTGACGAAGATCGCCAACGACATCCGCTGGATGGGTTCGGGTCCGCTGACCGGTCTGGGTGAGATTCAGCTGCCCGACCTGCAGCCCGGCAGCTCCATCATGCCCGGCAAGGTGAATCCCGTTATCCCCGAGGCGGTTACGCAGGTCGCGGCGCAGGTCGTGGGCAATGACGCCGCGGTCGCGTGGGGCGGTGCGTTCGGCGCGTTCGAGCTCAACGTGTACATCCCGATGATGGCTCGCAACATCCTCGAGTCGCTGAAGATCCTGTCCAACGTGTCGCGCCTGTTCGCCGAGCGCTGCATCGACGGGCTCGTGGCGAACGAGGACAGACTGCGCACGCTGGCGGAGTCGTCGCCGTCGATCGTGACGCCGCTGAACTCCGCGATCGGTTACGAGGAAGCGGCGGCGGTGGCCAAGCAAGCGCTCAAGGAGCACAAGACCATTCGGCAGACGGTGATCGACCGCGGGCTGATCGGCGACAAGCTGTCCGAGGAAGAGTTGGACAAGCGCCTGGACGTGCTGGCGATGGCTAAGGTCGTCGATGAGCGCTTGCGCGAAGAGCATTGACCAAAGACGCCGAGTGAAATCGCCGATCCGCTAGGCCCCGTTGTTGGGTCCGCCGGAGTTCTGGTCGGGTAGATCAGTGATCGGGAAGTTCGGCATCGGCTTGGGCGACGGCGTGTTCGGCAGCGTCGGAACCTCGGCCGGCGGGATGTCGTGGAGGTCGTTGACGGGCGGGCCGTTCTCCCGGGTGCCGTAGACGCTGCCCGGCGCCCGCGGGCCCAGCAGTTGGCTGACCGTCACCAGGTGGTACCCGTTGGCCTTGAGCACCGGGATGAACTGGTACACCAGATCCACGGTGCTGGAGTACGTGTCGTGGAACAACACCACCGAACCCGGCTTGATCTGGGTCATCAGCATGTACCGCGTCGCCGCGGTGTTGGCGTCGTTGATCCAGTCGAACGGAATCACGTCCCACAGGATCGCCGCCATCCCCTGCTGCGCCGCGACCTTGTTCACCGCGTCGTTCGTCAGTCCGCCGGCGGGCCGCCACAATTTCGGTGTCTGACCCGTGGCCGCCGTGATCGCGTCGTTGGCCCGCGTGAACTGGCTGGCGATCGCATCGGACGGGACCGTGGTCATGTTGGGGTGTTCCCAGGTGTGGCTTCCCACCTCCATGCCGGCGTCGACGATCCGCTTGGCACCGGCCGGGTTGGCCGCCACCTTGTTGCCGATCAGAAAGAACGTCGCCTTCGCGTCGTTGTCGTTCAGAATCTGCAGCAGCCGGTCGGTGTAGGGTCCGGGCCCGTCGTCGAAGGTGAACGCGACGCACTTGACTTTGGCGCAGTCGACGTCACCGGCGCTGGTCAGCTTCACGTGGCCGGTCAGATTCCCGACCACCAGCACCGCGACGGCGCCGGCCGCGGCACACAGCGTCAGCCAGTACGGCTTGACCCGGCTGGGGCGTCGATTCGGCACGCGGGCAGCTTACCGGGGGATGCTGCGAGCAATCGCATCGCCGAGACTGCTGCCAGATCGCGAAATCGTGAAGAAATGCGATCTGTGTGCAGTTTCGACGAGCGGGGGAATCACGGCAACGCGCCGGGGCTGATCTCCTCGAGCATCTCGGTGACCAGCGCGGCGATCGGCGAGCGCTCGCTGCGCACCAGCGTGATGTGGGCGAACAGCGGGTGACCCTTGAGCTTCTCGATGACGGCTGCGACGCCGTCGTGGCGGCCCACCCGCAGGTTGTCGCGCTGGGCCACGTCGTGGGTGAGCACCACCCGGGAGCCGGCTCCGAGCCGCGACAGCACGGTCAGCAGCACGTTGCGTTCCAGCGACTGCGCTTCGTCGACGATCACGAAGGAGTCGTGCAGGGAGCGGCCGCGGATGTGGGTGAGCGGCAGCACCTCGAGCATTCCGCGCGACAGCACTTCCTCGAGCACGGCCGGGCTGGCCAGCCCTTCCAGCGTGTCGAAGACCGCCTGCGCCCATGGACCCATCTTTTCGCTCTCGGAGCCGGGCAGATAGCCGAGATCCTGGCCGCCGACCGCGTACAGCGGGCGGAACACCACCACCTTGCGGTGTGTGCGTCGCTCCAGAACGGCCTCCAGGCCGGCGCACAGCGCCAGCGCCGACTTGCCGGTGCCGGCCTTGCCGCCCAGCGACACGATCCCCACCGACTCGTCGAGCAGCAAGTCCAGCGCCACCCGCTGCTCGGCCGACCGGCCGCGCAGCCCGAACACCTCCCGGTCACCCCGGACCAGCTGGACCCGTTTGCCGGCGTTGACCCGTCCCAGAGCATGCGAACTACCGCCGAGCAGACGAATTCCCGTGTGGCACGGCAATTCTCGCGCCGCTTGCAGGTCTATCTCCCCGTCGGCGAACAGTGCGTCGATCTCGGCGGCGGAGGCGTCGAGTTCAGCCATCCCGGTCCATCCCGAGACGATCACGTCCTGGGCGTGGTACTCGTCGGCGGACAGGCCGACCGCGCCGGCCTTGACGCGCAGCGGAATGTCCTTGCTCACCAACGTGACTCGCTTACCTTCGGCGGCGAGGTTGGCGGCACAGGTCAGGATCCGCGCGTCGTTGGTGTCGGTACGGAATCCCGCCGGCAGCACCGCGGGGTCGCTGTGGTTCAGCTCGACGTGCAGTGTACCGCCTTGCGTCCCAACGGGAATCGGCTGATCCAAGCGGCCGTGCTCGAGACGAAGATCGTCGAACAGCCGCAACGCCTGGCGGGCGAACCAGCCCAGCTCATGATGGTGGCGCTTGGCCTCCAGCTCGCTGATCACCACCAGAGGAACCACCACTTCGTGCTCGGCGAACCGGGTAGCTGCCCACGGGTCGGACAGCAGCACCGACGTGTCGAGCACGTAGGTCCGAAGAGGCGAATCGGTCACGGACGGCTCCTCGAGCCCGCGCGGCCCCACGGAGGCGATTCGGTGGTCGCGGCGGTACCGGGACCGGGGCCGGCCCCGTCGTTCTTCGGGTACCGCCCGGATAGCAGAGCATGTCGCTAGCCATCGACGACGACGCTACCCTCGTCGCCACCTCACCGCCCGGCAGGCGCGCCGTGAGCGATGAGCGCTTGCGCGAAGAGCAGATAACTCAGCAGCGAACGAAGTCGGCGAGTTCCGGCCGGTCGGTCAGACCCCATGCCGCAATCGAATCGGCGATCCCTTGACGCATCAGGCTCTCGTCGTAGATACCGGCGTCGGCCACAGCGGCAACCTTGTCCTTGTAGGCGTCGATGTCGGCGCCGACGACCTGCAACTCGGCGGCCCGCGCAGCGATCGCCGCGATCGTCTCCTCCGGTTCCAGGTTCAGGCATGCCTGCACGAGGTTCTCGAAGAACTGCAGGTGCCGCTCCTCGTCGGTGGCGATCACCTCGACGAGGCCGCGCAGGGTCGGCTCCTCGATCTGTGCGGCCAGCCGTCGGCAGTACACCGCGTGCTGGCGTTCGCGCAGCGCCATGAACACCAGCGTCTCGATCTTGCCGAAGTGGTCGGCCCGGTAACCCTTCATTACGTGCTCGACGCGGACGTTCTCGTTGGCCACCGGGTCGATCTCGCGAGTGACCACCAGGTACTCCCGCAACGCGATCTGATGCAGCGTCTCTTCGGCCGTCCACCGGCCGATCCACATGCCCCACCAGTCTTCGAGGATGAAGTGCTCGACGAACTCGCGGTGGTAGCCGGAGAGGTTGTCCTTGGTGACCAGCAGGATTTCCAGCGCGTCGGTGATGTGCCGAGGCAGCGTGGCCTGCGACGGGTCCCAGTCGTGCCCGCCGAGGAACGCGAAGTTCTCGCCACGGTCGAACGGCACGAAGTCGTGGGCGTACCACGGTTGAACGGTGTCGATGTGCCGGTGGTAGTTCTCGCCGACCACCGGTTCCAGTTCCGCCATCAGCGGTGTCAGAACAGGTTTCTGTGCCATGCAGTTACAGTAACTCAAATCTAAGGGATTCGTAAAATCCGACGCGCCGTCCGGAGCGCCGTCAGAGCGTCTGGCCACCGAGTTCAACGTCGCGCAGCGAAAGTGCGAGACGCCGCCATAGCGTTGAACTCGGCGCAGAGCCTCAGAGCGTGAGCCCGGGGTACAGCGGATTGGCGTCCAGCAACTCGGCGGACGCCGCGCGGACTCGGTCGGCGGTGGCGTCCACCAGCGAGTACTTCGCCTTCGACGTGCCCTGTGCAGACGTGTCGGTCAGCACGTCGACCACCAGCTCCGCCACGCGGTCGAATTCCCTCGCACCGAACCCGCGAGTAGTCAGCGCAGGCGTGCCGAACCGGATGCCACTGGTGTACCAGGCGCCGTTGGGGTCGGCCGGGATCGCGTTGCGGTTGGTGACGATCCCGGTGTCCAGCAGCGCCGATTCCGCCTGCCGGCCGGTCAGCCCGAACGAGGTGACGTCCAGCAGCACGATGTGGTTGTCGGTGCCACCGGTGACCAGCCGCGCGCCACGCCGCAGGAACCCGTCGGCCAGCGCCTTCGCGTTGTCGGCCACGTGCTGCGCGTAGTCGCTGAACGCCGGCCGGCGCGCTTCGGCCAGCGCGATCGCCTTGGCGGCCATCACGTGTGACAGCGGCCCGCCCAGCACCATCGGGCAGCCTTTGTCGACGGCGTCGGAGTACTCCTCGGTGGCCAGGACCAGCCCGCCGCGCGGCCCTCGCAGTGACTTGTGCGTGGTGGTGGTCGTGACGTGCGCGTGCGGCACCGGGTCCTCGTTGCCGGTGAACACCTTGCCCGCGACGAGCCCGGCGAAGTGCGCCATGTCGACCATCAGCGTCGCGCCCACGTCGTCGGCGATCTGGCGCATCTTCGCGAAGTCGATTCGCCGGGGGTAGGCCGAGTAGCCGGCCACCAGAATCAGCGGCTTGAACTCCCGAGTGGCGGCCGCGACGGCGTCGTAGTTGAGCAGGCCGGTCGCGGGGTCGGTGCCGTAGCTGCGTTGGTGGAACATCTTGCCGGAGATGTTCGGCCGGAAACCGTGGGTGAGGTGGCCGCCGGCGTCCAGCGACATGCCCAGCAGCCGCTGGTTGCCGAGCTTGGCGCGCAGCGTCTCCCAGTCGGCCTCCGAGAGGTCGTTGACGTGCTTGGCGCCGAGTTCGGCGAGGCCTGGCGCCTCGACGCGGGTGGCCAAGATGGCCCAGAACGCCACCAGGTTCGCGTCGATGCCCGAGTGCGGTTGGACGTACGCGTACGGCGAACCGAACAGCTCGCGGGCGTGTTCGGCAGCCACCGACTCCACCGTGTCGACGTTCTGGCAGCCGGCGTAGAACCGGTGCCCGATGGTGCCCTCGGCGTACTTGTCGGAGAGCCAGTTGCCCATGGTCAGCAGCACGGCCGGCGAGGCGTAGTTCTCGCTGGCGATCAACTTGAGTGAATCACGTTGATCCGCAAGCTCTTTGCGCGTGGCGGCGGCGATTCGCGGTTCGACGGATTCCATCACTTCGAGCGCCGCGCGGAACGCAGCCGCCGCGGTGTCGACGTACGCGGGGGCAGACGTAGTCACAGAGTCCGTCGTCATGGGGCCAGCCTAGTGCGGTGGCAAGGCCCAGGGGCCGGAGCCTGAGTCGGCACAGGCCCCGCAATCGACCCCCGCAATCGAGTTCCCATACGACTTTTTGCCCGCCAACGGTTACAGATGTGGCTGATGAGACGAAGCCGACCAGCTACGTCCGCAACGCCGAAGGGACCAACGGCTCGTCGAGCAGGCGGGTGAACCGCTCCACGAGGCACACCCCGGCAGGCCGCGCATCCAGCCACGCTCGCAGCAGCCGATATCCCTCGACATAGGTGCTGATGTACGCCCGCCACAGCGGCGACGACAGGAAGCGCAGCATCTGACGTGCACGCCCGTCGTCGACCAGCAGCCAGCGCTTCAGGAACGCGGCGACGTCGTCGACGTCGCGGTGCTCGTCGTGCAGCATCAGCGCGGCGTCCTGGCGGACAGAAATCAGACCCGCGGACGCGTCGGCGATAGCTTCGGCACGCTCCCCGTCGAACCGCAGCCCCAGGTCCGCGTAGATCTCGGCGGCCCATTTCCCCCAGCCCGGCCCGACGGCTGCGTGCAACGCCAAGTCCGCGAGACCCTCTGCCATCAGGCACTGCGGGGTGTTGACCAAGAAGATCGTCTGCTCGGCCTGCCCGCCATGCTCGACGAGGCCCGCCTCCTTGCGGCAGTGCTCGGTGTGGTGGCCCGGGTATGACTCGTGCGCGACGAGCCGCGGCAGATTCGACATCTGCAGCTTGATGTCGGCGTTGACCGCCACCCGAGACCGGTATCCGCCCAGGTAGAAGTTGAAGCCTGACCACGGCTTGTCGGTCACGACCTCGTATTCGACGACCTCTCCGTCGGGAAGAGGAAACGTCGCGCGGACCCGGTCGCGAAGCGCGCTCGAGATCGCGTCGATGCACTCCGGTAGCCGCTGCGGTGCAATCTCGTCGCCCGATCGGTAGGCCTGCATACGCTCTGCGAGCGGGCCGGTGCCGCCGAGCGCTTCGTCCAGGCGCTCGTGTGCTTCGCGGTACCGATGCGGGTCGCCCTTGGAGATCGACACGTCGAAGTAGGCGCGCACCTCCTCGACAAAGCCGACCGGCTCGCCGGCGAACTTGCGGCCCGCGCACTCCAGGGCGCGAAGATGTGCGGCGACGAAGTCTGCCCGCGCCGGCTCCAAGCCGTCGGGGATGACGCGCCGCAACTCGCCCGCGCGGCGGGCCAGCTGCGCCGGATCCGGTGTGGGCTCGTCCTCGACGATCTGGCGCAGCCCGGGGTCGCCGGTGAACGCGTCGACGTAGCCGCGCTCGATCCGGTCGAACCGCAACCCCAGCAACAGGTATTCGCGGATCAGGCTGTCATGCTCCACGCCGCCCAATGTAGAGGCCGCGGTGGAGGGCCCGGTCATCCCTGCAAGGATGAGCGCATGGCGCGGCCGAGCGAGCCAAGCCCGTATGTCGAGTTCGACCGGGCGCAGTGGCGCGAACTACGCAAGTCGACGCCGCTGCCGCTCACCGAGGCGGAACTGTTCCGGCTGCGAGGCCTCGGCGAGCAGCTCGACCTGACCGAGGTCGCCGAGGTCTACCTGCCGCTCGCCCGGTTGATCCATCTGCAGGTCGCCGCCCGGCAGCGGCTGTTCGCCGCGACCGCGGAGTTCCTCGGGGAGCAGCACCAGCCGGACCGTCAGGTGCCGTTCGTGATCGGTGTCGCAGGCAGTGTGGCGGTCGGCAAGTCCACGACCGCCCGCGTGCTTCAGGCGTTGTTGGCCCGCTGGGAGCACCACCCGCGCGTCGACCTGGTCACCACGGACGGCTTCCTCTACCCCAACGCCGAGCTGACACGGCGAAACCTGATGCACCGCAAAGGCTTTCCGGAGAGCTACAACCGCAGGGCGCTGCTGCGCTTCGTCACCGCGGTCAAGTCGGGCGCAGACAAGGTGTGCGCGCCGGTGTACTCACATCTGCTCTACGACATCGTGCCGCGCGAGATGCACGCCGTCCGGCACCCCGACATCTTGATCCTCGAGGGGCTCAACGTGTTGCAGACCGGGCCGACGCTGATGGTGTCGGACCTATTCGACTTCTCGATCTACGTCGACGCCCGCGTCGAGGACATCGAGCAGTGGTACGTGTCCCGGTTCTTGACCATGCGCTCGACCGCGTTCGCGGACCCGGCATCGCACTTCCACCACTACTCCGCACTCAACGACCAGCAGGCCGTCGCGGCGGCCCGCGAGATCTGGCGCTCGATCAACCGGCCGAACCTCATCGAGAACATCCTGCCGACGCGGCCGCGCGCCACCCTGGTGCTGCGCAAGGACGCCGACCACTCCATCAACCGGCTGCGGCTGCGCAAGCTCTAAGCCGACGCATATGTGGGAGTCACGCCTTCAGACGGCGCACCCCGAGGTACTGCAGGTAGGCGAAGAACGCGGTGTAGACGCCGGCGGCGAGCGTGACCGCGATCCCGGCCTCGGTCAGCGGCGCCGCGTCGGTCAGCACGATCGCCAGCGTCGCGACGGTGCACACCACGTTGGCCAAGCTGACGCCGACGCCGACGCGGCCCAGGTTCGGCAGTGCGGCCAGGTAGTACACCACGACGCCATACATCACGAACGCCGCGCCGATCAGGTACTCGGTCGTCGGCGACACTCCGCTGATCGTCGACAGCGGGTTGGCGAACGCGGCGACGGCCAGGCCGGCCATCCCGGTGAGCGTCGCATCGGCGCGCAATGCGAAGCGCAACAGCGCGTCGGTGGAGGCGGACAACGGGCGGGCGGTGATAGCGGTCATCGGGTGCTCCTTTGCGACTTGAGGTGACGTCGTCAGACACCATCGATGCTGCTGAAGGACCACTGCCACCACCACGCCGCGCACTGCCAAACACTGCCAGTCGGCTCAGATTCGGCCCTCTGTGCGCAGTTCCGGATGCACCCAGCCGGGTGAGCGACGTTCCTTGAATGCCCGCACTCCTTCCACGGCCTCGGCCGAGGACATGCTCGTGGTCATCCCGATGCGGTCGTACAGCCCCATGTACGCGTCGAGGCTGGACTTGATCACCGAACGAGCGCCCGGCGCCGTGCGACAGCACTGCCCGAGCACCTCGCGCGCCGTCCCCAACAGAGAGTCGTGTGCGACCACTCGGGCCACCAGACCCCAGTCCAGCGCCTCGTCCGCGGAGAGCACCCGGCCGGTGAACATCAGATCCCGGGTCCGCACCGGCCCGATCAGCCGCGCGAGCATCTGGCTGTAGTAGGTGTCGGCGTAGCCGCGGAACAACTCCGGCACCCGGAACGTCGCGCGCTCGCTCACCACCGCCATGTCGGAGCAGAGGGCGATCTGCATGCCACCGCCCTGGCACAGCCCGTTGACCGCCGACACCACCGGCTTCACCGAGGTCCGCAGCATGTCGAACGGGGTGATGTCCATCGACAGCGCCGAGCCGAACGTGATCCAGTCGTCGGCCCCTCCGCCGCCCATGTCACCGCCGGGCGCGAAGACGTCGCCGGTGCCGGTGATCAGCAGGCCGGCCAGTTGGGCGTCTGCGTTGACCCGCCCCACCGCATACCGGATGCCGAAGTACATCGCCGGGGTCAGCGCGTTGCGCGCCTCGGGCCGGTCGATGGTCAGGATCGCGAACGGCCCCTCACGCCGCAACGTCAGGAACGGGGTGCCCAGCCAGTCGCCGTCGGGTGGCCGCGGTGCGCTGTCAGCTGGCATGCAATCTCCTTCAGGGCGTGCGTAACTCGTCCAGTATCTCGGCGACCCTCGCCTCGGAAACCGACTTCGGGAAGCCCAGCAGCACCCGGTCGATCACGCCGGCGCAGCGACTGCGGAGCCTGCCGGGCAAAGCGTCGATCGGTGCAACCACGGCGAACGCGTCCAGTATCTCGTCGTCGATGAGCGAGCCCATCGTCTCCCACTCCCCTTGCAGCGAGAGCCGGTGCAGCTCGTCGTGAAGGTCGCCCCAACCGTGCAATTCGAGCACCTTGCGGTAGGCGGGTGTGGACGCGTAGAACGCGATCTGCTTGCGTGTCGCGGACGCGGCCGCCCCGATCTCGTCGGAGGTGGCGCCGGTGACGACGAACACCGGGCACATCAGCTCGACGTCCTCCCGCTTGCGCCCGGAGCGTTCGATCCCCCGCAGCAGCGTGGGGGTGGTCACCTCGTCGAGGTAGCGCTTCGTGGTGAACGCGTGGCCGATCATGCCGTCGGCCACCTCTCCGCACATCTCGGTCATCGCCTCGCCCACCGCAGCGACGAAGACCTTCGGGAACGCGTGCGGCATGGGTTCGGGCACGAACATCGGCGTCATCAGCCGGTGGGTGTAGAAGTCGCCCTCGAAGCGCAGCGTGGTTCCGTGCTGCCAGCAGGACCAGATCGCCCGCAGCGCCAGGACGAACTCGCGCATCCGGCTCACCGGGCGGCTCCACGGCATGCTGAAACGCTTCTCGATGTGAGCCTGGATCTGCGATCCGAGGCCGAGGATGAACCGGCCTTGCGAGTACGCCTGCAGGTCCCAGGCGACGTTGGCGACGGTCATCGGGTTGCGCGCGAACGCCACTGCGATGCTGGTTCCGAGTTCGACGCGCGAAGTGTGCTCGGCCGCAAGGGCAAGCGGCAGGAACGGGTCGTGGTTGATCTCCGCGGACCAGCCGCCGTCATAGCCTTGACGTTCCAGTGCCTGTGCTGCCTCGGGGATCTGGTCGAGTCGGCTCGGGACACCGCGGTCGATCTTCAGGCGCGGCGCGGGCGCGGCGGTCATGCGAGATACAGTAAGCCATTCAGTATCGCTCCATATGGGCACCATGAAGGCGAGGAGAGGCATGACGGACACGGAGGGCTGGCAGAACACGCTCGACGACCTCGCCCGTCGCCGCGAGCACGCCTGGGGCATGGGCGGTCCGGAGCGGCTGGACAAGCACCGCGAGAAGGGCAAGCTCGACGCCCGCGCCCGGCTCGACCACCTTCTGGACAAGGGCTCGTTCGCGGAGTTCGGCACTCTCGTGGGTGGCGAAGCCGCCGCCGACGGAATCGTCGCCGGATCGGGCTGCATCGACGGCCGGCCGGTGATGGTGGGCGCGGAGGATTTCACGACGCTGGCGGGCACCATCGCGCCGGGCAGCAACTCGAAACGCTACCGGCTCGCCGAATTGGCAATGCGCAACAAGATCCCGTTGATCATGCTGCTCGAAGGAGCAGGTTTCCGGCCCGGAGGTCACTACGGCCGATCGCCGACCGACCTGATCGCGCAAGCCAAGTGCTCGGGATTGGTCCCAACCGTCGCGGCGGTGCTCGGCCCGTCGGCCGGCCACGGCGCCCTGGTCGCGCCGGTGTGCGACTTCACGATCATGAGCCGACAGGGCGCGATCTTCACCGCCGGCCCGCCGGTGGTGAAAGAGTCGACGGGAGAAGATATTTCGAAGGAGGACCTCGGCGGACCGGGTGTCGCGGTGGCCAGCGGCGTGATCCACAACGTCGCCGACAGCGACGAGGCGGTGCTCGACGACATCCGCCGCTACCTGTCCTACTTCCCTTCCAGCGCATGGTCGTACCCGTCGACGCTGCCCTCCGACGACACCACCGAACCGCGCGCCACTCCCGAACTGCTCGACATCGTCTCCCGCGACGGCCGGCGCATCTACGACATGCGCGCGGTGCTCGACGTCGTCTTCGACCGGCCGGACTGGTTCGAGGTGCAACCGACGTTCGGGCGCGCGATCATCTGTGCGCTGGCGCATCTCGGCGGTGAGCCCGTCGCGGTGGTCGCCAACCAGCCCAAGGTGCTCGCCGGCTCCATCGACGCCGACGCCGCGGACAAGGCGGCGCATTTCATCACGGTCGCCGACTCGTTCCACCTGCCGATCGTCTTCCTCGCCGACAACCCCGGAATGCTTCCCGGCAGCCAGTCCGAGCAAAGCGGCGTATTGCGCAGTGGCGCAAGGATGTTCGCGGCCCAGACGACTGCCACCACGCTGAAGCTGCATGTGACGCTGCGGAAGGCCTACGGATTCGGCTCGATGGTGATGTCGCTGCTCGGGTTCGACGACCAGGTCGCCACGTTCGCGTATCCGGGCGCCACGATGGGTGCGATGAGCGCGGCGGCGCTCAGCCGGGCGTCGCACGCCGAGCAAGACGTCGCCGCCAAGCTTCGCGAGCTGGAATTGCAGGCCTCCTACCGTTCCGCGGAGCACATGGGTTTCGACGAACTCATCGATCCGCGCGAGACACGCAACGCGCTGCTGACTGTGCTGCAGCGCGGCGTCTACAGCCGGCAGGCCGCGGCAGAGCCGGTGAGCCGCACCGCGATCACGCCGTGAGCGCGTCGGCGAGAAACTCCTCGGTGACCGCCTGGATCCGGCGGGAGAAGATGTGCCCCACGTGGCTGCCGTCGTACCAGTACAGCCGGCCGTTCCATCGCTGATGTAGCGCGATCGTGGACTCGCGCAACGCCATCTGATCGTTCCACGCGCCGACCACCAGCCGGCGATGCGGCGGCGCAAGGGGTTCGACACCCAGCGGGTCGATCACCGACGTCATCGCCGCGACGTCCGCCGATTCCAGGAGCGGACGGAAGCGCTCACTGGCCGGCCCGCCGCGGGCGAGGTGGCGGGCGATCATCGCGTTCAACCCGAGGATCGGCGTGTAGACCGCGACGGCGTCGACGTCCTTCTCCAGCGCAGACGCCAGCGCGGCGACCGGGCTGCCCATCGAAACCCCTGACACCGCAATGCTTGTCGACTGCGGCTGCAGCCAGCGCAGCAGCGCACGCACCTCCGAGACGGCCCGCATCATGCCGGCGACGTTGGCCAGCGGCTCCCTGTCGGGATACGTCGGCCAGGCGGCGCGGCGGAATCCGTGACCCGGCTGAACAGGCAGGGCGACATTGAATCCCAGCTCGTGATGCAGGCGCCCGGCGCGGGAGAAGAAGAGATCCATCGGCTGGCCCTGGCCGGCGCCGTGTACCCACACGACCCACGGCCGCGGTCCGCCGTCATGCCGGATCAGGTACGCCCCGGCCGTGGCAGGACCCGAAACCTTCCCGGCCGCCAGGGAATTGGGCAGCAGCGGGTCGTGGTTGAACTTCAGTTTCTCGTACGACAGGCGGCCGATGCGGTGCCGGCGCAGCGTGCGGACCCGCAACGGCGGCGGGTCGGCGTGAGCGCGCTCGACACCGAGTGCCGACAACTCCTGCGCGGCAGCGGCATACCTGCCAGCCGGCAGCGCCACCGGGGTGGCGCGGGATCCGATCAGCGACATCCCGGTGAGTGCGAGTTGGTCGAGCACGACCTCGGTCAGCTGACGCATCCCTCGGGGGGACGCGGGCGACCAGTCGGTGGTGTCCAGCCCTTCCAGCGCCCGCGGAACCACGCCGCGAAACTCATTGACGATCGAGCCCACATCCATCGGGACCCATCCTCGCCCGAGTGGCCACTTGGTGCACACGTTTGGGTGATTTGCGTGGCATAAGTGGCCACTCGATGGACATCTGCGCCGTAGGGTTCCCCCATGAACCGGTTGTCGAGCGCGGACGCGGCGTTTTGGTTCGCCGAGTCACCCAGTTGGCACATGCACGTCGGCGCCTCGGCGATCTGCGACCCGTCGGACGCTCCTGACTTCAGCTTCGAGTCGGTGCGCAAGCTGATCCTCTCCCGCCTGCCCGAACTGCCGCAGCTGCGCTGGCGGGTGGCCGGCGCGCCGCTCGGGCTGGACCGGCCCTGGTTCGTCGAAGACGACGACATGGACATCGACTTCCACATGCGCCACATCGCGGTCCCGTCGCCGGGCGGTCGTCGTGAATTCGACGAACTGGTCGGCCGGTTGATGTCGTACAAGCTCGACCGGTCCAAGCCGCTGTGGGAGCTGTGGTTCATCGAAGGGCTGCGGGACGGGCGCGCGGCGATCGTCACGAAGATGCACCACGTCCTCATCGACGGGGTGTCCGGTGCCGGCCTGAGCGAGATTCTGCTCGACGTCACACCCGAGCCTCGTCCGCCGGCAGTCGAGGTGAACCGGTCGCTGGTCGGAGTCGGCATCCCCCGCCCGGAGATGCGGGCGCTGGGCGGCCTGGTGAACGTCGGGGTCAAGACGCCGTACCGGATCGCCAGGCTCGTCGAGCAGACGCTGCGCCAGCAGCTCGCCGTGCGCGGCATCGCGAACAAGCCGCCACGCTACTTCGAGGCGCCGAGAACGCGTTTCAACGCCCCTATTTCACCGCACCGGCGCGTCAGCGGCGCCCGAGTGCCATTGGAGCGGGTGAAGGCGGTCAAGGACGCCTACGGCGTGAAGCTCAACGACGTCGTGCTCGCACTGGTGGCCGGGGCGATGCGGCGCTACCTCGACGATCGCGGTGAGCTTCCGGAGAAGTCGCTGGTGTCGCAGCTGCCGGTGTCGGTGCGCCCCGAGGGCAACACCGACGTCGGTAACCAACTCAGCACGATGACGGTGTCGTTGGCCACCGACGTCGCCGATCCCGCCGAGCGCATCAGGACCATTTACGCCAATTCGCAAGGCGCCAAAGAGATGGCCAAAGCGCTGACCGCGCACCAGATCATGGGGTTGACCGAGACAACACCGCCGGGGCTGCTGTCGTTGGCAGCGCGGGCTTACACCGCTAGTGGCATCGGCCGTAACCTCGCCCCGGTCAACGTGGTGATCTCCAATGTCCCCGGTCCCGATTTCCCGCTGTATCTGTGCGGAGCGGTGCTGGAGCAACTGATGCCGGTGGGCCCGCTGGTTCTCGACGTGGGCCTGAACATCACCTGCTTCTCCTATCGCGGGTCCGTCGACTTCGGCTTCGTCACCACTCCCGAGATCGCCCGCGACATCTACGACATGGCCGACTCGATCGAGCCGGCACTGGAGGAGCTGGAAGCCGCTGCCGGACTGGCTAGCCGCTAGAGGCGCGAGATTCCCACGCGCGCAAGCAGTTCCGCGTACGCTGCCGCCCGTCCGGCGACTGGTCGAACGGGATGCCGATGAACTCGTCGACACCGGCGTCGCGCACCTCGTCGAGCCTGGCCCGCACGGTCTCCTCGTCCCCGATCAGCGCGGCGTCCTCCGGACCGGCGTAGCCCTCGCGGTCGAGCATCGCGCGATACGACGGCAGGTATCCGTACATCGCGAACTGCTGCGCGGCCACCGCCCGGGCGGCGTCGACGTCGTCGGTGACGCTGACCGGAAGCGCCGCAGCCACGTTCACCGCTCCCTCCGGGCGCCCGGCCTCGGCCGCGGCTGCGCGCAGGGTGGGACCGATGTGCTCCTTCAACGTCTTCGGCCCCGTCATCCACGTGACCGTCCCCGCCGTGCGCCGCCCGGCCACCCGCAACACCTGCGGCCCCAGCGCGGCGACATACACCTGAGGCGACGGCGCGCCGGGGATCTGCAACGCTCCTCGCGTCGTCACGATTTCGCCCGGTGCGTCCACAGCCTCCTTCGCGAGCAGCGGCAGCAGACCGTCGAGATACTCCCGCAGGCGCCTGACCGACCTGTCCCAGGAAACCCCCCACATCCCTTCGGTCACCGTGCGATGCGTCAAACCGATGCCGAGCGTGAATCGACCCTCGCCGATGAGGTTCAGCGTCAGCGCCCGCTGGGCGAGCAGCATCGGATGCTGGTTCTGGATCGGCACCACACCGCTGGCCACCTCGATGCCGGGCACTTCCCGCAACGCGACCGCCAGCACGGTCAACAGGTCCGCGTCGAAGGGCATCTGCGTCATCCAGACCCGGGCGAATCCCTCGTCACGGGCCTGGGTCAAGTCCCGGATGCAGGTGTCGACCGGTGACTTGTTGTTCAGGCCGGCGATCAGGCTGATCCGCATGACGGGAATTCTCCCACGGCGACTACCGGTGGACGGCGTCGCGGTAGGCCCGCACGACGGGCGCAAGTTCGTCCGGAGTGGCGCCGTGCAAGATCACGCGGTCGGCGCCGTAGTCGAACTCTTTGCGGACTCGGTCGGCGCACTGCTGCGCCGATCCGGTGGCTGACGGCTCCAGCCATTCGTCCGGGATCAGTGTCGCGATGTGCTCGATCTGACCGGCAGTCGCCTTGTGGTCGATGCCGCCGGCGACCGAAGTGACCACAGGGTCTTCGCGAAACCGTTGCAGCACAGCCGGATCCCAGCCGTTGGTCTTCACCAGGAGATCGCCGTAGCCCTGCAGATAGGTGGCCAACCTGGCAACGGTCTTCTTCAGCCGCAGTTCCTCCGGTAGGTGGTCGCCGACGGTGGCGAAGCACGACCACACCCGCACGCCCGCCGGGTCGCGGCCGGCCTGCTCGGCGGCGTCCTTGACCGTCTTCACGCAGCGCTGCACCGTCTGCGGGGTGAAGTAGGTGTGCAGGATGACGTCGTCGAATGCACGCCCGCCCAGGGCCAGTGTCGCGGGCCCGAACGCGACGATGGCCAGCCGGATGTCCTCGTTGAACTCCGGATCGAGGAACAGGATCGGGTACTTACCGATCGGCCCGTCGTGGTTGAAGATGATCTCGCCGTGCCAGAGGCGGCGCATCACCTGTGCGAAGTCCTCCATCTGTGCGGTGGTGACGGCCGGGATGCCGAAGGCCCCATAGATCGCGGCGATGCCGCGGCCGATGCCGAGGGTGAACCGGCCACCGGAGAGCCGGTGCATCGTGGTGGCCCACGACCCGGTGATGAGAGGGTGGCGGGTGTTGTGATTCGTTGCGGCCGTGGCGATCTGCATCCGATGCGTGACCGCGCAGGCCGCCCCCACCAGCGACGAGGCCTCCTTGACGTTCCAGCGTTCGGAGATGAACGCCGTGCCGAATCCCATCTCCTCCCCGCGGCGGGCTTCGTCCATCAGCGACGAGGGGCCCTCTCCGCCGGCGCCCGCCAGCAGGTAGTAACCCAGCTCGTCGAATACCGTCACAGCCACACTCCCTGCTTGTAGCCGCAGTTCCACACCTCGGTGATCCGGCCGTCGACGACGCGGAATATCTCCATACTTCCGACTGTCGTTTCGGTGCCGTCCGTCAACCTCATCGGAGATTGGTACACGATCGCGACGTGCTCGCCGTCGTCGCCCGCCACGACCAGGTTGAGGTCAAAACGTAGTTCCTCGAACATGTCCCACGTGTCCACAACGCGCCGGACCGCCTGCTCGTGAGTGAGGGTCTGCGCCTCGCCGACGTCGTGGCGGATGACAGTGTCGCCCATCAGCTCGTCGGCGAGGTCGAAGTTGCGTTCGTTCCAGACGACCAGGTTGTAGAGCTCGACGACCTCACGGGCTGTAGGTGTCATTGGAACACCTCGCACGCTCCGACGTCGTCGATGGCGGCCACCGCCCGGTCGGTGAGCGTCATGCACAGTTGCCTGGATCGCTGCGGCATGGAGTCCCACCCGAGCAGCGTGATGACCGGCCGAAGCATCAGATAGGCCGCGGCGAATCGGTAGTGCCGCCACGCGTCGTCGAACGAGTAGTCGGCGACACCCCGGGCACTAAGTTGTGCGAGGTATGCGCGGAGGAGCTCCTCGTCGCGGCCGCAGCGCGTCGCCGTGGGCAGGCCCTGGCTCACCAGATACGCGATGTCGGCCGCGCCGCAGCCCCGAGCGACGAACTGGAAGTCGACCACCTTGCACCTGGGGCCGTCGAAGAACATGTTGTCGGCCCTGATGTCACCGTGCAGCAGCATCTCGCGCTCGGTCAAGGCCTGCAACGCCGTTGGTGCGTGCTCGGCGAAGTTCTCGGCGTAACGCGCAACTGCCGGCGGCACAAGCGCGGTGCACTTGTCGCGATAGATCTGCCAGCCCGGCCCGAACGCGGGATGCAGCAGGTCACGGGCGATCGGCGTGTCGAGGCTGGGAAAAGCCTGCAGCACTGCGGTATTCGCTTCGTCCAGCGACCACGCGTGCAACCCGGCGAGCTCTTCGATGCACAGCCGCGTCCGGTCCATCGAGAGGCCGGCCAAGTGGTCGGCGTTGTCCCAGTCGTGCAGGTCCTCGAGCACGAGGACGAAGTTGGCGGAATCGTCCGCGATCCGCGCGGCGTACACGTGCGGGGTGTCCATCGGCGCCCGACCGGCGACGTCGCGATAGAACGACAGCTCGCGACGGTAGCCGCCCAGCAATTCCATTGCGTTGCGGGCCTCGGACAGTGCGGGCAACTTGACGATCACGGTCGACGGCGCATCGGCGCTGCCGGTGATGTGCAGCCGGTACAGCAGCGACGAGAAGCCGCTGTCCTGCGCGATCCGCTCAGCAGTGACAGCGGTGACGTCCGCACCCAGCGCGTCGGTGAGCCATTCTGTTGTCACATCGTCGATGCCCGACGGAATGTCCGCGGCGACCGATGTCATCAAGAGCCCCTCATGCAATTTGACACGCAGCAAGCAACATAATTGTCGATCGTCTAATATGCAACAGTGCCCTCCCCCGCACGCGGACTGACGCAGCCACAGCGCGTCGAGATGTCGAGTCGCCGGCTGGTAGAAGCCGCCGCCGAACTCGTCGTCGAAAAAGGCTGGGAGGCAACCACTGCCGCCGAGATCGGGCGGCGGGCCGGTTACAGCCGGGCGATGGTGCACGCCCGCTACGGAAGCAAGGACGCCATTCTCGACGCGTTCTTCTCCCACGAGTACGTGCAGCGGCTCACGCCCTCGCCGGAGCCCGATGCAACGGGGCTGGACGAGGCGCTCGCGCACTTCGACCGGATCGAAGAGGTGTACGCGGAAGCCCCCGATTTTCTGCGCGCAATGTTCGCGATGACGTTCGAAGCGGTGAAGTCGACCTCGCCGGTGCGGCCGGTGCTGCAGACATGGCTCACACGCGGCGTCGAACTGGTGGAGTCGGGGCTGCGAAAAGGGGTCCGCGACGGGTCGGTGCGCTCCGACATCGACATCGACCGCGCGGTGAACGACATCAGCGCGGGGGTCTTCGGCGTTGCATTCCAGTGGCTCGCCTCGTCGGACAGCTACGACTTGGTGCGGGAGCTGAGTTACCTCCGCGCCCGCCTCGTCGGCGAATACGGGAGAAGGACACATGCCGCTCGACATTCGTGAACTCACCAGCCAGCCAGAGGCTTACGCCGCCGAGTTGCGGCGGCGCTGGGGCGGCCTGCTGAGCTACCGCTACATCGGGCGCACCTATGCGCAAATGGACCTCGGCCCGACCGACAACACCGTGACGGTGCGCCGCGACATGCGCAACCAGACGGGCGGGCTTCTGCTCGCCGTCCTCGGGATCGCGTCGCCAGAGGGAGGTCACATATCCGACCTCGAGGCAGTGCCGAACCCCGTCATCCATTCCTGCCAGATTCTCGACCCGGGCCGGGACGTACGTCGGATCGAAATCGTCTCCGAAGAACTCAAGCGCGGCCGCCAAATGGGCTACAGCCGTTCGAAGATCGTCGATGCAGACCGGCCGGACCGCGTCCTCGCGCTGACGCAGGGCCAGGGCATCAGCATCGGCACGCCGCCGGAGGGACTCCAGAAGATGGCGGTGGAGCCCATGGAGGTCACCGACTCCCCCGGTCTGCCGCCGCTGTGGCAGGTGTTCGGCGGGCACCGTCGTCCCGATGGGCGCTGGGCGCTGCCAGAACTGGCGGACGAGGTGGCATCACCCGATGCCGCTCTGCACATCGGGCCGCAGTTCGTCATCCTGGAGACGGCTGCGCTCGACGCCGCGGCTTCGGTCGCGGGAACATCTGCGCTTCAAGGGGTTTCGTCGCACGTGATGTTCGTCGCCCGCGGAAAGGCGGGACCGTTCCGCGTCGAGGCCGAACCTCTCGCCGGCGCTGACGGCGCGGTCGCGGTCCGTGTCGTCATGCACGACGAAGGCGTCGACGACCGGGTGACAACCGTCGGGTCGTATCTGCTCCGGGCCGGGGGGTGACGCGTGCAGACCTGGGAGCTGGCCGCGCGTGAGCACATCCGGGACACCCTCGCCCGCTACAACTGGTCCGGCGATTCGGCGCGCCTCGACGACATGGCGCACACCTTCTGCGCGGACTGCGAACTGCAGCTGCGCGGCGAGCAGCCGCTACGCGGAAGATCGGCGATCGTCGAGTTCCTCCTCGGCATAACGACTTCTGCGACGCAATCCGAGATGCCTCGCATCGTCCGGCACAACCTGACGAACATCCGGTTCCTCGAGGTGGCCCCGCAGCAAGCCCGCGTCGCGTCGTACTTCACGGTCTTCACCGAGATCGGGCTCGACCACTACGGCCGATACCGGGACACCTTCGTGCCGGTCGACGACGAGTGGCTGATCCGGCACCGGTTCGTTTCGACCGACTGGGCGGCAGCCAACTCGACGATGGCACCGCAGATACGGACGTAAGTGTCAGACCGGGCCGCATCTGCGGCTACGCTTCGGCCATGACGACGATTCGGGTACGCGAAGCGGCCGAACTGCTGGGAGTCAGCGACGACAGTATCCGGCGAAGGATCGACGACGGCACGTTGTCGGCCGGCCGCGACGCATCGGGGCGAAAGGTGATCGACGGCGAAGTGCTGGCCGACTTCGCTCGCGCCTATGCGGCGACACCGCCGAAAGACCCGCTCGGCGTCGCCAGCTCCGCCCGCAACAGGTTCGCCGGCCTGGTAACCGACGTGGTGACCGACGGGGTGATGGCGAAGGTCGAAATGCAGTGCGGCCCATTCACCGTCGTGTCGTTGATGACCGCGGACGCCGCGCGCGACCTGAAGCTCGAGCGGGGCAGCGTCGCTGTGGCTGTCGTCAAGGCCACCACCGTGATCGTCGAGACACCGAAAGGACAGTCATGAAATATGTCTGGGGGCTGATGCTGGCGGTCGTATTGGCAATGACGATCGGGGGCTGCGGCTCGGATCAGTCGTCCAGTCCCCCTGACAAGATCGTCGTGTTCGCGGCGGCGTCGTTGAAGAAGTCCTTCACCGAGATCGGTGAACGATTCAAGACCGACAACCCCGGCGCCTCGGTGGAGTTCTCCTTCGCGGGGTCCTCGGACTTGGTCACCCAGCTCACCCAGGGTGCTTCGGCCGACGTGTTCGCGTCGGCGGACACCAACAACATGAAGAAGGCCGCCGACAGCGGCCTGCTGGCCGGCGACGCAGTTAACTTCGCGTCGAACACCCTTACCATCGCCGTTGCACCCGGAAATCCCAAGAACATCAGCATGTTTCAGGACCTCACGCGGCCAGAGCTCAACGTCGTCGTCTGCGCACCTCAAGTGCCGTGCGGGTCGGCGACGCAGAAGGTCGAGCAGAACACCGGGGTGCAGCTGACCCCGGTCAGCGAAGAGTCGTCGGTCACCGATGTGCTCAACAAGGTGGAGACCGGCCAGGCCGACGCCGGGCTGGTCTACATCACCGACACCCTGGCGGCCGGCGACAAGGTCACGTCGGTGCCGTTCCCCGAGTCCGTGGCCGCGGTCAACGTGTATCCGATCTCGGTGCTCAAGCAATCGAAGAATCCGGAACTGGCACGCAAGTTCGTCGACCTGGTCATCAGCGAGGCCGGGCAGAAGATTCTCGCAGCGGCCGGCTTCACCAAGCCCTGACACCGAGATTCACGTTGGGCAGACCGCTACTCGTACGTTCTCTGCGAAACGTCACTCTCGTCGAGTGGCAGAACGCCGCTGCCGCTGCTCTTCGAAGAACCGCGCGGCTTTGCGTATGGAGTCCGCTGCGGGCGTTGGCTGCCAACCCAATTCGCGCATGGCCTTGCCGTGGTCCATCGGCGACATGATGTGTGCCAGCCGGACGCTGACACTGTTGAGCGGCAGGTCCCGTCGCAGCACCTTGGCTGCGACATCCGCCACGGGCCCGAGGGCTTGCGTCACCCGGAACGGGACCGTGACACGTGGGCGCCGCGTGCCGACGGCGTCGGCCGCGGTGTCGAAGATGTCGCGCCACGACATGAACCGCTCCGACACGATGTAGCGCTCGCCGATCCGGCCCTTGTCCGCCGCCAGCAAGAGCGCCCGGGCAGCGTCTTCGATGCCCACCACCTCATAGGCCATGCCGTCGAAGTTCAGCGGCAGTTTCCCGGCAGCGACCAGCGCGAGTAGGTGGCCGTGCGGGGTCGGCTGCCAGTCGCGCGGCCCGTACGTGTTGGCCACACACATCACGACGGCGGGCAATCCGCGTTCACGGGTGTACTGCAGCACGAGATTCTCTGCGTCGACGCGGGATTGGATGTAACCGCCGCCGATCTCGTACCAGTTGAAGGGCTGGTCTTCGGTGGCGGGGCCGTCGTTGCTGAGCGCGATCGTTCCGATCGTGCTGGTGAAGACGAACCGCTCGAGCTCGGCGTCGACGGCGGCGTCGAGCACGTGGCGCAGGCCCTCGACGTTGGTCTTGAACAGTGGGGCGGGGTCGCGCAGCCACGCTCTTGTATCCACCACGCAGTAGAAGACCACGTCGCAGCCGGCCATCGCGTCCCGCAAGGCGGCGTCGTCGAAGATGTCGCCGTAGCGGTACTCGACGTCGAGGTCGGAAATGCCCTTGGTTGAGCTGGTTTCGCGGACCATCACCCGCACGTCGTCGCCGCGCTGCACGAGCTGCCTGGTCACGTGTGACCCCAGGAAACCGCTTGCACCGATCACGAGATTCTTCGGACCCATCCTCACGCCTTCCTGGGCTCGAGTGGCCACCTATGACACGGTTCCGCCCCGAGAAGCGTGCCATAACTGGCCACTCGTCGTCCCCGCGGAGGGCGGAAATCTATACTGTAACCGCTTCAGTATCTATGAGCGGAGGGTCGCGGCGTGAAGGTCCCGTTCACCTGGAAGGTCACCGGCTGGTTCATGATCGGCTGGTCGGCCGAGTTCCCCGTCAACGAGGTGCGACCCCTGCATTACTTCGGCGAGGATCTCGTCGCCTACCGCGACGAGTCCGGTGAACTGCACCTGCTGCAGGCGCACTGCCGCCACCTTGGCGCCCATATCGGCCATGGCGGCAAGGTCGTCGGCAACTGCGTCGAGTGCCCGTTCCACGGTTGGCGGTGGGGCCCTGACGGCACCAACCGCTACATCCCGTACCAGCCCGACAAGCCCAACCGCGCGTTGACGCTGCGCGTCTACCCGGTGATGGAGCAGTACGGCTGCGTGTTCGCCTGGCATCAGCCGCAGGGCAAGGAGCCGCAGTGGGATATGCCCGACATCTTCCGGTCGTTCCCGCAGTTCGAGACCGACCCGTCGGCGTATTACCGCCCGTACCCGGAGTTCTCGCGGCGTACCGAGAACGAGCCGGTGCATCCGCAGATCGTCGCCGAGAACGGCCCGGACAGTGCGCATTTCAGATACGTGCACAAGGCGACCGTGACGCCGGTGTGTCTGGACTGGCGCATCGTCGACCAGGAGTGGCAGTTCCTCACCGGCTGGCCCGACGCGCGCGCCTTCCACCCGGACCAGATGGCGCTGCGGATCCACAGCCACATGTTCGGCCTGGGCGGCGCGATCAGCGTGTTCGAAGGCTCGTCGAACCATCGCCTGATCTTCGCGGTCACGCCCACCGACGACGGCTCGTCGACGATGTTCTATTCGATCTGGTGGCCGAAGGTCGACGGGGATACCTCCGACGTTCCGCCTGAGAAGGTGCGCGAGCAAGTGGAGAAGCAGTTCCTGCGCACCGTCTGGGAAGACCTGGACATCTGGCGCTACCAGGAGTACATCGAGCACCCGCCCCTGTCCAGGGTGGACGCGAAACCCTATATGGCGCTTCGGAGGTGGGCCACGCAGTTCTACGAGACGCCGGCATGACGGACCTTGCGGAGCTGGTGACACCCGGGCACACCGCGGTGGTCACGCAGGAGTGTCAGGGCGCGGTCATGGGTCCCAGCGCAGGGCTGGCCGTCCTCGCCAAGGAAGCACGGCGCGTGGCCCTGCCGAACATCGTCCGGCTGCTCCCGGCCGCCCGGGCGGCGGGCGTGCATGTGGTGCACTGCCTGGTGCAGCGCCGCCTCGACGGGCTCGGCGCCAACCACAACGCGAAGATCTTCGCGGTGGGCCGCAGCGGCGTCGACATCGCTCCCGGCAGCGAGGGCGCGACGCTGCTGCCCGAGCTGGGGCCGGAACCGACGGACGTGGTCCTGCACCGCTGGCACGGCGTCGGGCCGATGGGCGGCACCGACCTCGACGCGATCCTGCGCAACCTCGGGGTGTCGACCATCGTCGCGGTCGGCGTCTCGCTCAACATCGCGATCCCGAACCTCGTCATGGACGCCGTGAACGCCGCCTACTCCGTGGTCTTGCCGCGAGATGCCGTCGCCGGCTTCCCCGCCGAGTACGGCGATGCCGTCATCGACAACACGCTGTCCCTGCTTGCGACGATCACCACGACGGATGATGTACTCCGAGCATGGACGACAACGTGAACTTCACCGTGCCGGCGGTCGCGCGAGCCGTCGCGGCCGCGCTCGGTGACCGCATTCTCGTCACACAGGGCGACAAGCAGTACACATATGCGGAAATCCTCGATCGGTCGGCGCGGCTCGCCTCCTATCTGCACTCGCGCGGGCTGGGCTTCCACGCCGAGCGGACGGACCTCGACGGGCACCAGGTCGGACAGGATCTCCTCGGCATCTACGCCTACAACGGCAACGAATACATCGAGGCGATGCTCGGCGCATGGGGCGCGCGGGTGGCGCCGTTCAACGTCAACTACCGCTACGTCAAGGCCGAACTGCAATACCTTCTTGCCGACGCCGGTGCGACGGCGCTGATCTACCACGCCACGTTCGCGCCGCGCGTCGCCGAGGTGCTGCCCGACCTGCCCAACCTGAAGGTGCTCATCCAGATCGCCGACGACTCGGGTAACGAGTTGCTCGACGGCGCAGTCGATTACGAGACGGTAATCGCATCGACTGCGCCGGATCATCCGCCTGTCGAGCCCTCACCGGACGACCTGTACGTGCTCTATACCGGCGGGACGACGGGGATGCCGAAGGGTGTGCTGTGGCGGCAGCACGACATCTTCGTGACGTCGTTCGGCGGGCGCAATCTCGTCACCGGCGAGGTGATGGGCTCCGTGGACGAGATCGTGGCACGCGCCGTCGAGAACCCGGGAACCAAGTTGATGATCCTGCCGCCACTGATGCACGGCGCCGCACAGTGGGGCGTCATGACGGCGATCACCACCGGGCAGTCCCTGGTTTTCCCGTCCGTGGTCGACCGACTGGACGCCGACGAGGTGGTCCGCACCATCGAGCGGGAGCGTGTGTCGGTGGTGACCGTGGTCGGCGACGCAATCGCACGGCCGCTTCTCGCGGCAATCGAGGCTGGCACCGTCGATGTCTCGTCGTTGGTGGCGATCGCCAACGGCGGTGCGCTGCTGACGCCGTCGATCAAGGAGCGCTTGATCTCAGCGCTTCCCAACGCCCTCGTCATCGACGGCGTCGGGTCCTCGGAGACCGGGGCGCAGATGCATCACATGTCGACGTCCGGGGCGGTGTCGACGGGCAGGTTTAACGCGGGACCCGACACGTTTGTCGCCGCCGAGGACCTGAGCTCGATTCTGTCGCCGGGCCACGAGGGCATCGGCTGGCTGGCGCAGAGAGGCTATGTGCCGCTTGGCTACAAGGGCGACGCGGCCAAGACCGCGGCCACCTTCCCGGTCATCGACGGCGTGCGATACGCGGTACCGGGCGACCGCGCTCGTCACCTCGAGGACGGGTCCATCGAACTGCTCGGCCGGGACTCGGTGACGATCAATTCCGGCGGCGAGAAGATCTTCGCCGAAGAGGTCGAGATGGCTCTCGCGTCGCATCCTTCCGTCGCGGACGTGGTGGTGGCGGGGCGGCCGAGCGAACGCTGGGGTCAGGAGGTGGTGGCGGTCGTCGCGCTCGCCGAGGGTGCTGCAGCGGATGCCTCTGAGTTGATTTCCCATGCGGCACAGTCGATGGCGCGCTACAAGCTGCCGAAGGCCGTCGTCTTCCGCCCAAAGATCGAGCGCAGCCCGGCCGGCAAGGCCGACTACCGGTGGGCGCGCGAACAGGCCGTCGCTGGTCGATAGTCACAGCCGTCACTCGCCGGGACGATGATGCTTCTGCCCGGCAATTCGGGCACCGTCTAACCGAGAGACGGAAGCGACGGATGTGACAAGCGGTTACGTGGAAAGCACTGTGGCAGCGGCGGTTCCGGGCGCACCGTACAACTGGGCGAACCCGACCCGCGGCGACCCCGGGACCTGACGCTCGCCCGCCTCGCCGCGCAGTTGGCGCACCAACTCGTGGATCTGCCGCAGGCCGGACGCGCCGATCGGCTCGCCGTTCGCGATCAGCCCGCCATCGGTGTTGACGGGCATCGTGCCGCTGATTTCCGTTGTGCCGTCGGCCAACAACTTCTCCTGCTCGCCGTCGGCGCAGAACCCGCATTCGGCCATGTGGATCACCTCCGCGCCGGCGTCGGTGTCCTGCAGTTGAATCACATCGACGTCCCCCGGCGCCACGCCGGCCTTTTCGAACGCAGCCCGCGACGCATACACCGTCGGCGACACGTCCTCCTCCACCGGTGCGAACGTCGTGTTCACCTCGTACGCGCCGTAGCGCCGAGTCCGTACCTCCACCGCCCGCAGGTACACAGGTTTGGAGGTGTAGCGGTGTGCGATGTCGGCGCGGCACATCACCACCGCCGCGGCTCCTTCGTCGGGCGCACAGAACATGTACTGGGTCAGCGGATAGTTCAGCATCGCTGAGCTCAAGACCTGATCCTCCGGAATCGGCTTGCGTCGGAACGCATTCGGGTTCAGCGCGCCGTTGCGGAAGTTCTTGGCGGCCACCTTCGCCAGGGTCTGCTGGGAGATGCCGTGCTCGTGAAGGTAGCGGTTGGCCTTCATCCCGAAGAACTTGGTGGTGATGTACTGGCCGTTCTGCGCATACCAACTCGGCATGCCCACCAGTGCGGGGTCCTCGGTGAACGCGCCGCGCGGGTGCTTGTCCATGCCGACCGCGATGCCGATGTCGTAGTCGCCCAGCCGGATGCCGTCGGCACACGCCTTGGCGGCGCTGGCGGCCGTTGCGCAGGCGTTGAACACGTCGGTGAACGGGATGCCGGTGAGGCCGACCAGGCTGACGATCGCATCGGGGTTGGCAACGGTCCAACTGCCTCCGACACCGAACTGGATGTCCTTCCACTCGACGCCGGCGTCGTCGACGGCCGCGAAGATCGCGTCCGCACCCATCTGCATCGCGGACTTGCCCTCGAACCGGCCGAACGGGTGCAGCCCCACCCCGATGATCGCCACGTCCGTCATGTGCGAAGTCCTCTCGTGTTGGTGGTTATACTGTAATCTTTACAGTAGGATCGTGTCGTGGAGACGCACGCCCAGGACATCCTGTCAGCCGACCGCGCCGCCGAGTGGAAGCGTGACCCGTACCCGTTCTTCGCCGAGCGGCGACGGCAGGGCGGCGTCTTCCGGGGCCCCGTCGTCGACTATTCGCGGCTTCCCGAGTCGATGAGACCCAAGCATGTGTTCGCGGCTTTGTCGTTCGACGCGGTGAACACGGTGTTTCGCGACGGACGGGCGTTCAACTCGAGCGGGTACGACACGTCGATCGGGTTGTTCACCGGCAGAACGATCCTCGCGATGGAGGGCAAGGAGCACCGTGACCACCGCAATCTGGTGTCCGCGGCGTTCAAGACCAAGTCGCTGGCGCGCTGGGAGCCCGAAATCATCCGTCCGGTCTGCAACGCTCTGATCGACGAGTTCGCGTCGGCCGGCGAAACCGATCTCGTCAAGAAGTTCACGTTCGAGTTTCCCACCCGGGTGATCTCGCGGTTGTTGGGCCTGCCGGAAGAGGACCTGCCGACGTTCCGGCGGCGGGCGATCCAGTTGATCAGCTACAACTACGACTACAAGACCGCCTTCGAGGCGTCGGCTGCGTTGAAGGACTACTTCCTCGCGACAGATCGAGCAGCGGAAGTCCAAACCGACCGACGACATCATCGGCGATCTCGTCACCGCCGAGATCGACGGCGAGAAGCTCAGCGACGAAGCGATCTACTCGTTCCTGCGGCTGCTGCTGCCGGCCGGGCTGGAAACCACGTACCGCTCCTCGGGCAACCTGCTCTTCAACCTGCTGACGCGGCCCGACCAGTTCGCGGCCGTCCAGGCCGACCGCGACTTGATCGGCCGGGCCATCGAAGAGAACCTCCGCTACGAGACACCGTTGACGTCGGTGCAGCGGTTCGCGACCGAGGACACCGAACTCGAAGGAGTCGAGATCCCCGCCGGCTCCATGATCGACGTCTGCATCGGCTCGGCCAATCGCGACGAACGCCGCTGGGAGCGGTCCGAGGAGTTCGACATCTTCCGAAAGCCGATCCCGCACATCTCGTTTGCGGCAGGCGAACACACCTGCATGGGGCTGCATCTGGCGCGGCTGGAAACTCGCGTCGCGATGGAGTGTCTGCTCGACCGGCTGACCGACATTCACTTGATCACCGACGACGACCCACACATCCGCGGCAACCCGTTCCGCTCCCCGACCGCCCTGCCGGTGACGTTCGACGTCGTCACCTAACTGCCCGGCCGTGGCGTCCGCCATCCGATGGTCTTGGTCTCCAGGTACTGCTGGAAGCCTTCGATGCCGCACTGCCGGCCGATGCCGCTGCTCTTGTAGCCCCCGAAGGGTGCGTCGGCGCCGTAGAACATTCCGCCGTTGACACCGATCGAGCCGGTCCGGACGCGGCGGGCGATGTTCATTGCGCGTTCGGTCGACGCCGAAAGCACCGCTCCGGCAAGGCCGTAAATGCTGTCGTTGGCCAGCCGCACGGCTTCGTCGTCGTCGCGGAAGGGGATGATCACCAGCACGGGCCCGAAGATCTCCTGTTGGGCTATCGCCGCGCTGTTGTCCACGCCGACGATTACTGTCGGCTGCACGTAGTAGCCGCCCGCCAGGTGCGTCGGCAGATCGTCGAATGAGCCACCGCCGGTGGTGATCTCGGCGCCGTCACGACGCGCCTGGTCGCAGGCATCGAGCACGCGCTGCTTCTGGGCCGCGCTGATCAGCGGGCCCACCAAGGTATCCGGCAGCGCCGGATCGCCGACAGGCACCATCTGGAACGCGGTGGTCACGTCGGCGACTGCCTGCTGGTACAGGGACTCGTGGATCAGCATGCGGGTGGTCAGTGCGCACGCCTGGCCGGCATGCACGCAGACGCCGACCGCGCTGGGGATGACCTTGGCCGGGTTGGCGTCGTCCAGCACGATCAGCGCCGATTTTCCGCCCAGCTCGAGGAACGTGCGCTTCATGGTGCCGGCACCGTCGCGGATCAACCTCTTGCCGACGGCGGTGGATCCGGTGAACGAGATCATGTCCACTCTCGGGTCGGTCGCGAGCAGTCCGGCCACCTCGTTCGACGGCGTGGGGACGACGTTGACCACGCCGGGCGGGATGTCGGTGTGCTCGGCGATGAGCCGCCCGAGCCGGGTGGCGTTCCACGGTGTGTGCGGATCCGGTTTCAGCACAACGGTATTGCCCGTCGCCAACGCAGGTCCCAGTTTATTGAGGATGACCTCGACGGGGAAGTTGGACGGCGTGATCGCGGCGACGACGCCCACCGGCTCCTTGACCACCGTGCGCACGTTGCGTTCGCCGAACAGGCCGCCGCCGTCGAGGGTGCGCTCCCACTCGAAGTCGTCGACGAGTCGGGCGGGATACCGCAGCGACTCCGCCAGTGGCCAGTCCAGCTGCGCGGTGTGCGTGGTCATCACCGGGCATCCGACCTCGGCGATGAGTTCTTCGCGCAGCTCGTCGGTTTCGGATTCCAGCGCCGACTGCAACTGAGCCAGGCAGCGCTTGCGCAGCGCGCGGTTGGTCGACCAGTCCGTTTCGTCGAAGGCGCGCCGCGCCGCCGCGATCGCCCGGTCCATGTCCTGCGCGTCGGCGGCGGCCGTGGGTCCCAGCACCAGGCCGGTGGCCGGGCTGACGTTGTCGAACTCGGCGCCCGAAGCCGATGCCACGAGCTCGCCGTCGACGAGCATGCGGGTCTCCGCGCGCGACGCCGCCCGCCGGCCCACGTCGACGCTGGGCGCGGCCTGGTCTTGCGCGACGTCGCTCACCTGCACCTTTCGCCCGGCGGATCAACGGTAAACATTACAGTAGTATGGTTCGACGTGGTCAAGGTGATGGAGGGCTTCCGGGTCCTGGAGGTCGCACAGTTCACGTTCGTCCCGGCCGCAGGAGCCATCCTCGCCGATTGGGGCGCCGACGTCATCAAGGTGGAGCACCCTGTACGCGGCGACACTCAGCGCGGCTTCCTCAACATGGGCGGCCACCAGCTGAACCCCGACCGGCATCCGCTGATCGAACACCCCAACCGCGGCAAGCGCAGCGTCGGCATCGACATCTCGACCGCCGATGGCCAGGAGGTGCTGCACGAGCTCGCCAAGACCTCCGACGTATTCCTGACCAACTACCTGCCCGCGGCGCGGCAGAAGAACAAGTTCGACGTCGAACACATCCGCGCGGTGAACCCGAAGATCATCTACGCGCGGGGCAGCGCCTACGGTGACAAGGGACCGCAACGCGACGTCGGCGGCTACGACGGAACAGCGTTCTGGACCCGTAGCGGTGTCGGTCACGCGCTGTCCCCCGCCGAGCTGGGCGGCTTTATCGCCCAGGGTATTCCGGCGTTCGGCGACTCCATCGGCGGCATGAACATCGCCGGCGGCATCTCGGCGGCGCTGCTGCATCGCGAGCGCACGGGTGAGGCCGTCGAGGTGGACGTGTCGTTGCTGAGCACGGCCTGGTGGGCCGGTGGCGCGAGCGTGACGCACGGCATGGACTCCGGCGAGATCATGCGCGCGGAGATGCCGCATTCCGGCGGCTCGGCCGTCAACCCGTTCCTCGGCAATTACGAAACCTCCGACGGCGGCACCATCAACCTGTGCATCGTGAGCCCCACCGGCTACATCCGCGACACCTTCGAGCACCTGGGCATCCCGGAGGCGGCCGACGATCCCCGCTTCGCCGACGTGCTGCCGCTGATGGAAAACGCCGAGGCCGCAAGCGAATTGATCGTCGAGGCGGTCGGCAGCAAGCCGTTCGACTACTGGCGAGAGCATCTGAAGACGATGAAAGGCCAGTGGGCGCCGTACCAGAGCTTCATCGACCTCGCCTCCGACGAGCAGGCGATAGCCAACGACATGGTCGTCGAAGTGGAGCCTGCCGACGGCGGCGCACCGTTCAAAGTCGTTAGGGGTCCGGTGCAGTTCAACCATGAACCGCTGGCGACGACGCGCGCGCCGCAGGCCTCCGAACACACGGAACTGGTGTTGATGGAACTCGGCATGGACTGGGACCGCATCGCGGCGTTGAAGGAATCGGGCGCCATCGCCTAACCCCCCTGCGCGAGCGTGCGCGTCGTGTCAGCGACACGCCGCGCCGCGTGGCATTTGGCGCACGCTCGCGGTGCCGTTTCTGCCTAACCTTGTCTGATGCGGTGGATCGTCGACGGCATGAACGTGATCGGCTCTCGCCCAGACGGCTGGTGGCGTAACCGGAATCGTGCAATGGCTGGCTTGGTCGAACGCTTGGAGCAGTGGGCGGCCGCCGAAGGCACCGACGTCACGGTGGTGTTCGAGCGACCGCCATCACCGCCGATCGAATCCTCCGTGATCGTCGTCGCTCATGCGGCCGAGGCGGCCCCAAACTCGGCCGACGACGAAATCGTCCGAATGGTCAGATCGGACGCGCATCCCGCCGAAATCTGCGTCGCAACCTCGGATCGCGCACTATCCGAAAGAATCCGGGCCACCGGAGCGACTGTGTATCCCGCCGAGCGCCTGCGCAACCTCATCGAACCGCCGTGTCCGCGTGCATGATGGACCAAGCCATCAACGCCGAGCTGCTGGAGTTCATCCGGTCCTGGCCGATTCGCGCGCCGGAGAGTAGTTCGGCTTGCCGAGCCCGAGGACATGCTGCGCGATCATGTTGCGGAACACCTCGAGCGTGCCGCCGTAGATGCCGACCAACGGCGCGAAGCGATAGATGTACTCGGCGGCACCGTCGTCGACGGCACCGTCGGTGCCGAGGGGCAGCGACGACGCCGTTCCGAGGACGTCCATCACGTCCGGTGAGATATCACGCATCGTCTGCGCGAGCGCGACCCTGCCGAAAATGCTTGGGGCAGAGAGCGCCGCCTCCATGCGCGCCACGCTGCGGCCCAGCCGGTAAGCGACCGACTGGTCGTCGATCAGACGGCGCCCGTCCGGACCGGTGCGCCCGACCACCGCCGCGGCCCTGTCGACCGCATCGGCCATGAAACCGGCCTGATGCATCATGATCGACACGTCCTGCAGTCCGTCGGGTGGGGCCGCGACGGCACCGTGCTCAACGTTGAGCGGCTCACGCAGGACGGTCCAGCCGCCGTTCACCTCTCCGAGCCGATACTTGTCGTCGACGCGCACGTCGCTGTAGTAGACGATGTTGGTGCGGTCGCCGTCGACGGTTCGGATTCCCTGGATCTCGATGCCCGGGGTGTCCAACGGGACGAGAAACATGGTGAGGCTCTTGTGTTTCGGCGCGCCAGGGTCCGTATTGGTGATGAGGAACACGTACTGGCAGTTGTGCGCGCCGGTGGTGAACATCTTCGAGCCGTTGATCACCCAGCTGTCACCGTCGCGCACGGCGCGCGTCTTGCACGTCGCGACGTCGGATCCGCCTTCGGGCTCGGTGTAACCGAGACACATCCGGACGTGGCCGCTGTAAACCCCGGGCATCACCTCTGCTTGGAGTTCTGGTGAGCCGAACGTCTGGACCGACCGCGCCACCATGGCGGTGGTACCCGACGTGACCCATGGCAGGTGGGCGCGCCGCTTCTCCAGTTCCCAGATGCGACGCTGCACACGGTTGAAGCCACCTTCGGATTCCGGCTTCCATTCGCGGGCAAGGTAACCGGCCGCCCCCAGCGCCAGGTGCACGCCTTCGTCGAAGTTGTCGCCGGTTTCGCGGTCACGGCGCTTGACGTCCTCGGTCACATGGGTTTTCAGGAACGCCCGCACCTCCTCGAGGAAGGCTTGGTCGTCATCGGAGAGTTCTACGCGTGAGAAGTCCATCGCCTATTCGCCTTCCCGGGTGGCGACGATTTCCGCCACGTACCTTGCGGTGGCGCCGGGGTCGCCGCCGGCCAGCGGCCAGCCACGCGCCCGCACGAGATACGCGGTCGCTGCCGCTTCGGCCGAAACACCGAGGCCGCCTTGGATGTGCACCGCCATCGTCGCGGCCTTGGCCGCCTCCTCGGCCATGAACACGAACGCCGACGGCGCGAGCTCGGGCCGCGCGTCCGGCTCGTTGTCGAGGAACCATGCGGCGCGGCGGGCGAGATTTCGGCCGCCCTGGACGGTGATCGCCATGTTGGCCAGTGGGTGCGAGATGGCCTGCAGTGTCGATATCGGCACGCCCAGCGTGTAACGCGTCTTGGCGAACTCCGCCGCGATGGTCATCGTCTCCTCGACGAGACCCACCAGTGCCGCGGCGGTCAACAGTCGCCATTCGTCCAGCGCGCGTTCGTATTCCGCTAACGCGTCAGTACCGCTGGCCACGACCGTACGGCTGTCGGCGGCGCTGGGATCGACCCAGGCCATCGGCAGACGGCCGATGTTGTCGACGCGAGCCGGGCGGGTGCCGAACGAGAGCCGCAAGACGTCCTGCCCGTCGCGCACGACGATCTGATCGGCGATGGAACCCGTCGGAATCAGCCTGATACCAGTGATCTCGTCGTGCCGAGGGTCGAACGCCGCCAGCTGCTTGCCGTGCACGACATCGGCCTCCAGCGCACCCAAGCGGGCCAACAGCCGGGCGGCGCAGACATGGTCGATCCACGGGACCGGCGCGAGCGAGCGGCCGATCTCCTCGGCCACCAACGTCAAGTCCACAAGCGTCGCGCCGTCGCCGCCGCGCGACTCCGGCAGCGCCATCGTCGTCGCGCCCATGGCGCACAACCGTTCCCACAGACTCTTGTCGAACCCGGACTCCTCGGCGGCCCGCACCGTGTCGATCGGACAGTGCGTCTTGAAGAAGTCTCGGTAGGCGGTCTTCAAGGCTTCGTGGTCCGAGGTGAGGCTGTAGTCGAGCCTGCGCAGCTCGTAGCGGTCCATCTCTCAGTTCTCCCGTTCGAAGAAGAAGTCCTGCGCATTGTTGTAGAGGTAGTTCTCGAGCACGTCTGCCGGAAGATCCAGCGCCAGAGCCTCGGGCACGACGCGGCGCATCCGCAGCACCGGCCAGTCGGATGCGAAGATCACCTTGTCGGGCCCACGCGTGCGCATGTAGTGCAGCAGGCTCTCGGGCAGCCGCTTCGGCGACCACGCCGACGTCATCAGGCGCAGGTTGCGGTACTTGATCAGCAGCCGGATCGCGATGTCCCACCACGGATCCGCGCCGTGCATCATGCACAGCTTGACCTCCGGGAAGCGCACGCACACCCTGTCCAGGTGGATCGGGTTCTGCACCTCGCCGGGGATCGGCGGTCCGGGGATCCCGGTGTTCATGCACAGCGGCAGTTCGAGTTCGGCGCACTTGGCGTAGAGCGGGTAGTAGACGGCGTCGGTGGGCGGGTACTGTCCGTCGCCCCAGAAGCTTGGCCCCACCGCCGCATAGGCCACGGGCAGGTCGTCGACGATCGCCGTCAGCTCACGCAAGGACTGGACCGGGCGCAGCAGGTTCACGCCGCCCATCGCCAGCGCGAACCGGTCGGGCTTCGCCTCGACGAATTTGCGCGCGGTCACCGACGGCTTGGCGAGATTGTCCATCAGGATCGCCTTGCGCACGCCCTGCTCGTCCATCTCGTCGACGAGTTCGGACAACTCGACCGGCGCGAACATCGACTCGGGACCCTTGAAGTAGTCGTCGCGAACCTCGAGCATCCAGCTCGGCTGCTCTTCGGTTTCCCCGAAGTGCACGTTGACCAGGCAGTCGATCACGTTCGAGGTCATGCCACCGTCTCCTGTTGCAGTGCCGCGCTTTTCGCCCAGCGGTAGTCGGCCTTGCCGTTGCCCAGCCGGCGGACGTGCTCGACGAAGACGAACTCCTTCGGCGCCTTGAACCGCGCCAGTGCCGACGTGCAGTGCGCACGGAGCGCCTCGGCGTCGGTGTCGTCGCGCAGCGCCACCACGGCCACCAGTTCCTCGCCCCAGCGATCGCTTGGCCGTCCCACCACCAGTGCGTCGGCGACGGCGGGGTGCGCACGCAGCACTTCCTCCACCTCCTCCACGAACACCTTCTCGCCGCCGGTGTTGACCACCAGCGAGTCGCGGCCGAAAAGCCGTAACGTGCCGTCCTTTTCGATCCTGGCACGGTCACCGGAGATCACCACCCGCCGGCCCTGCACTTCCGGGAACGTCTTGCGCGTCGCGTCCGGATCGTTGAAGTACCCGAGTGGTATCCGGCCCTCGCGGGCGACCCAGCCCACCTCCTGCTCGCCGGGTTCGAGAAACCGCGAATAGTCCTCGGAGAGCACCAGTCCCCCTTCCCTGAGCTGGAAAGTGTCGGTCTGGTTACCGCGCTGGCTGTGGCCGAATCCCATGTTCCCCGTCTCAGAGGAGCCGTAGCCGTTGATGAGCGTCAGATGGGGAATCGCCTCGAGCAGCGCACGCTGATATCTGGGATTCGTTGCGGCGCCTCCGGTACCGATGGCGAATAGCGACGACAGGTCGTAGCTGCCGCGTTGCAGTTCTTCGACCAGCGGCGCGGCGTACGCGTCGCCGACCATCGTCATCAGGCCGACCTTCTCGCGTTCCGCGGTCTCCCACACCAGTCGTGGGTCGAGCTTCTTGCCGGTGTCGTAGAGGATCACCGCCGTGCCGGCCATGATGGCCGAGAACGCCGTCCACATGCCGGCAGCGTGCATCAGCGGCGAGACGGCGAACCACGGCGGGCCTGTGGTGCGCACTTTGTCATGGATCTCGTCGACGGCCGCGTGGTCGGCACCGACCATTCCCGACACGTAGATGTCCGACTGCCGCCACAACACACCCTTGGGGCGTCCGGTCGTGCCGCCCGTGCAGATCATGAGCAGGTCGTCTGGTGACGGTGACATCTGCTGGTCGGTATCTCCTTGCGCGAGAGCGTCTTCCAGCGTCACCGCACCGGGCAGCTCAGCACCGGGACTACCGTCGTCGATGGAGATCAACAAGCCGAGGCCACCGAGCACGTCGGAGAACTTCGCGCCCAACGACCGGTGGTAGATGACTGCTCGCGGTTGGATGTACTCGAGCAGTTCGCCGACTTCCCTTGGGCTGTAGTTGTAGTTGACGTTGACTGGAACGGTTCGAGCCTTGAGGCAGCCGATCACCATGTCGGGGTAGAGATCGTTGTGCATGACGAGCGCGACGCGGTCTTGGCCGCATTCCCAGCGCTCGAGGGTGTTCCGCTCTCGGTGGGCGCCTAAACCGTTGGCCGCGAGGAAGTTCGCGAGCCTTCGGGTGCGGTCGGCGCATTCGGCGTAGGTGCTGCGGCGGTCACCGCACACGGTCATCGTGCGGTCCGGTATCACGTCGGCAATGGCGTCGAGGACCGCCCCGATCGTCCACTCGCTCATCGGCCACCTCCACGAGAAGACGCAAAGTAGCACTGACACGCCGATAAGAATGCGAGTTTGCGTCTGCTCGGCATGGAGGTGGACCTAGACCGCCGACTCCACCTTGACGCCGAGCAGATCCAACGCGTTGTCGCGCATCACCTTTCGGACGTCCGCATCGCTGAATCCCGCAAGTTCCTCGGTGAACGAGACCGGCGACTCGAGGCCTTCCCCGTGCGGCCAGTCCGAACCGAACAGGATCTTGTCGACCCCGATGGTTTCCGCCAGCGCCGAGAGGTCGTCCTCGTAGTACGGGGCGATCCACACGTTGTTGCGCAACTGCTCCACCGGATCCTCCGGGAACAGGCGCGGGTGGTTGTTGGCCACCTTCTTCAGGCGCTTGATCAGCCGGTACACGAAGTACGAACCGTTCTCGATGCTCGCCACCCTCAGCTTGGGGTGACGGGTGAACACACCGTGCGCAATCATCGATGCCATCGTGTCGTGGATCGCGCGGTCGTCAACGAGCATCTGGTCCAGCGGGTTCGAGCCGCCGAACGCCTCGAACGTCGACTTGCCGCCCCACATCGCCGCCACTTGCAGGTAGCCGCTGTCGCTCAGGTGGAATCCCACCGGAACCCCAGCCTCGGCCAGCCGGGCCCACACCGGGTCATGGGCCGGGTCACCCAGTGACCGCGGCTTGACCACACCCGGCACCGGCGCCGGCCGCACCAGCACGAGCTTGGCGCCGCGCGACAGCACGAATTCGACTTCGTCGACGGCTTTTTCGGGATCGGCCAGCGAGATGATCGGCGCGGCGATGATCCGGTGATCGGGTCGGTCGAAACCCCAGTCCTCGTCGAGCCACAGGTTGAATGCGTGCACCGACGCCATCGTCGCGTCGATGTCGTGCTTGAGTGCTTCCTCCACGCCGCACGCGAATGTTGGCAGCATGAACACGGTTTCGATGCCCTGGGTGTCCATCACGGTGACGCGGGCGTCGCGGTTCTGGTACTCCGGGTGCTCCGCGAGACGCTCGACCTTCATCAGCGACGCCGGGTCGACGCCTTCGGGGATCTCGCCGCGGAACAGCAGGTCCAGGCACCCCGGGACGATGATCGGGTCGAATGTCGGGTTGGGGATGAAGCGGTTGACCCGGTCGCCGATGATCGCCAGGGTGTGCTTGCCGTCCTTGACCATCTGCACGCCGCGGCGCTTGAACTTCTTGTCGAGGTGCCGGGTGAACGCGTCCAGCGGTTCGTAGTAGTGGTTGTCGACGTCGATGGCCTTGTAGTCCAGCGCCATGTTCCTGTCCTTTCAGTCGTCCAGAGACGGGAAGTTCGGCGGCCGCTTCTCGAAGAAACTCGTGATGCCTTCGATGAAGTCGGGCCGAAGCATCGACTCGTGCATGAGCTTCTCCGCCACCGCACTCGCCTCGAACAGATCTCGCATGGTGTCTGCGTACACCTGTTGCTTGATCACCGCCAGAGAACTCGGCGCGCAATTCGCGGCGATCTCCTCGGCGTAGCCGATCGCACGCGGAAGCAGGTCCTCCGGGCGCAGGACCTCCTTCACCAGGCCGAGCGTCGCCGCCTCGTCGGCGTAGAACACCCGGCCGCTCAACAACAGGTCGAGCGCCGCGCCCCAGCCGACGATGCGCGGAAGAATCCACGAGATCCCGTACTCGGCGATCAGCCCGCGCCGCGCGAACGACGTGGTGAACTTGGCGCCTTCCGCGGCGAACCGGACGTCGCACATCAGTGCCTGGGTCAGGCCGATGCCGGCGCACGCGCCGTTGATCGCCGCGACGACGGGCTTGCGAAGTGTCGCAACGAAATGCGGATGACGTTCTCCGACCAGCTTGTCGACATCCGCGTCGCCGGCGCTGTCGACTGTGGTGCCGGTGATCGTCGACAGGTCACCCATGTCGGCCCCCGCACAGAAGGCCCGTCCGCTTCCGGTCAAAACCACAGCCCGCACATCGGGGTCGGCTTCGGCCCGGTCGATGCATGACCAGAACGCGCTCGCCAGCCCACCGCCCCAGGCGTTCATGCGCTCGGGCCGGTTCAACGTCAGCAGGGCCACGCCGTTGTCGCGCACCTCGAACAGCACCGGGCCGTCGCCGCTCACCAGGCTGACCTCCTCAGGCGCGTCATGTAAGGACATACTGTACACCTATCGGTAGCGCCTTCCGCGGTCGCCCGGCGCCTCACTGGTCAGCCAGAGCATCGGATGTCGCAACTCCCCCACGCAGTAGCGCACGAGCCTGCGGTACGCATCCCAGTCGATGTCGTCGCCGTCGGCTCCCGAGAACGGCGTGTAGAGCGAGTCGCCGATGCCACGAAGGGCCGTCCGCGCCCAGTCCCGTGCCTCTCGTGCCGTCGTCATCTCAGGTGAAGTCCGATCCGCGGCCGCCACCGACCACCGCGGCTGCCGCATCCGTCAGCCCGAGATCCATAGTCGTACAGCCTAAGTCGCACTTGCCCCCACCGGTCAGGAATGTGCCTTTTCGGATACGCCCGGGGCTCGGCGGCACCGACACGGGACGTACTGAAAGCTTTCCCGATGTCCGAATCGGATCGCTACCGGTATCGTTGACGGGTGACGAGTCCGATGGAGGTGGTCGACCGTGGCAAGCAAGGCAGCCGCCGGCAAGCGCCAGCGGCGCGAACGCGGTTCGATCAATCCTGACGACATCATCGACGGCGCCTTCCAGCTCGCCGACGAGGTTTCCATCGACAACTTGAGCATGCCGCTGCTGGGCAAGCACCTCGGCGTCGGCGTGACGAGCATCTACTGGTACTTCCGCAAGAAGGACGACCTCCTCAACGCGATGACCGACCGCGCGCTGCGCAAGTTCACGTTCGCGACGCCGTACGTGGAGGCCAGTGACTGGCGAGAGTCGCTGAGAAATCACGCGCGCTCGATGCGCAAGACATTCTCGAGCAGTCCGATCCTCACCGACCTGATCCTGATCCGGGGGGCCCTCAGCGCGAAGGCGCGCCAGCTCGGCGTCGAGCAGATGGAGAAGGCGATCCAGACGTTGGTGGAGGCAGGACTCTCACCGGAAGACGCATTCGACACGTACTCCGCGGTGTCGCTTCACGTCCGCGGCACCGTCGTCCTGGAGCGCCTTCAGGAGAAGACCCGCGAGCTCGACGACGGGGAGGGAACCGGCTTCGAGCCCCGGACCATCGACCCCAAAGCCACGCCGTTGATCGCGAAGCTGGCTGCGAAGGGTCACCGGCTCGCGGCAGCGGACGAGAAGAACTTCGAGTACGGACTCAACTGCATTCTCGACCATGCCAGTTGGCTCATCGAGCACGGGCAGAAGGCGCCGAAGTCTGCGCCGCGCCGCGCGCGTAAGGCCGCCGCGAGGCGCTAAACCTCCACCACTACGGCGCCGCCCTGGCCGCCGCCCGCACACATCGCCGCAACGCCGATACCGCCGCCGCGCCGCTGCAGTTCGTAGACGAGCGTCGTCACCATGCGGGCGCCGGACGCAGCGATGGGATGGCCGAGACTGCATCCGCTGCCGGAGAAGTTCACCAGATCCTCGTCGAGGCCGTACTCGCGGCACGCCGCGATCGGCACCGACGCGAACGCCTCGTTGATCTCCCACAACGCGACATCGGCCGGCTTCAGCCCGGCGCGGTCCAACACCTTGCCGATCACCTTCACCGCTCCGAGCCCGGTGTCACGTGGCGCCACGCCCGAAGCCGCCCATGCCTTCACGGTGGCCATCACGGTGAGGTCTTCGGCTTCGGCGTAGTGCTTCTCGACGAGTGCCACGGCTGCGGCGGCGTCGTTGGTTCCGCTGCTGTTGCCGGCGGTGATCGAGAATCCCTCGATTTCGGGGTGAAGCACCTTGAGCCCAGCCAGCTTCTCGGCGGTCGTGTCGCGGCGCGGATGCTCGTCGACGCTGAAGTCGACCACCGAGCCGTCGGGCAGCGTCACCTTCAGCGGCACGATCTCGTCGACGAACTTGCCGGCGTCGATCGCGGCGATCGCGCGCTGGTGAGACCGCGCCGCCCACGCGTCCATTTCCTCGCGCGTGATCCCGACCGCTTGTGCCGTGTTCCAGCCGACGGTGATCGACATGTCGCGTGTCGGCGCATCCGGGGTCTCCACGTGGGTCGGCGGCATCCACGGTTCTTCGAACTTCAACTCCGGGCCGGGCACCCGCCACTTCATCAGCGGCATCATCGACAGCGACTGCACGCCGCCGGCGACGACGACGCGCTCCATGCCCGAACCGATTCCGGCGGCGGCGTTGCCGATCGCGGTGAGGCTGCCGGCGCAGTGCCGATTCACCGATTGGCCGGGAATGTCTTCCATGCCGCATGCCGCGGCCGCATAGCGAGCGAGATCGCCCCCGCCGTAATGGGATTCGGCGAAGATGAGGTCGTCGATCGCGGCCGGATCGAGGTTGGCCCGACGAACGACCTCGGGCAGCACGGTGGTGATCAGCGTCTCGGGTGGCGTGTTGGCCAGTGTTCCCTTGAACGACCGTCCTATCGCTGTCCTGGTGGCGCCGACGATGACGGGTGTGGGCATGGGTCTAGACCTCGGGGTTCGGTGGCAACGGCTTTACAAAAATAGCAGATTCTGTAGCGGCCCCACTATGGGCGCCTCCGCTGAGCAGTCGCGGAATCGCATTACCCAGCCCGCTTTCATGCGATTTCGTGTCTGCTCGCGCTACGGGTGGCGGGGGCCGGTCATGGCTCGGGCACGTGGAAGTGCTCGTCACGCAGCCGGAACGCTTCCTTCGTGCCGACCTGCGCGCGCGTCTTGACGAAGTTGAACTCCCCCGGCGCGAACTGCAGGTTGGTGCCGAAGGCGTGGAACAGGTAGCTGGCCACTTCTTCGCCCTGGTATGCCTGGCTCTGCTCGACGAGCCGGAACGCCTCTTTGGCGATGACGACGCCGTCGGCGGGCATCTTCGCGGCCTTCTCGGCCCAGTACCGCGCCCGGGCGGTGACGTGGTCGCGGTCGCAGGTGTCGGTGAAGACGCCGAGGTGCTCGATCGTGCCGGCTTCGACGATGTCGCCGGTGAGCAGAAGCCGACGTGCCAGCACGGGGCCCAGGCGATGGAAGAACATGTGCAGGCTGCCCAGCGCGGGGCCGAGGAACCGCGTGGCGGGCATCCCGATCTTCGTATCGCGCGCGATCACCGAAATGTCGGTCATCAGCGCGATCTCGAAGCCGCCGCCGAGCGCGTAACCGCTGATCTCGCCCACAGTGACCTTCGGGAAGCCCATCAGGTTGTGGTAGAAGCCGAATGACTTGCGGTCCACCGTAAGCCGGCGGCGTTGGCTCGGGCGACCCTTGGCCTTGCCGGTGTCGCCATACCACCCGTAGGCGTTGTTCATGTCCGCCCCGGTGGAGAACACGCCGTCAGCTCCGCGCAGCAGCACGACGGTGAGATCGTCGTCCTCGGCGACGCGATCGAGCAGGCGCGCCACGCTGTCGCGCATGGCGGCGTCGTAGGAGTTGCGCTGTGTCGGATTGTTCAACGTGATCGTGGCAATCCGCTTGTCCCGGTCGACGTCGAAGAGAACGCGATCATCCGATGTCATGTGTGCTCCTATGTCTCTCTTCGCGCAAGCGGCTCATCGCCCGTTCGTCAAAATCCGTTTCGCCTCAACCGTTTTGTCCCTGCCGAACGCGAGCGTGTTGCTGCGCGCGACGGCCAGGTGGTCCCGCGCGAGACGTACCGCGCGGTCCTGGTGCCCGTCGCGGACCGCGTCGAGCAGCCGTTGATGGTCGCGCAGCGCTGCCCGCATGGTCTTGGCCGTCTTCCGTTGCTCTTCGCGCGAGCGCTCATCGGCGCAGAGATCGTCGCCCCACACCGACGACTCGTGCGCCGACCAGATCAACTCCAGTGAACCGATCAGCAGGATCATCGGTTCGTTGCCGCAGCGGGACACGACCGCCTCGTGAAATCGCCGGGCGTTCGGCACGTATTGCGACGGGTCGTCGAATTGCGCTGCCTGCCGCTCGATCTCGGCTTCCAAGAACGGCACCACCTCGGTCATCCGGTCCGCCCGGGCTGCGCACATCCCGGCGCAGATCGGCTCGAGATGAAGCAGTGCGCCGCTGACGTCGGCCGGCGTCGCGGCCCGCGCCTGCAGCACCATGCTGATCATGTGCGCTGTGCGCTCGGCCGACGGAAGGTGCACCACCGCTCCGCCGACGTTGCCGCGCCGCACCGAGATCAGGCCGTCGACCTCCAAGATGTGAATAGCTTCGCGCAGCGCGGGAGGGCTGACGCCGAACTCGTGGAACAGCGTCTCCTGTGACGGCAGCACGTCGCCTTCCTTCAACCGTCCGGACAGGATGTCGTCGCGCAGCCGCGATGCCACGATCTCGGCGACCCGTGGCTGACGAATCCGGTGTGGCGCTCGAGTCATCCGACCTCCCGCCTGCGGCCGAACCGGGACACGGTCAGTTGTTCGGGAGCCATTGCCACCGCGTTGAATTCGCCGATGCACAGCACTTGGTCGTCGTGCAGGATCCGCGCAGTCGACGTGACCGCCTGGTCTCGTTCGGACCGGACGATGTCGAAGCGCAGTTCGGTCAGCACGGGTGTGGGCCGGCGGAAGGTCACGGTCAGCGAACGTGTCCTCCCCGTTCGCGCCACCGCGCAGTTCTGGTGCTGGGTGACGCAGTCGAAGAACACGGCGAGGAACCCACCGTGGACCAGTCCCGGCGGGCCCTCGAAGACGAGGGGGAAGGTGATGGTTCCGGACGCCGTCTCGGCGTCGAGATGGTCGAAGCGGTATTCCGGAAAGCACGGATTGAAAGCGCCGATGTCGAACGCATGGCCGAGGTAGACGCGCTTGTGGTCACCGTCGGTGTCGCGCCGCGGAGAGCTGTCCGGCGGTACGACGTCGGCGAGCTCGCGTTCCCAGGCCGCGAACTGCGCGAGCATCGCGTCGACGGTCGGGTGGGGGTGTTCGAGGCAGAGCAGCATGCCGGTGAGGCGGCGGATCGCGGCGGCCGCGGCGACCGTCTGCGCGAGCGGTTGCTCACCGAACCGGCGGTCGTCGTTCCCACTGGCCATTCCGCTAGGAGCCTTTCCTTGCTAACTTATACAAGATAGCACTGGTATAGCCTACTGTATGAACAACCGTAAATGGCTGGAGGATGCCGGTGACAGGCGACGGGACAGTGGCCACGCGCCGTGACGGCGCGGTGCTGCGGATCACGCTCGATCGGCCGTCCAGGCGCAACGCGCTGAGCCACGAGATGGTCGACGCGCTCGTCCGTGCGCTCACCGAAGCCGCCACCGACGATTCGCTTCGTGCCATCCACATCACCGGCGGAGCCGGCGATTTCTGCGCCGGTGCAGACTGGCTGTCCACCAACGAAGCCGGCGGCCCACGGCCCCGCACCGGCGATCTCGTCCGTCGTATCCCGCATACCGCACACCGGGTCATCGAACTCGTCCACACCGTTGCGCTGCCCGTGGTGTGCAGCGTGCGCGGCTACGCCGTCGGCCTCGGCTGCAATCTCGCCCTGGCCGCCGACTTCACGGTCGCGGCCTCCGACGCCGTGTTCTGGGAACCATTTCTGGCCCGCGGCTTCACCCCGGACTCCGGCGCCACCTGGCTACTGCCGCGACTCGTCGGACTCGCCCGCGCGAAACGGATGCTGCTGCTCGGCGAGAAGGTGCCGGCCGCTGACGCCGCCGACTGGGGGTTGATCCACCGCTGCGTCGACGACTCGGAACTCGACGACGCCGCCGAGGAACTGCTCGCACAACTGGCCGCCGGGCCCACCGTCGCGCTCGGCCTGGCCAAACAGGAAATCAACTACGCACAGCACGCGACGTTGCCCGAAGCCATGACGCAGGAACTTCTCCACCTCGAACTATCCTGCCGCACAGCCGACTTCAAAGAAGGGCTGGCGGCGTTCCGGGAACGCCGAGCGCCCGACTTCCAAGGCCGCTGACCCGAAGGGACTCCCATGCCAGTCAGAGACACCATCAAGTACGAAGTCGACGGACACAAGGCCACGATCACGCTGAACCGGCCCGACGCGCTCAACGCGCTGAGCCCGCACATGATCACCGAGTTGCGGGCGGCCTATCACGAGGCGGAGAACGACGACAACGTGTGGCTGCTCATCGTGACCGCCACCGGGCGGGCGTTCTGCACCGGCGCCGACGTCAAGGAAATCCCCGGCGACGGCAAGGTCATCAACGAACGGCGGTACCTGTCCACCTACGAGCAGTGGGAGGCGCCCCAGGAGGGCACTCCGCCGTTCCGGACCATGGCCAAGCCCGTGCTTGCGGCCATCAACGGAATCTGCTGCGGCGCCGGCCTGGACTGGGTCACCACGTCGGACATCGTGATCGCCTCCGAGAAGGCGACGTTCTTCGACCCCCATGTGAGCATCGGCCTGGTCGCCGGGCGTGAGGTGGTGCGCCTGGCCCGCGTGCTGCCGCGGTCGGTCGCACTGCGAATGGCCTTGACGGGCAAGCACGAACGGATGAGCGCGCAGCGGGCGGCCGAGCTCGGCATGATCAGCGAGGTCGTCGAACACGACCGTCTGCTCGAGCGCGCCCACGAGATCGCCGACATCGTGAACTCGAACGCACCGCTGGCGGTACGCGGCACCCGGCTGGCCATCCTCAAGGGGCTGGACCTCCCCCTGCACGAAGCCGAGATGCTGGCCGAAGCCTTCCGCGAACGCAACCTGCACACCGAAGACTCCCTCGAAGGGCCGAAGGCATTCGTGGAGAAGCGAACTCCCGATTGGCAATGCCGGTGACGGGCTTCCAGACCATCCTGCTCGACGTCGACGCAGCAGACCGCGTCGCGACCATCACGTTGAACCGTCCCGAGGTGCTCAACGCGTTCAATCGGACCATGTGCGAGGAGATGGAAGAGGCGTGGCGTGCCGTCAAGTACGACGACTCCGTAAACGCCGTCGTGTTGCGAGCGGCCGGCACAAGGGCTTTCAGTGCCGGACTCGACGTCAGGGCACCTTATGGGCAGCCCGCCAACGTGTGGAACCACGAGGATCCCGGTGAACCGCTGAGCCCCAAATGGCAGAAGATGTGGAAGCCGGTGGTGTGCGCGGTCCACGGGATGTGCACCGCGGGCGCGTTCTACTTCGTCAACGAATCAGACGTCGTGATCTGCTCGACGGACGCAACATTCTTCGACTCGCATGTGAGCGCCGGACTGGTCTGCGCACTCGAGCCCATCGGGCTGATGCGACGAATCGGGCTGGGCGAGACACTGCGGATGGCACTGATGGGCAATGACGAGCGGGTCAGCGCGGACACCGCGCTGCGGATCGGGCTGGTGTCGGAAGTCGTCGCCCCCGAACGGCTCTGGGACCGTGCCCATCAGATCGCCGCCGCGATCGCGGCCAAGCCCGCCGCCGCGACACAGGGCACGGTGAAGGCGATCTGGGAGTCGCTGGACAAGCCCTACCGCGCGGCATTGGAGCAGGGGCTGATCTACACCCGGCTGGGCAACCCGCTCGGACAAGCCGAACTCGCGGCCGGCGATGCAGCACCCACCGAGCCGAGGCTGCGCTGATGGACCACCCGCTGGTAGCGCGCATCACCGGCGTCCTCGAGCTGCAGCCCGATGCGCCTGCGATCGAGTTAAACGGTCAATGGTTTTGTTGGCGCGAGCTCGGTGCCGCCGCCCGCCGAATCCAGGCGCTGACCCGGCCGGGCGGGCAGGTGGGAATCCTGCTGCGAAACCGGCCGGCGCACGTGGCCGCGTTCCTCGGGGTGCTGCTGGGCGGCGGCTGCATGGTGGTGATCAACCCCTCCCACGGCGAGGACCGCATCCGGGCCGATCTGGAGGCGCTGCGGCTACCGGTGCTCGTCGGAGAGGCCGACGACGTCGCGAAGTTCTCAGCCGGAGGCGCGACGGTGGTGTCCATCTCGGGGCTGACGGACGAACCTCACGTAACGGGAGAGGACCGCGACGAGACCGGACGCCCCGGCGTGGCCGTGCGGATGCTGACCAGCGGAACGACCGGCCCGCCCAAGCGAATCGACCTCACCTACGACATGCTCGCGCATAGCGTCATGGGCGGCGGGTTCGACCAGGCACCGCCGCCAACCCAGCTGCGCCGCGGCGTCGCTATCGTCAACGCCCCACTCGTGCACATCGGTGGGGTGTTCCGGGTGCTGCAATGCGTTGTGGAGGCCAGGTCCTTCGTGTTGCTCGAGCGTTTCGAGTTGCGGCGATGGGCCGAGGCGGTGCGTGCGCACCGGCCGGGTGCGGTGTCGCTGGTGCCGGCGGCGCTGCGGAAGGTGCTGCATTCCGACCTCACGCGCGAGGACCTGGCAGGCATCCGGGCCGTCACATCCGGCACCGCGCCACTGTCGGCCGAGGACGCCGACGCGTTCACCGAGAAGTTCGGCATTCCGGTGCTGACGTCATACGCCGCTACGGAATTCGGTGGCGGCGTGGCCGGCTGGTCGCTGGCCGACTACGAAGAATACCGGCACGCCAAGCGCGGCAGCGTGGGCCGCGCGACGCTGGGCGCACAGCTGCGGGTGGTCGACGAGGGCGGCACCCCCCTGGGCACCGACCGGGTCGGCTTGCTGGAGGTGAAGCCGGGCCAGCTGGGTCCGTCGACCGACTGGATCCGCACCACCGACCTCGCCCGCATCGACGCCGACGGGTTCCTGTGGGTTCTCGGACGCGCGGACCAGGCCATCATCCGCGGCGGGTTCAAGGTGATACCGGACGAGGTGCGCGCCGCGCTGGAGAGCCATCCGGGGGTGCAGGGCGCGGCGGTCGTCGGGCGACCAGACGACCGGCTGGGTGAAACCCCGGTCGCCATGGTCGAATTGCGGGCCGGGGCGTCCGCCGGCCCCGACGAACTCGTCGAGTTCCTCCGAAGCCGGTTGGCGCCGTACGAGGTTCCCGCCGAGATCGCGGTGGTCGATGCCATCCCGAGAACGCCGTCGGGCAAGGCCGACATGAACGCTGTCAGAAGACATTTCACCGCCTCCCGTGAGCATGCCCGGTAGCACCACGCTGGCCCAGGTCTTGCGCGAGCAGTCGTCGCTCCGCGCTGACCACCCGCTGCTGGTGTCTGACAGTGAGCGCATCACCTACGCCGAAGCCGACCATCGCTCCGCACGGCTTGCCCGCAGCTTGATCGCGCTCGGCGATGGCAAGGGCACCCACGTCGGCCTGCTCTACCCCAACGGTGTGCCGTTCGTCGTCGGCATGCTGGCCGCCGCACGCATCGGCGCGGTCGTCGTACCGTTCTCGACCTTCGGAACCGGGCGCGAGATCCACGAGCAGCTCGTCCACAGCGATGTCGAAATCCTTCTCGCCGCAACGTCATACCGCTCGCATGACTACGTGCAGCGGCTCGACGAGATGCCGTCGTCACCTCAGCTGCGTCACCGCTTTCACGGCCTCGACCGTGTCTACGGCCTCCCGAACGAGGTCGACGAGACGCTGCTCGCTGCGATGGAAGACGACGTCGACGGCTCCGACACGTTGGCGATCGTCTACACCTCCGGGACCACCAGCGCGCCGAAGGGCGTCGTGCATACGCATGGGGCGCTGCTGGATCACCAGCGCAACCTCAACGAGATCCGCAGGCTGACAGCAGAAGACCGGCTGTTCTGCAATTCGCCGTTCTTCTGGATCGGCGGGTTCGCGTTCGGTCTGCTCGCCACGCTCGTCGCGGGCTCGACGCTCGTGTGCTCGACAGCCTCGGACGCCGGTCAGACGCTTGACCTGCTGGAGGCCGAGAAACCTACGATCACCAACGGTTTCGCCGCCGCAGTCGCACACCTCGCGAAGCATCCGAGCTTCCCATCGCGGGACCTGTCGTCGATGCGGCGAGGGAACCTGCACCCGGTCATGGCATCTGACGCACGCCCCGCCGATCCCGAGTTGCGCCACAACATGCTCGGCATGACCGAAGCCGGCGGTGTGGTGCTGCTCAGCGGCGACGAAACCGACCAGCCCGAACACCGCCGCGGCTCGTTCGGAAAGCCCGCACCCGGCTTCGAGACCAAGGTCGTCGACCCGGACACCGGAGAACTCGCCGAAGTCGGCGAACTCTGCATCCGGGGGCCGCATGTGATGCAGCGCTATTACAAGCGCAGCCGGGAGGAATGCTTCGACCCCGACGGCTGGTTTCACACCGGAGACCTCGTGCGCACCGACAGCGACGGTTTCTTCTACTTCCTCGGCAGGCGCGGTTCGATGATCAAGACCGCTGGGGCGAACGTCGCTCCGGCGGAAGTGGAAAAGGCCCTCGCGAAAATCACCGGAGGGCCGGCGTATGTGGTCGGCATCCCCGACCCGGAACGCGGGCAGCAGGTCGCCGCCGTCGTCGTGCTAGACGACGGTGAGCAATTCGACGAGCCGGCGCTTCGGCACCAGCTCAAGTCTGAGTTGTCGGCGTACAAGGTTCCGACCCGATTCGTCGCGCTGTCCGAGTCGGAAGTACCGCTGCTGTCGAGCGGCAAGGTCGACATCGCAAGGCTCAAGGCGGCGTTCGATGCGTGAACCGTCCACCATCGATGCGCTGCTGCGTTTTCGTGCCGCTCACGACGGCGCCAAAGCCGCCGTCGTCGACCCCGCGACGCGGATCACCTACCACGAGCTCGATGCGACGACCCGCGAGCTGGCTGCGGTCTTCGTCGACGCCGGTGTGCACAAGGGCACCCGCGTGGGCCTGATCATGCCCAACAGCGTGCGGTGGGTGCAGCTGGCTCTGGCGCTGACCCGGATCGGCGCAGTGCTGGTGCCGCTGAGCACGCTGCTGCAGCCTCGGGAACTGGTGGCGCAGCTGCGCGTGGCGTCGGTGCAGTTCCTTGTCTCGGTCGAAGAGTTCCGGGGCCACCGCTATCTGGACGACCTAGCGTCGGCAGACGCCGAACTGCCCGCGCTGCAACATGTTTGGCTGGCGCCGCGGGTACTGCACGCCACGGCCGGCGACGCGGCCGGCGGGATTGCTGACGCGCTGACCACCGTCGTGACTCCCAGTGACCCCCTGGTGACCATCTTCACGTCGGGTAGCAGCGGAGCCCCGAAGGCGGTGGTGCACTCGCACGGCAACGCGTTGGGCGCCGTCGCGTCGGGACTCGCGGTGCGTTGCATCGATGCCGACACCCGGCTGTACCTGCCGATGCCGTTCTTCTGGGTCGGCGGCTTCGGCAGCGGGGTCCTCTCGGCACTGCTCGCGGGCGCCACCCTCGTCACCGAAGAAGTCCCGCAACCGGAGAGCACGCTGCGCCTCCTGGAGCGGGAGCGGGTGACGTTGTTCCGCGGATGGCCCGAACAAGCGGAATCCGTTGCCCGGCGGGCTGATTCGGTGGGCGCCGATCTCTCGTCCCTGCGCCCGGGCAGTCTCGAGGCGCTGCTACCCCCGGACCAGCGCGCCCGGCCGGGCGCGCGGGCCAAGCTGTTCGGAATGACGGAGGCGTTCGGGCCGTACTGCGGCTATCCCGCCGACACCGACATGCCGCGCTCAGCCTGGGGAAGCTGCGGAAAGCCGTTCGACGGCATGGAAGTCCGGATCGTCGACCCCGACAGCGGCGCGCCAATGCCGGCCGGCGCGGTCGGCATGATCCAGATCCGGGGCCCACACGTCATGCGCGGGATGTGCCGACGCAGCCGCGAGGACCTGTTCACCGCCGACGGGTTCTATCCCACCGGGGATCTGGCACATCTGGACGACGACGGCTTTTTGTTTTACCACGGCAGGTCCGACGACATGTTCAAGGTCCGCGGCGCGACGGTGTACCCGAGCGAGGTCGAAGAGGCGCTGCGGAGCATCGCCGGCGTCGAGAAGGCCTACGTCACCGCTGTCGGCGGCGAGGTGGGGGCGGCGGTGGTGTGCGACACCGCCACCACCCTTGACCAACTCCGCACCCAAGCCCGAAAACTGTTGAGCTCGTTCAAGGTTCCGACGGCCTGGCTGTTGGTCGACTCGGACGACGCCATCCCTCGCGGCGCCACCGGCAAGGTCGACGTCCATCGGCTGCGAAGGATGTTCGCCCGTTGACTGTGCGCTCAGGGTGTGCGCTGCTCGAACTTTCCCGCCCTGGACGCACAGTCAACGCAGAAGGTATTTGATCGGCAGGTGTTTGAGTCCGCCGACGAACGTGGTTGCCATGTATTGCGGTTCGCCGGTGAGTTCCACGGACGTCAGCCGCGGCAGCAGTTCGGTGAAGAAGCTGCTGACTTCCGTGCGGGCCAGCGCCGCCCCTAGGCAGAAGTGCACGCCGTAGCCGAACGCGACGTGCTTGTTGGGGTCGCGGGCGACGTCGAATCGGAACGGGTCGTCGAAGACTTCCTCGTCGCGATTCCCGGAAACATAAGACAGCAGCACAGATTCGCCTTCGGCGATCGGTACCCCGCGCACCGTCGTGTCCTCCGCGGCGGTGCGCATGAACGTCTTGACCGGAGTGACCCAACGGATCATCTCCTCGGTCGCCCGCGGCATCAGCGCGAGCTCGTCGCACAACTTCTGTCGCTGATCGGGATTCTCGACCAGGGCCTGCAGCCCGCCGGCGATCGTCGCACTGGTGGTGTCGTGTCCGGCGGTGGCGACGAGGAGGTAGTACGACATCGTGTCGATGTCGGACAGCGGCTCGCCGTCGATGCGGGCGTTCGCGATCGCCGACGCGAGGTCCTCGGTCGGGTGTTCACGCCGCTGGGCGGTCACCCCTTTGAAGTACTCGAACATGTCCAGCAGGGCCGCCAGCTTCTCCTCGGTTGACGCACCGCGTTTGAACTCGTCGTCCTCGCTTCCGAACAACTCCTGAGTGAGTTTGAGCATCCGGGGGAAGTCGGACTCGGGCAGGCCGAGAAGCGTGAGGATGACGTACAGCGGGTAGTTGACCGCGATCTCCTGGACGAAGTCGCATTCGCCGCCCAGCTCTGCCATCTTGTCGACGTAGATCTTGGCCAGTTCGTCTACGCGCACCCTGAGCGCGCGCATGGCCTTCGGGCGAAACCAGTCGGCGCCGATCGCACGCACCGCACGATGCTGCGGGTCGTCCATGTGAATCAGCGTGCGCACCGCGCCTGCCGACGCTTCCTCGCCGGCCGCAACGGCCAGCACCGGCCGCGGCCAGTTGGTGAACAACGTGTTGGCCCGCTCGATGTCCATGATGTCGGCGTGCTTCGTGATCGCCCAGAACGGCCGGTATTTCGGCGCGTCGACCCATGACACCGGGGCATTGGCGCGCAGGTGCATCAACGCCGCGTGCAGGCCCGCTTCGTCGGTGTACGCCTTCGGGTCGGCAAATACGTTGGCCGCCTCGTCGATCACCCGCGTGCTCATGCGCAACCCCTCACTGTTGCGCTTACAGTAATGCGCTGCAATCGTGACGATCAAGAGCAGGGCTCGGCGTGGCCGACCACGCCGTGCTCCATGAGGTGCCCGACCAGCGGCGCCACCCCGGCGACGAAGTGCTCGGCCATGGCGGTTCGCGCGCGTTCGGGGTCGCGCTTCTCGAGGGCGGCGATCACGCGCCGGTGATCCTCGACGGACCGGTGCGGCCAGCCTTCGACGGTGGGGAACACCACCTCGGGCGCGTAGCGCGTGATCTGGCCCATCAGCTGCGCCAGCTTGGGTGAGTCGGCCGCCACGTTGACCGCGCGGTGGAACTCGTGGTTGAGCCGCACCGCACGTTCGTGATCCCGCTCGCCGGTACGCGTCTTCGAGCTCAGCCTGAATGTCCTTGAGCTGTCTCAGCTGTTCTTCGGTGATGCCGGCCGCTGCCCGCGCCGCCAGCTCTCCTCCGACGTGCGCCTGAACGCCGGACACGTCGGCGATGTCGCGGCCGGTGACCGGCAGCACCATGAAACCGCGATGGGGCTGCTGGGCGAGCAGTCCCTCGGCGCGCAGTTCGAGCAACGCCTCACGAACGGGTGTGACGCTGACACCCAGTTCCGCTGCCAGTTGTTCGAGCCGGACGTAGGATCCTGCACCGTAGGCGCCTTCGAAGATGCGACGGCGGACATAGCGCGCGACGTCCTGCGAGAGTTGCGGCCGCGCAACGAAATCCGAAGCCGTCATATCTGATATTCGGCAAGCAGTCGCCTGCTGATGATCTGCTTCTGAATCTCGCTGGTGCCTTCGCCGATCAGCAGGAACGGCGCGTCACGCATCAGCCGCTCGATCTCGTACTCCTTGGAGTAGCCGTACCCGCCGTGGATGCGGAAGCTCTGCTGCGTGACCTCGGCGCAGTACTCGCTCGTCAAATACTTCGCCATGCCGGCGGCCAGGTCGTTGCGCTCGCCGGAGTCCTTCAGCCGGGCGGCATTGACCATCATCAGGTGTGCGGCTTCGACTTTCGTCGCCATCTCGGCGAGCTGGAACGCGATCGCCTGATGCTGCGCGATCGGCTTGCCGAACGTCGAGCGCTGCTGCGCGTAACGCACGGCCAGTTCGAACGCACGGATCGCCACCCCGCATGCGCGGGCGGACACGTTGACGCGACCCACCTCGATGCCGTCCATCATCTGGAAGAAGCCCTGGCCCGGGGCGCCGCCGAGGACGTCGTCGGCGCTGGCGGCATAGCCGTCGAAGATCATCTCGGTGGTGTCGATGCCCTTGTAGCCCAGCTTGTCGATCTTGCCCGGGATCACCAGGCCCGGCGCGACTTCGCCGAAGCCGACGGGCTTTTCGACGAGGAACGCGGTCAGGTTGCGGTGCGGCTTGTCCGCGCCTTCGTCGGTGCGCACCAGCACTGCGACCAGCGTCGAGCTGCCGCCGTTGGTCAGCCACATCTTCTGGCCGTCGATCGTGTAGTTGCCGTCGGGGTTGCGCTTGGCGCGGGTGCGGATCGCCGCGACGTCCGAACCCAGCTCCGGCTCCGACATCGAAAACGCGCCGCGTGACTCACCGGTGGCCATCCGCGGCAGGAAGCGTTGCTTCTGCTCGTCGGTTCCGTGCTGGCGCAGCATGTACGCGACGATGAAGTGGGTGTTGATGACACCGGAGATGCTCATCCAGCCGCGCGCCAGCTCTTCCACGCACAGTGCGTACGTCAACAGCGACTCCCCCAGGCCGCCGTACTCCTGCGGGATCATCAGGCCGAACAGGCCCATGTCCTTCATCTGGTCGACGATGGCTTGCGGATAGGTGTCGCTGCGCTCGAATTCCGGCGCGTTCGGAATCACTTCCTTGTCGACGAATTGCCGCACGGTGGAAACGATTTCGGTCTGGAACTCGGTGAGTCCGAGTGTCTGCGCGAGCCTGGTCATGTGTGCTTTCTCCTCAGCAGGCGATGGTTCCCGCGTCTTGTAGGCGGGCGATCTCGTCGGAACTCAGTCCGAGCCGTTCGGTGAGCAGGGCCGACGTGTCCTGGCCCAGGGCCGGTGCCGGCGCGCTCGCGGGATGGCGACCGTCGAACGACACCGGCATGCCCGGCGCGAAATACTCGCCGACACCGGGCTGGTTCATCCGGGCGAACAACGGGTTGGCCACCACCCGGTCGTCGGCGGCCACCTCTGCGAACGTCCGATAGCGTTCGAACAACACCGTGGTGGACGACAGGGCGTCGGTGATCTCGTCGGCCGAGTGCTCGGTGAACCAGGGCCGGAACAACCCGGACAGCACGTCTCGGTACCGGTAACGGTCGTCCTCCGAGGCGAAGTCGGCATCCAGCGCCTCCGCGACGGCAGACATCGCCGTGCCCGTGCCCGTCGCCTCGACGAGATCGCGAAAGTGCCTGCCGGTCAACAGGACCACCATGAACGAGGCGCCGTCGCGGCTGGTGAAGTCCTGGCCGTACTGGCCGAAGATCGCGTTGCCCAGGCGGGGACGTTGCGTCCCGTTGATCTGCGGTTCGCTCAGGAATCCGAGGTTCCCGCCGGTGGCCAGCGCCACGTCCTCCAGCGCCAGGCTGATGTCGGCGCCCTTCCCGCTCAGGTCGCGCTGCCGCACGGCTGCGGTCACCGCGAGTGCGGCGTAGAGGCCGCAGCAGACATCCCAGGCCGGCAGCACGTGGTTGACCGGGCCGGCGTGGTCGGCCGGGCCGGTGACGTACGGGAACCCGACCGCCGCGTTGACGGTGTAGTCGACACCCGTGGAGCCGTCACCGCGGCCGAGCAGAAGAACCGAGACGACGTCCGGCCGCATCGCGGCCAGCCGCTCATGGGACACGCAGGCTAGCCCGGCAGCATTGGTGACGACGATGCCGTCACCCTCGACGATCAACCGCTGCACCAGGTCCTGACCCTCGGGCGACCGCAAATTGATTGTGGCGGACCGCTTTCCCTTGTTCAGGCCGGTCCAGTAGATCGAAGTGCCGCTCTCGGCCAGCGGCCAGCGGCGGAAATCGGCCGCGCCGCCGATCGGATCGACACGGATCACCTCGGCCCCCAGCTGCGACAGCGTCACCCCGCACAGCGGCGCAGCGACGAAGCTCGAGACCTCGACGACGGTGATCCCGTCCAATGGAAGAGTCACGACGTGCACCGTTCGAAGACCGCGGCGAGCCCCTGGCCGCCGCCGATGCACATGGTCTCCAGCCCGTAGCGGGCACCGCGCCGATTCAGCTCACGGGCCAGGGTCGCCAGCATGCGCCCGCCCGTCGCGCCGACGGGGTGCCCCAACGAGATTCCGGAGCCGTGCACGTTGGTGCGGTCACGGTCGGCTGGGGTGAATCCCCACTCGCGCATCACCGCGAGAGCCTGCGCGGCGAACGCTTCGTTGAGCTCGATGAGGTCCATGTCGGCCAGGCGAAGGCCCACCTTGCCCAACGCGACCTCCGTCGCCGGCACCGGACCGATGCCCATGACGCTCGGCGCGACGCCGGCCACTGCCCACGACACCAAGCGCACCAGGGGCGTGAGACCGAGATCGTCGGCCATCTCCGGCGTCGTCACCACACACATCGACGCGGCGTCGTTCTGGCCGCTGCTGTTGCCCGCGGTGACGGTGGCCTCCGAATCCTGCGCCGCCAGAACGGGTTTGAGCCTGCCCAACGACTCCACGGACGTGTCGGCGCGCGGATGCTCGTCGGTGTCGACCAGCTCCTCGCCCTGCCGTGTGCGGACGGCGACCGGGATGATCTCCTCGGCCAGGACGCCGTCCTTCTGCGCGGCCACCGCACGCTGGTGCGACGTCACCGCGAGCTCGTCCTGCTCCTCTCGGGAGATTCCGTACTGGCGCCGCAGATTCTCGGCGGTCTCCAACATCCCGCCGGGCACCGGATGGTGCCGGCCGCCGGCGGTGGTGCGGCCGCGGGCGAGGCCGTCGTGCACGGTCACGCCGGTACGTGCGCCGCCCCAGCGCATGTCGGTGGAGTAGAAGACGACGTTGCTCATGCTCTCGGTGCCCCCGGCCACCACAAGGTCGTTGTCGCCGTGGGTCACTTGCAGGCACGCCTGGATCACCGCCTGCAGGCCCGATCCGCACCGGCGGTCCACCTGCATGCCCGGCACCGTCACGGGCAGGCCGGCGTCGAGGGCGACCACTCGGCCGATCGCAGGCGCCTCGCTGCTGGGATAGCAGTGCCCGAGAACGACGTCCTGCACCGCGTCGGGTGCGATCCCTGTCCTGTCGAGCAGGCCCGTCAGCGCCGCGACGCCGAGGTCAACGGCGTTGAGCGACTTGAACATTCCGCCGTAGCGGCCGATGGGCGTCCGCACGGGTTCGCAGATCACCGCGTCTCGGGCCATCACATGAACCGCCCGCCGGTGACTTCCAGCACGGTTCCCGTCATGTACGACGACAGGTCGCTGGCCAGGAACAGCGCCACCTTGGCCACTTCTTCCGGCTCCCCCGCCCGGCCCATCGGCACCTCGGCCACCTTCTGATCCCAAATGTGTTGGGGCATGGCCTCTGTCATTGCCGACCGGATCAGTCCCGGGGCGATCGCGTTCACCCGCACACCAAGGTGGGCGAGCTCCTTGGCCGCAGCCTTGGTCATGCCGATGATCCCGGCTTTGGCGGCCGAATAGTTCGTCTGGCCGACCAGCCCCACCTTCCCCGACAGCGAGGACATGTTGACGATCGCGCCACTTCCGTTCTCCCGCATGACCGCTGCTGCGCTGCGCATGCCGTTCCACGTGCCCTTGAGATGCACCGCGATGACCTGGTCGAACTGCTCCTCGGTCATCTTGCGCATCGTCGCGTCGCGGGTGATGCCCGCGTTGTTCACCATGATGTCCAGCCCACCGAACCGCTCGACGGCCGTTGAGATCAACGTGTCGACGTCGGCCGCGCTGGTGACGTCGCATTCCACGGCTGCGGCAACCGCATGTCCTCCGAGACGCTCGGTGGCGGCTTCGGTGGCGTCGGCATCGAGGTCGCCGAGGACCACTCGCGCGCCTTCCGCGACGAACCGTTCGGCGATCGCGAAACCCAGTCCCTGCGCCCCTCCGGTGATGACCGCGGTCTGACCGCTCAGCATCGACACCCGTCACCTCTCGTCTCGTCGTCACGAAACCCCACGCGCCGGGCGACATCATATTTCATATATGATTTCGCCCCGGACGTGGCCCGGCTGCCTTGAAGAGGATCCTCGACGAATGACTACAGATGCCGTCAGCGACGAGGATTTCGCAGACATCCTGGCGCAGACGCGTCACTTCGTCCGCACCGCCGTGGTCCCGCGCGAGCAGGAGATCATGGCCGGCAACCGCGTTCCCGACGACATCCGCGACCAGGCGAAGAAGATGGGCCTGTTCGGGTACACCATCCCGCAGCAGTGGGGCGGCCTGGGCCTGAACATCACCCAAGACGTCGAGCTCGCCATGGAACTCGGCTACACCTCGCTTGCGCTGCGCTCGATGTTCGGCACCAACAACGGCATCGCGGGCCAGGTGCTGGTGGGCTTCGGCACCGACGAGCAGAAGGCGCGCTGGCTCGAGGGCATGGCGTCGGGCGAGGTGATCGCGTCGTTCGCGTTGACGGAGCCCGGAGCAGGGTCCAACCCAACCGGGTTGCGCACCAAGGCCGTTCGTGACGGCGACGACTGGGTGATTTCCGGGGAGAAGCGCTTCATCACCAACGCCCCGACGGCGCAGCTGTTCGTGGTGTTCGCGCGCACCCGGCCCGCCGACGACAAGGGGGCCGGGATCGCGGTGTTCCTGGTGCCGGCCGACGCGGCCGGCGTCGCGGTCGGCGCGAAGGACGCCAAGATGGGCCAGGAGGGCGCCTGGACTGCCGACGTGGGCTTCACCGACGTGCGGGTGCCCGACACCGCGCTGGTGGGCGGCACCGAAGACATCGGATACCGCGCGGCGCTGACGTCCCTGGCGCGGGGTCGCATCCACATCGCCGCGCTGGCGGTCGGCGCGGCGCAGCGGGCTCTTGACGAATCGGTGTCCTACGCCGCGACGGCGACTCAGGGTGGGACTCCGATCGGGCAGTTCCAACTGGTGCAGGCGATGATCGCCGACCAGCAGACGGCGGTGATGGCCGGCCGCGCGCTGGTCCGGGATGCCGCGCGGCTGTGGCTCACCGGTGAGGACCGCAGGATCGCACCGTCTGCGGCGAAGCTGTTCTGCACCGAAATGGCAGGCAAGGTGGCCGATCTCGGCGTCCAGATCCACGGCGGCAGTGGATATATGCAGGGGGTTCCGGTGGAACGCATCTACCGAGACGTCCGGCTGTTGCGGTTGTACGAAGGGACGAGCGAAATCCAGCGCCTGATCATCGGCGGCGCGCTCGTCAAGGCCGCGCAGCAGGAGCCGAGGTGACCGGCCGCCTCGACGGCAAGGTCGCGTTCATCACCGGCGCGCCGCGCGCGGTCAGGGTCGCGCGCATGCTGTTCGAATGGCAGCCGAGGGTGCCGACATCATCGCCGTCGATGTGGCGGGTGAGCTGCCGTCGTGCGTTCCGTACGATCCAGCCACTCCAGAGGACCTCGCTGAGACGGTGCGGCTGGTCGAAGACGCCGGTCGTCGAATCCTCGCCTCTGCCAACGACATCCGGGACCTGGAGGGGCTCCGGCAGGTCGTCGACGACGGCGTGGCCGCCTTCGGACGGCTCGACGTCATCGTCGCGAACGCCGGCATCACCGCGCCGCAGGTCTGGAGCGACATCACCCCCGAGGACTTCCGCGACGTCATCGACGTCAACGTGACCGGCACCTGGAACACCGTGATGGCCGGGGCGCAGAAGATCATCGACGGTGGCCGCGGCGGGTCGATCATCCTGATCAGCTCGGCAGCCGGAATCAAGATGCAGCCGTTCATGATTCACTACACCACCAGCAAGCACGCGGTCACCGGCATGGCGCGCGCGTTCGCCGCCGAGCTCGGCAAGCACTCGATCCGGGTCAACAGCGTGCATCCGGGTCCGGTGCTCACCGCGATGGGAACCGGCGACATGGTGGACACGTTGGTCAAGGCCACCGAAACCAACCCGCAGCTGGCGAACATGCTCACACCGTTTCTGCCGACTTGGGTGGCTGAGCCGGACGACATCGCCGACGCGGTGCTGTGGCTCGCGAGCGACGAATCCCGCAACGTCACAGCGTCCCAGATCGCTGTCGACCAGGGCTCCACGCAGTACTGAGCCGGCTCGTGCCTGACGCCGATTTCGCCGAAACGCTGGCCGCACGCCTGCGGGGTTTCGGCGACCGGCCGTGCATCGAGTTCGAGCGAACGTGGTACTCCGGCAACGAGATCACCGGATACATCGATCGCATCGCCGACGCGCTGGCAGAAGCCGGAGTGGCGCCGGATGATTCGGTGGGCGTGGTGGTGCGCAACCGGGTGGTGCATGCGGCCGCCATCCTCGGGTTCGTCGCCGCGAGACGGCCCGTGGCGATGATCTACTCGTATCAGTCGCCGCAGTCGATCGCCCGCGACATCGAAACGCTGCGCGTGCCTGCCGTCGTGCTGGACCGCGAAGACTGGACTGAGCCTGTGGCACAAGCTGTCTCGCACTGCGGTGCCGCGGCCGTCGTCATCTCGGCGGATGCGGTCGAGCTGACCGTACGCAGAAGGCATGTCCAAGAGCCGGATCCGGCGCTCGCACTGGCCGGCATTCACATTCTCACCAGCGGGACCACCGGACCTCCCAAACGGATACCGGTCAAGACACAGGTTCTGCATCACACCGTGCTGTCCATGACGGTCGGGCAGGACCCGTCCCCCGACGATCCGCCCGAGTTGGTGTACTGGCCGTTCGGCAGCATCGGAGTGTGCCAACTGCTCACCGGACCGTACGTCGGAAAGCGGACGGTGCTTCTGGAGAAGTTCACCGTCGACGAGTGGGTGCGTGCGGTGAAGAGCTACAAGATCAGGAGGAACGGTGTGCAGCCCGCGATCGTGCGGATGCTGCTCGACGCCGACGTGCCGACGGCGGACCTCGCGTCGTTGGATTACCTGGCCGGTGGGTCCGCCCCGCTCGAGCCGGCGCTGCGTGAGGAGTTCGAGCGGCGCTACGGCATTCCGCTGCTATGGGCCTACGGCGCAACCGAATTCGCCGGCTCGGCGTGCGCGTGGACGCCCGCCCTGTACCGCGAGTATGGCGACAGCAAGCGTGACAGCGTCGGTAAGCCGTTGCCGGGCGTGCAGGTCCGGGTCGTCGACCCAGACACCGGCGAGGAGTTGAGTGACGGCGGCACCGGATTCCTCGAGGCGCGCATCGGCGTGATCGGACCCGGCTGGATCCACACGACAGATCTGGCGTCGATCGACACGGACGGATTCGTCACCATCCACGGCAGGGGTGACGGCGCGATCATCCGGGGCGGGTTCAAGATCCTGCCGGAAACCGTGCGCAGGGTGCTGCTCAGTCATCCCGCCGTCCGCGACGCCTGCGTCGTCGGCGTCGCAGACCGCCGACTCGGCCAAGTGCCGTTCGCCGCAATCGAAGCGAGGCCCGGGTCGCACACGCCGTCGGAATCGGAACTCAAGGACTGGGTTCGGGCGTCGCTGCCCAGTCACCACGTCCCGGTCGGGATCAGGGTGGTCGACGAACTGCCCCGCAACGCAGCGATGAAAGTCCGGCCCGGCGACGTGGCGGCTCTCTACGCGCCCTGACGCGAGACTTCGTCGACGAGTTCGAGCGTCTCGAGCTCGCGGATCGCCTGACAGCCGCGCTGCAGCATCGCCACCATCATCGCGTTGCCGCGTTCGGTGGAGGACGCGAACGCACAGCCCAGACTCGTGATCAACGGCGCCTGCAGCATGCCCAGCCGGTAATCGCGCCAACACGTTTCCCGGTCGTAGTCCGGCACGCCGTAACCCAGCAGAGCTTGGTGGTAGTCGTCGACCAACTGCTGTTCGATCGCCGCCCGCAGTTCGGGCTGCAGGCTGGTCGCGGTGAAGTACGACAGGTCTCGGGCGGGCAGGCCGATCCCCATCGTCTGCCAGTCGACGACGGCGACCCGGGTGGTCTGCGGATCGAACAACAGGTTGTCGAGGCGGTAGTCTCCGTGCATCAACGAGAAGCGATCGCGCTCGGCCAGCAGCCACGGTGTCACCACACTCATTGCCGCCGTGGCGGTTTCGCGGTCGGCGGCGTCGATGTGCGGGGCCAGCTTCTCCAGCGTCATGTCCACGGCCATCCGGGCGATGTCACCGAGACCTCTGATGGCAGGCTCGTCGCCCGGCTTGGGCATCGCGATCTCGGCGAGGCCGAGCCACGTCGGGTCGCACCAACTCGGCCCGTGCAGGCCGGCCAGCGCCGTCACCGCCAGCCGTGCCTGGTCGGCGGTGGCGCCGAGGATCTGGTCACCTTGGACGGCCGGCGACATGTCCTCGAGCAGCAGCGCGAAATCCGCGCCCTCGTTGGCGATGTCCGAATAGAAGCAGCGCGGCATCGGCACCGCCATCTTGTCCGCCACCCGGGCGTAGAACGCGACCTCGCTGAGATAGCCAAGTGTCACACCGCCTTTGACGGCGTCGTCCTGCGCCGGCAGCTTGATCACGAACGTGTCGGGCAACCCGGCGGGATTGGCCGCATACGTTGCTGAGATGCGGTATGTCGCGCCGGTCTGGCCGGTGCCGACCGCAGCGATGTCAAGGGTGTCGACCACAACGGTCTCGCCGTCGGCGCTGAGGGCGGCGGAGAGCCAGGCGGGGGTGACGTCGGTAGGGCGGCCGGGGATCGGCAGGCTCATCGCGATGCCTTGGCCCGGGCGATCATGCGGGCCGACGCGCGCTGCATCAGGCCGGGCGCCAACCGAACGAAAAGCCAACCGCCGTAGGCGATTCTGGGAACCACAAGAATGCCCTTCTTCTTCTCGATGGCGCGCAGGACGTCCTGGGCCAGCCGGTCGGGGTGATAGCCGGTCTGACTGGGCATCCCGGTGAGAAAGAAGCTGCGGCCTTCGAAATCTCCCACCGCGCCCTTGTCGAGAATCGGCGTCTCGACTGCTCCAGGGCAGACCGCGAGCACGTCGACTCCGTGTACGGCAGCCTCGGAGCGCAGCGCCAGCGACAGCCCGACGACGGCGTGCTTTGTCATCGCGTAACTGGTGAGCCGGCCCGCGGGCACCAATCCCGCCAACGAGGCGGTGTTGACGATGTGCCCCTGTTTTTGCCGGATCATCACCGGATAGGCGGCGGCGACGCCGTGCACGACACCGCGGATGTTCACGTCGATGATCGCGTTCCACTGGTCCAGCGTCAGCAGTTCGGTGTCGCCGCCCCAGACGATGCCGGCGTTGTTGACCATCAGGTCCAGCCGTCCGGTGCGCGCGACGACGTCGTCGACGGCGGCTTGCACGGCACCCGCGTCGGTGACGTCGAGGCGCGCCGAGGTCGCGCTACCCGGGCCGGCTGCCTCGTTGGCAGTCCGCTTCGCGGCGTCGGCGTCGATGTCGGTGCACAGCACGTCGGCACCCGCCGCGACGAGCGCCCGCGAAAGTGCAGCCCCAATTCCCGAGCCCGCACCGGTGACGATGGCTTGCTTTCCGCTGAAGTACGTCACGTTGCCGACATCATCCTCTCCACGTGTGCCAACACATCTGGATAGCGTTTCAGGTGCGCGCCGCCGTTGAGGTCGAGCACTTCGCCGGTCATCCAGGACGCTTTGTCGGAGACCAGGAACAGCACCGCGTCGGCGACGTCTTCGGGCGTACCCACCCGGCCGAGCGGAGTGTTCTCGACGTATTCCTCCAGCGCTCCGGGAACGAGCTTCACCCCTTCGGTCAGCGGCGTGTCCACGAACCCGGGCGACACCGCGTTGACCCGGATGCCCCGCGGCGCAAGCTCAAGTGCCGCAACCTGAGTCAGCATCACCAGGCCGGCCTTCGCGGCGCAGTAGGAGCTCATGCCCGGCGCGGCAAGCCGCGCGTTCAACGACGTCAGCGACACCAACGCTCCGCCGTCACGGAGGTGGCGGCCGGCATACTTCGCGACGATGAACCCGCCGACCAGGCAGACGTCGACGACCGACCGGAACTGCTCGACCGGCAGTTCGGTGATTCGCCCCACCCCGCCGATTCCGGCGGTGTTGACGACGATGTCCAGCGGCGCCACCCGCTCGAAGAGTTCGGCGACCGAATCCTCGTCGGCGACGTCGACGCCGACGCCGACGTGCACCGCGCCGAGCTCGTCGGCTCGCTTGCGGGCGCCGTCGGCGTTGAGGTCGGCGATGGTCACGCGGCAGCGCTGCGCTGCAAGCCCCTTCGCGACCGCCCAGCCGATGCCCGAGGCACCGCCGATCACCAATGCCACACGCTCGGAGCCTCTTTCGGACAATCTGCCTCCAACGGTCGTCACTCGGCTTCCCGACTGTAACCGTAAGACTTTCGGTAAGGTAGACAGACCTTCCGTCGGCGCGTTAACGTAGCCTTACCTAGCCAGACGAAGGTGGTCGCGCTGATGTATGTGTGCCTGTGCCTCGGCATCACCACCGAAGCCGTGCGCGAGGCGATCGAAGCCGGCGCATCGACGTCGCGACAGGTGGCCAACGCATGCGGGGCTGGTTCGCAATGCGGACGCTGCCGCCGCACGGTGCGGGCGATCATCGCCTCGCACACGGACACCGACGCCTCGCACAAGCATCACTTCTGGCACCGGGTCCGGCACTTGAGCGCCTGACGCCGGATCCCCGTCGCGAGTGTGAACTCGTCGCGAACGCCATCTTCGCAATCGATTGACACCGAACCCCGCCATTTGGTTTCATAAGGCAGCTATCCTGGTCATACTTACCAACAAACCCCGGGAGATTGCACGACGATGGCTTCACAGCTGGAGGCGGGGCGCTACGAGCTCAGCCATTTGAGGTCGTTGGAAGCAGAGGCCATCCACATCATTCGGGAGGTCGCCGCGGAGTTCGAGCGGCCGGTGCTGTTGTTCTCCGGCGGCAAGGACTCGATAGTGATGCTGCATCTGGCGCTCAAGGCATTTCGGCCCGCCCGGCTGCCCTTCCCTGTCATGCACGTCGACACCGGACACAACTTCGACGAGGTGATTGCGACCCGAGACCAGCTGGTCGCCACCCACGGAATCCGGCTCGTCGTCGCGTCGGTGCAGGACGACATCGACGCCGGCCGGGTCGTCGACAACGGGCCGTCGCGCAACCCGCTGCAGACCGTCACGCTGCTGCGTGCCATCCGCGAGCACAAGTTCGACGCGGCGTTCGGCGGCGCCCGCCGCGACGAAGAGAAGGCACGCGCCAAGGAACGCGTCTTCTCGTTCCGTGACGAGTTCGGGCAATGGAACCCAAAAGCCCAACGCCCCGAGCTGTGGAACCTCTACAACGGCAGGCACCGCAAGGGAGAGCACATCCGGGTGTTCCCGCTGTCGAACTGGACCGAATACGACATCTGGTCCTACATCGGCGCAGAAGACATCACGCTGCCGACGATCTATTACGCCCACCGCAGGCCGGTGTTCCAGCGCGACGGCATGCTGCTGGCGGCGCACCGGTTCCTGCAGCCGCAACCCGACGAAGAGGTCTTCGAGACCAGCGTGCGGTTCCGGACCGTCGGCGACGTCACCTGCACCGGCTGCGTCGAATCCACCGCCGCCACAGTCGACGAGATCATCGCCGAAACCGCGGTGTCCCGGCTCACCGAGCGGGGCGCCACCCGCGCCGACGACCGCATCTCCGAAGCAGGGATGGAAGACCGCAAGCGGGAGGGGTACTTCTGATGACGACCCTTTTGCGGCTCGCGACGGCAGGCTCCGTCGACGACGGCAAGTCCACGCTGATCGGGCGGCTGCTGTACGACTCCAAGGCCGTGATGGAAGACCAGCTCGCCGCAGTCGAGCGCACCTCGAAGGAGCGCGGGCACGAGTACACCGACCTGGCGCTGGTGACCGACGGCCTTCGCTCCGAACGGGAGCAGGGCATCACGATCGACGTCGCATACCGCTACTTCGCCACGCCCAAGCGGAAATTCATCATCGCCGACACACCCGGGCACGTCCAGTACACCCGCAACATGGTCACCGGCACCTCGACCGCGCAACTCGCGATCGTGCTCGTCGATGCTCGGCAGGGACTGTTGGAGCAGTCCCGCCGGCACGCATTCCTGGCCTCGCTTCTCGGCGTCCAGCACATCGTGCTGGCGGTCAACAAGATGGACCTGGTGGATTGGGACCAGAACCGGTTCAACGACATCCGCGACGAGTTCCATGCGTTCGCCGCGCGCCTGAATGTCCATGACGTGACGACGATTCCGATGTCGGCGCTGCTCGGCGACAACGTCGTCAGCAAGTCTGACAACACGCCGTGGTACGAGGGTCCCGCACTGCTGTCGCATCTGGAAGGGGTGTATATCGCCGGCGACCGAAACCTGGTGGATGTCAGATTCCCGGTGCAGTACGTGATCCGTCCGCACAGGCGTGAGCATCTCGACCATCGCAGCTACGCCGGAACTGTGGCCAGCGGGGTAATGCAGGTCGGCGACGAAGTCGTGGTACTGCCCAGCGCCAAGATGAGCCGCATCACCGCGATCGACTCCCCGACCGGCCCTGTGGCAGAGGCATTTCCGCCGATGGCCGTGTCGATCACGCTGGCCGACGACATCGACATCTCCCGCGGCGACGTGATCGCGCGGCTCAACAACCAGCCGCGCGTCACACAGGAATTCGACGCGACGGTGTGCTGGATGGCCGACGACGCAGCCCTGGAGCCCGGCCGCGAGTACGTGATCAAGCACACCACCAAGACCACGCGCGCGCGGGTCACGGCGCTGGACTACCGGCTCGACGTCAACACGCTTCACCGTGACAAGAGCGCAACAGCGTTGAAGCTCAACGAGCTTGGCCGGATCACGTTGCGCACGCAGGTGCCGCTGACGCTCGACGAATACACCCGCAACGCCAGCACCGGATCGTTCATCCTGATCCACCCGACGACCAACGGCACCGTCGCCGCCGGCATGGTGCTGCGCAACGTGTCCGCCCGCGACGCCGCCGTCCGCGCGTCGAGCCCGAACACCGTCAAACACCATTCCCTGGTGACAGCGGCGGATCGGTTGTCGCGGGGAGTCACGGTGTGGTTCACCGGGTTGTCGGGCTCGGGGAAGTCGTCAGCTGCCGTGCTCGCCGAGCAGCGGCTGCTGGAGTCCGGCCGCCCGGCGTATGTGCTCGACGGCGACAACCTGCGGCACGGTTTGAACGCCGACCTCGGCTTCAGCATGGCCGACCGGGCCGAGAACCTGCGCCGGCTGGCACATGTCGCGTCGCTACTGGCGGATTGCGGGCAGGTGGTGCTGGTGCCGGCCATCAGCCCGCTGGCCGAGCACCGCGAACTGGCACGCCGGATACACCAAGAGGCCGGGGTGCCGTTCTTCGAGGTGTTCTGCGACACCCCGCTGTCCGAATGCGAAAAGCGCGACCCCAAAGGGCTTTACGCGAAGGCACGCGCCGGCGAGATCACCCACTTCACCGGCATCGACAGCCCGTACCAACGGCCGAAGAACCCCGATTTGCGGCTGACTCCGGATCGCACGCTCGAAGAACTGGCGCAGCAGATCATCGAACTGGTGGCGTCGCAGCAATGACGGACCACGAACTGGCTGCGCGGCTGGCCACCGAAGCCGGCCGCCTGCTGCTGACGGTGCGCGACGCGCTTGCCGACGCACCCGCGAACGAGCGGAAAGCCGCTGGCGACAAGCGATCCCATGAGTTTCTCATGGACGCTCTGGCAGCCGAGCGTCCCGGGGACGCGGTGCTGTCCGAGGAAGGCGTGGACGATCCGGCCCGGCTGTCCGCAGACCGCGTGTGGATCGTCGACCCGCTCGACGGCACCCGGGAATTCTCCGAACCGGGCCGCACCGACTGGGCCGTGCATGTGGCGCTGTGGCAGTCCGGCGAGTTGGTCGCCGGCGCCGTTGCCCTTCCGGCACAAGGGGTTACGCTCACGACACCGTCTGTGCCGACACCCCCGTCGGCTCCGTCGGCTCCGCGGATCGTGGTGTCGCGCACCAGGCCCCCGGCGATCGCGCTCGACGTCCGTGACCGCCTCGGCGGCACGCTCGTCGAAATGGGTTCTGCCGGAGCCAAAGTCGCCTCGATCGCGCAGGGACTGGCCGACGTGTACGTGCACGCGGGTGGGCAGTACGAGTGGGACAACGCCGCTCCGGTGGCGGTGGCGCGGGCGGCGGGGTTGCACGCGTCCCGCATCGACGGCTCGCCGCTTCAATACAACCGGCGCGACCCGCTGCTGCCCGATCTGTTGATCTGCCGGCCGGAATTGGCCGAGGCCGTGCTAGCTGTGACCGGCTGAGAGGATCGCCGTATGCGGATGTCGGCCAAGGCGGAGTACGCGGTGCGGGCCATGGTCGAGTTGGCCACCGTCGATGACGGCGCTCTGCTGAAGACCGACGAGCTGGCGCAGGCGCAGGGTATTCCGCCGCAGTTCCTCGTCGACATCCTTTCCGACTTGCGGTCGTACCGCCTCGTGCGAAGCCGGCGAGGCCGTGACGGCGGCTACGAGCTCGCTCGCCCCGCCGCCGACATCAGCATCGCCGACGTGTTGCGCTCCATCGACGGCCCGCTCGCCAGCGTGCACGACACGGGGTTGGGCGATCTTCCGTACTCGGGGGCGACGGCCGCGCTGACCGACGTCTGGCGCGCGTTGCGGGCCAGTATGCGATCGGTTCTCGAGCAGACTAGCCTCGCCGACGTCGCCGCGGGGCGGTTGCCCGAGCACGTCGGCGCCCTCGCCGGCGACTACCTCGATCAGGAACAGAAGAGAGGCCATCGCCGCAGCACTGGTTGAGGTCGCGCCGAAACATGAACCTCGGCGGCCTCCGTCGGCGTGTCGCCGCCGTGAGTTATGTGTCGCGGAGGGGTTAGCCGACCTGCGTGAGGGGCACGCGGCCGCGCAGTGCCCGCACCCCGACGACGTACGGGAAATAGAGCGCGTTGTAGTAGCGCCATTCGTCGGTGGTGCCGAAGTCGCCGCCGTCGCGCGGCTTGAGCCGGGCAATGCTGTCGGACAGCAGCGCCTTCAGTTCGTTCGCCCGCTCCAGCGGCTGGTCGGGCACGCCGCGCCGGGCCAGCCGCTCGTCGATCTCGGGCAGCGCGGTCAGCGGGCTGGCCACCAGCTTCGACAGGTCGCCGTAGTGCCCGAGCGCGCGGCGGGTCAGGCGGGTGAACGCGTCGTCGTCGACGTCGTCGAGCGGGCCGGTCTTGCGCAGCGGCAGCGCCGCCTCGGTGCTGCGCAGCGCGGCACGGTCCGCGCGCAGTGCCGGGGATCTCCAGAACGCCACCCGGTCGAGCAGCCCGGCGAACGCGTCCGAGAAGACGTGGATCGCGATCGCCAGCGCCAGGCTGGTGAACAGCAGCACAGTCAGAGCGGTCCGGCCAGGCCCGTCGGGACCGACGACGGCCAGACCGACCAGCGCCTGCCCGCCGAAGAGCACGACCAGCACGCCCGTCGCCGCGAACGACCTCAGCATGTCGGCCCGCAGCGCCTGCCCCTCGTCGAACGCATCCCAGAGCGCCACCGCCACACCGAGCAGCGCGACGTCGAAACCCGTCGACGCCAGCGCAAGCCAACTGGGCACCAGCCCCAGCGGAATGATCAGGATCGCGTTGCCCAGCGCGAAGAACAGCGTCGCGACGATCACGAAGCCCGCCACGGGCCCCGGCTGCGACCGTCGCAGCACCGCAGCCAGCATGGCGCCGAGCGTCGACACCGAGATCACGCCGAACATCACCCAGTGCCCGGCGCGCAGCGGCCCGTCCACATTGCCGGCCAGCACCGCGCCGGCCAGCGCGCCCGCTGCGACGACCGCGATCAGCAGCGCCTCCCCGGCCCGGCTGCGCCAGCTGTCACACGGCCGCGACAACTCGACCAGCACCGCGAACCACGCGACCGCGGGCACCGCGACGAGGTAGATCTCGATGCGGCCGAGCAGCTCCGCGTGCGCGGCACTGGTCACCCGCACCGCGTCCAGCGCCACCACGGCCGCGAAACTCGTCAGCCCGATCGCGGCCAGCAGCAGGACGGGCTTACGCGGGTCGCGAGCCAGCAGGTAAAGGCCCAGCCACCAGCTCAGCGTGAACACCACAGCCGACAGCGCTGCCACGGTTCAAGTGTGGCACTCGCAGAGCTACATGCCGTAGCGGCGGTGCCTTGCGCTGTAGTCGCGCAGCGCACGCAGGAAGTCCACCCGCCGGAAGGCCGGCCAGTATGCCTCGGTGAACCACATCTCCGAATACGCGCTCTGCCACAGCAGAAACCCAGAGAGCCGCTGCTCACCCGAGGTGCGGATCACCAGATCGGGGTCGGGCTGACCGGACGTGTAGAGGTTTTCCGAGATTGCTTCGACGGTGACGGCCTCGATCATCTGCTCGGGCGTCGCGCCGTTGGCCAACTCCTTGGACAGCAGCGCCCGGACGGCGTCGGCGATCTCCTGTCGACCGCCGTATGCGACCGCGACGTTGACGTGGAACGTGCCGTTGTTGGGGGTCGATTCGCATGCCTCGCGAAGCCGTCGCGCGGGCTCTTCGCCGATCAGCTCGAGATCGCCGACGGTCTGCACGCTCCAGTGGTTGGCGGGCGCGCAGATCTCCTCGACCACGTCGGTGATGATCTCGATGAGCGCGTGGAGTTCGTCGGCCTCGCGCTGCAGATTCTCGGTGGAGAGCAAGTAGACCGTCGCCATCTCGATCCCGGCGTCGGCACACCAGCGCAGCATCTCGGCGATCTTCGTAGCGCCCATCCGGTAGCCGTAGCTGACGTCGTTGTAACCAAGCTCACGGGCCCACCGCCGGTTTCCGTCGCAGAGCACCGCGATGTGGCGTGGTAGCGCGGACTTCGACCGCTCCAGCCCCTGCCGGAGGCGCATCTCGTAGAGCCGGTACAACGGATCCTTGAGGCGCGGCGGAATGATCTCCACAGCAAGTCAGACTACTGTGGCATCCGAATAATCCCTCGCGGGTAATGGAGGTGATATGACCCTCGAAACTGCCCAAGGATCCCCCGCCTTGAAGCAGTCGCGTTCGCAGACCACTCATGCGGAGGATTTCCCCGAGGCCGTTGCCGATGCCGCCGCGCATTTTCTGCACAAACCTCGGGCGCGTGGATGGATTCACGTCTACGGCGCGGCGGTCGCGATCATCGCCGGTGCGGCGCTGGTCTCGGTGTCGTGGTCGGTGGAGTCGACGCGCGCCGGCCTGGCGACGTTGATCTATACGTTCACGATCGTCGCGATGTTCGCCGTCAGCGGTGTCTACCACCGGGTGCACTGGAAGTCCGAGACGGCCCGCAAGTGGATGAAGCGCGCCGACCACTCGATGATCTTCGTGTTCATCGCGGGCAGCTACACGCCGTTCGCACTGCTTGCGCTGCCGCAGCGAGACGGGATGGTGCTGTTCTGGATCGTCTGGGCCGGAGCGATCGCCGGCGTGGCGCTGAAGATGCTGTGGCCGTCGGCGCCGCGCTGGGTGGGCGTGCCGTTGTACCTGCTGCTGGGTTGGGTCGCGGTGTGGTTCATCGGGCCGATCACTCAAGGCGCGGGCGTCGCCGCGACCGTGCTGCTGGCCGTCGGCGGTGCGCTGTACAGCATCGGCGGCGTGCTCTACGGGCTGAAGTGGCCGGACCCGTGGCCGACGACGTTCGGCCACCACGAGTTCTTCCACGCCTGCACCGCGGTGGCGGCGATCTGCCACTACATCGCGATGTGGTTCGCGGTCTTCTAGCGACTCCTCACCTCGCGAGCGTGCGTGAAATGCCACCCCGCTCGGCGTGTCACCGGCACGACGCGCACGCTCGCGCCGAAGGGGGTCGCGCTAGAGGGGTTTGGCGTCGGCGGGTGACCAGAACGCCCGCATCGACCTGATCTTCGCATCGTCGTCGAATGCCATCACGCTGATCGGCTCGATCGCAGTGCCGCCGTCGCCCGCCTTGATGGTGAGGCGCCAGAGGAACGCAGCCTCGTTGCCGCCGACCCTGAGCAACTTCAATTCCGTCTGCTTCTCCGCACTTTCGAACGCTGCGTAGAACTCACGGATGGCCGCACTGCCTCGACGCAGCTCCGACCCGATCGGGTCTTCGATGGTGGCGTCCTCGGCGTAGAGCGTGGTCACATCGTCGGCGGTGCCGTTGACCAGCAATTCGAGGTAGCGGTTAACAGTCTTGGTGTAATCGTCGGCGCTTGCCACGACCCGGACGCTACACCCCGAGCGCTGCCGCGAGTTCGGCCGCCGTGGTGACCGGCAGGTCGCATACCGGGCCCCGGCAGATGTAGGCCGCGTCGGCTCCGTCGACGCGGCCGCGGCCGGCGAGCAGTTCCGAGGAGTCGGGCGCACCGCCGACGACGATGGCTCCGCCCGGCGCGAGCCGGCGGGCGTCGGTGAGCAGCCCCGAGGCCACCGGGTCGCATGCGACAGCGATCTGCAGCGGGCCCCGCACCGCCGCCTCGGCGACGGCCAGCCAGTGCCCGGCAGACCTCGGCGCCCGCTCGATCAGCAGGGTGTGCGCGCTCAGCGTCTGCCCGGCCGCCTGCCGATACCGGTCGCCCTCAGGCGCCAGATAACCGGCGGTCAGCAGCGCCTCGGCGATCAACGCTGCGCCGGACGGGGTGGCGCCGTCGGCCGGATCGGACGGCCGCAACACCAGCTGCTCGGCGTCGGCCGCGGTGTCGAACCACCGGCCGGGGCTCTCCGGGTCGGCGAACTGGGCGAGCGCGGTGTCCAGCAGATCCGTCGCGGCCATCAGCCAGGACGCCTCACCGGTGATCTGGTGCAGCGTCAGCAGGCCCGTGGCCAGCGCGCCGTAGTCCTCCAGGATCGCCGGGCTGTCTCCGACTTCCCCGCCGAGGCTGGCCCGCCGCAGCCGCCCGTTGACCAAATGCAGGATCAGCAGCGAGTCGGCGCACCGCAGCGCGGCATCGATCAGATCGGGACGGCCCAGCGCCACACCGGCTTCCGCGAGCGCGGTGATCGCCAGGCCGTTCCACGCCGTCACGACCTTGTCGTCGCGGCCGGGCTGCACGCGACCGCGCCGGGCAACCATCAGCTCGTCGCGCACCCGGGTGAACCGCTCCGGGTCGTCGGGATCGGACGGCAGTTGCAGCACCGAGCTGCCGTGCTCGAAGGTGCCCTCCGGGGTGACGCCGAAAACCGTTGCGGCCCAACGGCCGTCGTCGTCGTCTAGAACGTCGCGCAGTTCGTCGGGTGTCCACACATACGTGAACCCCTCGAAGCCGGCGGCGTCGGCGTCCAACGACGAGGTGAACATCCCACCCGCTTCCAGCGCATCGAGCATGAACCCGGCGGTCTCGGCAGCCACCCGCCGGGCCAACGAATCGCCGGCGCGCCGCGCCCAGTGCGCGTAGACGCGCAACAACAGCGCGTTGTCGTAGAGCATCTTCTCGAAGTGCGGGACGATCCACGACGCGTCGACGCTGTAGCGGGCGAAGCCGCCGGCCAACTGGTCATAGATGCCGCCGCGGGCCATCGCGGTCGCGGTGCGTTGCACGGCCGCCAGCGGCGCCGGGTCGCCGGTGCGTTCGGAATTGCGCAGGAGTGCTTCCAGCAGCGCCGACGGCGGAAATTTCGGCGCGCCGCCGAACCCGCCGCGTTGCACGTCTTCGTCGGCGAGCACCGCCGCGACGGCGTCGTCACACAGCGACGACGAAACCGCCGGACCACCGCCCGGCAGCCCGGAGGACATCCTGCGCAGCTCCGCGGCGATCTGGTCGCCTGCGCGCTCGACCTCGTCGCGGCGAGTGCGCCAGGTGTTGGCCACGGCGGCCAGCAGTTGGAGGAACTGCGGCTTCGGGTAGTAGGTGCCACAGAAGAACGGGCGCCCGTCGGGGGTGAGGAAGCACGTCATCGGCCAGCCGCCGTGGCCCGTCAGCGCGACGGTGGCGTTCATGTAGACCGCATCGAGGTCCGGCCGCTCCTCGCGGTCGACCTTCACGCAGACGAAGCCGTCGTTCATCGCGGCCGCGACCTCGTCGTCCTCGAACGACTCGTGGGCCATCACATGGCACCAGTGGCACGCGGCGTAGCCGATCGACAAGAGGATGGGGACGTCGCGCGAGGCCGCCTCGGCCAGCGCGTCGGGTGTCCACTGCCGCCAGTGCACCGGGTTGTCGGCGTGCTGACGCAGGTATGGGCTGGTGGCGTCGGCAAGGGTGTTAGCCGCCTGGTTCATCGCGAGTTCCCTCGTCGTCGGGAGCCGGCTCGGCGGGCGGTGCGGCAGTGCCGTCGCCAGCGGCCTGGTCGGGTTCGGGGTTCTCGCGGTCGAAACTCTTGGGAAGCTTCTTCAGATGCCGGTTCATCGACCAGATCAACGCGAAGGTGCCGATCAGCAGCAGCACGATGATCAGCAGTCCCACCGGGCTGGCCTTGCCGAAGTCGGGGCCGGTGTTGCGCGGCCCGTCGTCGGCCAGCAGCGTCATGAGTGTCGTCACGGGTCGATCCCGGTGAACAGATCGGTTTCGGGCAGCGTCACCGCGACCCTCGATCGGGCGAGCTCGAATTCCTCTGTCGGCCAGAGCCGTTGCTGCCATTCGATCGGCGCGGCGAAGAAGTCCCCGTTGGGGTCGATCTGCGTGGCGTGCGCACGAAGCGCATCGTCACGCTGACTGAAGAACTCGGAGCACTCGATGCGGGTGGTGACCCGGTGAGCGAACAAATCGTGCTCGGGATCCCAGTGCTTGAGCCACTTTTCGAACGGGCCCTGGTGCCCGTGCTTGGCGAACTCGTCCTGGAGCAGTTGCATGCGCTGACGCAGAAAGCCGTGGTTGTAGTACAGCTTGTGCACGTGCCAGGGATCGCCGGCATGCGGGAAGCGCTCCGGATCGGCGGCCGCTTCGAACGCCGCGACCGAAACCTGGTGGCAGCGAACGTGGTCCGGGTGCGGATAGCCGCCGTTCTCGTCGTAGGTCGTCATCACGTGCGGCCTGAATTCGCGGATCACCCGCACCAGCGCCTCGGTCGGCTCCTCGAGCGGGACCAGCGCGAAGCAGCCGTCGGGCAGCGGCGGGGGCGGATCCCTCTCGGGCAACCCGGAATCTTCGAAACCCAGCCAGTGGTGTTCGACGCCGAGGATCTCCGCGGCCTTGGCCATCTCGTCGCGGCGAATTTCGTGGATCCGGCCGTGCACCTCCGGCAGGTCCATCGCGGGATTGAGGATGCTGCCGCGCTCGCCGCCGGTCAGCGTGACCACCAGCACCCGGTGGCCTTCCGCGGCGTAGCGCGCCGTTGTGGCGGCACCCTTGCTGGACTCGTCGTCCGGGTGCGCATGCACGGCCAACAACCGATACTCGCTCACGTCTGCCCTCTGTGCTGTGCTGACGGTCCCTATAGTTCCAGTCTTAGTCATTCCCCTCGACCGACGGGCCAACAAACATGACCGACCGTCCGCCCGCCCGATATGGGCGGCAGCCGACATCGCGCCGGCCCCGTTGGTGGATCATCGCTGGGCTGACGGTGTTCATTCTGGCGGCAGGTGTGGCGGTGGCGGTGGCCGGCTACCAGCGACTCGGCCGCAGCGACGTCGAGGGCACACTCGCCGCCTACGAGCTCGTCGACGACGAGACCGTGCAGGTGACGATCACGGTGTCCCGCGAGGACCCGTCGCGTCCAGCGGTGTGCATCGTGCGCGGCCGGTCCAAAGACGGCAGCGAGACCGGCCGGCGTGAGGTGCTGGTGCCGCCGGCGACCGACAAGTCGGTGCAGGTGACGACGTTCGTCAAAACCGCTCGGCCACCGGTGATGGGCGATGTGTACGGCTGCGGCCTGGATGTGCCCGGCTACCTGGTGGCTCCCTGAGCCGGACGGCTGCAAATTGCGAAACCGTGAATGGCGGATGACCGCGCCCATCTTGCTCCTCGCGTCCGCGGCCGGTGGTAGGCTTGGTCGATACACGGTTCCTGCTGGGGCCGTGTATTGCTGCATTTGAGCTGGTTACCAGCCTGCGAAAACGGCAATACACGCGGTATGCCCGCTTGCGCCCGGCAGTGAGCGTTTGAACTGCCGTCGCAAGCAAGCGCGACACGAGGAATGAGGAGCGCGACGAGATGACCGACACCCAGGTGACCTGGTTGACCCAGGAGGCGTACGACCGTCTCAAGGCGGAGCTAGACCAGCTGATCGCCAACCGCCCGGTCATCGCCGCCGAGATCAACGACCGGCGCGAAGAGGGCGACCTGCGCGAGAACGGCGGCTACCACGCCGCGCGGGAGGAGCAGGGTCAGCAGGAGGCTCGAATCCGCCAGCTTCAGGAACTGCTGAACAACGCCAAGGTGGGCGAGGCGCCCAAGCAGTCAGGCGTTGCGCTGCCCGGTTCGGTGGTCAAGGTCTACTACAACGGCGACGAGAGCGACACCGAGACGTTCTTGATCGGCACCCGCCAAGAGGGAATCACCGACGGCAAGCTCGAGGTGTACTCGCCGAACTCGCCGCTCGGCGGCGCGCTGATCGACGCGAAGGTCGGTGAGACCCGCAGCTACAACCTGCCCAACGGCAACATCGCGAAGGTGACGCTGGTCAGCGCGGAGCCGTACCACTCGTAACCAGCGCTGATGGCGCAGATCGCGGAAGACCTGCTTCTGCTGCTGCTGGACAACGCGTCCAATCGCCCGGCGCTCGACCGCGACCGCCGCGAGAAGGTGCTCGCCGCCGCGGTGCTGCTGGACCTGGCCCTCGCATGCAGGATCCGGCCGGCGGTCGACGACGAGCGGGTGCCGGCCGGCAGGCTGCTGCTGCTGGCCGGACCGGATCTTGCCGACCCGATCCTCGACCCCGCGGTGCGACGGCTGCAGCGGCGTCCGCTGAAACCACGCGCGGCGGTGGCCAAAGTGCGCCGCGGTGTGGAACCGGCGCTGCTGGCCCAGTTGGAGCAGGGCGGTTTCATTCGGCCGATTGCGCTGCGCGGCAACAAGTCTCCTCAAGTGTGGACGATGCCGGATCGCTCGCGGGTGGACCAAGCCCGCTCGGCACTGCTCGGTGCGCTGTTCGACCTGCGCACCCCGGCGCCGACGACCGCGGCGATCATCTCGCTGTTGCACGCGGCCCACGGGCTCGGGGCGCTGCTGAGCCTCAACGACCGGGGATGGCAATGGGTCGACTCCCGCGCGGCCGACATCGCCGCGGGCTGTTGGGTCGACGCTTCGGGCGGGCTGCCCCAGGTCAATCTGGCGGTGACCACCTCGGCGGTCAAACCGGCGCTAGCGTAGCGCCTGCTCGAGATCGCCGATCAGATCGTCGACGTCCTCGATGCCGACCGACAGCCGGACGAGATCGTCTGGCACCTCCAGCAGCGACCCGGCGGTGGACGCGTGCGTCATCGCGCCGGGGTGCTCGATCAACGACTCGACGCCGCCCAGCGATTCGGCGAGTATGAAAACCTCTGTGCGAGAACACAACTGGAGGGCAGCCTGGCGGCCGCCGCGCAGCCGTGCCGACACCATCCCGCCGAAGCCGCTCATCTGGCGTGACGCGACGTCATGGTTCGGATGGGCCGGGAGCCCCGGGTACAACGTGACGGCAACCGCCGGGTGCCCGTCGAGGAATTCGGCCACCCGCGTGGCGTTCTCGCAGTGTCGCTGCATCCGTACCACCAACGTCTTCAACCCGCGCAACGTCAGATAGGCGTCGAACGGTCCCGGGACAGCGCCGGCCCCGTTCTGCAGGAAGCCGAACGCTTCGTCGAGCTCTGGGTCACTGGTCAGCAAAGCACCGCCCACCACGTCGGAGTGCCCCCCGATGTACTTCGTCGTGGAGTGCAGCACGACGTCGGCTCCCAGAGTGAGCGGACGCTGCAGTGCCGGCGACGCAAAAGTGTTGTCCACCAACACCTTCGCTTTGTTGTGCGCTAGCTCGGCGATACCGGCGATGTCGGCCACCGTCAGTAGCGGATTGGTGGGCGTCTCGACCCAGATCAACTTCGTCGCATCGGTGATCGCGTCGCGCACCGCGTCGAGATCCGACTGCGGAACCGCGGTGTACGTCACTCCCCACAGCGTGAACACCTTGTCGATGAGCCGAAACGTTCCGCCGTACGCGTCGTTGGGGATCACGACATGGACGCCGGGGCGCAGCAGCGCGCGCAACGCGCAGTCGGTGGCGGCCATCCCCGAGCTGAAGGCCCGTCCGAACGACGCGTCCTCCACCGCCGCCAGCGACGCCTCCAGCGCCGTGCGGGTGGGGTTACCGGTGCGCGAGTACTCGTAGCCACCGCGCAGGCCGCCGACCTCGTCCTGGGCGAACGTGGAGCTGGCATAGATCGGGGTGTTGACGGCTCCGGTGGCCGGGTCGGGCCGGTAGCCGGCATGGATCGCCCTCGTCGCCAAACCTCTGCGCTTCTCGGCCATGGTGTCTGAGCCTATCGGCGGCGTGTAGACATGGGGCATGGGTACCGCCGCCACGATCGACGACCTGCTTGACGTCGACTCCTTGCTGTCTGCCGAAGAGATCGAGTTGCGCAACACGGTTCGCCGGTTCGGCGAACAACGCTTGCGCCCGCACATCGCCGATTGGTTCGAGTCCGGCGAGATGCCGGCCCGCGAGTTGGCTGCCGACCTGGGAAAGCTGGGCCTGCTCGGCATGCACCTGACGGGCTACGGCTGCTCAGGGTCGTCGGCTACCGCGTACGGGCTGGTGTGCCAGGAACTGGAGGCGGTGGACAGCGGCCTGCGCAGCCTGGTTTCCGTGCAGGGCTCGTTGGCGATGTTCGCGATCCACCGGCACGGCTCCGAAGAGCAGCGCGAGCGGTGGCTGCCGCCAATGGCCGCCGGCGAGGCGATCGGCTGTTTCGGGCTGACCGAGTCGGACTTCGGGTCCAATCCCGCCGGCATGCGCACGACCGCGCGCCGCGACGGCAGCGACTGGATTCTCAACGGCTCCAAGATGTGGATCACCAACGGCACCGTCGCCGACGTCGCGGTCGTCTGGGCGAGGACGGACGAAGGTATCGCGGGCTTCGTCGTCCCGACCGATACGCCGGGGTTTTCCGCACGCACGATGTCGCACAAGCTGTCGCTGCGCGCGTCGATCACATCCGAGCTGGCCTTCGACGACCTTCGACTGCCGGCAGACGCGAAACTGCCTGAGGCGCGCGGTTTGTCGGGCCCGCTGGCCTGCCTGTCGGAGGCCCGGTTCGGGATCGTGTTCGGCGCCGTCGGCGCGGCCCGGGACTGCCTGCAGGCGACACTCGACTACGTGGGCACGCGCGAGGTCTTCGACAAGCCGCTGTCGGCTTACCAGCTGACGCAGGCCAAGCTCGCCGACATGGCCGTCGAACTCGCCAAGGCGCAACTGCTGGCGCTGCATCTCGGCCACCTCAAAGACGCCGGCAGAATTCGGCCCGACCAGGTGAGCGTCGGAAAGCTCAACAACGTCCGGGAAGCGATCGCCATCGCACGGCAATGCCGAACGCTGTTGGGCGCCAACGGCATCACGCTGGAGTACCCGGTGATGCGCCATGCCAACAACCTCGAGTCGGTGCTGACCTACGAGGGCACCTCGGAGGTGCACCAGCTCGTGATCGGAGAAGCGCTGACCGGGGTCAGCGCTTTCCGCTAGCAGCTATCTACGGCGTCGCCGGCGCGACCTGACCGCCGCTGATGCGGCGATAGCTGTACGTCATGAACAAGGCGCCGATCGGCCCGGTGACGATGATCCCGATGTAGCAGACCGCGACCCCGACCGCGACGATCAAGGAGCTGAGCAGCCACGCGATGATCGTGTCGCCGACGTGTGCCCTGGCTATCTGGCTGCTCGCCTTGATCGCGTCGATCGGCGCGAGGTTGCGGTCGAGCAACACGAACGTCGTGAAGATCGTCAAGAAGCCGACGATGAGGCCCGGAATGACGCACAGCGCGAAGCCGATATAGGTCGCGACGCCGACGATCACGCCCGCGACGAGGACGCTGCCGAAATTGCGCGGCTTGAAGAAGTCGCCGATGGCGACAGGACGGCCGTCGGCGATGTCCAGCAGGCTGCTGACGTAGGCGGAGCTGATCGCGGCGGCGACAATCATGAACACCAGGCCGCCGAGGCTCAACATCAGGTAACTGGCCACACCGAAACTCGAACTCGTCTCGTACGAGAAGCCGGTGTCGTACGTCTCGTAGGTGGTGACGGGTGCCGGGGAGACTGCAAAGGCAAGACCCAGGAAAATTCCGTACAACGCGCTCAGGATCAACCCGTAGACCAGTGTCGCGACGATCAGGGGGGCGGCGTTCTTGCTGAACTTGTTCCACGCCCAAGAGAAAGCGTCACCGACGTTGTACTGCTGATCGGCGCCATAGCCGCCGGCGGGCGGGTAGCCCCCGGGCGGCGGGTAACCGCCACTCTGCGGCGGCGGCGGGTAACCGCCACCCTGCGGCGGCGGCGGGTAACCACCGCCCTGCGGCGGCGGCGGGTAACCACCGCCCTGCGGCGGCGGCGGGTAACCACCGCCCTGCGGCGGCGGCGATTGGTAAACCGCCCTGTCCACCCTGGGGAGGTGGCGGCGGCGTCGAATAGCCTCCCGCTGACGGCGGCTGGGGCGGTGGGTAGCCGCCACCCTGCGGCGGCGGAGGCGGCGGGTATCCGCCAGGCGGCTGATCGGTCATGATCCCCTTCTAGATCGAATTGTCCTGGTGGCGTTGAGATTTGGGACCGACTGGTCCTGACGCTACTGTGAGGAGAAATAGACGATGTAGCCAATCACGCCGAGCGCCAACAAAACCGCGCCCACGATGATGCCGGCCAGCGCGAGACCGCGACCCCCCTGACCGGTCTGCTTGATCTGGTTCAGCGCGATGATGCCCAGCACGATTCCGGCTATCGATCCGATGCCACACAAGACGCCGACGACAGAGCACACCAATGACGCGATGGCCAGCCCGTTGGTACCGGCGGCGGGAGCAGCTCCGGGATAGCCGGAGGCAGGTGGTGGATAACCGCCGCCTTGCGACGGTGGCGGAGGCGGATAGCCTTCGGGCGGTGGCGGCGGGTAACTACCTGGCGGTTGTTCGGTCATTGTCGCCTTCCTCTTGAAGCGAGTGCCCGGTGAAGCGGTGCTCACCATACCCGAGAAGGCGCTCCAGAACCCGGTAAGCGACGAATCGGCGCGAACGTGCCGCGCTAGCCCTGACGGCCACTTCCCGGACAGGAATCCGAGAAGATCCTGGCGCGTGATCACGCCGACGGGCTTGCCTTCCTCGACGACCATCAGCGCGTCGCACTCTCGCAACGTCTTCGCCGCACTGCCCACCAGTTCACCGGTGCCGATCATCGGCATCGGCGGGCTCATGTGCTGCCCCACCGCGTCCGCGAGCTTGGCACGCCCTTCGAACACCGCTGACAGCAGCTCACGTTCGGAGACGCTGCCGGCGACTTCCCCTGCCATTACCGGTGGTTCGGCCCCGACGACCGGCATCTGCGACACGCCGTATTCGCGCAGAATGCCGATCGCGTCGCGAATCGTCTCCGACGGATGGGTGTGCACCAGGTCCGGCAGCGCACCGGACTTGCCGCGCAACACATCTCCGACGGTCGGCTGGGCGACCGACCCGTCGAGCCGGGTGCGCAGGAATCCGTACGACGACATCCAATCGTCGTTGAAGATCTTCGACATGTAGCCGCGTCCGCCGTCGGGCAGCAACACCACCACGAGCGCGTCGGGACCGGCCTTTTCGGCCACCTTCACCGCCGCGACCACCGCCATGCCGCACGAACCGCCAACCAGCAGCGCCTCTTCGCGAGCCAACCGCCTGGTCATCTCGAACGAGTCGGCGTCCGAAACGGCGATGATCTCGTCGGGAACAGTCCGGTCGTACGCGGCCGGCCAGAAGTCCTCTCCCACACCTTCGACCAGGTACGGGCGCCCGGTGCCGCCCGAGTACACGGAGCCTTCAGGGTCGGCGCCGATGACGCGAACTCCGCCTTTCGAAACCTCCTTGAGGTACCGGCCGGCTCCCGTGATCGTTCCGCCGGTACCGATGCCGGCGACGAAATGCGTCACGGCACCGTCAGTGTCAGCCCAGATCTCCGGCCCCGTCGTCTCGTAATGACTGGCCGGCCCGTTCGGATTCGAGTACTGGTCGGGCTTCCATGCTCCGTCGATCTCTTCGACCAGCCGGTCGGACACGCTGTAGTAGCTGTCGGGGTGAGCGGGTGGGACGGCCGTCGGGCAGACGACGACTTCGGCGCCGTACGCCCGCAGCACGTTCTGCTTGTCCTCGCTGACCTTGTCCGGGCAGACGAAGATGCACTTGTAGCCCCGCTGTTGAGCGATCAGGGCCAGTCCGACGCCGGTGTTGCCGGACGTGGGCTCGATGATGGTTCCGCCGGGACGCAACTCGCCGCTGGCTTCGGCGGCGTCGATCATCTTCACGGCGATCCGGTCCTTCACGCTGCCGCCGGGATTGAGATATTCGACCTTGGCGACGACCCTGCCCGCCCCTTCAGGGACGACCGAGTGCAACTCGACCAGAGGGGTGTTGCCGATCAGCTCGCTGATGTGCCGGGCAATCCGCATGCATCCATGATCGCAGTTGCGGTTAACCCGTGGCTTCCCGGATGTACTCGCCGATCTGCCGCAGCGACCGCACCGCCTCGGGCACGAGTGGTGCGCACAACTGGAACACGTGCATCTGGCCCGGCCAGATCCGCACTTCGGCGGGTACGCCGGCGGCGGCGAGCCGGCGCGCAGCCAACCGGGCGTCGTGGAGCAGCACCTCGGAGCCGGACACGTGAATGAGCGTCGGGGGCAGGCCCGGCTCGACATGATCCAGCGGCTCGTAGACGTCTTCGGGCTCACCGTCGACGATCCGGGCGGCCGCTGCTCGCGCGATGATTTCCACCAGTGCGTCAAAAGCCTTGGGCGGGAACATCGCATCGCTCCGGATGTTCGGATGCGCTTTCTTGTGATTCATCTCCAGGTGCATCAGCGGCGACAGCGACACCATCGCCGCGGGTTCCTCGCCCTCGTCGAGCAACCGCTCGGCGAGTGCGAGCGCGAGATACCCTCCGGCCGAATCTCCGGCGAGCACAATCTGATCCGGCGCATAGCCCAGTTCGCGCAGCCACTGGTAGCCGTCGTAGCAGTCGTCGATGGCCAGCCCGATCGAGTGCTTCGGGATCTTCCGGTAGTTGACCACCAGCACGGGCGAGTCGGCGTAGTGGGAGATCATCGTGGTGAGCCGGCCATGCGTGTTGGTTCCGCAGGTCAGGAACGCGCCGCCGTGCAGGTACAGAACGACCCGGCGCTTGCCGTCGGCCGGGAGCACACCCTTGGCCCGGACGAGTTGTGCTGTGCTGTGCGGCAATTTGACCGTTGCGCGCACGGTGCCCGGGATCGGCAGCATTGCCCTCGCGGCAAAGTCGACCAGACCCCATGGCCAGGGCAGGAAAGGAATATGGCTTCCAACTGTCAGTGTCGGTCGGATTGTCAGCCGGGCACCCAGCCAGGCCAGACGACCGGCGATGCTGGGCCCGTCTTCGACCACCTCGACCGGCGTGCCCTTACTGACCGGGTACCTGCGGGCTTTGAGCGCACGACCTGCGCCGATATGAGCGCGGGGCGACCCCGAGACCTTACCTGCTGCGGTCATGTCACACTCCTACGCCGTTGTAGGGCCGGGTACCACGGGTCGCGACGTCAATTCCCGGTAACTTAGCTTGTCATCTGTAACCGATTCAACAACCGACAAACATGTTTTGATACCGGATCCGATATTGCCTCGTGATCGCCCTGAAAGTTCTCGCCACGCCTGTGGTCTCATCGCCGTTTCGCAACCGGATCCGGCCGTCTTCGCACCTAGACTTGGGTCGTGGGCATCCGCGCACCGCGCCGGTCGACTATCGCGATGGCGGCCCTGGGAGTGCTCGCCTCCTCCGGTGGCGCATACGTCGGCGCGCGAAACTTTCTGAGCGGGCAGGCCGATCACGCCCGTAGCGTCATCCCGAGAACCTGGGACGCGCCGCCCCGCGCGGATGGTGTGTACACACCGGGCGGTGGTGCCGTCGAACGGTGGTCTCGCGGCGTGCCGTTCGACTTGCATCTGATGGTCTTCGGTGACTCCACCGCAACGGGTTTGGGTTGCCGCTACGCCGACGACGTGCCCGGCGTGCTGCTGGCCCGTGCGCTCGCAGATGAAACCGGTAAGCGAATACGGTTGAGCACCAAGGCTATTCCAGGCGCCACGTCGAAGGGGCTGTCCGGGCAAGTGGACGCCATGTTCGTCGCCGGGCCGCACCCCGACGCCGCGGTCATCATGGTCGGCGCCAACGACATCACCGTGCTCAACGGCATCGCCCCGTCGGCCCGTCGCCTCGGCGCAGCCGTTCGGCGGCTGCGGGCAGCCGGCGCGGTCGTCGTCGTCGGCACCTGCCCGGATTTCGGTGTGATCACCGCGATTCCGCAGCCTCTGCGGTGGGCCGCGCGCACCTGGGGACTACGGCTGGCGCGCGCGCAGGCCGCCGCCGTCCGCGCCGCGGGCGGCATCCCGGTGCCGCTGGCCGACCTGCTCGCACCCGAGTTTCTCCAGGCTCCCGAACTGCTGTTCTCGGACGACATGTACCACCCGTCGGCGGCGGGCTACGCCCTGGCGGCCAAGCAGCTCTTCCCGGCGTTGTGCAATGCGTTGGGCGAGTGGACGGGCGGGCCGGTGCCCGAGCTGCCATGGGTCTCGCGGGCCGCCGAAGCGCGCACGCTGAGCAGTCGGCTGCGGCTGCTCACGCGGATGTGGCGACCCACCACCGGGGTGCCGGCACCCGTCGTGATGCCTGCGGGCTAGGTTCGTCTTAGATCCGTCACCACAGGAGGCGTCATGCCCGAAGCCGTCATCGTTTCGACCGCCCGTTCACCGATTGGCCGCGCCGGCAAGGGCTCGCTGGTGGACATGCGGCCCGACGACCTCGCCGCACAGATGGTGCGCGCCGCGCTCGACAAGGTGCCCGCGCTGGACCCGCACGACTTGGACGACCTGATCATGGGCTGCGGGCAGCCCGGCGGAGAGGCGGGCTTCAACATCGGCCGTGCGGTCGCGGTCCAGCTGGGATACGACTTCCTGCCCGGCACCACCGTCAACCGCTACTGCTCGTCGTCGTTGCAGACCACTCGCATGGCGTTCCACGCGATCAAGGCCGGCGAGGGCAGCGCGTTCGTCTCCGCAGGCGTCGAAACCGTGTCGCGCTTCCCCAAGGGCACGTCGGACGGCTGGCCGGACACGCACAATCCGGTGTTCGCCGACGCCGAGGAACGGACGTTGCAGTCCGCTGCGGGCGCCGATTCGTGGCACGATCCGCGCGAGGACGGCGTGTTGCCCGACGTCTACATCGCGATGGGCCAGACCGCGGAAAACGTTGCGCTGCTTACCGGTATCAGCCGCGAGGACCAGGACCACTGGGGTGTGCGTTCGCAGAACCGGGCCGAGCACGCGATCGACAACGGCTTCTTCGAGCGCGAGATCGTGCCCGTCACACTGCCGGACGGGACTGTCGTATCGACCGACGACGGCCCGCGTGCCGGCACCACCTACGAGAAGGTCAGCCAGCTCAAGCCGGTGTTCCGGCCGAACGGCACCATCACCGCAGGTAACGCGTGCCCGCTGAACGACGGCGCCGCGGCCGTGGTGATCCTCTCGGACGCCAAGGCGCGCGAGCTGGGGTTGACGCCGTTGGCGCGCATCGTCGCCACCGGCGTGTCCGGGCTGTCGCCGGAGATCATGGGCCTCGGGCCCATCGAGGCGACGCGCAAAGCGCTGGCGAACGCGGGCATGTCGATCGACGACATCGACCTGGTCGAGATCAACGAGGCGTTCGCGGTGCAGGTGCTCGGCTCGGCACGGGAGCTGGGCATCGACGAGGAGAAGCTGAACGTCTCGGGCGGGGCGATCGCGTTGGGGCACCCGTTCGGGATGACTGGCGCGCGGATCACCGCCACGCTGCTGAACAACCTGCAGACCTATGACAAGACGTTCGGGCTGGAGACCATGTGCGTCGGCGGCGGCCAGGGCATGGCGATGATCGTGGAGCGGCTGTCTTAGTTGGCGTTGCGCTCTCGCCGTTGACTCTGCGTCTATGGCGCAAAAGTGCGAGAAGGCCACGCCCTCAACGCAGAGTCAGCAGCAGCGCGAATCCCATGAACGCCGCACGCGTTCGATCACGTCGGCGAAATGGTGGCGGGCCGTCACCCTGATGTCGGTCCAGCCCAGTTCGTGAAGATCGTCGCGACGACGAATGTCGTAAGCGAATTGGACTGGGTCGGTGCGGTGTTGGTCGCCGTCGTATTCGACTGCCAGCTTGATGTCCTCCCATCCCATGTCGAGGTAGTACGTCCGTAGGCCGTCGGGGCTGAGTACGGGTATCTGGGTTTGCGGCCGCGGGAATCCGTAACGGATGAGCAAGAGCCGCAACGACGTTTCCTTCGGCGACTGCGCGCCGTCGTCGACAAGGTCTAGTGCGACTTCAAGTTGGCGAAGGCCTCGGGTGTGGCGGTGACGGCGTGAAAGTACCCCGACATCGGCAACCTTGAATCCCGTGGCCGCCGCAAGCGCATCGAGTCTTGCGACGGCAGCACCGACGCGGCCTCGTCGGCCGAGGTCGAAAGCCGTGCGCTCAGGCGTCGTCACGAGCAGCCCGTCAAGCGAACGGAATTCGTCGTCGAGCAGCAACTCGTCACGAGTAATGACCCCACGAGGCGCTCGGGCATTTCGCCAGATCAATTCGATCCGCGCATCGTCGTCGACCCACTTGGCACCGTGCACCGCGGAAGCCGCCACGCCGGCTACCACCGCCTGCTTGCCCGACCAGAGCGACGCCGCGATCGTCCGGTCGCGCAGCGTGGGTTGTACCCGCTTGTCGAGGTAGACGTTCGGCATGATGGCGCGGTAATAGCGCCGCAGTTCATGTCGGCTCACCACTCCGGCGGCCAGCGCGTCACTGCCGATGAATGGTCCCTCCCCCATGCCGGCAATCTGCCACCGGGCACCGACATGCCGTTGACTCTGCGTCTGCGGCGGAAAAGTGCGAGTAGCCCACGCCCTCGGCGCACACTCGACCCACGAGAGAAAGAAAGGCCCGGCACCGCAGTGCCGGGCCTTTCGCGTGCGAGTCAGCTAGTCGCTCTGAAAGTAGCTGAGCAGACGCAGGATTTCGAGGTACAGCCACACCAGCGTGACCGTGAGGCCGAGCGCGATGCCCCACGCCGCCTTCTCAGGCGCACCGGCGCGGATCATCTGGTCGGCCGCGTCGAAGTCGATGAGGAAGCTGAACGCCGCGAGGCCGATGCAGACCAGCGAGAAGATGATCGCGATCGGGCCGCCGCTGCGAAGTCCCATGCCTTCACCGCCGCCGACGCCGAACAGCGACAGCACGAGGTTGCCGAGCATCAGCACGAGCACACCGAAGAGGCCCGCCACGATCATCCGGGTGAACTTCGGCGTCACGCGGATGGCGCCTGTCTTGTAGACGACGAGCATGCCGGCGAACACACCCATGGTCGCGAGGACCGCCTGAGTGATCAACGCACCGGCGTTGCCGCCCGAGACGACGACGTTGCCGAACAGCCACGAGATCGCACCGAGGAACAGGCCCTCGAGTGCGGCGTAGCTGAGCACGATGCCCGGGTTGTCCTGCTTGCGACCGAACGTCGCAACCAGCACCAACACCAGACCGCCGAGCGCGCCCACCATCGTGAACGGCATCGCCAACGCGATGTTGCTGCCGACCAGGAAGTACGACACCACCGCCACGAGCGACAGCACACCGAGGGTGATGCCGGTCTTCGTGACGACGTCGTCGATGGTCAGCGGACGCGAAACGCCCTGCTGAACGTAGGGCTCGGCTTGATAGCCCTGGTAAACCTGCTGAGCGCCCGCGGCGTAGCCAGGGCCGAACTGCGCGTATCCGCCTTGCTGCTTGGGCAGCGACCGAAATACCGGGTTGCTTGACTCCCGCACCGTCGGTTCCCCTCTCCGTGTGCTGTGACCGAGAACAACGGTCTAACGATTGACAGGTCGCTGTCAGTTCCCGGGCCGTGCTATTCAGCCCAAACCATACCCGCGGGCGATCGACCTGGGGAGACGATCTAAATTGCTTCCACGTGACGGGTGACTCTGCTGATGGTCGCTCGGGCGAGCCTCGCTCCGACGACGAAATCTTGACCCACGCCACCGACGGCATCCGCTACTTGACGCTGAACCGGCCCAAAGCCATCAACTCGCTGACCCATTCGATGGTCACCACCATGCACTCCGTGCTGCGGGACTGGGCCGACGACGACGACGTCGACGCGGTGGTGGTCCGGGGTGCGGGCGAGCGTGGGCTGTGCGCGGGCGGCGACATCGTCGCGATCTACGACAGCGTCCACACCGACGGCGGCAGCGAAACCAGGCAGTTCTGGCACGACGAGTACCTCCTCAACCACTACATCGCCCGCTATCCCAAGCCTTACGTGGCTCTGATGGACGGCATCGTGATGGGCGGCGGTGTCGGCATCGGCGTGCACGCCAGCACGCGCGTCGTCACCGACACCTCGAAGGTGGCGATGCCGGAGGTCGGCATCGGCTTCGTCCCCGACGTCGGCGGCACTTACTACCTGTCACGCGCGCCCGGGAATCTGGGCCTGCACGTCGCCCTCACCGGCGCACCCTTCTCTGGATCCGACGCCATCGCAATGGGTTTCGCCGACCACTACGTCCCGCACCAGGTACTCGACGACTTCGCCCAGGCGATCGCCGCCGACGGGCTCGACGACGCCCTGAAGAACTACGCCGTCGCACCGCCGTCGAGCAATCTTGTGGCACAACGCAGCTTGGATCGACGAATGCTATGCGGCGAGACCGTCGCCGACATCGTCGCGGCGCTGCGCGGACACGACGCCGGCCCTGCCAATGACGCCGCCAACCTGATCGCCACCCGTTCTCCCACCGCCCTCGCGGTGGCGTTGGCAGCCGTGCGCCGAGCAGCCAGGCTCGACACGCTGGAAGACGTTCTGCGCCAAGAGTATCGGGTGTCGTGCGCGACGTTGCGCTCACACGATCTGGTGGAGGGAATCCGTGCGCAGGTCATCGACAAGGACCGCAACCCGAAGTGGTCGCCGCTCTCTTTTTCGGCTGTCAGCGCTGCGGACGTCGAGGCGTTCTTCGCGCCTGCCGAGAATGATCTGACGTTCTAGAAGGGACTCCAACCGATGACTTACGAGACCATCCTCGTCGACCGCCAGGACCGGGTTGCGACCATCACGCTGAACCGGCCGGAGGCGCTGAATGCGCTCAACGGCCAGGTTATGGTCGAAGTAACCACGGCCGCAGCCGAACTCGACGCCGACCCCGGCGTCGGCGCGATCATCGTCACCGGTTCCGCCAAAGCGTTCGCGGCCGGCGCCGACATCAAGGAGATGGCTTCGCTGTCGTTCGCGGACGTGTTCGCCGCCGACTACTTCGCGGCTTGGGGCAAGTTCGCCGCGGTGCGTACGCCGACGATCGCGGCCGTATCCGGGTACGCATTGGGCGGCGGCTGCGAGCTGGCGATGATGTGCGACGTGCTGATCGCGGCCGACACAGCCAAATTCGGCCAGCCCGAGATCAAACTCGGTGTGCTGCCCGGAATGGGTGGCTCGCAGCGGCTCACCCGCGCGATCGGGAAGGCCAAGGCGATGGACATGATCCTCACCGGACGCAACATGGACGCCGCCGAAGCCGAACGCAGCGGGCTGGTGTCGCGGGTGGTGCCTGCCGACGAACTGCAGCGCGAGGCGATGTCGGTCGCCACCACCGTCGCACAGATGTCGTTGTCGGCGTCCCGGATGGCCAAGGAGGCGGTCAACCGCGCATTTGAATCACCCCTGTCGGAAGGCCTGCTGTACGAGCGCCGGCTGTTCCACTCCGCGTTCGCGACCGAGGATCAGAGCGAGGGCATGGCCGCGTTTGTCGAGAAACGCACCCCGAACTTCACTCACCGCTGAAGATGGGGCACATGACCGACACCCAGGCCGCCGAAGAGTCAACCGACGAAGAGCCAGCCGCCGAGAAGCCGGACTGGTGGCAGCGCCGCTACACGTTCACCGGAACCGCGGTCGGCCTGGTGTTCCTGTGGTTGTCGATGACGCCGTCGCTACTGCCGCGCGGACCGTTGTTCCAGGGCTTGGTGAGCGGTGCGGCGGGCGCGACCGGCTACGCGGTCGGCGTGTTCGCGGTGTGGCTGGTGCGGTTCATGCTGTCGAAAGACAGCAGTCCGAAGCCACCGCGCATCGCGTGGGTGATCCTGGTGGGAGTCGGCATCGTCGGCACCATCGGCATGATCATCTGGTTTCACCTCTGGCAGAACCACGTCCGCGACTTGATGGGTGTGCCGCATCTGAAGTGGCACGACTATCCGGTCGCCGCGATCCTGTCGATCGTCATCTTGTTCGTGTTCGTCGAGATCGGGCAACTGATCGGCAAGTCTATCCGATTTCTGGTACGGCAGCTGAATCGCGTTGCGCCGCCTCGTGTTTCGGCCGTCGTCGCGGTAGCACTGGTGATCGCGCTGTTCATCGCGATCCTCAACGGTGTCATCCTGCGGTTCGCCATGACCACGATGAACAGCACCTTCGAGGCCGTCAACAACGAGATGGACCCGGACAGCCCGCCGCCGACCACCCCCCTTCGCTCGGGCGGACCGGGCTCGCTGGTGACGTGGGCCTCGCTGGGCAACCAGGGCCGCATCTTCGTCGACGGCGCTCCGAGCGTCGAGAAGCTCTCGAAGTTCAACGGCGCAGCGGCGGTCGAACCAATCCGTGCATACGCGGGCTTGGAATCGGCCGACGACATCGACGACGCCGCGGAACTGGCCGCCCGCGAGCTGGAGCGCACGGGCGGGCTGAAGCGCAAGGTCGTCGCGGTGGCCACCACCACCGGAACCGGCTGGATCAATGCAGCAGAGGCCGAGGCGATCGAGTACATGTTCAACGGCGACAGCGCGATCGTGTCCATGCAGTACTCGTTCTTGCCGAGCTGGCTGTCGTTCCTCGTTGACAAGGAGAACGCGCGGCACGCCGGGCAGGCGTTGTTCGAGGCGGTCTCGGCGCGGATCCGCGCGCTTCCGGAAGGGCAGCGGCCCAAGCTCGTCGTGTTCGGCGAGAGCCTGGGGTCGTTCGGTGGGGAGGCGCCGTTCCTGTCCGTCAACAACATCGTCGCCCGCACCGACGGTGCGTTGTTCTCCGGCCCGACGTTCAACAACACGATGTGGCAGGAGGCGACCGACAACCGCGATCCCGGATCGCCGGAGTGGCTGCCGATCTTCCAAGAGGGTTACAACGTGCGCTTCGCCGCACGCGCGGACAACCTCGGCCGGCCGGCGGACCCGTGGAGTAACCCCCGGGTGGTGTATCTGCAGCACGCGTCCGATCCGATCACCTGGTGGAACCCCGACCTGCTGTTCTCCGAACCGGACTGGCTGCGCGAACCCGCCGGTTACGACCGGCCGCATGACATGTTCTGGTTTCCGATCGTGACGTTCTTGCAGGTGTCGGCCGACATGGCGGTCGCCGTGGATGTGCCCGACGGACACGGGCACCGCTACGTTCGCGACGTCGTCAACGCGTGGGCGGCGATCCTGCAACCGCCCGGCTGGACACCGGAGAAGACGGAGCGGCTGCGCGAGGTGGTCAAGGCGCCCGAGTGAGCACGGCCAGCACGCCCGTCTGGTGCAGGGCGCGGTAGCCGCCGACGACGTCGGTGGCGCGGTGCAGCCCGAGGTCCTGCAGAGCCGCCGCCGCCAAGCTCGAGGTGTAGCCCTCCGAGCAGAGCACCACCCATTCGACGTCGTCGTCGACGGCCTCGGGCAGGCGGGCGTCACTGGTGGGGTCGCAGCGCCACTCCAGCACGTTGCGCTCGATGACAAGTGCCGTGGGCACGTCGCCTTCGCGCTGGCGCTGCGCCTGCGGGCGGATGTCGACGAGCACCGCTCCCCGGCGCACGGCGGAGGGCACGTCGGCTGCCTCGAGCCTGCGCAGCCGGCTCCGTGCGGTGGCGAGGACGTCGTCGATGCGGCTCATCGGCCCTCCGGGTTGTGGGTCAGCCTGGTGTGCACCCGGCGCAAGGTGTGGCGCTCGGTGACCTCGTAGTAGGACATCGCCGTCAGCGGCGGGGAATACGCGTGCACGCTCAGCGTCGGGGTGCTCACCTCGGAGGGGGCCCAGGTGACGTCGTGCACCCAGCCCAGCGGGAACGCGGCTTGATCGCCCGCGGTGAGCCGGCGGCGCCGCAATTCGTCTCCGGTCCAACGTGATTCGTGCAGCGCGCCGCTCAGCAGAGTCAACGCGCCCAGGGAGCCGGAGTGGTCGTGCAACTCGGTGGCCTCGCCGGGCACCCAACTGATGAGCCAGACGTCGAGTTCGTCTTCGCTGCGCAGCCGAGTGAACCATCGCTCGTCTTCGGGGACGCCGCCGCTGGGCAAGAGGTGGTCGTAGCGGCCGCTCAAGACGTGGTCGGCGTCCTGGTCGGTGATGTGCAGCAGGTCGGGCAGTCGCAGCCGGGTCGGGCCGGGTACTGCGGGAATGGCGGACGGACGCAACGCAACGGAGGGTGCGGACATGTGAGGGAACTCCGAGTGAGGGGTGGACGAATCGGGGGGCGGGCAGTCAGGCCCGACAACACTCCCGAGTGCCGATGTGTCCCATCACGGCAAATAGTCTTGCACACATGAGTGCTGTGCGCCCGTTGCAGGGTCTCGTGTGTTTGGCCACTATTGCGGCCCCGTTGGTGCTGGCCGGATGTTCGTCGTCCGAGAAGTCTTCACCACAGGGCAAGCCGCCGACGGCCGCAGCGCCGTCGACGGCGCCTGCTGGAGTCGAAATCTCGCCGAACGGCGTGACGACGTCGGTGAACGCGCCGGCCAGTTCGACCGAAGAGGAGTATTACCAGGCCTGCCATTGGGCGCGGGAATGGATGAAGGACAAGCCGGGCGACCCGCAGGCGCAGATCGAGCCTTACCTTGCGATGGTGCAGGCATCGGCGATCGGTGAGAACGGCACGTGGAACACCCCGTGGACTCAGCTGAGCCCGCAACGGCAGGCCGGGGTGATCGTCGCGGCGAAGGCTGCCGCAGAGGGCGGCTGCGACTGACCCGGAGGACAATGTCGCTATGGAGGGCAAACGTGTGGCACTGGCGCTCGGCAGCGGCGGAGCGCGGGGCTACGCCCACATCGGCGTGATCGACGAACTTCTCGATCGCGGTTACGAAATCGTCGGCGTCGCAGGCTCCTCCATGGGTGCGCTGGTGGGCGGGTTGCACGCGGCCAACGCTCTGGACGACTTCACGGACTGGGCCAAGACTTTGAGCCAGAGCGGAGTCCTGCGGTTGCTCGATCCCGCGTGGCGCGGCCCGGGCTTCTTCCGCGCCGAGAAGGTGCTGGACGTGGTCCGGGACCTGCTGGGCGAGGCGCAGATCGAGGATCTGCCGATCCCGTACACCGCGGTGACCACGGACCTCATCAGCGGGAAATCGCTGTGGCTGCAGCGCGGACCCCTGGACGTTGCTATTCGCGCCTCGATCGCGATCCCGGGCATGATCTCGCCATACATCTCCGACGGCCGGGTGCTGGCGGATGGTGGCATTCTGGACCCGCTTCCGGTCGGCCCGTTGGCGGGAACGAACGCGGACGTGACCATCGCGGTGAGCCTCAGCGGTGACGGCACCGAGAACAATCGCTACCGTCGCACAGGAGATGAACCGAATGCAGCCGCAGAGTTGTTCAACCGGTTGGTGCGCAGCACGTCCGCGCTGTTGGAAACTCCCGCTGCGCGTTCGGTGTTGAACCGCTTCAGCACCGGGAGGGACGACGAGGTCGACGAGGAGTTGGCTGAGGCTTCTCAGGACGACGCCGATTTGGCGACGGCCTCGGCGATGGTGCCGAAGCTCGGCAGTTTCGAGGTGATGAACCGCACCATCGACATCATGCAGACGGCGCTGGCGCGTCATCATCTCGCCTCGTATCCGCCTGACATCCTGATCGAAGTACCGCGCACGTCGTCGCGAAGCCTCGACTTCCACCGTGCTGCCGACATGATCGACATCGGACAGATGCTGGCCCGCCAGGTGCTGGATTCCTATGAGGCGCAGCATGATTATGCTGAGGCCGACTCCGAGCAGCCGACCGACACGGACGGCAGCCCCGAGTGAATCTGGCGCTGGTGGCCGGTGCGGCCGCGGTCTCTGTCGTGGTGGTTCACGGGGCGACATTCTTGATCGCTCGACGGATCGGCCGCTACAACATCGTCGACATCGCCTGGGGCATAGGCTTTGTCGCTATCGCGGCGGTAGCGGCTGCACGTGGGTTCGGGCGACTTGTTCCGGCGGATACTGCTCTTCGGGCTGACCGCGGCGTGGGGGCTCCGTCTCGCCGGGTTCCTCTACGTCCGTTCCCGCGGCCAGGGAGAGGATCAGCGATACCGCGACCTGCTGAAGGGTGACTTCTCCGCCGGTACCGTGCTACGCAAGATCTTCGTCGTGCAGGCGGCTGCGACGTGGTTTGTCTCTCTACCGCTGCAGCTTTCGGCGGTATTGGGGCCAACGCCCACTGTGCTGCTACCGTGTTGGTGGTAGGGGTGCTGGTGTGGGCGGTTGGGCTGACTTTCGAAGCGGTCGGCGATCATCAGATGCGGGTGTTCAAGTCCGACCCGGCCGGACGCGGCGTGATCATGGACCGTGGGCTGTGGGCCTGGACTCGGCATCCCAACTACTTCGGTGACGCCGCGGTCTGGTGGGGGTTGTGGCTGGTGTCGATCGCGGACTGGTTGTCGGTGACGACGGTGCTCTCGCCGGTGTTGATGACCTATCTGCTGGCCTACGTCACGGGCGGACGGCTGACCGAGAAGTACATGAGGAATCGGCCTGGCTTCGCCGAGTATTGCTCGCGGACATCGTTTTTCGTTCCTCGGCCGCCAAGGAGGCGGGGGTAACCGGGCAAAGTTCGACTTGACTGTCGCAGTCGGGAGTCCGCCGCAAGGTGGTGGTCGCCCCGGTTTTCGAGTCCTCACAGTTGCACACCCTGTGAGCTGCACCAATCCTCTATGGCTAGCCTTGATGCATGCGGTCGTAATTTTCGCGGTGGAGGCAGCCAACGAGGAAGGATTTCGCCGCTGCGATCCTGGTCTGCCTCGTGGTGGTGTTAGGCATCGCCTGGGGAACCCACGAATTGCAGAAACAGTCGCAAGAATCCAAAAAGGCTAAGTACGAAAACTGCCTTCACGAAGCCGAAACGAAGCACGTTTTGCCTCTGCCCAGCCTCGAGGAGATCGAGGCGTGTAAGCAGGAGGCAGGCGTCAAGTAGCGTTTGCCATTCGCTTTGTTCGTGCCTCGATGGCGATTCAACGCTGGCGGCTCAGGCTTCGCGGCCGACGCGGCGGTTGCGGACGGCCGCGCGACTGAGCAGCACGCCGAGCAGAACCATGCCGACGCCCAGCGCGAAATGCAGCCAGTTGTCCGCGGTGTCGACCGGAATGAAATTGGCGGCGCTGTCCGGTTTGATCAGCAGGCCGTAGATCCACAAGACGAGGTAGATGACGCCGCCGCCGACCAGGAAGGTGCGAGCTCCGTTGACCGTCCGCGCCATCAGTAGCCCGGCGACACCGAAGAGCAAGTGCACGACGTTGTGAAGTACCGACACGCGGAACAGGTGCAGCAGCATCGCCCCAGATTCATGGCCGGCGACTTTCATGCCGCCGCCGTAGTCGGTGACGCCGGGAATGAACCCGAGGATCCCGACCAGTAAGAACACCGCACCAACCACGAGCGCGGCTCCTTGGACCGTCGCCCAGCGGTCCTGACGTCCGGCAGTGCTGCCGGCAGAAGCTGTCGCCATTTCCGCACCTCATCTTCGCTGAGTAGTGGAGAAGAGAGATACCCCTGTGGGTGCGCAGAAACGTTCAACGGCCGTCATCGAGGAAGGCAGCGACCTTCGCTGCGTCCCGCCAGCCCTGCTCGCGGCCCGCGACCGCCGACGGGGCGCGACACGCGGGGTCGAGCGGGTTGCGACCGAACGCCGCGACCGACGCCTCGTCGGCGAAGACGCCCAACGTGCGGCCCGGATGTTCGGCCAGCTCATCGGCCAGGCTCCGGCCGAACGGCGAGAATCCCGGCTCAGGCGTCGGCGACAGCATCACCAACGCGTCGGCAGTCACTCACCGCGTCCACGTTCGCGCTGCTGCCCACGCCGCCGTCCATAAACCGCCGCGTCCCGATCGTCACCGGCGGCCACACCACAGGCACCGCGCAGCTGGCGGCAACGGCGTCGACGAGCGACACGCCACTATCCCGGTCGAATAGCACCCGCTCGCCCGTTTCGACGTCGATCGCGGTGACCTCGAGGCGACGCTCGGGCCACTGGTGCGACGGCAGCCGCTGCGCGATCACCGACCGGCGCACTTCTTCGGACACGGTGGGCGCCGACACCGCATGCTCGCCAATCCACCGCAGTCTCTCGGATATCGGCACACCGGTGTCATTGGCATGCTCGAAGAGCTCGATCAACTCGTCGATGTCGATGCGCGGAGCGATCTCGTGCGCGGGAGGCGCCAGCTGCCGCTCGTACAGCTCCCCCAGCGGTGTGCCACTGGAGATCTGCGCGGCCACCGCCGAGCCTGCCGACGTGCCCAGCAGGACGTCCGCGTCCAGCAGGCGGCGGGCAGCCGACGGCGCTTCGTCCTGAATACCCAGCAGAACTCCTGTCTCCCAGGCGATTCCGGCGATACCGCCGCCTGCGAGCACCAGCGCCAGTCGCTCGGCATGACCCATCGGCGCCCTCCGTCGAAATCGTGAGGCCGCCTAACATCATGACGGACGCGCGGGGGCCGACGCTACGCGGACCCGTGCGTCAATGCGATCCAGTCGGGGAAGACGGTCACCGCCGGCCGGGGCAACCTGAATCGAGCGCAGCAATCTTCGACAGCGTCGCAGATTGCCGCGGCCAGCAACTCTGGTGATCTGGAGTGCCGGCCCGGCACCGCGACGCCGATCCGCCTCATCAGGAGGCCCCGGCGGCGCCGCGCGTCGGCCATGCATTCGAACATGGGCCCGACGGCGTCCTCGACGTTCTCCGCTTCGCGGTAAAGACCGGTCACGGTCAACGGCTCTGCGGCGTGCGCGGCAGCAACTAATTCGTCACCGTCGTTGCAGGTTACGTCGACGACAACATGCTGCGGGTCATCCGCGCACGCCGCCAACATCGCGGCAGATCTTGCACCGTCCACGATGAACTGGCCGACGCCTAGGCGGATCGCGTCACTGATGGTGCGACCGGTTGCGCCGTTGCAGTGAAGGATCACACGCGCTGGCGGTACGCCCGCTGCCAACGCGAACGCAATGCCTTGTGGTGAGTGCGCGTCAACCTGGCACCCGTGCTCACGTACCCACGTAGCTGCGGATGGGATCGCGAGGACGGTCGCGGGATATGCGACGCCGCAACCTCGAAACGCTTTTCGCCACCGCTGGCATCGAGCGACAACATCGATTTGATCACTAGACGACACGCATGCTGGAACTTCGTCAGGCGTGTACGCAGTGCGCACCCGAACGATACGAGTCGTTTCCGAGATGGTCATCGGTGGCTTTCTTTGCCGAGCACCGGCGCTGTTGCCGGAGCGACACATCCGGTCTACGCCGTTGTGCGTGCGATTTGAATGGTTCCTATCGCTTCCTTTACGCGATCACAGGAAACATTGATGCCAGGTTGACGCCAGCTCTGTCTATCTGTGGCCACGCCGGGTCGTCTGCCGCTGCCCACGTCGGTGCCAGTAATAGACGGACACCATGATTGATGCGGGCCCCACGATCGCGGGGATCTGTTGCAGAAATTCAGGCACGCGTGCACTCCTCAAGACGGTCGTAGGCTTGCCACCACAGCGCCTCATGCTGGGTGAGATCGATTGCGCCGGCCTTCAACAGGTCCTCGGCGCGGGTCAGCAGGCACACGAGCCCTTCCCATTCGGCGTAGCTTCGCCGCTCGTCAGGACCGAGCTGGTTGGCTAGAAAGACCAGCGACAGTGATCGCACATCCGCGCGGGCAGCTGCCGTCAAGACGAACAGCACCGCGCCGACTGTCAGGTACACGGCCGCGGCGACGAGGAGGGTGGTCCGGACGGATGCCATCGAGTCGCCGAGCAGGATGACCGCCAACATGGTGACCGTTGCGCCACCCAACGGCCAGCCATGCCACAGCCGGACCAGGCGCCGATCCGCTGCGCTGATTCCTGGCCGAAAGACGATCAGCCGATACCGGCGAAGACCATAGCGGCCCGCCATGGCGTCAAACGAACCCCACGATTGGGCACCGTCGAGCAGCCTGAACCACCACGCCCGGACTGCCGGCGGTGCATCAGGCACACCGGAATGGCGCAGCCGGGGTTGCGCACCTTGCATAGCTTCAAGGTCTACGCCCCGCGTGGGACGTCGTGCCGGAACCTAAACGGCTTCCATACGCGAGGACCGCGAACCTTTACGCGGTCTTATCGGTGAAGCGAATGCGCACCATGGAGGTTGCACATCAAGCAGACGATGGACGCGAAACGCCTACGGACACCGCTAGCTGCCAAGCCGTCGAAGCCTCATAGACTCAGCAGCCCGCACCTGCCGCCGTTCGGACGGGGTCAACGCGCCCCAAATGCCGTAGGGCTCCTCTGCGTTGAGTGCATAGTTACGGCAAGCTTCCAGCACTGGACACAACCAGCAGATCTGCTTGGCGCGCCGCTCGTTTCGGCGCAACGTTGTGCCCCGCTCGTTGTCGGCGGCAAAGAAGATTGCCGTCGTCTGGCCTTTGCAGCGTGCCTCGGAGAGCCAGTCCATTCCCAGCGATCGCGGCCTTTCATGCGATCGGGTGATGGCCCGGCGGATCTCAGTTGACTGCAGGCGGTTTCGGCTATGTTCATCCGCCCAAGGACTGGTACCAGACGTCACGGACGAAAGGCCTCCTTTCGAACTCGAGCTCATCGACGTGCAGACGTAGACACCAAGTGGAACAAACCTTGGGATGTGGTCGAGCTACCAGCGCGGGTAAGTACGGGCAATTCTCGTGCTGCGTTGCAAGTTGGCACACGTCGGGCGCATATCCCAAAGGTCTACACAGTCAGACCCGGCGGTGTCGAGGATCCAAACGCGATCCTTACGCCTCGGCTGGGCTGTTTGCGTGCGGCCGGCGACCGGGCGAATCGATCGTCCGCCGCACGCGGGGCCCGTGTTGCAGCGAATGATCGCCCCAGGCAGGTTGACGGACAGCGTCGCAAATAGGGTCCAATGACTCCTAACGACTGCTCGGACGTCCGCTAGCTTGAGATGCCTTATCCACCGCAGTGCCAGCGCGATCAACTCAGGAGTGTGCGCGATGTCGCCCAACGACACGATCGAGCCGGTCTTGGTGGGCGTCGACGGCTCGAAGGCATCGCTCAATGCGGCCCTCTGGGCGGTCGACGAAGCAGTCAGTCGCGACGCGCCGCTACGCCTCATACACGTCATCGATCCCAAGGCCGAGTCAACTGGTCATAGCCGCGATGTCGATTATGGAATGCTGTCGAGCGAGGAGGTTCTGAACGCGGCAGACGCTGCGGTCAAGGCCACCGGGCGAACGGTGGAGGTCCAAACGAGTGTCTGCCGCGGAGATGTTGCGACAGAGTTGGTCGCGGAATCGACTGTCGCACCGATGATCTGCGTTGGATCGGTTGGGATCGGACGCATGGCACGCAAGTTGTTGGGATCAACCGCGGCCTCGTTGGCCACCCATGCGCATTGCCCGGTGGCGGTGATTCGCAGTGTCGACGATGCGCTGCCGACCGATGAGCGCATCGCGGTGGTTGTCGATGCCGAACCCGGCAATGATGCAGTCGTGCAGTTCGCCTTGGAGGAGGCGCGGTTGCGTAAGGCAGCGCTGGTGGCGCTGGGTGTGTGGCGATGGGATTTCGGGGCGATGCCCTATGAAGAGCTCGATCAGCGACTCAGCGCGTGGCTGCCTCGATACCCAGACGTGCAGGTCTCGTTGTGCGCCGCCGCTAGCGGCGTGGTTGCCTACCTGGCCGATATGGAGTTCCAGGTTGATTTAGTGGTCATCGGCGACGCCAGCGGCGATCAAGTGGCGAGTCTGGTTGGTCCACCTACACGCCCGCTGCTGGCGCACCCAGACTGCTCAGTGCTGGTGGTGCACCCAAGCCGCCGATGGCGCGGCGGTCCCCAATGGTTCGGCGATTAGGGCGCCGGCAGAGACAACAGCGCTCCCGCGCCGAATCCTGGCAATAATCGACGAAAATCCCCGTGGGTAGTCATGCGGGCCGCGGAAGATCTTCGGTTGAACGCGGTGCCCGTGAACTCGACCGGCTGGTTCCCGGGACCCAGCCGACATAGGTGAGATACAGCCCCACCAGGGCGAAAGCGATGCAGAGCACCCGCCACCATGCCTCAGAGCCAGTCATGCTGTTAGCAACTGACACGAAAGTTTGCGGAAAGGCCAGGAGTAACACGCCGCGCAGCACGACAAGCCAGCCCACGAGCGACACGATGATCGCCGCGGCGCCTCGCCAGTACTGGTGAAGAGCGACGATCGTAAGGCCGCCCAGCAGCACGAAGCTGCCCGCAAACCAGGCCCACAATGGATTCGCGACGAACTCCGAAAGAACGGCTCGCATATCTGAGGCGCGAGCCGCCACGGCGGTGATGTCGACAATGACAAGGAACGGACCCAGCACGCGGGCAAACAGGCGTGTCCTGGTCTGCGATTGTTGTGACGGCGAGCGCATTGCCATACCTCCATCTGATGTTGTTGAGACGGTTCTAATGCCGTCTCATGGGAGGCGTTGAATTCCCACAGATATCGGATCATTCGGCGAAGCCCTGCAACAGGGACCGAAGTCCACACGCATCAGGGCGTTGGTCAGTTCGTCGCCTCACCCAGCCTGTCGGTGGGTTGCACGTTGAGTGAAGTGATCACATCGATGTCCGCGTCGAGCAGTTCTTCCGCGTCCTCCCAGCGCCTTTCGTGACGGCTGCTCGAACACAAGTGTGGGGCAGGTTTATCGACGAGTACATCCCATGGATGGCGGCGCAAAACCGCGTCGACGTCGAGTTCGTCGAAGGTGCCCCCGCGGTGCCTGATGCGCCGCGGCGGGATGCGTTCCAGCGTCGCGAGTAGAGCATGCGTGTCGGCGCGGTTGTGCGTTTTCACCAGCCCGGCGACCGCGTCGATGCCTTGTCCGGCAACACGATTAGCCTCTCAGCGAGCATCGCGTAGGTCTTGCCGGCTCCGGTGCTAGTTCGAGGTAAAACATGCAGCCGGCCCTGGCTGCGGGGCGGTGAGGGTACCTGGCGTAGACCTATTCCTGCTGGCCATCACCTCACCGTAAGGATGGCGAATATCGGCGAGAAGAGGAAATAGACGTGGAACGACTGGGATGGTCTCTAGCGCCTTACGCTGACATCCATGTGCCGCCGACGGATGGGGCGCGAGCTGATGGCGCGGAACGCCCATCTGGCAATCCTCGCCGGGCTGATTGGTCGGCCGTGGTAGTCAACCCGCGGGCGAAGCAGCCGGCTGGCCGCGTACACCTCCTCCGGTTTCCCGGACCATCCGCGTGATCTCCGACCAAGTGAGCTATGAGCGGTTGGTACAACGGGCTTTCGAGAAGGTACGCCAAGCAGGGCGAGGGATGCCGGCAGTGATGATCCGCCAGCTCGACGCACTGACGACAATCTTGGAGCAGACAACCGACGCTCAACGCGCGGCCTTGCTGATGAACCAAGCGGCCATGATTCAGCGCGCCCATGTGGAATCGGTTCCCGACGAATCCGACCGCGCCGACGTCTATCGTCGCCATGTGACGCTGAAAACCCTTTACGAAGGACTGACCACATAGGTCCGCAAAGACCGTCGCGAGGACGTCAACGTGCTCCGCTCTGCGTGTGACCGAACTCGGATCGATCGCAGTCGCGGCCCTGACATGACTTCACCCTCCTAAGAGGTGGGGCCTCCAAACATCCCGGGTCAGTTCAGTGTTCAGTGCCTCGTCGCGTCAAGAGATTGTCAAGAAGTGGCGTCGTCCCGTCAAGAATCCGTGAGTTGCCTTGCCCGCGCGCATTGCGGCCCGCTGCGATGGAAGGCGTGGCCGATAACACGGTAGCCGCCTGTGGCGTGCCTTCGCCGCTTGAGCATTACGGCGCAGGTTGGGAGGACGAACCGCCGTCGCGCTCACGAATCAACGCCTGAGAGCTGTTCCACGCTCGACGAGTTTCAGGCCGATTCCCCAATTCCCATTCGATCTCACGGCCGCCGAGTCGTAATTCACACGATGTCGTCGATGATCCCTTTCCGCGAAAGATGTCATGTCCGAACGAATTTCTAACTCTCCAATGGTCCTTGTCACCGGTGCCACCGACGGCATCGGCTACGCGACAGCCCGCCAGTTGGTCGACGACGGCGCGACGGTGTATCTGCACGCCCGCGACCGGCACAGCGGTGAGGACGCGATGACGCGCCTGGTGAAAGACGGCGCGGAACCGCTACGCCTGCACCTGGTCGTCGCCGACTTCACCCGCCTCGATGAGGTCGCCGACCTCGCCGAGAAGCTGACCGCGACCCTGCCGGCGCTGGATGTGCTGGTCAACAACGCCGCGACGGCCGCACCTGAGCGTCGCACCTACTCCGAGGACGGCCATGAGGTGACCTTCCAAGTCAACTACCTCGCGCCGTACCTGCTGACAGAGAAACTCCTGTCCCGGATCGCAAGCGCGCGCGGCCGAGTCGTCAACGTGTCCTCGGTGATGCACCGCGGGGGGAACATCAGTTGGAAGAACCTGGCCGGCGCCCATCAGTATTGGCCGCTGGCAATCTACGCACAATCCAAGCTCGCGCTCACGATGTACACGAAGTCGTTGGCCGAAACCGGCGGCGCTTCGTTAACTGCACTGAGCGTGCATCCTGGTGTGTTCGAGACCCGACTCTTGCCCATTTACGGCAGAGCCGGCCGACCGGCCGCGGAGGCCGCCCCGATCCTGACCACACTCGGTTCACTCTCTCAGCCGGTGGTCAACGGTTCTTACTACAACGGTCTTAATCCCGCGCCAGCCGCGGCGCTCGTCGAGAATCCGCGGGCCCGCAGCCGCCTGGCGAAACTCACTGCTGACCTCGTCGGGTCAGCGCACTGACACCAAAGGAACGACGCGATGTCCAAACGAGCTGACAAGAAACACGCTCGCCGGAAGAAGAAGGCGAACCACGGCAAGCGGCCTTGTAGCGGACGTAAATGAACCAGCCAACGCGCGAGGACACCACCAACCCTGCGGAGCAGGCGATCATGCTCGTGCGCGAACAGGCTCCGGAGACCCGGCTGCTTCCCATCGCCGCGCGACCGATCACCGGTCATCCTGACTATCAGCAGGTCAATCGCGTGGACCGTAGCGGCGGCGCGCTCAAAGGCGGATGGACGTTCCTTGTCAACAACACAACGCAGACAGTCCTGCGCACCGTCGGTGACCCCGACAGACTCGATTTCGAGATCGCGATGAAGCGTTCTATGCCGGCGGTCTAGGCGTAGCAGAACCGATATGAGCTCTCCGCCTGGCAGGCACGGTCGACCGGTTTATCGCGGATCTAGCCAGCTGCTGCTGGCGCAGATCGAAGGAGCCCGAGAGGAACACGATGAATGACGAAGAACTGCACAAGGCGATGTTCGACCTGATGCAGTCCTACTTCGACAGTATCGATCGGCCACGGCCGGCTTCTCAGGTCGAGTTCGAAAGCGGTGGCGTCGTCCATATCTCGGAGAACGCGAACCGCGCCCTTCAAACTCACAAAACTGTCCTTGACGGCGCTGATGAGTGGCTCCGAGCGAGGCTGTCCGATGAAGGTTTGGAATTGGTGGGAGACGGCTGACAAGAGTTCAGGGCTCGACGACTTGAGGCCCCTCCAGTGGAGACCAAGCGCCGACGTGATCATGCTGTCGTGGGCGAGGCACATCGATCGTCGGAAAGGACTTAGAAAGCCTCGATTTCAATAAAATTCATCGCAGCGGGAAAGATGCGATTCGTTGTGAAGCTCGAGCCGCTTGGTGGCACGTCCTCATCCTCAAGTACGAAAAGAAATAGCTTGACGCCTGCGTGTGCATAGCCCGAGTTTGGGATGCTGTCAGTAGGCGTCCCTTGGGAGGGTTGGAGTCATGCCCAATTCGCGGCTGCGTTTCTTGATGCCCCGGCGTGCCCCTGGCCTGAGTCAGCAGAGCACCGATCTGTCGGCCGCACCGGAGCGGTCAATGGATCCCCGCACGCGGGAAGAGCCCGCCCTGGCGGTGCCGAGCTTGGTCGACAGCGCGGTGTACCGGGATGGACGGCGTGCCGAATCGCCGGCAACTCTCGAGGAGGCGCTACGCAGCCTGCCCGATGAGACGAGCATGGCCTGGATCGGGCTGTACCGGCCCAGCGAAAGGGAGCTACTCGCGGTCGCCGAGCAGTCTGGCCTGCACGAGCTCGCAGTGGAGGACGCCATCGTCGCTCACCAGCGGCCCAAGCTGGAGCGCTATGGGGAGACGCTGTTCGTCGTGCTACGCGCGGCCCGCTACGTGGATGAGTCCGAGCAGGTCGAATTTGGCGAGTTACACGTATTCACCGGACCTGGATTCGTGCTGACCGTGCGACACGCCGAGTCACCGAACCTGGCGGCAGTGCGCCAGCGGATGGAGAGCGACCCCGACCTGCTACGGCTGGGTCCGGAAGCGGTGCTTTACGCCATCCTCGACGCGGTAGTCGACGGCTACGCCCCGGTGGTACGCGGGCTGCAGAACGACATTGACGAGATCCAGACCGAGGTGTTCGGCGGGGATCCACAAGTGTCCCGCCGCATCTACGAATTGTCGCGCGAGGTGATCGAATTCCAGCGAGCCACCCGTCCCCTTCCGGGCATGCTCGCCGCATTGGAGGCCGGGTTCTCGAAGTACGTCACCAGCGAGGAGCTGCAACGCTACCTGCGTGACGTGGCAGACCACGCCACCACCGTGGTGGAGCGGGTTGACGACTTCCAAAAGCTGCTGACCAGCATCCTCACAGTGAACGCGACCCTGGTGACCCAGGCTCAGAACGAAGAGATGAAAAACCTCACCGAAGCCAGCTACGCCCAAAACGAGGAGATCAAGAAAGTATCGGCGTGGGCGGCAATCCTGTTCGCGCCCACATTGATTGGCACGGTGTACGGCATGAACTTCGACCACATGCCCGAATTGCATTGGCTTGGTGGCTACCCGTTGGCACTCGTACTGATGCTCATCACTTGTCTCGGGCTCTACACGATGTTCAAACGGCAAAACTGGCTGTAGCAGCCAAGGACCAAGCAACTGTTCGCTTGTCGTTCGTCGGCCGGCTATGCCGGCAAAAGCGCTGCCCGCGTCGGCGCAAGGGTGAGCGCGGGTCGCGGATACCGGTAACGCTCGCACGCCTCGCCAATTGCTTCGCCCATCGCTTCGCCGATGCGACGAAGTACCCGCGGCTCCTGGCACCATGCACCGAAGTAAAGATCGGCAAGGCTGACACGGGTGAGGACGACCCCCTGCTCGCGGCGGATCCTCGACATAGCCGCGGTCAGCCGGCCTAGTTTGTCCGCACCGATCGGGTCGTCTGGGTCGTCCAGTCGGCAATGCAGTCCGATGAGCTCCAGTCGCTTGTGCGCCACTATCTCCGACGCCAGGGCGTCGGCGGACTCGGCCGTCGCATCGATGACGACCCGTTGGATCCGTTCGACGTTGCTTGCGAGGATGGCGATCTGCTGGCTCGAGTTGACGACAAACGTTCCGACACCGGCGTTTACAGCGCGGCGGATCGGTGCCGCATCCCCGTCCCGCCGGTGCACGACGACGCGCACAGCATCAACCGCAGCCGACACGGCCCCGTCGAGCTCGCTCGCTGTCGTCACATCGACCGCGACGCGATGGCGCCGTATCCAGTTCGCCACCGCGTTAAAGCCGAGCAGCGCGGCCGGGTAGCTGATGGCGGTGCCTTTAAAAGCGTTGCGGTACAGCGCACAACGGCGTAACGTTACTGTTTCCTCGACGAGCGCAATCGGTTTCGTGTTGAGCGAATATATGGTCATGCCGCGTTCTGTCCGATTATTCCGAGCCCGGTCGAGAGGGTGACGAACGGCCGCGGGAACCGCAGCGTGGCGCAGGCATCCTTGAGCGATTCGTCGATTTGCGTGGAAAGTTTGGGCAATTCGACCTCCCAACGACCGGACGGGACAGCACGTCCACCACCCAAGCCCAGCCGGGTAAGCACCGTGCCGTGATTTCGGCGCACCTGCGCCATCGCGGCGATCATGTGACCGATCGCCGCCGGAAAGCTGACGAAGTCGTGGTCGCGCGAACCGACTTCGCAATGCAGCCCCACGAGGTTGAGCCACTCATGGTCGAGAAGCGCGGCAATCGCTTCGTCGGCTTGGTTGCTGTCGAACCGGAGTCCGCACCGAGCCTGATCGCCGGAATTGGCTGCGGCCGCGTACGGCGTGTTCACGTCCGTCATCCGGATGATGACATCCTGCGCCCGTTGTGCAACAACGGATCTGAGCAGCTCGACCTGCTGGACCGAGCCGGCGATGACTCGGCCAACGCCCAGATTGACCGCAGCGTGGAGTTCGGATCGGCCCACCGCGTCGGCGAAGACGGTCACCCGCGAAAATTGAACGCCCGCCGCGATCACCGCAGTGAGCTCCTCGCCCGCACGAACATCAACCGCCACCCCGCGATCCCTCGCCCACTTCGCGCTCGTGTGAGTCCTGAGAGCAGTGGCCGGTAGCGCGATCTCGGTCAGCGGGAAGAACTTGTGGTAGGTCTTGCAACGCCGCAGGCCCTCATCCCCAGGGAAAAGTGGCCGACTTCGCTGATCGCGCAAGTCGTTGGACCCACGAACTGCCGCCTGGGCGTGCGACCTGTTTCCAGACAGCACTGATGAAAGGAAAGCCGAAAGTGGCACCGAGACCTTTTTCTCCACTGAGGCACTGGCCTACTGCCAGTGGCAACCATTCGACGATGACGCAACTGCGAGTCGCCAGCGCTACAGCAGCCTTGGCGATCTCTTGACCCACCCACGTCAAACATTGATGCCGCGTTGACGGCAGTACCCGAGCCGTCGATCAACGATGCTCGGCGTCGACCTTCCTCGATATCGACAACATCCGAATGAGTGGGCAGATCAGCATCAGGTGGATGAGCACCACGTACGCCATCATCACGCTTGACAACACCTTCGTTTAGTCGTTGTGGAGACCTCGTCGATTTCGCATGGAAGACGAGAGGGCGCGCACACAGCGAGACGTCCACGTTGCCTTCGACGCAGCCCTAGAGGTCCTGGTCGAAGCCAACGTATTCAAATAGAACCGACCAACAGTCACGACGTTCCTTCCTTGCGAAATAATGACCAGCATGGCGCACGCGCGGCCAGATTCACCGGTCCTTGCGCACCCCTAATGTATCGGCCCGCAACTTTTCGACGTCCTTACGTCACCTCAATGCGTTAGCCGACGGACCGAGGCGCTGGCGCGGGCAGCGTCGAGCAGTGCTTCAACGCCGCAGCCAATAGGTGCGACGCGGTGATCACGCCGTAAAGCTTGCCATCCTTCATCACCGCGATCGGCGGACTTCTCACCCGCGCCATGCTCGGCGGCCACTTCGACGACGGTGTCGTCTGCTTTGGCGGTTGGCACATTGACCAAGTGTTCGGGCAGCACTTCGCGCAACGTTTTGCCGGCCAGCCTCTCCGCGGCCCGGTCGGCCATTGATTCGGTGAAGGCTGCGGCCAGCAAGGGATCATCCTGGACGTAGCTGGGCACGATGAGACGCACTACCTGGGAGGCTGGAGGGCAACACCGCGAAGGCCCGCGCGGATGAGTCTGTGAGGACGAGTCCGGGCAGGCCGTACTCGGCAAGCATGTGGGCAGCCTCGAGCGCGCTGGAATCGATGCTTACCGCCGGCAAATCCTTCAGGGCAAGCACCAGAACCTCGCTGTCTATTGCGTGTCTACCCAGGCGGCCGCGGCCGACACCACCTTGAGCGTGGCGGCGCCGGAGTGATGCGCTGTGGCAGACGAGAGCGCCGGAAGAAAGACGGCCGAGAGACTCACTAGAATCCTTTTTTTTTTGCGCTCCGCGACGGCTAGCCGATGGCGACATCTCCACTGTCACGCAGCCAACGCAGCCTGGCGCAATCCCTAACGACCTCTTAGCGGTCTGGGTCCGGACTCTGACGCCGCCCTTATGCCACCGCGACTGGCTCAGGACGCATATCGCCGGAGGGCCAGAGTCGACGTCACGCGCGACTTACGCTCTGCGAATCCTTGAAGCGACATTCCATCCGGCCTCGGTCAGCAGGTGCCTCTGGCCCTTCCGCCTGTCAGAGGCGATCCAGTGCGACGTTCAGTTCGAGCACGTTTACGGCGCGCTCCCCGAGGAAGCCGAGACCACGGCCGTCGGTGTGGTCGTCAATCAGCTCCTGCACCTGCTCAATCGACAAGTTGCGCGCTTGGGCCACCCGAGGCCGCCTGCAGCTTCGCATTGGCCACGGAAATGGCGGGGTTGAACCCGGAGCTGAGCCAGTGACCGCGTCGACTGGAACCAGCGTGTCCGGCGGGGAGGCTGTTCTCCTCGCGGTACGCCGCAACGCGTTGCTCGATTCCCTCGAATGACTCGTCGACGTCGGGGGTCGACGGGTCGTCCTGAAAGGCCGTAGAGCAATTTGTCGTTCGTCGGTCCCAGATTTGAACCGGAATTGGGCCGAACTGTCGTAGCCATCGCCGGCCGACGATGGACGCGGGTGGAAGTACTTCGCCTCGGTGAACTGTTGTCCGATCTGGGCGGAGCCGACGACCGTCCCGTCACGCTCGATCAGCGAGCCGTTCGCCTTGTCGCGGAACACCAGCTGCGCGACGCCAGTCACCGCGAGTGGGTACAAGATGCCGGTGATCACGGTAAACACCAGCAACATGATGATTAAGAGACACCCATTTGGCGACGCATCAGGACACCCCCAAGGCCAGCAGACCAGTTGCAGATCGATGAGTTTGATGCCGATGAACGGGACGATGATTCCGCCCAGTCCATAGATCAGCAGGTTGCGCGGGGCATCGCCGACGCGTTCTCCGCCCGGAACCTCACGCCCCGCAACGCCAGCGGAATCAGTGCGACGATCACGAGCGCGTTGAAGATGACCGCCGACAGAATCGCCGAACGCGGCGAATGCAGCGCCATGATGTTCAGCTTGTCGAGCACCGGAAACAGCCCCGCGAACATGGCGACGGGGATGATCGCGAAGTATTTTGCGACATCGTTGGCGATCGAAAAAGTGGTCAGCGCGGCCCCGCGTGATGAGCAACTGCTTCCCGATCTCCACGACCTCGATGAGCTTTGTCGGGTCGGAATCGAGGTCGACCATGTTGCCGACCTCCGCGGGCTGCCTGGGTGCCCGTGTTCATGGCCACCCCGACGTCCGCTTGAAAGAGCGCTGGCGCGTCGTTGCTGCCGTCACCCGTCATGGCGACGAGCCGGCCGCCTTGCTGCTCGCGCTTGATGAGCTCGAGCTTGTCCTCGGGCTGAGGCCTGGACCAGGAAATCGTCGACGCCGGCCTCCTCGGCTATCGCCCGGGCGGTCCGCCGGGTTGTCGCCGGTGATCATCACGGTGCGAATGCCCATACGGCGCATCTCGTCGAAGCGTTCCCGCATGCCCACCTTGACGATGTCCTTCAGGTGAACGACGCCGAGGGCGCGCGCGGCGGAACCCTCGACCCGCTCGGCGACCACCAGCGGCGTACCGCCGCCGAGCGGATCCCGTCGACGATGGCGCCCACTCTGGCGGTCGGGTGGCCGCCGTGATCGCGCACCCACTGCATCACCGCGGCCGCGGCACCCTTCCGGATCCGTCGCATGCCGCCGTCCTCGGCGAGATCAACTCCGGACATCCGGGTCTGGGCGGTGAACGGAACGAAGGTCGGCGTGCGGCATGAAGCCTTCGCCTCGGGCGCGCAGCCCGAATTCGTTCTTTGCCAGCACGACGATCGAGCGCCCCTCCGGCGTCTCGTCGGCCAGGCTCGATAGCTGGGCGGCATCGGCGACGTCGCTCCGCGGCCAGCCCGCGGACCGGTAGGAACTCGGTGGCCTGGCGGTTGCCGAGGGTGATGGTCCCGGTCTTGTCGAGCAGCAGCATCTCAAGCGATCACCACGGCCTCGACGGCGCGGCCCGACATGGCAAGCACGTTGTGCTGCACGAGCCGGTCCATGCCCGCGATGCCGATGGCTGAGAGCAGCGCCCCGATCGTCGTGGGGATGAGGCACACGAGGAGCGCCACCAGGACGAACAACACGTCTCTTCATCGGCGCTGGAGTAGATGGCGAAGGGCTGCAACGTCACCACCGCCAACAGGAAGATGATGGTCAGGCCGGCCAGGAGGATGTTCGACGCGATCTCGTTCGGGGTCTTCTGCCGCTCGGCGCCTTCCACGAGCACGATCATCCGGTCCAGGAACGTCTCACCCGGCTCGACGGTGATGCGAACGATGATCTGGTCCGACAGGACTCTGGTACCGCCGGTGACGGCTGAGCGATCGCCACCGGACTGCCGCGGATCACCGGCGCCGACTCGCCGGTGATGGCGGATTCGTCGACCGACGCGATGCCTTCGAGGATCTCACCGTCGGATGGGATCAACTACGCCGGCGGACACCACCACGATGTCCTCGGTTGAGCCGCGACGACGGGACCTTTCGATCCGTCCCGAGGCGGTGCGCCGGTTCGCCATGGTCTCGGACCGACCTTGCGGAGTGTGGCCGCCTGCGCTTTGCCGCGCCCTCGGCCATCGCTTGGCAAAGTTGGCGAACAGGACCGTGAACCAGAGGAACACGGCGACGAGGCCGTTGAAGACGTTCTCCTGCGCGGTCGACGAAGCAGATCGCGCAGGAATATGAGTGTGGTGACGACGCTGCCGACCAGGACGACGAACATCACCGGTTGCGGGCCTGCACCCGCGGATCGAGCTTGCGGAGGCTGTCGATGAGGGCGCCACGCACGATGGCCGGATCGAAGAGCGAGCGCTTGGCCAGCCGGAGCTGGGACGCCGCTCTCTTCGAGGCGGGCGTTGCGATGGTCTCCATGTTTGGTTGAGTCTCCTAGATGGATAGCTGCTCGACGATCGGCCCGAGCGCCAGGGCGGGGAAGAACGTCAGTCCGGCGACGATCAGCACGATCCCGATGACCAGGCCCACGAACAGCGGCTTGTGGGTCGGGAACGTGCCGGCGGTGACAGGCGTGGGCCTCTTGCGCGCCATCGAGCCCGCGATCGCCAGCACCGGAATGATGAGGAAGAACCGCCGATCAGCATCGCCATCCCCATCGTGGTGTCGTACCACCAGGTCGACGCGGTGAGACCGGCGAACGCCGACCCGTTGTTGTTCGACCCGGACGTGAAGGCGTAGAGGATCTCCGAGAGCCCGTGGGGCCCAGGGTTGTTCTGCGACGCCAGTGCGCTGCGATCAGCACCGACGCGGCCGCGAAGCCGAGCAGGGCCATCGGCATCGCCAGGACGTAGAGCATGACCAGCTTCATCTCGGTGGCCTGGATCTTCTTGCCGAGATACTCCGGCGTCCGGCCCACCATGAGCCCGGCGATGAACACCGACAGGATCACCATGATCAACAGGCCGTTGAGGCCGACGCCGACGCCGCCGGGGCTGACCTCGCCGAGCATCATGTGGGACATCGGACCATGCCGCCCAGCGGCGTGTAGCTGTCATGCATCGAGTTGACCGAGCCGTTGGACGTGCCGGTCGTCGACGCCGCCCACAGCCCGGACGCCGCCGGTCCCGAAGCGGACCTCTTTGCCCTCCATGTTCCCGCCGGACTGGTCGACCGTGCCGCCTGGTCACCCGAGGGCATCGAGCGCGGGTTGCCGTTGGCCTCGAATGACATTGCGGCGAAAGACATTCCGAGCCAGATCACGGCCATGATGGCGAACACGGCCCGGCCCTGACGGCGGTCGCCGACCATCCGCCCGAAGGTGAACGCCAGCGCGAACGGCATGATCAGGATGCCCAGTTCTCGACGAAATTGCTCAGCGGCGTGTAGTTCTCGAACGGGTGCGCGGAGTTCACGTTGAAGAACCCGCCGCCGTTGGTGCCGAGTTGCTTGATCGCGACCTGGCTCGCCGCCGGACCGCCGGGAATGAGCTGGGCGCGCCCTCGACCGTGTTGACCACGGTGAAACCCTGCAGGTTCTGGATGACGCCCTGGCTGACCAGCACGAGCGCCACCACGAAGGACAGCGGCAGCAGGATGCGCAAGACGGTGCGGGTCAGGTCCACCCAGAAGTTGCCGAGCGTGCGGCCCGCTTGCGCGCCAGGCCACGGATCAGGGCCGCCATCACGCACATGCCGGCGGCGGCGGACACGAAGTTCTGGACCGTCAGCCCGACCATCTGGGTGAGGTGGCTCATCGTCGTCTCGCCGCCGTAGGACTGCCAGTTGGTGTTGGTCATGAAGCTGACCGCCGTGTTGAACGAGAGTGGGGCACCGCCGGCAAGCCGTCGGGTTGAGGGGCAGCGCGCCCTGCAGGCGCTGCAGCCCGTACAGCACGAGGAACGAGACCGAGCTGAACCCAAGCACCGAGAACGCGTAGTGGTCCAGCGCTGCTCGCTCGCGGGATCCACCCGGCACACCCGTAGACCAGCGCGCTCGATCGGCAGGAACACCCGGTCCCGGGCGCCTTGCGCTCGTCGCCGTAGACGCGGCCATGTAGCGCCCGAGCGGCGGCGCGGTGAGCAGAAGCACCGCGATCAGCACCGCGAACTGCAGCCAGTTCGCGGTCGACATCAGAACCTCTCCGGAAACAGCAGCGCAGCGAACAGAAACGCGGTCAGCGCTATCGCAAGCACAAGCCCGATTATGTTGTCGACCGTATTCACTGTTGTTGGGCTGCCTCTCGCGTCAGTTCGACTGTCGGTTCGCCGATTTCGTCATTGCGGATGATCCGCTCACAGCCACGGATGTAGAGCACGCACAGCCCGAAGAAGGCGAGCACAATGAGCACCAACACAAGGTCGGCCATCGGGATCCTCTCGATTTCATCGCCACGATCGCGGCGCCTTAGATTCCCGCGGGGACGCTAGTTGCCGTACTCCGCGATACCGGATGCCTTGACGTGTTGTTGCCGCACAACCGGCTGATCTTGACGCAATCTTTACGGCCATGACACCAGCCGAGAGGATGCCGCCGAGAACCGCCGCGTCGAGCATAAGCCGTTATGCTTCGGTTCGCCGAACGACGTACAGGTTCCCTCTGCAGGCGCTATGCAAGGCTTGCGCGGAGTCAACCCTGTCGAGCTGTAGTCGCAGAGCATGCTGATCGTTCAGTCTGTTCACGCCGAAGATTCACGCGATCGAGTGAACTCTTGCACCATGTGCCAACGCGGTTCAGCCCGTTACCGCACTGACCAACCCGGACAAACCCGCCAACAAGGAGCTACCCGACCAGCCACAAGCGTGTGCCGGCACAGCGTCGTGATGGCTTCCCGTAACGCTCCCCTGACGACCAGAGCCGCAATCTATTGCGACGCTCTTACGTCACAGCGGACTGTCCGCGAGGGCAGTGAAGTGCCCGCGATCGCAACATGGCGATGACCGGCAGTAGTCGCGCCAAGGCCCGAAGCATTACCCCAGATCGCAATGCCTGGGTCGATGTCTTGCTGATCAACCTCGAGCTGGACGAGGAGTACCCGGTGAAGCGTTGGTCCGATCGGTGGATGATGAGCATATGTCCACCCGCGATGAGCCGCTCGGAACCGGGTCAGCGGACGCCGATGACCCGGTTGCGGTGGCTGCACCGAGCACCGATCAGCCGCTTCCGGTACGTGCGTCAAGCGATGTCGAGCCGATCACGCCCCGGCCGGACTACAAGAAGAAACGCGGGGAGCTGCGCATCTACCTTGGTGCGGCGCCCGGCGTCGGCAAGACCTACGCCATGCTCGGCGAGGCGCATCGCCGACGTGAGCGGGGCACGGATGTCGTTGGGGCGGTGGTGGAGACACACGGCCGCAAGAAGGTGGCGGAGCTGCTCGAGGCCATCGAGATGATCCCGCCAAAGTTCATCGAATACCGCGGAAGCAAGTTCCCCGAGCTTGATGTGGAGGCAGTGCTGCGGCGGCAGCCCCAAGTAGTGCTCGTCGATGAACTCGCGCACACCAATACGCCGGGCAGCAAGAATCCCAAGCGCTGGCAGGACGTCGAGGAGCTGCTCGACGCCGGCATCACGGTGATCTCGACGGTCAATGTCCAACACCTGGAAAGCCTCAACGACGTCGTGGCGCAGATCACCGGTATCGAGCAACACGAAAAGGTTCCCGACGAGATCGTCCGCGCGGCCGAGCAGATCGAGCTGGTCGATATCACTCCGGAAGCGTTGCGGCGCAGGCTCGCCCACGGAAACGTTTATGCCGCGGAGCGGGTGGATGCGGCGCTGTCCAACTATTTCCGCACCGGAAATCTCACTGCGCTACGCGAGCTCGCGCTGCTGTGGCTGGCCGACCAGGTCGATGCGGCACTGGAGAAGTACCGCGCCGACCAAAAGATCACCACGACTTGGGAGGCGCGTGAGCGCGTCGTGGTGGCCGTGACGGGTGGCAAGGAGTCGGAGCCGCTGGTGCGGCGGGCATTCCGTATCGCTTCGAAGGCGAGCGCCGAACTCATGGTGGTGCATGTCGTTCGCGGCGACGGCCTGTCGGGTGTCTCCGCCCCGCAGATGGGCAAGGTGCGTGAACTGGCGACGAATCTGGGTGCGACGGTGCACACCGTCGTGGGAGACGACGTGCCCACTGCGCTGTTGGACTTCGCGCGGGAGTCGAACGCCACCCAGTTGGTGCTCGGCACGTCGCGGCGGTCGCGGTGGGCCAGGATGTTCGACGAGGGCATCGGCGCGGCCGTCGTTCAGCAGTCGGGGCCGATCGACGTGCACATGGTGACCCATCCGGAAGCCAGCCGGGGCTTCCGCTGGTCACGGATCTTGCCGCAGCAGCACCATCTCATTTCCTGGTTGGCGGCAGTCGTGGTACCGGCGGTGATCTGTGGGGTGACGGTGGCCTGGCTCGACCGCTTCTTGGGCATCGGTGGAGAGAGCGCGATATTCTTCGTCGGGGTGCTGGTGGTGGCGCTGCTCGGCGGGGTGGCCCCCGCGGCACTTTCGGCGGTGCTGTCGGGTCTCTTGCTGAATTACTTTCTGACACAGCCGCGGCATACGTTCACGATCTCCGAACCGGATGCGGCGGTCACGATTGTCGTGTTGCTGCTGATGGCCGTGGCGGTGGCGGCGCTGGTGGACAGCGCCGCGAAACGCACCCGTGAGGCAAGACGCGCGTCGCAGGAAGCCGAGCTGCTGATGTTGTTCGCCGGTTCGGTGTTGCGCGGTGCGAACCTGGAGACCCTACTCGAGCGGGTCCGCGAGACGTATTCCCAACGCGCCGTGAGCATGCTGCGTGTCCGGGGCGGCTCCGACGGGAGCGAGATCGTGGCGGCCGTCGGTGCGGATCCCTGCGTCGACGCCGATTCTGCCGATACGGCGATCGAGGTCGGTGACGACGAATTCTGGATGCTGATGGCCGGCCGTAAGTTACCCGCCCGTGACCTGCGGGTGCTCACCGCCGTCGCGAAGCAGGCCGCGGGCCTGGTGAGGCAAAGCGAACTTGCCGAGGAAGCCGGCAAGGCCGCGGCCATCGAACGGGCCGACGAGCTGCGCCGGGCCCTGTTGTCGGCAGTGAGCCACGACCTGCGCACACCGTTGGCCTCCGCAAAGGCCGCGGTGTCCAGCCTACGCAGCGGGGACGTCGCGTTCTCGCCTGAGGACACCGCCGAACTTCTCGCCACGGTCGAAGAATCGATCGACCAGCTGACCGCGCTCGTCGGCAATCTTCTTGATTCCTCGCGGCTGGCCGCGGGCGTGGTCCGGCCCGAGCTGCGCCAGGTGTACTTGGAGGAGGTGGTGCACCGGGCCATCCTCGGAATCAGCAGGGGCACCACCGGATATCGCCGCGCCGGGCTGGACCGGATCAAGGTCGAAGTCGGTGACGCAGTCGCGATGGCCGATGCCGGGCTGCTGGAACGGGTACTGGCTAACCTGCTCGACAACGCGCTGAATACGCGCCGGACACCCGCTTCGGGTGTACGCCGGACAGGTCGGCATCGGGTGCTGCTAAACGTCGCCGACGAGGGGCCCGGCATTCCCCGCGGCATGGTAGAGCAGTTGCGCGAGCCGTTCCAGCGGCTCGGCGACCAAGACAACACGATCGGCGCGGGACTCGGCCTCTCGGTCGCGAAGGGCTTCGTCGAGGCGATGGGCGGCACCGTCGCTGCCACCGACACCCCGGGGGGCGGGCTGACCATCGTGATCGATCTGGCTGCGCCGCAAAAGGTTCACACCATGACCAAGGTGCTGGTCATCGACGATGGACCGCAGATCCTGAGGGCGTTGCGAATCAACTTGTCGGTGCGCGGCTATGAAGTCACCACCGCCGCAACCGGCGCGGCCGCGTTGCGCGCGGCAGCCGACAGCGCCCCGACGTGGTAGTGCTGACCTCGGCTTGCCCGACATTTCCGGCATCGAGGTGCTGGAAGGCTTCGCGGCTGGACGACCGTGCCGGTACGTGTTGTCCGCCCGCACCGATCCGGCGGAGAAGGTCGAAGCCCTCGATGCCGGCGCCGACGACTATGTGACGAAACCGTTCGGCATGGACGAATTCCTCGCGCGGTTGCGCGCGGCGGTCAGGCGTGCCGCCTCGGCGGCCGAGATCGACGAGCCGGTGGTCGAAACCGAGTCATTCACAGTCGATTTAGCAGCGAAGAAGGTGACCAAGAACGGTGCCGAGGTGCACTTGACGCCGACCGAGTGGGGCATGCTCGATGCTGGTGCGCAACCGCGGCAAGCTGGTGGGCCGGGAAGAACTGCTGAGGGAGATCTGGGGGCCAGCCTATGCCAAGGAAACTACTACCTGCGCGTCTACTTGGCGCAGTTGCGTCGCAAGCTCGAGGACGACCCCTCGCACCCCAAACATCTGCTGACCGAAGCCGGGATGGGTTACCGCTTCCAGGAGTGATATTCGATGTCGATAGCGTTGACGATTCTGTTGATCGCGTTCTCGGTGCAAGGCCTGGTGAAGTTCGCGGTGGGCTTCCTCGTGCCGTACCGGACCCGAATCGCCCGGATCGAGGCCTACTACCGCCGCGACGGCCGCATTATCAGCATCTATGACAACGTCACGTTGGTGATCATCGTGGCTCTGGTCGTTCTTCTCGCCCTCACCGACATCCACGAGGTCAGCTTCTTCACCGGCCTCATCGCCGGGATGCTCGTCATCCAGATCTTCTTCCATCGCTTCAGCCGTCCACTGCCGGCCAACCGCGCACCGGAATTGCCCTATGCGCCAAGGAAGCTCATGTCGTACGGGATCCAAGACGACCCCGGTCTGGCCTGGAGGGAAATCATTCTCATGGCGGCACTCTTCGGCTGGGCGCTCTACTATCTCATCGGCCAGCTCGTTGGATGACTTCACGTGCTCTTTGCGATTCCCTGGATCTTGTTGCTCGCCACCGACACGAAGAAGGGGCGAGCGGGACCGGTGTCACCCGCAGCGCGGTCAGCGTAGCCGCGTCGAGCTCGTCGAGGACCAGGAACGCGACCAGCCCGCCGGCGATGATGGTCCTCGTCAACAGCAGGAACGCGGTGAGGACCAACGGGTAGTACGGGACCAGATCGGAACCGTCACGCTGCGAAAGCATCTCGGTGAACAGCAGATATCTCGTCCACGTAGCTCAGCGTTCGGCGTACACCGCACGTTCGATCTCCGAGACCACTAGATTTCGGCCCGCCGGTTGGAGGTAGCGAGCGGCGTTCTCATCGGGTCTAATCTGTTCCACCTCGTGCCATCCAAATTCGGCGAGGAATCCGGCGACCTGCTGGGGGTGCAGGCCGAAATGCCAGATGCCACGCTTCACCACGGCCTCCTCGTAGATACCCTGTGCGCCGTACATTGCCTGTCCGTCTAGAAAGTCCTTACGGAAAAACGTGAATACCAGGCCGCCGCCGGGCGCCGCATCAGCCAGATGGCCCATCGTCCTTCGCACTGCCTGCTCGGTCAGGTACGGCGTCACCCCCTCCCAGATGTAGAAGTTGCGCATGCCGGAGCCGAAGCCTTCCGACCCAATCGCTCTGCGAGATCGTCAGTTTCGAAATCGACGGCCAGTAGCCTCACCCTTGGCGGCACCCGGTCAAAGCACCGTCGCAACGCCACCGTCTTGCGAGCGACGTTCCCGGGCAGATCAACTTCGCACACCGGGATCCCAGCCAAGTCGGGCAGGCGGTATGCGCGAGTGTCGAAACCCGCGCCGAGAATGACAACAGCCTCGATGCCCTTCCCGACGGCATTGACCAATTGATCGTCGACGTAGCGCTTTCGGCTTATGAAGTTAGCCCAGCCGCCGCGGATCCGTTTTTCCGTCACCGCGATGAACCCCCGGCGGATCGGTGACCACCGTGCAGGCGATGCGGCGATCCGGCCCCCCAATGGCATGATCCGCGCTGCCCAGGGATCGTGGATCAGCGGCGATGCCTCGTACTGCTCGGCGGCGACGATGACCATCGGACCGATTGCGGTCTGTTCTACAGGATCATTCACGTGTGCTCCTGGGTCGCTGAATTCGAAACACCGACCAGCCTTCTCGGCGCACCGATCCCCAAGCTAGCAGTGCTCAGTGCTGGCCACGAGCCGGCCAATGGGTATCGCAGACCATTGGCCCGCTACAACTATGTGTTCTTGGCAATGAACCGACGAAGAAGGGGCAGGCGACGGCGAGGTTGTAGATGATGCCGCAGAGCAGGTAGGGCCACCAGGTGCCGTGGTCGCTGGCGACCCAGAACGCCTTGGCCGCCCAATACGGTGGCAGCACGCCGAATGCGAGGTTCCAGCCGGAGTGGATGAACCATGGCAGGCAGGGCAGGCCGGCGACGAGCATGCCCAGTGCTCGCACCGTGGCCAGGCCCTGAATCTTGTTGTTAGCCATCGGCCACGATCAACAGCATCGTCACGACCGCCGACAGCCCGGCCAGCAGCCCGATCGGGATCAAGGCCGGCACTAGTCCGGGCTGGAGTATCCGACTGAAAGCCATGGTTGTGATCACGTAGGCGGTGGTGACGCCGATGACCGTTGCCGCGCGATAGGCGAAGAAGGTTGTGAGCGCGACCGGGGTCACTCGCAGCGCGGTCAGGGTGCCGGCGTCGACCTCGTCGAGGACGAGGAACGAGGCCAGCCCGCCGGCGATGACGATGCTTGTCAGCAGCAGGAAAGCGGTGAGGATCAGCGGGTAGTAGGGCACCAGGTCGAATTGATAACGGTGGGCGAGCATTTCGGTGAAGCGTGGGGTGAGCACCGCCACGCCGGTGGTCCAGATGATCGGCGCGATGACGATCATGACGAGTAGCGGATCGCGGTAGGTGCCGCGGATGTCGTTGCGCCCGAACGCGGTCCACGCCTTAGAGACAGTAGTCATCACAGTCCCCCCGCCCTTGCGATGATGTAGCGATCGAACATCGCCTTGGCCGCCCCCCACAACCCCGCCACCCACACCGACCGGGTACCCGATCGCGTACACCGCCTGCCACGGCGTCAGCGGTACCTGATCGAAGGCCGCCCGAACAGCAGCAGCGGCCCCTGGGTCGGGATGAGATACAGCAACGTGTTCGGCCACACGCCGGAGTAGTGCAGCACCGGCAGCGTCAGCACCGCGAGTGGGATGGTCGCTGCCAGGAACCAGTCGCTGATTGAGGCGAACGGCAGCGACGTGGTGAAGCCCACCAGCAGCATGAGGAGCGTTCCGAACACCACCCCAATACGAGCAGCCCAGGCGGTAGGTGAATCCGTCGGCGACCGTCGGCACGACTATCGCCACGAACAGTGAGATCAGCACCAGCAGGGTGAGTTTCGCGGCTAGGTACTCCCCGAAACGCAGCGGGGTGGAGATGACCGCGCCGAGGGTGCGCTCCTGCTTCTCGAAGAACACCGTGCCGGCGATGAAGAAGTACCCGATGATCGAGATGTCGCCCAGCAGGATGTAGGGCTCGGCGACCGGGCGCAGTTGGGCCGGCATCGGCAGCAGCACCGCCAGCCAGATGAATCCGGAAAAGATGGCCGCCTGCAGAAACTTCTGCCGCACTTGCACAGTCAGTTCGAGGCGAAGGGCACTGGCCAACCGGGTCACGGCAGCCGCCTCCCGGTCGCCTCGACGAAAACATCGTCGAGGCTGGCTTCCTTGCTGTGGATAGTCTCGACGTGGTGGTTGCGCAGCAGCGCATGGAAACGCTGGGTCGTCGACCAGGCCATCCATTGGGAAGTCGGCGGTGTCGAGACGGCCTGTTTCGCCGCGGTACTCCACCCGCACCAGCCGCTGGCCGCAGGCGATCTTGAGCGCGGTGGGCGTGTCGTGGGCCACGATCCGGCCGTCGACGACGAAGGCCACTCGGTCGCAAAGCTCATCGGCGGTCGCCATGTCGTGGGTGGTGAGGAAGACCGTGCGGCCGCTGGCCTTTAGGTCGAGGATGATGTTCCTGATCTTGCGTGCGTTCACCGGGTCCATCCCGGAGGTGGGCTCGTCGAGAAACAGCAGTTCGGGGTCGTTGATCAGCGACCTGAGCGAAGGTCAGCCGCATCTGCATTCCCTTGGAGTACTTGCCAACTCGCGTGTTGGCGTCGTCGGCCAAACCGACGGCGTCCAGAAGCTCCATCGGATCCAGCGTCCGGCCGCCATACAGCGAAGCGAAGAACCGCAGGTTCTCCAGACCGGTCAGCTTCTGGTAATGGTTGGGCAGCTCGAATGAGACTCCGATCCGCTCGTAGTAGCCGGGTCCCCACGCCAACGGGTCCCTGCCCCAGACCGCGGCTTCGCCGCCGTGGCCGCGAAGCAAGCCGATTAGGACCTTCTGCGTGGTGGACTTGCCCGCGCCGCTGGGACCGAGGAAGCCGAAGATCTCGCCGCGGTCGACCGTGAAGTCCATGCCGCGGACGGCCGGCTCCGGCGCCTTCGGATAGGTGAAGGTCAGGTCGCGGACGCGGATCACCTCGGTCATGACGCTCGACGGTGTGCCTAGCGCCGTGACGGTCTAGTGCATCAGTGCGGTGCGCCGGTCGGGCGGTCGCCGCATGGATGCGGTTTTCAGATTCCGACCAGACTTCCCGGAGCGCCAAGGATCACTATAATGAACTCTCAGAAATCTTTGAAGTATTTGAGTACTGGAGGCTGTCAGGTGACCGACACCTCAGATCAGCAGGCGGCCGCCGAGCACCTCGCCCTCGTCCTCAACACCCACGGGCTGCAGCGCATGACTGCCCGCGCGCTGGCCACGCTGTTGTTCACCGAACAGCCCGGCGATGACGATGGGTGAGTTGGCCGAACGGCTGCAGGCCAGCTCAGGCGCGATCTCCGGCGCGATCAAGATGCTCACGTCCGTCGGCCTGGTCGAGCGGGTGCCGGCACCGGCCAGCCGCCGCGACCACTACCGGCTGCGCGACGACGCATGGGCGGTGCTCTACACGAACCAGAACGAAGTGATCTCTGCGATGCAGGATGCCGCCGACGCCGCCATCATGGCCATTGAACAGGACAGCCTGGCCCGGCAGCGCCTCGCACAGATGCGCGACTTCTACGCCTTCCTTCTCGCGGAGATCCCTGCGCTGCTAGACCGCTGGCATCAGCAGGCGGCGCGATCGTCCTGACGCGCCGACGTCGCGCGCTACCGTGCAGACACCCACGCGGAGGAGCCGGTATGGGCGGATATCGCCATCTGTTCGACGCCAGCGTCGCCGACCCAGAGGGCTTCTGGGCGCAGGCCGCGCGCGCCGTGTCCTGGACCCGGGAGCCGCGCAGCATCCTCGACGACAGCAAACCCGCCGTTCTACCGGTGGTTTCCCGACGGGAAGCTCAACACCTGCGCCAACGCACTCGACCGGCACGTCGCCGGCGGCCGCGCCGAGCAGCCGGCGCTGATCTACGACTCCCCCTCACCGGCACCCAACGCATCTACACCTACCGCCGAGCTGCTCGACGAGACAGCGCGTTCGCCGGCGTGCTGCGCAGCCTGGGCGTCGGCAAGGGCGACCGGGTCGTCATCTACATGCCGATGATCCCCGAGGCGGTCATCGCGATGCTGGCGTGCGCGCGGCTCGGGGCGGTGCACTCGGTGGTGTTCGGCGGTTTCGCCGCCCACGAACTGGCCACCCGCATCGACGACGCGCAGCCGGCCGTGATCGTTTCCGCGTCGTGCGGCATCGAGCCGTCCCGGGTGGTCGAGTACAAGCCGATGCTCGACCCGCGCTCGAGACGTCGCGCGCATCCGCCGCGCGCTTGCGTGATCGTGCAGCGGGACCGGCACCGCTGCGAGCTGGTCGCCGGGCGCGACCTGGACTGGCACGAGCTGATGGCAACGCGCGGAACCCGTCGACCCGGTGCCGGTCGCCGCCACCGATCCGCTGTACGTGCTCTACACCTCGGGCACCACCGGCAAGCCCAAGGGCATCGTGCGCGACAACGGCGGCCACGCAGTCGCGCTGCTGTGGAGCATGCGCAACATCTACGACATCGCACCCGGGCGACGTGTTCTGGGCCGCCTCCGACGTGGGCTGGGTCGTCGGCCACTCCTACATCGTGTACGGCCCGCTGCTGCCGGGCGCGACGACCGTCCTCTACGAGGGCAAGCCGGTGGGCACGCCGGATCCCGGCGCGTTCTGGCGCGTGGTCGCCGAACACGGGGTGAAGGCGTTGTTCACCGCACCGACCGCGATCCGGGCGATCCGCAAGGAGGACCCCGACGGCGCGCACATCGGCAAGTACGACCTGTCGACGCTGCAGTATCTGTTCCAGGCCGGCGAGCGACTCGACCCCGACACCTACGCCTGGGCGTCGCGACAGCTCGGCATCCCGGTGATCGACCACTGGTGGCAGACCGAGACCGGCTGGGCGATCGCCGCCAATCCCGATGGGCCTCGAGCCGCTGCCGATCAAGGCCGGTTCGCCCACGGTGCCGATGCCCGGCTACGACGTGCGGATCCTGCACCCCGACGGCACGGATGCGCACCCGGCGAGGAGGGCGCGATCTGCATCAAGCTGCCGCTGCCGCCGGGCACGCTTGCCGACGCTGTGGGGCGACGACGACCGCTACGAGGCGTCGTATCTGTGCGAGCACCCCGGCTACTACCTCACCGGCGACGGCGGCTACCTCGACGAGGACGGCTACCTGTTCGTGATGGGCCGCATCGACGACGTCATCAACGTCGCGGGGCACCGGCTGTCGACCGGCTCGATCGAGGCGGTGCTGGCCGCACACCCCGCGGTGGCCGAGTGCGCGGTGATCGGGGTGGCCGACGAGATCAAGGGCCAGGTGCCGCGCGGGCTTCGTCGTGCTCAAGGCCGGCGCGTCGGCCGACGGGCTCGCCGAGGAGCTGGTCGCCGCCGTGCGCGACCAGATCGGCGCGGTCGCCTGCTTCAAGTCGGTCGACGTGGTGCCCGCGCTGCCGAAGACCCGCTCGGGCAAGATCCTGCGCAAGACCATGCGCGGCATCGCCCACGGCAAGGACGAGCCGATGCCGTCGACCATCGAGGACCCCACGGTGCTGGACCAGCTGCGACCGATCCTGCGAGGTTAGGTACGTCGCCCGCGCTCGACCAGTCGCAGCCGGACCGCCTCGGCGCGGTCCTGTTCTTCGAGTTCGAGTTCGATCCGGTCCAGCTCGCCACGCAGGCGTGGCATCCAGTGTTCGCTCAACGCGCGCGCCCGCAATTGCGTGGCGCGTAATTCTCGATCGATGGTGGCGAGCGCCGATTGTGCTGCGGCACATCGGGCGGCGGCGATGACCGCGGCTCGATGGGCCCGAGTTGCCTGCACCGTCGCTGAATTGACATAGATCTCGGTGACGCTCTCTGGGGCCGGCAGTGTGCACTCGGCGACGTCGGGGTAGCGCACCCCGGCGGTGACGGCCCACTGCACGGTGACCGACGCCGGCGCAGTGGTCACGGCCAGGTCGATCGCGGTTGGCCGCCCAGCAGCACCGCGCGCAGCCCCCACTTGTCGGCCTCGCGGCACGCCTGCTGCCAATCGTGGCGGCTTTGTTCGGCCTTGCGCTGCAGCTCTTCTTGCAGTGCGGGTCAGCAAGTGCAGCTTCTGCTCGAGCAGCGTCACCCCACGCTCGGCGAGGTCGAGCCGGTTGAGCACCCACAGCCGGCCTATCCGCCCCGGGGGATGCGATAACGCCGCCATCACGCCTCCTGCACGCTGTCGGGCCGGTGCGCCTCGAGCACGGCGGGCAGCATTGCCAGTTCACTGCGCGGCAACCGCGCGAGACCTCCCATGCCCGGTTGAGGGTTTCGTCGAGGGTCGTGCGGATCGTCGGGACGTTGATTGACCAACTTCGCGGCGAAGTCGTCTTCGAACAACAGGTAGCTGCGGTCGGTGGCGGTGAGGGCGTCGGCCCCGACCAGCTCGGCCAGCTCGCTCACCTGCCGGGCGCGGGCCAACGAGGCCAAGCAGCTGCGCCGCCACGTCGAGGTGGTCGTCACGGGTGCGGCCAGCGCCCGCGCCGCGGCGCATCAGCCGCGACAACGACGACAAGGCGTCCACCGGCGGGTAGATGCCGTGCAGATGCATCTCCGCGGCGAAGACGATCTGGCCTTCGGTGATGTAGCCGGTCAGGTCAGGCACCGGGTGGGTGATGTCGCCGCCGGGCATCGTCAGCACGGGCACCATCGTCACCGAGCCGGGCCGGCCGCCGACCCGGCCGCACCGCTCGTAGAGCGAGGCCAGGTCGCTGTAGAGATAGCCGGGATAAGCCCGGCGCGCCGGGATTTCTCCGCGGGCGGCCGAGACCTCCCGCAACGCCTCGGCGTAGCTGGTCATGTCCGCATGACCACCAGTACCTGCCGCGCGCGTCGAACGCCAGATGCTCGGCGATGGTCAGCGCGAGGCGCGGGGTGAGAATCCGCTCGATGACCGGATCGTCGGCGGTGTTGAGCAGCATGACCAACTCCCCTGCGGCGGCCGCGCTTCGAGCGCATTGCGGACGTAGGCCGCGTCGGCGTGCGTAAGCCCGATGCCGGCGAACACCACGCTGAACGGCTCGCCGCCGGCACTGGCCTGCGCGGCGATCTGACACGCCAGGCGCAGGTGCGGCAGCCCGGGCAGCGAGAAGACCGGCAGTTTCTGGCCCCGCACCAGGGTGGTCAGCGCGTCGATCACCGACACGCCGGTCAGCACCGGCTCCGAGGGAGCGTCGCGTTGCATCGGGTTGAGCGGCTCGCCGTTGACCGACACCCGCCGCGTCCCGTCACCGGCGGCCCGCCGTCGATCGGCTCGCCGCGGCCGTTGCAGGTGCGGCCCAGCCAGCCGGTTCCCACCGGGATGCGCAGCGGCTCGCCGCTGAACCGGTACGCAGCCCCGACGTGTCCATTCCCTACGTGCCTTCCATGACCTGCGACGACCGCCACGTCGCGGTCCACGTCGAGCACGAGCCCGTGCCGCACCTGCCGTCGGCCAGCGTGATCGACACGTACTCGTCCCACCCCACACCGCGATACCCCGGCGACCACGGCCAGCGGACCGCGCACTCACGCGATACGGTGTATATCCACCCATCGCGGCAGCCGGTTCATCGCAGCTCATGCAACGTCGATGATCTCGTCCCGCCGTTGCACCACCACCGCGGTGTCGTCGGGTCCGGCATCGTCGCGGGCGCGAACCAGCTTGCCGAAGTCGGTCTCCTCGATGAGCGCGCCGCCACACCTCCGGCCACAGTTCGCGGCAGGTGTCGATCACCGCCAGCACCGCGTCGACGAGCGCCGCGGCCTTCGCCGCGGAGCAGTGCGCGTCGTTGGGGTTTTGCGCATTTTGCGGCAGCACGGCCTCCCGCAGCAGCCGCCCGGCCACCAGCACCATCCGCTCGTTGTCGGGCAGCGTGTCACGCCGATCAGTTCTGCCAGCGCGGCCAGCCGGTCGGCCTCGGTCAGCAGTCCAGCACCCGAGCGCGCCGGACAGCCCAGCCGGTGTCGCCGGCGCACCACGCGGCGTGCCGAGCGCTTCGGCGTCACGGGAAAACGACGCCGACCACGACACCGCCGGGTAATGGCGCGAGTAGGCCAGGTCCCGGTCCAGGGTCCACAGGCAACGCACGAAGCGCTCGGTGTGCACGGTGACCGGCTCGGACAGGTCCCCACCCGGCGGCGACACCGCCCCCATCACCGTCACCGACCGGTCTCCCCGCCGAGTGTGTCGACGTAGCCGGCGCGCTCGTAGAACGCCGCAAGTTCGGAGGAGAGGTTGGCCGGATAGCCCTCCTCGGCGGGCAGCTCCCCCATCCGAGATCCGAACTCGCGCAACGCTTCTGCCCACCGAGACGTCGAGTCGGCGATCACGACGACGTGATAGCCCATGTCGCGGAAGTACTCCGCGACGGTGACACCGGTGTAGATGCAGGCCTCGCGGGCCATCATCGGCATGTTCGAGGTGTTGGCGATGATCACGGTGCGGTCCACCAGCCGCCCACCGGTGCGTGGATCGCTCAGCTCGCGCATGTCGGCGACGATCTCGGCCATCTCGTTGCCGCGCTCACCGCAGCCGACATACACGATGACGTCGGCGTCGCACCACTTCGCGATCTGCTGCAGCAGCACCGTTTTGCCGGTGCCGAAACCGCCCGGCACCGCCGCGGTGCCGCCCCGGGCGATCGGGAACAGCAAGTCGACCACCCGCTGGCCGGTGGTCAGCGGCACGGCGTCGTCGCGTCGGCCGCGATACGGCCGTGCCTGCCGCACCGGCCACCGCGCCGCGATGGGCACCGGCTGTCCGCCAACTGTGGCGATCGCCTCATCGGCGGCGTAATCACCAGCGGCGGCGATCCAGTCCAGCTTGCCCGACACCCCGGCGGGAACCTGCACACGGTGCTGCACCGATCCGGCGCCGGGTACCACGCCAAGCACGGTACCGGCCGTAAGTTCGGCGCCGTAGTCGCTCTCGGCTCGAAATGCCATGTCGAGTGGTCGATTTCACTGTCATGGCCGGGCGCCAACCAGGTCGGCGCGGTGTGCAGCGGGCGCAGCAACCCGTCGAACACCCCGCCCAGCAGCCCGGGTCCCAGTGACGCCGACAACGGGCCGCCGCGCCACGACGCCGGCGCCGGGCCCCAGGCCGCCGGTGTACTCGTAGGCCTGTACTGTCACCTGCTCCGCGGATCGCGACCACCTCGCGCGGGATTCGCTCGGTCCCAGCGTCACCAGCTCATACATCGCCAGCGGGGCGGCGGCGTCGATTTCCACCAGCGGTCCCGACACTCGCACCACCCGGGCCGCGTCGCTACGACCACGGCTCTCCGCCTGGGCAGTGGTGTCGTCGAGCACCCGGGCGGCAATGCCGGCCAGGCTCAGGTCGATGCGCCGCTGACCGGCCTCGGCCACCACACCGCCGGTGGGGTGCTCCCTGAGCTGCGCGTCGGCGCCCAGTGTCGCCTGCGCGGCGGCCCGCAGGGTGGCAGCCCACGCCGTGGGTAGACGGGGTCGTCACGCAGCCGCAGCACGGCCTCGGTGCCGCGCCGACACCACCGCCGGTAAACGTCGCACCGGGCCGCGAGCACCGCACCGCGCAGCTCCCGCTGCAGCGCCGCGCGTCGCTGGGCGCCCACACCGCTTCCGCCGCGGCCCGCCCTGCGGCACGGGCCGTTTCGGCCAGTTGCGCGGCTTGGTCGCGGGCCGCAGCGAGAACGCGTTGGGCGTCCTGCTTCGCTTCGGCCATTTCGCGTTCGCCCGTCAGCGCGGGCGCACTCCAGCAGCCGCCGTCGCACCGGCTGCAGCGCCGCCATCGCGCTTCTCGGCGTTCAGCGCGCTCATGCGGGCATCACCGCGGTCATCGGGTCCCCGCTGCAGCCGGCCGCCCAGCGCGTCAGCGGCCGCCGCGGTCAGGATGACCAGCGTTGTGCCGGATGGCAGGCTTTCCCATGCCCGGCGCACCTCATCCGGGCCCTGGGCGGGCATCGTGGTCGCGCCCGCCATCGCATAGCCGGACACCAACGCCGGCTCACCGATCACGACGACGGCTCCCACGTCAGGCCCGCTGGATCAAGATGACCGCCATGACGAGCCCGTAGATCGCGATGCCCTCGGCCAACCCGACGATCACCATCGCCCGGCCGAACAACTCTGGCCGCTCGCTCAGCGCCGCCAGCGCCGCCGCGCCGGTATATGCCACGGCGATCGCCGCGCCGATCGATGACCCCGCGACCGCGATCGCCGCGCCCAGTAAGCGCCGCCCAGTTGCTGCTCGCGTTACCCGGTCCGGCCGCCGCGGCCGTTTCCGCTGCCGCCGGGCCCAGCGGTCAACGCCTGCACCAGCACCACCAGTGCGGCCACCACCAATACCGCATTGACCGCCCAGAACAGCTGCAGCGCCAGCCGGCCCCGGCGACGCAAGAGCATCAAGCTGACCGCGAATCCGGTGATCAGCGCCGGTGAAGCGATAACCCAGGTCAACATGCTCGCCTCCATTTCGATCTACCGGGACTCGTCCAGGGCCGGAACGGCCGACCCTCACCGATGAATACACGCGAAAACAATTCATAGAATTCCAGCCGCAGCGCCTGCACCCCTGCCACCAGCGCCTCCAGCGCGAACGCCACCACGTTGCCCATAACGAACAGCACCACCGCCCCCACCGCGCCGATCCCAGCCGTGCGCCCACAAGTGCCGTCGTCCCGCGCCACACCACCCAGCCAAGCGCGGCGTGAGTCATGCCGAACGCTGCCAGACGGGCGAACGACACCAGGTTCGACCCGAGACGCACCACCAGATCCAGCCCGCCGATCGCGGCCTGCAGAAGCCCCGCCGCGCCGCCACCGGACTCGGCATACAGACCGATCAAGGCCAGCAGCAGACCGAGCCGGCGACCGCCAGCCCAATCGCCACCAGCAGCCGGCGGCCGACCATGTACCCGCCCAGCACGGCGCCGACGCCGGCGAACACCGCGCCCCCGCAATCCCCGACGGCGCATACACGGCGAGCCGAAACCCGCCCTCACGCCAGCGGTTGATTGCGCCCACGGTGTAGGCGACCCCGAGCAACACCGCCCCGACGGCCAACGCGACCAGCAGCAACCGCATCGGTTCATCCAGCGGCGCCAGCCACACCACCGGCACCAGACCGGTGGGGCCGAAGCATTCCCCGTACAGGACCCCGAAGACGCTTGCCGCAACCCCGGCCGCACCGACGAAAATCCACATCGGCCGCAGCGACGGGAACCGGCGGATCCAGCCCAGCTCTGATCATGACCGCGCGCGACGACAAGCAGCAGTCCGTGGCCGACGTCACCGAACATCATCCCGAACATCACCACGTAGGCCAGCCCGGCCCACATGGTCGGGTCGATGTCGTGGTACGGGACGGTGCCATAGGTGCGCACCAGCGTCGAGAAGCTGCCGGAAAGCCCGCGCCGGCGGCGAGCAGCGTTGGCGGGTCGACCGACCGCGGATCGGCAGCGGCACGGCGGCCGCCCCGGCTGCGTCCAGGCGAGCGCTGAGCGTGGGTAGCTGTTCGGCCGGACACCAGCCCGGCACGCGCTGCCACGTCGCCGCGGCGCACCGCGCCCTCGGCGTACCGCTGCACCTGGGCCTCACCGGCTAGCAGATCCGCACGCCCAGCCCGCTCCAGCGCGTCGACGTCCGGCGCGTGTGGCCGACAACATCACCGCTGCGCTGCCGTGGCCGACTCGGGGTGCGCGCCCATCCGCTGCAGTCGCTGTGCTGCCTGACCGGCACGCCGTGCTGTGGCAGGCTCGTCGAGCTCGTACCACCCCGGCGATCCGGCCACCTGCACCAGCGCATCGCGCAACGCATCGCCGGCGCGACCACTGCGATGCGCTGCATCCGTACCGGCGCACGCCGTCGCGGCGTGGCGGTGTGCCCGCTCGTCAGGCGACGACATCGTAGACGTCCATCGGCCCGCCGCCACGCGACGCCGAGTGCCAGCGCGGCGCGGCACCGCCAGGCGTCCGTGCCCAATACCGCGATCGCCCCGACCGTGTGTGCGCGTGGTAACGCGGCGGCCGAGCAGCCGCAATCCGTCGGCCTCCAGCCGAGACCACCAGCGCGCCTCCGCCGGCCACAGCTGTCGTCGGTGTTGATGCCGGCGAACTACCCAACGGGCCCGGCTGGGCAACGCAGCGGCGAACGACGCCAAGTCATGGGGGCCACGCGGCCGCGCCCAAATACGGGTGGCGCGGGCCGCCACCGGCTCGGGGATCTCACGTTGTTCCACCAGCCGCCGGCGCGCCACCAGTCAGAGCCAACCGCCGCATGCCCAAGCCGAGGCCTCGGGGACTGCGACGGCCACCCGCACCGCCCAGGCGATCTGGACCGCCGACGCGATGTCCGACGGCGATTCCGATCCCGGTCGCCCCACAGCGACTGCGACAGCGCACCCCGCAGCTCGCTAGCGACGAGGTCTCGCCCAGCCGCGGCCATGCGGTGGCCAGCGCGCCCAACGTGAACGACGGTTCCCGGCGCCGCCCGCCAACCGCCGGGCATGGGCGGCGATGTTGCCCGCCTCGAAGCCGGCGGCGAGCGAGCGGATCGCTTGGGCTCCCTGCGCGGGGTTGCCATCCGGCCAGCACACGCATATGCCACAGCGGCATTGCAGCCACCGCATGTTCGGTCTCGGCGAGGCTCTGCCCGACAACCACATTCTTCCCGTACGGACTATCGGCGAGGGCGCGTTGCGCCTCGGCCAGGGAAGCATCGCCGCGACCGCTCGCGCCCGTCCGGCCCCCAACCGTCGGTTCAGCAGCGCCTTGGCGCGGATGTTGCCCGCGACCCATTTCGTGCTCACTCGTCGGTCACCGTTTCCGGCTGCTGCGACGGCTGATCGAGCCATCCGCGTGCCACCGCGACGACCTTGTCGACGTCGTGCGGCATCCGGTCGGCGACGCGGGCCTGCAGGCGCTCGATCTCAGCGGCGGTTTCGGCCGCCATTTGCGGCCACACCGCGGCGGCGCCGCGCGCGGGTCGCTGCTTCGGCTTGCGCCCGTACGCTTTCGGCGTCCGCGCGCGCCTGCGCGACGATCTGCTCTGCTTGCCGGTGCGCGGCACGGCGAATCTCATCGGCACGGTCAGCCGCGGCGGAGCGAATGCGCTCGACTTCATCCTGGGTATCGTCGAGTAGGACGAGCAGCGGGGTCAGCTCCGCTGCAGCTTCGCCGCTGCGATCCACAGGCACACCCGGTCGAGCCGCGGCACCGGGCGTGCCCGCCGGCCGGAAGCGATCCACGAAATCGTGCCATTGCGGCACGGCGCCCTCCTCACGACCACCGTCATTATTCTTTCCTACGCAGCGCCTGGCTGCTGTGCCGATAGGCGCCTCGCCGATTCCTCCGCCCGCTCGGCATTGGCCAGGATTTGAGCCTGCCTGCGCGGCCACCAGAGCGCCTCGATCGGGAAGAACGCGAAGTACAGCCACGAGATGACGGCCTCACGAACCGGGGCGAAAATGGTGTCGGCGATCGCGGTGCCCAGCGCTACCACGCCGAGGACGAGGATCAGCCACCACCACAACCGGAAGCCTTCGGCCGCCGGTGTAACGAGCGGCTGTAGTCGATGACGCCGGCTGCGAGCCGCGCATCACCGATGTCACGGCCGCTTCGCGTCACGCGGGCCACCGCGACGCGATCGGCCCCGCTCAGCTGCTTGGCGCCGGGCCAGAACTTCGCCATGCGACGCCCCATGATGGCGCCGTACAGCAGCGAGACGACCACGAAGGCAACGAGCCCGGCCGGCACAGAATTCGAGCCGAAGAGCGCCAGGAGCCCGATGACAATACCGACTGCAGGTCCGACGATCAGCGCCCTGATGGTCAAGCCAAAGCGCCAGACCCAGGCTGGAATACCAACCATGGCAGGCTAATCCGTGCATTCGACGACGTAGTAGGCGTCGTCGGCGTAACGGGACCGGATCACCTTCTTGTCGAACTTGCCGACGCTGGTGCGCGGCACCTCGTCGACGAACGCCCAGCGCTCAGGAAGCCACCACCGAACCACCCTGTCGCGCAGGTAGTCCCGCAACTGCGGTGCCGTGACTGTCTGCGTTCTCCTTGAGCACCACGGCGGCCAACGGCCGTTCCTGCCAGCGCTCGTCGGGAACACCGACCACTGCTGCCTCCAGCACGTCGGGGTGTCCCATGAGATGGTTCTCCAGTTCGACCGAGGAGATCCATTCGCCACCCGACTTGATTACGTCCTTGGCGCGGTCGGTCAACGTGACATAGCCCAGCGAGTCGATTCGCCCGACGTCGCCGGTCCGTAACCATCCGTCGGCGAACTTCTCGGCATCTCGGTTGCGGTAGTAGGCGCCGGTGATCCATGGGCCTCGAACTTCCAACTCCCCGACCGACTCCCCGTCATTGGGCAGCACATTGCCGTCGTCGTCGACGATGCGCATCTCGACACCGAACAACGGCCGTCCCTGGGTGGCGCGCAGCTGCCACGCTTCATCGCCGTCTGCACCCTGTGGCGGCCGCGCTAGCGACGCGACGGGCGACGTCTCGGTCATGCCCCACAGCTGCATCAGCGTGACGCCGAACTTCTCGTCGTAGGTGCGCATCAACGATTCCGGCACGGCAGAGCCGCCGCAGACGATCAGCCGTAACGACGAAATATCATGGCTAGGGTCTTCTTCGAGGCAGTGCATCACGTCGTTCCAGATGGTTGGCACTGCGGCCGCGAACGTCGGCCGGCACTCCTCGATCATCCGGACGAGCCGCGGCGCATGGGCATAGCAGTCCGGCAACACTAGGTCGGCACCGGCCATCAGCGCCGCGTGCGGAACGCCCCACGCATTGGCATGAAACATCGGCACCACCGGCAACGCCCGGTCGCCTTCGGTGAGGGTCATACCGTTGGTGCTGCACACCGAGGTGCTGTGCAGGTACGTCGACCGGTGGCCGTACACCACACCCTTCGGGTGGCCGGTGGTGCCGCTGGTGTAACACATTGCGGCGGCGGCACGTTCGTCGACGTCGGGCCACGCGAACTCGGTTGGCTGCTCACCCAGCAGCTCGTCGTAGCGGACCACGTCCTTGCCGGCCGTTTCCAGCACCGAGGTGTCGCCGTCGCCGACTGCAACCACCGTGCGGATCGTCTCCATCCGCGGCAGCACTCCTGCCAACTGCTTGGCAAGCGACATATCGACGAGCACGACGGTGTCTTCGGCGTCGTAGGCGATGAACTCGATCTGCTCGTCGGAGAGCCGGATGTTCAGCGTGTGCAGCACGGCGCCCATACACGGGATCGCGAAGTAGGCCTCGAGGTGCTCCTGGTTGTTCCACATGAACGTCGCGACCCGATCGGACGGTCGGACACCCAGGCTTCGCAGCGCGTTCGCGAGCTGCGCGACGCGGGCGCCGAACTCCCGGTAGTTGACCTGGCGGTATCCGTCCTCGGTCGCGGTGATCACCACGCGGTCGCCGTGAATGTTCGCGCCGTGACACAAGATCGACGTCAGGGTCAACGGAACGTCTTGCATCGTGCTGTACAACACGAGTTCTCCGATCAGTGGTGGCATTCGACGACGTCGTACGCCTGGTCGGCATAACGTGAGCGGATCAGCTTCTTGTCGAACTTGCCCACGCTGGTCTTCGGTATCTCGTCGACGAACGTCCAACGCTCGGGTAGCCACCACCGAGCCACCTTGTCGCACAGGAACTTACGCAGTTCATGTGCGCTGACATCGGCGTGCTCCCGGGCGACGACCGCGGCCAGCGGGCGCTCCTGCCAGCGGTCGTCGGGCACGGCGACGACGGCGGCCTCGAAGACGTCAGGGTGTGCCATCAGGTGGTTCTCGAGTTCCACCGACGAGATCCACTCGCCGCCGGATTTGATCACGTCCTTGGCGCGGTCGGTCAGCGTGATGAACCCGCGGGGATCGATGGTCCCCACGTCACCAGTGCGCAGCCAGCCGTCGTGAAACTTCGACTCGTCGGCGTTGAGGTAGTACGAGCCGGTGACCCAAGGCCCGCGAACTTCCAATTCTCCGACGGCTTTTCCGTCGTTGGGGAGTACGGCCCCGTCGTCGTCGACGATGCGGGCCTCGACACCGCACATCGGCCGGCCCGCGGTGTCTACGCAGCGCCCAGTGCTCTTCGTCGCCGACGTCTGCGGGGGGCCGGGCGATCGACGCCAGCGGCGAGGTCTCGGTCATTCCCCATGCCTGCCGGATCTCGACGCCGTGCCTGCTGCTGGAATTCCCGCATCATCGCCAGCGGCACCGCGGAGCCGCCGCACGGCACCACCCGCAGCGACGAGATGTCACGCTCCGGGTGGGAGTTCAGGTACTTGAGCACGTCGTTCCAAATCGTGGGCACGGCGGCGGCGATGGTGGGCCGATGCTCGTGGATCATCTCGACGAGCCGGTCGGCGTGCAGGAACCGGTCGGGCATCAGCAGGTCGGCGCCGGCCATCAGGGCCGCGTACGGGTTGCTCCACGCGTTCGCGTGGAACATCGGCACGATCGGCAGGATGCGGTCGTCGTCGCACATGGCGAAACCCACGCAGATGCCCATCGCCTGCAGGTACGCCGACCGGTGGCTGTACACCACCCCTTTGGGGTGGCCGGTGGTGCCGCTCGTGTAACACATTGCCGCAGCGGACTTTTCGTCCAGCTCCGGCCAGTCGTAGGTGGTCGGCTGGTCGGCCAGCAGGTCGTCGTAGCGGATCACGGTCTTCCCCGACTCGGAGAGCGGCGCCAGATCGCCCTGGCCGACCGCGACGACGGTGTGCACAGTCGGCATCTGCGGCAGCACGGCGGCCAGCAGCGGGGCCAACGACATGTCGGCAATCACCACACGGTCGTCGGCCTGCTCGGCGATGTAGGCCAGCTGGTCAGCGGGCAGGCGGATGTTCAGCGTGTGCAGCACCGCACCCATGCACGGCGCGGCGAAGTATGCCTCCAGGTGCTCCTGGTTGTTCCACATGAAAGTGGCCACCCGCTCGTCACCGGTGATGCCCAGGCTGCGCAGGCCATGCGCCAACTGGGCCACGCGCTCGCGCGAGGAGTGCCATAGCTGGCCTCGCGGTAGCCGTCGTCGGTGGCGGTGATCACCTTGCGATCGGCATGCCAGCTTGTGCCGTGCCGAAGGATCCCGGTGATCGTCAGCGGGAAATCCTGCATCGTGCTTTCCATGCATTCCATCTTGGCCCGCGCGTAGCCGTCGAAGGCCAATAATCGACACGAGACCGATAGGAAGGCGCACGGGATGAAGACCAAGGCTGCGGTGCTGTGGGGGATGAACCAGAAGTGGGAGGTCGAGGAGCTCGAGCTCGACAAGCCCAAGGCGGGCGAAGTTCTGGTCAAGATGACCGCGAGCGGACTCTGCCACTCCGATTACCACCTCGTGACCGGTGACCTTCCGGCGCCGCTGCCGATGGTCGGAGGCCACGAGGGGGCCGGCACGGTGGTCGAGGCCGGGCCGGGGGTGACCGAGGTCGCGGAGGGCGACCACGTGGTTCTGACGTTCATACCCGCGTGCGGACGATGCCGCCCGTGTGCGCGCGGCATGAGCAATCTGTGCGACCTGGGCGCCTACATTCTCAACGGACCGCAGCTCGACGGCACCTACCGCTTTCACGGCAGAGGCCACGACATCGGCCAGCTGCTGCTTCTCGGCACCTTCTCGGAATACCTGGTGGCGCCCATCGCGTCGGTGATCAAGCTCGACGACAGCGTGGCACTGGACAAGGCCGCGCTTCTGGGCTGTGGCGTGACGACGGGCTTCGGCAGCACGGTGCGCACCGGCGAGACGCGCGCCGGCGACACCGTCGTGGTGATGGGCGTCGGCGGCGTCGGCATCAATGCCGTACAGGGTGCCCGAATCGCGGGAGCGCAGCACATCATCGGCCTCGACCCGGTCGAGTTCAAGCGCGACAAGTCGCGGGAATTCGGCGCCACCCACACGGCCGCGACCGTCGAAGAGGCCGCGGCGCTTGTCGCCGAGCTGACTCGCGGTCAGATGGCCGACGTCTGCGTCGTCACCACCGATGTCGCCGAAGGCCAACATGTCGGACCGGCGCTGAGTCTCGTCGGCAAGCGCGGGCGGGTGGTGATCACCGCGATCGGGCACCCGACCGAAACGACAGCCGTGATGTCCGTTCTGGACCTGACGCTCTACGAAAAGCAGGTGCGCGGTTCGCTGTTCGGCTCGTCAAACCCGCGCGACGACATCTTCGAACTGCTCTCGCTGTACGACAATGGCCAACTCAAACTCGACGAGCTGATCACCCGGGAGTACACGCTCGACGAGGTGAACCAGGGCTACGACGACATGCTCAGCGGGCGGAACCTGCGTGGGCTGATCCGTTACTGACTAGGCGCCGGCCAGCTCGAGCTCTCGCACCTCGGCCAGCGCGACGGTCTCGACGTCCAGCACGTCGCCGAACGGCGCGCGTGCCGCGACCGCGAAGACGGTGATCCGGCCGGAGTAGTCGGCGACGTACAAACGCGTGCCGTCGGGACTCGTCGCCACGCAGGACGGCTGCGCATCCACGGCCAGGGTGTCGACGATCTCGTTGGTGATCAGACACAGCACCGCGACCGCGTCCCGGTACACGACGTACATGCGGGTTCCGTCGGCGGCGAGCGCGAACTGAGTCGGGTGCCCGCCGATCCAGGCCATGCCGAACGGCCGCTTCGCGGGGATGTCGATCATCTCCACGAAGCCGCCGTACTGGGGATCGTTGCCGAGTACGTAGGCGACGCGGCCGTCACCGCGCACGACGAGGTCGCGGATCGGCGACACGGTCGGCATCGACGCCACAGTGCGCGCCGTCGCGGCGTCGACGACTGAGAGAGTCCCGCCGCTGGTGTCCGAGGTGGCGACGTAGACCAGCCGCCCGTTGGATGAGATCCGAAGAGCGTCGACCGTGCTTTCGGGACCGGCGATGCGGGCAGTGTCGACGCGGCCGGACTCGACGTCGATGCGGGCGAGCTTGACGGCATCGTCGGTCGTCGCGCCCACGAACAGGCGGCCGCCGTCGTAGCGGGCCGCGACGCGCACGACGCCCAGGTCCACCGGGAGGCTGGCCAGGAAGCCCTTGGCGCGGGTGTCGACGGCTTCGATCTGATCGTGCGTCGGCGCTGACACCCCGACGAACGCACGCCCGCCTGCCGCAGCAACGGCGAACGGCTCACCACCGAGAGGCACCACCGCGTCGACCTTCAGCTGGTCGGCGTCCACGATCGCGACGCTGCCGTCCGCGGCGTTCGTCGCCACCAATGTGGCGTCGTTGGCGTCGACTGCGATGTCACCGATCGGACCTCGCCCGACGTTGATTCCGCCCAGCACACGCGCCTCGGCAACCCGCTGAACAGGGGCAGCAGCCAGCATCAAAGAATTCGCCATGATCTATCAAAACCTCCGCCAGCATTAGCTCTACCGGGCTCTAGCTTTTCGTTTACTGCGCCGTCGCGACGCACGTCCTGATCGAGTCTAGCCACCGAAAACCCCGCCGAAACGGTGCCGAAGGCCACATGCTGGGCGTGACCTGTGGCCCTCTCAGAGTGCGCTTAAGGAAGCTGGCCGCCATACCTTCCGTAGGTTTTCCAGCTAACGTTCAGCCTGCCGTTTCGTGCATTGTTGTGGCGCTGGCAACACGGTGCGCGGCACGCGGGCACGCGTGGCTTTATAACGAATTCTTAGTATCCGGCAGGTAAATGAGGGCTAAATCACATGGCATCGTGTGCATCGTCGTGTTCACAACGCAGCACTACGTTATAGCGCATGGAGAAGGTGATCGTGCTCCTGCGCGACACAGAGCACGACGAGCGGTGGTGCTCTCACCTGCGCGGGCCGGTGGCCGAGAAAGTCCTCGCACTCGGCGTCTCGGGGTTGACGGTCAACGTCCGCGACGACGCGGTGCGCGCGTCGTTGATGACCCTGACGACGCTGGATCCGCCAGTGGTAGCCGTGGTCAGCATGTGGGTCCAGCAGTGCTACGGCGATCAGGTTCACGAGGCGATCGCGTTGCTTTCCGGGCAATGCCGACAAATCGCCGCATACCTCGTCACCGAGTCGGCGCCTCTGCTGCCGCCGGCCACCGAATTAGGCCAGCGCACAACAGGTTTGGCGAATGTGGCGTTGCTGCGCCGGCCGGCTCGACTAGACCACGACACCTGGCTTGCGCGCTGGCAGCTCGACCACACGACGGTGGCAATCGAAACGCAGGCGACGTTCGGCTACACGCAGAACGTAGTGTGGCGCGCCTTGACGCCGAACGCACCGCCCATCGACGGCATCGTTGAAGAGCTGTTTCCCGCTGAGGCGATCAGCGATCTGCGCGCATTCTTCGGCGCGTCCGACGACGCCGACCTGGCTGAGCGGATGAACCGCATGATCGCCAGCACCTCCGCGTTCGGCGCCAACGAGAACATCGATACCGTGCCCACCAGTAGATACGTCCTGCGAACACCGTTCGCATAAAACGGTGCGGGCCCGGTCCCCAAGGAACCAGGCCCGCATCGAGATGGGCTCTACTGGTTTTGCTTCTGGCGCTCTTCGGCAGCCTTGGCGCCGCCGCGAGCCGACTCCGCCTCTGCCTCCTTGCGGGCGGCATCGCGCTGCGCATCGGCCTTGTCCTGCTGGGCCTCACCCTCGCGGGCGAGGTCGTCGCGGCCGGTCACGGTGCCGACGGCTTCCTTCGCCTTGCCCTTGACGCCTTCGACGACGCCCTTCACGCCTTCCTCGGGTCCACTGTTGTCAGCCATGCATTCCTCCTCGTTTGGCTGGACGTTCTTTCAACAACGGGACGCCGCAACTCCTACGCGGCCGGCTCCCGCCGTCAGAATGTGGGTTCCCGGCCGGCAGGCGTTCAAACCTCTTGTGGCATCAAGACTCAGGGCGCGGAGCGCCCGGGACCCGTCGGTCGCCGCCGTTGTGTTGTTGCCAGAACTTGTACACCTCGACGGCGGCCTCGCGAGGCTCGTAGCGCATGGGTAGCCGCCTCTGGTCCCACGGTTTGGCGAACTCGTCGTAGAAGTTGTTGAGCTCGAAGTACTTCCGGTCGTCGACGTAGTGCGGCTCGTAGGAGTCGCGGGTGGTCAAGAAGATCACTTCGTCCGGCGAGCAGTAGTACAGCGACCCCAGGCACATCGGGCACGGGTGGGCCAGCACGTAGATCGTGGTGCCGATCAGATGCTCGGTCCCGAGCTTGGTGCACGCCTCGCGGATCGCGAGAATCTCGGCGTGAGCGGTCGGGTCGTGGGTCTGCGCGACGCGGTTGGGGCTTTCGGCGAGGATGTGGCCGTCCTTGACGATCACGGTGGCGAACGGACGTCCGCCCTCGGCCACGTTCTGGCGGGCGATGTCGATGGTGCGCTGCGCGAAATCCATGGCGAGCCTTCGGCTATCGGATCGGCACCGTCACCGGCGCCGTGTTGTGGCCCGCGACTCTCACCCAGCTGGGGCTCACACCCTGCGTCGGGACGGTGCCGCGGATCTCCATCGTCTCACCGGGGAACACGGTGACGTAGTTGTCGTCGTACTCGATTGGCAGGATCTCGTCGCCGTCGCGAGTCGGCAGAAGCTCAGCGCGTTCGAAGAACGCCACCGACGAGGTGGTGTTCTGCAGTCGGATCACTACACGGCCAGGCGTGTCGTGTCGGGCGGTGACCACGAGCGACGCCTTGGGCATGTAGTTCAGCGCGGTCATGTCGGCCCAACTGGTCTGGGTGAGATCGAAGGCCGAGTCGTTCTCCGGGCGGCCGAGGTCGTCGCGCTGCTGTGACTGCCAATAGACGTTTTCCGCAATGGGTTTCCCTGTGCCGTCGAGCAATTGACAGCGAACGAAGAACACGCTCGAGTCCGCGGGGCCGCGGGGCAACGTCATCGCTTTGACGGCGTCACCCGAGCCGACGTCGATCCCGTCTGCCGTGCGATCCGTGCGCAGTTTGCCCCGCAGGTCATAGATGCGGACACGCACGCGCAGCCCGCGCTGGTCGGTCTGGGTCTGGTTGACGACGGTGACGTTGGCGGAGCTGCGATCGGTCGCGTAGGAGTCGAACACCACCGACAGCGGCCGCAGCCCCTTCTTGGCGCCGTAGTAGGCGCCGCCCGGCCGCAGGTAGTAGTCGAACAGGTTGCCGTAGAAGGACGGCCAATGACTGTTCAGCATCCAGTAGATCGTCATCTTGTGACTGGCCCATCCGTTGGCGGCGAATGTCTCGAACTGCGCGCGCGTCGACTCGTAGTGAGCCAACTGCGCCTTGTTCGCGAACATCTCGGCGTTGGTGGAGGGGCCGTAGCGGCGGTTGACGGCGCGCTGAATGCTGGCCAGCGCAGCGTTGCTCGGCTGCGCGCCGGCGTGGAAATACCACGTGTCGTTGATCGGCCAGAGCTTGTCGGGGGGAATGAACTTCCTCAGGCTCGCGAACGGCGGAATGTGTTCGTTGTTGCCCTGCTCCGCGGAGGCGCCCCAGGTGGCGCCGTAGCGTCCGCTGAACCAATACGTCGGTGGTCGCCAGCTGTACGGCCCGGCCATGTCGATGCCGTCCCACATCGGAGAGCCGTTGGGGTCGCGGGCGAGTGAGGAGACTGTGTCGACGACAGCGTTCTGCCAGTGCAAATCTTTGAGGATCTGGCGGTATTTCGCGAGCACCGGCGGCGGGGGCAACCCGTCGCTGCCGTTGGCCCAGACGAACGCCGACGCGTGGTTGTGCAGCATCAGGATCTGGGAGCGCAGACTGTCGGTCGCAACGCGGTTGTCCTCGGCGTCCCACTGGTCCCATTTCTCCCACTGGTTGCAGCACATCCAGCCGAACATCAGCGGAATGCCCATCTCGTCGGCCTGTTCGACGAGATGCTCGCTGGAGAACTTCCCTTCCAGCCGAAGCATGTTGAGCCCCAAGTCTTTCGCGTAGCGCAGCACCGCGGTCTCGCGGTCGGGGTCGTACTTGTACAGCAGGTCAGGCGTGTAGGCCGCGCCGCGAACGAGGAAGTTGCGGCCGTTGACCTTGAGGTAGAAATCGCCGCCGTCGCCGGAGAACCGGTTGTCGCGGTCTTGTGTGACGGTCCGGATGCCGAACCGCAGTTCGCTGACGTCGCTCGGCTGGTTGCTGACCCGGAACTCCAGCCGCAGGCTGTACAGGTTCGGCTCACCGATGGTGTAGGGCCACCACAGGTCGGGATGGTCGACGGTGAGCTGTCTGAACTCGTCCGGCGACAACGTGACTTCGCGGGCTTCTCCCGGTGAGAGCGAGACCAGCTTCTCGAGTTCGATCGTGGCCCTGCCGGGACGCTCGATCGTCGCGCGGAGGACCCCGCGCGTGCGCTGCATGGCGTAGTTGTGGACGTTGGCGCGGATCGTCAGGCGCGCGGTATCGGTGCGCGGCAGCGGGATCTCGGAGTTGACGAGCACCGGCCCGAGTCCGACTGCGCCGACCGCCTTCAGATACACCGGCTTGAAGATTCCGGCGTTGCGGTCAGGCACGAACGAATTCCCGTGCAAGACGTTCTTTCCCGGGCCTTGGTAGCCCAGGTAGTCCCAGTTGATCCAGTCGTTCCAGCTGTCCGCGAGTTCGACACCGTCGACGTCTTGCAGCGCCCGTTCCGGGGTGACCTTCACCGCCAGGGTGTTCGGCTGTCCCGGGCGGATCCACGGCGTCACGTTCAGTTCGTGCGCGACGTACATGCCGACGATCTGCTTGTCGTCGGCGACGAGATGGCCGTTCAGCCAGATCTCGCCGCGGTAGTTGATTCCCGGAAAGCCCAACACGTACGTCGTGCGCCCCTCCGGCGCGGTGAAAGTCGTTCGGTACCACCAGTCCTGCTTGTACAGGTCCTGCGGGACGTCGTCGCGTAGGTTCTTGCCCACGTACAGATCGGGGTAGACGCCGTTCTCGCGAAGTACCTCCAGAACGGTCGCGGGCATCCGGCGGATTCGGTACCACGCCGAGTCGTCGTAATCCCCGGCGGACAGTGAAGCGCCGTTCGCCGCAAGCCCTTTCGCGGGTGAGAGCATCCAGTTGTCGGCGAGTTCGAGCTTTTCCGGAGGGTCAGAACTGGCGAAGACCGGGTACGCGCCCGCGCACAACAACAGCGACAATGCGATGCAGATCTTGGCGACGACCTTCAACATGTTCTTCGGCTCCTGGCGCTCGGCACCGCGCCACCTAGCGCTCGGGTCACATGCCGCTGCCGGTCCGTCACAGTAACAAGTCGGGCGCCGTGCCGCTTGATTTGGGATGAGAGCCTTGGGCCCCATGCATGCCGGGGCCTTCGGTAGGTTCTGCATCGTGTCCGAGCTGACGAACCGCCAGATCGTGCTGCGTCGCCGTCCGACCGGACTGGTCCGGCCCGGCGACACCGAGCTCGTCGCCACTGCTGCGCCCGAGCCGGCCGAGGGTGAGGCGCTGCTCCGGAACACCTATGTGGGCATCGACGCCGCCGTCCGGACCTGGCTCGACGACCAGCCGGGCTACCTTCCACCGGTGCAACTGGGCGAGGTCATCCGCGCCGCCGGCATCGGCGAGGTCGTGGCGTCACGCTGCGACGCTTTCGCCGTCGGCGACATCGTCACCACGCTTTCGGGTTTCCAGGAGTACGTGATCATCCGCGACGACGTGTTCAGCACGCCGATCCCCGGCGAGGACGATCAGCTGGCGATCATGTCGGTGTACGGGCCGACCGGCGCCACCGCCTACTTCGGGATGACCGACATCGGCCGGCCCCAGCCCGGCGAGACGGTGGTGGTGTCGGCGGCGGCGGGCGCCACCGGATCGGTGGCCGGGCAGATCGCCAAGATCGCCGGCGCCCGCGTGGTGGGCATCGCGGGTGGGCCGGAGAAGTGCCGGGCGGTGGTCGAAGACTTCGGGTTCGACGCGTGCATCGACTACAAGACAGGCGAATTGGCGGCGGCTCTCAAGGAGCACTGCGGGCGTGGGGTCGACGTTTACTTCGACAATGTCGGCGGTCCGATCCTCGATGCGGTGCTGGGCCGGCTGGCTCCCAAGGCGCGTGTCGTGCTCTGCGGGGTCATCTCCAGCTACCTGACCGGTGAGCACCCGGGCCCGGCCAACTATGTGAACCTGCTGGCCAAGAGCGCCCTCATGCAGGGGTTCAACACGCTCGACCAGTGGGGGCGCTTCGACGAGGCGTTCGCCGCGCTGCGGCAGTGGGAGGCCGAGGGGCGGCTGGTGCACCGCCAGACCATCTTCGACGGGGTGGAGTCGTGCGTCGACGCCCTCAACGGGTTGTTCACCGGAGCCAACATCGGCAAGACGCTGGTCAAGGTCGGCGAACCCACGCCGGTCTGAGCGCTGAAGGGCCCGTTCGCCGGAGCTCTGTGTGGGACCATCTCCGCATGGAGCCGCAGGACGATCCCGAAGCGCGGATACGGGAGCTGGAGCGCCCGCTGACCAACCAGGCGTACACGTCAGAACTGGGTGTCTCACACGGTTACGCCAGCCCGCCGTCGCCACCTCCGCCGATGCCGCCGATGGCCGACACCATCTCGTTCGGGACTACCCGGCCCAGATCAACCGGCCGAGTGTGGTGGATCATGATCGCGGCGTTCATCCTCGGTGTGGTGGGTCTGGTCGTCGGCATCCTGGTCTATTTCGGGAACGTATCCTCCAGAAGCACAGTCACTTTCAGTACCCGGCCGAGCATGTACGGCGGTGACGGTTCCTTCCCGCAGGTGCCGAGCCGCGAGCCGGAGATTTCCGTGGAACCGTCGACGTCCATCGCACCGCGAGACGGCCGGCTGAGCGTCTCCGGGGTCGGCAAGCAGGAGACGATCGAGTGCAACGACAGCGACATCAGCGTCAGCGGCATGTCCAATACCGTTGTGCTGATTGGTCATTGCGCGAATGTGACTGTGTCCGGCGTGAAGAACGTCGTCACCGTCGACACATCGGACAGAATCAGTGCGTCCGGCTTCGAAAACCAGGTCACCTATCACTCCGGCTCGCCGACGATCCAGAATGCCGGCAGCGACAACGTCGTCAAACAGGGCTAAACCGCGAACGCCTCGACACCGGCCGGGTTGACCTGCAGTGCGCCGGCAGTCGGGATGTCGTAGAACAGCCCGATGACCTTCAGACCCCGCTCTTCACGGGCCGCCGCAACAAGTGGATGGCCGGCGAGGGTTTCGACCTGCACGGCGATATTCACCATGCTCAACTGGTCGACGGCGCCGAAGCCTGCGTCCGCGGCCGACCGGGCGACCGGATGGGCGCCATCGTCGAACGCGGCGAGTGTGGGGTGGGCGTGCGCAAGCCAGTTCCGAAGCGACTCGTCCTCGGCGCCGCCATTCTGACGGCGCTGCGGCAGAAGGGCATTCATAGCACTGCAACTGGAGTGGCCGCAGACCACGATCGACGAGATCTCTAGTTTCTCCACCGCGAACGCGATCGCCGCTTCGATCGACAGGTCCTTGCGGCCTTCTGGAACCAGGTTTCCGATGTTGCGGACGGTGAACAGGTCGCCAGGTCCGCTGCTGGTGATGATGTTGGGCACGATCCGCGAGTCCGTGCATGTGATGAACAGCGTTTCGGGTTGCTGCGCATGAGCCAGTGGTTCCAGATGCGGACGCAGGTACGCAGCGGTGCGACGGTGATACAGCGCCAGCCCGTTGAGCACCGCGCTGTCGTGGCCGTTGCCGTTGCGGCCGTTTCCGTTGTGCCCGTTGCCGTTCGGGATCTGCCATGAACTCCAAGGGGCGACGCCCGATCGCTTGTCCAAAGGAACGAATCCCCTGGACGGCGGACCGGTTACCGCGTCCTTGATGTCGACGGCACCGACGTCATGTACCTCTACGGCGCCCCCGGATGCTCGGTGCCGCTCCTGCCATTCGTCGATCGCCTCATACACCGCGCGGTCGATGAAATCGACCGACAGCTCGACCGTGACCACCGTCCCTGCCGGGATCCTCGCGAGCACGCCGGTGAGGCGGGGAAGAGACAGAAAGCTGCACGATCCGTCGACGACCACTCGCCACGCGTCATCGCCGTCGGGCTCCGCATGGATCCTGGCCCGCACCACGCGCCATACCGTCAGCGCTATCGCGAGCGCGAGCCCGATCAGCACTCCCTCCAGCAGATTGACGAACGTCACGCCGACAACGGTGATGACGTACACCGCTAAATCTCCTGTGCGCATGGCGGTTTCGATATGCGCACGCTTGACCAGCTGCACCCCGATGACGACGAGCAGGCCCGCCAGCGCCGCCACCGGAATCTGCTCCACCACGCCGACAAACGGCAGAGCGAACAACAGAACCCAGAGCCCGTGCAGGATTGCCGACGCGCGAGTCCTGGCTCCTGCGCTGACATTCGTCGAGCTGCGCACGATCACGCCCGTGATCGGCAAGCCGCCGATCGTTCCGGACACGACGTTGGCCGCGCCCTGTCCGATCATTTCGCGGTTGAAGTCCGTCCGCGTGCCGCCGTGCATCCGGTCGACAGACACCGCGGACAGCAAGCTCTCGACGCTGGCAATGAGGAAGAGTGTCAGAACCCCCATTGCGACGGCGCCCCACTTTCCGTCGGGCAGGCTCGGCAGCGAAAGCGCGTCGATCAGGGATCCGTCGATCTTGATGCGCTCCACGTCGAGGGCGAACACCAGGGAGATGACTGTCGCCGCGACGATCGCGACCAGCGGACCCGGCACCTTTCCGAGCCAGCCGGGTACCCACCGCCACGCGATGAGCGTGCCGATCACCAACGCCCCGAGGAACAAGCCGCCGCCGTGCGCGTTGAGCAGCTGGCCAGGCAGCCCGACCACGTTGCTCCACGCAGATGTCTGCGAGTCGCCGCCCAGCAGAACGTGTATCTGCTGCAGCGCAATCGTGATGCCGATGCCGGCCAGCATTGCGTGCACGACCACCGGCGAGATCGCCAGAGCGGCTCGTGCGAGGCGGCTCAGCCCGAAGAGTATTTGCAGCACTCCGGCTGCGACGGTGATGGCGCACGTCACCGCCCAGCCGAACTCAGCGATCAGCCCGGCCACCACGACGGTGAGGCCGGCAGCGGGACCGCTGACCTGTAGCGGCGAGCCGCCCAGTGTGCCCGCGACGATGCCGCCGACGATAGCGGCGATGATGCCGGCAAGTACCGGTGCATCGGAGGCGATCGCGATGCCGATGGACAGCGGAAGCGCGACGAGGAACACGACCAGCGACGCGGGTAGGTCGTACCGCAGAATCGGCCGCAGCCAGTCGGCGCGGTTCGCCGAAGCCTTGTTGCCGACGTCTCGCTGCGTCGGCGGATCCAGTAGCTGAATGGGTCGCTCCCCTCAAGCGTATTCATCGGGTAACGCGCCATTGCGTCGGGCCGTCCATCCGGGATTAGTGTTCGGTCGGCCTCTAGCCAACGTATTGGCCGCAATGAATGGGCGTCAAGCAATAACGCCGGACGCATAGAGAACACAAACAAACCATCGATCTGTCGCAACGATCGATATGTCGTGACGGCCCGCACACAATGGCGACCCGCATAACACCCGAGCAGGCTTTGTAGGAGAAATATATGAGTTACGTGACAGGAACATATGCGATGTGGACTATGGAAGCATGACGACGCTGTCTGTGCCCGCTGCCCACCCTCACCGCCAACCGATCCTCGGGCAGCTTCCCCGCATCCACCGCGCCGACGGATCGGCGATCCGCGTCCTGCTCGTGGACGACGAACCGGCGTTGACGAACCTGGTCAAGATGGCGCTGCACTACGAAGGATGGATCGTCGACGTTGCCCACAACGGGCACGAAGCGGTCAGCAAATTCGAGGAGAGCGAGCCCGACGTACTCGTGCTCGACATCATGCTGCCCGACATCGACGGGATGGAGATTCTGCAGCGGATCCGCGAGGCGGAGACGTACACGCCGATCCTGTTTCTCACCGCGCGCGACTCGGTGATGGACCGGGTCACCGGCCTCACCGCGGGCGCCGACGACTATATGACCAAGCCGTTCAGCCTGGAGGAACTCGTCGCTCGCCTGCGCGGCCTGATTCGCCGGTCGAACGTCACGGAGGCACCGAAGGACGAAGTGCTCAGGGTCGGCGACCTGGTCCTCGACTCGGCCAGCCGCGAGGTCACCCGTGCCGGCGAGCCGATCTCGCTGAGCACAACCGAATTCGAGCTGCTGCGTTACCTGATGCACAAGCCGAAACGCGCACTGAGCAGGACGGAGATCCTGGATCGCGTCTGGAACTACAACTTCGGCGGCCGGGCGAGCATCGTCGACCTCTATGTCTCGTATCTGCGGAAGAAGATCGATGCCGGCCGAGAGCCGATGATCCACACCGTGCGCGGCGTCGGATACATGCTGCGGCCACCGCGATGACCCGCCTGCGAGCCCCCCGCAGGTGGTGGCCGCAGTCGTTGCGCAGGCAGTTGATCCTCGGGGTGACGGCGGTCGTCACCGTCGTGCTGTTAGCGGTCGGCGCGGTGTCAGTGCTGATCCTGCGGACGTACGTGATGAGCATGATCGACTCGGAAGTATCGCGATCGCTGGCCGCAGCGAGTCAATCCTTCGAGCACGACGGCAAGTTCATCGGTCAGATGCAAGGCAGCGTGCTCGCGGTGGTACGCGACGGCGTCGTGGTGCAGACGGCAGTGGTCGTCGGCGACGAGCCCGCACCCGCGCCTCCCGGCTGTCGTCCGCGATATCCAGGCACGGTCATGGACGGACGGCCCGCCGCAGACCGTGAAGTTGGAAGGCGCGAATTCTTACCGGATGCAAAGCCGGACATTGCCCGACGGCAACGTGATCGTGTCGGGAGTCTCGCTCGAACAGGTCAGGGCAGCCATCGCGCAGAAGGCCATGATCACCGGCGGACTCATCGCGATCGCGTTGATGGTCACCGCCGGCGGGACCTTCCTTGTGGTGCGATATGCGCTTCTGCCGTTGCACCGGGTGGCGACCACGGCGGCACAGGCGGCGAACTTGACGCTCGACGACGACCCGAGGATCACCGCCCGGGTGCGCGTGGACGAGAGGCATCCGGAAAACGAGGTCGGCGTGGTGGGTAAGGCACTCAACCGGCTGCTGTCCAACGTGGATTCGGCTCTGGCACAACGGGCCGAGTCAGACCGCAGGATGCGCCAATTCCTCGCCGACGCGAGCCACGAGCTGCGCACACCGCTGGCCGCGATCCAGGGCTATGCCGAGCTGACCAGGCAGGACAGCGAAGCACTTCCGCCGACCACCGAGTACGCGCTGGCGCGCATCGAGTCCGAAGCCGTGCGGATGGGCTCGCTGGTGGGCGAGTTGCTCCTGCTGTCGCGCCTCGACGAGGGCCAGGACCTGGACACCGACATCGTCGACCTCATGGACGTCGTCGTCGACGCCGTCAACGACGCCACGGTGTCCGGATCAGACCACACCTGGATCATGGATCTGCCCGACGAGCCGGTGTGGGTTCAGGGGGATCGAGCGCGACTGCACCAGCTCGTCACCAATCTGCTCAGCAACGCCCGCGTGCACACCCCGGCCGGTGTCACCGTCACAACCGCGGTCAAACGTGTGGGAGCCTCCGCCGAGCTGACCGTGACCGACAACGGGCCGGACATCGACCCGGATCTGTTGCCGCATCTGTTCGAGAGGTTCGTGTGCGCCGACAAAGCACGCACCCACGGGGTCGGCGGCACGGGCCTCGGCCTGGCGATCGTCGCGTCGATCGTGGAGGCGCACCACGGCTCGGTGAGTGCCGAGTCGGCCAACGGTCAGACCGTATTCCGGGTGCGCCTCCCACTTATCGACGACCCCACGGGCGACACGCAGGAATTGCTGACGCAGTCGCTTCCGTAGACGATTCCACCTCATTCCCGCTTGGCACCTGATTTGTCGCGCTCATGTGACGGGATGGTCGCGTCGTTGTCACAATTCATATGAATTCCATCTGAAAAATATGCATTCGAATTGAAGTTCTTGAGTTCGACATGAATTTCGGGCAGGTGGCCGAAACCATTTTAGGCTGGTGACGCAAGGGTCTTTCAGAAGGGACGAAATGGAAAGCCGAAGAATGGACGGGTCGAAATTGAGGATTGCCCTGGCCTGCGCGGCGGCGATGGCTGCGACGGTACTTGCGCCGGCGGGCGTGGGCAGGGCGGCGCCGAGCGGACAAGCGGATGCGCTGAGCACGATCCACAGGCTCGAGGCGGACGGCTACCGAGTGATCGTCAACCGGTCCGGCATGGGCAGCGCTCCCCTCTACGACTGCTCGGTGTCGGGCGTCCGGCCCGGCGCGGACGAGTCGATCGTGCTCGTCGACGTCAACTGCAACCGCGACGCATAGCCCTGCTGTCAATCACCCGGCGTAGTCGGGTCGAAGGGAGAGAAGGAAATGAAGAGATTCACGTTCGCCACGGTTGCGGCAACGGCGGCCGCGGCGCTGTCCATCGGGCTGGCCGCGTCTGCCACCGCCGCTCCGTCCGGCCCCGACGTGCCACCTCGACCGGACACCCCGTCAGCTGGCGACGTCCATTGGTGGTTCAACAACCCGGGGCAGAACGCGTTCGGGGGCTACCAGAACGACACTAAGCGCCAGTCGCCTACGAGACGTTGACGACTGCGCGTTGCCAGGGATGAGGGGCACCGACCGGGGCCCCTCATTCGCGTCTGTGCACGGATGACCCGAGCTTTCACCGGGCCGGCGGAGTGCGAGAAGCTCGAGGCGTTTCTGAACTGGCACAGTCATATTCATCGCCCATTCCGCCGGTGACGCTGTGGCGCCGCGGCGAGCGGCCTCGCGGGATCGTCGGCGAGGCGGGGCCAATGGAGCGCCTCAACACGTAGCTTGTACTACCGTCGTGACGGCTGCGTCAATTCTCGTGCTATTCGCAAACGGAGTCGCTAGGCTTTGAGGATCATTGTGGGCATGACGCATGTGCCGGTGTTCCGGCTCTGAGCTCGACGACGTGGCTCAGCCTGCCAGTTACAGATGAGGTGGGCTGCTATGCACGGCGCTCCGGCTACTCCTGTTGCGGTGATCGGCACGAGCTGCAGGCTTCCCGGTGGCATCGACTCACCCGAGGCGTTGTGGGAAGCGGTGCTTCAAGGCGCCGACTTGATCACCGAAATCCCAGCCGACCGCTGGGACGTTGACGAGTACTTCGACCCCGAGCCAGGTGTGCCCGGCCGGTCGATATCACGGTGGGGCGGCTTCCTGGAGGACGTCACCGGTTTCGACGCCCCGTTCTTCGGCTTGAGCGACCGTGAGGCGGCCGCGATCGATCCGCAACACCGGTTGCTGCTCGAGACATCCTGGGAGGCGATCGAACGGGCAGGCCTGGATCCGGCGTCGCTCGCCGGATCGGCAACGGGTGTCTTCATGGGGCTGTGCCACGACGACTACGAGCTCGTCACCCAGGAAGCGGGCGCTCTTCACGATGCCTATGGGTTTCCCGGCACCACTTTCAGCATGGGTTCTGGGCGAATTGCCTATTGGCTGGGCCTGCACGGCCCGGCATTCACGGTTGACTCTGCCTGCTCGACCGGACTGGTCACCGTTCACTTGGCGTGTCGCAGCCTGCACGACGGCGAGAGCGACCTGGCCCTGGCCGGCGGTTGCGTCGTGATGTTCTCGCCCGAGCTCAACGCGTCGGGATCGGCGCTGGGCATGTACTCCCCCCGCGGACGCTGCCGCCCATTCGACGTCGGAGCCGACGGATTCGTTCGGGGCGAGGCAGCCGCGGTCGTCCTGCTGAAGCGGCTGCCGGACGCCGTTCGAGACGGCGACCGGATACTCGCCGTGGTGCGCGGCACCGCTGCCAATCAGGACGGCCGCACCAAGACCATTTCCCGCCCGTCGCTTCAAGCCCAGGCCGACGTGTACCGGGCGGCGCTGACGTCGGCGGGTGTGGACGCCACGACGGTCGGCATGGTCGAAGCCCACGGCACCGGCACCCCGGTCGGTGACCCGATCGAGTTCGGCAGCCTTTCCTCGGTGTACGGCACAGACGGCGTGCCGTGCGCGCTGGGCTCGGCGAAGAGCAACTTCGGGCACACCGAATGCGCGGCCGGCACGGTCGGGCTGATCAAGACGGTGTTTGCGCTGCAACACGGTGTGGTGCCGCCGATGGTGCATTTCACCCAACTGCCCACCGCGCTTGCGGAGATCGAAACGGGACTGTTCGTGCCGAAGACGGCGACCCCTTGGCCGTCGCGACCCGACCAGCCGACACGACGGGCGGCGGTGTCGTCGTACGGTGTGACCGGCACCAACGCGCACGCCGTGCTTGAGCAAGCCCCCGACCCACCACAGCGCCATGTGTCGCCCGCGCCCAGCGGCCCGCTGCTGTTCGCGCTTTCCGCCACATCGGACGAGGCGCTGCGCCATACCGCGAGACGCCTGGCGGACTGGGTGCACACTCGGGCCGACCAGGTGGCGGCCTCCGATCTCGCCTACACCCTCGCGCGCAGGCGAGGACACCGCCCGGTGCGCACCACCGTGATCGCCGCGAACATGCCGGACCTCGCCGGGCGGCTGCGCGACGTCGCCGAGGGCGACGCCGTATTTCCGCCCGCAGTCGGTCAGGACGACCGGGGGCCGGTGTGGGTGTTCTCCGGGCAGGGCTCGCAGTGGGCCTCGATGGGCGCCGAACTACTGGCCACTGAACCGGTGTTCGCCGCCACGGTCGCCGATGCGGAGCCGCTGATAGCCGCGGAGTCGGGGTTCTCGGTGACCGATGCGATGTCGGACCCTCAGACGGTGACCGGCATTGACCGGATCCAGCCGGTGCTCTTCACCATGCAGGTCGCGCTCGCCACCACGATGCGCTCCTACGGGGTGTGTCCGGGCGCGGTCATCGGCCATTCGATGGGTGAAGCCGCGGCCGCCGTCGTTGCCGGAGCGCTGTCGCTTCCCGACGGCGCCGGTGTCATCTGCCGCCGCTCGCGCCTGCTGCGCCGCGTCGCAGGCGCCGGCGCAATGGCCTCGGTCGAGCTCCCCGCCCACCAGGTGCGCGACGAGCTGGCAGCCCGCGGCGTCAACGATGTCGTGGTGTCGGTGATCACCTCGCCGCAGGCCACCGTCATCGCAGGCGCGCCGGAGACAGTGCGTGAGCTGGTCGCCGCGTGGGAGCGCCGGGATGTCATGGCCCGGGAGATCGCAGTGGACGTCGCCTCGCACTCGCCCCATGTCGATCCGATCCTCCCAGATCTGGCCGACGAACTGGCAGCGCTGACCCCGATGACGCCAACAATGCCGTATTACTCTGCGACCCTTGATGATCCGCGTGCCCAACCGATCTTCGACGCCGCGTACTGGGTGGACAACCTGCGCCAACCGGTGCGGTTCGCGGACGCGGTGCAGGCGGCACTGCAAGACGGTCACCGAGTCTTCGGCGAGCCGTCCCCACACCCGCTTCTGACCCGCGCGGTGGAACAGACCGCACAGGCGGCCGACATTCCGGTGCAGGCGCTGGCCTGCATGCGGCGCGACCAGCCCCTGCCGGAAGGACTCCGCGGCTTCCTGGCGGATCTTCATTGCGCGGGCGCCGCGGTGGACTTCTCGGCGCTTTATCCCAGCGGGCAGTTGATAGAGGCGCCGCTGCCGGCGTGGACCCATCGTCAGCACTTCATCGGATCCAACGGCAAGAGTCGTCAGACGGACGGTGCCCGCACCATCGTGGTCCATCCGCTGCTGGGCGCCCATGTGCGATTGCCTGAGGAGCCCGAGCGCCACGTCTGGCAGGGCGATGTCGGGACCGCGGAGCTGCCCTGGCTGGCCGACCACCAAGTGCACTCCGTGCCCGCCCTGCCGGGGGCGGCTTTCTGCGAGATGGCGTTGTCGGCTGCGGGTGCGGTGGTCGGCGAGGCCTGCGAAGTCCGCGATATCGAATTCGAGAACATGCTGCTCCTCGACGAGCAGACCCCGGTGGTGACGGTCGCATCGGCGGGCACATCCGGCGCGCTCAACCTCGTGGTCCAAACCGAGCACGGGGGCGAGCACACCCGGCGTGCTTCCGCGGTTCTGCACGCGGTAGACCAACAGCAGCCGCCACGCCTGGATCTGGCCGCCGTGCGGGCCGCCCACCCGTCCCGGGTGGACGGGACAGAACTGCGGCAGTGGTTCGACAAGCGCGGTGTGCAATTCGGCCCGGCCTTCGAGGGTCTGACCGCCGTCCATACCGCCGACGCAACCGCCCGCACCCTTCTGGCGGAGGTCAAGCTGTGCAGCCCGGTCCGCGCGCAGCGGGCCGCGTATCGGATACACCCGGCGCTGCTGGACGCCTGTTTCCAATCGGTCGCCGCGCACCCGGCCGTGCAGAAATCCGGCGGGCTGCTGCTGCCGCTGGGGGTGCGCCGGCTGCGCAGCTACGGTTCGGCCCGCGATGGACGCTACTGCGTGACCCGGGTGGCGACGGGCGACGGCGCGGAGGTCGAAGCGGATCTGGATCTTCTCGACGAGTCCGGGACGGTCGTGCTGAGCGTGCGCGGGCTGCTGATGGGCAGCGGCGCCACCGAGGGAAGCGAACGCGAGCGGCTGCTGGCCGAACGGCTGCTGACCATCTCCTGGCAGCAGAACGAGCCACCGGCCCTGGGAAGTGCCGACCCCGGGCAATGGCTGCTGATCGACACCTCCGACACCGGGGACGCGCTGACGGCCGGGCTCATCGAGGCGCTCAAATGCCATGGCGCGCAGTGTGATCGGCTCAGCTGGCCGCAGAATGCCGACCACCCGAGCTGCGTCGAACAGCTGACCGGCCTGCTGGCGGCCGGCCGCGCCAACGGCTTGATCGTCGTGCTTCCACAGCGGATTGGAGCCCCGGGCGAAGAAGGCGTGGCCAGGGCCCGCGAGAACGTCCGTCATCTGCTGCGGATCGCTCGCGTACTGCCGGAAATGCCAACAGAACCGCCTCGCCTCTATGTGCTGACCAGGGAGGCTCAGCCGGTCCTGCCCACCGACCGGGCCAACCTGGACCAGGCGGGGTTGCGCGGCCTGATGCGGGTGATCGGTACCGAGCATCCCCAGCTGCGCCCAACCCAAATCGATGTGGACGGCGACTGTGATCCCGAAAGCCTTGCTAGCGAGCTGCTTTCGGCCTCTGACGAGGACGAGACCGCCTGGCGCGCCGGCCAGTGGTTCAACGCCCGGCTGCGGCCCTCGGCGCTGCGGCCGGACGAGCGGCGGACGACCACGGTGCAGCACGACCGCGACGGCATGCGTCTTGAGATCCGCAATCCGGGTGATCTGGAATCCCTCGAGCTCGTCGCGGTCGACCGCAGGGAGCCCGGTCCGGGAGAGATCGAGGTCGCCGTCGGCGCATCCAGCATCAACTTCGCCGATGTCCTTGCCGCGCTTGGCCGATTCCCCAATATCGACGGGCGTCCACCCCAGCCGGGAATCGACTTCGGCGGCGTGGTCTCCCGGGTCGGCCCCGATGTCACCGAGCACCAGGTCGGGGACCGCGTCGGCGGCTTCTCCGGCTACGCCAACGGCTGCTGGGGCACGTTCGTCACCTGCGACGCGCGACTGGTCGCCACCGCACCCATCGATCTCACGCCCGGCCAGGCCGCCGCGATGGCGACCGCTTACGGCACCGCGTGGTACGGCCTGCACGACCTGGCCGGCATCGAGCCGAAAGAGAAGGTGCTGATCCACTCCGGCACCGGCGGCGTGGGTATGGCTGCGATAGCCGTCGCGCGCCGGGCGGGTGCGGAGATCTTCGCCACAGCCGGCAGCCCGGCGCGGCGGAAAATACTGCAGGACATGGGGATCGAGCACATCTACGAGTCCCGCAGCACCAAGTTCGCCGACGAAATCCGCCTCGACACCGGCGGCTACGGCGTCGACATCGTGCTCAACTCCCTGACGGGCGCCGCCCAGCGCGCCGGGCTGGAGCTTCTGGCCCCCGGCGGACGGTTCGTGGAGATCGGAAAACGCGACATCTACGGCGACACTCGGATGGGCCTGTATCCCTTCCGCCGCAACCTCACGTTGTACGGCGTTGACTTGGCGCTGATGTGTCAAACGCACCCGCAGCGGATCAACAAGCTGCTGCGGAAGGTGTTCGAGTTGATCGAAGGCGGCGAGCTGCCGTTGCTCGACTGCACCGACTACCCACTTGCCCAGGCCGCCAACGCGATTCGGGTGATGGGGGCGGCCGAGCACACCGGAAAGCTGGTGCTCGACGTGCCGCGCACCGGGAGCAGCACCGTGGTGGTGCCGCCGAAGCGGGCCCATGTGTTCCGCCGCGACAGCGCCTACGTCGTCACCGGTGGTCTCGGCGGGCTGGGGCTGTTTCTGGCCGCGGAGATGGCAAAGGGCGGGTGCGGACGGATCGTGCTCACCGCGCGCTCGAGGCCTACGGTCAAGGCCCAGCAGGCCATCGACGGCATCCGGGCGCACGGGGCAGACGTCGACGTGGTGTGCGGCAACATCGCCGAGGCCGACACCTCTGCCCGGGTGGTGGCCGCGGCGACCGAAACCGGCCTTCCGCTGCGAGGGGTGTTGCACGCGGCCGCAGTGGTCGAGGACGCTACCCTGACCAACATCACCGACGACCTGATCGACCGCGACTGGGCGCCAAAGGTGTACGGCGCGTGGCATTTACACCATGCGACGGCCGACCAGGCGTTGGACTGGTTCTGCGCCTTCTCGTCGGCGGCAGCGCTGCTCGGCTCGCCCGGCCAGGGCGCCTACGCGGCGGCCAACAGCTGGCTCGATGCCTTCGCCCACTGGCGGCGGGCTCAGGGCCTCCCGGCCACCGTGATCGCCTGGGGCGCGTGGGCGGAGATCGGGCGTGCGGCGTTCCTCGAGGAAGGCGGCACGACGATGATCGGGCCGGCCGAGGGGGCAGATGCATTCGAGACGCTGCTGCGGTATGACCGCCCCTACACCGGCTACACCCCGACCAAGGGTGCATCTTGGCTGGCCGCGCTGATTGACCGCATCCCCTTTGCCGAGGCGCTGCGGGGCACGGACGTGTTGAGCTCGACCGACGGCGCCACCCTGCGCGAGGAGCTGAAGTCGTTGACCAACGATGAGTGGCCCACTCGTCTTCGGCGGCTGGTGGCCGAGCAGGCGGGCCTGATCCTGCGCCGATCGATCGATCTTGACCGCTCCTTCTTCGAGCACGGCCTGGATTCCCTCGGCAACCTCGAATTGCGTACGCGCATCGAAGCCGAAGCCGGGGTTCGCCTCACGCCCAAGACCATCGCCACGCACAACACGGTCCGGGAGTTAGCGAAGCACCTGTCGGACACGCTGTCGGCCGAACTGAAGGTGTGAGTTACTCGCTGATCCAGTCGTCTGGGGATGGCAGGCCGCTGAGCAGCGAGTGAATCACCTCGATCGCTTTCTCCGGTCCGGGTGAGTGTGAATGATGCATGATCTGCAGTCGGTCCGCGTACGTCAGTGTGGCGTACAGGTCGACGCCCGCGGCGGAGGCGGTGTGCAGTTCGGTCTGCAGCCCGTCCACGGTCAGGTTGGACGGGGTCGGCACAGCCGGGATGGATCCGCCGTCGGTGGCCATGACGATCTCGGGCAACCCGGGCGGGCTACCCGCGTACTGCAGGGTGAAGTGAAGCAAAGACTGCTGAATCAGCCCTTCGGACAGGTCCCCTCGGAAGGTCTCGACGATATCCGCTGCCAAATCTTGCAACTCCGTGCCGTGATTGATCCTCGCGAGATAGGTGGCCACCCCCAACGGGTTGGTGCTCGCGGTCGCGTCCACCGGTGGAGTGAGCAGGTGCCGCAGATCGACGGGATAGAGATAGGGGATGGGAATGTAGGGGGTGTCGCGGACCTGCCACTCGGCCAGCAGGATCGCCGCCGCCACCACCGAGTTCAGGCTGAGCCGGTGGTCGCGGCTGAACGCGACGACGGCCTGGGTCTCGTGCTCGGTGAACCGGCAAGTGGCGGAGGGAACCTGTGTCGGGACGGCCGGATTGCCGCCTGCGGTGCTTCGTCCCGACGGCGGTAGCTCATAGGCGAACATCGCTTCCATCAGCCGCTCGAACCCGGACCGTGACTGCTTGCGGATGCCGCGGTTCGACAGAACGACTTCGAGCGGCTCAGGTGCGGGCTGGGCGATGACCGGTTCGACTTGACCGGTAAGCACCGCTTGCGTATAGAGACTGAACAGCTCCCAGAGAAGCCAGAGGTGGTGCTGACCGTCCGTCAGGCAGTGATGGGTGTACAGCGTGACGTCGGCCCCGCCGTCAGCGGCTTTGAAGCGCAGATTGGCCAGTGCCGCGGCCTGGTCGAGTCGCAGGCCCGTTGGGGGTCCGTCGGCATCCTCGACCCAGATACCGGGATGCAGGAAGTCGTCGACGACGATGCGGTGAAGGCCGTCGGGTCGGTTGTCGAGACGGCCGGCCAGTACCGGATGGCCCTGGAGAAGCGTGTCGAAGGCAAGCGACATCGCGTCGACGTCGACCGGACCGCTCAACTGCACCGTGCCGCCGAAGAATGTCTGACTCTGGGCGAACATCTCCTCACTGGGTGCCAACTTGCGAATGACGGAAGCCGGGAACATCACCGCATACTCGCCTTCCGATAACCCAGCACCATCGGTACTACGCAAACGGCGACGATGGCGCCCGCCCACAGCGCGGTAGCCGTCATCGGCCAGGCCACCGGGCCGCCCAGCGACAGTCCGCGCATCGCCTCGATGGCATACGACATCGGCTGATGTTCGACCACCGGCTGAACCCATCGCGGATATTGCTCCAGCGGAACGAATCCCGTACAGAAGAAGATCGCCAGCGTGTTGACCAGAGCGATCCCCTCGACGAGTGTCGTGGTCGCCGAATAGAAAGCGGCCGCGGTCACCAGCGTGGCGAAGGCGACCCCGAAGATGACCGGAACCATGACCCAGGCCAGGGCGGCCAGCCAGCCCTGTTCGAACCGGAATCCAAGCAGCATCCCGGCGATCAGGATCGCCACTGTGGTGACCACAATCCGGACCTTTTCCGCGACGAACCGCGCCAGCAGGCCCGAAGCGCGGTGCACGGGCAGCACCCATAGCCGGGCCAGCAGCCCGTCGGCGCGCTCGCCGATCAGGGCGACGGCGCCTACCGACGATCCGGAGATCGTCGCGACGACGGCGACCATCGGGACGCTGCCGTACAACGCGTCGCGGCCGGTGATCGTCGTGATCTGCCGGCCGAGGACGGTATCCAGCGTGACCAGCAGCAGGATAGGGACGATAAGGGTCTGCAGGACGGTCGGCAGGTCGCGGCTCCATCGCAGCAGCAGTCGCTTGGTCAGCACCAAGGTCTGCGGCCCCAGCACGCGGGGCGAGTTCTCCGCGTGCCGCAGACGCGACCCACGGCGGGCCCCGTCGTCCAACAACGTGCCGGCACCAGAAGCTTCGGGTTGCGTCACCGCGGTCACGGCCGCCTCACCAGCACGACGGCCGCGGTGGGCACCAGGATCCCCAGCAAGCCGAGCAGCCACCAAAACGTCGGCCCCATCACCGCCCACGTCACATCGCCTGCCGCGCGCGTAGTGTCGCCGGCCAAGGCCCGCAACGCGTACACCCACTGTGAGATCGGCTGATCACGCACCACCGGCTGGATCCAGTCCGGGAACTGATCAGCCGGCTGGATGCCGACGGACATCAGTCCGAAGATCAGCTGCGGTCCCATCAGCAGCGGCGTGGTGGACTCCGGGTTCTTGGCGCTGGTGCCGATCACATCGGCAAGCAGCGACAGTGTCACCCCGATCACCAGCACCAGCAGACAGAAGCCGACGATGTAGGCCGGCCCGCGATGGAACCGGAACCCGATGACGTAACCACACACCAGCGCGATAGTCAGGCCGATGACGCAGCGGTACACACTGGCCGACATCCGCGCGGCGAACGGGGTCGACGGAGCGATCGGCATGGAGCCGAATCGGCGGTTGATGCCTCGGGCCGCGTCGGTGGCCGCACGGAACGCCCCCGAGATGGAGGCGAACGAAATGGCTTGCAGCACAATCAGAGGCGTGAGGAACTGGGCGTAGCTGCTCATGCCGTGGGTGGCCGATCCCATCACCTGGTTGAGCGGGATGTAGAAGCCGGCGGTGACGATCACCGAGGCGGCGACCGCAGTGACCAGCTCCCCGTTGCGCAGCGTTGGCACGATCGATCGGGTGGTCAGCACCCACCACTGCTGCACCACCGACGGTTGCGGCCGCATCGCGCCGGGCACTGTCATGACATCACTTCTGTCGCGGAGCGGTCCGGGTCGCTCGCGGAATCCTTTGTCAGGGCCAAAAACACGTCATCGAGCGAGGGCCGCCGCAGTGCGACGTCGACCAGGTCGATGTTGGCCGCGTTCAGCCGCCACATCGCCTCCATGAGCGTGTTGGGGCCCCCCGGCGCGGGAATCGCGATCCGGTCCGATGAACCGTTGAGGACGGCCCTGTTCTCCTCCGGCAGCAGTGAACCCAGCGCGGCGACCATCGCGGCGAGATCCCTCAGGTCACGCGGCACGAGTTCGCAGTAGGAGCCGCCGGTGCGTTCCTTCAATTGGTCGGCGGTGCCCTCCGCGATGATCGCGCCGTGGTCGATGACGATGATCCGATCACTGAGCGCGTCGGCTTCCTCCAGGTATTGGGTGGTCAGCAGCGTGGCGACGCCCGCAGTCTTGAATCGCGACACCAGATCCCAGATGCCCTGCCTGCTGCGGGGATCGAGGCCCGTCGTGGGCTCATCCAGGAAAACCACCTCGGGCCGGACCACCAGTCCGCAGCCGATGTCGATTCGTCGCCGCATCCCACCGGAATACGTGCCGACCCGTCGATTCGCGGCCTCGACGAGGTCGAAATCGCGAATGAGTTCGGTCGCGCGTGCCCGGGCGGCCGATTTGCTCAACCCCTGTAGCCGGCCGAACATCACCAGGTTCTCGTAGCCGGTCAGCATGTCGTCGATCGCCACCTGCTGACCGGTGAGCATGATCGATCGGCGCACACCGGCCGGATCCGTCACCACGTCATGGCCGGCCACCCATGCCCGGCCTCGGTCCGGGCGGGTCAGCGTCGACAAGATGTCCACCGCGGTGGTCTTGCCCGCGCCGTTCGGCCCGAGCAGACCGATCACCTCGCCCTGGTCGACTTCAAAGCTGATGTCTCGCAGCGCGTCAACGCGGCCGTATGACTTACCGATGCCGTCGACGACGACGCCCTTGCCGGTCATTCCGTCTCCCACCGTTGTGCCTAGTTGTCGAGCGCCGACAGGTCCACGAGCGCGAATTGCTGCATAGTTCGCAGCGATTTCGTCGGTATGTTGCGCCGAGGCGACCGCTTCTCGGGTCAGTTCGGCCAGTGCCAGTGGGAACTGTTCGGCGAGCGCTTCGACTTCCGCTCGCCCGAGCCGGCGACTGTCATACCACCAGTCGGTGTGCAGCAACCCAGAAGTGCGATACACACGGAGTTCGATCGCATGGCCCAGTCCGGGCAGCATCTCACGAACCGGCATCGTCGGGTCCATGTCCAGTCGCACCGGCCCGTCGACCGGGGGCAACTCGGGGATGGTGCCGACATAGGAGAAGAAGATGTCCGCCTGGGGATGGGAGGCGAGCTGCCGCGCGGTCGGGGCGTGCACGTATCGCAGAAGCCCGTGGCCAATCCCGTAGTGCGGCACGGCTTCCAGTCCGCGGTGTAAGCCCTCGAGAGCGTCCGTCGCACTGATGTTCTCGCGACAGTCGACGGGAACCGGGTAGATCGTGGTGAACCAACCGACTGTGCGGTGCAAGTCGACATCCGGCTTCAGCACCAACCGCCCGTGGCCGGCCAGGTCCACCGCCGCGACACCCTCGCCCACCGCCCGCGTGATCGAACGAGCAAGCGCGGCAAGCAGTATCTCGTCGGCGGCCAACCGCAGGCTGCGCTGCCCCTCGTCCACCCCGGCGGTCAGTTCACTTGTCAGCACCAAGGAAAGCTTGGCCAGATCATCGGCGGACGGCCGCCCGGTGACGTCCTGGTTGCCCAGCCGCAATGTCGTCCTTTCGGCGCCGCCCAGCCAGAATTCCCGGCTTTCCAGGACTGCGGGATGGGCGCCGAGCGCCACGCACCGCGTCGACCATTCCCGCCACGTCGTGCCGACCGGCTGCAGCGTGATGGTTTGCCCAGCGAGCCGCTGCCCGAAGGCGGTGAAGATGTCCGTCATCACGATCTCGCGCGATGCGTTGTCGCCGGCCAGATGGTGCACGGTGACCGCCAGGTAGGACGAACCGTCTTGGCCGCCAACGATGTGCGCGGCAGTCATCGGTGTGTGCGAGCCGTCGCGCCCGGTGACGAGCTCGTCGAGGACGGCCAGGACCGCTTCCCGGTCGGCACCGTCGCCTGGCAGGGTGCGAGTGGACAGGTCGGTGAACTCCTGCTGCGGTCCGATGCGTTGCACACACGTGCCGGCGCGCTCGACGATCTGCAGGCGCAGCGCGTCGTGGTGGTTGGCGACAGCGGTGAGCACCGCGCGGACGTCGTCCACCGACACCTCGGGCCCAAGCCGCAGAACGAGCGGGACACACCAGCGTCCGGCTTCGCGCAGCCCGGACTCCAGGAAACGCGAGATGTTCGGTGGAACAGGCGGATTCTCCATGTCACCGCGGGCGGTGGCAAGACCCTGCGCCCCGTATCGGGCGGTCAGCGTGGCGGCCAAGCCGGCAACCGTGTGGTGGTCGAACAGGTCCTGCGGTGAAAGGTCAAGTCCCTCCTTGGCCAGGTTGGTCGCGATGCCGATGGCGCTCACCGAGTCGCCGCCGAGCTCGAAGAAGTCGGCGTTGCGGTCGATCGACTCCAGTCCCAGCGACTCGGCCCAGATGCGTTGCAGCGTGGCCTCGATCCGCTGCTGCCTAGTGGGCGCTGCCCCATTGCCGGCGGGAGAACCGTTGGTGGACGGCAACGGCGTGACGCCGGCGGATGAGATCGGCCCGTCCCGCTCATCAGCGCGTATCTTCGGATCGACCCAATGCCTTTGCCGCGCAAAGGGATAGCCGGGTAGCCAGACACGTTGGGGCGGTTCGGCGGTCCGCAGGCGGGCCCAGTCGGCGTTCACCCCCGCGGTCCACAGTTGGCCGAGGGCAAGCAGGAAGGCGTCGCGGTCGTCACGGTTCTGAAGTTGATGACGCATCAGCCGAATGGCGCGGTGCTGGTTGGACCACCGCGGCTGGTGCGCCGCCGATGCCGTCAGGCTGCCGCCGGGGCCGACCTCCACCAGGATGCGATGCGCGTCGGCGAGCACGGTGTCGAGCTGGCCGGAGAACTTCACGGTGGCCCTGATCTGGCTGGCCCACCTGGCCGCGTCGGTCGCCTCCTCGGCGGTCATCCATGTCCCGGTGGTGTTCGACAGCAACGGGACGTTCGGTGCGCGAAGCGTCAGGCCGCGCAGCATGCTTTCGAACTCTTCGCGCACGGAATCCATGGAGCTGGAATGGAATGCGTGTGAGGTGCGCATCCGGCGGGCCAGTACGCCACACTCGGCGAGGCGGCCCTCGAAGTCGCGCATCGCCTCCGCCGCGCCGGCGACCACGCAGTTTCCGGGGTCATTGACCGCTGCGATGTCGAGTCCCGGCGCAAGGTGTTCCACCACCTCGTCGGGACCTAGCGCGACGGCCACCATGACGCCGGGCGGTGCGGCCTGCATCAGACGGGCCCGCGCGGATACCGCCGTGATCGCGGTGGACAGGTCGAACACGCCGGCCAGGGTGGCCGCCACGTATTCCCCGATGCTGTGCCCGGCCATCGCCGCGGCCGCAATGCCGTAGGACCCGGCCAGTTTGGCCAGGGCGTATTCCACGGCGAACAGCGCGGGCTGGGCGTGGTCGGTGCGTGCCAGACTGGCGCCGCGTCCCTCGAACACCTCGGCGCGGAGGTCGATTCCGAGTTCGTCGCCGAAACCTTCAGCGCAGCTGTCGAATTGCTCTGCGAACACCGACTCGGATTCGTACAACCCGCGGGCCATTCCCGCGTGCTGGGCGCCCTGTCCGGGAAACAGGAACACCACCCGGGAATCCGGTCCGGCATCGACGGATTCGCCCTCGAAGACGTTGTCGTCCTCGCCGGCTTCGAGCACGCGCGCCGCGTGCTCATGGTCGTGCACTACGGCCGCCATCCTCAGCTTGTCGGTGCGCCGGCCCGCGAGAACGAAGGCGGCGTCGGACAGGTCCGGCCTATCCGGGCCGGATAGCTCGGATGCCAAGCCGGACCGCAGTTCCCGCAGCCCCTCGGCGGTTCGGGCCGACAACAGCAACACCTGCGGACCGGGCCGGACCTGACGTGCCGGAGCCGGCGGCGCCTCCTCGACGACGACGTGCACGTTGGTGCCGCCGACGCCGAATGAGCTGACCCCCGCCCGCCGGATCCCGTCCCAGTCCCAAGAGCCGTACTCGGTGCCGACGGTGAACGGGCCCTGGTCCAGACGCAGTTCCGGGTTGGGCTGGGTGAAGTGCAGCGTGGCGGGGATCGCGCGGTTCTTCAGGCACAGGATCGTCTTGATGAGACCCGCGATTCCGGAGGCCACCTCGAGATGTCCGATGTTGGACTTGACCGAGCCGAGGATGCACGGCCCGGACCGGGCCGCGTTGGACACCGCGAATGCCCTTCGCAGCGCTTCGATTTCGATGGGATCACCGAGCGGTGTGCCGGTGCCATGGGCTTCGACGTAGCTGATGCTCGATGCATCGACGTCGGCTACCGCGTGGGCCTCGGCGATGACGTCGGCCTGCGCGGCGGGATTCGGTGCGGCGTAGCCGATTTTCATCGACCCGTCGTTGTTGACGGCGGACCCGCGGATCACGGCGTGGATGTGGTCGCCGTCGTCGAGAGCGGCCTGTAGCGGCTTGAGCACCACCACTGCGAGCCCGCTTCCGAACACGGTGCCGTCGGCGCGCACATCGAACGGCCGGCAGTGCCCGACCGGTGAGACGATGGATCCCGGCTCGTACCAATAGCCGACGTTGGACGGGATGCGGATCGACACGCCGCCGGCCAGTGCCATATCGCATTCACCGCTGAGCAGGCTCTGGCACGCCAAGTGGACCGCGACAAGAGACGACGAGCACGCCGACTGAACGGCGATGCTGGGGCCGCGCAGGTCGAATTGGTGCGATACCCGTGTCGCGAGGAAGTCCTTGTCGTTCTGGAAGGACAGGCTGATCAGGTCGATGTTGGCGCCCTGCCCCATGATGGTGTTCAGGTTTCGGTGCGACAGCAGGTTGTACATGAGATACCCACTGGCGGAGCTTGTTCCGTACACCCCGATCGAGCCGTCGAAGTGGGCCGGGTCATAGCCCGCGTCTTCGAGCGCGTGCCATGCGGACTGCAGGAACAGCCGGTGTTGCGGATCGGTGGTGCGAGCGGCCTGCGGAGAGAAGCCGAAGAAGTCGGCGTCGAACTCGTCCACCCCGTCCAGCAGCGGCGCCCGGCGGACGTAGGCCGGATTCGCCAGCACGTCATCGCCGATGCCGGCCGCGGTCAACGCCTCGGCCGACAACGTAGTGATCGACTCCTCGCCGCGGACCAGGTTGTGCCAGAACGCGGACACGCTGTCCGCGCCCGGGAATCTGGCCGCCATCCCAACGACCGCGATTGAATTGGTACTCACACCCGTCCTCCGATTTTCTGCTGCACATCGTTCACCACATCGAGCAGGTGCTCGGCGAAGTAGAAGTGGTTGCCCTCAAAGGCCCGCAGGGTGAACTCGGCTGTCGTGTGATCGGCCCAGCCCGTCATGTTCTCCTGGGATGCCAGCGCGTCGTAGGTGCCCACGGACGCATAGATCGGACAGGACACCGTCGCCTCTGACGGGCACGCGTAGCCCGCGATGGCGTTGTAGTAGCCGCGCAACGCCGGCAGGATCATGTCGACAAACTCTTTGTTGTCCAGGACTTTCGGATCGGTGCCGCTGAGGTCGATGAGGAACGTGACGAGTTCGTCGTCGGACAGGTTCTTGAAGTATTCGGCTCTCATCCGGCCCGGGGCCGCGCATGAGGACACGAAGAGCGCGGTGATCGGGTCTCCGGCCGATTCGAACCGCCGCGCCACCTCGAACCCCACCAGCGCACCCATGCTGTGCCCGAAGAAGGCGATAGGCCCGTCCGGCCTCGGCGCGCGCATCAACATGCCGTACAGGGTGTGCGCCAGCTCGTCGATACTGGGTACGGCGGTTCGGCCTCCTCCGCTGCCGACACCGGGATATTGGACCGCGATCCTTTTGATGCCGGCCGAAAACGCCTTGGAAAACGGCACATAAAAGCTCGCCGAACCGCCCGCGTGCGGGAAGATGTACAGCCTGGGCTCGGTCATGACGCCCGTCCCGCCGCGATCTTCATGACGGGGGGCGATGCCGCGACGCGGGCGCCGACGCGCAAGCCGAATCGCATCAGTACATCGAACACCTTGTCGGGCAACAGATGACGGGCCAACAGGATCGGCTTGGCGCCGAGGCCGACTGCGTAGCGCGTGCGGGGGTGCCGGGCTGTCACGGCCCGAGCCACCGCGTTGGCGATCACCTCGGGCCGCGAACCCATTCCGGATGCGGACAGCAACTTGACGACCGCGGCGGCCTGGTCGGCGTAGGCGCCACGGCCGGACGTGGCCAGCAGATTGTCGGCGGCGACGTGGTGCCATTCGGTGTCGATGGCCCCCGGTTCGATGACGACTACGCGGATGCCGAAGGGGGCGAGTTCCAGGCGCAGGGCGTCGCTGAAGCCCTCGACGGCGAACTTGGTGGCGTGATACCAGCCCCCGAGCAGCGTGTGGATCTTGCCGCCGATGGACGAGACGTTGATGATCCGGCCGTTACGCTGGACCCGCATGTGCGGCAGAACGAGCTGGGTTAACCGGGCCAGCCCGAACAGGTTGACGTCCAACTGGTGGCGGGCCTCGGCGAGCGGGACATCTTCGATGGCGCCCAGTGCGCCGTAGCCGGCGTTGTTCACCAGCACGTCGATGCGTCCGGTCTCGGCGATCACGCGCGAGACCAAAGCGGCCAGCGCGGCGTCGTGGGTGATGTCGACCCGCACGGGGCGGATGCCGACATCGGCCAGCGGCGCCATGAGCTCGAACCGGCGCGCCACCGCGTACACCGTGTAGCCCATGACGTTCAGGCGCCGGGCGACGGCCGCGCCGATTCCCGACGAGGCTCCAGTGACGATGGCGGTTTTCATGGTCACGGCTGCGGTTCGGGGTAGTCCAGCGGGATCTGAAGGGCCGATATCGTTGCGGCCAGCGCGTCGTATTGCCCGGCCAGCATGCAGAATTCGACGAGCTGTCGCGGTTGCAGGTGGCTAGCCAGCGCATCCCAGGTGTCCCGGGTGATCGTGCGTTGCAGGACGAACTCGTCGGTGGCCGCCAGCAGTGCCTCACGGCGCGGCGAGAGCCTGTCGCAGTGGGGCCATCGGAAGATCTGGTCCTGTACCTCGGCAGGGACGCCGCGACGGGCGCCGAAGCGTCGATGCTGCTGCAGTTCGTATTCGCAGTCGCGCAGGTGCGCCACCCGCAGGATCACCAGTTCGGTGTCGGGTCTGGGCAGCTTTCCCGCGTAGAGCACCGCGCCGAAGACGAACCATGCCCGGAACAGCCGACGGTGCAATCCCAGCGTGGTGAACAGGTGCATGCGCGGTGCCCGGATGACCTGCGCAGCAATCCAATTCACCACCCAGTTGATCAATCCGAGCGCGCGCAGGCCGCCGTAGGGTATCCGGCCTTCCGCCGCGCTCAACCCGACCCGATCGCGCCTCGCGGTCATAGCGGTTGCCCTCGTTTGCGCCGCAGGGCCGCCTCCTGGCGCGCTGCGGCACGCTGCTGTGCGCGATCGCGCACTCGATCGGTATGCCGCGCACCGTCGCATTCGGCGAGGCCGAGTTGACCGAGGAGATCGGCGGTGACATCGGCTAGCGTGGCGCCCTGCAGCAGCAGCGCCACCGGCGGCTCGAAACCAAAGTCCGTGCGGGCAGCGTTGCGGATGCGCATCGCCATCAGCGAATCCATGCCCATCTCGGTCAGCGGCTGTGCCGGGTCCACCGCGGCGGGGTCGGCGTAACCCATCACGGCGGCGATGCGCGCGCACAACCGGTCGGTGATGACACCACGCATTTCAGCGGAATTCAGGTCACGAAGTGAGTCGACACCGGCCCACTCCCCTGCGTCGTCTCCGGCCGTATCCAGTTCGGCGACGACGCGCGAAAAGTAGCCGAGCCCACGCAGCTCCGGGAACACGGCCAGCGCGCGGTCGGTGCGCAGCCGCGCGACACCGGTCACTGTGCGGTCGCTGGCCAACAGCGCCTCGAGGGCTTCGATCCCCTCGGTGGGGGTGATGGGGTCGAGGACGCTGCCTGCCAGTGAGCGGGCGACACCGACCTCCGACCATGGACCCCAGTTGATTCCGGTGGCGGGCAGCCCCGCCGCCGCGCGCCACGCCATCAGACCGTCGAGCCATGCGCTGGCCGCCGCGTACGCCCCCTGGCCGGGCGAGCCGAGAAGCGATGCGGCAGAGGAGAACCCGACCCACCAGTCCAGGGCATGGGTGGCGCTCGCTTCGTGCAGCCGCAACGCACCGACGGCCTTGGGGGCCCACACCCGCTCCAGGCTCTGCCTGCTCATGTTGACCAGCAGACTGTCGTCGATCACCGCGGCTCCGTGCACGATCCCTCGCAGTTCACGCCCGGTTTCCTCGGCGGCGGCCACCAACCGCTCGGCCACCCCGGCTGCCGCGACATCGCCGGTGACCACGGCGATCTCAGCCTTCGCCTCCAGGTCAGACAGTGCCTTGGCCTGCTCGTCGGACGGCTCGCTGCGGCCGTTGAGCACAATGCGGCCTGCACCTGCCTCTGCGAGCCAACGTGCGACGACCATACCGAGCCCGCCCAGACCACCCGTCACGATATACGCGGCACCCGAGCGGACCACCGGATCACGTTGTGCGGGAACACGTTCGGCCCGAGAAAGCTGCTCGACAAATCTTCGTCGGGATCGCCACGCGATCACGTCGTAGGAGTCCGGTGCGCTGAGCTCTGCCCGCAACGCGGCCAGGGCGTCTTCGTCGTGGTCCAGGTCGACCAGCGTGGCCCGCAGATCGGAGTGCTCATAGGCGAGAACACGGACGAGCCCCTTGAGCGCGGCGGCCGCCGGGTCTCCCGCACCGTCCCCGTCGACGACCAGACCTCCGTGGGTCACCAGCCACAGCCGCGGCGACCGTCCGTGCCAGCCGCCGACCACGGCACGGACGGTCGAGGCGATCGACCAGACAGCATCCCTCGCCGCGATCACCGCCTCATTCGGCTCGGTGCCGCCGCGACCCACGAAGAGCACCACACCGGCGGGCGGACGTTGCGCGTCTGCCCCGGTATCGGCGAAGGCGGCTCGCACCGCCGCTTCGTCGGAAAGGTCAGCGGTGAGCACCCGTCGATTCGGTGAAAGCCATTGCGCGGCAAAGTCATCAGCCATCGCCCTGGCATCGGGCCTATCGGCCAGCAGCAGCCAGCTGCCGGGCGGCGGAGCGGCTGTCCCGTCGGCGGGCGCGGCGCTCTCCTGCCAGTTGGCCTCGAAAATCTTCTGCTCCAGCGGCAGTGGCATCGCACGGCGTTCGACGCGGCGGACGTAGACGCCTGTGAGTTCGGCGACGAGGTCGCCTGCGTCATCCGTGAGGGTGACCGTGCCGATCTTGCCGGCGCCTGACTCCTCGAGGTCGGCCACCTCTGCATGGCAGCGGGCGTGCCGTCCCGCGTCACCGAAGACCCGGATCTTCGCGAAAGAGACGGGGAGATAGCTGACTTCGGCGGCTTGTGCCACCGTGACATCCGGCATCGCGGCCGCCATGGTCTGAAGAGCGGCGTCGAGCATGACCGGATGGACCGAAAAGCCGGGATGCCGTAGGGCCTGCGGGGGCAGGGTGATTTCGCTGTCCGCGCCACCGGTGGAAAGACGAACGATGCGGGTCAGCGCCGCGAACGCGGGTCCGTGGTGCTGACCGGTCTGACGCAGCGTGGCGTAGAAGTCGGCGGGCGCTATCGCCGTGCCGGCGGACTCGCCGGTTGAGCCGCGCGGGCCGGACGCGCTATTCGGCTGAACTGCTTCGATTTTCGCGACCGCGTGGCGCGACCAGTCGCTGCCCGAGGGATGTGAGTAGACCTCGACGCGCGCCGTGCCGTCGGCTGCGCCGGTGAGCTGTGTCGTGATCCGGGTGTGTCCGTCGAGAAGCAACATCTGCTCGATCTCGAGTTGCGTCACCGCCACGGCGTCGGCCGGCTGGCCCAACGCTGCGACGCCTGCAGCCAGCGCGATCTCGGCGAAGGCCGCGGCGGGCAGGATCGGCTGGCCATGCACTTTGTGGTCGTCGAGCCATGCGCACACCTCGGTTCCCACGTCGGCCTGCCACACGTGGTCGCGCCCGGACGGCAGTTCCGTATGGACGCCGAGCAGCGGATGGGTGCTGGTGAGTTCGTCCACGCCGGATCGGTCCGCGACCCAGAACGGCGAATGTTGCCACGGCGCATGCGGGACGTCCACGAGCGTTCCCTCGGTGCCGCCCGCAGCCCCCGCCGCGGCGAGCTGGCCATGGAAGAACAGAGTCTGGTCTTCGTCGCGATTCATCGCCGCGCTCACCCGCACTCGCCGCGCCGGCGCCACCGATTCCAGCGTGTCGGTGATGGCGTGGGTGAGCAGCGGGTGCGGGCTCATCTCGACGAAGGTGCCGTAGTGCGCACCGGCGTTGGCGACGGCCTGGGTGAAGCGCACCGGGTTGCGCAGATTCGCCGCCCAGTAGTCCGCGTCGAAGCGCGGTACGCCCGTGGGGTCGACGGTGCTGATCAGTGGGATCGCCGGGGCGGCGGGGGTCAAATCTGCTAGGGCCGAACACAATTCGGGTAGGATCGGGTCGACGATCGGGTGGTGGGAGGCCACATCGACGTCGATGCGCCGCGCCAGCCGACCCCTGTTCTCCACGGTGGCGATCAGGGTGTCGATCTGCTCGGGCGGCCCTGCGATCACCGTTTGGTGCGGGGAGGCGTGCACGGCAATGCTGACCTGTGGATACTCGGTGATCACCGCTTCGGCGGCCGAGGCGTCCAATTCCAGCAGCGCCATCGCGCCCTGACCGGCCAGTCCGGCCATCAACCGGGACCGGGTGGTGATCACGCGCAGACCGTCTGCCGGGGTGAGCGCCCCGGCCGCGATCGCCGCGGCGACCTCACCCATCGAATGCCCGATCACCGCGTCGGGGTGCACCCCGTATGACCGCCACAGCGCGGTCAGGGCCAATTGCACGCCCACCAGCACCGGTTGAATCCGGTCGATACCGGTCAAAGCCTCACCGTCGGCGAGCGTCTGCTGCAGCGAAAACCCGGTCTGGGCAACGAAAATCGGGTCGAGCTCGGCGACCGCCGCAGCGAACGCCGGCTCATCGGCGAGCAGTTGCCGACCCATCCCGGCCCACTGCGATCCCTGCCCGGAATAGACGAATACCGTGCCCGACGCCCAAGGGCGCTCGCGCGGGAGCACCACCCCGGGAGCCGACTGGCCCGCGGCCACGGCCCGTAGTCCGCTGATCGCCGACGCGCGATCGGCCGCGGCGACGGTGGCTGTTGTCGGGCCTAGGGCCCGGTGATTCAGCGTGTAAGCGACATCGCGCAGCGGCGCCCCCGCGCTTTCCAGCCAGTCGGCCAGCGTCGCGGCCCACGATGACACCCGTTGCGCTGTCTTGCCCGACAGCACGAGCGAGGTCGTCGCCGGATCGGCCGGCCGTGGCTGTGCCCCGGGGTCGGGTGCCTGCTCCAGTACCACGTGCGCATTCGTGCCGCCCAATCCGAACGACGACACCCCGGCCCGACGCGGGCCGGTCGACGGCCACGGAATCGGTTCGGTGGGAACAAAAAATCGGGTCGCGGACGGCTCGATCGCCGGACTCCAACGGGAGAAGTGCAGATTCGGCGGAATGTCTTGGTGGCCCACCGCAAGGACCGCTTTGATGAAACCGGCGGCTCCGGCGGCGGCTTCGAGATGGCCCAGGTTCGTCTTCACCGCGCCAAGCGCACAGGGCACCTCGCCCCGTCCGTAGGTCGCGGCCAGCGACTCGAACTCGATGGGATCACCCAGCACCGTGCCGGTTCCGTGCGTTTCGATATAGCTGACCGTGTCAGGTGAGACATCGGCGATGCGCAGCGCGTCGGTGATGACGTCGCGCTGCGCCAACACGTTCGGTGCAGTCATTCCATTGGACCGGCCGTCGGAGTTGATGGCCGAGCCGCGGACCACCGCCAGTATCCGATTCCTGTCGCGCATGGCGTCGGCGAGTCGCTTGAGCACCACCACCCCGCAGCCCTCGCCGCGGACGAAGCCGTCCGCACCGGCATCGAAGCTCTTGCACCTTCCCTGCGGCGAGAGCGCCGACCACTTGGACAGCGCGATCCCTGTGAACGGTGACAGGCTCAACTGAACCCCGCCGGCCAGTGCGAGATCGCTCTCCCGCAACCGCAGGCTCTGGCAGGCCAGGTGCACGGCGACGAGCGACGATGAGCATGCGGTGTCCACTGCGACCGCGGCCCCCCGTAGCCCGAGCAGATACGCGATGCGCCCCACCGCCGCGCTGTGCGGGTTGCCGGTGCTCAAGTAGGCGTCGATCTCGGCCCGGCGCTCGATGTTGACGATGGTGTAGTCCCACGACGACATACCCATCATGACGCCGGTTCGGCTGCCGCTCAACGAATCCGGTGGGATGCCGGCATGTTCCAGCGCCTCCCAGGCCACCTCGAGGAGCACCCGCTGCTGAGGGTCCATCGCTTCGGCCTCGCGCGGGGTGATACCGAAGAACTCCGCGTCGAAACCCGCCACATCGGAGAGGAACCCGCCCCACTTCGTCGTCATCCGGCCCGGCGCCAGCGGATCCGGGTCGTAGAACGCGTCAGCGTCCCAACGGTCCGCAGGCACCTGAGTGACCGCGTCCACCCTGTCGAGCAGCAACCGCCACAAGTCGGCTGGCCCGTTCACATCCCCCGGGAACCGGCAGCCGATGCCCACCACCGCCACCGGCTCTGCGACGGAGTCGATTGGGAAAACGGTTCCGGCACGAATGAGCTGACGCGCCAGCACTTCTCGCGCCTGTGGCGACAACTGCGCCGCCTTGTCGGCCAGAGTCGTCACAATTCGCTTGCTCCCGTCTTGGCCTCGAGCTCGCTGGCTTCGACAAGGTCGGCCAGCAGTTCCATCTCCTCGTCGGACAGCGCCGCTTCCTCGTCGGGGTCGACAGGTGTCGGCGCTTCGGCGGCGGGCGCGTAGCCCATTCGTTCGCTCAGGGCAATGGCCAGACCGGCGATCGTCGGGTACGCCCAGACGAGGGCGGCCGGCAGCGTGATCCCGAGGCTGGCCTCGAGCCTGTTGCGCAGTTCCAGGGCCATCAACGAGTCGAGGCCGAACGACTCCATCGCCTGGTCGTGGTCGAGCGGGTCGGTGCGGCGCAGCACCGCGCGGATTTCGTCGGCGATCGCGGTTGCGACCCGGGCTGACCGTTCGGCAGGGTCGGCGGCGTCGAGTTCGGTCCGGATCCGGCCACCGGTGTGCCGTTCGGCTCTCGGCGAATCGCTGAGCCTTGCGAACAGCGACGACTCCTGTGCGCTCGGGAAGGACTGGAACCACTGCCGGGCGTCGAGGTTGAACACCCCCGTGCGGGCCCGGTCCGCGGCCAGCACCATTTCCATTGCGGCCAGCCCCATGTCGGAGGTGATCATCGAGAATCCCAGGTCGGCGAAGAACTGGGCGCGCCCGACATCGGCCCACGGTCCCCAATTGATTCCGGTCGCGGGAAGACCCACGGACCGCCGAAAGGCGACCAGTCCGTCGACCCAGGAGTTCGCGGCAGCATAGGCGCCCTGTCCGGGCGAGCCGAGAAGTGATGCGGCCGAGGAGAATGTCAGCCACCAGTCCAAGTCCAGATCCGCGGTGGCCTCATGCAGTCGCCAGCTGCCAGCCACCTTGGGCGCGAAGACGCGGGCGACAGCGGGTTCCGACATTTTGAGCACGATCTCGTCGGCCAGCACCGTGGCGCTGTGCAGTACGCCCGCGGGCCGCAGTCCCGCATCTTCGATTGCGCTGACGAGGCGCTCAGCGGTGCCAGGTTCGGCAATGTCGCCGGTGATTACCTCGACGCGGCTGCCGTCCGCGGTCATTTCGGCGATGACGGCCGCGACCTCCGGCCCGGGAGCCGAACGTCCGTTCAGGACAACCATTCCCGCACCCTGCCGCGCCAGCCACTGTGCGACGACGAAGCCCAGACCGCCCATGCCGCCCACCACGAGGTATCCGCCGTCGCGGCGAACGAGAGGCTGGGGCGGCGGCAACGCGACCGCCTCGATGCTGCCCTCGGCGGGGACGGACATGACGATCTTGCCGATGTGCCCGCCGGATGCCATCAGGCGGAAGGCGTCGACCGCGTCGCTCAGGGTGAATTCGGTGACGGGCAGCACCTCCAGGTCGCCCGTGCTGACGTGGTCGAGGATCTTCACGAGCAGGCTGCGGTACCGCTGCGGCTGCACCCGCATGTTGAGGTCGAGGTCGACCACTGCGAACGACGCGCTTTTCGCCAGACCGGCCAGCCCCAATTGAGCGTCGGCGTACACGTCTTTCTTGCCGAGTTCGATGAACCGCCCGCCGGGCGCCAGAATTTGAACGCCCCGGCGGATTGCTTCTCCGGACAGCGAATTGAGCACGACGTCGACGCCGTAACCTTCGGTGGCTTCGAGTATTTCGTCGGCGAAGTCGGTGCTTCGCGAGTCGCCGACGTATTCGACACCCATACTGGCCAAGAGCTCGCGTTTGACGTCCGAACCGGCCGTCGTGTAGATGCGGGCCCCCTTCATCCTGGCGATGGACACCGCCGCGAGGCCGACACCGCCGGTGGCGGAATGGATGAGTACGCGTTCGCCGGAGGACAGCCGCCCGACCTCGCACAGCGAATGCCACGCGGTGAGATACGCGACACCGAACGTCGCGGCCTCGTGGTCTCCCAGACCGTCGGGCACCGGCACCACCAGTTCCGCGAGTGTGGTCAGGTGTGAGCCGAAAGTTCCGGGGCCGAAGGCAATGACGCGCTGGCCGACCTCGACCGACCCGACACCTTCGCCGATCGCGGTGACGTAACCGACGCACTCGCCACCGATCACCGGCGCGTTGCCGGTCAACCCCGGATACACGCCCATCGTCTTGAGCACGTCGCTGAAGTTGATGCCCGCGGCGACGATGCGCACCTCGACCTGGTTGGCCAACGGCGGAATGCGCCGAACCGCATGCAACCTCAGCGCGTCCAACCGGCCGGGCCGATCGACTTGCAGCCGCACCGCCGCATCGCCGTCGAGGTCCACGACGATGCGCCTGGACTCGACGGCGAGATCGCCGTTGGCCTCGGTGGGGGCCTGCGCCACCCTGTGCACATACCGCTGACCGTCCCGCAGCGCCACCTCATCGTGGTCGGCACCGGCGAGCAGCTCGGCCGACAAGGCGGCCGCCGGCTCCAAACCGTCGGCGTCGATGTCGACGATCGTGGTCTTGAGCTCTGGATGTTCGAAAGTCAGCACACGCGCGATTCCCCGAAGTCCGCTCTGCGCCATCGTGACTCGATCACCCGGGTCGAGTTGCTGGGCGCCACGGGTGACGATCCACAGCCGCGGACTGTTGCGGACGCCGAGCTGCGAAAGCGTCTTGACAATCTCCGCGATCAGCAGGGTGCGCGACTGGGCCAGGCCGAGCTGGTGGTGGTCCGGGCGCGCTTCGTCCACGGTCCTGGGCGGGCACACCACTGCGATGCCGTTCCAGTCAATGTCCTTGTGGGTGAGTGCGTTTCGCAGCTTGTCCTTGTCGTCGGCCGATGCCACCTCGCAGTGCGTGACATGTCCGGCGAGCTCCGACCGTAGAGCGTGCAGCAGCGGATCCGGGTCGCCGACCAGCAGCAGGGCCCCGATGGGGCCCAGGGGCTTGTCGAGGTTCACCGGTTCCCACTCGAGGGTGAACATTCGGCTGGTGAGCGATCTTTCGGTGCCGGGCGCCTGAATCAGCGCCATCTCGATCTCGTCGATCTCGAGCAGCAACCGCCCGTCGTCATCGGTGAGCCATACGCTGCCGACGAGGCGATCGGGGCGAGATGTCGCGCTCAACGAGCCGACCGCACGGGTGCCTTCGGTCACGTCGCCGTACATCCGGATGCCCGCCAGTCGCACCGGCAGCACCACTGCGGGTCGATCGCTTTCCTGCGCGGCGAGGTCGATGGCCACCTTGGTGGCGCCAAGTGCCTGCAGGGTGACGTCGACCATGACCGGGTGCAGTAGGAAACGTCGGGACGCCTGCTTCGCGGCGGTGGGCAACCGGACCGCGGCGCGGGCCTCGCCGGATGACAGGGTGCTCAGCCCGACGATGCCCTGGAAGGCCGGCCCGTGCTGCTGGCCGGCGCTGCGCAGCCGCCGGTACAGATCGTCGGGTTCAAGCTCCGTGGCTGGGCCGGCGGCGACAACGCGAGGTTCAGGTGGGCACTGCCGCGCCGCGCTCCAGCGTCGCGCTCGCATGAGTGGTCCACCCGGATGTGGCGCTACGCGAGCGGATTTCGACGCGCGGGTTGGCATCCTCTCCGGTCAATGTGGTGACGACGAGGGTGCCGTCGGCGACGTGCATCACCTGGTCCAGGCACAGCTCGCGGATCGTCCAGGGCTGGTTCTCGTCGGCGCCGAACGCCTCTGTGGCGGCCGCCATCGCGATCTCGGCGTAGGCCGCCCCAGGCAGGACGCACACCTCATCAACCCGGTGATCGCCGAGCCACAGCACGTCCGGGCCGAGCGTCACTTCCCAGATCCGGTGTCCCGTCGTGGGATCCGTGACTCCAACGCCCAGCAGCGGATGCGTTCCGGCACGGGTGGCGGTGCTTCCGGTGATCCAGTGGTGGGTGTGGTGCCAGGGGGTGGTGGGCAGTGCTGGGTGGGGTTCGGGGGGGTGGTCGGTGTGTGGCGGGTAGCTGGTGTGGGTGGCGTTGAGGTGGGTGTGGAAGGTCCAGGTGTCGTGGGTGTCGCGGATCAGGGTGGGAACGGCGTGATGGTGGGTGCCGGCCAGGGTGTCGCCGATGGCATGGGTGAGCAGCGGGTGCGGGCTGATCTCGATGAAGGTGGCGTGCTCGGCCCCGGCGGCGCCGACGGCTTGGGCGAAGCGCACCGGCCGGCGTAGGTTGTCCGCCCAGTAGTCGGCATCGAAACGACCAGGGCGGCAATCATCGACGGTGCCGATCACCGCGACACTGGGCGCACAGGGCGCCAGATCGGCCAACGCCGAACGCAGCTCGGGCAGGATGGGTTCGATGATGCGGTGATGAGAGGCCACATCGACCTCCACCCTTCGGGCCAGCCGCTCCCGACCGGCCACCACCGCCATCACCGCGTCCACCTGCTCCGGCGGCCCGGCGATCACCGTCTGGCGCGCCGAGGCATACACCGCGATACCCACCCCCGGGAAATCGGCGATCACCGCCTCGGTGCCCGGCGCATCCAACTCCAACAGCGCCATCGCACCCCGCCCCGACAGCCGCGCCATCAACCGCGACCGGGTGGCGATCACCCGCAACCCCTCCGCGGGCGTCAGCGCCCCAGCGGCCACCGCCGCGCTCACCTCACCCATCGAATGACCGATCACCGCATCCGGTTCCACCCCGTAGGACCGCCACAGCGCCGTCAGCGCCAGCTGCACCCCCACCAGCACCGGCTGAATCCGGTCGATCCCCACCACCGACTCACCACCGGCCAACACCCGCTGCAGCGAAAACCCGGTCTGGGCAACGAAAACCGGCTCCAACTCGGCCACCGCCGCAGCAAACGCCGGCTCATCGGCCAACAACCGCCGACCCATCCCGGCCCACTGCGAACCCTGACCCGAATACACAAACACCGTGCCCGGCCCACACGGGCCGTCATGGGGCAACACCACCCCAGGCGCGGGCAACCCCGCCGCCACCGCACGCAACCCCGCCACCGCGTCCACCCGATTCAGCGCGGCCACCGTCGCAAACCGAGACTGACGCGCCCGATGATGATTGAGCGTATGCGCCACATCGGCCAACCGAACCGACGCACCCGCACCCTCCAACCAATCAGCCAACACCCCCGCCCACGAACACACCCGCGCCGAGGACTTCCCCGACACCACCAACGTCGCCACCACCGGCCCCGACTCCGACCCCACCACAACCCGATCCGGCGCCTGCTCCACCACCACATGCGCATTCGTCCCGCTGACACCGAACGACGACACCCCCGCCCGACGAGGACCATCCACCGAAGGCCACTCCTGGCTCGTCACCGCGATCGAGAGAGTCGACATGGCCCCGGGTGCGTGTGGGGTCATCTGGGTGAAGTTGAGATGTCGGGGGATGTGCCCGTTGCGCACGGCGAGCACCGTTTTGATGAACCCTGCGATGCCCGCCGCCGCCTCCATGTGTCCCAGATTCGTCTTCACCGACCCGAGGACCAACGGCGGTGCGTGGCCCCGGTCGGCGAACACCTTGCTCAGCGCCTCGAGTTCGATCGGATCACCCAGCGGTGTGCCGGTGCCGTGCGCCTCGACGTATTGGACGTCCGAGGGCGCCAGCCGAGCCGATGCGAGCGCCTGACGCAGGAGCGCTTGCTGCGCAGGCCCGTTCGGGACCGTCACACCGCTGCTGGCGCCGTCCTGGTTGACGGCCGACCCACGCACCACCGCCAGCACGCGGTCCCCGTCGCGGTGTGCGTCCGAGAGTCGCTTGAGCACCACCACCCCGCAGCCCTCGCTGCGCACGTAGCCGTCGGCGTCCGCGTCGAAGGTCTTGCACTGACCAGCGGGTGAGAGCATTCCCCACCGCGAGCACGCGATGCTGGTGCCCGGGCTGAGGATCAGGTTGGAGCCACCGACCAGGGCGGTGTCGCTCTCCCGCCCGCGCAGGCTTTGGCAGGCCAGATGGATCGCCGTCAGCGAAGACGAGCAGGCGGTGTCGACGACCAGGGCCGGACCCCGGGTGCCGAGGAGGTACGCCAACCGGCCCGCGGCGAAGTTGGCGGCGTTTCCGGTGGGAATGTAGGCGTCCAGGTCTTCCGGCTGCAGCTGTGCCGACAGCGTGAGGATGTAGTCGTAGGCGGTCAGGCCGACGAACACTCCGGTTTGTGTGCCTCGGATTGCGTGCGGTGCGATGCCGGCGTCCTCGACGGCTTCGTATGCGACTTCGATCAGTAGCCGCTGCTGGGGATCCATCGCCGCGGCTTCGCGGGGGGAGATCGCGAAGAATTCAGCGTCGAATTCGTCGGGCTCCCACGTCGTGAGGAACCCGCCTTCGCGGTTGCAGATGGTTCCGGGCACGGTGTGGTCGTCGGTGTAGTAGGCGTCTGCGTCCCACCGTTGCTCCGGCACCCGGATGATGCCGCTGCGCCCCGACTTGAGCAGTTCCCAGAACTGATCTGGGTTGTCGACGCCGCCGGGGAATCGGCAGGCCATTCCGATGACGGCGATCGGCTCGGTGCTCGCCTTCTCGGCGATCTCCAAGCGCCCTGAGAGGTCGTCGATCTTGCGCAGCGCGTCAGTGATGATCGTGCGGCGGTCTTGCGTTTCCTTCGTCATCTCCGGTCAGCCCAGTCTCTGCGCAAGTTGTTGCAGCAACTCGTCTTCGCTGAAGTCGTGGTAGTCGTCGGTGGCGCCGTCGTCGACCTCGGCGAATTCGGGAAGGATCGTCATCAGGTGATTGGTGAGGTCCTCGACCGTCGGGTAGTCGAAAATATCGGCGGCCGTGAGTTCTTCGCCGGTTGTCTGACTGAGGCTGCGCTGAAGCGTCACGGTCATCAGCGAGTCCATGCCGAGTTGGAAGAACCCCATCCTCGGGTCGAGGATCTCCGAGGGGGGTAAGCCCATCACCTCCGACGCCACCGAGGTGACGTGGTCGACGATCAGGTTGCGGCGCCGGTCGGGCGGGCACTCGCGTAGGGCGCGCCGGAAATCGGTTTCCACCGACGGCGACGGGGTGCCCCCGGCGGGGAGCAAGTCGTCGAGGATGCGCATCGCTGCACGCGTGCGATATGCCGCGGCGAGCAGCGGCCAGTCGGCGTCCACCACCGTGTACCGCGCAGGCGAATCGGGGCTCATCGCCAACGTGAGCGCGCGGATGGCCACGACGTCATCCATCGGCCGGAGTCCAGACTCGGAGGTCACTTGCTTGGCACCGAACTCCTTGTCCGCCAGCGACTTCCACACACCCCAGTTGACGACGGTGGCGGGCAGACCGAGCGCGCGACGCGCGTAGGCGACGGTGTCGAGGTAAGTGGTGGTGGCGGCGTAGTGGCCGAGCCACCGCGAGCCGAGGATGCCCGAGATCGACGAGAACAACACGAAATGGCGCACGGGCGTTCGCAGGGACAGGGTATGCAGCAGCGACGCCGCCTCGATCTTGGGGCGGAACATTGTGTCGACGTCGCCGTCGGTCATGTCGCGCAACGTCACCGGGCCGCCGGCGAACGCGGCCAGGTAGATACCTTCCAGCGGCGGAAGGTCGGTGCCGAATCGGTCGAACAGCGCGGTCATCGCCGTCTCGTCAGCGGCGTCGGCGGCCACTTCGACCAGCGTCGTCCCCGCCGCCCACAGGCGTTGACGCAGCTCGGTAAGCCGGGAGCCGGGGTTGCGCGAAACCGCCACAATGGTTTTGGCTCCCATGTCGGCAAGCTGCTGGATGAGGTACGGACCGATGTGACCGGTCGCGCCGATGACGAGGTGGCTGGTGTCGGCATCCAATGGATCCGCCGGGCTGAACGGCGGTTGCACCCGCACCAGTCGCGGGACATGCCGGACGCCCGCCCGGTAGCACACCTGGTCCTCCCTGTCGTCGGCACGCGCCTCGGCCACGACATAGCGGGCGGCCAACACAGCTGGCACCGCCACATCGAGATCGATGATGCTGCTCCAGATTTCGGGATGCTCCAGGGCGAGAGTGCGGCCAAGGCCCCACAGCGCGGCCTGAGCGGGGTTGGCCGGCTCGCCTTCGGTGATCGGCTGGGCGTTGCGGGTCACGATGTGTAGACGCGGCGGCGAAGGCAGCGTAAGCATCGTGGCCGCAAGGCTTCTGGTGGCGTTGAACAGCCGGTACGCGGAGGCGACATGCCCGTCTGCGTCAGCACCGGGCGCGTAGACCACGTGCCGTGCGGTGGCCAGCACGTCGAGCAGCGGGGCGTAGTCGGTGCAATCCACGACAGTGTCCGGACTGAGGACCGTCACCGGGGATTCGATGACACGGCGGAGTTCGGCGCCGAGATCCGCATCGGCCAACGCAACCCATGGTCCGGTCTCGGTTGTGCTGCCTTCTGCCAGCGGCCGATCCACCCACGTCGGGGCGTAGAGCCAGTCGAGTGGGACGGGCGCGTCGGTGCCCCGCGCGCGTGCGCCGCCGACGGGCGTGTGGACCGTCGGCAGCGCGGGTGTGGTGTCGACCCAGTACTGGCTGTGCTGCCAGGGGGTGGTGGGAATCACCGCGTGCGGTTCGGGCGGATGCTCGGTGTGTGGCGGGCTTTGGGTGTGGACGGCGTTGAGGTTGGTGTGGAATGTCACCGTATCGGGGCTGTCGCGGTGCAGGGTGCCGATGCTGTGATGATGCGCTCCGCTCAGAGTGTCGGAGACGGCCTTGGTGAGCACCGGATGGGGGCTGATCTCAACGAAGATGGTGTGGTCGGCGCCCGCGGCGGCAACGGCTTGACGGAACCGGACCGGGTTACGCACGTTGGCCACCCAGTGGTTGGCGTCGAACAGCGTTGCGGCGTCGGGGTTCTCGACGGTGGTGGTGATCACCGGGATGGTCGTCGGCTTGGGCGTCAGTCCGTTCAGCGCCGCGCGCAGTTCCGGCAAAAGGGGGTCCATCATCGCGTGGTGCGACGCGACCTCCATGTTCACCCTGCGGGCGAAGGTGTTGCGTTGCCCGGCCACGGCGACGATGGTGTCGATGGCTTCGGGTGGTCCGGCGATCACGGTCTGCCGCGGCGAGGAATACACCGTCACTGTCACATCGGGGTACTCGGCGATAAGCGCCTGCGTCGCGTCGGTGTCCAACTCCACCAGGGCGACCGCGCCGATGCCGGCGAGCCTGGCCATCAACCGTGAGCGGGTGGCGATCACCTGCAGCCCCTCGGCGACGGTGAGCGCGCCGGCCACCACCGCGGCGGTGACCTCCCCCATCGAATGCCCGATCACCGCGTCAGGTACCACGCCGTAGGAGCGCCACAGGGCGGTCAGCGCCAATTGCATTCCGGCCAGGACAGATTGCACCCGCACCGAGCCGTCGACCGGTTCGCCTTCGGCGAGGGTGTCGTGCAGCGAGAAGCCGAGTTCGGTGAGGAACACCGGCTCGATCTCGGCAATGGCGGCGGCGAACGCCGGCTCGTCGGCCAGCAGTCGCCGACCCATGCCGGGCCACTGCGAACCCTGGCCTGAGTAGACGAACACTGTTCCCGGACCACAGGGCCCGTTGTGCGGGAGCACCACCCCGGGCGCTGCCTTGCCCGCTGCCACGGCGCGCAAACCGGTGATCGCCGTGCCGTAGTCGGCGGCGCAGACAGTGGCGAACGTGTCGTGACGTGTGCGGTGGTGGTTGAGCGTGTGCGCGACGTCGGCCAACGGCACAGCGGCACCCGCGTTCTCCATCCAGTCGGCCAGTGTTGCGGCCAGCGCGGCCAGCCGTTGCGGATTCTTGCCGGACACGACCAGTGTGCTCACCGGTGAAGCGATGTCGGCGGATGTCGGCGCCTGATCCGGGCCCTGCTCCACCACGACGTGCGCATTGGTCCCGCCGAACCCGAATGAGGACACCGCCGCCCGCCGCGGTCCGTGGTCGGTCGGCCACGCGGTGGGTCGGGTCGGCACGAAGAACCGGGTCTCCGACGGGTCGATGGCCGGATTCCATTGGGTGAAGTGCAGATTCGGCGGAATCTGGGCGCGCTGCACGGCGAGCGTCGCCTTGATGAAGCCCGCGATACCCGCCGCAGCCTCGAGATGACCTAGGTTGGTTTTCGACGATCCGAGCGCACAGGGGTGTGCCCCGCGTCCATACCTGTCGGCGAGGGCCTCGAATTCGATCGGGTCACCGAGAATGGTTGCGGTGCCGTGGGCTTCGATGTAGTCCACGGAGTCCGCGGCGATGTCGCCGGCGCGCAGCGCGTCGGTGATGACGTCGCGCTGGGCCAGTGCATTGGGCGCTGTCACCCCGTTGGATCGGCCGTCGGAGTTGATGGCCGAGCCGCGCACCACTGCCAGCACCCGATCGCCGTCGCGCACGGCGTCGACGAGCCGTTTGAGCACCACCACCCCGCAACCCTCGCTGCGCACGAACCCGTCGGCGCCGACGTCGAAGGTCCTGCACCGGCCCTCGGGCGACAGCAAGCCCCAAGCCGAAATCGCGATCTGGGTTTCCGGGCGCAGCATGACGTTGACGCCGCCGGCCAACGCCAGATCGCTCTCACGCAGGCGCAGACTCTGACACGCCAGGTGCACCGCCACCAGCGAGGACGAGCATGCCGTGTCCAGCGAGACCGCAGGACCGCGCAGTCCAAGCAGATATGCGATGCGACCGGCGGTAATGCTGTGGGCGTTGCCGGTTCCGGTGTACGCGCTCACCTGCTCCGGGGATTGCGCGGAGAGTGCCTGGTACTCGTTGTAATAGACGCCCGTCATGACGGCAGTTCGACTGCCGCCCAACGACTCCGGCGGGATGCCGGCATGCTCGAGCGCCTCCCACGTGACCTCCAGCAGCATCCGTTGCTGTGGGTCCATCGCCTGCGCCTCGCGCGGTGTGATGCCGAAGAACTCCGCGTCAAAACCGGCCACGTCGGAGACGAATCCGCCGCACTTCGTCGTCATCCGGCCCGGTGCCAGCGGATCCGGATCGTAGAACGCCTCCGCATCCCACCGGTCCGCAGGCACCCGCGTGATGGCGTCCACACCGTCGATCAGCAATCGCCAATAGCTCTGGGGCCCCTGAACATTCCCGGGGAACCGGCACCCGATGCCAACCACCGCCACCGGCTCGGCCACCGCGATGCGCGCCGTTTTGTCGAACTCCCCGGCGAGGGCCGTCCGCTGCGGTTCGGTCATGCCGGATATCCGGCTGAACGTGCTTCTCATCAGATCACGGTCTCGCTGCCCTCGGGGGCCAATTCGATGCGGTCGAAGAGCGAGTCGAGGACACTGCCCGAGGCGTCTGATGGCCCGGCCGTAACGTCGACCAGAACTTCGTCTTGTGGCGCCAGCTTTTCGGCCAGATACGCCGCCAGCGCATCGAGCGTCGGGTGGTTCCACAGCATGGTCGCCGAGAGTTCCAGGCTGACGAGTTGTTCGATCTCGCGCCGAATCGACAGCGCCATCATGGAGTTCAGTCCCAAGTCGATGAACGGTCGGTCCGTCTGGACTTCGGATTCGGCCGCGCTCAGTTCGCGGGCGATGACGACTCGGATCCTCCCCGTCAGCTCTGCCTGGATCTCTGCCCGCGTCATCTGCGACCATGCCGGCCCGTTGGATAGCAGACGCTGATCGCCGGGAACAGACGAGCCATCTTTGCCGGGCGACGCCATCGGGATGACCACCGCTTGGGCAACATCGCGACGGTGCACGTGGTCCCACGCGGTGAAGGCCTCGTCGGGTAGCAACTCCCGGGAACCGATGCGCTGCAATGCTTCTGAGACGATCTGCGCGTCGGAGGCGAACCCCAGCCCGCGCCATGCCACCCAGTCGATACTGACGGTATGGCAACCGTGGCGGTGCCGTGCGCGGGCCAAGGCGTCCAGGTAGGCATTGGCGGCTGCGTAGGATCCTTGGCCCGGGATGCCGAACACGGAGCCGGCGGACGCGGTCAGGAAGAAGAAATCCAGGCTGCCGCACGGGAATGCGCGGTGCAACGCCTGCGCGCCGGCGATTTTCGGCCAGATTACCTGCCGCAGCGCATCGTCGGTTATCGATGTCACGAGTTGGTCGTGAACCACGCCTGCGGCGTGGATGATCCCGCGAACGGCGGGTGCACCCTCGCGGTCTCGGCGGGCAAGCAGGGCCTGTACGTCATCGGAAGACCCGACATCGAGGGTGACCACCTCGACCGAAACACCCCGCCTCTCGAGTTCGCGGATCGCGGTGATCCGTTGAGCCGCCACGCTATCGTCGATCTCGCGGTCCCAGTCCCGTCTCGGCGGTAGCGGTGTCCGTCCCGCCAGCAAGATGCGCCGGGCACCGCGATCCGCGAGCCAACCGGCCATCAGCAGACCGAGTGCGCCCAGTCCGCCGGTGATGAGGTACGCCCCATCGGGCCGGCACCGCAAGGCGTCGCGCGCCGGCTCACCGGTTACCGGAACCAACTCAGGCGCAAGGAATACGCCGTCACGCAACAGCAGAACGGATTTACTCGGTGTGCCCAGCATCCCTGCCAGAAACGCGGCGTCATCGCCGGCGTCACGACCAGGGGCGAGATCGACCAGTCCGCCCCATATCTCGGGATGTTCGGCAGCGATGACACCCGCCAATCCCCACAGGCAGCTTTCCCGAACCGCCGCCGGTTGAGCGGCTTCGTAAACGCCAGTGGTGAGAACCCATAGAGACACGGGGCGGTGTTCGTTGCGATCGGCCAGCAGCCGGACGAGGTGGATGACTTGCGATAACAGGTTCTCGGCACAATCGACATCCGTGTCACGCGACTCGGTATCGGCGACGTAGAGCACGTAGCGCGCCTCACTGATGTCGCCGGACGCGTGCCCGGCATCAGCCAATCCCTTCCGAAGTGCGTCCGCGGCGGTGGATCCGCCGACGACCGCGATCGCACCGTCCTGCACCGGATGTTCCTGATCCTGCCGCGGCCGCCATTCGATGGCGTGTGCGAAGGTCGTGGGGTCGGCGTCGGCCACGCCGGTCGACGTGGCAGTGGGTTCCAACGGGACGTAGCGCAGAGATTGCATCGACAGGTATGCACCGCCAGCGGCAGCGACGGTGACGTCCACGATCACCTCGTCCGCGCCGCCTTCGGCACGCCGCACCGACACCGAACCCCGCCGCTGCGCAAGGACGCCCTCCAGCTGCACGTGATCGATGGCCGCCGGTACGTACAGCCGGGAATCAGTGACACCTGCCACGGCAGCCAAGTGGACCGCGGCGTCGAGCAACGCCACCGGGGACTCGTCGGCGTCATCGATGGCGGCGACCAGACCGGCCGCGGTTGGTGCCCACGACTCGACAGTCCAGGGATACGGCTGGCCTTCAACGCCTCTGGCGTGCAACATTTCAGCGACCGAGCCCGCGGACTCGTTCGCTCGCGCGCCGTCGGACGGCCCATCCAGATCCTCACCCCGAACCGGCTTCGGTGCCGCGGCCCGCCGCGCTGTCGCATGCCGTATCCACCTGGGCGTATCAGCAACCAGACACGAAGCGATGCTTATTGATTCGTGATCGGCGAGTACCTGGATGTACTTCGGCCGGTCGATGACAATGGGATGCTCGAACCGGACGTCCGAAAGCGCCGAGGCGCCCAGTTCCGTTGCAGCAACGAGCATTGTGTGCAGTAGGACGGAAATCGGGACCACTTCGACACCCTGAAGGCGGTGATAACCCGGGTACGGCTTCGCGTCAGGCACCAGCCTTGCCTGCCACAGGTGAGTAGGCGGGGCGGATGCAATTGTGAGGTGATCACCGAGAAGGGTGTGCACACGAGGCGTCGAACCGGTCTGATTTGCGCGCGGCTTGTGGGTGATCCAGTGGTGGGTGTGGTGCCAGGGGGTGGTGGGCAGTGCTGGGTGGGGTTCGGGGGGGTGGTCGGTGTGTGGCGGGTAGCTGGTGTGGGTGGCGTTGAGGTGGGTGTGGAAGGTCCAGGTGTCGTGGGTGTCGCGGATCAGGGTGGGAACGGCGTGATGGTGGGTGCCGGCCAGGGTGTCGCCGATGGCATGGGTGAGCAGCGGGTGCGGGCTGATCTCGATGAAGGTGGCGTGCTCGGCCCCGGCGGCGCCGACGGCTTGGGCGAAGCGCACCGGCCGGCGTAGGTTGTCCGCCCAGTAGTCGGCATCGAAACGACCAGGGCGGCAATCATCGACGGTGCCGATCACCGCGACACTGGGCGCACAGGGCGCCAGATCGGCCAACGCCGAACGCAGCTCGGGCAGGATGGGTTCGATGATGCGGTGATGAGAGGCCACATCGACCTCCACCCTTCGGGCCAGCCGCTCCCGACCGGCCACCACCGCCATCACCGCGTCCACCTGCTCCGGCGGCCCGGCGATCACCGTCTGGCGCGCCGAGGCATACACCGCGATACCCACCCCCGGGAAATCGGCGATCACCGCCTCGGTGCCCGGCGCATCCAACTCCAACAGCGCCATCGCACCCCGCCCCGACAGCCGCGCCATCAACCGCGACCGGGTGGCGATCACCCGCAACCCCTCCGCGGGCGTCAGCGCCCCAGCGGCCACCGCCGCGCTCACCTCACCCATCGAATGACCGATCACCGCATCCGGTTCCACCCCGTAGGACCGCCACAGCGCCGTCAGCGCCAGCTGCACCCCCACCAGCACCGGCTGAATCCGGTCGATCCCCACCACCGACTCACCACCGGCCAACACCCCCTGCAGCGAAAACCCGGTCTGGGCAACGAAAACCGGCTCCAACTCGGCCACCGCCGCAGCAAACGCCGGCTCATCGGCCAACAACCGCCGACCCATCCCGGCCCACTGCGAACCCTGACCCGAATACACAAACACCGTGCCCGGCCCACACGGGCCGTCATGGGGCAACACCACCCCAGGCGCGGGCAACCCCGCCGCCACCGCACGCAACCCCGCCACCGCGTCCACCCGATTCAGCGCGGCCACCGTCGCAAACCGAGACTGACGCGCCCGATGATGATTGAGCGTATGCGCCACATCGGCCAACCGAACCGACGCACCCGCACCCTCCAACCAATCAGCCAACACCCCCGCCCACGAACACACCCGCGCCGAGGACTTCCCCGACACCACCAACGTCGCCACCACCGGCCCCGACTCCGACCCCACCACAACCCGATCCGGCGCCTGCTCCACCACCACATGCGCATTCGTCCCGCCGAAGCCGAACGACGACACCCCCGCCCGACGAGGACCATCCACCGAAGGCCAAGATGTCGGGGTGGCAACGACTTTCAGGTGCATGTCGGGGAACGGGATGTGCGGATTGGGAGTCACAAAATTCCGGTTTGCGGGTATGTGCCCCCGCTGGACGGCCAGCGTCGCCTTGATGAACCCCGCGATGCCCGCCGCCGCCTCCATGTGTCCCAGATTCGTCTTCACCGCGCCCAAAAGTAGCGGCGAACCTGCCGGACGCCCGCGGCCGAAAACGGTATCGAGTGCCCGCGCCTCGATAGGGTCGCCCAACAGTGTTCCGGTGCCGTGAGTTTCGACGTAGTCGATGTCGCGCGGCTGCAGACGTGCGTTGGCGCAAGCCGCACGCAGCACCGCTATCTGGGCCGCCGGATTAGGCGCCATCAGTCCATTGGATCGGCCGTCCTGGTTGACGGCCGACCCACGCACCACCGCCAGCACGCGGTCCCCGTCGCGGTGTGCGTCCGACAGTCGCTTGAGCACCACCACCCCGCAGCCCTCGCCGCGCACGAAACCGTCCGCGGCCGCGTCGAATGCATGACAGGCGCCGGTCCGCGACATCGCATCGGCCTGGTCGAAGCTGCGGGTAACCGCCGGGGACAGCAGCAGGTTAACCCCTGCCGCGATGGCCAGCTGCGACTCGCCGGACCGCAGGCTTTGGCAGGCCATGTGCACCGCTACGAGTGACGACGAGCACGCGGTGTCAACCACGATGGATGGTCCACGCAGGTCGAGGAAGTAAGAGAGGCGATTGGCGATGATGCTGAGCGCACCACCGGTGCCGGTCCAGGCGTCGACCTGACTCAAGTCTCGAGATGCGAGGAATCCGTACTCACCGAGGCAGGCTCCGGCGAAAACACCGGTCTGCGTTCGGCGTAGCGAGTCGGCGGGTATTCCGGCGTGCTCCAACGCCTCCCAGGCCACCTCGAGGACCAGGCGTTGCTGCGGGTCGATCTTGACCGCCTCGCTCGGCGAGATCTCGAAGAACGCTGCGTCGAACCCGTCGATGTCATCCAAGAAGGCCCCCCACCGGGTGGTGCGGGCCAGCGCCGCCGCCGCCTCGGGTGAGCCGTCATCGAATGGCTCCCACCGGTCCCGGGGCACCTCGCCGACGGCCGAGAGATCATGAGATAGAAACTCCCACAACGCTTCTGGGCCGTAGATACCGCCGGGGAAGCGACATCCGATCCCGATGACAGCGATCGGCTCATTGGCTGGGGCGTGGTGGGTCGCTGGTGTCGTGTCGGCGCCGGTGTCGGGTTCTGGCGCGGTAAGGAAGTGCGCCAGGTCGTTGATCGTCGGATGCTGCCAGAACTCAACAGGGGAGACCGGCCGGCCGAGGAATTCGGAGAGTTCGCCGGAGCACACGACCGCGTCGCGAGATCCCACGCCGAGGTCTTTCAGGGACAGGTCGAGGTCGATGTCGTCGGGGTTGCAGCCGATGTTCGTGATCAGATAGTCAACCAACCAGTGACGGAGTTCGGCCTCTTGGTTCGCGGCCGTCATACAGCGACGTCCATGCGCGTGAATTCGTCCTGTTTGTATAGCTTCACGCAGGCGGAACGCCGGATCTTGCCGCTTGTCGTGATCGGTATCGAGCCGGGTTGTACGAAGACGATGTCTGAGATGCGCAGATTGTGCGACTGGGTAACCGCTGAGGTGACTTCGCGTTTGACGGTGCGCAGTCTGTGCGTGGCGTCCTCGCGCGAGTGACCGTGGTCCTTGAGCTCGATGATGGCGACGAGGCGCTCGCTGCGGTCGTCTGCGATCGAGATTGCGGCGACGCGGCCTCCGGTGATCTCCTGGATCGTCGCCTCGATGTCGTCGGGATAGTGGTTGCGCCCGTCGACGATGAGTAGATCCTTGATGCGGCCGACGATGAACAGCTCACCGTCGGAGATGACACCTAGGTCCCCGGTCCTCAGCCACGGGCCGACAGGTGTGCCTGGCGAAGGGCGGATCAGCTTCGCATTGAACGTCCGCTCGGTCAGTGGGGAATTCCGCCAATAGCCCAATGCGACGTTCTCTCCGTGCACCCAGATTTCGCCGACTGCACCGGCGGGATTCTCCCTGCCGGTGTCGGGGTCGACGATCCGAATCGTCGATGCGCGCGCGGGGCCGTAACTGACCAGGTCGGTTCCGCCCACGGCCTGGTTCTCGCAGCGTCTTGCGTGTCCCGCCGACAGTTTCTCGTATTCGAAGCGAACCGTGCTGGACGGATGGCCCGGCTCGGGCGTCGCAACGTAAACCGTTGCCTCGGCAAGGCCGTATGAGGGCCGTGTCGCTGCGTCACTGAGGTTGAACGGGCCGAACCGCTCGCTGAACCGTTGCAGGGTGGCGGCTTGTACCCGCTCGCTTCCGCTGATGATTCCCAGCACGTTGCCGAGATCGAGCGGGGCCATGTCGTCGTCCGACGTGCGCCGCACCGCCAACTCGAATGCAAAGTTCGGAGCTGCCGAGAAAGTCTTGCCGGTACTTGCGAGCAGTTGGATCCACCGGGCGGGTCGCTGCAGAAATGCCATCGGGCTCATCAAGACCGCCGACCCACCCGCGACGATCGGCGCGCAAATGCCGAATACCAAACCCATGTCGTGATAGAAGGGCAGCCACGACACCAACGTGGTGTCCGGAGGCAGAACCTTTCCGAGATGTTCGAAGTAGTCCGATATGACCTGCTCGAGGTTGGCGATGACATTCCGGTGGGAGATGATCACACCGGCAGGCGTGCGGGTGGAGCCTGAGGTGTACTGCAGATACGCCGTCCTTATCGGTGCAAGACGCCCGGTATCGACTTGTGCGGGTGTGTCCGGGTCGAGTGAGTCGATCTCCACAACGCGTGGCGCGGAACGCCCGCCGTGAGCGCGTGCGTACTGGCTGACCTCTCCGACGACTGCGGATGTGGTGAGGATGACGACCGGCAAGCTGTCTTGCAGCGCCGACGCGACTCGTTCATCGTGGCCGCCAAGCTGCGGCACGGGTAGCGGAACGGCGATAAAGCCAGCCTGAAGCGCACCAAGGAAGGCGACGATGTACTCCAGTCCCTGTGGCGCAAGTATCGCCGCCCGGTCACCACTGGACCCACACAGACCGAGTTCCGCGGCGACGACCTGGGCCCACCGGTGCACCTGCGACCACGTCAGGCTCTCCGAGTAACCGGCGGAGTCGATCTCGTAGTCGACATAGGTGTACGCCACGTCATCGGGCTGCTTTTCGGCACGTTCGTGGAGCAGGGCGGGAATCGAAAACCGTGTCACGGGCATGGCATCGGGTTCCCGTACGTGACCACCCGGTGGACAGCAGACTGCCCGCCGAGCGCGACATCACGCCGCACGAGAAACCCCTTGGTTGGAGCTGCAGCGGAGGCTGCGTTTCGACGCGGCACGAACACAGCAAACTCACGGTTCGGGAGGCGGCGCCAGTGAAAATGCAGGCTCGGCAGGCTCGGCAGGCTCGGCAAAATAGTGGTCACGCAGCGCGAGGCCTGGCCGCGGGACCGAAATGCGATTTCCCGCACATTCGCCATGATTTCCACTACAGGGCAACATACGCCGACTTTGACGCGCGCGTCGATAGTAAGGT
>CAVZHV010000005.1:0-788912 GCA_963775205.1 uncultured Actinomycetota bacterium | reverse complement strand
GGGATGCCCTCGATCGAGCCGGAGTGAGTGGCCGCACGGCTGTGAGTGTGGAAGTCGGGCGACGCCGGCTCTCGATCCACCAGTGATGTCATCGAAGATGACTTCGAAAGGGGCTTGGTGGTTGGGTCACGACCGTGGTTGGCGGTCAGAGGTCATCATCGCCTGCGAGCCATCGACCGCGACAGACTTTGAAGCTACGTTTCGTCGAGGCATTGAATGCCGCCAACCGTGGTCTGGACTACCTCTCGGTTACGCGGCAGGGCGGACTGCGTGATCCGTGACGCGCCCTTACGCGCAAGACATTGGCGCGAGCGCCGTCAGCTGCGGCGAACATCTCGGCGAAACTTGACAAGGCCTTCCGGCCTCTGGCCGGATGAGTCGATGGCGACTTAGTCCACCGCACCACCTGCCGTTCGACGCCTCTTCCCGATCAGTGATGTTGACCTATGGCTTTGGGCAGATCGGGGAGGCGCTTGTCTCCACTGGACTGGGTACGTTCCTGCTCTTTTACTACAATCAGGTTTTGGGCGTTTCCGGCGCCTTGACGGGCATTGCGCTCGCGCTCTCTCTGGTGGTCGACGCAGTGGCGGATCCAGCCGCGGGAGCGATCTCCGATCACGTCAAGTCGCGCTGGGGCGGTCACCACCCCTTCTTATTGTTCTCGGCGGTTCCTCTCGGCGCTTTCTTCTATTTGATGTTCAACCCGCCGCACGGGCTTGGAGAAATGCCGCTGGCGCTCTGGTCTGACGTTCACGCTCCTGACCAGGCTCGCGCAGACATTCTTTACGGTTCCCTATCTCGCGCTGGGCGTGGAGATGGCGCACGACTATAACCAGCGCTCGACGCTCTACTCGCTCGGCTACCTGTTCGCGACGATCGGCGGCGCCGCCGGCACCGCGATCGCGTACTCCCTCTTTTCCCGACGACGCCGCAATACACGCCGGGCCTGCTCGATCCGCGCGGCTATCAGGGCTTCTCGATCTCGTTTGCGGCAGTAATTGTCGCCGCGATCTTCGTGTGCGCCGCCGGCACATGGCGGGAGATTCCTCATCTTGCCTCCACCGGCCGCGCCGTTGCCCGTTTCTCCATCGCGCAATTGATCCGCGAGACCGCCGAGGCGTTTGGCAACCGCTCATTTCGTGCGCTGTTTTTGGGATGAGCCTTGCGACGGTGATGCTCGCAATCGAAAGCGTGTTGAACCCTTACATGGGCGTGCATTTTTGGGGTCTTCGCACGGAGGAACTGCGCTGGATACCGGGCGTGAGCATCTTGGGCCTTGTCGTCGGCGTGGCGCTTATGCCGGCCATCACGCGCTGGCTCGATAAGAAGCGCACGCTAATGTACTGCTCCTACGTCGCGATCATCAACGGCAACATTTTGATTGGCGCGCGCCTGCTTCACATCCCAGGCTTTCCAGACAATTCCTCGCCGTTGATCCTGCCCATGATTTTGGCGAACTGGTTCATCGCCGCCATATTGGGTCCGTTGATCTTCGGCACGCTGAACGCAATGTTCGCGGACATCGTCGATGAGCACGAGCTCGAGATCGGGTACCGCCGCGAGGGCATTATCTTTGCCGCGCGCTCGTTCCTGATCAAAGCTGTGTCGGCGATCGGGGTGGTGCTCGGCGGCTTCGTCATCGACTGGATTCATTTCCCGCGCGGCGCGCGAACTGGAACGGTGTCCGGTGACGTGTTGTGGAAGCTCGGGTTGTTTCAGGCGCCGCTTCCTTCGGTGTTCCTCTTCCTCGCCGTGATGATGTACGCGGGCTACCGGCTTGATCGCGCGCGGCACGCGCAGATTTTGAGCGAACTCGCAAAAACCCGCGGCGTCATCGAGCCGAGCGGCTAGCGGGTACGCTGGCGCCCCGGACTGCGAGCTGCTCGACGACTACTCCGGTCAGCTGCAGCGGTGGATCCTGGACTCGGCCGAGCTGCTCGGCGGTGAGGCCAACGTGTATATGCAGGTGCCGTGTCCGCGCTACGCGCAGCGCATCACCTACCGCCGCAGCGGCTCCGGTGAGCGGGTTCGCACACCAGGGCGCTGCGGGTGTCCGAGTCCGGGTGTAGATGCCTGGCGTTTAAGGTGTCGTGGAGCGGTTTCACTGGTTTGCGCGTTGCTGGGTGTCATCTGAAGCATCCCAGTCGAGGCCGGGAATTGGGCAAACATGTTGTCGATTCATGAAAATATTCGGCGTCGGACTGACTCTGGTATCCGCCCTCACCGGACAGTCCCCACCTGAGCCCTGCCGAGCCCTGTCGATCCCCACGTCAAACATCCCACGTCGAAGTCTTCAGCGCGAGGCTGATGCGTGACCGACAAACGCCGAACCATCGACTACGGTTAGTTCTCCCGAGAGGTCCGTTTGGTCTTGGCCTCCGCCTCAAGCCGTAGCTGGATTGCCCGCGCTCGCGCCTCGGCGGCGAGGGCTTGGGCTTCGGCGGCTTCTGCCCCAGCCCACACCTCGGCGGCCCGGGCTTGGGTTTCGGCGGCTTCTGCCTGCTTCCGCGCCTCGGCGGCCAGAGCCTCGGCATCGGCGGCTTCTGCAAGCGCCCGCTCTCGCGCCCGCGCCTCGGCGGCCAGCGCTTGGGTTTCGGCGGCTTCTGCCCGCGCCCGCGCCTCGGCGACCAGAGCTTCGGCTGCGGCAGCTTGTGCCCTCTTCCGCGCCTCGGCGGCCCGGGCTTGGGTTTCGCCGGCTTCTGCCTGCTTCCGCGCCTCGGCGGCCAGGGCTTGGGTCTCGGCGGCTTCTGCCCTCTTCCGCGCCTCGGCGGCCAGGGCTTCGGCTTCTGCGGCTTCTGCAAGCGCCCGCTCTCGCGCCCGCGCCTCGGCGGCCAGCGATTCGGCTGCGGCGGCTTCTGCTTGGGCCCGCGCCTCGGCGGCCAGAGCTTCGCGTTCGGTGGCCAGGGCTTGGGCTCGGCGGCTTCTGCTTGGGCCCGCGCCTCGGCGGCCAGAGCTTCGGCTTCGGCGGTCAGAGCTTCGGCTTCGGCGGTCAGAGCTTCGGCTGCGGCGGCTTCTGCCCGTGCCCGCGCCTTGGCGGCCAGAGCTTCGCGTTCGGCGGCCAGGGCTTGGGCTGCGGCGGCTTCTGCCTGCGCCCGCGCCTCGGCTTCCAACTTCAGCCGCGAGGGCTTCCGTTTGGGCTGGGTTCTCGCTTGGTCGGCGCGCGGCTGGCGGTCCCGTTTCTGGGTGCCCGCGACCCGCGCCTGTCGCTCGGTCACTCTCTGCGGGCCCGCTAAGAAATCAACCACGACTAATGCCACGCCGGCCAGCACCAGCAGCGGCAGGGCCAGGGATGGGCGCGTGACCATCCCCCAAACCCGACGACCGCCAGCGGCGCCGCGAACAACACCGCGACCCCCGGATACCGATTGCCGATTTCGAGGATTGTCGCCGGCACCGCGGACGCCCGGGCGGCCCACGGACGCCGTTCCGGCCGACTAATGATCATTCTCGAAGAGCCCACGATCCCTCTCCTTCGCGGAGACGTTGGCACATAAGCGTACTGTGAGGGCGGTCACGGCGGTGAGATAAAACGCGTGTTTTGTCGGAAGCAACGTCGCCGCAGGACCAAATCGTGGTGAACCAGTCAGTTGCCCTCTTCGGCGCGAGTCAGGTGCCTTTCCAACGGGATTCGTGCCGCAGAAGGCCGCAGAGGCTCGATGGTGGTATCCGCGTACACGATGACTGCGCCCCCAGAGTTGGTTCCGAGCCCGGTGGCCGTTCCCTCCAGCAAATGAATCGTGCGCGACAATCGCGCCCACTCGGCGCGCCGATTTGGGTGTCGATGACTACGGGGGCGAGCGTGAACACATCGAGCGGCTCGGTCGCGAGGGATTCGGTGTCTCGCCGATTGCATAGCGTCCGAACTGCACCGCGCCGGCTGAAATGCCCATCAGGACCGCCCTTGGGCGTATCGGCCCAGGATCACATCCTTCATGCCGGTCGTCTCGAACGTGTTCCAGCCGAGACGCACATCGCCGCCGGCGAGGACGCTCAACCGGGCACGCTCCAGCAAGGCGCGGCCGTCTGGGCGAACGGCGAATCGATCATGCGACGGTCGGTGATTCCAATCGCATCCGCCACCGCCTCACGCCTCGAAGACCGGTCAGTCGCGGACCTCGACAGGGCAACGGGCACCAAACTGAATCTAAACAGTCATCGCCAACACCCCACGGCGGGCAAAGCGTCCGCGTAGCCTGCGGCAATGACCAAGCGTTTCATGGTCGCGACGATAGTAATTGCAGCATTCTCTGCGTGGCTACCTGCACCCGCCCGCGCTACCGGGGAGAGAATCACTTACACCGCGCAATCCGACGGTCCACTGCTAAGTGTCTCTTACTACAACGCGAGGAACGAGCTTGTCACCGATTCCGACCTGCCAGCGCAATGGTCAAAGACCTTCATTTGGCGAGATACCTTCCAGTTCGCGTCCATTTCGGCACAAACCGCTGGTACCCAAGTCACATGTCAGGTGGCGATTGATGGGCAACTGAAAGACTGGAAGTCCGTCACGGGCCGATACGCGATGGTGTTGTGCGCGGCGCCACCCCGCGCTCGCACCTGGGCGGAATGATCCAGCGCCCGGCCATGTCGTGTGGGGGGCGAGAGCATCGCCGCCAGGAAAGCCTCCGAGAAGTGGGCGAGGCGCGGCTGTTTCGGCATATGGTTGACATCATCCGCCACTCTGCATCCGAACGCTCTTGCGTCGAGCCCGCGCAGTACGGGTGAGCACCGCTCAGAGTCGGTCTCCGCAGAAGTGCGTCATCTACGTGGACGGCGACATTCTTCGTTCCTCGATCGGCAAGAAGCTCGTCAAGACGGCCGTCCGAACCTGCACCGGCACGAAACGAAATACATGGGCCTCGCCCGAGGTGCCCCGAACCCACGATCAACGCATCACGAGCGAACTAGAGGCCGACCGAACAGTCAGTCGTCCTCGTGGGCGTACAACAATGAGTGCGTGACGCGTGTGCCATCGAAGCGGATTTCGTGTGCGGGACGCCGGACAGGCTCGATGGTGGTATCCGCATGCACGATGACTCCGCCTCCGGAGGGGATCCCGATCCCGGTGACCGCTCCCTGCAGCATCTGAATGGTGCGGGACAGCCGTGCCCACTCGGCTCGCTCGTCGTGCGTGTCGATGACCACGGGGACGAGCTTGAACATTTCGAGCAACTCGGTCGTGGGGGATTCCGGTGTCTCGACGATTGCATAGCGTCCGAGCTGGACCGCCCCGGCCGAAACGCCCAGCAGGACCGCCCCGTGAGCGTATCGGCCCACGATCACATCCTTCATGCCGGTTTTCTCGAACGTGTGCCAGCCGAGACGCACGTCGCCGCCCGCCAGGACGATCAGCTGAGCGAGCTCCAGGAAGGCGCGGTCTTCTGGTCGGAAGGACGAGTTGATCATGCGACGGTGGGTGATTCCAATCGCATCCATCGCCGCCTCGAAAATTCCGTAGTACTCCGGACGATCCCCATTGGAGGCACCGATGTAGGCCGCGCTGAGTGGTGTGTCCCTGGCCATTCCGTCCAAGGCCGCCTCTAGAAGCAGTCGGTCCTGCCGCTTCCAGAACAGCAGCTGACTGTCCGCCAGCAGATAGAGCGGTTGCGGTTGTGGCGCCGTCTCAGTCACCGCACAGGATCAGACGCGAGCCGCGAGCAGGATCCATCCCCCGATCGGCGCCTGACATGGAGCCACTCCGACAAGCCAATAATCCTCTTCGGAAAAGACCGAGTGGATTTGTTCCACGCTTGAGGCGACTCGATCGAGAAGTCAAATGATCGTGGCATACCGCAACGCTATCGCTGTAGTGGGTCGTTACGGCAACGAGACCGGCAACATCAGGCGTTGCTCGACGAGAGTCACCACACATCCGCCATGGCGCCGTTCCGTTCTTGGTCGCGCTGTCTTTCTATCACCTGCCGCCTGAACGGGCCGTTCGATTGTTCGCCGAGGGAACCCGCGTAGCGAAAAAGTTGTTGATCGTCGTCGCCGCTCATCCCCATGGCACACGATCTATTGATCAGCTCGCTTCGCGCTACAGCCTGTCGGCGCTGCATGCGCTCGCGCAGTATGCGGACCCGGCGATTACTGGTGGAGTTCCACAGCCGGCGGTTCGATCGGCGTTGGTGGTCGCTACTCGTGCCCCAACGGCGATCGGCCGTGGGATCTCAGTCGTCATAACCGCAACGCAGCTGATGAGCTGTGTACGCCACAACGGCTTGGGCCGGTCGCGGTTCGGTAACCCAACACCCCCCATGACGAACGAGTGTGTCTCGAACCGTCGTATCACTACGGTGGAGCATGTAAATATCTTGACGTCGAGGGAATCGGGAAAGTCAGCCGGATCGGCCTGGGCACCTGGCAGTTCGGCTCGCGGGAGTGGGGCTACGGGGAAAGTTACGCCTCCGGCCCGGCCCGCGAGATCGTGCAGCGCGCCCTGGCCATGGGTGTCACGCTGTTCGACACCGCCGAGATCTACGGATTCGGGAAGAGCGAGCGGATCCTCGGCGAGGCACTCGGCGACAAGCGGGCCGAGGTTGCGATCGCGAGCAAGATCATGCCGATCGCGCCGTTCCCGGCGGTGATCAAGCAGCGCGAGCGCGCCAGTGCGCGGCGGCTGCAGGTGGACCGCATCCCGCTCTACCAGATCCACCAGCCCAACCCGGTGGTGCCCGATTCGGTGATCATGCCGGGGATGCGCAGCCTGCTCGACAGCGGCGACATCGGCGCAGCCGGCGTCTCGAACTATTCGCTCGCAAGGTGGCAGAAGGCCGATGCCGCGCTCGGCCGTCCGGTCATCAGCAACCAGGTCCATTTCTCGCTCGCTTACCCCCGCGCGCTCGAGGACCTCGTGCCGTTCGCCGAACGCGAGAACCGCATCGTCATCGCTTACAGCCCACTGGCGCAAGGACTCTTGGGCGGCAAGTACGGCGTCGACAACAGGCCTGGTGGCGTTCGCGCGGCCAACCCTCTTTTCGGCACCGAGAACCTGCGCCGCATCGAGCCGCTGCTGCAGACGCTGCGTGACGTCGCGACGCACGTCGACGCGAAGCCGGCACAGGTGGCACTGGCATGGCTCATCAGCCTGCCCGGCGTGGTCGCCATCCCGGGAGCATCCAGCGTGGAACAACTCGAGTTCAACGTCGCCGCCGCTGAGATCGAGTTGACTGCCGATTCCCGCGACGCGCTCACGGCCGCTGCCAGCGCATTCCGGCCGGTTTCGACGAGGCGCTTTCTGACGGACATGGTCCGCGAGAAGCTCCAACGTTACCCAAGGCGATGATGGCGACCTGGGCGATAAATTCACGCCTCGCCCCGGAGGAAGCGAAAACTCCTGCGCGCCAATGGTTTCGTTAGCAGTGGGTGGAAATCAGCAGCGGATGCGGTTCCGTGACGCTATGGCCGCCTGACCGTAGTCGAGGGGTGTTAGACGAACGGTGATGCGTGCATGGTGAGCTCACCCACCTGTCAGGGGGCGACCAGTGCGCTGCCAAGACCGCATTCCGCCTTGCAGTTCCACCACATCGGTGTATCCGAGCGCGCCCAGTTCGGCCGCCGCTTGGGCGCTCATCGGTCCGGAACGGCAATAGATCGCGAGCGGGGTGCTCCGGTCAACCGGTAGCTTGGCCGCCTGCAGCGTGATCTGGTCGAACGGTATCGAGAGGTCGGTGCCGGGAATATCGCCCTCGTAAGGCACGTGAACGTTGATGGTGACGCGCGCAGGTTCGGCAACCGCGGCGGCAAACTCGCTGGCTTCAAGGATTCGGTGGCCAGGATCCACGGCGAGCACTGAAGCATCGGTGTCCTTCGGCGCGCCCTCGCGCGGGCTGCATGAGGCCACAATCAGCACTGCACCGCTCATCGCAAGAGCGCCGATCCGCCTACCGGTCCAGGACCCCACCTGCAAAGGGTAAGCCTCGTCGGCATCGTAGCGTGCAGGGCCCGGTAACCAAGGAGCCAGGCTCAACAATGTGGGCTCCGACACCGTCTTGGCTCAGATCGTCGAAATGGTGCAGGAGGCGCAGAACTCCAGAGCCCCGGGACAGAGGCTCGCGGACCGCGCAGCGTTCTGGTTGGTATTGGTCGTGTGGCTTGCGCTCGGGGCGGAGGACCCCCACGCCGGAGCCGTGTTCTTTATCGAATCTTCATCGAACGACTAGTCAAGCCACAGGGATCCCGGGCATGTTCATACCCGTCGGAGGCGACCGACGCGTCCCGCGATCCACGAAAGGTATGGGTGTGACGACGATCAGGAAGCTGACAATTGGGGTGGCCGCGCTCGCCGCGCTGGTGACTGTGACAGCATGTGGCGGCTCCACCAGGGAGCAGGCGAACGCCGCTCCGCCCGCAACGACCTCACCATCCGCGACCGCTGCGCACAACGATGTCGATGTGATGTTCGCACAGCACATGATTCCCCATCATCAGCAGGCGATTGAGATGAGCGACATCGTGCTGTCGAAGCAGGGCATTGACCCCAGGGTGGTGGAGTTGGCCGGTCAAATCAAAGCGGCGCAGGCTCCCGAGATCGAACAGATGCAAGGCTGGCTGGATCAATGGGGCCAGCCCGCAATGCCAAACATGCCCTCGCAGAGCATGATGCCGAGCCAGACCGATATGCCGGGGATGCCTGGGCACAGCATGATGCCCACCCAAACCGGGATGCCGGGAATGCCCAGCGAGGACATGATGCCGGGGATGGACGGAATGTCGGGGATGATGTCCGAGGAGGACATGAACGCGCTGCGCAATGCCCAGGGGGTCGACGCCAGCAAGCTGTTCTTGCAGCAGATGATTGAGCATCACCAGGGCGCGATCATGATGGCGCAGCACGAGATCAGTTCGGGCCAGTATCCGGACACCGTTGCGTTAGCACGGTCTATCGCAAGCAGCCAGCAGCAGGAGATCAACACCATGCAGGGGATCTTGGGCTCGCTGTAGTGGTCAACGGCGAATCGGCAACTTGATCGTGACGGTGGTTCCGGCGCCCGGTCCCGCGCTTTGTGCAGTGATGGACCCGCCGTGCGCCTCGACGAGGGCCTTCGCGATGGCCAGGCCGATGCCGGCGCCGCCGTGATCACGGTCCCGTGCGGCGTCGACGCGGTAAAAGCGCTCGAAGACACGGGGCAGGTGCTCGGCAGCAATTCCGTCACCCGAATCACCGACGGTGATCGTGAGCTGTTCTCTATCGGCTGTCGCGGCGACGTCAACGTGACCGTTCGGCGGCGTGTGGCGCAGGGCGTTATCCAAGAGGTTGGCTAGGACCTGGGCAAGCCGCTGGGGGTCGGCCCATAGTCGAGGGAGATCGTCAGGAATGCGCGTCGCGAGGTTTACTCCCTTTGCGCGATAGCGATCGGCCGCGGACGCGACCGTAGTCAAGATCAGCCCGCCCGGAGCAAGCCATTCCGGTGCGGCAATGACTCGACCTTCCTCGGCTTTGGCCAACGCGGCGAAGTCGTCGGAGAAGCGGACTAGCCTGCGGGTCTGTTCGCGCAGCATCGCGATGGTGTCTTGATCCAGCGTTCTTACCTCGTCTTCGACTGCCTCCAAGTAAGCCTCGAGAACCGAAATCGGTGTGCGGATCTCGTGGGCCAGATCGCCGAACAACTGGCGGCGGGTGCTTTCGACGGATTCCAGCCGCTCGGCCATCTGGTTGAACGCGCGGGCCAGAGTCTGGAAATCCTCGCCCAGGCCCGGCGGTGAGACGCGTATGCCATAGCGGCCGTCAGCGACTGCAGTTGCCGCCGCAGACACTTCTGCGATGGAGCGCTGCAGCCGGCGACTGAAATACCATGTGACGACGAGTGCAGCGAGCGCGGCCACGGCCAAGGCCATTCCGACGGATATCGCGGTGGCGTAGCTGTAGGCCTGTTCGGCGTGGAATTGCTCGGTGGACGCATTTGGGACGCCGGCGCGATGCAGGTGTTCGCGGAACAGCGGTGGCCCGACGATCGCGGCGACGATTCCTGCGGTGGCGGCACCTGCGACGAGCACGAGTGTTTGGGCCAGTAGGAGCCGCGTCGCGATGCCCGGAACGCGACGCGCTACGCGTGTCTCAACGTTCTGGTTGCCCTCACGGTGAGCCGTCACTGGCCGCTGCCCATCCGATATCCGACCCCGCGGACGGTGATCACATAGCGCGGGTCGGCGGGATTTTCTCCGAGTTTTCGGCGCAGGTGGCCGATGTGCACATCGACAAGATGCTCGTTTCCCACCCATGAGTCGCCCCAGATCGCCTCAAGGAGTTGGCGGCGGGTGAACACCACTCCTGGCCGCGACGATAACGCCGCCAAGACGTCAAACTCGGTGCGGGTCAATGTCACTGGCTCGTCGTCAAGCATGACCTCGCGGCTGTCTACGTCAACAGCCAGTCTGCCGAAGACGCGCTTCTCCGCCCTCGGTGGCGCGGCGTCGCGCGATACCGACAACGGGGCGGTGCGCGGTCGCCGCAGCATTGCCCTGATGCGAGCCACCAGTTCACGTGGGCTGAACGGCTTGGTGACATAGTCGTCGGCTCCGACGGATAGCCCAATCACCGTGTCCATCTCGGTATCTCTCGCCGTAAGCATCACAACATAGGCGTCGGAGAAGGTCCGCAATTGTCGGCAGACCTCCAACCCATCGATCCCCGGTAACGCCAAATCGAGCACAACCACATCGGGATCGCTCTCGCGGGCGAGCGCCAACGCGTCCACGCCGTTGCTCGCGATATCGACCTCGAAATGCTCGCGCTCGAGATAGCTGGCCACGACTTTCGCCAACGGCACCTCGTCATCGACCACAAGTGCCCGATAGCCGCCGGACGTGGACGGCGTGGTGTTCATGACATTATCGTGCCGCTCTATGACCTTCGGCGGGTCGACCGCGCGAGTCTTGAACAAATCTTCACAGAACCGTCAACGAATCATCTGGAGAACTCTGCATCCTGGTTGGAAGTGGAGGTGATCTTCGGCGATGTGGCACGACCTCGGCAGCGCCGTCGGATTGACGGGTTGGCTGGTGATGGGCCTGGTGATGCTCGCGTTCTGGAGCACGGTCGTCTGCGGTCTGTGGGCGCTTTTTCAATTCCCCTGGACAACGGATCGGCGCGAGCCGCACACGCCGAATGTCGGCTGTGCCAGCTCTTCCGGCGCCGAGCCTCGAGAGCCGCGATGAATCCGTACACGGGAGCGCCTCCGCCGAATCGGCGCACATTCCTCACCGCCGTCGGCGGTGGTTTAGCGCTAGCCGCTTGCGGCCGCCCGACGACGACGGCGACGACAGCCATCAAGTCTTGGTCCCGTCACCGCCGCATTGACCGCCGGACGAGCCGATGTCGACTTGGGCGGCCGGCATGATGACCAGCAACGAATACGTGACGTGATTCGCCCGTGAGCCGTCAGGTATGGCATGCCGAAACTCGTTGGTGCATACCAACTATGGACCCTGTTCGGTCGATTATCGACCTCACAACGAAAGAAATCGAAAGGAGGATCCACGATGATGTTCTGGTACGACCACAACATGGGTTGGTGGGGTTATGCCGGTATGGCTATCGGCATGACCTTGTTCTGGGCGCTGTTGATCGTGGGGATCGTCGTATTGATCCGATTCAGTGTGGGAGATCGGCAGCCCAGTTCTTCCAGACCAACACCCTCGCCGGAGCAAGTACTGGCCGATCGATTCGCGCGCGGCGAGATCAGCGAAACGGAGTACCGCGACCGGCTAGCCGTTCTGCAGAACAGCAAAGGCCGCTGACCCGGGGCGCCTGAACTCCGAACCATGCAGCGGGATGTATTCATTCACAGTACCTTTGGCCGCATGAAAGACCTTGTCGCCAGGGGTCAGTCGTGAGGCGCGCACGTCGACTGTCGCGCTGGCGACCTAATCAGCGGTAAACCGGCGGTTGCGCCGCGACCGTTGGCCGCAGTCGACCACGGCGATCCAGCCTGCGCAACATCAGCGCGGCGGCCACGCCCACCAGCACTAGACCGGCCCAGAAAAGCTCACCAAGACCGGCACGCTGGGCTATTCCCATGACCGATCCGGTGACGAGATTGCCGATCAGGATTCCGATTCCGACGACGGTGTTGTAGAACCCGTAATGCGTGGCCACAAGCCGCCCCCCGGCCAACGCGACGACGGTGTCCATCTCGAATGGAAAGACCGCTGCCGAGCCGACTGCAAGCATGGCGGCGCAAAGCAGCAGCCCTGCGACCGCTGCTGCCGTTCCGAATCGGTTCCCGTCCGGGAAGACGATGAGCGGCACATACGAAACCGCCAGGACGGTCAACCCGACCACCAGACTGCGCCCAGAACCCCATCGGGCCGCGAACCAGCGGGTGATGCGCAACTGGCCAGCCACAGCGACCAGTCCCGACACCACGAATATTGATGCGACCACGAGTGATTGCGAATGCTGCGTCAAGAACGAGGCCTGCAGTGGCAAGGCGAGATAGACCTGGAACGACAGGACATATGAGCCGATCATCGCGGTCGCGAACAACAAGAAGGATCGGTTCGCGATCACCGTGCGCCAGTCCTGCAGGACCGAGGTCTTTTCGGCTGCCGGCTCGGCGGCGTGTCGAGGCAAAGCGCAGAGTTGCCCCACGGTGAGTACCGCAAAAACCGCGGCCGCTCCCAACGCCGTCACGCGAAAATCGAACGCGATCAACGCGAGTCCGGCCAGCGGACCCAGAAGTATGCCGGCTTGGTAGAAGATGTTGAACATGGCAAACGCTTCCACACGGCGTTCGCCCGCGTCGGCGGCAAGGTAGGCGCGTACCGCAGGGTTGAACAGCGCACCCGCGAAACCGGTTGCTGCTGAAGCGATTAACACCACGGGAAGCGAGTGGGCCACAACCAACATCCCGAAACCTACCGTGCGTAATAGGCAGCCCGCGACGATGAGCGGTTTATAGCCGAGGCGATCGGCAAGCGTCCCCCCGACAATGAACATGCCCTGTTGGGAAAAGTTGCGCACACCGAGCACGAGTCCGACCGCCCATGCCGCCAACCCCAGAGGTCCAGCCAGGTAGTTCGCAAGGTACGGCATCAGCATGTAGAAGCCCATGTTGATGCCGAACTGGTTGATCATCAGCATTCGGCTGGGTCGGTCGAAGCTACGGAACTGAGCGAAGAAACCCATTACCGTCCGTCCTTCGCCGGATCGACCACGGCGGTGCACCTTGTCCACGATTGCACGACACGTTCAGCCGGATTGCTGATGACCGCCGGTTCGCCGGGGGGTGCGTGATCCAGCAAGTCGTGATCGCGGCAATAGTCGTCGTTGTAGACGGTGTCGAAGTAGCGTTGCGGCCCGTCAGGAAAGACCGCTGCGACGGTGGTCTGCCGGGGGCATGTACGCGCAGCCCAACCAGCAACGAGTGCGACCGCCCCTACGCTCCAACCGCCGCTGGCGTAGTGAGTCGCCGCCAAATTCCGGCACACCCACACGGCCTCGGCCGGCGCCACCCAGTGCACTTCGTCGAATGCGTCATAGTCGACGTTGCCCGGGTAGATGCTCGAGCCGAGTCCTCGCATCAGACGAGTAGACGCAGGCTGCCCGAAGATCGTGGAACCGATGGTGTCCACACCGATCAACCGCAGTTCGGGGTTGAACTCCCGTAGCACCCGTGCCACCCCCGCGGAGTGTCCACCGGTTCCCACCGAGCACACCAGCACATCGACATGTTCGAGTTGCTCGACGAGTTCCAGTGCCAGTGGCTTGTAGGCGTCGACGTTGTCGGGGTTGTTGTACTGATCGGGATACCAAGCGTAGGGGTCTGCGGCCAGCAGTTCGGCGACGCGGTCCCGGCGCGCCTGCTGCCAGCCCCCTGTGGGATGCGGCTCGGAAACCATTTCGATGTGGGCGCCGTATGCCCTCAGCATGCGCTGGATGATTGGTTCCATCCCGGGATCGGTGACCAAAGTGACCGGATGCCGGTACGCCATTCCGGCTAGGGCCAGCCCTAATCCCAGTGTGCCGCTGGTGGACTCAACGATTCGGGCACCAGGCCGAAGGTCACCTCGCGCTCGGCCGCGCTCAACCATGTGTATGGCAGGGCGGTCCTTCATGCCGCCGGGGTTAAACCCTTCAAGCTTCGCCCAGAACCCGCGATCCGGCGGAGCGAACGGCTCGGCGATCCAGAGCACGGGCGTTTCGCCGATCAGGGTTCCGGCCCGCCGATAGCGGCCTAATGCTTTGTGGCGGAAAGGGTGTAGATCAGATGCATAACTGGACAGGAGATGATTCATGGAGGAGTCGCTTCTGCATCGAGCTGCACGGAGTGAGCAGCTGCTGACGTGGGCAGCAGTCACCGGCCACCTATGCGAAAAGAACGGTGGCCTGCCGCTAGCTCGTCAGCGACGTGAGATGCAGAACCGGGTCACAACCTGCTGACCCGTCAAGAGAGCCGCGAGAGCCCTTGGTGGTCCCCGCACCGTCGGTACGAACAACTGGACGAATAGTGCGGCTCCCGCGATGAGGGCAGCGATCAGCGCGACTGTGGCCAATGCGGTCCCTGCACGAGGCGGCAGAACGGCGGTGAGCATGTCGGGCGGGGCGGGAGCCGAAGCGGTTCCGAGATGTGGATGGTCAGACTGAACGGCGGCCGCATTGCCATGTGAGGCAGCAAAGGCATGCGGGTGATGTGTCGTGGCGGCGTCCGCCGACGGCAATGCCGCTTCGGCAGCGATCGCGAACATCCAGACGGCAGCCAACAACGCAACGGCTGCGCAAAGCCACGGCGTCGTACGTGCGTCGGTGGACCTCACAATTTCCCGACTGTAGCAGCGGGAAGAGGCATTAACGCCGACCATATGAGTTGAGGCCGTGTTGTTACGAAGGTGCGATCGCCGCATTGCAGGAACCGAAGCGCAGGTCAGGCGGTGCGCAGCGGGGCCGGACCTCTCGCTGCGTTTTCGCCTTTACCTATACCCCCTAGGGGTATAACATGAGAAGTGGTAGTTAGACGAGAAGGGAACGCTATGGCCGTCGAGCTCCTCGTGCAGGGGATGTGCCAACACTGCGTCCAGACCATTTCGGCCGCCGTGAAGCGGGTATCCGGTACAACGGATGTCCACGTCGATCTGGAAAGCGGTCTCGTGACAGTCGACGGGACGCCGGACCGGCGCGCCGTCGCCGCCGCGATCGAGCACAGCGGATATGACGTCCATCTCATGCCGACAGCCGCCGCCACCGCCTGAGCGCGTTTTCGAGAAACGAGTCACGATGACCGGCGCTGGAGTTCAGCCCCGAGGTCGCCAACAGCTGGACCTCGACATCGGTGGAATGACGTGCGCATCGTGTGCTGCCCGCATCGAGAAGAAGCTCAACCGGCTCGACGGTGTGACTGCCAGCGTCAACTTCGCGACCGCGACAGCCAGGGTGGACCACCCCGACACCATCAGTCCGGACGACGTCGTCAAAGCGGTCGAAGACACGGGGTACAGCGCCACCCTGCCTCAGCCAGCGACCCAGTCCTTCGAAAGCGAAACACCCGCAACCGAAGCCGATGAGCCTGCATCGTGGCGCCAACGGCTGTTGATATCGGCGGCACTCAGCACACCGGTGGTCCTGTTGTCGATGATCCCGGCGCTGCAGTTCACCAACTGGCAGTGGCTGGCATTGACACTGGCGTCCCCAGTCGTGGTGTGGGGGGCGTGGCCGTTCCACCGAGCCGCATTGGTCAACCTTCGGCATCGCACCGCCACCATGGACACGCTTATCTCAGTCGGTGTCAGTGCCGCCTACCTGTGGTCGCTGTGGGCGCTCTTCTTCACCCATACCGGCATGGCTGGAATGAAGATGACCTTCGACCTGCTGCCCAGCGATAGCCGAGAACCGCACATCTACCTCGAAGTTGCCACGGCGGTAACCACGTTCATCCTCGCAGGTCGCTACTTCGAAGCACGTGCCAAGCGGCAATCGGGCGCGGCACTGCGCGCCTTACTCGACATGGGCGCAAAGGACGTCGTCGTCGTCCGTGATGGGTCAACCGAAACACGCATCCCCATAGGGCAACTGGCCGCTGGGGATGTCTTCGTCGTTAGGCCCGGGGAGAAAATCGCCACCGACGGGATTGTCACACTTGGTACGTCGGCGGTCGACACGTCCATGCTGACCGGTGAACCGGTACCCGTGGACGTCGCACCGGGGGATACCGTCGTCGGCGCGACGGTCAACACGAGCGGGCGACTGTATGTGCGCGCGACTCGTGTGGGCGCCGACACGCAACTTGCCCAGATGGCTCGGCTTGTCACCGAGGCGCAGAGCGGCAAGGCTCCTGTGCAGAGGTTGGCGGACCGGGTGTCGGGCGTGTTTGTGCCGATCGTGATCGGGCTCGCGCTGCTGACGTTGGCCGCGTGGTTTGTTACCGGCGCAACGCCCAATGCAGCCTTCACTGCAGCGGTAGCGGTGCTGATCATTGCCTGTCCGTGCGCGCTCGGGCTGGCGACACCGACCGCGCTCCTGGTCGGGACTGGTCGTGGTGCGCAGCTCGGCATTCTGATCAAGGGTCCGCAGGTGCTCGAGTCGACACGGCGTATCGACACCATCGTGCTCGACAAGACAGGCACGGTGACTACCGGCCGGATGTCGGTTGCGGCCGTCCATGCCGCGGAGGGCGCAGGCGAGGACGAGGTGCTCCGGCTCGCGGGCGCGCTCGAAAGTGCCTCAGAGCATCCCATTGCGCAGGCGATCGCGACTCACGCGGCCACCGTGGCGTCGGTGCCGAAGGTGAGCGAATTCGAAAACCACGGTGGCACAGGCGTGACGGGGATTGTCGAAGGGCACGCGTTGGCGATCGGCCGATACACATGGCTGCACGACGAGTGGGCCTTGACCGCACCCGAACAGCTTCGCCGTGTCGCCGAGCAGGCCGAAAGTGAGGGCAAGACTCCGGTATGGTTCGCGGCCGACGGGCGGATTCAAGCGGTGTTCGTCGTGTCCGACACCATCAAAGACACCTCGTGCGAGGCGATCTCCGAATTGCGCGCTCTCGGCCTGAGACCGGTTTTGCTGACCGGGGACAATGGCCGCTCGGCACGTGCAGTGGCGCGCCAGGTGGGCATCGACGAGGTCATCGCAGATGTGCTTCCCGCGGGCAAGGTCGATCAAATCAAGCACCTCCAGGACCACGGCAAAGTAGTAGCGATGGTCGGCGACGGTGTCAACGACGCTGCCGCGCTCGCCCAGGCCGACCTCGGTCTCGCGATGGGCACTGGGACCGACGTGGCCATCGAGGCTTCGGACTTGACGCTGGTGACGGGGGATCTACGCGCGGCACCTGATGCCATCCGGTTGGCCCGGGCGACGTTGCGCACGATCAGAGGCAATTTGTTCTGGGCATTCGCCTACAACGTCGCCGCTCTTCCATTAGCGGCTGTTGGACTGCTCAACCCGCTTATAGCCGGCGCCGCAATGGCTTTCAGCTCCGTGTTCGTGGTCAGCAACAGCCTGCGGTTGCGACGCTTCACGCCATCGCGACAGTCGCTGGCAACCGGAAGCGCTGATGACGGCAGGCAATAGGCGACTCCTACGCACGGCGGAAGGCGTCGTTCATCCGTTTCTTGAAGGCTCGGTCGAAACGGCGGTAGGTGCTGCGAAGCGTGCGTCCCGGCCAATCGCGGGGGAGGAGTTCCGCGGGCAGCATCGGGTCGAGTTGAAGATGCCGAACGACCGCTATCGACAGTGCGAACTGGTGCGCGAAGTGTCCGGCCGTGTCCGCGTCGTCGACCGCCTCGATGAGAGCCCGCGCGTCCTCTGCCCACTCATCGAGGTTGAAGAGGGATCGGATCGTCTCCGCGCTGATCTCGGTCGCCGCGCCGTGGAAGTGGATGCACTGCTGGTCCAACACCGCCCGGGAAGCTGGAAGTCGTTGGGCGTCAAGGTTGTCCGGACGCATCCATACACCTTCCCGAAGCTCTGCGAGGTGCAGCGCGACGGCGGCCTTCCGAAGGTCGAGACGATCGGCCACCGGCCGACGCTCGAGCGAAACAATTGCCAGTTCCCAAGTGCCGTCCCATGGGCGGGGGGCGGCGTCGATTCTGGCGGCATCCTCGACACGCTCACGCCGTTCCACGAGACGTCCGGCAAGAGCGTAAGTGCCGCCGTCACTGGTGAGTTCGCCATCGGAGACCATCCGCCACAGGCAGGTGCGGGCGGCACCTTCGCTGATACCGAACAGCGACGCCATCGCGACGAGCGCCCCCGCCGTCAGACGCGGCTGGTCCGCGCCCAACAAAGCCGACGCCAGCACCGACCGCGCGCTCAGGGGGCGGTCACCGATCAGGTCGCGGACGCGCGCCTCAGTCATCACGCAATCGTTGACACGTGACACCCATGGCGTGATACTGACACACATGGGCACGCCGAGGAAGCCCTTGGTCGCCGACGACAGAGATATCGTCCGACGGATCCTTGCCCATATCGACGCGGGCACCACCGACGAGGGCGACGCCTGGCGCGAGCCCGTCGAAAACTACTTGGACCGTGGCAGGTTCGACGCCGAACTGCGCCTGCTGCGCTCGACGCCCAGTGTGTTCGTGCCGTCGGCGGCGATTCCGAACCCGGGTGACCACGTGGAGCGTGTGGCCTTCGGTGTGCCGCTTTTCGCCGTGCGCGGGCGCGATGGGCGGGCGCGGGTGTTCCGCAACGCCTGTCGCCACCGCGCGATGGCCCTCGTCGAAGGCGCCGGCTGCTCTCGCACGCTGGTGTGTCGCTATCACGGCTGGACGTATCGTCTGGACGGGTCGCTGTCGCACGTTCCACACGCCGACGCCTTCCCCGATCTGGACCGCTCGACACGCGGCCTGGTCGAGGTCACCAGCTGTGAAGTCGACGGCCTCGTCGTCATCGGCCCCCTGGACACGCCCGCCGCCGACGCGCAGATGGCGGCCCTCACCGACGGCAGTCCGTGGCGTGACAAGCTGTTGCCGGCCGGGCAACTCGTATACACGGACTCGACTGTGCGGGCGATGAATTGGAAAGTCCTCGTCGAGCAGTTCCTGGAGGGCTATCACATCCGCTCGACGCACGCCGAGACCTTCTTCCCGCTGCAGTACGACGACCTCAACGTGGTCGAAACCTTCGGGCCCAACAGCCGAATCACGTTTCCGTACCGCAACATCGAGCGGCTCCGCGACCGTCCGGAATCCAGCTGGACCACCGATGCCCGAGTGACGTACGTGTATCACCTGTTCCCGAACGTGATGGTGGCGACGTTCCCCGATCTCGTCCTCGTCGTGGTGATCGACCCGGTAGACGTCGGCACCACGACGGTGACCATGTATTCAATGGTCACACCGGCCATCGCGCAGCGAGTGCCGCACAACGGCGGGCAACGAGACCCTTCGCGTGGCGGCAGTCTGCTCGCCCTCGGTGGCGTGGAGGACAACGCGATGTCGGCGGCCGTGCAACGCGGCTTGCTCGCAGGGGCGAACTCCTTCGTGGAATTCGGTCGGCACGAAAGCGCGATCGGGCATTTCCACGCCACCCTGGATGCTCGGCTGGCAGCAGCCGGCGCCCCTGTTTCCGTTGTGCCACAACATCGTCACGAATAGGATACAGCCGACGGCCCGTAGCTCTCGAATTCCACTGTACTCGAAGAGCTTTCGGTAACCATCGGGTCACGGTACGAACAAATCTCCGCCGTGAGACAGGTTAGCGGCTGGTTCGCTGGCAGGATCGTCTGCAGAAGAGTGTGCAGGAAACCGCGAAATCGCTTGCGGTCAAAACGAAGAAGGTGGAAGTCAAAATGAGACGCGTGTACGCCCTGGTGATCGGTCTCTGCCTGTTGGTGGCGACGCCCGGTCTGGCGAACGCTGACACCGGGCCCGCGCTGACCAGCCAGCAGGCCATCGACTACGTGATCAAGCGGGGTCTCTCGCAGCGTGGTGTGCCGTACGTGTACGGGGGTGGCAACGCACTCGGCCCGAGCCGAGGCACCGACCCTCTGGTCAACATCGTCGGGTTCGACGCATCGGGCCTGATTCAGTACGCCTTCGCCGGCGTCGGACTCAAGCTGCCACGTTCCTCGGGCGAGCAGTACAAGGTCGGCCGCAAAATTCTGCCGGCACAGGCGCGCCCGGGTGACTTGATCTTCTTCGGTCCCGACGGGAGTCAAAGCGTCGCAATGTTCCTCGGAAACGGGCAAATGCTGGAGGCCACTGAGCCTGTCGTGGCAGTCTCGCCCGTGCGCACCACCACCATGACGCCGTATCTGACCCGAATCATCGAGTAGCGCGCCGGCCGACTCTATTGTGTCGGCGTGGTTGAAGACAGTGTGGTAATCACCAGCCCGACCTCGCGGCGGCGTACGAAAACGTGCGACGAGTTCTTCTTCAAGCTGATCCGCGGCACCGACGAGGACGCCGAGTGGGAACTCTGGGGCGAGACCCTCTACGACCAGTCCGACCCGATCGCGGCCGTGATCGAACACGCCGGCGACAAACGCCGGGAGATCTTGTTGTCCCACGCGGCATAGCGCGGGGCGGGTCAACGCTAACGGTTCGGTTGCGACACCGTCGCGGAGCCATACCGATCAACTGTCCCAGCAATCACTTCGGCCCCTTCAGTCACTATCGTCACACAGGTGCGTCAGTGCAAGGTGCCGCCATTCACCCGACTCTTGGCTACCACGGCTGCCGGCGCGGCCGCCGTCTCCGTCGTCGTCCCGTTGACGGTGGCTGCTCCCGCGGCGGCTGATCCGTGCTCTGTGTCGACGTCCGGTCAGGCGCCTTCCTCGACGACCCCGAGTTTCACGATTCCGAGCCTGCCCAAGCTGCCTGTGCTGCACCTGCCGATCGGTCGTATGCCGTCGATTCTGCAAGGCAAGACCAGCCCCAACGCCGACCCGGCCAAGACGACCGACACCGGCGTTGCACCCAACGTCTTGCCGGGCCCGGCGCCGAAGGCATCGACGGGATCCCGGGTCGACTGGATCACCGGCCCGAACACCTCCTCTTACAGCAGGTTCCACATCTCGGGCGCAGACCTCGGGATCATGTGGGACAACGGCCAGACCGGGACCGCACAACCAGGTGCTCGTCGCGTTCGGCGACACGTTCGGCGACTGCAGCGTCACCGACCAGGAGTGGCGGAAGAACACCCTGTTCCGCAGCGCGGATCGCGACTTGGCCGGCGGGATGGCCATTTTGGACCCGCGGTTCGACGACGTCTACGCCGGTTCGCCCGTCGTGCGTGACCGCCCGCGACCGGACTTCTCCCGCCAGGTGATCGCCAGCCTGAACCTGGCCGCCACCGAGGTGACGATCATTCCGACTGCCGGAATCTCCGTCGGCACAACGCAATACGTCAATTTCATGTCAGTCAGCAAGTGGGGCGCTCCGGGGCAGTGGTCGACGAACTTCTCAGCCGTGGCCGTCTCCAACGACAACGGCGAGAACTGGACCGTCCCGAGGTCGAGTATCCGCCCGGCGTGGTTCAACTCGGTGCCGGGCGTCCCGTTCGTCTGGGGATATCAGAACTTTCAGATGGGGGCGTATCTGCGCGCCAACGGATACGTCTACGCGTACGGGACGACGCCCGGCCGGGGCGGCGCGCCGTTCTTGTCACGGGTACCGGAGAACTCGGTCGCCGACTTGGCCGCCTACGAGTACTTCACGCCGTTCGGGTGGCTGAAGAACATGCCGTTCCTGGCGATCCAGGTGGTGTGGGCGCCCGGCAGCGAGATGTCCGTGGCGTGGAACGACTACCTCAAGAAGTTCGTCATGCTCTACACCGACAGTTTCAGCAACGTCGTCATGCGCACTGCGGACAAGCCGGAGGGGCCGTGGAGCCTGTCGACGAAGATCGTGTCGTCGACGGACGTCCCGGGCGGCATCTACGCGCCGTACATCCACCCGTGGTCGAAGGGCCGCGACCTGTACTTCACCCTGTCGCTGTGGTCGAACTACAGCGTGATGCTGATGCGAACGACGTTGGGCTAGCGGGGCGAGCTTTCGTAGGTCAGCGGAAGTTCCAGTTCTTGGGTCTTCGGTGACGGCCACCTGCTTGGCACCGGACGTTCGCGCACCCGCTGCGGCCACCAGAACCAGCGTCCGAGCAGTGTGGCGATCGACGGCGTCATGAACGACCGGATGATCAGCGTGTCGAACAACAGACCCAAGCCGATCGTCGAGCCGACCTGACCGACGACGCGCAGATCACTGACCATCATCGACATCATCGTGAACGCGAACACCAGCCCCGCGGACGTCACGACCGCGCCCGTGCCGGCCATGGACCTGATGATCCCGGTCTTGATTCCGGCGTGGATCTCTTCCTTGAACCGGGACACCAGCAGCAGGTTGTAGTCCGATCCCACGGCCAGCAGGATGATCACCGACATCGCGATGATCAACCAGTGCAAGTGCAGGCCCAGGATGTACTGCCAGAGCAGCACCGAAAGCCCGAAGGATGTGCCCAGGGACAGAAGCACCGTCCCGACGATGACGGCAGCTGCGACCACACTTCGGGTGAGCACCAGCATGATGATGAAAATCAGGCAGAGCGACGCCAATCCGGCGATCAGCAGGTCGTAGTTCGCGCCGTTCTGCATGTCCTTGTAGGTCGACGCGGTGCCGCCGAGGAAGATCTTCGAGCCCTCCAACGGGGTGCCCTTGATGGCCTCGAACGCCGCGTTCTTGATCAAGTCGATGTGCTTGATGCCCTCGACGGACGCGGGATCGCTTTCGTGAGAAATGATGAACCGCACAGCTTTGCCGTCGGGCGACACGAACATCTTCAGGCCGCGCTTGAAATCGGGGTTGTCGAACACTTCCGGTGGCAGATAGAACGAGTCGTCGTTCTTGGCGGCGTCGAACGCTTGCCCCATGGCGGTGGCGTTCTGCTGCATCGCGTCCATCTGGTTCTGCATGCCGTTCTGCGTCTGATACATCGTCAGCATCATTGTACGCATGGTCTGCATGGTGGCGATCATCGGCGGCATCAGCGCCCGCAACTGTGGCATCAGCTCGTCGAGCTTGTGCAGATCGACTGTGAGAGAAGCGATGTCGTCACTGAGCAGGTCGATGCCGTCGAGCGTGTCGAAGATCGACCGCAGCGCCCAGCAGGCGGGGATGTTGAAGCAGTGCGGTTCCCAGTAGAAGTAGTTGCGGATCGGCCGGAAGAAATCGTCGAAATCCGCGATGTGGTCCCGCAATTCGTTGGTGTCTTCCACGGTCTTGTCGGTCTTACCGACCATGCTGTGGGTGATCTCGTTGAGCTCTCCCATCATCGCGTACATGCGCTGCATGTTGTCGATGGTCTTGCCCATCTCGTCAGCCTGGACCAGCATGTCCGCCATGCGATCTTTCAAGTAGGTCTGATTCATGGTCTGCGTGGTGCCGTTCATGCTGATCAGGAACGGGATCGACGTGTGCTCGATCGGAGTGCCGAGCGGCCTGGTGATGCTCTGGACGCGACCGATGCCGGGAATATGGAAGATGTTCTTGGCAATTCGGTCGATCACGAGCATGTCGGCGGGATTGCGAACGTCGTGGTTGGTCTCCACGAGCAGCAGTTCAGGATTCATGCGCGCTTGCGGGAAAATGCCGGTCGGCGGCCTGATATCCCTGATTGGCCGGGATGTCGCCAGGAAGGAATTCGCGATCGTCGTAGCTCGGCACGTAACCGGGCAGCGCAGCCAGGCCGACGAGAGCAAGTAGCATCGAGGCGACGAGAATCGGTCCAGGCCAACGCACCACGGCCGTACCCACCCGGCGCCAGCCCCGCGTCTTCAGTTTCCTCTTGGGATCGAACAATCCGAAATGGCTGGCCACGGTCATCAGAGCGGGTGCCATTGTCAGCGCGGCGAAAACTGCGACGAGCATGCCGATCGCCAGCGGAATACCCAGGGTCTGGAAGTAGGGCAGGCGGGTGAAGTGCAGGCAGAACGTCGCGCCGGCGATCGTCAACCCGGAACCGAGGATGACGTGGGCGGTGCCGTGATACATGGTGTAGAAAGCGGTTTCGCGGTCCTCGCCGTTTCCACGCGCCTCGTGATATCGGCCGACGAGGAAGATCGCGTAGTCGGTCCCTGCGGCGATGGCCAGTGTGGTGAGCAGGTTGACGGCGAACGTCGAAAGGCCGATGAGGTCGTAATAGCCGAGAGTCGCGACGATCCCGCGGGCAGCCGCCAGCTCGATGAACATCATCGCCAGGACGAGCAGCACCGTGACGATGGAGCGGTAGACGAACAACAGCATCACGAAGATCACCACGATGGTGAGCCCGGTGATCAGCTTGAGGCTCTTGTCGCCGGCGTGGTGCTGGTCGCTCGACAGCGCCGCGGGGCCGGTGACGTACGCCTTGACGCCGGGCGGCGGCGTGGCGCTCGCGACGATGTCGCGGACCGCTTGGACCGACTCGTTCGCCAGGGCCTCGCCCTGATTGCCCGCCAGGTACAGCTGAACGTAGGCGGCCTTCCCGTCGGCGCTCTGCGAGCCCGCGGCGGTCAGCGGGTCCCCCCAGAAGTCCTGGACGTGCTCGACATGCTTCTCGTCGGCTTCGAGCTTGTCGATCAGCCCGTCATAGAAGTGGTGCGCGTCCTCGCCGAGGGGCTTGGTCGCCTTCCAGGACGATCATCACCGAGCTGTTGGAATCGAACTCTTGGAAGTCCTTGCCCACGCGCTTCATCGCCTGCATCGAGGGGGCGTCGTCGGGGGCCAGCGACACCGCGTGCGCTTCGCCCACCTTCTCCAGCTGAGGCGCGATGAGGTTCACCATCACGACGAGCGCGATCCACCCCAGCAGGATGGGCACGGAGAACAACCGGATGAACCGCGGGATCATCGGGTGTGCGCCCACGTGGGTATTCGTCATGCGGACTTCACCAGGCAAAACGTCTGAGCGTTCAAGCCCGCCGTCGTCTGTTCGTCCTTGACCTCACCGTTGACCGTGATGCGGCAGCCGATCATGTCACCGTTGCCCTGCGCCACGATGTTGGCGCTCGCGGCGGGAGCAGTAGTGGTCAGCGTGATCGACCAGGGCAGCGGCACGTCCATCACCTCCTGCGGCTGCGCGTCGAGGTCGAGGTAGTTGATGGTGGCCACGGCCCCCGGCTCTCCGAAGATCTCGTACTTCACAGTTTTGGGATTGAACGGCTCGGGGTCGTTGACCAGGCCGGCGCCCGGTCGGGTGGTCTCGGTCTTGCCGAACACCTGGCGAAGGCGGTCGACGCCGAACGCCGCAAGCGCCACCACGAGCAGGATCACCAGCAGAATCCACACACGCTTCAAGGCGCCCCCCACGCCCCCTTTCTTACGCGGCGCGCTTCCCCGGGGAGGACGGGAGGGTGCCGGAGGCGGCGCCGGCTCGCTCGCGTCACCGCGGACGGGGCCGCCCTCGCTGGCGGAGGACCAGGTGTCGTTGCGTGTCTGCGTCATCCGCACCCTTTCCTTCGCCCCACTACGACAGATGACTGACAGATTAGTCCATTTAACTGAATCGTTTGCACCTAGCCGTCAAACAGGCGACAGCGGTGCTGCCGGTTCTTGCGCACGGGTATCACCGAAGAGATACGATGCCCTAATGAAGTTAGCTAGGGGGGCGATCCTGGCCGTCGCGATGGCCATCGCATTGGCAGTACCGGCACATGCCGATCCAGACACCGACTTCCACAACGTGCTGCACACTTACGGCATCTATGGACAGAAGGACTACAACGCCTGGATTGGGAAGATCACCTGCAAGCGGATCTGGAACCACCTGGACCAGGACCCCAACGCGTCGGCGTTCTTCGTGCACCGGAACCTGCAGAGGGGCAGCACCACCGAGCAGGCGTGGCAGTTCCTCGGCGCCGCGATTCAGTTCTATTGCCCTGACAACCTTCCGTTCCTGCAGGCCGCGGCGCTGCCGAATCCGGCCCCGGACCCGGGATCGCAACCGCCGTTCGGCGCCGAGGCGCAATAGCAAGGAGTCTTGAATGTTTCGTAAAGCAAGCATGGCGGTCGCCGCTCTCGGTGCCGTTGCGATGGCCCTGCCGGGACTCGCCTCAGCCGATGCCACGGACGACTATCCGATCCCTAACCGCATGCTCAAGACCACGTGTACGGCCGAGCAGATCATGGCTGCCGCCCGCGATGTCGAACCGTTCTACTTCGAGCGGTACATGATCGACTACAACAATCATCCGGGCCAGCAGCAGGCCACGATCGACAAGATGCACTGGTTCTACTCGTTGGACTATGCCGGGCGCCGCGCCTATTCGGAGGAGTTGGTCACCAACTTCGCCGATCCGCTGACCGCCGCGTGGCCCAACCACGCGAAGCTCTTCTTCAACAACAAAGGCGTTGCCGCGCACACCACCGACATCTGCCATCAGTACCCGCCGGATGACATGTCGCTGTGGAACTACGACGCACACTGGTGAGATCAGTCGAATAGCACCCCGGGATTGAGAATCCCGGCCGGGTCGAAGCTCTGCTTGATGCGGCGCAGCAGTGCGATCTTCGCTGGGTCTTCGAGTTCTGTGAAGTAGCTCGTCTTGGCGCGGCCGAGGCCGTGCTCGCCGGAGATCGCACCGCCGAGTTCCAGCGCGAACGCGAAGATTTCGCGGAGCAGCTTCTTGCGGACCTCCGGGTCCTTACAGAACACCACGCCGTGCACATTGCCGTCGCCGGCATGCCCGCACCCGCCGACGCCCGCACCTTCGGCGAGCGCCAGTTCTCGTGCCTTGCGGAAGAACTGCGGCATCGAGGCCCTCGGCACAACGACGTCGATGAGGTCGTCCACACCGACCGCTTTCGCAGTCCAGAACGCTCTTTCGCGCGCCTCGATCAGTTTCCGCGCCGACGGGCCCTCGAGCACGTAGACGTCGAGCGCACCCCATTCAGAAAGCAACTCCGCGAGACTCTCGACGTCTTCTTCCAGCCGGTCGGCGTGGTTGTTCTCCAGTGCGACAATGAGATACGCCTCGCACGACTCGCGGATCGAGTCCGGTATACCCAGCTCCAGATTCTCGCTATTGGCTAGGGCGGCCATCAGCGCGCTGTCGATGTACTCGAGGATGTTCGGCCCCAGCCCGCTGGAAATGGTTTTCGGCACGGCCGCCATCACCTGGTCGAAATCATCGAACGGCGCCAACACCGTCGCGGCGTGTTTGAGCCGCGGTACCAGCTTGACGATCACCTCCGTGGCCAGCGCGAGCGTGCCCTCCGAACCGATGATCAGCTGCGTGAGGTCGTAGCCGCTGGAGATCTTCGACATCTTCCCGCCGGTGCGGATGATCTCGCCCGTCGGCAACACCGCCTGCAACCCCAGCACATTGTGCCGCGTGACGCCGTACTTGACCGCCCGCATCCCGCCGGCGTTCGTCCCGACGTTGCCGCCGACGCTCGAGGACAACTCACCCGGGTAGACCGTGTAGCTCAGCCCCACCTCGGCCGTCTTAGCGTCGAGGTCGGTGAGCGTTACGCCCGGCTGAACGACGGCGACGTGGTTGTCGGCGTCGACTTCGAGCACCGCGTTCATCCGCTCGAACGAGATCACCAGCCCGCCTTCGACGGGGTTGGCCGCCCCCGACAGGCCGCAACCGGACCCGCGCGCGGTCACCGGCACGCGGCGGTCCGTCGCAAGCCTCAGTAACTCCGCGACCTCCTGCGCGGTCGCGGGTTTCGCGACATAAGCGGGCTTTTGGGGCGTCACCCCAAGGGCTTCGTCATGGCTGTAGTCCTCGGAAACCGCGTCGCCGGTCAGCAGATTTTTCGCCCCGACGATCTCGGCCAGCTGTGTCGCAACGTCGTCCATCGCCGCAGCGTAGTACCTCGGGGCGCGGTGTTCGGGCATGATGGGCGAGTGCCCGAGGTGCGAGTAGGACCGCTACTGCGCCATGTCGGCAAGACCGACGCGACCGTCTGGGTGGAGACCGACCAGCCCTGCCAGGTCGAGGTGCTGGGCCGCACCGCCGACACCTTCGAAGTCGAGGGGCACCACTTCGCCGTCGTCTGCCTGGAGGACCTCGATCCCGACGTCGAGCACCCCTACGAGGTCCGCCTCGACGGTACGAAGGCCTGGCCCCCAGCCGAATACGAGTTCCCGCAACCCCGCGTGCGGCTGATGCCACGCGACGGCACCCTGCGACTGGTGTTCGGGTCGTGCCGGGCGTCAGCGCCTCACCGTCCGCCGTACACGTACCAGCATTGGTGGCATCCGAAGGGCAAGGGCATCGACGTGCTGCGCACCTACGGCATGCGGATGCTGCGCCAGCCGTCGGCGCTGCGGCCCGATGCGCTGATGATGATGGGCGACCAGCTCTACGCCGACCAGGTCAACGACACGATCAAAGAGCTCGTCGCGGACCGGGAGGTGCACGCCGACGGGCCGGTCGAGGTTCTCGAGGACTTCGAGGAGTACTGCATCGGCTACTGGGATGCCTGGAGCGACCCCGTCGTGCGGTGGATCCTGTCCACCATTCCGACGGCGATGATCTTCGACGACCACGAGATCAACGACAAGTGGAACACCTCGCAGGAGTGGCTGGACGAGAAGCGCCAAACGAGCTGGTACGAAACGAGAATCATCGGCGGGCTGATGGCGTACTGGATCTATCAGCATCTGGGCAACCTGTCGCCGGCCGAGCTGGCCAAGGACGAAACGTTCCAACAGATCACCGAAAGCCGGCAAGGCAGCGAAGCGGTGCGCGCACTGGCGAAGAACGCCGAAAGCGACGACGGGGCATCCCGATTCAGCCTCTGCCGCGACTTAGGACCGGCGCGGCTCGTCGTGGCCGACTCCAGGACGGGCCGACAGCTGCGGCCGGGGCAGCGCCGCATCATGACCGAGGCCGAATGGGCCTGGATCAACTCGCATGTCGACGGCGACTACGAGCACCTTCTGTTCGCGAGCTCGCTGCCGTTTCTGCTGCCGTACGGAATGCACCACATCGAGGCATGGTCGGAGGCCGTCACCGACGGCGCATGGGGAAAGCGGTTGTGCGGCATCGGCGAGAAGGTTCGCATCGGAGCCAACCTGGACCACTGGGCATGCTTTCAGCGCAGCTTCCGTGAGCTCGAAGACCTTGTCATCGACGTCGCGACCGGCGAGCGCGGGAACGCGCCGAAGTCGATGCTGCTCTTCGGCGGCGACGTGCACCACTGCTGGGTGACAGAGGTGGCGCTGCCCGACGACGCCCCGGCCACCGACACCAAGATCTGGCAGGTGGTGTGTTCGGGGTTGCGCAAAGAGGTTTCCGCGGTGGAGCGAATGGTGTTGCGGATGGGCCACACTCGGCTCGCGGAGGCGGCCGGGCGCGCGCTGGTGAAGACCACACCACGGGTCGGCATGCCCCGGTTGGCTTGGCGGCCGGTGACCATGCCGCACTTCCGCAACCAGATCGGGACGCTGGAGATCGCCGGCGGCGAGATCGGGGTGCGCATCGAAAAGGTGTCGGGTGGCTGGGCCAAGCCGCGGCTCACCACCGTGATCGAGCATAAATTGTTGTGAGACGGAGGGAGAAAAAGTATGTCCCGACACCGCGTCGGCGGCCTTTTCACGTTGGCTCTCGCAGCGCTGGGCGCATCGGTCTGCTGGGCGCCGCCGGCGCTGGCCGAGCCGTCGTGGAACGGCCGTTACGAGATCACGTTCTTCACGGCGCAGAAGAGCGGCACCAGCATGGCGGCCAACCAGCCCGAGTCCATGCACGTCGACGTTTACACGTTCTCGTCCTCGTGTTCGTCGGGAAGCTGCGTGGCGACGATCACCGACGGCCCCGCGCCGAGGAACCCGACTGTCCCGCAACTGGTTCAGTTCACCTGGGACGGTTCGGCCTGGACGTCGAGCAGCTCGTGGCGGTGGGCCTGCCTGCTGCCCGACGGCACGATCGAGTGGAGCCCGGCGCAGTCGACCACGCGCTACACGCCCAAGCCCGACGGCACCCTGATGGGCGAATGGCACACCGACATCGCCGGCGGCGCCTGCCAGGGCACGCTCGACATGCCGATGGAGGCGGTGCCGATCTAGGTCGCAGGGGGTCAGGCGAAGTGCCGCCGGATGTTCGACAACATCTCGGAATGCGCCTGCACTGCCTGGCTGATCGTCACGCCGGCGAGCGGCCGCGGCACGGCAATGCGCATCCGCTCGGTGACCCGGGTGCCGCCGTCGATCTCCTGGAACGCCACCACAGTGTGCAGCCGCACCCCGGGAAACTGACGCGCCTCGGCGATCACGTCGCCCGCAGAGGGCACGTGCACGCGCGCGGCGTAGCGGGTTCGCAGGGTGACGCGGCCCAGCGGAATACGGTCGACCACGCGGTACGTCTGCACATACCCGGTTGCGGTGTCGTCACGTGCGACGGTGCGCACGGAGACCACCAGCGGATGGACCAGCCGCATGTTGTCCAGGTCGACGTAGAAGTCGCGGACTCGATCCGGCGGTGCCGCGACCTCCTCGCTCAACGTGAACTCCGCACTGCGCCGCCAGCTCACGACGGGCACCTCGGCCGTTCCGGCGGGACCGCCGCGAGAAGGGCTCGCGTGTATTCGTGCTCGGGTGCTGCGAAAAGCTCAGCCGCAGGGCGGTATTCGACGATCTCACCGTCGCGCATGACGGCGACGTCGTGGCTCATCCGCCGCACCACCGCCAGATCGTGTGCGATGAACAGGTAGGTCAATCCCAGGTCGCGCTGCAGCGCCAGCAGCAGGTCGAGCACATGTTGCTGCACCGAGACATCAAGGGACGCAGTCGATTCGTCGAGGATCAGAAGTTCGGGTTCGACAGCGAGGGCGCGGGCGATGCTCACCCGCTGGCGCTGCCCGCCCGACAGCTCATGCGGATACCGCGAGGCCAGTTCGCGGGGTAGGCCGACTGTCTCGAGAAGTTCACCCACCCGTCTGCGACGGCCACGACGCCCATCGGCCAGCCGGTGCACCACCAGCGGCTCGGCGACGGACGTTCCGATCCGCATGCGTGGATCCAGCGAGGTGAACGGGTCCTGCAGCACCAGGCTGATCTGGCTGCGCAGCGCTTTCTCGGCTGCCCCGCGTACCCCGAACACCGTCGCGTCGCCCAACGCCGCAGTGCCGGCATCCGGCTCGAGCAGCCCGGTCAGCGTCTCCGCAACGGTCGACTTGCCGGACCCCGACTCACCCACCAGCGCCAGCGTGCTCGCTCGCCTGATCTCGAACGTGACGTCCTTGACCCCCCGTACCGCCGATGTCAGCCCGTCCACCCGCAGCAGCACGGGAGCATCGTCAGCCAACGCAGGCGGGCCGTCGCCTTCGATCAGTGGCCGCGCCGCCAGCAACTGGCGGGTGTACGGATCCCGCGGGTGATCGAAGATGTCGGATACCGGCGCCTGTTCCATTGCCTCCCCGTCGTGCAGCACCGTCACGTCGTCGGCGACCTCACCGATCACGCCCAGGTCGTGGCTGATCCACACCACCGCGGTGCCGAAGTCGCGCTGCAGGTCACGCACCAAGGCGATGATCTGTGCCTGCGTGGTCACGTCCAGCGACGTCGTGGGCTCGTCGGCGATCAGCAGCTCGGGGTCGCAGGCCAACGCGATGGCGATCATCACTCGCTGGCGCTGCCCGCCCGACAGCTGGTGCGGATAGCAGGCGAGTTTGGCCTCGGGGTCGGGCAGTCGCACCGCGTCGAGTAGTTCGAGCGCCCGCCCCCGCGCCTGACGCCGGGTCATGTTCCGGTGTGCCTGAAGTGATTCGGTGATCTGGCGTTCCAGCGTCAGCACGGGATTGAGCGACGTCCCGGGATCCTGGAAGACGAAGCCGATACGTCCGCCATGAACGCTGCGCAACGTACGCGCAGATGAGCCGACCAGTTCGATCGGCACCGAATCCTCTTGGCCACCAAGCACACTCGATCCGCGGACCACCGCGCCGGGTGCGTCCAGCAGGCCGGTGGCGGCGAGCACGGTCATCGACTTGCCGGATCCGGACTCGCCGACGATCCCCAGCGTCTGTTCGCGGGCCACGTCGAACGAGATTCCGCGCACGATGTCGCGGCGTCCGATGCGCACCCACAGGTCGCGAGCGCTCAACATTGGCGTGCTCGCTGCCTTGGGTCGAGTACGTCGCGGATGCCGTCGCCGAACAGGTTGAACGCCAGCACGGTGACGAAGATCGCGGCTCCCGGGAACACGCTCATCCACCACGCTCTATGCGTGAAGCCCTGTGCGTCGAAAAGCATTCGTCCCAAGGATGGTTCGGGAGGCTGGATGCCCAACCCCAGGAACGACAGTGCCGCTTCGGACAGGATCGCGAACGCCAGCGACAGCGACGTCTGCACGATCACCGGGCCGGCGATGTTCGGCAGGATGTGCCGCCCGAGCATGTAGATGCTTCCGGTGCCCATCGTGCGGGACACCGCGACGAACGGTTCGACGCGTACGGAAAGCGTGCTGGCCCGCGCCACCCGGGCGAAGATCGGCGTGTACACGATGCCGATGGCGAGGATCGTGGTGGTGGTGCCCGGCGCGAGAACCGCGACGATCGCCAGAGCGAGCAGCAGCACCGGGAACGCGAACATCACGTCGACGACACGCATCAGCACGGCGTCGGTCCAGCCCCCGAGATAACCGGCGACGATGCCCGCGGTCACCCCTACGAGAAACGCGAATGCGACTGCGGCAACAGCGATCTGCAGCGAGGTCTGGGTTGCCATGAATATGCGAGAGGCGATGTCACGGCCGAGTTCATCGGTACCGAGCCAGTGGTGGGTGCTCGGCGGTTGAAGCGCGCTGGCCACGTCGATCTCGTTGACTCCGTACGGGGCAAGCCAGTTGGCCGTGATCGCGACGACGCCGATGCCCGCGAGCAGGACCGCGCTGACCCGCATCATGACAGCCGGATCCTGGGATCGACGATTGCATACATCATGTCCACGATGAGGTTGATGAGCAGGAACATCGATGCGATCAGCAGCACGGCGCCCTGGATCACCGGATAGTCGCGGGTGGCGACCGCCTGGTACACCAGTCGGCCGAGTCCCGGCCACGCGAACACCACCTCGACCACGATGACGCCCCCGAGGATCGTCGCGAGCTGAATTCCGGTGATGGTCAACACCGGAACAAGCGCGTTGCGTACGACGTGCCGCAACGTCACCACCCGCGGCGGCAGTCCCTTCGACTTCGCGGTACGCACGTATCCCATCGACGCGACGTCGAGAATCGCCGCGCGCACATAGCGCGTCATGATCGCCGCCGCCACGACGCCGACGGTCGCCCCCGGCAGGATGACGTGGTGCAACCAGCCGCCGGGATTCGTCGTCAGCGGCACATATCCCGAAGTCGGCAGCCAGCCCAAAGTGGTTGCGAACAGCCCGATCAGCAAGATGCCCATCCAGAAGTCCGGGACGGACACACCGAACTGGCTGCACACCCGCACTATCGCATCGGCGAGGCGGCCCTCCCTCAACCCCGCCCAGATCCCCGCGGGCAGAGCGATGGCCAACGCGATCAAGACCCCGACGGCCGCCAGCGACATTGTGGCGGGCAGCCGGTCCAGCAGGGTGAGCGTCACGGGATCGCCGTTGCGGAAACTGACGCCGAGATCGCCGGTGACAGCCGAGCCGATATAGGAGAAGAACTGCTCGACGAGCGGACGGTCCAGCCCGCTTTCCGCGCGCAGCGCGCCGTAGGCCTCGGGTGTGTAGCGGGTGCCCAGCGCGATGCGCACCGGGTCACCAGGCACGAGGTGGACCAACGCGAACACCAGCACCAGGACGCCGAAAAGCACCACCAGCGAATACAGCACTCGGCGTGCCAGGAACAGCAGCATCAGTTCAGCCTCGCGGTGCGGAAGCGGATGGCCCCGTCCTGCCGCGCCTGGTACCCCGACAGGCGTGCGCTCCAGGCCTGGATCACCGACGGGTTGTACAGGTAGATGTAGCTGACCTGGTCGGCGATGATCGTGGCCGCACGGGCGTAAATGTCCTTGCGGGCTTCGCGGTTGACTTCGGTGCGTCCGGCGTCGAGCAGTCTATCGACATCGGGGTTGGAGAACTTCTGCGCGTTGCTCTTCCCGCCGGTGTGGTGCTGGGCGTAGTAGAAGTCGTCGGGGTCGATGTTGCCCAGCCAGCCCATCATCAGCATGTCGAAGTGGCCGTTGTTCTGCTCGTCGAGCCAGGTGGCGAAGTCGACCGTGCGGATCTTGACGTTGATCCCGAGCGGTTCGAGGTTGGCGGCGACGATCTGGGCGGCGGTGACGGTTTCGGGGTACTCGCTGGTGACGAGCATGTCAAGATCCTGGTCGGCCAGATTCGCCTGCTGCAGAAGGCGTTTGGCCTTGTCGAGATCACGCCGGTAGCGGTCGTATACGGTGTACCAAGGGCTGCCCTCGGGTATCGCAAGCTGGTTGGCGGTCGCGGTGCCGTAGCTGGTGGCCTGCACGATGGCGCCGCGGTCGATGGCGTACGCAACAGCCTGGCGCACGCGCACGTCGTTCCACGGCGCGCGTGCCTCGTTGAGCGCCAGGTACCAGTAGTCGCTGCTCGGCGTGACTCCCAGCTCGATCGACTCGTCACCGGCCAGTTCGTCCACGCGCTGCGGTGGAACCGAGTCGGTCCAGTCGATTTCGCCGGCCTGCAGCGCCGACAGCGCGGTCGACGGCTCCGAGATGAACTTGAATGTCACACCCGACACCGCGGGCGCGCCGCCCCAGTAGTTCGGGTTGGCCTTCAACGTGATCGAGTCGCCACTCTTGCTGCCGGCGAATGCAAATGGTCCGGTGCCGACGGGATGCGTTGCGATCTGGCCGCTTTCGACGTTCTCACGCGATACGATCGCCATGCCCTTGAACCCGCCGATATTGGTCAGCAGGTTCGGGGTCGGCTGCCTGACGGTGATGCGGACGGTGTCCGGACCGACGGCCGTCACACTGCTGACCGAACTGAACTTGTATGCGTTGGAGAGCTTTTCGTCGATGATGCGGTTGAACGAGTAGACGACGTCGTCGGCGGACAACGGGCTGCCGTCGTGAAAGGCGACACCCTTGCGCAAATGGAACGTCCACGCCAGCTGGTCGGGACTGACCTCCCACGACTCGGCGAGCGCGGGACGCATCTCGAGGTTCTCGTCCGGCTCGACGAGCGTGTCGAAGACGTTCTCGAGCACTTCGAACGAGAAGTAGGCGCTCGTCTTCTGCGGGTCCAGCTGGTCGGGCTCACCGGCGATCGCGGCGACGAGGTTGCCCGCCGCCTCGTCACCGAGGTTGACGCGTTGGCCGGCGGAGCACCCGGCGAGAACAAGCGCGAGAACGACGGCGACAGCGATCGCTCGTCGTCTCATCACCTCACCGTATAAGCCATGGCATCTTGGGACTCATGCCGACGGGCAAGTTGGCCGACGTGACCGGACCGAACATCACCGAGCGGTGGGGCGTCACGTGCACCGATCTCGGCGCGTCGGTGCTGGCGCCGAACGGGAAGCTGGTGTCGGTTTTCGGCGACACGTTCTCGGGACGGCGCGTCGGCGAGGGGGATTGGCGCTCACCGGTTGTGCTGATCGGCAGCGGGGACGCGAACAACGAGATCGTCTACGAGTACGCCGGCGGGACCGACCCGAATTTCGCCCGGCAGCTGTGGCCCTACATCCACGACGACGCGAGGACCGGCTGGACGCGCGGCGGCATCAGCACCGTGATCCCGTCCGACCTGTTGCGCGTCGACGATTCCCTGTACCTGCATGCGATCGTCAACCACGGGTTCGGCACCGTGATGTGGACGGAGATCTGGCGTTCCGACGACAGCGGGGTTTCGTGGCGGCACATGGGGGAGGGCGCCAAGTTTCCGGGCGACCTGCACGGCGGCTACGCGCAGTGCTGGTCCTGGGATTACGACCCCGACACCCAGTGGGTGTACGTGGCGTCCACCGGCTTCCAGCGCGACAAGGGCATCATCTTGCGCCGGGTGCGCCCGGAAGACATCGGCGAGAAGTCGGAGTACGAAAGCTGGCGGTTCGCCGGCGGGAAGTGGGGCTGGGGCGACGATCCGACGCAGATCACGCCGGTCGGCGAAACCTGGGGCGAGTTGACGTTTCGCCGCATCAAGGCCGGCAAGTGGGTACTCGGCGGGTTCCTGTCGTCGAAGTACTCACTCGGCTACCGGGTGGTGGACTCACCGACGGCCAACCTGCACACCACCGCAATCCAGACGCCCGTGGTCGGCACGGCGTGGGCCGACGAAGACCACGCCGACAACAAGGTCGCGCAGCTCTACGGCGGCTATGTGCTGCCGGCATCCCGGCTCGACGTCGTCGGCGGATTCGGCTTGATGGTCTCCCAGTGGCACACGAGGGACGGATGGCCTTATCGCGCAATGCAATTCAAGGCATCAGTCAAGGACGGCACCATCCGGCGCAGTCCCACCGACCCGATCATTTTCTAGATCCTCTATCCGGGCGCGGCAAACCTTGTGATACTTGCGTCGTGCGCGCTACTCGGGTGTTGATCGCAGCCGCGTTGTCGGTTGGCGTGGCGCTGGGCACAGCGAGCCCCGCCGCCGCCCGGCCGGTGGAAGAGCCGATGTACGGCATCTACACCTACCACCAGGACGGCGCGCCGGACGAGCAGTGGACCATCTACGCCACCTGCGTGCAGGCCGGGTGCGTGCTGCACATGTCCAGCATCATCTCCAAGAGCCTCGGCCCCGACAGCGACTCGCCGGGCTACGGCGGCGACGCCCGCAAGGTCAACGGTTTGTGGACATGGCAGCTCAAGAAGTACAAGGGCCTGCGATGCCCTGACGGCGGCTGGGCGCCGGCGAACTACCAGTATCAGTGGGACCAGGCCACCCTTGCCGGCACGCTCACGGTTCTGACCACCGAGACCTGCGCATCGAGTCCGGGGGCCACCAAGTACCCGTTCACGCTGACGTTCAAAGAGCCGCTGCCCGTGCCGATCATCCTCGATCCGCTGAACCAGATCGAGAACCTCTGGTAATCGCCTACTGACGCGTGGTGCGGTCGCGCAGCAGCGCGATGTCGTCCTTGCGTCCCGCATCGGCCGTCTCGCAGATGACGGGCGCGTCGGCCGCGGAGACCACCGCGACGAGCAGATCGACGTCGATCTCGCCGGTGCCGAGGTTGGCGTGGCGGTCGCGGCCCGACCCCAGCGGGTCCTTGGAGTCGTTGCAGTGCACCAGGTCGATGCGGCCGGTGATGGACTTGATGCGCTCGACCGCGTCCAGGAGTTCCTCCCCGGCGGCCCACGCGTGGCACGTGTCGAGGCAGAACCCGATGCCCTTGTCGCCGATGTGGTCCCACAGGCGGGCGATCGTGTCGAACTGGCGGGCGATCGCGTGGTCGCCGCCGGCGGTGTTCTCCAGATAGACCGGGACCGTGGTCTGAAGCTGCTCCAGCGCCTTGCGCCACCGATCGAAGCCGGCCTGCAGGTCGTCGTCCTCCGCGGTGACGTGGCCGCCGTGCACGATCACCGCGGCCGCCGCGATCTCGGCCGCCGCGTCGCAGGTCTGCTGCAGGATCTTGCGCGACGGGATACGCACTCGGTTGTTCGGGGAGGCGACGTTGATCAGGTACGGGGCATGCACGTAGATCGGCACTGACGACTCCCGCAACCGGGCCGCGTCGGCTCGCGGCTTAGGCGCCTTCCAGCTCTGCGGATTTCCGAGGAAGATCTGCACCGCGTCGGCACCCTCCGCGGCGGCGGCGGCCAGCGGGTCGTCCGGGTTGACGTGCGATCCGATGAGCACCGGGCCAGTCTAGGTGGGGGCGCTGACGCGTAACGCCCGACCGCGACGGCGCGACAAGCCGGGCGTGACTGCGTTATGTTCGCAGCGCAGCCACGACACGGAGGTCACGTGAAGAAGTTCCTTGCCGTCACCGCGGGATCCGTCGCGCTGGCGTTCATGGGTTTCCTCGCCGCCGGTCACGCCAACAGCGACAACGGCGCCGCGGACGTCTCCGGGCAGACATATCTGTCTGCCGTCAAGGTCTTGAAGTCGCAGGGCTACAAGGCCGTGTTCGGTGGCTCGGTGGGCAGCGACGTCCCGCAAGCCCAGTGCATCGTCGACAGCCAGAAGTTCCTGCCGAACCGGCGGGTTTCGCTGATGCTCAACTGCACCAAGGCCGCGCAGCCGGCGCCGTCGGCGGCCGACCCCAACGCACCCGTCGTCGGCTCCAACGGCATCACCACGGTGAAGGCGACTCCGGTGGCTCCGCCGCCGACCGAGCTCGGTCCGGCTCCTGCGCCACTGATGCCGGAGGGTGGATAACGCTCAGCCGGGCGGCGTCCAGGCGACCGGGAGCTGCTTGATCCCGTGGATGAACGCCGACAACAGCCGCGCGGGCTCCTCGGTGGCCACCAGGTCAGGTATCCGGCGGTGCAGCTCCTCGAACATCACCGCGATCTCGCGGCGCGCGAGGTTTGCGCCCAGGCAGAAGTGCGCGCCACCGCCGCCGAACCCGACGTGCGGGTTCGGGTCGCGGCCCACGTCGAACAGCCACGGGTTGGCGAACTTGGTCTCGTCGCGGTTGGCCGAGCAGTACCACATCGACACCTTGTCGCCGGCCGACATTTCGACGCCTCGCACTTCAATATCGCTCTTGAGCGTGCGGCGCATGTAGACCACCGGTGACGCCCACCGGACGATCTCCTCGACGGCGGAATGCCTCAGCCCCTCGAAGTCGGCCCACCACTTCTCGCGCTCCTCCGGATAGCGGGTCAGGGCCAGCACGCCGTGGCTGATCGCGTTGCGGGTGGTCTCGTTGCCGGCGATCGCCAGCAGCAGGAAGAACGACGCGATCTCGCTCGACGTGAGCTGCTCGCCGTCCACCTCCGCCCGCACCAGGCTGCTGGTCAGGTCCTCACCAGGTTTGGCGCGACGGTCCTCGGCCAGCGCACTGGCGTACGCGCCGAAATCCATCGAGGACTTGATGAACTCCTCCAGATCGCCGGCCACGTCCGGGTCGCCGAAGCCGAGGATGACGTTGGTCCAATGGAAGACTGTGTTTTCGTCCTCCTCGGGAATGCCCATCATGTCGCAGATCACCTGCAGCGGAAGCGGGCCCGCCAGCTCGGCGACCGCCTCGCCCTTGCCGTCGGGGTGCTTGGTGATCATCGCGTCGACGAGCCGCCGGGCCCGGTCGCGGACCGACTCCTCCATGCGGGCGACAACCCGCGGGGTGAAAGCCCTGCTGACGATGTTGCGCAGGCGCTGATGGCGCGGGTCGTCCATCACGATCATCGACCCGAAGTACTCGGCCAGCTCGGGGATGTTGTCGCCGATCGTGATCGATGGAACCGAGCTGAAGATCTGCGGGTGACGGCTGGCGTAGTGGACGTCGTCGTAGAGGGCCAGTGCCCAGTGGCCCGCGCCGGCGTCGTAGTCGGCGTAGTCGCGGTCCTGCGGGACCTCCCAGAACGAGATCGGCTTCTCGCGGCGCAACGTGGCGAACGCGCCGTCGCGGAAGTCGTCGTCCTGGCCCCAGAAGTCCCACGTCCCCAGGTCGATTTCCGACAGCGGGACCTCCGGCGGTGCCACGCCGTTGACCTTTGTTGCGATGCCCATAAGGCACGATAGCCCCGCCGCCTATGGTTGTTCGGTGACTAAGCGAATTGTCGTGTGGGGCACCGGCTTCGTCGGCAAGATGGTGATCCCGGAGATCGTCGAGCATCCGCTGTTCGAGCTCGTCGGCGTCGGAGTCAGCAACCCGGAGAAGGTCGGCCGCGACGCTGGTGAGATCTGCGGACTGGGCGACCCGATTGGTCTGACGGCCACCGACGACGTCGACGCGCTGATCGCGCTGCGTCCGGACGCCCTGGTGCACTACGGGCCGACCGCCGCGCACGCCGACGACAACATCCGGCTGATGTCGCGCTTCCTGCGGGCCGGCATCGACGTGTGCTCGACCGCGATGACGCCCTGGGTGTGGCCGACCATGCACCTGAACCCGCCGACCTGGATCGCCCCGATCACCGAGGCGTGCGAGCTGGGGGAGTCGTCCTGCTTCACCACCGGCATCGACCCCGGCTTCGCCAACGACCTGTTCCCGATGACGTTGATGGGCCTGTGCAGCGAGGTTCGCCGGGTGCGCGCTTCGGAACTGCTGGACTACACCGACTACTCGGGCGACTACGACAACGAGATGGGCATCGGCAAGCCGCCGGAGTTCAAGGCCCTGCTCGAGAACGGCGACATCCTGGTGTTTGCCTGGGGCGGAACCGTGCCGATGATCGCGCACGGGGCGGGCATCATGCTCGACGAGATCACGACGACCTACGAGAAGTGGGTCACACCCACTGAGCGCAAGACCGCCAAAGGCGTGATCCCGCCGGGCCATGTTGCTGCGGTCCGATTCACGATCAACGGTATCTATCGCGGAGAAACCCGCATCCAGCTCGAGCACGTCAACCGCATCGGCCACGACGCGGCTCCCGACTGGCCGTCGGGCACCCAGGACGACGTCTACCGCGTCGACATCGACGGCACCCCAAGTATCTTCCAGGAGACGGCTTTTCGCTTCACCGACGGGTCTGGTCGCGACGCCGCCGCCGCTGGTTGCCTGGCCACCGGCATGCGGGCGCTGAACGCGGTGCCCGCGGTCAACGACCTGCCGCCGGGTTGGGTCACCGCGCTCGACTTGCCTTTGATCCCGGGTGCCGGAACGATTCGCTGAGTAACTGATCGGGCGCGGCCGACGATGTCATTTATCGGAGGCTTTGTTTTCGAGCGACCCGACTACCCGGATTGGACGCGATGGCTGAGGCGGTAGGCCTGTCGATAGGCGCGACGCGATTTGCCGGCGTGCAGCTGGGGCGAGCCCAGGTCACCCGGCAGTCGGTGCTGACGCTGTATGCGCAGCGCTCCCCGGAACTCGGCGTGCCCGGCGAGAACCCCAACCTCACCGAGCCGGGCATGGTGGTGACCGGCTTCGTCGACCGGGTGGGCGACCCGGTCGGGATGGTGACCGCCGACTGCTCGATGCACCGCGGCGAGCTTCTGGTCGCCGACGCGCTGCGCGAGCTGTTCTACACCGTGACCGGCGGCCGGCCGCCCGCTCAGCCACCCACGGTCACGTACCCGGCGAACTGGCGCAACGCGCAGGTCGACGCGTTGCGCACTGCGTTGACGCAGGTTCCCGAGTGGTCGCGACGCGGGCAGGTCACGTTGGTCAGCGACGCCGCGGCCGCGATCTCCGCGCTGCACTCCGACCCCGGTGTCCCGGCGCGCGGCGTGATTGCGCTGTGCGACTTCGGCGGCACCGGCACCAGCATCACGCTGCTCGACGCCTCCCGCGGATACGCACCCGTCGGCCCTACTGTGCGCCATACCGACTTCTCCGGCGACCTGGTCGACCAGGCGCTGCTGACGCACGTGGTCAGTGACTTGCCGGGGGCGGCTCCCGTCGACGCCACCGGCACGTCGGCGCTGGGCCCGCTGCACCGGCTGCGCGGTCAGTGCCGCGGCGCCAAGGAGCGGTTGTCGGCCGCCACGGTGACCGCCCTGAGCGGGGAGCTGCCGGGCTTTTCCGGCGATGTCCGGCTGACCCGGGCTGAACTCGAGGACCAGATCCGCCGGCCGCTGGCCGAGTTCCTCGGCGTCTTGCAGGACGCGCTGGACCGCAGCGGCGTGCGTCCCGGGGATCTGGCCGCGGTCGCGTCGGTCGGTGGCGGTGCGCGCATTCCGCTGGTCACCGAAATGCTCTCCGAGCGGTTCCGCGCGCCGGTGATCACCACCCGGCACCCGGAGCTGGCCGCTGCCGGGGGCGCGGCGCTGCGCGCTGCCGCCGCGCCCGCGGCGATGGCAGCCACGGTCGTCGCCCCGGCCGTCGTGGCAGCGCCCGCCTTCGCCGACGCCGACGCGGCGTCCACCACGTTCCGGGCGCTGGCCTGGTCGGAGGCCCACGACGTGCCGCCGCTAGCCCCGGCCGTCGAGGCTTATGACGAGCCCGCGCTGGACGCCGCGCCAACAAGCCTGTCGAGCGCGCGCCCGCAGTTCGAGTTCGCCGCCGCCGACACGCCGGTTGCGGCCGCGGCGCCGTGGTACCGGCGCCGGTCGTCGCTGCTCGGGGTCGCCGCATCCGTTCTGCTGCTGCTCGGCACCAGCGCGGTCGTGGCGTTCGGCGCCGACAGCACCCCCGCGTCGAGCACGTCGCCGATAGGCCCGCCGGCCTCGGCGGCACCCGCGCCCGCACCTCAGGTGGAGAGCCCGGTGGCGGAAGAGCCGCAGCAGCCGGCGCCGCGCACGGTATACGCCGTTCCCGCGCCGGCGACGCAGTACCAGGCGCCGGCTCAGCAGCAGGCGGCCGCTCCGCCGCCACAAGCCGTCGCGCCGACGCCCGCCGCGCCCCCGCCGTCCACGAGTTCTGAGCCGCCGCCGCCGCCGGTCGAGACCACCACCGTCACGTCCACGACGCAGGCGCCCCCGTCGACGACGACCGTGACGGCGCCACCGCCGAGCCCGCAGCCGTCCGAGCCCACGCCGGCGCCCGCGCCGCCAACCAGCACGCAGCCGCCGGTCACGTTCACCCTGCCGCCGCTGCCGTCGATCCCCGGGCTGTTGAATCCGCAGGGCAGCCGATAGCTGCATGCCCGGGGCGATCGTCGTCGGCTCAGCGGTATTGGTGGCGCCGCTTACGGCGAAGTGCCAGTGCCCCGAACCAGTGCTGATCACAGCGCCACACCCCGAGGTGTGGGAAATCGCCCGCGTGGCTGGCCTCCAATCCTGAGCACGGCAGCCTCGTCGCGTTGCTGTCGTCGTTGAGTCCCGTCCGGCGGAGAGTTCCGAAGGTGCCCGGGTGCGTCTGCTCTGGATTGGGCGCCCTTCAAGAACGAGGGAACCGACGGCAGACAGTCGGTCAGCGGCTCGCATTGCACGGAGTGACCCGAGGCGCAATGATTATCTAGGCGCAATTATTCTGCAGAACCGAGCCCCGCCTGGGAGGCGACAATGGTTGCAGGCGAACAATTGTCTTGGGCAAGATGCAGGGCATGACCCCGGCACGAACGAACCGGCCATCCCCCGACCGGCCGTTGGCTGGCCAGATCGACGCAGTGCTACGCGCTTCCCGCGCATTGGTCGGCATCGCCGCCGAGTCCATCGCAGACGTCGACGACGTGGTCACCGTGCCCCAATTTCGCGTCTTGGTCATGCTCCACACCCGAGGACCGCTGAATCTCGCCGCAGTCGCGGCCGGCTTGGACGTGAACCCGTCGAATGCGAGCCGCACGTGTGACCGGCTAATGAAGGCCGGGCTGCTGGACCGGCGCGAGTCGGCAGAAGATCGCCGGAACGTGACCCTGACGCTCACCGACGCGGGCCGTCGGCTCGTCGAGAGGGTCACCAGGCACCGCCGAGTCGCGATCGAGCGGGTGCTGCGCAAGATGTCGGCGTCCGAGCGCGACCGGCTTGCCAAGGCGCTGAGTGCATTCGCGACGGCTGCCGGTGAGCCATCCGACGAAAACGTGCTCGCGCTCGGTTGGCATCCTCAGCGCTAATTTTATTTGCGTTTACGCAACGATTGCGGCTAGCATATTGTCGGAGATATTCCGACCAAGCCGGTAGCCGGCGTTGCAGAGGGGATGAAGGCCAATGAGGGTCGTGATCTGTGGGGCTGGTATCGCCGGGCTGACCCTGGCGCACCGACTCGCGGTGCTCGGTGTCGACGTGGTGGTGCTGGAGCGGTCGCCGGGCCCGCGGCTCCAGGGCTACATGATCGACTTCTTCGGGCCCGGCTACGACACCGCCGAGGCGATGGGCCTGATGCCGGCAATCGAGGACGTGGCGTATCGCATCGAGGAAGCGAGCCTGGTGGACGAGAGGGGTCGCCGGCGCGCGGGAGTGAGCCCCGCTCAGTTCACCGACGAGACGCTGCTCGATGTCATGCGCCCCGACCTAGAGCACGTGCTGCGCGAGAACCTGCCGCAGGCCGTCGACCTGCGATACGGGGTCAGTCCGCTGGCGGTGACCGACCACGGTGACTCGGTGCACGTCACCGTCGACGACGGTACGCAACTCGATGCCGACCTTGTCGTGGGCGCCGACGGGCTGCATTCGGCGGTGCGGCGGATTGTTTTCGGCGAGGACTCGAACTTTTTGCGGTATCTCGGTTTTCATACCGCGGCGTTCACGTTTGCCGATCCCGAGATCCGCGCCGCGGTGTCGGGCCGGTTCTGTCTGACCGACACCGTCGACAGGCAAATAGGTTTATATGCGCTGCGGGACGGTCGAGTCGCCGTCTTCGCGGCACACCGCACCGAGAATCCCGCCCTGCCCGACGACGCCCGGGCAGCTGTGCGTGAAGCGTATCAGGGCCTCAAATGGGTAGTGCCGCAGGTGCTTCGAGCCTGCCCCCCGGCCGAGGAGATGTACTACGACCAGGTGGCCCAGATTGTGATGCCGAGTTGGAGCAAGGGCAGGGTCACGCTGGTGGGTGACGCGGGCTACGCGGTGTCGCTGCTTGCCGGTCAGGGTGCGTCGCTGGCCATGGCCGGCGCCTACGTACTGGCCGACCAACTGGCTTCCATGCCAACGATCGACCAGGCGCTCGCCGGTTACGAGCAGCTGTGGCGTCCGGTGGCCGAAGAAAAGCAGAAGGTGGGACGTTCGGGTGCGCGATGGTTCCTGCCCGCGTCAAAGACGCAGCTACTTATGCGCCGTGTGGTGCTGTGGGGGGCGCGACTGCCCTTTGTCGACCGTTTGATTCCGGCGAAGCTGGTGGGGAAGTCCAGCACATTGATCGTCGATCTGCACCGGGAAGGCGCACCTCGGCATGCCGGGATACGACGGGAGGGCGTGCGATGAGCTCAGTGGGCGTGAGCCGTCCGGGAGCGGTGATGCGACGGGTGTTCCGGGCACCAATCCCCTTGTATGACGCAGGTTTCGGCTGGCTTCTGACCGAGCGCTTGCTGTGCTTGACGCACGTCGGCCGCAAGTCGGGGCGCCAGTACCGCACCGTGCTCGAGGTCGTCGGAACCAATTCGGCGGCCGGTGAGTTCATGGTCATCGCCGGCTTCGGTCCGTCGTCGGACTGGTACCGCAACATCGCGGCCAGCCCGGCCCGGGAGGTGGTCGTCGGCCGGCACCGCTTTGCACCGCAGTACCGCGTGCTCGACGAAGCCGAAGCCGTGGACGTGATCGCGGACTACGAACGGCGCAACCACTGGATCGCGCCGGTCGTGCGTCTGCTCCTCGGCCGGCTGCTCGGGTGGCGCTACGACAGCAGCCGCGAGGCGCGAGAACGCTTGGTGCGCCAGCTGCCGGTGGTGGCCTTCCGGCCACGAACCGAGCCCGGCCGGCCAGCAGGATAGGAGTGAATGTTGATGGCCCGCTTGACTTCGCGGCGCAGGCCCGGTGAGACCCCGGACCTCGAGAAGGTCAGCCTCGACCCGTCGCACTGGCGAACGGGTCGTATCTTCCTGCTGTTGCAGGGCATCCTGATCGGTGCCCTCGGCGCAGTCGCGGCGGGCTGGGCGATCGCCAGCTCGCCCGAGTCGGCTGGAGTCGCTCTGCTCGGTTTACGAATCACCCTGCTGCACAGCGCCGTGTTGCTCGCGTATGGGGCGCTTGCATGTCTGGTGAGTCTGTCTCGGCGTGCCGCGCTGTGGTTCACCGCGCTGGCGGCTTCGCTCGGGTTCGCCATGGTCATCGTCTCTGCGGCTGCCGCCTACTACGATGCACCGGGTCCGATGGGTTTCGATCTGCGGGACACTCTGCTGTACGCGGTGCTCGCTGCATACAACACCGGCCTGGTGATGTGGCTCAACGCCGATGCGATTGAGGGGCCCGCATGGATACCTCGCAGGCGACCTCGGAAAGCTGAGTCATCAAACGCCGGCGAGCGAGAGCGTTTTTCGTAGTGTCGATGTCACACAGCAAACACTGCAGCGCAATTATTGCGTAATGCGATGATATTTCGCGGCTATGAAAGTTCGGCGGCGCGGCGAATTCCGCTGCCGCGGGGCCGGGCGTGGGCCGCATGGCTGCGCGAGAGCCCGGCGGCACTGGTACCGCTCGCGATCGCGGTCGGCGTGGTGACTGGACTGGGCGCCGTCGCGTTCCGCTGGCTCATCACGGCGTTCACCCGGATGTTCACCGGCTACGACGACTACTCGGCGCTGGGACGGGTACCCAGCTTGCACTTCCCGTGGCTGGGTGTCTGGTTCCTGCTGTTGGCGCCTGTGGTTGCCGGCACCGTGTACGGACCTATCGTGCACAAGTTCGCGCCCGAAGCTCGCGGTCACGGTGTGCCGGAGGTGATGTACGCGGTCGGTCATCGCGGCGGCCGGATCGCACCGCAGGTGACGTTGGTCAAGGCATTGGCGTCCTCGCTGTGCATGGGAGCGGGCGGCTCGGTTGGCCGTGAGGGCCCGATAGTGCAAATCGGCTCTGCGGCGGGCTCGACGCTCGCGCAGCTCTTGCGGCTCGACACGAGACGTGTGCGGCTGCTCGTGGCCTGCGGGGCCGCCGGCGGGATCTCGGCGACGTTCAATGCTCCACTTGCCGGGCCGTTCTTTGCGATGGAGCTGATCCTGCGCAACTTCGCCGCGGAGTCCTTCGGCGCGGTCGTGCTTTCCAGTGTCTCCGCGGCTGTCGTCGGCCGTGCAATGCTAGGCGATCACCCCTTTTTGTCGCTGCCGCTGTTCTCGGTTCGCAGCCCACTGGAGTACCTGCTTTACGGCGGTCTGGGTCTGGTGGTCGGAATGATCGGAGTGGCCTTCTCCAAAGTGCTTTATCTGGTGGAAGACGCATGCGACTGGCTCTGGCGCGGACCCGAATGGGCCCGTCCGGCGGTGGGTGGAATCGCATTGGGGGCGTTGCTAATTGCACTACCGCAGATGTACGGCGTCGGGTATCCGGTCCTTGAGAACGCGGTCGAGGGCCACTATGTCATCGGTATGCTGCTGGTGCTGATGGTGGGGAAGATGTTCGCCACCAGTTTGACCATCGGCATCGGCGGTTCCGGCGGTGTCTTTGCCCCGACTCTGTTCATCGGCGCCATGGCCGGCTCGGCTTTCGGCCTTATCGCGCATGGGTTGTTCCCGTCCGTCGTCGGGACCGCTGGCGCTTATGGGCTCATCGGAATGGGTGCGGCACTGGGCGGTGCGACCCGCGCACCGATTACGGCGGTGATCATCTTGTTCGAGCTCACCGGAGAGTATTCGATCATCCTGCCCTTGATGGCCGCCGTCGTGATGGCCTCGGGAATCGCGCATCTCCTGTCGAAGGAGACCATCTACACCGCAAAGTTGTGGCGCCGCGGCGTCACCATCGATGCCGCACCCATGGAGGTGCAACAATTCGTTGCCGCCGATGTGGCACTTCCCGCTCCCGACCCGCTGCACGACACTTGCCCGCTGTCCGCTGCAGCGGCAGCGCTAGCTTCGAATTCTCTCGGAATCCTGCCCGTCGTTACCGAAGACGGACGATACCGCGGATGCATCACCTCCGAAGACGTGGCCGAGGCATTGGACGAGGACAGCCCACCGCAAACCGTGGCGGGCATCGTGCATCCGGTGACCAACGTCGGCGTCGACGACCCCCCGCCGAGAATCCTTTCGGCGCTCGGCGGCCACGGCGGCACGGGGCTTCCGGTAGTGAACCGCGACAAGACCGCGCTCGTCGGATGGATCACGTACGAAACTGTCCTCGCGCGGATGCATCCACGCGCTTAGGCGTTAGGGGCACGTCGACCCCGTCGCTCAGCTGTCGTCGCAGGGCGGTTCATCGGCATCGTTGCGCCGTTGCGCGTCGGCGAGAGCGGCGGTGGTGACAACAGTTACGGAGCCGTTTTGTTCGGACAAGGCGAGCCCGACGCCGGCCGGCGTGAGGTGACCGTGCTGCCGCAGCGCGGCGGCGCCGACAAAAACCGAGGTGTCCCACGCCGTGGCCGTCCGCCCGATGATTGCCCCTACGGCGACCGCGGTCACCCAGTCGAACGGCGTGAAGTCGGCCAGCGTGCGCCGCTGGGTGAACCGGAAGGCCGTGCCGGCGGTGACGAACAACGCCAGTGCTTTCAGCGCGGCGAAGGCTGCGAGATGCCAGTCACCGATGAGTGCGTGTTCGATCCCGCTCATCGCGATCTCCCGTCTGTAGGTCTGCTCGAATCAGCCCTGTAGGTCAGCCTTTTCGTCGGTCAGCGGCTCGGCGCGACCACCCGGCAGATCGTCGGGTGGTTCGACACGCAACACCTTGGCTATCGGCACGTCGGTGGATGAATGCAGCACGATCGACAGTGCGATGGTGACCGCGACGACGTCGAAAACCAGCTCGCTGTCGACTATTCCAGCCTGCAGGACGAGCAGCCCGTAGACCACTGAGGCGAAGCCTTTCGGCCCGAACCATGCCGCGGTGATTCGCTCGCGTCTCGGTAACTGCGTCCGCACAAGCGACAGCATCAGGGCGGCCGGCCGGATCACGGCGATGACGAGCACCGCCAGAATCCAGTTGGACCAACCCAATCCGGAAAGCCGCTCCGGGGTGATCAACGCGCCGAACACCAGAAGCGCGGCGAACTTGGTGAGTTCCGACAGTAGATCGCCGAAAGGCTGGAACTCTTCGGCTGCGACGTGGTCGAGGGTGGCCAGTGTCGACCCGGCGGCGAAGGCCGCCAAGTATGGGTTGGCGTGCGTAAGGTGGCAGCTCGCGTACACCACCAACGCGATCGCAAGTGGTCCGAGGGGCTGCAAGTGCGGCTCCGCGGTCAGTATCTTCGTCCGCCACGCCAACGCCACAACGGCTGCCACCCCGACACCGAGTGCCAACCCGAGCAAGAGCTCCGTGCCGACCTGCACCACATGCGATCCGGCGCCCTGCGCGGTAGCCAGGAATATCACGACGAAGGGCAGGGCCAGCCCGTCGTTCAAGCCGGATTCCACATTGAGCAGTCGGCGCAACCGATCCGGGATATCGGATCGCCCGACGATGGCGGCCGCGAAGACCGGGTCGGTGGGGGAAAGGATGGCTCCGACCAAGAATGCGGTGGGCCAGTTCAAACCGACGAGAAAGTGGGCCGGCACCGCGATCCCGACCATCGTCAGCGGCATGCCGAGACCCAGCGCACGGCCCGATAGCGACCAATTGGCCCGCAGTTCCCGAAGATTGGCGCGCTGGCCGTCGGTGAACAAGACGGTAAACAGCGCCACGTCGGCGAGGGCGCCGACGATCGGGTCGTCGGCGCTGATGGTGTCGACTCCGAGGATTCCCGGCCCGAGGACCGCGCCGGCGACCAGGAACATCAGCGCACTCGACAGCACCGTTCGGGCCGCGACCCCGGAGAGCGACACGCTGACGAGAAGCACCACGCCGAATGCCAGGACAAGGCTCACTGCAACTCCGTCTCGGTTGTCGGTGGCCGGCGGTGGCTACTACGCTAGTGCCGGGCCGCTACATAGCTTCCTTGATCCCGCGCCGGATCAGCCAGACGTTCGCCGGCCACGCGGTCGCGAATCCGATGATCATGCCGATCTGCATCAGAAACCAGTACACGGGGCTGTCGGGATGTAACGGCGGCGACCGAAACAGCACGAACGCCATCACGGCCATCCAACCGAACAGCCCAACCTCGAATGCCGTCAGCGACAGCACGTCAGCCTTGGCTGCCTCCACCATGCCCTTGCGAAAACCCAGGCCCCGCATCGGCGCAATTGCGAAGTACTGGAACAAGATTCCCAGCGCAAGCGCGGCCACGTAGTCACCGATGAGCTCGGGAAGGAAATAACGGCCGAGTAGGTGCAGGCCCAAGGCGAACACCGCGAATTCGGCGATGATGTCGCCGAGCGTGCATCCTGCACCGCAGTGGCTTACCCCGATGGCGGTGGTCGCCCATTTCGGTTTGTCGGGCGGCTGGTCGAGCTGACGCTGCTGCAGCCACCGGCGGCTATTCGGCCGGCCGTAACGCCAATACATCCACACCGCCACCGGCCCGAAGTACAGCGCGGTAACCGGCCAGACGGCCTCCATCACGCGCATCCGCTGGCGAAAACCGCGCCCGTAGATGTCGGCCAGGATCACGGCCGCAGACGCGAAAGCCAGTGCCAGTGCGGCCCAGGAGATCACGATCAGCCAGGTAGGCGGCACACGAACCTCGCTCTCTCCTTTTGCATAATCATTGAATGCCCGCGGGCAGTGGCAATGCCCGGCAGATCTGTTGCGCCACGCCGTCACGCAGCTTCATCAGCCGGTTGGCCGAAGCCCCGGGGCTTGATGCGTCGAGGCGGGTGCGCCGCATCGCGACGAGATCGGCGACGACGAAAGCCAATGCGGTGCCCACGTTGACGGTGGCGGCGCGGCGCCGGCTGTCGTTGTCGGTCGCGACGGCGACGACGGCCATCGTGGCCGCGTGGATTCCGTCGACGACCGCCTCGAGTGCCAGGACGCACCTCGTCGGCTTGACGGCGCACACGCCGGCTTCGAACAACTGCCGGCCGCCCAGGATCTGCATCGCCCGGCGCGTTCCCGGTGCCAGTTCCATCCCGGCGAAATGGCCGCCGAGCTCGTCGGGCGCTGCGAGTACGAGCGTGCCGTAGCCGGCGCGTGCTACCGAAAGCCAGTTCATCGGGTCAGGAGTTCCGGTGCGGGACGAATTCTTGCGCCTTGGCCTTAGCTCCCTGAACCATCAGATGCCAGGCTTCGGGATCGCCCTTCAGGATCGACGACACCAGTTCCTTGCCTTGCTCAAAGGTGGCGTGCGGTGGGATCGGCGGCATCTCGGGATCGCACCGGATGTCCAGAACCGTTGGCCTGTCGGCCGCCAGCGCCTGGTCCCACGCTGGGCCGACATGCTCGGGATCGTCGACGGCGATGGCGTTCAAACCCATCGAACGCGCCACGTCGGCATATGACAGATCCGGAAGTACCTGCGACTCCTCGAATTTGGGCGCTCCTCCCATCGCGCGCAGCTCCCATGTCACCTGATTCAGGTCGTTGTTGTGGAAGATGCACACGATCAGGCGCGGGTCCGACCACTGCGAGTGGTAGCGGGAGATTGTCAAGAGTTCGGCGAGGCCGTTCATCTGCATCGCACCGTCGCCGACCATCGCGATCACCGGCCGGTCCGGGTGAGCGAACTTGGCGCCGATGGCGTACGGCACGCCCGGGCCCATCGTGGCAAGCGTTCCCGACAGGGACCCGCGCATGCCGTCGCGAAAACGCAGGCAGCGGGCATACCAGTTTGTCGACGAGCCGGAGTCCGCGCTGACGATCACGTTGTCGGGCAGCCGCGACGACAACTCCCAGGCGATTCGCATCGGATTCACAGGCTTGGCCGACAACATCGCTTGCAGCTCAATGGTTTCCCACCATCTGGCGACGTTCTTCTCGATCGTGTCGCGCCAGGACCGGTCGTCCTTGCGCTGCAGCAGCGGAATCAGCTCGTCGAGGGCGGCCGACGCGTCGGCGACGATGTTCACCTCGGTCGGATAACGCATCCCGATCAGCGAGCCGTCGAGGTCGATCTGGACGGCCCTGGCCTGGCCGAAGTCGGGAAGGAACTGTGTGTAGGGGAAGTTCGACCCGACGATCAGCAAGGTGTCGCAGTCGCGCATCAGCTCCCAGCTCGGCCGAGTGCCCAGCAGGCCGATCGAGCCGGTCACGTACGGCAGGTCGTCGCCCAGTACGTCCTTGCCCAGCAACGCTTTTGCCACTCCGGCGCCGGTGATGTCGGCGACAGTGCGGACCTGCTCGGCGGCGCCGCGCGCCCCTTGGCCGATCAGCATCGCGACCTTGGTCCCGGCGTTCAGGATGTCAGCGGCCCGAGCGATCAGGTCGCGGTCCGGTCGCAGCACCGGCTGGCCGTCGCTGGGCGGGCTCGACGGCACCTCCTTGAACGCGTGGCCAGGCGGTGAGTATTTCTCTTCCTGCAGGTCAGACGGGATGATCAGCGCGGTCGGCGCCCGCCGGGTCGCGGCAGTCCTGATCGCGCGGTCCAGCGCATTGGGCAACTGGCTGGCCACGTTCACCTCGACCAGGTAATCGCTGGCGACGTCCTTGAACAGGGTCTGCAGGTCGATTTCCTGCTGGTAGTGGCCGCCCATCGCGCTGCGTGCCGTCTGCCCGACGATAGCGACCACGGGCACATGGTCGAGTTTGGCGTCGTACAGACCGTTGAGCAGGTGAACCGCGCCCGGACCGGATGTCGCCATGCAGACCGCCACCTGCCCGGTGAACTTGGCGTAGCCGACGGCCTCGAATGCCGCCATCTCCTCATGGCGAGCCTGAACGAACTGCGGATCGTTGTCCGCGCGCCCGAACGCGGCGACGAGTCCGTTGATGCCGTCGCCGGGATATGCGAATACATGCCGAATTTTCCAGTCGCGCAAGCGAGAAAGCACGAAATCGGCGACGTCTTGAGCCATGTTTTCCCTTCTGCTGTTGTGGGCACTCCGTCTACATTAGTTGCGCCCATGCAAAGGTTTCCCAGCATCGGCGTACTCGAAACCGGTCAATCAGGAGGCTTTCGTGACCGTCCCACTTTCCCTTGGCATCGGCGCTTCCGGTCACGCGTTGCACCAACTGCGTAGCGACCTGAGAGCGCGGGTCCGCGGAGAGGTGAGATTCGATCCCGGGACTCGCGCTACCTACTCCACTGACGGGTCGAACTATCGACAGATCCCTATCGGTGTGGTGGTCCCGAAGTCCGTTGACGATGCTGTGGCAGCGATCGACGTCTGCCGACAACACGACGTCCCGGTGCTTTCCCGTGGCGGTGGAACCAGCTTGGCCGGACAGTGTTGCAACACCGCCGTGGTCCTGGATTGGAGCAAGTACTGCACCGGGGTGGTATCGGTCGACGCCGACAAGGGCGTGGCGGTGGTGGAGCCCGGCATCAAGCTGGATTCGCTCAACGACCGCCTTGCCGATACCGGTTGGATGGTTGGGCCTCGACCTTCGACGCACGTGAGCTGCACGATCGGCGGGATGATCGGCAACAACTCGTGCGGTGCCACCGCGCAGGCGTACGGCAAGATGGTCGACTCCGTGCAGCGGTTGGAAGTTCTCACCTACGACGGCCTGCGGATGTGGGTCGGGCCCACGTCGGACGATGACTTCGAGAAGATCGTCGACGAGGGCGGACGCCGGGCAGAAATCTATCGCGAACTGCGCACGATCCGCGACGACTACGCCGACGACATCCGTGCCCGCTATCCCGATATCCCGCGGCGGGTGTCCGGATACAACCTCGACTCGTTGCTGCCCGAGAAGAATTTCGACGTCGCCCGCCTACTGGTGGGCAGCGAGGGCACGCTGGTGACGGTGCTCCGCGCCGAAATCACTCTGGTGCGCCAACCGCGCGCACATGTGCTCGTGCTCCTCGGTTTCGACAGCGTTGGCGCCGCCGGCGATGCCGTGCCCGCCGTACTGGACTACAACCCGGCGGCCCTCGAGGGCTTCGACCACCGGCTTACGCAACTGGAGCACTCCCAACACCTGGCCGAAGGCGCACTGAAGCAGCTTCCCGAAGGCAACGCCTGGCTGATGGTGCAAATCAACGGCGACAGCCCCGACGAAGCAAAGGCCAAGGCCGAGGAGATGATCGACGATCTTCGTCACCGGGCCAGTCAACGCACCAAAGTCCTCGACGACCCACATCACCAAGAGCAAGTGTGGAAGGCACGCGAAGCGGGGTTGGGCGCCACGGCACATCCGCCCGACGGGCAGGACACACACGCCGGGTGGGAGGACGCGGCGGTGCCACCTGATCGGCTCGGCGATTACCTGCGCGATTTCCAGCAGATGCTTGACCGCTACGAATACTCCGGCGCGTCGCTGTACGGCCACTTCGGGCAAGGGTGTGTACACGTGCGGATCCCGTTCGATCTGCGCACGGCCCCTGGTATCGCCCGTTACCGTGCCTTCGCCGAAGAAGCCGCGCATCTGGCGACCGAGTTACGGCGGCTCGCTGTCGGGCGAGCACGGCGACGGCCAGGCACGTGGCGAACTGCTGCCCATCATGTTCGGCGACCGCGATAGTCGACGCGTTCGAGGAACTCAAGGATCTCGTCGATCCGCGCAACCGAGATGAACCCGGGAAAGGTGGTCCGGCCGCTGCCGCTCGATCACGACCTGAGATGGGGTGCCGACTACCGGCCGGCGGAGCCCGACGACCCAATTCGCCTACCCGCGACGACAAGCACCTGTTCGGTCGCGCGGCGAATCGATGCGTCGGCGTGGGCAAGTGCCGCGGTGAAGAATCCGGCGTCATGTGCCCGAGTTACCGCGCCACCGGCGAGGAGGAGCACTCCACCCGTGGCCGCGCGCGGTTGCTGTTCGAGATGCTGCAAGGTGACGTGATAACCGACGGCTGGCGCTCGACGGACGTGCGCGAGGCGCTCGACCTGTGCCTGGCTTGCAAAGGTGCCGCAGCGACTGCCCGGTCAATGTCGACATGGCCACGTACAAAGCGGAGTTTCTTCATCACCACTACAAGCGCCGGCTTCGTCCGCTGTCGCACTACTCGATGGGATGGCTGCCGCTGGCTGGCGCGGATCGCCGCGATTGCGCCGGGTCCGCTCAACGTTGTGGCGCACATGCCGGGAGTTATCGTCAGCTGCTCAAGACACTCGGGCGGAATCGATCAGCACCGCGACATTCCGCGGTTCGCGGACACAGCGGTTCACCAGATGGTTCCGCGATCGGCCGGCAACCGGCGGCACCGCCCCGAACGGGCCGATTGTGCTGTGGCCGGACACCTTCACCAACAATTTCGACACCGACATCGCCAAGACGCGGCCGACGTGCTGGAGGACGGCCGGCTTCGAAGTGCGGGTTCCCGAACAAGCGGTGTGCTGCGGACTGACCTGGATATCCACTGGGCAGCTCGTAATCGCCAAGCGAATGTTGCTGACGTACGCTGAAGGTACTGCAACCCGCGCTGCGCCAAGGAATCCCGGTCGTCGTCCTGGAACCGAGTTGCGCAGCGGTGTTCCGGTCGGATATGCCGGAGCTGCTGCCCGGCGACGAAGACGCCCACCGGCTCGCCACCTTGACGCGCACTATTGGCGAGCTGCTGGCGGAACGGGCTCCCGACTGGGTCCCACCCCGAGTGGAGCGGTCAGGCCATAGTGCAACCGCATTGCCACCAGCACGCCATCCTCGGTATCGACGAGGACAAGGCGATTCTGCGTGCGAGCGGCATCGACGCCGATATCCTGGACGCCGGATGTTGCGGGCTCGCAGGCAATTTCGGGTTCGAGCGGGGCCATTACGACGTCTCGGTCGCGTGCGCGGAAGACAAGCTGCTGCCTGCGATTCGCGGCGCCGACGCCGACACTTTGCTGGTGGCCGACGGCTTCAGCTGCCGGACCCAGATTCGAGAGCTGACAGGCGATCGGGTTGCCGTGCACACCGCTCAGGCATTGGCAGCCGCGCTGCGTGGCACAGCGCCCGGCCCGCGCAACGACAGCGCGTCGAAGTCACATCGCAAACGGCTAGCGGCCGTCGCGGCAGTAGGTTCCCTGCTTGGTGCTGGCGGCTTAGCGATGGCGCGAAGAAACGGACGGAATATCCGGCCATGACGAGTCATGACACCGACATCGACCGTGTCGACGCGGCCTGCTATCGCTTTCCGACGCCTAAGCCCGAGTCCGACGGCACACTGACATGGGATGCGACGACTGCGGTTACGGTGCAAATCGGCGCGAGTGGTGTGACCGGCCTCGGCTGGACCTACACCGGGACCGCGGCCGCGGCAGTCGTCGAGGAAAACTCGAGTCGCAGCTGATGGGCCGGCCCGCACGTGACATCCCGGCGCTCTGGACAGCCATGCGCCGTGCCTGCCGCAACCTGGGCGCCAAGGGCTTGGTGATGCAGGCGATCAGCGCGGTCGACATCGCCCTGTGGGACCTGAAGGCCCGCCTGATGGGCACGCCGGTGGTGACCTTGCTGGGCCAAGTGCGCGATCGGATGCCGATCTACGGTTCAGGCGGGTTCACGTCATCGACGGAAGCCGAGCTGGCACAGGAGGTTTCGGCGTGGAAGGCTGCCGGATGCACGGCTATGAAGATCAAGATCGGTTGCGATTGGGGCGCTCGTATCGGTTGGGACCTCGACCGGGTCGCGCTCCTGCGAGAACTCGCCGGGCCGAACGCGCATTTGATGGTCGACGCCAATGGGGCCTACACAGCTGGGCAGGCACGTCGAGTGGGGGCCGAACTCGACCGCCACGGTGTGGAATGGTTCGAGGAACCGGTCAGCAGTGACGACGTGGCGGGCCTGGCTTCGGTGCGTGCTGCGGTGAATTGCGATGTCGCGGCGGGCGAGTACGTCAGCGACACCTATGACGCCGAGCGGTTGGCCCCGGTCGTCGATTGCCTCCAGCTCGACGTCACGCGGTGCGGCGGTTACACGGGATTCCTGCGCGGTGCCGCCGTCGCCTCGGCGCACAATTTGGAGGTGTCGGGGCATTGCGCACCGGCGGCTCATGCGGCGATCGCCGCCGCTATCCCGAATCTCCGCCACGTCGAGTGGTTCAATGACCACGTACGGCTCGAACCCGAGTTGCTCGACGGTGTGCCACCGGTGAGTTCCGGAGCGATACACGCGCCGGTGGCGGGACAGGGTCACGGCATGACTTTGGCCGACACCGCAGAGGCGTATCGCGTCGGCTGACTACGGGCTCGACGAGAGACCCATTTGCAGCCACCCGTCGCGGACTCGCCGCAACGAGGCGGTCAGTGGCGAGCGGCAACGCCGACAAGGCCGGCCAGCGCAACGGCAGCGGCCACAGCGAGCGCCTTGCCGTTCTCCCGCAACCACCATTGGGGACTTACCGCATGCGATCGACGGCCGAAAATCCCATGCGCGCCATAGTCTTTGCCGTCCGTGTCGTCTAACGGCTGCCACAGATTGGCTGCTTGGGTGTTCGGTTGATCGGTCTGCTGTGACGAGTAGCCGGTCCTAGCCAGATATCGGTCAAGCACGGCGGGAAAGAGCCGCTGGCCCAACAGGGTCGCGACGGTGCTAGCACCCACCCAGTACTCCTTGTGCTTCGGATGTTCTGCCGCATAACAGATGCCACGTGCCGCGACTTCCGGTTGGTAGATCGGTGGCACCGGTTGCGGATGATGGGGGAGCCGGGACAACACCCAGGAGAACTGCGGGGTATTCAGCGCCGGCATCTGCACGACGGTGATGTGGACGTTGCTGTTGTCGTGCAGCAGCTCGGTGCGCAGTGACTCCGTGAAGCCGTTGACCGCGTGCTTTGCGCCGCAGTAGACGGATTGCAGTGGTATCGCGCGGTGACTCAGCGCTGATCCGACCTGCACGATCGTGCCGCGGTCACGGGGGCGCATTCGGCGCAGCGCCGCCATAGTGCCGTAGACGAAGCCGAGGTAGGTCACCTCGGTGGCGCGGCGGTATTCGTCGGGCGAAATTTCGTGGAAGGGCGCGAATACCGACGCGAAAGCGACGTTGATCCATACGTCGATGGCACCGAATCGGCTTTCCACCTGATCGGCAGCGCCGTCGACCTCGTCGAAGTTCGCGACATCGGTCGGTACCGCCAACGCCTGTCCGCCGGCTCGCTCGATCTCGGCGGCGGCCGCATTCAGCCCGGCTTGCCCCCGCGCGAGTAACGCCACCCGCGCGCCGCGCTTGCCGAATTCGCGGGCGACGGCACGCCCGACTCCGGCGCTGGCGCCAGTGACAACCACCGTCGGCGCGGACTGTAGGACAGTCACATCCTTCTCCTTTCCTATGAACATCTGTTGTCGAAACGCGCGAGTCTGCAGGACGCTTCGAACATGACCGCGTGCACGAACGCCTGCGGCAGATTCCCTCGCATCTGGCGCTGCCGGATGTCGTATTCCTCGGAAAAAATGCCCGGTGTGCCGCAGGCGGCCCGATTCCTTTCGAAATACCGGAATGCGTCGACGATGTCGTGCTGCTGCAGTGCAGCCATCGCCATGACGAACCCGCACAGCACGAATGCACTATCGCTAGAACCCAGTCCCCGCTGCGGCCGAAAACGGCACACGTAGTAATCGCGAGACAGTTCTTCGCTGACAGCTCGATACGTGGCCACGGAGCGCGGGTCATCGGCCGAGACCGCGCCGCGTAGCGCCGCCAGAAGCAGCGCGGCGTCGATCCTGTCGTCGTCGGGTGCGCGCTGCCACCGGCCGCTGGGATGAAGGCAGTCGCGCGCGGCGTCGGCGACGATTGCGTCGGCCAGCGCGGTCAAACTGGTGACATCGCCGCCGATTCCGTGTTCGGCGGCCGCGCGCAATCCAGCCGCGCATACCAATCGCGAATGGGTCCAGCGGTTCTCGTGAAGTTCCCAAATTCCGGCATCGGGGCGCTGCATGTTGTGCTCGATGGTTGAGACAGCCGCCTGGGCAGCGGCTTGGTGCCGACTTTCCAGGTGGTCATGGTGGGCCGCCGCCGCGAACAACAGCAGAGCCTCTCCGAAGATGTCGAGTTGGAACTGGTCGCGCACCTGGTTGCCGACGATGTCGTAGCCACCGGGATAGCCGGGTAAGTCGATCCTCCGTTGCCTTGGTACCGGGTCCCCTGCCAGCGTATACGCCGGCATCAGCTTCGGTCCGTCGTCGAGCAGACGGTCCGCCACGAAGCCGGCCGCGTTGTCCAGCAAGGGATGTGGCCCATTGGCGGCCGTGGCGATTCCCGCATAGCACTGGTCGCGAATCCACACGTAACGGTAGTCGTAGTTGGCACCCTCCTGGGCGCGCTCCGGCAAGCTCATCGTGGCGGCTGCGACCATTCCACCGGATGGCCCGGTGAGCCCGCGCATCACGGCGTAGGCATGTTCCGCGTCCCGCGGAGCGGCAGTCGGACCCAAACTTGGGATTGCTTCATGCCATGCCGCCTCGGTTCGTGACCAGATGCCGGCGGCACCAATCGGCTCCCTTGGCAATTCAGCGTCGCTGAGCTCCAGAACCAAGTCTCGTGTGCCGCCTTCACCGAGGAAGATTTCGGTTGTCAACGACAGTTTGTGGGGGCGCTCGTCGATCACCTCCGCCTCCGGCGCACCACTCCAACGCATTCGTAACGATCCGACGCGAGCCAGCCAACGACCATCGTCGTCCCGGTGCAATCGCCGCATGTAGTGCTTCCCGAAATTCGCAGCCGGCTGAAGGTGGACGTGCAGTCGGGCATCTCCGCTCAGCACGTGGATCTGCCGCAAGACGACGACACGATGCGGATCAGCGGGAAACGCGAGAGCTTCACGGCATTCGACGATTGCCGAGTCAGTCACCCAGCGGGAGCGCCAGATCAACGATCGGGGTTCGTAATAGCCACCCCAAACATGGCGCGCGGCAGGAGTGACCGCATAAGTGCCAATGCCACCGACGAGCGACGAGAACAGCGCAGCGCTCTCCCAGTGTGGCGCGCAGAGCCACGCGTACTCCCCGTGCGGGCCGATCAACGCGCCCCGCTCGCCATCGGCGACGAACCCATACTCGCGTAGAACCTGTGGAAAGGGCGACGAATCCCCATCGACACCCTCGGCGCTTCTCGTCACACTGAGGTGTTACCCCATCGGGCCGGTGTTGAGTCAGGTAGGTGGCGATTGCCCTATCGGTGCGCGAGCGCCGCCGCTGCACCGACCATCGGCTCGTCGCCGTAATGCGCGGAAGCTGCTTCCGTGAAGTGGGCAGAACGCCTGTATGAACCCTGATGAGCCGCTGTGAATCAGCGGAAGAAGGGTGAAGGCTTGCATGTGTGCCATGTGTTCGCCGAAATTGGGTTGTCGCACAGAGACTTCCCAACGGTGAAGGGGAGCGTCCTACTCCACTGTGGCACCATCTCAACGGGCCCGGGCAAGACACCGTTGATTCCAAGCGGTTTCACAGCCGTAGGGACCAGTGTGTGGCGTTGAACGGGTCTGTTGACAACTGTGCGCGGTTCGCCTCTCATGGACACATCACGAAAACCGGCCACGGATCGGCGCTGAACACGCCCGCGATGTCGCGACCGCACCGCCGCTGCGCTTCTACTCCGGCCTAAGCGTCACAACAGCAAGCAAGATGGGCGTGCTATGGATCGATGCTTTTGGCATCTTGTGGTCAGGCCGCTGTCGTGAGTGTTGTCGGACGTTGAGCGATGACCGAGCCCGAAACTCGACCTGTTGTCGTCGTTGGGGTTGATGGTTCTCAGGCCAGCAAGGACGCTCTGCGCTGGGCGGCCAGGCAAGCTGAACTGACCGGTGCAGAGCTGCACGCCGTGATCGCCTGGCGGTGGCCGCCAACTTACGGATACCCCGTCGACTACTCAGATGACGCGTGGCTGCGCGGCTGCTCCCGCACAGGGTCGACATCGCCATCGATGGGTCTCCGGACATGTGCATTTGCCGGTGAGGCCGCCCGCACGATCAGGGCGACCGCGCGGCCCGATTCGACAATGCGCCGATCACAACCGCCGCGGCGATAGCGAGCGCTCCGGCGACGGCCACAGTAATCGTCCAGATGCGCCGATCATCAAGATCCATCTGACACAGCCTGGTGTAGTTCATGTCCACAATCACGCCGCCGGGAACGGGGATATTGGCTGCGCTGCGGTCGTCTTCAGAACGGGCGGCGGAAAGGTCCGGAGCAATGGCGCTTCCACAGCTGATCGTCTCCTCACCCGGAGACACCGAGACAGGCGTAAGCAGACCGGCAACGCCGACGATCAACGCTACGACACCGGCGAAACCGACGATCACTCGCACAACCATGTACAGGGCATACCCAGCCACGGCCGTTCGACTCTTTCTTTACACATCGACTCGCCATGCTGCTGGGTGCAGGGTGCGTAGCTTTGTCGGCAGAGCACGCAACTTCTCATGTGGTGCAGCGCCGATCCGTTCCAGTGTGTATGAACAAGCGCCGCGGTGGTTATCCCGGTAATCAGCAGAGAGGGACCCGGTGGAAAACACCCGAGATGCAGACCGGCGGCGCACGCAGATCGCCGACGCCTTTCGCACGAAGCTGTGGCCAGTGCCGACGATCGGCGTGGTGATCGCGATTGCCGCCGGACTAATCTTGTCCGAGGTCGATGATGCGCTGCAGAAGCGGTCACCGGCCACGATTGCCGATTTTCTCTTCGGCGGCGGGCCCGCAGAGGCGCGAGAACTCCTTGGCACCATCGCCTCATCGCTGGTAACGGTCACGTCGTTGACGTTTTCGTTGACGGTCGTGACGTTGCAACTCGCTAGCGGCCAATACTCACCGCGTCTGCTGAGGACGTTCGCTCGCGACCGGTTCGTGCAGTTCACTCTGGCGCTTTTCTTGTCGACCTTCGTCTATGCGCTGACGATTCTGCGCACAATCCGCGACGCGACGAGCACCAATGCCATGTTTGTTCCGAAGTTCTCTGTGACGTTGGCCTATGTGCTGACCCTCGGCTGCGTCATTGGACTCGTCTTCTTCTTGGCGCACCTTGTTCGGGAGATTCGTGTAGAGACGATGATGCATACGGTCTACGACGACGCAGCCGCGGCAGCAAAGACCGTATTCGGCGAGCTCGACCAAGCCGGTAATGCCAGTTCGATTCCACGTCCCCCACCGTGGGCGTTGCCCATCTGCGCTACCTCCTCGGGGTTCTTGGTCAGCGTCAACGAAGCATCACTGCTGTCGGCTGCGGTGGACGCTGACGCGGCGGTGTCGGTGGATCGCTTGGCTGGCGACTGGTTGGTGGCAGGCACACCAATCGCTTTCGCTTGGCGGCTGGACGCGACGGAAGAGTTGGACGGCCAGCCGTTGAGGACCCTTCGCGATCGCGTGGCCACAGCTGTGCACACCGGAGAGGAACGGACCCCTATCGAGGATGTGAGGTATGGGTTGCGGCAGCTGACAGATGTCGCCGTCAAGGCCCTCTCGCCGGGCATCAACGATCCGACTACCGCGGTCCACGCGCTCGGCTTCAGCACGTCCCTGTTGGGCGGGCTCGCGGGGCGTCGTCTCGGCCCGAAGCTTCTGCGGGACGACGACGGCATCGCACGCGTGGTTCTGAACCGCCCTAGTTTCGCGGACTTGCTTGATCTTGCCGTATCGCAGGTTCGTGCGTACGGCGCCAACGATGCAACGGTGCTGTCGCAGTTGTTTATTCTGCTTCGCGAGCTCGCATGGTGCGCCGCCCCCACCGCCGGGCACGAGTCTGCGATCGTCGATCAGCTTGCGCGCCTTCGGCACACCGTTTCCGGGCAGGGATTTGACGAGCGCGAACGAGAAGGCATGAACCGGCTCGGTAGCGAGGTCGAAAGAGCTCTTGCCGCCAGCCGGCAAGGAGGACAGTCGGCATGAGCCATCGACGCTGAGCGAGTCGCGCGATTTCGGGACCGCTCTCTTTCTAGTTCCCCAAGATCCCGGCGTTTCGCTCGCGCAAACAAGCTCCTCCGCCCGAAGGACTCGCAAGGTGCTTTCGTGGCGTCAGCGCGGCCAGCTGCTCTTGTGCAGCGACAGCTGCGCAAGCGGAATCCTCACCCGCTTCGGGTCGGCAGCTATCCGGTCGCGCAAGCCCGTCTCCAAGCGCTCGACGAACCGCTCAGCTCGGGGCCCGTCACCGTCGAGCGCGGTCAGCAGTGTCGGAAACACCGACCGTCGCACAAAGGCAGTCCAGTTCGCCGCGAAAGTCGTTGCGTTCTTGTCCTTTTGGAATTTGGTCCAGTACTGGTCCTCGGCGTCGAACAGTTCCAGGTGCTCGACCGTCAGCCCGGCGAAGCGGTTCTTCGGCGCGAACGGCGCCGTGAGCTCGGCCTCGCCGCGACCTCGCGACGGAATCGCCATGGCCGCCACCTCGTCGCGGCTGACCACCCCCTCGGCGGTCATTTCCGTCAACTCGCCGGCCAGCGCTTCGAGCAATGGCTGATAGCTACAGTCGCCGTCGTCGTGCGCCATGGTCAGCACCACCAGCCGCCCACCGGGGACGAGTTCGCGGCTGCGCGCGGTCAGGAACGCGATCCAGTCGTCGGCGGCTTGGCGGGCATACGCCGTCGTCGCGTCGTCGTCGCGGCTCAACTCGATGTGCACGTGATCGGCTATCGGCGCGGGCACCCGGCTGAGCCAGTGCACAGCCCACGAACTCCAGCCCAGTGTCACGATGCCGGTCGGCACGATCTGCTCGTACACCGACTGCCCCACCGCTGCAGCGAACGTCGCCGGGTCGTCGCGCAGGTAGCTCTGCGGATCCTCCTGTAATGAGGCGAACAGCCCGGCGTAGTCGTTCTCGGCGACGTCGGCGTGCAAGACGCCGATCGGGCGGCCGGCCTCAATGCGGTTACGCACGATAGCGATGGCCGCGCCGATTGGCAGGAGCGAGTTGTGCCCGGCGCAGGCACCGTAGTCGACGATCACGATGGTGTTCGGCGACTGCGGCAACTCGACGTCGTGGGCGGCCCGCTCGAGCAGTTCCACCGCGGGCAGCTGCGCGGGCTGCACGCGCTTGCTTCCCTTGAAGGTTCCCCCCGCCTCCATCGGCGCCGGGCGGGCGATGGCCATGTCGGCAGCGTAGTCGCCGCGTCCCGTTGGTTCAGTCCACGTGACGAACCAGCGGTTTGCGCGTCTGTATGCGGGCTATTGTCAAGTGCTGCGAGTCGGGTTCGTGGTTGCTGTCGGGAGGCTCATGGAGGGTATTCCGTTCGGCCAGTACCGGTTGCTCGACGAACTGGGCAGTGGCGGCATGGGCGAGGTGTGGCGCGCATACGACACCGTCACGGACCGCATCGTGGCAATCAAGGTGCTGCCCGAGCACTTAGCGCAAGATCGAGGACTTCGTCCGGCGGTTCCGGCGCGAGGCGCAAGCGGCCGCGAAACTCAACCACCGGCACGTGATTCCGATACACACCCACGGGGAGATCGACGGCCGGCTGTTCGTGGACATGCGGCTGGTCGAGGGCCGCGATCTGCAGACGGTCCTGAGCAACGGGCCGCTCGACCCGGCCCGCGCAGTGCACATCGTCGAGCAGGTAGCCAAGGCGCTGGACGCCGCTCACAAGGTCGGGCTGGTTCACCGCGATGTCAACCGAAGCCGTCCAACATCTTGCTCGAGGACGACGACTTCGCTTACCTGATCGATTTCGGGATTGCGCGCGCTACCGACGAGACCAGGCTGACGCAGACCGGCGGCGTGATCGGCACGTTGCACTACATGGCGCCGGAGTCGTTCAGGCATCGGCGACGTCGATGCGCGAGCCGACATCTACTCGCTGGCTTGTGTGTTGTACGAGTGCTTGACCGGTCAGCGTCCCTATCCGGGCGACAATCTCGCACACTTGATGGCCGCGCATCTCAACGAACCACCGCCGCGGCCGTCAGCCGCCAGGCCCGGGGTGCCTGCGGAGTTCGATGCCGTGATCGCCAAGGGATGGCCAAGATTCCCGACGAACGCTATGCCAACACAGTACGAGTTGGCGCGAGCGGCAAGCGATGCCATCACAACGCCGAATCCCCGGCCGGTCACCGAACCGCTGCCACCTGCCCGAGCCGGCGTCGGCGCGGTGTCTCGGACTTCAGCGCAGACACAACTGCGATCCCACCGAACAACTCCGCGGCCGCGACGCCGTCGGAGCCGTCGAAGTCGTGGTGGCGCCGCAAGGCGATCGCGATCCCGGCTGCGTTGATGGTCGTCGTGCTCGCTCGTGGTCATCGCGGTGGCGGTGTACGTCACTGCACAGGGCCGAGCGAACGACCGAGACTCCAGGCGACGCTGGCATTCGACGGCCTGAACTCGTCCACACGGCATTAGCAGTGGACAGCGATGGCGCCGTGTACGTCGCCGACTCCTCGAACGATCGGGTTCTGTCCCTTGCGCCGGATTCGAGCTCCCAAACCGTGTTGCCCTTCGCACGACTCGGGCCTACGCACGGTGTCGCCGTGGACAGCGACGGCACCGTCTATGTCGCCGACCTCCGGCAACAGCTCGGGTGCTTTCGCTAGCTCGCGGGTTCGCACGACCCAGAGGGTGTTGCCGTTCAATGTGAGCGTCCCGTACGGCCGTGGCCGTGTACAGCGGCACGGTGTATGTGACGGCCCCGTCTAGTCGTCAGGCCTCGAGTGCTGGCGCTGGCGGCGGATTCGACCGCCCCGACGGAGTTGCCGTTCGTCGGACTTGGTGACCCCGAGCGGTATAGCGGTCGACAGCGCAGGCACCGTGTATGTCGTTGACAGGGTCAACGATCAGGTGCTTTCGCTGGCGGCGGGGTCGACCAATCAAAACGTGCTGCCGTTTCACCGACGGGCTGGACTATCCGCACGGGGTGGCTGCGCGGTGGACAGCCGGGGAACCGTGTACGTCGCCGACACGAACAACGATCGGGTGGTGGAACTTTCGGCGAACTCGCACCACCCAGCGGGTGGTGCCGTTCACCGGCCTTAACGGGCCGGAGGGTGTCGCGGTCGACGGCAACGACACCCCGTACGTCTCCGACACGGACAACAATCGAGTGCTGAAGTTGACCGTCGGCAGTTAGTGCCCGCGCGCCGACCCACTCGCCGTAGTTCACCAACTCGCCTCCGATCGTGGTGGTGTCGCCGTGGCCGGTGTAGACGACGGTGTCGCCGGGCAGCTTGCCCAGCTTCTCGGAGATCGACGCGAGGATCGTCGGGAAGTCCGAATACGACCGGCCTGTCGCACCCGGCCCGCCCTGGAACAGGGTGTCGCCGCTGAAAACCGCCGAAAGCTCCGGCGCGTACAGGCATGTGGAGCCGGGGGAGTGCCCGGGCGTGTGGATCGCCCGCAACTCGGTGCCGCCGACGTGCAGCACCGCGCCATCCTCCAAGGTGCGAAACTGCTTGTCGGGATGCGTCATTCGCCACAGCACCCCGTCGGCCGGATTCATCAGCACCGGGGCGTCGAGCGCCTCGCCGAGTTGCGGTGCGACGGTCACGTGGTCGTTGTGGCCGTGCGTGCACACCACCGCCACCACGTTGCGGCCGCCGCACCGCGTCGATGATCGGGCCGGCGTCGTGCGCGGCGTCGATCACGATGACGTCGTCGCCGTCGCCGATGAGCCAGATGTTGTTGTCGACTTCCCAACTGCCGCCGTCGAGTTCGAACGTGCCGTGGGTGACCACGTGATCGATCGTCGGGGCCGGATGTTCTTCGCCCGAGAGGCTCATCACAGGATCACCACCGAGCGCAGCACTGGTTCCGTGTCGGGGCCGCCGTGCATCCTGTGGAAGGCCGCCTCGACGTCGTCGATGCCGATGCGTTCGGTGACGAACCGCTCCAACGGCAAGCGGCCCTGCAGGTAAAGGTTTACCAGCGTGGGGAAGTCACGCTCAGGCAGGCAGTCGCCGTACCACGACGACTTCAGCGATCCGCCGCGGGAGAAGAAGTCCACCAGCGGCATGTCGATGCGCATGTCCGGAGTCGGTACCCCGACCAGCACCACGGTGCCGGCCAGGTCTCGCCCGTAGAATGCCTGCTTCCACGTTTCCGGCCGTCCGACGGCGTCGATCACCACGTCGGCGCCGAACCCGTCCGTCAACTCCTGGATGGCCTCGACGACGTCGGCGGTGCGCGCGTTGATCGTGTCGGTTGCGCCAAAGTCCTCGGCCCAGGCCAGCTTTGAGTCGTCGGTGTCGACCGCGATGATCTTTCTCGCGCCGACCAGCGCCGACCCGGCGATCGCCGCGTCACCGACTCCGCCGCAGCCGATCACCGCGACGGTGTCGTCGCGGCCGACGCTGCCGGTGTTGACGGCCGCGCCCAGCCCGGCCATCACGCCGCAGCCCAGCAGCCCCACCACGGCGGGGTCGGCGCTCGGGTCCACCTTCGTGCACTGGCCTTCGTGCACCAGCGTCTTGTCGGCGAACGCGCCGATGCCCAGTGCCGGTGTCAGCTCGGTGCCGTCGGTCAGCGTCATCTTCTGCGCGGCGTTGTGGGTGTTGAAGCAGTACCACGGCCGGCCCCGCTTGCAGGCGCGGCACTGCCCGCACACCGCCCGCCAGTTCAGGATCACGAAGTCGCCCGGCTCGACGGACACGACGCCTTCGCCGACCGACTCCACGGTGCCCGCGGCCTCGTGGCCGAGCAGGAACGGGTACTCGTCGTTGATGCCGCCCTCGCGGTAGGTCAGGTCGGTGTGGCACACCCCGCACGCCGCGATGTCGACCACCACTTCGCCGGGTCCGGGATCGGGCACCACGACGTCGACCACCTCGACGGGCTCACCCTTCTTTCGAGAAATCACGCCCCGCACTGTTTGACTCATGGCCGCCAACCTACTTGCACCGCAATACTGACGGTATGGAGACCACTGAGGAGTTCGCCGTTCGCGTGATGGGCACGATCGACAGCGCAAGCCTGTCGATCCTGTTGTCCATCGGCCACCAGACCGGACTGTTCGACGCGATGGCCGACCGGCCGTCGTCGACGAGCCAGCAGATCGCCGATGCCGCCGGGCTGCACGAGCGCTACGTGCGGGAATGGTTGGCCGGCTTGACCACCGCGCACGTCGTCGAGTACGACCCCGACACCGCGACGTACACGCTGCCGCTTGAGCGCGCGGCGCTGCTGACCCGGCAAGCCGGCCCCGACAACCTGGCCCGGACTGCGCAGTTCATCCCGATGCTCGGCGAGGTCGAGCAGAAGATCATCGGCTGCTTCCGCTCCGGCGGCGGCCTTCCCTACAGCGAATATCCACGCTTTCATTCCGTGATGGCCGAGGAGAGCGGCGAGGTGTTCGACGCGGCGCTCGTGGACGTGATCCTGCCGATGGCCGAAGGGCTACCGCAACGGCTTCGCGCCGGCGCCGACGCGGCCGACTTCGGTTGCGGCAGAGGGCATGCCGTTAACGTGATGGCAGCGGCCTTCCCGGCCAGCCGGTTCACCGGCGTCGACTTCTCCGAGGAGAGCCTGGCAGTGGGGGCGCAGGAGGCCGCAAATCTGGGCCTGGCGAATGCGAGGTTCGAGCGGCACGACCTCGCCGACATGGACGTCGCCGACGCCTACGACGTCATCACCGCGTTCGACGCGATCCACGACCAGGCTCACCCGGATCGCGTGCTGCGCAACATCTACCGGGCACTTCGCCCGGGCGGTGTGTTCCTGATGGTCGACATCAAGGCGTCCAGCCAACTCGAGGAGAACATCGGCGTGCCGCTGGCGACATACCTCTACACCGTCTCGGCCTTGCACTGCATGAGCGTGTCGCTGGCGTCCGGGGGCGCCGGCCTGGGCACCGCATGGGGGCGTCAGCTCGCGCTGTCGATGCTCGCCGACGCCGGGTTCACCGAGGTGCGCGTCGAGGAGATCGAGACCGACCCGATCAACTACTACTACGTCGCACAGAAATTGACGTAGAAGTTCGTCGTCGTGGGCAACGCCCGCCGGTACGCGGCCGCGAGGTTAGGCTCTGTCGCGATGTCTGCCCTCGATGCTCTGTCGGATTGGCCCGTGGACACCGTCGCGGCGGCGGTCGTCGGCCCGTCGGGCGTGCTGGGCGAGTTCGGCGACCAGAGCCATCGGTTCGCGCTGGCGTCGGTGACGAAGCTGTTGGTGGCCCGCGCCGCGCAGATTGCGGTCGAAGAAGGCGTGGTGGACCTGGACACCCCTGCCGGGCCGCCCGGGTCGACGGTGCGCCATCTGCTCGCCCACACGTCCGGGCTTTCCATGCGCTCCGACGAGCGGATCAACGAGCCGGGAGAACGCCGCGTCTACTCCAACTACGGCTTCCAGGTGCTGGCCGAGGCCGTGCAGGACAAGTCGGGCATCGAGTTCGGCCGCTACCTCCACGAGGCGTTGTTCGAGCCGTTGTCGATGGCTGCCACGTCGCTGGAGGGCGGCGCCGAGGCGGCGGGTTACGGCTGCTCGTCGACAGTCGCCGACCTGGTTCGGTTCGCCGGCGACCTGCTGCGTCCGGTCGCGGTCCACTCCGAGACCCACGCGGAGGCGACCTCCGTGCAGTTCCCGGGCCTGGACGGGGTGCTGCCCGGGTTCGGCGTGCAGCGGCCCAACGACTGGGGGCTGGGCTTCGAGATCAGGGATAACAAGTCGCCGCACTGGACCGGGTCTGCGAACTCCCCGGGCACGTACGGCCACTTCGGGCAGGCGGGGACGTTTTTGTGGGTCGATCCGGCCGCTGACCTGGCACTCGTCGTTCTCACCGACCGCGATTTCGACGAGTGGGCGCGGTCGCGGTGGCCCGAGTTGTCAGACACGGTGCTGGCTGAATTCGCCGCAGACTAGCGCAACAGGCGTCACACAAGGCACAATAGACACGCACGACACAGCTCGTCGGGTTCACCAGGTCGTTGGGGAAGACGTCCCTCGTGGAGCCGAAGGAGTTGAGGATGCGTGCGTCGAATCAGTTCGCCGACGCGACAACGGGCGTGGTGTACATCCACGCGTCCCCCGCGGCGGTGTGTCCCCATGTCGAGTGGGCGTTGTCGTCCACCCTGGACGCCCGCGCCAACCTGAAGTGGACGCCGCAGCCGGCGATGCCCGGCCAGTTGCGGGCGGTCACAAACTGGGTAGGCCCGGTCGGCACCGGCGGGCGCCTCGCGCACGCGTTGCGGTCGTGGCCCGTGCTGCGGTTCGAGGTGACCGAGGATCCCAGCCCGGGCGTGGACGGGCAGCGGTTCAGCCACACCCCGCAGCTGGGGTTGTGGAGTGGGGCAATGAGCGCCAACGGCGACATCGTCGTCAGTGAGATGCGGCTGCGTGCTCTGATGGCCGACGGTGCCGACGCGCTGTTCGCGGAGTTGGACTCGGTGCTCGGCACTGCGTGGGACGAGGCGTTGGAGCCGTACCGCGACGGCGGTCTCGGAGCCGAGGTGAGCTGGCTCAACCGCGGCGTGGGCTAACCGGTAACACCAGTAACAGCGGGCGGCCATAGACCTTTTTGCCCGCCTCTTCGCGACAACGCGTTGAGCTAGGGTTTCGGCGGCTTTTGTCGCTTGTCGGATGTTGTCATTTCTGGGACTTGAGCTGCGGAAACCCGGTTGTCGCTAATAGGCGGGCATAACGTTGTATCCGGACGAAGGCGAGTTCGGCGTCAGGTCGAGGGTGCAACTGGCCGCAGGATCTTCAGCGCGTCGGGCACCGCCGATACCTCAACCGGCAGCGGCATCGCGAACTCGCCGTCGGCGTAGGCGTTGATGCCCGGACTCTCGACACGAATGGTCCGCGCACGGTCCGTTTTCACCTCGTCGAGATGAATGTGCGTGCCTTTGAACACGGTGGGGAACAGCCGCACCAGCTTCGTGCGCGACGCCGAATGCACCATCGTGATGTCCAGGACACCGTCGGTGGGATCGGCGTTGGGGCAGATCCGCATCCCGCCGCCGTAGCTCTTCGTGTTGCCGAAGGCCGCCAGCGTCAGGTCCGCGACGATCTCTCGCTCGCCGTCGAGCACCAGACGGAACGGCAGCAGTCGCAGCTTTGACAACTCCGCGACCATCGCCACGTTGTACCGCATCCGCCCGTGCGGCCACCGCATCCGGTTCACTCGATCGCTCACCAGCGAGTCGAAACCCGCTGCCATCACCGTGCCGAACCATTTCTCGGCACCGTCAGCGCCACGCATGTGCCCGAGGTCGACGGTCTGGACCCAGCCGTCGCACACCACGTCGGCTGCCGCCTCGGGATTCTTTGTGGGCAGGCGATATTCGCGCGCATGGTCGTTGCCGGTGCCCGCCGGAATGATCCCCAGCGGAATGTCGGTACGCGCCAACGACTGCAGCGCCAGCGAGATCACCCCGTCCCCGCCGGCGATCACCAACGCATCGGTGCCCGCGCCGACGGCTTCCTCGATCAGCTCGCGGGCATGCTCGGCATCTCTTCCGACGATCGCGACGACGTCGACGCCGCGCTTCTGGAACTGCGCGACGGCCCGTTCCGCGGCGTGCGGCGCGTTGCCGTGCCCGGACAGGGGATTGGTCAGCAGCGTCACACGCGCGATCTCGATCTTCACGGAATCAGCTTGCCCGGGTTGAGGATTCCGGCCGGGTCGAGCGTCGCTTTGACGGCTCGCAGCACCTCGACGCCGAGGTCGCCGACCTCGTCGCGCATCCAGGGCCGGTGGTCGGCGCCGACCGCGTGGTGATGCGTGATCGTCGCACCGGCCCGCACCATCGCATCTGTCGCCGCCGTTTTCGCCGCAAGCCACTGCTCGATCGGGTTGCCGCGCTGGCCCGCCACCACCGTGAAATACAACGACGCGCCGGTGGGGTAGACGTGCGAGATGTGGCACAGCACCAGAGCCGGTGTTCCCGACTCACCCAACGAGGTCGTAAGTGCCTGTGTGACAGCATCTTTGACCGCAGGAAGGTTCGACCACGTGGTGGCCGTCTCCAGCGTCTCGCACAGCGCGCCGGCCGCCAGCAGCGCGTCACGCAGATACGGAGCAGCGAACCGGCCGTGTTCCCACGCCCGTGCGGGCCCCTCGCCCAATGAGGTTCCGCCGTGCTCGAGAAGCACCGCCCGTGTCTCGGCGTGCCGGCTTTCGGCATGTTCGGCGGTGCCCTCGAAAACGGTGATCGCCAGGCAGCCGCCGGTGATGCTTGTCTCGCCGATGCTGTCGGTGGTGGCCAGGTTCACCCCGGTCTCGGCCTCGTCCGACAGCCGGATGACGGTCGGCCCGGTACCAATCTGCGCGACGGCGCGCAAAGCCGTTGCGCCGGTGGCGAAGTCGGGAAACGACCATGCCTCGTAGCGGCTGCACTCGGGCAGCGGATGCACCTTCACCCGCACCTGCGTGATCACCCCGAACACGCCCTCCGACCCGATCAGCAGCTGCCGCAGATCCGGCCCGGCCGCCGACTCCGGTGCTCGGCCGACGTCCAACACACCTGCGGGCGTGACCGCGCGGATGCCACGGATCATGTCGTTGAACCGCCCGTAGCCCGCGGAATTCTGTCCCGATGACCGGGTGGCGGCCAGGCCGCCGATCGTCACGAACTCGAAGCTCTGCGGGAAGTGCCCGAGCGAAAACCCGCGCTCACCCAGCAGTCGCTCCGCGTCGGGTCCGGTGACTCCCGCGCCGAGCACCGCCTCGCCGGACACCTCGTCCAGGGAAACCAACTCGTCGAGCCGGCGCAGGTCGAGCGCGATCACCGAGCCGAATCCGTCCCGTAGGGGGTCGAGGCCGCCGACCACGCTGGTGCCGCCGCCGAACGGGACGACGGCAATGCCGCGCTCCGAGCAGTGCCGCAAGATCTGCGCGATCTGCTCCTCGGAACCCGGCACCACCACCGCGTCGGGTGCATCCTGCTCGATCTGCTTGCGCCGCAGCAGATCCAGCGTCGACTTGCCGCCGGCGTGCAGCAGCCGCGCTTGGTCGTCGACGAGGACGAACTCGGCCCCGACGATCGCCGCGAGTGCGTCACCGTCGGCGGCTCCTAACGCCGGGGGCCGCACCTTCACCTCGTCGATCTCGGGCGCCGGCACCTCGGCGGATCCCACGCCGAGCGCCTGCTCGAGCAGCGACCGGATTCCATCGGACAGCGGCTTGGCGGCCGCCGGGTCGCCCCAGGCGTTCCACTTCATCGGCATGCGTTACAGTATTACATATGCTGTCAACCAGTAACGCCGATTCGGACATCGGGGAACGCATCCTCGACGCCGCAGCGAGTTGCGTCACCGCGTACGGCATCGAGCGCGTCACACTGGCGGAGATCGCCCGTCGCGCCGGGGTGAGCAGGCCGACCGTCTACCGGCGCTGGCCCGACACCCGCCAGCTCCTGGCCGCGCTGCTCACCAACCGTGTCATCGGAGTGTGGCGGGACGTGCCGTCGCGCGGACACGGCAGGGAGGCGCTGGTCAGGCGCATCGTCGCAGTGGCCGACCGGCTCCGCGGTGACGGCCTCATCATGTCGGTGCTGGGCTCCGCGCCCGACCTCGCGATCGTCTACATAACTCAACGCCTCGGCACCAGCCAGCAGGTGCTCATCGATGCCGCGGCCGCGGAAATCGAAGCGGCGCAACGGGATGGCAGCGTGCGCGCCGGCGATCCGCGCCAGCTCGCCGCGATGGTCTTGCTGATCACGCAGTCCACCATCCAGTCGGCGCCGATCGTGCGACCGATCCTCGACGACGACGCTCTTGCCCGCGAGTTGACCCACTCACTGAACGGATACCTGTCCTGATGACCGCAGCGCTCAACGCCGACCGCCGCACCGCCGAACTCGCCGAGCTTGCCGACGGCGCCGTGCTCGACGTCGTCGTGATCGGTGGCGGGATCACCGGCGCCGGTGTCGCACTTGACGCTGCCTCCCGCGGCCTGCGGGTGGCGCTGGTGGAGAAGCACGACCTCGCATTCGGCACCAGCCGGTGGAGCAGCAAGCTGGTGCATGGGGGACTGCGGTATCTGGCCAGCGGCAACGTCGGTATCGCACGGCGTAGCGCTGCCGAGCGCGGAATCCTGATGACGCGCAACGCTCCTCACCTGGTGCGGGCGATGCCGCAGCTGGTTCCGCTGCTGCCGTCGATGAGTCGGGCCAATCGCGCGCTGGTACGGACGGGCTTTGTCGCCGGCGACGTGCTGCGGCGGCTGGCCGGCACACCCGCGTCGACGTTGCCGCGGTCCCGGCGGGTCGACGCGCAGCGGGCGGCGGAGCTCGTTCCGGCGGTCCGGCGTGACGGGCTCGACGGCGGATTGCTGGCCTACGACGGCCAACTCATCGACGACGCACGGCTTGTCGTCGCCGTCGCACGCACCGCGGCGCACCACGGCGCCCGGATCCTGACCTACGTCGCGGCATCCGACGTCAACGGTGAGTCGTTGCGGCTGACCGACCAGCGCGGCGGCGAATCCTTCGACGTCACCGCTCGCGTGGTCATCAACGCGACGGGAGTGTGGGCCGGCGACATCGACACGTCGATCAAGCTGCGGCCAAGCCGCGGAACGCATCTGGTGTTCGACGCCGCCGCGTTCGGCAATCCGACTGCCGCGCTGACGATTCCGATCCCCGGCGAGATCAACCGCTTCGTGTTCGCGATGCCCGAGCAGCTGGGCCGGATCTACCTCGGCCTCACCGACGAGGACGCGCCCGGGCCGATTCCCGATGTGCCGCAACCGACGTCAGAGGAGATCACCTTCCTGCTCGACACCGTCAACACGGCGCTGGGGGTCCAGTTGACCCGTGACGACGTGATCGGCGCGTACGCCGGGCTGCGTCCGCTCGTCGACGCCGGGGAAGGCCGCACCGCAGACATCTCGCGGGACCACGCCATCATCGAGTCGGCCTCGGGGATGTTCAGCATCATCGGCGGGAAGCTCACCGAGTACCGGCACATGGCAGAAGACGTGCTCGACCGTGCGGTCCGATCGCGCGGGCTCTCCGCAGGCCCGTGCCGCACGCGCAACTTGCCCCTGGTCGGAGCGGGGACGCCAGTAAACGGTCTGCCCCCCTCGTTGGTCGCCCGTTACGGTGCCGAGGCGCCGAACGTGATCGCGTCAGCCACCTGCGAGCGCCCCACCGATCAGGTGGCCGACGGAATCGACGTCACCCGGGCCGAATTCGAGTATGCGGTCACGCACGAGGGCGCGCTCGTCGTCGAGGACGTCCTCGACCGCCGCACCAGGATCGGACTGGTCGAGGCCGACCGGGACCGGGTCACCGAGGTGGCCGAGGAGTTCGTCGCGCAGATGCGTTAGCCGAGCGCCTCCCAGCCCTCGAGGTCGGGCTCGAAGGCGTCGGCGACGGTCTCGGCGGTCGCCACAGAGCCGAAGTACAACAGGGCCGCGGCCATAGCTGTGCCGAGTACCCAGTGAGATGCGCGTGAAATGAACATACGCACAGCCTCCGGCCAGCGCCTTGGCCGATTCTTGGTGGATTCTTGACGTCGCGCCGTGGGTATATCGATCGCGGAGGTATGCCATGGGCGCGCCACACACCCTGAAGAAGGCGTTGAGTCAGCGGCAGCTGAGGATGATCGCGATCGGCGGCGTGATAGGCGCGGGCCTGTTCGTCGGCTCCGGTGTGGTGATCGCCGACACCGGTCCGGGTGCCTTCATCACCTATGCCATGAGCGGCGTCCTGATCATCCTGGTGATGCGCATGCTCGCCGAGATGGCCGTGGCCAAGCCGTCGACGGGTTCCTTCGCCGACTACTCCCGTGACGCGTTGGGCAACTGGGCCGGCTTCTCCGTCGGCTGGCTGTACTGGTACTTCTGGGTGATCGTCGTCGGCTTCGAGGCGATCGCGGGCGCGAAGATCGTGCAGTACTGGATCGACATTCCGCTGTGGCTGTGCGCCCTGGTCTTCATGGTCTTGATGACGGCGACCAACCTGTTCTCGGTGTCGTCCTACGGCGAGTTCGAGTTCTGGTTCGCCGGCATCAAGGTGGCCGCAATCATCGTATTCATCGGTCTCGGTTCGCTTTTCGTGCTCGGCCTGTGGCCGAACAAGTCGATGGACTTCTCGAACCTGTGGTCGCAGGGCGGCTTCATGCCGATGGGGTTCGGTGTGATCACCGTCGGCATCGTGACGGTGATCTTCTCGATGGTGGGCCCCGAGATCGCCACGATCGCCGCCGCCGAGTCGGCCGAACCTGAGCGGGCGGTGGCCAAGGCCGCCAACTCGGTGATCCTGAGGATTCTGGTGTTCTTCGTCTGCTCGGTCTTCCTGCTCGCGACGATCGTGCCGTGGAACGACGACAGCGTGCCCGGTTCGCCGTTCGTCGCCGCGTTCAACAAGATCGGCATCCCCTACGCCGACGACATCATGAACGCAGTGGTGTTGACGGCAGTGCTGAGCTGTCTGAACTCGGGCATGTACACCGCGTCGCGCATGCTGTTCGTGCTCGCTGCGCGCCGGGAGGCGCCGCCACAGCTGGTGCGCGTCACGGCTCGCGGCGTGCCGGCCGTTGCGATTCTGGCGTCCTCGATCGTCGGGTTCCTGTGCGTCATCGCCGCGGCGGTGTCGCCCGACGCGATATTCAAGTTCCTGCTGAACTCCAGTGGCGCGATCATCTTGTTCGTCTACCTGCTGATTGCGATATCCCAGATCATCCTGCGCTACCGAACTCCTGACGGGCAGCTGCATGTCAAGATGTGGTTGTTCCCGGTGCTGTCGATCCTGACCACCGCAGCGATCCTCGCAATCCTGGTGCAGATGTGCTTCCAGGCCGACCTGCGGTCACAGCTCGTGCTGAGCCTGCTGTCGTGGGCGGTCGTGCTGGTGCTGTACTTCGCCAACAAGTGGTTCATCAACCGGCGCCCAGAAGCCGAGCAGCCGAAGGCGACTCAGCCGGCACACCGAGTGCTGGTGCTGGCCAACGAGACTGCCAACTCCGAGGAACTTCTCGACGAGCTGCGTCGGATCGGCGCCGACAAACAAGCCAAGTACCTCGTCGTCGTGCCGGCCAGCGCGATCGAGACCGGCACCGCGGCCAGTCACGGACCGCTCGACTTGAGGGAGGCCACTCAGCGTGCCGCCCAACTGAGACTGGACTACACGCTGGCCGCGCTGCGTTCCGAAAACCTCGACGCCGAAGGGACTTTGGGCGACTATCGGCCGCTGCGGGCGTTGGCCGACGCAGTCGATTCGTTCCACCCCGACCAAATCGTCATCGCGACCCTGCCGGCGGAATTCTCGGTATGGCAACGCTTCGACGTCGTCGACCGAGCCCGCGCTCAGTACCATGTGCCGGTGACGCATGTCGTGGCCACGCCGGCAGGAGCGGCGCAGTTCGGATAACCGGTGTCGAATGGCCAGTTATGACACGCAAATTCGCAAAAAGCGTGCGTTAAGTGGCCACTGGGCGCCGAAAACTACAGCGGAATGTTCTTGTGCCGGCCGCGCCGCGGCGGTGCCTCGGCCAGAGCCTGCGTCAGCGCGCTGCGCGTGTGCGCCGGGTCGATCTTCTCGTCGACCACGCCGATCTCGATCGCGGCGTCCACGCCGCCGGCGATCCGCTCGTGCTCGTCGGCCAGCTGCTCGTGCAACGCTTCCCTCTCGTGCTCGGGGGCGGCGGCAAGTTTCTTCTTGTGCAGGATGCCGACGGCCGCCTTCGCGCCCATCACCGCAACCTCGGAGTCCGGCCACGCGAACACCTTGGTGGCGCCCAGCGACCGCGAGTTCATCGCAATGTAGGCCCCGCCGTAGATCTTTCGCGTCACCAGCGTCACCCGCGGAACGCTGCACTCGCCGAACGCGTGCAGCAGCTTGGCGCCGCGGCGCACCACGCCGCCCCACTCCTGGTCCACGCCCGGCAGATACCCCGGCACGTCGACCACGCAGACCAGCGGGATGCCGAACGCGTCGCACAGTCGCACGAATCGCGCTGCCTTCTCGGCGCTTTCGGAGTTCAGGCAACCGCCGAGCCGCAGCGGGTTGTTGGCCAGCACGCCGACGGTGCGGCCCGAGAGCCGGCCCAGGCCGATGACCATTGACGGCGCCCACTTGGCCTGGAACTCCTCGAACGGCGTGTCGCCGTCGAGCAAGGCCGAGACGAGCGGGTGCACGTCGTAGGCGCGGCGCGCGGACTCCGGCAGCAGCGCGTGCAGGTCGGTGTCACCGGCCTCGGCCTTGGCGCGGTCGAAATGGCCCTGCTGGCAGAACAATCCGACCAGGCGCCGGCCCCGCTCGTACGCGTCGAGCTCGTCGTCGGCGACGATGTGGCACACGCCGGACTTCTTGTGGTGTGTCTCCGGCCCACCCAGCGACGCCATGTCGACGTCCTCGCCGGTGACGCTGCGCACCACGTCGGGCCCCGTCACGAACACTCGGCTCTCCGGCGCCATCACGATGACGTCGGTCAAGGCAGGCCCGTACGCGGCGCCGCCGGCCGCGAAGCCGACGACGACGGAGATCTGCGGGACGTAGCCGGACGCCCGGATCATCGCCTCGAACACCAAACCGACTGCGTGCAAAGCCTTTACACCCTCGGCCAGCCGCGCGCCGCCCGAGTGCCAGATCCCGACGATCGGGCTCTGCTCCTCGATCGCGAGGTCGTAGGCGTCGACGATGTGCCGGCAGCCTTCGATGCCCATCGCGCCGCCCATGACGGTGCCGTCGGTGCAGAACGCGATGGTGCGAACACCGTTGACGGTGCCCGCCGCGGCGAGCACGCCAGACCGATCCCGCTCGTGCAGCAGCTCGAGGCTCTGATCGTCGAAGAACGTGGACAGCCGCAGCAGCGGGTCCCGCGGGTCGAGCGATTCGCCGACCGCGTCAGGGGCCATGATCGTCACCGGTGTCTCCTAGCTGGGGTAAACCCGTCAGTACTTTCCGAAGGCGAGTGCGACGTTGTGCCCGCCGAATCCGAACGAGTTGTTGATCGCGTACTTGTAGTCACCGACTCGGGGTTCGCCGTGCACGATGTCCAGGTCGATCTCCGGATCCTGGTTCTTTAGGTTCAGCGTCGGCGGGATCACCCCGTCGTGCAGCGCCAGCACGGTCAGAATCGACTCGACCGCGCCGACCGCGCCGACCGAGTGGCCGAGCGCCGACTTCGGTGCATACACCGCGGCGTCGTGGCTACCGAGGGCATTGCGGATCGCCTTGGCCTCGGCCACGTCGCCCACCGAGGTACCGGTCGCGTGTGCGTTGACGTGGTCGATGTCTTCAGGCGACAGGCCCGCAAGCTGAATTGCACGCGTCATCGCCCAGCCGGCCTGCTCACCATTGGGGTCGGGGGCCACCATGTGGTAGCCGTCGGAGGTGATGCTGGCACCCATCAGGCGGGCCAGTGGCTCGGCGCCGCGTGCCTTCGCGTGCTCCTCGGTCTCGATCACCAGCAGCGCACCGGCCTCGCCGAACACGAACCCGTTGCGGTCTCTGTCGAACGGACGACATGCGCCCGCCGGGTCGTCGTTGGTGGTCGACAACACGATGCGCATCTGGGCGAACCCGGCGATCGGCACCGCCTCGATCTTGGACTCGACGCCACCGCAGATCGCCATGTCGGCCTCGCCGAGCACGATGTTGCGCCACGCGTGCGCGATGCCCTCCGAGCCGGAAGCGCACGCCGAGACGGGCGTGATCACTCCGGCCCGAGCCTTGCGCTCGAGACCCACAGCCGCGGCCGCGGCGTTGGGCATGTACTTCTGTACTGCCAGCGGCGAGACGGCCCGCATGCCCTTCGCGCGCATGTCGTCGTAGCTGAAGACCAGTTCCTCGGTGGACCCCATGCCGGTGCCGATCGACACCATCAAGCGCCGCGGGTCCACCTCCGGCGAGCCGATGTTCTGCCACACCCGCCGGCTCAGCACCGTCGACATCTTCTGCAGGTACGACAGCCGGCGAAGCTCTACCTTCGTCAGCTCGGAGTCGAAATCCTCGAGAAGATGACCGCCGATGCGAACCGGCAGGTCGTACTGCTCGACGAACGGGTCCTCGAGCTTGCGGATACCGCTCTGTCCGTCCAGCAACTTCTTCCAGGTGCTGTCGGCGTCGGTTGCCAGAGCAGTCGTCATCGCAACACCGGTGACGACCACATTGGGAAACCCGTTCCCCGTAGACAACCGTGTCATCGCTTCTCCGACAACTCCCTCAGTACTTCCCGAATGCGAGTGCGACGTTGTGGCCACCGAACCCGAACGAGTTGTTGATGGCGTACTGGTATTCGCCGTAGCGCGGTTCGCCGGCGACGACGTCCAGGTTGATCTCGGGATCGGGGGTCTCGTAGTTCAGCGTGGGCGGAATGACGCCGTCGCGCAGCGCAAGCACCGTCAGGATCGACTCCAGTGCACCGACCGCCCCGATGGAGTGGCCGAGCGCCCACTTCGGCGCGTACACCGCCGCGTGCTCGCATCCCGCGACGCGAATGGCATTGGCCTCGGCGGTATCGCCGATCGACGTGGCCGTCGCGTGCGCGTTGATGTGGTCGATGTCCTTGGGAGACAAGCCCGCAAGCTCCAGCGCCCGCTGCATCGCCTTGCCGGCACGTTCGCCGTCCGGGGCCGGGGCCACCATGTGATAGGCGTCCGACGTGATGCCGGCACCCAGCAGCCGGGCCAGCGGCTTGGCGCCACGAGCCTTGGCGTGCTCCTCGGTTTCGATGACCATCAGCGCACCGGCCTCGCCGAACACGAACCCGTCGCGGTTCTTGTCGAACGGTCGCGACGCGCCTTCCGGGTCGTCGTTGCGCGTCGACATCGCGCGCATCATCGAGAACGCCGCGATGGGCAACGCCTCAATGCCGCCTTCGACGCCGCCGCACACGGCGATGTCGGCGTCACCCATCACGATCTGGCGCCACGCATGCGCGATGGCCTCAGAACCCGACGAGCAGGCCGACACCGGCGTGATGACCCCCGCGCGGGCACCGAGCTGCAGCCCGACCACCGCGGCGGCGCCGTTCGGCATGATCATCTGAACGGCCAGCGGCGACACCTTGCGGGGGCCGCCCTCGTTCATCAGGTCATACGTCTCGACGATCTTCTCGCCGCCGCCGAGCCCGGTGCCGATGACGACCGCGAACCGGTCGCCATCGATCTGGGGTGTGCCTGCGGTCTCCCACAGCCGGCCGCCGAGCAGCTTGGCCATGCGCTGGACATACGACATGCGTCGCATGTCCAGCCGGCCCATGTGGTCATCCACGGGATCCTTGAGGTGGCCGCCGATGCGGACCGGCAGGTCCCATTTGGTGACGAACTCGTCCTCGAGCACGTGGATGCCGCTCTCACCGGCCAACAAACCCTTCCACGTGCCCTCGGCGTCTGCGGCGACCGATGTAGTCGCCTCGACGGCGGTGACCACGACGTTCGGGAAACCGCCGTTAGCGGTGGAAGGTTTGGTCATGCGCGCTCTGCTTCGATCTTCGCGCGGATGGCCTCGGCTGCCTCGGGGTTCTCTTCCTCGAGCTTCTGGATGTAGGTGACCACGTCACCGACGGTGCGCAGGCCGGCGAGGTCCTCGTCGGGGATCTTCACGCCGTACTTGTCCTCGGTCTGCACGGCGATCTCCACCATCGACAGCGAGTCGATGTCGAGGTCGTCGACGAACGACTTCTCGGGGGTGACCTCCGACGGCTCGATTCCGGTCACCTCTTCGATGATCTCGGCGAGACCGGTGATGATTTCTTGCTGAGTGGCCGCCACTATGGCTCCTTCTATCTCGTGTTGGTGTTACTTGGGGTACTGGTTAGAGCTCGGTCAGCCCGTCCAGGTCTGCGGGCGATTTGACGGCATGCGTGCCGATCCCCCGAAGTTCTCGTTTGGCGATTCCGGTGAGCGTTCCCGCGGGCGGGAACTCGACGATCGCCGTGATGTCGCGTTGGCGCAGGGTCTCGGTGCACAGGTCCCAGCGCACCGGCCGAGTCAGCTGGGCCACCAGCTTGGCCATTGCGTCTGCTGCCGAGACTACCGGCTGGCCGTCGGCGTTGGACAACACCACCGCGGTCGGCTCGGCGGTCTGCACCTTCGCTGCCGCTGCGGCGTAGGCGTCCAGCGCCGGCGACATGAAATGCGTGTGGAAGGCGCCGGCGGTCGCCAGTGGACGCACACGCGCCTTCTCGGGCGGGTTCTCCGCGAGCTTGGCCAGCGCGTCGAGGCGGCCGGCAGCCACGATCTGGCCTGCCGCGTTGCGGTTGGCCGGGACGAGTTCGAGGTCCTCCAAGCGGGCCAGCACCTCGGCCTCGTCGCCGCCGAGCACTGCCGACATGCCGGTGGGCTCGGTGGCGCACGCCTTGGCCATCTCCGCACCGCGGATGGCGGCCAGCGCCACCGCGTCATCGGGGGAGATGATGCCGCCGATCGCGTACGCGGCGATCTCGCCGACCGAATGGCCCGCCACGATCAGCCCCGCACCGGCCAGCAGGCCGCGCTTGGTCAACTCGTCGTGGGCCAGCAGCGTCGCGGCCACCACGAGCGGCTGGGTCACCGCGGTGTCGGTGATCTCCTCGGCCGACGCGGTGGTGCCCAGCTTCGTCAGGTCCAGACCGCTGACCTCAGACCACGACGCCAGCTTCTCCGACGCGCCCGGCAGCTCGAGCCACGGCGAGAGCATCCCGGGGGTCTGCGAACCCTGTCCAGGGCAGAGCAAGGCAACCAGAGTCTGTTGAGGCACGTCTCTAAGAGAACACTGTGAAAGTGGTTTTACGCGGTGTAAGAGATTATGAACCTCGTCTTAGGTTTTTGTGGAGGTCGCACAAATCAGCATGTGATGCGACTCCATCGAGACGTAATTGCAACCCCTCATCCCGCGCGATGCACGTGGCGCCCCGGTGTGACGTGGGTAACAGCCGAGCGGGTCGGTGGGGGGTTGGAGGCCTGCGACGACAGGCGGCCGACTGTCGCGGCCACCCGCAGCACGTAGGCGTCGCGGGGCGTCGTCGGGTCGCGGCCGGTGAAGTCGGTGATCCGCTTGAGGCGGTATCGCACGGTGTTTGGATGAACGAACAATTTGCGCGCGCATGCTTCGATGGCGCCGCCGGAGTCCAGGTACGCGTCCAGCGTCTCGGTGAGCGCCGGGCCGGCGTCCGCCAGGGGCCGCATCACCTCCGCGTCGAGCACGGCGATGGCCGACGCGTCGCCGAGCAGCGCCCGCTCCGGCAGCAGCTCGCGGGCCAGCACCGGCCGGGGCGCACCACCCCAGCCTGCGACGGCGTTCATCCCGGCGATCGCCTCCGTGGCGCTGGTGTGCGCCGCGGTGAAGTTCGGCGCGATCGGGCCGATGACCACCGGCCCGTCGGCGAAGGCGTCGACGAGCTCGCGCAGGAACTTGTCGGTCGGGGCCAGCGGTCCGGACACGATCGCGATCAGCCATGTGCCGTGGACATCCGAAAGCGCTGCGCGACCGTGCCGTTGGGCGATGTCGCGCACGTCGTCGCTGGCGACGTCGATGCGGTCGGCCCGGGGCAGGCCGACGACGACGGTGGCCGGCGCGGTGGTGTCCCAGTTCAGCGCGGCGGCGCGGGACTGCAGCTCGGGGCCGGTGTCGCCGCGCACCACGGCGTCGACCAGGTTGGCTTCCATCCGGCTGTCCCACGCGCCGCGGGCCTCGGCGGCATCGGCGTAGGCAGATGCGGCGGTGAACGCGAGATCGCGGCTGTAGCGCAGGATTCCCGTCGTCAGCGCCGTGGCCTGCTCCTCGTCCCGGGCCAGCATCGGCACCACTTCCTCGAAGAACTCCATCGTGACCCGCACCATGTCCACGGTCTGGCGCAGCGCGATGCGCCTGGTGAGGTCTTGCGGCACCACCTCAAACGCCTGCACGGTGTGGCCGACGTTGCTGTGCGGGTCGCTCATCCACTCGACGAAGTTCACCACGGCGGTCTGCACGACCAGATGCACGCTGGCCCGCTGCGAGGCTTCCAGATCGGCGAAGAACGGCAGCCGGTCCTCCATTGCGGCCACTGCCTGCGTCGCGAATCGCCCCGAGTACTGCTTGAGCTTGCGCAACAGCGAGTCCGGGACGGTGCCGATCAGTTCGAGCGTCGACTTCGGAGCCGGCGAGCCGGCGACATTCGACCTGGGCGCCACGCGGGCGTTGTCGGGCATCCCTAAAACCTACGCCACTATTCTGGCAACTACTGACAACGACCTGGTGCATCGAAATTCACGTTAAGCAGAGGAACTGCGAGTGACGCCCTGCATAACGTGAATCTCGGCGACAAGATCAGGCCACGCCGGGGTCGGATGTCTGTTCCGGCGCGGCCAGCACGTCGTCGATCCGGTAGCGGCGCGCGGCTTCGACGGCGACGGACTTGTCGATCTCGCCGTCGCGCGCCAGCCCCTCGAGCACGCCGACCGCGATCGACTCCGCATCCGTGTTGTAGAAGCGCCGAGCCGCGGGCCGGGTATCGGAGAACCCGAATCCGTCTGTGCCCAAGGTGATGTAGGTGCCGGGCACCCACGGCCGGATCTGCTCGCTGACCGCGCGCATCCAGTCCGTCACCGCGACGACGGGCCCCCGGGCGTCGGCCAGTGCGTGCGTCACGTACGGCGTCCGCGGCGAGGGATCGGGGTGGCGCAGCCTTTCCTTCTCTATCTCTATGCCTTCGCGGTTCAGCTCGCCCCAGCTCGTCACCGACCAGACGTCGGCGGCCACGTCCCAGTCAGCGGCGAGCAGGTCGGCCGCGCGCAGCGCCTCCGGCATCGCCACCCCCGACGCCAGAATCTGCGCCGGGTACTTCCGCGGCTCCGGCGCGGGCCGGTAGCGGTAGATCCCGCGCAGCAGCCCCTCCACGTCGATGCCTTCCGGTTCGGCCGGCTGCACGTACGGCTCGTTGTAGATCGTGATGTAGAAGTACACGTTCTCCGGGTTCTCGCCGAACATCCGAGCCAGCCCGCTCTCGACGATGTAGGCGATCTCGTAGGCGAATGCCGGGTCGTAGGCCACCACCGCAGGGTTGGTGGCTGCCAGCAGCAGGGAGTGGCCGTCGTTGTGCTGCAATCCCTCGCCGACGAGTGTGGTGCGGCCGGCGGTGGCGCCGAGCAAAAAGCCGCGAGCCATCTGGTCGGCGGCGGCCCACAACCCGTCGCCGGTGCGCTGGAACCCGAACATCGAGTAGAAGATGTAGATCGGGATCATCGGCTCGTTGTGCGTCGCGTAAGACGTGCCCGCGGCGGTGAACGTGGCGGTGGAGCCGGCCTCGTTGATGCCCTCGTGGATGATCTGGCCTATTTCACTTTCCTTGTAGGCCAACATCATTTCGGCGTCGACGGACGTGTACAGCTGCCCGTTGCGGTTGTAGATCTTCAGCGACGGGAACCACGAGTCCATCCCGAAGGTGCGTGCCTCGTCGGGGATGATGGGGACGATTCGGCCGCCGATCTCCTTGTCGCGCAACAGTTCTTTGAACACCCGCACGGTCGCCATCGTGGTGGCGACCTCCTGGTTGCCGGAGCCCTTCTTGACCGACTTGTAGATGTCGCGGGGCGGCAGGGTCAACGCCTTGGATTTGGTGCGACGTTCGGGGACGAATCCGCCGAGCGCGCGCCGCCGGTCGAGCAGGTAGCGGATCTCCGCCGAGTCCGGGCCGGGGTGGTAGTACGGCGGCAGATAGGGGCTTTCCTCGAGTTCCTTGTCCGACACCGGGATTCGCTGCGCGTCGCGGAAGTACTTGAGGTCTTCGATCGCAAGCTTCTTCATCTGATGGGTGGCGTTGCGGCCCTGGAAGTGCTTGCCCAGCGAGTAGCCCTTGATGGTCTTGGCGAGGATCACGGTGGGCTGACCCTTGTGCTCGATCGCCGCGCGGTAGGCCGCGTACACCTTGCGGTAGTCGTGGCCGCCGCGCTTGAGGCTCCAGATCTCGTCGTCGGACATGTTCTGCACCAATGCCTTGGTGCGCGGGTCGCGGCCGAAGAAGTGCTCGCGGACGTAGGCGCCGTCGTTGGCCTTGTACGTCTGGTAGTCGCCGTCGGGAGTGGTGTTCATCAGGTTCACCAGCGCGCCGTCGCGGTCGGCGTGCAGCAGCGCGTCCCACTCGCGGCCCCACACCACCTTGATCACGTTCCAGCCGGCGCCGCGGAAGAAGGATTCGAGCTCCTGGATGATCTTGCCGTTGCCGCGCACCGGCCCGTCGAGGCGCTGCAGGTTGCAGTTGACGACGAACGTCAGGTTGTCCAGCGCCTCCAGCGCGGCCACGTGCGCCGCGCCGCGGCTTTCGGGCTCGTCCATCTCGCCGTCGCCCAAGAACGCCCACACGTGCTGGTCGGAGGTGTCCTTGATGCCGCGGTCGTCCAGGTAGTGGTTGAACCGCGCCTGGAAGATCGCGTTGAGCGGACCGAGCCCCATCGACACCGTCGGGAACTCCCAAAAGTCCGGCATCAGCCTCGGATGCGGATATGACGGCAGGCCGCCGCCTGGGTGGCTGTGCTCTTGGCGGAAGCCGTCCAGCTGGTCGGCGGTGAGCCGGCCTTCCAGGAAGGCGCGCGCGTAGATGCCGGGGGAGGCGTGGCCCTGGATGAACACCTGGTCGCCACCGCCGGGATGGCTCTTGCCCCGGAAGAAGTGGTTGAACCCGACCTCATAGAGCGCCGCCGACGACGCGTACGTCGAAATATGCCCGCCCACACCGACGCCGGGCCGTTGCGCACGGTGCACCATGATCGCCGCGTTCCACCGGATCCAGCGCCGATAACGCCGCTCCAACTCTTCGTCGCCGGGGAACCACGGCTCCAGTTCGGTCGGGATGGTGTTGACGTAGTCGGTGGACGTCAGCGCCGGGATCGCGACGCGCTGCTCGCCGGCGCGTTCCAGCAGGCGCAGCATCAGGTAGCGGGCCCGCGACGAGCCGGAGCGCGCCAGGACGTCGTCGAACGACTCCAGCCACTCGCCGGTCTCTTCCGGGTCGATGTCGGGAAGGTAGGACGCCACACCTTCCCGAATCACCCGTACCCGGTCGGATTCGTTTGAGCCCGTTGGGTTTTGGGCCAGATCGCGACGCGCGAACTCGGTGGTCAACTTCCGCTCCTCATCAGGCGGTGCACGGATACCTCCATCGTCCACCAATCGTGCCCCACATGCACTCATAGCCGGTAACCTCTTCGGCTGTGCTGGGGGTCGGCGGCGGGCGATGGCGGATCGCCGCACTGATCGCCGGCCTGATCGCGACAGCATCGATGGTGGTGGTCGGCTGCACCAACGTCATCAGCGGCACGTCGACCCTGAACACAAACGACGCGCGCAACTACCGGACCTGGGTGACCGATTCGCTGTCGCAGTCGGCGGCGTCGGCCAGCGAGCGGGAATCGTCGAGCCGGGAGTCGATGACCGCCGAGGCCGTCGCCAATGCGTGCGAAGTGCTCAGCGGCACGAGCGTGGACGCCGTCACGGCGATCAACGCCTACGTCAACGCCGTCGGGGGTCGCAACGAGGCGGAGATCGGGCCCAAGGCCCAGGCGGCGGTCGACACGCTGAACCGTGGCGCAGACGCGGTGGCGGCCACCCTCAACTCCGCGCTGCTGCCTGCGGTGCGCGATGCGTTCACGGCTTGGGTGGACGCCACACGCGCGGTGGCCAAGGCCGTGGCCGAGCGCTACGGCCAGCAGGAATTCAATGCCGAGGTCGACAAATTCAACCAAGCCAACGACAACGCGCTGAACACATGCGGTGGCTCGCCGTGAGCGATGCGGCCCTTAGTGCTAGGGCGCCGCGCCTTCGCGTGCGACGATAGGGCGACAGCGCAGGCGCTCGGATACTCGGACAAAGGAGGACTCACGGTGGTCGCGGCGGGTGACGCCCCGAACTACGCCCGCAGACTGGGCATCGAAAAAGACCAGGTTGTTCAGGAGTTGGGCTGGGACGAGGACACCGACGACGAGATCCGCGCCGACATCGAGGATGCCTGCGGTAGCGAGCTCCTCGACGAGGATGCGGTCGAGGTCATCGACGTCGTGTTGCTGTGGTGGCGGGACGGGGACGGCGATCTGGTCGACCGGCTGATGGACGCGATCACTCCGCTGGCCGATGACGGGGTCATCTGGGTGCTGACTCCGAAGACGGGCAAACCAGGACATGTGCTGCCGGCCGAGATCTCCGAGTCGGCTCCTACGGCGGGATTGATGCAGACGTCATCGGCCAACCTCGGGGACTGGAGTGCAAGCCGGCTGGTGCAGCCGAAGTCGCGGGCGGGGAGGCGCTGATGAGCGCTCGCGCGAAGAAGAGACGGCACCGATGATCGAGGTCGGAAGCCCCGCGCCGGACTTCACGCTGCGCGACCAGAACCAGCAAGAGGTGTCGCTGAGCGACTTCCGCGACCGCAAGAGCGTGCTGCTGGTGTTCTTCCCGCTCGCGTTCACCGGTATATGCCAGGGTGAGCTCGACGAGATCCGCGACCATCTCCCCGAATACGAGAACGACGACACGCAGACTCTGGCCATCTCGGTGGGACCGCCTCCCACGCACAAGATTTGGGCTGCCGAGAGCGGGTTCACCTTTCCGGTGCTGTCGGATTTCTGGCCGCACGGCGCGGTCGCTCAGGCGTACGGGGTGTTCAACGACGACGCGGGGTTCGCGAACCGGGGCACATTCGTGGTGGACCGTTCAGGCATCGTCCGGTTCGCGGAGATGAAGCAGCCGGGCGAGCCGCGGGACCAGAGCCTGTGGAAGTCGGCGCTGGCAGCCCTGCAGTCTTAGCCCGTGGCGCGAGGGTGCGTGTCATGCCAGAGACACGCCGGCGCGCCTGGCACGAGACGCACGCTCGTCGGGTAGGCATGAATTTTCGTCGGCGCGGCCAGAGCCGGTAGCCTGCCCGCAACGGGCGCGTAGCTCAGTGGTAGAGCACTGGTTTTACACACCAGCGGTCGGCGGTTCGATACCGTCCGCGCCCACCGCATTTATCGCCCGCGGGTTTCGACGCTGTTATCGCATTCGTAGCGGAACGGGTCAGCAGTAAGGGTTGACGGATCCGGGCTGTGGAACGACGCTTTAAGGACTCGTCGTTGCCGACCGCCGTCGCGGACACCGGTTCACTGTTGGGTCACAGCAAGTCGTATTACGTTCGACCTCAACGACGACGCCTCGCGGCGTATCGGAAACAGGTACAAGTCCCGGGAAGGGGTGATGACGATGAGTCTCGGTGCACATGGCGGTTGGTTGCAGGGCGTGGGCCGGCCGGTGGCGGTGGCCGTGGTGGCGGGAGCAGTGGCGCTCGCCTCAGGCAGTGCTGCAGAAGCCCAGCCGTCAGCAGATCAGTGTTCTCCGGCTGCGCTGATGCGGGCGCATTCCACCGCGATGAACCAGATGGCCGACTATCTGGACGCCCATCCGGACGTTCAGCAGGCGCTCACCAGCGCAAGAAATATGCCAACCGCCGAGCAGCGGCAGGCCGCGATCAACGACTACAACACCACTCACCCCGACGTGGCTGCCGCGTTCCAGAACATGCACCAGCCGGTTGCGAATCTGATGACGAGCTGCGGCCTATCCATGGACCAAACCATGATGATGCCCGGAGGCGTGATGATGATGCCCGGAGACATGATGATGCCCGCAGGCCAGATGGCGCCAGGGCAGATGGCGCCAGGGCAGATGACGCCCGAAGGGCAGATGCCTGGGCAGTGACCTCTACGTCTGAACGGGGATACTCATGTCCGACTCGACTGACACACAGGCGAAGTTGACGCGGCGTGCGGCGCTCATTTCAATCGGCGTCCTCGGCGCACTCGGAATAGGTAGTGCCCTCGGGCTGCGCTATGCCCGCGGCGTTCTCGGACCTTCTGATCGCAGTGGTCCGGCCATCCGCCTCACTGACGATGGCATGATGGGCGGCCCAGCGGACATGAGCCGATATATGGACATGTTCCGTCGGCACAACGAGATCAGCCGCACCGTGGAGGAGATTCCCGGCGGCGTGCGTACCACCACAGAATCGAATTCGCCAGGCCTCGCCGCGCAACTTCACGAGCATGTGTCCAGCATGTACTCCCACCTCGACCGGGGTGACGAGGTCATGTGCATGAGTCCGACGCTGCCAGCCCTCTTTCGTAACGCTGGTGGCTACCGACGGCAACTGACACTCACCCCGACCGGAGTGATCGCCGAGGAAACCGCTGACGATCCGAACCTCATAGAAGTGATCCGCGCACACGCCCTCGAGGTCACCGGCTTCGTCCAGGACGGGATGCCCGCGATGATGCAGGGAATGATGGGACCCGGCGGCATGATGGGACCCGGCGGCATGATGGGACCCGGCGGCAGGATGGGACCCGGCCACTAATCAGCGGCCTAGCGACCGAACCCGAGGCGGTCGATCCCACGCAACCCTGAGGACCCTGAGCGAGGCGCCGATTGCTGGCCCGCGCCCTCTCTGAGACAGGGGCTAATCGCGGGCGAAGGCCGCCGCGGCCTCGCGCTCAAGGTCGAGGTACTGCTCTTCGCCGACCTCGACGCCGACGCCGAGGATGCGCCCGCCGGTGAACGAGAACCCGGGCGAATAGACCCGGCTGACCGGGTCGGCGCTGTCGAACCCGACGCACAGCCCGTCGCCGGCCAGGGTGAACGGGCCGATCTGCGTGCGCATCGGCTCCTCGGCCACCACCTGTTGTCCGACATACAGTTTCGCGGTGCCCAGCGATTCGCCGTGCTCGCCGGCACCTTCCCGGATGAACTCGACCCCGAGGGTCAAATCGCCCGGTTCGAGCTGTGAAGACACGAGCGTCTGCTCTGGTTTGATGCCCAGGAAGTTGTACACGTAGTGCAGTTTGCGGTCCTTGATGAACAGGGTGTGGCCGCCGAACCGGGAGCCGTGCGCGAAGATCACGCCCTCGGAGTCGGGCGTCACCTCGACGTCGGCGAGGATCTTGTACGAGCGGCCCCGGATATTGACCGCGGCCGCCTCGGGCACCGGCGTGGTGTCGGGGTAGTAGATGTAGCGGGAGCGGGGCGCCTCGCCTTGTGGCCGCTGTTCGCTGATTTGCTCGATCGCGGTCCGGTCATCAAGGGGCAGAACGTAATTGGCGTCCGCCTCGGCGAACCAGGCGTCGATCAGTTCCTGCAGCTTCTCTGGATACTGGTCGGCGACATTGCGCGCCTCCGCGCGGTCCTCGTCGACGTGGTAAAGCTCCCAACGGTCCTGGTCGAAATGCCCCTTGCCGCTGATCGGCGCGTGCAGGGCGGCGGCCTTCCAGCCGTCCTGCCAGATGCCGCGGGTACCGAGCATGGCGTAGTACTGCCGCTTCTTGGTGGTCGGCGCGTGCGGGTCGTCGAAGCTGTACCGCATCGAGACGCCGTTGAGCGGATACTGGTCGACTCCGCGGTAGACGGTGGGCATCTCCAGACCGACCGCGTCGAGAATCGTCGGCACGATGTCGGTGGAGTGGTGATACTGGTGGCGCATCTCGCCTCTGGCCTTGATTCCCTTGGGCCAGTGAACGACAAGTGGATCGCAGGTGCCGCCGGCGAACTGCGAGTAGCGCTTGAACATCTGGAATGGAGTCGAAAACGCCACCGCCCATCCGGTCGGATAGTGGTTGTAGGTTTCGGGGCTGCCGAGCGTATCGAGGTAGGCGAGGTTCTCCTCGAGACTGTCGGGGTAGCCGTTGAAGAATTTGTTCTCGTTCACCGAGCCGTTCGGTGTGCCTTCCCCAGAAGCGCCGTTGTCTGCGCAGTAGAGGATCAGTGTGTTGTCGAGTTGGCCGGTGCGCTCAAGGAAATCGATGATGCGGCCGACCTGGACGTCGGTGTACTCCGAAATGGCCGCATACACCTCGGCCATCCGGCAGAACAGCCGCTTCTCTTCGTCGTTGAGCTCGTCCCAAGGGCGCACGTAGTCCGCCTCGTTCGCGACGTCGGCGGGCATCGGGTTCAGCGGGGTGAGCTCGGTGCCCGCCGGGAGGACACCGCGCTCGATCATGCGCTTGAGCACCCACTCGCGATAAGCCTCGTAACCGTCGTCGAAAACACCCTTGTACTTGTCGATGTAATCCTGCGGGGCGTGGTGCGGCGCATGGTTGGCGCCGGGGCAGAACCACATGAACCATGGCTTGGACGGCGTCGACGAACGCAGATCGCGCAGCATCCGGAGGGCTTGATCGGCGAGATCCTTGGACAGGTGATAGCCCTCCTCCGGCGAGTAGGGCGCCTCGATGAAGTGGTTGTCCTCCACCAGGTCGGGATACCACTGGTTGGTCTCCCCGCCGAGGAAGCCGTAGAACCGGTCGAACCCCTTCGACAGTGGCCACTCCGACCGGCTGCCGCCGGCCGAGATGTCCTCTACGGGCACGTTGTGGTTCTTGCCGAGCCAGAATGTGCCGTAGCCGTTGTCCTGAAGCACTTGCGCGATGGTCGCGCACTCCGCGGGCAGTCGACCGGAGGCGCCGGGAAATCCCATGGACCCCTCGGTGATCGACGCGCACCGGTTGACGTGGTGGTTACGCCCGGTCAGGAAGGTAGAGCGGGTGGGCGAGCACAGCGCCGTGGTGTGCCACTGGGTGTAGGTGACGCCGTTGTCTGCCAGCCGGTCCAGCGTCGGCATGTTGATCCGTCCGCCGTACGGCGACCACGAGGCCAGGCCGGTGTCGTCGTAAAGCACGATCAGAACGTTGGGGGCGCCCTCCGGGGCCTTCTTGAGGGCGTACGGCCCCCAGTCAGGTACGGAGTCGCGGACATCGAGCTTGATGACCCCGCGGAATGGTTCAGTCACACTCGTTTCCTTCCAACTCGCTCACCAAGATTTGCGGGTGATGTTTCCATCTGTCGTCGAGTCGGCGAAGCGAAACAGCACAGCCGTAATTCCGACGTCAGCACCGGCAGTCCCGCTGACCAGCTTTACGATGTCGAGTCCGCCAGGTCAGTGGCTGCTCGGCCTCAATCGAAAAACCGGTATCCCCCTACCTACCCGCGCGGTCTTGGCCTTGTAATCGGAGAATCCGCCGTAGAAGCGCTCGGCAAGCTCGTACAGGCGCTGATAGTCGGCGGGCTCGGTGACTTCGGTGGCGCGGAACGCCTCACCGCCGAACTCGCATTCCGGATGCGCCTTGAGGTTGTGGTACCACTGCGGGTGCTTTTCGCCGCCGTAGTTGGAGGCGACGACGATCACGTCGCTGCCGTCGTTGAAATAGACGAGCTGCGCCTGCCGCGGCTGACCGGATTTGGCGCCGGTCATCTTCAGCGTCGCCGATGGCGCATTGAACATGCCCCAGCTCACCCGGCCGTTGCTGATCCGTCCGAGCCACGGATCTGTTTTGGAGGCAACGTGTTTGGCGACGAACTGGCCCGTCCGCGAACGCGCGAACTTGTTCAGCATGCGTATCAAAGGGGTATTCGGCCGGTTCGGATCGACGTGTCGTAGCGGCATTAGGCGACCCTAGTCCTGCTCGCTACGGGTTGATCTTCGTGGTGCCGTCGGCCCCATGCGTTGTGCTGATCAGCTTGGCGAAGCAGTGGTTCCGGTCGAATATCCCTGGCGTGTGCACCACGCCAGCGCACCCCGGTAGTCGTGGAAGGTACCGATACCGGCGACGGTGACCCAATAGTCTCTGCGTCGAATACCGGCCAGTCGCTTGACCACAGCAGCGGTCATGACGCCCGGATATTGCTGTCGCAAACGCTACATGGTGTTCCTGCCAGATCTTCGCGTAGGTCCAGACGGTTCCTTCGGCTTCGGTCCCGGTTTTGGAGCTCAACTGCGGCACCCAGCGGTCACTGGGACGCGGCAACCGTGGCTGGTCGGCCGCGGCCTGTGCCCGCAGTTGGTGCAGCGCGGTTCTTCGGATCCGGCATTGGCGACGTGGTCGATGCTCGGACGTAGTCGACGGCGGCCGGCGGTGCAGTCGTCGTACGTCGCTCGGCCCTGAACTGCCCAGCGTAATGTCAACTCCCGCTTCGGCTTCCGATTCGGTGAAAGAGAATTCGCCCTGGCGTGCGACCTGCACGCGATAGAAGTTCGCCCCGCTCGGGACGTTGTCGATCGTGAACGACATGTTGCAGGAACCGCTTGCCAGGTAGCTGCTTTCCAAACTGCCCTTCGCCAGGAGCTTTCCGGCGTCGTCGGCCACAGTCACCGACGCACCCGGTGTGACGTCACCGAGGCCCTCGGCGCCGGCGCAGCGGTATGCCGCTGGCAGGCCCGAGGTGGTCACGTTGTCACCGGGGAGATGCACGGTCCCGGTGAGCGCGAACTGCTGTGGCGGTGCTGGTGATCGGTTGATGACCTTGATGCCGACATAAGCCGCGACACACACCGCGACGGCCAATGCCACAGCCGCCAACAAGCTGGGCCACCGCGTGGGCGCTGGCGCAGGGGCAGGCAGGGGATACGTCGGGTACGTCGGTGGCGGCATCGCCGTCGCGTTGGCCAGAGCACGAGCGAACTCCGTGCATGAGCCGAAGCGATCCGCCGGATTCTTGGCCAGCGCCTTGCGCAGTACCGCGTCGAGCGGCGGCGAGTTCCGGGCGGGTATCTGCCAGCGACGGCGGCTGCGCAGTCAGATGCTGACCGATGACAACCGCGGGGTTGGAGTACGGATACAGAAACGCTCCGGTCAGCAGGTGGTAGGCGGTCGCCGCCAATTCGTATTGATCGGCGCGGCCGTCCACCGGCCGACCCACCAACTGTTCCGGAGCGGCGTACGCCACGGTTCCGACAGCCGTGTTGGTGACGGTCAGCCCGCTGCTGTCGCCGAGGTCGCGTGCGATACCGAAGTCGCCGAGCAAGATGCGCTGCTGGCCGTCCTCAGGCTGGGCGATGAAGATGTTCGAGGGCTTGACGTCCCGGTGAAGGACTCCCTGTGCATGGGCGTAGTCCAAAGCCGCCGCGACGGAGGAGACGATCTCGATTACCGTCGACAACGGCATCCCGGTCGGATACCGATCCTGTAGCAGGCGGCCCGCGTCGGTGCCGTCGACATACCGCATTGAGATCCACAGCCGGCCGTCGTCGTCTCCGCAATCGTGGACGCTGACGATGTTCTGGTGCCACAACTTCGCGGCCAGTTCCGCCTCCCTGGCGAACCTCTGCCGGTAGTCGGAGTCAGCGGAGATGTCCGCGCGCAGGACCTTCAGCGCGTCCCGTCGAGGCAGGCGCGGATGCTGGGCGAGGTACACCTCGCCCATACCTCCCGAGCCCAGTAGCCGCAGGACGGTGTATCCGGCGAATGCCGTGTCGGCAGCTAACGGCATGGCCAGTTTTTACCCACATGGCGGCCGGAACTAACTCCGCCTGGCCAAGTGCCTAAGCTGACAGCGGCGCAAAAAACTCCAGCGCGATGCCGTCGGGGTCGCGGAAGCTCAGACCGGATCCGTAGCCGGCGTCGACGACGCCGCCGTGGCTGATACCGAGCTCGTTGAGCCGGTCCATCCACTTCTCCAGCTCGCCCCGGTTCGCGCACCCGAAGCCGACGTGGTCGAGTCCGACCCGGAACTCACTGAATCTCTCGTCGGGCACTCCGCGCTCGTGTTGGTGGATGCCGAGCAGTGTGCCGCCGTCGAGCAGCCAGACGAGGTGGCGGAATCCGGCGTCGGTGTGTTCGTCGAGAACTGGATCGGCGCCCAGCAGCCGCCGATACCACGGACCGCTGACTTCCATGTCCTTGACCGTCAACGCGACGTGTGCGAGCCCGGGGAAGTCAGGCATGGCTCCTCCATGAATAGACTGCTGTTGTGTCTGGCACTGATGCTGTCACCATCCTCTCGGCGAGCGAGAGCTGGGACCTGCTGTCGAGCGTAGCCGTGGGCCGCTTGGTCACCAGCGTCGATGGTCGGCCTGAAATCTTTCCGGTCAACTTCGCGGTTCAAAACCGCTCCGTGCTCTTTCGTACCGCGGAAGGAACGAAGTTAACCAGCGCCGTGATGACCAACGAGGTCTTGTTCGAGGCTGACGCGTACGACGCCGCGCAGGGCTGGAGTGTCATCGTGCGGGGCAGAACGCGCACGCTGCGTTCCGACGAGGAGATCGAAGAGGCGGACCGCGCTGGTTTGGTGCCGTGGACCGCGACGGAGAAAGCCCACTATGTGCGCATCGCGCCGATCATCTCGATCACGGGCCGTCGTTTTCGGTTCGGCCCCGAGCCGGATCGCGGTGACTAGCTGCGCTCAAACGATTCGCCGGCCCCGATTGGCGCGAGATCGCATGTCCCACAGATACATCTGGTAGCCGAGCAGCCACAGTTGCCGCGGGATCACCCGATCCGCCAACCGCAGCGTCGTCAACAGCCATTCGAAACGGCGTTGCTGCCGCTGCGTCCACGGCAACTGCATGTGCGCGCGGAACTCCGGGGGCAGAAACCCTGTCGTGGCAAAGAGATTCAGTGGACCACCGATGGTCCGAAGCGGCCATGGCAGAAAGGCCATGCTGGCCACCCCGAACAGGTGACGCCGCACCGGCGGATCGATCCTCAACTCGTCGAGCGAACGCTTCCAGTACTCGTCGAATGCGATGTGGTCTGCCGGCCACATTCGTTCCGGCACCTGGAGCGTGGTGCCGAGCCGCTTGGCATCTTGATACACCGCTTCCGCGACGTCGTCATCCATTGGCCCGTAAAGGAACTCGTGCTGGTCGACGAAGTAGCGGTACAGGCATGCGGCCACCCAAAGTTGTAGCTTCGGGTCGAATGCGTTGTAGGACAACGGGCTTTGGGTGGTCGAGCGGACCTGCGCGTGGGCGGTGTCGACAGCACGTCGGATCAGCTCACGGTCCGCGTCGGTGCCTATCGTGGCCGCCGCCAGATAGGTGCCCGTGGTTCGCGCCCGCTTGAACGGATGCTTGTACACGTTGCCCGAGTCGACCGGGCTTTCCAGCACCCCGTATCCGACTCCGGGTGCCGACAACTGCATGATCACGTTCGCGGCCGGCAGCAACAGCGCCGCCGGGTTAAGCAGATCCGCGACTCGAGCCGGACGTCGCCTCATGCAGGCAGTACATCACGATGTGAGACGCTGCCGAAGTGTTTGGGCGCAGAACCGTCGGGCTGTGCGCCGGCTGGCTGGCAGACCTGGCGATTGCCGACCCGCACCGCCGTCACCCGGTGGCCGGGTTCGGCACGACGTCCGCTGCGCTGGAACGTGTGACGTACCGCGACGCGAGGTGGGCCGGTGTCGTCCACGTCGGCGCATTGCTGGGTGGAGTGGTGCTTCTGGGTGTGGCGGTCGAGCGCGTTGCCGGCCGGCTCGGCATCGCTTCTGCGACGTGGGTCGCGCTGGGCGGGACCTCGCTGCTTCGGGCGGTGTCCGACATGGCGGACACGCTGGACGCCGACGACGTCGACGCGGCCAGGCGGCTGCTGCCGTCGCTGTGCGGCCGCGACCCGTTGGTGCTCGACGCCGACGGGTTGGCGCGCGCCGCGCTGGAGTCGTTGGCCGAGAACACTTCCGACGCGCAGGTCGCCCCGCTGCTGTGGGCGGCGGCCGGCGGTGCACCGGGCGCGCTGGTGTACCGTGCGATCAACACGCTCGACTCGATGATCGGCTACCGGACGCCGCGGTACACCCGGTTCGGTTGGGCCGCAGCGCGATTGGACGACCTCGCCAACCTTGTGCCGGCTCGGCTCACCGCGGTTCTCGTTGTCTTGTGTGCTCCAATCGTCGGCGGATCCCCGACGGGTGCCGTGCGAGCCTGGCGCCGTGACGCAGCACGGCATCCCAGCCCGAACGCGGGAGTAGTGGAGGCCGCGTTCGCCGGTGCACTCGGTGTGCGCCTTGGCGGCCCGACACGTTACCCGCACGGGCTGGAGATCCGTCCCACCCTCGGCGACGGCGCTGTGCCGACGGTCGACGATCTGCGCCGCGCGATTCGGCTGTCGCGGATGGTGCAGATTGCCGCCGCGGTCGTCGGAATGGCTGTCGCCGGCATCCTCGGGGACAAAGTGCTATAGCAGCGTCTCGGCGGCCCGCATCGCCGGGTTCGCCGCCGTCAGCCCCATGGTCGAATCGACCCTTCCGGAGCTCGGCACCGCAATTTCCATATGCGCGAAATCCTCGGCGACGATACTTACGAATCGCTCGCACACGAGGGCGAGGCGATACCACCGCCGCCATGACGACGTGCGCGTACGACGAAATGGAGAAGGCCCGTCAGCGCCTGCGGCCGTAGCGGTCGGCCAGCTTCTCCTCGGTCGTCACCGGCTCGGTGGGTTTTTCAGCAGACTCCCTGCGCCGCTGTTTGATTTCCGCAAAAATGAAGTACCCCAGGCCGATTGGCGCCAGAATCCCGAACGCGATCCACTGGATTCCGTACGACAGGAACGGTCCCGCGTCGAGATGTGGCAGCGGCAAGACACCCAGACCGCCCGGTTGATCCTCGACGAGCTGCAGATACGGCTGCGCAAGCGACGTGCCGGTCACTTCGCCGACCTGCTGGGTGTTGATCGAATACACCTGAGCCATGCCGCTTTCGGTGATCGGTGGCTTGTCCGCACGCTGCTCCGAATCCCGCAGCCGTGCCGTGATCGTCACCGGCGACATCGGCGCGGGCGGAATCGGCGGCACCCGCGAGCCCTCCAGCGGACGCACGTATCCGCGGTTGACGAGCATGGTCGGTCCTCCGTCGACGGCGAACGGCGTCAACACTTCGAACGCCGGCTGACCTTCGACGACCCGCAGCCGCGCCAGAGCCGACACCTCGAGGTAGTGACCGGTCGCGGTCACTCGCCGCCACTGCGCCGAATCTGCCTGCGGCAGAAGCGACGTCACAGGCACCGGATCGGACTTCAACGACACAGCGATCTGGTCGTTCTCGCGTGACGTCTTGGTGTTCTTGCCGAGTTGCCACGGCGCGAGCACGGTGAAACACAGGTACGCGAACGCCGCGACCACCAGGGCCAGGGCGATCCACCCCGGCCGGAACACAAAGGCCCAGCGGCGCATCAGCCGACCAGACCCCGGACGGCAAGCTGCTCGTCGACCCAGTCGTGCAGCCCGGGCAACGACGCCTCGATCACCACGAATGTTTCCTCGAAGTCTGCGTGCGCCCCGTAGTAGGGGTCTTCGACGTCAAGAGCGTGCGCGCCGGAGCGCGGGTCGAACGACCGCAGCAGCCTCACCCGGTCGCTCGGCACGCCGAGATGCGCAAGCATCCGCGCATGGTTGCGGCCCAGCGCGATAACGAGATCCGCGCTCAAGTGGTCATCGTCGAGCTGGGCCGCGCAGTGCGCTGTCGGATACCCGTGCGCGCGCAGTACGCGACTGGCACGCGAGTCGGCCTCGCACCCGACGTGCCAGTCACCGGTGCCCGCGCTCGTCACCCGCACGTGCTCGTGCAAACCGCGTTCGCGCAGCTGGTGGGCGAACATCTTCTCCGCCATCGGCGAGCGGCAGATGTTGCCCGTGCACACGAACGTGACGTGCAGCTGGTCAGACACCGAGCACCTCGCGCAACGCCGAGACCGTCGCAACCTGGCCGAGCGGACGCGCAACGGCAGGATCGTCGAAATCGCTGCCGCCGTAACCCCATTCGACAACCACGGTCTCGATGCCGTGATGTGACGCACCGTGCACGTCGTGGGAACGGTCGCCGACCATGAGCACGTGCTCTGGCAGCGGGTCGAGTTGGGACAGCGCATGCGCAACGACCTCGGCCTTGGTCGCGCGCACACCGTCCGGGCTGGCACCGGCGATCACCTCGAAATGGTCGTCGAGACCGAAGTGCTCGAGGATCTTGCGGGCCGTCGGCTCCGCCTTGGATGTCGCCACCGCGAGCCGCACGCCCGCTGCGCGTAAGTCGGCCAGCAGTTCGGGGATCTCGTCGAACACCTCGTTCAGCTCCCACCCGCGGGCGGTGTAGTCGGCGCGGTACGCCGCAACCGCGGCGTCGGTCTTCTCGCCGAGACCAAGCGAGCCCAGCGTCTGGTGCATCGGCGGCCCGACCACCAACGCCGCCAAGTCGGGGTCGTCCGGTACCGGCACCCCGACCGCGCCGAGCGCATGCCGGAAACTCGACACGATGCCGGCAGCAGAGTCGGTCAGCGTGCCGTCCAGGTCGAAGATGACGAGTTGCGGCCGGAACGTCACCCGTACATTGTCCCTTGTGCGGTATCACGGCGACCAAGCGGCGCTGCCCGGGATGCTGGACTTCGCCGTCAACGTGCGCGCCTCCGCGCCGCCGGCCTGGTTGCTGGCCCGGCTGCGCGCCCGGCTCGCCGACCTCGGCCGTTACCCCAGCCAGGCCGACGAACACGCGGCCACCGCGGCCGTCGCCGCCCGTCACGGCCGACGAGACGACGAGGTGGTCCTCCTGACCGGCGCAACGGAGGCGTTTCCGCTGCTGGCCAACCTGCGGCCACAGCTGGCTGTGGTGTTCGCCCCGTCTTTCACCGAACCCGAAGCCGCGCTGACGGCCGCCGGGGTTCCGGTCGAGCACGCCGTCCTGGGTCCGCCGTTCACCATCGACGGTGCCGAGGTGCCCGACGAGGCCGACCTCGTGGTGGTGGGCAATCCGACCAACCCGACATCGGTGCTGCATCCACGCGAGCACATCCTGCGGCTGCGCCGGCCGGGCCGGGTCGTCGTCGTCGACGAGGCCTTCGCCGACGCGACACCGGACGAGCCGGAGTCGCTGGCCGGTGACACGCTGCCTGACGTGCTGGTGGTACGCAGCCTCACCAAGACGTGGGCGCTGCCGGGCCTTCGGGTCGGGTATGCGCTCGGCGCGCCGGAACTCCTGAGCCGATTGACTGCTACCCGCCCACACTGGCCGCTCGGCACGCTGCAGTTGGAGGCGCTGATCGCATGCAATTCCGCGAAGGCGACCGCAACCGCGCAAGACCAAGCGGTGCACCTGGCCACGATGCGCACCGACATGTGCCGTGGACTCACGCTTGCGGGCGCACACGTGGTCGAGGGCTGCGCACCCTTCGTGCTGTTCGAAGTTCCAGACGCGCACCTGGTGCGAAAGCACTTGGCCGAGAAGGGGATCGCGGTCCGCCGTTGCGACACGTTCGTCGGCCTCGACGGGCAGTACCTACGAGCAGCAGTGCGGCCCGAGTGGCCGACTTTGGTTGCCGCGCTTTCGGAGATCATGGCATGAGCGTGCGACTGGCCGACATCGTCGACGTCTTGGAGCAGGCGTATCCACCGCGATTGGCGCAACCGTGGGATTCGGTCGGCCTGGTGTGCGGAGATCCGGCCGACACCGTGAGCGATGTCGTCGTCGCCGTCGACGCCACCGCGGAAGTCGCCGCCGAAGTGCCCGACGGCGGACTGCTGCTCGCGCACCACCCGCTGCTCTTGCGCGGCGTCGACACGGTGGCGGCCTCCACACCGAAAGGCGCGCTGGTGCACAGCCTGATCCGCACCGGCCGTTCGCTGTTCACAGCCCACACGAACGCAGACTCGGCATCCCCCGGAGTGTCCGACGCGCTGGCGCACACTCTCGGTGTCGATGTCGACGGTGTGCTGTCGCCGCTTTCCGACGGTCCCGCGCTGGACAAGTGGGTGGTGTTCGTCCCGCCGGAGAACGCGGAAGCGGTCCGGGCCGCGGTGTTCGACGCCGGTGCGGGGCAGATCGGCGACTACTCCCACTGCAGTTGGAGCGTGACAGGCACCGGCCAGTTTCTGCCGCACGAGGGCGCGACGCCGGCGATCGGCCGCGTCGGATCCGTCGAACGAGTGACGGAGGACCGAGTGGAGGTCATCGCACCGGCGTCCGCCCGGCCGGCCGTGCTCGCCGCGATGCGTGCGGCGCACCCGTACGAAGAACCGGCGTTCGACGTGTTCCCGCTCGCACCGCTGCCCGGGGACGTGGGCCTGGGCCGAATTGGATCGCTGCCTTCTCCGGAGTCGTTGCACGCGTTCACGTTTCGGGTGCACCGTGCGCTCCCGGCCACCTCGTGGGGAGTTCGCGCCGCCGGTGACCCGCAGCAGAAGGTGGCGCGCGTGGCGGTCTGCGGGGGAGCAGGCGATTCTCTGCTCGACGCGGTGGCCGCCGCTGACGTCGACGTGTACGTCACCGCCGACCTTCGCCACCATCCGGCCGACGAGCACCGGCGGGCATCCGACGTGGCGCTGGTCGACGTTGCACACTGGGCAAGCGAGTTCCCTTGGTGCACACAGGCAGCCGACGTGTTGCGCACGCATTTCGGTCCATCGCTGGACGTGCGGGTGTCGGACGTCCGCACCGACCCGTGGAACATTGAGGACATAACGTGATGAAAGCAGCTGTAGACCAACAGCGTTCGCTGGCCGACGTCGTCGAGATCGACGCGGAGCTGGCGCGGATCATGCACCGCCGTGCCCGCCTGCCCGAGAACCAGCGATACGAAGCGGTGCAGGCAGAGCAGCGCGCGGCCAACGATCGTCTGGCCGCGCTGCAGCTGGCACTGGAGGATCTGCAGACGCAGGTCAACCGGTTCGAAACCGAGATCGACGCCGTGCGCCAGCGTGAGGATCGAGACCGCTCCCTTTTGGCCTCTGGAGCGACGGATGCCAAGCAGCTCAACGATTTACAGCACGAGCTGGGAACGTTGCAGCGGCGCCAGGCGAGCCTGGAGGACTCGCTGCTGGAGGTGATGGAGCGCCGTGAGGAGCTGGAGTTGAACCAGGCTCGCGAGCTCGCCGCGATCGACGCGCGGCAGGCCGAGCTCGTCTCGGTGCAGCAGGCGCTCGGCGAGGCGTTGGCCGAGCTCGACAAAACCACGGAAGAACGCACGCAACGGCGGGCAGAACTCGTTGCGAGCCTGAACCCCGAACTCGTTGCGCTGTACGAGCGTCAGCGCTCGTCGGCCGGCGTCGGGGCGGGGTTGCTGCAGGGCAAGCGGTGCGGGGCGTGCCGCATCGAGCTGGATCGGGGTGAGCTGGCCCGCATCTCGGCGGCGGCCGACGACGACGTGCTGCGGTGCCCGGAATGTCGGGCGATCCTGTTGAGGGTCAGATGAAGGTGATCATCGAAGCCGACGGTGGCTCGCGCGGCAATCCGGGTCCGGCAGGGTTCGGGTCCGTGGTGTGGTCGGCCGACCACACGACGATTCTGGCCGAGATCAAGGAAGCCATCGGCAGTGCGACCAACAACGTCGCCGAATATCGCGGGCTGATCGCAGGTCTCACCGAGGCGGCGAGGCTCGGAGCCACCGACGTCGAGGTGCGGTTGGACTCCAAACTGGTGGTCGAACAGATGTCGGGACGCTGGAAGGTTAAGCACCCCGACATCGCCCGGCTGCACCGCGAAGCCAGTGAGCTGGCGTCAGGTTTCGAGCGGATCTCGTTCACATGGGTTCCGCGCGAACAGAATTCGCACGCCGACCGGTTAGCCAACGAGGCGATGGACGCCGCCGTACAGGCGTCGTCGTCACCGGCCGGCTGGACCGGTGCGCAGGGCGCGCCGACGAGGCTGCTGCTGTTGCGCCATGGCCAGACCGAGTTGTCCGTCCAGCGCCGCTATTCCGGCCGCGGTGACCCGGCGCTGACCGATTTCGGCCGGCGTCAGGCCGAGGCCGCGGCCGAGTATCTTGCCCGGCGCGGCAAGATCGCGGCCGTCGTCACGTCGCCGTTGCAGCGGGCCTACGACACGGCGGCCACCGCGGCCAAGGCACTGGGCGTCGACGTCGTCGTCGACGAGGACCTGATCGAAACGGACTTCGGCGCTTGGGAGGGGCTGACGTTTGTCGAAGCCGCTGAACGCGATCCGGAGCACCACCGAAACTGGCTGGGCGACACAAGCATTGCCCCGCCGGGTGGTGAAAGCTTCGCCAGCGTGCAGCACCGGGTGCGTCGCGCCCGCGACCGGATCATCGCTGATTACGGCGGTGGCAACGTGCTCGTCGTTTCGCACGTGACGCCGATCAAGACGATGCTGCAGCTGGCTCTGGACGCCAGTTCGAGCATCCTGTACCGGATTCATCTGGACCTGGCGTCACTGTCGATCGCGGAGTTCTACCCTGACGGCAAGGCGTCGGTGCGGCTGGTGAACCAGACGGACTACCTGCCCTGAAGCGGCAACCCCGCGACGAGGTCAGAGTCGGTACACGCTTTTTCGCAGCGGACTGGGCGGGCCGGCTACAACGGCGTGAGGTGCACCGGCATGTGTCGCACGCCGGCGTGCTTGTTGCTGCGGACGTATTCCACCGGCCCGGTCAGCGCGACCGAACCCACCCGGTCCAGCAGCGCGTCGAACACCACGCGGATCTCCATCCGTGCCAGCGCAGCGCCGAGGCAGAAGTGCGCGCCCCGGCCGAAAGCCAAGTGCGGGTTCGGGTTTCGCGCAATATCGAACGTGTAGGCATCGTCGAATACGGACTCGTCGCGGTTGGCCGACGCCCACCACAGCGTCACCTTGTCACCCGCACGTATCTGCTGACCGCCGATCTCGACGTCACGGGTGGCAGTGCGGCGGTTGTACGGCGTCGACGACGCCCACCGCAAGATCTCCTCGACGGCTCTGGGTAGCAGCGACCTGTCCTTGCGCAACTCCTCCAGCGCGTCGGGACGCTCGGAAAGCGCCTTCATCCCGATCGCGATTGAGTTGCGGGTGGTTTCGCTGCCCGCCGCGATGATCAGCGAGAAGAACATGTGCTGCTCCATGTCCGACAGCGGCTCACCGTCGATGCGGCCGTGCGATACCACCGACAGGAGGTCGTCGGCCGGCTCCCGCCTTTTCAGCTCGAGCAGTTCCGTGCCGTACGCGAACATCTCCGCCGACGCCTGCTGCGTGCGCGCGGTGGCCTCGCCGACTTCGCGGTCGTCGTAGTCGAGGGTGACGTTCGCCCAGTTCAGCAGCTGGTGACGGTCTTGCTGAGGTACCCCGACCAGCTGCGCGACAGCCTGCAACGGTAGCTCTGCGGCCACGTCGACGAGGAAGTCGCAGTCGGCCTTGGCCACCGCGGCGTCGACGATCTGGACCGCTCGCTGGCGCAGGTCCTGCTCGATAGCCGCCAACGTTCTCGGCGCCACGCTCGGGGCCAGCAGCTTCCGGAACTTCGCGTGCCGCGGGTCATCCATCATGTTCAGCAGCACGCCGATGGCCCAGGCGCGGCCCATGTCCTCCAGCGTCGTGCCGCCGCCTTCCCGGTCGCCACCGGTTTCCGACGAGAACGCGGGCGCGTCGGCGGCGGCGGTGACGATGTCGGCGTAGCGGCTGAGCACCCAGAACCCTTCTCCGCCGGGCGTGTGCGCGGTCGGAGGGTGAAACCAGACCGGTGAGCTTCGGCGCAGTTCGTCGAACACGTGATGGGGGAATCCGGCCGCGAACCGATCCAGGTCGGTCAGGTCGATGTCGTCATGCACGCACCAACGGTCTCACACGGCGTGTGAACAGAGTTACTGATGTTACAGGTGGTACGGTGCGCGGCGGTGTCTGAGCTCAATCGGCGGAAATTCATGGCTGGGCTTGCCGTCGCCATCGTGTCCGGCGTCGGCCTCGCCCGCTGTGAGATGGGAGCGGCGCCGCAGGTGCTTGCGGCGCCAAAAGACGCTGCCCCGTCACCGCAGCCGGCCCGATCGCCCGGGCTGTTGCCGCCCCCGCCGTCGCGAATCAGCCTGCCGGGCAACGGAGCTCTGTGGGCACTGCCCGGAGACGGCGATCTGCTGGCGCTCACCCTTGACGACGGAGTCGACACCGACGTAGTGCGCATGTACACGCAATTCGCCAAGGACACCGGGCTGCGCTTGACGTATTTCGTCAACGGCCGCTACGGCTCCTGGACCGACAACAAAGACCTGCTGCGTCCGCTCGTCGACGCCGGGCAGATCCAGCTGGGAAACCACACGTGGTCGCATCAGGACTTGGCCGCCGTGCCCGTCAAGAAGGCGATCGACGAAATCGCACGCAACCACACGTTTTTGAAGAACACATACGGCACGAATGCTCGCCCGTACCTGCGGCCGCCGTACGGCAGCCGCAACGCTCGCGTCGACGAAATTGCGGCGGCACTCGGCTACTCGGTGATGACGCTCTGGTCGGGGGACCTGGGGGATTCGAAGATCCTCACCGAGGACTCCATCGTCAAGGCGGCCGACAAGTTCTTCACCCCGCAGACCATCGTGATCGGTCATCTCAACCACAAGCCGGTCACTCACGTCTACGGCCACTTCGTCGACCTCATCCGGGACCGCAAGCTCCGCTCGGTGACTCTGAACGACGTCTTCATGAAGCCGCCCTCAGCCGGCTGACGCCATCACGAAGACGATCTTGACCAGCGCCGCGCTCGGACCGAAGCTAGCTGGAAGTGCATCGACACCATGGAGAGAACACGATGACGTCAAGAGGACGCGTTAGACCCAGCAAGCCGGCTTCGATTCTCAGCATGATCGTCGGCATCGCCTTGGTGCTTTTCGGTGTATCGATAGCTATCCCGACCTTCGGGGCCTTCGGCGTGGTCTGGACGATCATCGCGTTGGCCATCACGGTGTTTGCGGCGATCAATGCGTTCACCACGCGGGGGGTGGCCGAGCAGGTCGTCGAATTCGATGAGCGGATGCCATCGGAGAGCCGCATGTCCGTTGAGGAGCGGTTGAGGAGGCTCGAGGAGCTCAGACGGTCGGGGGTTGTCAGCGACAACGAGTACCAGGAGCAGCGAAGGAGAATAATCACGGAGCTGTAGCGCAGGCGTGAAAAGACATCACCCGGCGGGCTGCCCCGGCGGCATCGGTTCTCGCCAGCTGACCGGAAACCAGCCGGCTTTCGCCCAACCGGTCGCCGTCGGGCCGCCCGTGCGGAACGGGCCCATCGGGGTGTCAATCGGTTTGATGCCGGGTGCAATTTCCGCGCCGTCGTGGAGCAGCGTGCTCGTCCACACCTCGCCGCCGGAGGCTTCGGCGTCCAAATACACGCGGTAGGCCCAGGATTGGGAATCCATGACCACGTTGGCTTGATTGGTCTTCATCCATTCCGCCATGTCGGTGCGGATCATGCCGCAGGCGTCCCAGGGGGTGACGCAGGGCACGCGAACGAACTCCCCGAGCGGCGTCATCACTGTCTTTCCCGCCTCGGTTTCGATCGGGTCGCCGGCCGAATCGTAGAGCGTCGCAGTCCAGCCCTGACTCCTCGTGCCGGGCGCGCTGACGACGATGTCGTAAATTAGGCGGCCGGTCGGGTCGGCCTGCGCCTGAACCGGCGTGCACAACGCAACAACGAGCGCTGCGACGATGAGCAGCCAGGCCCGAATGGAAGTCTTGCCAACCGAAGCAGTCATCAATCTCCTCGCTCTCCGTTCAGCGGAAATCAGGTGATGCGCGCATGCTCGAGAACTGTGTACGGGTTCGGGGCGAGGTTGAGCTGATGCAGGTCGCTGGGCAGTCGCGGATTGGCGAGCCGCCACGCGAAATCGTAGAAGTTCACCGACATCTCGAGTGCTTCGGCGTAAGCGCGCGCCGCCGCGTGCGAAATGGAGACGTTCGCGCCGAGCCCGATCGCGAGATGCGGGTTGTCGGACCGCGAGATCACCGCCATCACGGCCGGCACCCCGATGTTATTGGTCAATTCGACGAACGTGAGCGCGTACCCGTTCTCGCCCAGGCGGGCGCGGGAGACGTCCAGGGCAGGGTCGGGTAACGCGGCAACGTCGAGCTGCCTGCCGACGCGACGCTGCAGCCAGGCCATGGCGAAAGCGTCACGTTCGATCAGCTCGTAGACCCCGTGCAGGAGAGCGCCCGTGAGGTCGGAGCCCGACGCGAGCCCGGGAGACAGGCTCGGCGCGAACCTCTCGGCGGTGTGGGTCCACGAGAACCGCACGGCACGACGGTTGATCTCGTTGCGGCTGTTCAGATCATCGCTGTTCAAATTCTCGAGAGCGGGTCGCTCTGTGCCAACCATTGCGTCATCCCTCGGCCGAATACCGACAATGGGGATATTTGCATAGCTCGACGGGGTCAGAGTCGGAAATCGATCGGCGGGGTGTGATCACACGGCAACGAGGCGCGCCAGCAGCGTGCCGTCGGAGGCCAGGAGGTGAAGTTCGCCCACTGCCGTGACGGTTCCGGCGCTCGTGCGGCTCAGGGCCGCCTGCACGGCAGTCTCAGTCTGCATGAGTTCCGGTGCGCACGCCATCTTGGTGTAGCCGAGGTCTGTGAAAGTCAGACCCCCGTCGACGACGACATAGCGCCCGTAGAACAGGTTGCACCCCGAGCGGCCCGTCGCAGTGCCGTCCGCGAACAGTCCGAGCGTCGCCTCGGCCGTGCTGGGCGGTGCGGCACCGAGGACCTCGACGAACCGCCAAGCGGTATCGGCCAATTCGAGTGGCGCCGTCCCGGGCGGCGGATCGGACGCCGCCGGTGCCGCACACGCCACCCCGACGACGAGCGCCACCACAGCGGCGCGCATGAACCGAACAATGACATGCATGCGAACCTCCAGGCCGGGGCGGGCTTCGATGTAACCGATGGCCGGCGACACCCGTTCAGTCTCGCTAACCGGAGTGCTTTTCGGGACCGGTTCCGCGCGCCTCTCGCATTCGCGATCACTTGCGCCGTTCGTGTCGCATGATGTGGCAATGGCGATTGTTGGCTGGCGGCTCGCGCTGCGCCTGGTAGCTGTCGGTGTGCTCGCGGCGGTGTCGATAAGTGGATGCGGAAACCGCGGCGAGGAAAGCGATTCGGCGGTGTCCGGCCCGCCCGCCGGAGCGACCTTGGCCGTCGTCGGCATCCAGTACGACGCGACACTTCCGCTCCACTCCGAACCGGGCCCCGACAAACCGGTCGTCGCCTCGCTGGGACCTCTCGAAGACCACGTCGTCGCCACCGGGAAGGCCCGGCAGGTGGACTCGTCGCGCTGGTTCGAGGTGACGGCCGCCGGGATGACGGGTTGGGCGGATTCCACCTCTCTTGCCTACCTGGGCGCCACGGACGACGTGACGCGACGGATCGTCGACAAGCTCGGCGCACCCCCCACCGCCGACTCGATGCTCGAACTGGGCCGGATCGTGGCGACTACGGAATCGTCCACCGACGATCCGAAGTCGCGGGTAACCGTCACCGTCGCACCGACGACGGTCGGAGACGTCGGCGAGGTGACCTACGACGTGGTGGGTTTCCCGGACGACGCCATCGCAGGGGAGCGGCTGCACGTCCTGGGGACGCGCGGCGACAAGTTCACGCTCACGAAAGTCGAGGCAACCACCCTGTGCCGCCGCGGTGTCTCGGGCGACGCGCGTCTGTGCGTGTGATCAGCCTCAGGCCGAGCTCATGACGGTGCCGCCGCCGGGATGGTATCCGGATCCAGAAGACGCGAATCGAGCTCGGTACTGGGACGGCGCGACGTGGATGCCGCAAGCAACATCAACGTCCCGGGAGAGAAATGGGTCGGGACTTACCGTTGCGCGGGGGGTTTGTCTGATTCTGCTGGCGCTGTTGTTCGGCGTCATCGCCGTCAGAGCGTTACCCGAGGGGCCCACCCACTGGAGCAGATATGCCACCGAATTCGCCGACACCGTCTGGCGCATTTACTTCGGGACGGTGCTTGCTCTCTGCGTCGCCGCATTGATCCTGGGAATTCATTCTCTGACAAGGCCATCCGCTCACTTGATGTACAGCGTTATCGCCGGGGTAGCGATGGTCGTGGTCGGGGTGGCCGGCGGCGTCCTGGGCTACCTATCGGTGACCGACGTCGAAGATATGGGAACCCCGCTGGCCTATATGGGATCCGGACTTCTCATTGCTCCCGGCGGTGGAATAGCCTACGCTGCTGTCTGCAATTGTTCTCGCGGCCCAACGGCGGTCCCAACGATGGGTGCCGGCTGCCGTGCTGCAATCCGGTGAGCAGCCCGGCACACTGGGCTTGCGGTTTCTCGCGCGGCTCATCGACTACGTCCTGGTCGGCATCGTCGCGGTGCCGTTGGCCGCGCTGGCGGCGAAGAACATCGCGACCACCGGTCTGTTCCCTGGTTTACTGCTTGGGCTTCTTGCCTTCGTCTTCTTCGTGGCGTTCGAAGTGAGCCGTGGCTGGACGCCTGGCAAGAGGCTGCTGGGTCTACGGGTACACGGGCCGGCCGAGGCGGCCAAACCGACTGTGCAGCAGGCTGCGATCCGCAACAGTTTCACGCTGCTCGCGATTGTGCCCGTGATAGGCGAGGTGCTGGTGCTCGTCGCCGGTATCGTCATCGCGGCGACCATCCAGTCGAGCCCCACGGAGCAGGGCCAACACGACAAGTTCGCCGGCGGCACTCTTGTGGTCAAGCTTTCTTCTCCGGCGTCGAACCGTCGGTCCTGAGCAGGCCGAAACGTCGCTGGCGCAGTTTGGCAGCCTGTTCTCTCCGCAATTGGCCACTCGCACCGGCGAGCTGAAGATCGACAAGCTCACCGAGCCGGGGTGATGATGCCCCGGCGCCGACGCACCCGCAAGCATGAGCGCGACGAACGCATCCAAGCCGAACGGGCCATCAACGAGCAACTCATCCGACGCGAACAATGGCTGTTCGCCGAACTCGAAAAACGCCGACAAGCCCGCAACGCCCACGAACCACCGCCGTTCTAGCGACTAATCTGCGTCCTTCGGCTCGTCGTCTTGTCTGCTCGCCGGCTCGCCCTTGCCACGCACGAAGCTACGCAGGAACCCGTACAAATCCTCGGTCCGCGCTTTGGCCTCGGCCGGCTTGGTAACCATCCCGATCTCCGTGCGCACGATTTTGCGTAGCAGCTCGTTCGTGGTCGAGGCGAGCTGTTCGTAGTAGTCCCCGATGGCGTCCAGGACCTTCTTGCGCAACGCCGGGTCGGCGACGTCGGGCGTCGCGTCGTCGAGGCGGTCGACGAGGGCGCGAAGAGTCTCGATCGCGGCGCGCTGTCGGGCTTCGGCTCGTTCCAGCAGTTCGTCCGACAGGTCCGAAGCGCGCTCCGCCACGGTTCTTTTCTCATTGTTGTTTTCGGCCATGACCGCGCTCCTCGGGTTTGAATCCCGCAGTGACACCCTGGCATCCAGAATGCTCTCCGATCACGGCACTGGGTAGGGGCCGATGGTCACTGCTTCGCGGCGAATCGCTCAGCTTCCGCCGCCAACCACCCGCCCGCCGTTCTATCCCATCCGCTGTGTGAGGCGCACGCTGTTGCCTGACGGATCACGGAATCCGCAGTCGATGCCGTACGGCATCTGGTGTGGTTCCTCGGTGAACTCGACGCCCCGGGCCTTCAACGTTTCGTACGTCGCCTGACAGTCCTCGGTCGTCAGGAACACAGTGCCGGCAAAGCCCTTGGCGACGACGTTGAGTACTTCCGCGCGAGTGGTCTCGTCCATTACGGGCGGCCCTGGCACCGCCATCAGCACTATCGAGACGTCGTCCTGCCTGGGCGGTCCGACGGTCAACCACCGGAAATTGCCGAGTTCCGGCAGCGAGACATCCTCGCGGACTTCCATGCCGACCTTCTCGGTCCAGTAGGCGCATGCAACCTCTTGGTCGTGAACCCATAGCTGGGCGCTGGCGATTCTGATCATGCGCCCGACGCTACGAAAGTGAGGCGCCGCCCGTCTTCTCCCCGTGTGCTGTCTTGACGCGGGTGTCCGCCCGTGGCCGAGTGTCGCGCTGCAGAATGCAACTCGGCACCCGGGCATATATCGCCGCCGGCGGCATGCTTGCGCGGTACGCCGCGGGCGGCATGCCGTACACCCGGGCGAAGCTCGTCGTGAACGACCCGACACTTGCCAGCCCGACCATCACGCAGATATCGGCCACCGACCGGTCGGTGTACCGCAACAGCGCGGCCGCCCGCTCCAACCGGCGGGTCTGCAGATAGGCGCGCGGCGATTCCCCGAACGTCCTGGTGAACATCCAGCTGAAATGCGCCCTCGACAGTCCTGCGGCAGAAGCGAGGTCGTCGACCGTGATCGGTTCGGCATAGCGGGCATCCACCAGGTCCTTGGCCCGCAACAAGTACCGGGCCGCAGGCGGCTGAGGCATCAAATCAGTATGGCGTGCTCGCGGAATCGATGCCCCACGCAGTACGTTTATAGGGCGGACGAGTTGGCCGGGCGGCCGCGGGCGGTAGCAGTACCGCTCGAGGAAAGTCCGGACTTCACAGAGCAGGGTGATTGCTAACGGCAATCCGAGGTGACTCGCGGGACAGTGCCACAGAAAACAGACCGCCACCGTTCGCGGTGGTAAGGGTGAAACGGTGCGGTAAGAGCGCACCAGCATTCCGGGTGACCGGAATGGCTCGGTAAACCCCACCCGAAGCAAGGCCAAGAGGCCGCGACGAAAGCCGCGGCTGCGCGTGCGTCCGAGGGCTGCTCGCCCGAGCACGCGGGTAGGCCGCTCGAGGCACCCGGCGACGGTGTGTCCAGATGGATGGTCGCCGCCGCGCCCCCAAGGCGCGGAACAGAATCCGGCTTACAGGCCAGCTCGTCCGCCTACGCCTTGCCGACCGCCTTTGCCAGCGCCTTCAGCGCGGGCCGTAACCCCTCCCGGCAGCGGCGCGCCAGCTCGGCCTCGCGCTCGTAGAGCAGCCCGTACGTGAAGGTGTCCTCACCGGCGGCGTGCGCGGCCTCGGCCTGCTGCGCCAGATGGGTACGGCTGACCACGCTGTCCTGGTGATCGCCAAGCAGCGACTGGATGGTCTTCGCGGCGTCGGACACCTTCTTCGCGCCCGTCGCCGCCGCGGTGTAGCGTAACCGCTTGGCGCCCTTGCGAATTCGGTGCAGCGCCTCGTCGCGGTGCTCGATCTCGGCCTTGTCGGCGCGCTTGGCCTGCTTACGCACCCGCCGGTACCCCGACTCGACCGTCGCGTCCGACGACTCCTCGCCTTCTGTACTCGGAGCCGGTTCCGCGGCGACCAGGCCCTCCAGCGCATCGAGCAGCCGGAAGTAGCGCTGAGAACGCATGGCCGCCAGGGATTTTCGCCACCCGGACCGGTACCGTCGCCGCGCGCCCTCCACCAGCCGCTGATGCACGGGCCCCCGCACCACCTCTGAGGGCAACTCGCCGATCGCCTTCTCGTAGCGTTCGGCGAGCACTTCGGCGTCCCGCGCGAGCCCCAGCACGCTGGCCAGCTGGCGCAGCTCGTCCAAGATCCACGCGTCGTCGGACAACCCGAACGACGACTCCGACGCCCGCAGCAGACTGCGGATCTTTCGCGTGGTCACCCGCATCTGGTGCACCGAGTCATAGACGTCGGCACGCACGGCGCGATCCCACGTCAGCAGGTTCTGGACTTCCTCGGCCACCGCCCAGTGCACCGGATCGTCGACGGCGGGCGAGGCGACGGCAGGTGCCGGAACCGCAGTCGAGCCGTCCAGCACCTTCGCCAACTTCGAACCGTGCCCCGCCGGCTGCGCACCCGCGTCGAGCAGCCTGTTGGCCAACCGGTCCAACAGCTGTCGGGCGCCCTCGTCAGCTGCGGCGTGCTCGGAAAGCTCGAGTTCCCATTCCCGCCAATGCAATTCGTCCTCGGCGCCTTCTGCCCACGCGGTGACCTGGTCGTCGGCGAACTCCGCCAGGGCGTCGCCATCCGCGCCGTGCAACGCCTCGACGGTGCGGCTCGTGGTGATCCGTGCGACGGGCTCCAAAGGCCGGTCGCGCACGATCGCCAGCACCACGTCACGGAGTTCGAAAGGCACCTCGTCGCCCTCGCCCAGCGGGGCGCGCACCTCGGTTCGCGTTTCCGGCCCCGCGGGCAACTTCAGATGCCACCCTGCGTCCGAGCCACCCGTGCGCCGGCGCAACGTGATGCGGTGCGCGGCCAGATCGCGACCGGGGGTGTCGTAGTAGACGGCATCGAGGGTCTGCGCGGGTGTCCGCACCACACGCGCAACCGCGGCGAGACCGTCGAACGACGGCGACACCGTCGAATCCAGCACTTCGAACTTCCGCTCGACCTCGGTATGGCGGGCCGTATTCGATGTGTCAGCAGCCATGTTCACCTTTTGTTAGGACGTGGAAAGACCCGCGGTGGACAGCGACAGCGTGCCACATCGGGGTGAACACGACGGGCCGAGGGGACGGCGGGGACGGAGGTGCCGAAAACCGAGACCCTTAGTATTCCCTTATTTATCTTAGAATTGCCTTATTAATGCTGATCCGAAGGTCGGCGAAATCTGGCTGCACGGCGACAACCTCGGCCGCGGCTACCGGGGCCGCGCACGCGAAACCGACCTGGCATTCCACAACAAGGTGCAGTCGCGGCTGCACGGCGGCAGCCACACCGAGGGCTCGCCGGCCGGCGCCAGCTGGTTCCGCACCGGGGACCTCGGGGGTTACCTCGACGGGGAGCTCTACATCATCGGGCGCATCAAGGACCTGGTGATCGTCGACGGCCGCAACCACTATCCCCAGGACATCGAGGCCACGGTCACCGAGGCGTCGACGGCCGTGCGGGCCGGCTATGTAGCCGCGTTCTCGGTTCCCGGCGACGGTGGCGAGCGTCTGGTGATCGTCGCCGAGCGGGCCCCCGGCGCGGGCAAGGCCGATCCGGCTCCCGTCGTCGCGGCGATCCGTGCCGCGGTGTCGCGGCGGCACGCGCTGCCGGTTGCCGACGTGCGCCTGGTCGCCGCGGGCACTATTCCGCGCACCACGAGCGGGAAACTGGCTCGCCGGGCCTGCCGCGCCGAGTATCTAGGTCAGAAGCTGTGCTCTTCGGCGGGGAACGCTCCGCTCGCCACTTCCTGAGCGTATTGCGTTGCAGCGCGGGACAATTCGGCGCCCACCTCGGCGAAGCGCTTGACAAATCGCGCCGTCTTGCCCGTCGTCATCCCGGCCATGTCCTGCCATACCAGCACCTGGGCGTCGCAGTTGGGGCCGGCGCCGATGCCGATCGTCGGGATCGTCAGCTTGCCCGTGATCTGCGTGGCCAGCTCGGCGGGCACCATCTCCATCACCACGGCAAACGCACCGGCCTCGGCGACCGCGATCGCGTCGTGAGTGGTCTGCTCCGCGGCGTCGCCACGGCCCTGCACCCGGAAGCCGCCGAGCGTGTTCACGCTCTGCGGGGTGAAGCCGATGTGCGCCATCACCGGGATGCCGGCCGCGCTCAGCGCAGCGATCTGGTCGGCCACCCGTTCGCCGCCTTCGAGTTTGACCGCGTGTGCGCCCGCCTCTTTCATGAACCGCGTCGCACTGGCCAGCGCCTGCTGCGGGCCGGCCTCGTAGCTGCCGAACGGCATGTCGGCGACCACCAACGCGTGCGGCGCACCGCGGACCACACCGCGCACCAGCGGAACGAGCTCGTCCAAAGAAATCGGCACCGTGGTGTCGTAGCCGTACACGACATTGGCGGCCGAGTCGCCGACCAGCAGCACCGGGATGCCGGCCTCGTCGAAGATGCGTGCGGTCGAATAGTCGTAGGCCGTGAGCATCGCCCACTTGTGGCCTTCGGCCTTCATCTTCTGGAGGTGATGGATGCGAATCTTGGTGCGCGCCGGGGCAGCACCGTAAACCGGTTGCTCAGACATCGTTGTCCTAAAATCGTCGGATCGATCCTCGTGGCCCAACAGGGTCCCCGGGTCGCTGACCTGTCCAGTCTGCCACTTGGGCACCTGAACCCCAACGCTGGGTGGAGTGGACTTCCTCACAAATCCGCGCGCACATAGGCTCGGCGGCATGCAACGGCTCAGCGGACTCGACGCCACCTTCCTCTACCTGGAGACGGCTCAGCAGCCGCTGCATGTCTGCTCGATCCTGGAGCTGGACACCACGACCATCCCCGGCGGCTACACGTTCGGCGAGCTGAAAGACGAACTCGCAACGCGCATCAGAGGCATCCCGTCGTTCCGGGAGAAGCTCGTCGACAGCTTCCTGAACCTCGACCATCCGGTCTGGGTCACCGACGAAGACTTCGACATCGACCGCCACGTGCACCGCATCGGCCTGCCGTCGCCCGGCGGCCGCAAGGAGCTGGCCGAATTCTGCGGCCACATCGCCTCCCTGCCCCTGGACCGCAGCAGGCCACTGTGGGAGACCTGGGTGATCGAGGGCCTCGACGGGACGGACCCGCGCGACGGCGGCCGGGTGGCGGTGCTGACGAAGGTGCATCACGCGGGGGTCGACGGTGTCAGCGGCGCCAACCTGATGACCGTTCTGTGCAGTACGGAGCCAGACGCGCCACCGCCCGATCCCGTCGAGAGCTCGGGTGGCGTCAACCAGCTGGAGCTGGCGGCCACCGGGCTGTTCCGGTTCGCCACCCGGCCGCTGCAACTGGCCAAGGTGGTGCCTCTCACGGTGGCCAGCGTCGTGGAAACCGTCCGGCGCGGCCTCGCCGGCCAGGCGATGACGCCACCGTTCAGCGCACCGAAAACCTCTTTCAACGCAAAGGTCACCAGCCACCGCAACGTCGCCTGGGCGCAGTTGGACCTCGACGACCTCAAGACCGTCAAGGATCGGTTCGGGGTCAAGCTCAACGACGTGGTGATGGCGCTGTGCGCCGGCGTGCTGCGCCAGTTCCTGGCCGACCACGGCGAGTTGCCGACGCAGCCGCTGGTCGCGACGGTGCCGGTGTCGGTGCGCGACAAGTCCGACCGCGCCGGCCGAAACCAAGTGTCGGCGATGTTCTCCCGGCTGGAAACCCACATCGAGGACCCGGCGGAGCGATTGCGCGCGATCGCGAACGCGAATACCACTGCCAAAGAACACAGTTCGGCGATCGCGGCGACGCTGCTGCAGGACTGGTCGCAGTTCGCCGCCCCCGCAGTGTTCGGGATCGCGATGCGCGTCTACGCCAGCAGCCGGCTCACCGACAGCCGGCCCGTGCACAACCTCGTCATCTCCAACGTGCCCGGGCCGCAGATGCCGCTGTACTTCCTGGGCGCCGAGATCAAGGCGATGTACCCGCTCGGGCCGATCTTCCACGGCTCCGGTCTGAACATCACGGTGATGTCGCTGAACGGCAAGCTCAACGTCGGCCTCATCTCGTGCCCGGAGCTGCTGCCCGATCTGTGGGATCTGGCCGACAAGTTCAAAAGCGGGCTCGACGAGCTGCTCGCCGCGAAACCCTGATCACTGGTGCGGCGGATCATCGAGCCGTCATGGCAGCATGTGGTGCCATGAGCCCAACTCGCCGCCTTGCCGGCGTCACTCGCAAGGCGGCGGCCTTGGCGCTCGTAGCCATCACCGCCGTCGCCGTCGTCAGCTGCAGCCGGCTCGTCGACGGCCAGGCCAAGATGGCCATGCCCAAGGTCGGGTCGCCGATCGCCTGGGACCGCTGCTCGTTCACCACCGACGACATCAGCCCGCTGCTGGCCAGCTCTCAGTGCGGCAAGCTCGGTGTCCCCCTCGACTACTCCAAACCAGACGGCGATTCCATCTCGATCGCCGTGATCAAGTTCCCGGCCACGGGCGCCAAGATCGGCTCGCTGGTGATCAACCCGGGCGGCCCCGGTGAGTCGGGGGTCAACGCGGCCATCGGGCTGGCCCAGAACCTGCCGCAGGAACTTCGCGAACGCTTTGATCTGGTCGGCTTCGACCCGCGGGGCGTGCGGCTGTCCAAGCCGGCGTTGTGGTGCAACAGCGACGCCGACAACGACAGGATGCGCGCCGACCCGATGGTCGACTACAGCCCCGCCGGCGTGGCCCACATCGAACAGATGACCAAGGAGTTCGTGCAGCGCTGCGTCGACAAGATGGGCAAGGAGTTTTTGGCCAACGTCGGCACCGTGGATGTGGTCAAAGACCTCGACGTGCTGCGCGCCGCGCTGGGCGATCCGAAGCTGACCTACCTGGGCTACTCGTACGGAACGCGGATCGGCTCGAGCTACGCCGAGCAGTTCCCGCAGAACGTGCGTGCAATGGTGCTCGACGGCGCGATCGATCCGAACGCGGATCCGTTCGAGGCCGACATCCGACAGGCGGACGCGTTCCAGAAGGCCTTCGACGACTACGCCGCAGACTGCGCGAAATCTCCGGACTGCCCACTCGGCACGGACCCCGCGAAGGCCGTCGAGGTCTACCACAGCCTGGTGGACCCGCTCGTCGAAAAGCCCGCTCCCACAAGCGATCCGCGGGGGCTGTCGTATCCAGACGCGATCGTCGGCACCATCCTGCCGCTGTACTCGCCGGCGCTGTGGCCGAATCTCACGTCCGCACTCGAAGAGTTGAAGGACGGCCACGGCGACAAGCTGCTCGCCCTGGCCGACCAGTACATGGGACGCGACGAGGACGGCCACTACACCAACGCGACGGACGTGCGGGCGGCGGTGAACTGCGTTGACCGCCCGCCGATCACCGACCGCAACCGAGTGGTCGAGCAGGACCGCCGGCTGCGTGAGGTCGCGCCGTTCATGAGCTACGGCGAATTCACCGGCTACGCGCCGCTGAGCACGTGCGCGTTCTGGCCGGTGCCGCCGACCAGCCAGCCCCACCAGATTTCGGTGCGCGATCTGCCGCCCGTGCTGGTGATTTCGACGACGGGGGACCCGGCCACGCCCTATCAGGCGGGTGTCGACCTGGCGAGGCAGCTGAATGGTGCGCTGCTGACGTACGAAGGCACGCAGCACACCGTTGCGCTGGAAGGCAGCCCGTGCGTCGACGCCATCGTCACGAAGTACCTGATCGACCTGACACTGCCGCCGCCTGACGCCAGGTGCTGACGGGGTGCGCCGCTGGGCCCGGTTAATCGCTGCGCTGACGGTGATCCTGGCGGTCGCGTCGTGCACCCGGGTTGTCGACGGCCGCGGGGAGATGGCGCATCCGGCGCTGGGCGCGCCGATCCAGTGGCAGCCGTGCGACAAAGGGGCCGCGGACGCGAGGAGCAAAACAGCTCCAGAGTGTGGTGAGCTGGCGGTGCCGATCGACTACGACAAGCCCGAAAACGGCGTTGCGACAATCGCTTTGATCCGGTACCCGGCCACCGGCGACAAGATCGGCTCGCTGCTGATGAACCCCGGTGGGCCGGGCGGCTCCGGAGTCGACGCGGCGACGTGGATGGTGCGGGACGTGCCGCGGGAGTTGCGGCAACGCTTCGACTTCGTCGGCTTCGACCCGCGCGGCGTCGGCGCATCGCGCCCGGCGGTGTGGTGCAACACCGACGAGGAGAACGACCGGGAGCGCGCCGACCCGCAAGTCGACTACAGCCCGGCCGGGGTGGCACGCATCGAACAGGACACCAAGGACTACATCCAGCGCTGTGTGGACAAGACCGGCAAGGACTTTCTGGCGCACGTCGGCACCGCCTCGGCTGTCAAGGACATGGACGCAATCCGGGCCGCACTCGGCGACGACAAGCTGACCTACATCGGCTTCTCGTACGGCACCCAGTTGGGCGGTGAGTACGCAGAGGCGTTCCCACAGCGGGTACGCGCCATGGTGCTCGACGGCGCGGTCGACCCCACAGTCGAGCCGATGACCTCCACGCTGCAGCAGGCGGAGGCATTTCAGAAGGCGTTCAACGACTTTGCCGCCGACTGCGCGAAATCGCCGGACTGCCCGCTGGGAACCGATGCCGCCAAGGCCGTCGACGTGCTCCATTCGCTCGTCGACCCGTTGGTAGCTCAGCCCGCGCACACCGACGATCCGCGCGGGCTGAGCTACCCCGATGCGCTGACGGGCGTGACGTCGGCGCTGTACTCGCCCGGCTTGTGGGAACAGCTCACCGACGGGTTGACCGCCCTTCGCGACGGCAAGCCCGCTGACGACCTGCTCGAGCTTGCCGACGACTACCTCGGCCGCGACTCCGACGGGCACTACGACAACTCGTCCGACGCGTTCAGCGCGATCTCCTGCGTCGACAACACCGTCCCCACCGACAAGCCCCCGTGGGTGGCTTTCGACAAGGAGCGGCGGCAGATATCGCCTTGGGACAGCTACGGCCAGTTCACCGGCGACGCGCCTCGAGGAGCGTGCGCCTTGTGGCCGGTGCCGCCGACCAGCCGCCCGCACAGCATCTCTGCGCCGGGGCTGCCCGAGGTTCTGGTGATCTCGACGACGCACGACCCGGCCACGCCGTATGCGGACGGAGTGCACCTGGCCGAACAGCTGCACGCCGCGTTGCTCACGGTCGAGGGCACCCAGCACACGGCGGCCTTCTACGGGGACGACTGCGTCGACGACATCGTCACCCGGTATCTGGTCGACCTCCAACTGCCACCGCCGGACGCGCGATGCTGACCCTTAGGTAACGTTTCGCTACCACGATGGGCACCAAGGGGCGGGAACGGCGGGGGGCATGCGACCATGATCGCCATGTTGCGGCGGACACGTATGTGGTTGACGCCGCTCATCTTCCTGGCGACGTTCGTCGTCGTGCTGCCGACAGCGTGGGCCGCACCGGACCCGGTGAGCACCGAATCGACTGTGCCGCAACCGGATTGGGGGAGTTGCGCAAAGTGGCTGGGTGACCTGTCTGACCTGCCGGCCGCCCGCTGCGCAACCGTGCCGGTACCCGTCGACTACGACGATCCCGGCGGCGCGCAGGCGCAACTCGCCGTCATCAAGATCCCGGCCCGGGGCCAGCGGCTCGGCGTGCTCGTGATCAATCCCGGCGGGCCCGGCCAGTCGGCCGTCGACGTCGTCGCCGGCATGGCTTCTTCGTTCGGGGACAACGAGATAACGCAACACTTCGACCTGGTCGGCTTCGACCCGCGCGGCGTCGGCCATTCCACGCCCGAGGTGCGGTGCCGTACCGACGCCGAATTCGACGCGTTCCGGCGCGAGCCGCTGGTCGACTACAGCCCCGCCGGCGTCGCTCACATCGAGGACCTCTACCGCCAGTTCGCTACGGAATGCCTCAACCGGGTGGGCGCCGAGTTCCTGGCCAATGTGGGCACTGTGAACGTCGCCCGCGACATGGACGTCGTCCGTCAAGCACTGGGCGAGGCGCAGATCAACTACCTGGGGTACTCCTACGGAACCCAGCTCGGCACCGCCTACGCGCAGGCCTTTCCGCAGAACGTGCGGGCGATGGTGCTCGACGGCGCTATCGATCCGACGATGTCGGTGATCGACAAGAACGTGCGCCAGATGGCCGGGTTCCAGCAGGCGTTCAACGACTTCGCCGCCGAGTGCGCGACGATCGGCAACTGCGCGCTGGGCGCCGACCCGGCCAAGGCGGTCGATCGCTTCCATTCCATCGTCGACCCGTTGGTGGCCAAGCCGGGGCCCACGCTCGACCCGCGCGGACTGTCGTATCAGGACGCGATCACCGGCAGCGCCAACGCCCTCTACACGCCCCGGTACTGGGAGTTCCTCGCCAACGGTCTCGGCGCGCTGGCGCAGAACATGCCGGCCGAGGAACTGCTGCTGCTGGCCGACGACTACCAGGGCCGCGACAAGTCAGGGCACTACACCAACCTGCAGGACGCGTTCACCGCGATCCGCTGCGTCGACTACGTCACGCCCACCGACTCGGCGTCGTGGGTGGAGGCCGACCGGCGGATCCGGCAAGTCGCGCCGTTCATGAGCTACGGGCAGTTCACCGGGTTCGCGCCGCGCGACGTCTGCGCGTTCTGGCCGGTGCCGCCCACCACCACGGCGTACACAGCCACCTCGCCGGGACTGAACAAGGTGGTCGTCGTGTCCACCACTCACGACCCCGCAACGCCGTATCAGTCCGGCGTCGACCTGGCCCGGCAGCTGTCCGCGTCATTGATCTCCTTCGACGGCACGCAACACACCGTGGTGTTCAAGGGCGACGAATGCGTGGACACCGCGGTGGTGAACTATCTCGTCGACCTGACCGCGTCCGGGGATCTGCACTGCTAGCGGTTCTGTAACACAGAATTAACAGCCGTCCGAGTCGCACGGCCATGACCGCCCGCACGGCGACCCGAATCTGGGCTTGTTAAAAGGGTTTGGCGGATCTATGCCGTCAGCGCATGGTGGATGCGGGACGCGACGACGTCATTGTCGAGATGCGGGGCTGTGGTGGTAATTCGTGCCAAGATCTGGGCATGCCTCCTTCTGACGAAACCTGCGCCAGCTTGTTGGGGGCGGTCGAACTGTTCGACAGCAGAGTGACGGCGGCCTCGATCGACGCGTGGACGTTGCCGTCGCCGTGCGAAGGGTGGATGGCCCGGGATGTGGTCGCCCACGTGGTGACGAACCTTCGCGCACTGCGTGCAGCGGTCGCCGGTGAGGACTTTTTGACGCACTTCGGTCAGCCGGTGGAGGGGGATATCGTCTCGGCCTGGTCGGAGCAGCGCGCCGGTGCTTTGCGTCTCGTCGAACAGGTCAACACGGTCGAGTCGATCTCGGTCGGCGGTAACCCCGTTCCGTCGGAGATGATGCTCGACGCGCTGATGCGCGACCTTGTTATTCACACTTGGGATCTGGCGCGGGCCGTCGGTGGCGACGAACAACTTCCCGATGATCTGGTCGCGGCCGCCACCGCGTCGATGGCGGCGGCCGGCCCAGAGCTACGGGGCCCGGGGTTATACGGCGACGCAATCCCAGCGCCCCCGGATACCACCCCACTCGCCAAGCTGCTTGCCCTGTCCGGACGCAACCCCGACTAGCAGACGGTCATCACCTTCTTGGGCCTTGAGTTCGGACCCGACCAATTCGCCGCTCTTCTTGTCCTCCGCGAAGGGGGTCGATGACGCAGCCCTCGGCCAAGTGCATCTCGGGCCCGTGGAGGTGCAAACCGGCCCTTCTTGAGGTACGTCAGCGCCTTGAAGTTGTTCACCAGGAAGCGCGACAACTGCTGCTCCTCGGAGAAGAGCACCCGCGGGGCTGCACGCCCGGGGTCAGATGATCGAGGTCGAATACTACCCGCGGATCGCCCGCGACTGGCTTAGCCTAGGCTCGGTTTCATCGTCGCCGTTGGGGGTGTGTATGTCCGAGCCCGGGACGCAGCCGCTGTCGGAGTTGACCGTGGGAAGCACTGCCACGGTCGCAGCAATTTCCGAGGCGGCGGAGCCCCACGTTGCGCGGCGACTTGTCGATCTCGGGCTGACCGCCGGCACTGAGGTGACTGTGGTGCGCAAGGCCCCGCTGCACGACCCGGTGATGTACCGCTTTCGTGACACATTCTTCTGCCTGCGCGACGCCCAGGCCAAGTACGTCAGGGTTGTAGTGCATTAAGCATGGCCTCGCACTGCTCCCCGGATGAAACACCGCCCGACCCCAGGGGCCGCGGACCCGATGTGACAACCCGCCCCATCTACATCGCTTTGGTCGGCGCACCGAACTCGGGCAAGTCCACGCTGTTCAACGCGCTGACCGGGCTTCACACCAAGACCGGCAACTACCCGGGCGTGACCGTTGGGAGGTCGGTGGGCGCCTGTAGCGCGGGCGGCGAGGACTTTGTCATCGAAGATTTACCCGGGACATACAGTCTCGATCCGATCAGCATCGACGAGAACATCGTCACCGATCTGTTGCGCGGCGAGCTCGCCGGTGTCGACGCACCCGACGGCATCATCGTGGTCGCAGACGCGACCACGCTGCGGCGCTCACTGATTCTGCCCGCCGACGTGCTCGCACTGGGTCTGCCGACCGCGCTCTGCTTGACGATGCACGACGAGTTGATCCAGCGTGGCGGATCGATCAGCGCCGAACTCCTGGCTAACGCGATCGGCGTTCCCGTCGTGGCCGTCGACGGACGCCGCCGCGGCGCCGCCGCGGCGACGGTCCTCGACCTGCTCTCGATGGAGCGGTGCTGGCCTATGCCGGTCATCGCTCCGCCGTCCGATCCGCACGAGCGATCCGCGTGGATCGAGTCCGTGCTGGCGGCGGCCGAGTACCGCTCCGCTGCCGAAAGTTCGAGCACTGCGAAGGTCGACCGAATCCTGCTGCACCCGGTCGCCGGCACCGTCATTTTCCTGGCGGTGATGTTCGCGTTCTTCCAGACCATATTTGCCGTCGCTGCGCCCATGCAGGACCTCATCGGAGAAGGGTTCGGCTGGCTGGGTGCCGCCGTCCGAGACAGGTTCGGCGATTCAGCGCTGACGGGTTTTGTCGCCGACGCGCTGATCGGCGGGGTGGGCGCCGTGCTGGTGTTCGTGCCGCAGATCGCGTTGCTGTTCGTCTTGATCGCAGTGCTCGAACAGATCGGCTACCTGTCGCGGGCCGCGTTCTTGATGGACCGGGTAATGTCGCTGGCCGGACTGGAAGGCCGCGCGTTCGTCGCGTTGCTGTCGTCATTCGCCTGCGCCATCCCCGGAATCATGGCCACCCGCACGATGCCATCCGCGAAAGAGCGTTTGGCAACCATGCTGGCGGTGCCGCTGGTGACCTGCTCGGCTCGGCTGCCGGTCTACACCTTGTTGATTGGCCTGCTGATATCTCCCGATTCGCGGCTGTGGATCTTCGGCGCCCAAGGAACGACGCTCTTCGGCCTGTATGTGCTCGGCGCCACCTCGATGATGCTCGCCGCTCGGGTGGTCACTGCGATCAACGGCAGGCGCGGACAACTGATGCCGTTCTCGATGGAAATGCCGCCCTATCGGATTCCGACGCTTCGTTCGATGGCGCTGGCAGTGTGGATGCCGGTCAAAGGGTTCCTGCGCAAAGTCGGCACGATCATCTTGTTCGCGACGATCGTGCTGTGGGGATTGCTGAATCTGCCGGTACAGTCGCAGGACTCGATGCGGGCCGCGGATGTGGACACCGGCGACCCTGCCGTTGTGGCAAGTTACACGATGAAACACAGCCTTGCCGCCTACGTCGGTCGCGCTGTCGAACCGGTGTTCGCGCCGCTGGGATTCGATTGGCGCACCAACGTCGCGGTGATCTCTTCGCTGGCTGCCCGTGAGACTTTCGTCGCGACACTGGGCCAGATGACCGCGGCCACCGATCCCGATAACCCGGGTGACGCCCTGAAGACGACGACCTTCGACGCCGGACCCAAGGCGGGTCAACCCGTGTACACCACACCGACCCTCGTTGCGTTGCTCATCTTCTTCGTCTATGCCTTGCAGTGCACAGCGACCATCGCGGCCCTGCGACGCGAAACCGGGACGTGGCGCTGGCCGCTGACGATCTGGACCGCCTACCTGGTGCTGGCCTGGGTGATGGCGTTCGTCGCGCACTCGATCGCCGTCGTGGCGGCGGGGTGACTGGCGTGCCGACGCCTGATACCGCGCGCAACGTTGTGCCGATGCATCCCCGGGCCGGTGCGCGCCCCGACGAAGTGCAATGGATCATCCCTCCCGGGTTACTGCCTGTCCGCGGGATCGTGACGTCAGCACCCGCCGGCCTTGGCGGGTTGCTCACCGACGGGACATTGGCCGAGATACGCGCCGAGCACGGCTGTGTCATCACCCGTGCTGCGGCCGGGCAGGACTGGCAGCGCATCGGCCCGGCGGTGCGCACGGCATTGACCGCGGCGTTGTCGGATCCTGGTTCCTGGCACACGACCGGCACCGATGCCGACCGTTCGCTGGCTGACGCCCGGATCGCGGCGGCGGCAAGGCGTCTGCTCCACGGCGATCTCGGCAACTATGCGCGCGCACACGGCGGCGACATCACCCTGGTTGAGGTGCAGGACGGGGTGGCAGCAATCCGACTGCGTGGTGCGTGCCGGGGTTGCCCGGCAGCCGAGATCACCTTGCGTGGACGCTTCGAGAAACTTCTGCGGCAGGAATGCCCGGAGCTCGTCAGCGTACGAGGCGTGCCCTAGCTCCCACCCGGCGTGGCCGCGCGAACGCCAACGCCGCCGCGGGGCTATCACCAGTACCGAATGTTGGGATTATTGGCCTGGTCATCGGTGGCGCGCACCCGCAGCGTATGTTCGCCAGGTTCCGGATTCCAGCTGAACTGCCAGCGCACCGTGGTCGCCGAACCACGCGTGGGCACGGCCCACGATCGTCGGTGCTGCTATGCGCTTAGCTGCCGCCTACGATATGCGCGCGATGATCACGGGCACTCGTGCGGAGTTGAGGACGGCCCTACCCACTGAGCCCAGCAGCATGCCCGCAAATCCGCCGCGGCCGTGACTGCCGACGACGACGAGCTGGGCGGATTCCGACTGCTTGAGGAGCTGATATGCCGGCCGATCGCTAACCACGACACGATGCACCGTTACATCCGGGTAGCGCTCTTGAAAACCCGCGAGACGCTCGGCCAAGACTTCGTCCTCACGGGACTTGAGATTCGACGTTTCGGATGGTGACCAATTGATACTTGGGACCCCGAGGAAACTCATGTCGCTCCACGCGTGCAGCGCCACCAACTCCACCCCGCGGCGCGACGCCTCATCGAAGGCGATTTCGGTCGCCAGCTCGGATGCGGGGGAGCCGTCCACACCTACCAGCACCGGTGCCTCTGCGGACGGCGGCTCTTCGTCATGGATGACCGCGACCGGGCAGTGCGCGTGATGGACCAAGCCGGAACTGACTGATCCCAGTAGAGCGCGCTCCACCGTACCCTGTCCTCGGCACCCCACCACTATCATCTCGGCTTCCTTGGACAGTTCGACCAGCGCGGGAACAGCGGGGGAGCGGAGCACCTCCGTCTTTACCTCCGGCGCGCAAGTCTGCGAGGTGGTGTCGGCAACGATCTTGCGTGCGTCCTCGATGATCAGCTCCGCTTGTTCTTCCTGCCATCGTGCGTAGTCGTCGGCTATGGGCATTGTCGACATCGGCGGGGTGGCAGGCACGACCGGTGCGATGACGTGTACCAGCGTGAGCGGCACGTTGCGCATCGCCGCGTCACGCGCAGCCCATTCGACCGCCCCCTTCGAAGGCGATGATCCGTCAACACCTACCGCTATTCCGTGACGTGTTCGTTGCGATGACATCCTGTTCTCCAATGCAGGCGCAGATCGATCTCTAATGCGAGCCAAGAATTTTTGGGGTTGACCCAGAAAAACGGGCGAGCTACTCGTCATGCCGATGACGTCTATCAACTGCCGACATCGGATCAGGACGCGCGCTGATCCCTAACCGGTAGGCACTAATGCCTCCTCTGACTGTGTACTTGGGACACTCGCTACAGCGCGACCGCAACGATACAACGCGCGGTCCGCACCGGATCGATAGTGTCTGGCCATGCCGGTGCTGGGGTGGATCGTGCTGTCCGGGCTGGCGATGAGTGCTCTCGCTCTGGTCGGCGGCGCGTCCCTGCTCATGCCGGAACGGGTGTTCTCCCGGGTCGTGATGCCGTTGGTGGCCCTGGCGGCTGGAGCCCTTCTCGGCGGTGCGCTGTTTCATATGCTGCCCGCATCAATCGCGGTGATCGGCAACGACCTGTCGGTCTACGCATGGGTGGCAGCGGGGCTGTTCTCGTTTCATGTGCTTGAGCAGTTCCTGCACTGGCACCATTGCCACCGCCCGATTAAAGAGCACCGTCCCCTCGGCTACCTGATCCTCGCGGCCGACGGTCTGCACAATCTCATTGGTGGAGTCGCAGTCAGCAGTGCTTTCATTGTCGACATCCGCCTCGGCATTGTGACGTGGTTGGTGGCGGCTGCGCATGAGATTCCCCAAGAGCTTGGCGATTTCGGGATTCTGGTGCACAGCGGCTGGACTGCGCGGCACGCATTGGCCTACAACGTGGCCTCGGCGCTGTCATTTCCGGTGGGAGGGCTGCTCGCGTACAGTTTCGCTGGACATGTCGACGTCGCGGTGCTCGTGCCGTTCGCCGCTGGGAATTTCATCTACATCGCACTCGCCGATCTCCTCCCGGAGATCACCACTTCACCTGTGCCGCAGGAAAAAATCGTGCATACCCTAACTTTTGGGTGCGGTCTAGCGGTGCTATTGGCCATCGCCCTGCTGGTGTGAACGACGCGTTGACTATCCGGGCGCATACCGCCCGGCGCCGCCTCCCTCATCTAGGCTCCGGGCAGTGGCTGTGCGGTTCGTGAACCTGTGAGGCAGGGATGGTGCGGAGGGGTTTCGCGATGCGGCGTGGGGCGCTCGCCGTCCTCTTCGTGCTGATCGTCGCCGTTGTGTCGGTGGCGGTGCCCATCGGCGCACGTGCCGCGCCGGACAACGAGGTCACTCTCTACTTCTTCTGGGGTGACGGCTGCCCGCACTGCGCGACCGCCAAGCCTGTCCTCGCGGAGTTCGAGGCGCGCTACCCGGGTCTCGAGGTCCGTGACTTCGAGGTGTGGGGCAGCGCCGAGAACCGGCAGTTGTTCATCGACATGGCCGCGAAGTTCGACTTCGAGCCCACCGGGGTGCCGACCTTCTTCCTGGGCGACAAGTACTGGGTCGGCTACACCGAGCCGACCACCCGGCGCCAGATCGAGGCCGCCATCGCCCAGTGCGTGGCCTCGGGCTGCCCGGACGCGGGGGCGGGGGTCTTCGAGCCTGCAACGGCCGAACCTGCTCCCTCAGGTGCACCCCCTGCCACTTCGCAGCCCGCCCCGTCCGCCGGACCCGACGATGACATCGTCAACCTCCCGATCCTGGGTGACGTCGACGCGGCCAGCCAGTCGCTCGCGCTCACCACCCTGCTCATCGCGGGGGTCGACGGGTTCAACCCGTGCTCGCTGTGGGTGCTGTCGGTTCTGCTCGCACTCACGCTGCGCACGGGCTCGCGGCGCGCGACGGTAACCATCGGGGTTGTCTTCATCGCTGTTACCGCCCTCGTCTACGCGCTGTTCATCGCCGGCCTGTTCACGGTCTTCTCCGTCGTGAGCTTCGCGGCCTGGGTGCGCGTCGTCGTCGCGCTGGTCGCCGTGGGGTTCGCGGCGATCAACATCAAGGACTACTTCTGGTTCAAACAGGGGGTGTCCCTCACGATCCCGGACGCCAAGAAGCCGGGCATCTACCAACGGCTGCGCCACATCCTTGCCGGCGGCCAGTCCCTTCCGGTGCTGGTGGCCGGGACGGTGGTCCTGGCCGCGGGGGTCTCCTTCGTCGAACTCGCGTGCACGGCGGGCTTCCCCGTCCTGTGGACGAACATCCTCGCGGCCAGGGAGGTCACCCCGGTGGTCTTCGCCCTGCTCCTGGCCCTCTACATGCTGATCTACCAACTCGACGAACTCGCCATCTTCGCCGGCGCGGTCGTGACCCTGCGGGCTACCAAGCTCGAGGAGAAGCAGGGCCGCATCCTGAAGCTAGTGGGCGGCATGCTGATGCTGAGCCTCGCGGTCGTGATGCTCGTGGAGCCCTCGCTGATGAACGGCGTCCGGACCTCGCTGCTCGTGTTCGCGGCGGCGGCCACCGCAACCCTGCTCGTGCTGCTGCTGCACCGGGTCGTCCTGCCCCGGTTCGGGATCCGGATCGGCACACAGGACAAGGGCCCGCTGGCGCTCACCAAAGGCCGCTGAGACGCGCTTGCGGGGAATGCGCCACAGGGACCGCCGCCACTCCGCTGCCCCGCCGAGACCGAAGCAGAACTGGAAAAATGGACGCGGCGGGCTGCTCGACTGGTAGGTGATCCACCGTGGGCTGGGTATCCTCGCTGAGTACGGCGTCGCCACGCCACCGAGTTACGACGCCGCGTGGCAGGCCCACCGGTTCTTCGCATTCGACGCCCGGGACTCCATCGGATTACGCGTTGTATGGCCAGGACTGCAGCCACCCGAATACGTCGTCGAAAGCTTCCGACGGGCAAACACCACAGTCGTTGACCTCGAAGTCGACAAAGCCGTGATCGCCGCGCTCTCGTGACGCTGGCCCGCTCGTGCGCGAGGTCGGAGTACTACTACTACAACTACTGCGTCACTTGCTTCATCTGCTTCCCGCAGCAGATCTCCGCGTGCTCCATCTCCGGCGGGCAGGGGCACGGCTTCTCGTAGACGAGCACCGCTCCACACTCCTCGCACTCGTATCGGTCTCCGGCGCTTCGAGGCATCTGAGGCTCCTTGGTCATCTGGCTCGGCACTCTCCGGGGCCACCCGAGACCCTCGCTTTAGGCGAGAGCACCCGGGCTGAATTCGCAGCTTACGCGTGCTGGGCTTCCCCTGAGGGCGCGAATCGCGGTCAACTCATGCCCGGCCAGCCCAGCTGAGGCAGGTGACCTGCCGTGGCGGGACGGTGAAGTTCTCGGGGAGTCGGCGGTCGATCTCGTCATCGGCCTCGGGCGGAAGGCACAGACGGGCTCGAGTGAAGCGGACCAGTTTGACCCGGGGCAGCGGTTCGAGCGCTGCGGGTCGAAGGGGCGTTATTGATTGTGGGGTGGATACCGAGTTCGGCGAGGATGTCGATGAGGCCGTCGACGGTGGGCCGGGGCGGGTCGGGCTAGCCCGTGTAAGTGCCGCCAGAGGTCGTTCAGCTCGGCCTGCGGGTGGCGGGGCGTCACCTCCGGGGACGAGTGGCGGCGCCGCACCCGCAGCCGACGTCGAGCACGGTGCCCCCTTCGCCGAGCGCGTCCAAGGCGGTCCGGTGCGCAGGTTCGGAGCAGCGCTGGTATCGCGGCTCGAAGAGCTCGGCCGGCGGCTTCCATGCCGGCGATCGGCGCGATCCACGAGCCGGATCCTGTGAGGCCGTCGGGCGAGATACGGTCACGTCGCGGGGTGCGATGACGACGTCGACCGGCCCGGCCCGTCGCGACCCGGGGTCGTGACACGCATAGCGGCATCGTCGCCGAACTCGATCACCCTGTCCCGGCGATGTGCCCGCAGCAGGTTGGTTCCGACGAGTGCTGCTACGTATCGGAACCGAGGGGCGGCGCTGCAGCTCGACTGGATCCGCAATCTGGGCCACGCGGCCCCCTCCAGGACACGATCAGCGAGCACGAGTACATCGACGACGTCGTGTGCCAACAGCACCGCGTAACCGTCGAAGCCCTGCAATGCCGGTGGAGTTCGCATCCCTGACCGGTCGATCTGACCTCGGCTGGACCGAACCACCCGGGACGGCGAACCGAGGCAAAACCGAACATGACGTGGCCGACGGGAATATTAAACATCGTGTGAGGGAAATTATTTGTACCGAGACGGTGGACTCCCACAATCGAGTCACGCACAGTATGTGCCATGACAGAAATCGATTCGCCCGCCCCGACCAGGTTCGCGATGCCTAGGATCGGCGATCCCGCCCCCGAGTTCACCGCGGACACCACTCAGGGCCCGATCGACTTCCCTGCCGACTACAAAGGGAAGTGGGCCATTCTCTTCTCGCACCCGGCCGACTTCACGCCCGTATGCACCAGCGAATTCATCACCTTCGCCTCGATGCAGGAGCAGTTCCGGGAATACAACACCGAACTAGTGGGGCTGTCAGTGGACGGCCTCTACAGCCACATCGCCTGGCTACGCACCATCAAGGAGAAGATCACCTTCAACGGCATGAGCGGCGTCGAGGTGACCTTCCCCCTGATCGAGGACATCACCATGGAGGTCGCGAAGAAGTACGGCATGATCATGCCGGGCGAGGCCTCCACCAAAGCCGTGCGGGCGGTGTTCGTCGTCGACCCGGCAGGCATCATCCGCACGATCATCTACTACCCGCTGAGCACCGGCCGCAACTTCGATGAGCTGCTGCGCTTGATCAAGGCACTGCAGACCGCGGACGCCTTCGCGGTCGCGACCCCGGCCGACTGGCGACCCGGCGACCGGGTCATCGTCCCGCCGGCGGGGTCCTGCGGTGTGGCAGCCGACCGCATGGCCGGTGCCGAAGAAGGCGTCGAGTGCGAGGACTGGTTCTTCTGCACCAAACAGATCAGCGAGTCCGACATCGAGGCCGCCATCCGCGCGAAGTGACGCCGAACGACGGCACCGACCTGCAGTTCCGTTAACTCTCGCGTCGTCCGCGCCCCCCGGCGCCGGCCTAGAAGCAGAGGCACGGCCGTTCCAGCAGATCTTCGCGTCGCCTGGAAACGCCCGCGCACTGCTTGAACTTAGTCCCGGCAGCCTGGTCTTCGGTGCCTGGGATTCGACCCGGAAAGTTCGCCAGGGCCGCTACCGCAGCGCGCTTGTTCGCGCCCGACCGTCGTTGGGATGCCGCCGGATTCGGTGTTGACAGCATCGCCTCCGTGGGTTCAATGGACACGCCGAACGTAATGTTTTAGCACATGTGACGGGGGCGGTCATCGGCGCGCACGGAGCGGGCTTCACGTTCTTCCGGGTCCGCGTCGGGTTGGGCGCGGCGGTCGTTTACTCCTTTGCGTCGCCCTGCTTCAGCGTCCCGGTCGCGCTGCGTACGACGCTGCGCAGGAACTCGACCTGCACCGTGAGGAGCTGGTCGGCCAATTCCAGGGCGGTGTCGAGGATGGTTTTGCGCAGCGAGCCCGGCACGGCGAAATTGCTGAAAGCCGGGTATTAGCAGGTGATCCAGGACCGGGACGATCGGTCCTACCCGTTGCCGCGCGGGCGGCTGATGTCTGGGACCGGTTTACTGGCCGGGCTTGGTGGCGCTGAGGCGCTCGATGGCGCCGAGTTTGAGGCGCTCGGTGTGTTCGACGTGGAAGCCGGCTTGTTCTACCAGTGGCAGTGGGCGTCGTGTCAGGTGTTCGCCCATTCGCACGGTGATCTTCTCCAGTAGGCGTTGACCGCGGTGCAGCCATCGGCGGTCGCTACCGATGTGGTCGAGCAGGAGGAGTTTCCCGTCCGGGCGCAGCACCCGGAACATTTCGGCGACGGCTGCGCGGTCGTCGGGTATGCCGCACAGGCCGAGAGTGCACACGACGGTGTCGAAGGATGCATCGTCGAACGGCAGCGTTTGCGCGTCGCCTTCGCGAAGGTCGACCGTGACGCCTGCGCCGGCTGCCCGGCTGCGGGCGATGTCGAGCATCGCGGGGCTGAAGTCGATGCCGCTGAGGCGGATGGAGTCGGGGTAAAACGGCAGGTTGCGGCCGGTGCCGATGGCCACTTCCAGCACATCGCCGGTGGCCTGGCTGCAGACCCATTGTCTGCCGCCGGCGAACAGCCGGTCGAAGAGGGCCATGTCGCGGTCGTAACGCGACGCGCATTTGTCCCAGATCTGGCGCAGCCGGTCGTGGTTGGGGGGTGTCATGGTTGTGTCTCCCGGCAGGGGCGGTGAATTCGGCAGTTGTCCCAGCATCAACACGAGGTGCACGCCGATTACGGTGGCCGGATGTCCTTGCCGCCTAATCTAACGGACAGGCCCTACTGAGACATCGCTCCCCCACGCGAAACGGTGAGACGATGAAGCCGTGAGCGACCTCCGACTCCGGAACCGGTCGTCAAGTGGTGCGAAGAATGGTGGGCCAACGCCAAACCCGAAGTGCAGGCGCATCTTTGCACCGCCGACCGCAAGAACGGCGACCGGTGCAAGCGCGCTGCGATTGACGGCGGTCGCGTGTGTACCGATCACGGCGGCAGGGCCCCGGCCGTGAAAACCAAGGCCAGACAACGACTTGAAGAGGCAGCCGACCGCATGGCGCGTGAGATGTTGGGCATCGCCACAATGGGCAGTCAGAAGCCGTGCGGTTGCGGCGATTCGTGACGCTTTGGATCGGGCTGGCCTCAAACCACCGACGCGGGTCGAGCAACGGCAGACGCCTGCTTTCGAGATAATGTTCTCCGACAACGTTTCTGGTTCACGAGCCGAGTCGCGCCGCTGCGAGGTGAGCCTGACGACGGTGAGCCGGCAATCGCAACGCCCTGGCCCGAAACTCCGGCGGAGACTGACGGGGCATAGCGTCCAATCCTCCTACTACCGATCGGACCAAAACCGGGGTAGTTCACCGTGGTGCGCGGTGGGCGTATCGTCGTGATTCGGCTGGCGAGTAAGTGCGTGTCAGGACTCTGCAGGTGTCGGAATCGGGGTGTTGGCATGTCAGGCACTTTGGGGACCAGAGAAGTTCGAATGGTTGGCGCGCTTGCTGGGTTGCTTACCTCATTGCTTACCTCCAATCCGCGTGATGCTTCGGCGAAAGTATCTGCAGCCGGGTCCGTGGCCACACCATGCCCACAATCTGGCCACAGTTACGGGTAATTCTAGTGATCTGCCGTTATGTGTTTTGCCTGCTCAGACATAAGGCAGCCCTCCGAAGTGGTGCTTCGGATGTAACACGGAATTAACAGCCGCTGCCTACGCTTCCGTCATGGATCGTCAGAAGGAATTCGTGCTGCGCACGCTCGAAGAACGCGACATCCGGTTCGTGCGGCTGTGGTTCACCGACGTGCTGGGATTCCTCAAGTCGGTGGCGATCGCGCCGGCCGAGTTGGAGGGGGCGTTCGAAGAGGGAATCGGCTTCGACGGCAGCGCGATCGAAGGCTTCGCCCGGGTGTCGGAATCCGACTGCGTCGCCCGGCCCGATCCGTCGACCTTTCAGGTGCTGCCCTGGACCACCAGCACCGGCAAGCACCATTCCGCGCGGATGTTCTGCGACATCACCATGCCCGACGGCTCGCCGTCGTGGGCCGACTCACGCCACGTGTTGCGCCGGCAGCTGGCCAAGGCCAGCGACCTCGGGTTCTCCTGCTACGTCCACCCGGAGATCGAGTTCTTCCTGCTGAAGAGCCTCGACGACGGCGCTCCGCCGATTCCCGCCGACAGCGACGGCTACTTCGACCAGGCCGTGCACGAGGCCGCGCCGAACTTCCGCCGCCACGTCATCGACGCACTCGAGTCGATGGGCATCTCGGTTGAGTTCAGTCACCACGAAGGCGCTCCCGGTCAACAGGAGATTGATCTGCGCTACGCCGACGCGCTGTCGATGGCCGACAACGTGATGACGTTCCGATACCTGGTGAAAGAAGTCGCGCTCGGCGAGGGCGTGCGAGCGTCGTTCATGCCCAAGCCTTTCGGCGAATACCCGGGCTCGGCGATGCACACGCACATGAGTTTGTTCGAGGGCGAGGTCAACGCGTTCCACAGCCCGGACGACGCGCTTCAGCTATCCGACGTCGCCAAGTCGTTCATCGCCGGCATCCTCGAGCACGCCTGCGAGATCAGCGCGGTGACGAACCAGTGGGTGAATTCCTATAAACGGCTGGTGGTCGGCGGCGAGGCGCCGACGGCGGCGTGCTGGGGTGCGGCCAACCGCTCGGCGCTGGTACGGGTTCCGATGTACAGCCCGCGTAAAACGTCGTCGCGGCGCATCGAGGTGCGCAGCCCGGACTCGGCGTGCAACCCGTACCTGACGTTCGCGGTGCTACTTGCTGCGGGGCTGCGTGGCGTGGAGAAGGGCTATGCGCTCGGGCCGCAGGCCGAGGACAACGTGTGGGACCTGACCCCCGAGGAACGCAGCGCGATGGGCTACAAGGAACTACCCGGCAGCCTTGGCGTTGCGCTCGCCGAGATGGAGAACTCGGAGCTGGTGGCGGAAGCGTTGGGCGAGCACGTCTTTGACTTCTTCCTGCGCAACAAGCGTGCGGAGTGGGAGAACTACCGCCGGCAGGTCACGCCGTACGAGCTGAAGACGTATCTGTCGTTGTAGCGGCTCGGTAGGGTCGTGGGGTGGCCAAACCAGCGACGCAGCGACCGAAGCTGCCGAGTCCCGGCCGCCTGGGACTGATCGAGGCCCCCGCACGCGCCGATCTCGCCCGGTTGGGCTGGACCACAGACGACTACGTGGAGCTGCTCTGGTCGCTGTCGCGTGCTCCCGACGCCGACACCGCGCTGCGCACCATGGTGCGGCTGGCCGACGCGCTGGGCAACGGCTACGACGAGCTGAACGCCGCGCTGCTGAAGGACCGTTCGCTGCGCGGACGGCTGTTCGCGTTGCTGGGCTCGTCGCTGGCGTTCGGCGACCACCTGGTGGCCAATCCGCAGAGCTGGCACCTACTGCAGGGACGGGTGACGTTGCCGGCGGCCGGGGAGCTGCGCCGCGAGTTCGCCGACCTCGTCGCCGAAAAACCAACAGAGGCAACGCTTCCCGAGCTACGCAGGCTGTACCGCAACCGGCTGATGGTGCTCGCTGCACTGGACGTGGCGGCGACGGTGGAAAACGAACCGGTTCTGTCGTTGGCGACGATCGGCGGTCATCTGTCCGATCTCGCCGACGCGGCGCTGGCCGCGGCACTCGCGGTGGCGACGGCGCGGATCTGTCAGGGCGGTAAACAGCCGCGGCTGGCCGTGATCGCGATGGGCAAATGCGGTGCGCGCGAACTGAACTACGTCAGCGACGTCGACGTGATCTTCGTCGGCGAAACCGCTGACCCGCTGGAGACGCGGGTGGCGGGGGAGATGATGCGGCTGGCCTCGGAGACGTTCTTCGAAGTCGACGCGGCGCTGCGGCCCGAGGGCAAGGCCGGGGCACTGGTGCGCACGCTGGAGTCACATGTCACGTACTACAGGCGGTGGGCGAAGACGTGGGAGTTCCAGGCCCTGTTGAAGGCGCGGCCTGCCGTGGGCGACGACGAACTCGGCCGGCAGTACATGGACGCGCTGATGCCGATGGTGTGGACCGCTTCCGAGCGGGACGACTTCGTGCCCGAGGTGCAGGCCATGCGGCGGCGTGTCGAGGAGCTGGTGCCCGCCGACGTGCGGGACCGGGAGCTGAAGCTCGGCACCGGCGGTCTGCGCGACGTGGAGTTCGCGGTGCAGCTGCTGCAACTGGTGCACGGCCGCAACGACGAAAGCCTGCACGTGTCCGCGACGGTGGACGCGCTCTCCGCGCTCGGTGCCGGCGGCTACGTCGGCCGCGATGACGCGGCGAACATGACCGCGTCGTACGAGTTCCTGCGGCTGCTCGAGCACCGGCTGCAACTACAGCGGCTCAAGCGCACGCACATGCTGCCGAAGTTCGACGACGACGAGGCGATGCGCTGGCTTGCGCGCGCCGCGCACGTTCGCCCCGACGGCCGTCACGACGCCCTCGGCGTGCTTCGCGAAGAACTCAAGCGGCAGAACATGCGGGTGTCGCGGCTGCACGCGAAGTTGTTCTACCAGCCGCTGCTGGAGTCCGTCGGCCCCGGCATCGAGCTGGGCATGAGCACCGAGGCCGCGGTCCGGCAGATCGCGGCGCTCGGCTACCAGGCACCGCAGAACGCGCTGACGCACCTGGCGGCCCTGACGAGCGCGAGCGGGCGGCGCGGGCGTGTTCAGTCGGTGCTCCTGCCGACTCTGCTCGACTGGCTCTCCGACACTCCCGACCCCGACAGCGGGCTGCTGGCGTACCGCAAACTGTCGGACTCCCTTGCGGATCAGCGGTGGTTTCTGGCGACCCTTCGCGACGAAGGCGCGGTGGCCAAACGGCTGATGCACGTGCTGGGGACGTCGGCATACGTTCCGGAGCTGCTGTTGCGTGCACCGGAGGTGATCCAGCAGTACGCCGACGGACCCGCCGGACCCAAGCTACTGGACGTGGCAACGGAACAGGTAGCACGCTCGTTGTTGGTCGCCGCGGCCCGGCACGAGGATCCGGTGAAGGCCATCGCCACCGCACGCAATATGCGTCGGCGTGAACTGGCCCGTATCGCGTCGGCCGACCTGCTCGGGCTGCTTGACGTGAGGCGGGTGTGCCAAACCCTGACGTCGGTGTGGGTGGCGGTGCTGCAGTCGGCGCTCGATGCGGTGATCCGGTTCAACACTCCCGCCGACGGCCATGCGCCGGCCCGGGTCGCGGTGATCGGGATGGGCCGCCTCGGCGGGCGCGAACTCGGTTACGGATCCGACGCGGACGTGATGTTCGTCTGCGAACCGGCCGAGGGCGCAGAGGAATCCGCAGCGGTGCGATGGTCGACCACCATCGCCGAACAGGTACGGGCACTGCTGGGCACACCGAGCATCGACCCGCCGCTGGAAGTCGACGCAAACCTGCGCCCGGAGGGGCGCAACGGTCCGCTGGTGCGCACGCTGAACTCGTATGCCGCCTACTACGCCCAGTGGGCGCAGCCGTGGGAGGTTCAGGCGCTGCTGCGGGCACACCGGGTGGCGGGCGACGACGATCTCGGTGAGCAGTTCCTGCTGATGGCCGACAAGACGCGCTATCCGCAGGGCGGCGTCACCGCCGAGTCGGTGCAGGAGATCCGGCGGATCAAAGCGCGGGTGGACGCCGAACGGCTGCCGCGCGGGGCCGACCCGAACACGCACACCAAGCTCGGCCGTGGCGGGTTGGCCGACGTGGAGTGGACCGTGCAGTTGCTTCAGCTTCGGCACGGGCACAAAGTGCCTGCGTTGCACAACACCTCGACGCTGGAGACGTTGGACGCCATCGGGGCGGCCGGGCTGATTCCCGAAAGCGATGTGGACCTGCTGCGGCAGGCGTGGCTGACGGCCACCCGGGCACGCAACGCTCTGGTTCTGGTGCGGGGCAAGCCCAGCGACCAGCTGCCCGGCCCGGGGCGGCTACTGAATGCCGTCGCCGTGGCCGCCGGCTGGCCCACTCCGGACGGCAGCGAATTCCTGGACCACTACTTGCGTGTCACACGGCGGGCAAAAGCTGTAGTGCGCAAAGTGTTTGGAAGTTAGCGGCGCGGAAGCTAGCGGCGGAACCGGCTCATCAGCCCCGGCCGTCCCGTGCGGCTGCCAACCGGCGCGGCCGTGCCGGTCACCACACGTCGACGTCGGTTCGAGTCGATGGCATAGGGCCCAGGGCCGATGAACAGGATCAACAAGAACGAGAAGCAGAACAGGATCGCGAGTTCGCCATTGTTTCCGCCGAGCTCTCCGGCGAAGGGCCAGAACCGCTTCGGGCCGTCGTTGAACGGCCAGTGCTGCCAGAAGTAGGCGACCGCCATCGTGCCCGACGCGAGAAAAGCCGCTGGCCGCGTGAACAATCCGACCAACACCAGCAATCCGGTGACGAATTCGATCAGCCCGACCCACCAGAACGGCCAGTCGCCAACATTCGCCTTCATCGGCATCGCCAGAGGCCAGCCGAACACGATCATCGATCCGTGTAGCGCGAACAATAAACCGACGATGATGCGAAAAACGCTGATGATCTTGGGGGAGTGAACGTTGAGCCTGGCATCGAGGTTCGGTGACGTCATGGCGCTGACCCTACTCAAGTTCGAGCTGCACGGTCACCGGTCCGTCGTTGACGAGATGGACCTGCATGTGCGCACCGAACACACCGGCCGCGACCGTCGCACCCAGTCGGCGCAGCGCGTCGGCGAACTCCGTCACCAACGGCTCGGCCGTGGCACGCGGCGCGGCGGCATTCCAGGACGGCCGGCGGCCCTTCTCGGTGTTGGCGTACAAGGTGAACTGGCTGACTACCAGGATCGGGGCGGTCACGTCGGCGGCGGAGCGTTCGTCGTCGAGAATCCTTAGCTGCCAAAGTTTTTCGGCGAGCCGCTGCGCCGTCTCCGCCGTGTCGGTGTGCGTCACACCGACGAAAGCCAGCAGCCCCTGGCCGTCCGGACGTATTTCGCCGACCACTTCACCGTCGACCGACACGCTCGCTGACGTCACCCGCTGGACGAGGACGCGCATGACGCCCGTGTGTCAGCCGGTGGTGTGCACGATCAACACGTCGACCTCGGCCCGGCTGGCGATACTGCCGGGGACAGAGAACACCCGCCCGAGGATCGCGGACCGCGCGTCCAGTCCCACGTTGCCGACCACCAGCAGATCGGCGTTGACCTCTTCGGCGACCTCCACCAGCGCGTGCACCGGAGCAGCCTCGATCGGCCGCTCCTCGACGTCCTTGGCACCTGCCGCGCTGGCCCGTGCGTGGGCCTCGCGCAGGATCGCGTAGATCGGCGCGTTGCCGTGCAGCTTGTAGCCCTCGGCCTTGAGGATGTCCTCCGCGCGCAGGTCTTCCTTCTGCGGGAAATACCCCGTCACGAGGATCAGCTTCGCGTTCGACTCCGCGGCGATCTCGCTGGCGCGGTCGACCGCGCGCAGCGAGGACTCGGAGCCGTCGGTGCCGACCACCACCGTCTTGTAGGTCATCTGTGCTACCCCCAGAATCGTGTGCAATGCCCGAGACAATAACGCCTCAGTGCGTGACAGCGGGCTGATACACGTCGAAATAGAGGCGAACCGTTGGTGGCTGGTTGGTTCAGTGCGGCCCCAGCATCCGCCTGGCGCCCACTCAGCAGCTCCGAAACCTGCTGTGCTCCAATCAAAGACATGAGCCGTCAGTGTGCCGACCAGACGCCGTAGGGCACGTATGGATTCGTGCCGAACGGCGTATAGGGATTCGCTCCACTCGGGCCCTGGCTCTGCGGGTAAATGGCGACGGGTCCGCCGGGCGGCAAGGCCACGGTACCGTCGTCCGCGACGGCCGGGGTCGCAAGTGCGGTGGCCAGCGCGGCCAATCCGGCGGAAACGATCGTGGCAAATGTCAGCTTCTTCACGTGGATGCCTCCTTGTGGCCGGTAGTTAGTGGCGGTGTGGGTGCTTGTCGTCGTTTTGGTACGTCCCGTAGGGGGTGAGCCCCGAGGGCTCGTACCACGGCCCCGTTTGGATCGGTGTCGGCGAGTCCGACGGGGAGGTCGAGTTCGTTCCGGCGTTGCTGGCGGTGGCGGTGCCCAGTGCGATCAATGCGAGGGTCGCGCTCAGCACCGCACCAGCGGCAACTCGATGGAGCCGGGTGGTGGTGGTGGCGTTGGTGGTCATCTCAGTTCTCCTGTGTGCGTTGATATTTCCGTTACCGTGTGCTCCGGTGGATTACCGATTACCGGGGCAATCGCAAAGCTATGGGCGGGGCGCATGCTGCGGCATCGGGCGAAAGATGTGTTTGTCGAGCGCGCGTATGGTGCAAATGATGTAAGCGCGCGCACGAATCGGCGCGAAGTGCTGGCGGGGGCGGTTGAGGAGCCACGTTGACAGCCCCGGCGCGCGGCGCGAGAGTAAAGACATGGCAGATCAGCGGTCGATATGGGGCGAGCGGACGCTCGTCGATCGAATCGGGGGCGGCGTCTACGACTACGCGGTGGAACGCGAATGGCTGGCGAGGCCGGCCGGAATCGCGTTGTGGGGTACTGACACCCGCGTGCTCTACGACAGCATACGTCTCATCGGCGACCTGCCCGACGGCTCGGCGGTCCTCGACGTCCCGTGCGGCGGCGGGCTGGCACTGCGCGGCCTGCGTTCCGACCAGCGTGTGCGTTACGTCGCCGCCGACGTTTCTCCCGACATGCTCGCCCGCGCCCGCCGCCGGGCCGCCGACCTCGGCCGGTACGACATCGAGTTCACCGAGGCCGACATCGAGCGGATGCCATTCGGCGACAAGGAGTTCGACCTCTGCGTGTCGTTCAACGGCTTGCACTGTCTTCCCGACCCGGCCGCCGCTGTGCGCGAGATCGCCCGCTGCCTCAAGCCGGGCGGCCGGCTGGTCGGCGACTCGGTTGTGCGCGGTGCCGGCTTGCGTCAGGATCTGGCGATCCGCGCCTTCCGCCGCGCAGGGATCTTCGGCGCCGGCGGCACCGTCGACGAGCTACGCCGCTGGCTCACCGACGCCGGACTGACAGTCGACCGCCTCCAATCCTCGGGCGCCATAGCACACTTCAGCGCGACAGCCGCGCGCTGACTGCCGTTACGCCACAAGCCTATTTCGCGCATCGCGCTGTCGGCTTGCGAAGCCGGACTACAGTGGGCGACGCGACTGGGAACTGAGATTTCCGAACACGAGGCGCAGTTTGTCTTCTTCTGCTCGGTGGGTCGTTGGTGCAGGTGAGGGAGGCACGATGCCAATGGATGTCAGGATTCCACCCGCCAAATTGGCCCGTGTCGTCGAGCGTTTTCGCCACCATCTGTATCGGGTTCATCAACGGTCGGCCCCCGCGGCGGTGGTGATGTTCGAGATGGTGCTCGGGGCATGGGTAGCGCAGGCCATTCAGGCAGCCGCCGAACTGGGCATCGCCGACGCACTCGCCGAAGGTCCAATGCCCTTGGACGATTTGGCAGCCCGCGTCGGCGCGGACCCCGATGCCCTGAGGCGACTGATGAGGGCGTTGATCAGCTGTGGCGTATTCCGTCAGCGCCGCGACGGCCGCTATGACCTGACCGCTCTCGCTGCCGCCCTGCGCTCGGACGCGCCCTTGTCGATGTACGGGTGGGCGCGACTGGTCGGTGCGCCGCAACACCGAGAACATTGGAGCCTGCTGGTTGAGGCCGTGAAATCCGGCGAGGCAGTCCTTCCGAAGCTGCGCGGTAAGGAAGCATTCGAGTACCTCAAAGACGAGCCCGAGCTCGCGCAGGCGTTCAACGAAGCCATGACCACCCTCTCCGACCTGGCGGCGGTCGCCGTCGTTGCCGGTTACGACTTCGGGCGCTACCGCACGATCGTCGATGTCGGCGGCGGGCACGGGGCGCTGCTGGCTGCCGTTCTGACCGCAACACCGAACGCGCGGGGCGTGCTGTTCGACCTACCCGAAGTCGTCACGGAGGCGTCGGCGCTGCTGCGCCGGCAGGGAGTCGAAGACCGGGTTCGCGTCGAGGCTGGGTCGTTCTTCGACGGCATTCCGTCCGGCGGCGACGCCTACATTCTCAAAAGCGTGATCCACGACTGGCCCGATGCGCAGGCCGTGGCGATCCTGCGTAACGTCCGCGAAGCCGCCGACGCCGATGCGACGCTGCTGCTGGTGGAACTGGTACTCCCCGCGCACGAACGCGAGTTCGCGGGCAAGTGGGTCGACTTGGAGATGCTGGTGCAGGCGAATGGCCGCGAACGCACCGCCGCGGAATACCGAGACCTGCTCAGACAGACCGGATTTCGGATGCGCCGGATAGTGCAAACCGCCGCACCGTTCAGCGTCATCGAAGCAACACCTGCTTAAGCAGGCGAACTACCGCGTGTTGTTTGGGAGAGCAGTTCTCGGGCGCAGTTGCGGCGCAGCTTGCCCGACGGCGTCTTCGGCAGGGTTCCGGGGGAGAACAACCGTACGTCGCGCGGGGCGTGCCCGACTTCGCGGTGTACCCGGGCCGTGATGTCGCGGCTGATACGCAGCAGCACGTCCTCGTCGTTCCCGACGAGCACTTCGGCGAGCACCGCGAAGCCCTCTCGCTCGGCGTCGACACGCAGCGCGATCACGCAGCCCTTGCGCACACCGTCGACGTTCTCGGCCGCACGCTCGATGTCGTGCGGATACAGGTTCTTTCCGGCCAGCACGATGACATCCTTCGTTCGGCCACAGACGTAGAGCCGCCCCTGCTCGTCGAGGTAGCCCAGGTCGCCGCTGTCGAACCAGCCGTCACGACGGGTGAGTGGAACCACGCCGTCCAGTCGTGAGATATCTGCCGGCGACGGTAGGACCGCGGAGTTCGATGGCGCCGATCTCGCGCGGCCCCCGCACCGACCCGTCGCGGACGATCCGCACATCCATGCCTTCGAGCGGGAACCCCACGCAGACAATGTGCTGGGCGCTGTCGGGCTGCTCCGGCATCGGGCGGGCGTGGTGGTCCTTGGTGATGGCGTCGCGCGAAACCAGGTCGACGGTCGGTGGGTCGTCGAGTGCGCCGAACGACACCGCCAACGTTGTCTCGGCGAGCCCGTAGAGCGGCATCGGGGCGCTGGGCCGGAGCCCGAAACGGGCACCCACCGTTGCGAAGTTCTTCAGGTCGCGGTGGTCGATGGGCTCCGCGCCGTTGCCCGCGACGCGCAGCGACGAGAGGTCGATCGCGGCCGGGTCGGCCCGCTCCAGGACGCGGGCCAGCATCGAGTAGGCGAAATTCGGGCCGCAGGTGATCGTCGCCCGATGTTTGGTGACCAGCTCGGCCCACACGATCGGCCGCCGCAGGAACTGATCAGGCGTGACCACCACGGCTTCGGCGCCCAATTGCATGGGCACACACAGAAAGCCGACCATGCCCATGTCGTGGGACAGCGGCAGCCAGCTCAGCGACACCTCCCGGTTGATGTCGACATCCAATCCTGCGCACATCGCCACGGTGTTCGCGGCGAGATTGCCGTGGCTGATCTCCACCGCCTTCGGTATGCCCGTCGACCCCGAGGTGAGCTGCCGCATCGCGATATCCGCCTCGTCGGGGTCGTCGGGCTCGACTGGCTCGCCGCCGCGCAGAGACTCGACCGTGCAGACGGCCAGATTGCAGGCCGCCAGATGATCCAGCGCCATCAGGAAGGGCTCTCCGAGGACCACCACGTCGGCACGGATCATCAGAATCGCCCGCACGGTGTCGGCGAGCCAGACCGCCAGGTCGGCGCGCGGTGTCGGGTGCTGCAGCATGGTCAGCGCGGCGCGGCGCAGCCAGATCGCCTGTGCGAGCGGTGCGACATCCGCCGCGTCGGCGGCCAGCACCGCCACCGAGCCGTGGCGGCCAACTCCCATCGCGGCCAGGCTGCCGGCCATCCGCTTCGCTTGTTCATGAACTTCGTGCCAGGTCATCCGCACGGGATCGGCGATCGTGCCGCACGTCAGGTAGCGCGGTGACGATCTCGCAGCGGCGATCATCTCCCGGGTCAAGATGCTCATCGGATCAGCTCCTTTGCAGCGCCACGTCCTCGACGACGCGCGCGACCGCGGTTACCAGCTGCGGGTCCGGCTGACGGAACAGAAAGTGGCCGCCGCCGAAAAGCCGGACCGGTTGCGGCTGTGCGGAATACCCCGACCAGGCGGCCATCGTGTCCGGCGGAGCCAGCGGGTCGTCGTGGCCGCCGAAGATGTGCAACGGGCACGGCAATGGCGGTTCGCCCGAAAGCCGGTAGGACTGACAGATCCGCAGATCGTCACGGACGGTGGGCATCAGCAGCTCGAGCCATTCGGGACGGGACAAGATCTCGGCGGGCAGTCCGCCGTAGCGCGCGAGCTCCGCGGCCAGCTCGTGGTTGTCGACGAGATCCAGATCGTATCGGGGTCCGGGCAGGTGCGGAGCGCGGTAGGAGACGACGATAACCGCCTCCGGCGCGCGCAGGCCGCGCGAAATACGTTGTTGGGCAAGAGAATACGCTAGCAAAGCACCCATACTGTGGCCGAGCAGGACGTGGGGCCGGTCCAACACCTCGTCAAGCTCACCGGCCAGGGCCCGCACGCACGCGTCGGCGTCGACGTGGCGTGGCTCGTCACGGCGCGACTCCCGTCCGGGCAGTCTTGCAGTCGTGAGTGCCACAGTGGCGCCAAGCGCCGCCAGCATCCGCCGCAACGGATGAAACGACGCCGATCCGCCACCGGCGTGGTGGAAGCACACCAGTTCGACGGGCGTCACCCGGTCACGCCGGCTGGATCGAGCCGCCGCACCACGAAGTCGACGAGATCGCCGACGCTGTGAATGGTCGGCAGCACCTCGGTGACGGTGATGTGCTCCAGTTGGGGGTATTGCGTCCGCAGCCGATCGATGAGGCGAAGTTGCAGCAGCGAGTCGTAGCCCAGGTCGTCAGCGAGCAGGCTTGACCGGGCCAGCTCGGCAACCGAATAGCCGCCGACGTCGGCGATGACCGCCAGTACCGCGCTCTCCGGGCCGCCGCCCGTTCCTTCTCGATCGGCGGCGGGCGTGACTGTTGCAGGCTGGGTTGTCGGCTCTTCGCGCGAGCGGCTCATCGCTGCCGCCGGCGCCACGGCGGCGACCGCGCCGTCGAACCAGAACCGGCTGGAGGTGTCGAACACGTACGGCGGAAGCCGCTGTAGGCAGCCGGCCGCCTGCGCCGTACAACGGCGAAAGGTCGGGGGAGTACCCGTCGCGCAGCATCGTCGCAGCGACGCTCAGCAGCTCCGTTCCATCGGAATCCGGTCCGCCGCACAATGTCAGCGATCGGGTCTGCGGCGGCAGTCCGCACTGCCGGACCAGCGTGAGCAGCGTGGGCCGCGGACCGGCCTCGCCGACATAGTCGGCGCTCGCCGCGTTCCTGGCGGCGTGGACTGCGTCGAAAAACCTTACCGGCGAACAGATCTGGCCGGCCCAGTAGTCGGCGTCCATCTCGGGGCCCTCGACTTGTCTGCCCAGCACGGTGGAGAAGAGCGGGAAATCCGACGGACCCGGCGCGAGTCCGGACAGCTCGTGCCGGAACTCCGCCACGATGGGCTCCATCAGCGGCGAGTGAAAGGCATGAGACACCGTCAGTTTCACCGCTCTGCCGCCCTGCTCGCGAACCGCCGCGTGGGCCCGCGCCACCGCGTCGGCGGGACCGGAGATGGCCACCGAGCGTGGTCCGTTGACCGCCGCGATCGCGCATCCGGGCTCGTCTTCGATCAGTTCCTCGGCCTGCTCGACGCCGAGGTCCACCGCGATCATTGCTCCGCCGGGGGGCAACGAGCCCATCAGCCGTCCCCTGACCGCGATGAGCCGGGCAGCGTCATCGACTGACAGCACGCTCGCCAGGCACGCGGCTGCGAGTTCGCCGACGCTATGGCCGATGCCGAAGGCTGGACGAATCCCGTTCTCCAGCAACGTCTTTCCCAGCGCATAGGAAACCGCGAACAACGCCGGCTGCGCGAGGCTGGTGTCATCGAGGCTGGGATCGTCGCCGAAGACCGCCGCAAGCAGGTCCGAAGCCAAATGCGGGTTGAGGGCGGCCGCCGCCGCATCCAGATGTTCCCGGTATATCGGGTTGGCGTCGTACAGCGGTCGCGTCATACCCGGGTACTGGGTCCCCTGCCCAGAGCACAAGAGCCCGACCGCGGCCGGGACCTTGCGCAGCGGGGCGGACGACGCCAGGTCGGCGCGAGCGCCGGCGAGGAAGTCCCGCAGCCCATCGGCCAGCGTGCCCCGGTCACCTTCCAGCACAACGCGATACCGGTGCGATCGCTTCACGACGTTGGTGGCGCGGCACCAGGAGGCCACGCTCTGATCGTCGAGGGTGTGCAGCGCGGTGGCGATCGATTCGACGTTGCGCCGCAACGCCTGCTCGGATGGCCCCGACACGGTGAGCACCCCGGCCGTACCGGCCGGCGGCGCCTCGACGGGCGGCGCCGACTCCAGCACCACGTGCGCATTGCTGCCCCCCAGCCCAAATGAGCTCACCCCGCCCAGCGCACCGGCCGCCAACGGCTCTGGGCTCTCCACCAGCCACAGACCCTGCGCCTCGAGCCGCAGACCGGGGTTTGCGCCGTCGCCGAACAACGTCGGGGGCAGCACCCCGCGATGTAATGCGAGGCACGCCTTGATGAATGCCGCGATGCCCGCGCTGCCTTCGGTGTGGCCGATGTTGCCCTTGACCGAACCCAGCAGGCACGGCTCCCCGCTGCGCGTCTTGTGGATGTCGCCGAGCGCGTTGGCCTCGATCATGTCGCCGAGAACCGTTCCGGTGCCGTGTGCTTCGACGAAACCGATCTGTCCGGCCTCTACCTCAGCCAGGCGCAGCGCGCGGCGCATCAGCTCCGCCTGGGATCGGCGGTTCGGGGCGGTGATCCCGTTGCTGCGGCCGTCGTGGTTGGCCACCGAACTCTTCACGACGGCGTAGATCGGCTGGCAGTCGGCAATGGCGTCGTCGAGTCGGCGCAGCACCACCGCGGCCACGCCCTCACCCCGGCCGATGCCGTCGGCGCACTGCCCGAACGGCTTGCAGCGACCATCCGGCGCGGAGAGCCCGGCCTGAGTGTAGAAGATCGAAAGCGCAGGTGTCAGAAGAAGATTCGCACCGGCGGCGATGACGGTGTCGGTTTCTCCGGAACGCAGCGCGGCACAACCTTGGTGCACGGCGATCAATGATGACGAGCAGGCCGAATCGATGGCCATGCTCGGTCCCGTGAGGTTCAGGTGATATGAGATGCGATTGGCCGTCATGAAGTAGCCGCTGCCGGTACCACGAACCGGGGTGAGCCCGGCGAAGTCGAGCATCTGAAGGCTGCCCCACTCGCTGGACATCATTCCGACGAAGACCCCTGTCGGCGTGCCGGCCAGCGACCGCGGATCGATTCCGGCGTCTTCCAGTGCGCGCCACGATGCCTGCAGCAGCAGTCGCTGCTGCGGGTCGAGTGCCGCCGCCTCGGTCGGCGCGATGCCGAAGAAGTCGTTGTCGAATGCTTCGACGTCGTCGATGAAATGGGCGCGTCGGGTGTTCATCGACCCGGCGGCGCCGTCGGGGTGGTAGTAGGCGTCGATATCCCAACGCTGCGAGGGCACTTCGGCGTCGGTTACGACGCCGTCCATCAGCAGTCGCCAGAACGCGTCCTTGTCGGGCGCAGCCGGGAAGCGGCAGTCGATGCCGACCACGGCGATCGGCGTCACGGCACTGCTCGTTCGGCAGTCAGATGCTCTGCGATGGCGCCGATGGTCGGGTAGTCCCACACGATGGTGGTGTCGACGTCGAATCCCTTCTCGCACTGCAGATCCGCGCACAACGCCATGGCGGCGACGGAGTCGATCCCACAGTCGGCCAACGGGGTGTCGATGTCGATGGTGTCCGGCGCAACGTTGAGGTATCCGGCAACCTTGATGGTCAGCCAGTCGGCAAGTTGCTCCGCCGTCACGTGATCGCCGCCTCGTGGATCGACGCGTCGCCGAACGAGATTCGGCGACGCACGAAACTGCTCACCACCGTGTCGAACCGCCCGCCGCCGGCGAGTGCCGCGCACCCGATCAGGGGCAGACCGACCACGAGGCCGATTCCCAACCCGAGCACGAACATTCCCAGGGTCGCGGCCTGCGCCGGGGCGCCGAATCTCCGCGCCGACCGCACCGTCGCGCCCCACCGGCGAAACACCGTGCCGGCAAGGACATCCGCCGCAGCCAAAGTCGGCACGATGGGTGCCGCGACGTGCGGGCACTGCCCGGACTCGGCGATGCGCCTCCCCACACCGGCGACACGGGCGAGTTCCGCGTCGCCGATCCCGGCGCGTCCGAACCACAGGAACGGTTCGCGTTTGCCGGTCAGCAGCCAGCGCAGGGTGGTCACGAGCGTCGTCGACTGCCGGCGGGTGTCGGTCGCCGCGACCACGCCGACGCCCCGGGCCCCTGCGGACCGCAGCAGCCCGGACACCTCGATCGCCGCCGAGTACCACATGTTGCGGCACGCGATCAGCGAGACGACCCTGCGGTTGCAAACCACCTCGGGATGCGCCTTCAGCAGCGACCGGATGGGAAGCGAAGGTGCCAGGTACCACACCTGGAAGGCCAGGATCACCAATTCTTCTGGCTCCGAGACGAAGCCGCCCGCCGGCTCGACGAGCTCGACGAGCGCCTCCGGATCCACCGCCGCGGGGAAGAGCCCGAAGAATCGCCGAATCGGCCACGGAAACGGAAACGCGGCGCGCGGTTTCACGTCCACCCAGCGGATGTCCCACCCGCGGTCGGCCAGCGGAGCGGTCAATGCATCGGCGACCTCGCGCAGCTGTCCGGTCTGCGAGTAGAGGTAGACGACCGCGCGAGGGACCGGGGTCATGGCTGGGTTTCCGGTTCCGCAGCCGTCGACACGGCGGTGAGATGCATGAACGAGATCACGAACCGGCCGGACTCGGGGACCATGCACAGCAGGGTGTCGCCGTCTTTGATCAGGCCGTCCGTCATCATCTCGTCGAGGATGACGAAAATGGCTGCGCTGCCGATGTTTCCGACTTTCGTCAGGTTGCTGTACCACATCTCGGGACGGCCCGAGGCGACGTGACGCCGCGAGAGCTCGCCCAGCACCATGGTCTTCATCCGTTCGCTCGAGTAGTGCACGGGAAACCACGTAATCGTCGTCGGGTCGAACTTGTCCATGGCGAGTAGGCGCTCGTACTCGTCGATTCCGACACGTACCAGGTGCGGCAGCAGGGAGAGCTTCTGCCGCGGAGCGAGCGCGCCGTCGGCGGCGGCTTCCGTGGCGGTCGGGTAGTCACCCCAGGTCTTCGCGCACGAGTTGTCGTTGCTGCCGAAGAACATGCACGCCCTTTCGGTGTTCGCGTACGACGTCAGCGAGATCCAGTCGATCCGAAGGCTGACCCCCGATGTCGCGGGCGCGTTCTCGATCACCGCGGCACCCGCACCGTCGGAGAGCATGTAGCGCAGGAAGGCGGTTTCCATCGGCAACGACCCGTCCTCCGCGAGCGGCCTCATCTCGTCGTAGCGGGTGCTCTTGAACCCGCGGGACGCGAACTCGCTGGCAACGCAGATCGCGTTGCGTTTCTCGCCGATCGCCACCTGCAGGTACGCGTTCTTCAGCGCCATCATCCCGGAACTGCAGATGCCGTGTGCGGTCGCGATCTCGAGCGGGCCATAGCCCAGCTCGCCGTGCACCATGCTGGCATGCCCCGGACCTATCACGTCCGGCATCGTCGTCGCCGCCGTCAGCAGTTCGACGTCGTTGGGGCCGAGTCCGGCGCGCTCGGCGGCGGCGCGCACGGCACCGGCCGCCATCGCCGCGTTCGAGATGACGGTTTGCTGGTTCTTGTCGATCGCGTAGTGGCGCGTCTTGATTCCGCAGTTCGTCAGAATCAAGTCCTTCAGATCGGAGGACGCGCGTCCCGCTTTTCCGATGTAGTCCTCGATTTCGTCGTTCGCAACCGGGTAGCCGGGGAGAAAAGCGCCGGTAGCCGTGATATATGCGCTCATGCTGACGTGGCTCCAATGATCGAGTTGTCAACGAGACTGCGCGGGCCGTCAAACCCTTTCGGAGATCTTCACGGCGATGAGATTCCGGAAATCGGAGAGTGTGCGCACCCCCGCTATTCGCTCGTCGTCGAGCGAGATGCCGTATTTGTTCTCGATGATGTCTGCGATGCCGAGAACCCCGAGCGAATCGACTCCCAGATCCTCCATCGTGGACTCATCGGTGATCTCGTCGGGTTCGATGTTGTAATGGGCGCCCAGGTACTCGACGATGTCGTGCTCGACTTCGTCGCCGACCGGCATGACAGCCGGGCCAGGAGCCACCGGGTCCATGGGCTCCGATCTTAGTCATTGATTTAGCTGGCGGTGGGCGTCTCGCACGATTTATTGACCGCGGTGACACTTCTACTCTCCCCATCCACGTAATACGAGTAGCAACCTCAGCCGGTTCAATTGGGCAGGCCGGCGGGCAGCACTGCGCCGTCGACGGGAAGTAATCTCTGCCCTCTCAAGACGGAGGGGCCCAGCTGGGCCACCAGATCCTGGCACCGAGAAGAGCTGCCACCGCTGGGACGGTAAGGGTGCGCACTATGAACGTATCTATCAGCAGACCGGCGCCAATGGTGAAGCCGATCTGGGCGATTGTGTAAACCGGGCTTGCCAACATGGCCAACATGGTGACCGCGAAGATAACGCCGGCTATCGAAATGACGCCGCCCGTCGCCCGGAACGCTTTCACGATGCCCGAACGAATGCCCAACGTCGAATTCGCGTGGATCCTCGACATGAACAGCAAGTTGTAGTCGGACCCCACAGCGACGAGCGCGACGAAGGACACCGGCGGCACCGCCCAGTAGACGTCGATGCCGAGCAGACCCTGCCAGACCAGGACGGCCAGGCCCAGCGCTGACATGTACGAAATCACAATGGTGACAATGAGATACAGCGGCGCAATCAGGCCGCCGAGCAGCCAGGCCAGGATGATGAAGATGAAAAGCAGCGCGACGGCGGCGATGAGCACGAAGTCTTCGACGATCAGATGATGTAGGTCCCGGAACCCCGCCGCCAGGCCGCTGGCTTGCACGCTGCTGCCCTTGAGTGTGGTTTCGGCCAGGGTCGCATTGGCGGAGTGGATCACCGCATCGAGACGGCCGATCGCATTCCTGTCGTACGCAGTGGTGTCACCGAACACCAACAACCGTGCGGCATGGCCGTCTTTGGATATGAAATAGCTCATCACCCGCATCAGACGCGGATCCTGGAATGCGCCTTTGGGAACATAGAAACCCGCGTCAGCTGTACCGCTCACGTTGGCGCTGACCTCGTCGAGAAAGTCGCGTGCCTGGCTGAGGCCGTCGATGAGGTCTTGCATTTGCGGTGAAATCTGCTTGATGCCGTCCGAGATCTGTCCGATCCCGGATTGGGCCGCGGCCGCGCCGGCCGAGATCTCACCGAGCTTGGTGGTCAGCAGCTTCTGCCCGTCGGTGAGTTGGGTAGTTCCATCCGCGGCGGCGGCCAGCCCGGTCTGCAGCTGGTGCATGCCATCCGAGACACTGTGATTGCCGTCCGCCAATTGCCGGGAACCGACCTTGAGCTGAGTGAGGATGTAGCGCACCCGGCCGACGAGCGAAGTGTCCTGGGCCAAGATCGCCATCTGGTCGCCGCAGTTGCCGCCCTGTTCACAGGGCGCAGCGCCGGGAGGTGGGGGAGCGAAGAGGTTCAACTGGGTGAGGATCGGAGTGACCATGGAGTCGATCGAATCCGCCATCTCCTGCGAACCATCGGCAAGCCGATCGGCGCCCCCGGAAAGCTCGTTGGATCCGTTCAACGCCGCAATCAGTCCATCACGGAGCTGCTCCATTCCGTTCTGGATTCGCCCGGACCCCTCGGCCGCGAGCGCGTTGCCCGCACTGAGTTGGCCCAGGCCGTCGGTGAGCCGTGCAATTCCCTCTTCCAGTTCGCCCAATCTGGGTTGACTGTCCGAAAGCCCTTGAATTGCCGAGGTCAGTTTGTCGGCGAGCATGCGGTTCTGTCCGCTCAGGGTGAATTCCGGAATCGCTTTGCCCTCCGGTTGGGTTGGACCGCGCACCTCGCTCACTCCGGGGACTTTCTGGATACTCCTGACCACCGAATTCAGCGCGGCGAAGTCGGCGGAATTCCGTAGATCGCGGTTCGCCTCGATGAGCAGTACGTCGGGCGTCAGTTCACTGATCTCGTAGTGCCGGGCGATGGCGTCATGCCCTTGGTTGCTCGGCGTCGTCGCCGGCTGCATGGACCGCTCGTCGTATCCGGTAGACATCCAGTAAGTCGGTGCCGCCAGTGCAAGAAGGATGGCAAGGCTGGCAGTGAGCACCCGGGCCGGCCGACGCACGATCAGGACACCGACGCGCCGCCAGTACCGGGATGCGGCGTCGCTTCTCGGCTCGACGAAGCCCCGGCGTCCGAGCACCGAGAGGAGGGCCGGGACGAGGGTGAGCGCGGCGAGTACGGCGACAATCACGCCGATCGAGCACGGCAGTCCGGTGGTGCGAAACAGGACGATCTGCGTCGCCGACATCACCGCGCAACTTGCGGCCACGGTAAGACCGGAAGCCACGATGATGCCCGATGTCTGGGTGGCGGAAGCCACGATCGACTCGTGACTTGACTTGCCTTGCCGACGGCCTTGGTGGTAGCCGCTGAGGAGGAATACCGCATAGTCGGTGCCCGCCCCGAGAACGATCGCCGCGAGCAGCATCACCGAGAAAATGGATACGTCCAGGCCGCCGTGCATTCCCAAGAACGCGACGATGGGGCGTGAAACGGCCAGCGCCAGACCGACGCTTAGCTAGCGGCACGAGAATTGTGCTGAATCGACGGTAGACACATAACAGCAACAGCACGATCATTCCGACGCTCACCGCGGTGATCAGGGTGACCGAGTGGTCCTGCGCCGCGATCTCATCACCGATGGTTGGTGCCGGACCGGTCAGATAAACCGCGAGGCCACCGGGTTTGGGAGTGCGCTCGATCAGTTCACGAATAAAGCTCTGCCCGTCTCGCTGTGTGGCCGAACCCACGCCGCCGTGAAACCGCACAATCGCATACACGGCCTTGTCGTCCCTGCTGGCCGCGATCGGGTTGGTCGCCGGATCGCCGAGGAGGTCCTGCACCGAATCGATCTGGGACTGATTGGACCGAATCTTGGTGATGATTTCGTTGTAGTAGGCGCGGTCCGCATCGTTGAATCCGCGGTTGTCCTCCAGCACGAGGTATCCGAGTGCCGACGCTTGAGATTCGCCGAACTGGATCCCGATGTTCTTGAGCGTGACCAACGACGGCGCCGACTCGGGGAGCAGTGGGCCGGATTTCTGGTAGGCCACCTGCTCCAGGCGAGGGGCAACCAGATTCAGACCGGCCGCGACGATGATCCACATGCCGAGGACGAGATAGGCGTGCCGGCAGACGAGGTCGGTCAATCCCCCGAGAAGCTTGCTCTGCCTATGCCTCATCACATTGTGGCTCCATCGTGGCCATTGTCGCCGACTTCGAGTCGGATCCGCAGTGGAACGAACGAGGTCAAGGCGGTGCGTGCGCGGCTGAGCTTCAGATATAGACTCCGGCAATCGCGGGTTAGAAGGGGCGATGACGATGGATCCCGTGAGACGTTGGTGTCTGTCGAGGTGACGGGCACCGACTGCCGCACCGAGGGATCGGGTATTGCGCTGGGCCCCTTCGGAACTCAGCGCAACCGGGTGGTGTCATGAGCACTTCTCGGGTCGTGATCGTCGGTGCCGGTCCGGCGGGAGCGACAGCCGCACTGCTGCTTGCCCAACACGGAATCGACACCCTCGTCATCGAACGACGCATGGCCCCGCCGACCCATCCGGCCGCGCATGTGCTCTCCACCCGCACACTGGAGGTCTTCCGCGAACTGGGCCTCGAACACGATGTGCGCCGCCTCAGCTCGCGCCTGTACGAGCTGCGCAACATCATTTATGCCACGAGTCTGACCGGACCCGAACTGGGCCGGATCACCATCTACGACCCGGAATCGACTGAAGCTCAAGTGCTTCAGACCCTGAGCCCGACGCGGGCTGCGAACCTGTCACAGCATGTACTCGGGGCGCTGCTGTGGAATCGGCTCGACGCGTGCAAGCGGGTCGAGTTCCGGCGCGGCAGCGCGTACCAAGACCACCGCGAAACCTCCGACGGCGTTGAAGTCCGGGCCGCCGGCCCCGACGGTGACGGCGAGTGGGTCGCGACAGGACGGTATCTGATCGGCGCCGACGGTGCCGGCAGCCATGTGCGGCGCACGTGCGGAATCCAGATGCGCGGCCCCGTACTTCAACACGTGATCAGCGTGCACTTCAGTGCCGACATGCGCCCTTATCTGTGGTCGCGCCGAGCCCCCGTCATCTTGACCTGCACCCCACGCGCGCTGGGAATCATCGTCGTGCACAGTTCGCCCGATGACTTCGTCTTCCAGTTCGCCTACTTCCCGCCGGTTCAGCGTCTCGAGGACTTCACCGCCGACGATTGCCGGCGCAGAATCCGAGATGCGGTGGGACACAGCGATTTGGCTGTCGACATCCACTCGGTGCAGAGCTGGGCGATGACGGCGCAGGTGGCCAATCGGTACCGCAAAGGACGCACATTTTTGATCGGCGACGCCGCGCACCGCTTCCCGCCGACCGGCGGTCTCGGACTCAACACCGGCGTGCATGACGCCCACAACCTGGCCTGGAAACTGGCGTGGGAAATCTCTGGGCGTGCCCCGGCTGATCTGCTCGACACCTACGAGGCCGAACGCCGACCCATCGGCATCGCCAACACCGAGCATTCGGTGAGAAACTTCGACGGGCTGATGGACGTTTTCGCCGCGCTCGGATTGCCCCGATCAGGGGTGCGCGCGATGCAGGCTCTGGCCGGTTCCCGATTGATGGCTGCGCTGCCACGCCAGGCGGCACGCAGGATGCTGACCGGCATCGTGGCGGTGGCAATGCAGCGGATCGGCCGGGTGACGTCCCGGGGCCGCACCGGAGCACGCATCCGCGGCAGGGTGCAGAACGTGATCGCCCGGCAGGGCGGCCACTACCGCACATGGGGTCTCGATCTCGGTGTGCACTATGGCCGGGGATTCGTCAGCGACGGCGACCTGTCCGACGACGTCGGCGACATCGAGATGTATACGCCGGTCGTGCGCGTGGGGGGACGGCTGCCACACGCGTGGGTTCACTACAACGGACAGAGAGTTTCCACGCTCGACCTCCCAGCGCGCGACATGCTGACGGTTTTCACCACGTCGCAGCATGAGCCGAGTTGGCGCTATGCGCAGACGGCGGTAAGACGGCCACTGACGGTGATCGGTGTCGACCTTGCGACCTGCGGGGAGCCGCTGCGTTCGCTGACGGGGGGACAGGCGCTACTGCTGCGCCCGGATGCTCACATCGCCGCAGTGCTCGAACCGTCGAGCAGTGGGTACGCCGGCGCGCTCGGTGCGGCGCTCGATCAACTGGGTCTGACGGCCACCGTCGAGGAGAGCTATGAATCCACGCGTTGACGAGATCGTCCTGCTGACCCACCAGTGGGAGTCGATGCGAGCCTGGTGGGGCACCCTTCTCGGCGCTGATCCACGCACCGTCGGCCGCGGAACCGCGGTGGCCGAGACAGCCGGGCTACGGGTAGTCATCGAGCAGTCCGATATCACGATGAACGCCAATCCCGAAGTCGCCGGGGTCATTTCGCTCACGCTGTCGGCCCCCTCCGCGATCGCCGCCCTCGACATCTACGAGCGACTACTCGCGATCGGCTCCCGCCACCACCGCGCCACAAGCGACGTCAGCGGAGTGCGCCTGTGGTACCGCGACCCCAATGGCACCGACGTGGCAATCCGCTTACCGATCGACGCCGACGCGAACGACCGGCTCGGCGAGGAGATCCATCCCGATGACGTCATCTTTCGACTGCAACGGGCCGCAGAATCCACGTAACCCGAATTCTGGCGAAGTGAATGACAATCTGTCATTGACAGACGTCATTGACGGCCGCCAGCGAGATTCGTACGATGCCGTCATGGGTTCGGCAGGTGCGGGCGTCCGAGAGGTGCGACGACTGGAAACGCGCGCGCGTCTGTTCGATGCCGCACTGGCTGAGTTCGACCGGCGCGGACTGTCCGGTGCCGACGTGAGCGCCATAGCCAACGCAGCAGGAGTGGTGCGAGGAACCTTCTACTTTCACTTCCCGACCAAGGAACACGTGTTGGTCGAATTGGAACGAAATGAAGAGGTCAGGATCGTCGATGAACTTGGCCTATCCCAGAACGATGCTGACGACTTGGTGTCGGTGCTGTCACTGTTGACCAGGCATGTGGTTGCCGCCGAGCGTCGGTTGGGGCCGGTGGTTTTTCGAGACATGTTGGGTTTGCACTTCTCCGCAGCTCGACCGGTAGAGGACGAACTGACGGAGCATCCGCTGGCGCAGTTCGTAATCTCCGCCATCACCGATGCACAGCGCGCGGGTCGGGTCCCGTCGGACCAAGACGCGAGCGAACTCGGGGTGATTTTTCTGACCGGGCTCTTCGCGCTGCTCGCTACTGGCACATACGATTCCGCGACCGCAGACGCGGTACTGAGCCGTTACGTAACCACGGTTGTCAAAGGAATGGAGTCACGATGAACAGCACCGGGATCGACGGCTACCGAGATTTCTTGAAGAGGCGCGATGGCGAGGCCGACCTGCTGAACCGCCGCCTGGCAAATCGTGAGGATTTCTTCAACATGCTCGAGACGAACCCCGTCCGATCGCGGCTTCCCGCCGACCGACCGACCTTCCTGCGCAACCTCCGCCGCCGGCGACCCGAGAAAGGCCTGGACAGAGAGATGCTCTTTCTGTTGGCCACCGCCAAGCTGAACCAGGCGGAACGATTCGGCGTCGGCCTCGGCGAAACCTACGGTCTCAACAGCGACGAGAATCTCCCGCCCGAGCGGATCTATCTCGAACTCGAAGAGCACTATCACACACGGTTGTTGGCGTACGTGCTCGACGTATTCGGCTTGACTTTTCAAGTGGTGCCGCCGCCCTTCGTGATGCGCCAGTTCGTCAAGACCGCAGTGTTCTTCCCAGAGCGGCTCGGGTTCATGTTCGTCGGAGCCGCCGAAATGGCGGGCTGTGTGATGTTCGACGAATTGCGCCGTGTCGGCATTGAACTGTTCGCCGACGAACCCGAAGTGAGGGAACGAGTCGAACGTCTCTACAGCGAAATTCTCACCGATGAGATCGGACACGTCGGCTACTGCGCTTCGCGATGCACAGCAGCGGAACGGTCCGTAATGCGTTGGCTCTACCCGCGTATCGGAAGACTTTTTGCACGCCAAACCGCTGAGATCAGCCTTCTCGTCGACACTGACGAGCTTCGCGCCCGCCTCGACCGCCCCTTCGACGTCGAGGAGCTCACCGACGGATTGAGCAACGAGACATATCTGGCCTCACACCCTTGACGAAACCGCCCGCACTGCAATCGCAGGGCGGGCGGCTACGTCTAGATCGACTTACACGTCGAAGTAGAGCGCGAACTCGTACGGGTGCGGCCGAATCTGCACCGGCTCGATCTCGTTCTCCCGCTTGTAGGAGATCCACGTTTCGATCAGGTCCGGCGTGAACACGCCGCCCTCCGTGAGGTATTCGTGGTCCGCTTCCAGCCGGTCGATGACGGCGGACAGCGACGTGGGCGCCTGCGGAATGTTGGCGGCTTCGTCGGGCGGCAGCTCGTAGAGGTCCTTGTCGACCGGGGCATTCGGCTCGATCTTGTTCTTGATCCCGTCGAGGCCGGCCATCATCATCGCCGCGAACGCCAAGTACGGGTTGCCCGACGCGTCGGGGCAGCGGAACTCGAGCCGCTTGGCCTTCGGGTTGTTGCCGGTGATCGGAATGCGCACACACGCCGAGCGGTTGCGCTGGCTGTACACCAGGTTGATCGGGGCCTCGTAGCCGGGCACCAGCCGCTTGTATGAGTTCATGGTCGGATTGGTGAACGCCAACAGCGACGGCGCATGGTGCAGGATGCCGCCGATGTAGTGCCGCGCGGTGTCGGACAGGCCGGCGTAGCCGGATTCGTCGTAGAACAGCGGCGCGCCGTCCTTCCACAACGACTGATGTGTGTGCATGCCCGACCCGTTGTCCCCGAACAGCGGCTTCGGCATGAACGTGACGGTCTTGCCGTTCTGCCATGCGGTGTTCTTGATGATGTATTTGTAGAGCTGCATGTCGTCGGCGGCGTGCAGCAGCGTGTTGAACTTGTAGTTGATCTCGGCCTGGCCGCCGCTGCCCACCTCGTGGTGGCTCTTCTCGAGTACGAACCCGGCGTTGATCAGGTTGGTGGTCATCGCGTCACGCAGGTCGACGTACTGGTCGTTGGGCGCCACCGGGAAGTACCCGCCCTTGTGGCGCACCTTGTACCCGCGGTTCGGGGTGCCGTCGGCCTCGGTGGCCGCGCCGGTGTTCCACCAGCCCGAGATCGCGTCGACCTCGTAAAACGCCCCGTTGGCCTTGGAGTCGAAGGCCACCGAGTCGAAGATGTAGAACTCGGCTTCCGCGCCGAAGAACGCGGTGTCGGCGATCCCGGTGCTGTTGAGGTAGTTCTCGGCCTTGCGTGCGACGTTGCGCGGGTCACGCGAGTAGGGCTCGAGCGTGAACGGATCGTGGACGAAGAAGTTGATGTTCAGCGTCTTGGCGGCGCGGAACGGGTCGATCTTGGCGGTCTCGGGGTCGGGCAGCAGCAGCATGTCTGACTCGTGGATCGATTGGAAACCGCGGATCGACGACCCGTCGAACGCCAACCCTTCCTCGAACACGGTCTGATCGAACGACGACGCTGGAACGGTGAAGTGCTGGACGATGCCGGGCAGGTCGCAGAACCGGACGTCGACGTACTCGACCTCCTCGTCAGCAATCTGCTTGATGATGTCGTCGGCGGTCTTTTCTGCCACTGTCGGAGGTCTCCTTCTGTTTATCAAACCCGCGGACTGACGCTAGGGAGCCGATGTTGCACGCCAGTCAACCGTATGTTGCGTGGACGTTACGCAATGGGTCTTTATCCTGGGCGCATGGCACTTACCGGTTCCGGCTACGCAGGAGAAAGCCTCGGGCTGCCGCCCAGCGGTCCGCGTTCGCTGGTCGGGTTCGGCCGACGGCTCTCCGCTCTGTTCGTCGACTGGCTGATCGCCTACGGCCTGGCTGCGCTCGGCATGTCCCTCGGTCTTTGGTCGCTCGCCACCTTGTCCACCGCCGTGCTCGTCGTCTGGTTCGTCATCGGCGCGGTGTCGGTGCGGCTGTTCGGCTTCACACCCGGCCAGTTCGCCCTCGGGCTGATGGTGATCTCGGTCGACGACCGGTTACACGTCGGCATCGGGCGCGCGGCGGTGCGCGGCCTGCTGATCGCGCTGGTGGTGCCGCCGCTGTTCACCGATTCCGACGGGCGCGGGCTGCAGGATCGTCTGACCGCCACCGCGGTGGTGCGGCGATGAGCCTCTGCGTGGGGCTGGCAAGAGCAAAAAGTGGCGATGAGTTAGCGCCTGCGTACGGTGCGCTGCACGCCGCGCATCTTCGCCTGCGTGGGCATCGGCCCCTTCGGCATCTGCGCCATCCCGCTGCGCGCGCCGAGCGCGGCCATCCGCGATTCCAGGGAGTCCATCTGCTTGACGGTGATGTTGGCAGGCAGCTTGTTGAGGTGCCGCTCCAGCTTGCTCAAGGGCACCAGTCCGTCGCCGTTGCCGACGATGACGTCGTAGATCGGGACGTCGCCGATCAGCCTGGCGGTGCGCTTCTTCTCTTGCGCCAGTAGCGGTTTCACCCGCGTGGGTGATCCCTCAGCGACGAAGATCACGCCGGGACGCCCGATCACCCGGTGCACCGCGTCGAAGTGGCCGGTGGCGGCCACCCCGGGTGTCACCCGCCACTTGCCCCGCATGTTGTCCAGCGCCCACGCGGCGGCGCCGGCCTGGCCCTCGGCCTTGCTGTAGACCGACCGCTGTGCGCGCCTGCCGAAGATCGCGAACGCCACCAACGCGCCGAGCACGACGCCCAGCGGGATCAGCGTCAGCCCCGCCACGCCGCCGATCCACAGGCCCACGGCCACCGACGCGCCGACGACCAGCACGAACGCGCCGATCATGTACGGCAGCAGCCGCTTGTCCTCCTTGCGCTGCAGTTTGAAGGCCTGCCACAGCTGACTGCGGCGCTCCTTGGACGCGGCCTTGCGGGCCGCCTTCGCCTCGGCTTTCGCGGCTTTGATTGCGGCGGGATCGCTCGTTTTGGCCATGCAGCCAAGGATACGGGGCGTGCTCAGGCGCGAGTCCGGCCCGCGGTGCCCGATGTCGCCGGCTCTGCGGCTCCAGCCACCTGCTCGTAGAGCCGCCCGGCCCGATACGACGAGCGCACCAGCGGTCCGGCGAGCACTCCCGCGAAGCCCAGCCCCGTCGCGAAGTCGGCCAGTTCGACGAACTCGTCGGGGTGCACCCAGCGGTCCACCGGGTGGTGACGCACCGACGGCCGCAGGTACTGCGTGATCGTGACGATGTCGCAGCCGGCGTTGCGCAGGTCACCCAGCGTGGCGCGCACCTCGTCGGAGGTCTCGCCCATGCCGAGGATCAGGTTGCTCTTGGTCACCAGGCCGTCGGCGCGCGCGGCGGTCAGCACGTCGAGGCTGCGCTGGTAACGGAACGCGGGCCGGATGCTCTTGAATATCCGCGGAACGGTTTCGACGTTGTGCGCCAACACTTCCGGCCGAGCATCGAAGACCTGCTGCAGCAGCTCGGGTTCGCCGTTGAAGTCGGGGATCAGCAGTTCCACGCCGGTGTTCGGGTTGAGCTGTTTGATCTGGCGCACCGTCTCGGCGTACAGCCAGGCACCGCCGTCGGGCAGGTCGTCGCGGGCGACGCCGGTGACCGTCGAATAGCGCAGGCCCATCGCCGCGACGCTCTCGGCCACCCTGCGGGGCTCGTCGCGGTCGAGCTCGGCGGGCTTGCCGGTGTCGATCTGGCAGAAGTCGCAACGACGGGTGCACTGTTCGCCGCCGATCAGAAAGGTCGCTTCGCGGTCTTCCCAGCATTCGTAGATGTTGGGGCAGCCGGCTTCCTCGCAGACGGTGTGCAGTCCTTCGCGACGCACCAGGTCTTTGAGCTCGGTGTATTCCGGGCCCATCCTGGCGCGGGTCTTGATCCAGGGCGGTTTGCGCTCGATCGGGGTCTGCGCGTTGCGCACCTCCAGCCGCAGCAGCTTCCGGGGGGCGCTCATGGCATCGATGCTAATGCGAGGCGGCCGTCGAGCGCGGCGCACACGGCCTCGGCCACCCGGGCGCGCACGTCCTCGACGGTGACGCGGCGGCCCAGTTCGCTGCTGATCGAGGTGACGCCCGCATCGGTGATGCCGCACGGCACGATCGCGCTGAACGCATTCAGGTCGCAGTCGCAGTTCAGCGCAAAGCCATGCAGTGTGGTCGCGCGCTGCACCCGGACGCCGATCGCCGCGATCTTGCGGTCGGGCGACTGGGGGCACCTCCCGCTTGCGGGGGACAGCCACACCCCGGAACGGCCTTCGACGCGACCGACGGCCAGGCCCAGCTCGGTGCAGACGGCGATCAACGACTCCTCAAGGCGCCGAACGTAATTCACGACGTCGATGGGATCGGCCAGCCCGATGATCGGGTAGCCGACGAGCTGCCCTGGTCCATGCCAGGTGATCCTGCCGCCGCGGTCGGTGTCGACGACGGGCGTGCCGTCAACGGGACGTTCGTGCGGCTGTGTGCGCCGGCCGGCGGTGTAGACCGGCGGATGCTCGAGCAGCAGCAACGTGTCCGGGCCACCGGCCACCCGGGCGGCGACGAGGTCGCGCTGCAGCTGCCACGCCTCGCCGTAATCGACGGTGCCGAGCTGACGCACCTCGATCGGTGCGGCGCCGGCCCGGATGGAACTCATATATTGACACTAGCGGGAGTCGGCGCGCGACGTCGCATACGACAGTGCCTCGCCGATCGTGTTGTGGTGGAACGCAAAACCCGCGCGCTCCAGCGCCGCGGGTATCGCGCGCTGCCCGGCGAGCAGGCCCTCGTCGGCGAACTCGCCGAGCACCCGGCGCAGCACGAACGCCGGCAGCGGCAGCGGAGTCGGCCGGTTGACGGCGCGGCCCAGCGCGGCGGTGAACTCGGCGTTGGTGACCGGCGCGGGACCGGTCAGGTTCACCGGTCCCGAAAAGTCGTGGGACATCAGAAACAGCAGCGCGCGGACCTCGTCCTCGAGGCTGATCCACGGCATGTACTGGCGGCCGCTGCCCAGCCGGGCGCCCAGGCCCAGCGAGAAGATCGGCCGCAGCCGGCCGAGAAGGCCACCGGTAGGGGAGAGCACCAGCCCCGTTCGGGCCAGCACCACCCGGACCCCGGCGGCCTGCGCGGGCAGGGTGGCGGCTTCCCAGTCCTCACATAGCTGCGCAAGGAAACCCGTTCCGGCAGAGGCTGTTTCGTCGACCACTCGGTCGCCGGTGTTGCCGTAGTAGCCCACCGCGCTGGCGTTGACCAAGACCTGCACCCCGGCCTGGGCGACCGCCGTCGAGATCACCTCGGTAGGCGGTATCCGGCTGTCGCGCAGCTGCTGCTTGAAGGCACCCGACCACCGCTTGTCGCCGACCCCGGCACCGCAGAGGTTGACCACCACGTCCACCCCGCGCAGCGCGTCGGGGTCGAACTCGCCGGTCTGCGGGTTCCAGTGCAGCTCGTCGGCATTGGACGGGGCCCGACGCACGATGCGCACCACCCGGTTGTCGGACGCGCGCAAAGCGTTGACGAGCGCCGTCCCGATCACGCCGGACGACCCTGCGATCGCGATCAATGCATCAGCCACGATCAGAGCCCTAGGTCGGCCTCGAACGCTCCCTGTTCCAATCGCCGCCTGATCGTGGTCAGGAAACGCCCGGCGTCGGCGCCGTCGATCAGCCGGTGGTCGTAGGTCAGCGGCAGATAGGACACGGAGCGGATCCCGATCGACTCGTTGCCGAACTCGTCGACGATCACCCGCGGCCGTTTCACGATTGCGCCCGTGCCCAGCATCGCGGCCTGCGGCGGCACCAGGATCGGGGTGTCGAACAACGCGCCCTGGCTGCCGATGTTGGTGATCGTGAACGTGCCGCCGGACAGCTCGTCGGGCTTGAGGTCGTTGGACCGTGCGCGGGCCGCGATGTCGGCGATCGCGCGCGCGAGCCCGGCCAGCGACAGGTCGCCGGCATTGTGGATCACCGGCGACAGCAGTCCCTGCTCGGTGTCGACCGCGATGCCGAGATGTTCGGCGTCGTAGTAGGTGATCTCCTTGGTTTCCTCGTTGTAGCTGGCGTTGATGTTCGGGTGGACCTTGAGCGCGTCGATCACCGCTCGGGCGAAGAACGGCAGGAACGTCAGGTTGACGCCCTCGCGTTCGGCGAACTCGCTGCGCGCCCGCGCCCGCAACGCCACGATCTTGGTCATGTCGACCTCGTGGGTTTGCGTGAGTTGCGCTGTGGCTTGCAGAGATTCGCGGGTCTTCTTCGCGGTGAGCTGACGGATCCGGCTGGCCTTCTGCGTGGTGCCGCGCAGGTGGGCCAAGGCCGCGGCCGGCTCCTTCGCGGGCGCCTTGGCCGGTTCTGGTTTCGGCTCTTCCTTCGCCGGGGCCTTGGCCTGCTCGGCGGCGGCGAGCACGTCCTGCTTGCGGATCCGGCCGCCCACACCGGTGCCCTTGACCTTCGCGAGGTCGACCTTGTTCTCGGAGGCCAGCTTGCGCACCAACGGGGTGACGTACGGCGCGCCGTCACCGTCTGATGACGCCGCCGCGGGCGCAGGCTCCTTCTTCGGTTCGGGCTTGGGCTCTTCTTTGGCTTCGCGCTTCGGTTCGGGTTCTGGCTCGGGCTTCTTCTCGCCAGGCTCGGTAGTTGCTTGCTCTTCGCCCGAGGGCTCATCGGTAGTTGCTTGCTCTTCGCCCGAGGGCTCATCGCCGATCTTCCCCAACTCACCGCCAACGGCGACGGTGTCGTCCTCTTCGGCCGTGATCGACAGCAGCGTGCCGGACACGGGGGACGGGATCTCCGTGTCGACCTTGTCGGTGGACACCTCCAGCAGCGGCTCGTCGGCCTCCACTTTGTCGCCGACCTTCTTCAGCCAGCGGGTGACCGTCCCCTCGGTAACCGACTCGCCCAGTTCTGGCATCTTCACCGACGTCGCCTCGCCGCCGCCCGACGACGCTGCCGGCTTCGGTTCGGGCTCCGGCTCTGGCTCGGACTCCCCGGACTCCTCCGTTTCCTCGGCGGGCGGCTCCGGCTGTGCGCTGGGCTCCTCGGCCGGCTTCTCCTCATCGGAGGACTCCTGCTGGGGCTCCTCGTCTCCGCCCGCCTCGCCGTCGTCGCTTATGACCGCCAGCTCGCCGCCCACCTCAACGGTGTCGTCTTCCTGGGCGACGATCTTTTTCAGCACACCGGAAGCAGGCGACGGGATTTCGGTGTCGACCTTGTCGGTGGACACTTCGAGCAGCGGCTCGTCGCGTTCCACCGTGTCGCCCTCCTGCTTGAGCCAACGGGTCACGGTGCCTTCGGTCACGCTCTCACCGAGTGCTGGCATCTGCACGGAGAAGGCCATGTCTGTTGACTCCTCGAACTCAGTCGTACGGGTCGACCTCTGGCTTACCACATTCATCTTTCACCACAGTTTGCCGTGGCACTATCGAGGACGACGACAGGAGAGGCGTCTCGTTGGGAATTTTCGACAGGTTTCGCGGTGGTCGCCGCGGCGGGTCCGACGCTGACACCGCCGCCGACCATCACTACCTTCGCGACTGGGCGCGTGCCCGCACCGGCGTGGAGGCGTTTGTCGAACCCGAAACGAGCGTGACAGACGTGACGGTGGTTCTGGTCGCGGGCGACGGGGAATGGACCCGGCGACGGGCCGGCGGCGCGGCCGGGGCGCGCCGGCTCGGGGAGCAGTTGGGCATCCCGGTGTACGACGTGCAGCGGGTCGGCTATCCGCAGCGGATGCGCGACTACGACGCACGGCGTCGCGTTGAGCGGCGGCGCGCAGCCGAGGACGGCTGACCCTCTACGATCCCCACCCATGCGCTTTGTCAGCAACGGTGATGTGCGGATCGCCGTCTATGAGCAGGGAAACCCGGACGGCCCGACGCTGGTGATGGTGCACGGCTGGCCCGACTCGCACGCGCTGTGGGACGGCATGGTGCCGCTGCTCACCGAGAAGTTTCGGGTGATCACCTACGACAACCGCGGATTCGGGCCGTCGTCGTCGCCGAAGTCCTACCGCGAGTACACGATGGCGCATCTGGCCGGCGACTTCGCGGCCGTCATCGACGAGGTCAGCCCGGACCAGCCGGTGCACGTCATCGCCCACGACTGGGGCTCGGTATCGGTGTGGGAGTACCTCGCCCGCCCCGAAGCGGCCACGCGCGTCGCATCGTTCACATCGGTTTCCGGGCCGAGTCTGGACCACCTGGTGGCGTGGATCTTCGACAACTTCAAACGCCCGTACCGGCTGAAGCGGTTGGCGCAGACGCTGGCTCAGGTGTTGTCGCTGAGCTACATGGCGGTGTTCTCGATACCGCTGTTGACGCCGGCGATCGTGCGGGCCATCGTGACGCCGCGCCGGCTGCGGCGGGTGCTTTCCCTCGCCGACGGCATTCCCGCCCGCCAGATCCATCATTCCGACGACGTCGCCCGCGATGCGGCGAATGGGCTGAAGATCTACCGCGCCAACTACTTTCGGTCGTTCACCGGGCGAGTCAGGCGCGACCACCACGTCGACGTGCCCGTGCAGCTGATGGTCAACACCGAAGATCCGTTCGTGCTCCCGCACAGCTTCGACGACGAATCCCGCTGGGTGTCGCGGCTGTGGCGCCGCGACGTCAAGGCCGGGCACTGGTCGCCGTTCTCGCATCCTGGCGTGCTGGCCGCTGCGGTTTGCGAGTTGGCCGACGTCGTGGCTGGCGGGCAGCCGTCGCGGGCGATGCTGCGCGCGGAGGTGGGGCGGCGCCGCCAGCCGTTCAGCGACACGCTCGTCTCGATCACCGGCGCGGGCAGCGGCATCGGCCGTGCCACCGCGCTCGAATTCGCCCGGCTGGGCGCCGAACTGGTGGTCAGTGACATCGACGATGCCAGCGTGCAGCAGTCGGCGAAAGAGATTGCGGCACAAGGTGGTACCGCCCACGCGTACGTGCTGGATGTGTCCGATGCACATGCGGTCGACGCGTTCGCCGACCAGGTGTGCGCCGAACACGGCGTGCCCGACATCGTGGTGAACAACGCGGGCATCGGGCAGGCCGGCCGGTTCCTGGACACGCCGGCCGACGAGTGGGACCGGGTGCTCGACATCAATTTGGGCGGAGTCGTCAACTGCTGCCGGGCGTTCGCGCGCCGGCTTGTCGAGCGTGGCAGCGGCGGGCACATCGTCAACGTGGCGTCGGCCGCCGCGTTCGCTCCGCTGCAGTCGCTCAACGCGTACTGCACCAGCAAGGCGGCGGTGTACATGTTCTCCGACTGCCTGCGAGCCGAACTCGACGCTGCCGGAATCGGTTTGACCACCGTGTGCCCCGGCCCGGTGCACACCAACATCGTCAGCACCGCGCGGTTCGACGCACCGCCGGGCAAGTCGTTGCAGGCGTCAGGGCGGCGCGGGCAGTGGGAGAAGTTCTTCGCCGCACGCCGCTACGGGCCGGAGAAGGCGGCGAAGGCGATCGTCTCGGCGGTGCGGAAGAACAAGCCGATCCGGCCCGTCACCCCGGAGGCCTACCTGCTGTACGGCACGTCGAGGCTGGCGCCGCAGGCGTTGCGCAGCACCGCACGCGGTCAGGTGATCTGACTGCCGAACGGCCACTTATTGCACGCTTTTCGTGATTTCGCGTGACATAACTGGCCGTTCGGCAAGCAGCTGGTCTTAGCCGTTGGCGGCGATGTCCTCCAGCACCGCGAACATCGTGCGCGTCGGCACGCCGGTGCCGCCCTTGCCGGTGTAGCCCCACGGGCCGCCGGTGTTGTAGGCCGGCCCGGCGATGTCGATGTGCGCCCAGGCCACGCCGTCGGCGACGAACTCGCGCAGAAACGTTCCGGCGACCAGCATTCCGGCGTACCGCGAGCCGCTGACGTTGGCCAGGTCGGCAACCTGGGACTTGAGATCGTCCTTGAGTTCCTCCGGCAGCGGCATCGCCCAGCCGTTCTCGCCGACCTGCTGGCTGATCGCGGCCACCCGGTCGCGGAACTCGTCGCTGCCCATCACGCCCGGAGTCCGCGCGCCCAGCGCGACGGTCTGGGCCCCCGTGAGCGTCGACGTCTCGATCAGGTAGTCCGGCTTGTCCTCGCAGGCCCGCGCGATCGCGTCGGCAAGGATCAGCCGCCCCTCGGCGTCGGTGTTGAGCACCTCCACCGTCGTGCCGCCGTACTGGGTCAGCACGTCGCCGGGCCGCTGCGCCGTGGCCGACGGCATGTTCTCGGCCATCGGCACCGTCGCGATCACGTTGATCGGCAGTTCGAGTTGCGCGGCGAGCACCGTCGTAGCGATCACGGCGGCGGCCCCGCCCATGTCGGAGGTCATGTGGTGCATGTTGGCGGCGGGCTTGATCGAGATGCCGCCGGTGTCGAACGTGATGCCCTTGCCGATCAGCGCGACCGTCTTGCCCTTGCGTTTCGGCGCGCCGCGGTAGACCAACCGGACCAGCCGGGGCGGGCGCGACGAGCCCTTGCCGACGCCGATGATCCCGCCGTAGCCCTTACGCGCAAGCGCCCTCTCGTCGAGCACCTCGACCTCGAGACCGGCGGCGGCCGCCAATACCTCAGCGCGGGAGGCGAATTCGGCGGGGAACAGGTGGCTAGGCGGGGTGTTGACGAAGTCGCGGGCGGTGGCGACCGCGGTCGCGATCCCCACCGCGCGCTCGGCTTGGTTCTTGGTCGCCGACTTGGTGTCCGGGGTGAGCGCGGTGATCCTGCGCAGCCCGGGCTCCTTCGGTGCGGTCTTGGCGCTGCGGAACTCGGTGAACTTGTAGGCGCCGAGGACCAGGCCCTCCACTGCCGCGCCGAGATCCAGCGCCGACAGCGTGGTCGCCACCGACTGCGTCTTGTCCAGCGAGCGGGCCGCCACGCCCGCCGCGCGGCGGATCTTGTCGGCAGGCCATTCGTCGGCAGCCGTGCCTAGGCCGACCGTCAGCACGCTCGCGACCGGAAGCGACGGGACCACCACGCGGTGCACCTGGCCCTCGCCGCCCGTCGCGCCGAGCGCGCGCAGAGCGTCCTCGATCGCGCTGACGGCGTCGCTGTGCAGATAGGGCTCGGCGGCCACGACCCTCGCCCGGTCGTCGGCGCAGACCACCGGCACCACCAGCACGGAGTCACCGGCCCCGCGCTTCGCAAGCGTTGAACCGACGGTGACCGAGGGCGCTTGGTAGCCGGGTTGCGTGCTCACGCACTCACCCTAACGGTCAGCGGCCGCAATGCATCTCATAGGGCGTGACGGGCACGTCGAAACCCTTGAGGCTCAACGACTCCCGGGCCGTGGCGGGCCAATTTGGCAGCTTCTCGTGGACGGCCGGCGCGGCGAGGATCTGCCCGGGCCCCGCCGCGGCGACCAACCGGGCGGCGAGGTTGACCACATTGCCGAAGTAGTCGCCGTTGATGGCGAGCGCCTGGCCGTAGCCCAGGCCGGCGCGGACCTGCAAGCCGGCTTGCTTCGCCTTCGGGTGGTTGACGAGGTCGACCGCGGTCTTCACCAGCTGGCCGGGCGTGGAGCTGACCCACATGACTTCGTCGCCGATGAACTTCACCACCCGTCCGCCGTCGCCGTGCACCACACCGCTGACCGTGGCATTGAACTCGTTGAGCAGCATGGACAACTCCGCCGGTGTGAGCAGCTGTGTCAGCGCGGTGAACCCCGACAGATCGGCGAACCCGACGCCACACACGACGTTGGCCGAGGTGTCTCGGAGAACCGCCTCGAAGTGGGTTCGGGCGCTGTTCAGGTGATGGCGGTGAACTGCGTCGATCAGCGCTCCGATGCGCGGAATGAACTCGGCGATCGCGCGGTAGGCCTTGGCCGTGGTGAGTTCGTCGTGCGTGTGGTTCATCTGGATCTCGGGAGCACCGGCGCGCACAACCGTCGACTCGGACTCGGCGAGCCGCGCCATGGCCGCACCGAGGACGCGCAGAAAACCGAACGCGCCGTCCTCGCCCATGGACGGTTTGAGCTGGAACCAGGTGGCCAGCCCGTCGAGATCCGCCTGGCTGAGCGCAAGGTCGTCCGGGCTCGCGGCCGTCAGGCCGAGCAACGCCCAGGCATGCGCGACGTCGTCAACCGGTACGTCCAGTGCCTCGGCGGCGGTGGCCAGGCTGAACGTCGGGCGCCCCGACCAGGCCAGGACGTCTCCTGCGAGGCCGAACAGGCGCCCGCGCGACTCGGCCTCGACCATGTCCTCGGTGGTGAATCCCAGGCTGTCGAGGTACTCGATCAGACCGGCTCGTTGCCGCGCGTTGACGATTCCAGCGGCTTGAAGCGCGTCGAAATCGACCATCCGACTAGGGTATCGGCGGTGAGCGACATACAACACGGCCCACTGGAAGACCGGCACCGTGACCTGGGCGCCACGTTCGCCGAGTTCGGCGGCTGGCTGATGCCCGTCTCCTACGTCGGCACGGTCACCGAGCACAACGCCACCCGCTCGGCCGTCGGCCTGTTCGACGTCAGCCACCTCGGCAAGGCTTCGGTGCGCGGGCCGCAGGCTGCCGCGTTCGTCAACTCCGCGCTCACCAACGACCTTCGCCGCATCGGGCCCGGCAAGGCGCAATACACGCTGTGCTGCAACGAATCGGGCGGCGTGATCGACGACCTCATCGTCTACTACGTGTCCGACGACGAGCTGTTCCTGGTGCCCAACGCCGCGAACACGGCGGCCGTGGTGGCCGCGTTGAAAGCCGCTGCACCACAAGATGTCTCGGTGACCGACGAGCACAGGTCGCGTGCGGTGCTCGCCGTGCAGGGCCCGCGTTCGGCCGACGTGCTGGCAAGGCTGAGCCTGCCGACGGGCATGGACTACATGGGATATCGCGACGCCGAATTCTCCGGCGTGCCGGTACGGGTGTGCCGCACCGGCTACACCGGCGAGCACGGTTACGAGCTGCTGCCGTCGTGGGATGACGCCCCAGTGGTTTTCGACGCGCTGGTGGAGGTGGTCGGCGAACTCGGCGGCGAGCTGGCCGGCCTCGGCGCGCGCGACACGCTGCGCACGGAGATGGGCTACCCGCTGCACGGCCACGAGCTGTCACTTGACATCTCGCCGCTGCAGGCGCGCTGCGGGTGGGCGATCGGCTGGAAAAAGGACGCGTTCTGGGGCCGTGACGCGCTGCTCGCCGAGAAGGCCGCCGGGCCCCGCCGGCTGTTGCGAGGGCTGCGGGCGACGGGCCGGGGCGTGCTGCGCCCGGAGTTGACGGTGCTGTCGGACGACACCCCGGTGGGTGTCACCACATCCGGAACCTTTTCTCCCACAATGAGACTCGGTATCGCGCTGGCACTGCTCGACACATCCGCAGACATAACGACCGGGGATCGCGTGGACGTCGACGTACGTGGCCGCAAGGTCGAGTGCGAGGTCGTCGACCCCCCGTTCGTCGAGACGAAAACTCGCTAGACCCCGGACGTACAATCGCTCGCATGGAAACCGGACAGCTCGAGTTCACCGTCGTCCGCAACCCGAATCCGGCGACCGGCGAGCAGCGGGCCGAGATCATGACGAATCCGCCGTTCGGCCAGTTTCACACCGACCACATGGTGTCGATCGACTACACCGACGGCAAGGGCTGGCACGACGCGCGAGTGATGCCGTACGGCCCGATCGAGCTGGATCCGTCGGCGATCGTGCTGCACTACGCACAAGCGGTGTTCGAGGGGCTGAAGGCCTACCGGTGGGCCGACGGCTCGATCGTGTCGTTTCGGCCTGAGGCCAACGCCGCGCGGCTGCAGTCTTCGGCGCGACGGCTGGCGATTCCCGAGCTGCCCGAGCAGGTGTTCATCGAGTCGTTGCGGCAGCTGATCGCCGTGGACGGCGCCTGGGTGCCGCCGGCGGGCGGTGAGGAGTCGCTGTACCTGCGGCCGTTCGTGTTCGCCACCGAGCCGGGCCTGGGCGTGCGGCCGGCCAAGCACTACCGCTACCTGGTGATCGCGTCACCGGCCGGCGCCTACTTCCCGCGCGGCATCAAGCCAGTCAGCGTGTGGCTGTCCACCGAATACGTCAGGGCCGCTCCCGGCGGCACCGGCGCCGCCAAGTTCGGCGGCAACTACGCCGCTTCGCTGCTCGCCCAGGCCGAGGCCGCGGCACACGGCTGCGACCAGGTGGTGTGGCTGGATGCCGTCGAGCGCCGCTTCGTCGAGGAGATGGGCGGCATGAACCTGTTCTTCGTGTTCGGCAGCGGCGGCTCGGCGCGGCTGGTGACGCCGGAGCTCACCGGCACGCTGCTGCCTGGCATCACGCGCGATTCGCTGCTGCAGCTGGCCACCGACGCCGGCTTCGCGGTGGAGGAGCGCAAGATCGACGTCTCCGAGTGGCAGAAGAAGGCGGCCGCAGGGGAGATCACCGAGGTCTTCGCCTGCGGGACGGCAGCGGTGATCACGCCGGTGTCATTGGTGAAGCACGCCGATGGCGAGTTCACGATCGCCGACGGCGAGCCCGGCGAGGTGACGATGGCGCTGCGCGACACGCTGACCGGCATCCAGCGCGGCACGTTCTCCGACACCCACGGCTGGATGGCGCGGCTGGGCTAGACGCCCACCGGCTTGGCCGGCCCGGAGTAGACCTCGAAGAACCTGGCCGTCATCTCACCGGGGATGGCGAGGTTGGCGGCGTGGTCGGTGCGAAGGCAGACCAGGCTCGGACCGCGGTGCTCGCGCGAGCGCCGCAGCGCGCCGTCGAGATCCTCGATGTGCTCGACGTACTCGCCGTGGCACCCCAGGCCCTGCGCGACCATGTCCCAACGGATTTCGCCCTGGGCGGTTCCGAACGTCGTCCCGTACAGTTGCAGCTCGTTGAGCTCCTCCATGGTCCACGAGCCTTCGGCGCACACGATCACGGTGATGTCGATGCCCTCGCGGGCCGCGGTCTGCAGCTCCATGATGTTGAACCCCGCGGCGCCGTCGCCGGTGACGCAGACGACGTCACGGTCGGGTGCTCCGATCTTGGCGCCGATCGCCGACGGGATTCCGGTGCCGAGCATGCCGAGCTCGAGGATCGAGTGATAGGACCGCGGCCGCGTCGGCGGCAGCGTGTTGTACGCCCACAGCGAGGTGTTTCCTCCGTCGACGGTGTAAACCGCGTCGGGACCGAACGCCGCGCCGATCGCGCCGATCGCATGCGCGGGATGGATGCCCGGCCCCTGCCATTCGAGGATCGGAGTCGCCATCTGCATGCGCACCTGCTCATCGAGCCCGCGGTAGCGGGCGAGGTCTGCGCCGTCACGCGTGCCGAGGTCCGCCCTGCGCAGCCGTGTGACGATGCCGTCGAGCGCCGCCCGAGCATCGGCGAGGATGCCGAGGTGCAGCGGACGCGTCACACCGAAATTGCGCGGGTCGACGTCGATCTGGATCAACCGCTTTCCCGCGGGGTCGCCCCAGTAGGTGTCGTAGGGGACGTCGAGATTGCCCAACCGCGAGCCGGCGACGAGCAGCACATCGGCCTCGCTGCGCGCGAGATCCCCGCCGGGGCCGAACCCGAAGACATAGTTGGGGTGATCGGACGGGACGCTGGCGCGCCCGGCCATCGAGCTGATCGCAGGGCAGCCGAGCAGCTGGGCGATCTCGAGCACGAGGTCGCGGGCGTCGGCACGGTCGACGCCCTGGCCCGCGATCAGCACGGGGCGTTCGGCGGCGGCGAGAAGAGCGGCAGCCTCGTCGAGCTGGCGGTCGGACGGTTGCGGCGGGCCGACGCGGTATGCCGAGGGCGGCCACACCGGTGCGGTCTGCGGGTCGCCTGTCTCGTAGAGCACCGGCGCCGGCACCTCGACGTGGACCGGACCCGGGCGGCCGTTGTGCATCTCGCGGAACGCCAGCCGCAGCACCTCGGGGATGCGGGACCACTCGAAGATCGGGCCGCCCCACTTGACCGCCGGGCGGAACAGGTCGAGCTGGTCTTGGCCCTGGAACGTCGACGGCGGCGACGGGTAGACGATCCCGAGACGGTGCTGGGAAGTGATCGCCAGCACCGGGACGCCCTCGTGCAGCGCGGTGACGACGCCCGGCAGCAGATTGGCCGAGCCCGGGCCGGGATTGCCGAGCACGGCGGCGACCTTGCCGGTCGTCTTGTAGAGCCCCTCGGCCATGTGCACGCCCGCGGCCTCGTGCCGCACCGGCACGAGCCGGATGCCGTAGGCATCAAGTTGGGCGAACAGCGGGTCGATCTCGGGAGAGGGAAGCCCGAAGAGAACGTCGATTCCCTCGGCTGCAAGGGCGCGGGCGAACAACTCGCCACCGGTGATCTCGGTCATCGTCTCATCGCATCACCGGGTCCGGCGGTCGCAATAGAGGCTGAAGTCCCCGGCCGGACGGCGCGACTGGAGTAGCCGATTACGCTATGCCGCGCGCCGCACCGGCAGACAATAACTGCGTGACACACAGAGCCGACGTCTGCATAGTTGGGGCCGGTATCGCCGGGCTCAACGCCCTGTTCGTGGCGGGCCGCTACCTGTCGCCGGAGCAGAAGGTCATCCTGATCGACAAACGGCGACGCGTCGGCGGGATGTGGGTCGACACGTACCCCTACGTGCGACTCCACCAGCCGCATCCGATGTTCACCGCGGGCAACATCAAGTGGACCCTCGGGAAGGACCCGTCCTACCTGGCGACGAAGGGCGAAGTGCTCGACCACTTCTCGCACTGCGTCGACGTGATCAGGCAGCGGGTGCAGGTCGAGGAGTTCTTGGGCTGGGAATTCGAGTCCGAGGACGAGATCGACGGGATCGTCCGGATCACGTGCCGATCCTCGGAGGGTGAACGCCGGGTGGTGGAGGCGAAGCGGCTGATCAAGGCCTACGGCCTCGGGGTCACGCCCAACGACCCGCTCGAGGTCTCCAGCACGCGTGTCCAGTCGGTGTCTCCCGACTACTGTGACGTCCGCTCGGGCGAGATGCGGGCCAGCAACGCTCCGGTGTGGATCATCGGCGGCGGCAAGACCGCGATGGACACCGCGCACGCGCTGATCACCGAATACCCCGGCCGTGAGGTGAACCTCGTGGCCGGTCGGGGAACGTTCTTCTCCACCCGCGACCGGCTGTTTCCCACCGGAGCCCGGAGGTGGTGGAGCGGCGCACTCGGCGCCACCATGGCCGAGCAGATGAGTCGGCGGTTCGACGGAACCAACGAGGTACAAGTTCAAGAGTGGTTCCGGTCCACCTATGGCACCTTTGTGACCCCCGGCGCGGACAACTTCCTCATAGGCGTGTTGTCCGAGGCGGAGAACAAGACGATCGCAGCGGGCCTGCGCGACGTCGTGATGGACTACTTCGTGGATGCCGTCGACCGCAACGGCGCGACGGAGTTGGTGTTTCGGAGCGGGTCGACGAAGGCGATCCAGGCGGGCAGCTGGATCGTGAACTGCACAGGCTACCTCGGCCTGGGCGACCCGCCTCCCTACGAACCGTATGTTTCCGCCAGCGGAACGGTGATCTCGATCAACCCGCGGTCAGCGATGCTGCATCTGCCCGCGTTCATGGGGTACTACCTGACCCACCTGCTGTTCCTGGAGAAGGTGCGAGACCTCCCGCTGTACGAAGTCGACTGGTACGAACTGCGGGAAAAGTCGAACGTGGTGTTTCCGTACGTGTTGTTCACGCTCGTGCAGCACAACCTCAGCCTGATCTACGACGACGTCCCGAGCCGGGTGTTCAGCGAGAACGGACTGGACTTCGACAAGTGGTACCCGCTGCCGCGCCGCCTGCCGAGCATGGCCAAGTTCATGCTGACGCATCGCCGGCACCCGGGAGCGGGCGCAACGCGTCCTCGACACGGTGAGGGAACGGTTCGACATCCGTTGCGGGCCGCTCAGCGGATTGCCAGCCCCACAGCCGTCAGTGTCGTCGTAAGTTCGATCGCGGCACCCAGAACGTCCCCGGTGATTCCGCCGAACCGGCGCGCGCAGTGCGCGACGAGCACCGCGGTCACCGCAAGCGCGACGATGACGACGAGCGGTCCCTGCCACAGCCGGGGGGCGGCCAGCGCTGACGCGACTGCGGTCGCGAGTGTCCACGCGGCTGCGACGAGCAGCGGCTGAGTACCGGCCACCATCGCGCCCAGCACGCTGCCCTCAGCCGCCGGCACCCCGCGGCGGCACGCCCACACCGCCGCAACCCGGCTCGTCGCCACCGCGATCACCGCCGCGACAGCACTCAGCTGGGCATACGCCATGCCCTGCACCACCACCACCACGACCACCGCGGCCACCCCGAACGGCCCAGTCGAGCCGTCGCGCATCACCGCCAGCGCCCGGTCGCGAGTGCCGTAGCAGCCGAGCGCGTCGACGGTGTCGGCCAGCCCGTCGACATGCAGGCCACGGGTGGCGATCAGCAGCGCCGCGACCGCGAGCATCCCTGCCAGCGGGCTGTGCGGGCCGAACGCCCAGCCGCCCGCCCACAGCACCGCCGCGGCCAGTGCGCCGAGCACCACCCCGACCACCGGCAGCGCGGTCATCGTGCCGCGCCCGATCTTCGCACCGCGGGCCGGAATCACCGTCGCGAATGCGAAAGCGCCTGCAAGAGAACGGATCACTCAGTCGTTTTCTCTTCGCGCAAGCGGCTCATCGCCATCCGGTTGCTCACCGACGCCTCGCCGAACGTCGCCATGGACGCCAGCGTCGCCACCGCCGCCCGCACGACCGGCAGCGCCACCAGCGCGCCGGTGCCCTCCCCGAGCCGCATCCGGAGGTCGACGATCGGCTCCAGTTCGAGGCTCGCAAGCGCGAGGGCGTGTGCGGGTTCGGTGGAACGGTGCCCGGCCTGCCACCACTGCCGCGCGCCGGGCGCCAGCAGGTCGGCCACCAGCGCAGCCGACGTCACCACGACACCGTCGAGCAGCAACGGAGTGCGCCGCACGGCAGCCTGCGCGCAGAACCCGGCCATCGCGGCCAGATCCGCGCCGCCGCAGCGCGCCAGCAGGGTCATGGGGTCGGTGGCGTCGTCGCGCGCGCGGTACATCGCGTTGCGCACGGCCGTGGTCTTGCGCATCCAGCCGGCGTCGTCGATACCAGTGCCGCGCCCGATGACTGCAACCGGTTCGCTGCCGGTCACCACTGCGACCAAAGTCGTTGCGGCCGTCGTGTTTCCGATCCCCATGTCGCCGGCGATCAGCAAATCGGCGCCGGCGTCCACCTCCTCGTCGGCGATGCGCCGGCCGGCCTCGACCGCCGCTTGCGCCTCGTCGGCGGTCAGCGGGTCCTCGACGGCCAGGTTCGCGCTGCTGCGGCGGATCTTGTGGGCCCCGATCGCCGGGGTCAGCGGTTCCTGGCAGTCGACGGCCACGTCGACCACCCGCACCCCGGCGCCGGCCACCGCGGCGAGCACGTTGACCGCCGCCCCGCCCGCGTCGATGTTCGCCACCATCTGGGCGGTGACCTCCGGCGGATACGCCGACACCCCGGCCGCCGCCACGCCGTGGTCGCCGGCGAACACCACCACCCGGGGACGCTCGAATTGCCGGGGCGGACAGGCTCCCTGACACGCCGCCACCCACACCGACAGGTCCTCGAGCCGGCCCAGCGAGCCGGGCGGCTTGGTCAGCGACTTCTGGCGTTCGCGCGCCGCCGCGGCCACGTCGGCGTCGGGCGGGACGACTGCGGGGAAGGTCATTTCACGCTCACCGGCTGGCCCGCGACCACCAGCACCACCCGCTCGCAGATGTCGGCCAGCCGTTGATTGAGCCGGCCGAGTTCGTCGGCGAACCGCCGGCCCACCGCGGTGGCCGGCACCACGGTCATCCCCACCTCCGGGCTCACGATGACCAACGGCGACACGAAAGCCTCGACAGCACAGAGTAGTTCGTCGGTATCCGACCGATCGAGGTCGCAGGCCAGCCAGCCACCGACGTCGTCGATCAGCGTCGCGGTGGCCGGGTTGCGTCGCAAAAGCGTTGCGATGTCGTCGGTTTCGACGGTCGACCAGTGCGCCGGCCGCCGGGCCCGGTGCGCGGCGACCCGCTGCGACCACGACGGATCGGGGTCCGACGTCGTGCCGGTGGCGACGTAGCACACCGGCTCCCCGGGTCCGGCGGCTTGCGCGATCGCCGATTCCGCCCACCGCGACTTACCCGACCGGATGCCGCCGAGCACCAGTGTCCGCACGGCGGTCAGGTGACCGCGTCGCCGCGTTTGACCTGAGGGCGCGGCGCCCGCATCCGGCGCAGCTGCGAGGCTCGGCTGGCGGCGTAAAAGCCCAGCCGCCAACCGCTTTCGGTGTTCTTCGGGAACTTCGCGTCGACCAGCTTGTTCACCTTGCGGCCCAGGACGAGCGCGTCGGCCATCATCATCATCACGAGCACCAGCATCGCGATCGAGACCAGACCGTTCACCTGCGGCGTGGGAACCGCCAGCATCAAGAACACCAGAAAGAACGCAATCGGCATGAACAAGCCGAGCGGGTTGCGACGCGCGTCCACCATGTCGCGCACGTAGCGGCGCACCGGCCCCTTGTCCCGGGGCAGCAGGTAGTCCTCCTCGCCCGCCATCATCTTGTCGCGACGGTCCGAGGTGCGCTCCCGCTGCCGCGTCTTCAACTCGCGGCGCTCCTCGCGGCTCAGCTTCTGCCTGGCCTCCTTGCGCCGGCGGCGGGCCTCGGCGGCGGTCATCGGCGCGGGCGCGACCGGTCCGCGGCGTTTGGCGGCGTCGCGCTTGGGCGTCGGCCGGCCCTTCGGGGCGGTGGCACTGCGCGATCCGGGTGCCTCGGTGGCCGATTCGACGACTTCTTCGGCGGCGTCGGCTCGGTCGGATGTCGCCGGCCGGGCGGCTCCAGCGTCGGTCTCGTCCTTCTTTCGGCCCAGCAGACTCACGCCGCCAGGGTACTTCCCCGTTATGGTGCGGTGATCATGCGTGTGCTGATCGCCCCCGACTGCTTCGGTGACTCCCTGTCCGCGGTCGAGGCCGCCGACGCGATCGCGGCGGGCTGGCAGCGGGCGCGGCCCGGCGACAAGCTGACCCGCGCGCCACAGTCCGACGGTGGCCCCGGATTCGTGGACGTCATCGCCGGCCGGCTGGGGGAGCGCAGGACAGCCCGGGTGTCGGGACCGCTGGACGCCGACGTCGACGCCGCCTGGGTGTTCGACGGGACGACCGCCTACATCGAGTCGGCGCAGGCCTGCGGGCTGGCCTTGCTGGACGGGCCGCCGACGCCGCAGACCGCGCTGGCCGCGCACACCCGGGGAGTCGGCCAGCTGATCGCCGCCGCGCTGGAGGCCGGGGCCCGGCGGATCGTGGTCGGGCTGGGCGGCAGCGCGACCACCGACGGCGGCCGGGGCATGGTCGAGGTGCTCGGTGCGCACGCGAGGAGCACAACGGGATCTCGCCTGAGCACCGCCCGCGAACGGTTGATCGATGTCGAGTTGATCGCCGCCACCGACGTCGAGCACCCGCTGCTCGGCCCGATGGGCGCCGCGCGGGTGTTCGGGCCGCAGAAAGGCGCCGACGAGCACACGGTCACGCTGCTGGAAGACCGGCTCACCGACTGGGCCACCGAGCTGGACGCAGCTGGGTGTGTCAGCGATGTGCCCGGCGCCGGGGCGGCCGGCGGGCTGGGCGCGGCGCTGCTGGCTCTCGGCGCCCGGCGGGAGTCCGGCGCCGCGGTGATCGCCGAGCACACCCGGCTCGCCGACGACCTGGCCGACGCCGACCTCGTGATCACCGGTGAGGGCCGCTTCGATGACCAGTCGCTGCACGGCAAAGTCATCAGCGCACTGGCTGCCGGGGCGGCCGGGCGTGCGACGCCGGTGCTGGTGCTGGCGGGCCAGCTCGCCCTCGACGCCACGGCGCTGCGCGGCGCGGGTGTCACCGCGGCGTTCTCGCTCGCCGAGCACGCCGGCTCGGTGCAGCGGGCCATCGAGGACGCCGCGAACCAGCTGATGGGGTTGGCGGAGCGGACCGCGAGGGAATGGGCCTGAACTTGGTACCGTTGAAGAAGTAAGCTCGACGATTCGGGCTACCAATTCTTGAGGAGACGCAATGACTGTTTCGGGGGAGTCGGCCACCGGCACCGCCACCCATGGCGTAGTCCTGACCGACACAGCGGCGGCCAAGGCCAAGGCGCTGCTCGACCAGGAGGGCCGCGACGACCTGGTGTTGAGGATCCAGGTCGAGCCCGGTGGCTGCGCCGGCCTGCGGTACAGCCTCTTCTTCGACGACCGGTCCCTGGACGGCGACCTGACCGTCGAATTCGGTGGGGTGACGCTGACGGTCGACCGGATGAGCGCGCCCTACATGCAGGGGGCGACCATCGACTTCGTCGACACGATCGAAAAGCAGGGCTTCACCATCGACAACCCGAACGCCACCGGATCGTGCGCGTGCGGCGACTCGTTCAACTAGTACTGACCGCCTGACTTCAGCACGTACTGGCAGACGAGCACCTGGTCGCCGTCTGCGACCAACGTCGCAACCGCCTGCTCTTCGCGTTTCTTCGCACCGCGCGTGGCCGGCACCACCTGCATCGAGAACAGCACCTGCGCCTGGCTGGGTGCCAGGGACACCATCTTGTCGACCGACGTCACGTCGGCCTCGGTGAACTGCTTGCGGAACGTATCGCTGTTCAGCCGGGCCAACGCCTGCTCTGAGCGCTTGTCCTTGATGTCGTCGTAGAAGCCGCACAGCGTGTTGCGTGCCACGGTCTCGGTGTCGTTGCTCTCCATCGCGTCCAGGTAGTTCTGAATCGCCGCTTTGGCGGAGGCTTCCGTCAGCGTGCCGTCGGCCGCGGTGGCGTGCTTGTCGGTGGTCAGCGCGTACACCACCGCGGTAGTCGCACCGCCCACGATCGCGACCACCAGCAGGATCGCCGCGATCAGCCGCCAGCGACTGCCGCTGGGGTAGGGGACGGGTGGCGGCAGCATGCCCGGGTACACCGATGCCGCGGCTGTGGGTGGGTGGATAGGCGAGGACTCGCTATAGTACGGGCCGGCCATGGTAGGCAGGCTAGCAAGGGGTAGACCACGTGACGATTGCAGTGACCGGCTCCATAGCCACCGACCATCTGATGCGATTTCCGGGCCGCTTCTCCGAGCAGCTGCTGGCCGATCACCTTCAGAAGGTGTCGCTGAGCTTTCTGGTCGACGATCTCGTGGTGCACCGCGGCGGGGTGGCCGGCAACATGGCGTTCGCGATAGGGGCGCTCGGCGGTGACGCGGTGCTGATCGGTGCCGCGGGCATGGACTTCACCGACTACCGGGAGTGGTTGACCGCGCACGGCGTGAACTGCGAACACGTGTGGATCTCCGACACCGCGCACACCGCGAGGTTCGTCTGCACCACCGACACCGAGATGGCGCAGATCGCGTCGTTCTACCCGGGCGCGATGTCGCAGGCTCGCCACATCTCGCTGGAGAAGATCGTATCGGCAATCGGCACACCGGAATTGGTGATCGTCGGCGCGAACGATCCCGACACGATGTTCCTGCACACCGACGAGTGCCGCCGGCTGGGATTGGCCTTCGCTGCGGATCCGTCCCAGCAGCTGGCCCGGCTCTCCGGCGACGAGATCCGCAAGCTCATCGACGGCGCCACCTACCTGTTCACCAACGACTACGAATGGGATCTGCTGCTGAGCAAGACCGGCTGGACCGAGGACGACGTGATGGCCCAGGTCGGCCTGCGGGTTACGACGTTGGGCCCCAAGGGCGTTGACATGGTCTCCCCGGACGGCGCGTGCCTGCACGTCGACGTGGTGCCCGAGACCAGCAAGGTCGACCCGACGGGAGTGGGCGACGCGTTTCGTGCCGGCTTTCTCACCGGGCGCAGCGCCGGCCTTGACCTGGAGCGCTCGGCGCAGCTCGGCTCGCTGGTCGCGGTGTTGGTGCTGGAGACCAACGGAACGCAGGAATGGAGGTGGGACCGCGACGTCGCGTTGTCGCGTCTCGCCGATGCGTACGGCCGGCAGGCGGCCGACGAGATTGGCGCGGCTTTATAGCTGAACCGGGTACACCGGTTCGCTGATCTGCGGAACGACGCTGCCCTCGACGAAGATCGCGTGCCACAGCATGAAGATCAGCACCGTCCACAACCGTCGGCTGTGATCGCTGGTGCCGGCGAGGTGCTCGTCGAGCATCCGGCGCACCGCACCGACGTCGATCAGCGCGTCGGCCTGCGTGGTGCGAAGCATCTCGTGCGCCCAGTCGAGCAGCTCGCCCGCCTGCAGCCAATGCCGGATCGGAACGGGGAAGCCCAGTTTCGGGCGGTGCAACACGTGCGCGGGCACGATCGTCTCCAGCGCCCGCCGCAGCGCGTACTTGGTGGTGGTGCGGGTGATCTTCTGCTCCAGCGGTAGCCGCGACGCCACCGCGAACACCTCCGGGTCCAGGAACGGCACCCGGAGCTCCAGCGAGTTGGCCATCGTCATCTTGTCGGCCTTCACCAGGATGTCGCCCCGCAGCCAGGTGAACAGGTCGATGTGCTGCATGCGCGCCACCGGATCCCAGTCGCGTGACTGCTCGTACACCGGCGCGGTGACGTCGGTGTGGGTCCACTGCGGACGGAAGATCTTCAGCACCGCCCGCAGTTGCGGATCGGAGAAGCTGCGGGCGTTGCCGTAGTAGCGCTCCTCGAGCGTCTGTGACCCGCGGTGCAACAGGCTCTTGCCGCGCATCCCCTCCGGCAGCGGGGCCGACACCCTGCGCATCGACCGGCGCAGCCGGGGCGGAAGGTACTCGAAAGGCTTCAGCGACAACGGCTCCCGGTAGATCGTGTAGCCGCCGAACAGTTCGTCGGCACCCTCCCCGGACAGCACCACCTTGACGTGCTTGCGCGCCTCGCGGGCGATGAAGAACAGCGGCACCAGCGCCGGGTCGGCGACTGGCTCGTCGAGATACCAGACGATCTGGGGCAGCGCCTCGACGAACTCCGCCGGGCTGACGACCTTGGATACGTGCCGCGCACCGATCGCCTCGGCCGAGGCGACGGCGACGTCGACCTCCGAAAACCCTTCGCGCTCAAAGCCGGTGGTGAACGTGATCAGCCGGGGGTTGTGCCGGATGGCGAGCGCGGCGATCGCAGTCGAGTCGATGCCGCCGGACAGGAACGCGCCGACGGTCACGTCGGCGCGCATGTGCTTGGCCACCGAGTCCTCGAGCACGGCGGTGATCTCGTCGTAGCGGGCCCGCTCGGTTCCGTTGACGAACGGCACCGCGGCGAACCGCGGCCGGAAATAGCGGGTGATCTCGGGTAGCTGGCCCGGGCGGATCACCGCCGAGCAGCCGGACTCCAGCCGCCGGATGCCGCGATGCAGGGTCTCGGGTTCCGGGACGTACTGCAGCACCGTGTAGTGCTGCACGGCGCGTTCGTCGAGCGCGAGGTCGAAGCCCAGTGTCGCCGCGAGGTCCAGCAGGCACTTCTTCTCGCTCGCCACCGCGGTGCCGGCCACGCCGGTGGCCATGAACAGCGGCTTGATGCCGAACGGGTCACGCGCGCAGAACAGTTCGTGCCGCTCGGTGTCCCACAGCGCGAACGCAAACATGCCGCGCAACCTGCCGAGCGCCTCGGCGCCCCAGTAGTGGTACGCCGCGATGATCGCCTCGCCGTCGCCGTCGGTCGCAAACACTGCGCCGTGATCGGCGGCCAGCTGCGCCCGCAGTTCCAGGTAGTTGTAGATCTCGCCGTTGAACACCAACACGTACCGGCCGGGCGACTCCGGCGGTCCCCACCGCAGCGGCTGGTGGGAGTGCTCGATGTCGATGATCGACAGCCGGTTGAAGCCGAAGACCACTTGCTGGTCCGACCAGGTGCCGGGCTCGTCGGGACCCCGGTGCCGCATCAGGTGCGACGAGTCGGCGACCTTGGAGACCACATCTGCATCGGCTGCTGCCGGATCGCCCGCACCGGCGGGCCGTGCCGACGGGTCGCGCACGAGCGCCAGCAGTCCACACATCGGGCTAAGTATGCCGCAAGCGTGCCGTGGTCTACGCTGCGTAGTAGCAACAGTGCCCAACCACAGGAGGCGCCGACGTGACACCCCGGCTGCGGCTTCTCGGCCTAGCTGTCACCCTGGGCGTGGCGGCTATCACGCTTACCGGTTGCAACGCCTACGACGCGCTGAGACTGGGCTGGCCGGAGGGCATCACGCCGGAGGCTCACGCCAATCTCAAGCTGTGGATCGGCTCGGTGATCGCCGCTTTCGTCGTCGGCATCATCGTGTGGGGCCTGACCTTCTGGGCATCGGCGTTTCACCGGCACAAGAAGACCGACACCGACCTGCCACGCCAGTTCGGCTACAACATGCCGCTGGAGCTGGTGCTGACGGTGACGCCGTTCTTGATCATCGCCGTGCTCTTCTACTTCACCGTCGTCGTGCAGGAACGGATGCTGAAGAAGGAGCCCGACCCCGAGGTCGTCGTCGACGTCACCGCGTTCCAGTGGAACTGGAAGTTCGGCTACCAGAGCGTGAACTTCAAGGACGGCACCTACAACGTCAACCTCGCCGACAACGAGCGCAAGCTGGCCCAGGAGTCCAAGCCCGAGGGCCGCGACAGCCACGGCGAGGAGGTGGTGGGCGCGATCCGCGGCCTGAACCCGGAGGACCGCACCTACCTCAACTACGACAAGGTCGAAACGCTCGGCACCAGTTCCGAGATTCCCGTGCTGGTGCTGCCGGCGCACAAGCGCATCGAGTTCGAGTTGGCCTCTGCCGACGTCGTGCACTCCTTCTGGATCATCGACTTCCTGTTCAAGCGCGACGTGTTCCCCGACCCGGAGGCCAACCACACCGAGAACAAGTTCCAGGTCACCGAAATCGAGAAGACCGGCGCGTTCATCGGTCGCTGCGCCGAGCTGTGCGGCACCTATCACTCGATGATGAACTTCGAAGTGCGCGTGGTGGAACCGAACGAGTTCAAGGCCTATCTCGACGCCCGTATCGCCGGGAAGACCAACGCCGAGGCGCTGCAGACGATCGGGCTGCCGCCCACGGCCACCAAGACTTTCCCGTTCGACACGCGTCGCGGCCAGCAGTCCCTGTCCGCGCCGAAGTAAGGACCCGCGATGCACATCGAAGCCCGGCTGTTCGAGCTCCTGACGGCGTTCTTCGCACTGGCGACCGTCGTCTACGCGGTTCTGACCGCCATATTCGGCGACGGCGGCGTCGAGTGGGCAGGCACCACGGCGCTCGTCATGACCACCGGCCTGACGCTGATCATCGGCACGTTCTTCCGGTTCGTCGCCCGCCGGCTCGACACCCGGCCCGAGGACTACGAGGACGCGGAGATCGCCGACGGCGCCGGGGAACTGGGCTTCTACGCGCCGCACAGCTGGTGGCCGCTCATGGTCGCGCTGGCCGCGTCGGTCACCGCGGTCGGCGTCGCGCTGTGGCTGCCCTGGCTGATCGTCGCGGGCGTGGTGTTCGTGCTCGGCGCCGCGTCCGGTCTGGTGTTCGAGTATTACGTCGGACCCGAGAAGCACTAGCGCAAAAGGTCACAATCCGGCAGTCAGTTGCCTTTTTGACGTGACCGGTGGATTCGTTCGATCCAGGCGCTTCGGTAATGTTTGCCGAGGGCAACCTCGCGGAGCCCGCACACCTGTGACAGCGGTAGTCGAGAAGGAAATGCAGCGATGAGCGGGCCGAATTCGGGCGACCAGCCGGAAAACGACGTGCCTACCCAGGAGGTCAGCGCAGACACCGGGATGTCGCAGGCGTACTCCGCGCCGGAGTCCGAGCAGTTCACCAGCGCGCCGTACGTCCCCGCCGATCTCGCCCTCTACGACTACGACGAATACGACGCCGGCTCCGGATACGACGACGAGCCCGCCCCGCCGCGTTGGCCGTGGGTCGTCGGGGTGGCAGCGATCCTGGCCGCCGTCGCGCTGGTGGCGTCGGTGTCGCTTCTGGTGTTCCCCAGCCTCACCAGCAACGAGGCCCGCCCCACCACGTCGACGCCCGCGCCGCCGCCTGTGCAGGACGAGATCACCGAGACCACACCGCCGCCGCCTCCGCCGCCCACGTCCGAGGCTCCGCCCCCTCCGCCGCCGACCGAGACCGTGACGGTCACGTCTGAGCCGCCGCCTCCGCCGCCGACCAGCGAGGCTCCGCCGCCGCCTCCGAGCCCGAGCGCGTCGGCCCCGGCCACCACCAGCGCCGCGCCGCCGCCGCCGACCACCACCACGGCCGCTGGCCCGCGCCAGGTCACCTACACGGTGACCGGAACCAAGGCGCCCGGTGACATCATCTCGATCACGTTCACCGACGCGTCCGGACGCAGCCGCACGCAGCGCAACGTCTACATCCCGTGGTCGTTCACGCTGACGCCGATCAGCAACTCGGAGATCGGCTCGGTGGAGGCGTCCAGCTTCTTCCGGGTGAGCAAGCTGAACTGCTCGATCACCGCAAGCGACGGCACGGTGTTGTCGCAGCGTTCCGACAATTCGCCGGTTACGAGCTGCTGATGGACCGCTCCGAAACCATCGACCGCACACTGCTGGGTGTCTGCGCCGTCGTCTGGCTCGCCGTGATCGGGGTGAGCGTCGCGGCGGTCGTCGCGCTGGTGGAACTGGCCACCGGCAGGGCCGGGGACCCGGCGCCGGACTCCGGCACGCCGTGGGGGCTTTACGTGGTGATCGGCATCTCGGCGGCCATCATCCTGGCGTCGATTCCGCTGCTGCTTCGCGCCCGCCGCGCGGCGCAGGAGCCGCCGCTGCGCACACCGCCGCCAGCCGCGGCCGTCCGGAGCGGTCCAGCCGCACCCGCCGTCGAGGCACCCACGGAGAAGCTGCGGGTGTTCGGCTCGGTCACCGAGCCGACAGCCAGGCCGACCGGGGAGAAGCGGCCACCGCCGCCGTCACCGTACGGCGGCACCACGTCCGACGACGTGGTCGAGGCGATTTGGCTGCGCTTCACGCTGTCGATGGCCACCGCGATCGGCGCGGCGACTCTGGCCGTTGCCACCGCCACCTACTTCATGGGTATCAAACACGACGGCTGGGCCTGGGCCGCACTCACGATCGCCGGCCTCATCACCGCGGCGATGCCGCTCATCCCGTGGCGGCAGCTGCGAGGGTTCGGCGCCTAATTCCTACTGGTGGCCGTCGGCGTCCGGAGTTTGACGGTGGCCGTTGCCGTCGCCGGAGACCTCCGCCTGCCGCTCGCGGACCGCGGTGAGCGCACGCTGCTCCTGGGCGTGTGCGGCCTCGGTCAGCGCCTGCTGCTCTGCCGCCGGGTCGGCCTTCAGCAGGCTGCCCAGGCCGGGCGCACCGGCCGAGCCCAGCTTGTTCATCCGCTTGGGCACGGGAGCACCCTGGTACTCCAGCGGAATCGGATGGCCGTGGTCGTCGACCGGGCCCAGCGGCTGGTGCAACTCGATGTAGGCGCCGTGCGGCAGCCGCTTGATGATGCCTGTCTCGACGCCGTGCTCGAGCACCTCACGGTCGCTGCGCTGCAGCGCGATCGCCCAGCGGTAGGCGACGAAGTAGACGATCGGTGGCAGCACCACCATGCCGATCCGGCCGATCCAGGTGGTCGCGTTCAGCGAGATGTGGAACTTCAGCGCGATGATGTCGTTCATCGCGCTGAGGGTCAGCACCATGTAGAGCGCGATAGCCATCGCCCCGATGGCCGTGCGCACCGGCACGTCACGCGGGCGCTGCAGCAGGTTGTGCCTAGCCCGGTCGCCGGTCACCTTCGCCTCGATGAACGGGTAGATGGGCAACAGCAGGAACACCAACCCCATCAGCAATGCCACCCACACGGGCGCCGGGATGGTGTAGTTGCCGAGGTAGATCTCCCAGTTCGGGAAGATACGGGCCAGGCCCTCGGTCCACATCATGTAGAAGTCGGGCTGGCTGCCCGCCGACACCTGTGACGGCTTGTAGGGCCCGAGCGCCCAGATCGGGTTGATCTGCAGCAGGCCACTCATCAGGCCGAGGATGCCGACGACCATCGCGAAGAAGGCGCCGGACTTGACCGCGAACACCGGCAGGATGCGAACGCCCACGACGTTGTGCTCGGTGCGGCCCGGCCCGGGGAACTGGGTGTGCTTCTGGTACCAGACCAGGGCCAGGTGAACACCGATGAGCGCCAACATGATTGCCGGGAAGAGCAGCACATGGGTCACGTACAGCCGGGGGATCAGGATGGTTCCGGGGAAGTCGCCGTCGAACAGCGCCCAGTGCAGCCAGGTGCCGATCACCGGCATTCCCAACGTGATTGACGACAGCGCGGCCCGCAGCCCGATGCCCGACAGCAGGTCGTCGGGCAGCGAGTAGCCGAAGTAGCCCTCGAATATCGACAAGATCAGCAGCAGCGCGCCGATCACCCAGTTTGCCTCGCGCGGCTTGCGGAATGCGCCGGTGAAGAAGACGCGTGCCAGGTGCACCATGATCGACGCGGCGAACAGCAGGGCCGCCCAGTGGTGGATCTGCCGGACGAACAGGCCGCCGCGCACCTCGAAGCTGATGTTCAGTGCCGTCTCGTAGGCTCGCGACATCTGGATACCGTTGAGCGGTTGGTAGACGCCGTGGTAGACGACTTCGTTCATCGACGGGTCGAAGAACAGCGTCAGGTAGACGCCGGTGAGCAGCAGCACGATGAACGAGTACATCGCGATTTCGCCGAGCAGGAACGACCAGTGGCTGGGGAAGACCTTGTTGATCTGGCGCTTCATTCCCGACGCGAGGTGGTAGCGCTCATCCATCGCCTCGCCTTGTTCGGCGGCGATGTGGCCCAGGCTTGGCGGTTTCAGTTTGGGACTCATGTGGTCTTCCGTTCCCAGAATGCCGGCCCGACGGGCTCGATGAAGTTGCCGTTGGCAACCAGATACCCGTCCTTGTCAATCGTAATTGGCAACTGCGCCAACGCCCTTGCTGCCGGGCCGAAGATCGGCTTGGCGAAGTGCAACAGGTCGAACTGGGACTGGTGGCACGGGCAGAGGATGCGATAGGTCTGCTGCTCGTATAGCGACGCCGGGCAGCCCAGGTGCGAGCAGATCTTGGTGAACGCGAACAGGTCGCCGTAGTTGAAGCTTTCCTGCCCTTGACGTTTCACCACCTTGTTCACGTCGTTGGGCTTGATGCGGATCAACATGACCGGGTTGCGGACGCCCATCATGATTTCGGAGATCTTCTCATGGGACTCGACCGTGGTGCCGTCGCCGTCGGACTCGCGCCACGGGAACACCGTCTCCATGCCGCCGGCGTCGATGTCCTCCGGCCGGATCTTGAGCAGGACGTTCGGCGTCTCGCCGCTCTTGCCGGTCGAGCGGGCCAGGAAGATGGTCTCGCCGTCGAACCGGGGTGTCCACCCCGACGTCCACAGTAGGGCGGTGGGACCCTCCGAGGTCTGGACCACCGGCTTCCACGGATTCTTGATCAGCCCGCCGAGGAACGCGACGACCGTGCCGAGCCCGAACGCTCCCAGCGAAAGCCCCAGCGAGGCCCCGATCAGCTTGCGCCGCTTGATGGTGGAAGCGTCCAGGGTTTCGGCCAGTTCGGCGACGATCGTCTTGCGGTCGACCTGCGACGACGGGCCGTCGTGGCGGTCCTGGACCGCGATCTCTTCCGGGATGAACTTCTTCTGGTAGAGCACCGCGCCGACGCCTATCGACAGGATCGACAGCCCGAACGTCAGCCCGTACAGCGGCGTCGTCAGGCTGTACACCCAGCTGTCGGGGTGGTACTCCCATGGCCAGAACAGGAAGATCACCAGCAGCGCAAGCGCCGAGAAACCGCCCAGCAGCAGCCAGAACGCCACCCGCCGCTCGGCGCGCTTCTCGGCCCGCGTACCGTCCGCCGGCCAGCGGGGTTCCTTGTAGATGACGTTGACGCCGTCGAGCCTGGTGCCGAGCTTGACCAGCTCGTCGCGAGACATCGCGGCCAGTTGTTGTTCGTCGGGCACTTTCGGTGTGGTCATGCGCGCGATCCAATCCACAGGGCCACGGCGATCACGCCGACGATCCCGATCAGAAAGATGGCCCAGGCCTCCGACGTCGGCCCGATGCCGCCGAGGCCGTAGCCACCAGGATCCTTCGTCTCCGAGGCCATCTTGACGTAGGCGATGATGTCCTTCTTCTCGTCGGGCGTGAGCTGGCGGTCGGAGAACTTCGGCATGTTCTGCGGACCGGACAGCATCGCGGTGTAGATCTGCGCGGGGTTGGCGTTGCCCAAAGGGGGCGCGTACTTGCCCGACGACAGCGCGCCGCCCTTGCCGGTGAAGTTGTGGCACGACGCGCAGTTCAGCCGGAACAGGTCGCCACCGCGGGCGACGTCATTGCCGATCAGCGAGTCCATCGCGATCTGGCCGTTGGAGTCCCGGGGGGTGGTGGGGCCGCCGCCGTTGGCCTGCACGTAGGCCATCAGCGCGTCGATCTGGTTCTGGTCGAAGTTCGGCGGCTTCAGCGGCGCCTGCGCGCTCTGGCTCATCGCCGGCATGCGCCCGGTGGACACCTGGAAGTACACCGCCGCATCGCCGACACCGATGAGGCTCGGGCCCCGCTCGGCGACACCCTGCAGGTTCACCCCGTGGCAGGACACGCACGACGTCTGGTAGAGCTCCTTGCCGTTGCGCACCAACGCCTCTGCGGATTCGTCGGCGACGGCCACCTGAGGTTTCGGTGTCAGCGTCGAGGCCAGGCCGCCGGCCAGCAGCAGCGCCCCGAGCAGCAGCAGGGCCCCGGAGGCGCGTCGGCGTAACCGGCGTCTCTTCACGGCATCGCTCCTGGCTCTTCGCGCAAGCGGCTCATCGCGCCTCCCGGCTCTTCGCGCAAGCGGCTCATCGCGCCTCCCCGGCTCTTCGCGCAAGCGGCTCATCGCTGCTCCTCATCGGACGAAGTAGATGGTGGCGAACAGCGCAATCCAGACGATGTCGACGAAGTGCCAGTAGTACGAGACGACGATCGCCGCGGTGGCCTGTGCGGGGGTGAACTTGCTCATCGTGGTGCGCATCAGCAGCAGCACGAATGCGATCAACCCGCCGATGACGTGCAACCCGTGAAAGCCGGTGGCCAGGTAGAACACCGACCCGTAGGCGCTGCTCGACAATGTGGTGCCGTGCTGGACCAGGTGCACGTACTCGTAGCCCTGGCCGGCGACGAAGAACGCGCCCATCAGGAACGTGATCAGATACCAGCGCCGCAGCCCGAACACGTCGCCGCGCTCGGCGGCGAACACGCCCATCTGGCAGGTGAACGACGATGCGATCAGCACCAGCGTCACCGGGACCGCTTGGTAGAGGTTCAGTTCGGTCGGCGGCGGCGGCCAGTTCCCCGCTGCCTGCGCCCGCGCGGTGAAGTACATCGCGAACAGGCCGGCAAAGAACATCAGTTCGCTGGAGAGCCACACGATGGTGCCGACACTGACCATGTTGGGGCGGTTGAGGGAATGTACTCGCGACGTGATCGCGGTTCCCGAGGTCCCTACAGCGCTCGTCACAGAAGAAGTATGACGCTTTGTAGTTGTCGGATTCCAGCGGGGGAGGGTTTTGGTCACAAACTCGCCAGCATGCGACCATCAGGCGCGTGGCTGAGCCGACCTCCCCGTCGTGGCCTCAGGTGCTGTCGCAGCTGACGTCGGGGCATGCGCTGCCCCCGGGCGAGGCCGCGTGGGCCATGGAGCAGGTGATGAACGGCGCGGCCACCCCCGCCCAGATCGCCGCCTTCGGCGTGGCGATGAAGATGAAGCGGCCGACCGTCGCCGAGGTCCGCGAACTCGCCGACACGATGCTTGCCCACGCCCGCCGGATCCCGGGCGCACAGCTCGGGGCCGACGCGGTCGACGTCGTCGGCACCGGGGGTGACGCGTCCAACTCGGTGAACCTGTCGACGATGGCGGCAATTGTGGTGGCCGCCAACGGAATTCACGTGATTAAGCACGGCAACCGGGCGGCGTCGTCGCGCACCGGCGGCGCGGACGTGCTGGAGGCGCTCGGCGTGCGCATCGATCTGGGTCCCGACGATGTCGCGCGCTGCGTGTCCGAGGTGGGCATCGGCTTCTGCTTCGCGCCGCTTTTCCATCCGTCGTTCCGCCACACGTCTGTGGCGCGCCGCGAGATCGGCGTGCCCACAGTGTTCAATCTCCTTGGGCCGCTGACGAATCCGGCGATGCCGCGGGCCGGTCTGGTGGGTTGCGCGTTCGGGGACGTCGCCGAGGTGATGGCCGGCGTGTTCGCCGAACGCGGGTCCAGCGTGCTGGTGGTGCGTGGCGACGACGGACTCGACGAGCTCACGACCACGACCACCAGCACCATCTGGCGGGTCCACGAGGGTGCCGTCGAGCGGCTGAGCTTCGACCCGACCGAGTTCGGCCTGCCCAAAGCCGAGCTGGCCCACCTGCTCGGGGGTGACGCCGAGGAGAACGCCGAAGTGGCGCGCTCCGTGCTGGGCGGTGCGCCCGGCGCCGTGCGAGAGGCTGTGCTGCTCAACGCCGCCGGCGCGATGGTGGCGCACGCCGGGCTAGCCGGCGACGTCGAGTGGCGTTCCTCCTGGGAGGCGGCGTTGCAGCGTGCCACCACCGCGATCGACTCCGGCGCGGCCGAACAGCTGCTCGCGCGGTGGGCCCGGTTCACCCAGAAGATCTGAGGCGACGAGTCTCGCCGAGCGCGCCAATGTGGCCCAGGCCGTCCACGGCCCCGCCGAGTTCACCGGCACGGCGTAGCCCCGATCTGCCCGCACGATCCGGACTCCCGGCGTGTCCAGCCACCGCGCGATCAGCGCAGCCTCCTCGACCAGCGCGCCGCCGAGGGGAGCCTCGGCGGGCAGCACCGCCTGCGCGCCGGCGCAGGCGGCGTCGACCACCGGCATCGGCGGCACCCCGCGCGCCGCGGTGACGGCCGCGGCCAGCTGCGCGTGCCGGATCACGGCGATGTGCCAGCCGCCCTTGCCGTCCGGCGCGGCCGCGACCAGCTCGCCGACCTCGGCCAGGGCGCGCAACCGCTGGCCGCGCCACAGCACCTCGATGGCCGCCGCGGTGTGGTCGCGGAGCCGGGCCGCCGACTCGTAGCGCCTGCGCGCGGCGAGATCCTCGATCCGTGCGACGGCGGCCGACAGCGCGGCGTTGTCGCAGCCGTCGACGAGCTCGGCCGCCCGGCGAGGGGCGTCGGCATATTCGCCGGCCGAGATCCCCCTGGCCGCCGGGCACGGCGACACCTCCCGCTCGGGACAGGACGGGCCGTGAACCGCCGAGCGGCCCAACCGCGCCTTGCAGGTGCGGACCCCGGTGAAGCGTGCGAACAGTTCGGCCGCGTCGACGGCGTCGGCGCGCGAGCGGAACGGGCCGACCGCGCGGGACTGCCCGGGTGCGCGCACCACCGCGAACCGCGGAAAGGCCTCGTCGGTGAGCACCACCCACCACCAGCGGTGCGGAAAACGCGACCGGCGGTTGTAGGGCGGCGCGTGGGCGGCCAGCAGCCGCAACTCACGCACGCCGGCCTCGAGCGAGTGGGCGCATTCGACCACGTCGACCGCGGTTGCCAACGACACCATCTCGGTGATGCGGGTGCGGGTGTCGGCGCCCGTGAAGTACTGCCCGACGCGGCGCCGCAGGTCGACCGCCGTCCCGACGTAGAGCACCTCGGCCGCCGGACCGCGGAACAGGTAGACGCCCGGCCGGTGCGGCAGGCCCTCGGCGAGGAAACGCTTACGGCGTTGCGCCGCAGTGACATTCGGCAGATAGGCGCGAAGATCGGTGTACGTGTGCACGCCCTGGTTGCCGACCCGCTCGATCAGCGCGTGCAATACGTCGACCGTGGCCCGGGCGTCGTCCAGCGCGCGGTGGGTGGGCTGGCACGAGACTGCGAAAAGCTTCGCGAGCGCGGCAAGCCGGACACTGGGCGCTTCCTCCCGGGACAGCACCCGCCGGGCCAGGCGCACCGTGCACAACGTCGGCGGGCGGGGCCAGACGATGTCGCACCGGCGCGCGGCGGCCTTCAGGAAACCGATGTCGAAGCCTGCGTTGTGGGCGACCAGCACCGCACCGCGGGCGAACTCGAGAAACATCGGCAGCACGGCGTCGATGGCCGGCGCGTCGGACACCATGGCCGACGTGATACCGGTGAGTCGCACGATCTGCGGCGGGATCTCGCGGCCGGGGTCGACCAGGGTCGCGAACTCGCCGAGCACCTCCCCGCCGCGGACCTTGACCGCCCCGATCTCGGTGATCTCGTCGCAGCGTCCGGTTAGAGCAGTAGCCCGCCCGCCGGTGGTCTCCAGATCCACCACCACGAAGGTGGTCTCGGCCAGCGTCAGTTCCGCCGCCGGATCCACGTCGGCGAAGCTGAGTTGCTCCATGGCCGTGACGCTAGGCAGTGGCACCGACACGTTCGGCGAACTTGTCGGTGCGTGTCGCTAGCGTCCCCAGCGTGAAAATCGACTGCGACGACTGCGCCGTGCGAGGCGCGGCCTGCGACGACTGTGTTGTCAGTGTGCTCATCGGCACGCCGGATTCACTTCGGGACGACGAGTGCGCGGCGCTCGAAGCGCTTGCCGAAGCGGGCCTGGCGCCGCGGCTGCGCCTGGTGCCGATACATCGGCGGGAAGGGCCCGGCGTTGCTTGACACTTTCCTGTGAAGATGCAACTTCTAAGATTGCCTCTTAGATTCGTTCTCCTGTTGGACAACCCCGAGGCCGTTTCGTAACCTATCTGAGACCTAAGCAGCGACGGCCCTCGGCCACGGCACCTTAAGGATCCTCCAACTTTGAGTTCCGAACGTGCGCGGTGGATTAATCGCAGTTTTCGGCGATCGATTATCGGTGCGTTAGCAGTTGTTTCGTTGTTTGGATCGATGCTCGCCGCGAGCGTGCAGGCGGATCCGGCGGACGACGCGCTGGCCAAACTCAACGAGTTGTCTCGTCAAGCCGAGCAGACCACCGAAGAGATGCATACGGCCCAACTCGATCTGGAGCGCAAGCTCGCGACGCAGAAGGCGGCCGAGGACAGGCATGCCGCCGACCTCGCCGCCGCGCAGACGGCCAAGGCGCGGCTCGCCTCTTATCAGGGCACCGTCGACAAGCTCGCCGCGGCTATGTACATGGGTGCGCACACGGACAGCCTCAGCGCGATCATGACCGCTGACTCGCCGCAGCACCTCATCGACCAGATGTCGGCGCAAGAGGCCGTGGCCAGCGAGATGTCCGTGCAGATGGCCGGCTACCGCACGTTGACCGCGAAGACCGCCGCGGCCGAGGCGGCGTCGGCGAAGTCGGCGACCGACGCCCGCATCGCCGCCGAGCAGGCCGCCGCCGTCCGGGCCGACGTGCAGGCCAAGCAGAGCAGGCTGCAGGTCCAGATCGCAGTGGTCAAGTCGCAGTACATGGCACTGACCCCGAACCAGCGGGCGGCTCTGGGTGCGCCCCCGCAGGCCCCCGCGACGCTGCCGGACGCGCCCGAGGCGTTGCCCAACCTGCCGCCGCCGGACCTGTCGATCAACGCGATGCCGGCTCCCGAAGCGGTGCCCGCACCCGAAGGGATGGTTCCGCCGAACGGCGACGTCGCCGCGCCTGGCGGATCACCGGAGGGCGTGATCGTCGTGCAGGCCGCGCTGAGCCGAATCGGCTCGCCGTACTCGTGGGGTGCCGAGGGACCCAACGCGTTCGACTGCTCGGGCTTGGTGAAGTGGGCCTTCCACCAGGCTGGCGTCTCCCTGCCGCACTCCAGCCAGGCGCAGGCCGCGGGCGGCCTGCCGGTGTCGCTGTCGGAGATGCAGCCCGGCGACGTCATCAGCTACTACGGCGACGCCTCGCACGTCGGGCTGTACATCGGCGACGGGATGATGGTGCACGCCTCCACCTACGGCACACCGGTGAAGGTGGCGCCCGTGGGCAATGCTCCGATCTACAACGTCCGGCGCTACTGAGCAACGACGGGTCTTCGCAGCACTTCTCGGGCTGGCGCTGATCCTCGAACTCGTCGCCGGTGCGTCCCTGCTCGCCCGACCGACCCCCAACACGCCGAGCGCCCCTGCCCACACGATGCGGCTCATCGACCGCGGCGGCCCGCCGGCGCTGTCTGGCCGCATCGGCGCGGAGATGCCCGCGGCCGTCGCGGCGGTGTCGGCGTTCTGGGGCGAGGATTGGCCCCGCGAAATCGTGGTGGTGACCACCGGCAGTGACGCCGACTTCGCCGCCCAGACCGGCCAGCCGAGCCGCGACTGGGCGGGCGTCGCGGCGGTGGCGGTGGCCGATCGGGTCGACCCCTCGCGCCGGGAGGCGGCGGGCCAGCGGATCGTGTTCGCACCCGGCGCCGACACCATGAGCGCGGCGGCTCTACGAATTGTGTTGCGCCATGAGCTTTTTCACTATGCGACTCGCGCCGACACCGCGCTCGACGCACCGCGCTGGCTGACCGAGGGCGTCGCCGACTACGTCGCCCGGCCGACCGGGGCGCGTCCGGGACCGGCCGCGGTGCCCGCGCGGCTGCCGTCCGACGCCGAACTCGACGCCGCCGGCGCACCGGGGTCGGCGGCCTACGACCGGGCGTGGTGGTTCGCGCGGTTCGTCGCAGACACCTACGGCGAGCCCGCGCTGCGGCGGCTCTACGTCGCGGCCGGCGATCCGCAGGCAGCCATGGCCGTCGGCTGGGACGACCTGCTGACGCGCTGGCAGCACTGGCTCGCTGGGTAGGGTGGTCACCCGTGTCGCGGGTCCTGCTGGTCACCAACGACTTTCCCCCGCGCCCCGGCGGCATCCAGGCGTATCTCGAGGCGTTGACGACGCAGGTGGCCGAGTCGGGAGCACACACGGTGACGGTGTACGCGCCGCGGTGGAAGCGCGCCGAGCAGTACGACGAGGACGCGCCGTTCGAGGTGGTTCGCCATCCGGGGACGCTGATGCTGCCCACCCCCGATGTCGACCGGCGGATGCGCGAACTGATCAGAGCGCACGACATCGAGACCGTGTGGTTCGGGGCGGCCGCGCCGCTGGGACTGCTGGCGCGGCGGGCGCGGCAGGCTGGCGCGCGACGCGTGGTGGCCAGCACGCACGGGCACGAGGTGGGCTGGTCGATGCTGCCGGTGGCGCGTTCGGCGCTGCGTCGCATCGGCGAGGACGCCGACGTGGTGACCTTCATCAGCCGCTACACCCGCGATCGCATCGCGTCGGCGTTCGGGCCGGCGGCGGCGCTGGAGCACCTGCCGCCCGGAGTGGACACCGAGCGGTTCCGCCCCGACGGCGAGGCCCGCGCCCTGATGCGCGCCCGCTACGGACTCGGCGAGCGGCCGGTGATCGTCTGCGTGTCGCGGCTGGTGCCCCGTAAGGGCCAGGACATGCTGATTCGCGCGCTGCCGACCATCCGGTCGCGGGTAGACGACGCGGCGCTGGTGATCGTCGGCGGCGGACCGTACCTGGGCACGCTGCGCCGGCTCGCCGAGGGTGAGGGCGTCGAGGACCACGTGGTCTTCACCGAAGGGGTAGCGCCGGCGGAGTTGCCCGCCCACCACGCGATGGCCGACGTGTTCGCGATGCCGTGCCGCACCCGCGGTGCGGGGCTCGACGTGGAGGGGCTGGGCATCGTCTACCTGGAGGCGTCGGCCACCGGGGTGCCCGTGGTGGCCGGCCGGTCCGGGGGAGCGCCGGAGACCGTGCAGCAGGGCCGGACCGGCTACGTCGTCGACGGGCGGTCCACCGAGCAGATCGCCGACGCGGTCAGCCGTATCCTGACGGCCCCGCAGCTGGCCGCGCGAATGGGCGAGGCCGGCCGCCGCTGGGTGTGCGAGCGGTGGAGTTGGCCGCGACAGGCCGCCCGGCTGGCGGAACTGCTCAGCGTCCAGAGCGGCTAGCGCCGGTGCCCAAGGTTCGCAGTGGCCCCTTCGCGAGCACCGCCTGTCGCTCTCCGCGCAGTTCTGCGGCGAGGTCATGCTCGAATGCGAGCACGGTCAGCCGGCGCCGCTTCAGCGCTCGGTCCAGCGCTTCGATGAACAAGCCCTCGCCAGGACGTCGGCAGCCCAGAACGGCCTGCTCGTTCATGACATCTCGAGTCAACGCCGCCGCCGGGCAGGCGGCGACCACTTCCAGCGAGGCGCGCAGGTCAAGCGTGGTGCTGACTCCACACGACGGCGACGCACCGATCCCCACGAAGCCCGCTACCACCATGCCCGCCTTCTGGTAGTCCGCCACATCGCGTGCCACCTGGCGCGCGAGACGCCAATAGACGACCTTGGTCCACCAGACGAACGCTTTCAGCAGCACGCCCCGCACCGCATAGAGCGGCCCGCCTTTGGAGTGATACAGCCGCAGGCTATGCCTCTTCAGAACGCCTCCCCACGCCAGCCGCTCCGGACACGGCAGCTGATGGATGCCGTAACCCGACGCCATCAGTTCGTCGATGAGTTCGGTCACAGCACCCGGACGGGTCGCTCCGCCCGCATAACGGGTGTTCTCGTTGAGCAGGCAGTGAGACACCAGGACGACACGGCGACTGCGTTCGTCGCAGATCATCGATGCGAATTCCGTAGCTGCGCTTGAGGTTTCACCAGCCGCGACCCTTCAGCTGTACAGTGACTCGATCTCGTCGGCGAACTTGGCCGCCACCACGTTGCGCTTGACCTTCAACGTGGGCGTCAGCTCACCGGTGGTCACGGTGAAGTCGACGGGCAGGATCTTGAACTTGCGGATCGCCTCGGCCTTGCTCACCGCCTGGTTGGCCTGCTTGACCGCCAGGTCGATCTGGGCGACCAGATCGGGGTCGTCGGCGAGGTCCTCGACCGACGCCTTCGCGTCCTTCCCGTGGTGCTGCTTCCACCCGTCGAACGCCTCGGGGTCGATCGCGATCAGCGCGCCGATGAACGGCTTCGCGTCACCGACCGCCATCGCCTGGCTGATCAGCGGATGAGCCCGCAGCTGGTCTTCGAGCACGGCGGGCGCGACGTTCTTGCCGCCTGCGGTGACGATGATCTCCTTCTTGCGCCCGACGATCGACAGGAAGCCGTCGTCGTCGACGCTGCCCAGATCGCCGGTGTGGAACCAGCCGCCGGCGTCGATCGCTTCGTTGGTGGCCTTCTCGTTGCGCCAGTAGCCGTGGAACACCACCCCGCCCTTGACCAGCAGCTCGCCGTCCTCGGCCACCGCCATGCTGTTGCCCGGCAACAGTTTTCCGACCGTGCCGACTCTCAGGTCGCCGATCCGGTTCACGGTGATCGCGGCGCTGGTCTCGGTGAGCCCGTAGCCCTCGTAGATCGACACGCCGACGCCGCGGTAGAAGTGGCCGAGCCGGGCACCCAGCGGCGCGCCGCCGGAGATCGACGCCGTGCAGTTGCCGCCCAGCGCCGCGCGCAGCTTGCCGTACACCAGCCGGTCGAACAGCGCGTGCCGGGCACGCAGCAGCAGCGACGGACCGCCGGTGTCCTGAGCCTTGCTCCACTCGATCGCCGTGTGGGCGGCGAGTTCGAAGATCTTGCCCCGGCCGGCGTCGCGGGCATTCAATTCCGCTGTGTTGTACACCTTTTCGAACACCCGTGGCACCGACACCACGACCGTCGGCTCGAACACCCCCAACATCGGCACCAGGTTCTTGATGTCGCTGGTGTATCCGAGCGTGACCTTGTTGGCGAACGCCGTCATCGACAGCGCGCGGGCCAGCACATGGGCCAGCGGCAGAAACACCAGCAGCCGGCCGCCCTTACGCAGCAGCGTGGGGAAGCAGGTCGACGCGCCGCGGATCTCCGACACCAGGTTGGAATGGGTGAGCTGCACGCCCTTCGGCCGGCCGGTGGTGCCCGAGGTGTAGATCAGCGTCGCCGGGTCGCTGGCCCGCAGCTCGGCCAGCCGCGCGTCGAGTTGGCTTGCGTCGACGGCCGATCCGGCGTCGGACAGCTCCTCGAGCGCCGTCGGACCGGTCGACTCGATCTGCAGGACCTTGCGCAGCGCGGGCAGCTCGGCGGCCAGCTCCTTGATGGTCTGGGCGTGCGCGCCGGTCTCGGTGAAGGCCAGCACGGCGCCGGAGTCCTCGAGCACCCAGCGCACCTGGTCTGGGGAGCTGGTCTCATAGATCGGCACCGTCACCGCGCCCACCGACAGGATCGCGTAGTCCAGGATCACCCACTCGTAGCGCGTCGCCGACAGGATGGCCACCCGGTCGCCGGCGTTGACGCCCTCGGCGATCAGGCCCAGCGCCGCGGCCCGGATCTGCGCCGCGGCCTGTGCGCACGTCACGTCCGTCCATTCTCCGTCGACGAGGCGCTGGAAGATCACGTGATCGGGGTCGCTGCGTTCGTGCTCGAACACCGACGCGGCGACGTTGTCGTTCTCGGCCACCGAAAACGACGCGGGAAGGCTCAATTCACGCACGGTGACTAGCCTAGTCATGCATGCACAGCATCCAGATCGCTGACCAGACGTTCGTGGCCGCGGACCCGGCCGACGTCGGCAAGGCGGTCTCCGACCCGGCCAGCTGGCGGCGCTGGTGGCCGGACCTGCACCTGCAGGTGGTGGAGGACCGCGCCGACAAAGGCATCCGGTGGACGGTGACCGGCGCGCTGACCGGCACCATGGAGATCTGGCTGGAGCCCATGCTCGACGGGGCGATCCTGCACTATTTCGTGCATGCCGAACCCGCCGGCGCTGCGGCCTGGCAGCTGGCGCGGATGGACCTTGCGAAGCTGACCCATCAGCGCCGGGTGGCGGGCAAGCACATGGCGTTCGAGGTCAAGGCCAGGCTGGAGGCTTCCCGCCCGGTCGGGACGCCGCGGCTGGGCTGACTTGGGTACCGTTTCAACGTGGCGGATTCGACGGCGCAGACCATCTACATCGATGCCGATCCGAAGACGGTGATGGACGTGATCGCCGACATCGGTTCCTACCCCCAGTGGGTGTCCGAGTACAAGGAAACCGAGGTGCTGGAAACCGACGCCGACGGTTACCCCAAGACCGCGCGGCTGCTGCTCGACGCGGCCGTGCTCAGGGACACGATGGTGCTGTCCTACGACTGGCCGCCCGACCACCGGTCGGTGCGCTGGCATCTGGTGTCCAGTTCGCTGCTGCGGTCCCTCAACGGCGCATATCATCTGGTGCCCAAGGGATCCGGCACTGACGTCACCTACGAGCTCTCGGTGGACCTGCTCATCCCGATGATCGGATTGCTCAAGCGCAAAGCCGAGCGCAGGCTGACCGACACCGCATTGAAGGACCTGAAGAAACGAGTCGAGGGCTGAGTAATCTCCCGCGCACCGCCCGCTCAGATCCGGCACCGTCCGCGCTGCGGATCAGCCTCTTCGTCGGCAAGGGCGGGGTAGGCAAGTCGACGCTGGCCGCGGCCACCGCGGTCAGTGACGCGCGTGCCGGGTTCCGGGTTCTCGTCGTGTCCACCGACCAGGCGCACTCAGTGGGCGACGTCCTCGGCGTGCCGGTGGCCCCGACCGGCGAACGCCAGATGACGCGGGTCCTGGCGGACGACGCCGACGCCGGCGGAGGCCTGCTCGACGCGATGGCACTGGACACCCTCGCGCTGCTGGAGAAGCGGTGGCGCGAGGTCGCCGCTCCGCTTGCGAGCCGGTTCGGCGACTCGGACCTGGGTGACGTTGCGCCCGAGGAGCTCTCGGCGCTGCCCGGCATCCAGGAGGTGCTGGGCCTGCACGAGGTCGGCGAACTCGCGGCGTCGGGGGACTGGGACCACGTGGTGGTCGACTGCGCGTCGACGGCCGACGCGCTGCGCATGCTCACGCTGCCTGCGACGTTCGGGCTGTATCTGGAGCGCGCCTGGCCGCGCCATCGCCGCCTGGCCCGCGCGGCCGAGGAGCCCGGCTCGGCCGCTGTCGTGGCGCTGCTGGAGCGGATGTCGGCCGGGATGGAAAGCGTCAACGCGCTGCTGACCGACGGGTCGCGGGTGGGTGCACATCTGGTCCTCACGCCGGAGCGCGTGGTCGCGGCCGAGGCGGCCCGCACGCTGGGGGCGCTCGCGCTGATGGGTGTGCGCGTCGACGAGCTGATCGTGAATCAGGTTCTCGTCAGGGACGATTCGTACGAGTACCGCAACCTGCCCGACCATCCCGCATTCGACTGGTATGCCGAACGGATCGCCGACCAGCAGGCCGTGCTCGACGAGCTGTCGGCCAAGATCGGCGACGTGGAGCTGGTGCTCGCCCCGCACCTGCCCAGCGAGCCGATCGGCCCGAAGGCGCTTCTCGAGCTGCTCGACACGGTGCGCCGCCTCGACGGATCGCCTCCGCCGGCACCCATCGCGCCGGTGGTCGACCGCGAGTCGGGGTCGGGTCTCGAAGCGGTCTACCGGATGCGGCTAAAGTTGCCGCAACTCGACCCGGGATCACTGACACTGGGCCGGGTGGACGACGACTTGATCATCGGCTCCTCGGGGATGAGGCGCCGGGTCCGGCTGGCGTCTGTGTTGCGGCGATGCATCGTCACCGACGCACAGCTGCGGGGAACTGAACTGACGGTGCGATTCCGACCGAATCCGGAGGTGTGGCCGGCGTGACAGGGCCTTCCACTGACATTCCCCCGGAACTGCGGGCGCTGGCCCAGGCGCTACTGGACCGGCTCGATCCCGCGGTCCGTGCCGCAGCGGCGATCGCGACGGGCAGAAGCGACACGCCCAGCAAGTGCCAGCAGGTGTGGTGCCCCGTCTGCGCGCTTGCCGCGCTGGTCTCCGGTGAGCAGCACCCGATGCTCGACGTCGTCGCAGAGCACAGCGTCGCGCTGCTGTCGGTGATGCGCGCGGTGGTCGGCACCGACGGCACCACCCCGCCCGACGGGCCGGACACCCCTGAGCCGGAGTCCCCTCCGCCCGGCCGCTATCAGCAGATTCCGATCATCGTCGAAGACCCGTAAGAGTGGGTAGAGTTAGCGAAAAGCGCGCCCCAGGCCAGGAGGGTCCATGTGGTATTGGCTGTTCAAGTACATCTTCATGGGGCCGCTGCTGTCTTTGATGGCCCGGCCGAAAACCGAAGGGCTTGAACACATTCCGGACTCCGGACCGGCGATACTCGCGAGCAACCACCTGGCCGTCGCCGACAGCTTCATCAAACCGCTCGTCATCAAACGCAGGATCACGTTCCTGGCAAAGTCCGAATACTTCACCGGCACCGGCCTGAAGGGTTGGTTCATGCGGTGGTTCTACACCGCGGCCGGCCAGGTGCCCATCGACCGCAGCAACGCCGACGCCGCGCAGGCGGCACTGGAAACCGCTAAGCGGCTGCTCACCGAAGGGAAGCTGCTCGGCATGTACCCGGAGGGCACCCGCAGCCCGGACGGGCGGCTGTACAAGGGCAAGACCGGCCTGGCCCGGCTGGCGCTCGAAAAAGGCGCGCCCGTCATCCCGATCGCGCTGGTCGGCACCAACAACCTCAACCCGCCCGGCAGCAAGATGTGGCGGTTCGCCAGAGTCACCGTGCGGGTGGGCAAGCCGCTGGACTTCTCCCGGTTCGAGGGTCTGGCGGGTAACCGCTTCATCGAGCGCGCGGTGATCGACGAGGTGATGTACGAGCTGATGCAGCTGTCCGGCCAGGAGTACGTCGACATCTACGCGGCCGACGTCAAGGAGAACAAGGCCGAGCGGACTGTCGAGCAGTCGACCGCCGCCTAACCGGGCGTGCACCTCACCCTGCGCTTCGACGTCGTGTCGCAGGGGCGACTGCCCCTGCTGTGGTGCCTGATCGCGTTCCTTCTGACCTTCCTGGTGACCCGCACGATCGTGCGCTACATCCGCGCCCACGCCGACAGCGATGCCCCCCGCAAGTGGTGGCAGCCCCGCAACTTCTCTGTTTCAAAGGGCGGCGGCGGGTTCCACCTCCACCACGTGGTCATCGGCGTGATCCTCGTGATGGTCTCCGGCGTGACGATGGTGACGTTGGCGGTGGATGGCGGAGTCACCGAATTCACCGTCGCGGCAATCTTTTTCGGCATTGGGGCGGCCCTGGTGCTCGACGAGTTCGCGCTGATCCTGCACCTGGACGACGTGTACTGGTCCGAGGACGGACGCACCTCGGTGGACGCGGTGTTCGCGGCCGTCGCGGTGGCCGGGCTGCTGATCCTGGGTTTCAACCCGCTGTCGTTCTTCGACATCGGCATCTGGCGCGACGACCATTCGCTCGTGGCGCGGGCCACCGTGGTGGCGATGGCGCTGGCCACGCTGGCCCTGGCGGTGGTGGTGCTGCTGAAGGGCAAGGTGTGGACCGGGCTCGTCGGCATGTTCATCACGCCGCTGCTGGTCGTCGGCGCCGTCCGGTTGTCGCGCCCACATGCACCGTGGGCTCGGTGGCGCTACAGCAACCGGCCACGCAAGATGCACCGGGCGCTGGAGCGGGAGCGGTACATGCGCCGCCCGGTGGTGCAGGCCAAGCTGTGGCTGCAGGACGCCGTCTCGGGCATGCCGCGGTTCCCCGACGACGCGCGAGTCGACCAGGAACTCGACCGCGAGATCCACGCCGCTGCCCCGCCGAAGAGGCGCGTGGCCGCGTGAGGTTCTTCTACGACACCGAGTTCATCGACGATGGCCGCACCATCGACCTGATCTCCATCGGCGTGGCCACCGAGGAGGGCCGCGAATACTACGCCGTGTCAACCGAATTCGACGAGAAGACAGCCGGGCGCTGGGTGCGCGCCCATGTGCTGCCCAAGCTGCCGTCGCCGTCGTCGCCGGTATGGCGGTCCCGGACGCAGATCCGAACCGACCTGGAGAACTTCTTCGACATCGACGGTGGCGAACCCATCGAGCTGTGGGCGTGGATCGGCGCCTACGACCACGTCGCGCTGTGCCAGCTGTGGGGCCCGATGACCGCGCTGCCGCCCGCCATCCCGCGGTTCACCCATGAGATTCGCCAGCTGTGGGAGGACCGCGGCTGCCCGCCGCTGCCGCCGCGGCCCCGCGACGCCCACGATGCGCTCATCGACGCCCGCGACAACCTGCAGCGCTTCCGGATCATCGCCGCCACCGCCGGAGGCGGTGATTCCACGGGGGCCTCGCTAACATAGACGGGTGAACTGGACCGTCGACATCCCGATCGACCAGCTGCCGGCGTTACCGCCGCTGCCTGCAGATCTGCGCTCGCGACTGGACGATGCGCTGGCCAAGCCGGCGGTCCAGCAGCCCAGCTGGCCGGAGGGCCAGGCAAAGGCGATGCGCACGGTGCTGGAGAGCGTTCCGCCCGTCACCGTCCCGTCGGAGATCCGGAAGCTTTCGAGCCTGCTGGCAGAGGTCGCGCAGGGCAAGGCGTTCATGCTGCAGGGCGGCGACTGCGCCGAGACGTTCGTCGACAACACCGAGCCGCACATCCGCGCCAACATCCGCACGCTGCTGCAGATGGCGGTGGTGCTGACGTACGGCGCCAGCGTGCCGGTGGTCAAGGTCGCCCGCATCGCAGGTCAGTACGCCAAACCGCGATCCAGCGACATTGACGCGCTGGGGCTGAAGTCCTACCGCGGCGACATGGTCAACGGGTTCGTGGCCGACGCGGCCGCCCGCGAGCACGATCCGTCGCGCCTGGTCCGCGCCTACGCGAACGCCAGCGCCGCGATGAACCTGGTCCGCGCGCTGACGTCGTCGGGTCTGGCCTCGCTGCACCTGGTTCACGACTGGAACCGCGAGTTCGTCCGGACCTCTCCGGCGGGCGCCCGCTACGAGGCGCTGGCCAGTGAGATCGACCGCGGGCTGACGTTCATGAGCGCGTGCGGCGTGGATGACCGCAACCTGCAGACCGCCGAGATCTACGCCAGCCACGAGGCGCTGGTGCTGGACTACGAGCGGGCGATGCTGAGGCTGGCCGAAAACGAGGCCGGCGAGCCGGCGCTGTACGACCAGTCCGCGCACTACGTGTGGATCGGGGAGCGCACCCGTCAGCTCGACGGCGCCCACATCGCTTTCGCGGAGGTGATCGCGAACCCGATCGGCGTCAAGATCGGCCCGACCATGACGCCCGAGCTGGCGGTGGAGTACGTCGAGCGGCTGGACCCGCACAACAAGCCGGGCCGGCTCACGCTGGTCAGCCGCATGGGCAACAACAAGGTGCGCGACCTGTTGCCGCCGATCATCGAGAAGGTGCAGGGCACCGGCCATCAGGTGATCTGGCAGTGCGACCCTATGCACGGCAACACCCACGAGTCGTCCAACGGCTACAAGACGCGGCACTTCGACCGGATCGTCGACGAGGTGCAGGGCTTCTTCGAGGTGCACCGGGCGCTGGGCACTCATCCGGGCGGTATCCACGTCGAGATCACCGGTGAGAACGTCACCGAGTGCCTCGGTGGGGCGCAGGACATCTCCGACACCGACCTCGCGGGACGCTACGAGACGGCTTGCGACCCACGACTGAACACCCAGCAGTCGCTCGAGCTGGCGTTCCTGGTCGCAGAAATGCTCCGCGACTAGAAACCCTGCCGTCGCCGAGCGTGCGGCCAGGGCGGAAAATGCGCGGAAATGTCGCCCTGGACGCACGTTCGTCGTGGGCGCGACGGATTTGCCGCGGCTGGCATGTCCTGCGCGCATCTAGGATCAGCAACAATGTGCCGATGTTCTACGAATCCTGTTGCGCCACATCGACGTTGAAAACAACAGAGAAGGGCGCCATGCCGACTTGGTCTCGCATGCGTGGACCGAGGGGCCGATGATGTACCTGACATCACTTGGGGGCTCGCCCGCGACACGAGGCAATCGATCATCGACCCGAGGGGCGTAACGCCCTAACGCGAGACCTAGAACAGCGCGTTGATGTTGGTGCCCAGCGTCCACGCCGCGGCGGCCACCAGCCCGGTGACGATCAGCACCGCCGCCACCCAGAACCACACCCGCCACTTGGCGCGCCGCCGGTACTCCTGAAACGCTTCGAGTTCGATGCCCGCGAATTGCCCCGGCACCCTTGGTTTTTCAGCCCGCCCCCAGTCCTCGGGACCTCGCGTCATCTGCCGCGTCGGCTGACGCGGGACGGAGAGCGGGCGAGACGGCGGGCGGAGCGGCGTAGCGCTGGCTGAGATACAGAGCGGCCGACGCGTGCTGGGCGGAGTTGCGCGGCGCGGGCACCCGGAAGGGCGGCAGCCCGAGCTCGACGCAGATGTCATCCAGCGCGACGGCCATCTCCTGCGCGTCGGCGAACCGATGGACGGGGTCGCGGGCGCAGGCGTGGCGCACCAGCTCGTCGAATTGCGTTGGCACACCCCGTATCACAGTGCTCGGCGGCGGCACGTCGTTGTCCATCCGCGCGTACGCCACCGTCAGCGGGCTGTCACCACGGAACGGCGTGGCACCGGTCAGCAGCTCGTAGATCAGCACCCCGCTGGCGTAGACGTCGCTGCGCGGGCTCGCGTCACCGCTGCGCACCTGCTCCGGCGACAGGTAGTCCGCGGTCCCCAGAATGACGCTGTCGGAGGTGATCTTGGCAGCGGCCACGGCACGCACCAGCCCGAAGTCGGCGATCTTGACCTCCCCGTCGTCGGAGATCAACACGTTTTCGGGCTTCACGTCGCGGTGCACCAGACCGCTGCGGTGCGCCACCGCCAGCCCGCCCAGCACGGGGCGCAGGACCGCGGCCACCGCGTGCGGCGGCATCGGGCCGCGCTCCTGCAACAGTTCTCGCAGCGTCCCGCCGTCGATGAGCTCCATCACCAGAAACGGGTGCGCGCCGTCGACGCCCTGGTCGTAAACCGCCACCAGCCCTGGGTCTTTCAACCGGGCAACCGCGCGCGCCTCCAACTGGAAGCGGGTGAGGAACTGCTGATCGCCGGCGTAGCGGGAGTCCATCACCTTGATCGCGACGGGACGGTCCAGCCGGATATCGACCCCGCGGTACACCGACGACATCCCGCCGGTGGCGATGACCGCCTCGACGCGGTACCGCCCGTCCAGAACCGCGCCGACCATCGGGTCGGGTCTGACCTGTTGGGGCTGCACCGAACTCATGCTAGTTCGCCGTCGACCGATCTAGACTCAGCGCGGTGAGCAGTGTTCCGGCGGCCGATGACGTCCTCGATCCCGACGAACCGATCTACGACCTGCCCAGAGTGGCCGAATTGCTGGGCCTTCCGGTGACGAGGGTGCATCAGCATCTGCGCGACGGTCATTTGCTCGCGCTGCGCCGCGACGGGGTGGTGGTGGTACCCCAGATCTTCTTCACGGACGACGGTCACGTGGTCAAGAGCCTGCCCGGGCTGCTGGCGGTGCTGCGCGACGGCGGCTACCGCGACACCGAGATACTGCGGTGGCTGTTTCGGCCCGACGAGTCGCTGACCGTGACGCGCGACGGCACCCGCGAGCAGCTCACGAACGCTCGCCCGGTCGATGCGCTGCACTCTCATCAGGCTCGGGAAGTGACGAGGCGGGCGCAGGCGCTGGCGTACTAGGCGTGCGCTGCAGCACCCGCCACGCGAGGACAGCGCAGGCCGTGGCGATCCCGACGTGGATCCACGAATACATGCCGTGGCTACCGTCGGGCTTGAAGATCACCATGATCCACGTCGAAAACCCGGCGATCGCCGCGATCCAGTTGCGCGACTGCGTCAGCGCCGACATCACCGCCAGCGGCCAGGTGTAGTACCACGGCAGTGCGGCGGGGACGAACAGCACCACGACGATCATCACGGCGGCTATCCCGATCAGCGCCTCGCGGTCGTCGTGCCGGAATCGCCACCACAGCACCGGAAGCGCGACGACGATGATCCCGATCCCGACCAGCCGGGTCATCTCGAGCACGGCATAGAACTGCACGCCGACGAACAAGCCGGCGAACACGTTGATCAGGTTGGCCGCCGCCGTCGGCACCGTGAGCCAGTTGATGATCTTCACCGACCCGGCCAGCGCCGTGAGCCAGCCCAGTCCGACCCCCGCCGCGGCCGACAGCACCGCGAACACCGCGACGAAGATCAGCACCGACCCGAGCGCGGCCGACCACGAACGCCGCCGCCGCGCCCATCTGCCGGCGCTCGCGCAGCTGGCGCACCCACACCCAGACCAGAAACGGCAACGCCAGCCCCGCCGTGGCCTTGACCGCCACCCCGACCGCCACCAGTGCGACACCAGGGACCGGGCGGCCCTGCATCGTGAGCGCGATGCCGGCCATCATCAGCCCCACCATCAGCATCTCGTTGTGCACGCCGCCCATCAGGTGGATGATCACCAGCGGGTTCAGCGCGCAGATCCACAGCGCCGCAGCGCCATTGGTGCCGAGGTGGCGGGCGATGCGCGACGCCGCCCAGATCAGCAGCGCCAAGCCGGGCAGCATGCACAGCCGCAGCACCATCGTGCCGGCCACCACGTTGTCGCCCACCAGCATCGTGACGAACTTCGCCACCAGGATGAAGGCCGGACCGTAGGGGGCGGTGGTCGTCGTCCATATCGGACTCACGTTGTCCAGCAACACGTTCGGGTTCTCGACGGGCCCCACCACATAAGGGTCCAGGCCGTCGCGCAGCAATGCGCCCTGAGCGAGGTAGGAGTAGGTGTCGCGGCTGTACACCGGCACCGACAGCAGCAGCGGCGCGAGCCAGAATCCTGCCGTCGCCACCATCTGGTTCTCGGTGGCGCGACCTTCGATCACCCAGCGGCCCAGCCAGATCCACGCGATCAGCATCAGCGCCACGCCCAGCCACAACACGATCGACGAGAGCACCAGCCCGTGCCCGAAGCGCAGCCAGGACAGGTGCAGCGTCTCCAGCACCGGGTCGTGCAGCCGCGTGCTGCCCGCACCGAGGCCCCCCGCGGTGATCATCAGCGCCCCGAGCAAGCCCAGCAGCGCGGGCCGGCCGTCACGGGACGCGACGAAGGCTGCCAACCGGTTCATGCTCGTCAGGCCGACCGGTTGGCGGCCAATCTGGCGAGCTCGAGCAGCCCGGTCTTGGCCTGCTCGGCGATCGGCGCTGCCGCCAGCACGTCGACCGCACGGCGGGTCAGCGTGTCGATCCGCGATTCGACGGCGGCCAGCGCCCCCACGGAGCTGATCACCTCGCACAGCTCGCGCACCTGATCTTCGGAGAGTTCCGTGCCGATCGACGTCCGCAGCAGCCGGGCGGCCGTCGGGTCCGACGACTCGGCGCGTTCGATCGCCTCGGCCAGCAGCACCGTGCGCTTTCCCGACCGCAGGTCGTCGCCCGAGGGCTTACCGGTCACCGCGGGGTCGCCGAACACCCCGAGCACGTCGTCACGCAGCTGGAAGGCGACACCGAGGTCGGTGCCGAACTGGTGGAAGGCGGCCAGCACGTCGGGACGGTCCGCGGCCGCGGCCACGCCCATCTGCAGCGGCCGCGACACCGTGTAGGAGGCGGTCTTGTAGGTGTTGACGGTCATCGCCGACGCGATCGAGTCCACGCCGCTGGCCTCGGCCACGATGTCGAGGTACTGGCCGCCGAGCACCTCGGTGCGGATGTCGGCCCACACGCGCTGGACGCGCCGCCGGGCGTCGCGGGACAACTCGGCGGTGGCGACGATGTCGTCGGCCCACACCAGCGCCAAATCGCCGAGCAGGATCGCCGTTGACACCCCGAACTGACGCGCCGACCCGCGCCACTCGCTGGCCCGGTGCACGTCCGCGAACTGCACGTGCACGGTGGGCAGGCCTCTGCGGGTCGCGGACTCGTCGATCACGTCGTCGTGCACCAGCGCGCAGGCGTGCAGCAGCTCCAGCGCCGCGAAAAGCCTTAGCATTTCCGGGTTCTCGGGGTCAGGGTCGTCTCGGTTGAATTCTCTTCGCCCAAGCGGCTCATCGACCACCGCGCGCCAGCCCCAGTACGCGAACGCCGGCCGCAGGCGCTTGCCGCCGCGCAACACGAACTCCTCGAGCGCGCCGGTCAACGCGGTGTAGTCGGCCCCGATGTACGCGGCGTCGCGGCGGCGCGCGCTCATGTACTCGCGAAGCTGGCCGGTGACCGCGCCGGCCAGCTGCAGTGCTGAGGGTGCGGCGGTGTCGACGCTCATCGGCGTTAAGGGTACGGCTAGCTGTGCTCGTGCGGTTCGGCGAACCGCGGGGAGGTGTCACGGCTGACCCAGGCCAGGGAGCCGATCACCCCGGCCACCGCCAGCGCCGCCAGGGCCATCCAGATGGCCGCGCCGGTGAACGAGCGGGCGCTGGGGTCGGTGTAGCGGGCCTGCGCGGTCATCGTCGTCACCACGCCCGGCTTGAGTTTCCACTCGACCACCTGCGAGTCGATCTGGTCGCCGTTGGTCGAGGTGACGTTGCCCGGGAACGAAACAGACAGGGAGACGTCGGCGTCGGCGTCGGTCAACGACGTGAGATCGGCGCGACCTTCCAGGATCACCGAATCGCCTGCCCGTCGCAGCGAGATGTCCACGCCTGCCGCGTCGTGGTTCATGCTCGCCAGCTGGGGGAGTTCGGCGAAGGTCAGGTCGGAGAACACCGCCTGCGAGCCGACGTAGCCGTCTCGGCTGTAGTCGGAGATCGCCACCTTGTCTGAGAACGGCAGGCCGCCGCCGTTGAACTGCGGCCCCTTGTCGTCGTCGTTGCGTGGCTTTGAGGCCGCGGTGATGGTGCCGGACACCTGGTCGTCGGGAGAGATGGTGATCGACGCCCTGATCCGGACGCAGCCGGTGGCCAGCGGGACGAGTACGAGAAGCACGAGGAACAGGACTGCACGACGATGCGGACGCGAGGAGCATGAAGCCCGGGGCATCGGGTCATCTTAGAGCGGCAGTTTGCGGCCCAGGATCGCGAACGCGCGGGGGTCGCCGGCGAAATGGTGCCCGCGGATGATGTCGGTGAAGCCCAGCCGCCGGTACAGCCGCCATGCGCGGTTGTTCTCGCCGCGGATCTCCGGCGTCGACAACAGCACCCACGTCTCGGCGCGGCCGGACAGCAGCCGTCGTGCCAGCGCCTCGCCCAACCCGCGCCCCTGCGCACGGGGATGAATGTGCAGCTCGGTCAGCTCGAAATAGCTGCCCATCAGCGAGCCGATCTCCGACTGCGCCAGCCTGGCCCGGCGCATGCCCGCGACCACCTGCTGCTGCCACCACTGATCGGGAGCGCCGCAGTACCCGTAGGCGATCCCGATCATCGGCGCGTCGGCCGGCGATCCGCTGTGGTCGTGCGGCACGTCCACGGCCGCGACCGCCTGCCAGCCGGTGCGCCTGCTGTGCTCCATCCACATCGACGCGCGGTGGTCCTCCGTGCCGCGGGGATAGCGCATCGCGTCGACATAGATCCCCAGCGCGTCGCCGAGGCGGCGCTGCATGTCGCGCGGCGACAGATCGATCAGAAATGTCGCCACGGGGAGGTCCTTCCCTCAAACGCCTCGTTCGTCAAGGTTCATTATCGTGCGCGCTTGAATGCCTATAGAATCGGCTGATCAACTAGGTGGTACGGCGTCCGGACGCCTCGTATCATGACTGTCAGTTGCCCGATTACGCGGGCATGAAATCCGGGATCGCAGCGGCGGCAAGGAGGGACGGATGCCACTCTCCGATCATGAGCAGCGCATGCTCGACGAGATCGAGAGCGCGCTGTACGCCGAGGATCCCAAATTCGCCTCGAGCGTGCGTGGCGGCACGTTGCGCGCGCCGAGCACGCGCCGGCGGATCCAGGGCACGGCGCTTTTCGTCGTCGGGCTGGCCATGCTGGTGTCGGGTGTCGCGTTCAAGGCCACCATGGTCGCGGGATTTCCGATTCTCTCGGTGCTCGGGTTTCTGGTGATGTTCGGCGGCGTCGTCTTCGCCATCACCGGGCCGCGTCTGTCGAAGACCGCCGATCGGCAGGTGCCGGGCGGGCGGCAGCGCCGCGCCAAGGGCTCCGGCGGTTCCTTCACCAGCCGGATGGAAGACCGGTTCCGGCGCCGCTTCGACGACTGACGTAAACGTTCCTCTAGCGGGGTGACCCTGACGGGTCGCCCCGCTTTTTGTTGTGCGTGGGGACGGGTGGTGGACACACCCGATCAATTGGTACGATGGGGGGCATTGTGGGGGATTGTGGGGTAAAGTGGCGGACGGAGGCGCGGAGTGTTCCTCGGCACCTACACGCCCAAGCTCGACGACAAGGGGCGGCTGACGCTGCCCGCAAAGTTCCGGGACGCACTGGCAGGAGGGTTGATGGTCACCAAGAGCCAAGACCGCAGCCTGGCCGTGTACCCCCGGGAGACCTTCGAAAATATGGCGCGGCGGGCCTCCAGTGCGTCGCGCAGCGACCCCGAGGCGCGAGCCTTCCTCCGCTACCTGGCGGCCGGGACCGACGAGCAACACCCCGACGCGCAGGGCCGGATCACCCTGTCCGCCGACCACCGGCGCTACGCGAACCTGACCAAGGACTGCGTGGTGACGGGATCGGTTGACTACCTGGAGATCTGGGACGCGCAGGCCTGGCAGGACTACCAGCAGGCCCACGAAGACGACTTCTCCTCGGCCACCCATGAAACTCTGCGCGACATCATCTGACTCGGAGGTCGAGCCGCATGCCCGTGCATCGTGGCCTCTGCCCGATCCGACCCTGGCGTACTTCCCCAACGCCAGGTTCGCGTCATCGGACAGGGACCCGGGTGCACGTGTGACCGGCCACATCCCCGTCTTGCTCGACCGCTGCGTCGAGCTGCTGGCACCCGCGCTCACCCGCCGCAGCCCCGACGGGACAGGGGCGGTGCTGGTGGACGCCACGCTGGGCGCCGGGGGACATGCCGAGCGGTTTCTGAGCGAGTTCGAGGGCCTCAGGCTCGTCGGACTGGACCGCGACCCCGACGCGCTGTGGACCGCAGGCGAGCGGTTGGCCCGGTTCGGTGACCGGGTGGTGATGGTGCAGGCGCGCTACGACGCGATCGCCGGTGCGGTCGACGGGCCCGTGGACGGGGTGCTCTTCGACCTCGGAGTCTCCTCGATGCAGCTGGACCGACCGGAGCGCGGGTTCAGCTACGCCGTCGACGCACCGCTGGACATGCGGATGGACCCGACTGCCGGGCTGACGGCCGCCGACATCGTCAACACCTACGACGAGGCAGCGCTGGCCGGCATCCTGCGCCGGTTCGGCGAGGAGCGCTTCGCCGGGCGCATCGCCGCGCAACTGGTCCGTCGTCGTGCGGTGCAGCCGTTCCGTCGCACCGGCGAACTGGTCGAGCTGCTCTACCAGGCGATCCCCGCCCCGGCCCGGCGCACGGGCGGGCATCCGGCCAAGCGCACCTTCCAGGCGCTGCGCATCGCGGTGAACGGCGAATTGGACTCGTTGCAAGCTGCGTTGCCCGCCGCGCTGGACATGCTGGCGCCCGGCGGACGAATCGTCGTGATGGCCTACCAGTCGCTGGAAGACCGGATCGTCAAGAACGTCTTCAGCCAGGCGACGTCGTCGCGGACGCCGCAGGGGCTGCCGGTCGAACTGCCCGGCCACCAGCCGCAGTTCGTGGCGTTGACGCGCGGCGCCGAGAAAGCCGGTGCCGCCGAGGTGGAGCGAAATCCACGCAGTGCGTCGGTGCGGCTGCGGGCACTGAAAAAACTGGAACCGGTTGCCGGAAAGGGTGATTCATGGTGAGCAGGCGCGAGACACCCGTCGTCGACCGCCGCCCGGCGCGCGCCAAGCGCCCGACGCGGTCAGGCCCGCAGACCACCCCCGTCCGCCGGCAGGCCCCCGCGACCAGCACGCGCCAGGCCCAGGCTCGCGCCAAAGCGCGGAAAGCCAAGGCGCCCAAACCCGTTCGCGAGCCACTGCGCGAGCGGCTGATAGCGCGGCTGGCCTCGATCGACCTGCGGCCGCAGACACTGGTGGCCAAGGTCCCGTTCGTGGTCCTGGTGATCGCGTCGCTCGGCGTGGGGCTTGCGCTGACACTGTGGCTGTCCACCAACTCCGCCGAGCGGTCCTACCAGCTGGGCAGCGCCCGCGAACGCAACCGGGTGCTGAGCCAGCAGAAGGAATCCCTCGAGCGCGAGGTGCTCGAAGCGCAAGCCGCTCCGGCACTGGCCGAGGCCGCGCGCAACCTCGGCATGATCCCGTCGCGCGACACCGCGCACCTGGTGCAGGACGCGGCCGGCAACTGGGTGGTCGTCGGTGACCCGAAACCGGCCGAGGGCGCGCCGCCGCCGCCGCTGAACACCCCGCTGCCCGATCCGACCCCGCCGCCCGCGCCCGTCAACCGCACCGAGGTTCCGGTGATGGTGACCCGGCCCGCGCCCACGCCGGCCGCCACGCCGGCCACGGGCGTGCTGACCCCCGCCGCGGCCCCGGAGGTGGTGGTCCGTGCGCCCGTCATCCCGGTTCCGACCGGACCGCTGCCGGGTCCGCCGCCGGCTGGACCGAATATCGCCGGCCCTGCGGCTCCGGCCGACGCGCCGCAGCCGGTAAATGCGCCGGCTCCGCTGCCCGCGCCGGAACAATCGGACACCGTGGCAGTCCCGACCACCGTCCCGCCGACGTGAGCCGCGGGGCGTCGCCTCGCTCGGCACGGGAACGCCGGATCCGGCCGATCGTCCAGGCCACCACGAAAGGTGCCTCGTTCGTCGCGCGGCACCGCGCCGGCAATGCCGTCATCTTCCTGCTGCTGATCGCCGCCGCAGCGCAGCTGTTCTACCTGCAGGTGCCCGGCGCGGCGAAGCTGAGGGCACAAGCGGCGAACCAGCTGAAGGTCACCGACGTCGAGAAGGCGATGCGGGGCAGCATCGTCGACCGCAACGGCGCCAAGCTCGCGTTCACCACCCAGGCCCGGGCTCTGACGTTCCAGCCGGTCAAGGTGCGCAAGGAGCTGACCGACGCCAAGCAGAAGAAGCCCGACGCGCCCGACCCCGCGCAGCGGCTCGTCGAGATCGCCAACGGCGTAGCCCAGCGGCTGAACAACCGCCCGGACGCCGCCACCCTTCTCAAGAAGCTGCAGAGCAACGAGACGTTCGTCTACCTCGCCCGGGCAGTGGACCCCGCGGTCGCGACGGCGATCACCACGAAGTTCCCCGAGGTCGGCGCCGAACGCCAGGACATCCGCCAGTATCCGGGCGGCTCGCTGGCCGCCAACGTCGTCGGCGGCATCGACTGGGACGGCCACGGGCTGCTCGGCCTGGAAGACGCGATGGACGGCGTGTTGGCCGGCACCGACGGCTCGATCACCTACGACCGCGGCTCCGACGGCGTGGTGATCCCCGGCAGCTACCGCAACCGGCACGCCGCCGTCAACGGGTCCACGGTCGAACTCACGCTGGACAACGACATCCAGTTCTACGTACAGCAGCAGGTGGAGCTTGCGAAGGGGAACGCGGGCGCCAACAGCGTCGAAGCGGTGGTGCTGGACGCGAAGACCGGCGAAGTGCTGGCGATGGCCAACGACAAAACGTTCGACCCGAGCCAAGACATCGGCCGGCAGGAGGACCGCCAGCTGGGCAACCTCCCCGTGACGTCGCCGTTCGAGCCGGGATCGGTGAACAAGATCGTCACCGCGTCGTCGGTGATCGAGTTCGGCCTGAGCAACCCCGACGAGGTGCTGTCGGTGCCCGGCTCCATCAACATGGGCGGCGTCACCGTCAGCGACGCCTGGGAGCACGGCGTCATGGCCTACACCACCACCGGGGTCTTCGGGAAGTCGAGCAACGTCGGCACGCTGATGCTCGCGCAGCGCATCGGGCCGGAGCGCTACGCGGACATGCTCACCAAGTTCGGGCTGGGGCAGCGCACCGGCGTCGGGCTGCCCGGCGAGAGTGCCGGCATCGTGCCGCCGATCGACCAGTGGTCGGGCTCGACGTTCTCCAATCTGCCCATCGGCCAAGGCTTGTCGATGACCCTGCTGCAGATGACCGCGATGTACCAGACGATCGCCAACGACGGCGTGCGGGTTCCACCCCGCATCGTCGCGCGCCGTCATCGGCCCCGACGGCAAGCGCACCGAGGAGCCCCGGCCGGACGGCATCCGGGTGGTGTCGCCGCAGACGGCGCAGACCGTGCGCAACATGCTGCGCGCGGTGGTGCAGCGCGACCCGATGGGATACCAGCAGGGCACCGGGCCGCAGGCCGCCGTCGACGGCTACCAGATCAGCGGCAAGACCGGCACCGCCCAGCAGATCAACCCGGCCTGCGGGTGCTACTACAGCGACGTCTACTGGACCACGTTCGCGGGCATCACCACCACCGACGACCCGCGTTACGTGGTGGGCATCATGATGGACAACCCGCACCGCGCCGCCGACGGCCGGCCCGGCTCGTCGGCCGCGCCGCTGTTCCACAACATCGCCAGCTGGCTGCTGCAGCGCGAGAACGTCCCACTGTCACCCGATCCCGGCCCGCCGCTGACCTTGCAGGCCTGACGCTACGGTTTGGTGGTGTCCGTCACGCTGCGTGAAGTGGCCGCCCACATCGGCGCCGACCCCGCAGACGGTGCCGCGCACGCGAGGAGCGAGACAGCCCCCGCCGTTGAGGTGGCCGGGGTGACGTTGCGCGCGCAGGATGCGTCGCCCGGCGACCTGTTCGCGGCCCTACAGGGGAGCAACGCGCACGGCGCGCAGTTCGCCGCCGACGCGGTGGCCGCCGGTGCGGTTGCGGTGCTCACCGATCCGGCGGGCGCGGCCATGCTCTCCGTCGACGTGCCGGTGCTGGTGCACCCCGCGCCGCGATCGGTGCTCGGCGCCGCGGCCGCCCTGGTGTACGGCGATCCCTCGTCGAAACTGCAGGTCATCGGCGTCACCGGAACGTCCGGGAAGACCACCACCACCTACCTGGTCGAGGCCGGGCTGCGGGCCGCAGGCCGCCACGCCGGGCTGATCGGCACTGTCGGCGTCCGTATCGACGGCGCCGACCAGCCCAGTGCGCTGACCACTCCCGAGGCTCCGGCGCTGCAGGCGCTGCTGGCCGACATGGTCGAACGCCGGGTGGACACCGTGGTGATGGAGGTGTCCAGCCACGCGCTGGCGCTCGGGCGAGTCGACGGCGTGCGGTTCGCGGTGGCCGGCTTCACCAACCTCTCCCGCGACCACCTGGATTTCCACCCGTCGATGCAGGACTACTTCGACACGAAGGCAAGGCTTTTCGACGCCACCTCGCCGCTGCGGGCCGAAGTCGCGGTGGTGTGCGTAGACGACGACGCCGGACGCGCGATGGCCGCCCGCGCGGTGGACCCGATCACCGTCAGTGGCGGAGGCGCACAAGCGGATTGGCGGGCCGTCGACGTCGAGCCGACCGCCGGCGGTCAGCGCTTCGTCGCGATCGACCCCCACGGGCGGCGACATCAGATGGCGATCCGGCTGCCCGGCCGCTACAACGTCACGAATTCGGTTCTGGCCCTTGCCCTTCTGAACACGGTCGGCGTGACGCCCGAGCAGGCGGCACCCGGGCTGGCCGACGCCCAGGTGCCCGGACGCCTGGAGTCCGTCGACCGGGGACAGGGCTTTCTGGCGCTCGTCGACTACGCGCACAAGCCCGGCGCGCTGCAGGCGGTGCTGGAGAGCCTGCGCGCACAGACCAGCGGCCGGCTGGCGGTGGTGTTCGGCGCCGGCGGCGACCGCGACCCCGGTAAGCGAAACCCCATGGGCCGCACCGCCGCCCAGTGGGCCGACCTCGTCGTCGTCACCGACGACAACCCGCGCAGCGAAGACCCGGCGGCCATCCGCGCGGCCATCCTGGCCGGGGCTGCAGACGCGCACAGCGACGCGCAGATCGCCGAGATCGGCGACCGGCGCGCGGCCATCGCCCACGCTGTCGCCTGGGCCCGGCCCGGGGATGTCGTGCTGGTCGCGGGCAAGGGCCACGAGACGGGGCAGACAGCGAAAGGTGTCACCCGCCCGTTCGACGACCGCGAAGAACTGGCCGCGGCCCTCACGCGGGCGGAATGTCGCCGGCTGGGCGGCTCCGGGATAACCTCCACGCCGTGATCGACTTGACCGTCGCCCAGATCGCCGAGATCGTCGGCGGCGAGTTGGCCGACGTCTCGGCCGCCGACGCCGCGCGGCTGCACGTCACCGGCACCGTCGAGTTCGATTCGCGCAAGGTCACGCCCGGCGGCCTGTTCCTCGCGCTGCCCGGCGCTCGTTCCGACGGGCACGACCACGCCGCGGCCGCCGTGCAAGCAGGTGCGACCGCCGTGCTCGCGGCCCGCCCCGTCGGGGTGCCGGCCATCGTCGTGAAGCCCCGCAAGGGCGACTCCGGTGCCGAGGCTGTCTCCTCTTCGCGCAAGCGCTCATCGGCCGTGCTCGAACACGACATTGACGGCTCCGGCGCCGCGGTGCTGGCCGCGCTGGCCCGGCTCGCGTCGTTCGTCGCGGCCGAACTGGTGGCCGGCGGGCTGACGATCGTCGGCATCACGGGCTCGTCGGGCAAGACCTCGACCAAGGACCTCATCGCGGCCGTGCTGGCCCCGCTTGGCGAGGTGGTGGCCCCGCCCGGGTCGTTCAACAACGAGCTCGGCCACCCGTGGACGGTGCTGCGCGCCACCACCGACACCGACTTCCTGGTGCTGGAGATGTCGGCGCGCCACCCGGGCAACATCGCCGAGCTGGCCGCGATCGCACCGCCGTCGGTCGCCGTCGTCCTCAACGTCGGCACCGCGCACCTGGGCGAGTTCGGATCGCAGGAAGCCATCGCCGCCACGAAAGCCGAACTGCCGCAAGCAGTTCCACCATCCGGTGTCGTCATCCTCAACGTCGACGACACCGCGGTGGCCGCGATGGCGGAGCTGACCGCCGCCCGCGTCGTGCGCGTCAGCAGGCAGTCGCCCGCCGACGTCTGGGCCGAGGACGTGGCGCTGGACGAACTGGCCCGGCCACGGTTCCGGCTGCGCGCCGACGGCGTCGACGTCGAGGTGCACCTCGCCGTGCACGGCGAGCACCAGGTCACCAACGCGCTGTGCGCGGCGGCGGTCGCGTTGGAATGTGGCGCGACCGGCGACCAGGTCGCGGCAGCGCTCGCGGCCGCGGGGCCGGTGTCGGCGCACCGGATGGCGGTGGCGACGCGCGCCGACGGGGTGACCGTGATCAACGACGCCTACAACGCCAACCCCGACTCGATGCGTGCCGGGCTGCAGGCGTTGTCGTGGATGGCATCGCAAGCCGGGCGGCGCAGCTGGGCGGTGTTGGGGGAGATGGCCGAACTCGGCGACGACGCGATTTCAGAGCACGAACGAGCCGGTCGTCTGGCGGTGCGCTTAGATGTTTCTCGACTCGTCGTCGTCGGAACCGGGAGGTCGATGCGCGCCATGCATGACGGAGCGGTCAGGGAGGGGTCGTGGGGCGGGGAGGCCACCATGGTCGACGACGCCGACGCGGCGCTCGCTCTGCTCCGCTCCGAGTTGGCGCCCGGTGACGTCGTGTTGGTGAAGGCGTCGAACGCGGCAGGGCTGGGCGCGCTGGCCGAGTCGCTAGTCCGAGATAGGACCGCATGAGGCAGATCCTCATCGCCGTCGGAATCGCCCTGACGGTGTCGATCCTGCTCACCCCGCTGCTGATCAACCTGTTCACCCGGCAGGGCTTCGGCCACGAGATCCGGTCGGACGGCCCGCCCAGCCACAGGACCAAGCGCGGCACCCCGTCGATGGGCGGCGTGGCGATCGTCGCCGGCATCTGGGCCGGCTACCTGGGCACGCAGCTCGTCGGCCTCGCGCTGGACGGCAACGGACCGTCGGCCTCAGGGCTGCTCATCCTCGGGCTGGCCACCGCGCTGGGCGCGGTGGGGTTCGTCGACGACCTGATCAAGATCCGCAAGGCGCGCAACCTCGGCCTGAACAAGACCGCCAAGGCCCTCGGCCAGATCGCGGCGGCAGTGCTGTTCGGGATTCTGGTGCTGCGGTTTCCCAACTCCGACGGGATCACGCCCGCGGGCGCCCAGCTGTCCTACGTGCGCGAGATCGCGACGGTAACGCTCGCGCCGGCATTGTTCGTCCTGTTCTGCGTGGTGCTGGTGAGCGCGTGGAGCAACGCGGTCAATTTCACCGATGGCCTCGACGGGCTGGCTGCCGGATGCATGGCGATGGTGACCGCGGCGTACGTGATCATCACGTTCTGGCAGTACCGCAACGCGTGCTCCACGCACCCCGGCCTGGGCTGCTACAACGTGCGCGACCCTCTGGACCTGGCGCTGATCGCGGCGGCCACCGCGGGGGCGTGCATCGGGTTTCTGTGGTGGAACGCCGCGCCGGCGAAGATCTTCATGGGCGACACCGGCTCGCTGGCACTGGGCGGCATCATCGCCGGGTTGTCGGTGACAAGCCGCACGGAGCTCCTGGCGGTGGTGCTGGGAGCGCTGTTCGTTGCCGAGATCACCTCGGTGGTGGTGCAGATCCTGGCGTTTCGCACCACGGGCCGGCGGGTGTTCCGGATGGCGCCGTTCCACCACCATTTCGAGCTCGTCGGGTGGGCGGAAACCACTGTGATCATTCGGTTTTGGCTGTTGACCGCGATCGCCTGCGGGCTGGGCGTGGCTCTGTTCTACGGCGAATGGCTTGCGGCGATCGGTGACTGACGTGGCCTTCGGCGGGGCAGAGCGAAGCGACGGGGGGAGGCGGAGCCTTCTTCCCGGGCGACGGGTGTTGGTGACGGGCGCCGGCATCACCGGCCGGGCGGTCAGCGCCGTGCTGGCGCCGATGGGCGTGCGGCTCTTCATCTGCGACGACGATCCGAAGGCGCTGCAGCGGCTCGCCGAACCCGCCACGGTCGTGGGCACGGCCGAGGCGGCCGCGCGCGTATCCGAGTTCGACCTCGTCGTCACCAGCCCCGGTTTCTCTCCGACGACGCCGGTGCTGGCCGCCGCGGCTTTGGCCGGTGTGCCGATCTGGGGCGACGTCGAGCTCGCCTGGCGCCTCGACGCGTCGGGACGGTTCGGGCCGCCCCGGCGCTGGCTCGTGGTCACGGGCACCAACGGCAAGACCACCACGACGTCGATGCTGCACGGCATGCTGCTGGCCGCCGGGCGGCGAAGCGTGCTGTGCGGCAACATCGGCAGCCCGGTGCTCGACATGCTCGACCAGCCCGCCGAACTGCTTGCCGTCGAGCTGTCCAGCTTCCAGCTGCACTGGTCCCCGTCGTTGCGACCCGGCGCCGGTGTCGTGCTCAACGTCGCCGAGGACCACCTCGACTGGCACGGCTCGTTCGCCCACTACGCGGCCGCGAAGGCCCGGGCGCTGACCGGCCGGGTGGCGGTCGCGGGCGTCGACGATGCGGTGGCCGCGCGGCTGCTGGCCGACGCACCGGCGCCGGTGCGCGCCGGCTTCCGGCTGGGGGAGCCCGCACAGGGCGAACTCGGGGTGCACGACGGAATGCTGACCGACCGGGCCTTCGCGCCGGGGCTGCCGCTGGCGGCCGTGGCGGCGATCCCGGTCCCCGGTCCGGTCGGGGTGCTGGACGCGCTCGGCGCCGCCGCGCTGGCCCGCGCGGTGGACGTGCCCGCCGACGCGATCGCCTCGGCGCTGGCGTCGTTCCGGGTGGCGCCGCACCGCGCGCAGCCCATCGCGGTGGTGGACGGCGTCGCCTACGTCGACGACTCCAAAGCCACCAATCCCCATGCGGCACAGGCATCGATCGCGGCTTACCCCAGGGTGGTCTGGGTGGCCGGCGGGCTGCTGAAGGGCGCGTCGGTGGACGAGATGGTTCGTCAGGTGGCGAACAGGCTGGTCGGGGTCGTGTTGGTGGGACGCGACCGGGCGGTAGTTGCCAACGCGTTATCGCGACACGCCCCGGATGTCCCCGTCGTCGAGGTCGTCGCGGGGGACGATGCTGTGGTGCATGGGGCCAGTGGGACTGTTGGGGCCACAGAGTCAATTGGGGAGAACGTGATGGCTGAGGCCGTCGCTGCGGCGCGACGCCTGGCGCAGCCCGGCGACACCGTGTTGCTGGCCCCGGCGGGGGCGTCGTTCGATCAGTTCAGCGGCTACGCCCAGCGCGGTGACGCGTTCGCCGCAGCGGTGCGCGGCGCGACCCGGTAGTGGCGATGCGCACCAACCTGGCCAGGCTCCGGGAAAATGGCGTGGGCGCGTGGCTGGGCCGGCCGATGACGTCGTTTCACCTCGTCATCGCCGTGGTAGCGCTGCTGACCACGCTCGGGCTGATCATGGTTCTGTCGGCGTCGGGCGTGCGCTCCTACGACGACGACGGCTCGCCGTGGATCATCTTCGCGCGCCAGCTGCTGTGGACCGTGACCGGCCTCGTCGCGTTCTACGTCGCGCTGCGGCTGCCCGTGCGGGTGATGCGCAACACCGCGACGTTCGTCTTCGTGTTCACGCTGTTCCTGCTCGTCCTGGTGCTGGTGCCGGGAATCGGCAAGGAGGCCAACGGATCTCGCGGCTGGTTCGTGATCGCCGGCTTCTCCATGCAGCCCTCGGAACTGGCCAAGATCGCGTTCGCGATCTGGGGCGCGCACCTGCTGGCCGCCCGCCGGATGGAGCAGGCGTCGTTGCGCGAGATGCTCATCCCGCTGGTGCCGGCGGCGGTGGTCGCGCTCGGCCTGATCGTCGCGCAACCCGACCTCGGGCAGACGGTGTCGCTGGCGATCATCCTGCTCGGTCTGCTGTGGTACGGCGGCCTGCCGCTGCGGGTGTTCCTGAGCTCGCTGTTCGCCGCCGTCAGCGCGGGCGCGATCCTCGCCGTGTCCGAGGGCTATCGCTCCGACCGTGTCCGGTCCTGGCTCAACCCCGGCGCCGACCCGCAGGACTCCGGCTACCAGGCCCGCCAGGCAAAGTTCGCGCTGGCCAACGGGGGCGTGTTCGGCGACGGGCTCGGGCAGGGCACCGCGAAATGGAACTACCTGCCCAACGCGCACAACGACTTCATCTTCGCGATCATCGGCGAGGAACTGGGGTTCATCGGCGCGTTCGGCCTGCTGTGCCTGTTCGGGTTGTTCGCCTACACCGGCATGCGGGTGGCGCGCCGCTCGGCCGACCCGTTCCTGCGCCTGCTGTGCGCCACGGTGACCATGTGGGTGCTGGGCCAGGCGTTCATCAACGTCGGCTACGTGATCGGGCTGCTGCCCGTCACCGGCCTGCAGCTGCCCCTGATCTCTGCTGGCGGAACATCCACGGCCACAATGCTTTTCATCATGGGCATGATCGCCAACGCGGCCCGGCACGAGCCGGAGGCGGTGGCCGCGCTGCGCGCGGGCCGCGACGACAAGGTGAACCGGCTGCTGCGGCTGCCGCTGCCCGAACCGTACGTGCCGACCCGCACCGAGGCCGTGCGCGAACGTCTGCGGTCGCGGCCGGCTCCGGAAAAACCGAAGGCGCAGAAGAAGGCCAAGCCCCAGAAGAGGGCCAAGCCGAACAAGGAAACGCCGCGCAAGACCCCTGTCGGGGCGGGGGCGGGCCGGGACTCAAGGCATCATAGAGTCGGCCAGCGTCGCACCGGCAGGAGTGGAGGTGCGCGGACCAGGAAGGTCAGCGTTTCGGGTGAATCGCGATGAGCACATCTCCGTCGTGCTCGCCGGCGGCGGCACCGCCGGCCACGTCGAGCCCGCAATGGCAGTCGCCGACGCGCTGACCGAGCTGGATCCCGGGGTGCGGATCACCGCCCTCGGTACCGCGCGAGGGCTCGAGACCCGCCTCGTCCCCGAGCGCGGGTATGACCTCGAGTTGATCACGCCGGTGCCGCTGCCGCGCAAGCCCAACCGCGACTTGGTGAAGCTGCCGATGCGCGTGCGGCGGGCGGTGCGTGAGACGCGCGCCGTGCTCGACGACGTCGGCGCCGACGTGATCGTCGGCTTCGGCGGCTACGTCGCGCTGCCGGCCTATCTGGCCGCCGGCCGCAAGAGGGTCCCGATCGTGATCCACGAGGCCAACGCGAGCGCGGGCCTGGCCAACCGCGTCGGTGCCCGGCGGGCGCAGCGGGTGCTCTCGGCGGTGCCCGACTGCGGGCTGCGCGGTGCCGAGGTGGTCGGCGTGCCGGTGCGCAGGGCGATCACCGGGCTGGACCGCATGGCGATGCGCGCGGAGGCGCGCCGGTTCTTCGGGTTCGCCGACGACGCGCTGGTGCTGCTGGTGTTCGGCGGCAGCCAGGGCGCCGCGTCGATCAACCGGGCCGTCGCCCCGGCCGCGGAAAAGCTTGCTGCTCAGGGCATTTCGGTGCTGCACGCGCACGGCCCGAAGAACCGCCTGGACCTGCCGGAGCCCGCCGAGGGTGATCCGCCCTACGTCGCGGTGCCCTATCTGGACCGCATGGACCTCGCCTATGCGGCGGCCGACCTGGCGATCTGCCGGTCTGGCGCGATGACGGTCGCCGAGGTGTCCGCGGTAGGGCTGCCGGCCGTCTATGTGCCGCTGCCGATCGGCAACGGCGAACAGCGGCTGAACGCGCTGCCGGTGGTCAACGCCGGGGGCGGACTGCTGGTGGAGGACAAGGACCTGACCCCGGACTTCGTCGCGAACACCGTGGCGGGGCTGCTCACCGACGGGCCGCGGCTCGCTGCGATGACGGCCGCCGCGGCGCTGGTGGGCCACCGCGATGCGGCGCAGCGGGTGGCGCAGGTGGCGCTCGATGTCGCGAGGGACCGCGGACGCGGGGAGCGAAACAGGGTGAGCCGATGAGCCCGCAGCCGCTGCCGCCCGAGCTGGCCCGGGTGCACATGGTCGGCATCGGCGGGGCCGGCATGTCCGGCATTGCCCGCATCCTGCTCGACCGGGGCGCGCAGGTGTCGGGCTCCGATGCCAAAGAGTCACGCGGGGTGATCGCGTTGCGCGCCCGCGGCGCCGAGGTGCGCGTCGGGCACGACCCGTCGTCACTGGATCTGCTGCCCGGTGGACCGACGGCCGTGATCACCACCCATGCGGCCATCCCGAAGGACAATCCCGAACTCGTCGAGGCCCGTCGCCGCGGCATCCCGGTCCTGCTGCGCCCGCGGGTGCTGGCCATGCTGATGAGCGGCTACCGCACGATCGCGGTCAGCGGCACGCACGGCAAGACGTCGACGACATCGATGCTGATCGTGGCGCTGCAGCACTGCGGCCTGGACCCGTCGTTCGCGGTCGGCGGCGATCTCGGCGAGGCCGGCACCAACGCGCACCACGGCAGCGGCGAGTACTTCGTCGCCGAGGCCGACGAGAGCGACGGATCGCTTCTGGAGTACACGCCAGACGTCGCGGTGGTGACCAACATCGACGTTGACCACCTCGACTTCTTCGGCAGCAGGCAGGCCTACACCGCGGTGTTCGACGAGTTCGCCGCCCGGGTGGCCCCCGGCGGCGCGCTGGTGGCCTGCGTCGACGACCCGGGTGCGGCGGCGCTGGCCGAGCGGGCGGCGGCCCGCGGCACCAGAGTGCTCGGGTACGGCAGCGAAGAGCCTCTCGGGCGAAGAGCAGACAGCCCAGGCGGCGTAGCTGAGACGGCCGGCCGGCTGCTGAGCTGGGAACAGCAGGGCACCGGCGCGGTCGCGCACATCCAGTTGGCGGGGGAGGCGTTGCCCCGGGTGATGCGGCTGTCGGTGCCGGGCCGGCACATGGCTCTCAACGCGCTGGGCGCGGTGCTGGCGGCGGTGGAGGCCGGCGCCGAGCCGGAGTGCGTGCTCGACGGGCTGGCCGGGTTCGAGGGGGTGCGGCGCCGGTTCGACTTCGTCGGCGCGGTGGACTCGGTCCGGGTGTACGACGACTACGCGCATCATCCGACCGAGATCCAGGCGACGCTCACCGCCGTGCGCACCCTGATCGAGCAGACGCCCGATCGCAGCGGCCGTGCGATCGCCGTGTTCCAACCCCATTTGTATTCGCGCACAGAGCTTTTCGCGCGTGACTTCGGCCGTGCGCTCGACAGCGCCGACCTGGTGTTCGTGCTCGACGTCTACGGGGCGCGCGAGCAGCCGATGGCCGGGGTGAGCGGCGCGCTGGTCGCCGAGCACGTCAGCGTCCCCGTCTCCTACCTTCCCGACTTCTCCGCGGTGCCCGACAGAGTGGCCGAGGTGGCCGCGCCGGGCGACGTGGTGGTGACGATGGGCGCCGGCGACATCACGATGCTCGGTCCGGAGATCCTGACGTCGCTACAGGTCAAGGCCAACCGAAGCGCACCGGGCGGCCCGGGGGTGATGCGCCGATGACCGAGCAGCCGCTGCCTGGGGACGTCGGCCTCCCGCCCGAAGAGCCCGACGAAGGCGAGCAAGCCGAAGACTTCGAGGGCCCGCGCCGGCGCGCCCGTCGGGAGCGGGAGCAGCGCCGTGCCGCCGCCGCGCGCGCCCGCGCGATCGAGGATGCCCGCCGCGAGGCCAAGCGCAAGGCCACCGAGTCCGCGGCCGCCCCGAAACCCGTTGGCAGAGGCGTGGTTCGGGGGCTTAAGGTGCTGATTTGGGCCGTCGTGCTGGCGATCGTCTCGGTGTGCCTGGGGCTGGTGCTGTACTTCACCCCGCTGATGTCGATGCGCAACCTCGTGATCGAGGGCCTCGAGGCGATTCCCCGCGACGAGGTGGTCGCCGCGGTGGCGGTGCGCCCCGGCACGCCGCTGCTGCAGATCGACACCAACCAGGTGGCGAACCGCATCGCGGGGATCAGCCGGGTGGCCTCCGTGCGTGTGCAGCGCGAGTACCCGTCGTCGCTGCGAGTCACCGTCGAAGAGCGAGTTCCCGTGGCCGTCAAGGACATGCCGGACGGCACGCACCTGTTCGACCGCCTCGGCGTCGACTTCGCCACCGCGCCGCCACCGCCCGGCGTCCCGTATCTCGACGTCGAGAACCCCGGCCCCAACGATCCGCCCACCAAGGCGGCCCTCGAGGTGCTGACGGCGCTGCGGCCCGAGGTGGCCGGCCAGGTCGGCCGCGTCGCCGCCCCGTCGGTCGCGTCGATCACGCTGACGCTGGCCGACGGGCGCGTGGTGATCTGGGGGACCACCGACCGCACAGACGAGAAGGCCGAGAAGCTGGCGGCGCTGCTGACGCGCCCGGGCCACACCTACGACGTGTCGAGCCCCGACCTGCCGACCGTCAAATAGCTCTCTACTCTTCGCGCGAGCGCTCATCGCAAGAAAATTTCCGCGAAACGACACGGCGCGCCTGCGGGGATACCGCGTGGGGCGGCCATACCGTTCTGGTTGCGCGGAACTACTTGACATAACTCTAAGCCTATGGTTGAGGTTGAGGGTTTTACCAGGAAGGCGATCGATGACCCCTCCGCACAACTACCTCGCCGTCATCAAAGTCGTCGGCATCGGCGGCGGCGGCGTGAACGCCGTGAACCGGATGATCGAGCAGGGGCTCAAGGGCGTGGAGTTCATTGCCATCAACACCGACGCGCAAGCGCTGCTGATGAGCGATGCCGACGTCAAGCTCGACGTCGGACGCGACTCCACCCGCGGGCTGGGCGCCGGTGCGGACCCCGAGGTCGGCCGCAAGGCCGCCGAGGACGCCAAGGACGAGATCGAGGAGCTGCTGCGCGGCGCCGACATGGTGTTCGTCACCGCGGGTGAGGGCGGCGGGACCGGCACCGGCGGCGCGCCCGTCGTCGCCAGCATCGCCCGCAAGCTCGGCGCTCTGACCGTCGGCGTCGTCACCCGGCCGTTCTCGTTCGAGGGCAAGCGGCGCGGCTCCCAGGCCGAGGGCGGCATCGCCGCGCTGCGGGAGAGCTGCGACACGCTGATCGTGATCCCCAACGACCGGCTGCTGCAGATGGGCGACGCGCAAGTGTCGCTGATGGACGCGTTCCGCAGCGCCGACGAAGTGTTGCTCAACGGCGTACAGGGCATCACCGACCTGATCACCACGCCGGGCCTGATCAACGTCGACTTCGCCGACGTCAAGGGCATCATGAGCGGGGCCGGCACGGCGCTGATGGGCATCGGTTCGGCTCGCGGCGACGGGCGCGCGCTGAAAGCCGCTGAGATAGCGATCAATTCGCCGCTGCTCGAGGCGTCGATGGAAGGCGCGCAAGGCGTGCTGATGTCCATCGCCGGCGGCAGCGACCTCGGCCTGTTCGAGATCAACGAGGCCGCGTCGCTGGTGCAGGAGGCCGCCCACCTCGAAGCCAACATCATCTTCGGCACGGTCATCGACGACTCGCTGGGCGACGAGGTGCGCGTCACCGTGATCGCGGCGGGCTTCGACGCAGCCAGCGCCAGGGCCAAGCCAGTGGTCGGGGCGGGCGCCAAGGTGGCCCCGGGAAGCTCAGGCAAGGTCACCTCGACGCTGTTCGAGCCGGCCGACGCGGTCAGCGTGCCCGTGCACACCAACGGCTCGACCGTGCGAATCGGCGGCGACGACGGTGGTCTGGACGACGACGACGTCGACGTGCCGCCGTTCATGCGCCGGTAAATACTGACGGCGTGACCGTTCTTGTTCGGCGCGTGATGACCACCCGCGCCGGTGGCGTGTCCAAGCCGCCCTTCGACACGTTCAACCTGGGCGACCATGTCGGCGACGAACCGGAGGCGGTGGCGGCCAACCGTAAGCGGCTGGCCGCGGTGATCGGGCTCGACGAGGACCACGTGATCTGGATGAACCAAGTGCACGGTGACCGGGTCGAGCGGGTGGACGGGCCGCGCGACACCGCGGTCGACGCCACCGACGCGCTGGTGACGACGACGCCCCAGCTGGCTCTCGCGGTGATCAGTGCCGACTGCGTACCGGTACTGATGGCCGACGCCCGCGCGGGCGTGGTGGCCGCGGTGCACGCCGGGCGGGTCGGCGCGCAGCGCGGCGTGGTGGCGCGGACGGTGGAGGCGATGCAAGCCGCCGGCGCGCATCCCGACGACGTGTCGGTGCTGCTCGGCCCGGCGGTCAGCGGCCCCAACTACGAGGTGCCCGAGGAGATGGCGGCGGAGGTGGAAGCGGCGCTGCCGGGCAGCCGGACCACCAGCCGCCGCGGTACCGCCGCACTGGACCTGCGGGCCGGAATCGCCCGCCAACTAACAACTTTGGGCGTGACAGCCATCGACGTCGACCCGCGCTGCACCGTCGAGGACACGAGCTTGTTCAGCCATCGTCGGGATGCGCCGACGGGCCGGCTGGCATCGCTCATCTGGATGGAGCCGCGATGAGCGCTTGCGCGAAGAGCATCGGGGCATGAGCGCTTGCGCGAAGAGCATTGGGAGATGAGCGCCCGCGAACAAGAATTGGCGCGCGCTTTAGCAGCGCTGCGTCAGCGAATTGCGGAGGCTGCCACCGCGGCTGGGCGCAATGCGACGGAAATCGAATTGCTGCCCGTCACGAAATTCTTTCCGGCCTCAGACGTCGCCATTTTGGCGCGGCTCGGATGCCACTCATTTGGCGAGTCTCGCGAACAAGAAGCCGCCGCCAAATCCGCGGACGTGGCCGCGCTCGTGGGTGAATCGGTGCGCTGGCACATGGTCGGACACATCCAGCGAAACAAAGCGCGGTCCATCGCCCAGTGGGCGTACGCCGCCCATTCCGTCGACAGCACCCGTTTGGTCGCCGCGCTGGATCGCGCTCTCGCCGCCGCGCTGGAGAGCGGCCAGCGAAGCGAGCCGCTGTCGGTGTACGTGCAGGTCAGCCTCGACGGCGACCCGGCGCGCGGCGGCGTGGACGTGCGCCGGCCGGAGTTGGTGGACGAGGTCTGCGACCGGGTGGCCGGCGCCGCCGGCCTGTCGCTGGTCGGGTTGATGGGCATTCCGCCGCTGGGCACCGAGCCCGACCAGGCGTTCGCGCGGTTGGAGCAAGAACATCGGCGGGTAGTCGCGAACCATCCTGAAGCGGCTCGGCTGTCGGCGGGGATGTCCGACGACCTCGAAGCCGCGATCAAACATGGGTCCACGTGTGTGCGTGTCGGTACCGCGTTGTTGGGACCAAGGCCTCTATCGTCACCTGCAGTAGTCACTCCTGTCACACCAACATCAAGCAGTCATCAAGCACCGAGCTCCCGAAGGGGTCACCGATGAGTACGCTGCACAAGGTCAAGGCCTACTTCGGCATGGCGCCGATGGAGGACTACGACGACGAGTACTACGACGACGACGAGCCCGGTGCCGGCCGGAGCCGCGGCTACCGCCGCTCCCACCCGGACGACGGCTACGAGCGGCCGGGCCGCCGCTACGACGGCCGCGACCGCGACTACGACGACCGCGAGCCCGACGACTACGAGCCCGGATACCGCCGCGGCTACGACGAGCCGAGGTTCCGGCCCCGCGAATACGAGCGCCCGCCGACGTCACGGTTCGGTGCGCTGCGCGGCGCTACCCGCGGCTCGTTGGCGATGGACCCGCGCAGGATGGCGATGCTGTTCGAAGAGGGCAGCCCGCTGAACAAGATCACGACGCTGCGGCCGAAGGACTACGGCGAGGCCCGCACCATCGGTGAGCGCTTCCGCGACGGCACTCCGGTGATCATCGACCTGGTCACGATGGACAACGCCGACGCCAAGCGGCTGGTGGACTTCGCGGCCGGGTTGGCGTTCGCGCTGCGCGGCTCGTTCGACAAGGTGGCCACCAAGGTGTTCCTGCTGTCCCCGGCCGACATCGACGTCACCGCCGAGGAGCGCCGCCGCATCGCCGAAGCCGGGTTTTACGCCTACCAGTGATGCATCGGTAGGCTGGCAACGCCCCTCGGGGACTTGTCGTCTACATCGCTAGTGAGGTCGGGCCAGTTGCGGCTGTTCTTCGATATCTTGGGCTTCGCGCTGTTCGTCTTCTGGCTGCTGCTGATCGCTCGGGTGGTGATCGAGTTCATCCGCTCGTTCAGCCGGGACTGGCGGCCGCGGGGCATCACGGTGGTGATCCTGGAAATCATCCTGACGATTACCGATCCGCCCGTTAAGTTGTTGCGGCGCATCATTCCTCAGCTGACAATCGGCGCCGTCCGGTTCGACCTGTCGATCATGGTGTTGCTTCTGGTGGCCTTCATCGGGATGCAAGTGGCCTGGAAGTACGGGAACACGACGCTTTAACCGCCGCTGATTGAAATTACTTCTTAATTATTCTGCTCACCGGCGACCGGCGGTTCTGGTGTGACAGGATGGACGCCAGTTACAGTTCGGGCAATCCACGGTTTACACTCCTACATCAGCTTCGACCGTCAAGAACTCGAGGGGGCAGAAAATGCCGCTAACGCCCGCCGACGTCCACAACGTCGCGTTCAGCAAGCCGCCGATCGGAAAACGCGGCTACAACGAAGACGAGGTGGATGCGTTCCTCGATCTCGTTGAAGCCGAACTCACGCGACTGATCGAAGAGAACACCGATCTGCGGCAGCGCGTCGGTGAGCTCGAGCACGAACTCGGGGGCGCACGGCCGGGCGGTGCTCCCACGGCCGCCATTCCGGTGTACGAGCAGCCGCAAGAGCAGCCGCAGCAGCAGCCCGTCTACGAGGCTCCGCCCGCGCCGGCGCAGGCGCCCGGCCCCGTCGACGACGAGTCGCACCTCAAGGCGGCGCGCGTGCTGGCGCTGGCGCAGGACACCGCCGACCGGCTGACGGGCACTGCCAAGGCCGAGGCCGACAAGCTGCTCGCCGACGCCCGCGCGAACGCCGACTCGATCCTGTCCGAGGCGCGGCACACCGCGGAGACCACGGTGACCGAGGCGCGTCAGCGTGCCGACTCGATGCTCGCCGACGCGCAGATGCGCTCGGAGAATCAGCTGCGCCAAGCCCAGGAGAAGGCCGACGCGCTGCAGGCCGACGCCGAGCGCAAGCACTCGGAGATCATGGGCACCATCAACCAGCAGCGGACGGTCCTCGAGGGTCGTCTCGAGCAGCTGCGCACCTTCGAACGGGAATACCGCACCCGGCTCAAGACCTACCTGGAGTCGCAGCTCGAAGAGCTCGGCCAGCGCGGGTCCGCCGCCCCGGTGGATTCCAGCGCCAACAGCGAGAGCGGCGCATTCAATCAGTACAACAGGGGCAACTAGCCGGGCCTGATCATGCTGATCGTCGCACTGGTGATGGCCGTGATCGGCCTTGCCGCGCTCGTGACCGCGGTCGTCACCAGCAACCAAGTCATCGCCTGGGTCTGCATCGGCGCCAGCGTGATCGGCGTGGTCCTGCTGATCATCGACGCGCTGCGGGAACGGCAGAGACGCGACGCCACACCCGCCGCTGAGTCGGCAGAGGAAGAAGAGCCCGCCGAAGAGGTCGAAGACGAAGCGTCGGTCGAAGACCAGGAGTTCGACGCCGAGTACCCCGAGGAAGAGGCCGAGCCCGAGTCGGTTGAGGAGAAGCCCACCGAGCGCTGATCAGCGCGTCGGAGTGGCCAGCAGCTTTCGCACCTCGTCATCCGACGTCTGCCGGAAGTCGCGGTAGTACTCGCCGACCGCCATGAACGACGGCGGCACCCACACGGACACCACGTCGTCGGCGGCGTCGGCGAGCTGGCGGCACGCCGACGGCGGCGCCACCGGGACCGCGACGACGATCTTGGCGGGTCCGGCCGCGCGGATGGCCCGGATGGCCGCCAGCATGCTCGCCCCGGTGGCGATCCCGTCGTCGACCAGGATCACGGTCTTCCCGGCGAGTTCGATGGGTGGGCGCCCGCCACGGTATGCCTCTTCCCGGCGCGCCAGCTCGGCGGCTTCCCTGCCGATCACCTGCTGAAGTTGCTCGTCGCTGATGCGCAGGCTGCGGACCACGTCGTCATTGAGGACAACCAGCCCACCGCTCGCGATCGCCCCGACCGCCAGTTCCTCCCAGTTCGGCGCGCCCAGCTTGCGGACGACGAGCACATCCAGCGGTGCGCGTAGCGCGGCGGCCACCTCCCACGCCACGGGCACCCCGCCCCGCGGCAAGCCGAGCACGAGCAGGTCGGGCGCGCCGCGATACGCTGCCAGGGCGTCGGCGAGAACCACGCCGGCCTCCCGGCGGTCGGCGAACGTGCCTGCTCGCATGGCTATCCTCCAACTGCCAGTGTCCTCCAATCCGAACTACGATCGGCGCCGAATCTCCGATATGGCCATCGACTACTCGACCGTGATCGCACACCCCCAGTCCGAGGTGTTCATCTGGCACACCATGCCCGGCGCGATGCCGCGGCTCATGCCGCCGTGGCAACCGCTGACCGTGATCTCCGAAGCCGAGTCACTGGCCGACGGGCGTGCCGTGCTGGGGCTGCCCGCGGGCCTGCGCTGCGTTGCCCAGCACGACCCGTCGGGTTATGTGGCAGGACGTCGATTCGTCGACGAGCTGCGCATCGGGTGGTGGCGTCACACCCACGAGTTCGGCTACGCCGGCCCGGGCAAGACCAGGATGCGCGACCACGTCGACACCCCGGTGCCGGCTGCCCTCCTGCGCTCGATGTTCGTCTACCGGCACCGCCAGCTGGCCGACGACCTGGCCGCGCACCGGCTGGCGGCCGAGAACGGGTTCGCCCCGCAGGTGGTCGCGATCAGCGGCGCCTCGGGCCTGGTCGGCTCTGCGCTGTCGGCGTTTCTGACCAGCGGCGGGCACCGGGTGATCCGCCTGGTGCGCCGGATGGCCCGCGGCCGCGACGAACGGTACTGGGATCCCGCCAACCCCGCGCCCGACCTGCTCAGCGGCGTCGACGCGGTGATCCACCTCGCGGGCGCATCGATCGCCGGTCGTTTCACGTCGGCGCACAAACGCGACATCCGCGACAGCCGCATCGAGCCCACGCGGCGCCTCGCGAAGGCCGCGGCCGACGCCGATGGGGGACCGTCGGTGTTCGTCACCGCATCGGCCATCGGTTACTACGGGTCCGACCGCGGCGATGACGTGCTGACCGAGCACAGCGCCCGCGGTGACGGCTTTCTCGCCGACGTCGTCGCGGATTGGGAGGCCGCGGCGGCTCCCGCGGAGTCCGCGGGGCTGCGAGTGGTCGCGGTGCGCACCGGGATCGTGCAAGCCGCCAGGGGCGGGACCCTGCGGCTGCTGCGGCCGCTGTTCGCTGCCGGACTCGGCGGGCGGCTGGGCAGTGGCCGGCAGTGGCTGTCGTGGATCGGCATCGACGACCTGGTGGACATCTACCACCGCGCGCTCTGGGACGAGAGGTTAGTCGGGCCGGTGAATGCGGTTGCGCCCCAACCGGTTCGCAACAGCGAGTACACCAAGGCACTGGCCGGGGTGCTGCGTCGGCCGGCGCTGCTTCCGGTGCCGACGATCGGTCCGCGGCTTCTGCTGGGCGAAGACGGTGTCCGCGAACTGGCCGAGGCCAACCAGCGGGTGGCGCCTGACCGGCTGCTCGACCTGGGCCACCGGTTCCGCCAGCCGAGCGTCAGGGACGCTCTTCGCCATCAGCTCGGGAGATGAAACCGCGCACCAACTGGTGCACGCGGCGCCTAGCGTCGACCTCGAGTTCGGCTGTGCGCCTGAGCAACTCGCCCTCCTCGATACCGAGTTCCGCTGTGTCGCGGCCTCGCGATCGTCGGCGATCCACGCCCCCAGCAGCGCCCGGTCAAGCTCCGGATGGAACTGCAACGCGAGACTGCGGCCGACCACGAACGCCTGCGAGGCCGCAGCATTGCGGGCGATTTCGGTCGCGCCGGGCGGCAAGGTCCAGCGGTCGAAGTGCCACTGGAACCACGGCCCGGCCGGCACCAGCGCGGAATCGTCGGTGTCGACACCCAGCCAGCCGAGTTCCGGTGCGGCCGAAGGCGATACAGAGCCACCGTGCGCAGCGGCGAGAAGCTGACCGCCGAAACACACGCCCAGCACCGCGACACCCGCCGTGTGCGCGTCGCGCAGCAGTCGGATCTCCTCGCCCACCCAGGGCAGCGTGGCGTCGTAGGCTGCCCACCGCGCGCCCAGCGCCACGATGACGTCGTAGCCGCCGGGTTCGGGGAACGTCATGTCGACCGCGGGGGCACCGACCCGCGGCCAGGGCACCACCTCGAACGTCTCGACGTCGAACCCGTTGTCGGCGAACGCTTCTGCGAGCAATCCGGCCGTCGCCACCGGGTCGTTGACGATGAACAGGACCTTGCGCGCCACGCTACTCACTTCCCGGGCGGCTGCGGCGGTGCGTCGTCGGACGCCAGCTCGGCGCCGATCCTGCGGAACAACGTGTCGGCCTCGTTGGCGTAGTTGCCCTGCGCGTCGAAGGCCTGTTCGTCGAACGTGGTGACGACGGCGAGTGCGATCTTCTGCGACGGCAGGTACGCCTCGACGCCGGCATATCCGGCGAACATCGGGTTCTGCAGGAGCCAATGCCCGGAGATGACAATGCCGAGCCCGTAAGTGTAGATGTCGTTCTGCTCAGCGCATGTCGGGCAGCCGGCCTGCGCGCGGGTCTTGCCGCGCAGATCCGTCGACGCCATCTTCTGGTAGGAGTCGCCCGACAGCAGCCTGCCGGAACCGATGCCCCGGGCAGTGGCCTCCAGGTCGTAGATGTTGGTGGTCTGGATCGCGCCGTGGGTGATCGTCCACGACGGGTTCCAGAAGGTGGTCTCCTCGTAGCGTCCGCGCTCGGCCGAGAACGCGTGCAGCACCGGCGGCGGGATCTCCGGGGTGTCGGAGTTGGCGGTCTGTGAGAGCCCTAGTGGTCCTAGTACCTTGTCTTGCAACAGCTTTGGCATCTCTAGACCGGTGGCCTTCTCGAGCGCTTTGCCTAGCAGGAGATAGTTGGTGTGAGCGTAGTTCCAGTTGGTGCCCGGCGGGTAGAGCAGCGGCCGCGAAACCACCTGCGCCAGAAGCTCGTCGGTGGTCCACTGCTTGAACGGGTCGGCGTAGAACGCTTTATCGAATTCCTCGTTGCCCAGCACGTAGTCCGGATAGCCGGACGTCATCTGCGCGAGCTGACCCAACGTGACGCGGTCGGCGTGGGGCACGTCGGGCAGCCACGTCGACAGCTTGTCGTCGAGGCGGACCTTCTTCTCGTCGACGAGTCTCAGCAGCAGCGTGGCCACATAGGAGATCGCCACCGCACCGTTGCGGAAGTGCATCTGCGGGGTGGCCGGCACGCCGGTCATGGACTCGCCGACGGCTTCGGTCAGTATCTCCTTGCCGTCGACGGTGATCCGCACGATGACTGCCTTCAGGTGCCGCTGTGACATCGTGTCGCGGACGATCCTGCGCACCGCGTCAGCCTTGGCGCTAGCGGGCGACGCGGCAGGTGGAGGAGTCAGCGGCGCGGCGCAGCCGACCAGCAGCGCGCACAGCAAGGGGAGAAGGCGCCGGGCAGCCGCAAGTACCACAGTGAAATATGACCACACAGTCCCGTCGCGTCGACGACTGGTTCCTCACAGCGGCAGAGCGGGGTAACCCGGCTACGCGGATCCCCGCATGGTGCCCCGGCAACCTCGCCGAGCCGTTGATACACGGGGCCACGTACTTCGATCAGCTGGTCCGCGAGGTGGACGCGCTGCAACGCGGTGACCACCTGTTCTTTACCGACTGGCGCGGTGATCCCGATGAGAAGTTGCGTGACGGCGGCCCGACCGTCAGGGACCTGTTCAGCGCCGCCGCGGAACGCGGTGTGGTGGTCAAGGGCCTGGTGTGGCGCTCGCACCTCGACAAGCTTGCGTTCAGCGAGGAAGAGAATCAGCACCTCGGCGAGGCGATCGAGCGCGCCGGCGGGGAGGTGCTGCTGGACCAACGCGTGCGGTTCGGCGGTTCGCACCACCAGAAGCTCGTGGTGCTGCGTCATCCCGACGCACCCGAGCGCGACGTCGCTTTCGCCGGTGGCATCGACCTGTGCCACAGCCGGCGCGACGACGCGACTCATCTGGGCGACCCGCAAGCGGTGCAGATGAACGAGGCCTACGGCAAGAGGCCGCCGTGGCACGACGTACAGCTTCGGCTGGCCGGACCGGTGGTCGGTGCGCTGGACACGACGTTTCGTGAGCGGTGGAACGACCCGACACCGCTGGATTTCCTCTCGCCGGTCGCGTGGATACGGGACCGACTGCGCGGGGCCGACCTGACGCCGGGCCGGCTTCCGTCCCAGCCGCCGGACCCGCCGGTGTGCGGCCCCCGCACGATCCAGGTGTTGCGCACCTATCCGGACGCGTGCCATGAGTACGACTTCGCACCGCACGGCGAACGCAGTATCGCCCGCGGCTACACGAAGGCGGTGCGCCGCGCGCGGCGGCTGATCTATCTGGAGGACCAGTACCTGTGGTCGGCGCAGGTCGCGCGGCTCTTCGCGGCGGCCTTGCGTGACAATCCGGATCTGCACCTGGTCGCGGTCGTCCCGCGGTGCCCGGACGTCGACGGGCGGCTGTCGTTGAGTCCCAATCTGGTGGGGCGCCAGCAGGCGCTCGACATCTGCCGGCAGGCGGGCCGAGGACGGGTTCACGTATACGACCTGGAAAACCACGCGGGCATCCCCGTCTACGTGCACGCGAAGGTGTGCGTGATCGACGACGTGTGGGCCAGTGTCGGTAGCGACAACCTGAACCGGAGGTCGTGGACACACGACAGCGAGCTGGCGTGCGCCGTGTTGGACGACGATGGGGCGTTCGCTCGCGACTTGCGGCTGCGGCTGATGCGCGAGCATCTCGGCCGTGCTGCGGACGGCACACAGGACGACGATCTGATCGATCCGCATGCAGCCGTCGCAGTGATGGCGGCATCGGCGCGAGCGGGGACCGGGCGGCTGCGTCCGCACCGTCCCGAGCGGCTGAGCCGGCTGACCCGGCTGTGGGCGGTGCCGGCGTACCGGCTGGTCTACGACCCCGACGGCCGGTCGTACCGGGAACGGCTCTCCGGGGCCAAAATCGCGGAGTAGCCTGCGGGCCATGACGTCAGATGTGTGGCTGCTGGGGGGCTACCAGACCGACTTCGCGCGAAACTTCACCCGGGAAGGCCTGGACTTCGCCGACCTGACCGAGGAGTTGGTGCGGCGCACGCTCGAGTCGGCCAAGGTCGGCGACGTCGAGGTGGTGCACGTCGGCAACGCGTTCGGCGAGCTGTTCGCCGGCCAGGGGCATCTGGGCGCGATGCCCGCCACCGTCTGCCCGGACCTGTGGGGTGTGCCCGCGACGCGGCACGAGGCGGCCTGCGCGTCTGGTAGTGCGGCAGCGCTCGCCGCGATCGCCGACCTGCGGTCGGGTGCCTACTCGAGCGCTCTGGTCCTCGGCGTGGAACTGGAGAAGACGGTGCCGGGGGACACCGCGACGGCCTACCTCGGTGCCGCGGCGTGGATCGGCCACGAGGGGCATGGTGCGAAGTTCATGTGGCCGTTCATGTTCAGTGACGTCGCCGACGAATACGACCGCCGCTACGGTCTGGACGACGCGTACCTGCGGGCCATCGCCGAGCTGAACTTCGGCAATGCCCGAAAGAACCCCAACGCGCAGACCCGCGACTGGCAGGTGCCCGATCTTGCTGTCGCCGAGACGAACCCGGTGATCGAGGGCCGGTTGCGCCGGTACGACTGCAGCCAGGTGACCGACGGCGGCGCCGGCGTGGTGCTGGTGTCCGACGAGTACCTGCGGGCGCATCCCGACGCGCGGCCGGTGGCGCGGATTCTGGGGTGGGGGCATCGGACGGTCGGGCTCGGGCTACGGCAGAAGCTGGACCGGTCTGCGGATGACCCCTATGTGCTGCCGCACGTGCGGGATACGGTGCAGGATGCGTTCGGCCGGGCGAAGGTGACACTCGACGACGTCGACGGGTTCGAAGTGCACGACTGTTTCACGCCCAGCGAGTATGTGGCGATCGACCACATCGGTTTGACGCCGCCGGGCCAGTCGTGGCAGGCGGTCGAGAGCGGCGACATCGCCAACGGCGGGCGGCTGCCGATCAACCCCAGCGGTGGGCTGATCGGCGGCGGACATCCGGTCGGGGCGACCGGGGTGCGGATGCTCGTCGACGCGGCCAAGCAGGTGAGCGGCGCCGCGGGTGACTACCAGGTGGAGGGCGCGCGGAGGTTCGGCACGCTCAACATCGGCGGAAGCACGGCGACGTCGATCAGTTTCGTGGTAGGAGCGGTGAATGGACGTTGAGGTTGTCGGGAAGTTCCTGTCGACGCTGCCCGAGGACGACGACCACCCGTACCGGACCGGTCCATGGCGGCCGCAGACGACGGAGTGGCGGGCCGACGATCTGGCGGCCGTCCAGGGTGAGATTCCGGGCGACCTCGACGGGGTGTACCTGCGCAACACCGAGAACCCGCTGCACCCGGCGTTGAAGTTCTATCACCCGTTCGACGGCGACGGGATGATTCACGTCGTCGGCTTCCGCGACGGAAAAGCCTTCTACCGCAACAGGTTTATCCGCACCGAGGGCTTTCTCGCCGAGAACGAGGCGGGCCGGCCGTTGTGGGCGGGGCTTGCGGAGTCGCCGAAACTGTCCGAGCGTGACGGATGGGGAGCCCGCAGGCGGATGAAGGACGCGTCGAGCACCGACGTGATCGTGCACCGCGGCACCGCGTTGACGAGTTTCTATCAATGCGGCGATCTGTACCGGGTCGATCCACTCTCCGCGGAGACACTCGGCAAGGAGACGTGGAACGGACGGTTCCCGTTCGACTGGGGAGTGTCTGCGCACCCGAAGGTGGATTTGGCGACCGGCGAGCTGCTGTTCTTCAACTACAGCAAGCAGGCGCCGTTCATGCACTACGGCGTGGTGGACGACTCCGGCGAGTTGGTGCACTACGTCGACATTCCGTTGCCGGGGCCGAGGCTGCCGCACGACATGGCCTTCACCCGAAACTACGCCATCCTCAACGACTTTCCGCTGTTCTGGGATCCGGAGCTGCTGAAGAAGGACGTGCATGCGGCCCGGTTCCATCGCGACATGCCGTCGCGGTTCGCGGTGATTCCGCGGCGTGGTCACGAGGTCCGGTGGTTCGAGGCCAAGCCCACGTATGTGCTGCACTTCGTCAACGCATACGAGGACGGCGACGAGATCGTGCTGGACGGGTTCTTCCAGGGCGATCCCGACCCGGCCGACAACGGCACGGGGGACAAGTGGCAGCGCGCGTTCCGGTTCCTGGCGCTGGACCGCATGCAGGCGCGGTTGCACCGCTGGCGGCTGAACCTGACGACCGGCGCTGTTGCGGAAGAGCAGCTTTCGGAGAGCATCACTGAATTCGGGATGATCAACGCCGGATTCGCCGGTGCGCCGTACCGGTATACATATGCCGCGACGGGTAAGCCGTCGTGGTTCCTGTTCGACGGCCTGGTGAAGCATGACCTGCACAGCGGCTCTGAGGAACGGTATTCCTTCGGCGACGGCGTCTACGGCAGCGAGACAGCGATGGCGCCGCGGATCGGCAGCACGGCCGAAGACGACGGATACTTGGTCACGCTGACCACGGACATGAACGCCGACGCGTCCTACTGCCTGGTTTTCGACGCCCGCCGGGTCGGCGACGGTCCGGTGTGCAAACTTCAGCTGCCCGAACGCATTTCGAGCGGAACCCACTCCACCTGGGTGGCAGGCTCGCAGCTACATCGCTGGCACGACTGACTCAGAACGGCGGTGGGTCGTCGTCGGTATCGGTGTTGATGGCGATTCCCAGATGTCGCATTCTTCGGTCGGGGGTGGTATGTCCTGTTGCTCGAGTTGCGTGGCGGCGGGCTGGGTGAGTTGGGCGATGTAGGCGGCGTTGAGTTTGCGTTCGTTCGCCGCAATTGCATGCAGCAACCACCGCACCTTTGTCGTTGAAGGCGCAACGAAAAGACGAAATAAACCACATTTCATGTGCGCCTATGCGCTCGACCCGTGGAGGCGTAGAGTACGCATCCACCACAGAGACCCGCGAACCATTCACCATTTCGGCGCAGGGTCCGCGTTCGTAGCTGTGGAACGGCGCCGAGCAACGAGGTGAAGGAATTCGCATGATCAGTCCCACACGCATTCGTCGACTTGTCCAAACGACCGTCGCCGCCAGCGGATTTGTGCTCGCGGCTGGCGTGTTTGCGTCCCCCGCGAACGCTGACTATAAGGAACAGGACTTCGCATCGTGCCTGGAGCGCGATATGCCCACGGACTACTGCTGCGAACACGCCGGAGGCGTAATGCGCAGCGGCGGGTGTATCGATCCGGAAACCCTCAAGAATGCCACTGCTGTTCTGGACCCCGGCAACCCGACGCCGCCGACCCGTCGAGTGCCGGACGTAACCGGTCCCCCGTTGACTGCGGTCGATTCAGGCCCGGCCCCTGGCTGCACCACACCGCTGGGCTGCAACAACGCTCCCCGCGCAACTGCGGTAAATCCGGCCCCCTGAGTCTCCTACGGCTTGGGGGACCGGATCGGTTCATCTCAGGTCTTTCGCAATGCGCCGTGCAGGAGGACGCATGGCGAAAGCGCTGCAGAGCGCTGCGGCGTTCGTCGAGTAGTTCGACAAGAGGTGACACCGGACAGGTGAAGAACACTTGAGGGTGGTGGCGCCGCGCGGTCACGCTGACCCATTTCAATTCGCACGCCTCCCCTCACGCGCCTTTCGTGCCCGCGATCCCCCGTGGTGGTTTGCGCTAGGCGCTCAGACCCAACTCTGATACCCCACGCAGATGCAGTGATGTTCGCCGAAGGACATGTCACGGCACGCGCCCCCGCCTTGCTCAGCGTTATCGCGAGCCTCCTTGGGGGCGACATGGGCATTCAGGTCGTGATGCTCTTTCGCGTGACCGCAAACCTTGCAGTACTCGGTAGTCACCTCAGTCATTGTCATTTCCTTCCCTCGACGGATGCGTAACCGACCGTCGTCTCCACCATGCGCTTCCGGCAGCAGCAACAGCAACTATTGCCTTGTGACCGGCGGCTTATGTCATGCCAATCGTGGTGATGGCCGCCGCGGATCTCCGACAGGATCTGCTACAGCTGGCAACGACTGCGCTAAGTGCGTTTCGCCCGGGCCGGGTGTTCGCTTCCCCGGCGGATTTCAACACCCGGCTCCAAGACTGGCTGGTGCGGGCCAATCACCGCCTGCACCACGTGCGGGATGTCGACCCACAGACCGTGTCGGTGCGGACACAGTGGCGATGCTGGCGCTGCCGCCGGTGCCGCTGGTGCTCAGGTGGCGAACCTCCACGCGGCTGCCGCGCGATCATTATGTGCGGTTGGACGGCAATGACTACACGGTGCATCCGGTCGCGGTCGGGCGGCGCATCGAGGTCACCGCGGACCTGGACCGGGTGCGGGTGTGGTGTCAGGGCAACTTGGTTGCTGGTCGAGGTCGCAGAACTCGGCGGGCTCCTCGCAGCCCGGGAAACGACAGGTCAGGTCCCGGCAGCGGAGCCCAACAACCACCGGCTGCGGCCGGCGACCCGTACTGCTTGGACATGATTCGCCGACGGGGCGGGTCAAGACACGATGGAGAAGCCAGTGAAGCGCGAGTTACTGACCGCCGTCGCCGCGGCGATGATCCTCGGTTTCGGAACAGCGAGCTGTTCCAGCGGCGACGACGAATCCTCCGACACCTATTCCGGCACGAGGACAACAGCCAGCGCGACTACACCTTCCAGCCCGGCCACGACGCCCGCACCAGCGGGGGCCGCGAAGGTCACCGTCGACGGCCAGCCGCAGAACGTCAGCGGCCCGGTGGTGTGCTCGACGACAGACGGTAAGTTCTCCAGGCAGCGATTTGCGGCCGCATGCTCTCGGCAGTTCGACGCCACCGCTAATCCGTTCACGTCGGCACGGTGACGCCCACCGTCCGAGGATTGGGCTGCTCCGCCGGGGGACAGCCCGGGAATATTTGAAGTGTCCGAGGGGGGACTTGAACCCCCACGCCCGTTAATAGGGCACTAGCACCTCAAGCTAGCGCGTCTGCCATTCCGCCACTCGGACCGATGTGGGCAGCTAAGGCTATCGGATTCTCGCAGCCGTTCCCAACTTACCTATCTGCTCTTCTCTATCTGCTCTTCGCGCAAGCGCTCATCGCCGCGCGAGCGCTCATCGCTGCAACTAATGGTAGGAAAGGGGACTGTGACAGGTGCCGTCGACGAGGTGGTCGATCTCGTCAGCGCGTTGATTCGCTTCGATACGTCCAACACCGGCGACCCTGCCACCACCAAGGGTGAAAGAGAGTGCGCGCAGTGGGTCGCGCAGCAACTCGAAGAGGTGGGCTACCAGACCGAGTACGTCGAGGCGGGCGCCCCGAAGAGAGGCAATGTCTTCGCCCGGCTGCCCGGACGCGACAGAGACCGCGGCGCGCTCCTGATCCACGGGCATCTCGACGTCGTCCCCGCCGAAGCCGCCGATTGGAGCGTGCACCCATTCTCCGGTGCGATCGAGGACGGCTACATATGGGGCCGCGGCGCGGTGGACATGAAGGACATGGTGGGCATGACGCTCGCGGTCGCCCGCCACTTCAAGCGCAACAACATCGTTCCGCCACGAGACCTGGTGTTCGCGTTCGTCTCCGACGAGGAGGCCGGCGGCAGGTACGGCTGCAAGTGGCTCGTCAACAACCGGCCCGACCTCTTCGACGGCGTCACCGAGGCGATCGGAGAGGTGGGCGGCTTCTCCCTGACGGTCCCGCGCCGCGACGGCGGCGAACGCCGCCTGTATCTGATCGAAACCGCCGAGAAGGGCATGCTCTGGATGCGGCTGACCGCCAGCGGCCGCGCGGGACACGGGATGCTGATCCACGACGGCAACGCCGTCACCGCGGTGGCCGAGGCGGTGGCGCGGCTGGGCCGCCACCAGTTTCCCGTGGTGATGACCGAGGCCGTCGAGCAGTTCCTGCAGGCCGTCGCGGAGGAAACCGGTTACGCATTCGACGTGGACTCGCCCGACCTGGATGGGGCGATCGCCAAGCTGGGGTCGATCGGCCGCCTGGTCGGCGCGACGCTTCGCGACACGGCCAACCCGACCATGCTCAAGGCCGGCTACAAGGCCAACGTCATCCCCGCCACCGCCGAGGCCGTCGTCGACTGCCGCGTGTTGCCCGGTCGGCTGAAGGCATTCGAAAGAGAGGTCGACGAGTTGATCGGGCCCGAGGTCATCCGCGAGTGGATTGTCGACCTGCCGTCGTATGAGACCAGCTTCGACGGGGAGTTGCTGGATGCCATGAACGCCGCGATCCTGGCCGCCGATCCAGAGGCTCGCATCGTGCCATACATGCTCGCTGGCGGCACGGACGCAAAACACTTCGCCCGCCTGGGAATTCGTTGCTTCGGCTTCGTCCCGCTGCGACTTCCGCCCGACTTGGACTTCGCCTCGCTGTTCCACGGCGTCGACGAACGGGTACCCGTCGAGTCGCTGAGGTTCGGCGCGCAAGTTCTCGAGCATTTCCTGCGCAACTGCTAACCAGAAAGGACCGCCATGGCGTTTCCCTACAACCCCTACGACTTCCTGCCCAAGCTGCCCACCTTCACCCTCACCTCCGACGACATCACCGACGGCCAGCCGCTGAATAAGGCGCAAGTCAGCGGCATCATGGGCGCCGGCGGCGAAGACGCCTCCCCGCAGCTGAGCTGGTCCGGTTTCCCCGAGGAGACCCGCAGTTTCGCCGTCACCGTCTACGACCCTGACGCACCCACCGGGTCCGGGTTCTGGCACTGGGCCGTCGCGAACCTGCCGGCGACGTGCACCGAGTTGCCGACGGGAGTCGGTGACGGTAGCGAATTGCCCGGCAGCGCAGTCACTTTGGTGAACGACGCCGGCATGCGCCGCTACGTCGGCGCGGCACCGCCGCCGGGCCACGGAACTCACCGCTACTTCGTCGCCGTGCACGCCGTCAAGGTGGAGAAGCTCGAGCTCAGCGAGGACGCCAGCCCGGCCTACCTCGGGTTCAACCTCTTCATGAACGCGATCGCCCGCGCCGTCATCCACGGCACCTACGAGCAGAAGGAAGGCTAGCGCCGCGCCGCTGAGCCCACCGCCTCGCCGAGGCTGCGAAACCCGTTGGCGTGCAATCGCTGGGCGATGCCGTCGTGAATGTGCTTGGCCCACCGGCCACCGCCGTACACGAAGCCGGTGTAGCCCTCCAGCAGCGAGGCGCCCGCGGTGATCCGCTGCCACGCGTCCTCGGCGGTCTCGATTCCGCCGACGCTCACCAGCGCTAGCTGCTCACCAACGCGCAAGTACAGCTGGCGCAACACCTCCAGCGAGCGCTGGGCCACCGGCGGTCCGGACACCCCGCCCGGGCCCAACTCAGAGGCACCGGGGGTGATCAGCCCCTCACGCGACACGGTGGTGTTGGTGGCGACGATGCCGGCCAGTCCGATCTCGACGGCGAGGTCGGCGACGTTGTCGATCGCAGTGTCGGGCAGATCGGGCGAGATCTTGACCAGCACCGGCTTCGACGTCTCGGCCCGCACGGCGCCCAGAATCCAGCCCAGCGCATCCACGGCCTGCAAAGCCCGCAGGCCCGGCGTGTTGGGCGAACTGACGTTGACTACCAGGAAGTCTGCCAGCGGGCCGAGCAGCCGGGCGCTGGCGCGGTAGTCGTCGGCGGCGTGGTCGGGCGGCGTCACTTTGGACTTGCCGATGTTGACCCCGATCGGCACGTCGGGGACGTGACGGGCCAGCCGTGCTGCGAGCTCACCGGCGCCGCGGTTGTTGAACCCCATCCGGTTCAGCAGTGCGCGGTCGTCGGGCAGCCGGAACAGGCGCGGCTGAGGGTTTCCGGGCTGCGGGTGAGCGGTGACGGTGCCGACCTCGGCGAAGCCGAAGCCCAGAGCCCCCCAGGTGTTCAGCCCGGTGCCGTCCTTGTCGAAGCCGGCGGCCAGGCCGAGGGGACCGGGGAAGTGGACGCCGAACACGGTGCTGGCCAGTACGGGGTCGTGAGGGGCCAGCAGTTGGTGCAGCACCTGCCGCGGCAACCCCGTCGCGGTTGCCGCGCGCAGGCCCGCGAACGCCCAGGTGTGGATCTGCTCGGCGGGCAGCGCGAACAACGCGGGGCGCAGCGCGCGGTACAGCACTACAACCCCGGCTGGTCGCTCGGGCGCCCGGTTTTCCTGCGCCGCAACAGAACTCGTCGGCTGCCGTCGGTGTAGAGCCGCACCCGCGTCAACTCCCAGCCGCGGTATTCCGCCTCGATCGACAGTCGGGTCGAGGCCGACAGCCGGGTTACGTCAGCCGGCAGCCGCAGCGGGGCCCACTCGTAGTCGTCGGACTCGTCGACGTCCCAGCCGGCCAAGGTCACCGCGGCCGCCCCGCGTTGTCGATCACCTGGATGCCGTCCCCGCTGGCGGACACCACGTACAGGGTCTCCGTGGCGTCGTCGAAAGCCAGCACGTCGGGTTGCCGCACGGTTGGGTAACGCACCCTCTCCACAGGTATTCCAGTTGCCAGATCGTAACCAACGACGACGTTGCTCGCCGTCAGTGACACCCATGCCAGGGTACGGGTGCCGACGAGCCCGTACGGCGCGTTCCTGACGGGGTAGCTCTGCCGCATCATCAGCGGGTCGGTGCCGAACACCAGCAGCGAACCGCCGCGGGTGTCTGCAACCAGCACGCGGCCAACCGGGTCCGCGGCCATCGTGGTGGCGCCCTCGCCCGCACGCAGCGCGTGCTGCGCAGAGGAGCCGTCGGGATCGATGGTGGTCACCGAGGTTTGCCCGCGGTCCAGCACGACCGCTGTATTGCCTTGTGCGACAAGGACATCCACCCGCGCGAAGATCTTCACCGACGCGGAGACGGCGCCATCGGAGTTCAGCGTGTACACCGCACCGTCGGCGCTGCCGAGGACCAGCCGGCCATCGGAGCGCCGGGCGATCGCGGTGAAGTCGGTGTCCTCGTGGCCGGCCACCCGGGTCGATGTGACCTGGCCGGTGCGCGCGTCGAGGCGGAAGTAGCCCCCGCGAGCAGAAAGGAAGACCATGCCGTGTCCATCGCCCGCCATCGCGCTGGCCCGGCCCGGCAACGCGACCGATCGCCGCGCGCCGCCGATTGCGGGCACGATCGCAACGCCTTCATCCGAGAGCACCGCCAGCGACGCCGTGCCCGCGTCGAACACGGCGGACCCCGCCTTGACCGGCAGCTCGCGAATCTCACCGGCCGGGGCAACCGTGACCGGCGGGGACACCGCCGCAGCTGCCGGGGCGATCGTCGGCGGCGTGTCGTCGGCCGGGTTCGAGCACGCCGCGACGCTGAACACCAAGAGGACGGCAACCGCGCCGGAAAAAAGACGTTTGATGATCGCTGACCGGGGGTGGCAATCGGGCGTGGCAAACATATTGAACGGCCAGTCTAGGGGAAAGGCCCACTGGGAATTGACGCGTACGGCAGTTTTCGCGGCTGCTCCCGGGGTAGGGTCTCGCTATGACGCTCGCCGCTGACAGTGAGTGTTTGCGCAAGGATTTCGTGGTCGAGGACGTGACGGCGGGAGTACACGCCAACGGATTCGGCCACATCGGCGACGGCCGCACCTTCGCGTTTTTCAGCCAGCGCAACGAGTTGGTGGTCGAGATCTACCGGCCCCGGCTTCGCGGCCCCGTGCCGCAGCCTGAAGACGTGGTTGCGGTCGCCACCCGCCGGCTCACCGGGATCGACGTCAACGACGAGCGCAGCCTCGTCGCAGCGGTGCGAGACGCGGTGGCCGGCGCCCAGCCCGTTCGCTAGCGCCACGGCAGGTACGGTCGTCGCGTGGAGACGCGCGGCCATGCCTGAGATGTCGTGGTGGCAAGTCATCTTCCTGGCGGTGCTGCAGGGGCTCACCGAGTTCCTGCCGATCTCGTCGTCCGGGCATCTGGCTATTGCGTCGCGGGTGTTCTTCGCCGACGACGCCGGCGCGTCGTTCACCGCGGTCACTCAACTCGGCACGGAGCTCGCCGTGCTGGTGTACTTCGCTCGTGACATCTGGCGCATCGCGAAAGCGTGGATCGACGGGCTCGTCGTCAAGGCGCACCGCAATAATGCGGATTACCGGATGGGCTGGTACGTGATCATCGGCACCATCCCGATCGGCGTGCTCGGCGTGCTGTTCAAAGACGAAATCCGCAGTAGCGTAAGGAATCTGTGGGTCGTGGCGATCGCGCTTGTGGTGTTCTCCGCGGTCATCGCCGCCGCCGAGTACGCCGGCCGCCAGACCCGCCATGCCGAACAGCTGCGCTGGCAGGATGCGGTGACGGTCGGGTTGGCTCAGTGCCTCGCGCTCGTGCCGGGCGTGTCGCGTTCGGGTGCGACGATCAGCGCGGGTCTGTTCCTCAACCTGGACCGAGAGTTGGCCGCGCGCTTCGGATTTCTGCTCGCCATCCCGGCGGTGTTCGCGTCGGGCCTGTTCTCGCTGCCCGACGCGTTCGAACCCGTCCGCGAGGGCATGAGCGCCACGGGTGCGCAGTTGCTGGTGGCCGTGGCGATCGCGTTCGTGGTCGGACTCGCCGCGATCGCCTGGCTGCTGCGGTTCCTGGTGCACCACAGCATGTACTGGTTCGTGGGCTACCGGGTCGTGCTGGGAGGGGTCGTGATGGCGCTGCTGGGCAGCGGGGTGGTGGCCGCGGCATGACGGTCATCCTGCTGCGGCACGGCCGGTCGACGTCCAACACGGCCGGTGTGCTGGCGGGCCGCTCCGACGGCGTCGACCTCGACGAGCGCGGGCGCGAACAGGCCGACGCGTTGGTGGCGCGGCTGTCGGAGCTGCCGATCAAAGCGTTGGTGAGCTCGCCGCTGCTGCGCTGCATGCGCACCATCGAGCCACTGGCCGCCGCGCTGGGCGTCGAGCCGGTGGTCGAGGATCGGCTCTCCGAGGTGGACTACGGCCAGTGGACCGGGCGTAATCTGGGTGAGCTGGTCAAGGAGCCGTTGTGGAAGGTGGTGCAGGCCCAGCCCAGCGCGGCGGTGTTCCCCGATGGGGAGGGCCTGGCGCAGGTGCAGGCGCGGGCGGTGGCGGCGGTCCGCGAGCACGACAGGCGGCTGGCCGACGAACACGGCGGCGACGCGCTGTGGGTGGCGTGCACGCACGGCGATGTCATCAAAGCGGTGGTCGCCGACGCACTCGGCGCCCACCTGGACAGCTTCCAGCGCATCGTCGCCGACCCCGCGTCGATGAGCGTGATCCGCTACACACCGATGCGCCCGTTCGTGTTGCACCTGAACCACACTGGCGCCGACCTCGCGGCAGGTCTCGTCAAGCCGCCCGGCGACGGGCAGGTGCCGGCCTCCGACGCGGTGGTCGGCGGCTCCACCGATTAGCTACCCAGACGGTATTTTGGATAGGTCATGGCCCGCGCAATTCACGTGTTTCGCTCACCCGACCGATTCGTGGCCGGGACCGTCGGGCAGCCCGGAAACCGGACGTTCTACCTGCAGGCCGTGCACGATTCCCGCATCGTCTCCGTGATCCTGGAAAAGCAACAGGTGGCCGTGCTCGCCGAACGGATCGGCGCGCTGCTCTCCGAGGTGCATCGGCGCTTCGGCACCCCGATCCCGCCGGACACCGGCGAGGTCGAGGACCTGAGCCCGTTGATCACGCCCGTCGACGCCGAGTTCCGGGTCGGCACGATGGGTCTCGGCTGGGATTCCGAGGCCCAGACCGTCGTGGTGGAACTGCTCGCGGTGACGGACACGGAGTTCGACGCCTCGGTGGTGCTCGACGATGCGGAGGAGGGCCCCGACGCCGTGCGCGTGTTCCTGACGCCGGAGTCGGCGCGGGAGTTCGCCGCCCGGTCCAACCGCGTCATCTCGGCGGGCCGACCGCCGTGCCCGTTGTGCGACGAGCCGCTCGACCCCGCCGGCCACATCTGCGTGCGCACCAACGGTTACCGGCGAGGTGCGTTGGCTGATGACGCCGAGTCATGAGGCGCTTCGGGCCGGCGAGCTGACCGTCATCGGGCGCATCCGCTCGGCCAGCAACGCGACGTTCCTGTGCGAGGCGGAATGGGACGGGAGTCGCATTCACTGCATCTACAAGCCCGTCGCCGGCGAGCAGCCGCTGTGGGACTTCCCCGACGGCACGCTGGCCGGTCGCGAGGTGGGCGCCTATCTGGTGTCGGAGTCGCTGGGCTGGAACATCGTGCCGCACACCATCATTCGCGACGGACCGGCCGGCCGCGGCATGGTGCAGATGTGGATCGAGGAGTCCGACGACTCGTCGACGGACACCGAGCGCACACGACCCGACCCGGTCGATTTGTTCCCGGCCGCCAAGGTGCCTGCGGGCTACCTCGCGGTGCTGCGGGCCTACGACTACGCCGGTGACGAAGTCACGCTGGTGCACGCCGACGACGCCCGGCTGTTCCGGATGGCGGTGTTCGACGTGCTGATCAACAACGCCGACCGCAAAGGCGGCCATATCCTGGTCGGGCTGGACGGCAACATGTACGGCGTCGACCACGGCGTGAGCCTTCATGTCGAGGACAAGCTGCGCACGGTGCTGTGGGGGTGGGCCGGCAAGCCGATCGACGACGACACGCTGGCCGCGGTCGACGAGCTTCGTACGGCCCTGCAGGCAGCGCTCGGAGATGCGCTGCGCGGGCACATCACCGGCCACGAGATCACCGCGCTGCGCCGGCGCGCCGAGGCGCTGCTGGACAACCCGGTGATGCCGGCGCCGGACCGCCGGCGGCCCATCCCCTGGCCGGCGTTCTAGGCGACCGGATTCTCCCAGTGCAATTCGCGGAATCGGGCGAAGTCGGTGTCGGCGGAGTACAACGTCAAGCCGTTCTCGATCGCAAGTGCGGCCAACATGGCATCGGTGATCAAGTTGCCGGACACGTCGTAGGTGGTGATGAGTTGTCCGAGCACCCGGTGGTACTCGGTGCCCGGTTGCGGAATCCACGCAACCGGTGCGGACAGCCAAGTATCGAGTACTTCCAGTGCCTTCGTCGGGGTGAGCGGACGGGGGAACGCTCGCGGATTGGTTGCGATCCGCAAGAAGGCGCCAAGGGTCTGCCAGGGAAAACCGACCCGACGCCCTCCGTTCAGCTGTCCGGAAAGCCACTCGGCCGCCAGATCGTGGCGGTGGGCTTGCTTGTTGACCGCATAGAGCAGCAGGTTGGCGTCGACCAACATCAGCGCCAAGCCGGCCCTTCGAGTATCTCGATCGCTTCGGCGACGTTTGTGTAGTCGACATAGGCCTCGCCCATGTCGTAAGTCTTCTGCTGGAACGACTTTCGTGCTTCGGACTTGATCAGACCGGCTCGAATGAGCTCATTCACGGCTTCGCTGAGGCCGATCCCCCGTTCGCGCCGAATCTGCTCGATTGCGGCCAGCACGTCGTCGGCGAGCGTGAGAGTAGTCCTCATACAGCCATTTTAGTGCATCAAGATGCAGCGCAATACGCATTCTGATGCATACCGGCGGCTGCGGCTGTCGACAATACTGGCAGTCGTGTCCCTTTCCGATGCGGCGCTGGCCGCCGAGCTGGCCGACGCGGCGGGCCGGCTGCTGCTCGAGGTGCGCGACGAGCTCGGGTTCGCGGACCCGTGGGCGCTCGGCGCCGCCGGCGACAAGCGGGCCAACGCGCTGATCCTCGAGCGGCTGCGCGACGAGCGGCCCGACGACGGCGTGCTCAGCGAGGAGGCACACGACAACCTGCGCCGGCTGAGCAACGACCGCGTCTGGATCATCGACCCGCTCGACGGCACGCGCGAGTTCTCCATCCGCGGCCGCGACGACTGGGCCGTGCACGTCGCGCTCTGGCAGGCGGGCGCCGAGATCACCGATGCCGCCGTCGCGCTGCCCGCGCAGGGCGAGCTGTACCGCAGCGACACGGTGTCGCCGGGCGGCACACCCGTAGACGGGCGGGCCATCAGGGTGGCGGTCAGCTCGACGAGGCCGCCCGCGCTGCTGTACTGGATGAGCCGGGAGGTCGACATCGAGATGGTGCCAATCGGCTCGGCGGGCGCCAAGGCGATGGCGGTGGTGCGCGGCGATGTCGACGCCTACCTGCACGCCGGCGGCCAGTGGGAGTGGGACAACGCGGCACCGGCCGGAGTGGTGCTAGGTGCGGGCCTGCACGCGTCGCGGCTCGACGGCTCGCCGATGCGGTACAACCAGCTCGACCCGTACCTGCCGGACTTCTTGATGGCCAAGCCGCAAACCGCGCGGACGCTGCTGGACGCCATCCGGCGAGTGGTCTGGTAGTCGGCCCGGCTTACCCTCGACAGCATGCAATCGTGGTCGTCCGCGCCGGTGCCGGTGCTGCCCGGGCGCGGACCGGAACTGCGGTTGTACGACAGCTCGGATCGACAGGTACGGCCGGTCGCCTCCGGGCAGACCGCGACGATGTACGTCTGCGGCATCACCCCGTACGACGCCACCCACCTCGGGCACGCGGCCACGTACCTGGCATTCGACCTGGTGCACCGGGTCTGGCTGGACGCCGGGCACCAGGTGCACTACGTGCAGAACATCACCGACATCGACGATCCGCTGTTCGAGCGCGCCCAGCGCGACGGCGTCGACTGGCGCGAGCTGGGCGACCGCGAGATCGATCTCTTCCGTGACGACATGGCCGCGCTGCGAGTGCTGCCGCCGCGCGAGTACGTCGCCGCCACCGAGGCCATCAACGAGGTGGTCGAGCTCGTCGAGAAGATGCTGGCGTCCGGCGCGGCGTACGTCGTCGACGACCCCGACCACCCCGACGTGTACTTCCGGGCCGACGCGACGCCGCAGTTCGGCTACGAGTCCGGCTACGACCGCGAAACCATGGCGCGCCTGTTCGCCGAGCGCGGCGGCGACCCGGACCGGCCCGGCAAGGCCGACGAACTCGACGCGCTGCTGTGGTCGGCCGCACGCGAAGGCGAGCCGAACTGGCCGTCGCCGTTCGGCCCGGGCCGGCCCGGCTGGCACGTCGAGTGTGCGGCGATCGCGCTGAGCCGCATCGGCACCGGCCTGGACATCCAGGGCGGCGGGTCAGACCTGATCTTCCCGCACCACGAGTTCTCCGCCGCCCACGCCGAATGTGTCACGGGGGAGCGGCGTTTCGCCCGTCACTACGTGCACGCCGGGATGATCGGCTGGAACGGGCACAAGATGTCCAAGAGCCTCGGCAACCTGGTGCTGGTATCGCAGCTGCGCGCCGACGGCGTCGACCCGGCCGCGATCCGGCTGGGCCTGCTGGCGGGGCACTACCGCGCCGACCGCGAGTGGAGCGCCGACGTCCTCGGGCAGGCGCAGGCCAGGCTGGCCCGGTGGCGCCAAGCCGTCGCGCTGCCGTCGGCACCCGCCGCGGCCGACGTGCTCGCCCGCGTCCGCCGCTATCTCGCCGACGATCTGGATACCCCCAAAGCTCTTGCCGCCCTTGATGGTTGGACCACCGACGCGCTCGAATACGGTGGCCGCGACGCCCAAGCGCCCGCACAGGTACGCGCGGTAGCGGACGCCCTGTTGGGGATTGAGCTGTAACTCATCAGCACGTCAACAAGCACCCCGAAGTAGGCTCGCGGCACTCATGAGAGGAGACCCGATCACTCCCGCTGACGCCCGCGCCATCGCCAACGAGAGAAGGCGGGGCGCGATCTCGAAGTACCTCGTGGTCGCCTTGGTCGCGCTTTCGGCGGCGTTGACGGCTTGCGGCAACGGAAACCACCCCGATCGGACGAATGCCACGTCGCCAACCTCATCGGTCCCGGGGGCCGTGCCGCCCGAGCAGGCCAGGGCCATCGCCAAACTGGCCTACACCTACGGCTTCCCGATGGTAGACAGCTACCGAATCCAGCACGCCTACTTCATTAACCCGCAGAGTCCCGAGTACAAGGGTCCCTGGAACGAAGTCCATAGCACCGCACGGGTTTTCACCCCGGCCGATACGGCCGTTCAGACGCCGAACTCAGACACCCCGTACTCGATGCTCGGCGCCGACCTGCGCTCCGAGCCCCTCGTGCTGAACGTCCCACCGATCGACGAGGGCAGGTACTACTCGCTGCAGTTCATCGACGGCTACACCTACAACTTCGCCTACGTCGGCAGCCGCACCACCGGCAATGGCGGCGGTAAGTATCTGCTGGCCGGGCCCGGTTGGACGGGCGAGAAGCCCGCGGGCATCGACGAGGTAATCAAGTCCGATACCGACTTCGTGCTGGTTGTCTACCGCACTCAGCTGTTCGGGCCCGACGACCTGGACAACGTCAAGAAGATCCAGGCCGGGTACAGCGCCGAGCCGCTGTCGGCGTTCTTGAAGCAGCCGCCCTCGCCGCCGGCACCGGCGATCGACTGGCCCACGCCACTCACGCCCGAAGACCAGAAGACCTCGCTGAAGTTCTTCGACCTGCTGGACCTGCAACTCAAGTACGCGCCAACAACACTCTGGGAGCGAGAGGTGCGGGCCCAGTTCGCGTCCATCGGTCTGACCGGCGACGGCACCTTCGACTCCGACAAGCTCAACACAGAGCTGCGGGACGCCTTCCACGCCGGCATGGCCGACGCCTGGGCGGAGTTCTCCACCTTCAAGAAGGACAAGATCGACACCGGCCTAGTGAAGTCGGAGGACCTGTTCGGCCCCCGTGAGCAGCTCGTCGACTACTTGTACCGGATGGCTGCTGCGGTCGTCGGGATCTACGGCAACTCCAAGCAGGAAGCGATGTATCCCGTTCTGGCCACCGACTCCACTGGCGTTCCGCTGACCGGAGCCAATGACTACACGCTGACGTTCCCGCCCGGGCAGCTTCCTCCGGTCAACGCGTTCTGGTCGGTGACGATGTACAAGCTGCCGGAGAGCTTGCTGGTGGACAACCCGATCAATCGGTACCTGATCAACTCGCCCATGTTGCCCAACCTGGTGAAGAACCCCGACGGCGGCCTGACGATGTACGTCCAGAACGCCGCGCCGGGTCCGGAGAAGGAAGTGAACTGGCTGCCGGCGCCGCCGGGACCGGTCCAGATCGTCATGCGGCTGTACTGGCCGAAGCCGGAGGCCCTCGACGGCATCTGGCAGCCGCCCAAGCTGGTGAAGGTCAGCTGATACGCGGCGACGCAGGTGGATCTGTAAGCGGGTTGGGCGGTACCTTTCCGCCATGAGCGCTGTGGACGACAAGGTCGTATTCATCACCGGTGGCGCCAACGGCATCGGCGCCGCAGTAGGGCGTCGCCTGCACGCCAAAGGTGCGAAGGTCGTGCTGACCGATCTCGACGAGGCAGCCCTGCACGACGTCGCCGGCGACCTCAACGGTGACCGCGTGCTGACGCTCACCGCCGACGTCCGCGACCTCACGGCGATGGAGGCCGCCGTCAGCCGTGCGATCGACCGATTCGGCGGCATCGACGTCGTCATGGCCAACGCCGGCATCGCGAGTTACGGATCAATCCTCAACATGGATCCAGCGGCGTTTCGAACCCTGATCGACGTCAACGTCGTCGGCGTCTTCCACACCGTGCGGGCGGCGTTGCCTTCGGTCATCGATCAGAAGGGCCATGTGCTGATCGTGTCGTCGGCGGCCGCCTACCTGGCGGTGGCCGGAATGGTGCCGTACGACACGTCGAAAGCCGCGGTCGAACACTTCGCCAACGCGCTGCGGCTGGAGGTCGCTCATCTGGGCGTCACCGTGGGTTCCGCGCACATGCTCTGGATAGATACGCCACTGGTCCGTGAAAGCAAGGCCGAGCTGGCGACTGCCCGCGAAATGATCGACACCTTGCCTGGCCCGCTGCGCAAGACCACGTCGGTCGAGAAGTGTGCGGCCGCATTCGTCAAGGGCATCGAGGCGCGCAAGTCGCACGTCAACGTTCCCAGCTGGGTGGGGTTGTTCCGGTGGCTCAAACCGTTGCTCTCCACACCCGTCGTCGAGTCGCAATTGGTGAAACAAGCGTCCGGCCAGGTGCCCAGAATGGACGCCGAGGTGGCGGCCCTCGGCCGTTCTCTGAGCGCTCGCACCCAGGCGCTGGAGGAGCGTTGAACGGCAAAGTCGCCCTGATCACGGGCGGCGCGAGCGGCATCGGCGCCGAAACAGCGCGCCGGCTGCACGCCAGGGGCGCCAAGCTGGTGCTGACGGACATCGACGAAGCCGGGCTCACCGGAATCGCTGCCGATCTGAACGCGGACGACGTCCTGACGGTCGTCGCCGACGTGCGTGACTTCGCCCAGATGCAAACGGTCGCCGACCGGGCTGTCGAGCGCTTCGGCGGCATCGACGTCGTCATCGCCAACGCCGGCATCGCGACCTACGGGTCGGTGCTGCACGTCGAACCGGCGGCGTTCGAGACGCTGATCGACGTCAACCTGCTCGGCGTGTTCAACACCGTCCGCGCGGCGCTGCCGGCCGTGATCGACCGCCGCGGTTACGTGCTGATCGTGTCGTCGATGTATGCCTATGCGCCGCAACCCGGCGGTGCGTCGTACTGCGTCTCGAAGGCAGGCGTCGAGCAGCTGGCGAACACCCTGCGCCTCGAGGTCGCGCATCTCGGTGTCGACGTGGGCTCGGCGCATATGGGTTTCATCGACACACCGATGGTCCGAGACCTGCAGTCCGATCTCAAGAGTTTCACGAAGGCACTGAGCAAGCTCCCGGGACCGATGGGCAAAACCACGTCCGTCCAGAAGTGCGCTGAAGCGTTCGTCGAAGGCATCGAAGTTCGCAAGCGACGCGTCAATTGCCCGGCGTGGGTCGGCGCCCTGCGCTGGCTGCGCCCCCTGCTGTCCACCCGGCTGGGCGAGGCTCAAGTTCGCCGACTCGCACCGGAGCTGCTGACCGAGATGGATGCGGAAGCCGCGGCGCTCGGCCGCTCGATGAGCGCGCGCACCGAGGCGCTGGAGAAGCGGAGTTAGATCGGCGAATGGCCACTTATCACACGCTTCTTGCCGAAATCCCGTGTGATAACTGGCCATTCGGCGGAGCCTAGCCTCTGAAACCCGGCCCGCGGCGGCGCAGGTAGCGCTCGAACTCGGCCGCCAGCGCGTCGCCGTCGACCTTGGACAGCGCCTCGGTCATGTCGACCTGGGCGTCGCCCCGCTCTTCGAGCTGAGCCACGTACTCGGCGATCTCCTCGTCGTCGGAGGTCATCTCGGTGACTGCGGCTTCCCACTCCTCGGCCTGGGCTGGCAGGTCGGCCAGCGGCACCTCGATGTCGAGCACGTCCTCGACACGCCGCAGCAGCGCGACCGTCGCCTTCGGGTTCGGCGGCTGCGACACGTAGTGCGGGACGGCCGCCCAGAACGTCACCGCCGGAATGCCGGCGTTCACGCACGCGTCCTGGAACACGCCGGCGATGCCCGTCGGGCCCTCGTAGCGGGTTTCCTCGAGCCCGAAGAACCGCGCCGACTCCGGCGAGTACGCCGCACCCGACACCGGCACCGGGCGGGTGTGCGGGGTATCGGCCAGCAGCGCGCCGAGGATCACGACGGTCGAGACGTTGAGCTTGTCGGCGATCGCCAGCAGCTCGGCACAGAACGTGCGCCAGCGCATGTTCGGCTCGACACCGTGCATCAGCACCACATCGCGTTCGCTGCCGGGCGGACGGCAGTGCGAGATCCGCATCGACGGCCACACCAGCTCGCGCGTGACCCCGTCCACCTGCCGGATCACCGGGCGATTCACTTGGTAGTCGAAGTACGCCTCGTCGTCGATCTCGACGATCGGCTCGGCTTCCCAGATCGCGTCGAGGTGCTCGATGGCGTCGCTGGCAGCGTCGCCGGCGTCATTCCAACCCTCGAACGCCGCGACCACGACGGCATCGTGCAGTTCGGGCAGCTCGAAACCCTTTGCGTCGAACGGCGTCACCACTTCAGCGTAGAGCCTGTTTTGACGCCAGGAGCGGCTTGCCGGAATACCTTATTTGCTAGACCTACTACCCTGGCAGAGTGACCGCTACGTCTCGTCGGGACTATGACACCGACCTGCTGGCGATCCTGTCTGAGCGGGTCGTGGTGGGTGACGGCGCCATGGGGACGATGCTGCAGGCCGCGGATCTGACCCTCGACGACTTCAACAACCTCGAGGGCTGCAACGAGATCCTCAATGACACCCGACCCGATGTGCTCGAGCACATCCACCGGGCCTACTTCGAGGCCGGCGCCGACGCGGTGGAGACCAACACGTTCGGCTGCAACCTGTCCAACCTCGGCGACTACGACATCGCCGACCGGATCCGCGAGCTTTCGGAGAAGGGCACCGCGATCGCACGGCGCGTTGCCGACGAGGTCGGCACTTCCGACCGGAAGCGCTACGTACTCGGATCCATGGGTCCCGGCACCAAGCTGCCGACACTGGGCCACACCGAGTACGCGGTGATCCGCGACGCGTACACGCAGGCTGCGCTGGGGATGCTGGACGGCGGCGCCGACGCGATCCTGGTCGAGACGTGCCAGGACCTGCTGCAGCTCAAGGCCGCGGTCCTGGGCTCGCGCCGCGCGATGGCGCAGGCGGGCCGGCACATCCCGGTATTCGCGCACGTGACCGTCGAGACCACCGGGACGATGCTGCTCGGCAGCGAGATCGGCGCGGCGCTGACCGCGGTCGAGCCGCTCGGTGTCGACATGATCGGGCTGAACTGCGCCACCGGCCCGGCCGAGATGAGCGAGCATCTGCGCCACCTGTCCCGCCATGCGCGCATTCCGGTGTCTGTCATGCCGAACGCCGGTCTGCCGGTGCTGGGCGCCAACGGCGCGGAATACCCCTTGACACCCGAGGAACTGGCCGAGGCGCTGTCCGGGTTCGTCACCGAGTTCGGGCTGTCGCTGGTCGGCGGCTGCTGCGGAACCACGCCCGAACACATCCGCCAGGTGGCCGAGGCGGTCGGCAATGTCACGCGAGCCGAGCGTCACGTCACCTACGAGCCGGCAGTGTCGTCGCTGTACGCCGCGACGCCGTTCGCGCAGGACGCGTCGGTGCTGATGATCGGCGAACGCACGAACGCCAACGGCTCCAAGGCTTTTCGTGAGGCGATGATCGCCGAGGACTACGAGCGCTGCCTCGACATCGCCAAGGAGCAGACCCGCGACGGCGCACACCTGCTGGACCTGTGCATCGACTACGTCGGCCGCGACGGGGTGGCGGACATGGTCGCGCTGTCAAGCCGGCTGGCCACCGCCTCGACGTTGCCGATCATGCTCGATTCCACCGAAACCCCGGTGCTGCGAGCCGGTTTGGAGCATCTCGGCGGACGCTGCGCAGTGAACTCGGTGAACTACGAGGACGGCGACGGACCCGAGTCGCGCTTCCACAAGACCATGGAACTGGTCGCCGAGCACGGCGCGGCGGTGGTCGCGCTGACCATCGACGAGGAGGGCCAGGCCCGAACCGCCGACAAGAAGGTGGCGATCGCCGAGCGGCTGATCGACGACATCACGACCAATTGGGGAGTCGACGAGTCCTCCATTCTGATCGACACCTTGACGTTCACCATCTGTACCGGCCAGGAGGAGTCCCGCCGCGACGGCGTCGAGACTATCGAGGCGATCCGGCAGCTCAAGCAGCTGCACCCGAATGTGCAGACGACGCTGGGGCTTTCGAACATCTCGTTCGGTCTGAACCCCGCGGCGCGGCAGGTGCTCAACTCGGTATTCCTGCACGAGTGCCAGGAGGCCGGGCTCGATTCGGCGATCGTGCACGCTTCGAAGATCCTGCCGATGAACCGGATTCCCGAAGACCAGCGCAACGTCGCCTTGGACCTGGTGTACGACCGTCGTCGCGAAGGCTACGACCCGCTGCAGGAACTCATGGCGATGTTCGAGGGCGTGTCGGCGTCGTCGTCGAAGGAGTCACGTGCCGCCGAACTCGCCGCGCTGCCGCTACTGGAGCGCCTTTCGCGGCGCATCGTCGACGGCGAACGCAACGGCCTGGAAGCCGATCTCGACGAGGCGATGACGCTCAAGGCCCCGCTCGAGATCATCAACGACGACCTGCTGGCCGGCATGAAAACCGTTGGCGAGCTGTTCGGTTCGGGTCAGATGCAGTTGCCGTTCGTGCTGCAGTCCGCCGAGGTGATGAAGACCGCGGTGGCCTATCTCGAGCCGCACATGGAGCGCTCGGAGGACGACGCCGGCAAGGGCCGCATCGTGCTGGCCACCGTCAAAGGCGACGTCCACGACATCGGCAAGAACCTCGTCGACATCATCTTGAGCAACAACGGCTACGAGGTGGTGAACATCGGCATCAAGCAGCCGATCAACACCATTCTCGAGACCGCGCAGGACAAGAGCGCCGACGTGGTCGGCATGTCCGGGCTGCTGGTGAAGTCGACCGTGGTGATGAAGGAAAACCTCGAGGAGATGAACCACCGCGGGGTGGCCGATAAGTTCCCGGTTCTGCTGGGCGGTGCGGCGTTGACGCGCAGCTACGTGGAGAACGACCTCGCCGAGATCTACCGGGGCGAGGTGCATTACGCGCGGGACGCGTTCGAGGGCCTGCGGCTGATGGACCAGATCATGAACGCGAAGCGCGGAGTGTCCGCCGACATCGACACCCCGGATGCCGTCGCGGCGCGCGAGAAGGAAGCCGAGCGCAAGGCGCGACACGAGCGCTCGAAACGCATTGCCGCCGAACGCAAAGCCATCCAGACGCCCGTCGAGGTCCCGGCGCGCTCAGATGTCGCCGAGGACGTCGAGGTTCCGGTGCCGCCGTTCTGGGGGACCAGGATCGTCAAGGGCATCGCGGTGGCCGAGTACACCGGGCTGCTCGACGAGCGGGCATTGTTCCTGGGGCAGTGGGGATTGCGCGGCGCCCGAGGCGGCGAGGGGCCGTCGTACGAGGACCTCGTCGAATCGGCAGGCCGGCCCCGGCTGCGCTACTGGCTGGACCGGCTGTCAACCGACGGCATCCTGGCGCACGCCGCCGTGGTGTACGGGTACTTCCCGGCGGTGTCCGAGGGCGACGACGTGATCGTGCTCGCCGAGCCGAAAGGGTCGTCGGGTCGCTCCGCAGGCTCCGCTCCTCCCGATGCGCCCGAACGGTTCCGGTTCACCTTCCCGCGTCAGCAGCGCGGCCGGTTCCTGTGCATCGCTGACTTCATCCGGTCGCGGCAGCGGGCTGAACAGACCGGCCAGGTGGATGTGTTGCCGTTCCAGCTGGTGACGATGGGCAAGCCGATCGCCGATTTCGCCAACGAGCTGTTCGCGTCGAACTCATACCGCGACTATCTGGAGGTGCACGGCATCGGCGTGCAGCTCACCGAGGCGCTGGCCGAGTACTGGCACCGCCGGGTCCGGGAAGAGCTGAAGTTCACCGACCACGCCATGGCCGCCGAGGATCCCGGCGCGGTGGAGGACTACTTCAAGCTCGGCTACCGCGGCGCCCGGTTCTCGTTCGGATACGGGGCCTGCCCGAACCTCGAGGACCGCGCCAAGACGATCGAGCTGCTGCAGCCCGAGCGCATCGGCGTCACTTTGTCCGAGGAGTTGCAGCTGCACCCCGAGCAGTCCACCGACGCGTTCGTGCTGCACCACCCGGAGGCCAAGTACTTCAATGTCTGAGCATGCGCGCGGTTCTTTTGGACATGGACGGCACCCTGGTGGACTCCGAGAAGCTCTGGGACGTCGCCATGCACGTGCTCTACGACCGCCTCGGTGGCACGTTGACGCCAACGGTTCGGGCGGCGACCGTGGGCGGTTCGGCGGAGGGCGTGATGCGCATCGTGTTCGACGATCTCGGCCTCGACCCCGACCCGGCCCTGATGGCGGCCACCGCCGACTGGTTGCACGACTACACCGGCGACCTGTTCGAGCAGGGCTTGCAGTGGTGCGACGGTGCCCGGGAGCTGCTCGATGCGCTGGCCACTGCCGGCATGCGCATGGCACTGGTGACCAACACGCGGCGCTCACTCACCGAGCGGGCGCTGAACACCATTGGGCGCCAGTACTTTTCGGCCGTGGTATGCGGTGACGAGGTGGCCAGCGGCAAACCGGCGCCCGACCCGTATGAGCTCGCGGCCGAACTGCTCGGCGAGGCGCCCGACGACTGCCTGGCCATCGAGGACTCGGTGACCGGCACAGCGTCGGCTGAAACCGCCGGCTGCCCGGTGCTGGTGGTGCCCAACGATGTTCACGTCCCGCGCAGCCCGCGCCGTCGGCATGTGGCGTCGCTGGCCGGGCTCGATGTCGCCGGGCTCAGAGCGATCTACGCGCAGCTGGACAGCCAGTTCGGCCAACGCACCGCCTGAGCTGAGCTCAGTAGGTGCACTCGTTGTAGATGACCTCGGTGACCTGGTGTCCTGCCGCCGCGGCGTCGACCGCCCCCTGAGCCGTCTTCGCGACAGCGGCGGCCGGGTTCGCCACCCCGGCCAGCGAAACCAGTGCCACGCAGCCGTCCTGCACGAGCGCCACGAGCTCGCAGGGCGCAGAACTGCCGCCCATGCCCGCGCCGGAGACGCACTGGCCGACGGTTGCGGCCATCGCGTCCCCCTGGCTGGCGGCGTGGTTCACCCACACTGCGAAGCCTGGGTTGGGCCAGCCGGTGCGGCCGTCGGGGTCGTAGGCGATCGCGGCCCATTCGCCGGGCGCGGCGACCGCCGTTGGAACCCCCGACACCATGCAGAGAGTCGCGCCGATCAGAGCGCCACAGCAAGCGAGCGATCTCATCTTGTCATCCTTCCGGTTTTGCGGCCGCTTGGTTCGGATATACCCCTTTGCCTGGCCGCTGATGCTTGAATGGCCAGACAACGTCACATCGAGAGAGGTGCCTCATGGCTGGTCACGGTCCGGTCGGGGATTCACCGGAGATTTTCGACGAAGACGAGGAATTCGCGTCAGGCCGAAGCGCCGTCCGGATCGCGTCGGTGGCGGCCCTCGGCGGACTGCTCTTCGGCTACGACAGCGCGGTGATCAACGGCGCGGTCGACTCGATCCAGAAGAACTTCGACATCGACAACGCGACGCTGGGATTCGCGGTCGCCTCCGCGCTGCTCGGCGCGGCGCTGGGCGCGGTGACCGCGGGACGCATCGCGGACCGCATCGGCCGCATCGCGGTGATGAAACTCGCGGCGGTGCTGTTCTTCATCAGTGCGATCTGCACCGGGTTGGCCACGAGCATCTGGTTGGTGGTGGTGTTCAGGGTCGTCGGCGGCATCGGCGTCGGGGTCGCATCGGTGATCGCGCCCGCCTACATCGCCGAAACGTCGCCGCCGGGCATCCGTGGCCGGCTGGGCTCGCTTCAGCAACTGGCGATCGTGTCCGGCATCTTCCTGTCCCTGGCGATCGACTGGGTGCTCGCCAAGATCGCTGGCGGCGCCGACGAAGAGTTGTGGCTGAACTTGGAGGCGTGGCGGTGGATGTTCTTCGTCATGGCCGCGCCGGCAATCGTCTACGGCACGCTGGCATTCACGATCCCGGAATCGCCTCGTTATCTTGTTGCCACACACCGTATTCCGGAGGCACGCCGAGTGTTGACCAGGTTACTGGGAACGAAGAACCTGGAGATCACCATCAACCGGATCCAGGAGACGTTGCGCGCCGAGAAGCCACCGTCCTGGGGAGATCTGCGCAAGCCGACCGGCGGCATCTACGGCATCGTCTGGGTCGGCCTCGGCCTGTCGATCTTCCAGCAGTTCGTCGGCATCAACGTCATCTTCTACTACAGCAATGTGCTGTGGCAGGCGGTGGGATTCAAGGAGAGTTCGTCGTTCACGATCACGGTGATCACCTCGATCACCAACATCTTGACCACGCTGATCGCGATCGCGCTGATCGACAAGGTCGGCCGCAAGCCGCTGCTGCTGGTCGGCTCGACGGGCATGGCGGTGACGCTGGGCACGATGGCGGTGATCTTCGGGACGGCGACCATGGTCGACGGCAAGCCGCACCTCGGCGGTGTGACCGGCCCGATCGCGCTGATCGCGGCGAACCTGTTCGTGGTGGCGTTCGGCATGTCGTGGGGACCGGTGGTCTGGGTGCTCCTCGGCGAGATGTTCCCCAACCGCATCCGCGCCGCCGCGCTGGGTTTGGCCGCCGCCGGACAGTGGGCGGCCAACTGGCTGATCACCGTGACGTTCCCGGCACTTCGCGACGTGCTGGGAGTTGCGTACGGGTTCTACGCGCTGTGCGCCATCCTGTCGTTCCTGTTCGTCTGGCGGTGGGTGGAAGAGACCAAAGGCAAGACTCTGGAAGACATGCACCAGGAAGCCTGGCACCACGAACCCCACGCGGCGACCTGAGGCCGTGAACCCAAGGCTGCGCTAAACCGGCGTGACCACGCAGCACGCCACATGAAACAATCGCCATCCGTGAAGACCTTCGACGCGCTGTTCGCCGAATTGGGCGAGAAAGCGCGGACCCGGCCCGCCGGCAGCGGCACTGTCGCCGCGCTCGACGGCGGCGTACACGGACTGGGCAAGAAGATCCTCGAAGAAGCCGGCGAGGTATGGCTGGCCGCCGAACACCAGAGCGACGACGAGCTGGCCGAAGAGATCAGCCAACTCTTGTATTGGACGCAGGTGCTGATGATCGCGCGCAACATCACCCTCGACGACGTGTACCGGAAGCTGTAGATGCTACGAGTAGCGGTGCCCAACAAGGGCGCACTGAGTGAGCCGGCCACCGAGATCCTGGCCGAAGCCGGATATCGCCGTCGCAGCGACCCGAAAGACCTGACGGTGATCGACCCCGCCAACGACGTCGAGTTCTTCTTCCTGCGGCCCAAGGACATCGCGATCTACGTCGGGTCCGGCGACCTCGACCTCGGCATCACCGGACGCGACCTCGCCCGCGAATCACAGGCTCCGGTGCGCGAACGTCTCGCGCTGGGTTTCGGTTCGTCGAGCTTCCGTTACGCCGCACCCGAGGGCCGCGACTGGACGGAACGGGATCTCGCCGGCAAGCGCATCGCCACCGCATACCCCAATCTGGTGCGAAAAGACCTCGCCGACAAGGGCATTGACGCGACTGTCATCCGGCTGGACGGCGCCGTGGAGATCTCCGTGCAACTGGGTGTGGCCGACGCGGTCGCCGACGTCGTCGGATCGGGGAGAACGTTACGCAGCCACGACCTGGTGGCTTTCGGTGCGCCGCTATGTGATTCGGAAGCTGTGCTGATCGAACGGGAGACACCCGACTACCAGACGGCCGCCGCTCGCGACCAGCTGGCAGCCAGAGTGCAGGGCGTGGTCTTCGGCCAGCAGTACCTGATGCTCGACTACGACTGCCCCCGCGACGTCCTCGACCGTGCCACGGCGATCACGCCCGGGCTGGAGTCGCCGACGATCGCGCCGCTGGCCGACCCCGACTGGGTCGCCGTGCGGGCGTTGGTGCCGCGCAAAGACGTCAACACGATCATGGACCAACTTGCCGGCATTGGCGCGAAAGCGATTCTGGCGTCAGATATCCGCTTCTGTCGCTTCTGAGCATTCCCGGTGCTAGCGTCCGGTGGATGACGGTTGCGCTACTCGGACTTGCCGTTCTGATCGGTGTCGTCGCCGGCTTGCGAGCAATGACGGCACCGGCCGTCGTCAGCTGGGCGGCGTTTCTCGACTGGATTCCCGTCGATGACAAGTGGTCGTCCTGGGTCGGGCATCCGATCACCGTCATCGTCCTCAGCGTTCTCGCGGTCGGCGAACTGATCACCGACCAGCTGCCGAAGACGCCGAGTCGCAAGACGACGCCTCAGTTCTCCACGCGGCTGATCACCGGCGCCTTCGCGGGCGCGGTGCTGGGTTCGGCCTGGCATCACACCTTCGCTGCGCTGGGCGCCGGCGTGATCGGCGCGGTGCTCGGCACGCTCGGCGGGTATGAGGCACGAAAGCGGCTGGTGGCCGCGAGAGGCGGGCGCGACCTGCCGATCGCACTGCTTGAGGACGTGGTCGCGGTCGGTGGCGGTTTCCTGGTCGCCTACCTCGCGAGCATGTTGTGACGCAACACTTCGACGCGATTGTCGTCGGCGCCGGCCAGGCCGGTCCGCCGCTGGCGGGCCGCTTGACCGACGCCGGATACACCGTTGCGGTGCTGGAGCGCAAGCACATTGGCGGAACCTGCGTCAACACCGGGTGCATCCCGACCAAGACCCTGGTCGCCAGCGCGCACGCCGCGCACCTCGCCCGCCGCGGTGCCGACTACGGCATCGGCACCGGTTCGGTGGCCGTCGACATGGCGAAGGTCAAGGCACGCAAGGACCGGATCATGCTCGACGACCGCGCCGGCGTCGAGTCGTGGCTGAACGGCATGAACGGCTGCACCCTGATCCGCGGCCACGCCCGTTTCGAAGACCCGCACACGTTGCGGGTCGACGACCAATTGATCTCGGCCGACAGGATTTTCCTCAACGTCGGGGGGCGCGCCGTGGTGCCCGACATTCCCGGACTGGCCGACGTCGACTACATGACCAATGTGTCGATCCTCGAACTCGACCGTGTGCCAGCGCATCTCGTCGTCGTCGGCGGCAGCTACATCGCGTTGGAGTTCGCCCAGATGTACCGGCGATTCGGTGCCGAGGTGACGGTGATCGAGCGCGGCTCGCGGCTGGCGGCTCGCGAGGATCCCGATGTGTCGGACGCGATCAAGGACATTCTCGAGGCTGAAGGCATTGCGGTGACGTTGGGCGCCAACGCTATTCGCGTGGCACGCCACGGCCACGGCGTCGCGGTCACCCCCCGAGACGGCGCTGAGCCGGTCGCCGGTTCACACCTTCTGATGGCCGTCGGGCGGCGCCCGAACACCGACGACCTGGGTCTGGACCGAGCGGGTGTGGAAACCGACGGGCGCGGATACGTCGTGGTGGACGATCAGTTGCGCACCAACGTCGAGCACATCTGGGCGATGGGGGACTGCAACGGTCGCGGCGCGTTCACTCACACGTCGTACAACGACTTCGAGATCGTGGCAGCCAACCTGCTCGACAATGACCCGCGCCGGGTCAGCGACCGGATCCCGACCTATGCGCTGTACATCGACCCGCCGCTGGGCCGCGCCGGGCAGACGGTCACTGCAGGTCCGCGAGTCAGGGCGTGAGGCGCTGCTGGGGTTTCGGCCCATGACGCGAGTGGGCAGGGCGGTGGAAAAGGGTGAGACACAAGGGTTTATGAAGGTGGTCGTGGACGCCGAGAGCCACGAGATCCTCGGCGCCGCGATCCTGGGCGTCGGGGGCGACGAGGTGATCCACGCGATTTTGGACATCATGTCGGCCAAGGCGCCCTACGACACACTCGCGCGGACGATGCACATCCACCCGACGGTCAGCGAGCTGCTGCCGACGCTCCTACAAGAGATGACGCCGCTGTAGCGTCCTCCGACGGGTCGATGACCACCGCGATCGGCGACCCGGACGAGGTGCGCTTGGAGACGATCGCCACCGGGCAGCTGGCGCGCCGGGTCAGCGTCCTGGTCGTCGATCCCAGCGCACTGCCGGCCAGCCGTCCCATGCCGACCGCGCCCACGCACAGCATGGCGGCGTGCCGCGACTCGCGTGCCAGGACCTTGGCCGCGAAGCCCCTGCTCGAGGAGCCGGTCAGTGTTGCCGTTTCTACTTTGACGGGCTTTTCCTGATCGGCGACGGCATTCTCCGCTACTCGCAACGCCAACTCGGCCATCGTGGTGCGGAACTCGTTGCCCGGCAACATGGAGCTGGCGGGGTTGACATACACCAGCCGTAGTGGCACGTCACGCGCGATTGCTTCGTCGGCGGCCCACTTGGCCGCCATGATCGCCGCCTGCGAGCCGTCGATGCCGACGGTGACTGGCCTCTGCAACGAGTCATTCTGCATCTCGATGTCTCCGTCCCGACCGCAAACCGCGTGCATGCACCTTGCTAAGGACGTTATTGATCCGTGGGGTCGGCGCGATGGGGTCTTTGGTCACTCGCCGCCTGGCATTGGTCTATTGGCTGCCGGCTAGCGCCGCTGCACCAGCAGCATCTGCGCGCAGACGCCGACGAACCCAGATCGGTCGAAGATCTCCGCGGACGTCACGCCGAGACCATCGGGGCCGATCGAAGCGCGGGCCCGTAATGCGAAGTCCTCGCCGACCGGGAGCCGGTGCAAATGCATCACGGTGTCGGTGTTCATGAACACGAATCGCTGGAAGTCCAGTGCCGAGCCCACTCCGTTGGAGGAGTCGACGGCCAGCATCAGCTTGTCCAGCGGCGTGGTCTCTTCGCGGTCGACGAGTTCGCCGCGTGGGCGGAGCCAGAACACCGCGGCGCCCGACGGGTCGTCGACCTGACGGCGCCAGTCCACGCTGCCCAGATAACCCGTCAAGCCCCACCAGTCGTGCGGGAGCGGCTGAGTCTCACCTTCGACGAGTGGGGGATAGCGGTCGGATGCGACGTCGCTCGTGTCGCTGGTCGCCAGCGCCCACGCCGTGACCCGCGCGACCGCACGCGCGTCGCCGTCTGCCGGTGTCATCTCCGCGACCAGCAGCGAGATCCGTCGGCCGGGCCGCTCCACCCAGGCCCGGACTTTCACCGGCGCCACCGGGATCGTCCCGAGGATGTCCAGCGTTACCCGGCCGATGCGCAGCGGGGGGTCGACCAGGCGTGTGATCGCCTTCGTCAGCAACGCCAGGGGCGGGGAGCCATGCTGGATCGCGGGATCCCAGTTGCTGCAGGTGATTTCGGTCGACTCGTACGTGTCTCCGTCGAGCCGGCGGTAGTAGAAGTCGGTCACGCCGCTGGTTCGACGGGCCAGCCGGGGTAGGGCGGCGGTGTGCCGCCGAACACCGGGCAGTGTGCCTGATGCGAGCACCAGTCGCACAGCCGCGACGCTTTGGGCCGGAAATCGCCTGTGGCGCCGGCAGATTGGATGGCCCGCCAGATGGCCATCAGCGTCTTCTCGAACCGCAGCAACTCGTCGCGGTCGGGGGAGTAGTCGAGTATCTGGCCGTCGGCGAGATACAGCAGGCGGAGCCGCGTGGCGAGGACGTCGCGCGATCGCAGCAGCGCGACGGCGTAGAACTTCATCTGGAACATCGCCTTGAACTCGGCCAGTGCGCGTGCTTCGGGCGGCGCCTTGCCGGTCTTGTAGTCCACGACGCGCAGTTCGCCGGTGGCAGCCACGTCGATGCGGTCGATGAAACCGCGCAGCAGTGTGCCGTCGGCCAGCTCGACTTCGACTCGCTGTTCGCAGCTGTCCGGGTCGAACCGGGTGGGGTCCTCCAGCCGGTAGTAGCCGGACAACAACACCCGCGCCTCGTCGAGCAGTGCGTCGCGCTGCTCGGGCGGCACGCTGGTGGCCAGTTCAGGCTCGGCGGCGACGACGCGTTCCCAGGCCGGGGTGATCAAGGACAACGCGGTGTCGGGCAGACGTTGCGAGGCGGGCAGCCCGTACAGCTGCTCGAGCGCGGCGTGCACGACGGAGCCGCGCAACTGGGCGGCCGACGTGGGCTCGGGCAGCCGGTCGATGGCACGGAACCGGTACAGCAGCGGGCACTGCTTGAAGTCGCTGGCGCGCGACGGCGACAACGCGGGCTTCATGGGGGAAGCGTAGAACCGGGCGCCGACAACTGTGGGCATGTCGCGCGGCGCGTCTGGCACCCTGAGAGCGTGCGCCGTACCGGTCCTTTCGAAGTGGGTGATCGCGTGCAGCTCACCGACGCCAAGGGCCGGCATTACACGATGGTTCTGACGCCGGGCGCGGAGTTTCACACGCACCGCGGCTACGTCGCCCATGACGCGGTGATCGGCCAGCCCGAGGGCAGCGTCGTCAAGGCCACCAACGGCGATGCCTTCCTGGTGCTGCGGCCGCTTCTGGTGGACTACGTGATGTCGATGCCGCGCGGCGCGCAGGTGATCTACCCGAAGGACGCCGCCCAGATCGTGCACGAGGGCGACATCTTCCCGGGCGCGCGAGTGCTGGAGGCCGGCGCCGGATCGGGGGCGATGACGTGCTCGTTGCTGCGCGCTGTCGGGCCGACCGGCCGCGTCATCTCCTACGAGGTGCGCGACGACCATGCCACGCACGCCGAACGCAACGTCGTCACGTTCTTCGGTGACCGGCCGGACAACTGGGACCTCGTCATCGCCGACGTCGCCGACTATTCGGGCGAGCAAGTCGACCGCGCGGTGCTCGACATGTTGGCGCCGTGGGAGGTGCTCGACGCAGTGGCCGCTGCGCTGGTGGCCGGCGGCGTGCTGATCATCTACGTCGCGACGGTCACGCAGTTGTCGCGTGCGGTCGAGACGCTGCGCGAGCAGCAATGCTGGACCGAGCCCCGGTCGTGGGAGACCCTGCAGCGGTACTGGGACGTGGTCGGCCTCGCCGTGCGGCCCGAGCACCGGATGCGCGGGCACACTGCGTTCCTCATCAGCGCGCGTCGCCTGGCGCCCGGCGCCGTCGCGCCCACCCCGGCACGGCGCAAGCGCCGTTAACCGCGCGACTTCGGCGCGCGAACGTGCGCTGAGCGACTGTTTGCGCGCCGAAATCACGCCGCGCCCACAACTCAGAAGTCGTCGCTGCGATGCACACCGCGACGTGCCGACAGCAGCGATACCTCCGGCCGCCCCGCCATCAGCCGTTCGGCCGCGTCGAGCACCTCTACCACGTGCGCGCGGTCGGCCGCAGTCACCGCCACCCCTACGCCCGCGCGGCGATAGAGCTCCAGGGCTCCCGTCTCGGCGGCGGACACCGAAAACCGCCGGCGCAGTTCGGCGACCAGGGGCCGCACCACCGACCGCTTCTCTTTCAGGGAGTGCACGTCGCCGAGCAGCAAGTCGAGCTCCAGCCACCCGATCCACATCAGGCTCAGCCCGTCGGTGTCGGCAACGCGGGATTCTGGTTGTAGGTCAGCAGGATGTCGGCCGTTGTCTTCGACAGTTGCCAGCCGCCGTGCGGGTCGGGCTTGAACTCCATGGGGAACGTGAACCCGTTCGTCATGGCCGGGTTCTGGCTGTGCACGGTCACGTCAGCCGTCACGCTGCCCGGCGGGTCGGTGGCCCAGGCGATGTTCTCGGCGGTGAAGCCCACCGGCGTGTAGCCGCTGTCCTGGAGGGCCTTGCCGAACTTGTCGAGCTTCTCTGCGTCGCCGGCATCGGCACCTTCGACGAGACCGACCTTCTGGTCACCGGGAACAGAAGTGTCCGACAGCCGGTACAGCACGTCGGTGAGCGCCTCGGGCGGCGGCAACGGTGTTTCAGAGGGCGGCGCGGCAAGCACCGACGACGGGGTGCTCGTCGCCGACGAGGATTCCGAAGCCGCCGGGTGCTTGTCGTTGCCGCATGCCGCCCCCAGCAACAGCGCGGCGGCGACCACGGCCAGTGCCGTTGGACGCCGCCGCGCCATCAGACGAATCAACGTCAGGCCATCGCCGCCTGAAGCAGCGCTACGGCCGAGGATTTCGACACCATCCAGCCCTGGGGTCCGCCGGGCACGAAGACGACCGGCCTGGTGAAAGGCGCCAGGTGCGGGCCCGAAGCGGTGACTTGTGCCGTCACCGAGCCGTCGCCAGCAGGTGGCGAGACGCTGGACACCGAGATATCGAGGGGCAGCGAGCCGTTCTGGCGAGCTTGGGTCAAGACCTTGTTCGCTTGCCGGCCCTCGAGGATGCCGACGCCGCCTTGGATCAGAGCGGCGTTCTCGGTGACCGTCGCGCCGTTGGCGATCTGGCTCAGGATGCCGGCCAGCTGACCGCCGAGTGCGGGGTCGCTGTCCAGCGGTAGGGGCGCGCCGAACACCACGGGCGTGATCGCCGGCGACGCGGTTGTAGGGACAGATGCAATTGAGGTAACACCGACGGCCGCAGCACCGACCAGAGTGGCCGCTGCGACACCAGTGGTTAGGGTTTTCAGGCTCACAAAGTTCCTTTCGTTCCGCCCGACGAAAACGTAACGCTAGCAGTTCAGTCGACGCGCCCGGTTTTTACACCGCACGCGAACGGGCATTCGCCGGTAGCGTTGGAGTATCCACCGCACGAACTTCAGGTGCGGGAGAGGAGCGCAACATGAGTGAGTCTGAGCGTTCGGACTTCGGAACACCGATGTCCAGCGACGACGCTGCCGAACTGGAGGAGTTGCGCCGCGAGGCCGCGGCCCTTCGGGAACAACTGGAATCCACCCTGAGCGCCCAGGGTGGCATCCGCAGTGCGCGCGATATCCACCAGCTCGAGGCGCGTATCGACTCGCTCGCGGCCCGAAACGCAAAATTAATGGAAACCCTCAAAGAGGCCCGGCAGCAGTTGTTGGCGCTGCGCGAGGAGGTCGACCGTCTCGGCCAGCCGCCGAGTGGGTACGGCGTTTTGCTTTCGGTTCAAGACGACGACACCGTCGACGTCTTCACCTCCGGCCGCAAGATGCGGCTGACGTGCTCGCCCAACATCGAGGTGCAGTCGCTGAAGAAGGGCCAGACGGTCCGGCTGAACGAGGCGCTGACAGTCGTCGAGGCCGGCCACTTCGAGGCGGTCGGCGAGATCAGCACCCTGCGCGAGATCCTGGGCGACGGTCACCGCGCGCTGGTGGTCGGTCACGCCGACGAGGAGCGCATCGTCTGGCTGGCCGAGCCGCTGCTGGCGGCCGAGGACATGGCGCCCGAGGTGGCCGAGGCGCTCGACGAGCTCGACAGGCCCCGCAGGCTGCGGCCGGGCGACTCGCTGCTGGTGGACACCAAGGCCGGCTACGCGTTCGAGCGCATCCCCAAGGCCGAGGTCGAAGATCTCGTGCTCGAGGAGGTGCCCGACGTCAGCTACAGCGACATCGGCGGGCTGACCCGGCAGATCGAGCAGATTCGCGACGCGGTCGAGCTGCCGTTCCTGCACAAGGAGCTCTACCGCGAGTACATGCTGCGCCCGCCAAAAGGCGTCCTGCTGTACGGCCCGCCCGGCTGCGGCAAGACGCTGATCGCCAAGGCCGTCGCCAACTCGCTGGCCAAGAAGATGGCCGAGGTCCGCGGCGACGACTCCCGCGAGGCGAAGTCGTACTTCCTCAACATCAAGGGCCCGGAGCTGCTGAACAAGTTCGTCGGCGAAACCGAGCGCCACATCCGGCTGATCTTCCAGCGCGCCCGCGAGAAGGCGTCCGAGGGGACGCCGGTGATCGTGTTCTTCGACGAGATGGACTCGATCTTCCGCACCCGCGGCACCGGGGTCAGCTCGGACGTGGAGACCACGGTCGTGCCGCAGCTGCTGAGTGAGATCGACGGCGTCGAGGGGCTCGAGAACGTCATCGTGATCGGCGCGTCAAACCGCGAGGACATGATCGACCCGGCGATCCTGCGGCCCGGCCGGCTGGACGTCAAGATCAAGATCGAGCGGCCCGACGCCGAGGCGGCTCAGGACATCTTCAGCAAGTACCTGACCGAGTTCCTGCCGTTGCACGCCGAGGACCTGGCCGAGTTCGGCGGCGACCGGACGGTGTGCATCAAGGCGATGATCGAGAAGGTCGTGGAGCGGATGTACGCCGAGATCGACGACAACCGGTTCCTCGAGGTGACGTACGCCAACGGCGACAAGGAAGTCATGTACTTCAAGGACTTCAACTCCGGGGCGATGATCCAGAACGTCGTCGACCGCGCGAAGAAGTATGCGATCAAGTCGGTGCTGGAGACCGCGCAGCCCGGTCTGCGCATCCAGCATCTGCTCGACTCGATCGTGGACGAGTTCGCTGAGAACGAGGACTTGCCCAACACCACCAACCCCGACGACTGGGCGCGGATCTCGGGCAAGAAGGGCGAGCGGATCGTGTACATCCGCACGCTGGTCACCGGCAAGACCAGCAGCGCATCGCGTGCCATCGACACCGAGAGCAACCTCGGCCAGTACCTGTAGCCGCCCTGCGCGAACGTGCGTGTCGTGCCAGCGACACGCCGCTGCGCGTGGCATTCTGCGCACCCTCGGCGGCCGCCGGGTGGCAGCATAGGAGCGTGACAACGTCGCTTTCCTGGGATGTGGTGCCCGTCGAGAAGCCCGTCGACCTCAACGTTGTGATCGGGCAGGCGCATTTCATCAAGACGGTCGAGGACCTACACGAGGCACTGGTCGGAGTCGGCGGCCCGCTGAAGTTCGGACTGGCGTTCTGCGAGGCCTCCGGCCCGCGGCTGGTTCGTCGCAGCGGCAACGACCCCGAGCTGGTGGACCTGGCCACCCGCAACGCGCTGGCCATCGGGGCCGGGCACAGCTTCGTGATCTTCTTGCGTGACGGGTTTCCGGTCAATGTGCTCAACCCGATCAAGGCGGTGCCGGAGGTCTGCTCGATCTACTGCGCCACCGCCAACCCGGTGGACGTGCTGGTGGCGGTCACCCCGCGTGGCCGCGGCATCGTCGGCGTGATCGACGGAGAGCCCCCGCTCGGCGTGGAGACCGAGGACGACGTGGCCGCGCGCCGTGATCTGCTGCGCGCCATCGGTTACAAGCTCTGATCGGTTTCCAGTGAGTAGCTGTTGGCCAGGTCGTCCCGGGTGACCTGGGCCTCCTGCGTGGTGGTGTCCACTTGCAGCGGGCTGGTTAGGGTCCGCGACTCGTAGGACCATCTGGACGGTAGCTTGAGGCGGCTCGCCAGACCGGGCAGATCATCCAGCGACAGCGCGTTGTCGACGGTCTGGCTGAATGTCTGCATCACCCACCGCCGGCCGTCGGGATCTACGAGCTCGAACACCGGCCGGCCGGCGTCGAACGTGAAGAGCGCCTTGCGATTAACCCGGTTCACGGTGTACGGCGCCGGGCTCATCGACGACAGCTGAACCGTGGCCTGCCGGAGCATCTCGATCCCGCCGAAGCTCTTTCTCTCCTGCTCCGCGCCGGGCGCTTTCTCGATGCGGCTCATCAACCAGTAGCGGGGGCCGTTGAGCAGGACCATCTGGGCGTCGTTCTCCCGGGCGATGGCTTCGGTGTCGAGTTTCGACCACAGCTCCTGCGGACAGTCGTTCAGCGGAAAGCTGTTGAAGACGGTGGCTTCCGGTCCCGACTCGCCGAGGCGCACGAGAAGCACCTCCCCGTAACGCTTCCCGAATACGTCCACGCCGGCAATCTACTCCGACAGGAACTCCGGTCGCAGCAGCATATGCGGCATGGCGTGGGCGAGCCAACGCTCGTATTGGACCGGCGACCAACCGAGGTCCACAGTGAGCATCGAATAGATGTACGGCGACTGGATCGTCACCATTACGTCCGCCGCCCGGGCCTTGGTCAAGCCCGGGCGCAGCGCCCGCCCCAACTGTGCGATCCATACTGCACAGTCGGCACGGATCTCACGGGTCAATCTCATACGCAGTTCGTCCAAGCCCGGATCGGTGGCAGCGGCCTGCTCCATCACCCGCATCAGCGGTGCCACCCGCTCGTGCAGTTCCCGGACGAAGCGCGCCGCGGCCGCGAAATGGAGGCGGTGCTGCTTGCTCGACATCTCGGCCAGCACGGGCATCCGCTCGGCCAACGGGGCAGTCCCGTAGTCGCCGAGTACCGCGACGTCGATGGCGCGGGACAGCACGGCCGCCTTCGACCCGAAGATCGCGTACACGGTCTGCGGGGAGACATCCGCCGCGGCCGCGATCTGGTCGATCGACGTCACCCCGAAGCCCTGCTCGACGAACAGCGTCGTCGCCGTCTCGACGATCCTGCGCTGACGTGCCTGGGCGTCGGCTCGGCGACGGCTGTTGTCATATGTGCGGCGAGACTGCATTCGGGGAGCGGTTGACACGCCTCCGTGACCTTCCATATAGTCAACTTTATTGAATAGAGTAGCATCTAATCAATTTGATCTGGAGGTGTGCGGTGCCACCGGTTCGATTAGTGAGGTTGGTGGAGCGCCTGCGATACGGTCTGTATCGCGTTCACCAGAAACTGGCCCCTGCGCCCATCACGATGCTGGAAATGATCCTGGCGGCATGGACGTCGCAGGCGATCGAGGTTGCCGCGGAACTCGGGATTGCTGACGCGCTCGCCGTGGGCCCGCTGAGCGCTGACGATCTTGCGCGACAGGTCGGAGCGGACCCCGACGCGTTGAGTCGGCTCATGCGCGCGCTGATCAGCCGGGGCGTGTTCCGCCAACTCCCTGACGGCGCCTATGCCCTGAACCCGCTCGCCGACACGCTGCGCACGGATGCGCCGGTATCGATGGCGGGTGCGGCGATGTTCTACGGATCTCCGCAGCACCGTGCGCACTGGAGCATGCTGGCCAACTCCATCAGGACCGGTACCGCAAGCGTTCCGGTGTTGTACGGCAAGGGGTTTTTCGAGTATCTGAGTGACGACCGCCAGCTCGCAACGCTTTTCAACGACGCGATGACCAGCATTTCGGAGATGGCCGAGCACGCCATCGTCGCCGCCTACGATTTCACGCGATGCCGGCAGATCGTCGACGTGGGCGGTGGCCACGGTCGGCTGCTGGCGGCGATCCTGTCGTCGGCGCCGACGGCCCGTGGTGTGCTCTACGACATGCCCGACGTGGTCGCCGCAGCACCGGACCTGTTGCGCAAACTCGGTGTTTCGGAACGGGTTCGGGTAGAAGGGGGCTCCTTCTTCGACAGCGTGCCGTCCGGTGCCGACATGTACGTCCTCAAGCACATCGTCCACGACTGGCCCGACGACGAGGCTGCGGCGATCTTGCGCAACGTGCGCGCCGCAATGGATGACGAGGCCAGGATCTTGCTGGTGGAACTCGTCATTCCCGATCATGACCGCGAATTCATGGGCAAATGGGCCGATCTCGAGATGCTGCTGGGGGTGAACGGTCGTGAGCGCACCGCGGCTGAATACCGAAGGCTGCTCGAGCGATCCGGGTTCAGGATGACAAGGGTCGTACCGACGGTATCACCCTTCAGTCTCGTCGAGGCCGTGCCCGTCGACTGATCGGTGGACGTCGCGGCCGGCCAGCCGTGAAGTAGAGCCCCGACAGCACGGCAACGAACAGCGACGTCTGCACCAGCGTCTGCGGCAGTGGGGTCTTGATGCCGAACCAGGTTCCGGGACAGGGCGGTTGGGTGCCGTCAGGACATGCCGTCTCCTGCGACCACACCACCGCCACGTCGTCGGGCACGGCGATCGTTCCGAGGGCAACGAAGAACGCGAAGATCACCGCGGTGAACAGCACCACCTGGATCGCCTGCGAAACCACCATCACCGCAAGGATGTTCAGCTTCTCCGGTCGTGACATCGGTGGCGCCGTCGCCAACCCCTGCGCATGGGCGGCCAGCGGGGTAGCCGCCAGAAGCTCTTGTGCCGGTTTGGCGGCGGCCCGGCCCTCGCGCAGCGCGCGAACCTCGTCCTGGATCGTCGCGACCATGAACGCGACGGCAACCAGCGCGAGGAAACCGACGGTCTGCCACAGCCGGTCGCGGGTCAGCCGCGCGGTGAGCTGCCACAGGTCGGCGGTGAAGAACACCCGCACGGTGATCATCAGCAGGGGCAGCGCGCCGCTCATCAGCGCACCCAGCGCCCCGAACTGCACCCAGGCAAATCGCAACGCCCACAACACAATTGATCCGATACCGAGGTAGGTGAGCCAGACCGCCAGCATCGACACGACGACGAACACGGGGACTTCGGCGAGCGCTGTCCACGACCACCCGGAGTCGATCACCGGAAGGCCGAGCACGAAGAGTGCGAGCACCAGCCATGCCACCGAGCGGCGGGTGGCCTCGCTGACCGGGGTGCGCGCGGTGCAGCACGTACAGCAGCGCGGGCGTGGCGGCAAGCGCGGCGGCGTACGCGGTGCCCAAGACGACGTTCACCGGCGGTGTGCGGCCGTGGGTGGCGTCGGCGAGCAGCAGCAGCACCGCCACCAGCGCACCGAGGCCGCCGACCATCGGCGCGGAGCGCTCGATCAGTGCGCGGGCGCGCACGCGGCGGGTCAGGACCAGCGGCAACCCCCGCTGCAGGAACCACTCGTGCACGCCGTCGGTCATCTCAGACGCCCGCCATCGCTGCGCGGTACCGGTTGCGCGCCACCAGTGTCAGCCGCAGGTCGTCGATCAGCGGGTCCAGGAAGTGGGACCGGTACTCGCCGTCGCCGACGGCCCGCGCGCTGAGGTACATGAACGTCAGCGCCGCCAGGAACAGCGTGATCTGGATGAGCGAGTTGGGCACCGGGACGGTCATCCACAGCAGTTGCCCGTCACTGACCGGATTGCGCGTCAGCGCCGCGAGCAGCTCCGAGTTGAGCAGGATCAGACCCAACACGAAGAAGATCAACGCGGTCACCACGGCCACGGTCAGCACCTGAGCCAGTTGGGAGACGATCAGCACGAACACCACGTTGAACCGTTCCCGGCGGCTCAGCGGGGCGGCGGAGGCGGGGTCGGGCATCGACTCGAACGGCGTGCCCGCCAGACCGCCGGCCTCGTCGGGCGGTTCGCCCGGCGACCACAGGATCGGTCGCACCCGCTCGAGCGTGCTGGAGATCAGGAACACCGCGGCGATCGCGCCGAGGAACACCAGCGCCAGCCACAGCCGGGCGCGGCTGACCGAGGACACCATCAACCACACCGGCGAGTTGAAGAACACCAGCACTGTCAGCAGCACCACGGGCAGCGCCCGCAGCACCAGCTGCCCGACCAAAGAGAACTGCGACGCCGCCAACCGCAGCGCCCACCCCAGCACCGAGCCGAGGCCCGTCGCCGTCAACAACGGCACGACCAGAAGCCCGAGAGCCGAACTGGCGACGTCGAAGGCGTCCCCGGTGAGGGCGTCGCCGGCCAGGGCGACCGCCGCCGCAGTGGTTGCCGCCACGACGCGTGCCCGCGAGCTGTGCAGCCGCGACACCAGCCAGCCGGTGACGACGATCAGCGGGACGGCGGCGGCGATCAGGCCGAGGACGATCCACTCCGCTGTGGACGGCTCGTTTTCGATGTCGACGTCGAGAGTGCCGATGAGCAGAAAGATCACCGTGCCGACCACCATGAGCGCGGCAAAACCTGCGAGCACCGGCGCAGAACGCGGCCAGAGCCCGCGCCATTTGGCCTGGCGCGTCAGCACCGACGGCAACCCGTTGTCGAGGAACCACCGCTCGGCGGCGCGGCGGGCGGCGACGGGTGTCGGCATGGGGAACATCTTGCAGCGTCAGGGCACGCTTTAGGCTGAAGCAATGCAACGGATTATCGGGACCGAGGTCGAGTACGGCATTTCGTCGCCGTCCGACCCGACCGCGAATCCGATTCTGACGTCGACGCAGGCGGTGCTGGCCTACGCCGCCGCCGCGGGCATCCAGCGCGCCAAGCGAACCCGCTGGGACTACGAGGTCGAGTCGCCGCTGCGCGATGCCCGCGGGTTCGACCTGTCCCGCACGGCCGGTCCGCCGCCGATCGTCGACGCCGACGAGGTGGGCGCCGCGAACATGATCCTGACCAACGGCGCCCGGTTGTACGTCGACCACGCGCACCCGGAGTATTCCGCGCCGGAGTGCACCGATCCGCTGGACGCGGTGATCTGGGACAAGGCCGGCGAGCGCGTGATGGAAGCGGCCGCACGGCATGTCGCGAGCGTGCCCGGCGCGGCCAGGCTGCAGCTGTACAAGAACAACGTCGACGGCAAGGGCGCGTCGTACGGGTCGCACGAGAACTACCTGATGTCGCGGCAGACCCCGTTCTCGGCGGTGATCGCCGGGCTGACGCCGTTTCTGGTGTCGCGGCAGGTGATCACCGGGTCGGGCCGGGTCGGGATCGGGCCGGCCGGCGACGAACCCGGGTTCCAGCTGTCGCAGCGCGCCGACTACATCGAGGTCGAGGTCGGGCTGGAGACCACCCTCAAACGGGGCATCATCAACACCCGCGACGAGCCGCACGCCGACGCCGACAAGTATCGGCGGCTGCACGTCATCATCGGCGACGCGAACCTCGCCGAGACGTCGACGTATCTGAAGCTCGGGACAACCGCGCTGGTGCTCGACCTGATCGAAGACGGTATCGACCTGTCTGACCTGGCATTGGCCCGGCCGGTGCACGCGGTACACGTGATCAGCCGCGATCCCACGCTGCGGGCCACCGTGGCGCTGGCCGACGGCCGCGAGCTGACCGGACTGGCGCTGCAGCGCATCTACCTGGACCGGGTGGCCAAGCTGGTGGACAGTCGGGACCCCGACCGGCGCGCCGCCCACGTCGTGCAGACCTGGGCCGAGGTGCTCGACCTGCTGGAGCGCGACCCGATGGAGTGCGCCGAACTCCTCGACTGGCCGGCCAAACTGCGCTTGTTCGATGGCTTCCGGCACCGGGAGAACCTCGGCTGGTCGGCGCCGCGCCTACACCTGGTCGACCTTCAGTATTCGGACGTGCGGCTGGACAAGGGTCTCTACAACCGGCTGGTGGCGCGCGGATCGATGAAGCGGCTCATCACCGAGCAGCAGGTGCTCGACGCGGTGGAGAATCCGCCGACGGACACCCGCGCGTACTTCCGCGGCGAATGCCTGCGGCGGTTCGGCGCCGACATCGCCGCGGCGAGCTGGGATTCGGTGATCTTCGATCTCGGCGGCGACTCGCTGGTGCGCATCCCGACCCTGGAACCACTGCGCGGCAGTAAGGCGCACGTCGGCGCGCTTTTGGAGTCGGTGCAAACAGCCGCCGAACTTGTGGACCAGCTCACCACGGCGTGATGTTCGCCGAGTAATCGGAGCTCTGAACGGTAGGGTAGAGATACCGGCGGCCCGCAGGCCGCCGATGACCGATGCAGGAGGCAGCGATGGCTCAGGAGCAGACCAAGCGTGGCGGTGGCGGCGGCGATGACGACGACCTCACCGGCAACGCGGCCGCCGGGCAGGAGCGCCGCGAGAAGCTGACCGAGGAAACCGACGATCTGCTGGACGAGATCGACGACGTGCTCGAGGAAAACGCCGAAGATTTCGTGCGGGCATACGTCCAGAAGGGCGGACAGTGACCTGGCCCCACCGCGAACAGCTGGCCATCCCAAAACCCAATTCCGGAGCCTCATCCGTACCGCTGGACTTGTCGTCATTTTCTGAATATCTGCGCCGGCAGGCGCCGCAGTTGCTTCCCGTCAGCGGCGATGTCGGATCGGCCGGTGCGCAACTGGCGCACGGCACCACGATCGTCGCGTTGAACTATCCCGGCGGTGTGGTGGTCGCCGGAGACCGGCGTGCCACCCAGGGCAACATGATTGCCAGCCGCGATGTCAAGAAGGTGTACATCACCGACGACTACACCGCGACGGGGATCGCGGGCACTGCGGCGATCGCGGTGGAGTTCGCCCGTTTGTACGCCGTCGAACTCGAGCACTACGAAAAGTTGGAAGGCGTGCCGCTGACGTTCGCCGGCAAGGTGAACCGGCTGGCGATCATGGTGCGCGGCAATCTCGGCGCGGCCATGCAGGGACTGGTGGCGCTTCCGCTGTTGGTCGGTTACGACATCGACGACGCCAACGCCGAAGCAGCCGGGCGGATCGTGTCGTTCGACGCTGCCGGCGGCTGGAACATCGAGGACGAGGGCTACCAGTCGGTGGGCTCGGGGTCGGTGTTCGCCCGGTCGGCGATCAAGAAGCTGTATCCCCAAGTGGTCGACGCGGATTCGGCCCTTCGGGTCGCGGTGGAAAGCCTCTACGACGCCGCCGACGACGACTCGGCCACCGGCGGTCCGGACCTGGTGCGCGGCATCTTCCCGACCGCGGTGACCATCAGCGCCGAGGGCGCCGCCGAGGTGCCCGAGGCGCGCATCGCGGAGCTGGCCCGCGAGATCATCGAAAACCGTTCGCGGACAAAGACTTTGCGTGCGGACTTCACAGAGCCCACTGACGCGCGGGGTGGCCCGTGACCTTCCCGTACTTCATCTCGCCCGAGCAGGCGATGCGCGAGCGTTCGGAGCTCGCACGCAAGGGCATCGCCAGGGGCCGCAGCGTTCTCGCGTTGGCGTACAACGGCGGCGTGCTGTTCTTGGCGGAGAATCCGTCGCGCTCTCTGCAGAAGGTCAGTGAGCTCTACGACCGCGTCGGGTTCGCCGCGGTCGGCCGGTTCAACGAGTTCGACAACCTGCGCCGCGGCGGCATCCAGTTCGCCGACACACGCGGATACGCCTACGACCGCCGCGACGTGACGGGCCGCCAGCTGGCCAACGTGTACGCGCAGACGCTGGGCACCATCTTCACCGAGCAGGCCAAGCCGTACGAGGTCGAGCTGTGCGTGGCCGAGGTCGCCCACTTCGGCGAGACGAAACCGCCTGAGCTGTACCGGATCACCTATGACGGCTCGATCAACGACGAGCCGCACTACGTCGTGATGGGCGGGTCGACGGAGCCGATCATCACCGCGCTGAAGGACTCGTACCAGGAGAACTCCACGCTGGCCGAGGCTGTCGGCGTTGCGGTCAACGCGCTCGAGGCCGGCACCAGCGGCAACGGGTCGGGCTCGTCCGAGGCTCGCACGCTGGGGGTGTCGACGCTCGAGGTGGCCATCCTGGATCAGAACCGCCCGCGCCGGGCGTTCCGCCGTATCACCGGATCGGCGCTGGAATCGCTACTGCCGCAGGGAAAGTGATTCGGAATCGCGCCGACACTACGGTTGTTGGCGCGTTCGTCGGCGTGTCGCGTCCACAACCGTAGTCTCGGCAAGGGTTTTCACCCCGTCAGGCGCAACCACGGCGGTCTCGCCCACTGCGGCAGGAAGTCGATCGGGTCGACGTCGACGCTGTACGGCTGGCCCGTCATCACCGCCAGAATGTTGCGCCACGCATCGGAGGGTTCGTTGAGCACATCGCTGTGGGTGTCCACGCCGCCCATCCGCCGCCCGTCGTCGTAATCGCCGGTGGCAAGGTGGATTACGCCGTCCATCTCGTCGGGATCGGCGCCGTGCGGGTTGAACGGCATCCCTTGCAGCGGCTCGATCCAGTCCCCGGGCGCGGTCATCGAATACCGCATCACATTTGGGTTTTCGTTGTGCCAGTCGCCGAGGTCATCGACGCCGACACCGGCGCCGGCGGCTTCGACGTAGATCGTGCGGTCGGCGGTCAGGCCCATGGCCTCGGCGGTGCCGAGAACCGATCCGCCGTAGGAGTGGCCGAGGTAGCTGACCGCGATGCCCCGGCCGGTGGTGTCGACGACGCGGTTGACGTCCTCGCTGAACGACACCAGCCGCGGTGCCATGTCCGTGGCGTAGTGGGTGTCCATCGCGTCGTCGATGCCGTCGGGTACTCCGCCCTGGGGGAACGGGCCGCCGAGGTACGTGATCATCGCCAGGTCGCCGTGGGCGGCTTGGACGAACCGCTTGGCGGTCTCGGTGTTGGCCGCAGAGCCCTCGACGTTGGTGTTCATGCCGGGCACCAGTACCCCGACGTTCTTGGCGGTGCCGAGGTCGCCGATCAGTTCGACGAGTGACGAGCGGGCGGGATCGAAGGCCAGGATCTGACGCTGCACGCGGCCGGGCCGGCCGGTGGGGTCGGGCACCTCGGACAGCAGACCCTGATAGAACCCGATCCGCCGCTGGACCGCGTCGCGCTTGTTCGGGTCCGTCGTCTGATCGAGCTCGCGGCGCCCGTCGAGGATGGCTTGCTCGATGTTCGGGCGGTTGGCGGCCACGCGCATGTCCCACGGCACGCCGTCGGTGTTGCCGACCTGCTGCGGGTGCGTCTCGACCAGTGCGCGGCGCTGCTCGGGTGTCATCGCGGCGATCTGCGCCGCGATGCTGTCCTGGCTCATGGTCGGCCAGTTGGCTACCGGGTTGTCGCCCAGCCCGGTGGGTGCCGTGGGCTCTGACGTGACGCCGTGGAAGGCATCCTCGATGTCGTGGGCGGCGTCGTCGTCCGCGGCGGCCAGTGCGTCGAGCTTGCCGACGATCTCACGAGTGAATTCCACTGCGCCCGTGCGCAATACCTCCTGGGCGAGTTGTGTGTCGCCCCCAGACGTCGCGAGAACGGTCGCCGGCGGTTGAGCGGGCGGCGTGACGGTGCCGTCGTCGGCGACGGTGAAGCCCAGCGCCTCGACGGCGGCCACTGACCCGAGGACGTCGTCTCGGGCGGCCGTGATGACCTCTGCGCCGTCTCGGGCGGCCACGCCGGCGGCCACCAGTGCGCGGGCCAGCCTGCTCGCGTCTGCCCCCGTTTTCGCGCCGCGCTCACGCGCGGCGTCGGCCGCGCCCCCCGTCCAGAAGTCGTGCGTATCGCGCAGGCCCTGCACCACCACGTCGAACTCGCGCCGGGTGTCGGTCGCTGCGGCGTCCCACGCGTCGGCGGCCTGTCGCAACGAATCCGGCGTCCATGACTTCGCCTGCGACACAGTCGGTCTTCCCCCCATGCCTCATGCTGGCATTTCCGCGCCGTCGCCTGCTGATGTTATCCACAGGGCCGCCAAGACTCAGCCCGCAATCGAGCGCTTCAGCCCTCCTGGTAGCTCCATTTGCGGAGTTGCTCGGCGATCTCTTCGAGATCGGCCACTACACCGGTGGCTACCCGGATCACAAGGTCGAAGCGTTCGTCCTCGGGCGCGCTGATCCACTGCCCGTTGACCGCCAGGAACGTCCGGCAGGCCGTCCACGCGAACCGCTTGTTTCCGTCTACCAGTGCATGGTTACGCGCCAGGGAGTGCAGTAGCGATGCGGCCTTGAGGTGCAGATCTGGGTAGGCATCTTGGCCGAACGCTGACGCCCGAGGCCGGGCAAGAGCTGATTCCAGTAAGCCGTAGTCCCCGACGACGACATCCTCACCGACGGCCGCACGTGCAATTTCCAGCAGATCTTCGAGATCGAGGTACTCGGTCATGCGTCCTTGAGGCGCTCCAGAACCCCGGCCTCCTCGCGCACCACGCGCTGCAGCGCCGTGGCGACTTTGGCCTTGTGCGCCCGCCGGGCGATGTACTCGTCAATGGCAGATAGCGCGACCGCCTGCATCGAACGCCCCTCGGCGGCGGCCTGCCGGCGTAGCGCTTCTGTCTGCTCATCACTGGTGCGCAGAGTCATACCCATGACGGAGATGATACCTGATTGATACCACGCAAATTCTCCATCCAGAACCGCGCCGCCACCGCAGTTCAGCGGCCCGCGATACTCCGGGTGTTGCGCGCCAGCTTCCCTCGTCAACCAGTACGCTCGAATCGTGCAGCGGCGAATCATGGGCATCGAAACCGAATTCGGTGTCACCTGCACGTTCCACGGCCACCGGCGCCTGAGCCCCGACGAGGTCGCGCGCTACCTGTTCCGCCGCGTGGTGTCGTGGGGCCGCAGCAGCAATGTGTTCCTGCGCAACGGCGCGCGGCTCTACCTCGACGTCGGTAGCCATCCGGAGTACGCGACCGCCGAGTGCGACAGCCTGGTGCAGTTGGTCACCCACGACCGTGCCGGCGAACGCGTCCTGGAAGACCTGCTGATCGACGCCGAGCAGCGGCTGGCCGACGAGGGCATCGGCGGCGACATCTACCTGTTCAAGAACAACACCGACTCGGCCGGCAACTCCTACGGCTGCCACGAGAACTATCTGATCGTGCGTGCGGGGGAGTTCTCCCGGATCTCCGACGTGCTGCTGCCGTTCCTGGTCACCCGCCAGCTCATCTGCGGGGCGGGCAAGGTGCTGCAGACACCGAAGGCCGCGACGTTCTGTCTGTCCCAGCGCGCCGAACACATCTGGGAAGGCGTGTCGAGCGCCACCACCCGCAGCCGCCCGATCATCAACACCCGCGACGAGCCGCACGCCGACGCCGAGAAGTACCGCCGCCTGCACGTCATCGTCGGCGACTCCAACATGTGCGAGACCACGACCATGCTCAAGGTCGGCACCGCGGCGCTGGTGCTGGAGATGATCGAGTCCGGCGTGGCGTTCCGCGACTTCTCGCTGGACAACCCGATCCGGGCGATCCGCGAGGTCAGCCACGACCTCACCGGCCGGCGCCCGGTTCGTCTGGCCGGCGGCAGGCAGGCCAGCGCGCTGGACATCCAGCGCGAGTACCACGCCCGCGCCGTCGAGCACCTTCAGACCCGCGAGCCCAACGCGCAGGTCGAGCAGGTGGTCGACCTGTGGGGCCGCCAACTCGACGCGGTGGAAAGCCAGGACTTCGCCAAGGTGGACACCGAGATCGACTGGGTGATCAAGCGCAAGCTGTTCGACCGCTACCAGAATCGCTACAACATGGAGTTGTCGGATCCCAAGATCGCCCAGCTGGACCTGGCCTATCACGACATCAAGCGCGGCCGCGGCGTCTTCGACCTGCTGCAGCGCAAAGGCCTTGCTGCGCGCATCACCACCGACGAGGAGATCGAAGAAGCCGTCGACACGCCTCCGCAGACCACGCGGGCGAAGCTGCGCGGCGAATTCATCAGCGCCGCGCAGGAGGCGGGCCGCGACTTCACCGTCGACTGGGTGCACCTCAAGCTCAACGATCAGGCACAGCGGACCGTGCTGTGCAAAGACCCGTTCCGGTCGGTCGACGAGCGGGTCAAGCGCCTGATCGCCAGCATGTGACGTGTGAGCGTCCCGAGATTGCAACTGCCGCGGAGAAGTGCGAGTGAGCACCACGTGGAATGCAATTTCGGCGCAATCCGGCAATTAGGCTAGAGCCCGTGGGGATCTCCAAAGTCGAGCGGTTGATGAACCTCGTCATCGCCCTGCTGGCCACCCGCAATTACCTGACCGCCGAACGCATCCGCAACACCGTCCTCGGCTACTCCGACTGCCCGACCGACGAGGCGTTCTCCCGGATGTTCGAGCGCGACAAGAACGAACTCCGCGACCTGGGCATCCCGTTGGAAACCGGGCGGGTGAGCAAGCTCGACCCGGCCGAGGGTTACCGGATCAAGCGTGACGCCTACGCGCTGCCCGACATCGCGCTGACCCCCGACGAGGCGGCGGCCGTCGCCGTCGCCGTGCAGCTGTGGCAGTCGCCGGAGCTCATCACCGCCACCCAGGGCGCGCTGCTGAAGCTGCGCGCGGCCGGCATCGATATCGAAGCCGTCGACTCCTCCAGCTCCCCGGTCTCGATCGCGTCGGCAGCCGCGCTGCCCGGCATCCGCGGCTCCGAGCCGGTGCTGCCAATCCTGTTGGGCGCCATCGACTCTGGGCAAGCGGTGCAATTCCAGCACCGGTCCTCGCGGGTCGAGCCGTACAGCATCCGCACCGTCGAGCCGTGGGGTGTGGTCACCGACCGCGGCCGCTGGTATCTCGTCGGCAAAGACCGCGACCGCGACGCGGTGCGCACGTTCCGGCTGTCGCGTATCGGTGCGGAGGTGACGCCCATCGGGCCCGTCGGCGCGGTGCGCAAGCCCGACGGCGTCGACCTGCGCAACATCGTCGCGAGGGCGGTGGGTGAGGCGCCGACGGGCGTCGAGGCGCGGATCTGGGTGGCCGACGGCCGCGCCACCGCGCTGCGGCGTGCCGGCGCTGTCGTCGAGCGCACGCCACTGGGCGGCCGCAACGGCGACGTGATCGCGATCGACATCGGCTCGATGGACCGCCTGGCCCGCGAGGTCGCCGGATACGGTGCCGACGCCGTCGTGCTGGAGCCCGAGTCGCTGCGCGACGAGGTGATGGCGCGGTTGCGCGCGCAAGCGGGCCAGGTGACGGCGTGACGCAGCTGTCCACGCGGCTGGTCCGGCTGCTCAACATGGTGCCGTACTTCAAGGCCAACCCGGGGATCAGCGCCGCGGACGCCGCCGCCGACCTCGGCGTGAGCACCAAGCAACTGATGGCCGACCTCAACCAGCTGTGGGTGTGCGGACTTCCCGGCTACAGCCCGGGCGACCTGATCGACCTCGCGTTCTCCGAAGAAAGCATTGAGGTGATCTTCTCGGCCGGGATGGACCGGCCGCTGCGCCTGACGTCGCCGGAGGCGACGGCCATGCTGGTGGCGTTGCGGGCGCTCGTCGAGGTGCCGGGCATGGTCAACCCGGAGGCCGCACGCAGCGCGATCGCCAAGATCGAGTCGGCGGCCGGGGCGGGGCAGAACGCGATGCCCGACGAGGCGAGCGCGCACGAGAGCCCGGCGGCCGCGGCCGTCCGCGAGGCGGTGCGACTGCGCCGAGCGGTGGCGATCGACTACTACTCGGCGTCGCACGACACGACGTCGCACCGCGTGGTCGACCCGATCCGGATCCTGTTGATCGGCGACCAGAGCTACCTGGAGGCGTGGTGCCGTAGCGCGGAGGGCGTGCGGTTGTTCAGGTTCGACCGCATCGACTCGGCCGAGGTGCTCCACGAGCCGTCGGCGCCGCCGCCGCTGGCCACCCGAGCCGCGCCCGACACGGCGCTGTTCGACGCCGACCCGTCACTGCCGGCGGCGACGCTGCGCATCGCGCCTACCGCCACCTGGATGTTCGACTACTTCCCGATGCGGCTGGTGCGCGAACTGCCGGACGGCTCGTGCGAAGCGCAGATGACGTACGCCTCGGAGGAGTGGATGGCGCGCCTGGTGCTGGGCTTTGGGGCGGCAGTGACGGTTTTGGCGCCGTCGTCCCTGGCAGCGCAGGTGCGAAGTGCCGCCGAGGCGGCGCTGCGGGCATATGAGGCTACGTCACTGCGGTAGCATCGAAGCGACGTCTGGAGGTAGATCATGTGGGCTAACGGCTTAAACGGCTGGCACTTGCTCATCCTCGTTGCGGTGGTCGTTCTGCTGTTCGGTGCCAAGAAGCTGCCCGACGCCGCCCGCTCGCTCGGCAAGTCGATGCGGATCTTCAAGTCGGAGATCCGTGAGATGCAGCATGAGGGGAAGCCGGAGGAGTTGCCGAAGGCCAACCCCGTGCAGTCCGAGCGGGTCGAGGCCCCGCCGACTGAACAGAACCACAGCCGACCAGCTTGAGCGTCGCGCCGCACGGCGCGTGTGATCACCGCTTGTGAAGATCCCTGGCGTCCTTAAGCGGCTCGACCCTCGCCGTCGCCGCAGTCGGGCGAATCCCGACGGGACGATGTCCCTCGTCGACCACATCCGCGAGCTGCGCACCCGGCTGTTGATCTCGGTGGCGGCGGTCGCGGTCACCACGGTCTTCGGGTTCATCTGGTACAGCCACGCGTTCTTCGGGCTGGAGAGCCTCGGCGAGTTCCTGCGCCAGCCCTACTGCTCGCTGCCATCGTCCGCGCGGGCCGACATCAGCCCCGACGGCTCCTGCCGCCTGCTCGCGACCGCGCCGTTCGACCAGTTCATGCTGCGGCTGAAGGTGGGCTTGACCGCTGGCATCGTGCTGGCCTGTCCGGTGTGGCTGTACGAGTTGTGGGCGTTCATCACGCCGGGGCTGTACAAGAACGAACGCCGGTTCGCGATGATGTTCGTGAGCTGTGCGGCCGTGCTTTTCGTCAGCGGCGCCGTGCTCGCCTACGTCGTGCTGTCCAAGGCCCTGCACTTCCTGCTGACGGTCGGCAGCGACGTGCAGGTGACCGCACTGTCCGGTGACCGGTACTTCGGTTTCCTGATCAACCTGCTGCTGGTGTTCGGGGTCGGCTTCGAGTTCCCGCTGCTGATCGTCATGCTGAACCTGATCGGCGTGCTCAGCTACGAGCGGCTGAAGGCCTGGCGGCGGGGGCTGATCTTCGGGGTGTTCGTGTTCGCCGCGTTCGCAACACCGGGGTCGGACCCGTTCTCGATGCTCGCCCTGGGTCTCGCGCTGACCGTGTTGCTGGAGCTTGCGATCCAGATCGCCCGGATCCACGACAAGCGCAAGGCGAAGCGGGAGGCGGCCGCGGGATGGGCGGTCTCCGACGACGAGGCCTCGCCGATCGAGGCGCCGGAGGCGCTGCCGTCGCATGACTAGCGATGAGCCGCTTGCGCGAAGAGCAAACAGCGGCGAGCTGGCGAAGTTCACCGCGCTTCTGCCGTTCACGCTCGACCCGTTCCAGGTGAAGGCGTGCTCGGCGCTGGAAGGCGGGCACGGGGTCCTGGTGTGCGCACCTACCGGCGCAGGCAAGACGGTGGTGGGCGAGTTCGCCGTGCACCTGGCGCTGGAGGCCGGGCGCAAGTGCTTCTACACCACCCCGATCAAGGCGCTGTCCAACCAGAAGCACACCGACCTGGTGCGCCGCTACGGACCGGAGAAGATCGGCCTGCTCACCGGAGACGTGTCGATCAACGCGCACGCGCCGGTGGTGGTGATGACCACCGAGGTGCTGCGCAACATGTTGTACGCGGATTCGTCTGCGCTGCACGGGCTTTCACATGTGGTGATGGACGAGGTGCACTTCCTGGCCGACCGGATGCGCGGCGCGGTCTGGGAAGAGGTGATCTTGCACCTGCCCGACGAGGTGCGGCTGGTGAGCCTGTCGGCGACGGTGTCCAACGCCGAGGAGTTCGGCGGCTGGATCCAGACCGTGCGCGGCGACACCACCGTGGTGGTCGACGAACACCGGCCGGTTCCGCTGTGGCAGCACATGATGGTGGGCAAGCGGTTGTTCGACCTGTTCGACTACTCCGCCGGCGACGGGCCGGACGAGGCCGGCCGCGGCACCCTGGTCAGCCCGGAGTTGTTGCGCCACATCGCAAATCGCCGCGAGGCCGACCGGCTGCTCAACGCGGCACCCCGTGGGCGTGGCCGCGGGCAGCGGCCGCGGCTGTACCGCACGGCGTCGCGTCCCGACGTGGTCTCGGCACTCGACCACAGCGCGCTACTGCCCGCGATCGTGTTCGTGTTCTCCCGTGCCGGGTGCGACGCGGCGGTGGGCCAGTGCCTGCGCTCGTCGCTTCGGTTGACCGACGACGACGAGCGCGCCCGCATCGTCGAGGTGATCGACCGGCGCACCGCGGACCTGTCCGACGCCGACCTCGTCGTACTGGGTTTCTACGAATGGCGGGAGGGACTGGTGCGGGGCATCGCCGCCCACCACGCCGGCATGCTGCCGATCTTCCGTCACACCGTCGAAGAATTGTTCACGGCCGGGCTGACCAAGGTCGTGTTCGCGACGGAGACGCTGGCGCTGGGCATCAACATGCCGGCGCGCACCGTGGTGCTGGAGCGGCTGGTGAAGTTCAACGGCGAACAGCACCTTCCGCTGACGCCGGGCGAGTACACGCAGTTGACCGGCCGGGCCGGCCGCCGCGGCATCGACATCGAGGGCCACGCCGTGGTGCTGTGGCAACCTGACGTCGACCCTGCCGAGGTGGCCGGGCTGGCCTCCACCCGGACGTTCCCGCTGCGCAGTTCGTTCGCGCCGTCCTACAACATGACGATCAACCTGGTGTCGCAGATGGGGCCGGAACAGGCCCACGAACTGTTGGAGCGCTCGTTCGCGCAGTACCAGGCGGACCGGTCGGTGGTCGGGCTGGTGCGTGCGGCCGAGCGTAACGAGAAGCTGTTGCGCCAGCTTGCCGACGAACTCGGTGATGAGTCGGTGCTCGAGTATGCGCGGCTGCGGGCGACACTCGGCGAGCGCGAACGGGCGCAGGCGCGCTCGTCGCGGCTGCAGCGCCGCCAAGCTGCCAATGACGCGCTGTCGTCGCTGCGCCGCGGCGACATCATCTCGATCACCCACGGCCGGCGCGGCGGACTTGCCGTGGTGCTGGAACCCGACCGCGACTCGACGGACCCGCGGCCGCTGGTGCTCACCGAAAACCGTTGGGCCGGAAGGATTTCGTCGGCGGACTACTCCGACGCCGCAGCGCCTTTGGGGTCGATGACGCTGCCGAAGCGCGTCGAGCACCGCCAACCGAGGGTGCGCCGCGACGTCGCGTCGGCGCTACTGTCGGCCGCCGAAGGGCTGACGGTCCCCGGCCGGAAAGGCCGCCGCGGCAGCGAGTCTCACGAAAGCCCGGAACTGCGGACGCTGCGCGACGAGATCCGTCATCACCCGGCGCATCGGATCGGCGACCGGGAGGCCAAGATGCGGGTCGCCGAGCGGTACCTGCGGCTCGAACGGGAGAACGAGCAGCTGCGTCGCAAGGTTGCCGGCGCCACCAACTCGCTGGCCCGCACGTTCGACCGCATCGTCGGCTTGCTCACCGAGCGGCGGTATATCCGAGAGCAAGACGGTGCGTTGCGAGTCACCGACGACGGCCGGCTCCTGGCCCGGATCTATTCCGAGAGCGACCTGCTGGTGGCCGAGTGCCTACGGGGCGGGGTGTGGCACGGTCTCGATGCCGCCGAACTGGCCGGGGTCGTGTCCGCCGTGGTGTACGAATCGCGCGGAGGCGACGGGTCGGCACCGCCGCGGGCCGGCGACATTCCGACCGCCGCGCTGCGCCGGGCGCTGGCAGACACCCGGCGACTGGCCGCCACGCTGCGCTCCGACGAGCAGCGGCATCGCCTGGAGCTCAGCCGCGAGCCGGACGAAGGATTCGTCACCGCGGTGTACCGCTGGGCCACCACCGGTGATCTGACCGCGGCCCTGGAAGCATCCGACGTCGCCGGCACGGGCGCGCCGCAGCCCGCGGGTGATTTCGTGCGGTGGTGCCGCCAGGTTCTCGACCTGCTTGACCAGATCCGCATCGCCGCTGCCGACAAGGGCCTTCGGACCTCCGCGAAACGCGCAATCGACGACATTCGGCGCGGCGTCGTGGCAGTTGATGGCGGGTAGGGTGAGGGAACGCTACGGTGGCATCGGTCGATGAGCGCTCGCGCGAAGAGCAACGATACCGAAGACTAGGAGAACGGACGCACGATGAGCGGACCTCAAGGTTACGACCCCAACCAGGAATGGGCATCGGGCCAGCCGGGGCAGGAGCCGAGCCCGTCGGAGCCGACGCAGCAGGCCAGCTGGCAGCAGCAGCCCGCGTATTCGCCGCAGTCGCAACCCCAGTACCCGCAGTATTCGCAGCCGGGCCAGGAGTACAGCCAGCCACCGTATTCACCGGCCGACCAGGCCGCCGCGGCGCAGCCTACCCAGTACGGCCAGCCGATGCCGTACCAAACCCCGCAGTACGGCCAGCAGTACCCGACCACCGGGGGCTACGGGCAGCCGGGGCAGTACCTACCGCCGAGCGGACAGTACGGCGAAGCTCCGGCCTTCGGTGACGCCACCGCCGCAGAGAAGGGGTCGAAGTCGTCGCTGGCGGTGCTTGGTGCGGTCATCGGTGTGCTCGCGGCGATCATCGTCGCGGTCGTGCTCGTCATGGGGTTCTGGAAGCCGGGCTTCTTCGTCACCACGAAGCTGGACGTGAACAAGGCGCAACAGGGCGTCAAGGACATCCTGACGAACCAGACCACCGGTTACGGGATCGACAACGTCAGCGACGTCAAGTGCAACGGCGGCAAGAACCCCACCGTCAAGAAGAACGACACGTTCACCTGTGACGCCAGCGTGGACGGCACGCACAAGCAGGTGACGGTGACGTTCCAGGACGACAACGGCACCTACGAGGTCGGCCGGCCTAAGTAGCCGCTGGGCGGCGTCATCGGCCTAAGTAGACGGCAGCGCGTCCAACGCCGTCTGCAGCCGTCCGATCGACGAGCCGACGCCGTACTTCTTCGCCAAGTCGGCGACTTTCCGGGGATGCGCGGCGGCGAGGGGCAGCGCGTCCGTCTTCGTCGAAAGCTTCACCGGCGCGTCGGTGGCCACCCGCACCACCGGGCCGGCTGCGTCGAGGTAGTCCAGCGCGGCAAGTAGCTTCTTGCGAAATGCCTTGGGCAGCTTGGACTTCGGATCTTCGGCCGCCGCAAGGATGGCTTCCAGCGAGCCGTACTGCGCCAGCAACGTCGTCGCGGTCTTCTCACCGATGCCGGCGACGCCGGGCAGCCCATCGGACGGATCGCCGCGCAGCAGCGCGAGTTCGGCGTAGGCAGGCCCGGCCCGGTCCGCCGGAACCCCATAGCGTTCGGCCACCTCGGGCGGGCCGAACATCGTCGCATTGGACAGGCCGCGGCCCAGGTATAGCACCTTGACCGGTACGGGTTCGTCGGCGACCACCTGCAACAGGTCGCGGTCTCCGCTGACCACCACCACCGGGTCTCGTCGCTCGCGGGCCGCCAGTGTGCCCAGCACGTCGTCGGCCTCATAACCCGAGGCGCCGGCAACGGGAATGCCGAACGCGTCGAGAACCTCGATGATCCAGTCGATTTGCGGGGTCAGCTCGTCGGGAACCTCCTCGACGTCGGGTTCGCCGTCCGGGTGCGGCTCGGCGACTCGATGCGCCTTGTACGACGGCACCCGGTCCACCCGCCACTGCGGCCGCCAGTCCCAGTCGTCGCACACCACCAGCCGGGCCGGGTGCTCACGCTTGATCAGCGTCGCCACCGCGTCGAGGAACCCGCGCAACGCGTTGACCGGCTTGCCGTCGGGCGAGGTGATCGACGACGGCACCCCGAAGTACGAGCGGAACCACATGCTCGCACCGTCGAGCAACAGAAGGGGAGCCGGCATGCGGTCATCATGCCAGCGGCGGGCTCACTGCTTGTTGAGTCGAACGCTCACAACGTCGCTCATGAGCAGGCTGCACTCCTCTGAACGGCCCCGCGACACTTGCGAGGCTGAAGTTAGTCGCGAGATCACGCCGCCACAGGGGCCCTAAGGCCCTACGTTGAGGACCGAGAGTCCATTTGGTTATGACTTGGTTATGACTGCAGAAAGGCGGCAATCCAGGCAAGCATGATCGACGACGCCGCCCGCCTTCTGCTTCGCACCACGTCCCGGCTTGGTCGGTCACTACCCGTCGTCGGCGCCCTGTTCGGGCGGCGCCCGCAGCTTGACATCGACGGGCGGGTGGTGTTCGTCACCGGCGCCGCGCGCGGGCTCGGTGCCGAAATCGCGCGTCAGGCATATGCATGCGGCGCATGCGTGGCGCTGGTCGGCCGTCGCCTCGAGACCCTGCAACGACTCGCCGACACACTGGGCGAGCGCGCCGCTGCCTTCCAAGCCGACGTCACCGACGCCGAAGCGCTGCAGCAGGCGGCCGACGGCACGGTCGCTGCGTTCGGCGGCATCGACGTGGTCGTCGCCAACGCCGGCATCGCACCGCCGTCCGAGCCCGTCGTCACGATCGACCCGGCCGACTTCGAGCACACGGTCGAAGTGGACCTGCTCGGACAGTGGCGGACCGCACGCGCGACACTTCCCGCGCTGATCGAGCGTCGCGGCCACATCGTGTTCGTCGGTTCCATCTACGTGTTCTTCAACGGCGTGCTCGCCGCGCCCTACGCGATGAGCAAAGCCGGTCTCGAGCAGCTCAGCAGGGCACTGCGCGTCGAACTCGTGTCACACGGCGTGACCGCGGGCATCGCCTATCTCGGGTTCATCGACACCGACCTGGCCACCGAGTCGTTGGCCGAGCAGAACGCCGCGAAGATCCGCGCGGCCGCTCCCGCGTTCTTGACCAAGCCGATCCCGGTGGACGAAGCCGCCGCCGCGGTGCTGGACGGGGTGTCGCGGCGCGCCGCCCGCGTCAGCGCCCCGGCGTGGGTGACACCGCTGTTGACCATGCGCACCATGACGACGGCCCTGATGGACGACGTGCTGATGCACAACAGTGACGTCGCGGCGGCGGTGGCCAGTGCGGAGTCCATCAGGAATGGCGACGGGCGGGCGGGCCCTTCATGAAGCAGCTGAGCAGTCTGGACGCGCAGTTCCTCGCGATCGAGGACGGGCGGCGCACAGGGCACGTCGCGGCGCTGGCGATTGGTCGAGGTGCCGTTCGGGCTGGACTACCCGTACTGGGTCGACGACGACGACTTCGACCTGACCTACCACGTCCGGGAGTCGGCGCTGCCGTCGCCGGGCACGGATCATCAACTGGCGGAACTTGTTTCGCGGCTGCACTCCCGCCAGCTGGACCGCGCTCGCCCGTTGTGGGAAATGTACGTCATCAGCGGGCTGCCCAACGGATACGTCGCGGTGTACACCAAGATTCACCACGCGCTCCTCGACGGGGTGTCGGGCGCCGAGATCATGGGATTCCTGCTGGATGCGGGTCCTGACGGACGCCCACTCCCGCCGGCCGAGGCGGCGGAGCCGCAGCGCGCGCCGGGCACGCTGCAGATGTGGGGCCGCGCGCTGCTGGGAATTCAGCGCTATCCGTTGCGGGTGTTGCGGTCGCTGCCGGAGGCGCTGCCCAACCTGGAGGAGACGACGTTGTCGGCGGTCCCGGGGGTGAGTCAGGCCGGGCGATTCTTGGGACGGATGCAGCGGGCGGCGCGCCCGGAGAGCCATCCGGTGATCCGATCACCGCTGCCGGCGCCCAGGACGTCGTTCAACCGGCGGGTGTCGCCGAGCCGGCGGATCGCGTTCGGCAGCCTCGAACTGCAACGGGTCAAGGACGTCAAGAACGCGTTCGGGGTGACGGTGAACGACGTCGTGGTGGCGATGGCCGCCGGCGCGGTGCGGCGCTGGCTGCTGGACCACAAGGAGTTGCCGGAACAGCCGCTGGTGGCCCAGATTCCGGTGTCTGTGCGCACCGAGGAGCAGGCCGGCACCTACGGCAACCACGTGCTGATGATGGCGGCGTCGCTGCCCACGCACATCGCCGATCCGGTGGCGCGGCTGAAGGCCACCGCGGCCGGGCTCGCCGAGATGAAGCAGCGCTACGGCGCATTGCCGGCTAACCTGCTCTCCGACGTCAACCACCTGATTCCGCCGGCGTTGTTCACCCGTGCGGCACGTGCGACGTTCGCGCTGGCGACGTCGTCGGTGGGGCGGCCGACGTGGAACGTGGTGGTGTCGAACGTTCCCGGCCCGCAGTTCCCGCTGTATTCGTGCGGCGCGCGGCTGGTGGCCAACTATCCGATCTCGGCGGTCACCGACGGGCTGGGTCTGAACATCACCGTGATGAGCTACGACGGGCACGTCGACATCGGCATCGTCGCCGACCGCGACCAGGTACCCGACGTGTGGACATTGCTCGACGGGCTCGACTTGTCGTTGACGGAGTTGGAGGACGCCGGGCGTTAGCCTTCAGGGATGAGTCGATTCAGCTCTGACGTCTATGCGCGCCGGTTGCACGAGGCCGCGAAAGCGACGGCGGCGGCGCGACTGGCCGGGCTGATCGTCACACCCGGCTATGACCTGAGGTACCTGGTCGGGTCGCGGGCGCAGACGTTCGAGCGGCTCACGGCGTTGGTGCTGCCCGCTGTCGGCGCTCCCACGGTGGTGGTGCCGCGGCTCGAGTTGGCGTCGCTGAAGGATTCCGCGGTCTACGAACTCGGGTTGTCGGTGCGTGATTGGGTCGACGGGCAGGATCCGTACTCGGTGGTGGTCGACGCGCTCGGCGGCGCACCGGTGGCCACCGCGGTCACCGACTCGATGCCGGCGCTGCACCTGCTGCCGCTGGCCAAGCTGCTGGGCGTCACGCCGGTGCTGGCAACCGACGTGCTTCGGCAGCTGCGAATGATCAAGGACCACAGCGAGATCGACGCGTTGCGCAAAGCTGGCGCAGCAATCGACCGGGTACACGCACGGGTGCCGGAGTTTCTCGTCCCCGGCCGCACCGAAGCCGACGTCGCCGCCGACATTGCCAAAGCGATTGTTGCCGAAGGGCATTCGGACGTAGCGTTCGTCATCGTCGGATCCGGCCCGCACGGCGCAGACCCGCACCACGAATGCTCGGACCGCGTTCTGCAGCCTGGTGACGTCGTGGTCGTCGACATCGGCGGCGCCTACGAGCCCGGTTACCACTCCGACTCCACCCGCACCTACAGCCTCGGCCAACCGGATCCCCAAGTGGCGCAACACTACTCGGTTCTACAACGAGCACAGCAGGCCGCTGTCGCCGCGGTGCGCCCCGGTGTCACCGCCGAGCAGGTCGACACCGTCGCGCGCGGCGTGCTGGCCCAGGCCGGCCTCGCCGACAACTTCGTGCACCGCACCGGGCACGGCATCGGGTTGTCGGTTCACGAGGAGCCCTACATCGTCGCCGGAAACCGGTTGCCGCTGCGGCCGGGCATGGCGTTCAGCGTCGAACCCGGTATCTACTTCCCCGGCCGGTGGGGCGCCCGCATCGAAGACATCGTGGTCGTGACGTCCTACGGGGCGGAGCCGCTCAACCACCGGCCGCACGAGCTGACGGTGGTGCCGGTCTAGGCGGTGCGGGCCAGCAGCTCCGACGAACCGAGGACTCGTTCCACCTTCACCTCGATGACCACCCGCTTGGGGTTCTCCCTCGGGGTGCGGTAGCGCTGGGCGTAGCGCAGCTCGGCGTCGCGGACGGCGTCGGCGTCGGTGTTGACGCTGGCCTTGCCTTCCAGCGACAACCAGCGTGCGCCGTCGACCTGGCTGAGCACCGCGACCCCGCCGCGCTCTGCGTTGACCGCCTTCTGCGAACCGCCGGAGGTGATGACGCGAGCGATGTGCGTCTTCGGGTCGAAGGTGAACCCGACCGCCACCACATGCGGGGAGTTGTCGGCGCGCAACGTGGTGAGCATGGCCAGATGGCGCTCGCTCAAGAAGGCCAGCGCTTCGGAGGTCAACCGGGTGGTCGCCGACTTCGCCATCGGGGACCACGCTAGCGGAGGCGTTAGTCTCCTGGCGTGGGCGACACGGACCGTGGTCGTGATCTTCGGCGGCCGCAGCGAGATCGGCGTCGAGCTCGCGGTGCGGCTCGCGCCCGGCGCTTCCGTGATTCTGGCTGCCCGCGACCCGCAGCGCCTCGACGTCCAGCGCGAGGTACTCGAGGCCGCCGGGGCCGCGGCCGTGCACACCGCCGGTTTCGACGCCGACGACCTCGCGTCGCACGGCCCGTTGGTGGATTCGGTTGTCGCCGAACACGGCCCGATCACAACCGCGGTGCTCGCGTTCGGGATTCTCGGCGACCAGGGCCGCGCCGAACAGGATGCCGCGCATGCCGTGCAGATCGTGCACACCGACTACGTCGCTCAGGTGAGCCTGCTGACGCACCTGGCGCGAGCGATGCGGGCGGTCGGCCGCGGCCGCCTGGTCGTCTTCTCGTCGGTGGCCGGGGTGCGGGTCCGCCGCGCCAACTACGTCTACGGGTCGGCGAAGGCGGGGCTGGACGGGTTTGCCAGCGGGCTGGCCGACGCGCTGCACGGCTCCGGGGTGCACCTGTTGCTGGTGCGGCCCGGCTTCGTGATCGGGCGGATGACGCAGGGGATGGACCCGGCGCCGTTCTCCAGCACACCTGCGCAGGTCGCCTCTGCCACAGCGCGCGCGCTGGCGAGGGGGCGTCGCGAGGTGTGGGTGCCGTGGGTGCTGCGGCCGGTGTTCTTCGTCGTGCGGCTACTGCCGCGCGCGGTGTGGCGGAGAATGCCCCGGTGACCCGCGTCCCTGGCCGGCGGGCTCTAGGGTCGTCGTCGTGATCGTCGTCGTGGGCATCGGTGCGGACGGCATGGCCGGGCTGTCGGGCGAGGCCCGCGCCGAGTTGCGCCGGGCCCGGGCGATCTACGGATCGCGGCGCCAACTGGATCTGCTCGACGACACGGTGACGGCGCCGCGCCACGAGTGGCCGTCGCCGATGCTGCCTGCCCTACGGGCGCTGCCGGACGACGTCCATGTGCTCGCCAGCGGGGACCCGCTGCTGTACGGCGTCGGCAGCACACTTGTGCGAATGTTCGGGCCCGAGCGGGTGCGCGTGGTGCCGCACGTGTCGAGCGTGGCGTTGGCGTGCGCTCGGATGGGCTGGAGCGTGCACGACACCGAGGTGATCAGCCTGGTGACGGCCGAGCCGCACACGGCGGTGCGCCGCGGCGGGCGTGCGGTGGTGTTGTCGCGTGACGGTGTGACCCCGTGCGCGCTGGCGACTCTGCTCGACGCGCACGGCCGCGGCGACTCGCAGTTCACCGTCCTCGAGCAGCTCGGCGGCCCGGCCGAGCGCCGCCGCGACGGCACCGCCCGCGACTGGGCCGCCGACCACCCAAGCGATGTCGATGACCTCAATGTCGTTGCGGTGCACTATCTCCCGGATGAGCGAACTGCTTCGCCTGCTGACGACGCATTCGTGCATGACGGCCAGATCACCAAGCACGGCATCCGGGCGGCGACGCTGGCCGCGCTGGGCGCCCGGCCGGGGGAGGTGTTGTGGGACGTCGGCGCCGGCTCGGGCAGCATCGCCGTGGAGTGGGCACGCACCGGAACCGACTGCACCGCTGTTGCTTTCGAGCGCGACGAGCGGCGCCGGGCCAACATCGCGTCCAACGTGGCGGCTTTCGGTGTGCGCGTCGACGTCCGGGGCGCCGCGCCAGACGCGTTCGACGGGGCCGCCGACCCGTCGGTCATCTTCATCGGCGGCGGCCTCACGCAGCCGGGACTGCTGGAGGCGTGCTTCGACCGGCTCTCGGCCAGCGGCAGGCTGGTGGCCAACGCGGTGACGGCGGAGTCGGAAGCGGTGCTGGCGCAATGGCATTCGGCACTGGGCGGCGAACTGCGGCGGTTTCAGCACTATGCCGGTGAGCCGCTGGGCAAGTTCACCGGTTGGCGTCCCGCGATGCCCGTCTCCCAGTGGGCGGTGACCAAGACGTGACCGTCTACTTCATCGGCGCGGGGCCCGGTGCGGCGGACCTGATCACGGTGCGCGGTCAGCGGCTGGTGCAGCGCTGCCCGGTGTGCCTGTACGCCGGGTCGATCATGCCCGACGACCTGCTCGGGCTGTGCCCGCCCGATGCCCGGGTGGTCGACACCGGTCCGCTGACGCTGGACCAGATCGTCGCCGAACTTGCCGCCGCGGACGCGGCTGGCCACGATGTCGCCCGGCTGCACTCCGGGGACCCGTCTTTGTACAGCGCGGTCGCCGAACAGTGCCGGCGCCTCGACGCGCTGGGCATCGACTACGAAATCGTGCCCGGAGTGCCGGCTTTCGCGGCCGCCGCTGCCGTGCTGGGCCGCGAGCTGACAGTGCCTGGCGTCGCGCAGACCGTGACGCTGAGCCGGGTGGCGACCCTTTCGACCGCGATGCCGCCGGGGGAAAACCTCGCCAGCCTGTCAGGTCGGGGGACCATCGTGTTGCACCTGGCCGCCGCACAAATCGACGTCGTCGTACCGGAACTCGTCGCCGGGGGCTATCGGCCCGAAACACCCTGCGCCGTCGTCGCTTTCGCAACCTGGCCTCAGCAGCAGGTGTTGCACGGCACGTTGGGTGACATCGCCGACCAGATGCACGCCGCCGGGATCACCCGCACCGCAGTGATTGTCGTCGGCGACGTCCTGGCCGCCGACGGGTTCACCGACAGCTACCTGTACTCGTCTGCCCGGCGCCGCAGCGGGCGGCACTGATGCGGGTGCTGCTGCTCGGCGGCTCGGCCGAGGCGCGCGAGCTCGCCGATCGGCTGCATCCCGACGTCGAGGTGATCAGCTCACTGGCCGGGCGCGTGCCCGACCCCGCGTTGCCCGCCGGAGAGGTACGGATCGGCGGGTTCGGCGGCGACGAGCAGATGCGGCAATGGCTCGTCGACAACGACGTCGACGCCGTCGTCGACGCCACGCATCCGTTCGCCGCCGCGATCACCGATCGGGCTGCCCGGCTCTGCCGCGATCTGGGTTTGCCGCATCTGATTCTGAGGAGGCCGCCGTGGGATTCCAGCAACGCCATCACCGTGGCGTCGGCCGCGGAGGCCGCCGAAGTCGTTGAGCGGGAGCACTATTCGCGAGTGTTCCTGACCAGCGGGCGCTCCACCATCGGCGCGTTCACGCACTCGAACGCCTGGTACCTGATCCGCGTGGTCGTCGCGCCGCGCCCGGAGGTGCTGCCGATGCGCCACACGCTGCTGCTGTCGCGCGGGCCGTACCGCTACGAGGACGAACTCGCGCTGATGCGCGAGCACCGCATCCACGCGCTTGTCACGAAGAACAGCGGCGGGGAGCACACCCGCGCCAAGCTGGATGCCGCCGCCGCGCTTTACATCCCCGTCGTGATGATCGAGCGGCCGCCGCTGCCGCCAAACATCACGTCCGTCAGCACCGTCGACGAAGCGGTCACCTGGCTGTCGAATGGCCAGTTATGACACGCTTTTTCGACGAAAGCGTGCGATAACTGGCCATTCGACGGCTACGTGGGGTAGCGGCGCGGGGTGAAGACCCTGTCGTCGTACCACTGGGTCTGCGACGAGCCGACGATCAGCAGGCAGCGCATGTCGACATCGGCGGGGTCGAGGTCGGCGAGCCGCACCACCCGAACCTCCTCGCCGGGCCCGGACACGTCGCGTCCGATCACCACCGGCGTGCCCGGATCGCGGTGGCGCAGCAGCAGATCCCGCATCGCCTCGACCTGCCAGGTGCGGCTCTTCGACGCCGGGTTGTAGATCGCCAGCACCAAGTCGGCCCGCGCGGCCGCGCTCAGCCGTGCCTCGATCACCTCCCACGGCTTCAGCCGGTCGGACAGCGACAGCACCGCATAGTCATGGCCCAGCGGCGCGCCGACCCGGCTGGCCACCGCCTGCGCGGCGGTCATCGCCGGGATCACCCGCACCCGCACGCCCGGCCACTGCTTGGCCTCCTCCAGCACCGCGCTCGCCATCGCGAACACACCCGGATCGCCCGACGACACCACCGCCACTGCGCGACCCTGCTCGGCCAGCGTGCAGGCCAGGCGGGCGCGGGCCGGCTCGTCGGTGTTGTCGCTGGGATGTCGGCGCTGCCCGTCGCGGGAAGGCACACGACCGAGGTAAGGCCCGTAGCCGATCAGGTCCGTGGCGGCCGCCAGCTCGCGGCGGCTCTGCGCGGTCATCCAGTCCAGCGCGCCGGGACCCAGCCCGACCACGGCGACGCTGCCCGCCGGGTCGCGACGAATATGGCCACCGGGCACCAGCGCCAGCGAGAAGTACGGCACAGTGCTGTCGTCGACGGCCGACGCCGGCAGCACCCGCTCAGAAGGAGTGCTGGCCCGCTCGACGTAGAATGCGTCGTCCAGCCGGCCTGCGAGCGAAAGTGCCTCCCGCACAGCGGGATACGACCGCCCGAGCTTCAGCACCACGGCGGCGTCCGCATCCGACAGATGCCCCGCGAGGTCGGCCACCGGCAACGTGCCGGGCAGCACCGCGAGCACCTCGTCGCCCTGCACCAGCGGAGTGCCGGTCGCAGCCGACGCCGCGCTCACCGACGTCACACCCGGCACGATCACCGCGTCGAACCGCGCGGTCAGCCTGGTGTGCATGTGCATGTAGGAGCTGTAGAACAGCGGGTCGCCCTCGGCGAGCAGCGCGACGTCACGCCCCGCGTCCAGGTGCGCGGCGATCTTCTGCGCACACTCGGCGTAGAAGTCTTCGATCGCGCCGGCATAGCCGCCGGGATGGTCGACGGTCTCGGTGGTCACCGGGTAGACCAGATGCTCTTCGATCTGGCCCGCCCGCAGGTACGGCTCGGCGATGCCACGCGCGATGCTGCGGCCGTGCCGCGCGCTGTGGTACGCCACCACGTCGGCCTCGCCGATGATGCGGGCGGCCTTGACCGTGACGAGCTCGGGATCGCCGGGCCCGAGCCCGACGCCGAACAGCGTCCCCGTCACCCCGGGCCGCCTGCCATCGCGTTCACCGCCGCCGCGGCCATCGCACTGCCGCCGCGCCGCCCCGTCACCAGCAGGTAGGCGATCCCGCGCGGGCGGGCGATCAGCTCCTGCTTGCACTGCGCCGAGCCGACGAACCCGACCGGCCCGCCGAGCACGGCGGCCGGCGGGGGCGTCCCGTCGTCGACCAGCTCGAGCAGTCGGAACAACGCAGTCGGGGCGTTGCCGATCGCCAGCACCGCGCCGTCGATCCGGTCTGCCCACAAGTCGACCGCCGCGGCCGACCGGGTGGTGCCGAGCCGAGCCGCCAGGTCTGCCGCGCGGGGATCGGCCACCAACGACACCACCTCGTTCCCACCGCGCAGCCGCGTGACCCCCGCGGCCACCATCGACGAGTCGCACAGCACGGGTGCACCCGCAGCCAGCGCGCCAGTAACTCGGGCGACCACATCGGAAGTGAACGCGATGTGCTGGGCCAGGTCCACCTGCCCGCAGGTGTGGATCATCCGCACCACCACGTCGGCGACGTCGTCAGGGAACCGCGACAGGTCCGCCTCGGCGCGAATCGTCGCGAACGACTGCCGATAGATCTCGGCCGGGTCGCGGATGTAGTCGAGCACGCCGCTCACCCTACGATCCGGCGGTATCCGTCACCGGTGGCCACCAGCACCTCGCTGCCCGGCCGGCTGCCGCACGCCCGCTCGCAGCCCACGTAGTGCCGGTGTTCGCCGCCGTCGTCCAAAAGCCGTGCGGCGTCGGCGCGCACGTCGGCGCGCGAGTGCTCGCAACCGGGACTGCCCGTGCAGGCGGTGACGGCAAGCCAGGGCGAGTTCTCGTCGAAGACCAGCCCCATCGGCGCGAGCACCCCCAGCGCCGTCTCCGCGACGCTCTCCTCGAGGTCGCACACCAGCACCGACCGCCACGGCGTGATCACCAAAGGCGCCTCGACCGCCGCGAGGAACTCGGCCACGCGGGCCGGCAACACGCCCAGCGGAACTGCCGCCCCCAACGCCACGCGGCCGTCGTTCTGCGCTACCCAGCCGACCGGGGGCGCGGTCACCGGCGGCCGCGTCGCTCCCGGCTCTGCCGACGCCGCCAGCCCGTCCAACAGCGGGCCGGTGTCGGCCAATTCGCCCACCCGCCAGGCCTTTCCGCGCACACCGGTGAACCGGGCAGCCACCGATACCAATGTCGCCGCCGCGTCGGCGCAGGGCACCCGGACGCCGGTGTCACGCCCGGCCAGCAGCAGCGCCGCCGAATCGCCGAGCACGTGCACGGCCACGTCCGCGGCCAGCCCTGACACGTCCCCGCGCCCGTCGTCGATGCCGAACCAGAACCGCCCACTCAGCGAGGCCAGCAGCGGCGAACGCTGGATCGCGTTGTCCAGCTCGGCCACCCAGCCGCGGACGTCGCAGTGGTCACCGACACGTCCCGACAACGGGGAGGCGACGATGTTGCGCACCTTCTCGTGCGTCGCCGACGGCAACAGCCCGGCCTCGGCCACCGCCTGCGCGACGGCCCCCTCGTCGGTGATACCGCGGATCTGGATGTTGCCGCGCGACGTCAGTTCCATGCCGGGGGAGCCGAAGTCGCTTGCCGCCCGGGCGAGCGCCCGCAGCTGCTCGGGAGTGATCACTCCGCCCGGCAACCTGACCCGCGCCAGCGCCCCGTCGGCCGCCCGGTGCAGCGACAGCGCCCCCGGGCAGGCGTCGACGTCACGAGTGCGGGCCATCCCCTCACCGTAGGGGACTGGGGCGTGCCACGATGGGTCATGGTGCCCGGCACAAAGGGGGCGACAGGACGCGCGGTCGCTCTGGTCGCGCTGGTGCTGCTCGTCGGCGTCGCGCTGCGCGGATACCTGCCCGGCGACGAGAAGCCCGACGACCAGCCCGCCGACGGCAATGCGGCCATGATCGCCGTGATCACGCTGCTCGGCGCAGCGGTGGTGATCATCATGATCGCGATCGTGGCGACGCTGCGCCGCCCGCAGACGTCCGCGCCGGCGCTCGCGCTTATGCAGAGAAGACGCAGCGGCGAGCGCTGGCGACCGTCATGGCGTTTGGTGTTGGTCGCGCTCGGCGCGCTGCTGGGGTGGTTGCTCCTCGTCGTGCTGCTGATGCAGCTGACCGTCACCCTCGAGACGCCGATACAACAACCCGCGCCGACGACCGCGGCGCCCGGCGCAACACCCTCGCCCGCCCCCCCGCCGCAGCCGCCCGCACCGACGCAGGACGAGTCGGACATGTTCTGGTACCTGTTCGCGACGACCGTGTTCATGATGCTGTTGGTGGCCGCGGGAATGGCGATCAACATGCGACGGCATCGCCGGCCGCCTGCGCCGGGGCCGGTTGCGGACTATGCGAGCGAGCCCGACGACGCGCAGCCGGCGCCGCCACCCCTCGCGGTGGCGGCGGAGCGGGGACTGGCCGAGATGGGTGATCTCAGCCGGGAACCACGCGAGGCGATCATCGCCTGCTACGCGGCAATGGAGGACGCGCTCGCCGGGGCGCCGGGGGCGATGCCGCAGGAGTCGGACACGCCGACGGAGGTGCTGGCCCGTGCCGTCGCAAACCACGCCATTCATGCCGGCACCGCCACCGACCTCGTCGAGCTCTTCGCCGAGGCACGGTTCAGCCCGCACGTGATGAACGAAGGGCACCGCGAGACCGCCGTGCGGGCGCTCGAGCTGGTCCTCGCGGAACTGCGGAGCGTGACATGAACCGGTTTGTCGTGCTGGGGTTCGGCCTTGTGGTCGTGGTGGAGGTGGTGGCTCTCGTGATGGTGGATCACCGCTTCGTCCTTGCGCTTTCGGGCGCTACGGCGGCGGTGGTGCTGCTCGAGAGCCGTCGGCTGATGAACCGCTCAGCGGCCACCGAGTCGCAGCCGCCGGCCGCCGGCTCGGCCGAGTCGTTGCAGCGCTGGATCGCCCGCACCGAGTCGATGGTCCGCTGGGCCGACTCCAGCCGTGCCGACTGGGATCGCCACTTAAGGCCAAGGCTGGCAAGGGAATTCATGCTCGCGACCGGGCAGCGTATGGGTAGGGATCGGGCGTCGCTCGAGGCGACCGGTCGGATCGTCTTCGGCGACGATCTGTGGCAGTGGGTCGACCCGTCCAACGTCGCGCGGACGGGCCGCCGGGAGCCGGGCCCGGGCCGCGCAGCGCTCAGCGAGATCCTCGAACGATTGGAGCGGGTATGACGATGCCGGCAACGGTCACGACCGCCCACTCGGAGGCGGTGCTCGACGAGATCGAGCGCGTGGTGGTGGGAAAACGCTTCGCGCTCAGGCTGATTCTCATCACGGTGCTCGCAGGCGGTCACGTGTTGATCGAGGACCTCCCGGGTCTCGGCAAGACACTCATCGCGCGGTCGTTCGCCGCGACGCTGGGCCTGAACTTCACCCGCGTCCAGTTCACCCCCGACCTGCTGCCCGCCGACCTGCTCGGCTCGACGGTGTACGACATGCAGTCCGGGCGATTCGACTTCCGTCGCGGGCCGATCTTCACCAACCTGCTGATGGCCGACGAGATCAACCGAACGCCGCCCAAGACGCAGGCGGCGCTGCTGGAGGCCATGGCCGAGGAGCAGGTCAGCATCGACGGCGAAACGCACCGGCTGCCTTCACCGTTCATCGTGCTTGCCACCGACAACCCGATCGAGTACGAGGGCACCTACCCGCTGCCCGAGGCGCAGCTCGACAGGTTCGCGATCAAGCTCGAGCTCAAGTACCTGTCACCGCCGGACGAGACGTCGATGCTGCGCCGGCGGCTCGAAAGAGGTTCGGCGCAGCCGACGGTGGGCCAGGTCGTCGACGCCAACGACCTGCTCGCAATGCGCGAATCCGTCGAGCAGGTCACCGTCCACGACGACATCCTGCATTACGTGGTGTCGCTGGCCGGGGCCACCCGAAACCACCCGCAGGTGGCCGTCGGCGCCAGCCCGCGAGCCGAACTCGACCTCGTCCAGCTCGCCCGTGCCCGCGCGCTGCTGGAGGGCCGCGATTATGTGATCCCCGAGGACGTCAAGACGCTCGCGGTACCGGCGATCGCGCACCGGATCAGCCTGCGGCCGGAGATGTGGGTACGCAGCGTGCATGGCTCAGACGTCGTCGAGCAGCTGTTGGCGCGGCTGCCGGTCCCACGAGCGCGCGGCCGCCGTGACTGAGACCCGAATCGGTGCATCCCGCCGTACCGACGTCGAATTCCGCTGGGCTGCTTCGTCATTGACCCGGGCGATCGCCACCTGCGCGACGGTGGGGCTCGCCGCCGCGGTGGCTGGGTCGCGCTGGCAGTTGATTGCGTTCGTGGCGCCGCTGGTGGGGGTGCTGTGCTCGATCCCGTGGCAGCGGCCGGCGTCGAAGGTCTATGTGGACGCCAAACCGGGGTTGGTGCGCTGCTTCGAGTCCGAGCGGGAGAAGGTGAGCATCTGGGTGACCTCGGATTCCGCCGACACCGCTGCGCGGCTCTCGGTGGCCGCTCCGCCGGGGATGGACATGGACGTCGTCGACGAGTCGGCACGGTCGAAAACCGTTGCTGCCGAAGCAGAACGGTGGGGCAGGTATCCGGTGACGGCCGTCGTCGAGGCGGTCAGCGCCGGCGGCTTGTTGACGGGGACGGCGGAGGTGGAGGCCGCCGACATCTTCGTGTTTCCGGTCGCGCCTCCGCCGTCGACGGCGATTCCGCGCACGGAGCTGCCCGACCGGCTGGGTACCCACCTCACGCGGCACATCGGGCCCGGCGTCGAATACGCCGACGTGCGCGCCTACTTGCCCGGCGACCAGCTGCGCACGGTCAACTGGCCGGTGAGCGCCCGGCGCGGCAGCTTGCACGTCACCGAGCGGCTGACCGACCGCGCCGCCGACGTCGTCGTGCTGGTCGACACCAGCGCGCAGGCTGTCGGCCCGGCGACCGAGGCTACCGAACGAGCCGTCCGCGGTGCCGTGCAGGTGGTGCAGACTGCGTTGCGCAACGGCGACCGGGCGGGGATCGTCGTCCTGGGCGGTCGGCGCCCGCGCTGGCTGGGTGCTGACATCGGGCGGCGCCAGTTCTACCGGGTGCTCGACGCCGTCCTCGGCGCCGGAGGCGAGTTCGAGGTCACCACAGGGACTTTGGCGCCGCGGGCTGCCGTGCCGCCGGGCGCGATCATCGTCGCGTTCTCGACGCTGCTGGACACCGAGTTCGCGCTGGCGCTGATCGACCTGCGCAAGCGAGGGCACACCGTCGTCGCGGTCGACGTCCTGCACGGCGCGCCGTTCGAGGCCGAGCAGGACCCGATCATCACGCGGATGTGGGCGCTGCAGCGGTCCGCGATGTACCGCGACATGGGCGTGATCGGCGTGGACGTGGTGTCGTGGCCGGAGGGCGTCACGCTGGATCAGTCGATGCGGCTGGTGCCCGACCGCCTCCACTCGGCAGGGCGGCGCTGATGCCGTCGAATCAGCCTGCGCCGCTTACGTTTTCGACTGCGTTCGGATTGCTGATGGTGGCCGCCGCAGCGGTCGGCGCGGACAGGGCAGCGGGTGTGGCGGCCGCACTTGCCGTCGGGGCGCTGGTGGTGGGTCTTCGATACCGTGCTGCGGCAACGCTTTCGGTGTTGATCGTCGTCGCCGTCATCGTGCTGTCGGATCCGCCGGCGCTGTACGCGGCGCTGTCGGGACTCTCCGCCGCCGGCTACCTGGTGCTGCGCCACGCGGCCTCGCTCGGTGTGGTCACCACCACCCGGCCGACGGTGCTCGGGATGGTCGGCTTCACGCTGGTCGGCGTCGTCGCGACCATGGTGCCGGCCACATTGCCGTGGCTGCCGTTGGTGGCGCCGGTGGCCGCCCTGGCCATCTTCGTAGTGGCCACGCTGCCGCTGCATCGGCGGTCGGGAGGTCCGCATGCCGGATGACGTCGAAGACCTGGTGCGCGCCTGGGAAGGCGTGATCGGGCGGCACACCACGAATCCGAACGCGACCGCGACCGGCGTTGCGCTGCTGGCCCTCTGGGCGGAGCCGCACCGGCGCTACCACACGCTCGGCCACCTCCGGGACGTGCTCACCCACGTCGAGGAAGTGGCCGATCACGCCGCGGATCCCGACGCGGTTCGGCTGGCCGCCTGGTACCACGACGCCGTCTACCAGGGTCAGCCGGACGACGAGGAGCGCAGTGCGCAGCGGGCCGAGGCTGATCTCGCGGCGTTGGGTGTCGACCCGTCGTTCGTCGCCGAGGTGGCCCGGTTGGTGCGATTGACGACGGGACACGACCCGGCCCGCGGTGACAGCAACGGGGAAGCGCTCTGCGACGCCGACTTGGCCGTCCTCGGCACCGAACCGGATTGCTACCGCGCGAACACCGCCGCGGTACGGGCCGAATACGCTCACGTGCCCGACAGTGACTTCCGCGCCGGACGGGCCCGCGTGGTGCGCGCACTTTTGGCCGAACCGGCGCTGTTTCACACGCCCCTCGCGCGCAGCAGATGGGAATCGAGAGCTCGCGCCAACCTCAACCACGAACTGCGCTCACTCGAAGACGGGCGCGCGTATGGTCAGCAGCCATGACGCGTGTCGCGATCATCGGTGCGGGCATGTCGGGGCTGTGCATGGCGATCAAGCTGCAAGACGCCGGCATCGACACATTCACGATCTTCGAGCAGGCATCCGATGTCGGCGGAACCTGGCGCGACAACACGTACCCCGGGTTGCACTGCGACGTGCCGTCCCGCTACTACAGCTACTCGTTCCGGCCGAACCCCGACTGGTCGCACCTGCAATCCCCGGGGCCGGAAATCCAACAGTACTTCCGCGCGGTGGCCGACGAGCGAAACCTGCGCCCGCACATCCGATTCGACACCGAGGTGACGAACGCGCGGTATCGCGACGGCAAATGGTGGCTGACGACTCCAGCCGGCGAAGAACCGTTCGACGTGCTGGTGACGGCCACCGGTTTTCTGCGGGTGCCGCGCTTTCCCGACATCCCCGGTCGCGAGACCTTCGCAGGTCCTTCGTTTCACTCGGCACGCTGGGACCACTCGGTGACGCTGTCCGACAAGCGGATCGGGCTGATCGGTACCGGCTCGACCGGCGTGCAGATCACGTCGGAGCTCGGCGGAAACGTGCGCCAGCTCAAGGTCTTCCAACGCACCGCGCAATGGGTGGCCCCGTGGCCGAACGTTCGCTACTCCGCGCTGACGAAGGCGGTGTTGCGGCGCTGGCCGCGACTGAGCGGGCCGGGCTATCGGTTCTGGGGATGGTTCATGAGGGGCGGCTTCGGACGCGCGACGGTCGAGCCGTGCTGGCAGCGGTGGGTCTACTCCGCCCAATGCCGATGGAACCTGCGGCTGTCGGTGCGCGACCCCGAGCTACGGCGCAAGCTCACCCCGAAGGACCAGCCGTTGTGCAAGCGGCTGGTCATTGCGGGCCATTACTACCAGGCTGTCCAGAAGCCTGGTGTGGACGTGATCACCGAGGGAATCGACCACATCGAGCCGCGGGGCGTCGTCACTAGGGACGGCAGGCTGCACGAACTCGATCTGCTGGTGTTCGCGACGGGGTTCGACGCACACGCCTATGTGCGGCCGATGGAGATCGTGGGCGAGCACGGAGTCGCGCTGAGCGACGCCTGGGCCGACGGGCCATACGCCTATCGCTCGGTCGCGGTGCCCGGATTCCCGAACATGTTCATGCTGATGGGTCCGCATTCGCCCATCGGCAATCAGTCGCTGATCTACGTCGCCGAGGACCAGGCCGACTACGCCACGTGGTGGATCAAGCAGATTCGCGACCGTCGCATCGCCGCCGCAGCGCCCAGCGAGGCGGCCACCAAGGAATACAACGACGAGATGAAGGCCGCGATGCCCAACACGATGTGGGTGACCGGCTGCAGCAGCTGGTACCTCGGCAAGGACGGGATGCCCGAGTTGTTCCCTTGGATACCCCAGCGGCACCGGGAACTGATGCTCGACCGCGAGGTCACCGACTTCGAGGTCCGCACGGCCTGAGACTTGTCGGACCCCGCTGGCGCACTCGCATTTATGGTTGAACCGGTGCGCGCTGCTAGACACGTTTTGCGTTGCTCAGACTCCTTAGACCGGAATCGGCGGCTGGGCTGATCAGCAGCTGCCGGATAGCGCAGTGATCTGGGGACTGCACCCACGGGCAAGACGTACAAGACCCGTCCGGGCAGCCGGATCTTCTTCGGCAGTGTGGGACACAGCCGCCGCAACGACTAGCACAGCAGAACTAATCGCGATCGGGCCGTGATGATGCCGCGGCGACGCACTCGCGCTTGCCATCTGACGGTTGAGCAAACAGCCTCAGGGACGGTCGCGCGCCGTAGTCGACTCGCTGTCGTTTCGTCGGCGCGGAGCCGTCGTCGGACCTATCGTGTGCTGGACCGCTGCTGCCGGGGAGGCTGACATGGCTGATGTTGGCGGGACGCCGTTCGGACGCTACCGGTTGGTGGAGTTGTTGGGCCGGGGCGGCATGGGCGAGGTGTGGCGGGCGTACGACACCGCGATGGATCGGGTGGTGGCGCTGAAGGTGCTGCTGGCGAATGTCGCCGACGATCCGGTCTATGTTGAGCGGTTCCGCCGGGAGGCCCATGCGGCGGCCGGGTTGGATGAGCCCCACGTCGTGCCGATTTATGATTCCGGCGAGATCGACGGACAGCTGTTTGTGACCATGCGGCTGATCAAGGGCCGCGACCTGCAGACCATGCTGGCCGAGGGGCCGCTGGAGCCCGCGCGGGCGATCCGGATCATCGAGCAGATCGCCTCGGCGCTGCACGCCGCGCATGAGATCGGGTTGATACACCGCGACGTCAAGCCGTCCAACATCCTGGTGGCCGAGGACGACTTCGCTTACCTGATCGATTTCGGGATCGCGCGCGTCGTTGGGGACACCGGGCTGACCAGTACCGGCGCGGCCATCGGCACCTGGGCCTACATGTCACCGGAACGGCTCAACACCGGACACGCCGACGCCCGCGCCGACATCTATGCCCTGGCGTGCGTGCTGTTCGAGGCGCTGACCGGCCGGCGCCCCTATCCCGGCGACACCCTCGAACAGCAGATCGTCGGCCACCTAACCACCCCGCCGCCCCGGCCTTCTGCGCTGCAACCCGGAGTGCCGCAACCGCTGGATGCCGTCATCGCCAAGGGCATGGCCAAAGACCCCGACCAGCGCTATGCCACCACCGTGGAGTTGGCGCACGCCGCGCGCGACGCGACAACCGTGCCGCTGCCCCGACCGGAGGCGACCGTGCCGGCGCACCCACCGGCCCAGCCCGACCAGCCGATCCATGACCGAGACACCCAACTCGCCCCCACTGGGGCCGCGGTCGTGCCGCCACCACCGGGGGCACCACCACTGGAGGCAACGCCCACCCGGAAGCGGCCGGGGTGGCGTCGCCCCCGCGTCGTTGTTCCCGCCCTGCTCGCCGTCGCGGTGCTGATCGGGGGCGGTGTCTTCGCCGCGATGAGGGTCTCCCAGCCCCGCGACAACAAGCCAACCCCCGCCGCGGCACCCGCCGCACCGCCACCGAACACGGGTCCGTTCACCGGCACCTACACCGCCAACTTCGACCCGGGCACCCTACTCGACGGCCAACCGACCGAAGGTCTGCCGCCGGCAACCGAAACCTGGGGCGTCCGCTCGGTGTGCCGCTCCGGCGGGTGCGTGGCCACCGCGTCACGGCGAAGCGGCGACACCACACTGGTGTCGACGTTGGTGTTCGACGAAGTCGGCGGGCGCTGGCTGGCCGTCGGCGTCGCCTCAGGAACGTGCAAAAACGCTCCCGCCGAACGCTGGGAGGTGTTCACGCTGCAACCACATCCCGACGGCACCCTCGCCGGCGAATACAGCACGGTTACCAGCAACGGCTGCGGCAGGAAGCGGGCCGTGACCTTCACCCGCACCGCAGATGTCGACGTCACTAGCCTTCCCGACCCGGCCAGCCAGCCGCCGCGGGTGGTGTCGGCGGCCGAAGCGCTGCACGGCCGCTACCACTACACGGCAACCTTGTCTTCCGGAGGGAAACTCGAGTACGACTATGCTGTCCGTACGGACTGTCTTCGCACCGGCGATCGGTGCATGAGCTTCTTCCACAATCCCGATTACGCCGTGCCGCTGGTGTTCGCCGGCGGGCAGTGGACCAAGGACAGGGAGCTCGACGATCAGTGTCCGGGCGGCGGCACGTCGCACGCGAAAGTCACCGCGCAGTATCCGCTACCCGCACCGCCGCAGGATCCGATCACGCTGCTCACCGGGCACGGTCATGTGGAAGTGACCGGGGACTGTGATGTCACCAGTTTTGATGAGGACTACAGAATTGTGCGCACCGGCGATTAGAGCCAGGCGTCGCGGGCGGGTGGCAGTCAGGAGCGCCCTCCAGGTCGTCGGCGGCGGCGAGCACGTCGGCGGCGCCCCCACGGGGTCGGTCGCCACGCCGAGGTAGATGTCGCCGCTGGCGATGAGGTCGACGGTCCTAGAGGTTCTCGGATTTTTGCCCCAAGGCATGAAAGTGCAGCCGGGAAGCGCCAAGACGTTCTTCGCGAAGTCGCTACCACCACCTGCTGAAGACGTTTGGACGGGCGTTGGGGGCTGGTTGGAAAAGCAGTTCGCCGACGGCTCTTTCCGCAGCTAGCCGCTCCCACTGGCGAGCTGAAGATCGACAAGCTCGTCGAGCCGGGGCAGGAGCGCGGGGTGATGATGCCGCGGCGCAGGCGAACTCGCAAAGAGGAGCGCGACGAGCGCGTCACGGCCGAACGCCAACTCAACGAACAACTCATCAGACGCGAACGGTGGCTGTTCACCGAACTGGAAAAACGCCGACAAGTCCGCAACGCCAACGAACCACCGCCCTTCTGAGAGCAGCAATGCCGTGCGGTACGAATGACGGGTGCCGAGCACAACCGTCGTACTGCTCTCGACGTCCGACACCGACCTGATCACCGCCCGCGCTAGCAGCGCAGCGTATCGGTGGGCGAACCCGTCGCGGCTGGACCTCGGGGAACTTCCCGACCTGCTTGACGGCGCCGATGTCGTCGTCGTGCGCATCCTGGGCGGGTATCGCTCCTGGCAGGACGGCATCGACGCGGTGACCGCCAGCGGGGTGCCCACCGTGCTGGTCAGCGGCGAGCAGGCCCCCGATGCGGACCTCATGGACCGCTCCACCACGCCGGCCGGCATCGCGGTGCAGACCCACCTGTACCTGGCCCACGGCGGCCTCGACAACCTCCGCCAACTGCACGCGTTCCTTTCCGACACCGTGCTGATGACCGGCTACGGGTTCGCCCCGCCCAAGGCCTCGCCCACCTGGGGTCTGCTCGAGCGGGCGTCAACAAACGATGACGGCCCCACGATCGCGGTGCTCTACTACCGCGCCCAGCACCTCGCCGGCAACACCGCCTACGTCGAAGCCCTGTGCCAGGCGATCGAACAATCCGGCGGCCGCGCCTTGCCGGTGTACTGCGCCTCGCTGCGCACCGCCGAACCCGAGCTGATCGACGCGCTCAAATCCGCCGACGCGATGGTGGTGACCGTGCTGGCCGCCGGCGGTGCGACCCCGTCTGCAGCACAGGCCGGCGGTGATGACGACAGCTGGAACGTCGCCCACCTCGCCGCACTCGACATCCCGATCCTGCAGGGGCTCTGCCTGACGAGTCCCCGTGCCGCATGGGAAGCCAACGACGACGGGCTCAGCCCGCTCGACGTCGCCACCCAGGTCGCCGTGCCGGAGTTCGACGGGCGGATCGTCACAGTTCCGTTCTCGTTCAAGGAGATTGACGACGAGGGACTGATCTCCTACGTGCCCGACGCCGAGCGCTGCGCCCGTGTCGCGGGAATCGCGTTGCGGCAAGCCCGGTTACGGCGCATCGCGCCGGCCGACAAGAAGGTGGCCGTGGTGTTCTCCGCGTACCCCACCAAGCACGCCCGCATCGGCAACGCGGTCGGGTTGGACACCCCGGCCAGTGCGATCGCACTCCTCGAGGCCATGCGCGACCGCGGATACCGACTCGGCGACATCCCGGGACTCGACGCCGGGGACGGCGACGCGCTGATGCACGCGCTGATCGAGCGAGGGGGACAGGACCCGGACTGGCTGACCGCCGGTCAACTCGAGGGCAACCCGGTCCGCGTGCCCGCCGGCGAGTACAGCCGATGGTTCGACACCCTGCCGCCCGACTTCACGGCGCAAGTGCAGCAGCACTGGGGGCGGCCACCGGGGCAGCTGTTCGTCGACCGCGGCGAAATCGTCGTCGCCGCAATCCAATCCGAGAACATCGTGCTGATGGTGCAGCCGCCGCGCGGCTTCGGTGACAACCCGGTCGCGATCTACCACGACCCCGACCTCCCGCCGAGCCACCATTACCTGGCGGCTTACTACTGGCTGCGCAACGGTTTTCGGGCCGACGCGGTCGTGCACCTCGGCAAGCACGGCAACCTCGAGTGGCTGCCCGGCAAGACGCTCGGCATGTCGGCGTCGTGCGGACCCGACGCGACGCTGGGCGACCTGCCGCTGATCTACCCGTTCCTCGTCAATGACCCCGGCGAAGGCACGCAAGCCAAGAGACGTGCGCACGCGGTGCTCGTCGACCACCTCATCCCGCCGATGGCGCGCGCCGAAACCTACGGCGACATCGCGAGATTGGAGCAGCTGCTCGACGAACACGCCGCCATTGCCGCGTTGGACCCCTCGAAGCTGCCCGCTGTCCGTCAGCAGATCTGGACGCTGCTGCAGGCCGCGAAGCTCGACCACGACCTCGGCCTGACCGAGCGGCCGGCCGACGAGCAGTTCGACAACGTGCTGCTGCACGTCGACGGGTGGCTGTGCGAGATCAAGGATGTCCAGATCCGCGACGGTCTGCACATCCTGGGCCGCACACCGGAGGGCGAGCACCAGCTCGACCTGGTGCTGGCGATCCTTCGGGCACGCCAGCTGTGGGCGGGCGACCAGTCGCTTCCCGGGCTGCGGGAAGCGCTCGGGCTGGCCGAGGACGCCACCGACCGCGCCTCGGTCGACGCCGCCGAAGTTGAGGCGCGCCGACTGGTCGCTGCGCTGCAGAAGGCCGATTGGGACGCAACGGCCGTCGACACGCTGACCGACGACCCGCAGACCGCGGCGGTCCTGCGGTTCGCCGCCACTGAAGTGGTGCCTCGCCTCGCCGGCACCGCGGCCGAGATCGATCAGGTTCTGCGCGCGCTGGACGGCCGGTTCATCGCGGCCGGGCCATCGGGTTCACCGCTGCGCGGCCTGGTCAACGTGCTGCCCACCGGCCGCAATTTCTACTCCGTCGACCCCAAGGCCGTGCCGTCCCGGCTCGCCTGGGAAACCGGTGCGGCGCTTGCCGATTCGCTGCTGTCCCGGTACCGGAACGAATCCGGACAGTGGCCGGAATCGGTCGGGCTGTCGGTGTGGGGCACATCGGCGATGCGGACCTCCGGCGACGACATCGCCGAAGTGCTTGCGCTGCTGGGCATTCGGCCGCAGTGGGACGACGCGTCGCGACGGGTGACAGGGCTCGAGCCGATGTCGCTGGATGAGCTGAAAAGGCCGCGCATCGACGTGACGGTGCGCATCTCTGGTTTCTTCCGCGACGCGTTCCCGCACGTCGTCACGATGCTCGACGACGCGGTGCGCCTCGCCGCAAGCCTGGACGAACCCGCCGAACTCAACTATGTACGGGCGCACGCACAGACAGACATTGCCGAGCACGGGGACGAAAGACGCGCGACCACACGAGTTTTCGGCTCGAAACCCGGGACGTACGGAGCCGGCCTGCTGCAGCTGATCGACAGCCGCGCCTGGCGCACCGATGCCGATCTCGCACAGGTCTACACCGCGTGGGGCGGCTTCGCGTACGGCCGCGGCCTCGACGGCGCGCCCGCGTCCGAAGACATGCAACGCCAGTACCGCCGGATCGCGGTGGCGGCCAAGAACACCGACACCCGCGAGCACGACATCGCCGACTCCGACGACTACTTCCAGTACCACGGCGGCATGGTCGCCACCGTCCGGGCGCTCACCGGACGCGACCCCGCCGCCTACATCGGCGACAACACCCGCCCGGAGGCGGTGCGCACCCGCAGCCTGTCGGAGGAGACGTCGCGGGTGTTCCGCGCCCGGGTGACCAACCCGCGGTGGATGGCCGCGATGCGCCGCCACGGCTACAAGGGCGCCTTCGAGATGGCCGCGACCGTCGACTACCTCTTCGGCTACGACGCCACTGCCGGGGTGATGGCCGACTGGATGTACGAGAGGCTCACCGAGCAGTACGTGTTCGACGACGTCAACCGCAAGTTCATGGCCGAATCCAACCCGTGGGCACTGCACGGGATGGCCGAGCGCCTCCTCGAAGCGGTGAGCCGCGGCATGTGGGCGCACCCGCAATCCGACACGGTCGACGGGCTCAAAAGGGTGCTGCTGGAAACCGAGGGCGATCTGGAAGGCTGATGGTGTAATGGTGCCTCCGCGGGTACCATTTACGCATGGCCCTGAACATCAAGGATCCGGAGACCGAGCGTCTGGCCGCCGAACTCGCAAGTCGGTTGTCTACCACCAAGACCGGCGCGATTCGCGAGGCGCTGCGAGCCCGCCTGGAGGAACTGACCGACCGGGCGCGTCACGACGCGGCCCTGGCTCGCAGGTTCCGGATGCTCGAAACCGAGATATGGCCTGTCACTGCGGGAACCGCGCGCATCACGAAAGCGGAGAGGGAGAGCATCCTCGGCTACGGAGAGAACGGCGTCTGAGTGATCGTCGACAGCTCTGCCCTCGTTGCTCTCGTCCAGCGCGAGGGCACAGCAGTACGGATTGCCGAGCTCTTGTCTACCGGGCCGTGCCGTATCGGTGCGCCGACGTGGACGGAGACATTGATCGTCATGACGCACCGCTATGGTCCGGTCGGCCGCACGATCCTGGAACGACTGCGTCACGAGTTCGCGCTCGCGGTCATCGACTACACCGCCGAGCATGCCGCCATCGCCGTCGACGCTTTCGCACGTTTCGGGAGGGGCCGGCACAAGGCCGCGCTGAACTTCGGTGACTGCATGACGTACGCGACGGCTAAGTTCGCGAATGTGCCGCTGCTAGCCGTCGGCGACGACTTCCCGCATACCGACCTGGTTTTCGTCCAGGACGGCATCGTGGGCCGATGGGCTGAGCCCGGCTAGGTTAGAACGGTGCCCACGTTTGCGGAAGTCGCCGAGTCCAAATACATCCTGCTGACCACGTTCACCAAGGATGGGCGGCCCAAGCCGACGCCCATCTGGGCCGCGCCCGACGGCGACCGGCTGCTCGTGATCACCGAGGGTGACTCGTGGAAGGTCAAGCGCATCCGCAACACCTCGCGCGTGACGCTGGCCGCCTGCGACGTCAAGGGCAATCCGAAAAGCGAAGCAGTGGACGCAACCGCGACGATCCTCGACAAGTCGCAGACGGGCCTGGTGTACGACGCGATCGGCAAGCGCTACGGGCTGATGGGCCAGGTGTTCAACCTGTTTAGCAAGTATCTACGTGGGGGAATGAAGAAGAACGTCGGCATCGAGCTCAAGGAGATCTAGCCGTGGCCCCCACTTTCCAGGACGTCATGGGGTCGGAATACATCCGGCTGACCACGTTCACCAAGGACGGACGTCCCAAGCCGTCGGCGGTCTGGGCGGTACGCGACGGCGACCGTCTGGTGGTGATCACCGACGACGAGTCGTGGAAGGTCAAGCGGATCCGCAACACCCCGCGGGTGACGGTCGCCAAGAGCGGAAGCCTTGGCAAGCCGAAGAGCGAACCTGTCGAAGCGGTGGCGCGCGTGTTGCCGAAATCCGAGACGCGAGACGTCTACAACGCCGTACTCAAGCGCTACTGGTATCACGCGTGGTGGTTCTATCCGCACACGCTCGTCCGGGGCGGCATCGACAAGGTGCACGTCGGCCTGGAGATCAAAGCCGCCGGCTAGGAACCCCGGCCGGCGATGACACGTTTGAGTTCCATGGTGCTGCGCTGGTTTCTGCTGTACGCCGTGGTCGAACTGGCGGCTGTGGTTGTGCTGACATCCGTGGTCGGTCTCGGCTGGACGCTGCTACTGGTGCTCGCAACGTTCTTCCTCGGCATCGCGTTGGCCGGCTCCCAGGTCAAACGGCAGGTCCGCCGGCTCCGAGGCGGCACAGCCGACCCGCAGGGAGCACTGACCGACGGTGCGCTCATCGGCCTCGGCACCGTTCTGGTGGTCGTCCCCGGACTGGTCACGACAGCGCTGGGCCTGCTGTTGCTGTTGCCGCCCACCCGCGCGGCAGCCCGGCCGGCGGTCGCTTTTCTGGCGGCCAAGCGAGTCCCGCTGATCGTGACTCGGCGCCGCAGCTACATCGACGGCGAGGTCGTCGACGTGATCGACGTAGAGCCGCCTGCCCTTCCTCGGTGACTCGGCTGCTGATCCGGGGCCGGGTGCACAGCCCGACCCGGCCCGGGGCCACCGCGATGGCCGTCCGCGACGGCATCGTCGCGTGGCTCGGCAACGACGACGAGGGGCGCCGCCACTTTCCGGACGCCGAGATCGTCGACCTCGACGGCGCGTTCGTCGCAGCCGCGTTCGTCGACAGCCATGTGCACGTCACTGCCACCGGCCTGACGCTGACTGGGCTCGATCTGCGTGCCGCCACCTCGCTTCAGCACTGCCTGCAACTCCTCGCCGAGTACTGCCGCACCCATCCCGGGGGCTCGATCTGGGCGCACGGCTGGGACGAGTCGGCGTGGCCGCAGCCGCTCGCACCGACCACCGACGACGTGGACGCGGCCGTCGGCGACCGGCCGGCGTACCTCGCCCGCGTCGATGTCCACTCAGCCGCCGCATCCAGCGCGCTGAGGAAGTCAACGCCAAACCTGAAGAACTGCAACGGTTTTCATCCACAATATCCGCTGACCGCCGATGCACACCACGACGTGCGTGCCACTGCCCGTGACCGGCTCACCGCGGCACAGCGCGCCGAGGCCCGGGTTGCCGCGCTCGACCAAGCGGCCGCGCTGGGCATCGTCGCCGTCCATGAGTGCGCGGGGCCCGACATCGGCGGACTCGACGACTGGCAGGACCTGCGCGGCACCGACCACGGCGTCGACGTCGTCGGCTACTGGGGCCAGGCCGTGACGAGCGCCGACGAAGCGACCGACCTGCTCGCCGGCACACAGGCAAGCGGACTGGCCGGCGATCTTTTCGTCGACGGCGCCCTCGGCTCGCACACCGCCTGGCTGCACGAGCCGTACGCGGATGCAGCCCACTGCGGCAACACCTACCTGGAACCCGACGCGATCGCCGCGCACGTGCTCGCATGCACCCAAGCCGGCGTCCCGGCCGGCTTCCACGTGATCGGCGACGCCGCGGTCACCGCGGTCGTCGACGCATTCGCCGGCGCCGTCGAACGGTGCGGCGTCGCGGCTGTCGCCGGCTGCGGGCACCGGCTGGAGCACCTCGAGATGGTCACCGCTCAGCAGGCTCGACGGTTGGGCCAGTGGGGCGTGACGGCCAGCGTGCAGCCCAACTTCGACGCGCTGTGGGGCGGTGACGACGGCATGTACGCCCGCCGGCTGGGTGTGCAGCGAGGCCGCAGGTTGAACCCGCTGGCGCTGTTAGCATCCCAAGGCGTGCCCCTAGCCTTCGGCTCCGACAGCCCGGTGACCAGCATGAACCCCTGGGCGAGCGTGCGAGCCGCCACCCACCACAAAACGCCCGGCAGCGCGGTCTCGGTGCAGGCAGCGTTCGCCGCGGCCACCCGCGGCGGCTGGCGCGCGGCCGGACTAAGGGACGGGGTCACCGGCACGCTGACAGCGGGCGCACCCGCTTCGTTCGTGGTGTGGGACGCGCCGCCCCAGCTCGACGCCGACGACCCGTCGCCGCAGTGTGTGCGGACCGTGCACCGCGGCGAGGTCATCTATGGCTGAGGCCGCCACCGAGACGACGGCGACGCGGCTGGGCCGCGCCGTCGTCGACCGGATACCGGAGATGGCCGCGGCGGTCGTGGCCGGCCTGCTGCTGTGCGTGAGCTTTCCGCCGTTCGGCTGGTGGTACTGCGCCATCCTCGCCTTCGCGGTGCTGGCCTGGGTGATGCTGCGCGAGTCCACGAAGCCGCTCGGCGGCTTCGGCTACGGATTCCTGTTCGGCCTCGCGTTCTACATCCCTCTGCTGCCGTGGACGGGCGAGCTCGTCGGCGCCGTGCCGTGGCTGGCCCTGTCGGCGCTGCAGGCGGTGTTTCCGGGGTTGTTCGGCTTGGCCGCCGTCATCGTCCGCCGGCTGCCGGGCTGGCCGCTCTGGTTCGCCGCGTTGTGGGTGGGGGCCGAGTGGTTGAAGTGCACAGTGCCGTTCGGCGGCTTTCCCTGGGGGGTGATCGCATTCGGCCAGGCCGACGGCCCGATGCTCCCTCTCGTGCGGCTGGGCGGGGTGCCGCTGCTGTCGTTCGCGGTCACGCTGGTGGGCTTCAGTGTGACCGCGCTTGTGCTCGAGGTGATCGACTGGTGGGGCAACCGCGGCGACGCCCCTCCGCGCGTGGTGCTTCCGGGCGTGTGCATCGCCGCGGTGCTGCTGGGTGTCGCGGTGACGTGGCCGGGGGTGCGCCAGTCCGGGACGGGCTCTGGAGACGATCCCACCGTGACCGTCGCCGCGATCCAGGGCAACGTGCCGCGTCTCGGCCTCGAGTTCAACGCCCAGCGCCGTGCGGTGCTGGACTACCACGTCCGCGAGACAATCGAGCTGGCCGAGGACGTGCGGGCCGGGCGCGCCCCGCAGCCCCAGCTGGTGATCTGGCCGGAAAACTCCTCGGACATCGACCCACTCAGCAATCTCGATGCCGCCCAACAGATTTCGAAGGCCGCGGCCGCGATCCGGGCACCCATCCTGGTCGGGGCGGTGCTGCCGAGTCCCGACTACTCGGCGGACAACCCGGCGTCGACGAACACGGTGATCGTCTGGGATCCCGCTCGCGGGCCCGGTGAGCGCCATGACAAGCAGATCGTGCAACCGTTCGGCGAATATCTGCCGTGGCGCGGGCTGTTCTCCCGTCTGTCGCCGTACGCCGGCCGGGCCGGATATTTCGTGCCGGTGGACGGCGACGGCATCGTGCACGCCGCCGGAATCCCCGTCGGGGTGACGACCTGCTGGGAGGTGATCTTCGACCGGGCCGCCCGCGAGTCCGTCGTCAACGGCGCGCAGCTGCTGGCCGTGCCGACCAACAACGCGCTGTTCGGGCAGCCGATGAGCGAGCAACAGCTGGCGTTCGCGAAGGTGCGGGCGGTCGAGCACGACCGCTACGCGGTTGTGGCAGGCACCACAGGAATCAGTGCAATCATCGCCCCCGACGGTCACGAGGTCGCGCGCACCAACTTCTTCGAGCCCGCCTACCTGGTCAAACAGGTGCATTTGAAGACGGATGTGACGCCGGCCACCCGGTGGGGTCCCGTCGTCGCATGGGTGCTGATCGGAATCGGCGGCGCCGCTCTGGTCGTCGCGATACTGCACAATGGATGGTTCAGCCGTCGGCTCAGGTCGCGCGGCACAGACAAAGGAGCCCCATGATTACGCCGGCCGGCGATCGGCCAAGCCAGCGCACGCTGGCCATCATCCCCACGTACAACGAACGCGAGAACCTGCCGCTGATCGTTGCCCGGCTGCAGGCTGCCGTGCCCGATGTTCACATCCTCGTCGTCGACGACGGCAGCCCCGACGGCACCGGTGTGCTCGCCGATGAGCTCGCGGCCGCCGACCCCGAGCGGATCCACGTGATGCACCGCACCGCGAAGGACGGGCTCGGCGCGGCCTACTTGGCCGGCTTCGCGTGGGGCATGAGCCGGGGCTACTCGGTGCTGGTCGAAATGGACGCCGACGGCAGCCACGCGCCCGAGCAACTGTCCCGCCTGCTCGACGCCATCGACGCCGGCGCCGACCTGGCGATCGGCTCGCGCTACGTCCCGGGCGGAGAAGTGCGCAACTGGCCGTGGCGGCGGCTGGTGTTGTCACGCACCGCGAACTGGTACTCACGCACGCTGCTGGGCGCCCGGGTCAACGACATCACGGCCGGCTACCGCGCATACCGGCGCGAGGTGTTGGAGAAGATCGACCTGTCGGCGGTCGAGTCGAAGGGCTACTGCTTCCAGATCGACCTGACCTGGCGGACGCTGAACAACGGATTCACCGTGGCCGAGGTGCCGATCACGTTCGTCGAGCGAGAGTTGGGCGTCTCGAAGATGAGCGGCTCCAACATCCGCGAGGCGATCGTCAAGGTGGCCCAGTGGGGCGTGCGTGGGCGAATGGAACGCGCCCGCGACTCTGCGCCGGCGAACCGGCGTTAGCTCAGCCGCGGCGCCGCTGCCGGATGATGTCCAGCCGCTCCTTGAGCAGCTCGTCGAGTTCCTCGACCGAGCGGCGCTCCAGCAGCATGTCCCAGTGCGTGCGGGGCGGCTTCACCTTCTTCGGCTCGGGAAGGTCGCCCTCGATCAGCGTGCCCTCCATGCCGTTGCGGCACAGCCAGGTGCCGGGAATCTCCGCGTCGTCGGCGAAGGGGACCTCGAACTCCTCGCCGTTCTCGGTGCGGTACCGCGCGACCTGACGCGGCGCAAGGTCGTGGTTGCGGTCGGTCTCGTAGCTCACGGCGCCGAGCCGGCTGCCTCTCAAGACGCGATCAGCCATCGTCAACACTCTCCATCCATTGCATGTCCGCGCGAAATGTCCAGGTAAAGCAACGCAAAAGACGCGCTGGCAGTTCCCAGGCGCAACGCGACGCGACCTCCAGGATACCGGGCTTTGGCGATCACCCCGTTTAGAGTCGTCAAGCAGTGACCACTTCTGCTCCTCCCGTCCGCGGTGCCCGTCGAGCGCAACCCTGCCGATGGTGCGGACGAGACGTCGCCGACGCCGGGATCGGCCGCAGGCGACAGTACTGCCGCCAGTCGTGCCGGCAGCGGGCATACGAACAGCGGGCCTCGGTCAAGGGCACGGCGCTGCCCGACGATGCCGTGGTGCTGTCGGCCGACGAGGCCGCGCGGCTGTCCGACAGGGTCTACCAGCTGCGCTGCGCGGCAGAAGACGTCGCTACCGCCCTGGAGGAGGGGGCCGGTGCATCCGAACTGCGGGAACTGTGCGACGCCCTGCTGGACGCGGCGAAGGCCGCCGACGGCTGGCGCTGACAACCGCTGACTGCGATCGATGACTCTGAACGCTATTATCTGCGTATGAATGCAGATAAGCAGCTGGCCGAGGATCACGCCCACCTCGTGGCCGAGGTGTTCCGGATGCTCGCCGACGCAACGCGGGTGCAGCTGCTGTGGGCGCTGGCCGGCCATGAGCGCAGCGTCAACGAGCTGGCCGAACGGGTCACCAAGCCGGCCCCGTCGGTGTCCCAGCACCTTGCGAAGCTGCGGATGGCCCGGCTCGTGCGCACCCGGCGCGAAGGGACGCAGGTGTTCTACCGGCTCGAGAACGACCATGTCCGCCAATTGCTGATCGATGCCGTGTTCAACGCCGAGCACGCCGCGGGCGGAATCCCGGCACACCACCGCCGAGGTGCCTGATGGGCGCTGGGCACAACCACGTCGACGACGCAATCGCCAGCAGCGCCGCCGGGATCCGGGCCGTCAAGATCAGCCTGCTGGGCCTGGCCGTGACTGCGCTCGCGCAGCTTGCGATCGTGGCGATCTCCGGGTCGGTGGCGTTGTTCGCCGACACCGTGCACAACTTCTCCGACGCGCTGACCGCCCTGCCGCTGTGGATCGCGTTCGCGCTGGGCCGGCGTGCGGCCACGCGGCGCTATCCGTACGGCCTGGGCCGCGCCGAAGACCTGGCCGGCTTGTTCGTCGTCGTGGTGATCGCGACCTCGGCTGTGGTCGCGGCGGTGCAAGCAGTGAACCGGCTGATCAACCCCGTGCCGTTGCAGCACGTGAGCCTGGTCGCGGCGGCCGGCGTCGTCGGGTTCGTCGGCAACGAGATCGTGGCGGTCTACCGTATCCGCGTCGGCACCCGGATCGGGTCGGCGGCCCTGCGCGCGGACGGGATGCATGCGCGCGTCGACGGCCTCACCTCGCTGGCCGTCGTGCTCGGCGCGGGCGGCGTCGCGGCGGGTTTCCCTGTCGCCGACCCGATCGTCGGCCTGGCCATCGCCGCGGTGATCGTCGGCGTGCTCGCCGTCACTGCCCGCGACGTGTTCCGCAGGCTGCTCGACGGCGTCGAGCCGGGATTGATCGACACCGCGCGCGACGTGCTGGCCCGGCAGGACGGCGTCGACGCGGTGGGGCAGGTGCGGATGCGATGGCTGGGCCATCGGCTCGTCGCGGATGCCGAGCTCGACGTCGACCCGCAGCGGAGCCTGGCCGAGGCACATCGCATCGCCCACGGCGCCGAGCACGCCCTCATGCACGCGATGCCCAAACTCTCCGAAGCGACGATCCACGCCTACCCGGCGCATCCCGTAGCTAGCAGCTGAACTGGATCCCGGTGTCTTCCGGGGGAGGAGTCACGGCCGTCAGGCAGCCGAACGGCTCGATGCCCGCATCGCTGTACCGGACCGCGGACTCATGCGCGTCGGTGGTGCAGTACAGCCCGACCTCATCCGAACGGCATTGGTACTCACCGAATTTCAGCGACTTCCCGTACGGCAGCTGTGGTCCGTCGCCGTTCGCGAACGGACCCGGGTCGCCGTGAAAGCTGCCGACCGACAGTGACCGGCCGTCAAAGTCCACCCACCCGCCGGCCCAATGGATTTCGACATCGCTTGGCTTCGGCGGCGGGTTCTTCAGCTCGACCAGACACATCAGCTGCGGGCCGTAGCGCAACAGGGTGGCGCACCTGGTCTTGCCGGACGGGGTGGTGAACGCGACGTCGTCACCCAGGTCGGTCTCGGTGCCGTCGCGGGTGGCCGTGTGAAACGCGGACGCGTCCACCGGCTCACCAGCGGCGATCCACGCGGTCACCTCGGCAATCGGTGCGCCCGGCGCGGGCGCGGCGGTGGGCACCGGCGCAGACGACGTCGTCATCGACGACCTCGACGGGCTGGGCAACGGCGTGAGCTTGCTGGGCTGGGACTGCCCGCCGGTGGTCTCCGTGCATCCGGCGACCAGCACCAAGCCGGCCAGCAGGAAGGCCCAACGACGCATGGCTGCCACCGTATCCGGCGAGTCTCACATGACGGCTGAATCTGGCGGGCGAGTCTGCTCTGCCCTCCGGCCGGTCCTTCGATACCGTCGGGGAATGGCCGAAGGCACTGTCCGTGTCAGCACCACGAGCGGCACGGTGGAGGGATTGACCCGGGGTGGCGTGACGAAATGGCGGTCGATCCCGTACGCCCGCCCGCCCGTGGGCCGGCTGCGATACCGCGCGCCGCAGCCGCCTGTCCCGTGGCGCGGCGTGCGCCACTGCCACGACTTCGCGTTCTGCGCACCTCAGCGGCGCAGGTACACGCTGATGGGAATCAACAAGTACCAGCCGATCAGCGAGGACTGCCTGACGGTCAACGTCGTGGCACCGGCCGCGCCGTCCGACGAGCCGCTGCCGGTGATGTTCTTCATCCACGGCGGCGGATACATGCTCGGCAGTTCGGCGACGCCGATCTACGACGGCGCGGCGCTGGCCCGCCGCGGCTGCGTGTTCGTGTCGGCGAACTATCGGCTCGGCGCTCTGGGCTGTCTGGACCTCTCGTCGCTGTCGACGCCGGACAATCCGATCGAAAGCAATCTGTTCCTGCGCGACCTCGTCCTCGCATTGCAGTGGGTGCGCGACAACATCGTGGCCTTCGGCGGTGATCCGGACCGGGTGACGATCTTCGGCGAGAGCGCGGGCGCGCATGCGGTCGCCACACTGCTGGCCACACCCGCCGCAGCGGGGCTGTTCGCGGGCGCGATCTCCGAAAGCCCGGCCAGCGGGATGGTGGTGCCTGGCGACGTGGCGCCCAGGTTCGCCGACCAGTTCGTCGAATTCCTCGGCGTGGACCGCCGCGACGCCGCGGCCACGCTGATGCACGCGGAGCCCCGGCGGCTGGTCAAGGCTCTCGACCAGCTGCTCACCCATGCGTCGCAGGAGATGTCCGCCGGCTCGTTCGCGATCGGCCCCACCGTGGACGGCGACTATCTGCCGCGCGACCCGTTCGTCGCGATGGCCCGCGGCGAAGCGCACCGGGTGCCGGTGATCGTCGGGCACAACCTCGAAGAATCGAAGCTGTTCACCCGGTGGCTCAAGCTGCTGCCGACCACCGAGCACATGCTGGAGCGGCTGCTCGCCGACGTCGATCCCGCGGCGCGCGAACGCATCCAGAACGCCTATCCGAAATATCCGCATCCCGACGAGTGCATGCGGCTTTCCGCCGACATGTTCTTCGGATCGGCGGCGTGGCGGATCGCCGAGGCGCACAGCAAGCACGCGCCGACCTACATGTACCGCTACGACTACGCGCCGCGCACGCTGGCGTGGAGCGGGCTGGGCGCCACGCACGCGATGGAGCTGCTCGCGGTGTTCGACGTCTACCGCACCCGGCTGGGCTCGCTGCTGACCGTGGCCGCCGATCAGCGATCGGCGCTGCGGGTGAGCAACAACATCCAGTCGCGATGGCGCCGCTTTGCCCGGACCGGTGTGCCCGGGACGGGCTGGCCCACCTACGACCAGGACCGGGCAGTGATGGTGTTCGACAACCACTCACGGGTCGAATACGACCCGCACCCGGCCCGCCGCGAAGCGTGGGAGAACTTCAGCCTGGTTCGCTAGAACTCTCTGGCAGACAGGGGTATGACCGGAGACAGTGACTGCTGATGACGATGTGACTATGTGACACAAAACGTATTGTCTGGTCACATGGCCGCACCCCAAGCCCCCTTCGGCAACTACCAGTACGAGGTCTACCTGAAGGGGATGGCCGGCCAGACGCCGGACTTCCCGATGAGCTGGACCGAACTCGAGGTCCAGGCGTCGGCCGCGCTGGACGCCGGTGCCAACGGCTACGTCTTCGGCAGCGCCGGCACCGAGGACACCGAACGCGAGAACAGGGCCGCCTTCACGCGGCACCGGATCGTGCCGCGGATGCTGCGCGACGTGTCGGCGCGCGACTTGCGCACAGACCTCTTCGGAGTCCAGCACGCGGCGCCGGTGCTGCTGGCTCCGGTGGGCGTGCAGTCGATCGTGCATCCCGACGGAGAACTCGCCGCCGCAAGGGGTGCCGCCGCAGCGGGCATCGGATTCGTGGCGTCCACGGCGGCGTCGTATGCGATGGAAGACATCGCGGCGGCCGGCGGCGACGTGCCGCGCTGGTATCAGCTGTATTGGCCCAAGGATCCCGAACTCACCGCGAGCTTCGTCTCGCGGGCCGAAGCGGCGGGCTATGGGGCGCTCGTGGTGACGCTGGACACCGGCTTGCTGGCGTGGCGGCCGCGGGACTTGCAGACCGCATACCTGCCGTTCCTGCAGTCGGTCGGTATCGCGAACTACTTGTCGGACCCCGTTTTTCGGGCCGCGCTCGCCAAGTCTCCGGAGGAGGATCCGACAGCCGCGGTGCTGCACTTCGTCGGTGTCTTCTCCAACCCGGCGATGAGTTGGGACGATTTGGCCGCGCTGCGAGAACTCACCGACATGCCGATCGTGCTGAAGGGCATCCTGCATCCCGACGACGCGCGGCTGGCCCGCGACCATGGCGTGCAGGGTGTGCTGGTGTCCAACCACGGCGGCAGGCAGGTGGACGGTGCGATCGCGGCGCTCGATGCGCTGCCCGACGTGGTCGACGCCGTCGGCGACGAGCTCACCGTGCTGTTCGACAGCGGCATCCGGTCGGGCTCCGATGTGGTCAAGGCCCTTGCGCTGGGTGCCCGCGCCGTGCTGCTGGGCCGGCCCTATCTGTGGGGGATGGCGCTGCGCGGTGCCGACGGCGTCACCCAGGTGATACGCAACCTTCTCTCGGAAGTCGATCTGACACTGGCGCTTTCGGGACACGCGTCACCGCGAACGCTGAATCGGGAGGTGCTGCGCGACCGACCGGCTTAGGGTCGAGCAATGCAAGCCGCCGATCTGACCGCCGAATGGTTGAGCTCCCAGCTGAATGCGCGGGTGTCGTCGTTCGAGACGCAGCGCATCGGCACCGGCCAGATGAGCGAGTGCTACCGAGTCACGCTGCACTACGGCGACGGCGCGGCGGGACCGTCGACAGTGGTGCTGAAGGTCGCCGCATCCGACCCGGTGAGTCGCCAAACCGGCGTCGCGATGGGCCTTTACGAACGCGAGGTGAGGTTCTACGCCGAGGTGGCCCCGCGACTCGTCGGCCCGATCGCGCCGTGCTACCACGCGTCCTTCGACCCCGACGCGGGCGCGTTCGCGCTGCTTCTCGGCGACGCCGGACCCGCCGAGGTCGGCGACGAGATCGAAGGCACGTCGATCGAGCGTGCCCGGCTGGCCGTCTCGGAGCTCGGCCGGCTGCACGGGCCCGCGATCGGTGATCCGACGCTGGCCGGCGCGGATTGGCTGAACCGCGAGTCACCGGTCAACCAGCCGCTGCTGGCCCAGCTGTACGCCGGATTCAGCGAGCGCTATGCAGACCGGATCGCGCCCCGGCACCGCGAGGTGTGCGACCGGTTTATCGCCAGCTTCGACGCGTACGCCGCCGCCGAGGCAGAGGGTCCGCAGGGTCTGGTGCACGGCGACTACCGACTCGACAACATGCTGTTCGGCACCGAGGGGGCCGACCGCCCGTTGACCGTCGTCGACTGGCAGACCGTCGGCTGGGGGCCGGTGACCACCGACCTCGCCTACTTCATGGGGTGCGCGCTCACGGTGCCTGATCGCCGGGCACACGCCGACGAGCTGATCGCCTGCTATCACGCCGCTTTGGGCCCGGCGACGACGCTGACGGTCGACGACGTCCGCGAGGGAGTGCGCCGGCAGAGCTTCTTCGGCGTGGTGATGGCGATCGTGTCGCCGATGCTGGTGGTGCGCACCGAGCGCGGCGACGACATGTTCATGGCGATGATCGAGCGGCACTGCGAGCAGGTGCTCGACACCGATGCGCTGGCGTTGCTGCCCGAACCCGTTGCAGCGCAACCACTTCAGCCGGACCCGGCCGACGAGTTCGCGCATCCGCCCGGCACCGAGCCGATGTGGAACGAAAGCTGGTATTGCGATTTCGCCGACCCGCGGCAAGGCGTCGGCGGATACGTCCGGCTGGGGCTGACACCGAACGGAGGCTGGTTCACCGCGTTGCTGTGCGGTCCGGATCAGCCGACTGTCGCGGTGCTCGACTTCGCCGCACCGCAGGACGACCCATACACGTTGCACACCAACGCATTCGACTTCGCTCATTCGATCGTGTCACCGCTGCAGCGGTACCGGGTGGTGCTGCGCGCACGCGGTGAGGCGCACGACGATCCCGCCGCACTGCTGCGCGGCGAACGCGGGCGCGAGGTCGACATCAGCATGGACCTGGAATGGTCTACGGTCGGCACGCCGTATCAGTACCGGCTGACACCCCGGTACGAAATCTCGTGCACGGTGTCGGGAAGCGTCAGCGTCGACGGTCGGCGCATTCGTATCGAGGCGGTGCCCGGCCAGCGCGACCACTCCTGGGGCGTGCGCGACTGGTGGGGCATGGACTGGGTGTGGAGCGCACTGCACCTCGACGACGGCACGCATCTGCACGGGGTGGACATCCGGTTGCCCGGCGCACCACCGATCGGCGTCGGATACATCCAAGGCGCGGGCACACCGCTGAGCGAGCTGCAATCGGTCAGCGCACGAGCATCGTTCGAGGACAACGGATTACCGCTGACCACCGCGATCATCTACGACGACCTGGAGGCCGCCGCCGACATCCGCGGGCACGCTCCGCTGCGGCTGGAGGCGCCCGACGGCAGGGTGGCCTGGTTCGCGCGGGCGTGGGCGTCGATCACCACGTCCGACGGTCGCAACGGCGTCGGCTGGATCGAGTGGAACCGCAACAACTTTCAATGAGCCGTACGCAGCGTTACCTGACCTTCACGGCTGCGATTCTGGTCACCGGTGTGCTCAGCGGCGTCGCCGGCGGTTTCACGACGCTGGTGGTGAAGGCCATAGAGCACCTGACCTACGGCTACACGCAGGGGCCGCTGCTCACCGGCGTCAAGGACGCGTCGGTCGAACGGCGGCTGCTCGGACCGGCAATCGGCTGCGCGCTCGCCGGCGTGGGCTGGTGGTTTCTGAGGCGCCGCGCGACGATCCCGAACCTCACCGAGCAGATCCGGGCCGGCCGTCCGTTCCAGCATGGTCCGATGGGGGTGGACGCGCTGCTACAGGTTCTCGCCGTCGGTTCCGGCGCGTCGCTCGGACGCGAGCAAGCACCTCGGCTGTTCGCGGCGTCGTTCACGGAGCTGTGGATCCGTTACGGCTCGATCGCACCGGAGCACCGGCGCATTCTGCTCGGCTGCGCCGCCGGCGCCGGCCTGGCGGCCGTCTACAACGTGCCCGCGGCCGGGGTGCTGTTCGCGTTGGGCATCGTGTTGCGCAGTCGGCAGCCACTGGCGGTGCTGGTGGCCGTGGCCACGTCGTGCATTGCGACGGTGACGGTGTGGCCGATCACTCACGGTGCGCCGACGTTCCTCTGGCCGGACACACACTTCACCTGGAAGGCGTTCCTGTTCGCGATCACCGCGATGCCGTTGGCCGCGCTCGTCGGCACTGCATTCAACGGGTTGATGGCCCGCGCGAAATCGAAGGCGACGCCGAAGTCGTGGACCATCATTCCGGCGATCGGTCTGGCCGCGCTCGTGACGGGCACGGTGTCGATCTGGATGCCGCAAATGCCAGGCAACGGAAAGAGCATCGTGCTGGAGAGCCTTGCGGGCGGGGACACGCTGATCGCGATCACGATCGCGGTATTCCTCAAGCCGGTGCTGACCGCATTGTTCCTCCGCGCCGGCGCGGTCGGCGGCATGCTCACGCCGGCGTTGTCGACGGGGGTCGCGACCGGCGCGTTCGTCGCGCTCGCGGTCAACCGCCTGGGCGGAGAGGCGAGCGTGCCCACCCTGGCGTTGATCGGCGGCGCGGCGGTGCTCGCGATCACTCAGCACGCGCCTGTGTTCGCGGCCGTGTTCACCGCCGAGCTCACGCATCCGCCGCTCGAGGTGTGGGTGATGTTGTTGTTCGTGTGTGATGCTCTCTTCGCCGCGGTGGGCGCCCACGTTGTGCGTCAACTGTTTTCCGGCGTCGCACGCAATGTCGCCCGCCGAGCACTGAATCTATCGAGCACCAGCTCAGGTTGAGGTGGCACGTCGATATGACGGACACCTTTGACCAGCGGTGACACGATACTGACGTGGACGACGGGCCCTGTCCTGTGGGGTCGTGCGGTACGACGTTGAGTGCGACCGCCAAGTTCTGCAGCGAGTGTGGCATGCCAGTCGCCCATGCCACCCCTACGGCGGAGTACAAACAAGTCACGGTGCTGTTCGCCGACGTGTGCGCTCGATGGACATCGCGGCAGAATGTGGGTGCGGAGCGGCTGCGCGAGATCATGACCGAACTGGTCGAGCAGTCTGCGGATGTGGTCCAGCGTTTTGGCGGGACGGTTGACAAGTTCACCGGCGACGGGGTCATGGCGGTGTTTGGCGCGCCGGTCGCGCTGGAGGACCATGCTGTCCGTGCCTGTCTAGCGGCGTTGGCGATTCAGCAAGAAGCGAAAATCGTGGCCGAAGAGATCAAGCGTTGCGATGGCGTCGATCTGCAGCTGCGTATGGGACTCAATTCGGGGCAGGTGATTGCGGGTGAAATCGGCTCTGGCGCTTTGGGTTACACCGCCATTGGTCACCAAGTCGGGATGGCTCAGCGGATGGAATCTGTCGCCCCACCTGGTGGGGTGATGCTCAGCGAGTCCACCGCTGTCTAGTCGCAGGCTGCCGCCAGTCTGGCTGAACCGGAGATGGTTCACATCAAAGGCGCCGAGGAACCGGTGCCGGCACGACGGCTACTGGGCGTCAGCCCGCAACATGAACTTGTCGGGTCCGCGCAGACGGCATTGGTGGGACGTGACCTGGAAGTGGCCACCATTGCGGGCCTCATGGATCGGGCGGCGAGCGGTCGCGGCTGCGTGGTGTGTGTCGCGGGGCCGGCGGGGATCGGTAAGACCCGCCTCGTCGGTGAGGCAGTACGACTCGCGAACAGCCGAGACACCGCGGTGTTCTCCACGTTTTGCGAATCGCACGCCACTGACATCCCGTTCAATGCGGTTGCCCGTCTGCTGCGCGTGGCCATCGGGGTAACCGGTTTGGACGACGAGTCGGCGCGGGCGCAAGTGCGGTCCGCATTCTCGGATGCCGACACCGAAGATCTGCTGCCGCATGTATGACCTGCTCGGCGTCCGCGTCGCAGACACAGCGATGCCGACCATCGAGCCCGACGCGCGGCGGCGGCGGTTGACCGCACTGATCAATTCGATGTCTCTGGCCAGCACGACGCCGGTGCTCTACGTCATCGAAGACGCGCACTGGATCGACGAGGTCAGTGAATCGATGTTGGTCGACTTCCTTGCGGTGGTACCGCAAACACATTTCACGACGCTGATCACTTATCGCCCCGAGTACCGGGGCGCGCTGGCCCATGTTTCCGGTGCGCAGACGATTTCACTTGCACCCCTTGCCGGTTCGGAAACCACTGCATTGCTCGATGAGCTGTTGGGCTCCGACCCATCGGTCGCGGCGATCAGTCCGTCATCGCAGGACGGGTGGCCGGCAATCCGTTCTTCGCACAAGAGATCGTGCGCGAACTCGCCGAGCGCCGCGTGCTCGAGGGCGAGCGCGGCGAATATACCTGCCGCACTGACGTTTCCGACGTCAGCGTGCCCGGTACGTTGCAAGCAGCCATCGCGGCACGTATCGACCGCCTTGGCGCCGAAGCCAAGAAAACACTCAATGCTGCAGCCGTGATCGGCTCGCGGTTCAGCGCGGAAATACTGAAATCACTAGGGATCGACCCCTCAGTTGAGGATCTGGTCCGCGCCGAGTTGATCGATCAGGTCCGCTTCACCCCGTACGCCGAGTACGCCTTTCATAACCCGCTGGTGCGCACGGTGGCTTACGAATCACAGCTCAAGTCCGATCGCGCCCAGTTGCACCGACGAGTGGCCGACACGATCGAACATGAAGACCAGAACGCGGCTCTGCTCGCGGAACATCTCGAGGCCGCGGGTGATCTTCATGCGGCCTTCGAATGGCACATGCGCGCGGGATCCTGGTTCAACTTCCGTGACATGGCCGCCGCGCACACGAGCTGGCGGCGGGCGCGTCAGGTCGCCGATCGGCTGCCCGAGGATGATCCGCGGCGGTCGTCGATGCGGATCGCGCCACGGACGTTGCTTGTCGGAACCGCGTGGCGAGTCGCCGGCTCTCGGCTCGACACCGGCTTCGAAGAACTGCGTGAGCTGTGCAGCCAAGCGGGTGATCAGCGGTCGCTCGCGATCGGCATGGCGGGATACATAACGGCCATGAACACCAATGGTCATGACTCTCGCGAAGCGTCGCGTCTTGCCACCGAACTCGTGGAACTGCTGGACTCCGTCGGCGACTCGACCCTGACGGTCGCAATCTGCTACGCGCCGTTGATCGCCAAGTATTGGACCGGCGAATCGGTCGAGGTCTTACGCCTTGCGCAACTGATCATCGATCTCGCCGAGGGTGACGCCACCAAAGGCGCGCTGGTCGGCGGATCGCCGTTGGCAATGGCGATCGTGATGCGGGGAGTGGCCCGCTATGGCCTAGGGCATGCGGGTTGGAAAGACGACATCCACGAGGCCCTTGCGATGGCCGATCGTGTAGGCGAGCTGTTGGCACGCGTCGGAATCAGGTACTACACCTATGTTGAGCCGATCGTGGACGGTGTGTTGGTGTCCGACACGTGCGTGCTGCGCGATACAGCCGAGATGTTGGCGACCATAGAGCCGGTGGGTGACGATTACCAGCTGCTTGGCGCGCGTCTGACACGGGGCGTCGCCCTGATCCACCAAGACGGCCCCGAGCGCGAAGCCGGTCTGCAACTGTTAACCGACCTGCGCGAGGCCGCCGAGGGCGAGCAGTTTCCCAACCCAGGCCTCGTCCCGCTGCTCGACATGTACATGGCAAAGGAGCACGCCCGGCTCGGCGACATCGACGGTGCCATTGATCGGTGCCGCGCTGTCATCGACGGGTTAGCAGCGATCGGTGAGGTGGTCTGGAACGCGCCGGCCACGCTGTCCTCGTGGAGGCTTACTTGCGCCGTGGTAGCGACTCAGACCTTCGGGATGCGCAGGCCGCTATCGACAGGCTGGCAGCAGTGCGCACCGACCCGGGATACGTGCTTCACGAAATCTGGCTGCTGCGGCTGCGGCGCTGCTGGCCCAGGCTCACGGGGACGAGAGCGCTTACTGCGACTATCGAGACCGTTACCGCGCTATGGCGATATCGCTTGGCTTCGAGGGTCATATGCAGTGGGCCGAGGCGATGCCATGACGGCAGTAACCAATGGCGTGTTGACATGAAACCTTCATGAGATCTCACCTCAGTTTCAGCGAGCCGTCACAAACATGTAAGCGTCGAATTCTGGTCAGCGGGTATGCCGCGCCCATGAGCGATCAGGAATTCCGCACGGGCGACAAGGTCACCTGGAAAAGCCACGGCAGCACCACAGAAGGCACGGTCGAGGTGAAATGGCCGGCGAAATAACTCGTCACAACCGGGCGCTGCCGTCGTCGAGGTCGTCGCGGCCCAGCCCCATCGGTGTCATCGCTGGGATGTCCCCGCCGGCGATGACGCGCCGGGTGATCGGTGTGAGCGCCTGAAACAGCGTCTCGACGTCGTCGTCGCCGAGCGCGTCGAGCGCCGACAACGCCAGCCGGTCGGTGGCCGACTCGACGTGCTCCTTCAGTTTCGCGCCGGCTGGCGTCAACGCCCCCTCGTCGTCAAGCAGTCCACGCACGGTCAGTGCACGTTGGTGCCGCAGCCACGAGGCGTCGTCGTAGTCGCGGGCTCGCATGATGTAATCCCGTGGCACCTTCCCGGCGGCCGCGTGCAGCACGTTGGACTCCCGGCCCGAGATGCCTTCGGCCGTCAGCACGGCGACGTGGCCGTCACCGCGGTGCTCCCGCAGCAGAGTGCAGGCATGCCACAGCGCCAGCACCGGCTCGTCGGGCCAGGGCAGCGCGCGGTTCGCCGCGAAGAGCGGACGCCCGTCCACGCCAGCGGATTTCGCAGCGCGGCCGGCCAAGCCTGCCGCCGTCCGCACGCTGTCGTCACCGGTGACGCCGTAGCGGCGCAGAGCCGCGACCGCCGACTCGTGTCGCGCCTGCAGCGCCGCCTCGGGCCCGGCGACCGTCCACCCGGCCGGCAGCGCCTTGGCCACCCGTTCGGGCGCGAAGTTGTAGAACGCCGCGGTGACGACCTCTGCAGGCACCTGGCCCAGCGGCGCCGAACGCGCCGCGAAGTAGCCCATCCAGAATCCGCGGTAGCCAAGCCCGTCCAGTGCGGCGCGCGACTCTGGGGCGAAGTAGGTCACCGCATGCACGGGCTCGAAGCGGTTGAAGAAACGTCGGGCGAGTTCGGGTCGTCGGTTCACAGTGAGAGTTAACCTCAAGCATGCGGCCGATCGTCGTGATGGGCGTGTCAGGCTCGGGCAAGTCGACGGTCGGCGCCGCGTTGGCGCAACGCCTCCGTGTGCCATTCGCCGACGCCGACGACTTCCACCCGCCGGCCAACATCGCGAAGATGACGGCGGGCATTCCGCTGGACGACGACGACCGCTACCCGTGGCTGGACGCAATCGGCCGTTGGCTGGCGCAGCGCCGTGACAGCGGCGGAGTGATGAGCTGCTCGGCGCTCAAGCGCAAGTACCGCGATCAGATCCGAAGCCATTGCGCGTCAACGGAATTCGTTCATCTGGCCGGCTCACCAGAGGTGATCGCGGCGCGGCAGGCGAGCAGACCCGGGCACTTCATGCCGGCGTCGCTGATGGCGTCGCAGTTCGCGACGCTCGAACCGCTGCAACCCGACGAGCGCGGCGTGACCATCGACGTCGACCACGACATCGACTGGATCGTCGCGATGTATGTGGCGCAGGCGCATAACAAGGAGACCCGATGACGCTGACGTTGCTCGCGGCCGACCAGCCGCAGCCGGTGGCCGCGTGGTGGCAGCTGATCCTGGCCGCGGTGGCCGGCATCGCGCTGATCGTCGTGCTGATCACGGTCGCGAAGGTCGCTGTTCTTCTCGCACGTCAACGACGCCGGGTTCTGGCTCGTCAAGGAGTACTTCGGTATGAGCGTCGGGCAGACCATCAAGACCTGGTCAGTGATGGAGACCGTGCTGTCGGTCGTCGGGCTGGTGCTGGTGCTGCTGCTCGACCTGGTGATCTGACCTACCTTGGTGCGCCGAATGGCCACCTATGACACGCGAATTCAGCCGAACTGCTTGCTGATCTTCTTCTGCGCCTGCTTGGTCGCCTTGTCGGCGCGCTTCTGGGCCTTCTTCGCCGTCTTCTTCGCGGTCTTCTGGCCGCGCTTCTGCGCGGTCTCGGCCCAGTCGGCGCTGCGGTCACGGGCGGTGTCGGCGAGTTCGGCACCGCGTTCCCGCGCCAGGGTCGCCAGCTCGGCACCTCGTTCGCGCGCCACGTCGGCGAACTCCACGCCACGTTCCCGCGCCACCGAAGCGAACTCGGCACCGCGCTCGCGTGCCACGTCCAAGAGCGGGGAAACGCGTTCGCCTGCCACGTCGGCGAGTTCACGGCCGCGCTCGGCCCCGGTCTGCAGACCATGGCTGACCTTCTCGCCGACGGTGCCCAGCAGTGCGCCGCTGGAGGCCGCACCCACCGGGAGTGCAGCGGACACCGCCTCGGATGCGCGTTTGGCCGCGCGACGACCGCGCCAGCCCAGCGACGGCCTGCCCTCGGTGTCCACCGACGCGATCATCAGCCCGCCGAGCAGGCTCAGGTCGGTGAGGAAGTCGCGGCGCTGCTGCGCTTTGGCTTGCGGGTCGGTCTCGGCCCAGAACAGGTGTCCGCCAAGGCTTCCCGGCACCACCGTGGCAGCCAGTGCGACCGACGCCAGACGCGGCAACTTGCCGCTCGCCAGCAACAGACCACCACCGATCTGCACACCGGCGGTGACCCGCGCCAGCGTCAACGGGTCTTGGGCGACCTTGGTCGACGCTGTCTGAGGAATCTTCTGCAGCCCCTCCGCGGCCGGGCGGGCGGTTTCAGCCGCCTGTTCTGGTCGCCGAAGCGACTCGATGCCCTGCCCGATGAACACTACCGAAAGAAGCGGACGCGCAACTCTGCGAACTAGCATGACTCTTCAATGCCCTTCCTTGTCGGTTCGCAAACCCTCAATGCTGTCGGGGCGCCTGGTCGTCGGTGACTCGCTGAAACACCGGCAGCACGAGCCACAAGAACGTCATCGCGATGGCGGCGCACACCCCGGCGATCCAGCCCGCCGTAGGGCCGGACACCGCGTCGAAGATCACGATCGCGACGCCCACCATCGCGATCCCGAGAAGAACGACGCCGGCGATCGCACAGCGGTGCGCGGCTGACACCAGCGTGCGCAGCCGGCGCTGCCGGAACAGGACCCGATGCATCAGCACGGGTGCAACCAGCAGCAGGGTGGCGCCGATGGAGCACGCGACGGTCCCGTTCCGGGTAGTCGACGTCCACTCGTCAATTCTTACTCCTGCGGGGCCCACGACCACTAGGGCCGGGCTTGGCCCGGGTGGCCTTGGGTTCGCCGGTTCTCCTTCATCTCCGACTCGAACACGTGCCGCCTGCCGCCCTGCAGCTCGTCGCGGACCCGCTTCTCGTGGTCGCGGAACACCGACCAATAGTTGTCGTCGAAGTCTTCGACGATCTGAAACGTCCACCGCCCGTACAGGACGTTGCGGCCGACGAGCTCGGAAGCAAGCCGGTCCGCGATGGCGTCGTGGCCGGCGTCGCGCAGCTTGTCGCACGCGTCACCGAGGAGCAGGTCGGCGCGGCCCATCAGCTGATGGAAGGCGTGCTACGTCGACGGCGTGAACCTTGAGCTATCCGGCGACGCGCTTGCGCCGGTAGCGCGTGCCGAGTGCCAGCAGCACGAGGCTGATCACCAGAATCGCCGTCGCGAGCACGTCGATCTGTGGTGGCACAGCGACTTTGAACGCCGCGTTCACGAACAGCGGATAGGTCACCGTCGACCCGCTGACGAACAACGTGATGATGAAGTCGTCGAGCGACAGCGCGAACGACAGCATCCCTGCCGCCACGATTCCCGGCACGATCAGCGGCAGCGTCACGCGGAAGAACGTGCGCACCGGACCGGCACCGAGATCCATCGACGCGTCCTCCAGCGTCCAGTCGAAGCCCCGCACCCGAGCCCGCACCGTCATCGCGATGAAGCTGACCTCGAAGGCCACATGGGCGATCACGATCGTCGTGTAACCGGTGGCCCAGCCGAGGTCCAGGAACAACGTCAGCAGTGAGGCGCCCATCACCACCTCGGGCGCGGTCAGCGGCAGAACGATGAAGGTCTCGACGGCCTTGCTCCCGCGAAACCGCTGACGCACCAACGCAATTGCGAGCAGCGTTCCGAGCACCAGAGCGATGGCCGTGGACACCGCGGCGATGTTCAGGCTGAGCAGCAGCGCCTGGGTCAGCTTCGGGTACTTGAACGGGTCGGCCCAGTTGTCGAGCGTAAAACCCTGCCACGTGTAGTTGAAGTTGCCGGCGGGCTTGTTGAACGAGAACAGGATGATCACGAAGATCGGCAGGAACAGGTACAGCAGCACCACTCCGGCGACCACGCGTAGCAAGATGTCGCCGACCCGGCCGGCCGGGTGGGTCGTCACACCAGCTCCTCGGTGCCCAGGGCGCGGGTGTAGGACAGCACACCGGTCAAGATCAGCAGCATCAGCACCATGGACAGCGCGGCCGCCACGGGATAGTCGTTGACCTCGAGGAACTGCTTCTGGATGACGTTGCCGATCATCGTGGTCTGCGCGCTGCCCAGGTACTCGGCGTTGATGAAGTCGCCGGCGGCCGGAATGAACACCAGCAGGCTGCCGGCCAGCACGCCTGGCATCGACAGCGGCAGGATGACCTTGCGGAACGACCGAAAGCTCGACGAGTACAGGTCTTTGGAGGCCTCGATCAGCCGCGGGTCGATCTTCTCCAGGCTGACGTACACCGGCAGGATCATGAAGATGATCCAGTTGTAGGTCAGCCCTCCGATCACCGCCCAGCTGGTGGACAGCAGCCGGCCCTCACTGGGCAGCAGGCCGAGGTGGCCGAGCGCGCTGACCACGATCCCGTCATCGGCCAGGATCGTCACCCAGGCCAGCGTCCGGATCAGAAACGTCACGAAGAACGGCAGGATCACCATGCCCAGCAGCAGCGTCTTGTACCGGCCCGACTTGAACGCGATCACATAGGCCAGGGGATAGGCCAGCACCAGGCATACCACCGTCGCAGTGATCGCGTAGCCGAAGGACCGCAGGATCTGGTCGTGGTAGAGCCGGAAGACGTCCACGAAATTGCCGACGTCCCAGGAGAACGTCAACGTGGGCACGTACAGGCTGCCGCTCGAGGTGGACATCGACGTGCGCAGCAGCGACCAGAACGGCACGACGAAGAACACGGCCAGATACGCCAGCGCCGGCGCGATCATCAGGTACGGCGCCAGCCTGCTGTGCCGGCGCGTGCTGCTGCCGACCCCGGCCATCGTCAGGCGCCGGTGACCGCGGCGTAGAGCTTGTTGTACTCCTGGGTCTGCTGGTCGGTGAGCGTCGGCCACGACTTCGCGTTGTCGATCACCGACTGGGGCGGGTTGATCAGCGGGTTGGCCGCGAGTCCGGGGTCGATCTTGTTCAGCTCGTCGGCCATGTTCGACAGCACCGGCACGAAGTTGGTGTGCGCGATGAGCTCGGCGTAGTTGGCCCGGTCGTAGACGTAGTTGATCCACGTCTCGGCCCAGTCCTGATGCTGGGTGGTGTACGGCATCACCATCGTGTCGACGAACGTGGTGCCACCGGTCTCGGGCAGCACGAACTGCAGGGCCGGGTTGTCGGCCTGCAGTTGCACGACGTCACCCGAGTACGCTTGCCCCACAACGACATTCCCGGACGCCAAGTCGTTGGTGTAGTCGTTGCCTGTGAACTTGCGGACCTGCCCTCTGTCCTTCTGCTCCTTGACGAGGTCGATGGCCTTGCGCACCGCGTCGGTGTTCGGGTTCTCCGGCGAATTCCCTTGCGACAGCATGATCATGCCCAGCCCGTCCTGCGGGTCGGAGAACAGGCTCACTTTGCCTTTGAACGCCGGGTCCCACAAGTCGTTGATGGACTTGATGTCTCGCCCGGTCAGGTCTCTGTTGTATGCGAGCCCGACGATCCCGGACATGTAGGGGGCGCTGAACTTTCGGCCCGGGTCGACGCTGGAGTTCAGCAGGTCGGGCCGCAGGTTCTTGAGGTTGGGGATGCTGGCCGCGTTGAAGTCGTTGAGCCAGCCGAGGGTATGCAGGCGGCCGACCATGAACGAAGTCGGCACCACCAGGTCGGCGCCGATGTCCTGCTTGCGCGACAGCGGTTCCTTGACTTTGGCGAACCACTCCTCGTTGTCGTTGAAGTCCTCCAAATAGTCGACCTTGATGCCGGTCTTGTCCTGGAACTTGGCGACGAACCCGTCGACCATGTAGTACGGCCAGTTCGATATCCGCAGGGCATTGGACGGTGGTCCGCCCGATGGGCCGCTCTTCGAACCGCACGCGGCGAGGAACGACGGGCCCAGGACAAGGGCCGCCGCGGCCGCGGCACCGCCGCCGAGGAATCGCCGTCGCGTGGTCAGAATCTCGTGTCCCATTGTCATGCACTGCCTTTCACGAGTCGCCGAGCATCTCTTCGAGATCCTCGGTGGTGGGGATGTCACCGGCGGGAAGAACGAGCGACGCGCCGGGGGCCCACGACACGTGCACCCCGTCGCCCGGTCGCAGCATCGGCAGGTCGTCGTCGGGCCCGATGTGTGCCAGTATCGGCGACTGGTCGGCGGCCACGAGCGAGAGCCGGACGACAGGACCCTGGAAGGTGAGATCGGTGACGGTGGCGCCGACTACGACGACGTCGCCGGTGGGTGGGTCGACGGTGACGCGCACGCGTTCGGGACGGACCATCAGTGTGGCTTGGCCGCCGGGTTCGATCGCGGTGTCGCCCGGCCGCGCTTTCACGGTGCTGCCGAGCACCGACAGCTCGGCGAAGTCGCCGGCCATCCGGTTCTGCCGGGCCGCCCACAGGTTGGCCTGGCCGATGAAGCCGGCAACGAAAACGGTGGCCGGGCGGTCGTAGATTTCGGACGGAGTGCCGATCTGCTCGACGCTGCCGGCGTTCATCACCGCGATCCGGTCGCTCATCGTGAGCGCTTCTTCTTGGTCGTGGGTCACGTAGACGAACGTGATGCCCACCTCGCGCTGAATGCGCTTGAGCTCGAACTGCATCGCGTGGCGCAGCTTGAGATCCAGCGCCCCGAGTGGCTCGTCGAGAAGCAGGGCGCTGGGATAGTTCACGAGCGCCCGCGCCAGCGCGACCCGCTGCTGCTGGCCGCCGGACAGCTGGGCGGGCTTGCGCTTCGCGAAGTCGGTCAGCCGGACGATCTCGATGATCTCGTCGACGCGGCGGCGCACCTCGGCCTTGCCCTTTCTCGCGCTGCGTGGGCCGTAGGCGATGTTGTCCCAGACGTTCATGAGCGGGAACAGCGCGTAGTGCTGAAACACGGTGTTGACGCTGCGCTTGTAGGGCGGCACCCGCGACACGTCGACGGACTCGAGGCGGATGGCGCCCGTCGTCGGACTCTCGAAGCCGGCGATCATCCGCAGCGTCGTGGTCTTGCCGCAGCCCGAGGGACCCAGCATCGAGAAGAACTCACCCGCGCCGATCTTGAAGTCGGCGTCGTCGACCGCGACGTAGTCGCCGAAGCGCTTGGTCACATGGTCGATTTCGATGACGGGCGCGCGGTCGCCGGATGGCCGGCCCGCCTGTTCCGTGACCTTCTGCACGGCCGATGTGCGTGTGTCTGTCAGCTGTGGGTCCTTCCTGGGCTCGCCCGTAGTTACCTTCGCGGATCGAGCGGGCATCCGCAACCGATTCCGTCGAGGGTTCTGCTGTCAACGATGGAATCGCTTGTGCATCATGAGGCGTATACGTGTTTTCATGGCCGAGTAGATTGCGGCCATGCAACTGCAAGAGGCATTGGACGCGATATCGCCAGATGGCCGGCAATCTCACGTGTACAGCCAGCCGTATCAGACCGCCGACGGTGCAACGATCATCGCGGTCTCGAAAGTCCGCGGCAAGGTCCGCGCGGCGGGGGAGAATGTCGGGGTTCGCGCAAAACCCGTGGGAGTGTTCGTCATTCGCGGCGCCGACGTGAAGTGGGAGCCTGCGGTCGACGCGACACCGATCGCGCTCATCGGCGTGCTCACCGGCTTCGTTGCGGCAACGCTGGGCACGGTGGCGATGATCCGCCGTCCGCCGTGGCCGGACCTGCGGGGCACGATCGGCTAGTTCGCCGAGACTGCGGGCAGATCGCCCGTCGGCCGGATTTCGCGATCTCCCCGCAGGCTCGATGCATCCGCCAGGCGCAGACGGTCGAAGAACAGGTAGGCAAGCCCGGTCCGCGGCCGCACCACCGCCAGCCACACGAACACCGCCGCGACGGGGACGCCGATCCACCAGTGCAGCAGGTGGATCAGCACACTCGCGACGATCGCGGAACCGAGCGCACCGACGAACACGAAAGCCAGCACGATCGCGACGGTCGCCGCGGTGGCAGGCGCGTCATGAATACCAGCGAGGCGGTGGCCCTCCTTGAACCACGCCGCCATGATCCACAGCAGCACGACGACGATCACCGACATGCCGGCCAGCGTCAACGCGACCGGCGACGTCAGCCACGTCGCCGCACGGTCGAGGGCCTCGCCGGGCGGCGGGTTGTGCGGCCACGACTCGAACACCGCACGGTCGGCGGAGAAGAAGCGTTGATAGCCGCGGCCGTCCCAGCCGTGCACGAGGATGAAGAACATCCCGAAATAGCCGATGCCCACTTGAAGGAACGCGGCGTATCTGCGGCCCGCGCGAATGAGCTTGGCAGTGACCCAGTATCCGAGGATTCCCTGGCTGACGTTCGTGACGGCGAACAGAGTGACCAGCCACGCAGGGAGCGAGGAGTGGTCGCGGGCGACTTGCATCGTCTCCCAGTCGGGGAACGCCCACAGCAGGTAGGCGCCGCTCGGCGCGAACAGCAGCGCACAGTAGAGGACGGTGACGAACGCGTAGGGGGAGGAGACCAACCGCTGCCAGCCGGCCTCGCTCAGCCGGTCCGTGGACGCCGCAATCTGATGCGTCGCGGCGGCGGCGAACCCCGCGCCAATGCCGTACGCCCAGAAGACATCTACTTCAACCATGCGAACCTCCGTCGGTCGGCGTGAGACCGCGCACGATCGCGCGAGCCGCGAATCGCACGGTGCCGTCCCACGTGTTGGGCAGCAGTTGATGCCGCGCGCTGGTGAAATGGTCGGCGAGCCCGGTGAGCGTGGACCACAACACCGCGAGCGCGAGTTCGGTGTCGGCGACGCCGGCGTTCTTGAGGATCGTCCGCGTCTCGTCCAGTACCCGGGTCGCCGCCGCGGACAGTTGGCCGCCGACCGATGAGATGTCGAGGTCCTTGCCGAACTCCGCGTACACGTCGCGGTAGCTCGTCGCGATGAGGACGAACATCTCCTCGAGGCCGGTCGTCGACGAGAGCGTCGGCTCCAAGTCGGCGAGCATCCGGTCCAGGCGCTCGGCGTACAGCGCGGTGTACAGCGCCTCTTTGGTGGGGAAGTAGGTGTATACGGTGCCGAGGCCGACGCCCGCGCAGCGCGCGACGTCGCGCATCTGGAGTGCGGCCAATCCGTTCTCGCGCAGCAGCGAACGCCCCGCCCGCATGATGTCGTCTCGCCGGGCGGCCCGATCGCCCCACCTCGTCTGCACCGGCCCCCAATCTGAACCGTGTTCATATTCGCGCGGGACGGCGTCGTCGTCAACTGCTTCCGCGACACATGAACCTTGGCGGCGACACGCCGCTCGGGGCCGCCAACGTCTATGTCTCGAGGACTTGTGAGCCGGGCCGCACGGGATTATGTATACCGTCATATATAGTGAGGCGGTGGCCAGTCCTCGCGAACGCATGGTGCGTTCCGCCGCGCTGCTGATTCGGGAGCGCGGCGCCAAGGCGACCGCGATCTCTGACGTGCTCAAGCACAGCGGCGCGCCGCGCGGCTCGGCGTATCACTACTTTCCCGACGGCCGTACCCAACTGCTCTGCGAGGCAGTCGATTACGCGGGGGAGTACATCGCACGGCGAATCGCCGAGGGTGGCCGAGGGGTCGACGTGCTCGATGGGCTGATCGCCGCATACCGAGACCAGCTGCAGGGCAGCGACTTCCGCGCCGGCTGCCCGATCGTCGCCGTCGCGGTCGAAGCGGGTGACCCCGACGACCCGGCCCGCACGACACCCCTGATCCAACGCTCCGCCGCGGTGTTCGCACGCTGGAACGAGCTGATCGCCCAGCGACTCGTCGACGACGGCATCGACCCGTCTCGCGCCGAAGAGCTGGCGATGCTGATGACCACCGCGATCGAGGGCGCCATCATCGTCGCGCGCGCCTCCCGCGACGTGAAGCCCCTCGACCTCGTGCACCACCGGCTACGTGCCCTACTGCAAGCAGAAGCTCCCGAGAGGAAGAGCCGCCGATGACCGCTGACTGGAAACCCACCGCATGCATCCTGTGCGAGTGCAACTGCGGCATCGTCGTACAACTCGACGGCCGCAAGCTGGCCAAGATCCGCGGCGACAAGGACCACCCGGCGTCGGCGGGCTACACCTGCAACAAGGCGCTTGCGACTCGACCACTACCAGAACAACCCCAACCGGTTGACGTCCCCGATGCGCCGCTGCCCCGACGGCAGCTATGAGGAAATCGACTGGGACACAGCGATTTCAGAGGTCGCCGAGGGCTTCAAACGCATCCGCGACAGCTACGGCGGCGACAAGATCTTCTACTACGGCGGCGGCGGACAGGGCAACCATCTCGGCGGGGCGTACAGCGGCGCGTTCCTCAAGGCGATCGGTTCTCGCTATCGCTCCAACGCGCTGGCGCAGGAGAAGACGGGCGAGCACTGGGTCGACCGGCATCTGTACGGCGGGCACACCCGCGGCGAGTTCGAGCACGCCGAGGTGTCGGTGTTCGTCGGCAAGAACCCGTGGATGTCGCAGAGCTTCCCACGGGCCCGGGTCGTGCTCAACGACATCGCCAAGGACCCCGACCGTTCGATGATCGTGATCGACCCGGTGATCACGGACACCGCCAAGATGGCCGACTTCCATCTGCGCGTGCGGCCGGGAACCGATGCGTGGTGCCTGGCGGCGATGGCAGGGGTGCTGGTACAGGAAAACCTCTGCAACGAGGCGTTTTTGGCCGAGCACGTCAACGGCGCCGACATCGTCCGGCAGGTGCTGGCCGATGTCCCCGTCGGCGAGTACGCCCAGCGCTGCGGCGTCGACGAGGAGCTGCTGCGGGCCGCGACACGCCGGATCGCGCGCGCGGACAGCGTGGCGGTGTTCGAGGACCTCGGCATCCAGCAGGCACCCAACAGCACGCTGTGCTCCTACCTGAACAAGCTGCTGTGGATCCTGACCGGCAGCTTCGCCAAACGCGGCGGGCAACATCTGCACTCGTCGTTCGCCCCGCTGTTCAGCACCAGCGGGATCGGACGCACGCCGGTCACCGGCGCCCCGGTGATAGCCGGGCTGGTGCCGTCGAACGTTGTGCCCGAAGAGATCCTCACCGACCACCCGGACCGTTTCCGGGCGATGATCGTCGAGAGCAGCAATCCCGCTCACTCGGTGGCCGATTCGGCGTCGGTGAAAGCTGCGCTGGAGTCGCTGGAACTGGTCGTAGTCATCGACGTCGCGATGACGGAGACCGCAAGGCTGGCCCACTACGTTCTGCCGGCCGCCAGCCAGTTCGAGAAACCGGAAGCGACGTTCTTCAACCTCGAATTTCCACACAACACCTTCCACCTTCGCCATCCGATACTCGATCCGCTCCCGGGCACACTGCCCGAACCCGAGATCTGGGCCCGGCTGACCCGCGAACTCGACATCGTCGACGACGCCGAACTCCAACCCCTGCGTAAGGCGGCGACCGAAGGGCTGGACGCATTCGCACGGGCGTTCATGACCGGTGTCAGCCGCGAATCCGTTGTGGAACAAGGTATTACCATACGTTCTGTACGAGACGTTGGGTCCGGAGTTGCCCGACGGCTTGGCCGGCGCGGCAGCGCTGTGGGGCCTTGCACAGAAGACGGCGTTCACCTACCCCGAGGCGGTTCGCCGGGCCGGGCACGCGGACGGCAACGCGCTGTTCGAGGCGATCGTCCAGAACCGCTCCGGGGTGACGTTCACCGTCCACGAGTACGAAGACGACTTCGCCCTGATCACGCACGACGACCACAAGATCGCCCTCGACATCCCCGAAATGCTCGACGAGATACGCGGATTGACCGACGCCCAGCAGGCTCTCACCACAGCGGAGTTCCCGATCGTGCTGTCGGCCGGCGAACGGCGCGCCTACACCGCCAACACCATCTTCCGCGACCCGGTGTGGCGCAAGCGTGACGCCGACGGGGCGCTGCGGGTCAGCGTCGAGGATGCGCAGGCGCTCGGGCTCGTCGACGGTGGCCGGGCCCGGATCACCACGGCCGCCGGCAGCGCCGAGGCCAGCGTCGAGATCAGCGAGGCCATGCTTGCCGGGCACGCGTCGCTGCCCAACGGGTTCGGTCTGGACTTCACCGAAGTCGACGGCCAGACCCGGATCCCGGGCGTCGCGCCCAACGCGCTGACATCTACCGGGTGGCGCGACGCGTACGCGGGCACACCGTGGCACAAGCACGTGCCGGCCCGGATCGAGCCGCTACCGCCGTTCTGCGACAGGAAGTTTCGTAGCAACGACGTGACCGCGTCGGCCTGCTCCAGGATGCTGGTGTGCCCGCAGTCCGGAATCTGCTCGAGGCGCGCACCGGGAATCCGCTCGACGATGCGTCGGGACTTGTGCGGCGGAGTGGCCACGTCGTCGGCGCCGACGATCACGAGGGTCGGTGCCGTGATGCCGGCGATCTCGCCCTCGACCGGGCGCCGGTTGGCGACACCCATGACGGCCTTGCTGACCCCGGAGCGCCGGCAGCGCTTCAGCCGTCGTTCCCACTCGTCGATGATCGGCTGCCCGGCCGGATCGGCGAGGAACGCGGGTCCGAACATGATAGGCAGCACTTGTTTTCGCAGTGGCGGGATGCCGGTGACTCGGTAGACGGTGCCGAGCAGCTTGTATCGCTTCACTTTGTCGGGGTCTTCGGGTCCTGCGCTGGTGTCGAGAAGCGTCAGCGTGCGGACCAACTCCGGTCGGCGGGCGGCGATGCGCTGTCCGATGAACCCGCCCATCGACAGCCCGACGTAGTGCACGGGCGCAACTCCGAGATGCGCGATGAGGGCGACGGCGTCGTCGGCGAGCGTGTCCATGTCGTAGCCGCCCGTGGTCGCCGCGCTGTCTCCCTGGCCGCGCCAATCGATTGCGACACAACGATACTCGTCCTGCAATGCGGCGATCTGCGGGTAGAACATCCAGCCGCTGAACAACAACCCGTGCCCGAAGAACACGGTGGGTGCGTCGGGCCGGCCGCTTGGTGGCTGCGTGTCCGAGTAGTGGATGGTCGCACTGTCGCGGGTGATCGTCGGCATCAGGCGAACGCCGCCTTCGCCGCAGCAAGATCGTCCGCTGCCAGCACGAGCCGGGTGTTGGTGGCGAGATACGCGGTGATGAGGTTCACCCCGGCGTCGCCCAGCTTGCGAGCCACCTCACCCAGGGCGCCGGGCCGGTCCTCGATCGTCAGAACGATCACCTCTTCCTCCGACACGATCTTGATGCCTGCGCGCTGCAAGGCCTCGAACGCCGGAGTCGGATCGTGCACGAGGATGTGAACTTCCGCCTGGCCGCCGCCGCCCACTGCGCACAGGCCTTCGATGTTGGCGCCGGCCTCACCGAGCAGGTCGCCGATTCGGGCCAGTTCCCCGGGCTCGTTGTCGAGATAGAGGGTCAAGTCGGTTGCCATGGCGCGCTCCTTTCGTGCTGCTGCCTTCAGGCGATGTTCGCGACGAAGACGCCCATACTTCGGGCGGCGCGTCGGGCGATCCAGGGCAGCGTCGGGTCGTCGGTGCCCGCCGGGACGATGCGCGGATTCGTGATGTGCACGTCGCCCCGGAAGAGGTGCACGTCGGCTTCACCGGCAGCCAGAACGTTGCGGACCCAGTCCGTCTTTCCGTGTCCGAGCATGACGGCCAGCACGTCGGCTTTGCGGTAGGCGTTGACTACGGTTTCGTACTGCTTTCCCGACTTGCGGCCGCGGTGCTTGATGGTCGCGAACCCCGGCAGATACTTCGCGAGTGGCCGGACGACGGGATTCATGTACTTGATCTGCAGGCGGTCGACGAGCGGCGGGAACCGCATCGGCACGCCCGGGGCGTTGTTGGGATGATCCTTCGCGGGCATGCGGTCACTGTAACGGCGAGTAATCCGTCAAAGCGACCATGTCGTGCAAGCGCAGCCCTCTGGCGCCGAGCTTGGCGAAGGTACGGCTCACGCCGCCGGGCAGCACGCTGATCAGGCGGGCGGTCTGCACCAGGGCCCAGAGGTTGAGCGCGTTGGCCGGCACCAGTCTCTTGGCGGCCTTGACCGCGAAGGCGCGGCTGCGCAACACGTAGTCGCCGATCTCGTGCTCATAGGCGGCGAACGCCGCGGCGTAGTCAGGCATGTGGGTGGCCAGCTCGCCGGCCAAGGTGTACGCGCCGACAACCGCCAGGCTGGTGCTGCCACCGACGGCCGGTCCCGGGCAGTAGCCCGCGTCACCGACCAAGGTCACCCGGCCGTGCGACCAGGTGTCGAGGCGCAGCTGCGTGATCGAGTCGAAGTAGAAGGCTCCGGTGCGGTCCAGCTCGGCCAGCAGCCGCGGTACTTCCCAGTCCATGTCCGCGAAATGCTCCCGCAGCAATTGCTTCTGGCCTGGCACGTCGCGGTAGTGGTAGCTCAACTCCTGCGGGGTGCGGAACAGGAAGATGGCACGTGCGTCGTCGATCTGGTCCGCGGTGTAGACACCGGCGATCCGGCCCACCTTGCCGGTCATCTGCATGACGCCGTTGACGGCAAGGTGCCGGGGCACCGAGATCACCGACAGGTAGCCACCGATCCACGTCGAAAAGTCCGACTCCGGGCCGAAAGTCAGCGTCCGGACGTTTGAGTGCAGGCCGTCGGCGCCGACGACGACGTCGAAGCGGCGCGGGGTAGCGCGTTCGAAGGCGACGTCGCCGTCGTCGGATATCGAGGTGATCGAGTCGGCGAAGACGTACTCGACGTCGTTACGCGTTGCGTCGTAGAAGATTTCGCTGAGGTCGTCGCGCATGATCTCCACGTGATCGTCTGAGACGGCGGTGTACACCTTGCGTAGGTCGAGAGTGACGGGCTTCGCGTTGTCGCGGTGGATCACGATCGCGTCGGTGCCGGTCTTCTTGTCGCGGATCGCGTTGCGCAGGCCCATTTTCCCGACGACGGCCATGGCGGGCCGGAACAGGTCGACGGCGTGACCGCCTGACTTGCGCAACGCGGATGCGCGCTCGACGACGGTGACCTCGAAGCCGTACCTGTTGAGCCAGTACGCCAGAACCGGCCCGGCGATGCTGGCACCCGAGATCAGCACCCTCATGGCCGACATCCTGCCGCGGCAGACGTCTGCGCGGTAGGTTCACGTGATGTCGACGATCTATGCGACACATCCCCGCTACGCCGAGCACGACTATCCGGGACATCCAGAGAACGCCGAGCGGATCCGGGCCATCTGGCGCGGGCTCGACGAGGGCGGGTTGACAGCGCGGATGCGAGCGCTCGACGTGCAGGCGGTCGACATCGAACTCGTCCTGACGGTGCACACGCCGGAGTATCTGGACATGTTGAGGCGGATCAACGCCACGCCCCGGACGACGTTCCTCGACGCGGACACCTATGCGGGACCCGATGCCCTGACGATCGCGCTGCTGTCAGCCGGCGGCGCTGTCGGCGCGGTCGGGGAGGTGCTGAGCGGGCGCGCCGCCAACGGTCTGGCGGCCATCCGCCCACCCGGCCATCATGCAATGCCAAGTCGCGCAATGGGTTTCTGCCTGTTGGGCAACGCGGCCATCGCGACTCGCTACGCGCAGCAGCAGTTCGGAGTCGATCGGGTGCTGATCGTCGACTACGACGTACACCACGGCAACGGGACCGAAGCGATGTTCTTCACCGACCCGTCCGTGCTGTACGTCTCGACGCACCAGTACCCGTTTTACCCGATGACAGGCGCCGCAGTCGACGTCGGCAGCGGTGCCGGCGCGGGCTACACGATCAACATCCCGCTGCCCGCCGGAAGCGGAGATACCAACTACGGCAACGTCTTCCGGCAGGTCATCTGGCCGGCCGCCGAACGTTTTCAGCCCCAGCTGATCCTCGTCTCGCTGGGCCTCGACGCTTACTGGGACGACCCGTTGGCCGGGATGCGGCTGACGCTGAGCGGGTATTCACACCTCGCCGGCGAAGTGGTCCAGATGGCCGACCAGTTGTGTGACGGCAGAGTCGTTTTCCTGCTGGAAGGCGGCTACGACCTGGACGCCCTTCGTTATGGACTCGCCAATGTCGCGCGGCTGCTGCTCGGCGATCCGCCGACCGACCCGCTGGGCGCGCCGTCGGATCAGTGGGCTGACCCGGACATCACACGGCTAGTGGAACAGATTCGAAAACTGCACCGGTTGTAGGGATCACTTGGTCCAGATGATCAAGTCTTCGACTCCGTTGTTGTAGACCACACTCGTGGGAGGCGGCCCCGTCACGTCGAAGTAGATTTCACCCTTGGACTTGTCGCCTTTATTGATGGTTGCGCCGCTGATGCCGTTGGGCGCATACGCCTGCCACAGCACCTGATAGTTCTGGCCGCTGTCGGTGCGCGCGTTCAGGTTCGGAATGATCGGAGTGACCGTACCGCGGATGGGCATGACGGCCGCCGAGGCTTCCCACAGCGTTCCGGCCAGGGGGTAGCCGGGAATGGTGTCATCGCTGGGCTCGAGGTCGTAGATGTTCCATGCGGTGATCACGGCGCCATTGGCGTCGCGCAGTCTCTCCCAGCTGCCGAACTTGGCGAGCTTGGTGTCCGCGAACGCGGTTGGTGCGCAGATGGTTGCAGTCGCGGTGATCACGGCGGCGGCTGCGGCGGACATGACGGCAGTGCCCAGCTTCATGGGCTGAAGCGTAGCCCATCGACGGGCCATCGGAAACGTCGACATGCCGCGCGATTTCAAGTACGCCGACATGTGAATTCCGGCTTAACGCAAGGTGTCTGGCGTTTATCGTTCCCCTTCATGCTACTTCCCCGCTCTTCGCTGCTGCTTCGTCGATGGCGAAGATGTCGGGTATCCCGTCGTTGTCCTCGTCGACGTCTTCCTCCGCGCAATTGCCCGGTAGTGACGGTTGCGCAGCCGCAACACGATCGCCGCGAGGGTTGCCGCGATCAGTGAGCCGGTCAGCACTCCGATTTTCGCCAGATCATCCCGCTCTGAGCCGGCGCCGTAGGCGAGCTCCCAATAGCAGCGAGACGGTGAACCCGATCCCGGACAGAAGCGCCACGCCGAACACATCGATCCAGCGCAGCCCCGCGTCAATCGTCGCCCGGGTGAGGGCTGCCAGTGCCGCCGCGGTGCCGAAGACGCCAGCTGCCTTACCAACAACCAGACCAAGGACGATGCCGACGGCGATCGGGTCGGTGAGCGCATCGTGCAACCCGCGATATCCGCCGATCGTGACACCGGCGGCGAAGAAGGCGAAGGCGGGTATCGCGACCCGGCTGAGATCGGCGCAGCCGGTGCTCGAAGTATTCGGCGAGTCCGAGGCCGGGTTTCGATTCCTTGTCCCGCGGGGTTCAACACGGGACGGCGAGCCCAGCAGGACGCCTGCGACGCTGGCGTGCACGCCGATTCGTGCACAATGCCCACGTTAGGACTCCAGCGGGATTAACACCCACCAGGTGCGCATCCCACGTTGTACGCAGACTGCAACACGGCCAGCGAGACGAATGCCGCCACCATCGCCCAACCATGGATCTCCGTCGTGTAGAACACCGCGATAAGGTGACGGCAACATCGTCGACGACGGCCAACGTCAGCAGGAGTCCGCAACCGCCGCAGGTGCGTGAATCACCGCCAGCACCGCACAGCGAAGCGATGTCGTGCTGTGGGATGGCCCACCCCCGCGTCGCCCCATCGCCCACGTGGCGTGTCGCGATGATATCGCAGCGGGACGATCATTCCTCCGACTGCGGCGGCGATATGCGCGCGCGCGCTGGTCGCGCAGTCGCCGGCGACGATTCTCGTTTGAGCTCCAGCCGACGACGAGAATCGCCAGCACCCGTCGCGCCCATGTCCCCATAGTCAGCAGACCCAACATCCGCCACCGTATCCCAGCCCTCTATCACACCACCTTACCACACCCACCCACGCACAGCAGCAGCCCCACCGACCGCTTCCTCATATCAGATCCCATCTCCCCCCACCCACCTCTCGCCACACCACCTCATCCCTTGCATCCGCGCACCAACCGCGCCCACCACTTCCCCACACCGTTACAGCCATACTCCGAGCGACTGCAGCCGCTTCGGAGCGTCAGCGGGGCGGCTTGTCGTGCCTCACGGCCTCGACGATCGTGCCGATGAGCCATTCGACGGCGCTGGTGGCTTGCGAGTCGTCGAGCTTCCATTCGCGCACTAGTCTCTCGTAGCTGGTGGGGCTCCAGAGCACGTCGAGCAGTCCGGCGGCAGCGCGGAGTTCGGTGTCTTTCCAGTGCGGCGCCTGCTCGGAGACGGCCCGCAGGAGGGCGTCCTGACGACGCGCGTCGGCGCCGGCGAAGGTCGGGTCGTCGGGTGTGTGGCCGCTGTCTTCGATCGCGAACCGATGTAGCGATGCGAACACCCGCGCCGTCACGCCGGCGACGTCGGCCAGCGCGATATCGCCATAGTCGACTCCGGCGTCGTCTTCCAATCGGGCCATCACCGCGTCGTGCAGATGCCGTTCGGAGGGGAAGTTGCGATAGACGGTCCGCTCGCTGACCCCGGCCCGCTCGGCCACGGCCCGGAACGTGAGTTCGTCCCAATTCCAGCTCCGAAAGCCGCGCACCAGGTCCGCGCCGGCGGAGACGATGCGCTCGCGGGTCCGGGCTGCCTGCTGTCGTCGCGCCGGGCTGTCGTAGCGGCGTCGCGACGGCGGGGGGATTGACAACTCGCCCATATCGGTGTCAGCGTACTGACACCGATTACTGACGGCTAGGGGTCCGCGTGACTGGTTTCGACGAGGTCGTCGGCGCTGCCGTCGCGCGGACCGGCCTGGACGATTTCGGTGACGATTCCTTCCGCGAGGGCCTGGAAATCCTTCTCAAGTCATTGCGGGACGAGGCGCGCCTGAATGCGCGAGGTGAGGCCTTCATCTACCCGCGCATCGTCGGACACCTCGCTCAGCGGCTACAGGTGGAGGACTGGTACCGCCGGCATCCTGAGATCGACGACGTCCCGATCGAGCCGCCGTTGATCGGGTTGGGCTTGCCGCGCACCGGCTCGACGGCGTTGTCGATGCTGCTCGCCCAGGATCCCAACGTGCGCTATCTGCGCCGGTGGGAGTCGTCGCAGCCGTGCCCGCCGCCGTCGACCGTGGCAGGGCACGATCCGCGCATACCGGCCGACGAACAGCGGATGATCGGCACGAGGCGCCACGTGCCCGGTGACGCGATGGAATGCCTGGAACTGATGGCGCTGGACTTCAAGTCGCACATCTTCCAGGCATTCGTCCAAATCCCCTCGTACTCAACATGGTTGGTGAACGAGGCGGACTTGACGTCGACGTACGAATATCAGCGGCGGGTGATGAGACTGCTGCAATGGGGCGAGCCGGCCCGGCCATGGCGGCTGAAGTCGCCGTCGCACGTGCTGTTTCTGGGCTATCTCGACAGATCGTTCCCTGGCGCGCGGTACGTGATGACCCATCGTGATCCGACTGACGTGATCCTGTCGGTGGCCGATGTCTACGCCGACATGATCGGCGGTTTCACCGACCACATCGACCGGCACTACATAGGCCGGCTCAACGTCGACCATTGGTCTGTGGGCATGGAAAGAGCGCTCGAGTTCCGTGTTGGGGAAGCCGATGATCGGTTCTACGACATCGACTTTCGCGCGATGCAGGCTGACCCCATCGGCGAGGTGCGTGGGCTGTACGGCTGGCTGGGGGAGTCGGTCTCCGAGGAGTTCGAAGCCCGGATGTGCAGCTGGTGGAGCGAGTCGGCGCAGCAGCGGGAGCCGAGCACCCATGTGGACCCGGTGGAGTTCGGATTGGACCTCGAGCAGATACGGCCGCTGTTCGCGTCGGTATGTCGTCAGCGCAGCACGTTGGACGAGTCGGTGAAAGGCAAGGTTTCTCATGGCGATTGACCTGTCGGGCGGGATCGACCCGGCACGGGAGTACATGTTCGCCGAGCGTCCCGACAATCCGGAGATGCGCGACTCGGTGAGCTTCTGGGTCGTCGACGATCGCGGTGAGGTGGGCCTACCGCGCGTCGGCGTCGAAGCGGTGGCCGCGAACTGGGACGCACATGACGTCCAGGTCAACGTCGCGTTCGCGGACGGACGGGTCTTCCGGCTGCGCGAGAACGGGCAGTCGTGGCCGGCTTCAGATCCCGACGGGCGCCCGACGGTGCTGGGTGCCGGCGGCCTCGGGTTCCGCTGCGTCGAGCCGTTCGGTACGTGGACCATGACTTTCGACGGAAAGGCAGTGCAGACATCGTCATTCGACCTCATCGAGGGCAAGAAAGGGGGGCCGCTGGTTGACGTGACCTTTCATGTCGAGGCCACGATGGCGGTGCCGCCATGGGTGCAAGGAGCGCTGTCGGCGGAGTCGGCGTCAGCGCTGAAGACGTCGGTTGAGGGCGACTACATGGGCGGCCTGCGTTACGAGCAACTGTTCCGGGCCGCCGGTTCGGTGAAATCCGGTGACGACGAACGCAGTTTCGCTGGCACCGGCTTGCGCATCAGACGCCAGGGTGTGCGCAGGCTGGCGGGGTTCTGGGGCCATGCGTGGCAGTCGGCGCTGTTTCCGAGTGGGAAGGCGTTCGGCTACATCGCGTATCCGCCTCGGGCCGACGGCCAGCCGACGTTCAACGAGGGCTATATGTTCGACGGCGATGGCGGCTTGATCCCGGCGCGGGTGGTCGAGGCGCCCTGGCTGACGAGGCTGCAGCCGCTCGGCGAGGATGTGTCCGTGATACTTGAAACAGACCGCGGCACAGTGCGGATCGCGGGGGAGACCGTGCTCTCCACGCATGACATCCACCACGACGACAAGATGTTCTCGTCGCAGGCGCTGAAGCAGGAGATGCCAAGCTTTCCGGCGTTGCAGCAGGCGGCCGTGCGCTACCGGTGGGACGGCGAGGAGACGTTCGGCATGCTGGAGCGCTCCAGCATGCTGGACAAGATCGCTCGAGATTGATCGTGGGACAATACGATCGACGCATGATGCGGCTAGTCGCTGCGGACGAAGACGGCGCGGACGTTGCACAAGCTCGCTCTGAACAGGTGAACTCGTCCGCCTAGTGTCCTGCGCCAGGAATTCGTTATCTAATTGTGTTGTTTCCTGTAGGCGCGGTTGTTACGCGAATACCGTTGTCGTGCGGAAGAATTCGTGGCATGGCCGATCCTGGACGCCCGAAGGCGGAACTGGTGTTGACCGACGACGAGCGTGAGACATTGGCCCGGTGGGCGCGCCGCCCGAAGAGTTCGCAGCAGTTGGCGCTGCGGTCACGGATCGTGCTCGAGTGCGCATCGGGGGCTTCGAATACCGAGGTGGCGCAGCAACTGGGGGTCGCGCGGCCGACCGTGGGCAAGTGGCGGTCGCGATTCGTCGAGCGACGGCTCGAAGGTTTGGTCGACGAGCCGAGGCCGGGCGGACCGCGCTCGATCGGTGACGACCAGATCGAGGAGGTAATCGTAGCGACGCTGGAGCGGCAGCCTCGCGATGCCACGCACTGGTCACGGGCGTCGATGTCGGCCGAGAGCGGATTGAGCAAATCGACGGTGGGCCGAATCTGGAAGGCCTTCCGGCTGCAACCGCACCTGGTCGACACGTTCAAGATCAGCAACGATCCGATGTTCGTGGAGAAGGTACGCGACGTGGTCGGCTTGTATCTGGACCCGCCGGAGCACGCGCTGGTGCTGTGTGTCGACGAGAAGAGCCAGATTCAAGCCCTTGATCGATCCGCGCCCGTGCTGCCGATGATGCCGGGCATGCCCGAACGGCGCACCCATGACTACGTGCGCCACGGCATCACCACCCTGTTCGCCGCATTGGACGTGGCCACCGGTGAGATCATCGGGTCGATCCACCGCCGCCACCGCGCCGTGGAGTTCAAGAAGTTCCTGACAAAGCTCGACGAGCAGGTGCCGGCCGGGCTCGACGTGCATCTGATCTGCGACAACCTGTCCACCCATAAAGCACCGCCTGTCACGAAATGGCTTGCCGCGCACCCGAGGTTCCACATGCACTTCACCCCGACCTACTCGTCGTGGCTCAACCAGGTCGAACGATGGTTCGCCCTGCTGACCGACAAGAAGCTGCGCCGCGGCACGCACCGCTCGATTCAGGCCCTGGAGAAAGACATTCGCGACTGGATCGCGAACTGGAACCAAAACCCCCAGCCCTTCGCCTGGACCAAGACCGCCGACGAAATCCTCGACCGACTCGCATCATATTGTCAACGAATTCCTGGCGCAGGACACTAGGCGGCATCTACCCATGCGCACGTCATCATTCGATGACGCGGGCGCTAGGAACAATAGCCCTACGTCCCAGCGCAATTCGTCACAGTGATGTATTGGCGGCGTTATGGCCCGGGGCAGGTGAGGGGCTGCGGGGTGTTGCCGATCAGGCCGAACATCAAGGGCACGCTCAAGGTTTCACCTGACCGACTCATTCATCCGTGATCGAATCGTACGGCCAGAAAGTCATCGAGCCAGCGCCCAATCTGGCGCAAACATCCGGGGTCTACGCTGCCGGCTCGGCCGGTGATCCGCGTGTGGCTGATCGTGCGGGGCTGTTCGGTCATGGCCCATGTCGGTTTCGGCAGCCGCAGTCGCGGCCCGGTGAGGCGGACATGGTGAGCCCACTTCCGATCTCGCGTGGTGGCGGGTACAACGATTACGAGCTCGGGTACGGCTGCCAGATAGCCGCGGGAGGCCACCACAACGGCGGGCCGCGTCCCGCGTTGTTCTCTGCCTACGGTCGGGTCGAGCTGTACCCAGACCACGTTTCCCGGAGTGAGATCAGTCATCGGCCCAAGCCATCGGCGTCTACTGCGGCCCAGTCCTCGGTTTCTTCACGCCAGCTATCGAGTTCTTCGTCAGAAGACTCGCGATAGGCGGCGGCGACGGCCGCCAGGCGTTTATTGCGTTCGTGGAGCTCGATCAGCGACTGCAGAAACGCTTGTGCCGACAGCCCCTCGTCAGCAGCTTCAGCCGCAATCCTGTCCCGCAGTGCTTTGGGCACCTTGATGGTGGTCACGTCCGCCATACATCCAGCATACGGCCGGTATGCCTATAGGTATACCTGGAAGGGATACGATCCAATCGAATCTGCGCCGGTCGCTGGTACCGCACCTTTGAACCGTCACAGTGATGAAACAATGGGCTGCGGCGGGGAGGGGTGGAGGACGGGTAGCGGAGTCCAACACCATCGGTACCACGTCGGCACCACCCGAGTGGACTCGCCGAACGTGAGCTCAGTGCGAAAAGCGGTCCAGATTCTCGCAGTACATGCACGCTCGGCGAGTGCGGGGCGGCAGCATGCGGGCCGCGAGCGACCCTGATCGGCCGGCCACCCAAATGCCGATAAGCCACACTATGTCAAGTTAAAGGGGCCGGGGTGGTCCTGATCCTCGTCCGCCTGCCCCGACCCGCATCACCGCGGTGCCCCTATCGAGACACACTAAGAGTGCACACCTACCCCCGGTCGATACCAAGAGTTGGTATCCTCCGGTGTGTGGGTAAGAACACGTCGTTCAGCCTCGATGAGCATTTCAGCGCGTTCATCGAGGAGGAAGTTGCCTCGGGCCGTTACCGCTCGGCCAGCGACGTCGTGCGTACTGCTTTGCGGTTGCTCGAAGATCGTGAGACCCGCGTTCGTGCATTGCGCCAGGCACTCATCACGGGTGAACGAAGTGGCGAGGCGACACCATTCGACTTCGATGAGTTCGTTGCACGCAAGCGAGCCGACGATCCTCGCCGGCGGTGAACCGGTATGTGCTTTCGCCCGCCGCAGTCGCCGACCTGGAAGAGATCTGGGATTACACCTGTGAACGCTGGGGTGAGACTCAGGCCGAGGAGTACGTGCGTGAAATGCAGCGTGCGATCGAACGCGTCGTGAACAACCCGATGATCGGACGCGCCTGCGACGAAGTCCGCCCCGGCTACCGCAAGCACGCTGTTGGATCGCACACGCTGTACTACCGGATTGCCGACGCAGACGTGATCGAGGTGGTGCGCATACTCCACCAACGGATGGATATCGACCGGCACCTCGACTGATCCGCTGCCTCGTGTTCCTTGCAAGAATGGTCGCATGGTCGAGCAGAGCATCTGGATGCAGAAAGTCGCTGCCGATCCCGGGCATTCGCACTGGTATGTCGAACGCTTCCGTTCCATGGCGCGCGCCGGTGATGATCTGGTCGGCGAAGCTCGCCTCGTCGACGCGATGGCGCCCCGCGGCGCTCGCATTCTCGATGCGGGCTGCGGCCCCGGCCGCTTGGGCGGCTATCTCTCCGCTGTCGGACACCACGTGGTGGGTGTTGACGTCGACCCGGTGCTCATCGAGGCAGCCGAGCAGGACCATCCCGGGCCGCGCTGGCTCGTCGGCGACCTCGCCGATCTCGACTTGCCCGAGCGCGGCATCACCGAGCCGTTCGACGTGATTGTGTCGGCCGGCAACGTCATGACATTTCTTGCCCCGAGTACCCGCGTCCAAGTGCTGGGCCGACTACGCGCCCACCTTGCGGGCGACGGTCGGGCGGTGATCGGCTTCGGTGCCGGTCGCGACTACGCTTTCGTCGAGTTTCTCGACAACGCAGCAGAGGCCGGGTTCACGCCGGATTTGCTCCTGTCCTCCTGGGACCTGCGACCGTTCACCGACGAATCCGACTTCCTTGTCGCGCTCCTCCGGCCGACGTAGGTCACGCCGCGGCCGCGCGTTAGGCGAGACCCAGATGTGACGCTGCGGCGATAACCGCCTCGTCGTCGACCGTCAGCGTTCGGACGCCGCGCACGGTCAGCTGGGTAACGGCGCGGTCGAACAGCGTTACCTGAATCCAGCTCGCCTCCAGCGTCGACGCTAGCGCAACAGAAAACGTTGCGCGGTGCAGCCGCTTGGCTTACCTGCCCGACACCGAGCCAGGTGGCAGGTCAACTCCGATCTCGTCGCAAATCGGCGGGATGATGATCAATGCGCCGCGCGGACTGCAGAATGGGTGCGGCGCTGCCGGAAGCGGCGGAGGCGGCGAATTGGTGAGCGGTGGCGGTGGTTCGGCCGGATGCGGTGTGCCCGACCACGGGTAGATGGTGCCGGTGTCCACGTCGACGATGCCCTCCGAATTCCAGTACCAGTCGTGGCAAACGTTCCAGTCCCACGAGAGCACCTGGCTGCCCGGTATCGCGGGATCTCCGGGGCACCAGTAAGTGCAAGTCATGCCCTGCGGGCAGTTTCCACCTTGATAGCTGGGGCCTTCGGCGGTTGAGGTGCCTGCCCACAGCACCGAACCAGCTAGTGCGACACCGCCAGACACCGCGACTGTCGTCGCCACCCGCGAGATCCGTTTCAAGGTCGATCCTTTCGTTGCGCCACGCAGTTTGCGTCCGTTGCGGTCACGTCCCCGATCTCGATCGTCAGTTTGGGCGCTTGGGTGATTCTTGGTTCTGCATCCTCCCTGGCCACATCCGCGGTGGCCGCCCGTTATCGTGAGCCGGTGGAGGGCACGCCATTCGGGCGCTACCGGTTGATCGAGCTGCTGGGGCGCGGCGGTATGGGCGAGGTTTGGCGCGCCTATGACAGCGCGATCGAGCGCGTCGTCGCGCTGAAGATGCTGCTTCCCCACCTAAGTCAAGACGCCGAGTTCGAGAAGCGGTTCCGTCGCGAGGCCCGCGCCGCCGCGCGTCTGGAGAACCCCCACGTCGTACCGATCTACGACGTGGGCGAGATCGACGGACGGCTGTATGTGACCATGCGGCTGATCATTGGCACCGACCTGTCGACCCTGCTCGACAGCGGCCCCCTCGACGTGCAGCGCGCGGTCGAGATCGTCGGTCAGATCGCCACCGCGCTGCACAACGCACACCAAAAAGGACTCGTACACCGCGACGTCAAACCCTCCAACATTCTCATCGACGACACCGACTTCGCATATCTGATCGACTTCGGGATCGCCCGCACCGCCGAAGAACCCGGTGTCACCGCAACCGGTGCTGCCATCGGCACATGGGAGTACATGGCCCCCGAACGCTTCAACACCGACGAGATCCACCCCAGCTCCGACATCTACGCGCTGGCCTGCGTGCTCTACGAGTGCCTGACCGGCCAACGCCCCTTCCCCGGCAACACCCTCGAGCAGATCGCCGGCGGCCACATCTTCAAGCCACCTCCCAGGCCCTCCGAGAAGAGCGACACCGTCCCCACCGCCTTCGACGAGGTGATCGCCACCGGGATGGCCAAGCAACCAGCCGACCGCTACCCCACCGCCGTGGAGATGGCCGCGGCGGCAAAGCAAGTCATCACCGAACCGGGCCGGTCCGATCCCAGGTCGGCACCACCGATTGCGCCGAACGTCAGCGCCAGCGCGCCGGTGCCGCCTCCGGAAAGCGCCGCGGCACCGCTACCGGCCACGCAGTTGAGCGCCCCGAGCATGTACCTGCACCCGGCACCTCCGAACCGGAAACCTCCGAGGCCACACCATGGCGTCCTGATCGGCGCGCTGGTGTCGATCGCGATCCTTCTCGTTGCCGGCGGGGCAATCGCCGTCGTTGCGCTCACCGGGCACGACGAATCCGCCGCCCCTGCAGCGACGAGCGGGACTGATTTCACCGGGACATACCGAGCCGACTATGGGCCGGGAACGGATCTGGAAGGCAAGCCGGTTCCGAATGCGCCTGCTACGACGAGCAATTGGGCCGTCCGCTCGGACTGTGGCGCAAGCGGTTGCGCGGCGACGGCGGCGAACATCAGTGGCAGCGGCATGGCCCTGTTGTCGAACATGACGTTCGATCTGCTCGGCGGGAGCTGGGTGGCCGTAGGACTTGCCTCGGCCCAGTGCGACAACGCGCCCGTGGAACTCTGGGTAGTGCTCACGCTTCAACCCGGTCCCGACGGGACGCTGTCGGGCGAAACCATCAGGGCATCCACCAACGGCGCCTGCGCCGCAAAGCGAACCGTGAAGTTCACCCGCACTGGCGATCCCGACCCGAATAGGGTTCCGGATCCCGCCGTCCTGCCGACGCGGTCGGTGACGGCTGCCGACGGGCTCCGAGGAAGCTATCGCGAGACGACGACGTTTGCGAACGGCAATGTCGTTTCGGGGAGAACCCTTTCAGCCAATACGTACTGCCTTCGCACCGGCGATCGGTGCATGAGCTTGTTCCATGGTGCTGACGGAGTCGTCACCTTGATGTTCGCCGACGACAAGTGGACTCGTACCGAAGAGGGCATTACCACCTGCTCGGCCGGTGGAACCGCACACGTCAAGATCACCGCGGAGTACCCACTACCCTTACAGCTGGACGACCCGATAGCGCTGCTCACCGGGCGGGGCAGTCAAACTGTCTTGGCCGGAAGCGATTGCGCCGGCGGCGGTGACTTCGAGGACAAGTTCGAGCGCGCAGGCGATTAGCCGACGCCCCCTAGATGGGTTCCCACGGATTAAGCACGTGCACACCGGTGTCGAGGAAGTCGTTGACGTTGCGCGTAGCCAGATCAGCGCTCCAGTTGCGGCAAATCGCAGCCGTCTGCGCATCCGCCATGCTGATCGGTCGACCGGCACGTTCCCGCGCGGCGACGATTTCCGCATAGTGGGTTGCGGCCAGCCCGTCGAAGGGCAGGACTTGGTCTTGGAAATCCTCCGCGAGCAGCCCGTCGACCTTGGCGAATAGCTCGCGCTTGCGGCGACCCGCCGGCAGCCGGGCCACGCCATACCTCAATTCAGCCGCCGTCACTGCGGTCACGAACACATTCTCTGCTGGAAACCGGTCGACCCAGCGGGCGACGCCAGCCTCTGGAGCGTGGCGCATCAACTCGGATACGACGTTCGTATCAAGAACGATCACCCAGGAAGCTCCGCGGCCCGCGGGAGCTCGGTCCGGTCCGGCAGCTCGATCTGCCCATCTTCGCCGCCGGAGAACCGCTTCCTTATCCGGGTCGCCATGCCGACGTCGGACGACGGTCGCGTCAGCACGGCACGCAGGATCTCGCGCACCTCGGCTTCCATAGACCGGCCATGCTCCGCCGCACGCACCCTTAGCACTGCTTTGAGCTCGTCATCGAACTCGCGGATCGTCAAGGTCGCCATCTTCTCACCTCTATGCTGTCACTGACTTCAATGCTAGCATAATTCCGACTTAGGCTGCAGTTCCGCCACATTGGGCTCGGTCTCAGGCCTCTTGGCTGCGGAGGGCGGCCCGAACCACGCGGTGAGCGCATCAACGAGTCCAAGCTGAGAGTGGTCCTTCACCCAGGCGACATATCCATCGGGACGAATCAACACGGCAGGTGGCGCAGTCACTGCACCAAGCACCGGAAGCTCCCATGCGCCAACATATTTCGCGTCGATCAACCGAACCCGGTCCTCCCATGCAGCGATATCGACGCCGCCGGGCTCGCCGAGGTTGAGCAGCACTGGCCGGGCATCGTGCAGCAGAGAGAACACCCGCCGCAGGCCTTCGGCGGTCACCAAGTCGAGATCGGGTATGCGGCGCCCGAGCAACGGGTGCCCCTCACCGAGGTCGTAACGGACGTCCAGCCCGGACATCATCGCTGCGAACCGTTTTCGAGGCTCGTCCATGGCGAGGAGTTCCGCGACGGTGTCGGTCAACGCCTTGGTGCGGTCGTCGGCGCGCCGGAGTGCAACTTGAGCCATCGTGTTGCGCAGCACGCGGGCGGCGATGGGGTGACGCTCGGTGTGGTAGGTGTCGAGGAGGCTGTCCGGCGACGTCTGCTTGACCACCTGGGCGAGCTTCCACCCGAGATTCACCGCGTCCTGCACGCCGATGTTGAGCCCCTGTCCACCCGCCGGGTAGTGCACGTGTGCGGCGTCGCCGGCCAGCAAAACCCGTCTTTCGCGGTAGGCCGCGGCCTGCCGCGTCATATCGGTGAACCTGGAAATCGAAGTCGGACTGTGGATTCCGTAGTCGGTCCCGAACACGGCGATCAGGGCCTCGCTGAGATCACGCAGGCCGGCCTCTCCCGACGATCCGAGGTGCCGCTCGGTCACCATCACCCGGACCGGTCCCCCCTCCTCCAGCCTGCTGAAGCCATGAAGACCGATGGCGTCATGGCGGATGCCCCATGGCGGTTCCTCGGCTGTCTCGACCTCGGCGATCAGCGAGCTCGTCGTCGGATCCCAGCCCGGGAACTCGATACCGGCCGCCTTGCGGATCAGACTTCGTCCTCCATCGCAGCCCACAAGATAGTCAGCGCGCAGCGACTGGCCGTCGCCCAGCGCAACGTCGACGCCGGTGTCGTCCTGGACCACGCCCGTCACCTCGCGCCCGCGATGGATCGGCACCGCCGGCTCGTCGGCCCAGCCCGCCAATATCCGTTCGATGTGTTTCTGCACCAGCCCCAGCCCGTACGGGTGCCGGACGGGAAAGTCGCTGATATCCAACGGAATTCCCGCGAACCCCGCGACCTGCGCCACCCGGCCCTGCGAAAGGAACCGCTCAGCGATTCCCCGCTGATCGAAAACCTCGATGGTGCCGGCATGCAGGCCGAGTGCGCGTGAGCCGATCACCTCTTGGCTGACGCGCCGCTCGACGACGGCAACGTCGACGCCGGCCAGCGCGAGTTCGCGTGCCAGCATCAGCCCCGTCGGGCCTGCGCCGGCGATCACCACAGCGTGGTCGGACTTATTCGCTGAAAAACGCTGCACTCGACAACTCCCATTTCCTGAGTTCTGGCTTCGGCCAGCGATTTTGCGGCATGACCCCGGTCTTGCCGCAAGCCCCCATATGCGCTATATGTTGAAAGTGAGGGAGTGAATCCCAATCAGTCGCATCTGCGTTCAGCGCCGCCATCACTGTCTACAGTGGGTTTCAACATGCGGTACTTCGTTCTATTGCTTTGTCTCATGGCCACCCTCGTCGCCACTGGTTGCCGAACGGCACCAGCGGCGCCGCCCGAACCCGCCCAAGCTCAGTTGGGCGAGGCGTTCACCTTGGCCGGCGGACAGGACACGGCCGTCAGCGGCGAAAACCTGTCACTCGAATTCGATCAGGTGCTGGAGGATTCGCGCTGTCCAAAGCAGGTCGAATGTTTTTGGACAGGCCAGGCCCTGCTCACGGTGCTCGTTCAGCGAGAGGGACAGGCGCCGGTGCCCGTGGAATTCAACACCAATCCTGCCCCCGGCCAGAACAAGCAGCAGGCCAACGTCGGGGCCTACACGATCCGCCTGATTTCTCTGGACCCGTACCCCGAGACTCCGGCCACCATCCCGCTCGACGACTACCGGGCCGTGATGCTCGTCAACAAGAACTAGATCCGCGGCAACCGACCGTGCACCTCGGCGCCCGCGCGAAATAGGGTGCTGCCATGAGCCTTGTCACCTACGAGCTGCAAGACCACGTCGCCACCATCACCCTCAACCGTCCTGAGGCGCGCAACGCGATCAACGGCGCCCTGCGCCAGGACCTCAACGCGGCCTGGGACCGGTTCCGCGACGAAGAAGACGCGTGGGTCGGGATCTTGACCGCCAACGGCGACGTGTTCTGCGCCGGCGGCGATCTCAAGGACGGGGAGGGCTCCGTCGGCACCTTCAAGGGCACGTTCTGGGAGAAGCCGACGATCAACTCCTTCGAGAGCGGGATGGAGTTGTTCAAGCCGACCATCGCGGCCGTGCACGGCCCCTGCATCGGCTACGGGCTGACCGGAATTCTGTTCTGCGACTTCGTGATTGCCACCACCGAGTCGACGTTCTCCTTCCCCGAGGTGTCGATCGGTGTCCCCACCATCGTCGGGGCGATCCGGCTCCCTCGACGGGTGACCTGGGCCAATGCCATGGAGCTGCTCCTGACCGGCAAGCCGATGAGCGCGCAACGAGCCAAGGAGATCGATCTGGTGTGGAAGCTGGTCGAGCCTGGCGAACTGCAGGAAGAGGCTCGCGCATGGGCCCGCACGCTGACCGAGGCCGCTCCCCTGGCTCAGCGCGCCACCAAGGAGGTGGCGTGGCGGACCGCGGACATGGGCTGGGTGGAGTCGGTGCGCTTCGGTGAGACCATGCGCAAGGTGGTCGCAGCGACCGAGGACGTGGGCGAAGGAATTCGAGCGTGGCAAGAAAAGCGCAAGCCCGACTGGCAGGCCCGCTGACAGGTTGCCGGACTAACGCTCCAGGGCAACGACGGTGTCGGCCATCGTGTTTCGCGGATCGCGATATGTGATGCCAAGCTCGCGCTCGCTCGGTGAGTCATCCGATTCGGGCATCTGGGTGTAGTACTGCATCCCCGCCGCGGTGAGCGGCGTGTCGACCGGCAGCACCCGCTCGACCTGGTCGAGCACTCCCCCGGCAGCTCGCAACAGCGCATCTGGAACCGGCACCGGCAGCACCGTCACGCCCGCGACCTCGCTGATCAGAGATGCCAACTCCTGCACCGGAATTCGACGACTGCCGGCGGTGTAGCGGCGCGGTCCGCGCCCCCGTTGCAACAACGCCGCATGCAGGGCCGCCAGGTCTCTCACGTCGACCACCAGCCATGCGGAGTCGCGGCCGGGGATCACCCGCATCCGCAGCGCGGCCCTGACACCCTCGTCGAACTGGTCACCGACCGGCGGTCCGAGAACCATGCCCGGATAGGTGATGCTCACCGGTGCGCCGGCGTCCTGCAGGCCGCGGGCGTAGACGTCCACCTGTGCCTTGGACCTTCCGTACCCGTCGCTTCCGCCGACCACCGGAAGGTCGGCCGTCTGCAGCCGTTCCGGCTTTCGCACCAGGAAGCGCACGCAGTGCCCCGCGTCCGCGATCGCCTTGGCGGTCCACCCGCCGACGAATCCTGTGCCGCCGGTGACAAGTACGCGCATGGTCGAGTCCTAGCAGCCGGTGTGGGGATCGAGAACGGTCAACTCCGTGGTCGGTGGCACGGGTTCGGGGGTACCCGGCGGGGAAACGATCAACACCCGGCCCGCTCGCCGAATAGATTTGCCCCAGACATTCGACTCCACGAGGACTTCAGGAACCGCAGCCGGCATGACTTCCCCGCACGCCCCGTTCCTGTTTCTGTCGATCCGCGGCGAGGACGCAGCAGCCGACGACGAGTACCGCGCGATGATGCGCTTTGCCGGACTCGACGCCCAGGGGCTCCGTCGCATCCGCCTGACTCACCAGCCATTGGGCGCAATCGATCTCGACGACTGGTCCGGGGTGATCCTCGGTGGCGGCCCCTACAACGTCAGTGACGCTCCCGACGCGAAGTCGCCGACGCAGCGGCGCGTGGAGTCCGAGCTGCTGCCACTGGTCAGCCGGATGGTCGACCGCGACTTTCCCTTTCTCGGATGTTGCTACGGCGTGGGCACGCTCGGCTCGGTGATCGGCGCCGTCGTCGACCGCACCTACAACGAGCCGGTGGGTGCCATGACGATCGCACTGACCCCCGACGGCCGCGACGATCCCCTCTTCGCGGGTCTGCCCGACGTCTTCGATGCGTTCGGCGGGCACAAGGAGGCGGCCAGCTCACTTCCCTCTCACGTCGCGTGCCTCGCCTCCTCGGCCGACTGCCCCGTCCAGGCCTTCCGGGTCGGCGAGAACGTATATGCGACTCAGTTCCACCCCGAACTCGACGTTGACGGCATGCTCACGCGCATAGACGTCTACAAGGACTACGGCTACTTCGCACCCCAAACAGCCGATTCACTGAAAACCGCTGTGCTGCAACGAAATATCGAGCACCCGCCGACTATCCTGCGCAGATTCGTCGACAGGTACGCGCGCCTTTAGTTACCTTCTCAGAGATCCAGGACAATGCGCAGTGCCGCGTCAAGCCTGCGCATCTCTTCGAAACTGAGACAGCCCATGCTCTTGCCGAGTCGTCCAGGGTCGACGGCTGCGGTCTGTTCGGCAAGGACGCGCGTGACGCGGCCACCGATCTCGACTTCGGGCCGGAAGCTTGCCGCGCGCGCTGAGGTGGAGGTCGGCGCGACCAGCCACGTCGAGAGCGGCAGATGATCGGATTGCACGACGACGGCATATCGCGGTCCTGACTGTTCATGGCCGCCGCCATGACGGGGAGCGCTCAACCGGAAGACCTCACCACGCACGCAGCGTCTCCATGTCGCGAAGAATCTGGCGGGCCTCGGTGCGATCGGCATCGTCTGCAGCAAGTTCCTCCGCCTCCGCACGAATCGCCGCGGCAGCCGCGCGACGGGCAGAGTCGATCAAGGCCGCGCGAACCACCACCGATACAGGCGTCCCGTCGCGGGTCAGCAGTTCCAATGCACGCGACGCGTCTTCATCGGGTCTGAAAGCGATGACTTCTGGCACCTAGACAGTGTATTACAGAGCGTAAGACAACCTCTCCCCGCAATGCCGTCGACAAAACTCTTGACTCAGTCCAGAAAAGGCGGCATATTGTCTGGCGTGTCCCCCGCGCCGGATTACGCAGAACAGCTACGGATGGCTGATCTGCGCGTGACCCGGCCACGCCTCGCAGTGCTCGAAGCGGTGGTCGCGCATCCGCACGCGGACACGGAAACGATCTTCGCCGCCGTCCGTGCGGGCCTGCCCGACGTGTCCCGGCAGGCCGTATACGACGTACTGAATGCCCTGACCGACGCCGGCCTGGTGCGGCGCATACAACCGAGGGGCTCGGTCGCGCGCTACGAGACCCGGGTCGGCGACAACCACCACCACGTCGTCTGCCGGTCCTGCGGTGTCATCGGTGACGTCGACTGCGCTGTCGGCGAGGTCCCGTGCCTGACCCCATCAGACGAGAGTGCCTCATTGGAGGGCTTCGTCCTCGACGAGGCGGAGGTCATCTACTGGGGGCTGTGCCCCGACTGCTCCGCCGCGCAAGCTTCCCGATCACAACCGTGATCACAGCCCGATCCACCCACCCCTGAAAGGAACCCTGTGTCCGATACATCTGACGCCCGCCCCCCGCATTCAGCGGAGAAGACGCAGAGCGGCAGCGAAAGCGAGAACCCCGCCATCTCGTCGCCGACACCCAAGGCTCATGCGCCGATGACCAACCAGGACTGGTGGCCGAACCAGGTCGACGTGTCGGTGCTGCACGCCCAGACCGAGAAGGCCAACCCGCTGGGCGCGGACTTCGACTACAAGGAGGAGTTCAAGAAGCTCGACGTCGAGGCACTCAAGCGCGACCTCGCCGAGATGATGACCACCTCTCAGGACTGGTGGCCCGCCGACTACGGCCACTACGGCGGCCTGTTCATCCGGATGAGCTGGCACGCCGCCGGCACCTACCGCATCTCCGACGGCCGCGGCGGTGGCGGGCAGGGCGCGCAGCGCTTCGCCCCGCTGAACAGCTGGCCCGACAACGCCAACCTGGACAAGGCGCGCAGGCTGCTGTGGCCGGTCAAGCAGAAGTACGGCAGCAAGATCTCCTGGGCCGACCTGCTGGTGCTCGCCGGCAACGTGGCCCTGGAGTCGATGGGCTTCAAGACCGCCGGCTTCGCCTTCGGCCGCGAGGACATCTGGGAGCCGGAGGAAACCCTGTGGGGGTTCGAGGACACCTGGCTGGGCACCGACAAGCGCTACAAGGGTGAGCGTGAACTCGACAACCCCTTCGGCGCCACCACTATGGGTCTGATCTACGTCAACCCGGAGGGCCCGGAAGGTGAGCCCGATCCGATCAAGGCGGCCTACGATATCCGCGAGACGTTCGGCCGGATGGCGATGAACGACGAGGAGACCGCCGCGCTGATCGTGGGCGGCCACACCTTCGGCAAGACCCACGGCGCCGGCGACGCAGACCTGGTCGGCCCGGAGCCCGAAGCCGCCCCGATCGAGCAGCAGGGCCTGGGCTGGAAGAGCTCCTACGGCAGCGGCAAGGCCGAGGACCAGATCACCAGCGGCCTCGAGGTGGTCTGGACGCCCACGCCCATAAAGTGGGACAACAGCTTCCTGGAAACGCTGTACGGACACGAGTGGGAGTTGACCAAGAGCCCCGCGGGTGCCTGGCAGTACGTGGCCAAGGACGCCGGGGACATCATCCCCGATCCCTTCGACGCCTCGAAGAAGCGCAAGCCCACCATGCTGGTCACCGACGTGTCGATGCAGGTGAGCCCGATCTACGCCGACATCACGCGGCGCTGGCTGGACCATCCGGAGGAGCTGGCCGACGCGTTCGCCAAGGCCTGGTTCAAGCTGTTGCACCGCGACATGGGGCCGGTCTCGCGCTACCTGGGCCCGTGGATTCCCGCGGAGCAGCAGGTGTGGCAGGACCCGGTCCCGGCTGTCGACCACCCGCTGGTCGACGAGCAGGACGTTGCGGCACTGAAGGCCAAGGTGCTCGGCTCCGGCCTGTCCCCGGCGCAGCTGATCAAGACCGCGTGGGCGGCGGCCGCCAGCTTCCGCGGCACCGACAAGCGGGGCGGCGCCAACGGCGCCCGCATCCGGCTGGAGCCGCAGAAGAACTGGGAGGTCAACGAGCCTGCCGAGCTGTCCAAGGTGCTGCCGGTTCTCGAGGGAATCCAGCAGGACTTCAACGGCTCGGCCTCCGGCGGCAAGAAGATCTCGCTGGCCGACCTGGTCGTGCTGGCGGGGTCCGCCGCGGTCGAGAAGGCGGCCAAGGAAGCCGGGTTCGACGTCACGGTCCCGTTCGCGCCGGGGCGCACCGACGCCTCGCAGGAGCAGACCGACGTGGAGTCGTTCTCGGTGCTCGAGCCGCGGGCCGAGGGGTTCCGCAACTACATCCGGACCGACGAGAAGACGCAGATCGAGCGGCTGCTGGTGGACCGGGCGTACATGCTGAACCTGACCGCCCCGGAGCTCACCGTGCTCATCGGCGGGCTGCGCGTGCTGGGCGCCAACTACGGCGGCAGCAAGCACGGCGTGTTCACCGAGCGGCCGGGCGTGTTGACGAACGACTTCTTCGTCAACCTGCTCGACATGGGCACGGAGTGGAAGGTCTCGGAGTCGGAGGCGAACGTCTACGAGGGCCGCGACCGGGCTTCCGGCCAGACGAAGTGGACCGCCACCGCCAATGACCTGGTGTTCGGGTCGCACTCGCAGTTGCGAGCGCTGGCCGAGGTCTACGCGCAGGACGACTCGAAGGAGAAGTTCGTCGCCGACTTCGTCAAGGCGTGGGTCAAGGTGATGAACAACGACCGGTTCGATCTCGGTTGAGCAGAACCTGAAACGGCACCCCGTGGGCGAACGCTCGCGGGGTGCCGTGCGTAGAGGCGCCATCTAGGGTACGACTGGAGTCGTACCCGAGTAGCATCAGGTACGTGAAGTTGAGCATCAGCCTCTCTGACGAAGAGGTCGCGGTTCTCGATGCCTACGTCCGAAGACGCGGATTGCCGTCCCGTTCGGCTGGGCTCCAGCGGGCAATCCGCATGCTTCGCCACTCCACTCTCGAAGACGACTACGCGGACGCATGGGCGCAATGGTCATCCGGCGACGAGGCGGACTGGGAGCAGAGCGTAGGCGACGGAGTGGGTGATGAGGCGCGGTGAGATTTGGCAAGTGGACCTGGACCCGATCCGTGGCAGCGAGGCGAACAAGCAGCGGCCAGCGGTGATCGTCAGTAATGACCGCGCCAACGCCGCCGCCACGCGAATGGGGCGCGGCGTCGTCACCGTCGTGCCTGTGACGACCAACATCGCCAGGATCTATCCTTTTCAGGTTCTATTGCCAGCTGCCACAACGGGTCTCGCGGCCGACTCGAAGGCGCAGGCGGAGCAGATCCGATCCGTGGCGACCGAGCGGCTGCTGCGCCGCATCGGTCGCGTCCCCCCCGCTGGAATGGCCGAGCTCGATGATGCGCTCAGGGTGCATCTCGACCTGTGGTCGTAGCCGGTATTGTCGAAGCGTTGTCCTCCCGAAGAGTGGTCAAAGCGCGGCCGCACACAACGTGAACGAAAAGGACATGGTGTATGCACGCGCTGCACGACCCCGAGCCGATGCCTCTGCCAGGTGCTCGCCGGACTTCCACCGACGGTGTGCAGCCGTTGTCGGTGTTGCTGGTCGAAGACGACCGTGCCGATGCGCTTCTGGTCGAAGAGTTGATCGCCGACGCGGGCGCCGAGATCCACCTGGTGTGGGCGCCGTCCATGGCGGACGCCGAACGCGAACTGGCGGCCGGCCGCCCGGATTGCGTGCTGCTGGACCTGAACCTGCCCGACGCGAACGGCACCGCGGCCCTCAACCGCGTCTGCGATCACGATGCCACCCTGCCGATCGTCGTGCTGACGGGATTGATCGACGAGCACTTCGGCGTCTCGGCGGTGGCCTCGGGCGCGCAGGACTATCTCGTCAAAGGCCGCGTCGATCCCGAGATGCTGCGGCGGTCGCTGCTGTATGCGATCGAGCGCAAGCGCGCGGAGTTGACGGCCGTGGACCTGTACGCCAGCCAGCTTCGCGCCCGGGAGAACGCGCGACTCGAACGTGGCCTGCTGCCCTCCCCCTTGCTGCTCGACAACCCGGGCGTCGACATCGTCGCCAAGTACCGCCCCAGCCGGGAGAACGCCCTGCTCGGCGGCGACTTCTACGACTTCGTGCAGACCCCGGACCGATCGGTGCACGTGATGGTCGGCGACGTGGCAGGACACGGGCCCGATGAAGCCGCCCTCGGAGTCGCTCTGCGGATCGGCTGGCGGGCACTGACGTTCGCCGGTTTGCGCGGCAATGAGCGGATGCGGCAACTCGAGCGGATCCTGCGCGCCGAACGCCCCGGCAGCGGCATTTTCGCGACCGTGCTCAGCTTGGCGTTCTCCCCCAACGACCTCAGCTTCACCGCCGTGCGGGCCGGGCATCCCGGCATGTTGGTGCACGGTCCCGGCACGGTGGAATGGCTGGAACCGCCGGCCGGGCCCGCGCTGGGACTCAACGGGACCGACTGGCCGTTGAACCAGCTCGAGCTGCCGAAGGGACACGGGGTGGTCCTGCTCACCGACGGGCTCTTCGAAGGACACTCCGGGCGCGGCGACGAGCGCCTCGGCGAAGAGGGGCTGCTCGAGTTGGCCCGCTCGCTCGCCCACCTGCCCGGCCCGGCGTTCCTCGACGCGTTGATCGACCAGGCCGAATCGCGCGCACAGGCGCACGGCGGCTTGACCGACGACATCGCGTTGGTCCGCGTGGAGCGGACGACGTGACTTCGCCGACGCCCAAGCGCGGGTCGCAACTGACCGTGCAGGGCTGGCAGAACCTCGTCCTGTCGGTCATGGGGCTGGTCGTGCTCGTCGGCGGTGTCGCCGTTGCCGTGTTGCTCAACCGCACCGACAAGATGTCCGAGGAACTGATTGTCGACATCCAGCCGGCGCGGGTGGCGGCATATCAGTTGCAAGCCGCACTGCGCGACCAGGAGACGGCCGTGCGTGGCTACACGCTCTCCGCCGACCGGCAGTTCTTGGCCCCGTACTACGACGGGCAACGTGCTCAGCAGGAAGCCGCCGACGACATCCGCCGGCTGGTGGGCGAACGCCCCGAGTTGATGACCGACCTCGACGAGATAGAGCGCGCAGCGGCCGACTGGCGGACAACCTATGCCGAGCCGCTGATCGCAAGCGTGACCCGAGGCACTCCCGCGCTCGCGAGCGCAGATTTGGTAGAGCGCGGCAAAGCCGGATTCGACCGGCTGCGAACCCTTTTCGACGCGCAGAACGATCACCTGGCCGCCGTGCGGACGGCCGGCATCGACGACCTCGACGCGATGCAGAAGTGGCGCGACAGACTGCTGATCGGTCTGGTCGGTGCCTTCTTGGTCACGGTGATCCTGCTGGCGATCGTGGCGCGCAACGCGGTGACCCGTCCCCTCGGCACTCTCGCCGCGGCATGCCGGCGGATCACGGCGGGAAACTTCACCGAACGGATAACTCCGCGCGGACCGAAGGACATCCGCAGCATCGGAACCGACGTCGAGAACATGCGACGACGGATCGTGGAGGAACTCGACGCATCCCGCGCCGCGCAGGACGCCCTCGACGAGCAGACGGTCGAATTGCGGCGCTCCAACGCCGAACTCGAGCAGTTCGCGTACGTCGCCTCCCACGACCTGCAGGAGCCGCTGCGCAAAGTCGCCTCGTTCTGCCAACTGCTGCAGAAGCGTTACGGCGACAAACTCGACGAGCGCGGCGCGGAGTACATCGCATTCGCCGTCGACGGCGCCAAGCGTATGCAGGTACTCATCAACGACCTCCTCACGTTCTCCCGCGTCGGGCGTCTCAACGCGCACAAGACGGAGGTCGACCTCGATTCCACCCTGGACGCAGCGCTGGCCAACCTCACCACGACGCTGGGCGAGACAGCTGCCGAAATCGTGCGCCCGCCAGGGCAGCTGCCGAGGGTCCTCGGGGATCCGACGCTGCTGGCGATGGTGTGGCAGAACCTGATCGGCAACGCGGCCAAGTTCTGCCGCGACGGGGTCGCGCCGAGGATCATGATCGACTGCCGGGAAAGCGGTGACGACTGGTTGCTGACCGTGTCCGACAACGGCATCGGCATCTCCGAGGAGTTCGTCGACAAGGTGTTCGTGATCTTCCAGCGCCTGCACGGCCGCGACGCGTACGCCGGCACCGGCATCGGTCTGGCGCTGTGCAAGAAGATCGTCGAATACCACGGCGGCACGATCTGGATCGACACTTCCTACACCGACGGAACCCGCTTCTGCTTCACCATGCCCACCATTTCCGCAATCGTGGACGAGACAGCCGCCACCACTCTGGAAGGAACGCATCAATGACACCGGCCGGTCGACCGATCGACGTTCTGCTCGTCGAAGACGATCCAGGAGACGAGCTGATCACGCGAGAAGCATTCGAGCACAACAAGATCAACAACACCCTGCATGTCGCCCACGACGGCGAGGAGGGCCTGGACTTCCTGTACCGGCGCGGTGCGTACAAGGATGCACCACAGCCCGACCTGATCCTGCTCGACCTCAACCTGCCGAAGTACGACGGCCGCCAACTGCTGGAGAAGATCAAGTCCGACCCCAACCTCAGCCACATCCCGGTCGTCGTGCTCACGACCTCGTCGGCCGAGGAGGACATTCTGCGCAGCTACAAGCTGCACGCCAACGCCTACGTCACCAAGCCGGTCGATCTCGACCAGTTCATGAATGCCGTCCGCCAGATCGACGAGTTCTTCGTTCAGGTGGTCCGGCTACCGCACCACGGGGCCCGTTGATTGCCGAAGGCATTTTCTTAGCAAGCAGTTAGGCGTTACTGCCAGTCACCTTAGATTTCGGCATTAGCGTTCGGGGAAATCCTCGAGAGTGAGGCTCCTATGACCGCGACACTCGCCGCGTCGGCGCCCAACGCCATGTCCCGATCCGACAACGCCGCATTCAACTGCGGCCGCGCCAACATCCGGGCTCACTGCCGCCATCTGGCGACGGTGGTGACGATCACGGGCGGCATCGACGACGTCAATGTCGACGCAGTGGCCGCCTACGCCCAGCGTTTCATCCTCGCCAAAGACCCGCTCATCTTCGACCTCAGTGCAGCCAGAATCTCTGCCGCAGACGCCATGTCGTTGCTGAAGACCCTTGCCGAGGACTGCCGCGCTGCCGGCGTGCAATGTGTACTGGTCGCAACGGACACGGTGGCCGACCTGTTGGACGATGACGACGACGGCCTGCTTTCGGTCGCCGGCTCGGTGCACGAGGCGCTGCACCACTTCGCTGACGTGATCGCCGCCCGCCGGCAACTGCTGCTGCCTCTGATCAAGAAGACGGCCTGAGACCTATTGGTCCTGGAGGATCAAGTCGGCGGCCCGCCACGCCATCGCCATCACCGGGCCGTTGAGGTTGCCGGCGACCATCGTCGGCATCACCGAGCAGTCCACCACCCGCAGGTTGTCCACGCCGCGCACCCGCAACTCGCTGTCGACCACGTCATCGTCGCTCGGGCCCATCGCGCAGCTGCCGACGGCGTGGTAGCCGCAGTAGCCGCCACTCATTGCGGAGTCGACGATCTCGTCGTCGCTCTGCGCCTCGGGTCCGGGGTAGGTCTCGTGGCTGATCCGGTCCGCGATCGGTGACTGCGCGAAAACCTCGCGCATCTTCCGCAGCAGGTTTGCGCCGGTGGTCCGGTCGTAGTCGGTGGCGAGGTAATTCGGCTCGATGAGCAGCGGAGCGGACGGGTCGGCGGAAGTGATCGCGACACTGCCCTCGGACGTCGGGCGCAATACGAAACCCAGGCAGGAGATACCGGGCGCGCGCTCGACGGCAACGGGCTCGCCCACGTTGTAGGCGGGAATCGTGAACGGCCCCATCAGCAGCTGCCCGTCGACACGCGGGGCATCGGGTGTGGTCTTCAGAAAGGCCAGCACGTCGAACGATGGAGCGGCCAGCGGCCCCTTGCGGGAGGCCACGTACCGCGCCGCGGCGAGCGCTTGACCCAAGCTGGTGGCCAGTTGGCGGTTGTAGCCGAGGTCTTCGGAGAGCCGGAACCTCAATGTCATACAGCGGTGTTCCCGCATTCGCCGGCCCACGTAGTCTCGGCCGAGGTACACCGGCACTCCGGCACGCTGCAACACGTCTTGCGGTCCGATCCCCGACAGCTGTAACACCTTCGGGCTGTTGAGGCTCCCGAGGGAGACGATCACCTCGCGCGTCGCGCGCAGCTCCGCGGTGCCGCGGCGGCCGCAGATTTCGACCCCGACCGCTCGGCCGTGCTCGAGAAGGATCCGGCGGACCGTGGTGCGAGTGAGGACGGTCAGGTTCGGCCGGTGCCGGACGGCTCGCAGGAATGCATCAGCGGCGCTGACCCGGCGGCCGTTGCGGATCGTCGACGTGGCGTATCCCACCCGCTCGTCGTCCGACTCGTTGATGTCCTGAACCTCGGCGAGCCCGACTTTCGTTGCGGCTGCGATCATTTCGCTGCACAGCGGGTCGGGGTCGGCAGGAACCGTGACGTGCAGTGGTCCCCCGGCACCGCGGGTCGGTGACGCGCCGAACACGTTGTTCTCGAACCCTTTGAAGATCGGCAGGATGTCGGCCCATCCCCAGCCCTTGTTGCCGAGGCGTTCCAGTTCGTCGTAGTCGTCGCGGTTACCGCGGTTGTAGACCAGGCCGTTGATGGAGCTCGACCCACCGAGCACCTTGCCGCGCGTCCAGAATTCGGACTGCTGGCTGGATCCGAACGGTGCGGTGGCATAGCGCCACACGTACCTCTCGTCCTCGAAGATCTTGCCGTAGCCCTTGGGGATGCGGAAATACGGGCTGCGGTTGGGGCCACCGGCTTCGACCAGCAGGACATTGATGCCCGGGTCGGCGGACAATCGGTTCGCGAGCACGCATCCCGCTGATCCGGCTCCGGTGATGATGTAGTCGTAGGTGGTCATGGATGCCTTCGAGCAGTGAAGTTGGTGGCCTGGCTGGATCAGGGATGTTATCGGCTGGCCAGACGGTACACTGCGGTTTGTGGGGGCATTCAAGTCTGTGATCGCGGCGGCGGCTGTCCTTGGCGCATGCGCTTTGCCCGTCGGCGCCGCCAGCGCTGATCCTCCCGGGCCTCTGCCCGGGCCTCTCGGCTGCACCCGGACCGGCCACGCCAGGGCCTGCGCCCACCCGCGCCGGGGCCTGCGCCGGCGGCACCGATGACGATGATCGACCGCGACGGCACGTTCACCGTCGGTACCGACATCGTGGCGGGAACCTACAGTTCCGCGGGGCCGGTCGAGGGCGGCACCTGCTACTGGAAGCGCGTGGCATCCGATCAGAGCATCGCCGACAACGCGCTGACCAAGAAGGCGCAAACCGTCGAGATTCTGCCGAGCGACACCGCGTTCAAGACCAACGGCTGCCAGCCGTGGCAGCTGACCGACGCCGCCGCGCCGGCCGGTGTGCCCCCGCAGCTCGCCGGTCTTCAGTTGCAGGGCATGCTCGCCGAGGTCTACGCGCGTGCGGGGCGCGTGCCCGGCTAAGTCGTTTCAACGCACGACCCGTCGGCAAGCCTGCGAGATGGAAACCGCCGAGTACGCTCCCGGCCGACTTGTCGACGTCTTCGGTGAGCCCGCGCAACCCGCTGTCCTGCTGTGGCACGGCGCGCAGACCGACGCCCGTGCTGCCGTGCGGACGCTCGCCGAACTGATCGCCGGCCACGGTGTCGGTGTGGTGGTGCCCGACTGGAACTCGCACGCCGGCGACCGCGGGCGCGCCGACCTGCTGCAGTCGGTGCAGTTCGCCAGGGAGCGCGTTGCCGATCCCGACGGCCTCGTACTCGCCGGCTGGTCGCTGGGCGGTGTCGCAGCGGCCGGACTGACCGTTCACGCGCGTCAGCACGGCGTGCGGTTCGCCCACACCGTCTGTCTGGCGGGCGCGTTCATGGTCTGCGACCCGATCTCCGGCGACGACGTGGTTCCGGTCAACGGCGAGCCGCGACTTCGCCCGGGCGCTCGAAGAGCATGGCTGGCCGGTCGAATCGGTCGAGTTGGCTGCCGACCACGGGTCGATCGCCGGGGCCACGTATGACGCGGCCGCCGACCGGTACTCGGCGGCGACCGACCCGGACACGACGGCCGTCGCAGCCGGCGTCGCCGTCCGCATCGCGGCACTCAGTAGTCGATGACGGCGGGCTCTTTGCGTTCGGTGATCGGCCGTGCAAGCTCCTGCTCGTCGCAGATGCGTTGAAGCTGCTTCAGCGTGTCGTCGAGGCCCAAGCCCAGCCGCGGTCCCGGGGTGAAGGTCGCCGGCAGATGCTTCATCCCCTGGATCACGCCGATGGTGTCGTAGTGCACGGTGCCCTCCGGGTCGCATCTGTAGTCGGGCATCCGGTCGACCACAGCGGTCAGCATCCGCTTGAAAACGATTCGCGCGAGGTTTGACCCGATGCACCGGTGGATGCCGAGCCCGAAGCTGAAGTGGCGGTTGGCGCCGCGGTCGAGAACCAAAGCGTTCGGATCGTCGAAGAGCTTGGGGTCGCGGTTGGCCATCGCCCACGAAATCCACAGCCGCTCCCCCTCGTTCAACCGCACGCCTGCGATCTCGCAGTCGTGCGCCACCGTGCGGCCGTCGCCCGGCGCAGGCGTGAAGAAACGGAGGAACTCCTCGGTCGCCGAGTCCAGGAGGTTGTCGCGGTCTCGGCTCAACCGCGCGCGTTCCTCCGGATGCTCCGAAAGCCATTCGAGCGCATGGGCAGTCAACGCGGTGGTGGTGTCGAAGCCGCCGCCGATCAGCAGAGTGAGCATCCCGAGCAGTTCGATGTCCGGCGCCGGTTCACCGTTGATCCGTAGCTTCACCAGCGCGTCGACGAGACCCGGGCGCGGTGTCTGGCGTACCTCGGCGATATTGCGCAGCAGGTCAGCGGCCATCGCCGCATACATCTCGGCCACCCGCGGCACGTCCGGCGAATCGGCGGGCGTGTACACCTGCGCATGCGCCGGCTCGTTGTAGAGCTGCCAGTCCTCGAGCGGTATGCCCATCAGCGCCAAGGTCAGCACCGCCGGCACGACGTTGGCGAGGTCGTCGACGAAATCGATTCGGCCGTCTTCGATTCTCTCGTCGAGGCAGGCCCTGACGATCTCGTCGACCACCGGTGTCCAGCGTTGCACCGCCGCGGGTGACAAATACGGGTTGAGCACGGCACGGTAGAGCCGGTGCTCGGGCTCGTCCATCTCCAGGATGCCGCCGCGGAAGTACGCCGAGTACTCCTGCTGCGGAATCTGAATGCCCTTGTAGCCCTTTCGTTCGCCGTTGACGTCGTTGTCGTTGGAAAGGTGGCTGCCCCGGGCGAGTTCGAACACCTGCTCGCCGCCGGCGGCGACCCAGTGCCCGCCGTAGGTGTCGGTCCACGCGACCGGACACCGGCTCTGCATCTGCTCGGTGACCGCCTGGAACTGTTCGCGGTATTGCGGGGTGTGGCGATCGAAGTGGTAGTGCGGGGCGCCGTCGGGGGCGCCCACAGCGGCTTCGTTCTGCATCGGTGCTTCCCTCTGAAATCAGTTCTTGCGTGTTCAAGTGTGACCGCAACAGCCCCTCGAGTGTGGGCTTTTCGGCCTGCTCTCGGGGCCGGCACGTACCGTGAAGCCGTGACGGTGTTGCCGGAGTCCGGGCCCGAGGGCATTGGTGGGATTCGCGAGCTTCCACACCTGGCCGACGTGGTGCCGTCCGTGCTGGCGGCAATGGGAGTCGGCGACTTCGAGCGCCGAATTCCGTTGCAGGAGAACGTCTGCGGTGCCTGTGTGCTGCTGATCGACGGACTGGGCGCCGAGCTGCTGGACACCTATGCGGCCGACGCCCCCGTCTTGGCGGGCCTGCGCGGGCAGACCCTGCAGGTCGGTTTCCCGTCCACCACGGTCGCCGGGCTCGCCGCGCTCGGCACCGGCTGCCGGTCCGGCGAGCACGGAATGGTCGGCTACTCCTTCCGCCTGCCTGGTGCCGGCCTGTTCAACGCATTGCGGTGGCGTCCGCATCCGTGGGGCGAGGACCTGCTGGACCGGGTCCCGCCCGAGCAGGTGCAGCCGATGCCGACGACGTTCGAGCGGGCCGCGGCGGCGGGTGCCTCGGTGAGCGTCATCTCCGCAGCCGAATTCGCCCACTCCGGGATGACGCGGGCGGTGCTGCGCGGCGCCCACTACGTGGGCGTGCGGGCCCTCGGCGACCTGGCCGCGTGCGTGCGGGAGGCCATCGCCGGCGGCGGGTTCTGCTACGGCTACCACGGCGAGCTCGATCTCCTCGGCCATCTCTACGGCCCCGGCTCTGCGGCATGGCGGATGCAGCTGAGCCAGGTGGACCGGATGGTGGAATCAGTGGTCGAAAACCTGCCGCCGGGCGGGCTTCTCGCGGTGGTCGCCGATCACGGCATGGTCGGTGTCGAAACAGCGGACATCGTCGATGTCGACGGCTGCGAAGCACTGCTCGACGGCGTGCAGGCCATCGGCGGGGAGCCCCGCGCCCGGCACGTCTACGTCGCGGACGGCGCGACCGAGGCGGTGCTCGCCGCCTGGCGCGACATCGTGGCTGAGCGGGCGTGGGTGGTGTCGCGCGAGGAGGCCATCGCGGCCGGATGGTTCGGTGACCGCGTGAGCGACGAGGTGCGCCCGCGTATCGGCGACGTGGTGGCGGCGGCACGCGGCTCGGCCGTGCTGGTGCGCCGAACGGTGGAGCCGGTGGAGTCGTCGTTGCTCGGACATCACGGATCGTTGACCCCTGCCGAGCAACGGGTTCCGCTGCTGCTCGCGTACGGCTGAAGGCCCCGACGGCCTACAGGACGAACGACGACGAGAGGACGTCGCCGCGGGCGATCGCAGACTTGTCGAGCTTGGAGAACAGCACGCCGATGGTGTCACCGGCCGTCGCCTCGGTCAGCCTCTTGCGGAACGCCTCGATGCCGTCGACGCGGACACTGTCGCCGTCGTTGATCTGCACCTCGTCCCCGACGCGCAGTTGGCCGTACTCGACGCGACCCGTCGCGACGACACCGCGGCCACGGATCGCGAACACGTCCTCGACCGTCATGCGGAACATGAGCGGCACCCTACCCGGGTGAGATCCGTTCTCGCAGAAGCTCATCGATAGCCGACAGCGCCACGGGATCGACGATGCACGTGAAATGGTTGCTGTCCGGCGTCTCGACCACGCGCACGGCCGGGTTCGTCGACAGCAGACCGTCCACGGCGCGGTCGGGCACGATCAACGCTCCGTTGAGCGGCTTGCGCGCCCTGACAAGCAAGGTCGGCATCGTGAGCGCCCGCCAGTGGTCGCTCCAGTCGCGCGGCCACTCTTGATAGAGGTCTTCCTCGGCGGCCGCGCGCGAGGTGGATGCCCACCACGAGCCGTCTTCGAGTTGCTCGAGTTCGTAGGTGTAGTACGCGTCCCAGAATTTCGACCACGGCTCGATCACGCCGGCGGCCCGAATGGGCGCCAGGTACGCGTCAGGCGTCGGCACCACGGCGTCGAGGCGGTCCAGACCGGCGCGGATCGGCACGAGGGCGGCCGCATCCGACGGCCCGGCGTGGTCGATCAGCGTGACGCTGCGCAGCCGCGCGGGAGCGTGCAGGGCGAGTCGCATGCAGATCAGCGCGCCCAGCGACCACCCGGCGACGTCGAACTCGTCGGCACCCAACTGGTCGGCGACGGCGAGGACGTCGCGGGCGTGGTTGTCGATTCCGTAGGTGCCGGCCGGTGTGATTTCGCTGCGGCCGCGGCCGCGCAGGTCGATGGCGACGACCTGGCGGTGCGGGCCGGCCAGCCGCTCCCCCAGCGCGGTGAACGCGGTCAGGTTCGCCGACAGTCCGTGGATGCACAGCAGCAGCGGCGCGCCTTCGTCGCCCCACCGGCGTGCACGGATCCGCCCGGAGGGCAGGGTCAGGTCGAAGTCCACCAACCGCACTCTACGGCGGCGACATCGCCCGCACCCGATCGACGATTGCGACGATCTCGTCGGCGACCAGCTGCGGTTGGTAGAGCATCAGATTGTGGCCACTGTCGGTGGTAGTCACATTGACGGCGCCCAGCGCGTCGGCCAGCAGGGTGTTGGCCTGCTGGAGCTGGGCCAGGCTGTAGTTGTCGGGCGTCAGTTGAGAGGGCGGTGGGAACTTGTCCGAACTGAGCACGACTGCGGGCACCTGCGGCAGTGGAGGCGCGGCGGCGATCCGCGCATACGCGTCCTCGGGCAGGAACCCTTCGTCGCCCGGGCTGGCTGGTGTCGCGGCGGCGCGGTCGAAGGCGGCGTTCTGCTCGGCAGTGCCCAGCGTGGGCAGGAACTCGGAGACCGGATCGACGAACACCAGACCGCTCACCAGTTCTGGGTGGGTGCGGGCGAGCAAGTCGGCGACGAGTCCTCCGTAGGAATGGGCCGCCACCACGACCGGCGTTGAAATATTTGCGCCGGCAAGGAGTTTCACGATGTCGTCGACGTCCTGCGCAGCGCTGTGCGGCTGCGGAACCGGTGTGGAGCGGTTCGGTCCGTCCGGGCGGGTGTTGGGTCGGTCATACGCGCAGACCCGTGTCGTCCGTGCCACCCTGGGTTGGGTCGCCGACGGGCTTGGTTCGAGTTGGGCTTGTTCGATGAGGTCGTAGGGCGACGAGCGGATCGGGTCGCCTTCGGGCATGACGACGTTCCACACGTCGGCGTAGCTGCCCTTGCCCGGAACGATGAAGACAGTCGGCGCGCCGTTGCCCTGGCAGTCCAGGTAGATGCTTCTTCCGTCGCCGATGTCCACCAGTTCGGTGGCGGCGGCCGCCGATCCAGCACCCCCCAGCAGCCAGGCCGCCGCGAGAAGCACGACAGCGACTGGCCGAAAAATCGCCGCCATGCCTCACGGTAACGTGTTTCGCATGACCGCTGCCTCGATTCAGGACATTCCGCTCACCACGCTCGACGGCGATCCAATGTCCTTGTCGCAGTTCGCCGATCGCGCGGTGCTGGTGGTGAACGTCGCTTCCCGGTGCGGCCTGACCCCGCAGTACACCGCGTTGCAGAAGCTGGCCGAGGACTACGCCGACCGCGGCCTGACGGTGATCGGCGTGCCATGTAACCAGTTCATGGGCCAAGAGCCGGGCAGCGCAGAAGAGATCAAGACCTTCTGCTCGACGAACTATGCCGTCACCTTCCCGCTGCTGGAGAAGACCGACGTGAACGGCGCGGGCCGGCACCCGCTGTACGCGGAGCTGACGAAGACGCCCGACGGCGACGGGGTCGCCGGCGACGTGCAGTGGAATTTCGAGAAGTTCCTGCTGGCCCCGGGTGGGCGGGTCGTCAACCGGTTCCGGCCGCGCACAGAGCCGGATGCGCCGGAGGCCGTCGCGGCGATCGAGGCGGTGCTGCCGGCGTAGAGCGGGCCCGTGCGACACTCTCGGGATGGTTGTCGCAATTGCTCGTCCGAAACTGGAAGGCAAGATCGCGGTCGGCGAGGAGCGCCAGATCGGGTTCGCCGAGTTCGGCGCTCCGCAGGGACGCGCGATCTTCTGGCTGCACGGAACACCCGGCGCCCGCCGTCAGATTCCGACGGAGGCGCGGGTCTTCGCAGAACGCGAGAACATTCGGCTGATCGGGATCGACCGACCAGGGATCGGGTCGTCGACGCCATACCAGTACGAAACCGTCGCGACCTTCGCCGATGACCTGCGCACGATCGCGGACACGCTCGGAATCGACCAGATGGCCGTCGTCGGGTTGTCCGGAGGCGGCCCGTACACGCTGGCCTGTGCCGCAGCGATGCCCGAGCGTGTCGTGGCGGCCGGAGTCGTCGGCGGCGTCGCCCCGGTAAGCGGCCCGGACCGCATCGGCGGGGGCCTGATGGCGCTGGGTTCTCGGGTCGCGCCCCTGTTGGAGATCGCGGGCGCTCCGATCAGGCTGGCCGCGATGACGCTGATTCAGCTGGTCCGTCCGCTGGCAGGGCCGGCCGCCGACATCTACGGGCTGATGTCGCCGCCGGCCGACCGCCGGCTATTGGCGCGGCCGGAGATCAAGGCGATGTTCCTCGACGACCTGCTCAACGGCAGCCGCAAGCAGCTCGCCGCGCCGTTCTACGACATCGTCGCCTTCGCCCGCGACTGGGGATTTCGGCTCGACGAGGTCAAAGTGCCGGTCCGCTGGTGGCACGGCGACGCCGACCACATCATCCCGTTCTCCCACGGCCAGCACGTCGTCAGCAGGCTGCCCGACGCGGAGTTCTACCCGATGCCCGGGGAGAGCCACCTCGGCGGGCTGGGCCGCGCCGAGGAGATTCTGCGCACGATGATCGAGGTCTGGGACCTACGCCCCTAGCTCGGCCTGGATCGCCGCGTCCTGCTTCTGGCCGAGTTCGGTCACCAGCTCAGCCGGTGCCGGATCTGCCACCGGCCCGGTGAACTTGATCGCCGAAGCGGTGTTGCCCTGGGTGAAGAGCAGCACGCTGATCGACTTGGACCCGTCGGCCGACGTCCCCGAAAGCAATGTCCCGCCGGTACCCACCGTGACCGGTTGCGTGGTCTCGTTGGCGATCCTGGCCGGCCGCGTCGGTCTGCGCGGCGTTCAGTGCCGCCGTCGCAGCAGCGGAATCTTGCAGCACCCACACGGTTTCGGTGACCTGTCGTGAGCCGTCCCGGTGGGTGTAGACGGCTTCGACGCCGGGCTGGTTGTTGGGGTTCTGCACCGGCGCGCCGGCGGAGTACGCGGTCGAGTCCGTCACTTCGTTCGGGTTGACCAGCAGCACGGTGTAATCATTGGGTTGTGCTGCGGCAGAACCGATTCCGAAGGTGGTGGCGGCAACGGCCAACGCTGCTGCGGCGGTCGGAGCGATCGAAGTTCTCACAGAGATTCCTCCAGTCTGAGTTGTGTTGGCTACCCGGGCTTTTCGGCCTCAGCAGGGATAGCAACCCCAACCGCGCCAGCCGTCGCGCCATGTCCAGCCAGGCCCGCAGCCCATGGCACCGGTGGTGCCTGCGCAGTCCAGCAACTGCACGCCCGGCGGCGGCGTCGGGGCCGGCGTATAGACGGTGGTGTCGTTGCCGACGTCTGCGGCCTGTGCAGTGTGAGCGCCAACCATCGGGCTGGCCAAAATCGCTGCTGTGAGGGCAATCTTGGCTATCGTTCGCATGCGGGTGCCCTTCCCAGTCGATCCGGCTCTTGACGCGCATCAGGGTACGCGCAGCGAGTCGGCCCCGGGCCGATTTGGCAGGGTGCGCGTGTCCGGCTTCCGAACCGGCTGTGCCGCAACCAGGTTCAGCGGTCGAGCAGCGCCCGCCGCAGCAAATGCATCGCCACGGTTGTCGACCGTTCCCGGACATCGGAGCGGTTGCCGGGCAGTCGCAGCGTTCGTGTCTGGCCCCGCTTGCCCGCGAGCTTCACGCTGAAGCAGACTGTGCCCACGGGCTTTTCCTTCGTCCCCCCGCCGGGGCCCGCCACGCCGGTGATCGCGACCGCGGTGTCGGCGCCGAAGCGGCGCAGCGCGCCTTCGGCCATGGCCTCGGCCACGGGTTCGGACACCGCGCCGTGTTTCTCGATCAGCGCGGCGTCCACCCCGAGCACGTCGGCCTTGGCCTCGTTGGCGTAGGCGACCACGCCGCCCACTACGTAATCCGACGATCCCGGCCGTTCGGTGAGCCGTGCGGCCATCAGGCCGGCCGTGCACGACTCGGCGGTCGCGATCCGCCGTCCGCTCAGCAGCGACGCCACCTGGTCGTCGACGCTCGAGCCGTCCTCGGAGAAGATCTGCCGGGCGTGGTGCTGCCGCAGTTGCGCCAGCAGGTCCGCGTAGACGGGCGCGTCGTCGGGCTCGTAGCGCGTCACCATCTCGATCTCACCGCGCCGCAAACAGGTGGTGATCTCCAGCCGGTCGAAGCCGGCAACGTTCTGTTCGGCCTCGCGCAGGGTTTCGGCGAGCCCGGACTCCGGCAACCCGAACATCCGCACCATCTCCTGGCGGTAGGTCGTTCGATCGGCCAGCGCTTCCTGCACGGCGTCTGTCTGAACGGCCTTGGGCCACATCGGTTGAAGTTCGCGCGGCGGCCCCGGCAACACGACGATCGCCGGCTTGCCCGGCACCACGACTCCCGGGGCGGTGCCCACCGGGTCGATCACATCCGCACCCGCGGGGATCATGGCCTGCTTGCGGTTGGCCGCCCGCACCGCGTCCAGATCCACGTCGTCGAAGCGGGCCATCAAACGCTTGAGGATGTCGGTGATCTTGTCCTCGAGTCGCGCGTCGAGCACCAGTTCGCGTCCGCAGAAGCGCGCCACGGTCGCCACCGTCATGTCGTCGGCCGTTGGGCCCAATCCACCGCTGGTGACGATCAGATCGACGCCCTCGTCTGCGAGGAACTTCAGCTGCGCTTCGATGTCGGCGGGCCGGTCGCCGCAAATCGTGATGTGGGCGAGCTCCACTCCCAGCTCGAGGAGCTGGTCGGCGATCCAGGGGCCGTTGCGGTCCTGTACCCGGCCGGTCAAGACCTCGGTACCTGTGACGACAATTCCTGCGCGTGCGCTCACCGCGATGAGGCTACGGGCCGGGGCCTCACCGCGTTCGTTCGGCCTCGAGCCGTTTGAGAAGGCTGTCGAGGACGTAGCACGCCTCGTTGAACCGGTCCTCGCCGACGATGCTGCCCCAGTGCTCTTCGATCTCGGCGACCCGGACGGTGGCGGCGTCGAGCGCCTGGTGTCCGCGCTCGGTCGGCACGATGAGCTTCGCGCGTCCGTCGCTCGGATCGGGGACGCGGATCAGATACCCGAGGTCCTCGAGTTCGTTGACCAGCTCGGAGGTCGCCGACAAGCTCAGTTCGGCGCGTGCCGCGAGGTCGGTCAGGCGCCTGCCATCCCAGCCGATGTTTCCCCAGATCTGCAGATGCGGGCGGCGGATGTCACCGTAGCCGTGCTCGGCCATGGGACGGCTTCATGTCGAGCTCGACGGCGACGGCCCGCCCGCTGTGCTGTGGCACAGCCTGTTCGTCGACTCCCGCTCGTGGTCGCGGATGCGCCCGCTGCTGCGAGACGAGCGGCGGATGATCATCGTCGACGGCCCCGGTCACGGCCAAAGTTCCACGCCCCCGCCAACTTTCACACTCGACGACTGCGCGCAGGCGCAGCGGTCGAAGTCATGGACGCGGTGGGAGCGAGCGAGCCCGTCGACTGGGTAGGCAACGCGTGGGGCGGACACGTCGGACTGACGCTGGCGGCCAAGGTGCCGGAGCGGCTCCGCAGCGTTGCCACCATCGCCACCCCGGTGCACGCGCTCACCCGACGCGAGCGGTTGACGATCGTTCCGATGGTCGGCGTTTACCGCTTCATCGGCGCGGTCCCCCCGCTTGCGAACGGAGTCGCCCGCGCCCTGCTGGGGCCGGCGTTCATGCGGTCGCGGCCGGAGGACACCGCCGCGGTGGTCGCGGCGTTCCGCAACGCTCCCCGGGTCGGCATGCACCGTGCGATGACGTCGGTCATGCTCCACCGCGCCGACCTGGATCCGCTCCTGCCGACGATCGCGACACCGACGCTGATGGCGGTGCCGACCGACGACGCGATGCTGCCGGTCGGGCAGATTCGCGCGGCAGTCCGCCAAATGCCTTGTGCGGCAGCCGTCGAAGTCGAGGCGGAAGGACATGTTGCACCGATCATCGCGAACGCCGAGCAGTTGGCCGCACTTCTCAAGGCCTTCTGGCGCGACCCGCGAGGCTATGTCTGCGGCGCGGTAGCGCATTAGCCTGGAGCGGTGGCGCAGTCTCCGCGCACCCGTTACGCCAGCTGCGGCGAGTTGGACATCGCCTATCAGATCCTCGGCGATGGACCTATCGACGTGCTCGTGCTGCCCGGTCCGGTGTTGATTCCGATCGATTCGATCGACGACGAGCCGTCCATGTACCGATTCCATCGCCGCCTTGCGTCGCTCGGCCGGCTGATTCGTTTCGACGTACGCGGCGTTGGCCTTTCGTCACGCGTGCCGTCGCTGGACGTCGATCGGCTCCGCAGTTCTGGGCGCAGGACGCGATCGCGGTGTTGGATGCCGCGGGCTGCGAGCAGGTCGACGGTGTTCGCGCCGGGCTACACCGCCATACCGGGATCGTCGCTCGCCGCCGACCACCCCGAGCGGGTGCGCAACCTCGTGATCGTCAACGGAGCGGCGCGGGCGACGTGGGCGCCCGACTATCCGCTCGGTGCCCGGATTGGACACCAGCGAACCGTTCTGGGCGGTGGCGGTGGAGCCGGACGCGCTCGAGCGAGGCTTCGACGTGCTGCGGGCCGTCGCCCCGAGCGTCGCCCGAGACGAGGCCTTCCGCGCGTGGTGGGACCGGTCGGGCAACCGGGCGGCATCACCGAGCATGGCCCGCGCGGTCTCCGAGGTCGTCGCAGCGAGGACGTGCGTGACCGGCTTTCGCGCATCGTCGCACCGACGTTGATCCTGCATCGCGACGGCTCGGCGGTTCATTCCCGCCGCGCACGGCCGCTACCTCGCTGAGCACATCGCCGGAGCACGCTACGTCGAGCTTGCAGGCGCCGACGTCCCGTACTGGGTCGGCGACACCGCGCCGATGCTCGACGAGATCGAGGAGTTCGTCACCGGTATGCGCGGCGGCTTCGACGCCGAGCGGGTGCTCACCACGATCGTGTTCACCGACATCGTCGGCTCCACCGAACGCGCGGCCACACTCGGCGACCACCGCTGGCACGACCTGCTCGACAAGCACGACAGCATCGTCCGCCACGAGCTCGAGCGCTTCCGCGGTCACGAAATCAACACGGCCGGTGACGGATTCGTCGCGACGTTCGTCAGCCCCAGCGTCGCGATCGACTGTGCGGAGGCGATCGTCGACGCGGTCCGGGCACTCGGCATCGAAGTGCGGGTGGGGATCCATGCCGGCGAGGTCGAGGTGCGCGGCGCCGACGTGGCGGGCATGGCGGTGCACATCGGTGCGCGTGTTGCGGCGCATGCCGGTCCCAGCGAGGTGTACGTGTCGTCGACGGTGCGCGAGATCGTCACCGGCTCGCGCCGCGCGTTCGTCGACCGCGGCGAGTACGAACTCAAGGGAGTGCCGGGGTTCTGGCGGCTCTACCGGGTCGACCGCGAACACACAGAAGGGCGGCGATGAGCGATATCCGAGAGGCGACAAGGGAGCCCGCTCAACACACTTTGTTCGGTCACCCCGTCGGGCTAGCCAACCTCTTCGGAGTCGAACTGTGGGAACGGTTTTCGTTCTACGGCATGCTCACCATCCTCGGTTACTACCTCTATTACTCGGTGACCGACGGCGGGCTGGGGCTGCCGAAGAGCACCGCGACTGGCATCGTCGGCGCGTACGGCGGGCTGGTGTATCTGTCGACGGTTCTCGGCGGCTGGATTGCCGACCGGCTGCTGGGCATGGAGCGGACGGTGCTCTACGGCGGCGTCGTGGTGATGGCCGGGCACATCGCGCTCGCGTTGGTGCCCGGGCTGCCCGGCGTCGGCGTCGGCCTGCTGCTGGTGGCGCTGGGCTCGGGTGCGTTGAAGGCCAACGCATCCTCACTGCTGGGCACGCTCTACGAGAAAGGGGATCCTCGCGCCGACGGCGGCTTCACGCTGTTCTATCTGGGCATCAACCTCGGCGCGTTCATCGGGCCGCTGATCACCGGGCTGCTGCAGACGCACGTCGGCTTCCATTACGGGTTCGGCGCGGCGGCCATCGGGATGGCGGCGGGGCTGGCGCAGTACGTGGTGTTCCGGCGCAACCTCGGAACGCATGGCCGCGATGTCCCGAACCCATTGCCGCACAGTGCTGTTGGATGGGTCATCGGTGTTGCCGTCGCGGGCATCGTGGTGATCGGCGCGACTCTGCTTACCGGCGTCGTGAGGTTGTCGAACCTGTCCCAGGTCACCACCGGGGTCATCATCGTCGCGGCCGTCGCGTATTTCACGACGATGCTCACGAGCTCACGGGTGACGCCGACCGAACGGTCTCGGGTGCGGGCGTTCATCCCGATGTTCGTCGCGAATGCGGTGTTCTGGTCGCTGTTTCAGCAGATCTTCACCGTGCTCGCGGTGTACTCCGACGAGCGGATGGACTGGACCGTGTTCGGCTGGACCGCACCGTCGAACTGGATCGGCTCGATCGAGCCGGTCTGGATCATCTTGCTGTCCCCCGTTTTCGCGGTCATGTGGACGCGGCTGGGCAGACGAGCGCCCACGACCCCACGCAAGTTCGCCTATGGCGTCATCGGGATGGGCTTGGCGTTCCTGCTGTTCCTGCCGATGGCCGGCACCACGGGCAAAGCCGTTCCCGCCCTTCTGGTGGTTGCGATCATGGCGGTGTTCGCGGTCTCCGAACTGCTGATCTCCCCGATCGGACTGGCGGTCACCACTAAGCTTGCGCCGGAAGCGTTTCGGGCCCAGATGATGGCCCTGTACTTCTTCTCCGTGGGGCTCGGCACGGCGATGTCGGGTGTGCTGGCGCGCTACTACGACCCGGCCGACGAGTTCGCGTACTTCGGCATCATCGGGGCGGTTGCGGTAGCGGCCGGGGTTGTCGTGTTTGCGCTGACGCCGTGGGTGGGCCGCCGGATGGAGGGCGTGCACTAGTGGCTCACACCGGTATACGGCGCTGCCGGTCCGACTCCGGCCACACGTAGGGCAGATCGTCGGGCACGTCGGGAAAGAACGGCCGGTAATGTGCGGCGTCCTTGCGAACCAGCGCAGCCTGGTGGCTGCGGTGGAACGCGGTGTCGCCGAGCCATGGCGGCAGCTCCCCCGCCGAAGCAAGCTCGGCTTGCGTTCGGGCCGATGCCAATCCGATCGCGGCCTCGAGGTCGGCGCCCAGCGTGGCCGCGCACGTGTCCCCGTGGCCGAGCCGGCACCAGGCCGCGCAGATGTCGAGGCCGTAACGCACGAGCGCCTCCTCGTAGCCCGCCCACATCGCGGCGGCCGGGTGGTGCCGCCAGCCGTAGCCGGGCACGGTCAGCGCACGAAGCACCTGAATCGTCTCCACCCGCTGCTTGCCCAGGCGTCGCACGTCGAGCACGGCTGCGGTGTCGTCGAAACCCGGGTACGGCAGGAAGGTCTGCATTCATCGACCCGACGGGGCCGCGAACGTGATCACCAGGACGTCGCGCTGTGCAGGGTATTGCGGGTCGACCGGCTGGATCGGCGAGACGCCGTGCAACGTGCGCCGGTCCGCACCGAGGAGCATGGTGCCGGGGCGCGAAAGTGTGGTCCTGAGAAGAAGATTGCCCTCCATGTCGTAAACCATGCTCTCGCCGCCGGTCGCGTTGCTTCGGCCGATGAGCAGCGAGCTGACGAGCGTGACACCGTCGCGGTGCAGTCCCTCGGGCGTTGGGTTGCCTTGCCCGTCGGCTGACGTCAGCACGCGGAACGGGGTCACCTTGGCGCTCCACTGGGCGCGGTCGTCCAGCGTTGTCGCCAACTGCCCCAACATGTTCAGTATCGCGTGCAGCAGCGGATCCCGGCTGAAGGCACCGGTCAGCGGCTCGAAGTGGCGGTCACGTTCGACGTACAGCGGATTGGAGTCCTCCGGCTGCACGAACGCGCCGTGCGGCAATGGCTGCGCGGCGCCGTCGCGGAATCGGAAGTGCCCGTAGCGCCGAAGGCGTCGGGTGCCCAACTCGGCCGCGTAGCTGTCAGGCGCAAGCTCGTCCCAGTGCCGACCGAACCGCGCCCACGCGTGGTCGTCGGCTCCGACGCACGCGTTGGTCTCGCCGGGCGGCATCAGTGCCACACCGGTCGAGCTGAGCAGCCGGGCCGCCGACTCGGCAGGTCCGACGGCGAGTTCGCGTGTCACGGCTTCCTTTGTACCTGGGAGATGGCGGCGCTAAACGCCGCTTGCACGTGTCCTCGGGGTGAGCTAATATCGAACATGTGTTCGATATTGTGGAGGTCGAGGAACCCGCGCTGATCGAGCAGATTGGCGCGCTGGAGCGGCTCAAGTCGACCGCAGCCGCGGCCCAGGCGCGCGCGGCCGTGGCACTCGATGAGCTCCGCCGCGCCAGGGAGGCCGCGACGGGGATGGCGGCGCGGGACCGCGGTCGCGGCGTGGCCAGTGAGATCGCATTGGCCCGGCGCGACTCCCCCAACCGTGGCGGGCAGCATCTGGGTTTGGCCAAAGCCTTGGTGTACGAGATGCCGCACACGCTGGCCGCGCTGGAGCGCGGGGTGCTGTCGGAGTGGCGGGCGACGTTGATCGTGCGCGAGTCCGCCTGCCTGGATGTGGAGGACCGGCGAACGTTGGACGCCGAGATGTGCGCTGACATGTCCAAACTCGACGGCATGGGCGACAAGCGGGTCGCGGCGGCGGCGAAGGCGATCGCCTATCGGCTGGATCCGCGAGCGGTGGTGGATCGGGCTGCCAAAGCCGCCGACGACCGCACGGTGACGATTCGGCCCGCGCCCGACACCATGACATATCTGACCGCGCTGCTGCCGGTGGCGCAGGGGGTCGGGGTCTATGCGGCGCTCAAGCGCGCTGCCGACACCACCTTCGATGGGCGCTCGCGCGGGCAGGTGATGGCCGACACTCTGGTGGAGCGGGTGACCGGGCGGCCGGCCGACCAACCCGAACCCGTGGCGGTCAACCTGGTGCTCTCGGACGCAACGCTGCTCGGTGGTGACAACAGGCCGGCGGTGGTCGACGGTTATGGCCCAATCCCGGCAGCAGTGGCGCGTGGGCTCGTCAACGCCGCAGTCGGCGACGAGCGCTCGAAGGCCACACTGCGACGGCTGTATCGGCACCCACGCAGCGGCGCGTTGGTGGCGATGGAGTCGCGGTCCCGGTGCTTTCCCAAAGGGCTGGCCACCTTCATCGGGCTGCGTGACCAAACCTGTCGCACACCGTTCTGCGATGCGCCGATTCGGCATCGCGACCACGCCCAACCCCACAACCGCGGCGGACCGACCAGTGCGCGCAACGGCCTGGGCGCCTGCGAACACTGCAACTACGTCAAGGAATCACCGGGCTGGGGCGTCGTCACCGACGACGAAAATGGTGCGCACACGGCCGAATTCGTCACACCGACCGGCGCGCGCTACCGGTCGACGGCCCCGCCCCCTCCCGGACCGCCACCGATCGTCGTCGTCGACGTAAAAGCCCGCATCGGCCTCGAACTGCCGGAGCTCCACGTCGCTTAGGCGCAGTGATCAGAACTGTTTGTGCGGAACGTCGGCCACCAGGCCGCCGTCCATCACGAACTCGGCGCCGGTGGCGAACGAGGACTCGTCGCTGGCGAGGAACAGCACGAACGTCGCCACCTCTTCGGGGGTGCCGGGCCGGCCGAGTGGCGCCATCACCATGTCGTCGGGCAGGTGCTTGGTCATCGGGGTGCGGATGAACCCCGGGTGGATCGAGTTGACGCGGATCTTCTGCGGCGCCAGCTCCAGTGCCGCGGACTTGGTCAGGCCGCGCACCCCCCACTTCGACGCCACGTAGCCGTGCACCCACGGCGCACCGCGCAGACCCTCGATCGACGAGATGTTGATGATCGAGCCGCCGCCGGCGGCCTCCATCGAATCGATGACGGCTTGCATGCCGAGGAACGTGCCGGTGAGGTTGACGTCGAGGACCTGCTGCCACTTCTTCAGGTCATGCGTTTTCAGCGGGCCCAGCGCGACGGTGCCGGCGTTGTTCACCAGCACGTTGAGCTTGCCGAATTCCCCGACGGCGGTGGCCACCGCCGCCTTCCACTGCTCGGGGTCCGTCACGTCGAGGTGCACGTAGCGCGCCGCGTCACCGAGCTCGTCGGCCAGCGCCTTGCCTTCGTCGTCGAGGATGTCGCCGATCACTACCTTGGCGCCCTCGGCGACCAGCATCCGGGCATCGGAGGCGCCCATGCCCCGCGCGCCACCGCTGATCAGTGCCACCTTGTCGTCCACGCGTCCCATGACGGGTCACGCTACCCGAGCAACTAGAACCTGTTGCAATTCGGCTAGGCGTCGACGGGTTCGCCCTGCGCCGCGAACAGCGTCTTGCCGGTGATCAGTGGCAGATCGAGCGTGGTCCTGATGCCGGCAGGGGCGGCGACGACGGCCGGGATCGCGTTCACGATGCGACCGGCGGCGGCGACGATCGCGGCGTGGTTGTGGTCGCCTCGACTGCTCGTCGGGCAGATGTCGACCCTGTACGACGGCTCGCCCGTGATCTCCACCCGATAGGACCCGCCGGGCTGCGCGGGCTGCGGCCAGTCCGGGCGCAGGTCGTCCCGCAGCCGGGTGGTGTGCTCGACGACGATCGCGGGCCGGCCGCCGAGCATCCCGCGGATCTCGAAGCGCAGCGCGGCGACGGTGCCCTTTGCGATGTGGCCCGCGGCGATGTCGAACGCTTCGGGCGCCGGCTCGCGCAAGCAGGAGTCGGTGATCTCGTCCAGCTCGATACCCAGGCCCGCGGCCAGCTGATGGATCGCGCACCCCCACGCCATGCTCAGCACACCCGGCTGGAACAGCAGCGGAATCTCGTCGAGCGGCTTGCCGAAGCCCATCACGTCGAACATCACGGTGGCGCCGTCGTAGGTGGCGTAGTCGGCGATCTCCATGCACCGCACCTGTTCGATGCGCTGGCAGGTCTGCGCGAAGGCCAGCGGGATCAAGTCGGTGGCGAACCCCGGGTCGACGCCGTTGATGAACAGGCTCGAATTACCTTGTTGCGCAGCATCTTCCAATGGCTTGATGTACTGGTCGGGCATGACGTGCCAGGGGTACTGCAAGATCACCGGCGCGGAGCCGACGACGTTGACACCGGCGGCCAGAATGCGCCGAACGTCGTCCATGGCTTGCGGCAGCCTGTTGTCGCCCATCGCGCAGTAGACGGCGCAGTCGGGCTTGTCGGCCAGCAGAGCTTCGAGGTCGTCGGTGGCGACGACTCCGGTGGAAACGTCGAGGCCGGCCAACTCGCCGGCGTCCTTGGCCACCTTGGCTTCCGACGACACGCATACCCCGGTCAATTCGAACTGAGGGTTGGTCAGGATTCCGGTGAGCGCGAGGCGACCGACGTTTCCGGTCCCGACGTGTGCGACGCGGATGGTCATGCCCGGCACCGTAGCAAGTCGGCTACCGTGCTAGGTAGTGCTCGTTTCATCGTCAGATCCGGTTGCGGCGATCGCCGCAGGTCCGCACGGACCGCGCGTCGGCGCGTTCTTCGACCTCGACGGCACGCTGGTCTCCGGCTTCACCGCGACCGTTCATGCCGGCCACCGGATCCGGCGCGGACAGGCGCGCGTCGGCGAGGTGCTCGGCATTCTCGAAGCATCACTGCGATACCGGTTCGGCCGGATGCAGTTCGAGCGGCTGCTCGTCAGGGCGGCGGGTTATCTGCGCGGCGAGTCGATTTCCGACCTCGACGAGCTCGGTGAGCAGCTGTTCGCCCGCCACGTCGAGGCACGGGTGTACCCGCACATGCGCGAAATCGTTGCGGCACACCAGGACCGCGGGCACACCGTCGTGCTGAGCTCGTCGGCGCTGACCATCCACGCCGAACCCGTCGCCCGTTTCCTGCGGATATCCACCGTGGTGTGCAACCACTTCGAAGTCGACGAGCGTGGCGCGTTGACGGGCGGGATCGTGCGGCCCGTCGTCTGGGGATCCCAGAAGGCCGCCGCCGTCGAAGACTTCTGCACCGCCAATGACATTGATCTGCAACGGAGTTACTTCTACGCCGACGGCGACGAGGACATGCCGCTGATGTCCGTGGTCGGCCACCCCCGCCCGGTGAACCCGCGTCCCGGGCTCGCCGGCGCTGCCGCGCAACGTGGTTGGCCGGTGCTTCGGGTCGCCCCGCCGGAAGGGCGTACCCGCGCAAGCTCGCTGCGCACGGTGGCCGGTCTCGGCTGGGCGGCGTTCACGCATTACGCCGCCAGCGTCATGCCGCGGCGGTGATGGGCGTTACGACGGTCTTGCCGGCTGCCTGTGCCGGGTTCCTGCTCGCCGTGCTGTGGATGGATCTGATCTTCGACGCTCAGGTGGTGGCGCACCGCCGCCCGGGCGAACTGCCCGAATCGGTGCTGGCCTCGATCGCCGGCTACTACCACCGCGCGACGACGTCGTCGCGTCCGATGAGCAGTCTGATCGCCGTTGTCATGGCCGCTCTGCTCGCGACGTTGGCGGTGCGAGCGGTGCGCGGTGAGGATCCCGGCTGGCTGGTCGCCGCGTCGGCCGTGTTGGCCGGTGGCCCGATCGTGCTGGCCCTGATCCGCACGGTGCCCAACGCGGTTCGGCTGGGACGGCGGGCGGACACACCGGCCATCCAGAGCCGGCTCGCAAGGGCGGTCTTTCGCGATCATGTGCTGTGCTTTGGGCTGATGCTGGCGTTCCTCGGTGCGTGGCTCGCCGGCGTTAGTCTCGGGTCGTGACGACGACACTTTTCGATCCCACGGTCGCGCATGCCCTCGATCGCATGTATCGCGAGGCCGCCGCGCAGATGACCGCGCGGGAATGGCCGCGCCTGCGCTCATCGGCCAGCGCTCAGGAGCGCGCTGACGCGCTCAGCGACTTCTACTTGCCGATCACGCCCGCGGCCGGACGGCTGCTCTATTCGCTGGTGCGCGCAAGCCGGCCCGGCACCGTCGTCGAATTCGGTATGTCTCTTGGCATCTCGGCCCTGCACCTCGCGTCGGCGGTCCGCGACAACGGCACCGGGCGCGTCGTCACCACCGAGCTCAGCGCCGCGAAGGTGGCAGCGGCGCAGCAGACGTTCGCCGAGACGGGACTGGACGATCTGATCACGGTGCTCGAGGGTGACGCGCTGGCCACGCTGCAGACACTCGACAGCCCAGTGGATTTCGTGCTGCTGGACGGCTGGAAGGAACTGTATCTGCCGGTGCTCGAGCTGCTGGAACCGCGGCTCTCCCCCGGCGCACTGGTGGTCGCGGACAACACCGACATGGACGACACCAAGCCCTACCTGGACCACGTCCGCGATCCCGGCAACGGCTACGTGAGCGTGAACTTCGCCGCCAGGGACGCCGACAGCATGGAAATCAGCTGTCGCGCAACGACTTAGCTGAACTGCGGCGGCCGTCGGTCCGCCCACGGCGCGGCTATCTCCAGCTGGCGGGCCAGGCGCAGCAGCAGCCGCTCACCGGACAGCGGCGCGACGAACTGCACACCCATCGGTAGCCCCGACTCGGTCCAGTGCAGCGGAAGGCTGATGGCCGGGCGACCGGTGATGTTGGCCAGCTGGGTGTAGGGAACCCAGCCGAGGTTGCGCTGGATGATCTGGTCGGCAATGCCGGTCAGCTGCAAGATGCGGACGGTGCGCGTGCGAAGGATCCCGTCTGCCAGGTTGCGCAGCACCGCGGGCAGCTCCAGTGATCCGATGCGGATGGGTGGCTCGCCGAGCGTGGGCGTCATCAGAAGATCGTGACTGGCATGAAGCTGCGCCAACCCGGCGATGTGATCATGCCGTCGTTCTTGCGCCTCCTGCAGTGCCATACCGCTGACCGCGCGCCCCAACGCGGCCATCATCCGGGTGTCCTGCTCGAAGCCGTCGTCTTTGGCGCCCGTCTCGCGTTTGATGCGTGCCACTTCGATCGCCTGGTTCACGAACCAGACGGCCAAGAAGTCCTGCGCGAGTTGGCGGTCGTTCCACGTCGGCGCAACCTCCTCGACGTCGTGGCCGAGCTCGCTCAGCAGCGCTGCCGCCGCCTCGACCGCACGGATGGCCTCGGGATGAGCCGAGCCGCGGATGTACGACGCAGTGGTGTATCCGATGCGCAGACGCTCCGGTGGGCGGTCGAGGTCGTCGAGGAACGACCTCACGGGTGTGGCCGGAGCGAACGCGGAGACCTCGTCGGGGCCGGACAGTACGTCGAGCATCGCGGCGGTGTCGCGCACGGAACGCGAGATCACCCCGTTGGTGGCTTGCCCGTTGAGCGGATCACTGGCGTGCGGACCGGAGGGAATCAGGCCGCGGCCCGCCTTCAGCCCGACCAGCCCGGTGCAGCCGGCGGGGATACGGATCGACCCACCGCCGTCGCTGGCGCCGGCCACCGGCACGATGCCGGCCGCGACGGCCGCCGCCGCTCCGCCCGACGAGCCGCCCGGGGTGCGGTCGAGGTCCCACGGATTGCGTGTCGGTCCGAACAGGTCGGGCTCGGTTATCCCCTTCGCGCCGAACTCCGGGGTGTTGGTCTTGCCGAAGATCACCAGGCCGGCGTCGAGCCAGCGCTGCACGACCGTGCTGGTGTCGAACACTCTCCGCTGGGCCAGAGCGCGGCAGCCGTCCGTCGTCGTCGTGCCCGCCAAGTCTTGATGGAGGTCCTTGAGCAGAAACGGCACACCGGCGAACGGCCCCGTCAGATCACCGCTCAGCCGCTGCTCGGCGCGCTGGTCCAGGCGGGCGCAGATGGCGTTGATCTTCGGGTTGACCCGGTCTGCTCGCGCTTTGGCGAGCAGCAGAAGCTCAGCGGCTTGAACGCCTCCGTCCGCCACCAGCTGCGCCAGGCCCAGTCCGTCGAGTTGCGTGTACTCCTTCTCGTCCACGTGGCGAACCTAGCGCAGAACTGCGCGCCCGCCGGTTCGACTTCGGCGGGCGCGCAGTGGGCGCATCAAGGAAGCGCGGAGAACGGGTTGAGGTTCGGCGGCAGCGCGGGCTGGCCGGATTCCGTCGGCGTCGGGATCGGAGCGACCGGGTTCGTGCCGAGGTTCGGTATCGCCAGGCCGCTCAGGTTGCCCGGCAGGCCGAGCTGGCTCAGCAGCGGCACGACCGGAACCGACGCGGGCAGGCCGAGCTGACCCTGCGGCACGGTGCCCACCAGAGAGTTCATCGGAGCGGACAGCGGTGTGTTCGGCTGCTGCGGCAGCACCGTGTTCGCGGCCGGTGTCGTCGCCGCCGGGGCGGCCGGGGTGGTGGCGGTGGCCGCCGGCTTCGGCTGCAGCATCGACGCCGCGCTCTGCAGGAACTGCGACGCCATTGCGGGGGCGTTGCCGAGTTGCTGCATGAGGTCGATTCCGGCGCCGGCGCCGGCGCCGGTGCCGGGTCGGCGGCGGCGGTCGGGCTCAGCGCGAGAATGGCCGTGGCCAGGCCTCCCGCTGCAGCTGCGATGGTGGCGGTGCGAGTGCCGATGCGTGCCATGTGTGTGTCCCCACTCCTGTTGACGTCAAAGCCCAACCCGAAGCTAGGGGTGTTACAGGTGTTACTCAAGTGACTCGTGTGGTGATTACCGAACCGATATGAAGCAGACGCGCGCCGGTTATGCGGGCGCCTCCACGCGGGCCGCGGCGGCATACTAAACTAGAACACGTTTCAGTTCGCCGGCCGCGTCCAAAGGAGCAGGTAATGCACACCGCCATCTGTGACGACCTCGGTATCGAGTTTCCGATCTTCGCATTCACCCACTGCCGAGACGTGGTCGTCGCGGTGAGCAAGGCCGGCGGCTTCGGCGTGCTGGGCGCGGTCGGGTTCACGCCCGACCAACTCGAGATAGAGCTGAACTGGATCGACGAGAACATCGGCGACCACACCTACGGCGTCGACATCGTCATCCCGAACAAGTACGAGGGCATGGACGCGAACCTGTCCGCCGAGGAGCTCACCGACACGCTGCGGTCGATGGTGCCGCAGGAGCACCTCGATTTCGCCAAGAAGATCCTCGCCGACCACGGCGTGCCGGTGGAACACAGCGACGAGGACGCCCTGCAGCTGCTCGGCTGGACCGAGGCGACCGCGACCCCTCAGGTCGAGGTCGCCCTGCGGCACCCGAAGATGACGCTGATCGCCAACGCCCTCGGGACTCCCCCGGCCGACATGATCAAGCACATCCACGACGAAGGCCGCAAGGTGGCCGCGCTGTGCGGGTCGCCGTCGCAGGCCCGCAAGCACGCGAACGCCGGCGTCGACATCATCATCGCGCAGGGCGGCGAGGCCGGCGGGCACTGCGGCGAGGTCGGGTCGATCGTGCTGTGGCCGCAGGTCGTCAAGGAAGTCGCACCGGTGCCGGTGCTGGCGGCAGGCGGCATCGGCAGCGGCCAGCAGATCGCTGCCGCCCTGGCGCTGGGCGCGCAGGGGGCGTGGACGGGCTCGCAGTGGCTGATGGTCGAGGAAGCCGAGAACACGCCCGTCCAGCAGGCCGCCTACGCCAAGGCGTCCAGCCGCGACACCGTGCGCAGCCGCTCCTTCACCGGGAAGCCGGCCCGGATGCTGCGCAACGACTGGACCGAGGCGTGGGAGAACCCGGAGAATCCCAAGCCGCTCGGGATGCCGTTGCAGTACATGGTTTCTGGGATGGCGGTCAAAGCCACGCACAAGTACCCCAACGAGACCGTCGACGTCGCGTTCAATCCGGTCGGTCAGGTCGTCGGCCAGTTCACCAAGGTCGAGAAGACCGCCACCGTCATCGAACGCTGGGTGCAGGAATACCTCGAGGCGACGAACACGCTCAACGAGCTCAACGAGGCGGCCTCCGTCTGACGCGTCTGCGCCCCGCCACCACGTCGGCTCTATATACTTCGTCATCCAGCGACGGCGCTGGGTTGAGGAGATGGTGATGACGTATCGGAAGCGCTGGTGGAAGGCTGCCGCTGCAATCCTTCTGGGATTTGCGGCGATTCCGGGAGCGGTCGTGATCGTCCAAACCCCGGGAACGGCCAACGCAGACGTGTGCGCGAGTGTCGGGCGGCGCGTGTCGGTGAGCGGCTGCGCCAACATCGCCGACACGATCGCCGACTATGTTCCGCCACCGTCCTACTACGCGCCGTTGCCTGAAGACGAGCCGCCGCCGGAGTACACCGAGCCTCCCCCGCCGCCGCCACCGCCTCCGGCGCCGAACGTGTCCGTATGCGCGAACGTCGGCCGGCGGGTCAACGTCAGCGGCTGCATCTGACGCATCCCGGCGCAATCAGCGCCAAGTTGTGCCGGATTCGTGATCGAACGCGCACTGCTCGCACGGTAGTCAGGGAGCATGGCCGGCTTGCGACCTCGGGCGATGTCGACGCTCTCCGTGCTGGCGGGCATCGGCGCCGTCGTCGCCACGCTGGCGTTCGCCAACGACGTCGCCGAGAAGTCGTTGACGGCGAGCCCGCCGTCCAGTTCCGTTGCCGCCGGCCCCGTTTCGCCCTACCCCCGCGACGACCACGGATTCGCCAACTCCTTCGCCCGATGTGAGGGCGCGCTCAGCGGAGTCGCCTTCGCACGCACCGAGGGCTCTCTGGTGGCGATCTGCACCGACGCCACGGGCAATTACCGGTACCGCGGCGTGCGGCTTGCCGACGGTGCGGTGTTGGATCTCGCGGCCGAGAACACCGGCGCGCGCGAGTTCGTGGCGCGCAACAACGGTGTCACCTATGAGCTGTCCGCCAACGAACTTGTGATCACTGCCGGCAACGCCGTGGTGCGCCGTGAACCGGTGCTGGACTACCCGCCCGGGCCTTAGCCGGCGGTGACGAGTCGTCGAGAATCGACCACCAGTACTCCTCCGGGATTTCGCCGCCTGTCCGCAACACCATCGCCAGACCGGTGGCCATCGCGATTCCGAGAAGCCCCAGCCACAGCCCGGCCAAGCCGATGAGCACCCACAGCACCGCGGTCACCGCCGGCCACGGCGAGACCAGCGCGAGCGCCGGCGCGAAGAAGAAACCAGTGCCGATGTACCACGCCGACCCGGCGCGATCCGAGATCAGCACCAACCGCAGCCACCGTGGAACCGGTGCCGTGGGTGCCTGATCGCCGTGCATGCCTTCAGCGTGCCGCCCTCGGGTAGGCGGCGCAATTACCTGAGAGGTAGTGGTGCCGACGATGCGGGCGAGCGACACTGACACGGTGACAGTGGTCTCGCCGACGCAGTTCGGCGAGTTGCTGCGCGATTGGCGCCAACGGCGCCGAATGAGCCAACTCGACCTGGCTCTCGCGGCGGATGTCTCGTCGCGCCACGTCAGCTTCGTCGAAACCGGACGTGCGACGCCCAGCCGCGCGATGGTGCTGCGCCTCGCCGACGCGCTCGACGTGCCCGCGCGGGAGCAGAACCATCTGCTGATGGCGGCGGGCCTGGCGCCCGTCTACGCCGAGCGCTCACTGGACGACCCCGACATGGCGGCAGTGCGAGACGGCGTCGAGCGGGTGCTGGCCGCCTACGAGCCGTTCCCATGCCTGGCCGTCGACCGGGGATGGCGCGTGCTGCGGTTCAACGCCGGGGCCACGGTGCTGCTCGACGGCGTCGCGCCGCACCTGCTCGACGAGCCGAACGCGCTGCGCATCGCACTGCACCCCGACGGCCTGGCCCCGCGGATCCGGAACCTGGCGGAGTGGCGTCACCATGTCGTCGGCCGACTCCGGCGCGAGATCGCCGCTGGTGGTCCGGCGCAACTCTCGTCGCTGCTGGCCGAGATCGACTCGTATCCAGGCGGTTTCGCGACCACCCGGGATCTGGGCGGAGTCGCGGTTCCGCTCGAGCTGTACACCACCGACGGCCGGCTGTTCACGTTCTTGAGCACGGTGACGACGTTCGGCACAGCACTGGACCTGACGGCCGCCGAACTCAGCATCGAAGCGTTCCTCCCCGCTGACGAAGCGGCGACAGCCTCTGCCACCTTCCGCGACCCGATGACGAAACCCGGCACTGTGGTGTAGCAATGGCCTAAGCGCCACACGACGAATGAGGATGTGCGTCAATGCCGACACCGAATCTCCCGCCCGGTTTCGACTTCACCGATCCCGACATCTACGCCGAGCGCTTGCCCGTCGAGGAGCTCGCCGAGATGCGCCGGACCGCACCGATCTGGTGGAACGAGCAGCCGATGGATGTGGGTCCATTTCGCGACGGCGGCTTCTGGGTGGTGACCAAGCACAAGGACGTCAAGGAGGTGTCGCGGCGCAGCGACGTCTTCTCCAGCAACGCGAAGACCGCTCTGCCGCGGTACCGCGACGACGCCGATCCCGAGTCACTGGAGCGAGGGAAGGTTGTCCTGCTCAATCAGGACGCACCACACCACACCCACCTGCGCCACATCATCTCGCGCGCGTTCACGCCGCGCGCCATCGAGCGCCTGCGCGACGAACTCGACCAACGGGCGCAGAACATTGTCAAGACAGCTGCGGCCGAGGGTTACGGCGACTTCGTCGAACAGGTGTCATGCGAACTTCCGCTCCAGGCCATCGCCGGGCTGATGGGCGTGCCGCAAGAAGACCGCAAAAAGCTCTTCGACTGGTCAAATCAGATGGTCGGCGACCAAGATCCCGAGTTCGCATCCAACGACCCGATGGCAGCGTCTATCGAGCTCATAACGTACGGGATGCAGATGGCTGCGGAGCGCGGCGCCAATCCGGGAGACGACCTCGTCACCAAGCTGGTCCAGGCCGACGTCGAGGGCCACAAGCTCACCGACGACGAGTTCGGCTTCTTCGTCATTCTGTTGGCCGTGGCGGGCAACGAGACCACCCGCAATTCGATCACGCAGGGCATGATGGCGTTCACCGACTTTCCCGACCAGTGGGAGCTGTTCAAGCGCGAACGTCCGGCGACCGCCGCCGACGAGATCGTCCGCTGGGCAACGCCGGTGACATCCTTTCAGCGCACCGCGCTCGAGGACACCGAATTGAGTGGCGTGAAGATCAAGAAGGGCCAGCGGGTGGTGATGTTCTACCGCTCAGCCAATTTTGACGAGGACGTGTTCGAGGACCCGTACAGGTTCAACATCCTGCGGGATCCCAACCCGCACGTCGGATTCGGCGGCACCGGTGCGCATTACTGCGTCGGTGCGAATCTGGCCCGGATGACGATCGGCCTGATATTCAACGCGATCGCCGACAACATGCCCGACCTCACGCCGATCGCCAAGCCCGAGCGACTGCGCTCAGGCTGGCTCAACGGCATCAAGCACTGGCAGGTCGACTACACCGGCAGAGGCGCGCCTGCAGCTACGTGATCAGCCCATGGCGCAGCGCGTACATGCTCGCGCCGATCCGGTTGGACACCCCGATCTTGGCGTAGATCCGCTCGACATGGTTGCGCGCGGTCTTCGGGCTGATGACGAGCGCCGCGGCGATCTGCTTGTCGGATGCGCCCTGCGCCACCAGATTCAGCACTTCGATCTCCCGCGGAGTCAGGCCGTGCGGGCGCGGCTTGGGCCGTTGGGATTTCAGCCCGGCGGCGTGCAAAACCGCATCGACGGCGATGGCGTCGAACGCCCCGTCGCGCACCCGTTCTCGCAGCCGCCGCGCCGCCGCGTCGGGGGTGAGCGCGTCACGGTACGGCCGGGGCTCGCAGCCGGACTGGTAACACACCGCGGCGGCGAGCACGCGATCCGGCAGACCCAACGCCGTTTCGCCTAGACCACGCGGGTACCCGCCGCCGTCGACACGTTCGTGGTGGTTTCCGGCCAACTGCGCCACCTGACCGAGGCCGGGCACCTGGTTGAGGATCCGCACGGTCAGGTACGGGTGCAGTCGCACCCGCTCGAACTCGGCGGCGGTCAACCGGCCCGCCTTCGACCAGATGTGGTTGGAGATCCCGATGCGGCCGAGGTCGTGCACGTGGCCCGCGCGCCTGGTCAGCGCCACCGTCTCGGCATCCAAGCCGACCGCGCCGGCGGCGTCGGCGGCGATTCTGGCGACTGCGCCCGAATGTCCCACGGTGAAGGGACATTTCAGGTCGACGAAGTCGCCGAGGGCCGACAGCAGCGAGTCGAGCGACTGCTCATCCAGCCGTTGATGGCGATCGGGTGCTTCGCGCAGCGCTGCGCTCCACACGTCGCCCGCCGGCGGGCCGGCCAGAATCCGCTCGGCGTCACCGACGAACGCGTCCACCACGGCCGGATCGAACTGGCCGCCCCGGCGCGACAGCGCCATCGCGACCGCGCCGGCGGTGCCGTAGCTGCGGTGGTGGACCTCCGCCATGTCGGCCAGTTGCGCGACTCTCATGGCCAGCGGGATCTGATCGGCCTGCGCACCCGCGGGCAGCCCACCCCCGTCGTAGCGTTCGAACGTGAACGCAAGTGCCGCTTGGACATCCGCACCGACGCCGATCCGTTGCGCGAGCAGTCCCGCCGACATGCAGTGCGAGTGGATCAACCGGGACAGGTGCCCCCGCGCGTCGCGCAACAACGTGGCCATGACAGACAACCGCCGCAGCACCGGCTCACCGCGAGCCACGTTGCGCAGCACGAAGTTCCAGTAGGGCACGCCAGACCAGTCGACCATGTAGGAGTCGTGCCGTACCGCGATGTCGTCGCCGAACCAGCGCGCGTACTCATGGGAGTCGGCGTGGCAGCCGATCCACATGATCAGCGTCGTGTAATACGTTGTGTCACGGTCGTTTTGCGCCAAGCCCAGCCGGTCGGCGATCCTGGTGGCGATCAGAGCCGAACGAAGCATGTGCTCGGCCGGCTGTCCCAGGCCCAGGTCGATCGCCACCGACAGTGCCGCCAGCAACTCGGCGCGGGTCGGTAACGCCGGCGCGCGCCCCGCTGACGGAGTGGCCATCTGCTGATTCTTGCCTACTTGTCGAGCGCGCGGGTGCGCCCACAACGAATGCGTTCACCTGCTGCCGGCATCCCCGCAGCTCAAGAGTTCGCGTCGGCGCTTCCCCGATCAGGTCGTCGGCCACCCCGGCCGCAACCAGCAACTCGCCGCCCGCGGCCTTCTGCTGCATCCGTGCCGCGACGTTGACCGGATCACCGAGGGCGGTGAAGTCGACGACGGCGCCCCCGACGTTGCCCACGTATGCGACGCCTGCGTTGACAGCCATGCCCACGTCAACCCACGGCCCGGCGTCGCTCCCGTAACCGACCGCTTCGAGCAACTCGATCCCCGCCTGAACCGCCCGGCGCCGGTAGTCCGCACCGGCGATGCCCTGCACGAAGAAGGCCATCACCTGGTCGCCGATCAACTTGTCGATCACCGCGTCATGGCGCAGAAGGGTGCGCGTCGCGGCGACATAGAACCGGTTGAGCGACGCGGCGAAATCGGCGGCGACACCGCGCTGGCCGAGCGCGACGGAACCTCGAACGTCGGCGAACACCACGGCGATGTCGACCTCTGCCCCGCCGACCGGCAGCGCATCGCAACAACGGCTGCACAGATTCGGGTTCTTGCGCGACGGGCTGAACCCGACGCCGGCAAGCAGGCGGCCAACGGGGCCGCCGAACGGGTTGTTGCACAACTTGCATCGCGGCGCCGAGGGCAGACGGCGAAACACGTGTCGCGCCTTGACCAAAGAGCCGTGGCCGTCGATCAGGACCCTGTGCCACGCCGTCTCGGCGACTCGGCTCTGCATGGCCGTCATCGCCGGGACGCGCCGGGACGGGACCGCCGATGCAGTATCCACGCCGTGGCGAGCGTGAGCGCTACGGCGAAGGAGGCGAGCGCGATCAGGCTGGCGCCGGTGCCGCCCTGAAATCGGTCGAGTCCCAGTTCGCGGCCCAATGCCTCGAAGGCGTGCCGATTGGCCAGGCCGTAGCTCATCAGGCGACCCGGGGCGGCCATCTGGTCGACGGGCACGATGGCGCCGCCGAACAGGACCTGCGGGAAGCACAGCATCGGCAGGGCGAGCGCGGCCTGTGCGGCGTTGGAGACTGCGGCCGACGCAAGCAGTCCGAGGGCCAGCGCCGAAGTCGCTTCGATCACGATCGTGACGAACAGGAAGGCATACACGCCCGCGCCGGCGGCGGGCAGTCGCCCGAGCGCCCGCAGCGCACCCAGGAGCACCGCGCTCACCGCGGCCAGCACCGGAAGCAGCGCTGTGACCTTGGACGCCACATAGGCCCCCACGCTGAGCCCGGCCACACGTTCCCGGCGGAAGACAGCCATCTCCCCGACGATCTGCAGCAGGCCGTACGTGAGGCCGAAGAAGAAGCCGTCGAACGCGATCCAGAACGCCATCTGGGCCGGGCCGATGTCGGCTGCGGAGGCGCCGTCGAACGTGCCGCGCTTGAACAGCGTGGCCATCATCGCGGTGACCAGTACCGGTGAGCCTAGCAGGATCGCCAGGGTCAGCCGGTTACGGGAAAGTACATCGACATTTCGCCGGGTGAGTAGCCACCACTGCCGAAAAGTGCTGGTGCGCTTGATGTTTCCAGTGCCAGCGGCGGCGGGACGTGCGAAGGCGGCCGTCCTGTTCGACGTGCCGTGGCGCTGAGCGAACCGCTGCGCCCAAATCTGCGGGGTGTGCTCACCTGAGAGCCGGTCGTAGACCTCGGCCAGGCTTTCCACGCCGAAATACCGCCGGGCCTCGGTTGGGCTGCCGGTGAAGGCGAGGTGGCCGTCGCGAGCCAGGAAGACCACCCGGTCGCACTTGTCGATGCCGGCCGGCTCGTGAGTCGTGAGGATGACGGTGACGCCCCGCTGGGTGAGCCTGCGCAGCAGGCGCATCACGTCGGCCGCGGTCGACGGATCGAGCCCGGACGTCGGCTCGTCGAGGAAGAACAGGCGTGGCCGGGTCAGCAGCTCGACGGCGATGCTGGCCCGCTTGCGCTGGCCGCCGGACAGCGCACGGATCGGCACATCGGCCCGGTCAGCCAGGTCGAGGTCGCGCATCGTTTCTTCGACCACCCGATCCGCCTCTGCGGACGACGTGCCCGCAGGCAACCGCAGCCGCGCCGCGTAGCGCAACGTGCGCCGCAGCGGCATCTCGAGATGAATGATGTCCTCCTGGGGCACAAAGCCGATGCGGGTGCCCCGCGCGCCGTCGAGACGGACTTCTCCCGTGTCAGTTGGCTGCAGGCCGGCGAGGATTTCCAGCAGCGTGCTCTTCCCTGCCCCGCTGCCGCCGGCGATCGCCACCAACTCGCCCGGTTCCAGCGTGAGCGACAGCGGCTGGAGGATCCGGCGATTGCCGGCGCGCCGGCTGACGGCGACTGCGTCGACCCGCGCACCGGTGGGGATGGACGTCGCGGCCTCACGAGGAATTGCTGAAGTGGTCATGAGCCGATGCTCGTCCGGTTGCGCGTATCGGCGCCTGGGGCATTTGCCCCCACTTTTCGGTGCGGCTTACGGCGCGGGCAGCGGAGGAACGAATTCCCGTTCGGCGGTGGCCTCCGGCGACGGCGGCGCGATCACGGCGGGCGGCGTGACAACCGGTGGCACCGCTTCGGCGACCGGTTGGGACGCCGGCTGGGTTGCGGTCGGCCGTTGTTCAGAGGTGGCGGCGTCCGGGCCGTTGTTCGAGGTCAGCCGAAGTCCCGCCGCGAACGCGATCGACACGACGAACGTCAGGACGCCGAGGGCGAGCATGCCCAGCGCGGCGGAATAAGGCAGCGGCAAGGACCGTCGCCGCGCGCGGTCGTCGTCGTCGGCCCGGTCGAACTCGTCGAACGTGTACTCCGGGTTGTGCGCCGACGCGAGCGCGGCGCCGCGAGCGAGCGCCAAGTCGGCCTCGGGCGGTGAGAACACCGGCATGTCGAGGGCCGCCTCGAGCTGCTTCGTCAGCGGGGCAAGGTCGGCGTCGGGACCCACCACGATCAGGTACTCGGGACGCCAGTCGTTCACGTCGAAAACCCGGATCAGCCAGTCGATCAGGTCGGCGTCGGTGTTGTGCTCGCGATGGCTGACGGTCTGCACCGACCCGTCGTGCGTGTCGACCATCGACACCACCACCGTGTCGGGTTCGAGCAGGCAGACGGCGGTCTGCTGGTAGCCGACCGTGCGTCCGATTCCCCGTGCCAGCGCTTCCCCGGCCTCTTCGGAACGCACGGCGACGATGTTGTCGAACCCGGCGTCGGTCAGCGACTTCAGTAGCAGCGACGCCTGCAGCTCGGACTCCCCGCTCCACGTCACGCCGATGGCGTGCGGCCGATGGCCGTCTGCCATCGCCCGGGTCCGCGACATCGCGCCGGCCACATAGTCGACCGTGCTGATCGCCGCCGCGCCGCGCCGGGTGGGCACGTCGAAGCCGTCTTGCTCCATGATTTCGCCGTCGGCGTCTTCACCTTCGACGAGAACCAGGCCGACCGCCGTAGGGGTCATCGAGAGTCCGAGTACCGTATCCAGTTCGCACCTCTAGCGGTCCCGTTCGCAGGGGATGACATGCAGATTCGCGCCGGGACCACGGTTGTTCGTCCAGTTATGTCGGCCGAGCCTACCCCCCGTCATCGCGGCCGCCACGCCGGGGTTTGGTCATTGGTCTGACCACTTGACGTCTGGCCGATTGACGTGCATCCTTCGTCTATGGGTTTGCAACCGGTCAATCGCCGCTCGGTGCCGGAGGACGTGTTCGACCAGATCGTCTCGGAGGTCTTGAGCGGCGGAATGCAACCCGGGGAGGCCCTGCCCAGCGAGCGCAGGCTCGCGGAGGTTCTCGGGGTGTCGCGGCCCGCTGTCCGTGAGGCGCTCAAGCGGTTGTCGGCGGCCGGTCTCGTCGAGGTGCGCCAGGGCGATTCGACCACGGTGCGCGACTTCCGCCGCCATGCCGGGCTCGACCTGCTGCCGAGTCTGCTGCTGCGGTCCGGTGAACTCGACCTCGCCGTCGCACGAAGCATTCTCGAGGCTCGTCTGCACAACGGCCCGAAGGTCGCGGAGTTGGCCGCCCAGCGTCGTCGACCGGAATTGCCTGCGCTACTGGATGATTCGATCCGCCAGCTGGATGCGGAGAGCGACCCGATCGAGCGCCAGCGCGCTGCGCTGGCCTTCTGGGACCACGTCGTCGACGGCGCCGACTCGATCGTGTTCCGGTTGATGTACAACACCCTTCGCGCGGCCTACGAACCGGCATTGCCGGCGTTGGCGACCGTGATGCAAAGCGAGGTCGGCCGGCCGGATGCCTATCGCCGGGTCGCCGACGCGATCACCGCGGGTGACGCCGACGGCGCCGCGCGCGCCGCCCGAGAACTGCTCGAACCTGCCACCGCCGCGCTGATCGGCGCGCTGGCCAGCTTGGAGGACCAACGATGACAACGACGACACGTCGCACCGGCTTCACGCTGTCGGACGCCGGCCGCCAGTTCTGGAAGCACCCGTCCCCGTGGATGATTGCCGCGACTCTGATCGCCGCTTTCGTTGCGCGCGGTGTGGTCGGCGACTGGCAGCTCACCGACGCGGTGGTGCCGGTGGTGATGATCGCCGCGTTTCCGTTCCTGGAGTGGGTGATCCACGTCTGCATCCTGCATTGGCGCCCGCGCCGCATCGGTGGACTCAAGGTCGACCCGCTGCTGGCCCGCAAGCATCGTGAGCACCATGTCGATCCCCGCGACGTGCCGTTGATCTTCATCCCCTGGCAGTCGTTGCTGTGGGTGCTGCCGCTGGCGATTGCCATCGCGCTGCTGGCATTTCCGCGGATCGGCCTGGGGCTGACCTTCCTGGCGTTCCTCACGGTGCTCGGACTGGCCTACGAGTGGATGCACTATCTGATCCACAGTGACTACAAGCCGAAGACCCGGGTCTATCGGGCCGTGTACCGGCACCACCGGCTACACCACTTCAAAAACGAGCACTACTGGTTCACGGTCACCAGCTCGGGAACGGCAGACCGACTGTTGCGGACGTCTCCGGATCCGGCCACCGTGCCCACGTCGCCGACGGCCAAGAATCTGCACGGCGACCAGCTGCCTGCGTAACCGGCGGTAATCAGCTACGCCTGCACGATGATCGGGTCACCGATCCTGACGGTGTCGAAGTACCACGCCGCGTTTGCCGGGCTGAGGTTGATGCAGCCGTGGCTGACGTTCGCGTAGCCCTGTGAGTCCACGGACCAGGGCGCCGAATGCACGTACACCCCACCCCATGTCACGCGCACGGCATACTCGCCGTTGATCAGGTAGCCCTCCGACGAGTCGAGCGGAATCCCGATCGTGCGGGAGTCGAACTTGACGCGGCGCTGCTTCTCCAGCGCGGTGAAAGAACCAATGGGCGTCGGGTATTTCGGCTTGCCCATCGACGCGGGCATCCGGCGGGCCACCTGGTCGTCGATGCTCACGGTGAACGTGTGCGCGGAGATGTCGGCGACGCTGACGACCGTCGCTGCCGTGTCGAAGCTCGTCGCGAAGTTGGTTCCGAGGACGTGGATACGACTGCGTGCCGGCCAGAACTCGCTCGGAACCCATTGCACCGCGTGGGCGTTCAGCCACGTGAATCGCCCCTCGGTCTTGGCCGGCGAGACGATCTGCACGGATTGCTCTGCGGCGCCGCGGTCTACGACCGGCTTGGCGAACCTCACCGTCACCGGCATCGCCACGCCCACCACCTGTCCTGCTGACGGCTCGACGCTGGCGATCGCGTGGTGGTGTGGCGACGGCTCGACCGCCGCCTGGCTGACGGGCGCGGCGGCGGCAGGCGCCGCCATCGCGATCACGACAACGAGAGACCGCAACGCTTTCGGCATATTCGTACTGTAACGGCGAGGCGCGGCGGGCGCACTCATGCGCTGCCGCGCGGCGGTGTCAATACCGTGATCGCTTTGATGCAAACGTGTTTCGGTCAACGCGATCCGGCACTGCCAGAATTTCCCGTGTGGTTCAGGTGTCCCGCCGGTCGGTGCTGCGGGCCGGCGGGTTGGCGGCCGGCGCCTATGCATTGGCAAATCTGTTGCAGTCGGCTGCCTCTCACGCCGAACCGCCGCCGGCCGCGGCGGCGGCGCCCACCTATGTCACCGGCTCGTTCGTCTCCGCGGCTCGCGGCGGCGTCGAGACGAACTGGGCGATCGCCCGTCCACCGGGGCAGACTCAGCCACTGCGCCCTGTCATCGCGCTGCACGGTCGGGGCGGCAGTGCCGCAAGTGTGATGGACCTGGGCGTGCCAGAGGGCCTGGCCGCCCTGGCCGGCGCCGGTGTGCCGCCATTCGCGGTCGTGAGTGTGGACGGCGGGGACACGTACTGGCACAGACGCGTATCAGGTGCGGACTCGGGCGCCATGGTGCTGACCGAGTTGTTGCCGATGCTTGGCGCACAAGGCCTCGACACGTCACGCGTCGGGTTCCTCGGATGGTCGATGGGCGGGTACGGCGCGCTGCTGCTGGGCGCCCGGCTGGGCCCCGCGCGAACCGCCGCAATCTGTGCGGTGAGCCCGGCGCTGTGGACGGGATACCTGCCCACCGACGACGGCGCCTTCGACAGCTACCACGACTGGCAGCAGAACACGGTGTTCGGCCTGCCGGCGCTTTCGTCCATTCCGATCCGGGTGGACTGCGGCACCAGCGACCGGTTCTATGCGGCCAGCCAGCAATTCGTCGCACACCTGCGCAGGCCCGTCGCCGGAGGCTTCTCCCCCGGCGGCCACGACGAGGCGTTCTGGCGCTCCCATCTGCCCGACGAACTGAGGTGGCTGGCTTCGTAGGCGACGTGCCCGTCGACGTCCCCGGACTTCGCCTCGACGCGTGGCAAGATCGCTGCTCGAGTGAACACCGTCGCACCCCCCGCTTCACCCCGACGCGGCACGTCGGCCCGCGCGGTTCGTCGTCGTGAGTTCCGGGCGGACATCGAAGGGCTGCGGGCCGTCGCTGTGCTGGCGGTGGTGCTCTACCACGCCGGATTACCCGGCGTCACAGGCGGTTTCGTCGGTGTCGACGTCTTCTTCGTCATCTCGGGATTCCTCATCACCGGGCTGTTGTGGCGCGACGTCAGCACGCGCGGAGGCATCCGGCTGCTGCGGTTCTATGGCTCGCGGGCCCGGCGCCTGCTGCCCGCGTCGGCAACCGTGATCGTCGCCACCGCGGTCGCGTCGTGCCTGCTGCTGCCGCCACTGCAGGCCCGCAACGTGCTCGGCGACGCGATCGCCTGTGCGCTGTATGTCGGCAACTACCCGTTCGCGATCCACGGCACCGACTACCTTGGCGCCGACGCGCCACCGTCCCCCTTGCAGCACTACTGGTCGCTGGGTGTGGAGGAGCAGTTCTATCTGCTGTGGCCCGCGTTGATCATCGGCACCGCGTTCTTGGTGCGCCGTGCTCGTCGTCGTTTTCGCGTCGACGTCGTGCCATACGTTGCCGTCCTCGCGTTCGTCGCGGCCGCTTCCTTCCTGACCTCGCTGGCGTGGACGCACTCGCTGCCCTCGTGGGCGTACTTCTCGTTGCCGACGCGCGCCTGGGAACTGGCGATCGGCGGGCTGGTGGCGCTGACCGCGAGCCGATGGCGCCGGCTGTCCGACCGCACGGCGGCGATCGCGGGTTGGGGCGGGCTGCTGATGATCGTGGCCACCAGCATCGAGTTGGACAAGACGACGCCCTATCCCGGAACCGCGGCGCTGCTGCCGGTGTTCGGCACCGCGCTGGTGGTGGGCGCCGGCTGCGCCGTCGCCGACCGGGGAGTCGGCCGCGCTCTGTCGGTGCCGGTGATGCGCACGATCGGGCGGGTGTCCTACTCGTGGTATCTGTGGCACTGGCCGGTGCTGCTGCTCGCGCCGCCTCTCCTGGGGCATCCGCTCGGCCTCGCGGGCCGCCTCACCGCGGCAGCGGTGTCCTTCGTGCTCGCGGTACTGACCCTCGGGCTGATCGAAAGCCCGGTCCGCTTCGCGCGGCCACTGCGGCGCTCCGCGGTGCGCAGTCTGGTGCTGGGCGGCGCCGTCACCGCCGTCGCAGTGTGTACGGCGGTGGCGCTGTTGGTCTTTCGCCCGCCGCCCGTCGGGCACGGCGCGGCGGCCGCGGCGGTGACCGTCACCGGCTCTTCGCCCATCACGTCGGAGGCTGCCACGGTGGCCCAGATGACCGCGCAGGTTCAGGCCGCCGTCGCGGCGTCGGCTGGGGTGCAGGCCGTTCCGTCGAACCTGTCCCCCGCACTGGCCGACGCTCCGGGCGACAAGCCGACGGTCTTCCTCAACGGGTGCGTGCGGTCCTGGCGCGAAGTCGGCCAGCCGGAGTGCGCGTCAGGAGACACCGCATCGCCCACCACGGTGGCCCTGGTCGGCGACTCGCATGCGGCAATGTGGAGCCCCGCACTTGAACCTGTTGCCCAGCAACGGCATTGGCGGCTGGAAACTCTCGGCAAGGTGACGTGCCCGTTGATGGAACTGCCCATCGTCAGCCCGTACCTGGGTCGGCCGTTCACCGAATGCGAGCAATGGCGAACCGAGGTCCTGAACCGGCTGGCCGCCGAGCGGCCGCGGCTCGTCGTGGTCGGCATGTCGCGCCGGTACGGGGCCGACTTCGGGTTCACGTCGTACGACCCGGCCTGGGTGACCGGCCTGGGCCGGTTGGTCAGCCGGTTGCGGGCAACGGGCGCAGACGTTTTGGTGCTCGGCCCGATACCCGACCCGCGCACCACCGTGCCGATCTGTGTGTCCGGCCACCTGAACGACGCGCAGGCCTGCTCGCCGCCGCGGGCAGAGGCGGTGAACGACGCCGGCATCGCCGCCGAGGCGGCGGCCACCACGGCTGCCGGCGGGCAGTACGCCGACCTGACGTCCCTGTTCTGCACCGCGCAACGCTGCCCGGTGATCGTCGGCAACAATCTCGTCTACCGCGACGACAACCACATCACGATCTCCTACGCCCAGACGCTCGGCCCCGTCGTCGGCGCGATGGCCGCTAACGCGGCACGAAATCTCTGATCGCCGCGACGATCTCCGCCGCGGCGTCTTCCTGCATGTAGTGGCCGGCGCCGTCGAGCAGCACGGTGCGATGCGTGGGGAACAAGTCTTCCCAGCGCGTGCGCTCGCGTTCGCGGAACGCGAAGTCCTTGGTGGGCCACAGCACCAGCGCGGGCCGGTCGGCCAGCGTGGGCAGTGCGGCAGCGACTTCGGACAGAAACTCTCTGCTGTGCAGAATCTCGCGGGGAAACACCGCGACCGGTCGCCGGGACGCGGGGGTGGGAAACGGTCCCCGGTACCCATTCATCTCGTCGTCGGACAACCGGCGGCGGCGCACACCGGACGGCAGAATCCGCTCGACGAAGAAGTTGCGTCGCTCGATGAGGTAGCGCCCGACGGGACTGCCGAGAGTCCGGGAGAAGGCCTGGGTGCCGAGATCGGTCTTCGGCCAGGCCCAGGTGTTGCCGACGACGAACCGGCTGAATCGTTGCGGCGCACGGGTGGCGACGGCGAAACCGATCGGGCCACCCCAGTCCTGCACCATAAGCGTCACGTCGGTGAGGTCGAGTCGCTCGACGAACTTGCCGACGACGTCCGCGTGCTCTGCGGGAGTGAACCCGTACCCGGGCGCGGCGGCGGACAGCCCGAAACCGGGGTAATCCAGCGCGACGCAGCGGTATTCGCTTCGCAGCCCGATGACGATCTCGCGGTACAGGAAGGACCAAGTCGGATTGCCGTGCAGGAACAGCAGCGTCGGCCCGGCGCCTTCGTCGACGTAATGGACTGTCGAGCCGTCGATTTCGGCATAGCGATCGCCGAAAGGGTACAGCCGGGTCGGCACCCACCCGGGGCGGTCGGGCGTCGTCATCGCCGGGTCTGGTACTCGATCATCGGCTCGCGGGCGAGGACCGCGTCGCCGGAGACGATGACGAGTTCGTTCGCCGCCACGGTGTAGACGACGCCGTCGTTTCGGGCCTGGAATCCGTCGGCGGTGGCGGTCACACCGCCCACGCTCAAACCGCTTCCGCGATTCAGCCGTACACCCCTGTACACGTACTGTCCGTCTGCGCCCGCACAGATGGCCACCTCCGACAGCGCGGTGCGGCCGAGCGCCACTAGCGTCTGCGGACCGTCACACCGGGCGAAGGAGTTGACGAAGCCCCGGTTGTCGGTCGCGGGAAGCGATGTGGTGGGAGCGACAGCCGCCGGAGGTGAAACGACCTGAGCCGGCAACGAGCGCGCCGCGATGAACGGTGGGTCGGCCGCCGGATGAGGTGTGGTCGCCTGCTTGAGGTAAGGCCCGGCGATTCCGAGCAGAATGATGACGACGGTACCGATGAAGCCTGTTGCCAGCGACACGCGAACCGACGGGCCCCGGCGCAGCCTGCTGCTCACCTCGGCCACAGACAACCTCCCTGTCGCGTGCGCTTTCCAGGAAACCACTTTCTGCGCCCGTTGCGTGAGATATCGCGCCAGCGCGCCGTTGGCGAGTCGCGGCTCGCCACCCGGCTATCGGAGTTGGTCGGTGATGTCGACCCACCCGGTGGGGTCGTTGCGATGGTCTGCCACGTTTCGGCACTCGCCGTAGACCTTCATGATCGCCGAACCGTCGTGATCGGGGTCGCGGTGCAGCACGGCCGTCACCCCGTTCCTGGAGAGGGTGGCGCGCGACGATTCATGCCAGCCGTGCGAAACCAGCGCTGCCGCAACATGATCGAAGTATCCGGTGACATCGGGCAGGTCGAGCGTCAGGTAGATCGCCCCCTGGTAGGGCGGATCGGTTTCGTTGTTGCACGACATCAACAGGTAGCTGCCGGCGACGACGTGAAGCCGGGCGACTGAGACGATCTCTCTCGCCGGATCGAGGACCTGAGCCTTGCTCTCCTGGTCGCTCAGCGGATGCGCCGGACGGTCCACCGCGTCTCGCCGCAGCAGCAGGAATGCCACGCCGGCCGCCACCACGACAGTGAGGAGAACCACCAGCAGCGTCAGAAGCGCTGGGGCCGCCCGTCTGTTGTCGATCACGGACGTCGCCATGACCGCGTGGGCCTCACGGGCGTCAGCGAGTCGACATCACGTCCGGCGATGCCGGCGATCATCCGGTCGCAGACCTCGTACATCTGCGCGCGCGCCTCGTCGGCGTCCTCGGCGCGCGAGATGTACAGCGCGGCCTCGTGGAGCGCTGCGATCAGAACGTGGGCGGTCGGGCGCACGGGCTGGCGGGGAATAGCCCCGTCTGCGATGGCCTGACCGAGCATCGCTTCGATTACGCCCAGGCCGTATTTGACGCCGACTGCCCGCCACTGCTCCCAGCCGAGCACGGCCGGCGCGTCGGTGAGCACGATCTGCTGAACCTCGGGCGCCGAGCACAGGTCGAGGAAGAGCCGCGTGCCCACCCGCATCGCGTGCAGCTGGTCGGTGGGACCGGCGGCCACGATGCGCTCGGCCACGTCGGCCACCAGCTGCTGCTCCAGCTCCTCGTACACCGCGGTGAACAGCGCGGCTTTGTCGTCGAACTGGTGATACAGCGCGCCGCGCGTCACACCCGCGGCCGCCACGATCGCTTCGGTGGAGACCGCGCTGAAGCCTTTGTCCGCAAACAGCTTTCGGGCGCTGTCGATCAACAGCGCCCTGGTCGCGGCCGTGCGCTCCGCTTGCGTGCGGCGTGCGGGCCGATCACCCTTGACTTTCATACAGCTTGCACGTAACTTTCATACCGAGTGTTCGCAAGTTGCGGGACAGGGAGAGGATAACCGACATGCCGCAGGTGACGCTGGAGCAAGCGACAATCGACTACGACGTGTTGGGTCCTGCCGACTCCCCCCATCCGCCGGTGCTGTTCGTCCACGGGGTCCTGGTCGACCACCGGCTGTGGTCGCAAGTCGCAGAGCAGTTGGCGCGCAAGGGGTTTCGCTGCATCCTGCCCGATTGGCCGCTGGGCTCGCACCGCACACCGGTCAACGACGGCGCCGACCTCTCGCCGAGCGGGGTCGCGGCGATGATCCGCGACCTGATCGTCGCGCTCGACCTCACGGACGTGACGCTGGTAGGCAACGACACCGGCGGCGGCCTGTGTCAGCTGGTGATCGACGCCTATCCGGAACAGGTCGGCCGCCTCGTGCTGACCAACTGCGACGCGTTCGACAAGTTCCCGCCGTTCCCGTTCGACGCGGTCTTCGCGATGCTGCGCGGACCGAAGTCCATCAAGACGCTGCTCGCGACGATGCGAATCACGGCGCTGCGTCACTCACCGCTCGGGTACGGCCTGATCCTGCGCGACCCCGATCCGGCGCTGACAGCCTCCTGGCTGGAGCCTTGCAGAACGAACGACCGGATCTGCCGTGACCTCGCAACGCTGTTGCGCCACATCGCCAAGACCGACCTGACCGATGTCGGCGCTCGCCTTCCGCGATTCACCAAGCCGGTCACCATCGTCTGGGGCCAGGCTGACCGGTGCTTCACGCCGGCGCTGGGGCGGCGGCTTGCCGCCCAGTTCCCCAACGCCACGATGACCGAGGTGCCGGGTGCGAAGACGTTTGTGGCACTGGATAATCCGCAGGCAGTCGTCGACGCGATCGAGAAGGCCGGGCGGGTCAGCCCTTCTCGCAGGTGAATTGGCAGACGTCGGTGTAGCCGTCGCGGAACAACTCGGCGCAACCGGTCAGGTACTTCATGTACCGCTCGTAGACCTCTTCGGACTGGATCGCGATCGCCTGGTCCTTGTGCGCCTCTAGGTTCGCGGCCCAGATGTCCAGGGTGCGCGCATAGTGCAGGCGGAGGGGCTGCACCCGGGTGACGGTGAAGCCGGCCTTCGTCGCGTGCTCCTGAACCTTCGCCACCGACGGCAGCCGCCCGCCCGGGAAGATCTCGTCCATGATGAACTTGAAGAACCGCAGGTGCCGCATCGTCATCGGCAGCTTGCGCTCGTCGATCTCCTCTTGGCTCACCTGCACGATGGTGTGCAGCAGCATCACGCCGTCGGCGGGCAGCGACTGGTAGGCCATCGTGAAGAACGGGTCGTACCGGTCGAAGCCGAAGTGCTCGAACGCGCCGATCGACACGATGCGGTCCACGGGTTCGTCGAACTGCTCCCAGCCCTGCAGGAGCACCCGCTTGGAGCGGGGGCTGGCGGAGGCGTCGAACAGCTTCTGCACGTGGGCCTGCTGGTTCTTCGACAGGGTCAGGCCGACGACGTTCACGTCGTACTTCTCGATCGCGCGCATCAGCGTCGCGCCCCAACCGCAGCCGACGTCGAGCAGCGTCATACCGGGCTCCAGGCGCAGCTTGCCGAGCGCGAGGTCGATCTTGGCGAGCTGCGCCTCTTCCAGAGTCATGTCGTCGCGCTCGAAATACGCGCAGCTGTACGTCTGCGTCGGGTCGAGGAACAGCCGGTAGAAGTCGTCGGACAGGTCGTAGTGGTGCTGGACGTCCTCGAAGTGAGGCGTCAGCGTCTGACCGTCAGTTGGTTTTTCTGGCAATGTCGATCCTGTTCAGCGCTGCCTTGGGCACATTCGTCGGAAAAAACTCCACCGATCGTACGAGATGCGCGCTGAATCTCCTGCCATCGGGCGAGTTGCTAGGAGTCGTCGTCGCCGGGCATCTTGGCCCGCTCGTTGATCTCCCGGTCTCGGTCCGCGGCCTCCTGCCGCTCCTGGAGACCTCGCCGTGCACCGGATTGCCGTCGTCGTCGACCCAGTCGTTGACGGCCTTCCCGGTCACGGTGTTGCCCGAACCCGGAAGCACGGTGGTTGGCCGGTCCTCCGCGTAGGACTTGCTCATCTCCGCGGCTTTTTCCTTCTGCTCGTCGGTGGGCTCAGGCTTCTCCGCGATCTGCCCGGACTCGTAGCGCTCGACGTCGCCGTCGTCCTGCTGGCCGGTGTCTTCCTGCTGACCGGTGTCTTGTTTGCTCACGGGCCGTCCAATCTCCAGTGAATTCAACGGTGGTCCCTACTGGACTGCCCGCAACCGCGTGCGGCCGAACCGGCCGCTATCCGGTCGGATTTGCCCCGAGCACCCGCTGCAGGTCGGGCTTCATGGCCTGCAGTTGGCCGCCCCAGTAACCCCAGCTGTGCGTGCCGTTGGGCGGGAAGTTGAACACGCCGTTGCGGCCGCCGGCCGAAAGGTAGCGCCGCTGGAACTCCTGGTTGGTCCGGATGGTCAGCCCTTCGAGGAACTGCGCCGGGATCTGCGCGTTGCCCAGGCCGGCGTCGAGGTCGGTCGGGTTGCCGTTGCCGCTGTACACCCAGATGCGGGTGTTGTTGGCCACGAGCCGCCCGATCTGCAGCATCGGGTCGTTGCGCTGCCAGGCGCCCCCGCCGTACGCGCCCCACATGTCGAGCGCGTTGAAGCCGCCGGCGTCGGCCATCGCGATGCCGATCAGCACCGGCCACAACCCGGCGGACAGGTTGAGGAAGCCCGACAGCGATCCGGCGTAGATGAACTGGTTGGGGTGGTACGCCGCCAGAATCAGCGCCGAGCTGCCCGACATCGACAGGCCCACCACGGCGTTGCCGCTGCTGCTGATGCCGCGGTTGGCCGCCAGCCACCCGGGCAGCTCGGAGGTCAGGAAGGTCTCCCACTTGTAGGTGTAGGTCTGGCCGTTGCCGACCGCCGGGCGGTACCAGTCCGTGTAGAAGCTGGACATGCCGCCCACGGGCATCACGACCGACAGCCCGGACCCGTTGAACCACGAGAACGCGCCCGTCTCGACGTCCCACCCGTTGCGGTCGTCGCGCGCCCGCAGCCCGTCGAGCAGGTACACCGCCTTGGGGCCGCCGCCCTGGAACTGCACCGGGATGTCGCGGCCCATCGACGGCGACGGCACCATCAACACCTCCGGTGCGTCGGCCCTGGCTGTCACCGCACTGACGACTGGATAGACGACGCCCACGAGACCGAGTACGAAGGCGACGGCCGCGACCGCCAGCCGGTGCAGATTCACGTTCATGATTCGCATAGCTCCCACCCCTGATTCGTCACTGACATATCGCCGGCGCGGCGCGCTCGGTTACACGAACACCGTTGGTGTGGCTGGTGTTACAAATGTGGTGTGTGCGGTATTCGAGGAGTTCTCGGCGCTCTCGTCCTGACGATGGTTGCGGCTGCGTCGGCGCCCGCCGCCCGGGCGACGGAGCCGGGCGCGTTGACCAATTTGGTGGCTGCGGCGGCCGAGCGGTTGCAGACCGGCGATCCGGTGGCCGCGTCCAAGTGGCTGACGAAGGGCAACATCGAAGACCCTGAGCGGGTCGCCCAGGTGCGGACGGCGGTGACGGCACAGGCGGTGGCCGCCGGAGTCGACGAGGACTACGTCTGGCAGGTCTTCAGCGACCAGATCGCCGCCACGGAGGCCATCCAGCACAGCCGCTTCGCGCAGTGGAAGCTCGATCCGGCCGCCGCCCCCACCGACGCGCCCGACCTGTCCGCGTCGCGAGCCGCCATCGACGCGCTGAACCGGCAGATGGTCGCCGAGATCGCTGCCCAGTGGCAGTTGCTGCGCTCCCCCGACTGCGCCGGTGCACGGGACGAGGCCGTCGCCGTCGTCGCCGACACCCGGCAACTCGACGCGTTGTACCGCCAAGCCCTCGGCTTCGCCACCGGCTCCTACTGCCCGGGCTAACCGAACAGCGGAAGCGCCCGCTTACGCGCCAGCGCGTCCATTCCGGCCTGGATCGTGTCCTGCACCTCGCGGTACTTGTGCTGCACGTACTCGTCGTCGTCGGCCAGCGCCGGGTCACTGTCCACCTCGACCGGTGGCATCAGCCGGGTCCGGATCTTCGCGGGAAGCGGGAACTGCGGCAGCGCGGCCGGCGCGATCCCCCACGGCAACGACACCGCCATCGGGAACACTTTCAGCCGAAACACCTTGTCCAGTCTCAGCGTTCGGGACAGCTGGTCACCGCGGATCAGCACCGGCATCGCGTCCGCACCCCCGACCGTGGCGATCGGCACGATCGGCACCCCGGCGCGGATCGCCATCTTCACGAAGCCGGTGCGCCCGGCAAGGTTCGCGCGGTCCCGTTCGCTCCACGGCCGCAGCGAGTCGACCTCGCCGCCGGGCCACAGCGCCACGTCGCGTCCCTCGGCCAGCGCGGTGGAAATCGAGTCGGGCGCGGCCGGCAGCACGCCCATCGCCCTGAAGTAGCGGCCGATGAGCGGGATGGCCATCAGCGCGTCGTGCGCGGTGCCGTGCAGCTGCCGCTCCTGCCCGAACCGCCGCCACCACTGCACGCCGACCGTCCAGGCATCCCAGACGAACGGCGCGCCGGAGTGGATGCCGATGAGCAACGCGGGCGGATCGGGCAGGTTCTCCCACCCGTCGAACTCCATCCGGAACCAGTAGTCGACCAGCGTGTTCCACAGGTACTTCTGGCGCTGCATCGTCGCTTCGTCGGGCCCGCCGAGCTCCCACTGGCCGGCGCGTTTCGCCACCCAGCCGCTGACGCCGCCGTCCTGCTTGGCACGGCGTTCCTCCATCTGGGTGCGTGCCTGCTCGGCGAAGTGATGAGCCTGCTCTCGAACGTCCGGTGATCGGTGATCCGTGGTACTCATACCGGGCGCATACCCGATCCGGCGGTGCGTTGCACACCGCAGTTCGGGAACGGTCATTTCGGGCGGCCGGGTGTGGTACCACATCGGCATGGGTCGATGGTCGCGCGCGGAACTCGAATCTGCTTTCGCGAAGCATGAAGAGCTGGTGGTGGAGATCGGGAAGAGCTGGGACTGGTCCAGCTACGCCGACGAGTTCACCGAGGACGCGCTCTACGTCGAGCATGCGCTCGGCACGTTCCGCGGCCGGGAGCAGATCCGCGAGTGGATCACCTCGACGATGAACACCTTCCCCGGCAGCGAGATGCCGTTGTTCCCCACGACCTGGCATGCGATCGACGACGAGAAGGGCTGGGTGTTTTCCGAGGTACGCAACCGGATGAGAGATCCCGGCGACGGCAGCGTGCACGAGCAGGCCAACATCACCGTGCTCAAGTACGCCGGCGACGGGCTGTGGAGCTACGAGGAGGATGCGTACAACCCGCTGAACTTCATGACGATGGTTCAGGGCTACATCCAGCGATGCGCGAGCCTGGGGACCGCGTCCGACGATGCGCTGGCGTTCGCCAAGAACATGAACTGGCAGTTGCCCTGACTACTGCACGGTGAGCGTGCCGTGCATGCTCGGGTGGTACGTGCAGTGGAACGGGTAGGTGCCCGGCTGGCTGGGCGCGGCGAACGTCGCCTGTTTCTTGCCCTCGACCTCGGCGTCGAACGCCCCGGCGGTGTCGGAGGTGACGGAGTGCTCGGCGGAGTCGTTGTTCACTACCGTCACCTGCGCGCCGGGCGGGACGGTGACGTCGGAGAACTTGAAGCCGTCGATGGTGATGGTCGCGGCCGCGTTGGGCGCCGAAGACGACGGTGCGGCCGGCGACGACGTCGCCGGGGGCGCGCTCGTCGCGCTGGAGTCCTGTGTGACCGACTCACTGCAGCCGGCCACCAGGATCGCCACCGCGCCCAGCAATGCCACCGCCATCCTGGTTCGAGCCGTCATCGCCATCACCTCTCCATCAGACACGACAGGGGCGGGCGCTGGGTTCGAATCATGCGCTGTCAGCTGACTTCGCGTCCCGGCGGGGCCGGCTCGTCGACACGCTGGGTGGTGTCGGCCTCGTTCGCGGAGCGCGCAGTGGGGTCGAGGCTGTCCGCGTGCTCCCATTGCTTGTTGAGTTCCTCACGCGACGAGGCGACCTCGCCCTGGTGGGCGGCTGCGCGCTGCTCGAGCCGGCCGCCTCGGCCGCCTTGGCCTCCGCCTCCGCCTTCGCCGCGCGGGCGCGGGCGGCGGTTTCGTCGGCCAGCGCTTCGCGCCGCTCCACTTTCACCGTTTCGCCGCGAACCTGTTCCCGGATTCGTTCGGCCTCTACACGCCGCTTCTTGGTGCGGCTCTGCCGCGCGATGAAGACCAGGGCGGCGATCAGCAGTAGCGCCACCACGACGGCAATGACTATCCAGACGACGTTGTCCATGACCGCTCCTTATTGACGTGAGTGCCGGTCACTACAGCGTGCCCGCGCCCGTGCGCGTTGAAACCCCGGTCAGCCAAGGAGGTCGGCGATCGGCGATTCGTCGATGTGCTGTGTGAGCTCGCGTGCATCCTCGAACACCAGGCGAGCGCCGCCGGCGGTCAGCTCCTCGACGCGAGATCCCGCCGCTGAGCACCCCGATGCTGGGCACGCCCGCGCGCCGGCACGCCTGCGCGTCCCACACCGCGTCGCCGACGAAGACGGCCTTCTCGGCCGTCACGCCGGCACGGTCCAATGCGACGTTGATGATGTCTGGCTGAGGCTTGGCGGTGTCGACGTCGGCCGACGACGTCATCTCCGACACGATGTCGTCGCGATCCAGCACCTCACGCAGGATCGACAGCTCGTCGTCGGGTGCCGACGTCGCGAGCACCACTTGCAGGCCCATCGCCGCGACGCCCTCGAGGACTTCGCGTGCGCCGGGCAGCACCCGCAGCAGCGGCGTGAGCTCTTTGTAGTAGCGCGAATGCAGGTCTTTGAGTTGCTTTTTCACGTCGTCGTCGGCGTCCCCCGAAAGGGTCTTGACCAGGGTCGAGCCGTCCATCCCGATGGAGCGGTGGATGCGCCACGCCTCCGTGGCGATGCCGACGTCGTGAAACGCCCGGGCCCACGCGTGCACGTGCAGGTAGTTGGAATCGACCAGAGTGCCGTCGATGTCGAACAGGACAGCCGGCGACCGAGAAGCGTTCATCCCGCGAAGGTACCCGCCGGCCGGGGATCCGTACCGTCCCGTGTCGCCGGCGGTCAGATTCCGTACACGCGCGCAGCGTTGGCGAAGCCGATCAGGTCCGTGACCCGCAGCGCGTCCGCGGCACTCCACTCCCCCGCGTCGACGAACCCCTGCAGCACGTTGCGAATGCCGTTGCGCCACAAGGCCGCGCCGAGGTAGTGCAGCTCGGCCGGACCGAACCCGTCCGACGAGTAGAGGATCTTGCGGAACGGGGCCAGCTCGAGCAGGCGGCCGACGACCCCGCTGCCTCGTGCGCCGAGATGGTTGATCGACAGCCCACCGTCCACGTAGACGTTGTTGAAAGCTTGTGCGAGATAACCGGCTTCGCGCTCGTACGGATAGCAGTGCAGCAGCATGACCGGGGTGTCGCCGCTCTCGCGCAGAAAGTCCAGCAGTAACAGCGGGTTGGTCTTGTGCAGGTCGGCGTCGCGGTCGCCGAGGCCGACGTGCAGCTGCAACGGCTTGCCCAGCCGCAGGGCGCGGTGCAGCCCGAACCGCAACAGCACCCGGTCTGTCAGCCGGCCGCCGCGGTCGCGCCACCGCGCGGCCGCACTGGCCACCTCTGCGCGTGTCGGCTCCGACAGGTCGCCGTCGAAGCCGCCGCGATACGCCAGGATCGACTTGGTGGCTACGGCGTCGGCTGCCCGCCGGTCCAGCATGTCGTCGAATGCGTCCGGGTAGTCGCCAGGTGTGGCGATCGCCTGTTCGGCGACCTGCTCCAGCCTCACCACCTCGTGTGCCCGGCCGGCCGACAGCGAAGCCATCTCGTCGACCCCGGCGGTACCGTCGGCAAGCCCGGTATCCACAAGCCAATCCGATACCCCGGCCGCGGGCAGGAACAGCCGCGCCACGTCGCTTTCGGTGAATTCGCTTCGCCGGCGCCAGTATTCGTCGGCGCTCGCGTGGGCGGGGAGGCGCAGCAGTGGCGCGCAGTGGGCGCGCACCGCAAACCCGAGCTGGGTGTCGAAGCCCGAGTCGAACGCCGCGATGGGCTCGGTGTTGGCCTCGTTGAGCGCGTTCTCGAAGCGGCGCCGGCCTTGACCGTCGAGCCAGCAGCCGTGCACGTGATGGTCGACGAGGCGCAGACGGCTGACATGCTCGGTGAGCGCCGAGGCGGTCACAGACGCGCTCACAGACTCCAGGCCATGCGGAACTTGTCGGTCAGCTCGGCGGGCTCCAGCTCTGAATACGTGTCGTGTTCGTAGCGGCGCACGGCGACGGTGGCGTCGACGGCGGGGTCACCGAGGATGCCGCGGATGCGGGCCGAGGAGTCCAGCGCGGAGATCACCGTGGCCTGGTCGGTGGGCAGGGTGGCCACGTCGCCGAGCGTGGCCGGGTCCACGGCGATCTCCGGCGGCAGCGGGGTCCGCTTTTCGATGCCGTCGAGGGCCAGCCCCAGGATGACCGCGGACGCGAAGTACGGGTTCGCCGACGGGTCGCCGACTTTGACCTCCACGTTGGCCCCGTGAAGGTGGGCCGGCCCGCCGGCCAGGAAGCGGACCGCAGCCTCCCGGTTCTCCGTGCCCCAGCAGATGTTGGCGCCGGCCCAGAAGCCGGGCTGCATCCGCAATCCGGAGACGATCGATCCGCTCAGCACGCCTTGCGCTTCGAGCAGCCCCGCCAGCACCCCGCCGATCGCGTGTTCCCCGTCTTCCGTCATTCCGTGTTCGCCCGACCCGCCGGAGAACACCGGTGCGCCCGCTTTCGTCAGCGAAAAGTGTTGGTGCGCACCTGATCCCACGCCGCCCGCAAACGGCACCGGTGAATAGCTCACCCGCAGCCCGTGGCGGCGGGCCACCCGGCCGATCACCAGCCGCATCAGCACCAGCTGGTCGGCCGCGGCCACCGGGGCCAACGGGGTCAGCGAGATCTCGAACTGGTTCTGGCCGTATTCCGGGTGGAACTGGTCGATACCGACTCCGGCGGCTGCTGCCGACGTGGTGACGTCACGCACGAACGCCTCGTGTTCGAGCACCCCGGCCAGCCCGTACTGCGCCCACAGTGCCGACGGCAGTCGGCCGCCGTCAGGCCCGACGAGCAGGAACTCGATCTCGTGGCCGAACAGCGCCTCGAAGCCCGCATCCCGCATCCGGTCCTCGACGCGACCCAGGGTGCCGCGACTGCACGCCGGTATCGGCGCGCCACTCTGGTCGAAGAACGAACCGGGCGCCCACGCCAGGCCGTCACCCAGTGTTCGCAGCGCGGTCAGGTCGAGGCGGATGCGTTCGTCGCCGACCACGCCCATGTCCTTCGTGAACGCGATGCCGGTCTGGTCGATGGCGAACACGTGCCACACGGGGCTGGCGCCCAGGCCGGGCTCGGCGAACGCCGACAACCGGCGCGCCGGCACCGTTTTCGCGTGGGTGAGGCCGGCGGGATTCACCACGGTGCCGATCACCGTCTCGATCCCTCCTGCTTCGAGTTGGGCGATGGAGGGCACGGCGGGCGCTTCGTCTGTCATCCCGAACATTGTGCAGCGCGGGGACGCGGCAGGCTATGCGTTCGCCGCGGGCGGGTAGTCCGCCGAGCCCAGGATGCTGAGCATGCCGTCGGCAGCGCGCCCCCATGGGAACTGCTCGGCGCGGCGACGGGCGTCTCGACGCCGACGCCGCACCGGCCTGCCGACGATCTGGCGCACCGCGGCAGCGATCGACGACGGGTCGTCGTCGGCGACCGCGCCGCTTCCGGCGGTGACGATCTCCCGCAGTGCCGACGTGCGGCACACCACGGCCGGGGTACCGCACGCCAGGGCTTCCAGCGCGGCCAGCCCGAACGTCTCGTGCGGTCCGGGCGCCAGCGCGACGTCAGCCGAGGCCAGCAGCGCCGCGACGTCGGACCGGCTGTGCACGAACCCGGTGAAGGCGACCGGCAGTTTGGCGGCCCGGCGTTCGAGCTTGCGCCGTTGCGGGCCTTCGCCGACGACCAGCAGTCGTGCGTCCAGACCCGAATCACGCAGTGCCGCAACGGCATCGATGCTGCGGTCGACCCGCTTCTCCACCGACAGCCGCCCGCAGTGCACCAGCAGCGTCTGCCCCGGTGCCGCCCAGTGCCGGCGCAACCGCAGCGACCGGTGCCGCGGATGAAACGTGTCCAGGTCCACCCCCAGCGGCACCGTTTCGACGTTCGGTGCGTCGATGCGGTCGAACTCCTCGCGGGCGAATCCGGTGGTGCAGACCACCACGTCGTATGTGCCGGCCGTGCGCCGATTCGCGAAGTCCGCGAGCCGCCCGGCCCATCCAGGCGGCAGCACCAGACCGGCGAGCCGGTCCAGGCGCTCGTGGGAGATCATCACGGTGACGGCACCCTGCTCGCGGCCCCATCTGCCCATCGACCGCAGAGTCAGCCGGTCGGACACCTCCAACGCGTCGGGGCCAAGCGAGGCCACCACACGCTTGACGGGCCCGGGCAGTACGGCGCGGTAGCCGCCGGTGAACGGAATCGCCAAGGCGGGCAAGGTGATTCGGATGACACCGCTGTCCAGCACCGTCTCGGCGCGGGTAGCGCCCGGGACGACGAGGAAGACCTCGTGTCCCGCGGCGTGATATTCGGCGCCGAGCCTGTCGACAGCGGTGCGCAGTCCGCCCGACCGCGGCCCGTAGAAGTTGGCCACCTGAACCACACGCATCATGTTCATCACAGGTAACCCGCATGTGCGGTTCGCCACGCCCCGCCCAAGGTTGCCTGAACACGCGGTGAACTGTGTCGTTCCGTAGTGTGCGAGGGTGCGATGTCCCCAGACCATTCGGCGTTCGACGACCTCGTCGGGTTGCTCGACTACCCGATGTTCGTCGTCACCGCGCGAGCCGGTGACGACCGCGCCGGCTGCCTGATCGGATTCTCCAGCCAGGTGAGCATCCACCCGTCGCGGTTTCTCGCGGGACTGTCGAAGAAGAACTACACCTACCGGGTCGCGAGCCGTGCGTCGCACCTGGCCGTCCACTTGCTGCCGCGCGAGCGGCGCGACGTGGCGCGGCTGTTCGGCAGCGAAACCGGCGATCGCGTGGACAAATTCAGCCGCTGCGCGTGGCACGAAGGGCCCGAAGGGCTGCCGATCCTGGACGACGCCGTGGGCTGGTTCGCCGGACGCATCCTCAACCGCTTCGACGTCGGCGACCACGTCGGCTTCCTGCTGCAGCCGGTCGACGGCCACGCGCCGGAGCGGTTCGGTGAGCTCGTCACGTTCGCCGACGTGCGCGACTTGGAGCCCGGGCACGAGGCGTAAGGTTTTGCCGGCGCTGGTGAGGGCCTTTCTCGCCGGTGAACGTCGACACAGGAGGGCTTCATGCGTGCCGAACGCTTCCGACACCTACTCGCCGCGGAAGGCCCGTTCGCTTCGATCTACTTCGACGATTCTCACGACACGGCGGACGCCGAGGCGCAGCTCGAGCTGAAGTGGCGCGGTTTGCGCGAACAGCTCGAAGAGCAGGGCGGCGGGGCGCTGGCCGACGTCCTCGAGCCGGCGGTGCTCGGCGCCAAGCCGCCGGTGGGCCGCAGCGGCCGGGGGCTGATCGCTTCGGCGGGCGGCGTGCTGGTCAACGAGCATCTGATCCGGCCGCCTGCAGCAGCAGTGGCGCGGGTGTCCGAGCTGCCCTACCTCGTGCCGCTGGTCGAGCACGCAGCCGGCCACGACGTCTACCTGCTGGTGGCCGTCGACCACGCCGGCGGCGACATCACCGTGCACCGCAACGACCACGACCGCAGCGAGTCCGTCGACGGCGGCGGCTATCCGATTCACCATGCGCGCCGGGCCGAGACGCCCGGGCGGGGCGATCCGCAGCACACGGTCGAGGAGGCTCAGGCCAAGAACATCCGCGCGGTCAGCGAGCGGCTGGCGTCGCTGGTGGACGCCACGAACGCGGAGGTCGTGTTCGTGCTCGGCGAGGTGCAGTCGCGTTCCGAGCTGGTGGCCGACCTGCCGGAGCGCGTGGCCGGCCGGGTGGTGGAACTCAAGGTCGGCGCGCGCAACAGCGGCATCGACGACGACGTCCGCCGTGCGATCGACGAGGAGTTCCTGCTGCGCCGGGCCGCGGTGATCGACGATGCGGCGCAACGCTTTCAGGCCGGTCACGGGTCTGGCCTGGCCGACGAGGGGTTCGCGTCGGTGTGCGCCGCGCTGCGCGACGGCGCGGTGGACACGCTGATCATCGGTGACATCGGCGACGCGACCGTGGTGATCGGCGACGCGGTCACCATGATCGCACCTGATGCAGACGTGCTGTCGGAACTCGGCGACGCGCCGAGGGTGGTGCGTGCCGACGAGGCGCTGCCGATGGCGGCCGTCGCGACCGACGCGAGCCTGGTGCGCACCGACGAACGGCTGGCGCCGGCCGACGGGATCGCCGCCGTGTTGCGGTATGCCCGTTCGCACCATTAGTACGTGGCGCGAAACGGTATCCCAGGCGGGAAAGTGCGAGAAGGAGCCGCCGTAGCTACCGCCTCGCGCTAGGGGGTGATCACGTTGTTCGGGTTGGGTTTGCGGTCGTCGGGGCCCTGGCTGTAGTCGCCGAAGCGGCCGTCCCGCTCGGCCACTGCTGCTGAAACCCCCTGTGCCGCAGCTTGTTCGATAAACGCGTGCGCTTCGGGGATGTTGCGCATGATGCCGTCGAGGATCGCGCCCAGCGTCTGTGTGGAGGCCAGGCCCATGTTGTCGTAGGCCTGGTTGACGATCAGCTTCTGGGCGGCCAACTGCCCCATCGGCAAGGACGCCAGCTCTTCGGCCTGCGCGCGCACCACGGCCTCCAGTTCGGCGAACGGCACCGCCTGGTTGATCAGGCCGATGTCGGCGGCCTCCCGGCCGGACAGCGGCTTGCCGGTCAGCGCGTGGTACTTCGCGCGCGTCAGTCCGAGGCGGTAGATCCACATCCCGGAGAGATAAGCGCCCCACACCCGCGAGTACGGCGTGCCGATCTGCGCGTCCTCGCTGGCGATCACCAGGTCGGCGCACAACGCGTAGTCGCTGCCACCGCCGACGCACCACCCGTGCACCTGCGCGATGACGGGCTTCGGTGAGCGCCAGATGCTCATGAACTTCTGATGCGGCGACGTGGCCGCGGCGGTGGTGTGCATCATGTCCTTGCCCGGGTCCCACCGGCCGTCGGTGCTGAGAAAGTCTGTGCCGTAACGGAATCCGCCGCCGAAGTTGTATCCGGCGCAGAACGCACGGCCCGCCCCGCGCAGGATGATCACCTTCACGGACTGGTCGCGAGCCGCGGTGTTGACCGCATCCTCGACCTCGTCGGGCATCGGAGCGACGATCGTGTTGAGCTCATCGGGCCGGTTCAGCGTGATCCGCGCGACCGCGCCGTCGGTGTCGTAGAGGATGGTCTGGTAACTCATGGGCGGCTCCTGAAGGGATGGTGATCGTGCTAGCCGAAACACTGGTCAAGCGTGTCGCGCCGATAGTTAACGCTCCCGTGGCGGCGATGACCAGATCGCCACGCCTGGGGCGGTTCGTCGGTCGCGCCTTCACGATGGTGACCTACACGGGCCGCCGGTCGGGCCGCACCATCTCACTGCCGGTGGGCTACCGCCGTCGCGGTGACGAGGTGCTGATCAACGTCGGCATGCCCCACGCCAAGTCGTGGTGGCGAAACTTCCTCGGTGAGGGCGGCCCGGTCACGCTGACGCTCGACGGCCGCGAGGTTGCCGGGCACGCGGTGGCGACGCGCGACGAACGCGGCGCGGTGCGGGTCAGAGTTCAGCTCACACCGTGAGCTTGCACGCCTGCCCGATGTCCAGTGTGCGCAGCACGCGGCCCATGCCCAGCCACAGCGCGCACGACAGCGCGAGGTCGGCGAGGATCTCCTCGGAGAACACCGCGCGGCAGCGCGACCAGAAGTCCTCGTCCTCCCGCAGGCCGGTGTGATCGGTGGCGAAGCGCTGGGCGAACTCGGCGGCCAGTCGCTCCTCGTCGCTGTACCCCGGCCACGTCTGCCACTGCGGCACATGGGCGTAGAACTCCTCGTCGACACCGGCGGCGGGCCCGTCGCCGAAGCGAGTGTTCTCGCACACCGCACACTCGTTGTCCAATGCGATTGCCATGCGGGCGATCTCACGCACCCGCAGGGGTAACCGGCTGCGGTGGTAGACGGCGTCGCTGAAGTTCGCCAGCGCTCCGCCAAGCTCCGGTGAGGCGGCGAACCAACTGATCAGGTCGTCGTCGGCGTAGTTCCCGATCCTGCTCATGGCACGCGATGCTACGCCGTGCCACGCGACGGGCGTCTGCGGCTACTCGGTCCCGGTGGCCGTGCTGGTCTGACGCCCCTCGTAGGGCGGCACGGCCGGCGTCACGTCCTGAGGCGGCAGTTCGCCGGTCGCGTCGGTGCGGCGATGTCACCGGCTACCCGTGCGCCGGCCGGCGGAAACCGCTAGGCCGCGGCCTCAGCGGGATGGCGCCGAGTGGTGAACGGTATGAGTTCGGCGAGCTTGTTCTTGGGCGGCACCGCCAGCGTGACGATCTTGCGGACGACGGTGCCGAATTGCCGGTGCAGCGGCCCGCCGTGGTATTCGATCCCGTACCGCTCGCAGATCTCTCGGACCTCGACGGAGATCTCCGCATGCCGGTGCGCGGGGATGTCGGGGAACAGGTGGTGCTCGATCTGGAACGACAGGTTTCCGGTCAAAATGTGAAAGAGCTTGCCGCCGGTCAGGTTCGCCGAGCCGAGGATCTGGCGGAAGTACCACTGGCCGCGGGACTCGCCCTCGGTTTCCTCGATCGAGAACTCAGCCACGTCCTCGGGGAAGTGACCGCAGAAGATGATCATGAACGCCCAGACGTTGCGGGTCAGGTTCGCGGACAGGTTGCCCGCAGCCACGACGGGCGCGAACGGGCCGGCGAGCATCGGGAACGCCACGTAATCCTTGAGCAGTTGGCGTCGGGTCTTCCGCCACATCTGAGCCAGCACTCCGCGCTTGTCCGACCAGCTGAGCTCGCCGGCGCGGATGCGCTCGGTCTCCAATTCGTGTGCGGCGACGCCGTATTGGAACAGCACCATCAACAAGAAGGCGTACAGCGGGTTGCCGAGGAAGTAGGGCTGCCAGCGCTGGTTCTCGCTCATCCGCAGGATCCCGTAGCCGATGTCACGGTCCATGCCCACGATGTTGGTGAAGGTGTGGTGCATGTAGTTGTGAGAGTGGCGCCATTGCTCGCCGGGGCATGCGGTGTCCCATTCGAAGCCGCGGCTGGACAGCGCCGGATCGCCCATCCAGTCATACTGGCCGTGCATCACGTTGTGGCCGATCTCCATGTTGTCCAAGATCTTTGACAACGCGAGCATCGCCGTTCCGGCCAGCCACGCCGGCGGCAGGATCCCGGCCATGAGCAACGAACGCCCACCGATCTCGAGAGCCCGCTGCGCTTTGATGACGCGGCGGATGTAGGTGGCGTCGCGCTCGCCGAGGTCGGCGACGACGCGCTGTTTGAGAGCATCGAGTTCGGCGCCGAAGGCCTCGGCCTGCTCGGGGGTGAGAGTGCTGGGTGTGGTCATGGTTGGCTCCTTTCGGCTCACAGCGCCAGGTCGACGTCGCCGACCGGGACGGAGACGCAGATCTGCACGTCCTCGTCGTCGAACGTCGACACGGCGCCGGTGATCATGTTCTTGACCGCGCCGCGGGTCTTGCGGCGCGTGCAGGTGTGGCAGATACCCATCCGGCATCCGCTGGCGGGGGTGAGCCCCGCGGACTCGGCTTGTTCCAGTAATGGCCGGCCGTCGTCGACGCTGTCGATACCGCTGTCGCTGAACGTGATTCGGCCACCGGAGGTGCGTGGCTCGAACACGGGAGGCACGAAGCTTTCGGCGCGGACGTTGCCGCAATGCGCGCGTACGGCGTCGACCAACGCGGGCGGGCCGCACACGAACACCGCGTCCGGCGACGGCATCGCGGCGGCGAGATGCGTGGCGTCGAAATGCCCCCGCAGATCACCGGTTTCGCCGGATCGCGTGAAGCCGTGAAGCACCCGCACGCCGGGCGTCGCGGCCAGCTCGTCGCGGTAGGACGCCTCCTCCGGCGAACGGGCGTAGTGCACGAAGGCGATCTCGCCGTCGAAATTCTCGGTCTTCAGCGTCCGCAGCATGGACATCACCGGTGTGATGCCGCTGCCGCCCGACACGAACAGGATCCGTCGCGGTCGCACCTCAGGCAGCACGAAGTCGCCGCCGACACCGTCGAGACCCAGCACCATGCCGGGCCTTGCACCTTTGTACAGATACGTCGACACCAGGCCGCCGTCGTGCAGGCCGACGGTCAACTCGATCAGCGGTGCGCCCTCGGCGCTGGCCGGCGAATAGCAGCGGGTGTGGCGGCGGCCGTCGATCTCGACGGTGACGTTGACGTGCTGGCCCGCGGTGAAACCACCGAACGCGGCGTTGGGCACCAGCGTCAGCGTCACGCTGCGCGGCGTACGGCGCTCGACGGACACGACCTTGGCCCGGGCATCGGACAGCGACCACGTCGGCGTCACCAGCTCGGTGTAGCGGTCCACGCCGTGGGGTCCGGTGAGCAGGTCGACCAGGCCGGAGCCCAGCACCCGTCGGGTAAGCGTCTGAGTGAACATATGTACACAATGACTGCCGAATCTGCCGAACGTCAACGATAAAGCCCTGGTTGTGGTACGATTCACAATAGTGAACGGTCGTACGCCCAGCTCACGCTCGCGTCGGACTAGCACTTCGGTTTCACGCACGAAGGTGTCGCGCGAGGAGCGCAAAGAGGCCACCCGCCGCGCGATCGTCGGCGCCGCGTTGAAGCTTCTCGACGACCGCAGTTTCAGCGCGCTGAGCCTGCGTGAAGTCACCCGGGAGGCCGGCATCGTGCCGGCCGCGTTCTACCGCCACTTCGAGTCGATGGAGGCGCTCGGCCTCGTCTTGATCGACGAGTCGTTCCGCGTGCTGCGCGACATGTTGCGCTCGGCGCGCGCGGGCAAGCTCGACACCAACCGGGTGATCGAGTCGTCGGTGGAGATCGTCGTCGGCAGCATCGCCCAACAGCGCGAGCACTGGCGGTTCATCGGCCGGGAACGCAACAGCGGGGTGTCGGTGCTGCGGTATGCGATCCGCACCGAGATCCGGCTGATCACCGCCGAACTCGCCACCGACCTGGCGCGCTTCCCCGGCCTCAACGGCTGGAGCACCGAGGATCTCAACATCCTCGCCAGCCTGTTCGTCAACTCGATGATCGTGATCGCCGAGGCGATCGAAGACGCGCAGGACGCTGCCGCGCAGGAGGAGATCAGGCGCATGGCCGTCAAGCAACTGCGCATGATCGTGGTGGGCGTGGCCGGCTGGCGCGGCAACCCCTAGAGATTCGGCTCAGCCGCATGGTCGGCTCGGCTTCGCAGACAGTCGAGGCCGCGACCGACAGCTCTCTGATCAGCGGGCAGCAACCGAAGTCCAGGCGGCGCTGGAGCGGATCGCGCATCGGATACTGGCACAACGTGATTGGGGCGACGAAGCCGAGCCGCTCGCTGCATTCCGCCAGCCCCGGCGCGTGATTGCCCGGATCCGCGGGGCAACCAATCAGGTTTGGTACGCCTGGGCGGCGGGGATCTCGGCACACAGCGGCGAGTTGAGGTTGGTTGCATCCGTGCTCGCTGTCAGGCGATCGAGGGACGCAACCCCAGCGTTAAGAAGCTAGCGCGGCCCCCGCATCGCCGCCCGCGAGTCAGCTCGGCGGCCGCGACACGCACTGTGCCGCGTACAGCTGCTCGCCGAGCTTGTCCATCAACTCGAGCTGCGTCTCCAGCCAGTCGATGTGCTTCTCCTCGTCTGCGAGGATCTTCTCGAACAGCACCGCGGTGGTGGAGTCGTGCTTCTCGCGGCACATGATGATGCCCGGGGCCAGCCGCTCCCGCACCTCGTACTCGACGGCCAGGTCGCTTTCGAACTGCTCGCGCAACGACTGCCCGACGCGAAGCGAGAACAGCCGCTGGTAGTTGGGCAGGCCGTCGAGCAGCAGGATGCGATCGGTGACCCACTCGGCGTGGTGCATCTCCTCGAACGACTCTTCGCGGGTGCGCTTGGCAAGCTCGGTGAATCCCCAGTTCTCCTGCATCTTGGAGTGCAGGAAGTACTGGTTGATCGCGGTCAGCTCGCTGGTCAACTGCTCGTTGAGCAGTTTGAGGACTTCGGGGTCACCTTGCATGGGTGGTAAATCTAGTGCAGTGCCCTGACAGCTGCCGTCATTCCGGCCGGATGTCGCTTGCGGACCTTGACATAGGTAAGGCTTACCTGCTTAGGTGGCGACATGGAATCGATGCGGGGGCAGTGAATGTACGTCTGCCTGTGTACCGGAGCGACCAGCCACGAGGTCGCCGATGCGGTGTCGCGCGGGGCGTCGACGTGCAAGGAGGTCGCCAGGGCGTGCGGTGCTGGATCGGACTGCGGCCGCTGCCGGCGCACCGTGCGCGCGATCATCGCCTCCGTCGCGACCGACGATTGCAGCACCTGTGAGCGATCGGCACGCGTGCTCGAAAGGCTCTGAGCCTCAACGCAAGTCAGCGCGCCCACTTCGGGACGATGAACACGCCGTCGGCTTCGACCGTGACGCCCTCGTCGTCGGCGAGATGACCGACAGCGAACGTCTTGACCCCCTCGATCCGCTCGATGGTCGCCTCCGCGTGTAATGCGCCGAGCCGAGTGGCACGCAGGTACCGCAGGGTGATCGTGCCGGTCAGCGCCGGCCGGGGCGGGTTGCTCGCCGCCTCGCCGAGCACATGGTCGAGGACCAGGGCGCAGACGCCGCCGTGGACGTGGCCGGGCGGCCCTTCGTAGGGCGCGCCGAGGTGAAAGTCGGTCCACACCTTGCCGGTTCGGTCGTCGTGGTGCAGCACCAGCGGCGGCGCGATCGGGTTGCGCACGCCGATCGCCGGGTTGCCCCACGCCATCCCGTTTCCTTCGCCGGTGTACCGCACGCCGAACGGGCCGGGTAGCTGCTTGGCGCGCAATCGCGCTGTGGCAGCGTCGATTTGAGCCGTCACGTCGGCGACGGTTTCGGGGTCGACCTCTGTCCTGATCGTGGCGTCGATCAACTCGCGCACCGATTGCGTCAACGGCTCGTAGACCTGCCGCAGCCGGGCGATGTCGTCGGCGGTCAGTTCGTGATGCGTGAAATCCAGCACGGCGGTGATGCTGCCACAGCCGCCGGGCGATGCTGCACGTAGACTGCCGAGCCGTGGCGCTCGACTGGGTGCAGCATGCGATCTGGTGGCAGGTCTATCCGCTGGGCTTCGTCAGCGCCTATCCCGCGGATCCCGCTCCCCTGCCCGGGGAGCACCGGTTGCGCCGCATCGTCGGGTGGTTCGACCGCGCCATCGAACTCGGCGCTTCCGGCGTGGCCCTCGGGCCGATCTTCGCGTCGCGCACTCACGGCTACGACACCACCGACCACTACCGCATCGACCCACGGCTCGGCGACGACACCGATTTCGACGCCGTCGTCGACGAGGCGCACCGGCGCGGTCTGCGGGTGCTGCTGGACGGCGTGTTCAACCACGTCGGCACCGACTTCCCGCGGCGGGAATGGTTTCGGCGCACCCGCAACGGCTTTCACACGTTCGAGGGCCACGGTGGGCTGATCACCCTCGACCACTCCAACCCCGAGGTGGCCGGTCATGTTGGTGACGTGATGCGGCACTGGCTGGGCCGCGGCGCCGACGGCTGGCGGCTGGATGCGGCATATGCCATGCCGGATGCGTTCTGGGCGAAGGTCATTCCCGGCGTTCGTGACGTATATCCCGACGCCTGGTTCGTCGGCGAGGTCATCCACGGCGACTACGCCGCGCGTGTGCGCGACGCGCGCTTCGACTCGGTCACGCAGTACGAGCTGTGGAAGGCGATCTGGAGTTCGCTGAACGACACCAACTTCCACGAACTCGACTGGGCGCTTCAGCGGCACAACGAGTTCCTCGCCGCCTTCGCACCGCTGACGTTCATCGGCAACCACGACGTCACCCGGATCGCGAGCCGGCTGACCGATCCACGTCATCTGCCGCACGCAATGGTGATCCAGATGACCACCGGTGGAGTGCCGAGTGTCTACGCCGGCGACGAATACGGGTACCGCGGCGTCAAAGAGGAACGGTTCGGCGGCGACGACGCCGTCCGGCCCGAATTCCCGGTTGCGCCCGAGCCTTTGGATGCCGACGCCGAGGACGTGTTCCGGCTGCACCAGTTCCTGATCGGCCTGCGCCGGCGCCACCCGTGGCTGCACCGGGCCACCACGGAAGCGGCGCTGGTGGACAACCGCCGCTACGCCTACGTCAGCCGCCACGGTGACGATGCGCTGCTGGTGGCGCTGAGCCTGGACGACGAACCTTGGTCGATTCGCCTGCCGGACATCGGGTTTCAGCGCGCACAGGTGCTCGGCGGCGATGCAGCGCCCGTGCTGGCCGACGTCGAGGAGGCCGTCGTCGGGCCGCACGGCTGGCTAGTGCTGCGGCCGCTCGGCTAGCAGAGCGACGGTGGCCGGATCTTGTTCGCCGCCGTAGAACTTGTCGAGCAGCTCGACGAACTCGGCGTTGTCGTCAGTGGCGCGGGCGAACAGCGTCATCGACGAGCGCACCTTGAGGTTGTCGGGCCAGCCGAAGATCGCCTCGACGGAGGAGCCTTCGATCGCGTTGACCAGCTGCGTGCATTCCCGCAGCCGCGGGCCCAGCACCTCGTGGCCCAGGTACGCCCGTGCCTCGGACAGCGACGAGACCCCGAACCGCTCGGCGGTCGGGCTGCGGCCGAGCCCGCGCAGTTGCGGGAACACGAACCAGATCCAGTGGCTGCGCTTGCGGCCTGCACGCAGCTCGGCAAGCACGGTTTCGTACACCGGCGCTTGCGCGTCGACGAACCGCTGCAGGTGGTATTCGTCCATCAGCCCATGAGCGACGGGATGATCGCGTCGATGAGCTGCGGGCCCGAGCTCGCCAGCGCGTCGGCCAACGCCGCGGTGAACTCCTCCGCGGTGGTCGCGCGGCGGGCCGGCACGCCCATTCCGGTGGCCAGTGCCACGAAGTCCAGCCGCGGCGGAACCAGGTCGAGCAGGGCCTCGGCGCGCGGTCCCGGCGGCCCGTCTGCCTGCGCGCCGACGCGCTGCAACTCCAGCCGCAGGATGTCGTAGGCGCCGTTGTTGTAGATGACGGTGGTGACGTCGAGTTGCTCGCGCGCCATGGTCCACAGCGCCGCCGGCGTGTACATCGCCGACCCGTCGGCCTGCAGGCACAGCACCTTGCGGTCGGGTGCCGCGACCGCCGCGCCGACCGCTGCCGGCAGGCCGTACCCGATGGCGCCACCGGTCAGCGTCAGCCAGTCGTGCCGCGGCGCACCCGCGGTGGCGGCGGGCAACGTCAACCCGGCGGTGTTCGACTCGTCAACCACGATCGCGTCCTCGGGCAGCAGCGCCCCGACGGCCTGAGCGATGCTCATGCCCGTCAACGCGCCGGATGGCAGCGGCGGCCGGTTCGGCGGCGCCAGGTCCGGCGTCGCGTCCGAGGCCACCTCGTCGGCCAAGGCGGTCAGCGCCGCGGTCGCCTGACCCGGCTCGGCGAGGATGTGCACGTCACACCCGGGCGGCACCAGATCGCTGGGCTTGCCGGGATAGGCGAAGAACGACACCGGTGAGCGGGCGCCGGCCAGGATCAGTTGCTTGGTTCCGTCGAGTTGTGCGGCCGCGGCCTCGGCGAAGTAGCCGAGCCGCTCCACCGCGGGCCGTCCCGCTCCCCTGGCGAGCCTCGTCGGGAACGTCTCGCAGAGGAGTCGCGCGCCGGTGGCCTTCGCGATGCGCGACGCCGCGGTCAGCCCCTCCTCGCCGGTCGCGTCGCCGCCGAGGAACAGCATCGTCGGCTCACCGCTGCGCACGATGTCCGCGACCAGACGCAAAGTCCCCTCCGCCACCGGCGTTTCGGGGTGCCGCTCCGCCATCTCGGCGAAACCAGGTGCGGCGCCGTCGGTCCAGGACACGTCCGCCGGGAGGATCAGGGTCGCGATCCGGCCCGGTGCGGCAGTGGCGGCGGTGATCGCGTCGAGCGTGTCTGAGCCGACGTCCTGCGTATCCGTTGTGCGGCGCACCCAGCCGGACACGCTGTGTGCCAGCGCGTCGATGTCGGACTCCAGCGGCGCGTCGTACTGCTTGTGGTAGGTCGCGTGGTCGCCGACGATCACGACCATCGGCACTCGGGCGCGCTTCGCGTTGTGCAGGTTGGCCAGGCCGTTGCCGAGGCCGGGCCCGAGGTGCAGCAACACCGCCGCGGGCCGGCCCGCGATCCGCGCGTACCCGTCGGCCGCGCCCGTGGCCACTCCCTCGAACAGCGTGAGGACGCTGCGCATCGCGGGCACGTCGTCCAGGGCGGCGACGAAATGCATCTCCGAAGTGCCGGGATTGGCAAAGCAGACGTCGACTCCGTTGCCGACGAGTGTGTCGAGCAGTGTGCGCGCGCCGTTTGTCTGCTCTTCGCGCGAGCGCTCATCGCCATTCATGGTTGTGCAGGCTAGTCTGCTGCCTGATCGGCTAGAAGGAGCGGGCGGATGAAGCGACGGTTGCCCCGGCCCCGCGAGTTCGCCCCGCTCATCCGTTTCAAGAAGCCGCAATTCGACGCCACCGCGCGGCGGCTGGCTTTCGCGCTGACGATCGAGGATCTGCGTGCGATCGCGCGCAGGCGCACCCCGAAGGCCGCGTTCGACTACACCGAAGGGGCGGCGGAAGCAGAGATTTCGCTGGCACGGGCCCGACAAGCGTTCCGCGACATCGAGTTTCATCCCGAGATCCTGCGCGACGTCTCCCAGGTGCGGACAGGGTGGGACGTGCTCGGTGCGCCGGTCGCGCTGCCCTTCGGCATCGCCCCGACGGGATTCACCCGCATGATGCACGCCGAAGGCGAGGTCGCCGGGGCGTCCGCCGCGGCGTCGGCTGGGATTCCGTTTGCATTGTCGACGCTGGCGACGTCGTCGATCGAAGCGGTCAAAGCTGCAAACCCGCACGGCCGCAACTGGTTTCAGCTCTACATGTGGCGGGACCGGGACGCGTCGATGGCGTTGGTGGAGCGCGCTGCGCGGGCGGGTTTCGATACGTTGTTGGTGACGGTCGACGTGCCGGTGGCCGGGGCACGCCTGCGCGACACGCGCAACGGCATGACGATCCCGCCGGCGCTCACCCTCCGCACGGTGCTCGGCGCACTGCGGCACCCGCACTGGTGGTTCGACCTGTTCACCACCGAGCCGTTGAGCTTCGCGAGCTTCGACCGCTGGCCGGGCACGGTTGCAGAACTGCTCGACACCATGTTCGATCCGACGATCACCTTCGACGACCTGGCATGGATCAAAACGCAGTGGCCGGGCAAGTTCGTCGTCAAAGGCATCCAGACACTCGAGGATGCGCGCCGCGTGGTGGGCCTGGGTGTCGACGGGATCGTGTTGTCCAACCACGGCGGCCGGCAACTGGACCGGGCGCCGGTGCCATTTCATCTGCTGCCGCGGGTGGTCGCCGAATTCGGCTCGGACACAGAGGTTTTGGTCGACACCGGCATCATGTCCGGAGCCGACGTGGTGGCGGCCGTTGCGTTGGGGGCCCGGTTCACGCTGATCGGGCGGGCGTACCTCTACGGGCTGATGGCCGGTGGCCGGGCCGGGGTCGACCGCGCGATCGAGATCCTCTCCGGCCAGCTGACCCGCACGATGAAACTGCTCGGCGTCAGCTGCCTGGAGGAACTGTCGCCGCGGCACGTCACCCAGTTGCACCGATTGCGTCCTCACGGCAGCGTTGGGAGCGGCTGAACCTCGCCGGTCGCGCTGTTCACCAGCGCGGCCTGGTCGAGCGTCGCCGTCAGCGGCAGCACGTCGAAGACAGCGCTCGTCGCCACGTGAAGCTGCGCGAGCGGCACCCGCGGCGCGAGCGAGCAATGCGGCAGCCACCTGCCCGGCGCGTAGTGCTTGTGTAATTGGGCGCCGGTGGCCGTCACCGCATCGACGACACGCTGCTGCCGGCTCACCACGTCGGCGCCGACCCCGGCCAACAACCACACCCGGCCCCGGCGGAACAGCCCCACTCCGTCGAAGGTCAGCTCCACCGGCGCTCCGCTGGGGAGCTCGGCCAGCGCGTTGGTCACCGCCGCCTCGTCCCAGCTGCGCAGCACCGCGTAGGACATGTGCGGCACGTGCCGGCTGTGGGTGTGGCTGCGCATGCTCGGCGCGCCGACTTCTTCCAGGCGATCCCACAGCGCGCGAACGGCACGCTCAGACCGGCGGTCGAAAAGCAGGCAGACGGCAAGTGCCACGGGTATCAGTGTCGCCGACGCCGGGCTGCCTCCCGTCTAGCGGCGAAGGGCTCAGCTTGGCGGCGACGTCATGTTGCCGCGCACCTGCAGCGCCGTAACCGTGGTGCCGCTCAGCGTGGACGTGAAGTTGCTCGTGTTCAGCGTTGCCGCTTGTTCGAGCTGGCGCTGCTGCCTGGCTTGGCGGACCTTGTCCTTGAACGCCTGCTGCTCGGCGTTGATCTTGTCGATGAGTTCGCGGTCGTTCCTCGAATTCGGGCTCGTCACCCCGACCACGCTCTTGTCCGCCGTCACGATCCACACGGCGCGAGCAACGCCGGCGGTCGCCGTGTAGATGCCAGCGGGCGCGGTGGCCGGGTCGGCCGTACCGGTGTAGGTCACGTCGTTCATCGTCAATGTGGTGTTGAGGTTCTTCCCGTCGAACGAGGCCTGCAGCTTGTCCTGGTACTTCGACGTGAGGTTCATCGAGCCGTTCGCCTGAGTTCCGAAGAACCACGCCTCGTCGTTGGAGTTGTTACACGCGTAGGCGGCGACGCGGTCGCCCTCGACTGTGACCGCCAACACCATCTGCGGCTGGCCTTCCTTCTGCGGCAGTTTGGCGATGAACGTTCCCGGCTGCGGCATCGCAGCCACGGACGTCGCCGTAGTGGTGGAGGCCGACGGGGAACAAACGTGGCCTGGTCAAGGTTGAGCCGATCGGGCTTAACTTTGGAGGTTTGATGCCTGAACCCATCAACGTGCCGGTGCTCTTCGTCGCCGACCAGGTGGTGCTGCCCGGAATGGTGGTGCCGATCGAGCTCGACGACACCGCACGGGCCGCCGTGGAGGCCGCCCGCGCCAGCGAGTCCGGCAAGCTGCTGATCGCGCCGCGGCTGGACGACCGCTACCCGACGTACGGCGTGATCGCGTCGATTCTGCAGGTCGGCCGTATCGCCGGCGGTACCGCCGCGGTGGTGCGCGGGGAATGCCGGGCTCACATCGGCACGGGAGCCAGCGGACCGGGCACGGCGCTGTGGGTGGAAGTGACCGAGGTCGACGAGGCTTCGCCGACGGACGACACGAAAGCGCTGGCCGCCGAATACAAGAAGCTGCTGCTGGCGATGCTGCAGCGGCGTGAGGCATGGCAGATCGTCGACGTCGTCAACCAGCTCACCGACCCGTCGGCGCTTGCCGACACGGCCGGCTACGCGTCCTATCTGAGCCACGCACAGAAACGGCAACTGCTCGAGAACCCGGACGTAGCCGAACGGCTGCGCGTGCTGATCGACTGGATCACCGAGCACCTCGCCGAGGTCGAGGTCAACGACAAGATCGCCGAGGACGTCCGTACCGGCATGGAGAAACAGCAGAAGGAGTTCCTGCTGCGCCAGCAGCTGGCGGCCATCCGCAAGGAGCTGGGCGAGGGCGAGGCGGATGGATCCGACGACTACCGTGCGCGGGTGGAGGCCGCTGAGCTGCCCGAGAAGGTGCGCGAGGCTGCGTTGCGCGAGGTCGGCAAGCTGGAACGCACCAGCGAGCAGAGCCCCGAGGGCGGCTGGATCCGCACCTGGCTGGACACCGTGCTGGACATGCCGTGGAACGTAACGACCGAGGACTCCACGGACCTCAAGGCCGCGCGGGCAATCCTCGAGGCCGACCACCACGGGCTGGAGGACGTCAAAGACCGAATCGTCGAGTACCTGGCCGTTCGGGCGCGGCGCGCTCAGCGGGGCATGCAGGTCGTCGGCGGCCGCGGCTCCGGCGCTGTGATGGTGCTGGCCGGTCCGCCCGGCGTCGGCAAGACATCGCTGGGTGAGAGCGTGGCCCGGGCGCTGAGCCGCAAGTTCGTGCGGGTCGCGCTGGGCGGTGTGCGCGACGAGGCCGAGATCCGCGGCCACCGGCGCACGTACGTCGGTGCCCTGCCCGGCCGGATCGTGCGGGCGATCAGCGAGGCTGGGTCGATGAACCCGGTCGTGCTGCTCGACGAGATCGACAAGGTGGGCTCCGACTACCGTGGCGACCCGTCCGCGGCGCTTCTCGAAGTGCTCGACCCCGCGCAGAACCACACTTTCCGCGACCACTACCTCGACCTGGATCTGGACCTGTCCGACGTCGTGTTCTTGGCCACGGCCAACGTCGTCGAGAACATCCCGTCGCCCTTGCTGGACCGGATGGAACTCGTGGAGATCGACGGCTACACCGAGGACGACAAGGTCGCGATCGCCCGCGACTTCCTGCTGCCTCGGCAACGGGAGAAGGCGGCGCTGACCGACGACGACGTGACGGTCACCGAGGCCGCGCTGCGCAAGATCGCCGCGGACTACACCCGGGAGCCGGGCGTGCGGCAGTTCGAGCGGCTGCTGGCCAAGGCGTTGCGCAAGGCCGCGACCAAACTCGCCGAGAACCCGGAAGCGCTGACCATCGACGAGCCGGATCTCGTTGACTACCTTGGCCGTCCGCGGTTCACACCGGAGTCGGCCGAACGCACGGCGGTGCCGGGCGTGGCGACGGGCCTGGCGGTGACGGGTCTCGGCGGCGACGTGCTCTACATCGAGGCGAACGCCACCGACGGCGAGCCGGCCCTGCAGCTCACGGGCCAGCTGGGCGACGTGATGAAGGAGTCGGCGCAGATCGCGCTGTCCTACGTCCGCTCACACGCAGCGGAACTGGGCGTCGACCCGAAGGCACTGGACCGGCGTATTCACCTGCATGTGCCCGCCGGTGCGGTGCCGAAGGACGGCCCGTCGGCCGGCGTCACGATGGTCACCGCGCTGGTGTCGATGGCCACCGGGCGGCAGGTCCGCTCCGACGTCGGGATGACCGGAGAGGTCACGCTGAACGGGCGGGTGCTGCCGATCGGCGGTGTCAAGCAGAAGCTGCTGGCCGCGCAGCGGGCCGGGTTGTCGACGGTGTTCATTCCGGCCCGCAACGGGCCCGACCTGGACGACGTGCCGGCCGAGGTGCTCGAGGCGCTGGAGGTCAAGCCGATGACCGACGTCGCCGACATCGTCGCGCAAGCGCTGGAGGTTGGTCAGGCGGCCACCGTCGCCGCCTGACCGACTCCCACCCTTCCGCGAGCAGACGCAAACTCGCACGTTCGGTGCCCGGGTAATGCGATTCCGCGTCTGCTCGGCAATGATGGCGGCATGCCTGATCTCAACGCGCTCAAGCGAAGCGTCGTGCACCGCGTGCAACGGCTGGTGGTCAACCCGATTGGCCGGCAGCTGCCGGTCACGATGATCGAGACCACCGGACGCAAGTCCGGCCAGCCCAGACGCACCGCGGTCGGCGGCCGGCTGGTGGGCAAGCAGTTCTGGTTGGTGTCCGAGCACGGTGAACACGCCGACTACGTGCGCAACATGAAGGCCGATCCCAAAGTGAGCGTGCGTATCAAGGGCCGATGGCATACCGGCACGGCGCATCTTCTGCCCGACGACGACCCCATCGCCCGGCTGGGCAACCTGCCGACGCTGAACAGCGCCGTGGTTCGGATGATGGGCAGCGACCTGCTGACCATCCGCATCGACCTGGACTGAGCGCCCGCTGAACTGCCGCGAGCGTGCGCGCAATGCCAGCGGCAGCGGCGTGTCACTGGCATGACACGCACCCTCGCGCAAGATGCTCAGGCCGAAATGAGCCGCAGTGGCAGCCGCTCGTAGCAGCGGATGATGTTGTTCAGCGCCCATGTGGGCTGCCCGGCGAGCTCGATGCGGTCGACACGATCGAGCAACGCCGACAGCATCGCCTGCATCTCGAGCCGGGCCAATCCCTGCCCCGCGCAGGCATGGGTGCCGTGGCCGAATCCAAGCTGGCGGTTGGCATCGCGGCGGATGTCGAAGGCGTCCGGCTCCTCCCACTCGCGCTCGTCGCGGTTAGCCGATGCGTACAGCACCAGCACGCGGGCACCGGCAGGCACACTTACATCGCCAATAGTGCTGCGGTGCAGAGCCTTTCGTGTGAATGCCCGAAGCGGTGACTCGTAGCGCAACACCTCGTTGATCGCGTTCGGCAGCAGCGACCGCTCGGCGCGAAGCAGCGCCCACTGGTCGGGATGGGCGGCGAACAGCGCGAGCGCATTGGCGATCCCGCTGATCGTGGTGTCCAGCGACGGCACCAGGTAGTCGACCATCAGCGCCGAGCACTCACGCTCGGGCAGTTTGCCTTCGTCGGCTGCCACCAGGACGTCATGGCCCATGCTGCCGCCGATCACCGTGCGGCGGCGCACCACCTGCTTGGAGAACCACAGCATCTGAAGACTCGCTGGTATCGCCCTGGCCGCATACCGGTTGATCGGGCCCAGCGCGTCGAATGTCGCTGCGCCCCAGCTGAGCAGGTTCTTGCGGCCGTCCTCGGGCCAGCCGACGAGGTCGGGCACCACCGACAGCGGCAAGGCGGTGGCGAGATCCTCGACGCCGTCGACGTGTCCGCGGGCCACCGCTGCCGAAACCAGCTGATCGGCCTGGCTCTGCACAGCCTCGCCGATGGCGCGCAGCGCCCGCGGCAGCAGACGGTGTGCGACGAGCTTGCGCCGCTTGTCGTGTTCGTCGCCGTCACTGTTGAGCGTGGTGCCCCGTGACAGCCTGTTGACGAGCGGGTTCAGTCCCACGCCGGCACCGGAAATGAACCGTTGGTCGTCGCGCAGCACGGCCTTACATTCGGCGTAGCGCGGCAGGGCATACACCCGCTGTTTGGTCAGCCAGACCACCGGGCCCAGCTCGCGCAAGCGCGCGTAGTGCGGGTACGGATCGAGTATTGCGCGGGTCGAGTACAGGTCCGATTCGTATATTTCGACGTTGCCCGGCTTACGCATGGATGGTCGTCGCCGAGTTTGTTGCGAAAACCGGCACGCACCGGAAGATTTCGGCGACGTCTTGGCCGGCCCGCATCACGGTCCGGTCGGGGCGAACCACCGCGGCGCGGGCCCGGCCAGATCTCAGCCACAGGTCCAGTTCAGAACCGGGAAGAACCGACACGACGAGCGCTCCCCGGCGTGACAGGTCCGCTCGTTGGGTAGGACTCGGTGCGGCGGAGGTGATCACCGCGAATCTCGGACCAACCAGGGCGTCGAGACGTTGTCCGTCGGATAACACCGGATTAGGGCACAACCGGCCCGCCAGCTGCCGACGCCTGCCCGACTTCACCACCAACGCGCTGGCATGCAACGCGGGTGTGGTGCTGTCGACGATCTTCTCGCGCATCCCGGGGATCAAATGCAGGCGCGGAACGACTGCGCGGCGAAGGAAATTGCCGACCTCGCTGCCCGCGGTCATCGCCGTGCCCATCGCCAGCGCGAACCGGATCATGTAGCGCGCGTGCGGTTCGCGCTCCTGCTCGTACGTGTCGAGCACGCTGTCCGGCAGCCATCCGTTGACGACGCCTGCAAGCTTCCAAGCGAGGTTCATCGCGTCGCGTAGGCCCGCGCACAGGCCTTGGCCGATGAAGGGCGGTGTGAGGTGGGCGGCGTCGCCGAGGATGAACATGTTGCCGCGACGCCAGCGGTCTGCCACCTGCGCCCGAAATGTGTACTCGGCCACGCGCACGAGCTCCAGCTCTTCTGGCGCAACGGCTTCCACCCACGGCCGGATCAGCGGGTACAGCGCGGCCATGGTGTCGTAGTCGTCGGCGGTTTCGTCGGGCAGCAGCCGGAACTCCCACCGGTAGCGGTTGTCGCCGATTCGCATGTACGTGGCCGCCCGGTGTGGATCGCACACCTGGTGGACGCCGTCCCATTGGTTCAGGTCCGCAACGGTCGCCACGTCGACGACCAGCCACCGTTGCTGGAACTTCAAGTCCTCCATATTGGCGCCCATCGCCGTGCGCACCAGGCTGTTCGCGCCGTCGCAGCCGAGCAGGTACCGCGTCTCCACTCGATGCTCCTCGCCGGTGACGCGATCGGTGAAGGTGACCTGCACTCTGTCCGGGCCGATCTGAACGGCCTCGGTCACCTCCGCATTGCCCCGCAAGACGGCGTCGGGATGGCGCTTCAGGTTGGCGCGGAGCAGCGTCTCGAAGTCCGGCTGGTCGAACATGTTCGCCTGCGGGTAGCCGTTCGCGCTTTCGGCGCAATCCCGCTGAAACTCTGCGAGCACCCGAAAGTTGCGGTCCCTCAGCTGCAGCCCGCGGGCGGGCCGGGAGATCGCCGCGAATTCGTCGGCGATGCCCAATCCGGCCAGTAGGCGGTAGATTTCGTCGTCCAGGTGAACAGCACGCGGCTGCGGGTAGACGTCCTCCCAGCGGTCGAGGACGAGGCAGTTGACGCCGTACTGTGCCAGCTTGGTCGCCGCGGTCATCCCGCTTGGACCGGCGCCGACGATGGCCACTGGAACGAAGTTGGGGATGTCGCTCATCAGTACCTGACCACCGATCGTTGCGTGCCGAGGTCGATCTTGCCGTCGTCGGTTGCGACGCTCGCTTCGACGACATCTCCGTCGTGCAGGTACTTGGCGTTCTTGGCCTGCCCGGCGAAGAACATCTTCCACTTGACGTCGTCGGGCAACAGCGACACCAGCTTCTGCACCGCCTTGGGCGGCGCCGACAGTGCGGTGCCGACGGGTGTGCCGGTCAGCACCAAGTCACCGGCCGAGAGGTGCTGGAAACGGGTGAGGGCGGCGAGCGCCTGGGCCGGCCGGTAGATCATGTCGCCGTCGACCGTGCTGTCCTGGCGCAGTTCGCCGTTCACGCGCAGCCGCAAGCGCAGCTCTCCGAAGCGGTTGAGCTCTTCGGTGTCGAGCAGCACCAGCGCCGGCCCGACCGGGGTGAACGTGGGATACGACTTCGCTTCGTAGAACTGCGTTTTCGTCAGCTGTACGTCACGCGCCGACACGTCATTGGTGACGACGAGCCCGCAGATGTAGTCGGCGAGGTTGTCTGCCGTGACGGTGGTGCCCACCGGCAGGTCACGCCCGATCACCAGACCGATCTCCACCTCGTAGTCAAGGAGGCGGACATGGCCCGGCTTGACGATGTCGTCGAACGGGCCGTTGACGGATCCGGACGCTTTGCGAAAGAACGTGAGCGGAACCTTTTTCGGATCGCCCCCGGTGTCGGTGACGTGTGACGCGAAGTTCGTCATCTGCGCGACCACCCGGCACGGCGCCGTCACCGGGGCGAGCAGTTCGAGGTTGGTCAGCGATGCGGTCTCGGTGCTCGCGGCGGCCCGCTCGATCGCCGGCCGATTGGCCAGTAGTTGACCGGTCGTGGTCGCCGAGCTGTCGACCTTGGCGACCGCATCGGCGGTGCCGGCCCACCAGGCATCAGCGGTGCGAAAAATGGAAATAGTCATGAGCGTGCCACTTTCAGGAGTCCGCGCAGGCGGGCGATGTCGAATTCGTTGTCGTCACGGACTGCGGTCAGCATCGACCGCAGTTCGCGTGCTGCTTCCCGGCTGGGAGTGATGCCGAGAAAATCCTTGCTGGCCGGCGGGCCCCACTGCGCGAGGCCTGAGGCGGTGAACGGCGCCCACCCCGGCTCCAACGTGTTGTCGAACATGTCGCCGTCGGCGAAGTGCTCGACCAGGAAGCCGTCCGGATCGCGCCAGTAGTCGAAAATCTGGCTGCCCTGGATGTGCCTGCCGATCCCCCACGACCGGTGGTAGCCCGACTCCCGCAGATGCTCCCCGCCTGCAGCAATCGCGTCCAGATCACACACCTGGTAGGCAGAGTGCACATAGCGGTTCGACGGGCCCAGCGCCATCGCCAGCGTGTGGTGGTCGGTCGGCGTCGACCCCCGGTCGCAGCGGATGAAGCTCATCGTCGGCCCGCGGTCGCGCTGACCCGCGTAGTACATGAAGTCGCTGACGATCAGCCCGAAGTGGTCCAGGTACCAGTCCAGCGACTGGATGTACTTGGTGCTCTGCAGCACGACGTGCCCCAGTCGCTGCACCCGGGCCGGCTCACGCGGCGGCCGCTGCGTGGCGTTGGGGCGGCGCAGCTCGTGACCGAAGTTGAAGGTGTGCGGCTGTTGCGGGGTCAGTCCGGCCAGCTCGTGAGTGTCGGCGACGACGCGGACCGGAATCCCGTTCGGGTCGGTCAGATCCACGGCGACGCCGCCGATCGCCTCCGGCAGGGGGCGGGTCCCCGTCCCGCTCACGTTGGCGAGCCGCTCGACGTCGTCCTTGTCCTGCGCGGCGAACGCGAGCCCGACGAACCGCGAGCGTGGTCCGCGTCGGATGAGCACGCACGGCGAGCCGGGGTCGGTTCCGCGCAGCTGCAATTCGTCGTCGGTGCGCAGGACGGTGCCGAAACCGAACGCCCTCGCGAAGGCCTCGGCGCGCACCAAGTTCGGCTTCTCGAATTCGAGCCAGGCCAGGTCGCGGACCTTGATCAGCGGATTCCGTGACCGGCCGGGGTGGTCGCCGCGCCGTGCGCCCTGCTCGCTATGGAGGTTCTTGTGTACGTCTACGTGGGCTGTCACGGTGATCTCCTTCATTGACTGACGATATCGTCACTTACGAAGGGCTCATCAGTCAAGGGTTATTGATGAAATCCTCAAAATTGAATGTTCTTGCTAACATCTGCTCATGCACACCGCCGACACGACCGCGGAGAACCGCCTCGAGCGGCGCAAGATGCGCACCAGGGCGGCGCTCATCGGCGCCGCCCAGCGCTTCATCGCGGCAGGCAAGCTCAACGTTCCGGTGCTGGAGATCACCCAGGCCGCCGACGTCGGCATGGGCTCGTTCTACAACCATTTCGACAGCAAAGAGCAGCTTTTCCAGGCCGCGGTCAATGAGGTGCTCGACGTCTACGCCGAGCTGCTCGACAAGCTCGGGGGCGCCGACGAAGATTCCGCCGAGACGTTCGCGCGCAGCTTCCGCATGATTGGCCGGCTGTTCCGGCGCCGACCGAAGATGGGCCGCGTGCTGCTCAACAGTGGCCTGGCACTGATCTCATCCGACCGCGGGCTCGGGCCGCGCGCGCTGCGCGACATCGAAGCCGCTACCCGGGCCGGTCGCTTCTCCGTCGACGACCCGATGCTGGCCCTGTCGGTAGCAGGTGGCGCGCTGATGGGCCTGGGCCAGCTGCTGGCCGACCAACCGGACCGTGACGACGCCGAGGCGGCCGACCGGGTCACCCGCGACGTGCTGATCATGTTCGGCGTGGCCCCCGACGAGGCCGCCGAGATCTGTCGCCGGCCGCTGCCCGACCTCGACGAGCTGACCGAGTCTTCTCCTCTTCGCGCGAGCGGCTCATCGCCGCCCGACTCCGCCGCGTGATCCGCATCGGTACGTCCGGATGGTCCTACGACGACTGGGCCGGTGTGCTGTACCCCGAGGGGATGCCGGTGTCCGCCCGGCTGGCCCGTTACGTGCAGGAGTTCAACACTGTCGAACTCAACGCCAGCTTCTATCGCTGGCCGAGGGACGCGACGTTCGAGGGCTGGAGGCAACGACTGCCCGGCGGGTTCACGATGTCGGTCAAGGCGCATCGGGGGCTGACCCACTTCCGCCGCCTGAAGTCCCCGGAGCCGTGGGTCGAGCGGTTCGAACGCTGCTGGCGAGCGCTCGGTGATCGCCGCGGGATGCTGCTGATCCAGCTGCATCCCGAGCAGCAGCGCGACGACGAGCGACTCGACTATTTCCTGGGCTGCATGCCCGACTGGATCCGGGTAGCCGTCGAACTGCGCCACCCCACCTGGGACGACCCGGCGGTGTATGCGCTGCTGGAGCGTCACCGCGCGGCCTATGTGGTGATGAGCGGCGCGGGGCTGAGGTGCGTGCTGCGCGCGACGACGGACGTGGTGTACGTGCGAATGCACGGGCCCGACAACGAAAAGCTCTATGCCGGCTCGTATTCCGACGACGACCTGCGGTGGTGGGCAGACCGCGTCACCGAGTGGGACGAGCAGGGCCGCGACGTGCTGGTCTACTTCAACAACGACGGCCACGGGTACGCGGTGCAGAACGCCCGCACGTTGCGCGGGTTGCTCGGGGTGTGAGCTGTACTGTCGCTCGGATGGGCATACGACGGCTGGCGATCTGCGCGGCGACCGCTGTGCTGGCCACGGCGTGCTCCGACGCCGTCGTCGTCGACACCGGCGAGGCCCCGCCACGCGCCGAGACCGCGACCTCCAGCGCGCCCTCCGGCCGATCCGACCCCGTACTGGTTGATGCGTCCGACTACTACGTCACCGCCGACGGCCTCAAGGGCTACTACTTCACCACCCCGAGCGGGAAGTGGAGTTGCGCGATCCTGCCGCATTCGCAGGCCGGCTGCCAGGCCACATCCGGCGCCTTGGGCATACCCGGAGAACCCGACACCGTGCAGACCGGTGACGGCGAGGCGGTCGCGCCGAACGCGATCGCGGTCGGCGACGACGGCGAACCTGGTTTCACATGGCTTGCCCGGCCGGGGTTCTCGGTGAAGTCCGGCAAGGCACTGGTTCTGGACTTCGACAAGACGCTGGCGGCGGCCGGGTTCCGCTGCAACGTGCGGGAGGCCGGGGTGTCGTGCCTGAACGAGACGACCAAGAAGGGGTTCACGTTCTCCCCGAGCGGTCACGTCGCGCAGTACACCGCTGTGCCTGGCTGATCAGCGCAACTCGGCGCTTCCGTCGGGGTACACCTGCACCTTGGCGCCGGCGATGTCCTCGCTGACCGAGGCCTCCACGTCCGAAGGGTCCGTGATCACCGCCATCGTGCGCGCGTCGGCGGGCGTGCGCACCGCGAGAAACGCCTTCTCCGGACGCCCGTCGCGGTCGAACGGCGCCGTCCACGCCTCCACGGTTCCGATGCCCTCCCACTCGTCGAGCGCGGTGCGCGTCGGCTCGCGGTCGACCTCGGATTGCACGTCCTCCCAACGGAATTCGGTTGCCGGCGGCCGGGCGGCGTAGATGCCGATGCTGTGCTTGGTGAGGTAACCGCCGTTGGCGGTGATCAGCCCGAGGCTGCCGGGTTTCTCGACGAGCCGCTCGCGCATCGTGCCGATGGCGTGGGTCACGTAGTTGTTCCACGGGCCACCGGCGAAGGTCAGTCCGCCGGTGACGGTGAGTGGCCGCTGCGGGTCGGCGAGCGGAAGACCCAACTCCGTTGCGCTCACCTGGACAGCGGAGGGGAAACAGGAGTAGACGTCGACGAAATCGGGGTCGCCGATCCCGCATCCGGCCAGTTCCAGCGCGCGGCGCCCGGCGATCCTGATCGCCGGCGAACGGTGGAACTCGAACCGCTCACCCAGCGCATAGGTGTCGTGCGAGTCCGTGCCCGCATACGGGAACACCCACGTTTCCTCCGGGACCTTCAGCCGCGCGGCGGCCTCCGCGGACGCCAACAGGATGACGGCCGCCTGGTCGACCATGTTGTTGGAGTTCATCAGCTTCGGGTACGGCCAGCTGATCATTCTGTTGGCCGGCCCAGGCTGCCAGATCTCTTGTGCGGTAAGGCGTTGCCGGCTCCACGCGTAGGGATTGGCTTCGGCGACGGCGCTGAACTGCGACCACAACTCACCGATGCGGCGGCGGTGCTCGTCGGAGGACTCCCCGGCGGCGATCCGCAGCGCCTGCTCGAACATCGGGTAGACGTGGGCGGGCGCGACAAGCTTGATCCGCATCTCCGCGGGGCCGGCCAGCGGGACGTCGTCCTCGCCGCCCGGAGCCTCCGGCACCGCCTCGTCCTGCTGCGGCCAGTCCGGCTTCCTGTCCTCGGCACGCAACCGCGTTCGGGTGCGCCACTTTTCGGCCCCGCCGATCAACACGACGTCGGCCGTCCCGCGCTGGATGTCCAGACACGCCTGGTTCACCAGCGACTGCGGCACGTTGCCGCCGACGCCGCTGTAGAGCGAAGCGAATCGCTCGGCGCCGATCTGCTCGCCGAGCAGAAGCCCGGGGTCGCGGTACCGCCAGGACAGCATCCTGACGATCCGGATCGCGTCGACGGCCTCCAGTACCCGCGCATCGGCTGCCTGCCGCGCGGCCTGAGTCATCAGGCCGACCGGATCCGGCGCCTCCCCCTCGTCGTACTGGTTGACCTGTCCAGATCCGATCAGCACCGGAGTTCTGGGATCGACGGGCATCAGGGCACCTTTCCTTCTCGCGGCGTCGTGGACGACGTGAACAGCGCGCCGTCGGCGATCAGCTCGTCGACCTCCGCGGTGCTCAAACCGAGCACCTTCTGGCAGACCTCCGGGCTGTGTTCGCCCGGCATCGGGGCGGGCCGCAGCTCCGCGGGCGGGATGTTGCGGAACGGCGCCGGACCGGTCTCCGACGGCAGCGCTGCGTCGAACAGCGGATGAGCCATGTGGGCGAACAACTTTCGGTGTTGCAGCTGCGGGTCGGCGAGGACGTCGGCGGGGCGGTTCATCGGCCCCGCCGGCACACCGGCCTTCTGGAGGATCTCGGTTACCGCCTGTTTGTCGAGAGTGCTTGTCCACGAGGCGATTTCGGCTGCCTCGTCGCAGTCGCGGCGATCCAGCCCCTCTCGGCCCATCGCTGCGGTGAGCGCCGTCCAGTCGGCGTCGTCGCGGACGGAGATGACGCACCATTCGTCGTCGCCGGCGCAGGGGTACACGCCGTGCGTCGCGGGATTGTCGGCGACGGGCAGCCCGGCCGCCCGCGCCTCGGCAGCGACGTAGGTGACGTCGAGCTGGTTGACCGCGGCCTCGGCTTGCGAGATGTGCACGTGCGCGGGCGCCCCGGTGCGGTCGCGGCGGATGATGGCGGCCAGCGCCGCGATCGCGACGATGCGGGCGACGATGTGGTCGGGAAACACCGTGACCGCGTCGTAGAACTTGCCGCCGGTCTTTCCCGACGTCCACAGCCGTGCGATTCCGGTGGCGGCGCGCACCAGTGGGCCGTACCCCATGTGCGAGCGCCACGGTCCGGTGTCGCCGAACGCGCTGCTCTCGGCCAGCACGATGCGGGGGTTGATCTCGCGCAGATGTTCATACGAGAAGCCCAGCGAGGCAAGGGTTCCCGGCTTGAAGTTCGCGAAAACCGCGTCCGACTCCGCGACCAGGCGTGCGAAAAGCGCTGCACCGCCGGGCTTTCGGAGATCGACACCCAGCCCGTACTTGTTGCGGTGCGCCCATGCGAACGCCTCGCTCATCGGCTGAGAAGCCCGGGTCTGGCGCAGCCCGTCTGGGTAGGCTACGTTCTCCACCTTCACCACCTCGGCGCCCTGGTCGGCGAACAGGCGGCCCAGCTCTCCCCCGGCGACGATGATCCCGAGGTCGACGATGCGCATGCCGTCGAACGGTCGGCGTCCGGGCTGCTCGCCGGTTGGCAGCTGCGCAGCAGGCCCGGCCCAATCCGCTGTGTCAGCACCTATGGTTGGCGCTGGCCGGCGCAGCCCGGCCTGGTGACCGTCGACGACGAACGACCCGGTGGGCGCGGGCACCTCGACGCCGGCGAGTTCGAGCTTCGTCAGAGCGCCTACGGCCTGAAAGTGCTCCGAGGACAACGCCTGTGCCGGTGTCAGCACCGCGGCGATCGGGATGCCGTAGCGCTGCCCCTCCGCCACCAGTTCGTCCATCGACTGGTCGGCGAACAACTTCGCGATCAAGGCGTTGATCTCGCGCGTCGCCGCGAACCTGGCCCCAATGGTCTCGTACTTGGGGTCGGCGAACTCCTCCGGTTCGCCGAGCCAGGCTCGCATCGCATGCCACTGCCGTGGCGACATCACGCAGATGCGGACGAACCCGTCTGCGCACGCAAACGTCGGATACACGTCCTGGTTGCGGGGGCGGCCGCGCCACGCGTCGGAGCGCCGTTGCGCCAGCGCGCCCTGGCCCATCGCGCCGAAGGGCGGGTCGAGCGCCTGCACGACGGCTTCGAACCGGGCGAAGTCGATGTAGTCACCGGTGCCGTAACGGAGCCGGTGATAGTAGGCGACCAATGCGGCCCAGACGGCCTGCACCGCGGCGGTGGCCGAGGCGATCCCGTCGGGTGGTAAGACCGGCGTCCCGGAAGGCGGGCCGGACCGCGACAACGCCGTGGACATCGCGTACAGCACGGGATCCGTCGCCGGCCACGCCGCGTACGGACCCGACGACCCGAAATCGGTGACCGACAAACCGACCAGATGGCCGAAGCGCCGGGTCAGCTCCTCGCAGCTGGTGCCGAAGGATGCGGCCGCGCCGGGGATTCCGTCGTCCACCACGATGTCGGCGTCGGTGACAAGAGCGACGAAGCGGCGACGGTCCTCGTCGTCAGCCGGGTCCAGCACCGCGCTGCGCTTGTTCGCGTTGTGCATCGCGAACGGGATCGACGTCCCGGCCACGCAAGGCCGTACCCGGCGGGCCGCGCTTCCGTCGGACGGCTCGATCTTCAGTACGTCGGCGCCGAGGTCGGCGAGCAGCCGGGTGACCGCTTCACCGTCGCCGTCGGCGAGGTCGAGCACCCGCACGCCGGCGAGTGGTAGGTCAGGGGATCCCGGCACGAGGTCAGCGTAATGTCACTGACAGTGGCTGGTGACGGCCCCGCCGACCTGCACGGGTGGGGTCCCGCGCTCCGATCACCGGTAAACTCGACGCATCATGACCGTCGTCAGCGCCCCGGCCCAGCCGCACCCGATCGTCGGGCAACTGGCGGCGCTGCACCGCTTCCACGTCTATGTCGACATCGCAGTCGTCGTGGTCGTGCTGGCGTTGAGCAACCTGATCGCGCACTTCACGACGCCGTGGGCCAGCATCGCGACGGTTCCCGCCGCTGCGGTCGGACTGCTCCTGCTGCTGCGCTCCCGCGGGCTCGGGTGGGCGGAGCTCGGGCTGGGCCGCGAGCATTGGAGGACCGGTGCGGCCTACGCGGCGGGGGCGGTCGCGCTGGTGCTGAGCGTGATCGCGGCCGGCGCGCTGCTGCCCTGGACGCGCGATCTCTTCATGAACGACCGCTACGCGACCGTGTCCGCGGCGCTGATCTCATCGATGGTGATCATCCCGCTGCAGACCGTGATCCCGGAGGAGCTCGCCTTCCGCGGCGTGCTGCACGGCGCGATGACGCGGGCCTGGGGATTCCGCGGTGTCGCGGCGGCGGGCTCGCTGCTGTTCGGCCTCTGGCACGTGGCTACCTCGCTGGGACTGACCAGCGGAAACGTCGGGTTCACCCGGCTTTTGGGGGGCGGCTTCGCCGGCCAGCTGGTCGGCGTGCTGCTGGCGGTCGCGGCAACGGCGGCCGCCGGATTCGTGTTCACCTGGCTGCGCAAGCGCAGCGGCAGCCTGCTCGCGCCGATTGCGCTGCACTGGTCGCTGAACGGGCTCGGGGCGCTGGCCGCGGCGCTGGTCTGGCACCTGGCGAGCTGACAGCTCAGGGCAACAGCACGGCTGCGCCGGCGATGCGCCCGTCGGCCAGGTCGGTAAGCGCTTCGTCGGCCCGACCGAGGGGATACGTCGGGTGGCTCACCTCGATGCGATGTTGCTCGGCGAAGGCCAAAAACTCCCTGGCGTCGGCGCGGGTGTTCGACGTGACCGACCGCAGCTGACGCTCCTGGAAGAGGTGGCGCTGGTAGTTCAGCACCGGGATGTCGCTGAGGTGGATGCCGGCCACTGCGAGTGTGCCGCCGCGGTCCAGCGCCTCCAGTGCCGGCAGCACCAAATCGCCCACCGGCGCGAACAGGATGGCCGCGTCCAGCGGGACCGGCGGCGGGTCCGTCGCACCCTGTACCGACGCCGCGCCCAACGCGCGTGCCAACTCCCGGGCTTCCGCGCCGCGGGTCATCACGTGCACTTCGACGCCCTGCGCGATCGCCACCTGGGCCGTGATGTGTGCGCTGCCGCCGAACCCGTACAGGCCCAACCGGCCCCCCGGCGGAACGTCGGCGCGAAGCAGCGACCGGTAGCCGATGATGCCCGCACACAGCAGCGGCGCCAGCTCGGCGTCGGCATACCCGCTCGGTAGGCGGTGCGCGAACGCGGCCGGCACGGTTGCGTATTCGGCGTAGCCGCCGTCGGCGTCCCAGCCCGTGTAGCGCGAATTCGGGCACAGGTTCTCGCGGCCGCGCACACAGTACTGGCACACACCGCAGGTGTGCCTAAGCCAGGCGATGCCGACGCGGTCGCCGACCGAGAACTCCGGGCCGGCCTGCGGCCCGGCCTCCAGCACCTCGCCGACGACCTCGTGCCCCGGCGTCACCCCGGGCCGGTGAACGGGCAGATCGCCCTCGGCCACGTGCAAGTCGGTGCGGCACACGCCGCAGGCCCGCACTGCCACCAGCAGCTCGTCGTCGGCGGGCCGTGGGATGTCGGTGCTGACGCGCTCCAACGGATGCGTGCTCATCGGGCCCGGCCGCTGCACCCGCCAGGCCGTCATCGAGCGGTTCGTTGCCATGACTTCATCGTGGCGCGAACCGGCGGATTTCGCCGTCAATACACGTCACGCAGGTAACGCTTGGCCGCAACGAGTTCCCGCTTGTAGTCGTGCACCTGCTCGTCGGACAAGCGCCCGTGAGTCTTCACGATCCGGGTCAGGGCGGCGTCGACATCCTTGGCCATCCGGGTGGCATCGCCGCAGACGTAGACGTGCGCGCCGTCCTGCAGCCACTCCCAGAGTTCCGCGCCCTTCTCGAGCATGCGGTGCTGCACATACACCCGTTCGGCCTGGTCGCGGGAGAACGCGAGGTCCATCCGGCTCAAGAACCCGTCCCGGAACATGTCGAGCACTTCGTCGCGATAGTAGAAGTTGTGGGCGGCGTGCCGGTCGCCGAAGAACAGCCAGTTGCGCCCGGTGTCGCCGAGTGCCCTGCGCTCGTGCAGGAATGCGCGGAACGGGGCGATGCCGGTACCCGGGCCGATCATGATGATCGGCGTTCCCGGCTCCTCGGGTGGCCGGAAGTGCGGCGAATGCTGCAGGAAGATCGGCACCGGCGCGCTCGCCCGCTCCGCCAGGAACGTCGAGCACACCCCGCCGCGCTGGAGACCATCCTGGCCGCGGTACCGCACCACCGACACCGTCAGGTGCACCTCGTGCGGGTCGACGAGCGGGCTACTTGAGATCGAATACGACCTCGGCGTCAGCCGAACCAACGCGCTCTGCCACTGCTCGGCTTCCGCGACCACCGGGAACTGCTCGATCAGGTCGATGGCGTTTCGGCCCGTCAGCCACGCGTCGAACTGAGGCTTGGCGCGCAACCGGTTGAGACCGCGGGCGTCGATCGAGCGCTCGGCGATGAACGCGAGCAGTCCGGGGGTGACGCGGCAGATCTCGTAGTGCGAGGTGAGCGCCTCGCGCAGCGACATCTCGGTCCCATCGACGACGACGGCCTCGCCGCCCCCGAGGCCGGTCGCCGCCAGCCACCTAGCCACGGTCGCGTCGCCGTTCGACGCGTACACGCCCAGCGAGTCGCCCACCGCGTACGTGACGGCGTGCTCGGAGATGTCGAACGCGAACTGACGGACCTCCTTGTCCGCCGCGGGCGGGGTGAGCGCGACGTTGCGGCTCAACGACACGGCGATCGGGCTGGCACGCGAAAACGGTTCGGCGCGAGTCCTTTCCCGCGGTGGTTCGGTCACCGGTGTGCCGATCAGTGTCGTCACGATGTCGGCCCAACGGGCCATCGGCTCGTCGTCGTACGCCTCGACCTCGGTGCGTTCCAGCAGCGGGGTGGCACCGAGGTCGGCCAGGCGCGTGTCGATGGACCGTGCGTGCCCGCAGAAGTCGGCGTACGACCGGTCGCCGATGCCCAGCACCGCGTAGCGCACTCCGTCCAGCGGCGGCGCGTCCGGCGCTTCGAGCCGGTTCCAGAAGTCGGCACCGTTGTCCGGCGGACCGCCGTCACCGAAAGTGCTTGTCACCACCAGGACGTCGCCGGCAGCGGCCAGGTCGGAGAGTTCGCAGTCCGCCATGTTGACGAGGTGTGCACGTAAGCCGACGGTGTCGAGTTGGCGGGCCAGTCGTGTGGCGAACTCCTCCGCGTTACCGGTTTGCGAGGCCCACACCACCAGCGGCCCCGTTCGGTCGGGCTGCTGCGATGCCGTGGCATAGGCGCCGGCGAGCATGCCGTCGATGCGCGCGCGCACGGCCGGGCGCACAGGCGCGGATTCGGGCAGCATCGGCGCGGCGGCGAGGGATGTCGACAGTGCGCCGAAATACCCTGCGAGATAATGTGTTTCGATCTCAGTGAAGATCGGCGGCGGTTCCCGGTCCAGGTGGAGCGCAACGCCCACAGGGTGCATGGCGGGCGCAGCGCGTACCTCGGTCGGGCGCAACGCCACCGCGCAGGCCTTGAACTCCGGTTGCAGCGACTGCGGGTCCACCGCGTCACTGGTCACTGCGTTGACCGTGAGGTTCTCGCCCTGTTCGTCGTTCCAGTGAAAGGGCGCGAAACATGTTCCGGGACTGACGCGGTCGGTGATTACCGCGGGCAGCACGGCCCGGCCGCGGCGGGACGCGATCTCCGTCGGGGCACCGTCGACGATGCCGAGCGCGTGGGCGTCGTCGGGGTGCACCTCCACGAAAGGGGCGCCGTTGAGCTTGTTCAGCGTCTCGACCGTGCCCGTCTTGGTCATCGTGTGCCACTGATGCTGCAGCCGGCCGGTGTTGAGCACCAGCGGGTAGTCGTCGTCGGGCATCTCGGCAGGGTCGACGTGTGGGCGCGCCAGAAAGACTGCCCGCCGCGACGGGGTGGCGAACGCGAGCCGCGGGACATGCCCGTCGTCGGTCACGTGCAGCGACTGGCTGACGCCGTCGTTGAGATAGCGGATCGGGTGGCGGTCGCTGTCGTCGCCCGGCGGGCACGGCCATTGCAGCGGACCGCTTTCCAGGCGGCGAAGGCTGGCGCCGCGCAGGTCGTATCCGGTGGCGGGGTTGGCGAACCGGGTGATCTCGTCGAAAACCTGCGCGCTGGACTCATAGGCGAAGGCATGCCCGTAACCCAGGGCATCGGCCATCCGGCAGATCAGCTGCCAGTCCGGCAGTGCCTCGCCGCACGGCGGCACGGACTGGCGCAACAGCGTCAGCGTGCGCTCCGAATTCACCATCACCGCATCGGATTCGGCCCACAGTGTCGCCGGCAGGGTGACGTCCGCGTAACGGTTGGTCGCGGTGTCGCGGTAGGCGTCCTGCGTGATCACCAGCTCCGCGGCTTCCAATCCGGCGATCACGGTCTTTCGGTTGGCCACGGTCGCAACAGGATTGGTCGCGATGATCCAGCAGGCCTTGATGTCCCCGGCCGCCATCCGCTCGAACATCTCGATGGTGCCCACGCCGGTGTCGCTGCGAATGGTGTCGGGCGGCAGCCCCCAGCGGCTCTCCACGAACGCCCGGTCGGCGGCGCAGAGCACCGAGCGCTGGCCCGGCAGCCCCGGTCCCATGTAGCCCATCTCGCGTCCGCCCATCGCGTTCGGCTGCCCGGTCAGCGAGAACGGACCGCTGCCCGGGCGGCAGATGGCCCCGGTCGCGAGGTGCAGGTTGCAGATCGCGTTCGTGCTCCACGTGCCGTGGGTGCTCTGGTTGAGCCCCATCGTCCAGCAGCTCGTCCACTCCCCCGCGTCGGCGATCATCCGTGCGGCGGTACGGATGTCGTCCGGTGCGATCCCGGTGATGGCAGCCACCCGGTCGGGTGGGTAGTCGGCGAGGAAGACGGGCATCGCGTCCCAGCCCTCGGTGTGCGCGGCGATGAAATCCTCGTCGACGGCACCGGTTTCGATCAGCAGATGCAGAATTCCGTTGAGCAGCGCCAGATCCGTGCCCGGCTTGATCTGCAGGAACAGATCGGCGCGGTCGGCGGTGGCCGTGCGCCGCGGGTCGACGACGATCAGCTTCGCTCCGGCGTTGAGCCGATCGATCATGCGGAGGAACAGAATCGGATGGCAGTCGGCCATGTTGGACCCGATGACGAAGAACAGATCCGCGTGGTCGAAGTCGTCGTAGGACCCGGGTGGCCCGTCGGCGCCGAGCGACTGCTTGTAGCCGGTGCCGGCGCTGGCCATGCAGAGCCGCGAGTTGGACTCCAGATGCGTGGTGCGGATGAGGCCCTTGGCAAGTTTCGTCGCCAGATACTGTGCCTCCAGCGACATCTGGCCCGACACATACATCGCGACAGCGTCGGGTCCATGGTCGTCGATGATCGCTCGCAGCCGGGCTGCGGCCGCGGCGATCGCCTCATCGAGAGGTGCCGCAGCCGGCTCTTCCTCGCGTCGCGTTCGCATCACCGCGGTGCGCAGCCGAGTGTCCTTGGCACACATCAACTCCGCGTGCGTCGCGCCTTTCGTGCACAGCCGGCCGAAGTTGGCCGGGTGCAGCTTGTCGCCGGAAACCCGGGCGATCACCGGCGTGTTCGTCGCCGCATCGACGGTCGTGTGCACCTCGATGCCGCAACCCACCCCGCAGTAGGAGCACTGGGTGCGCGTTACGGCCTCGAAGGCAGGGCGGCCCATGCCCGCCATCGTGACGGGACACTGTTTTCCAATGTTTCCGTCGACGTGATCGCGATGTAGCTAGCTGCTCACGGCGCGGGTTTCGGCGCGGTGAGGCCCGCGGTGAGGCCCGCGGTGAGGCCTACGCCGGCGGCATCATCCCGGGTGCGTTCTCCGGTGCGACCGGAGTGGGAACACCGACCGGCGACCCGTTCGGCGGCGGGGCGGCAGTGCTGGGCGACGCGCCCGGGGCAGCTCCAGGAGCGGCGGGCTCGCCCGGCGCAGGTCCCGGCGCGGCGCCGGGAGCCGCAGGCTCACCAGGTGCGGCTGTTTCCGCCGGTGGCGGGGTGTACGGGCGGATCGACTCGGCCAGCGCCTTGGCGGCTGCCTTGTCGACCGGGTTGCTGGCAGAGCCGAGCCAGACGACGAACCAGCGGTTGTTCTGCGCGGGTTGGGTACCTTGGCGAGGCGCGACGTTGCCGAGAGCGGCGGCCCAGATCTGGCCGCTGGGCTTGTTCGGATCGGTGAACTTGACCTCGTAGTAGGCCGCCAAACCGGGCACGCCGGCGGCGTTCAGCGCAATGGTCTCCTGGTTGATCCGCGTGCCGGGGAACGGCATGTAGAACTCGCCCATGTCGGACGCGAGCCTGACTGCGGCCTTCTGGTTGTCCTGTTCGGCGCCGGCGAACAGCCTCATGTCCAGCTTGCCCAGCAGGATGCTGGTGTCGGTGGCCGCCGGCTGCAACGGCGCGGGCGTCTTGAGCAGGACGGCTTGGCCGTAGCTGATCCGCGACGCGTCGCCCGGTGTCCAGCCGGCCGGTGGGACGTAACTGAAGCCGCCGGCTGCGACGTCGATCCGGTTCGCGTCGGGCGCCGGCGCTGGGGCGGGCGCGTTGGGGTCCCCGGGCGCAGGCGCAGGTGGAGGCGCGTTCGGGTCGACGGGCGCAGGCGGAGGTGCAGGCGCATTCGGGTCAACCGGTGCCGGGGGCGGCGCGTTCGGATCCGCCGGCGGCGCGGGAGCGGCCGTCGTCGGAGTGTCGGGCGTCGGTGTCGGTGTCGGTGTGGGATCGGCTGGCGAGACGGCGATCGGCACCATCAATGCCACCGACCCGGCAACCGCCGTCGCCGCCAATGTCCTCCAAAGCCCCGTGTGCTGAAATTTCCCCTCCGGCTTTTTCATGACGACGAAATTACCGTGTTACCGCCGTGACGCAAGTGTGTGGTGAGAAGAATTAGGTACTTCTCAGGCCGGGTGAATCGCCACTTCCTGCGCCTTCACCGCAAAGTGCACCCGCTCCCCGGCCAGCAGGCGCATCTCGGCTGCGGCCTCAGCGGTGACGTCGGCCGCCAGTCCGGGGGCCCCGTCGGCTTGCTCGGCGGCGCGCACCCGGATGCGGGTTCCCAGCGCGTCGACCTGGGCCACCGTCACCGCGAGCGTGTTGCGGTGGCTGCCGTGCGGGGCGTCGCGGAACACGGCCACCGCCGACGGGCGGAACACCGCCACCGCACGCACGCCGGGGGTGAGCCGGTCACCGGTCCCGTACCAGCGGCGGCCGTCGGCCGCCTGAAGCGAGCCGTCGTCCCGCACCGTGCCGTTGACCAGGTTCACCCCGGCGATGCGGGCGGCGAACGCGCTGCGCGGGGCGGCGAGCACCCGGGCCGTGTCGCCGGCCTCCACCACCCGGCCGCCGTCCATCACCAGCACCCGGTGGGCGAGCGTCAGTACGTCGACGAGGTCGTGGGTGACCAGCACCGCGGCCCGGTTGTCGCCCGCCAGCACCGTGCCCAGCACCGCCCGCACCCCGGTGGCGGCGGCCACGTCCAGGCCGGCAAGTGGTTCGTCGAGAAGCAGCACGTCGGGGTCGGAGGCCAGCGCGCGGGCGATGGCGACCCGCTGCGCCTGCCCGCCGGACAACCCCCCCGGCGCCCGGTCGGCCAGTTCGGCGGCGTCCACCTGCTCGAGCCACTCGCGCGCGGCCACTTCTGCGGCGCGGCGCCCGCGGCGGCGGCTTCGCGGCCCGAAAGCGACGTTGTCGATGACGGACAGGTGCGGAAACAGCAGCGCGTCCTGCAGCAGCAGTCCGATGCGCCGGGCATGCGCCGGCACGAAGACGCCCGACGCCGTGTCGGTCAGCACTCGGTCGCCGGATCGAACGCTGCCCGAGTCCGGTCGAAGCAGGCCCGCGATCACATGCAGCACGGTCGACTTGCCGGTGCCGTTGGCCCCGATCAGCGCGACCACCTCGCCGGCGGTGACCTCGAACTCGACGTCCACGTCGCGTTGCCCGGCCACGGCACGGACGGCCACGCCGGTCATCGCGGTGGCTCCCCGGCGCGCAGCCAGCGCGCGCCGACCGCGAGCACAACCACCGCGGCCACGACGACGAGAAGCATCGACAGCGCCACGGCGGCATCGGCGTCGCTTTCGCGCTCGAGGTAGATCTCCAGCGGCAGTGTCCGCGTGACGCCGGAACGCGAGCCGGCGAACGTCAACGTCGCCCCGAACTCGCCGAGCGATCGGGCGAACGCCAGCACCGCCCCCGACAGCAACCCGGGCGCCAGCAACGGCAGCGTCACCCGCCACCACACCGTCGTCGGCCCGGCACCCAGCGTCGCGGCCACGTCCTCGTAGCGCCCGCCGGCGCTTCGCGCCGCGCCTTCCAGCGCGATCACCAGGAACGGCAGCGACACGAAGGCCTGGGCCAGCACCACCGCGGTGGTGGAGAACGCGATGTGCACGCCGGCCGCCTCGAGGTAGCGCCCGAGCAGACCCAGCCGCCCGAACGTGTAGAGCAGGGCGATCCCGCCGACGACCGGTGGCAGCACCAGCGGCAGCAGGATCAGCGGGCGCACCAGCCGTGCCAGCCGGTCGTCGCCGCGGGCCAGCACCAGCGCCAGCGGTACTCCCAGGACCAGGCACAAGGCGGTGCTGGCGGCAGCGGTGCGCAGGCTCAGCAGCAGCGCGGTACGTGACGCCGGACTGCTGATCAGCCCCGCGAAGTTCGGCCAGTCGACCCTGGCCGCCATCGCCACCAGCGGCAGCCCGACGAACACGACCCCGACCACCGCGGGGATGTAGAGCCACGTCGGCAGCCCGGCCGGTCGGGTCACGGATCAGACCCTAACGGGTCGAACCGTGCTCCGGCGCGCCCGACATCGGCCGATAGCTACCGTCCAGTAACATGATCCGGACGGCAACGCTGCACAGCGAGGAGGCATGCGATGGAGGTGCTTGTCACCGGCGGCGACACCGAGCTGGGCCGCACGATCGCCGAAACCTTCCGGGACGCCGGGCACCGCGTGGTGATCGTCGGCGCCCGCCGCGACGAACTGGAAATCAACGCCAAAGAACTCGACGTCGACGCTGTGACGTGCAACTGCACCGATCCCGCCAGCCTCGCGGACGCGATCGCACTGCTGCCGCATCATCTGGACACGATCGTCAACGTGCCGGCCCCGTCGTTCGACCGCGGCGACCCGCGGGCGTACACGCTGGCCGAGCGGGCTGCCGCATGGCACAACCACCTGGACGCCACGGTGCTCGCGGCCGTGCTGATGGTCAACGCGATCGGGGATCACCTGCACTCCGGCGGGTCGATCGTCAACGTCGTCGCCGAGAACCCGCGAGACGGCAGCCCTGAGGGCGCCGTCAAGGCCGCACTGTCGAACTGGACCGCCGGCCAGGCGGAGTTCTTCGGCACCCGCGGAATCACGATCAACACCGTGGCGTCGGGCCGCGGCGCGCAGGCCGGCTACGAGGGTCTGTCCACCGGCGTGCCCGACAGCGCCGGCGGCGAAATCGCCCGGCTCGCACTGTTTTTGACCACGCCGGCCGCGCGGCACATCACCGGTCAGACGCTGCACGCCAGTCACGGCGCACTCGCCCACTGGGACTGACCCCTCCGCCGGGCTAGGGTCGAATCCGTGACGATTCGACTCGGCTACCAGATCCCGAACTTCTCGTACGGCACACCGGTGTCGGAGCTGTTTCCGACGGTGGTCCGCCAGGCCCAGGAAGCCGACGACAGCGGATTCGACGCCGTGATGGTGATGGACCACTTCTACCAACTGCCGATGCTCGGAGCGCCCGAGGAGCCGATGCTGGAGGCCTACACCGCGCTGGGCGCGCTCGCGACAACCACCAACAACGTCCAGTTGGGCACGCTGGTGACCGGCAACACCTACCGCAACCCGACGCTGCTCGCCAAGATCATCACCACGCTGGATGTGGTCAGCGGCGGCCGCGCGGTGCTGGGCATCGGCACCGGCTGGTTCGAGCTCGAGCACGACAACCTGGGTTTCGAGTTCGGGACCTTCACCGACCGGTTCAACCGGCTGGAGGAGGCACTGCAGATCATCCTGCCGATGATCAAGGGCGAGCGGGTGACGTTCTCCGGGGACTGGTACCACACCAAGGAGGCATTCGCGAATCCCCTTCTGCGCGAACGCATTCCGCTGCTGATCGGCGGCCGAGGCGAGAAGAAGACGTTCCGGCTGGCCGCGCAGCACTTCGACCACCTCAACATCATCGGCGGGTTCGACGAGCTGCCCGGCAAGCTTGACGCGTTGAGACAGCGGTGCGAGGAGGTGGGCCGCGACCCGTCGACCCTGGAGACCAGCATGCTGGTCACCGCGCTGATCGACGACAACGCGTCGGCCGAGGCGATCCCGGGGCCGATGAAGCAGCGCATGGTGGCGGGCAGCGCCGAATCGGTCGCCGAGCAGATCAAGACCAAGGCGATCGACGCGGGCCTGGACGGGGTGATCGTCAACCTTGCGTACTACTCCCCCGGAGTCGTCGCGAAGCTGGGCGAGGCGCTCAAGCCGCTGGTGAGCTGACAGCAGCAAAACCCCGGTAGGTGGCGAATACCACCGGGTATACCCGCGACTGCGGGCAGCCGCCCGACTACCGTGGAGGTGGTCCACCCGTTCGTGCCTGTCGAGGAGCCACCCATGAGCGCGCAGCCCCCGGCTACTGCCGAACCGAAACGCCGGCATCAGGTCGTCGTCATAGGTTCGGGGTTCGGCGGGCTCAGCGTGACCAAGGCCCTCCGGCGCGCGGACGTCGACGTCAAGCTCATCGCCAAGACCACCCACCACCTGTTCCAGCCGCTGCTGTACCAGGTCGCCACCGGCATCATCTCCGAGGGCGAGATCGCGCCGGCGACGCGGGTGATCTTGCGCCGGCAGAAGAACGTTCAGGTGCTGCTCGGCGACGTCACCAGGATCGACCTGCGCAACCAGAAGGTGACGTCGGAACTGTTGGGCCATACGTACGTCACCCCATACGACACGTTGGTGGTCGCGGCCGGAGCGGGTCAGTCGTACTTCGGCAACGACCATTTCGCCGAGTTCGCACCGGGCATGAAGACCATCGACGACGCGCTCGAGCTGCGCGCCCGGATCCTGTCGGCGTTCGAGCAGGCCGAACGGTCCAGCGATCCCACCCGGCGGGAGAAGCTGTTGACGTTCACCGTCGTCGGCGCCGGGCCCACCGGCGTGGAGATGGCGGGGCAGATCGCGGAGCTGGCCGACCACACGCTCGAGGGCACCTTCCGCCACATCGACTCGACGAAGGCGCGGGTGATCCTGCTGGACGCCGCGCACGCGGTGCTGCCGCCGATGGGCGAGAAGCTGGGCAAGAAGGCCGCCGCCCGGCTGGAGAAGATGGGCGTGGAGATCCAGCTCAACGCGATGGTCACCAACGTCGACCGCAACGGGCTCACCGTCAAGGACTCCGACGGCACCACGCGCCGCATCGAGTCGGCCTGCAAGGTGTGGTCGGCAGGCGTCTCGGCCAGCCCGCTGGGCAAGCAGCTGGCCGACCAGAGCGGGGCCGAGCTCGACCGTGCCGGACGGGTTAAAGTGTTGCCGGACTTGACGATTCCGGGTCACCCGAACGTGTTCGTGATCGGCGACATGGCCTACGTCGACGGCGTGCCGGGCATGGCGCAGGGCGCGATCCAAGGCGCCAAATATGCCGCGTCGTGCATCAAGTCGGAGCTCAAAGGCGCCGACCCGGCCGAGCGTGAGCCATTCCAGTACTTCGACAAGGGCTCGATGGCGACGGTGTCGCGGTACAGCGCGGTCGCGAAGATCGGTCCGCTGGAATTCGGCGGCATCGTCGCGTGGTTCGCGTGGCTGGTGCTGCACCTCGTGTACCTCGTGGGGTTCAAGACGAAGGTCACCACGCTGCTGTCCTGGTTCGTCACGTTCATCGGCCGCAACCGCGGTCAGCTGACGGTCACCGAACAGCAGGCGTTCGCCCGAACGCGGATCGAACAGCTCGAAGAGATCGCCGCCACGGTGCAGAGCGAAGCGGCCAGCTAGCTATATCTGCTCGAGGTTCTGCAATCGCACCTGTCCCCGCGCGATCACCCGGTCGTTCTCGTCGGTGATCGTGACCAGCCACAGCTGCTGACGCCGGCCGCGGTGAATCGGCGTCGCCACCGCATCAACTGTCCCCCCGCCGATGGCCCGCAGGAAGTCGGTGTTGTTGTTCACTCCGACGACGGTGCCGCCGCCGTTCTCGGACAGCCACACGTGGCCGCAGACGCTGGACAGGCTCTCGACGATTGCGCAGTAGACGCCGCCATGGACGATTCCCCACGGCTGCAACAGCTTCTCGGTGATGTCCAGGCGGGCGCGCCCCTCGTCCGGGGTGATCTCCAGGTACGTCAGCCCCATCTCGCTGTCGAACCCCTTGCCGATGTCGGGTGGTGGCTGCGTGGGCACACAGGAGTGTCTACACGCTGCGGTGACCGCGACGGGAGACGGGGCCCCGCGTCGATCACCCGCGGGGCCCCGTTCGGGATGGACCGGGAGTCGCTGCAGCCCTCAGGACTCCGCGCGGCCCGTCAGGTTGTTCGTGGCGCGCCGCGCACGGGCAGGCCGAAGCTCGCGAAGGCGTCCAGCACCGCCTGTCCCCGTTGCATTCCCGTCTCCTCGCACGTGCCGGCCAACTGCGGAATGTGCGTGCCCGCGGTGACGATCGCGGAACCGACCATTCCCCACATCGCGGAGACGGCGAGCGCGCCGCCACTGACGGCGTGCACCCGAGCGAACAGCGGCGACAGCGCCCGATGGCAACGGTGAGCCGTCCAGGTGGCCAGCGCCGGCACGTTCGGCAGCCGGACGACGCCGTTGCCGTCGACGGGGTCGTTCGGCAGTACCCGCAGCGTGGCGTCCACGACGCCGGCCCAGTCGATGTCGCCTTCGGAGTCGCAGTGCACCCACAGGTTCTCCAGGCCCGGATCCCACGCGCGGCCTTCCAGAATGACCAGCGCGACCACGCGTCCCACTACCGCGTAGGTGAGCGTGGCGGCCAGCTGTGCGGCGGCCGCGCGCGCGTCCGTGTCGTCGGCGGACATGGCGTACATCCTCTGCAGCCGGTCGGTGGTCACCGCCGACGACAGCGGCCACCACCGCCTGCGGCCGACGTCGGCCATCACCGCGACGCCGTAGACCCGCGGGCATTCCGGGCACAGCTCGCGAAGCCGGCGGCTGGATTCGTGCAGTGGCATCGGAGCTGCGGGCGCCATTCCGGCGATCAGCGGGTCTTCGACCAGCAGCGTCATCTGTCCTCCATAATTAGGGTAGGCTAACCATAACGCACGCGTGCGGACTGTGCCAGACTGAACCGCGTACGACGCGCAGTAGTACCCTTAGGTCACAGCCGCAGGAGATGATCACCATGGCCAAGTTGATTCGGTTGGGTGAACTCGAACGCGCGGTCATGGACTATCTGTGGTCGTCGTCGGAGCCCCAGACCGTCCGGCAGGTGCACGAAGCCCTGGCCGCGCAACGCGACCTGGCCTACACCACGATCATGACCGTGTTGCAGCGCCTTGCGAAGAAGAATCTCGTCGTCCAGCACCGCGACGACCGTGCCCATCGATACGCGCCGACCCGCGGTCGCGACGAGCTCGTCGCGGGTCTGATGGTCGACGCGCTCGACCAGGCGGCCGACTCCGGAGGCCGCGAGGCTGCGCTGGTGCACTTCGTCGAACGCGTCGGCGCCGACGAAGCCGCGGCGCTGAGGCGAGCGCTGGCAGATCTCGAGGCGAAACACCAGCCACCCGGTAAGAGTCCGGACTAGGGCTGAGAGACTTACCGCGTGTCCGCGCTGGCCTTCGCACTCGTCGCGCTGACCCTCGCTGGTCCCGTCCCGGAGATGCTGGCCCGTGCTTCCTGGCCGATGCGTGCTCCGCGGGCCGCGGTCGTGCTGTGGCAGTCCGTTGCGGTGGCTGCGGTGCTGTCGGCGTTCAGCGCCGGCATCGCGATCGCTGTCCGGTTGTTCGTGCCCGCCCTCGACGGCCGGCCTGTCACCGACGAGGTCCGGGGCCTCGGCTTCCCGCTGTGGCTGGCCTACGTCACTGTCTTCGCGATCACGCTGCTGATCGGTGCGCGCCTGGTGATCGCGGTGCTGCAGGTCGCCATCGCGACGCGCCGGCGGCGCGCTCATCACCGGATGCTCGTCGACCTTCTCGGGTCGGCGGGCACCGGCCATCTGCGAATCCTCGACGTCTCCGAGCCGCTGGCCTACTGCCTGCCGGGCGTGCGCAGCCGTGTCGTGGTGAGCAAGGGTGCACTGAACACGTTGAGCGACAAGGAGATCACCGCGATCCTGCGCCACGAGCGGGCCCACCTTCGCGCGCGTCACGACCTGGTTCTCGAGATGTTCACCGCGGTGCACGCGGCGTTCCCACGGTTCGTCCGCAGCGCCCGGGCGCTGGACGCCGTCCGGCTGCTGGTCGAGATGCTGGCCGACGACGCCGCGGTCCGTGCGGCGGGTCCTGCCCCGCTGGCCCGGGCGCTGGTGGCCTGCGCAGCGGGGCCGACGCCGTCGGGCGCGCTGGCTGCCGGCGGGCCGAGCACGGTGGTACGGGTGCGTCGGCTGTCCGGGCGCGGCAACAGCCTCGCGGTGGCCATCGGCGCCTACCTGGCCGCCGCAGCCATTCTCGTGGTGCCGACGGTGGCGCTGGCGGTGCCCTGGCTGACCGAGTTGCAGCAGCTCTTCACGTCATAGCCTTCGAAAAAACTCCTGCGCCGACAACCGAACACGAAAGGGCCACCCATGCCTGAAGCAGAGACCACCGGCACCGCGCAGATCGGGGTCACCGGGCTGGCCGTGATGGGCTCCAACATCGCCCGCAACTTCGCGCGTCATGGCTACACCGTCGCACTGCACAACCGGTCGATCGCCAAGACCGACGCTCTGCTGCGGCAGCACGGCTCCGAGGGCAAGTTCGTGCGCACCGAGACGATGGCCGAATTCGTTGCTGCACTGGAGAAGCCGCGCCGCGTGCTGATCATGGTCAAGGCCGGCGGCCCCACCGACGCGGTGATCGGCGAACTGGCCGAGGTGATGGAGAAGGGCGACATCATCATCGACGGCGGCAACGCCCTGTACACCGACACCATCCGCCGCGAGAAGTCGATGGCCGAGCGTGGCCTGCATTTCGTGGGCGCCGGTATCTCCGGCGGCGAAGAAGGCGCCCTGAACGGCCCGTCGATCATGCCCGGCGGCCCCGCAGAGTCGTACAAGTCGCTGGGCCCGCTGCTGGAGGAGATCTCCGCGCACGTCGACGGAGTGCCCTGCTGCACGCACATCGGCCCGGACGGGTCGGGCCATTTCGTCAAGATGGTGCACAACGGCATCGAGTACTCGGACATGCAGCTGATCGGCGAGGCCTATCAGCTGCTGCGCGGCGGGATCGGGCTGTCGGCGCCGCAGATCGCCGACGTGTTCGCCGAGTGGAACAACGGCGACCTGGACAGCTACCTCATCGAGATCACCGCCGGGGTGCTACGCCAGACCGACGCCAAGACCGGCAAGCCGCTGGTGGACGTGATCCGCGACGAGGCCGAGCAGAAGGGCACCGGCCGCTGGACGGTCAAGTCGGCACTCGACCTCGGCGTGCCCGTCACCGGCATCGCCGAGGCCGTGTTCGCGCGCGCACTGTCGGGCTCCGTCGCTCAGCGCAGCGCGACCACCGGCTTGGCGTCGGGGGCGCTCGGCGAAAAACCAAGTGACACGGCAGAATTCACCGAGGACGTGCGGCAGGCGCTGTATGCGTCGAAGATCGTCGCGTACGCGCAAGGCTTCAACCAGATCCAGGCCGGCAGCGCCGAGTACGACTGGAACGTCACGCCGGGCGACCTGGCCACGATCTGGCGCGGCGGCTGCATCATCCGGGCCAAGTTCCTCAACCGCATCAAAGAGGCGTTCGACCACGATCCCGAGCTTGCGACGCTGATCGCCGCCCCCTACTTCCGCAGCGCGGTCGAGGCGGGCATCGACAGCTGGCGCCGCGTCGTCGTCACCGCCACCCAACTCGGCATCCCGATCCCCGGATTCGCCTCCGCGCTGTCGTACTACGACGCGTTGCGCACCGAACGGTTGCCGGCCGCGCTGACGCAGGCCCAGCGCGACTTCTTCGGTGCGCACACCTACGAGCGCATCGACTCCGAACGCGGCAAGAAGTTCCACACCCTCTGGAGCGGCGACCGCAGCGAGGTCGAGGCGTAACCCGTCCGGTTATCTAGGCTGGTGTCGTGCGCTTCCTGGAGGGTCAACCACCCCCGTACGACCTGACCTATACCGACGTCTTCATCGTCCCGAACCGCTCTGACGTGACGTCGAGGTTCGACGTCGACCTATCGAGCATCGACGGCTCCGGCACCACGATCCCCGTCGTCGTCGCCAACATGACCGCGGTCGCGGGCCGCCGGATGGCCGAGACGGTGGCCCGCCGCGGCGGCATCGTCGTGCTGCCACAGGACCTGCCGATCACCGCGGTCACCCACACCGTCGATTTCGTCAAGAGTCGTGACCTGGTGGCGGATACGCCGGTCACGCTGGAGCCGGACGACTCGGTGTCCGACGCGTGCGCGCTGATCCACAAGCGCGCGCACGGGGCCGCGGTGGTTGTCTTCGAAGGGCGCCCGATCGGGCTTGTCACCGACGCGGTGTGCGCCGGCGTCGACCGCTTCACCCGCGTGCGCGACGTGCTGGTGCGCGACTTCGTGACCGCGCCCGCTCACACCGACCCGCGGCGGGTGTTCGACCTGCTCGAGCACGCCCAGATCGACGTCGCGGTGCTGACAGAACCGGACGGCACCTTGGCCGGGGTGCTCACCCGCAGGGGCGCCTTGCGCGCCGGGCTGTACACCCCTGCCGTCGACGCGGCCGGGCGGCTGCGGGTCGGCGCGGCGGTCGGGATCAACGGCGACGTCGGCGCGAAAGCCACCGCGCTCGTCGAGGCGGGCGTCGACCTGCTGGTGATCGACACCGCGCACGGCCACCAGTCGCGGATGATCGACGCGGTCAAGGCGATCACCTCGCTGGACCTGGGCGTGCCGGTGGCGGCGGGCAACGTCGTCTCCGCCGAAGGCACCCGTGAGCTGCTGAGCGCAGGCGCGACGATCGTCAAGGTGGGTGTGGGCCCCGGTGCGATGTGCACCACCCGGATGATGACCGGTGTCGGACGGCCGCAGTTCTCCGCTGTGCATGAATGTGCTTCCGCAGCAGCGCAATTGGGCGGTTACGTGTGGGCCGACGGCGGCGTGCGCCACCCCCGCGACGTCGCTTTGGCGCTGGTGGCCGGTGCGTCGAACGTGATGATCGGGTCGTGGTTCGCCGGCACCTACGAGTCGCCCGGCGACCTGCTGCACGACCGGGACGACCAGCCCTACAAGGAGAGCTACGGGATGGCGTCCAAGCGTGCCGTGGCAGCGCGTACCACGTCCGACAGCGCCTACGAGCGGGCGCGCAAAGCGCTGTTCGAGGAAGGCATCTCGACGTCCAAGATGGGTCTGGATCCCGACCGCGGCGGCGTCGAGGACCTGCTCGACCACATCACGTCGGGGCTTCGCAGCACCTGCACGTACGTGGGCGCCTCGACGCTCGCCGAACTGCACGAGCTGGCGGTGGTCGGCGTGCAGTCGGCGGCCGGCTTCGCCGAGGGCCACCCGCTGCCGAAGGGCTGGTAGCTGGCTTCGGCAGCCTTACGCCGAAATAGCACACAACGTCGTGGTTCGCGGGCGATCAACGACGTGGAATGCTATTTCGGCGCAATCACTAAGCCACCGCCCGTGTCGTCCACTGGCGGTCTCGGTCGATCCACGTCGCGATACCATGAGTGCTTGTTCGCGCGACGCGTCGAGCGTGCGCTGACTGAGGGGAAGGGATCACGTGCCGTCCGAGGCGCAGCCTCCATCTAGTCGGCCGGGAATCTCGCCCGGCATACACCTGACGTGCACGCGATGAGCCTGGGCATGATCCTGCTGGCCCTCGCGGGCTTCGTGGTGCTCACCATCGGCACGGCCATCTTCGTGTGCGCGGAGTTCTCGCTCACCTCGCTGGAACGCAGCACAGTGGACGCCAACGCCCGCACCGGCGACCGCCGCGACAAGATGGTGCAGCGGGCGCATCGCACGCTGTCGTTCCAGCTTTCCGGTGCCCAGATCGGCATCTCCATCACCACTTTGATCACCGGCTACCTCGCCGAACCGTTGATCGCGCGGCTGCTGCGCCCGGCGCTGGTCGCGATGGCGCTCCCCGAACGGTGGGTCGACGGCACGGCGCTGGTGGTGGCGCTGCTGATCGCCACCTCCGTGTCGATGGTGTTCGGCGAGCTGGTGGCCCAGTACCTGGCGGTGGCACGGCCATTGGCCGCCGCCCGCTGGGTGGCAGGACCGCAGGTGCTGTTCTCGATGCTGTTCACCCCGCTGATCCACCTGACCAACGGCACCGCGAACTGGATTCTCCGGCGGCTCGGCATCGAGCCGGCCGAGGAACTGCGCTCGGCACGTTCGCCGCAGGAGCTCGGGTCGCTGGTGCGCAACTCGGCCCGCCGCGGTGCGCTGGACAAGACCACCGCGGAGCTCGTCGACCGGTCGCTGCAATTCGGCGCCCGCACCGCCGAGGAGCTGATGACACCGCGGTCCAAGATCGAGGCGCTGGAAGCCGGTGACACCATCACCGACCTCGTTGCCAAAGCCGCCCAGACCGGTCACTCGCGGTTCCCCGTCACCGAGGGCGATCTCGACGAGACGGTCGGCCTCGTGCACGTCAAGCAGGTTTTCGAGATCCCGCACCCCGAGCACGCCGAGACCCGGTTGGGCGACGTAGCCCAGCCCGTCGCGGTGGTGCCCTCCACGCTGGACGGCGACGCGCTGATGGCGCAGGTCCGCGCGAACGGCCTGCAGACGGCGCTGGTCGCCGACGAGTACGGCGGCATCGCCGGAATGGTGACCGTCGAAGACCTGATCGAGGAGATCGTCGGCGACATCCGCGACGAGCACGACGAGCCGACCCCTGACGTGGAGCGGGTGGGCGACGGCTGGCGGGTTTCGGGGCTGCTGCGTATCGACGAGGTCGCCGCCGCCACGGGGTTCCGTGGTCACGAGGGTGAGTACGAGACCATCGGCGGCTTGGTGATGCACGAGCTCGGGCACATCCCCGAAGCCGGTGAGTCGGTGGAGCTCAAGGCATTCGAGCCGGAAGCGAGCCTGGACGACCCGGTCCGGTGGCGCGCGACCGTCATGAAAATGGACGGCCGGCGTATCGACGGGCTCGACCTGGTCCGGCTGGGCCGGAAAGAGAGCGGAGTGGCCGATGGGTGACGTGCTCGGGGTCCTGCTTACCGTTCTGCTGCTAGCCGCTAACGGCTTCTTCGTCGGCGCCGAGTTCGCGCTGATCTCGGCGCGCCGCGACCGGCTCGAGGCGCTCGCCGAGCAAGGGAAACGCAGCGCGGTCGCCGTGATTCACGCCGGCCAGAACTTGTCGGTGATGCTGGCCGGGGCACAGCTGGGTATCACGGTGTGCTCAATCCTGTTGGGCCGCATCGGAGAACCGGCTGTGGCGCACCTTCTGGAGAAGCCGTTCGACTTGGTGGGTGTGCCGGACGCGGTGCTGCACACCGTGTCCTTCGTGGTCGCGATCACGATAGTCGTGGTGCTGCATGTGCTGCTGGGCGAGATGGTGCCGAAGAACATCGCGATCGCCGGGCCCGAGTCCGCCGCGATGATTCTGGTGCCGCCGTACCTGGCGTGGGTGAGAGCCACCCGGCCGGTCATCGCGTTCTACGACTGGTGCGCGCACATGATCCTGCGCGCGATGCGGATCGAGGCGAAGACCGAGCTGGAGAACACCGTGTCGGCAGTCGAGTTGTCCGAGATGATCGCGGAGTCCCGGTCCGAGGGTCTGCTCGACCCCGAGGAGCACATGCGGCTGTCGCGGGCACTGCAGATTCGCAACCGCGTGGTCGCCGATGTCGCGTTGCCGCTGAACGAGGTTCGCGTGGTCGAGATCGCCGCCGACAGCGACGGGCCGACGGTCGAGGCCATCCAGGTGGCGCTCGGCGAGACGGGATATTCGCGCTTTCCGGTGGTCGATTCCACCGGCCACTTCGTCGGATACGTGCACATCAAAGACATGCTGCCGGCCGTCGACGACCCGGAGGCCGTCATCGACCGATCGACGATCCGCGTGCTGCCCGAGGTGGCCGAGCGCATGTCGCTGCCGGATGCGCTGTCTCGCATGCGCCGCACCAACAGTCACCTGGCGCTGGTCAACGGCAGGGATGGCCGGGTGGCCGGCATGGTCGCCTTGGAGGACCTGGTGGAAGACCTGGTCGGCACAGTGCGCGACGGGACGCATCGTGTCTGAGGTGCTCGACCAGGCGTCTTGGACCCGACGCCGGGACGAGCACCGCGACCGCGTCACCAAGCTCATCGGCCCCTATCTGGACCGACGCCGGCGCGGCTCGTCGCATCCGGTCATCGACTTCCTGTTCATGTACTACCGGCTGCGCCCGGCCCAGCTGGCGCGCTGGCACCCCGGATTCGGGGTCGGCCTCGCCGGCCCCGAGGCTGTCGTGTACTCGCGGTTGAGCGGGTATCGGCGGACCAATCGAGTCGTGGCCGTCGACCCCGATCTGCTGTTCCGGCGTTGCGCCACCGTGGAATTCGTCGCCGGATTGCTCGACTCGACCGCCCGCCGCCCTGCACACTTCGGCTGCTTCGGGCTGCACGAGTGGGCGATGGTCTACCGAGCCGAAGCGCTGCGCCACGATGTGCCGCTACGCCTCGGGCGTGGCGGAACCGATACGGTGGTCGAGTCGATGCCGTTGCGCTGCACGCATTTTGACGCGTTCCGGTTCTTCACGAGCCCAGCCCGCGCCCGCAACAGCACACAGCTGAGCCGGGACATGCAGCGGGCCACCGAGCAGCCGGGTTGCCTGCATGCCGCGATGGACCTCTACAAGTGGTGCTTCAAGTTGCTGCCGCTGCTCGACTCCGACATCGTGCTGGACGCATTCGAACTCGCTTATGCTGCGCGGGAACTGGACATGCGGGCAAGCCCCTATGACCTCACCAGCTTCGGCTACCAGCCGATCTGCATCGAAACACCCTCTGGCCGAGCGGAATACGTGCGGGAGCAGAATGCCGTTGCGGCACGCGCGGCGGCGGTCAGGCAGGCGTTGCTGACGCGGTGCCGGACACTGCTCGACGCGGCCCGCTGATAGTTACCGCGCGGGAACGCCGCCGAGCAGAAGCTCGGCTGTCCGTCGCGGCACTTCGCTCAACATCGGGAAAAGGGCGGCGCGCTTGGGTATTCGTACGTGCCTGCGGCCCTGCTGGACCGCGCGGACAACCTCGTCGGCCACCTTCTCGCGCGGGACGTCGACGATGAGGTGCATTCGGTAGAACCGGCGGAAAGACCTGGCTGTCGGCTCGTATTCCTCGGTCGCGGCGAGCATGTCGGTGGGAATCGGACCCAGCTCCACGAGCGTGGTGCGAATCGGCAATCCGCGCAGATCCGCCCGCAATCCAGCAGTGAAGTGGGACAACGCCGCCTTCGATGCGGAGTAGGCGACGGTACCGGGGATGACGACGCAGCCAGCCATCGAGGAGATGTTCACGATGTGTCCGCCGCCGCGGCCCAGCATCCTCGGGATGGCCTGCCGGCAGAGCTCTGCCGGTGACAGGTAGTTGACCTGGGTGACGTAGCGCGCGTTCTCTTCAGACGTGTCGGTGAAGGCGGCGCCCATCCCTGCGGCCCCGGCGTTGTTCACCAGGACGTCGATCGGACCTGCTGCCTCCTCGACCTGACTCACGAGGTCGGCGGCCTGCGCCGCATCGGACAGGTCGGCGGGATGCGCGGTGCCCCCGAGCTGGTTCGCGAGCGCACCGATGGCGTCCGCAGTCCTGGCAACGAGCGCGACGGTCGCACCCGCGCCGGCGAAGGCGTGCGCCAGCGACTCGCCGATGCCGCGCGATGCTCCGGTGATCAGCACCCGCTTCCCACGTAGCTCCATTGCGGAAGCGTACGCAGAACTAGCCGCTTCCGCCGCGTCAACCTCAGTAGCACAGCACGTGGAAATGGCCGCTCGGACAGCGGCCCTCGATGCCGCTGAAGTCGCCGTCGTCGAACTGGCGCCACCTCCAATGCTCGCCGCAGTACGACGCCGCGCAGTCCGGGCAGTGAAACGGCGCATAGCTGTAGCCGAGCGCATACAACCCCGCCGCGTCGGCCGCGGCTACGGCATCCGCAACACGGCCGAAGCGCTCCCCCGACACCGGCTGGCTCGCGACGCCGTAGAACGTGTCGACGACGAGCGCGGCCTGGTCTGCGGGACGGATCAGCGCATCTGCGTCCGCCAGCGCGTCGGCACATGCGCGTGAGCGGTCTGGCCGAGGTTCGCCGCCCCGCAGTAGCCGCACCTGCCCGGCAATCGCGCCGCACACCGCGCAGAGAAATCGCGCTTCGGTGGTCACTACGCCTCCTCCCCGCCTGCCGGGCGCAAAACGCGACGTTACCGCTGGGTAAGCTGTACCGACACAACTCTGGGAGGACGCATGACGGAGCGGGTGGCTACCGGCAATCTACGGGTGGCCAAGGTTCTGCACGACTTCATCAACAACGAGGCCCTGCCCGGCACCGATATCGACCCCGACTCGTTCTGGGCGGGCGTGGACAAGGTGGTCGCCGACCTGGGGCCGCGCAACCAGGAGCTGCTGGCCCGCCGCGACGAGCTGCAAGCCCAGATCGACAAGTGGCACCGGCACCGGGTCATCGAGCCGATCGACCAAGAGGCCTACCGGCAGTTCCTCGCCGACATCGGTTACCTGCTGCCCGAACCCGAAGACTTCACCGTCACCACCGCCAACGTCGACGCCGAGATCACCTCGACGGCCGGGCCCCAGCTGGTGGTGCCGATCCTCAACGCGCGGTTCGCGCTCAACGCCGCCAACGCCCGCTGGGGTTCGCTCTACGACGCGCTGTACGGCACCGACGTCATCCCGGAGGACGACGGCGCGGAACCAGGCCAGGGCTACAACCCGGTGCGCGGCGACCTGGTGATCGCGTATGCCCGCCGATTCCTCAACGACGCCGTTCCGCTGGCCAACGGCTCCTACGAGGAGGTCACGGCGTTCCAAGTCGAGGACGGCCGGCTGATCGTCTCGCTCGACGACGACCGCGAGACCGCGCTCGCCCAGCCGCAGCAGTTCGTCGGCTACACCGGCGACCCCGCCGCACCGGACTCGGTGCTGTTGGTCAACCACGGCCTGCACGTCGACATCCTGATCGACCCGGAATCGCCGATCGGCAAGACCGACAAGGCCGGCGTCAAGGACGTCTACCTCGAGTCCGCGGTCACCACGATCATGGACTTCGAGGATGCGGTGGCTGCCGTCGACGCCGACGACAAGGTGCGTGGTTACCGAAACTGGTTGGGGCTCAACAAAGGTGACCTGGCCGCGGAAGTGACCAAGGACGGCAACACGTTCACCCGCGTGCTGCACGATGACCGCCGCTACACCGCGCCCGACGGCAGCGAGTTCACGCTGCCCGGGCGCAGCCTGCTGTTCGTCCGCAACGTGGGTCACCTCATGACTAATGACGCGATCACCGTGAGCCAAGGCGACGGCTCCGAAACTGAGGTCTTCGAAGGCATTCAGGACGCGCTGTTCACCAGCCTGATCGCGATCCACGGCATGCGCTCCAGCGAGGCCAACGGCCCGATGGTGAACAGCCGCGCCGGGTCCATCTACATCGTCAAGCCCAAGATGCACGGCCCCGACGAGGTGGCGTTCACCGCCGAGCTGTTCAGCCGTGTCGAGGACGTGCTGGGGCTGCCGCAGTCGACGATCAAGGTCGGCATCATGGACGAGGAGCGCCGCACCAGCGTCAACCTCAAGGCCTGCATCAAAGCCGCGGCCGACCGGGTGGTGTTCATCAACACCGGCTTCCTGGACCGCACCGGCGACGAGATCCACACGTCGATGGAGGCCGGGCCGATGGTCCGCAAGGGCACGATGAAGTCGCAGCCGTGGATCCTGGCCTACGAAGACAACAACGTCGACGTGGGTCTGGAGTGCGGGCTGCCCGGCCACGCCCAGATCGGCAAGGGCATGTGGACCATGACCGAGCTGATGGCCGACATGGTCGAGCAGAAGATCGGCCAGCCCAGGGCCGGCGCCACCACCGCCTGGGTGCCGTCGCCCACCGCCGCCACGCTGCACGCGATGCACTATCACCAGGTCGACGTCGGTGAGGTGCAGAAACAGCTCGCCGCGGGCGGCCGCCGCGCCACGCTGGAACAGCTCCTCACCATTCCGCTGGCCAAGGAGCTGGCCTGGGAGCCCGACGACATCCGCGAGGAGGTCGACAACAACTGCCAATCGATCCTGGGCTACGTGGTGCGCTGGATCGACCAGGGCGTCGGCTCGTCCAAGGTACCCGACATCCACGACGTCGCGCTGATGGAAGACCGTGCCACGCTTCGCATTTCGAGCCAGCTGCTGGCCAACTGGCTCAAGCACGGGGTGATCACCGCTGAAGACGTGCGTGCCAGCCTCGAGAGAATGGCCGCGATCGTCGACCAGCAGAACGAGGGCGACGAGGCGTACCGGCCGATGGCGCCGAACTTCGACGACAGCGTCGCGTTCCTGGCCGCCCAGGAGCTGATCCTGGCCGGCACCGAGCAGCCCAACGGCTATACCGAGCCGATCCTGCACCGTCGCCGCCGAGAGGCCAAGGCGTCGCATGGGTAGGCACAGCATTCCGGGCCCCGACGACACACCGAGGGAGCCGTTCCGGGCCACTCCCGGGCCCGAGCCCGAAACCACCCCGTATGAGTCCGGGGCGCCCTTCGAGAAGCCAGAAGGGCCGCCCCCACCGGAGGACGAATACCCCACCGGCCGCTTCGCCGATGGCATGTGGCAGGGCGGGCATCGCAGCACCGACCGCAAGCGCCGCGGCGTGAGCATCGGCGTGATCGTGGCGCTGGTCGCGGTCGTCGCGATCGTCGGCGGGGTCATCCTGTGGCGGTTCTTCGACAACGTGCTGTCGCACCGCTCCGACACCGCCGCGGCCTCGTGCAGCGGCAGCGACGTGCCGGTCGCGGTGATCGCCGACCCGTCGATCGCCGGCAAGATCACCGAGTTCGCCGAGCGCTACAACAAGTCCGCCGACCCCGTCGGCGACCGCTGCGTGAAGCTGGGCGTGAAGGCGGCCGACTCCGACAAGGTGATCGACGGTTTCGCCGGCATCTGGCCCTCAGATCTAGGCCAGCGGCCCGCGCTGTGGATTCCGGCCAGCTCGGTCTCGACCGCGAGGTTGCAGGCGGCCGGTCCCAAGACCATCACCGACAGCCGGTCGCTGGTCACTTCCCCCGTGGTACTGGCCGTCAAACCGCAGCTGAAAAGCGCTCTGGCGTCGCAGAATTGGGGCACACTGCCCGGGCTGCAGACCGACCCGGGGTCGCTGGAGGCGATGAACCTGCCCGGCTGGGGATCGCTGCGCCTGGCGGTGCCCACCGACGGTGACAGCGACGCGAGCTACCTGGCCGCCGAGGCCGTCGCGGCGGCGTCGGCACCGCCTGACGCACCGCCCACCGCCGGCCTCGGCGCGGTCAACTCGTTGATCGCCGGGCAGCCCAAGTTGGCGAACCCGAGCCTGTCGACGGCGATGGACGCACTGACGGCCGGCGGGGACCCCGCGGCCGCACCGGTGCATGCCGTGGTGATCACCGAGCAGCAGCTCTACCAACGGTCCACGAAGATTTCCGGCGCGAAAGACGTCGTCGCCTCGTGGCTGCCGCCCGGCCCGGCGGTGGTGGCCGACTATCCGATGGCGTCGCTGTCGGGTGACTGGCTCACCGAGGAGCAGTTGACGGCCGCCAGCGAGTTCAAGAAGTTTCTGCAGAAGCCCGAGCAACAGGCCGACCTCGCGAAAGCCGGCTTCCGCGCGGAGAACCAGCCGCTGCCCGAGAGCGACGTCACCGGCTTCTCGCCGCTGTCGGCCACGCTGTCGATCAGTGACGACGACCGTGTCACGCTGGCTAATGCGGTGACGGCGCCCGCGTCCGGCGGCGCGGTCACGATCATGCTCGACCAGTCGATGCCCGAGCAGGAGGGCGGCAAGTCGCGGCTGGCGAATGTCGTTGCGGCGCTGCGGAACCGACTGCAGGGGCTGCCGCCGAACGCGGTCGTCGGGCTGTGGACGTTCGACGGCGTCGAGGGCCGCAGTGAAGTGGCCGCCGGCCCGCTGTCCGACCAGGTCAACGGTCAACCACGGTCCGCCGCGCTCACCGCCGCGCTGGACAAGCAGTACTCGTCGAACGGCGGTGCGGTGTCGTTCACGACCCTGCGGCTGATCTACGACGGCGCAGTGGCGGGCTTCCGGCCCGGCATGAAGAACTCCGTGCTGGTGATCACGGCGGGCCCGCACACCGACCAGAGTCTCGACGGCCCGGGACTGCAGGACTACGTCCGCACCGCGTTCGATCCCGCGCGGCCGGTGGCGATCAACGTCATCGACTTCGGCGCCGACCCTGACCGCAGCGCGTGGGAGTCCGTCGCGCAGGCAACCGGCGGGAGCTACCAGAACCTGACCACGTCGGACTCCCCCGACCTCACCGCTGCGGTGTCGACGTCCCTCGGCTGAGCTAGCTCAGTCCCGGTCAGGTGCAGTGCGCAGCGGCGTCGGCGCGTCCGTCTCGAGTTTCTTCTCGCGCCGGCCGCCGACGTGGGATTCCGCCCGCATTCGTTCGATCATGTGCGGATAGTGCAGCTCGAAAGCCGGCCGCTCCGAACGGATCCGGGGCAGCTCGTAGAAGTTGTGCCGCGGCGGCGGGCAGCTGGTGGCCCACTCCAGCGAGTTGCCGTAACCCCACGGGTCGTCGACGGTCACCGGCTCGCCGTAGCGCCAGCTGCGGAACACGTTCCAGGCGAAGGTGAGCATCGACACGCCCAGGATGAACGAGCCGATCGTCGACACGACGTTCAACGTTTCGAAGCCGTCGGTGGGCAGGTAGTCGGCGTAGCGGCGGGGCATGCCTTCGTTGCCCAGCCAGTGCTGAACCAGGAACGTGGTGTGAAAACCGATGAACGTGGTCCAGAAGTGGAGCTTTCCCAGCCGTTCGTCGAGCATTCGACCGGTCATCTTCGGGAACCAGAAGTAGATGCCCGAGAACGTGGCGAACACGATCGTGCCGAACAGCACGTAGTGGAAGTGGGCGACGACGAAGTAGCTGTCGGTGACGTGGAAGTCCAGTGGCGGGCTGGCCAGCAGCACACCCGACAGACCGCCGAGCAGGAACGTCACCAGGAACCCGATCGCGAACAGCATCGGTGTTTCGAAGGTCAGCTGGCCCTTCCACATGGTGCCGATCCAGTTGAAGAACTTGATCCCGGTGGGCACCGCGATCAAGAACGTCATGAACGAGAAGAACGGCAGCAACACCGCACCGGTGGCGAACATGTGGTGCGCCCACACCGCCATCGACAGCGCTGCGATGCTGAATGTGGCGTAGACCAGCGTGGTGTATCCGAACAGCGGCTTGCGGGAGAACACCGGGAACACCTCGGTGACGATGCCGAAGAACGGCAGCGCGATGATGTACACCTCGGGGTGGCCGAAGAACCAGAACAGGTGCTGCCACAGGATCGCCCCGCCATTGGCCGGGTCGTAGATGTGGGCACCGAGGTGGCGGTCGGCGGCCAGGCCGAACAGTGCGGCGGTCAGCAGCGGGAAGACCAGCAGCACCAGGATGCTCGTCACCAGGATGTTCCAGGTGAAGATCGGCATCCGGAACATCGTCATGCCCGGTGCGCGCATGCAGATGATCGTGGTGATCATGTTGACCGCACCCAGGATCGTGCCGAGACCGCCGACGCCCAGGCCCAGGATCCACAGGTCACCGCCTGCGCCGGGGCTGTGGATGGCGTCGGTCAGCGGGCTGTAGGCGGTCCAGCCGAAATCGGCGGCACCGTTGGGGGTGATGAAGCCGCTCAGTGCGATCAGCGCGCCGAACACGAACAGCCAGAGCGACAGGGCGTTGAGCCGCGGGAACGCGACGTCGGGGGCGCCGATCTGCAGCGGCAGCACGATGTTGGCGAAGCCGAACACGATAGGGGTCGCATAGAACAGCAGCATGGCCGTGCCGTGCATGGTGAACAGCTGGTTGTACTGCTCGTTGGACAGGAACTGCAGGCCGGGCACCGCCAATTCCGCACGGATGAACAGCGCCATCAGGCCGCCGATGAAGAAGAACACCATGCAGGCGACCATGTACATGATGCCGATCAGCTTGTGGTCGGTGGTGGTGATGAGCTTGTAGATCAGGTTGCCCTTGGGACCCAGCCTGGCCGGGAAGGGGCGCCGGGGCTCTAGTCGTGGTGGGGCAGACGCTTCTGCTGTCATAACTCTTTTCCCTGGACATCCGACACGGTCTCTCCTGATGCTATGCGGCGGGAGCCGTTGGCGAAACATTTCGGGGGGGTCGGCGCGGCCACCGCCCCGAGCGCCAGAAACCACACAGCGAACTGGCAGCTCAAGGGCACCCCAGCGCCGCGCCCGGATCGTTACGGTGAGCACGTGTCAAGCGTCGATCGACGCACTTTGATGAAAGCCGTTGCGTTCGGGGTCTTGGCGACCATGGCGCGGCCCACGTTGGCAAAGGCATCGCCCGGCGTCCTCGCGCCGACCGGCCGGGTCCCGCCGCCGACGGGCGTACTCACACGCCTGCCCGGCGACGGAAACCTGCTGGCGCTTACCGTCGACGACGGCGCAAGCACCGAAGTGGTGTCGGCCTTTGCCGCGTTCTGTCGCGACAGCGGCACACGGTTGACGTTCTTCGTCAACGGCGCGAACGCATCGTGGTCAGCCAACGCGGGACAGTTGCGGCCGATGGTCGACGCCGGCCAAGTCCAGTTGGGCAACCACACCTGGTCGCATCCTTATCTCACCCGGATCAGCGCGGCCGCGGTCGCCGATCAGATCCAGCGGAACAAGGACTTCCTGCAGAACACCTACGGTGTTGACGGCACCCCCTACTTCCGTCCGCCCTACGGCGTCCACACCGCCGCCACCGACAAGATCGCGACCGACCTCGGCTATCCCACGATCACGTTGTGGAGCGCGACGGTTGGCGACTCGCGGGTGATCAACGAGCAGCAGCTCACCGACTACGCCCGGCAGGCGTTCCTCGCTCAGCAAATCGTGCTCGCCCACGCCAATCTGGCGCCGATCACCCACACGTATTCACAACTGCTCGACATCATTGCCGGGCGGAACCTTCAGACAGTCACGCTCAACGACGTTTTTGGGTGAGTTCCCTATGACTCGGTGAGAAGCCGCAGCGCGCCCGCGGTGAACGTGGCCGGGTCCTCGACCTGTGGGTAGTGGCCGAGGCCCGGCAGCTCGATGACCGGCGCCGACGGGCGCAGCTCGCGCAGTCCGTCGAGCACGTTCGTCGTGGCCACCGGGTCGTCGAGCGCCCACAGGAATCCCAGCGGCTTCGGCCAGTCCCGCACCGCCCCGTGCCACCGCTGCGCGTACCGCTCGCGTTCGTCGAGGTAAGAGATCAGCAGATGAGCGATCCGGTGGCCGCCGTTGTACGTCAACAACGCCCACTGCGCGGCGGCCTCCTCGGCGGACAGGGGATGCTCAGCGGTGAACAGCCTGCCGAAGCCGCGCGTGAATCCTTTGCGGCTGATCAGGCGCGCGAACACCGGACCCAGCCGGCTGCGCAGAATCTTCTGACTCGGCCGCAGGCTGGCGCGTTTGAGGATCACGCTCCCGTTGGTCAGCACCGCGCGCTGCAACTCGAACGGCAGGCGGCCGTGGATGTCTCGCGCCAGCAGCTCGGTGGTCACCGACGTGCCCATGTCGTGGGCGAGCACCACCACCGGACCAGACGTCGTCTCGGCTACCACGGTCTGCACCAGGTCGGCCTGCTCCAGCAGGCTGTAGCGGTGCGGCCTGGGCTTGTCCGACAGCCCGAAGCCCAGGAAGTCCATCGTCAGCCACGCGCGGCCGGCGAGGTGCGGCACGACCTTGCGGAAGTCGTACGAGCTCGACGGATAGCCGTGCAGCAGCAGGATCGTCGGGCCGGCGCCGTCGGCGGAGCGGGCGAACACCTTGCCCACCCTCGTCGAGATCCACCGTCCGCCGTCGCGCCACTCGGCCACGCTCGCGGGAAGCATGGCAGTGAGACTAGTCAGGCGAAGGCTTCTGTTGTTTCGCGTCGCTACGCGAACGCGGCTACCGGCGGACATGAGCACACCAGGTTGCGGTCCCCGTACGCCCCGTCGATGCGACGCACCGGTGGCCACACCTTCGGCCGGAAACCCCTGCCCAGCGGATATGCGGCCTGCTCACGCGTGTAGGGGTGCTCCCATTTGTCCACCAGCAGACAGGCCGCGGTGTGCGGGGCGCCGCGCAGCGGATTGTCGTCGGCGGTCCACTCGCCGGATGCCACCCTGTCGATCTCGGCCCGGATCGCGATCATCGCGTCGCAGAACGCGTCGACCTCGGCCAGGCTCTCGCTTTCAGTCGGCTCCACCATCAGTGTGCCGGCAACGGGAAAGCTCATGGTCGGCGCGTGGAAGCCGAAGTCCGCCAATCGCTTTGCGACGTCGTCGACGGTGACACCGGTGTTCTTCGTGATGCCGCGCAGGTCCAGGATGCACTCGTGGGCCACCATCCCGTTCTCGCCGGTGTAGAGCACCGGGAAGTACTCGTCGAGGCGGCGGGCGATGTAGTTGGCCGAGGCGATCGCGGTGAGCGACGCCGCACGCAGGCCGGCGGCGCCCATCATCCGGATGTAGGCCCAGGAGATCGGCAGGATCGACGCCGAACCGTACGGCGCCGAGGACACCGGCGGCTCGTCGGTCAGTTCGTCGGTGAGCGGGTGTCCCGGAAGGTAAGGCCGCAGATGCTCGCGCACCGCGACCGGGCCGACACCGGGCCCCCCGCCGCCGTGTGGAATGCAGAAAGTCTTGTGCAGGTTGAGGTGGCTGACGTCGCCGCCGAACCGGCCCGGCCTGGCCAGGCCGACCAGCGCGTTGAGATTGGCGCCGTCCACGTACACCTGCCCGCCCGCGTCGTGCACGGCCGCGCAGATGTCGGCTACGTCGTGCTCGTACACCCCGTGGGTGGACGGGTACGTGATCATCAGCGCGGCAAGGTCTTTCGCATGTTCGGCGACCTTCGCGCGCAGGTCGTCGAGGTTCACGTCGCCGTTCTCGCGGCACGCCACCACAACCACCCGCATGGCGGCCAGCGCCGCTGATGCGGCGTTGGTGCCGTGGGCGCTGGATGGAATCAAGCACACGTCGCGGTTCGGCTCGCCACGGCCGGCGTGATACGCGCGGATGGCCAGCAACCCGGCGTACTCCCCCTGCGAGCCGGCGTTGGGCTGCAGCGACACTGCGTCGTAGCCGGTCATATGCGCCAGCCACGTTTCGAGGTCGGTGATCAGGCCGCGCACTCCCGCCGTGTCCGTCTCCGGTGCGAACGGGTGCAGACGCGCGAACTCGGGCCACGTGATGGGCTCCATCTCGGCGGCCGCGTTGAGCTTCATGGTGCACGAGCCGAGCGGAATCATGCTGCGGTCCAATGCGATGTCCTTGTCGGCCAGCGTCCGCAGGTAGCGCATCATCTCGGTCTCGGTGCGGTAGCGGGTGAACGCCGGGTGGGTCAGGAATTCGCTTGTGCGGGAGGCGATGTCGGGTCCCGCGAAGCCGGCCTCGGCGGGTACGGCGGAGCCCAATGTCGCCGGCCCGGCGGCTCCGGTGAACGAGTCCAGCACGTGTGCGATGTGCACGTCGGTGGTGGCCTCGTCACATGACACCGACACGTGGTCGTCGTCGACCACCCAGATGTTGATGCCCTTGGCTTTCGCGGCGTCGCGGATCTCCGCGGCGCGCCCGGGCACCCGGGCCAGCACGGTGTCGAAGAACGACGGGTGCACCACCTCGACGTCGGCCGCCGACAGACCCGCGGCCAGCGCTCGGGCGTGGCCGTGCACCCGCCGGGCGATCGACCTCAGCCCGTCGGCGCCGTGGTAGCTGGCGTACATCGCGGCCAGCACCGCCAGCAGAACCTGCGCGGTGCAGATGTTGCTGGTCGCCTTGTCGCGGCGGATGTGCTGCTCGCGGGTCTGCAGCGACAGGCGGAAGGCCGGCGACCCGTCCGCGTCGAGCGACACCCCCACCAGCCGGCCCGGCAGCTGGCGGGCATGCTTGCTGTGCACGGCGAGGTAGCCGGCGTGCGGACCGCCGAAACCCATTGGCACACCGAATCTTTGGGCACTGCCGAAGGCTACGTCGGCGCCGATCTCGCCGGGTGGGGTGATCAGCGTCAGCGCCAGCAGGTCCGCGCCGACAGCCACCAGGGCGCCGCGCTCGTGCGCCGCCCCGGCGAGCGAAGACCAGTCGACCACGGCACCGCTGGCCCCGGGAAGCTGCGCGATGACCCCGAAGAACTCGCCGTCGGGCAAGCCGCCGCGCAGGTCCGCGGTGACGATCTCGATGCCCAGCGGCTCGGCGCGCGTCGCGAGCACCGCCGCCGTCTGGCGGTACAGGTCGGCGTCGACCGCGAGGCGGTGCGACGAGCCGCGAGTGGCGCGGTGCATCAGCGTCATCGCCTCTGCGGCGGCGGTCCCCTCGTCGAGCATCGACGCGTTGGAAATCTCGAGCCCGGTCAGGTCGGCGATCATGGTTTGGAAGTTCAGCAGCGCCTCGAGCCGGCCCTGGCTGATCTCCGGCTGGTAGGGGGTGTAGGCGGTGTACCACGCCGGGCTCTCAATGATGTTGCGCCGCAGCACCGCCGGTGTCAGCGTGTCGAAGTAGCCCTGACCGATCATCGACACCGCGACGGTGTTGGTCTCGGCCAGGCGCCGCAGTTCGGTGAGCGCCTCCTCCTCGCTGGCCGCGGGCGGCAACCCTTCGAGGCCCGGCGCCACTTCATCGGCCAGCGCGTCGAGAATTCCGCTCGGGACGGCCTTGGCCGCCAGTTCGTCGAGCGAGTCGACACCGATGACATCTAGCATCGTGGCGATGTCGTCGGCGGTCGGACCGATGTGGCGGTCGGCGAATGTGGACACGGGCGGGGCTCCTGACGACGGCAGAGGACGGCTCGTCCTCTCCCTCTGTCTTCCACCCGGCACCGGGCGCCTGAGAGATTCGGCTTACGCCTTTCCCCATCGGCGGGCGACGCTAGTCACCGCTTTCCAGAGGCATCGTGTCCCTGCGCGGTTCGGGTGCCTGAGAGGTTGACGGAGAGGTGTTGCTCCTTCGGCGTCCGTGGCTGGCGACCACGGAACTCTCCCGCTACCGGGCGATGCGGGTGCCAGTTTACCCACCCACCGCGTCGAGACTGCTGACAGATCGCGATTCTCGACGATTCGGCGATCTGTGCGCAGTCTCGGCGGAAGTCTCCTAGCCGATCTTGCGATCGCGGTGCTTGCGGCGGCTGGCCAACTCGTCCTCCGGCGCGGCCAGCGACTCGCCACCGTCGGCCCGTTCGCCGGGGAAGTCGGCGATGGCGCCGGTCAGCTCGCGCATCGCGCCGCTGACCGCGATCCCGAACACGCCCTGGCCGCCCTGCAACAGGTCGACGACCTCTTCGGCGGAGGTGCATTCGTATACCGTGGTGCCGTCGGAGAACAGCGTGATGTTTGCCAGGTCCTGCACGCCGCGCTGCCGAAGGTGGTCGACGGCGACACGGATGTTCTGCAGAGAGATCCCGGTGTCGAGCAGCCGCTTGACGATCTTGAGGACGAGGATGTCCTTGAACGAGTACAGCCGCTGGCTGCCCGATCCTGCCGCGCTGCGAATCGACGGCACCACCAGCGCCGTGCGCGCCCAGTAGTCCAGCTGCCGGTAGGTGATACCGGCGATCTGGCACGCGCTGGGACCCCGATAGCCGACGAGCTCGTCGGGAATCGAATCGTCGGGGAACAGGCCCGGCTGCACCGGCTGCGCCTCCTGGTGCGTGGTGGCAGTGTCGCTCGCGTTCAGGTCCAGCTGCTCCTGGCGTGGACGATCATCCACTGTGGCTACCTCCCGCCTGTCGCGTTCGCTGTCGACTGGCCATCGTTCGCGTTACGGCTCGAGTTGCTCGAGCATACGCGCCGGGCGGGCCGCTGCGCCTGCCGTTAGGACCAAATTATGGCCGCTACGAGGACCGGTCTCGGTGACCGTCACCCGCGTGTCGGAGCGCTCGACAAGTTGAGACGCATCCGTGATGTGGCGGATTTCAGGTCGCTTTGAAGTCGTCGGGCGAGACGCTGTCGAGAAACTCTTTGAACTTCTCGACTTCCTCCTCGCGCACCGCACCCGATGGCTCGTCGTCGCTCTCGTCGGGAATCAGCAGGCCCGCCTCGGCGAGGACTGCCTCCTCCACATAGATCGGCACTCCCACCCGCAGCGCAATGGCCACGGAGTCCGACGGGCGTGCCGACACCTTGATGTTGCGGTCGAAGATCAGGTCGGCGTAGAACGTGCCTTCCTGCAGATCCACGATGCGCACTTCCTTGAGCGAATGTCCAAGTGCGGCAATCACATCTCGGATCAAGTCGTGAGTGAGCGGACGCGCCGGCTCGACGCCCTGCTGCTCGAGCGCGATCGCCGCGGCCTCCGACTGGCCGATCCAGATGGGCAGATAACGGTCGCCGTTGGCCTCTCGCAGCAACAACACCGGCTGGTTCTGCGGCTGCTCAACGCGTATGCCGACGACACGAACCTCACCCATATGCGCCTGCCCTTCGGACCTCACGAAGCCAGCCAGAAGACTCCGCGATTCAGTCTAATCCTCAGCGGTCGAGAACGTCGCGCACCGCCGACTTGATCAACGCCGTATGCAACGTGATCGCCAGCGCAGCAACTTCGCGCGCCAGGTCGTCGGCTCGGTCCCGGGCACCGGTCTTGCCGCCCTTGCCCACCGGGCCGGCGATCTGCGCGATCAGATCGGACTGCCGGTCCGCGGCGGACCGGAACGCGCGCAGGTGCCGTGGCTCAACACCGAACTCGGCCAACGCCTTGGCGCATTGCAGGATCACCACGTCGTGCTCGTCGAAAAGGCCCGCCAGACCGGGGATCACCACACCCGCTTTGGTCAGCGCGGTCAGGAAGGCGTCGTCGACGCCGGCCCGCCCGATCAGGTCGTCGCGGTTCAGCCGCACCTGTGTGGGCTCGACGGCGCCGTCGGTGGGTGCCGATTCGTGGTTCTGGTCCGCGACCGTCACCAATCGTGGTGCGGTGAAGGCGAACCCGGCCGTTTCCGGCAGTTCGCCGTCGGCTTGGGCGTCCAGCTGAGCCTTGATCACCTTCAGGGGCAGGTAGTGGTCACGCTGAGCGGTCAGGATGTAGCGCAACCTGGCGCAGTCGTAAGCCGTGAAGCGGCGGTACCCCGATGCGCTGCGCTGCGGGGTGACCAGCCCCTCGGCCTCCAGGAACCGGATCTTGGAGATCGTGACGTCAGGGAACTCCGGCCGGAGCAGGTCGAGCACCGCTCCGATGGACATGCCGGCCAGCGCGGGCGTACCGGGCGCGCTCACTACCCGGAACCGGGCTCGCCGTCGTCACCCCTGGGGCCGGTCAGGAACACCAGGCGGAACTTGCCGATCTGCACCTCGTCGCCGTTGGCCAGCCCGGCGGAGTCCACCGGCTCGCGGTTGACGTAGGTGCCGTTGAGGCTGCCGACGTCGACGACCTGGAATTCGCCGTTCTCCAGCCGGAACTCGGCATGGCGGCGGCTGACGGTGACGTCGTCGAGGAAGATGTCGCTGTCGGGGTGCCGACCCGCCGACGTGACGGCCTGGTCGAGCAGGAACCGCGAGCCCGCGTTGGGTCCGCGCTTGACGACGAGCAGCGCCGAGCCACTGGGCAGGCCTTCGACGCCCGACACCGCGGTGTCGGCACCAGCCTGGGCAGGGGCGTCGAGTTCGTTGAGGAAGTCGGCGCGAAAAACGGAGGTCGTTTCCACGGTGACTTCTTCAGACGTCTGGTCGTCCCCAGAATTCGAGTCCTTGTCGGTCACCCGCTGCTCCTCCTGGCTGCTCTGGCGGGGGTCGGCCGCGGTTTCCTGCGTTGTCCGAAGCCGACCTGCGCCCTGCTCCTCAAACCGTACCCCGCGGCCACGGTTGTTGTGCTTGCCCTGTTCGTATCAGGGTCCGCCTTGCCGCGGGGCAAGAATCCGTCGGTGAACCCTAGCAACCGTGTCACTGGCTGGTCGTGTTGCGGTAGCCGTCGGCGTCCAGCAGTGCAGAGATCCCCTCGTCGAGGGCGGCAGCATCGGCCTGCAACTCCACCAGCCATCCGCCGCCATACGGCTCCGAGTTCACCAGCTGCGGGTTGGTCTCCAAATCGCCGTTGACCGCAACGACTTTGGCCGAGATTGGCGCGTACAGGTCGGACACGGACTTGGTCGACTCCACCTCGCCGAAAGCCTCGCCGGCGGTGACGTCGGCACCGACGTCGGGCAGTTGGACGAATACGACGTCGCCGAGCGCCGACTGCGCGTAGTCGGTGATTCCCACCCGGACGGTGTCGGAGCCCGTGCGGCGCACCCACTCGTGTTCCGCGGTGTAGGCCAGGTCGGACGGGATTTCGGTCACGGGGCTCCTCGTTCGTCACGCGGTCATTTGACGGGCTGAGCGTATTGGCGCGGTTTCGGTTGCCGCAAGGCGGTGATGTCGACGCGGTCGGACTGCTGCACCGAAATCGTGCCCCCGACCCGTTCGATGCCGTCGACGGCCCCGCCCGGGATGTTGACAGCCGCTGCCAGTGTCGGTGAATCGCCAATCGCCACAACCGAATACGGCGGAGTCAAGGTCTGACCGTCGACCGACAGCGCGCCCGGACTGCCCGCCACCCACGTGTCGACACCCACCCGCACCGCGGCCGGGGCGCCGGAACCGCGGATCTGGATGGCCTCAGCTCCGGCGGCACGCAACTCGTTGATGACGTCGATCATCGTCTCCGCGGACACGCCCGCAACCGGATCGCCGATGGTCAGCGTGACCCCAGGCCCGGTGGCGCCCGCGGTGCCGACCAGGATCGACAGCGCCGCAAGCCGAGACTGCGCGTCGGCGATGGCGGCCTGGTCGTCGCTGCCGGAGGCCTTCAGCGCCGCCAGCGTGCGCTGCAGGTCCGCCACTTCCTTGTTCAGCGCAGCCTCGCGCTGTTGCAGCGAGTCCAGCAGCACCACCAAGTCGGCCGGCCTGGCTGTTTCCAGTGCGTCGCCGGATTCGGTCTGTCGCACCTGAGTCGCGATCGCCGCGCCGAGAACCACGCAGAGCACCACGGCCAGGATCCCGAACAGCGTGGGCCGCCGGTTGCGCCGTGGCTTGACGTCGGCCGGAAGTTCGTGACGCCCGTAGTGTTCGGCCTCGTGCTCACTCATCTGCTCACGCCCCGAACAGCTTTCGCCGCAGCGCCGCAGCGTTGCCGAAGATCCGGATTCCCAGGACGACGATGATCGCCGTCGACAGTTGCGTGCCGACCCCCAATTGATCGCCGAGGTAGACGATCAGCGCGGCGACGAGCACGTTGAACACGAACGAGACGACGAACACCTTGGAGTCGAAGATCCGGTCGAGGTAGGCCCGCAGGCCGCCGAACACGGCATCCAGCGCGGCCACCACGGCAATCGGCAGGTACGGCTGCACCACCTCCGGCACGCTGGGGTGAAACACCATGCCCAGCACGATGCCCACAACCAGTGCGGCGATACCGATCAATGTGCTTGTCTCCTCTTCGCGCGAGCGCTCATCGGTGGCCCCCCCTGTCACCCAATTGGCTTGGCGTACTGGATTTCTCGCGAACTGCCTGCCGGGACCGTCAGCGAGTCGCTGGTGCTGACGGTGGCTCCCACGCCGTAGGACGCCTCCAGCAGCCGCATCCGCACGTAGCCCGGGCTGCGCTCGAACTCGTCCTGCATGCCGTGCGGCGGCCCGATCGCCACGATCGAGTACGGGCTGCTGACGGGCTGATTGTCGACCAGAATCGCGCCGCCCGCCTGCCGGATCGTCACGTTCGGACCGACCCGCACCCCGCCGACGGAAATGGCCTCTGCGCCGCTCGCCCACAGCGAGTTGACCACCAGCTGCAGGTCACGGTCGAGCACCACCTGCCGACTGCCGGGGATCCGCTCCTTGGACACGTCGGACAGGTCGGGTGAAACCCCGGGATCGGTGAGCGTCACGGTGAGGCCCGGCCCGGCGACCTTGGTCGACGCGCTGACGAACCCGAGCTCGTCGAGGCGGCCCAGCAGGTCCCGGCCCTGCGCATCGCCGGTGAGCTGGGCACGTCGCAAGCCGTCCACTTCGGTCGAGAGCTTGCTGCGCTGGGCGGCCAACGCGTCCGCGCCGGCTTCCGAAGCCCGAACGCTGTTGGCCAGCACCTGCTGGGTCTCCTTCACACCGGGTGCCGTCGACCGGGCCTGCGCGACGGCCGCCGCGAACACCAGCGCGATCAGCAGCGCCGCTGCGGCCTGCCACGCCCACGCCGACCAGCGGGACCGAGACCCAGCACCGGCGGTGCGCTCGGCGGCCGCTGCGGCATAGCCGGGGTCGAGGTGCTCGGAGAGCAACGACCGCAGCAGCGACGGCACCGGGTTGAACTGCGGCTGCCCGGCCTCATGCGTGTTCAGGCCGGCGTGCGGGTCATAGCCGCCGAGTGCCCTGTCAACCACGAGACACCTTCGGCATCCGCCGCACGACCAGCACGAACTGCGCGATGTAGAGCACGAAGCTCCACATGTACAGCGCGAAGCCCCAGATCGTGAAGGCCCATCCGATGGCGAGCACGACCCGGCTCCACAATCCGTCGAACTGGCCCAGCAGGATCAGCGGAAATCCCGACATCAGGCCGAACGTGGCGCCCTTGCCGATGTAGGTCACCGGCAGTGCGGTCAGGCCGCGGCTGCGCAGCGCGGGCAGTGTCGCGGCCAGGATTGTGTCGCGTGCGATCAGCACGATGACGAACCACCACGGCACAAAGTGCCTGAGCGCGAACGAGATTGGGACCGTCACCATATAGATCCGGTCGACCAGCGGATCGAGCAGCTCACCCAGTCGCGACGACTGACCGGCCAGTCGCGCGATCTTGCCGTCCAGCCAGTCGGACGCGCCGGAGAACATCAGGATCGCGGTGGCCCAGGCGTCGGCGTGCTCGACGAGCAGAAGCCACAGGAACACCGGGATCAGCAGCAGCCGTACCGCGCTGAGCGCGTTGGGCACGGTCAGCACGCGGTCCCCCGCCGCCGACTTGGCCTCAGCCATGGCCGAACCTTAGCGGAAAACCCCAGGCAGGCTCAGCGCCGACAGGGTGTCGTCGGCCAGCGGATTGTCGTGCACCATGTACGTCCACGTCGAGGTCGGCCGCGCCAGCTTCGACAAGTCGAGTCCCTGCTCCTCCTCGAGCACGTTGGCGGTCTCGAAGGTCTGCTGCGCCGCCTCGATCGCGTCGGCCGCCAGCGACGCGAACGCGTCGACCGCCATCCGGTGGAACTCGTCGAGCGGGTTCTGCCGACCCAGCGCACGCAAGTGGATGCTCTCGCGGATGTCGGCCAGGTACGCCAGGTGATCGGCCCAGCCGCGGTCCAGGTGATACAGCATGATCTGCCGGCAGATCCGCTCGAGCTGTTCCTCGGAGAGCTGCTCGGACAGTTCCTCGTATCGCTTCGGGGAGCGCTCCTCCAGCTCGTCGCGCGCCGTCGGGGTGCGCAGCAGCGTGTTGCGGCGTTCGACGATGATTGCGCGCTGCTGGGCGATCAGCTCGTTGTAGCGCCAGGTGTTGGCGTGCACGTCGAGCAGCTTGCCTTCGGTGACCCGCTGAGCGTGGTCGAGCAACCCGGCCGCCTTCGGGCTGACGATGCGCCCGTCGTCGTCGGTCTCGGTGGGCAACTTCGCACTCTCGAGGTTCGCGGTCACCACGTCGTCCTCCCAGCTGGAGAAGAACACCGACGACCCGGGATCGCCCTGGCGGCCGGCGCGTCCGCGCAGCTGGTTGTCCAGGCGCTCCGTGCTGTGACGGCCGGTGCCGATCACATGCAGGCCGCCCAGTTCGGCGACTTGGTCATGGTCGGCCTCGTCGGATCCGCCCAACCGGATGTCGGTGCCCCGGCCGGCCATCTGCGTCGACACCGTGACCGCGCCCAGCTTGCCGGCCTCGGCGATGATCGCCGCCTCCTCGGCGTCGTTCTTGGCGTTGAGGACGACGGCCGGGACGCCGGCTTTCACCAGCCGCTCGTGCAGCTCTTCGGACTCGGCGACGTCGCGGGTGCCGATCAGCACCGGCTGGCCGGTCTCGTGCACCTCGGCGATGTGTTCGACGATCGCGTCGTTCTTGGCCGCCCCGGTGATGTACACGCGGTCGGGCTCGTCCTCGCGGATGTTCGGGGTGTTCGGCGGGATCGGCGAGACGCCGAGCTTGTAGAACTGCCGCAACTGCTCGCCGGCGGCCAGCGCGGTGCCCGTCATTCCGCACACCGTCGGATAGCGGTTGATCAACGCCTGCACGGTGATGGTGTCCAGCACCTCGCCCGTCTCGGTGGTCTCGATGCCCTCCTTGGCCTCGACCGCGGCCTGCAGGCCGTCCGGCCAGCGCTGCAGCTGGGCGATCCGGCCGCGGGAGGCGTTGATCAGGTGCACCGCGTCGTCGCGGACGATGTAGTGCACGTCGCGCTGCAACAGCACGTGTGCGTGCAGCGCGACGTTGACTTCGGTGAGCGTGGTGCCGACGTGCTCCTCCGAATACAGGTCGATGCCACCGAGTTTCGCCTCGACCTTCTGAGCGCCGGCCTCCGTGAGGTGCACGTTGCGACTGTCGGTGTCGGTGTCGTAGTCCTTGCCCGGCGTCAGTTCGCCGACCAGCCGGATGATCTCCAGCTTCGGCGTCTCGCGGTGGGTGGTGCCCGCCAGCACCAGCGGCACCAGCGCCTCGTCGACGAGCACCGAGTCGGCTTCGTCGATCAGCGCGACGTCGGGGTTCGGCGACACCAGGTCCTCGACGTCGGTGACGAGTTGGTCGCGCAGCACGTCGAAGCCGATCTCGTTGACCGACGCATAGGTGACGTCGCACTCGTACGCCATCCGCCGCTCCTCGGCGGTCGACTCGGCGGCCACCCAGCCGACGGTCAAGCCCAGCGCCTCCAGCAGCGGGCCCATCCATTCGGCGTCGCGGCGGGCCAGGTAGTCGTTGATCGTGATGACGTGCACGTGCCGGCCGGCGAGCGCATAGCCGGCGGCGGCGATCGCACCGGACAGCGTCTTGCCTTCGCCGGTGGCCATCTCGATGACGTCGCCGGCGAGCATCCTCAGCGCCCCGAGCAGCTGCACGTCGAACGGTCGCAGGCTGGTGCTGCGCTCAGCCGCCTCCCGTGCGATCGCCAGAAACTGTGTGATGTCCTGGGATTCGGCGAGGTCGTCGAGCTCGAGCAGCTTGGTGGCCTTGCGCAGCTGCTCGTCGTCGAGGTCGGCGGCCTTGTCGGAGTACTTCTCGGACTGCTCGACCAAGGTCAGTGAACGGCCTTGGTTCTTCTCGGTGCTGGCGCCCAGCAGCTTCCAGAACTTGCTGCTCAGGCGCGCCGGCTTGGTGCTGCTCGATTTCGGCACAGCACAACGGTACGCGGTGGCGAACCCCCCTTTTTCCGCGAGCGTGCGCGTCGCGCCGCCGACACTCCGATGCCGCTGGCATTCGACGCACGCTCGCCGAGGGATCAGGCCAGAACCGACCGCCGCGGGTACGCCACGCTCGGGTCGGTGAGGACGTTGACGACCGCCGGCAGCCCGCAGCCCAGCGCCCGCTCCAGCGCCGGCCGCAGCTCACCGGGAGTGGACACCAGTTCCCCGTGCCCACCCAGCGCGCGCACCACCTCGTCGTAGCGGGTGCCCGGACGCAGTTCCGCCACGACCGAGTAGCCGTACAGCATCTCCATCGGGTGCTTCTCCAACGCCCAGATGCCGTTGTTGCCGATCACCGAAACCACCTGAACGTCGTGGCGCACCAACGTGTCCCACTCCATCCCGGAGAACCCGAACGCACCGTCGCCCTGCAGCAGCACGACTTGGCGGTCGGGCCGTGCCAGCTTGGCCGCCAATGCGTAGCCCGGTCCCGAGCCCAGGCATCCGAACGGCCCGCTGTCCAGCCACGCGCCGGGGACGTGGCTGTCGATCACCCGGCCCGCGTACGAGCCGAAGTCGCCGGCGTCGATGACGACGATCGCGTCGCGATCCAGCATCGGGGTGAGCTCGGCGTACACCCGCATCGGGTGCAGCGGGGTGCGGTCGTCGGAGAGCTCGGCGTGCTCGGCGGCCCGGGCCGCCGTCTCGGCCGCTCGCAGGTCGGCGATCCACGCCTGCCGATCCGGGGAGCGCGCGTCGCTCAGCGCCGACAGCGTCGTCGACAAGTCGCCGTACAGCTCGGCCGCGACCGCGCGAGGGTGCCCACGCGCGGGTTCGACGCGGTCGGCGACGATCAGCTGGGTGTCGGCCCCGAACACGCCGCCGAACCCGAGCCGGAAGTCCATCGGAACGCCGACCACGACTGCGACGTCGGCCTCCTTCAGCGCCCGCGAGCGCGCCCGCGAAAACGCCAGCTCGTGGTCGGCGGGCACCACGCCGCGGGCCATGCCGTTCATCAGCACCGGTATCCGCCCGCGCTCCGCTAGCCGCAACAGCGCCGCCTCGGCCCGGCCCCACCACACGTTGGTGCCGGCCATGATCACCGGCCGCGCAGCGCCGGCCGAGCAACTCCGCGGCGCGGTCCAGTTCGGCGCCCGCCGCGGCAGGACCGGAGGGCACGTCGGAAAGCGCGCCGGGCAGCCGCGGGTCGGGTGCCTCGGAGAACACGTGGTCCATCGGGAAGTCGACGAACGCCACGCCCGACGGCGCGGTCACGGCGGCGAGCAGCGCCTGGTCGACCAGCAGCGCCGCGGACTCGGCCGAGGTCGCGGTCGCGGCAAACCGCGCCAGCGGCGCGACGAACGGCACGTGGTCGATCTCCTGCAGCGAGCCCTGCCCCCACCGCAGCGCCGGCGCGCGGCCACCGAGCACCACCAGCGGCGACTGGTTCTGTTGTGCGGCCGCCATCGCGCTCATGCCGTTGGTGACGCCCGGCCCGGCAGTCAGCGCCGCCACCCCAGGTGTCCGCGTCACCTTCGACCAGCCCTCCGCGGCGAACGCGGCGGTCTGCTCGTGCCGGGTGTCCACCAGGCGGATGCCCTCGCTGCGGCAGCCGTCGTAGAACGAGAACAGGTGCCCGCCCGACAGCGTGAACACCGTGTCGATGCCGCTGGCTTTCAGACGACGGGCGATGAGGCGGCCGGCATGCACCGGCGGCAGCTTCGATGCTCATGCCCGGTGAGCCTAGATCCCGGCGGCGGGCCGCACGCTGACCGCTGGGGTAGCTTCGCTGCGAGATCGTCAGGAGGTCCCATGGAGCCGGAACTGTTCACGCCCTCGATCGACTGGGCTTCGGCGCCGATTGATTCGCTGATCTGGGTCGCCAAGGCCTGGGCGATCAGCGCCGTCTGCACGGTGGCCGTGCTCGTCGTTCTCCGATACACGACCGTGTGGGGCCGGCAGTACTGGCGGATCACCAGCGGCTATTTCGTCGGTCGGCAATCCATCCCGGTGTGGCTGATGCTGGCAGTGCTCCTGTTGTCGGTCGTTCTGGGGGTACGGCTCGACGTGCTCTTCAGTTACTACGGGAACGATCTGTACACGAGTCTGCAGACCGCGTTCGAAGGGGCGGCGGCCGGCGACGAAGCCGTGAAACAGTCTGGAATACACGGGTTTTGGATGGCCATCGCCACCTTCTGCATCATGGCGGCGCTGCACGTCATCCGCATCATGACCGACATCTACCTGATGCAGCGTTTCATCATCAGATGGCGGGTCTGGCTGACCGGGCATGTGACCGAGAACTGGCTCGAGGGGCAGGCGTATTACCGGGGCCGATTCATCGACGACACCATCGACAACCCCGACCAGCGCATCCAGCAGGACGTCGACGTGTTCACCGCAGGCGTCGGGGGCACCCCGAACGAGCCCGCGAACGGGACGTCGAGCGTGCTGCTGTTCGGCGCGATCAACGCTGTGGTCTCGGTGATCTCCTTCGCCGCGATCTTGTGGAACCTGTCCGGTCCGCTGGCGCTCGCGGGCTTCACCATTCCGAAAGCGATGTTCTGGGTGGTGATTCTCTACGTGCTCATCGCAACCGTCGTCGCGTTCTGGATCGGACACCCGTTGATCAGGTACAGCTTCCGCAACGAGAAACTGAACGCGGCGTTTCGCTATGCGCTGGTCCGGCTGCGAGACGCGGCCGAGGCGGTGGGCTTCTACCGTGGTGAGAAAGCCGAACGTGTGCAGTTGCAGAGTCGCTTCACGCCGATCATCGACAACTACCGCCGCTATGTCCGCCGCACGGTGGGGTTCTGGGGCTGGAACGTGTCGATGAGCCAGGTGATCAACCCGCTGCCATGGGTGGTCCAGGCGCCGCGACTGTTCGCCGGGGACATCAAGTTCGGCGATGTAGGCCAAACCGCATCAGCATTCGGCAATATCCACGATTCTCTGTCGTTCTTCCGCAATTCCTATGACAAGTTCGCCTCGCTCCGCGCGGCGATCATCCGTCTCTACGGTCTTGTGGACGCGAACGACCGGGCTCGCCATTTGCCGACGATCACCACCGAGGACAGCCGGGGGCACGGCGTCGAACTCGACGACATCGAGGTCCGGACTCCTGTCGGGCAGCAGCTGATTTCGCCGCTGAATGTCCAGCTCGGCGCTGGCGACGGACTGGTCATCATTGGTCGCTCTGGCACCGGCAAGACGACGCTGTTGCGCAGCCTGGCAGAGCTTTGGCCGTTCGCGACGGGCACCCTTCGGCGTCCCGGGGACTCAAACGAGACGATGTTCCTGTCGCAGTTGCCCTATGTTCCGCTCGGTGATCTGCGCGCGGTGGTGAGTTACCCGCGCGCCGCAGGCGAGATACCCGACCGGCAGTTGCAGGACATGCTCGTCAAAGTGGCGCTTCCCCACCTCGTGGACCGCCTCGACGAGGTGGTCGACTGGGCCAAGGTGCTCTCCCCAGGTGAACAGCAGCGGGTGGCGTTCGCCCGCATCCTGCTGACCAAGCCGAAGGCGGTATTCCTCGACGAGGCCACCTCGGCGCTCGACGAGGGCCTGGAAATGACTCTCTACCAACTGCTTCGGCGTGAGCTGCCGCGCTGCATCGTCGTCAGCGTCAGCCACCGAGCCGCCGTCAACCAATATCACGACAAGCAACTGAGCCTCCTCGGGGAAGGCGAGTGGCGGCTCGGCCCGGTTGAGAAGGAACGGGAACCGGTCTAACGCGCCTGCGCCACAGCCTTTTTCGCCGCGCGGGCTCCGGCGCGGCGGCCGAAGAACGAGCCTTCGCCCAACTGCGTCCCGCTGGCGTAGCCTTTGCCGTCCTGCGCGATGTTCGACGCGCAGGCACCAGCGGCATAGAGGCCAGGTACCACGCTGCCGTCCTCTCGCAGAACTTCGCCGTCGATGGTCACGGCGAGACCGCCCATCGTGAAGCCTGAGTACATCGCCCGGCCCAGCGACAGGTCGAACGCAGCCCACGGTGCCTTGTCTTGTGCGGCAACGTATTCGGGCTGCTTGTGGAAGTCCGGGTCTTCGCCGCGGGCGGCGTACTCGTTGTAACGGTTCAGCGTCGCGGCGAGGTTGCCCTCCGGAATTCCGAGTGCGGTCTCCATCTCGGCCACCGTCTCGTACCCGTCGATGAACTTGATCAGCGGCATCTCGGGCATTTGCATGTGGGCTTCGTCGACGATCAAATACGCCGTCTGGTCGGGTTGTTCGAGGACGAAAGCCGACGTTCGCGCGTGATACGAGTCCTCGGCGACGAACCGCTTGCCCTCCTTGTTGACGATGACACCCGTGAGCAGAATCTCCGGAGGGTAGGCCGCCGCAGTGATGAACATCTGGTCCAGATTCTTTGCGACCCCTCCCGCCGACTCACCCAATCGGATGCCCAGGCCGTCGTCATAGGGGTTACCCAGGATGTAGGGCTCGACCAGGCCGTGGTGTTTGGTGCGGCGCTGATGACCGAGCGCGGGCGTGTACTTGGCCACCATGTCCTTGTTCATCGCGAATCCGCCAGCGGCGATCATCACCGAATTCGCCTTGACCGCACCGGTTTCCGCGAAGTGCTTCCACGCGACACCGGCCACCGCGCCACTGTCGTCCAGAATGAGGCCGGTCGCTCCGGTCTCGTAGCGGACCCGGACGCCCAGTTCGTCGGCCCGCTTCACCAGCAGCTCGATCACCATCGCCGCGCCGCCCAGCTCACCGGGCACGGGCACGGAATGCCCGCGCGGCGCAGGCTTCGCCTGCTCACAGAACGGCCACACCTTCTCGTTGCCGGTGTACGACAGCCCTTCGGTGCCCGGCGGGACCACGACCTTGCCCGGGTAGAAACTGCGCTCGAACTGAAAACCCAAGTCCTCCAGCCAGTTGAAGTGTTCGACGCTTCCCTCGCAGTAGGCGCGGATCTTGTCGTACTCGGGTTCGCGGGACACCGCGACGAGATACTTGTACATCTCCTCGGGCGAATCGTCATGCCCCGTGGCCTTCTGCACCGCGGTACCACCGCCGAGGTAGAAATGTCCGCCGGCCATCGCGGTGGTTCCGCCCGCAGCCGCCGCCCGCTCCAGCACCAGCACGCGCGCCCCCTCGGCGGCCGCACTCACCGCGGCGCACCCGCCGGCGATGCCGAACCCGATCACCACCACGTCGACGTCGTCCGACCAATCCTGGATGTCACTGGCGTGCAGGGTCTGCGGAATCTCGTCGGTCAAATCTGCTCCTGCTTGACGTAGTCGAAAAAGGCCCGGATCTCGGCCGGGATGAGCGCGATCTCCAGGTACGGCACGCCGGCCCCCGCGGCCGACACGTACGCGAAGTGCATGCCGCCCGGCATCACGCCCTGTTGCACGACGGCCGCCCCGTCGGCCTCCGCTGCAGCGAGCGCCTCCCCGTACCCGGCGGCGTCTTCGGCCTCGACGCAGATGTGATGGAGGCCGGGACCGCTGTCGCGCAGGAACTCCGTGTAGATGCTGTCGCCGGAGACCGGCGCGATGAGTTCCAGTTGCATGTCACCGGCATAGCTGAGCGAGATGTCGGCGACGAAGTCAGCCGGCCGGCCGCGATACGTGCAGCTTGCCGGCCCGAAGTGCACGGACGGCATCCGGACCCACTTCTTCGCGCCCAACAGCGCGGTCAGCGCCGTTTCCGTCGCGTCGAGGTCAGGCGTGACCCACGCGACCTGGACAGGTGTTCGGACAGCAGCGGACATTTCCCCGCAGGATAGTCCAACCGGGCCCTAGAAGTGAAACACGTTCTAGTTCAGGAGCTAGGGGCTCAACTGCCACGCCGCCCGCTGAACGGCCGCCGACGGCGCGTTGACGTCTTCGTGGATCTGCTGACGAATCGCGTTCCACGACACCGCGGCCGGGTAGTCGCCCCACGTGCTGTTGAAGACGCCGACGATCACCGCCCGTCCGTCGTTCGTCAGCACGTAGACCGGTCCGCCGGAGTCACCTTTCTGGCTGACGATCCCGTGGCCCATCGTGAACCAGCCGTTGTAGACGGCCTCGACGGTCCCGCAGCTTTCGCCGGTCGTGACGCCGAAATGGCACACGGACTGCCCGGGGCTGATGATCAGGCCGGGATCGGATACCAGCCCGCGGCCGCCGGGAAGCACGTCGGAGATCGTGACGTCGCCGGTCAGCTGGATCCCCTCGTAGTCGAAGATCGAGTCGTTGGTCGACACCGTGGTCCCGTCGGGGATGCTGTCGCGGAACATCGCCATGCTTCCGACGACGTTGTTCTCCTTGTCGGTGACGGTCCCGCTGCCGCGGCAGTGCCCGGCGGTCACCGCGATTCGCAGCGTCGGCTCGACGAAGCCGAGCGTGCAGAGGTTGGTGTCCTGCCTGATCTCCATCCCGGGATAGACCGGCACAGGACTGGCGTGAGCTGGGGACGACGGAACGGCCAGCGCAGCGACCGCGGCCGTGAGCACTGTGAGAACTCGCACGATGATCCGTTGCACCCGCCAACTCCGATCCATCGAGGGCCGGGATCACCGGCCGAACATTACCGGCGGCCGTCGCGAACCGCCGGGTATCAGGGCGGCTACCCACTGATTCCGTCCCGTACTCCCGGCATATCGGCGAGCACGGCCCGGCCGTTAGCTCCTAAGTGATTCGAAAATCTCGCGGTAGTGCAGGTGAGCCACGAAGTGCCCGCCCGGGCGCACGTGCAGCACCGCGTGCGGGATCCGCCGCGCCAGGTCGGGCGGCCACCGCGGATCGAGCAGCGCGTCGTCGGCACCCGCCCACACGTCGACTCCGACCCGCAACTCCTCGAGCGCGAACCCCCACGGCCGCATCCACGTCCGGTACTCCTCAACCACGCCTTCAGGCTGCCGCAGCGCCTCTCGCGACATCCGGGCGAACGTGGTGAAGCCCTCGTCCCGGATCACCGCTGCGTCGGCGGCCCCGAGGCCGCGTGCGGCGAGGCGGCCGTAGAGCCCCGGGACGGCCGCGGCGACCAGGGTCATCGCGCGAAAGCATTGGCGAGCCGACCATGGCATCCGCTGCGACAGCCGGGTGTACATGCGGTCCACCAGCGGCAACTGCGCGAACGCGCCGGGCTCGTCGAGCGGGATCGCACCAGCGATGATCGCGACCCGGTGCACTGCTGCCTGCAGCGCGCAACCCACCGCGACGGCATAGGGACCGCCCATCGACCACCCCATCACCGAGAACCGCTCGACGCCGAGGTGCTTCGTCAGCTGCGAGACATCGGCCGCCCAGTCCAGCACCGTGCGGCCCGGCTGCGGATCGGACAACCCGACTCCGGGACGGTCCGGGGAGATGAGCCGCACCGAACTGCGGCGGGCGACGTCGTCGGCCGCCGCCACGTCGAGCCTGCATGCTAGACCGCCATGGCAGTTCACCAGCGGAAAGCCGGCGGGATCGCCGTATTCGGTGTAGCCAAGCCGGCGCCCGTCGCGCAGCCGCACAACCTGATCGGTCACGCTGCCGGCACCTTCGGCGGCGCCCCCACGAATCGCGTCAGCACCGGACCCGCGATCGCCATCACGAACACGTACGTCGTCGCCACCGATTCGACAGTCTCGATGGTCTGGCCCACCAACCCGATGATCACCAAGGAGAACTCGCCGCGCGCAATCAGCGCCGTGCCCGCCCGCAGCTGACCGCGCCTTGCCACCCCGTCGCGCCGCGCCGCGTACATGCCGGTGGCCACCTTCGTCGCGGCCGTGACAACCGCAAGTGCCAGCGCTGCAGGCAGCATCGGGATCAGCTCTCTGGGGTCGACGGAGAACCCGATCGCCAGAAAGAAGATGGCGGCGAAAAGATCGCGAAGCGGGCTGAGGACCTTGCGGGCACGGTCAGCCGTGTCGCCGGTCAGTGTCAGGCCGACCAGGAACGCGCCGACGGCGGCCGACGCGTGGACGAACTCCGCCAACGCTGCGACGATCAACGTCAGGCCCAGGATCCGCAGCAGCAGTTGTTCCGAATCCGGGTGTGCGACAAGGCGACCGACGTGATGGCCCCAGCGGTATGAGGCGGTGAACGCCACGACGAGCGCTGCTACCGCAATGCCCATCCCGACGAGCGCGCCCAGCCATGTGCCGCCCGCCACGAGCACCGCAAGAAGCGGCAGGTAGGCGGCCATCGCGAAGTCTTCGAGCACGAGAATCGACAGCACTGCCGGCGTCTCGCGGTTACCGAGCCGGCGCAAGTCGTTGAGCACCCGCGCGATCACGCCAGACGACGAAATGTACGTGATTCCCGCCATCGCCAGCACGCCCACAACGTCCAGACCGAGGAGCCATCCGGCGACCGCGCCGGGTACTGCGTTCAAGAGCAGGTCCACCCAGGCGGACGGAAGGTGACGGCGCAGGCTGCTGGCGAACTCGCTCATCGAGAAGTCCAGTCCCAGCGTCAGCAGCAGTAGCACGACACCGATCGACGCGCTCGACACCACGAATTCGTCGGCCGCCGGAACGGGCACGATGCCGCCCTCGCCGAGCGCCAAGCCGGCCAACAGGTAGAGCGGTATCGGCGAAAGCGCGAACCGGCGCGCGGCCGCTCCGAGCACTGTGAGCACGGCGAGGATGACGCCCAGCTCCAAAAGCAGCGTCGCGGAAACCTGCACCGTCAGCCTCCGGCCGGCGGGCCGGCCACATCGCCCCGCTCGACGATGTGCTCGACGCCTGCGATGCCCTCCTCGGTGCCGATCACCACCAGCACGTCCCCGCGGCGCAGCAACTCGGCTGGGTCCGGTGAGGCCAGAACTTCGTCGTCGCGCACGATCGCGACGATCGACGCGCCGGTTCGGGTGCGTGCGCGGGTGTCGCCGAGCGGGCGGTCGATGAACGGGCTGTCCGGGCCGATCTCCACCTGCCCGGCGTTGAGCCCGGGCACCTCCCGAGTGAGGTCGGCGAACCGTTCGGCGATCCGCGGTGCCCCGAGAATCTGGGCGAGTGCCTCGGCCTCCTCCTCGGTGAGGCGGAACAGCGGTGTGGCTTCGTCGGGGTCGTCGCGGTTGTAGATCACCACCTCGAAGTCACCCGACCGCCGGGCGATCACGCCGACGCGCTCGCCGTCTCGGATATCGAACTCGTATCGCAAGCCGACGCCCGGCAGCAGCACCTCTTTGACATCCATGCCGCTCATCCTTCCCTGAGACGGCGACCTTGCGGGAGGGGTCAGGCCGCAGCGGGTGCCGGCACCTCGCGGTGCTCGACGGGGGCCGGCTCCCAGCCGGGCGGTCCGAAGACGTAACGCAACTTGTCGCGCCAGCGCCTCGCCGAGCGCACGTCGCGTGCCATTGCGACGTATTCGTGCGTCTGCAGCTTCCAGATGTTGAACGTGCCGACCGGTTTGGTCAGCCCGTAGTGCGGGCGGAACAGTTCGGGCTGGAAGGAACCGAACAAGCGGTCCCAGATGATCAAGATGCCGCCGTAGTTCTTGTCGAGGTACTCCGGATCCCTGCCGTGGTGCACCCGATGGTGGGACGGCGTATTGAAGACGAATTCGACTGGCCGCCAAAGCTTTCCGATGCGTTCGGTGTGAATCCAGAACTGGTAGATCAGGCTCACCGAGAAGCTCGCGAACACCATCCACGGCGGAATGCCCACCAGTGGCAACGGGATCCACATCAGAATCTCGCCGCTGTTGTTCCACTTCTGGCGCAGCGCCGTCGCGAAGTTGAAGTACTCGCTGGAGTGGTGCGCCTGATGCGTGGCCCAGATCAGCCTGACCCGGTGCGCGATGCGGTGGTACGTGTAGTAGAGCAGGTCCACGCCGACGAGCGCGATCAGCCACGTGTACCACTGACCAGACGACAGGTGCCACGGCGCGAGATATGCATAGATCGCTGCGTAGCCCAGCAGCGCGACGAACTTCCATGCTGCGGTGGTGGCCACCGACACCAGGCCCATCGAGATGCTCGCCCACGAGTCGCGGGCGTGAAAGGCGCCCGACGGCGCCCGCTCGGACTCAATGTGCTCGAGCCTGCGCGCCGCCGTCCACTCCAGAATGAGCAGCAGCAGGAAGAACGGGATCGCGAACAGCACAGGGTCACGCATCTGCGGCGGCAGCACGTCGAGAAAAGCCGCTACATGTTCCACGCTGGTACCTCCCCCGCCAGCTTACCGGGGCTCGCCGGCGGTCTCGTCGTCCGGCACGTTGACCACCAGCACCCAGACGAGCGTCGTGATGGCGGTGAAGACCGCTTGCAGCGACATGACGAAGGTCAGGTACTCATGCCAGCCGTGCAACCGCACTCGTCCCTCGCCCACGGCAGCGTCGACAGTGCGAACACCAGACCCAGCGCAATGACCGCGACCGTCGCCGCCGTGGCGGCACGTTGGGCCGGGTCACGAAGGGTGCGCCGGAAGAAGTTGAACTCCACCCCCAGTGCCAGCAGCAGCAGCGGCAGCACCTCGACGATGTTCTGGAAGTACCACGGGTTGACCGTGTTCTGGCACAGGCTGCTCAGCACGTCGAGCCGGTCGTTCAACGGCAGTACCGCGATCTCGGCGGCCATTTCCGGAGGGACAGACCGCACCGTATCGGCGTCGAAGTAGTCCACGAACAGCGTGGCACCGATGAAGCAGGCGAGGATGCCGACGATCAGTGGGACGACGGGCCGGTACCCGCAGCCAGTCGCGCCGCAGTGCCGCCCGCTTCCGCGAGCTGAACAGCGTCGCCGGATCGGCATTGATCGACGACATCATCCCGATGCCGATCGCGACGGTGTAGAGCCCCGAGGACAGCACGTCCACCCATACGGGCGGGAACTCCTGCAAACCAGTGAGAACGACGTTGAGCGCGACGACGAGCGACACGCCGCCCACCACCAGCGCCACAGCCGCGGTGCCCCGTGATCGTCGCGCGAGATCGACCGCTTCAACATGCCGATCCAGGCCAGGATCGCGATGTCGACGACGACGAGCGCGATCCGCCAGTCCTCTGTCTCCCCCTGGTCGAGGACCTGGAACGCGCCGCTGACGATCTCCTCGCTGTACGCCATGACGAACAGCAACAGGAAGATGACACCGAGAATCGCGCGGTCCGGCGTGCGGCGGACCTCCGCGTCGACCTCGGTCCCGGTCATGGCGACCAAGGCTATCGACTGACAGGCCCGGTCTACCGGAAGTTGAGAACCCTGTCGCCCCACATCGCGCGGATGCTGCGGTCGAGGTCGTTGACCACCGAGTCCACCCTGTCGATCACCAGGCAGGAGCGGTCGGCGTCCTGATACGGAGTCCACGCGGGTTCGTCGGGCAGCCCGATCGGCTTGCCCTGGCCGGCGAAGTTCAGCCAGCGGGTCCGCATGCGCGCCGACACCGCCTTGCCCGCTTTGTAGCCTCCGAGCTTGAACGTGGGGTCTTTCGGTCCCATCCTCAGATTGCCCCAGACATAAGGCAATTCCATCGCGTGCGTCGCGCCGATGCCCATCATCTTGAGCATCGGTGTCGCAAAGTCGAAGCGGTACAGGTAGGCCGGGGCGACCGCGCTGTGGCCTTCGGCGAGCCACACCGAGGGCATGCGGAAGCCGATGTCGCGCGCGAGCTCCAGTCCGCGCGCCTTGACGCGCCTTGCCGAATAGGTCGAGCCGATCTGCTCTTCGGTCGGAAGCTCGATTTCCGGTTGCTCGGCGGCGATTTCGGCGAACATGGCTTTGATCGCCGGCGGGGTGATCGGCATCAGCGGCGACTTCATCCACCGGAACAGGGCGGCTTCGTGCTTGTTGGTGCCGATGATCAACGGCACGGGATGCGATCGCCCTGCGCGTGCGAGTTTCACCGGATGGTCGGGGACGACGTCGCCGTCGACGATCGGCGCGAACGCCAGCCTGCCGGGCGTCTGCACGGGCACCGTGTCGAAGATGGCCTGAGACGCGGCGACCAGCGCGTCGGTGGGCACGTCCGCCAGCCGGTCTATGTCCGAGTGGTCGATGCCGAGCCGGTCGAGCACCATGCCGGTCACCCGTGCCGCCCTCGTAGTCTCGTAAACTGAAGTGGCAGGAGAACTTTGAGCGATCGCGCCGGCGAACAATCCTTCGGCTGCCGGACTGGTCAACAGCGTGGTGACCACCCCGCCGCCGGCCGACTCTCCGAACAGCGTGACGCGGTTGGGGTCGCCCCCGAACGCGGCGATGTTGTCGCGCAGCCACTGCAGCGCGAAAATCACATCGCGGAGGCCGACATTCGTGTCGTAGCGGCGTCGCGCGCTGCTGAAGGTAGAGGGGTCAAGGAAACCGAACGCGCCGAGCCGGTAGTTGATGGTGACGACGATGGCGTCGCCGCTTGACGCCAGGACGCTTCCGTCGTAGAGCGGCTGGCTGCCGGAGCCCAGGATGTATGCGCCGCCGTGCACCCACACCATGACCGGCTTGCTGTCGCCGGGCAGCGCGGGCGCCCAGACGTTCAAAAAGAGGCAGTCCTCGCTTTCCGGGGCGCCGAGTTCGAACGGGATTACGGGCACAGGCGGTTGCGGGCACACCGCGGCGAAGCGGCTGGCGTCGGCGATCCTGGTCCAACGCTCGGGTGGTTGCGGCGCGCGCCAGCGCAGATCACCGACTGAAGGGGCGGCGTAGCGGATGCCCTTCCAGACCTTGACGTAGCCGTGGTCGACGCCGCGGACCGGGCCATACGTCGTCTCGACGACCGTGCTGGTGCTGCTCATACCCCCTCCAGGTTACCCGTGGTAAGGGCCGCTAACTATCGCGACGCGCAACTCTGTGGAGGTCTGTTGTCAAGGGCTCTTCCGGCATTGGTCCGAATCTGTGGATGGATTCGTGCTTGTGGATGACTGGTCTCGAATTGCGTTGTGGGGCTTCGACTTGTCGGTGGCCGTCGATACATTGCGGGTATGAGTTCGGCGCAGTTCCATCAGCTGATGAGCGCATACGACGCAGTCGATGCGGCCTTCGACGCAGCTGACGCCCTGCCCACCGATGGACTGTGCCAATCCGAGCGGGTGCAGGTGTTGGAGCGCCGGGAGCGGTGGCGGCGCCGGCTGCCCGCCGGGGAGCATGCCCTGCTGGCCGAGCTGGCCTATGCCCCGGTCGAGGAGATCGGGGGCCGGCCCGCGCATGTGCTGGCTGATCGGTTGCGGATCTACCGCCGCGATGCCCGGCGCCGCTTGGAGGAGGCGGTTGATTTGGCGGGGCGGCGGGCGTTGAGTGGTGCGCCGCTGGCACCCAAGCTGCAGGCCACCGCGGCCGGGCAGGCCGCCGGGGACATCAGCGTCGGGCAGGTGGCGATCATCCGGGAGTTTCTCGCGCAGCTGCCGTGCTGGGTCGACGAGGCCACCCGGGGTGAGGCCGAGGCCACGCTGGCCGCAATCGCCGCGCGCTATCGCCCCGATGAGCTCAAACGCTTCGCCGACTGGTATGCCACGGTGCTCAACCCCGACGGGGACTTCTCCGATGAGCACCGCGCCCGCCGACGCGGGGTCGTCATCGGCCGCCAGCAACACGACGGCATGTCGGCGATCACGGGCTGGCTGGACCCCGAGCTGCGGGCCGGCCTGGACGCGGTGCTGGCCAAGTTGGCCGCCCCGGGCATGTGCAACCCGCAAGACGAGATGCCGAGCATCACCGGCCAGCCGTCACCGCAGGCGCTCGAGGGCGATGACCGCTCGGCGGCGCAGCGCACCCACGACGCGTTGAACACGATGGTGCGTGCCATGTTGATGTCGGGGGAGCTGGGCAGCCATCAGGGGCTGCCGGTCACCATCACCGCCACCGTCGAGCTGAAGGATTTGCAGGCCAAGGCCGGGATGGCGCGCACCGGGGGCGGCACCCTGCTGCCGGTTCCCACGCTGATCCGGATGGCCGCCCACGCCTACAACTTCTGCTGGTCTTGGACAAGGCCAAGCCCCTGCAGCTGTACAAGGGCCGCACCACCCGGCTGGCCACCCCCGCCCAACGCCTGGTGCTCTACGCCCTCGAGCGCGGCTGCACCAAACCGGGCTGCGACGCCCCGCCCTATTGGTGCCAAGTGCATCACGCCACCACAGACTGGGCCGCCGGCGGTCAGACCAACATCGATGACCTCACCCTGGCCTGCGGGCCCGACAACCGCCTGGTCACCGACGGCGACTGGAAAACCAAGAAACGCGACGACGGCACCACCGAATGGATACCGCCCCCCGAACTCGACCACGGCCAACCCCGCACCAACACCACCCACCACCCCGAACGCATGCTCGAGGAGGACGACGACGACGGCGAACCGCACTAACGCCTGCGACGGTTGGCCAGCACACCCGCCAGCGCGATCACCACGAGCCCTGCCACTGGCACGGTGAGCAAACCCGCACGCAGACTGAACGCGTCCGCGATCGCGCCGACGATCATCGGCGCGAACACGAAGCCGACGCGCATCAGCCAGGTGACCGCCGTCAACCCGGTCCCCGGCTTCAGCCCGGGAAGCTCGTCGGCACGCTGCATCGCCGCAGGAATGAGCGTCGCCACGCCGAATCCGGCGGCCGCGAACCCGCCGATCACCGCGGGAGCGCTCGGGAACGCCAACGCCGCACCCATGCCGACAGCCGCGATCACCCCTCCGGTGCGGGCTACCGCACGCTGTCCGAACCGGTCGACGAGCCGGTCGCCCAGCAGCCGGCCGACCAATTGAGACCCGACCGCCGCGATGTATCCCGATACCGCGATCGCACCGGGAGCGCCCAGCTCCCGCATGTACAGCGTGGCCCATGAGCTGCCCGCGTCCTCGACGGTCGCGGAGGCGATTGCGAGTGTCACCAGAGCGGCCAACGCCGCCCATGTCGCTGTCGACACTCCTGCCTGTGCCGACGACGTGGGCCGGACCGCCGCGGCGGGCTCGTCGGGCCCCGGCAGCAGATACCGGTACCCGACGACGCACACAGCCGAGAAGACCACCGCCGACACCGCCAAGTGAGTGCCGCGCGAGACATGCAACGCGATCGCGGCGGCACCCATCGCCCCGCCGAGAATCGCGCCGGCCGACCACACGGCGTGAAACGAGTTGATGATCGACCGCCCATACCGCCGCTGCACCCGCAACCCGTGCGCGTTCTGCGCGACGTCGGTGACCGCGTCCGCACCCCCGGCGACGAACAGCGCCAACGCGAACGCCACAACCGAGGGCGCCATCGCGGCGAGCCAGGCGAATATCGCGATGCCCGCCGACCCGACGACCGCGACCCGCGCCGACCGAAACCGGCGGATCAACGACGCCGCCAGTGGACCGGTGACCAGAGCCCCGGCCGAGAACGCCGCAACCGCAACACCATAGGCGGCGTTCGACAACCCGAGGTCGGCCTTGATCTCCGGATACCGCGGCAGCAGGTTCGCAAACAGCGCGCCGTTGGTCAGAAACAGCGCCGCCACCGCGACCCGGGCCCGACGATCCCGAGTCGACGGTGGCCCTGCGAGCCGTGCGGTTCGCATCTGCCGCAGACTACCCGCCACGACTCCGCAAAGATGGCGACCATGACCTCGCACCAATCACTGGCGGACCTGGCCGCGCGACATCGCGTCGCCACCGAGTACGACGACGCCAACGGCCGCCACGTCGTCGTGCCCGATGACACGCTCGTCGCCGTTCTCGGCGCGCTCGGGGTCGCGGCGGACACCGAAGAAGAGCGCCTTGCCGCGCTGCGCGCGCACGACCGCGCCTACTGGTCGCGCGCGCTGCCACCGGTGATCGTCATGCGGGCGGGGACGCCGACGCCGTTCTGGGTGCACGTCACTCACGGCGAACCGGCACGATTGTGGATTCGCTTGGAGGACGGCAGCGTCTGGGCCGGTCTGCGTCAGCTGGACAACTTCACCGCGCCCTACGACCTCGACGGCCGCCGCGTCGGCGAGGCCACTTTCGAGCTGCCCGCCAACCTGCCGCTGGGCTACCACCGGCTGCATCTCGACGACGCGAACTCCCCGACCGGCACCGCGGTGATCGTCACGCCGGCCACCCTGGCGCTGCCCGCACGCCTCGGATCGCGCCGGACCTGGGGCCTGGCCACCCAGCTCTACAGCGTGCGCTCGAAAAGATCTTGGGGCGTAGGCGATCTCACCGACCTCACCGACCTGGCCGTCTGGGCGGCGTCACGCCACAACGCCGGCTACGTCCTGGTCAATCCGCTGCACGCCGACGCGCCCACCGCCCCGATGGAGCCGTCTCCGTACCTGCCCACCTCGCGTCGCTTCGTCAACCCGATCTACCTCCGGGTCGAGGCCGTCCCGGAGTTCGCCTACCTCCGCCGCCGAGGACGAGTTCGCAGGCTGCGCGAGGACGTTCAGAGCGGGGCCAGGCGTGTGGACTCGATCGACCGGGATGCGGCCTGGGCCGCCAAACGGGCTGCGCTGGAGCAGATTTACCGGGTGCCGCGGTCGTCGGGCCGCGACCTCGCCTACGCCGAATACCGGCAGCGCGAAGGCCGCGCGCTCGACGACTTCGCCACGTGGTGCGCCCTCGCCGAGACCTACGGCAGCGACTGGCATCAGTGGCCACCAGACCTCCAGCACCCGAACGCACCCGGGATAGCGGCCTTCGCCGAAGAACACGCCGACGACATCGACTTCCACCGCTGGCTGCAGTGGCAGCTCGACGATCAGCTCACCGTCGCTCAGGCTCATGCTCTGGCAGCGGGGATGGCGCTGGGCATCATGCACGACCTCGCCGTCGGCGTGCACCCGAACGGCGCCGACGCGTGGGCGCTGCAGGACGTGCTCGCGCTGGGCGTCAGCGCAGGCGCTCCCCCGGACGCGTTCAACCAGCAGGGCCAGGACTGGTCGCAGCCGCCGTGGCGCCCCGACGCGCTCGCCGAGCACGAGTACCGGCCGTTCCGGTCGATGGTCAACGCGGTGCTGCGGCATTCCGGCGGTGTGCGCATCGACCACATCATCGGACTGTTCCGGCTGTGGTGGATTCCCAAGGGCGCCAAGCCGACCCAGGGCACCTATGTGTACTACGACCACGAGGCGATAGTCGGCATCCTCGCCCTGGAGGCGCACCGGGCCGGCGCGCTCGTCGTCGGCGAAGACCTCGGCACCGTCGAGCCGTGGGTGCGCGACTACCTGAGCGAGCGCGGCGTCTTCGGCACGTCGATCTTGTGGTTCGAAATGGACCACGGCGGTGACGGTCGACCGGTTCGGGCCGAACGGTGGCGCGAGTACTGCCTCTCGTCGGTCACCACGCACGACCTTCCCCCGACGGCCGGATACCTTGCTGGCGAGCATGTCCGGCTGCGTGACCGGATCGGCCTGCTCACCCGCTCGTTCGACGAGGAACTCGCCACCGACCGCGCGGAGCAGCAGGCATGGTTGACGGAGGTGCGCCGGGCCGGACTGCTCCCAGATGATCCCGATGTCGACGACACGGTGCTCGCGCTGCACCGTTATCTCGGCCGGACCCCGTCCAAGCTGCTGGCCCTGTCACTCAGCGACGCCGTCGGCGACCGCCGCACCCAGAACCAGCCCGGCACCACCGACGAGTATCCGAACTGGCGCGTGCCGTTGGCTGACCCGAAAGGGCGAAAGATGTTGCTGGAAGACGTGTTCCGCGACCGGCGTGCAGCGACGCTGGCCGACGTGATGCGGGCTGCGGTCGGCGGCGATGCCACATGAAGTACGCAATCTTTCCGCCTCTCGCCACCGGCGTCACCGCCGACCCGTCGTGGATCTCGACATTCGCCGGCCACGTCGAGGCTTGCGGTTTCGACGAGATCATCGCCGTCGAGCACACCGTGCTCGCGACCACGTACGACAGCGTCTATCCGTACGACGTGTCGGGGCGCGTCGAACTCGCCCCCACCTGCCCCGTGCCGGATCCCCTTGACCTGCTTGCGTTCATCGCCGGCCAGACGACAACGCTCGGCCTGTCCACCGGTGTGCTGGTGCTGCCCAACCACCACCCCGTGGTGCTTGCGAAGCGGGTGGCGACCATCGACGCGCTGTCGCAGGGGCGGCTGCAGCTGTGCGTCGGCGTCGGCTGGCTGCGCGAGGAGATCGAAGCCTGCGGTGCGCCCTTCGGCCGCCGCGGCCGCCGCGCCGACGAGCAGATCGAGGTGATGCGGCTGCTGTGGGCGGACCACCCGGCCGGGGCGAGCCACAGCGGCGAGTTCTTCACGTTCCACGACGTGACCTGCTATCCGAAACCCGTTCAGGGCGAGCGACTTCCGATTCACATCGGTGGGCACAGCGTCGCCGCGGCCACGCGGGCGGGACGCCTCGGCGACGGTTTCCAACCGCTTGGCGTCACCGGATCGGCGCTCGACGACTTGGTGGCCACGATGCGCGACGAGGCCGCCCGCACCGGGCGTGATCCCGAAGCACTTCAACTGTCGCTCGGTCACCTCGTCACGAAGATCGACCGCGACCGAGCCGCGAAACTGGCCGAGCTGGGCGCCGATCGCATCGTGCTGGCCATGCCGGCCGTGGACGACGTCCAACAGGCCAAGGACATGGTGTCGGCCTGCGCTCAACGGCTCGGACTGCAGGCGTGAACCCCGACGACCGGCTCGCACTGTCCGATCTCGTGCACCGCTACGCCGCCGGCGTGGACGATCGCCGCTTCGCAGAGGTTGTCGAGTTGTTCGGCGAAGACGCGACGCTGACCGTGCCTGATCCACCGCGGACACTCGAACCCGATCTCGTTCGTCGGGGGCGGTCCGAGATCGAAGAAGCCGTCGCCAGCGTCGCCCAAACGGAGCGAACCGTGCACGCGATCGTCGGCGAAACATACACGGCCGCACTGCAAAAAGGTAGAGCCCGGGGCCGGATCGCCTGTATCGCCCATCACTTCACCCGCGACGACGAGCACGTCACCGACGTCGCCTGGTACCTGCGCTACGACGACGAGTACGTGCGCACCGACGCCGGATGGCGCTTCGCGCGCCGCACGTTGACCATCGATGCCATCGAGACGCGGCCAGTGCGGCGGTTGCGGTCCCGCGGGAAATAGCATGCGCGCGTGGGTGGTCTGGTCAGTCGGGCTGCTGGCCTACATCCTCGCGGTCCTCGACCGCACGACGCTGGGCGTGTCCGGGCTGGAGGCGGCAAGCCGGTTCGGTGCCAGCCCCGGCGTGCTGTCGTCGTTCGTCGTTCTGCAGGTGGTGGTCTACGCGGGCGCCCAGGTTCCGGCCGGGGTGCTGCTCGACAAGTTCGGCTCGAAAGCACTGATCGCCTCCGGCGCCGCGCTGATGGCCGCCGGTCAGCTCACCCTCGCCTTCACCACGTCGTTGCCCACCGCGATTGCGGCCCGCGCGGTCGTCGGCCTCGGCGATGCTCTGACCTTCATCTCGGTCTTGCGGCTGGTGCCGCACTGGTTCCCGCCGCGGCGGGTTCCCTTGGTGACGCAGCTGACCGGCATCTGCGGCCAGCTGGGCCAAGTCCTCTCGGCCGTACCGTTTTTCGCGTTGCTCACCGACCGCAGCTGGACCACCGCCTACACATCGGTAGCCGCGCTCGGTCTGCTGTCGATCGCGTTGACGCTTTCGCTCGTTCACGACACCCCGCAAGGGGCGACGCCCCGTGACGAGAAGACCGACCTGCGTGCCACGCTGGCCGGCGTCAAGATCGTATGGCTGCGTCCCGGCACCCGGCTCGGCTTCTTCACGCACATGGGCACCCAGTTCTCGGTGACCGTGTTCGCGTTGATGTGGGGCGTTCCGTACCTGACTGCGGCCCAAGGACTTTCGAAGGGCGTCGCGGGTGGGATGCTTTCGCTGTCAGTGGTGACAGCCATCGTCGCCGGTGTCGTGATCGGTCTGCTGACCGCCCGATACCCGATGCGGCGGTCGTGGATGGTTTGGCCGCCGACGCTGGCGATCGGCACGATCGGGACACCGGCTTGCCGGGCGAGCTTGACGTAGCCCTTGCGGCCGCCGAAGTCGACCTGATGGCGCTTCCACGACGGCCGGAACACCTCGTAGTCACCGCCGGGGTACACCAGGAGTGCGGCGCCCGACTGCAGGGCCAGCAGGGCGTTGTCGTGGTTGGCGGCGACGGTGCCGAACTTGCGCAGTGATCCCAGTCCCGGCATGGACACGACGAGGTTGTGTGCCAGCTGGTAGAACGGTCGCTCGACGCCGAAGTACGACGAGAACGCCAGAGTGAACACGAAAGTGTCCGGCGGCAGGTTGCCGCCACTGTGATTGCCCACCAGAAGTACCGGACCTTCGGTGGGAATGCGGTCCAAGCCGCGCACGTCGGCACGGAAGTACACCGACGCCAGCAACCACAATCCCGGCAGTTGGTCGCGGATGTAGTCGGGGTCGCGCTGGTCAAGGTCGGCTTTCGGCACGCGTGACGCCACCTGCTCACGGGCCCACTGAAGAACGTCGCCGACACCGGCCATGGAAGGACATATAGACACTGGCCCGATGAATGAAACCTCGCGAATCAGGTGTGCGTCCACTTTTCGGTCTGGGTCAGCCACAGCAGGTACCCGAGTGCAGGTGCCACGATCACGACAGCCAGTGCAACGACGACGAGCAGGCCGGCCAACGTTGCCGGCGCCCCCGCGCCTTCCGCGATCGTCGTTTCGTTCACGAGAAGCCACGGATACTGGGCGACGCCCCATCCCAGGACGACGGAGGCGACGGCCCCGGCTGCCGGAAGCCGTGCGAGAGAGTACCTCCGGCGATAGAGCAGACCCATCGCCGATAGCCCGGCGAGCGCGGCGACCACCAGCAGCGGCGAGGCGGCGCTGACCAACCCGCGGGCGAGCACGGGCGCATCGCGGTATATCGGATACAGGCCGGCGAAGACGACGATCCCGGCAATGGTCCCCACCCAGAGCGTGCGTCCGCGCAGCCGTTCTGCGAGTTCGGCGTCACCGGCGCGGGCCGCATCGGCAGTGAGGAAAGCCCCGGCCAGGAACACGCTGGTCGCTACCGCCAGCGCGCCTCCCACCAGCGACGTGGGGTTGAGCCACGAGCCGATCCGGTCGCCATAGCCGTCGGCGGGGACGCGGCCGGACGCGATAGCTCCCGCCACGGTGCCGAGAAAGAACGGAGTGATCAACGACGACCCGGCGAAGATCGCGCCGAACAGCCGTGCCTGCCTTAATGTGGCGGAGTACTTGCGAAACGCAAAACTCGCTCCGCGCAAGACAATTCCGGCCAGCGCGAGGACCAGTGGGATGAACAGCGTCGTGGTGGCGGCAGCAAATGAACCCGGAAACCCCGTCCACCACATCACCAGGACGTAGACGAGCCACACGTGGTTGGCTTCCCACACGGGCCCGATGCTGTGGTCGATCAGCGTCCGGATCTCCGCACCCCGCTCAGCGCTGCCCGCAGTGAGATCGTAGAAACCTGAACCGAAGTCGGCCCCGCCCAGCAGTGCGTAGATGACCACGCCGATGAACAGCGCGACGGCGACGACGTTGGCAAGAGTCATCGGTGCGGCTCCAACACCCCCGGCCCGTACGGGCTGGGAAGGTCTTCCTCGCCCGCTCGCCACCTCTTCGCCATCGATCTCAGCACCACATATGCGCCGACGGTCATACCGGCGTAGATCACCACGATGCCCAGATAGGTCCACCACAGCCCCGCGCTCATACTCGCGGCGTCGGTGGTGCGCAGGACCTTCCACACCGTCCATGGTTGCCGTCCGACTTCGGTTGCCACCCAACCGGATTCGAGGCACAGCACGGCCAGCGGACCCGATAGAACCGACAGCCACAGGAACCATCGACGACTCCTCAGGTCGATGCCTCGCCATCTGGCCAGCCAGAACACAACGGTGAACAGCGCGAGCGCGGTGCCGATCACGACCATGGACTGAAACGCCAGGTGCGTGATGGTGACGGGCGGCCACTCGTCTCGGGGAACGGTGTCGAGGCCGGGTACCGGCGCGTCGAACGAGTTGCGGGCGATGATCGACCCGAGTCGCGGGATGTCCAACACCCACCGCGGTTCGCCGTCGACCAGCACGCCGCCGAGCCGCAGCGGAGCCGGTGACTCCGTCGTTTCGGCGAGTTCGAACGCAGCCAGTTTCGCCGGCTGGGTGTCGTGGATGCGCATGCCGAGGACGTGGCCGACCAACGGCTGGGTCACCGCGGCGACCGTCGCGAAGGCGAACGGCACGCCGAACCCGAGGCGATGGTGGGCGTCGTCGCGTCCGCGCAGAAGCCCCGCGGCATAGACACCCGAGACCAGCAGGCCGACAACCATGAAGGCGCCGACCCACATGTGCAGGAACTGCAGCCACACCCCGCCGTTGAACATGGCTGCCCAAGGGTTCACGTCGGTCACCTGGCCGTCCCGAATCGAAAACCCTGCGGGGTTGTTCATCCACGCGTTGACCGCGACGACGCAGAAGGTGCCGACCACCCCGGACACGCCCATAGGTATCAGCATCGCGAGGTGCCGGCGCGGTGGCATGCGGTCCCAGCCGTACAGGTAGATCCCCAGGAAGATCGCTTCGACAAAGAAGGACAATCCCTCGAATGCGAACGGCAGTCCGAGCACATCGCCGAACCGGCCCATCAGGCCGGGCCACAGCAAGCCCATCTCGAAGCTGAGCACGGTGCCGGAGACCGCGCCGATCGCGAACAACACGGCCGACACCTTCGCCCACCGCCTCGCCAGCCCGAGCGCGACCTGGTCGTCGCGGACGATCCCCCGCCGATGGACGACGAAGATCATGGTCGGAAACGCCACGCCGAAACACGCCAGGACGATGTGCCAACCCAGGGACACCGCCATCTGCTGGCGAGCGGGCAAGAGCCCGGGCGGTCCGCCCGCGGCGAGGACCGTCACGGCATCGCTGAGGCCCACCAGCTCACAGTAAACTCAGCCGGAACCGCAGAGAGGAGCGCCCGCCCATGCTGCGACCACAACGATTCGCGCACGAGGTCGACCCGGGCCCGGTGCAGATCCAGCCCCGCAAGGTGCACTTCGACTTCGCCGACATCCCGCTGCACTGGATTCCCGGCCATCCGGTCGCCTCGGATGTCGTCGGACTGCTCAACATCGCGCTGCCCGCGTTCGAACGCTGGATCGTGGCCACCTACAACGAAGCGCTGCCGTTGGTGGGTGACCCCAAGCTCGCCGAGGACATGCGCGGCTTCATCGGCCAGGAGTCCATCCACGCCGACATGCACGAACAGGCGATGCACGACTTCATGGAGGCCAACGGCATCGAACCGAGGAAGATGCTGCGGCAAATCGACTACCTGTTCTCCAAGGTCCTCGCCCCGTCGACGTCGGCCAACCCCAAGCGTCGGCGCAACAACCTGTGCGATCGCCTCTGGCTGATCGCCGCCCTCGAGCACTACACCGCCGTGCTGGGTGACTTCGCGCTCAACAACGCGTGGGAGGACCACGGCGCTCACCCGACGTTCGTCGACCTGTTCCGCTGGCACGGCGCCGAGGAGGTCGAGCACCGCAATGTCGCGCACGACGTTGCGACGTATTTCAGCGACAGCTATCTGGACCGGCTCGGCGCGATGGTGGTGGCCGTCGCCTTCCTGTTCGGGTCATTCTTGACGGGCACCAGATATCTGCTGAAGAAGGATCCACAGGTCGACTTCACCGGGTGGCAGGTGCAACGGCTTCGATGGCAGGACGCCAAACTCGGGTTGCTGCCCAAATACCGCACGTTGTTCGGCAGGAACACCCTCGCATATCTGCGCCCGGGGTTCTCCCCTGACGAGATGGGATCGACGGCGCAGGCTGTCGCGTACCTCGCGAGTTCGCCGGCCGCGCGCGCCGCGCATCTTTGATGGGTCTGCTGAACCGGTCGGCGCCGGACCGACTCACCGGCCTGGCCGACGCCGCGATATCGGGTCTATGGGCTATGACCGGGGTAGTCAGACAGCCACCCGCACTTCCGTCGCGCGACCGCACGCACACGCTGCGGGTGACGCAGCGCCGGGTGGTGGCCCACGACGAAAACGTGGTTGCCCTGACGCTGACGGCCGCGGACGGCAAGCCGCTGCCGCGCTGGTTCCCAGGCGCCCACATCGACATCCACCTGCCCAGCGGGCGCATCCGGCAGTACTCGCTGTGCGGCGACCCCGAAACCGTCGACTCCTACCGGATCGCGGTACGGCGGATACCGGACGGCGGCGGCGGCTCGGTCGAGGTGCACGACGACCTGCCCGTCGGCGCGACCGTCACGACGGGTGGGCCGCGCAACGCGTTCCCGCTGTCGATACCCGGCTACGGCTCGCCGACGCGGCGCTTCCGGTTCATTGCGGGCGGCATCGGGATCACCCCGATCCTGTCGATGCTGCGGCAGGCGCAGCGGCTGGGCGTGCAGTGGTCGATGATCTACGTCGGTCGCAGCGCCGACAGCCTGCCGTTCGTCGACGAAGTCTCGGCGTTGGCTGACGGCCGCGTCGAGGTCCGCACCGACGACGTCCATGGCCTGCCTACCGCCGACGACCTTTTGGGCGCCTGCCCCGACGGCACCGCTGTGTACGCATGCGGGCCGGCGCCGATGCTGACCGCGATCCGCAGCCGGCTCGCCGGCCGCGACAATGTCGAGCTGCACTTCGAGCGATTCGCGGCGCCGCCGGTTGTCGACGGCGAGGAGTTCTCGGTGCGCATCGCCTCCACCGGCGCGGTCATCGACGTCGAGGCCTCGGAGACTCTGCTGTCGGCACTGCGGCGGTCGGCGGTGACGGCGCCGTATTCGTGCCAGCAGGGATTCTGCGGCACATGCCGGACTCAGGTGCTCAGCGGCGACGTCGACCACCGCGACACACTGCTCACCGAGCCCGAACGCGCAGCCGGGATGATGCTGACCTGCGTGTCGCGCGCCCATGTCGGCGAACGCCTCACTCTCGACCTGTAGTCCCGGGTGTCCCCCGATCGGGGGACGCAAGATTCATCCACATCGTCAGCCCGTCGGCCGACTGACCTACCGCGAATGTTCGGCGATATTTCAATGCATGCCCATCACGGGCACACCAGTTGATCACGATGAAAGGACAAGCATCATGGGAGATTTCGACAGCACCACGTTTGTGGACGACTGTGACCGGAATCGCGACGACATCGATCTGCTGCCGTCATGACGGCCGCGGTCGCGCACTCCGCGGGTGCGGTAGCCGAGATCGACGAACTCGGCTACACCCGTCGTCAAGGGCGTGCTCGACCCGGTGTCGGTGGCGGAGTGCTGCCGGTCGTGGAGGGCGTGCTCGGCCGCGACTGCCTGCTGTCGTGGTTCATGACCAGCAACCAGCTGCCGGGCGCCGTCGCGCAGCGCCTGCACGCCGACGACGAGATGTACCCGTTGGCCCGGCCGCACCGGCCGCTGCTGTGCAACGCGCTGATCGCGTTGTGCGACTTCACCGCCGACAACGGCGCAACCCGGAGTGGTCAACAGCATGCTGTCAGCGCACTACTCGCGCCGCGCACCCGTCTGCCGCTACGGAACAGCCACGGCGATGGCCAACTGACGGTGACCGCTAACTGCGGTTGCGGTGGTACTCGGTTCGCACGATCCGGGTGCCGCGCGCGTCGACGTCGACGAACACCACACCGGGACCCGATGATGTCGTAACGGCGGCCGCAACGGTGCTGCCGGCGGCAATCACCTTGCGCCACTGGCAGTTACGCAGCTCCGGGTGCAGTTCGCCGTCCGACATCGCCTGCTCGACCAGCCGCTTGGCCCGCTCGCCGGGACGACGGAGCGCGCCGAGGTATCCCACGCTTCCCGACATACCCTGGTTGCGCAGCAGCGCCGCGCACAACCGCAGTGCCACCGGAACCGACCTCGGCCCGCTGCGCAGGAACTCGGTGACCATCACGGGAAGTTCCCAGTACGCCTTCAAACTCGAGAACTTCCAGCCGCTTTCGCTCGCCTTCAGGTCGTAGCGGATGAACGTCGGCACCATCAAAGAGACGCCTGGACCCATCGTCACCTCCAGGGTCACGTCGCGGATCACGACTGTGCCGTCGACGATGTCGGCCTCCGGGTGAAACGTGATCTGCCGCGGCCCGATGAAGGTGTCGTAGAACCGGCCGATCTCGGCGTGCCCGACGTGCGGGCGCGAACCGACCGGATCCTCGACGCACCCGTCCGCGGTGAAAAGCCCCACCCAGCCCGGCCGGTCGTGTGCCGCTGCCGCCCGGGGCGAGCGTTCGACAGCCGTGAGCAACTCGTCAGCGGCGCGCTCCATCGGGTTCAGTCGGCCCTCGGCAGCGGAATGCCTTCGCTCGCCGAGAACTCGGCGTCGCTCTCCGATGAGAACCCGAGCGAGACCACTGTCCGCGGGAACAACACGTCGGTCAGGTAGGCCAGTGCCATCGCCCACCGGTTGACGGATCGCGGCATCGCGTACAGGTGGTACGCCCGGGTGACGACCTTCGCGGGGTACCCCTTGAGATGGATGTTGAGGGGGTTCGCGACCGCGTAGTGCGGACCGAGATCGACGACCAGGCCCATGTTGCCGTGTTTGTAGTCTTTCTTCGTCCCGTAGCCGAGGCTGGCGGCGACGTTCCGGGCGAGCACCTTGCCCTGCCGGATCGCATGCTGGGCGGTGGGCGGCGTGATCTTGCCGGGCTGGGTCAGGTCCGGCACCGCGGCGGCGTCGCCGGCGGCGAAGACGTCGGGATGACCGGGAACCTGAAGGTCGGTCTGCACCTTCAGCCTGCCCTTCTCGGTGGGCAGCCCGAGTTGCTCGATCAGCGGCGCGCCCGTCACCCCGGTCAGCCAAGCGACGGTGTGGGTGCCGATCACCGAATCATCGGTCAGCACAACGTGATCGGCGTGCACTTCCTTGAGCGTGATACCCAGCCTGACGTCGATGCCGCGACTGTGCAGCACGTCCATCGCGGCCTTGCTGAGCTTCTCTCCCACCTCCGGCATCACCTGCTCGGCGAGGTCGAGCAGCACGAACTTCACCAATTCCCGGTCGAATCCCATCTGCTTGGCGGCCGCGTCGGCCAGTGCGCGCAGCTGCGTCACCAGCTCTGTCCCCGAGTAGGAGGCGCCGACCACCACGATCGTGCGACGGGACTGCGCCAGGTCTTTGTCTTCGTCGAGGAGGGCCAGCTCGAACTGCTCGAGCACATGGTCGCGCAGATAGAGCGCCTCGGCCGTCGACTTCAGGCCGCGGGCATGGGTGGCGAGGCCGGGGATGTCGAACAGCCGCGTCACCGAGCCGGGCGCCAGCACCAGCCGGTCCCACGACATCGTCCGCGTCCGCTGTTCGGGGTCGGTGAACGTCAGCGTGTGCCCGTCGAAGTCGATGTCGTCGACGCGGCCACGCACGGCCCGCGCTCCGTTGAGCGTCCCGGCCAGCGGAATCGTCACGAAGCGCGCGTCCGCCACTCCGCCGGCGACATCGGGCAGCAGCGGTGTGTAGAGCATGTAGTCGATCGGCGAGACGACACTGACCTCCACCGGGGCGTTGTGCCTGCGCATGGCGCGGGCGAGCCGGCGAGCGCACTCGAATCCGGTGAAGCCGCTGCCCACGACCACGACAGATTTCACGCCCGTGACTGTATCCGCGGAGTAATCGACCATGTGAACTCCTGTACCCATCGCGGCCGGTCGCGATTCATCGCGGACGGAGATCGGGCAGGGTGCGAATGCCGAAGTGCGCTCTGAGCACTCGCCGTGCGGCATGCATGCCGCACATGCCGTGGACGCCCGGTCCGGGTGCGCGGATCACCGCTGCGGCCAGACCGTTGGGACCGGAGCCGACAACGACGACGTCGTACTGGGCCGGTCGTGTCATTGATGACGACTACCCGATGGTGTCGGGCCGTAAGCGCCGCACGGTTAGTGATCAGCGCATTACGCTGCCCAGGTGAAGCGTGTACTGGTACCGGGAATCGTCGCTGCGGCGGGCATTGCGACCGTGCTGACCGCGCCACCGGCCGCCGCCGAATGCACATCAAGTGGTGGCGTCACCATCTGCGCTCAGGGCAGTGTCTCCGGCCCGTCGAACGTGCCGGAGTCGTCCGGCCCGTACTACCCCTATCCCTGTGAGGACGACTGGCTCTGCGACGACGGCGGCGTGTCGATAGTCATCGACCCGGGGCCTCCGAGCGGCGGAATCGACATCGGTTTTCCCGGCAGGCCGGGCAACCGGCCATGAGGCTCGGCTCCGAATCGGTTGAGCGGGTTGGTGGTTCGACGCGGACCAGTTAGCGTCGTTCCATTGTCGCCGTTTAACGGAAGCAGACGTCCAACGGAAGAGAAAGGTATCGCATGCGTCCGATGACCCTCGCCAAGACCGGGGCGGCCGTTTTCGTCACTGCGGCTCTCGGCGGATTGGCCAGCCGGCCCGCCCAGTCGGTGTGGTACGAGCGGTTGAAGAAGCCGAGCTTTCAACCGCCGCGGCAGGCGTTTCCGGTGGTGTGGCCGCTCCTCTATGCCGACATCGCGGTGGTGTCGGCCTCGACCATCGACGGCCTGCAGGATCAGGGCCAGCCGGACAAGGCACGTGCCTACAGCACGGCGCTCGCGGCGAACCTCGTGCTGAACGGCGGCTGGAGTTGGCTGTTCTTCAACCGGCGCTGGCTCGGCACATCGGCGATCGCGGCTGCGGCCCTGACCGCCAGCAGCGTCGATGTGACCCGCCGCGCCGTCGAGGTGCGCGGCACCCGGGCCGCGCCACTCGCGCTGTACCCGGTGTGGACCGCGTTCGCCACAGTGCTGTCCGCACGCATCTGGATGCTGAACCGGCGGCGCTGAACGGGTGTCTTCGCCCACAATGGAGTGATGACCACCACATCACCGGTTCACGTCGGCGTGCCCAGCCTGGCGGCACTGTTCTTTCAACGCGTCAAGGAGTCGCCCGAGAAGGAGGCGTTCCGCTACCTCGACGGCGACAAGTGGGTGTCGGTCAGCTGGCAGCAGGCGGCCGAGCGCGTGGAGTCGCTGGCCGCGGGCCTGCTCGCGCTCGGTTTGCAGCCCGAGCAGCGCATCGGGATCGCGTCCAGCACCCGGTACGAGTGGATCCTCGCCGACCTCGCCGTCATGTGTGCCGGGGCGGCCACCACGACGGTGTACGCGAACACCAACGCCGCCGACACGGCCTACATCCTGTCCGACTCGGAGTCGCGACTGGTTTTCGCCGAGAACGCCGACCAGTTGGCGAAGCTGACCGAGCGCCGCGCCGAGTTGCCCCACGTCACCAAGGTCGTGCTGTTTGACAGCCCAGAAGAGGCCGACGGCGACTGGGTGCTGACGCTCGACGACCTCGCCGAGCTCGGGGTGAAACATCTCCGCGACCATCCGGAATCCGTCCGGGCCGCCGTCGACGGCATCACCTCGGATCGGTTGGCGACGCTCATCTACACGTCAGGAACGACAGGCCGGCCCAAGGGGGTGCGACTGCGCCACGAGGCGTGGGTGTACGGGGGAATGGCCGTGCGCGAGCTGGGCGTGCTCGGCGAGGACGACGTGCAGCTGCTGTGGCTGCCGCTGGCACACGCATTCGGCAAGGTGCTGATCTCGGCGCAGCTGGCGTGCGGGTTCGCCAGCGCGGTCGACGGGCGCGTCGACAAGATCGTCGAGAACACCGGCGTCGTCAAGCCGACGTTCATGGCGGCCGCGCCGCGCATCTTCGAGAAGGCGCACTCGCGGGTCGTCATGAGCCAGCAGGAACAGGGGGGCCTGAAGGAGAAGCTCTTCCAGCGGGCGTTCGCGCTGGGCAAGGAGGTCGATCGCCGCAAGTGGGCGAATCAGCCCGTCTCGACTGCAATGAGCTTGCAGCACAAGCTGTTCGACCGCCTGGTGTTCAGCAAGGTGCGCCAGGTGTTCGGCGGCAGGATCCGGTTCTTCGTCTCGGGCTCCGCGCCGCTGAACCGCGACATCGCCGAGTGGTTCCACGCCGCCGGCTTGCTGATCCTGGAAGGCTACGGCCTGACCGAGACGGCCGGCGCGGGCTTCATCAACCGGCTCGACAACTACAAGCTGGGCACCGTCGGCCAGCCGTTCCAGGGCACCGGAGTGCGCATCAGTGAGGAGGGCGAGGTCCACATCGGTGGCCCGCTGCTGATGGCCGGCTATCAGAACCTGCCGGACGCCACGTCCTCGGCGTTCACCGAAGACGGCTGGCTGCGCACCGGCGACAAGGGCGAACTCGACGCCGACGGCTTCCTGAGGATCACCGGCCGGATCAAGGAGATGTTCAAGACGTCCGGCGGCAAGTACATCGTCCCGCCGGCCATCGAGTCGAAGTTCATCGCGCTCTGCCCGTACGTCAGCCAGTTCATGGTGTTCGGCGAGGGGCGCAACTTCGTCGTCGCGCTGATCACCTTGGACCCCGACGCGCTCTCCGCGTGGGCCACCGAGCAGGGCATCACGGGGAAGTCGTACGCCGAGCTGATCCAGCTGCCGGAGGTGCACGCGATGGTCGACGAGTACGTGAAGAAGCTGAACTCGGAGCTGAACCGTTGGGAGACCATCAAGAAGTGGTCGCTGCTCGACCACGACCTCTCGGTGGAGCGCGGCGAGCTCACGCCGTCGTTGAAGGTGAAGCGGTCGGTGGTGGCCGAGCGGAACAAAGAGGTACTCGACGGCTTCTACACCGGTTAGGCTTTGCGGCAGTCCGACGGGAGGGGTGGGAATGATTCGCCAGCTACTCGCTGCCGCTGCGATCGCAAGTGCCGCCATCGTGGCAGCGCCGATCGCCGCCGCCGACGACCCCTGGGGGCCCGCGGACGATCCGTCGGGGCGCTACGAGGGCGACGTGCCCGGCATGAACTACGACGCGTCGCTGAATGCACCGTGTGAGAACACCGAGCGTTTCATCTTCGGGCGGGGCCGCGGCGGCGAGGCCATGCAATGCCATTGGATCCCCAACCAGTGGCCGCCCATCTACACCGGGTTCTGGGTGATCTCCTACCCGCTGTACGGCGTGCACAACATCGGTGAGCCGTGCGACAACCCGCGAGGCGCGGCGGCGCAGTCTCCAGACGGGATCGCGCTGGTGTGCACCACCCAGTACGGCTGGGTGCAGTGGGTGTAGTGACTTTCAGCACCACCCGCGGGACCTAGTCCTCTGCCGCACGGGCGTGCTCCCCTTCGAGACTTAGGGAAACGATGGGGAAGGAAGTCCGATGAATCGAAGCACGCCGTCCATCCCGTTCTCGGTCTGGCGCAAGATTGCGATGGCGTCATGGCGTCCGAGAAAAGACCCGACCATCTCCGCCACGATGAACATCGAGGCGAGCGCGCTGCTCGAATACATCGACGACGTCAAGGCCGCCACCGGCCAGCACGTCACCCCGATGCATCTGGTCGGGCGCGCCGCGGCCAAGGTGTTCGAAGCCCTACCCGCGCTCAACGGCCGCGTCGTGTTCGGCAGCTTCCTGCCCTCGCCCACCATCGACTGCTTCTTCGTCGTGTCGCTGCGCACCGATCCCGTGACGGGGGCCGAGGCCGCGGGCACCGATCTCTCCGGTGCGGTCGTGCGCCGGGTTGACGAGAAGCCGCCGTGGGTGATCGCCAAGGAACTGGCCGATCGGGCGTCGAAGATCCGCCACGACGAAGATCCGGAGTTCAAGCGGACCAAGTCGATGGTGAAAGGCCTGCCCCCGCTGCTGCTGCGGCCGGTGATGGACGCCGTCGGCTTCGTCACCGAAGGCCTGCAGTTGCCGCTGCCGTTCATGGGGCTCGAGTCCCGCCCGTACGGGTCGATGCTCGTCAGCAACGTCGGAACGTACGGCCTCGACTCGGCATTCGCGCCGGTGCCGCCGTTCGTCCACGTGCCGTTCACGATCGTGATCGGCGCGATCGGCGACAAGGTTCTCGCCGAGAACGGCCAGCCGGTCATCCGCCCGGTGCTGCCCCTGTCGGTCTGCCTCGATCACCGGTTCGTCGACGGGTACCAGGCCGCCACGATGGCCCGTGTCTTCCGTCAGTACCTGGCCGACCCCGCCGCGATGGATCCGGTGCCTACGCCGGTCGCCCCGCGGGTCAAGACGGCCACTACGTCTGAGTGATTCGCTAGAAGCTCGCGACGTAGTCGGAGGTCCAGAAATCTCCGGTCAGCCGATTAGAGACCCCTACCGGACCTTCGACCGACACCCAGGCGCCGGTCGCGCCGTCCATGACGGGTGCCGACACAGTGACGGTGCCGTTGCCGGCCCCGTCCGTGTAGAGCCGGCCCATCGCCACCCCGGGATCACCCTCGCCGCAGCCGACCGTCGGCCGCGGCACCTGCACGAGCCGGACCCCGTACCAGATGTCAGGTTTCGCGACCTGCGTGTGCACCTCCGCGGTGACGGTGCCTCCGCTGCTGGAGATCACCGCGTAGAAGGATCCTCTGCTGTCCGATGGCACGTAGGGCGCGCTGCTCCAGTCGCACCGTCTCAGGACGGAACTCATCGGCACGACCTTGCTGCCCGAACTGGTGTCGTCGGCCGCGGCCACGGGAACGCCGAATCCCAGCGTCGCCCCTGACGTTGTGGCCATGACAACCGCCGCCGCTGCGGCGACGAACCGTGTGAGCTGACGCATCGCTTGGTTCCTTCCTGGCCCGCACGCGCGACCCCTGCCAAGTATTGACGACACCCGCACGGCTAAACGCGTGAATGGCGCGCTTCACCACAGAAAAGCCCCGCCGAGTTCATCGGCGGGGCCCTCGTGCCCACCGTCGGTCGGCGCTACTGGCGCGCGCGTTGCCGCTGTTCGGCTGCCTTCGCTGCGGCGCGAGCCGAGTTCGCCTCGGCTTCCTTCTTGCCGGCATTCCGTTGGGCGTCGGCCTTGTCTTGCTGGGCCTGTCCTTCCCTGCTGATGTCGCTGCGGCCCAGAACCGTGCCGAGAAGTTCCTTCGCTTTGCCCAGAACATCTTCGACGATGCCCTTGACGAACAGAACCGGCCCGCTGACGTAGTTGGCCATGGGTCATCTCCTCTCTCTGCCTTGTTGCCCTCGCTGTCGCATTCCCACGGTTTGCGGTCACGAAAAGTGACCTGCGTCATGCGAGGCGGCCTAGAATCGCGTTGCCGATGAGAATCAACGACCTCTGGCGTCACCCCATCGGAGTGCCGCGCACCGAAAAGCCGCGCGCCGAAGGGCGTTTCCATCTGGTCCACGGCCGCCGGCTGGGTTTCGCCGAGTTCGGTGACCCGTCGGGCGACTTGGTTCTGTGGTTCCACGGCACACCGGGCGGCCGGCGCCAGTTCCCGCTACTGGGCCGGCGCGCCGCCGAAAAGCTCGGCCTGCGCGTGGTTCTCGTGGAGCGGCCGGGTTCGGGACTGTCCGACCCGCACCCCTACAACTCGGTCGCCGAATGGGCCACCGACGTCGCGCATGTGGCCGACGCGCTGGGCGCAGAGCGCCTGGCCGTCGTCGGTCTGTCGGGCGGCGGCCCGTACGCGCTGGCGTGCGCAGCCGTGCCGCCGCTTGCCGCTCGCGTCGCCGCCGTGGGCGTTCTCGGCGGCGTGGTCCCGGCGGCCGGTCCCGAGGCGTCTGCCACCGGCGCCATCGACTTGGCCCGCCGGTTCGCTCCCCTGCTGTCCGTCCTGCGCCGGCCGCTGGCGATTTCCGCGTCCGCGGTGCTGCTGCCGCTCATCCCGTTCGGCCACCTCGCGTGTAAGGCCTACGCCAGCATCACCCCGGAGGGCGACCGGCGCGTGCTGCGCGATCCGGAGATGGAGGGCATGTTCGTCGACGACCTGATCTTGAGCGCCCGGGGCCGACTGCAGGCCATCGTCGACGACGCGCGGCTGTTCGGCCGCGACTGGGGTTTCCGGCTCTCCGACGTCAACGCGCCGGTGCGGTGGTGGCACGGCGACTCGGACTCCATCGTGCATCTCGCCGGAGCGCAGTCCGCGATCGACTGGATGCCCAACGCGGAACTGATACTGCGGCCCGAAGAGAGCCATCTCGGCGGCTTCGCCGGCGCCGACGAAGTCCTCCAGTTCGTCCGCGCCCACTTGTAGGCCCTTTTCGTCTGGGCCCTGGTCACGCTGTCGGCGTTGCGCCCAGCACCCGCTGCATGTCGGGCTTCATCTGCTGCAGCTCTTGGCCCCAATAGCCCCAGCTGTGGATGCCGTCGGGGAAGTTGAACACTCCGTTGCGACCGCCGGCCGCGAAGTAGGCGTCCTCGAAGGCCCGGTTCGAGTCGATCGCAAACCCCTCGAGGAACCCCAGTCCGGCGATCGGCGCGTTGGGGCTCGCCAAAGCGGGGTCGGTCGGAGTGCCGTTGCCGCAGTAGACCCAGATGCGCGTGTTGTTGGCGACGAGCCTGCCCACGTTGAGCGTGGGGTCGTTGCGCGCCCAGGCGGGATCACCGGGCGGGCCCCACATCGCGTCGGGGCTGAAGCCGCCGTTCCACTTCATCGCGATGTTGACCATGCCCGGCCACTGACCTTGCGACAGGTTCAAGAACCCCGACAGCGAGCCCGCGTAGATGAACTGCTGCGGATGGTAGGCGGCTAACACCAAAGCCGCGGAGCCGCCCATGGATATACCCACCACGGCGTTGCCCGTCGGCGCCACGCTCTTGTTCGCCGCCAACCACGTTGGCAGTTCCTGAGTCAGGAAGGTCTCCCAGTTGTAGGTGTATGTCTGGCCGTTGCCGACCGCGGGCCCGTACCAGTCGCTGTAGAAACTGGACTTGCCGCCGACGGGCATCACCAGCGACAGGCCGGACCCGTTGAACCAGTCGAACGCCGCGGTGTTGATGTCCCAGCCGTTGAAGTCGTCCCCGGCCTCCATACTGTCCAGCAGGTAGACGGAGTGCGAGCCCGGACCGCCGCTTTCGAACTCGATCCGTATGGTGCGGCCCATCGCCGCCGATGGCACGTCAAGCTGTTCGACCGGAGCGTTTGGGCTAGAGAACGCCGCTGCGGTGGGCGCGCCGCCTGTGGCGTTGACGAAGCCGGGCAGAATCGCGGCCACTGTGGCCGCTAGCGCCAGACGTGGGAACCACGAGCCACGCATACTCGTACCGGCGGCCATTGCTTCCTCCAATCGGGTCGTCCTTCTGCAACCTGATTTGCGGACGATACTGCAGCGATAGCGGCCCAAGGGTGTTGTTCGGCGCGAAACCCGAGACCGCTAGATCACCGCGGGCATCGTCTCCCAGCCACGCACGGTGGAAGTCGGTGAGAGATGGGCGTTTTCGAGGTCGACCTGCCATTCCGGGAACCGCTTGAGAATCTCCTCCAAAGCAATGCGGCCTTCCAGCCGTGCCAGCGCCGAGCCGAGGCAGAAATGGGTGCCCACGCTGAACGCCAGGTGCTGGCGCGGCTGCCGGTGGATGTCGAAAACGTCTCCGTCAGGAGGGAATTGGTGGTGATCGCGGTTCGCCGAGCCGATGAGCATCATCATGACGCTGCCCTGCGGCACCGTCTGGCCGTAGTACTTTACATCGCGTGTGACATACCGCGATACGTGGGGCGCCGGCGGCTCGTAGCGCAGCAACTCCTCGATCGCCTGCGGAATGAGCGCGGGATTCTCGGCCAGTTCGGTTCGCTGATCCGGGTGCTCGGCAAGCACCTTGCCGGCCCAGCCGATCAGGCGGGTGGTGGTCTCGTTCCCGGCCCCGGCGACCACGTTCAGGTACACCAGCAGTTCGTCGCGGGTCAGCCGCCGCACGGTACCGGTCTCGTCGGTGAACTCGACGTTGAGCAGTTCGGTCATGATGTCGTCCGACGGATGCTCGGCGCGCCAGTCGAGGTAGGCCGCGAAGTGCTCGGCGGACACCAGCCCGTCTTCGGCCGCCTTCATCGGCTTGCCCGCTTCGGTGCGCATCTGGGCGTTGGCACGGTCGCGCACGGCTTCCTGGTCGCTCTCGGGAATCCCCATCAGCAAGCTGATGACCTTCATCGGCATCTGCGCGCCGAGGTCGGCGACGAAGTCGAACCGTCCCGAGCCGATCAGCGGATCGAGGCTCTGTGCGCAGAACTCACGAATCTTCGTCTCGAGCGCGTTGGTCTTTCGCGGTGTGAACATGCGTGACAGCAGCTTGCGGTGAATGTCGTGAATCGGCGGGTCCTCGAAGATCACCACGCCCTTGGGGATCTCGATGTTGGCCTTGATCAGCTCCAGGATCGCGCCGCGGGCCGAGCTGAACGTCTGGTGGTCCACCAGCGCCTTGCAGACGTCGTCGAAGCGGCTGAGCGCGAAGAAGTCGTACTGCGCGTTGTAGTACAGCGGCGCCTCTTCGCGCAGCCGGCGGAACATCGCATACGGATCCGCGTTGAGCTCGACGTCGTACGGGTCGAAGTCGACCTCGCTGGTGGCGCTCGCCGTCATAAGACCGCCTCTCTGCGGCGCACGGAACTTACCCGCGTAAGCAAATCATGTCGAGCTGCGCTCGATCAAGGTTGCCACGTCGGTGCCCGTCGGCTCGGCGTCGACCGGATAGCCGAGCTCGGCCAACATCGCCGCCACGGAACCGTCGACGATGGCCTTCGCGTCGAAGGCCACCGACGTCAGCGGTGGGCCGCTGACCGCGCCGAGCGGCCTGGCGTCGACGCCGAGGACGGCCAGGTCCTGCGGGCATCGCAGCCCCGCCTCGCGCAATCCGTGCAGCACCACGAACGCGGTTTCGTCGCTCTGGGCGCAGACCGCGGTGACCCCGGTGCGCACCCAGCCGGAGACGACGTCGGCGGCGTCGGAGCCGTCGCTTGCGACCGTCGCGACGACGATCTCGGGCAGGGCGTGTTTCGTCGCGGCGGCACGCAGCCCCTCGAGCCAGTAGTCGCCCAGCGTGCGCAGCTTCTCGACGTCGCTGTACGCGAACGCCAGCCGGCGATGCCCGCGCGCCACCAGATGCCCGACGCGCATCTCCCCCACGGTCAGGTGCAGGTCGCCGAGCGCGCGCAGCTGCGCGCTGCCGAGGTGAATCTGAGGCACTCCGGCCGCGGTGACGGCCGCCAGCGCGTCGCCGGTGAGCGGGAGCACGCTGGTGACGGCGATCGGGTTCAAGTCCGCGATCGCGTCGACGACGTTGCGGTCGTCGTCGGTCTCGAACTGCAGCGACAACACGATGCCGCGACGCGCCAGCGCCGTCGTCAGCCGGCTGCCGACCTCCATAGGCAGTTCCCCCACTGCGATCCGCGGCACGATGTACAGCACGACGCCGCTACCGCCCACCGCCAGGTTGCGGGCGGCCAGATTGGGGCGGTATCCGAGTTTCTGCGCGGCCCTTCGCACCGCCGCCCGGGTCGACGGTGAAATCGTCTGTCCCTCAACGTTGTTCAGCACATAGCTGACAGTTGCGGTCGACACGTTGGCCAGCCGCGCCACGTCGGCCTTGGTCGGCCGGCCTCCTCCCTTCACAGGCTTCATCGTGGCACAAGTCGGCCGACTGAAGTCTCCGGCATGCGCACGACCGTCAGAAGGGAAACCACCGCTGCTGCGGTCAGATAGAACGACACCGCCACGGGATTGCCGGTGTGTCCGGTCAGCCAGGTCGCGACATAGGGCGTCGTGCCGCCGAACCCGGCGACCGCGATGTTGTAGCCGATCGAGAAGCCGCTGTAGCGAACTCGCGCACTGAACAACTCGACCCCGGCGGTGACCGCGGCCGACACGAACACCGCCTCGATGGCCGCCAGCACACAGTGAGCGGCGATCGCCGCGCCCACCGAACCGGAGTTCAGCACCAAAAACAGCGGATAGGAAAACACCGCGAACCCCAGCGCGCCCGCGATCAGCAGTGGCCGCCGGCCGATCCGGTCCGACAGCGCCGCCAGTGGGAGGATGAGCACCAGCGCGACCAGCGCGGCCGCCGTCATCGAGACGAACGCGGTGGTGTTGGCGAAGTGCAGCGTCTTGATGAAGTAGGTCGGCAGGTACGTGAACACGACGTAGTAGCCGACGTTGAAGACGATCATCAGCCCGACGACGCGCACGATCGCGGGCCACTGGCGGCGAAACGCTTCGCGCAAAGGCGATTCGGCGATTTGGCGGGTGGCGCGCAGTTCGCTGAACTCGGGGGTGTCGCCCAGCCGAAGCCGGATGTAGAGGCCGACGACGCCGAGGGGGCCGGCGAGCAGGAACGGGAGGCGCCAGCCGTAGTCGTCCATCGCCCCGGCACCAAGCGCGGCCTGCAGAACGGTGACCGTCATCGAGCCGAGCAGGAACCCGAGAACGCCCGACCATGCCATGAAGGTGACCAGCAGGCCGCGACGACGCTCGGGCGCGAACTCGGCCAGATACACGGCGCCACCGCCGTACTCGCCGCCCGCTCAGAACCCTTGCAGGCAACGGAAACACAGCAGCAGCAGCGGGGCGGCCACGCCGATCGCGTCGTAGGTGGGCAACAGCCCGATCGCCAGCGTCGACCCGGACATCAGCAGGATGACGAGCGCGAGCACACGCTGGCGCCCGATGCGGTCGCCGAGCGGCCCGAACACGAAGCCGCCCAGCGGCCGCATGAAGAACGCCGCCGCGAAAACCGCGAACGTCTTGAGTAGTGCTGCCGTCTCGTTGCCGGCTGGGAAGAAGTTCGCGGCGATGAAGGTGGCCAGAAATCCGTAGATGGCGAAGTCGAACCACTCCACCGCGTTGCCGATGGACGCGCCGATGACGACCTTGCGGATGGTGGACGCGTGGTTCGATGCCACGCGGTCAGCGTAGGTCGCCCGGCAGCAGATCCGGCTCGTAGGCGGGACACCATCGCGCCCCACTGCGGAAGGCCTCGGTCGCGGTCACCGCACCGGCCGGCAGCGCCGCCGCGGCGAGGGCTTCCGCCTTGAAGGCACGCGCCGCCGAACTCAGCGGGTGCTGCACGGTCTGGGCGCCGGGGAAGTCGGGCGGCCAGGTGTCACCCCACAGCGTGATCTCGGTGAGCCCGCGCTGCAAGGCCAGGACGACGTTGTCGCGCACCTGGGCAGCAGTGTTGCAGATCTGGGCCGACACCGCGATCGCTTGTGTGGCAGGCGATTTCAGCACGGAGTCCACGGTGCTCAGAGGGCAGGTGCGGATCCCGAGAATGCGCAGCGGCCGACCGTCGGCCGCGCTGGGCAGGTGCAGGCTGACGTCCCAGCCGGCCATCGCACGGTCGAACAACCAGCCCCCCGCCGAGGGCAGCACGTCACTGAGGTCGGCGGCGATCACGTCGAGCCGATACTTCAAGAGCGTGCTGGCGGCCTGGTCCGGGGCTTTGGCGATCCTCATCGGCACACCCGAACGGGGACGTTGGAGTAGCCGGCGACGCTCGTCATGGCGACCCGCCTCAGGTTGTCGTAGTCCACCTCGAACGCGGGCATGAAGTCGAGCAGATGGTCGAGCGCGATCGTGCTCTCCATGCGCGCCAGCGCCGCGCCGAGACAACTGTGGATGCCGTATCCGAAGGCGAGGTTCTGCGCCTGCGTGCGGTCGCGGTTGATGTCGAACGTGTCGGCATTGGTGAACGCGCGCTCGTCGCGGTTCGCCGACGCGCCCAGCAGCATCACCGCGCTGCCCGCCGGAATCGTGGTGCCATGCAGGCGCACGTCCTTGGTGCAGTAGCGGCAGTCGTACTGCACCGGGCCCTCGTACCGCAGCACTTCCTCGACCGCCGCGGAGATCCTGGTGCGGTCGGTGCGCAACTGCTCCCACTGGTCGGGGTGCCGCGAGAACACCACCGCCGCCGTGCCGAGCAGCTTCGCCACCGTCTCGGCGCCGGCCCCGCCCAGAAGCGTGCAGAAGCCCGCGATCTCGACGTCGTCGAGCCGGGTGACGCTGCCGTCGTCACGCTCGACTTCCGCGGCGATCAGCGAGCTGATCATGTCGTCGCGCGGTTCGGCCCGCCGCTGCTGGATGACGTTGTAGTACATCAGGCCGGTCTGCGTCATCGCGTCCACGCCCGCCTTGCCCATGCTCATCTTGCCGGGCTCGCGTTCCAGCGAGATCTCCAGCCAGATCCGCACGTCCTGTCGGTGCTCTTCTGGTACGCCGAGCATCGTGGTGATGACCTCGACCGGGAACAGCGCCGAGAAATCGGCGACGAGGTCGAAGCCGGCCGGGTCGACCTGCGACAGGTAGTGGCCGATCTTCTCGCGCACGACGGCTTCCTGCGCCTGGATGGCCCGCGGGGTGAACACCTTGTTGACCAGGCTGCGCATTCGGCGGTGCTCTGGCGGGTCCATCCAGATGATCGACGGCTGATGAGCGTGCTTGCCCGAGTGGATCTCCTCCAGCGTCACGCCTCGCGAGGACGAGTACGTCTCGAAGTCCTTGAACGCCGCCGCGACGTCCTCGTGGCGGCTCAGCGCGTAGAAGTCGTAGCGCTCGCTGTAGTAGACGGGCGCCTCGTCGCGCAGACGCCGGTACGTGTCGAACGGGCCGGTGAAGAATTCCTCGGAGAACGGGTCGAAAACCAGCGTCGAGGTCGTCACCAGAACAGCGTGACAGTTGCGCCGTAATCTGTAAAGGTTGGATCGTGGATTCAATAGACGTCCAGCGCATCAGCGACGAACGCGAAATCGCCGCGCTGCTCAACCGATACGCCCGTGCCGTCGACACCAAGGACTGGGCGCTGTACCGGTCGGTGTTCACCGACGACGCCTACGTCGACTACGCGTCGGCAGGGGCCGTCGCCGGCACCCGCGACGAGGCCGCCGACTGGCTGAGCCAGGCCTTCACGGCGATTGCGATGAGCATGCACTACATCACCAACGTCGAAACCGAGATCGTCGGCGACACCGCGACCGTGCGCGCGATGTTCTACAACCCTTTCCGACTTGTCGGCACATCCGAACTCAGTTTCTGCGGCGGCTTTTACCACCACGAACTGGTGCGCACCCCGGCCGGGTGGCGCAGCCGCAGCCTGCGCGAAGATAACGCATGGTTCGACAACCCGCCGACGGGACACTGAGGGGAGCAACGCAATTGGGCATCGTCACCACGAGTTCGGCAACCGCGTTCAGCGAGCCCGCCGAGCTGATCTACGATTTCGTCAGCGACCCGACCAACTGGACAGCGGCTTACCCCGGCAGTCCTCTGACGCTGCGATCGCACGGCACCTGGCGTCAGCCCGCCAGGGCGCGCCGTAATGCGTTGCCCTGCAGCTCGAACAGCCGTTGGCTGACAGCCCACTCCGGCAGCAGGGAGTCGAAACCGTGGCACGTCGTCTCGAAGACGTGCAGTTCGGTCTCGACACCCGCGGCCGAGAGCCGCCGCGCATAGTCGAGAGCTTCGTCGCGCAGCGGGTCGAGTTCCGAGCAGCTGACGAAAGCCCCTGCCATGCCGGCCAACTCGTCGCTGCGCCCGGGGACCGCCGCGCTGGTGGCCGGTGCACCGGCAAGGTAGTAACGCCACATCAGTTGTGTCGCCGGGCCGTCGAACCCCGGGGTGGCGACGAACTCCTCCTTGGATGCCGTCACCCGGTCGTCGAGCACCGGCTGGTGCAGAAGCTGGAACACGATCTCTGGCACCTCGCCCGCGGCGGCGCGCTGGGCTAGCCCCGCAGCCAGTGCCGCACCCGCGCTGCTGCCCGCCACCGCGAGGCGACCCGCGTCGACATCGAGCTGGCGCGCGTGCTCGGCAACCCACACGAGTACCGCGGCCGCGTCGTCGACTGCTGCCGGATAGGGGTTTTCGGGCGCGAGCCGATAGTCGACCGAGACCACGGTGCAGCCGCCGCGCCGGGCGAACTCAACGCACTGGCGATGATCGGTGTCGAGATTGCCCAGCACGAACGCGCCGGAATGACAGTAGACGACGGCAGGCGCCGGCGAGGGGCCACCGCGATAAAACCGTACCGGCACAGTCCCGACGACGTCGTCGGCCACGTCGACGCCGGAAACGTCGACGGTCAGCGCGGTTTCGCGGCGCCGCTGATTCAACGACTCGCGGGTCGGCCCGAGCGCGTCGAGCGACAAATCCGCCCGGGCCGGCGCCAACTGCCGCAGCGCCGGGGCTAACCGGTCGAACGCGTCCACGACTCAACCGGTTCGCGGCCGACGATCGCCGGCTCGAACGTGTAGTCCTTCGCCTTGAACCTGCGCGTGATGGTCCAGAAGGCGCTCGCGCTGCGCGGCCACTGCGTGACGACACGGCCGTTGGCGGCGCGGAAGTAGTTGCTGCAGCGCGTCAGCCACACCGTGCCCTCCATCCAGCGGTCGATCTTGGCGATGAACCCGGCCATCGCGTCGGATCTCACGGCAACGTACGACTTGCCCTTGCGGCGCATGTGTTTCAACGCGCGCACGATGTAATGGGCCTGCGCCTCGAGCATGAAGATCACACTGTTGGAGCCGACGTTCGTGTTCGGCCCGTACAGCATGAAGAAGTTCGGGAAACCGGGCACGGCCATGCCCAGGTAGGCGTATGCGCCGTCGCGCCACGTCTCGCGTAACGAGCGGCCGCCTTCGCCGACGACGTCGAGCTGGCCCAGATAGTCCGTCGCGGCGTACCCGGTCGCGCACACCACCGCGTCGACGTCGAGCTCAGTGCCGTCTGCGGTCACCAGCGACCGTGCGCGCAGCGCGCGGGCCGGGCTGGACACCACCTCGACGTTCGGCTTCGTCAGCGCCGGAAGGAAATCCGACGAGAACACCAGTCGCTTGCATCCCAGCGGGTGGTCCGGGGTGAGCTTGCGGCGCAGTTCTTCGTCGCTGACCGTGGTTTCGAGCATGTTCACGGCCAGCGCCTTGAACTCTTCGGTCTTGTCGCTACCGTTCTCGATCACCGAGATGTTCGCCTCGCTGCGCAGCCACAGCCGCGTGCGGTACAGCTTCTTGGCGAACGGAACGTGCGCGAAAACCCAGCGCTCCCGGTCGGTGTAGGCGCGGTCGGGCTTCGGCAGGATCCAGGTGGCCGACCGCTGCACCGAGTACACCTTCTCGGCGACCTTCGCCAGTTCGGGCAGTAACTGCGATGCGGTAGAACCCGTGCCGAGCAGGGCGATTCGCGCGCCGGTCAAATCGACGGTGTGATCCCAGCGCGCCGAGTGCAGCACGGTCCCGGTGAACGCTTCTTCTTCGATCAGGTTCGGGATGACGGGTTGGGTGAAGAGGCCGACGGCAGACACCACGACGTCGAAGCGGTGCTGCTCTCCGGTCGACGTCGTCAGGCACCAGGTGTTGCTCTTCGAATCCCATTCGGCTGACCGGATTTCGGTGCGCAGGCGCAGGTTCGGCGCGAGGTGGTAGCGCCGGGCGCACTGCTCGAAGTAGTCCAGAATCTCCGGCTGGCCCGACCACAGCCGCGACCAGCCGGGGTTCAGGTCGAACGAATACGAGTACAGGTGGGATTTCACGTCGCAGGCAAGACCGGGATAGGTGTTGATCCGCCATGTTCCGCCGACCCCGTCCTCGCGGTCGAAGATCGTGAAGTTTTCAAAGCCGGCCTTGCGCAGGAAGATCCCCAACGCCAGTCCCCCCGGCCCGGCGCCGATGATGCCCACGGAAAGATCGCGCTTCATCCAACCCGCAGACATTGCCCTCCGTCCACCACGAGTTCGCACCCCGTGATGAACGTCGCTTGCTCGGATACCAGGAACGCCACCGCATCGGCGACCTCGACCGGCGTGCCCAGCCGCCCCGACACCGAGCTGGCGACCAGCCGCTGCTGGGTTGCCTCGTCGAGCATCGGAGTCTCGATTGGTCCGGGGAACACAGCGTTCACCCGGACTCCGCTCGCCGCGAGCTCGGCGGCGGCGATCTGCGTCAGACCCCGGAGCGCCCACTTCGACGACCCGTAGGCGGCATGGTTCGCGAACGGCCGAAGAGCACCGGTGCTGCACGTGTTGACGATCGCGGCGCCGTCGGCCGCACCGGAGTTGTTCGAGACAAGCCTGGATGCCGAGAAACGGGCCCAGGCAGTTCACCCGCCAGCTGCGCTCGAACCCGGCCGGGGTCTCTGCGCCCAGCGAGGCGCGGTGCAGCACACCGGCATTGTTGACCAGCGTGGTCAGCGCACCGAACCGGTCGACGACTGCGCCGACGGCCGCCACCCACCCCTCGGGCGACGTGACGTCGAGCGGTATCGCGACCACCCCGGTGTCGCCGAGTGCGTCGACGGTGGCGTTGAGTTCGTCGACGAGCACGTCGCAGGCGGCCACGCCGAAACCGTCTGCGCGCAGCCGCGACACGATGGCCGCGCCCTGTCCCCGGGCCGCGCCGGTGACCAGCGCAACACGATCCGTCACCGCGTCGCCTCTCTCAGGTGTTCTGCCGCGCCGCGTCGCAGCGCCTGCGACTCCGAAGCCAGCGTGATCATCTCAAAACCCAACTGCGCCGCGATGTTTCCCCTCTTGCCGTCGCCGGCGTGGACGCCCGCTGCCAGGCCGGCCGCCACGGTGACGGACTGGATTCGCGCCATCGCGTCGAGCACTGCCGGCTGCGTCCACGCATCGGCCGGGCGGTGCCCCATCGAGATCGCGAGATCCGCGGGCCCCACGTAGATGCCCGAAAGCCCGGGGACAGCACAGATTTCGTCGACGGCTTCGAGGCCCTGGGTGGTCTCGACCATCGCGAACACGCTGGCCCTGGCTTCCAGAGCGGCCGGGTCATGGCCCAGACTTCCCAGCAGCGGGCCGAAGCTCCGCACGCCCGTGGGCGGATACCGGGTGGCGGCGACCGCTTCGGCGGCCTGGTCGGCGGACTCGACCATCGCCACCAGTACCGCGTCGGCGCCGGCGTCGAGCAGCCGGCCGATCGGGGCGGGATCGGTCGACGCCAGCCGCACGGCGGTCGCGATCGGGACGTGTTCGAGCCGGCGCAGCAGCAACGCGACGTCCGCGTCGTCGAAATAGCCGTGCTGCAGGTCGAATCCGACGTAGTCGTATCCGGCGCGGGCGTATTCCTCCGGGCCGATGATGGTCGGGCCGACCACCCAGCCGCCCCATATGCGCTTCCTTGCCGCGAGGGCCTCCTGCAGGTTGCTCACTCGACGACCGCGATCTTGACGCGCTCGGGCGCCGGCCGGCACGCGAGTTCGAATGCCGCTTGCACGTCGGCGACACCGAAGGTGTGGGTGAGGTAGTTCGTCAGCAGCTCGGGATGGTCGCGGGCGAACTCGTCGGCCCGGCGCAGCACTCGCCGGCGGTCAAGGGTCACACCGGATTTCAGGGTCAGGTTCTTGCGCAGCATCATCCGCATGCTGATCGGGTAGCTGTCGTCGTCGGGGACGCCGAAGTAGAGCACCGTGCCGCCGAACGCGGCGGCCTCGATCGCGTGGCCCAGCGTGGCGACCTGGTGGCCGACGGCCTCGATCACGATGTCGGGCCGGTCGTTTGGCTGCAGGTGGCTCACCCAGCGGTCGCTGGTGGCGCGGACCATCGTGTCGACGCCGAACTCCTTGCCGACGACGTCGCGGTCCACCGGGTCGACGCCGGTGACGTGGCGTGCGCCGCCGGCTTTGGCGGCGTAGGAGAACAGCAGGCCGATCGACCCCTGCCCGATCACGGCGACGTGACGCCCTTCGACGTCCAGCTGCTCCATCGCGTAGAGCACGCATGCCAGAGGCTGCAGGCACACCGCCTGCTGGACAGTCAGCGACGAGTCGTACGGCGCCAACCCGTCTCCGTCGGCGACCACGCGCTGCATCAAGCCGTCGAAGCCCGACGCCCAGCCCGTCACCCGATCCCCGGCGCGGTGATCGGGATGCCGGCTGGCGATCACCTCGCCGGCGACCTCGTGGATCGGGAAGCCGTCCATCTCGGCCGCGCTGGTGCCGCGATCGCCCGGGATCTTGCCGCGCACACCGCGGAAGGCCGGCAGGTCGCTGCCGCAGATACCGGCGGCCGAAAAGCGCAGCAGCACCTGCCCTTCGCCCAGATCCTCGGTTGTCTTGTCCGGCAGACTGTTTCGCTCGAACAGATAGGGAGCGACCAGCCGGTAGGACCACATCGTCAGACCTCCACCGGGATGCTGTTCCAGCCCCACTGGAAGCTCGACGGCGGCCGGGACGCCGCCTCGCTGACGATGTGGTACTCCGGCACCCGCTTGAGCCATTCGGCCACCAGGGTCGCGATCTCCAGGCGGGCGAGGTGGAACCCGAGGCAGAAGTGCTGGCCGCGGCCGAAGGTCACCGACCGTTCGATGCGCCGGTCCCAGACGAACTCGTCGGGGTTCGGGTACTCGCGCTCGTCGCGGTTGGCCGACGCGATCAGCGTGATGATCCGCTGACCGGGATTGATCGTGGTGTCGTGGATGGTGAACGGCTTGCGCGCCGTACGCGCGAACCACTGTGCGGGCGCGCAGAACCGGACCATCTCGTCGCGCGCCACCGGCACGTTGGCCTCGAGATCGGCACGGACAGCGGCCAGCTGATCGGCCCGGCGCAGGAGTTCCCACAGGCCGTGCGCGACGATCTTCGGCACCGTCTCCGTGCCGCCGATGAACACGCCGAGCATCTGAGTGGCCACCTCGAGGTCGGTGAAACCCGAGCCGTCGGGAAGACGGAACGCGATCAGGTTGTCCACGATGGTCGTACCCGCTCCGCCGGCGCGCCTGCGCTCGACGACCGGGGTCAGATACCCCAGATACCCGGGTCGGGCGTTGCCCACCTCCACCCCGCTGCCCGGCTGCGCGAGGCTGCCCGCATTGACCGTCGCCAGCACCTCGGGTGCCAAGTCGACGGGCAGCCCGAGCAGTTCGCACACGATCGAGGCGGCGACGATGCCGCCGTACTCCTGGGTCAGGTCGAAGCGGCCGCGAGGCAGCAACTCGTCGAGGCGCTGGTTGGCCAACTCCCGGATCCGGTCGGCCAGTTTGGAAACCGCTCTGGGCCGGAACGGCGACGACGTGCACCGGCGCACGTCGTCGTACAGCGGAGCGTCGAAGTTGGCGTGGAACGGCATCGGGTGCAGCGGCGGGTCGGGCACCGGCCCGTTGTTGTGGTGCGCCAAAACCGTTGCCGCGGGCAGCGTCCCCTCCGACGCCACGAAGGTGCCGTCGTTGACCGCCAGCACGTCCCAGATGTCGGCGAATCGAGACAACGCGTAGGTGTCCCACTTCTCGACGTAATACACCGGATACCGGTCGCGCAGCACCCGGTAGTACGGCAGCGGCTCAGCCATCACCGCAGGATCGAAGGGATCATACGAGAAGTCCTGCATCACAGGCGCTTTCATTGCAGTGGCGAAGGCGGTAGCGCCTGCAGGATCGAGTCCTCCCAGCCGTCACGCAGCGCGGGCGCGACGCTCATCCAGGTGACGATCTCGGCCGGCGGGTTGTCCTTCCACGACGGATAGTGATTGTCGAAGCAGTCCCACTCCCCTTCCAGCGCCCAGTAGTGGATGACCTCGTTGAAGCGGAACGTGGTGGTGAACGATCCGAGCCAGAGCTTGCCGGTGCGCTCGGACCACGGCACGTAGAGCCGCTCCAGTTCGCGGATGTAGTCGTCCTGCCGTCCCGGCTTGGTCTGCATGATCTCCTGGATCACCAGCCCCGCACCGAAATTCGCTTCCTTCAGCGCAGCCAGGGTCCTGTTGCTCGGGCCGGGGTACATGATCCGCCCTTCACCCGACGCGCCGATCTCGGCCAGAAACGTCGACCACTTCGCCGCCGACGCCTCGTGGCTGCCGCCCCGCGCCTGCGCCCGTCCGATCCGGGCGTAGTCGGAGAACGCGTCGATCTCCCAGATGACCGTCGCCTGCGGCCAATGCCCGTTGTACGGAGTGGCCTCCCAGATCGCGAACAGTCGAGCACCGAGCTCTTCCATCATCGGCTGGTAGACGTCGGTGAACACCTCCGTAAATTGCTCTTCGCGCGAGCGCTCATCGCCCGTGAAGCGCTCGGCTCGCCCCGATCCCAGGTCGATCGTCTCGTGCAGATACAGCAGCGTGTGGCCGTGGTACTTGCGCATCGCCGCTCATCCGCCGCGGCAAGTTGACAGTGGCACCCAGCGAGCGTGACACTTACGCCGTGTTTTGTAAAGCTCTGACACCGCTGGCGAAGGGCTTCTGCTTCGGTGAGGGTCCCCGGTGGTTCGAGGGGCTGCTCTGGTTCTCCGACATGCTCGGCGAAGCAGTCCACACCGTCAACCTGCACGGATCGATGACCACCTTGCCGCTGCCCGGGCACGCCCCGTCCGGTCTGGGCTTTCGGCCCGACGGCTCGTTGCTGATCGCCTCCACGAAAAGGCGCCAGATACTGCGCTATGACGGCGAAACCGTCACTGTGGTGGCTGATCTCGCCGACATGGTGCCGGCCGACCTCGGTGACATGGTCGTCGACCACCAGGGACGCGCCTATGTCGGATCACAGGCGCGGCAGGGCGGCGTCATCGTGCGGACCGACCCCGACGGCAGCAGCGTCGTCGTCGCCGAGGACCTCGACTTCCCGAACGGAATGGTCATCACCGCCGACGGGGCGACATTGATCGTCGCCGAGTCCGTCGGCCGGCGCTTGACCGCGTTCACCATCCGCCCTGACGGCGGGCTGTGCGACCGCAGGGTGTTCGCCGACGGTCTCGACGGCCCGCCCGACGGCATCACGCTGGACGCCGGCGGCGGAATCTGGACGTCCATGACGCTGGCCCACCAGTTCGAGCGGATCGTCGAGGGCGGCGCGGCGACGGAGCGCATCGACATGGGCGAGCGCGTCGCGATCGCATGCATGCTCGGCGGGCCCGAACGCCGCACGCTGTTTCTGCTGTCCAGCACCGACGCCTATCCGCAGCGGCTGGTGGGAACCAAGCTGTCGCGGCTCGACGCCGTGACCGTCGACGTGCCAGCGGCGGGCCTGCCGTGAGCGACTGCTACTACGAACTCGTCGACGCCAGCGATCCCGTCGGCGAGAAGTTCACGGCGACCGACTTCGTCCGCGGCACTTGGTCGTCGGCGATCCAGCACGCCGCACCGGTGTCATCGCTGCTGGTTCGCGCGCTCGAGCGGTGCGCCCGCCGTGGCGACACCCGCCTGAGCCGCGTCGTCATCGACCTGCTCGGGCCCGTGCCGGCCGAAGGAGAGTTCTGGGTCCGCGCGACGGTGGAGCGGGAGGGCAAGCAGATCGAGCTCGTCAGCGCCGAGATGCTCGGCCTCGGCCCCGACGGCCAGCCGCGGCCGGTCGCCAGAGCCAGCGGCTGGCGGCTCCTGCACAGCGACACCCACGACGTCGTGCGAGCCTCGGTGCCTCCCCTGCGGCCCAGGTCGGAGGGTCGCAACCGCAACTTGGCCGAAAAGTGGGACCGCAACTACCTTCACAGCCTCGAATGGCTCTGGCTCACCAAACCTATGAGCGACGGCCCGGGTGAATCCTGGATCAGGCCGACGGTGGACCTGGTCAAGGGCGAGACGATGACCCCGCTGGAGCGGCTGTTCGCGGTGGCCGACGACGCGAACGGAATCGGGTCCAAGCTCGATATCAGGAAGTGGACGTTTCTGAACACCGACCTGGCCGTGCACGTGTTTCGTCTGCCAGAAGGCGAATGGGTGGGCCTTCGCGCCGACACGAGCTACGGCCCGGACGGAGTCGGAACGACAATCGGGACGCTTTTCGACGAGCAGGGCGCTGTGGGCAGCATCGCGCAGTCGGTGCTGGTGCGCCGGCGCGGGTAGCCATGACCACGCGGGAGCGGATTCTGGTCGCCACCGCCGAGGTGCTGGGCCGGCGAGGGCGGACGAAGCTCAGCCTTTCCGAGGTGGCGCTGCGAGCGGGTGTGTCGCGGCCGACTCTCTACCGGTGGTTTGCGTCCAAGCGGGAATTGATCGATGCGTTCACCCTGTGGGAGCGCCAGACCTACGAGCGCGGCGTCGCCGAGGCCATGGCCGGTCTACGGGGCCGTGAAAGACTCGACGCCGCACTGAAGTTCGTCGTCGACTACCAGCAGTCCTATCCCGGGCTGCGGATGGTCGACGTCGAGCCCGCGCTCGTCATCGGCCGGCTGTCGCGGGTGATCCCGCTGATGCGCCGGCAACTCGAGCGGCTGCTGCCCGGACCACACGGCGCAGAAGCGGCGGCGACGGCTGTGCGCGTTGCGGTGTCGCATTACCTCGTGCGCAGCGACGACGACGGCGAGTTCCTGGCGCAGCTACGTCACGCGGTCGGGCTGCGAGACTCGAGCTCGGCGAGCACTTCTTCGGTGTGCTCGCCGAGTTCCGGTGCCACAGTTCGCGGCGCCCATGGCGTCCCGTGAAAGTCGGCCGGTGTCGCGACCATCGGGACGCTTGCTTCTCCGTCCGGCACATAGACGATTCCGCCGGCGGCGTGGAACTGCTCGTCGGCCACCACGTCTTCGATCGAATTGATCGGCGACCAGAAGAACTCGGGTTCTGCCGCAAAGATTTTCGCCCACTCGTCGAGCGGCTTGGTCGCGAAGATCTGGTCCAGCTCGCCGATCAGTTCGACGGCATGGGCGGCGCGGCTGCGCGCATCGGTGAACCGAGAATCGCTCAGCCACTCTGGTTTTCCCACCACGCGGCATAGCGCCGGCCAATGACGGCCCGCCTCGAGCCCGACGATCCAGAACCGCCGGCGGTCGGCCGCCGCGTAGTTGTTCATGCACGGATTCCCCATCGACTCTCGCTGCCCGATCGCGATGGGCTGCCCCGTTAGGAGATAGGTGTTGAGGTCGAAGCTCACGGTGTAGGCGCCCTGCCGATACAGCGAGGTGGTGACCAGTTGGCCCTTTCCGGTTCGGTCACGCGCGACAAGCGCCGCGCAGACGGCCGCGGCCAGCGTCATGCCGGCCAGGTGGTCACCCATCCCGCCGCGCTGAAACGGCGGTGTGCCGCCGGGCTGGGTCAGCAGATGCGCGATCCCGGCGCGTGACCAGAACGCTGCGACGTCGTAGGCGGCGCGGTCTGCGTCGGGCCCGGTTTCGCCGTAGCCGGTGAGCAAACCGTAGACGAGGCGTTCGTTGTCGCGGCGCTACGGTTTCGTAGTCGAACCCGATGCGGCGCAACGCCGCGGGACGGACGTTCGTCAGGAAAACGTCGGCGCCGCTGAGCAATTCGAGCGCCGCTGTCCGGTCGTCTTCGGACGTGAGGTCGAGGACGACGCTGCGCTTCGAGCGGTTGTCCATCTCGAACGGCGGATTCACGCCGAGATCGCAGCCCAGCATCCGCCCGAACATTCGGGCCGGGTCGCCTCGCGGTGGCTCGATCTTGATGACGTCTGCGCCCCAGTCGGCGAGGATGCCGCCGGCCGCCGGGCCTGCCACCCAGACGCCGAGTTCGACGACTCTGATGCCTTCTACCGGTCCGGCCATGCCACACTTTCTATCGCGTCCTGTCGCGGATGAGCGTGACAGTCCCTCAAATCCTTGTAAAGCTATACCGATGACACGGTCAGCGGCGGTCCGCGGCGATGCTCCGGTCGACGACGACACGTCCACGCGTCAGCGGCTGCTCGTCGCCACGTCGGAAGTGCTCAGCCGCAAAGGCATGACCAAGCTCAGCCTGTCAGAGGTGGCCGCGCAGGCGGGTGTCTCACGGCCCACCCTCTACCGGTGGTTCGCGTCCAAAGAGGAGTTGCTCGACGCGTTCGGCGAGTGGGAGCGCCAGATGTACGACCGCGGAATCGCCGAGGCGACAAAAGGGTTGCGCGGCAAGGAGAAACTGGACGCGGCGCTGAGGTTCATCGTCGACTACCAGCACTCGTACTCGGGGTACCGGATGGTCGACATCGAACCCGGTCACGTGATCGGGCAGCTGTCCCACGTGATTCCGGTCATGCGCGAGCGCTTGCAGCGACTCCTGCAGGGACCCAACAGCGCCGTCGCTGCGGCCACGGCGATCCGGGTCGCGGTGTCGCATTACCTCGTCGCCAGCGACGACGCCGACCAGTTCCTCGCCCAGCTGCGCCACGCGGTCGGGCTCAAGCATCACAGCGAGTCTTGAAGAGCTTTCACCGTCTCCAGGTCGGCCAGCGCGGCGACGGCCCGCCGTAGACCTTCGAGCGAGATCTCCTCGGTTTGCATGCCGCCAAGGCCGGCCGTGATCAGCGGTGACACGTAGGCATACGCGACAGCCTGCCGGTATCGGGTCCACAGGTCCTCGCGGTCGAGCTGCGGGCCGCCTGCTGCGGCAAGTGCCTGCCGGTAGACGTCCAAGAGCGCCCGTTCATTGGCTTGACGATCCTCGGGGGTCATGCCCAGGACGAGCGCGTAGGTGAGGTCGCGGGCGGGGTGCCCGCGCCGGACGACCTGCCAGTCGAGAAGACCGGCCCGACCGTCGCGGAAGTAGGTGTTGCCCGGATGGGAGTCGCCGTGCAACACGGTGTGCGGCCCTTCGTCGACCAGGTTCGTCGCCGCCCGGAAGTTCTCCCAGACGAAGCGGCCGGCCTCGACGGGGATCGACGTCCGCTCGGCCAGCCGACGAGCCGACAGCCGCATCAAGTGCGGCGTCAACGGCACGCTCGGATCAGACGACGGAGGCCACAGCCAGCCGAATTGCCCACCGCCACCAGGTTTTTCGGGCAGTCGATCCCAGAAGGTTCCGTGCAGGTGCGCCAGTGTTTCCACCAGCAACGCCATCTTGTCGTTGTCGAGCGGATTCAACGTGTCGGGAAACTCGCACGGCGTGGTGGTCATGTCCTCCAGCACGATGACGTATCGGCCGGTCAGCGGATCCCATTCCGATCCGTACGTTCGAGGGACGCCGGAGCCGAGCTCGGGGGCCAGTTGCTTGTAGAAGCGCGACTCGGTTTCGCCCAGCCGGGCCAGTTCTCCCAGCATGCGATTGGCAGCGGTGGCGGCGGACATCTTGACGAACACCGAACCGGGCACATCTCCGCCGCTGAGCGCCAGCCGGGCGCGCGTGGACGTTCCTGCTGCATCGTCGAGGACGATGAGCGAAGAGATGCGGCGGCCCATGATCGCGGAAAGCGACTCGGCGGTGAGGTCACCGATTGTGCGCGGAAATCTTCGGAACCGGCCCAGCGCCGCATCGGTGGCGAGCCGCTGAATGCCGTGCCCGATTTGTGCGCCCAACCGCCCGGCCGAGACGACTTGTGCCAACGTGTTCCGCCCTTCCGCCTGCCCGGCCCGAGCCTATTGCATCTAGCGGTAACTTTGCAGACAGCAGTAATGTAGCGGCCATGCCCGAGTCGTTGCGCGAGCGGTCGCGGGCGCGGCGCCGGGCGGAGATCGAACGGGCCGCGCTGCGGCTGTTCGCCGAACGTGGTTACGACGCAACCACGGTCGCGCAGGTGGCGGAGGCAGCGGAGGTGTCGCCGCGCACGGTGTCGCTGTACTTCCCGTCCAAGCTCGAGCTCGCGCTGTCGTACATCGCCGGCTCGGCGCAGCGGCTCAGCGATGCCTGCGCCAACCGCAGCGCCGGCCAGACCACACTCGATGTCCTCGCGGACTGGTTGCGCAGCGAGCGGCAGACCCACGGCGAGACGATCGGGCTCCTACGAGCGATGCTCGACGCCAATCCTGCACTGCGGGGCGCGGAGACACCCGAAATCGCCGAGTCGAGGCGGAAGATCAACGAAGCGCTTGCGGCCGACCTCGGGCGTCCCCCCGACGACGCGGTGGTCCGGCTTGTCAACGGCGCGATGGCGGGTGTCATCTCGGTTCTCTTGCAGATCAACCCGAAGGAAGACGGTGCCGCGGAGGCTTTCGACGTTGCGAATCGGCTTTTCCACTCGGTGATCGGGTCTGCGGCACCGCGGAAAGGCAAGGCATCTCGGGTCAGGACGGCAGGGTGAGCCTCGTCGCTGGCCGCGGTCCGCTCAGCAAGGACCCCGCGGGGTGGTTCGCTCCCCCGCTGGCCTCTGAAGTGGTCTACGTGGAGCCGCATCCGCGGCGGGTGCAGGCAATCCGCAACGGCGACATCGTGATTGACACTGAGCGGGCGTTGCTGGTGCACCGCCGGGACCGTCCGCTCGCCTATGCATTCCCGTCCGGCGAGGTGGGTGACCTGCCGAACTCGCCAGAGCCGGAGGCTCCCGGCTACGTCCAGGTGCCGTGGGATGCCGTCGACAGCTGGATCGAAGAAGGCCGCACGCTCGTGCACTACCCGCCGAACCCGTATCACCGAGTCGACTGTCGCCCGACGCGACGCCGCCTGCGGGTGGCGGTCGACGGCGCCATGCTGGTGGACACGGACGACACGGTGATCGTCTTCGAAACTGCCCTGACGCCAAGGCTTTACGTCCATCCGTCGCTGGTCCGCACGGATTTGTTGCGACGGACGGATACGACCACCTACTGCAACTACAAGGGTGTCGCCACCTACTGGTCAGCGGTGGTCGGCGACACCGTTGTCGAGGACGTCGCCTGGAGCTACGAAGACCCGCCGCCGGAAACTCTGCCCATCAAGGGGTTTATCAGCTTCGACGCCGAGCGCGCCGACGTCGTCGCCGAACTGCCTAGCTAAGCTAGCCTTCTTCCTCCTCGTCGTGTTCGAGCATTTTTTCGGGGTGGTGGGTGGTGTTGGTGCGGGGTTGGCCGTGGTCGAGTTCGGGGGGCGGTATCCATTCGGTGGTGCCGTCGTCGCGTTTCTTGGTTTTCCAGTCGCCGTCGGTGACCAGGCGGTTGTCGGGCCCGCAGGCCAGGGTGAGGTCATCGATGTTGGTCTGACCGCCGTGCGGCCCAGTCTGTGGTGGCGTGATGCACTTGGCACCAATAGGGCGGGGCGTCACAGCCCGGTTTGGTGCAGCCGCGCTCGAGGGCGTAGAGCACCAGGCGTTGGGCGGGGGTGGCCAGCCGGGTGCTGCGGCCCTTGTACAGCTGCAGCGGCTTGGCCTTGTCCAAGACCAGCAAGAAGTTGTAGGCGTGGGCGGCCATCCGGATCAGCGTGGGAACCGGCAGCAGGGTGCCGCCCCCGGTGTGCGCCATCCCGGCCTTGGCCTGCAAATCCTTCAGCTCGACGGTGGCGGTGATGGTGACCGGCAGCCCCTGATGGCTGCCCAGCTCCCCCGACATCAACATGGCACGCACCATCGCGTTCAACGCGTCGTGGGTGCGCTGTGCTGCCGAGCGGTCATCGCCCTCGAGGGCCTCCGGTGACGGCTGGCCGGTGATGCTCGGCATCTCGTCTTGTGGGTTGCACATGCCCGGGGCGGCCAGCTTGGCCAGCACCGCGTCCAGGCCGGCCCGCAGCTCGGGGTCCAGCCAGCCCGTGATCGCCGACATGCCGTCGTGTTGCTGGCGGCCGATGACGACCCCGCGTCGGCGGGCGCGGTGCTCATCGGAGAAGTCCCCGTCGGGGTTGAGCACCGTGGCATACCAGTCGGCGAAGCGTTTGAGCTCATCGGGGCGATAGCGCGCGGCGATTGCGGCCAGCGTGGCCTCGGCCTCACCCCGGGTGGCCTCGTCGACCCAGCACGGCAGCTGCGCGAGAAACTCCCGGATGATCGCCACCTGCCCGGGGCTGATGTCCCCGGCGGCCTGCCCGGCCGCGGTGGCCTGCAGCTTGGGTGCCAGCGGCGCACCGCTCAACGCCCGCCGCGGACCCAGATCGATCGCCTCCTCCAAGCGGCGCCGGGCATCGCGGCGGTAGATCCGCAGCCGATCGGCCAGCACATGGGCCGGGCCGGCCCCCGATCTCCTCGACCGGGGCATAGGCCAGCTCGGCCAGCAGGGCATGCTCCCCGGCGGGCAACCGGCGCCGCCACCGCTCCCGGCGCTCGGCCAACGCCAACCGCTGGGTGTTGGTCAGCGGCTCGGCACACACCGCGTCGGCGACATCCAGCGCCGCGTCGACCGCGTCATAGGCGGTCATCGCCTCCTCGAACGAAACCGAACTCATACCCGCAATGTATCGACGGCCACCGACAAGTCGAAGCCCCACAACGCAATTCGAGACCAGTCATCCACAAGCACGAATCCATCCACAGATTCGGGCCGATCCCGCGAGACCTCTTGACAGACAGCGCTACTTCAGCAACGGATCTCGCGGCAGGCCCAGGATCCGCTCTGCAATCGTGTTGCGCGAGATCTCCGACGTGCCGCCGGCGATCGTGATCGCGCGCCCTCCGAGGTACGACCCCAGCAGCTTGGGCATCTGCCCCAAAACTGCTGCAGTACCAGCCAACGACATACCCAGCTCGGTGAGGCGTTGCGACTGTTCGGCCAACACCAGCTTGGTCACGTTGCCTTCCGGCCCGGGTTCGGCCCCGGCGATCGCCCGGCTGGCCCGCCTCAGGTTCAGCAGCCGCAACGTGTGGAAGTCGGCGATCACCGCACCCGCCTGGCGCACATGCGCCGCTACAACCGAAGAAGGCGCGCCGTCAAGCAGTTTCAGCACGTCGTCGACTGAAAACGCCAACGTCCCCGACGAGCCGCCGCCGATCGAGATGCGCTCGTTGCCCAGCGTCGCGCGGGCCACCAGCCAGCCGCGGTTCACATCGCCCACCACGTCGGAGTCCGGGACCAACACCTCGTCGAAGAACACCTCGTTGAAGTGCGAGTCACCGGTTATCTCGCGCAGCGGCTTCACTTGCACGCCAGGGGCATTCATGTCGATAGCCATCATCGTGACCCCGGCGTGCTTGGGCGCGTCGGGGTCGGTACGCACCGTCGCCAAGCCCCACTGGCAGTCGCGCGCAAGGCTGGTCCACACCTTCTGCCCGGTCACCAGCCACCCGCCCTCCACCCGCTTCGCGGCCGTGCGCACTGCAGCCGCATCCGATCCCGCGCCCGGTTCGGAGAACAGCTGGCACCACATCTCCTTGCCGCGCAACACGGGTTCCACCCAGCGGTCACGCTGCTCGTCTGTGCCTGCCTGGGCGACGGTCAGCGTCACCCAGCCGGTGATGCCCATGTCGGGTATGTCGATCCCCCGGAACTCCTCCTCGATCACCAGCTGCTCGACGACGTCGGCTCCCCTGCCCCACGGCGCAGGCCAGTGCGGTACCAGATATCCCGAGTCGACGAGCGCGTCGCGCTGCTGATCCGCCGGCAACGCACGAATTCGAGCCGCCGCTTCGCGGGCCGAAGCCCGATAGCCCTCCGCCTCGGGCGGCAGCGTGAACGAGGCGCCGTGCGCCATACCGTTTCGCTGTGCATCGACGACGTCGACGAGAGGGTCGGCGCCGTCGGCCATCACCGCGGCCAGCGTGCGGGCCCGCCGAAGGTACAGGTGAGCATCGTGCTCCCAGGTGAACGCGACGCCGCCGTGCAGCTGAATGTTGTGCTCCGCGTTGAAGATCTGCGCACGGATCGCTTGTGCCGCAGCCACCGCGGCAGCGAACGAGGCGCTGTCGAGATCGTCGCTTCGGGCCGCGTCCCACGCGGCGGCCGTCGCCACCTCCGCATTGACCAACATGTTCGCCAGGTGGTGCTTCACCGCTTGGAACGTGCCGATGGTCCGGCCGAACTGCTCACGCACCTTCGCGTAGTCGCGCGCCATCTCCAGCGCCGCCCAGCTGACCCCGACGGCCTCAGCGGACGCCAGGATCCAGAACACCGTGCGTGCGCGGCGGGCCGCACCTCGCAGCACCCGGTCTTCGGGCACCGAGACGTCGCGCAACGCGACCGTGCCGATGCTGCGGGTGGTGTCCAGAGACTCGGCCGCCGTCATCGTGACTCCCGAAGCGGTGGCGTCGACGACGACGACGTCGTCGCCGGCGGCGATCACCAGCACGTCGGCATCGGGGCCGCCCAGCACGGCCGGGCTCTCGCCGCTGACCACCGAATCCGAGCCCACCACCACGCTGCCGGACAACCCCAGTGCCGCGACCGTGCTGCCAGAGGCGAGGTCCGGTAACAACTGAGCGCGAAGCGAATTCGACCCACACCGGTCGATCACGACGGCCGCCGAGACGCTCGGCAGGAACGGCCCGGGGCACACTTCGTGACCCTGAGCCTCGAGCACGATCGCCAGTTCGGACAGCCCGAATCCCGATCCGCCGTGTTCTTCGGCGACGGCCAGCCCGTTCCAGCCCAGCCCCGCGCCCGCGGTCCACGCCTCGGCAGGATGCGCAGAGCCGCCATCCAACGTCGAACGAGCGGCCCCGCGGCTGTTCAGCCGCCTCAGCTGCCCGAACGCGGAATCAGCCAGGTCGCGGTGCTCGTCGGTGATCGCTAACGCTGAAGTAGTCACAGCTAGACGGTAGCGCCGAGGCCGAGCAATAGGTGAATGGGATGCTCCTGTGAGGAGCACGGGATTCTCGCATGCATAGGATGCGGGGTATGTCAGAGGACTACCGCTTCATCACCTACGAACGGCTTGACGACGGGCGCATCGTCCGGATCATGCTCAACCGCCCCGAAGCGCGCAACGCCCAGAACCGCGGCATGCTCGTCGAGCTGAACGACGCCTTCCTCACGGCCGAGGCCGACGACGAGGTGCGGGTGGTGATCCTCGGTGGCAACGGGCCGATGTTCTCCTCGGGCCACGACCTCGGGTCGAGCGTCATGCGTGCCGAGTACACGCCCGGGCCCGACCAGCACCCGAGTTACCGCGAGAATGGCGCGACCCGCCAGGGCGCCGAGATGCTGATGCTGCAGGAGTGGCACCACTTCTTCGACAACACCCGCCGCTGGCGCAACCTGCGCAAGATCACGATCGCCCAGGTGCACGGCGAGGTCTATGCCGCGGCCTTGATGCTGATGTGGGCTTGCGACCTCATCGTCGCCGCCGAGGGCACCCGCTTCGCGGACGTGGTGGGCACCCGGCTGGGCATGTGTGGCGTCGAATACTTCGCTCACCCCTGGGAATTCGGTCCGCGCAAAACCAAAGAGCTGATGCTCACCGGTGATTCGCTCCTGGTGGAGGATGTCTACCAGATGGGTATGGTGTCGAAGATCTTCCCGGAAGACGAATTGAGCGACAAGACACTGGAGTTTGCGCGCCGCATCGCGAAAGTTCCCACGATGGCTGCGCTGCTCGCCAAGGAAGCGGTGAACCAGACCGTCGACAACATGGGCTTCTACAACGCCCTCAACGCGTGCTTCACGCTGCACGAGCTCAACCACGCGCACTGGGCGTGGGTGCACGACAACAACTACCCCGTCGGTTTGGAAGAGGACGGCTTGCCGAACTGGCGGACAGCGCCACCGGTGACGCCGGCGGCCAAGGACAAGGTCGGGCCAGAAGCCTAGCGCCGCAAAAGGTTACCGCGGGGCCGAGTAATTGGGGCGACCCAGCCCGAGCGCGTGCTCGGCGATCATGTTGCGAAACACCTCCAGCGTGCCGCCATAGATGCCGGTGGGCGCGGCCAGCCGGAAGATGTACTCCACTGCCCCGTCGTCGGCGGCGCCGTCAGTGCCGACGGGCAGGCTGGACGCGGCGCCGAGGATGTCCATCAGATCGGGGCTGACGTCGCGCATCGTCTGTGCGATCGCCACCCGGCCGAACATCTCCGGGGTGGAGAGCGCTGCCTCCATCCGGGCGATGCCGCGGCCGAGACGGTACGCGACAGACTCGTCGTCGAGAAGGCCTGTGTCGGCGACGATCCCCGCGATACGGTCCACCGCCTCGGCCATCAGCATGCCGTGCTCTGACATGGTCGCAAGCTTCTGCAGGCCTGCGGAGTCGCGTTCGACGATCCCGTGTTCGACGTTCAGGGCCGCGCGCAGCACCGTCCACCCGCCGTTCACCTCACCGAGCCGGTACTTGTCGTCGACGCGCACGTCGGTGTAGTAGGTGATGTTCGTCCGGTCGCCGTCCACGGTCCGGATGCCTTGGATTTCGATGCCCGGCGTGTCGAGCGGGACGAGAAACATGGTGAGGTTCTTGTGCTTTGGCGCGTCGGGGTCGGTGTTGGTGAGCAGGAAGACGTACTGGCTGTGGTGCGCGTTGGACGTGAACATCTTCGACCCGTTGATGATCCAACCGTCACCGTCGCGGACTGCGCGGGTCTTGCACGTCGCGACATCCGAGCCGCCGTCGGGCTCGGTGAAGCCCAGGCACAGCCGGATGTGACCCGACAGCACGCCGGGCAGGACCTCGTCGCTGATCTGCGGTGGCGCAAAGGGTTCCACGGTGCGGGCGATCATCGCCGTGGTGCCGGTGTGCCACCACGGCATGTGGGCCCGGCATCTCTCCAGCTCCCAGATCCGCCGCCGGACCGCGCTGAACCCACCCGCAGACTGTGATCGAAGCTCGCCGGCCAGATAACCCGCGGCGCCCGCCGCCAAGTGCACGTCTTGGTCGAAGTTGTCGCCGGTTTCGCGGTCGCGGCGCCGTACGTCGTCGGTCACATGTGTATCGAGAAAAGACCGGACCTCGGAGAGGAAAGCCTGGTCCTCGGAAGACAGTTCGACGCGGGAGAAATCCATCAACTGCTCCGTCCGGTTTCACGCGAACAGACAATCTGCGCAACGCGTTTCGCCGCCGCTCCCGGGTCTCCGCCGGCCAGCGGCCAGCCTCGCGCGCGTACCAGATACGCGGTGGCAGCGGCTTCCGAGGAAACGCCGAGGCCGCCCTGGATGTGCACGGCCATCGTCGCCGCCTTCGCGGCCTCTTCGGCCATGAAGACGAACGCCGACGCCGCCAGCTCCGGGCGTTCGTCGGGTTCGTTGTCGAGGAACCAGGCGGCCCGGTGTACCAGGTTTCGCCCGCCCTGCACGACGATCGCCATGTTCGCCAGCGGGTGCGAGATCGCCTGCAGCGTCGCGATCGGCACACCGAGTGTGTAGCGGGTCTTGGCGAACTCGGCGGCGATGGTCATCGTCTCCTCCACCAGCCCGACCAGTGCCGCGGCGGTCAGTAGCCGCCATTCGTCAAGTGCCAGCGCGTATTTCGCAAGGGCGTCGGCACCGCTTGCCAGCACGTCCCGGCCGCCGGCCTTGTCCGGGTCGACCCAGGCCATCGGCAACCGGCCGAGGTTGTCGACGTGCGCCGGGCGGGTGCCGAGGGTCAGCCGCACCACGTCGGCACCGTTGCGCACGAGGAGCTGGTCCGCGACCGACCCGGTCGGGATCAGCTGGCGACCTCCGGCGGCGTCGAGTCGCGGGTCCAGCCCGGCGATCTGGCGCCCATGCACGAGGTCAGCGCTGTCGAGCGCACCGAGCCTGCCGAGCAGCCGAGTCGCGCACACATGGTCGATCCACGGGACCGGAGCCAGAGAGCGGCCAACCTCTTCTGCCACCAACGTCAGGTCGACCAGCGTGGCCCCGTCACCACCGCACGTCTCGGGCAGCGCCATCGTCGTCGCGCCCATCGCGCACAACCGCTCCCAGAGGCTCTTGTCGAAACCCGAAGCCTCCGCGGCGCGCACGATTTCCACCGGACAGTGAGTCTTGAAGAACTGCCGGTACGCGCTCTGCAGCGCGACGTGCTCGTCCGAGAGGCTGTAGTCAAGCCTGCGGAGTTCGTAGCGGTCCATCGTCCACGTGACAGTATCACGGAGTTTTGTAACGGCCCCCGGCGTAGATGACTACACCGCCGCCGCCGCGCCGTCAGCGAGTCCTGCGGCCGGCCCGCGAACCAGAGTGGGCGAGTCCTCCAGGGTCAGCGCCGGCCGGCAGTACGCGCACAAGTCAGGTCCGAACTGCGGATATCCGCACCCGGGGCAGCTGTCGATCGTCATCTCATGCACTCCTGCGGGGAAGCCGACGGTCCGACGCCGACATCTCGTTCTTGCACCGACTACCCCGAATCGGCGCGTTCAATCGCGACGGCAGGCGGGTCAGCATTTCGCGATGATCTTGAACTTGACAGGCCCGGATTTCGGGTTGCCGTCGGTGAGGCCGGAGGCGGTTCCGGAGATCGTGAACGTCTCATTCGAGAACGTGGCGTCGGCGCTCTGGTCTCCTCCGCGCCAATAGCTACCGGTGAAGCCTCCGAACCCCCGGATCTCGACGCTCTGCACCACTGCCTTGTCGCCCTCCAGGTCGACGATCGCCGTGGCGGTAGACGCGACCTGGCGAATGTCGAGGAACCACGACGACTGCATCTGGTTGCACTTGATGTCTTGTGTCTTTCCCTGGTCCTTGCCGTCGATCGTCACCGACGCGCCGGCCTGGCTTCGGATCTCCTGCTGCGAACAGCCCGCCACGCCGGTGAGTGCAACCGCGAGGACGGCCGCCAAAGCAGCTCTGTTGTCCACAGGTCACCTCGACTCTTTTGACTGGCTGGGCGTTCCGGCCTCATTGTGGGCCACCGGCGCGGAAATTTGTGTGGGTTTGGAGCGTCCGCGCAGCACCGCGCTGCCTTGCGGGTGCCAGTGCCTGCGTTCGGAGGCGTCGGCTCGGTCGACGGCGTCGGCGGAGCACAGCACCCGGCCGGCTGAGGTCTGGGCGAGATCTGCCAGCCGGGCGGCTTCGTTGACCGGGTCGCCGATCACGGTGTACTCGTAGCGGTTCTCGGCGCCGACATTGCCGGCGAACACCTGGCCGGCGGACACGCCGATGCCGAAATCCACCATGGGCAGCTCGCGCAGCTTGTTGCTCAGCTCGCGTGCTGTGGCCAGCGCGGACGACGCCGCATTGTCGGCGCGCAACGGTGCGCCGAAGACGACGAGCGCGGCGTCGCCCTCGAACTTGTTGATCAAGCCTTCTCGCTCGTCGACGGCGGCCACGACGATCCGGAAGAAGTCGTTGAGCACCTCGGCGACCTGTTGCGGCGGACTGCTCGACGCGAACTGCGTCGAGCCCACCAGGTCGATGAACAGGATTGCGGCCTCCCGGACGTCCCCGGAAAGCGATACGCCCTGTTCGATCGCGCGGCGGGCGACATTGTCGCCGACGTGGCGGCCAAACAGGTCGCGTAGTCGTTCGCGTTCCGCCAAACCCGCCACCATCCGGTTGAATCCTCTTTGCAGCCGGCCGATTTCGGTGCTCTCGAACGCGCCGACGGACGTCTCGAGACGGCCGTGTTCGACCTCCGCCATCGCGGCGACAACCTCGCGCAGCGGATCCGAGATGGACCGCGACGTCAGAATCATCACCGGCAGGCCGAGTACCACGGCCGCCACCGCCACCACCAGGATGGGCGTCTCGATCGACGCCGTCTTCTCGATGACCCACCCGTTCGCCCGGATGAACACCATCGCGGCGATGACGCCGGCGGGCAGGGCCATGCACAGCGCCCACATGCCCATGAGTCGCGCGAGGACCCCGGGAGTTGTCAAGCCCCCCTCGGAACCCTGCGCGGCGGCGACGAGGATCGGCCGAAGGAACCGTTGAGTCAGCAGCAGGCCGGTGCCCACGGCCGCGGCTGCGCCGAACAGCACGCCCAAGCAGGTCGGCACCACAACCGCGGCCCCGCCGTTCAGATTGAGCACGATGAAGCCCACGCCGCAAATGCCCCAGATGGCCGCCAGGATCGCCGACTGGCGACTCACGAGGTTCATCGTCGATCGGCACTCATCGGGCTCGGGTTCGTTTCCGAGCACGAACCATCGCAGCGTCCCCCTGATGTTGACGACGCCGCTGGCCGCGGCGGCGACGGTTCCGCCGGCCACCGACAGCACTGCGGTGACGACGTTCCTCTCCGAGAAGAAGGCGTACGGGGTGCTCACGCTGATGCCGCCCATCGGTACCACGAGGATGAAGGCCGCGGAAACGGACAGCAGATACGCCAGTGCCAGCCGGCCGGCGTACTGCATCGACAACCTGGCCGCTGGCGTCCTCACACAGGAGAAGTTAGCGGGATTGCGCGGCTCACAAGACGAATCAGGGTCACGGATGTTATGCCGGCGTGAACTCGAGGTGCAGCTCGGTCATGCCCCGCAGGATGAAGGTGGGTTCGTACTCGTAGCGGTATTCGCCCGCCGACCCATGGCGCGCCTCGGATACCTTGATGTCGGCCATCCGGTCGAGGATCCTGTTCAGCGAGATGCGTCCCTCGGCACGCGCAAGAGGCGCGCCCGGGCAGGAGTGGTTCCCCCGTCCGAACGCCACGTGCTCGCGCACGTTCGGCCGGTCGATCCGAAACTCGTGCGGCTGATCGAATTTCGAGGAATCGCGGTTGCAGGCGCCCGGCAACAGCATCATCGTCGTCCCGGCGGGGATCGGCACGTCGCCGACGGTCGTCGATCGACGCGCGAGCCGGAAGTGGCTCTTCACCGGGCTCTCCATCCGCAGCGTCTCCTCCAGGAACGTGGGAATCCTGCTGCGGTCCTGGCGAAGCAGCGCCTGGATGTCGGGACGCTCGCCGAGCACCCGCATCCCGGCGCTGAGTAGCTTCGTGGTGGTTTCCATGCCCGCGGCGAACAAGAAGGTCGAGAGGTGGACGACGTCGATCACCTCCGGTATGGATCCGTCGGGGTATTTCGCTTGAGCCAGTTCCGTCAGCACACCCTCGCGCGGGTCGCGCCGACGGTCGACGATGTAGCCGGCGAACTTCTCGTCGAGCCACTCCAGCGGGTTGTGCACGGGCGCGTCGTCGCCGACCTCACCGATGGGCGCGGTAGTCGCCAGCACCTCGCGGAACTCCTTGTGGTCGGATTCGGGCACGCCGAGGAGGTCGGCGATCGCCAGCATGGCGAACGGCCTCGCGTAATCCTCGAGGAACTCGCACTTGCCGCGCGCGACGAACTGGTCGAGTTGTTCGTCGGCCAACCTCCGCATGAAGTCTTCGTTCTCCTTGAGCCGCTTCGGTGTGAGCAAGCGGCCCAGCAGACTCCGTGTGCGCGTGTGCTCCGGCGGATCCTGCGTGACGATGTGCTCGCCCATCGGGATCCGGTCCCGGTGCTGCTCGATGAGGGCGCCGATGTCGTCGCCGTCGGACTCGAACGACACTCCCGCGAATGGGCCTGCGACCGAGATGCAGGCCGAGAACGCGGCGTCCTTGTAGACCGTGCACGCTTCCTTGTGACCGGTGACGGCCATTACCCCGTAAGGGGATTCACGCGACACCGGGCATTTGGACCGCAGATGGTCGAAGTACGGATACGGGTTGGGCACCAGCGACTGATCTGAGAAGTAGTCGACCGAGTCGTATTCGCTCACGAAGCTCTCCTGTCGAACAGCACCTGCAACGACGTCGGCGAGCGGAAGGCCTGACCGCGGATGTGCGGGTCGTCGGCGTCGGGATCCAGACGCAGATTGGGCAGTCGATCGAACAGCAGATTCAACGCCACGCGCATCTCCAGGCGCGCGAGGTGCATGCCGAGGCAGACGTGGACGCCGTGCCCCCATCCGATGTTCGGCTTGTACTCGCGGAAGATGTCGAAACGGTTCGGATCGGCAAAGCGCTCGTCCTGACGGTTAGCCGCACCCAGCACCGGCATGACCGACGATCCGGCGGGGATCTGCGACCCCGCCGAGTTCGGTGTCGCGGGTGGCCACGCGCGTGATCATGATCAGCGGCGGCTCCCAGCGCACTGCTTCCTCGATCGCCTGCGGCAGGAGCGAGCGGTCCGCACGGACAGCCTCCAGTTGGTCTGGATCAGACAACAGCGCGAACAGAAGGTTGCCGAGCGCGCGGTAGGTGGTTTCGACGCCGGCCGGCAACAGCAGCCGCAGAAACGAGAAGATTTCCTCGTCGGAGAGGCGCTCGCCGTCGATTTCGGCCGCCGCCAGTCCGCTGATCAGGTCGTCGCGCGGATCTTTGCGCCGGGCGGCCAGGATCGGCGCGAAATACTCCGCCAGCGCCGCCGATGCCGTTCGGCCGCGCTCGGGGTTGACGGTGAACGACAGCAACGAGATCGACCAGCGCTGGAACTGCGGGTAGTCCTCACGCGGCAGACCCAGCAGGCCGGCGATGATCTGCGTGGGATACGGAAAGGTGAACTCCTTCACCAGATCTGCGCAGCCGCGGTCGGCAAACCGGTCGATCAGCTCGTTGCCGACTTTTCCGACGAGCTCGTCCTCCCATCGGGCCAGAGCCTTCTGCGAGAAGGCTTTCGAGACCAGAGCGCGATGCCGGCCGTGCTCGGGCTCGTCCATGCCGAGCATCACATGCTCGCCGAAGACGTCGCCGAATGCCTGGATGATGATCGCCGACGAGAAGGTCTCGTTGTCCCGCAACATCTGCTGGGCGTCTTCGTAGCGATACACCATGACGATGGGTTTGCCTTCCTCGCCTGGCATTCCGGGGATGTCGATACGTTGAACGGGTTCCTCGCGCCGTAACCGGGCGAGTTCGGTGTACGGATCGCGCACATCACCCGACACGAAATCGTCGAATGCCCCGAAGTCCTCGAGGTCGTCGAACAGCTGCATAAAATCCCCTAGTCTCTACCTGTTGCTCTTCGCGCTAGCGCTCATCGGCCGGGTAGGCGACGGACTTGATCTCGGTGTACTGGTCGAAACCGGCCACGCCGTTCTGCCGGCCGACACCGCTGAACTTGTAACCACCGAACGGCGTGTCGGCGCCGTAGCCCGCGGCGCCGTTGATGCCGATGAACCCGGCACGCAACCGTTTGGCCACCGCAAGCGCATGCTCCAGCGAGCCCGACATGACGTTGCCCGCCAGACCGTACGGGCTGTCGTTCGCGATCCGCACCGCGTCGTCCTCGTCGTCATACGGGATGACGGCCAGCACCGGACCGAAGATCTCTTCTTGAGCGATCGTCATCTTGTTGTCGACATCGACGAAAAGCGTTGGCTTGACGAAGAATCCCCTGTCGAGGCCCTCGGGCTGCTCTGCTCCGCCGACGAGCAGCGTGGCGCCTTCCTCGACGCCCTTCTGGATGTAACCGCGGATGCGGGTGCGTTGCTTGTCGGAGATCACCGGACCGCACAGCGTCGCGGGATCCTGCGGGTCGCCCGGTGAGATGCCTTCGTACATCGCCTTGAGGATCGCTACCCCTTCGTCGTAGCGCGAACGTGGCAGCAGCAGGCGGGTCGGGTTGGCGCAGCCCTGTCCGGCATGCATGCAGGGCGCGATGCCCATCATGCAGCCGAGCGCGAGATCGGCGTCCTCGAGCACGATGGTTGCCGACTTGCCGCCCAGTTCGAGAAAGAGGCGCTTCATGGTCGCTGCCCCTTTCTCCATGATTCGTTGACCCACCACCGTCGAGCCGGTGAACGAGATCAGATCGACCTTGGGCGACAACGTCAGTTCCTCGCCCACGAAGTGATCCGACGCGGTGACCACGTTGACCACACCTGGCGGGATGTCGGTCTGCTCGGCGATGAGCCTGCCCAATCGTGTTGCGTTGTAGGGGGTGTTCGGCGCCGGCTTGAGAACGACGGTGTTGCCCGTGGCGAGCGCCTGACCGATCTTCTGGATGGTGACCTCGAACGGGAAGTTCCACGGCACGATCGCCCCGACCACGCCGACCGGTTCCCGCCAGACTTTTCGGGTGGTGTTGACACCGGTGACCGACACCATCGCGTCGCCAAGTGACGTCTCCCACGGATAGCTGTCGATCAGCTTGGCCGGAAACCTCAGCGCGTCGGCCAGCGGTGCGTCCAGCTGCGGGCCGTGGGTGATCGCCCGCGGGCAACCGACCTCGAGGATGAGCTCTTCGCGAAGCTCCTCCTGTTCGGACTCCAGAGCGTCTTGCAGCTGCAGCAGGCAGCGTTGGCGGCGGGAATGATCGGTGGACCAGTCGGTTTCGTCGAAGGCGCGGCGCGCGGCGTCGATCGCACGGTGCATGTCGGCCTTCGATGCGTCGGCGACCTCACCGAGAGGCTCCTCGGTGGCCGGGTTGATGTTGGTGAACGTGCCCGCTTCGCCGTCGACGAGCTTGCCGTCGATCATCATCTTCGGTTCGAACCGAACGGTCCTATTGTCAGCCATTCCGTGTCTCCTGAGTTTTCAAACGGCCGAACCGCGGAAGCCCCATCATCAACCGGATCATCTGGTGAAGTGCGGCACCCGGAAGTAACCGGTTGGCCATCAACAGCATTCGTGCGTCGGGCCCCACCGAGCGCCGCACGTACGGCGCGGTGTCGTCGAGCGCTTTGGCGAGCCCGACGGCGAACCGCTGCGGCGAGCGGGCGGCGACCTTCATCGCGAATCGACCGCGACGGTCCATGGTGGCGTGGTGGCGCGCATACGGTCCTTGGAAATCGCGGCAGTCCGACGTGCCCGCGTCGGTGATGATGTCGGTGTCGTAAGTGCCGGTGACCAGAACCGTGACGCCCAGCCCGAACGGTGCGATCTCGGCGGCCAGCGACTCACCCCAGCGTTCCAGCGCGCCCTTGGCCGCGGAGTAGGCCGCCGTGGCCGGCATGCCGCGCACGCCACCTTGGCTGGAGACCATCGCAATTCGTCCCCGTCCGGCGTCACGCATGGCTGGCAGCAGCGCGTTCGTCAGTGCCACCGGGCCGAAGATGGTGGTCGCAAACATCCTCTCCCACAGGTTGATCGGTGTCTCCTCGACCATCCCCGCGGCGGAGATCCCGGCGTTGTGAACCACCGCGTAGGGGGCTCCGACGGCAGCCTCGATCATCTTTGCGGCGGTTGCGATGGAGGCCGTGTCCATGAGGTCGAGCGGCACGCAGACCAATCGCGGGTCGTCGGCAACGGCTCCCGTTGCCTCGCGGAGGCGCTCGAACCCGGTGTCAGGTGAGCGCATCGCGGCCACCACCTGCCAGCCCTGCTTGTAGAGATGGGTGGCCGAGGCGAACCCGAGTCCCCTCGAGGCACCGGTGATGACGACGCTGCGCGGCTCGCTCATCGTTCGGGCGCACACCGCTCGCTCGTGGCGCCGAGTTCCACGTCAGGCCGCCCGCCCGGCTGTGCACTCATCCACGTCGACCAGATCCCGACGGAATACGGCCCGGGCTGGCCGTTGCGCTCGTAGAATCCCTGCGGGTCATACACTTTCGCCTCGGGGTAAGGCCACGGGCAGGCGACGGACGTGGCGGTCCGTGTCCACTTGATGATCGCGAACCCGGTGCCGTATGCGAAGTAGGCGAGGTTGATGATCACGAACATCACCACGAACATGCCGAGTGCCGGACGGCTCGGGAAGATGCGTACGCGCTGGGCCAGTTTCTCGGCCATCGTGCGGCCGGTGTCATCGCGGTAGAGCAGCACGCCCGCCGGAATCATCACGAACGTGACCATCACGGTTTCCCAGATGAACGGGAACTGGTATGTCTCACCGGCGAATACGGACCCGAACGGAATCACTTGGGAGTAGATGTAGAAGCCGGTGCGCACCAGCGTGATCTCCAGCATCGCGTCGATGACGATGCCGATCGGCAAGATGAGCAACGCCAGGCTGATCAGCGGGTGGCGCCAGACGAAGGAGTCGACGGGCCGCTTGGCCTGGATCTTTCGCAGGAGCCAGATCGCCGGGAAATAGGGGCCGAGGTAGAACATGATGTAGCCGATGACGAGGAACGGTTCCACCGTCGGCGAAAGCGAGACGAGCGGCCAATCCTCGGGCCAGTGCCAGAGTTCGGGGTTGTACACCGCGTACGGCGACCAGTTCATGATCGGGTCCTGCCAGACGATCAGCGTCGTGACGATGCCCATCAGCAGCACTGGGTGAGCGCCGTACCGGCGCCACGCCACCACGTACACGATGACGATGATCGACATCGAGATGATCGTGAAAATCTGGAACAGGTCGAGCCAGTGGTCGAAGCCGAACAGCGGTTCCACCGGCCGTGGTGCGCCGCTGACTTCGGGGTTGCGAATCCGGGGCGACACAGCCCCTTTGCGCGCGTTGACCGCGACGAGGGCGAGCAGGACGAGCGCGACAGCGATCCACACCGCGCCGATCCACGATGTCTTCTTCTGTTCGGTCGCCGCGCGCTCGGGCGCTGCCTGTTCGGGGACCTTTTTGCTCCTCGCGTCCGCGGTAGTCATCTGTGCTCACTCCTCACCGAAGCGGTCGACCAGATGCGAGTTCACGCCGTCGGGGTCGAGCCTTCGCGCGACGAGGTAGCCGGCCCCCATCCACGCCCGGCGGATCCAGTTGCCGAATGTCACCCTCGTGCCCGGTGCACCCGACGCGGCGGGCATCATCTTCACGCGCTCGAGCGCTTCTTTGACGCCTCGTGGGCTCAGCGGATGAGCGTCGCTCAGCGCCCGCACCAGCGTCATTGCGACGTCGCGATTCACCACCGTCACGCACCACTCCGGACGCCGGCCGTACGCCTCGTTGTACTCGTCGAGGAACTTCTGCCCGACGAGGTTGCCCTCGTCGTACTGGTCGACGCCGACCCAGCCCAGAAACGCGTTCCACATGATCGGGTTGAGCCACGCGTTCTGAAACGCGGTGCCGCAGAACCGGGGCGGGTCCCAGTCGAGGGCCTCCAACGCCGGGTTGACGAACACAATCCCGAAGCCGAACCCCATGTGCACCAGTGCCGGTGCCTTCGCCTCGTGCAGGCTGCGCACCGCGTCGTTGACGTCCTGAGCCGTCTGCGCGATCGCCGCCTCGGCCACGATCCGAATGCCCTTGTGCTTGCAGGCGCCTCGGAAGTTCTTCAAGTAGGTTTCCCCGACCAGCGACTGCTCCTTGAGCACACCGACCTCGGTGTGGCCGCCCTTGGCGAGCAGGTCTGCCCAGAAGATCGGTTCGTCGGTCAGCGATCCTTGGGGGAACGAGAAGAACCACTCCCCGAGCGCCGTGTCGGAGCCGGTGACGCTGATGCACGGAACCTTGAACCGCTCGTCGATCGCCTCTCTGGTCGGAACACAGTTGTCGGTGATGTGCGGACCGAAGACGACGAGACAGCCTTCGTCGCACAGCTCGCCGTACGCGTCGATCACGGCCTTGACCGACCCTTTCGGCAGGCCCTCAACCTCGCGGTAGATGATCTCGATGGGCCGGTCGATCAGGCCTTGTTCTGCCGCTTTCTTGAAGACGAGGTCGAACGGTTGCGTCAGGTCCTGGAAGTACGTCTCCGGAAAGCCCTCGGGGAGCTTGAAATCCATGAGATAGCCGATCTTGATCGGCTCGGCGGTGCTTTCGTAGGACATTCCACCTCCACTGGCAGGACTGCCGACCGCAAAACCTAATATTTGTTCAGACCCTAGCCGCGGTCATCCTCATCGTCAATCACGGGGCGGGCGGGTCGGCGAGGTACACGCCGATCATCTCGACCAACCCGCTGGTGACGGCAGGATCGTCGGTCAGCGGTCCGGCGACGGCGGCGCGGGCGGCGTCGCGCGGGCTCAGTCCTTCGGCGACCAGCCGGCCGGCAGCGATGAGAACCCTGGTCGACGCGACCTCTCGCAACCCTGCGGTTTCCAGCCGCCGGATCGCCTGGCCCAGACGCACGAGCTGGGCCGCCACCTCGTGGACGATGCCCGCCTCGTGCGCGATGATCTTCTCTTCGACATCGGGTGCCGGAAAGCCGAATTCGATCGCCACCATGCGTTGGCGTGTCGAGTCCTTGAGGTCTTTCAGGACGCTCTGGTATCCGGGGTTGTACGACACGACGAGGCAGAACCCCGGCGCCGCATCGAGCGTGATCCCGAGCCGCTCGATGGGGAGCTGGCGGCGGTGGTCGGCCAGCGGGTGGAGCACGACCGTCGTGTCTTGGCGCGCCTCGACCACCTCGTCCAGATAGCAGATCGCGCCTTCCCGTACAGCGCGTGTCAACGGGCCGTCCACCCACTCGGTCTCCCCCCCGCGCAGCAGAAACCGCCCGACGAGGTCGGCTGTCGTCAGGTCGTCGTGGCAGGCCACCGTGATCAGCGGCCGCCCGAGGTCGTAGGCCATCGCCTCGACGAACCGCGTCTTGCCGCACCCCGTCGGTCCCTTGAGCACGATCGAAAGACCCTGCTGGACGGCGGCTTTGAACACGTGCTCCTCGTTGCCGACAGGCACGTAATAAGGACGGACTACAAGATGCTCTTCGCGCGAGCGCTCATCGGAATCACCGGGCACGATTTCCTCTCTGTCACTTGCGAACTCGCCGACGGACTTCAGCGGACTGGAGTGCGGCACGGAACAGCGGGCCGATCACCCGGCCGAGTTGCTCGAGCCGGGGCACCGTTGCATGCGCGGCGCTGCCGAACACTCGACGCAGGTCGTCGACGTCGGTGTGGGCGCCGATGGTCAGGCAGAGGCAGCCCGTCCCCCGGTTGCGGGCCTCGGCCAGCGCCTGCCGCGCGTCGGCCGCCCCGTACACCCGCTCGTAGCCGTGGTCGTAAGCCAGTCCGTCGGAGAGCACCACCAGCAGCCGTCGCGGGGTGCCGCCCCGTCGCTCCAACACTGATGCGCCATGACGGATCGCCGCGCCGAGCCTCGAATAGGCGCCGGGAACAAGCGCGTGAAGGCGGCGCATGACCAGCGCGTCGACGTCGTCGTCGAAACGCTTCACCGGCATCAGTTGCACGGCCGACCGGCCCTGTGAGTGGAATGCGTACAGCGAGACGCGATCACCGAGGTCGTGCAACGCGACGGTCAGCGCCGCCGCTGCCGCCCGCTGCTGCTGATGGACCGTCTGCCCCGGCGCGCCCGGTTCGGCCGCCGAGCCCGAGATGTCGAGCAGCAACAGCACGGAAAGGTCGCGCCGGCATCGAAGGCTGTCCAGGTAGACCGCCTCGTCCGGCGCAGACCCTGCCATCACCTGGACGCGCGCCTCCACCGCCGCGTCGATGTCGATGTCGTCGCCCTGAGCCTGGCGGTGGCACCGGTCGAGGCCCATGCCCAGACGCGCGAGCGGGCGGCGCAGACCGATGCTGTCCGACAAGTCAAGTGGTGCATCCCCTTTGGGTTGCACGGCCACCTCGCGGACCGTGCACCAGTGCGGCCGGTAACAGCGACGCGCGACGTCCCATTCGGGGTACGTGACGGCATCGGGCTCATCGGGGGCCTCGTCGTGTGGTTCGGCGGCCTGCGCACGGGACACCACCGCGTTGCCGCCTCCTGCCACGCCGGTGCGAATGCGGTGCGTGGGCGCGTCGGCGCCGGGTACTCCGCCCTCGCCGAGATGACGGACGACTCCGAGCATCTTGCGCAATAGGCGGCCGAGGCCGCCGCCGCCGCCCACGGGACTGGTGAAGAAGTCCGAACCGGCGCTCTCGTCCTCGCCCTCGTCGAGTTCCGGCAGTGCGACTTTCTGTTGCCGGCGTGGCGCGTGCTCGCCCTCGGCGGACGACGTGCTTGCCGCGCGTTCTTGTGCCGCCAACACTTTTCGCGCCCGGATCACTCCGAACGCGCACGGCGGGTCGGCGATCGGCTGACGACTCGATGCCACGGCCAGCGACGCGGCGGCCGAATCGCTTCGGAGACAGGCGCTATCGGCGAGCGGCCGCAGCGGGGAGGGAATGAGGTCTTCGTTGACCGCCAGGGCCCGGTGTCCTTCGACGGCGAGATATCGCTTGGCGGTCTTGGGGCGCCGCACTAGCTTGCGCATCACTTCGGGCTGCAGGCTTCCCGCAGCCAGCAGCGACGCCTGCACGGTGAGCGACTGCAACCGGGCATGGCGGTCGAGGCCCGGGTCGATGTACACCGTGCTGCCGTCGGTGAACGCGGGCTCGCCGGGTTCGAGGGCAGTTACGTGCAGGTCGCGACCGGAGAGCGCCGAAGCGAGCAGGCTCAGCCGGTCGAGGCCTCTCACCTCGTCGTCACCTGCCGACAGTTCCGCCATCGCTCCAGCACTCATCGCGTTGACCAAATATCTGTTCCACCGTAGAGTCCGGGCTGGCTGCAGTCAATCGAAGGAGCGGTGGATGATCGACTTCGCCGGCCAAGTCGTCGTCGTCACCGGCGCCGGCCGCGGGCTCGGCAGGCTGTATGCGCTCGACCTCGCGCAGCGGGGTGCATCGGTCGTGGTCAACGACCTGGGCGGATCGATGCAGGGCAGCGGCGCCGACGTCGGCGTCGCCGACGCCGTGGTGGCAGAGATCGAGCGCGCCGGCGGAGTTGCCGTCGCGTCGTACGAATCCGTCGACAGCCCAGAAGGCGGCGAGGCGATCGTGCGCACGGCGGTCGAGGCCTTCGGTCGGCTGGACGCCGTGGTGAGCAACGCGGGAATCTTCAACAGTGTTGCGTTCGAGGACCTTTCGGCTGACAACTGGCGCCGGATGCTGTCCGTGCACCTCGACGGTGCGTTCTTTCTCAGCCAGCCCGCGTATCGGGTGATGAAATCGCAGGGCTACGGCCGGTTCGTGTTCGTCTCGTCCTCGGGCGGCATGTTCGGACAGCCGCTGGAGGCGCACTACGCCGCGGCCAAGGCCGGCCTCGTCGGGTTGGCGAACGTGATCGCGATCGAAGGTGCGGCGCACGGAATCCTGGCGAACACCGTTCTGCCGTTCGGGTTTTCGCGGATGGTGACCGAAACCGTCGGCGATCCGAGACAACTCGAGGAGACCGGCTTCCTCAAAGTGATCCGGCCCGAGCTCGTCGTGCCCATCGTCGTGTACCTGGCCAGCCGGGCGTGCGAGTTCAGCCACCAGAACTACTCTGCGTGCGGCGGGCGGTTCGCACGGGTCTTCGTCGGGCTCGCCGAGGGCTGGCTCGCCGCACCGGATAGCGATCCCACCGCCGACGACATCGCCGCTCATCTGTCCGAGGTGTCGGCCACCGAGCCGTTCACTGTTCCGGGGTCGATCTTCGACGAGGTGTTCGGCGTCTGCGAACGGCTCGGGGTCACCACCTGAGCGTCAGTCCCAGATCACGTCGAGGCGCGGCGGAGACCGGAAGTACATGCCGGCGACATAGGGTTCCGGCGCGTCCGGATCCAGCCGCAGCCCGGGAAGTCGGTCCAAGAGCGTATTGAAGATCACCGTGCTTTCCAGCCGCGCCAGGTGCATGCCGATGCAGACGTGGGCGCCATGACCGAATCCGATGTGCGGCTTGCGTTCCCGGAAGATGTCGAACTGTTCGGCGCGGTCCCAGCGGGTTTCGTCGTGGTTGGCGCTGCCGAGGTTGACCGCCATCGTCGAGCCGGCGGGTATCTGCACTCCCCCGAGTTCGGTGTCACAGGTGGTCTCGCGCATGAAGTTCAGCAGCGGGGTTTCCCAGCGGATGCCTTCCTCGATGGCCTGTGGCAGCAGGCCGCGGTCGGCCCTAACCGCCTCGAGTTGGTCGGGGTGGGTCAGCAGGCCGAAAGCCAGGCTCGCGGTGGACCGTGAGGTGGTTTCGGCGCCTGCGGGCAACAGGTTTCGCAGGAAGCCGTATATCTGTTCGTCGGATAGTCGCACACCGTCGACCTCCGCGTCCGCCAGCACACTGACCATGTCGTCGCGGGGTTCGCGCCTGCGGTCGGCGAGAATCCCGACGAAGTAATCGCGCAACTGCGCCGATGCCTGCAGAGCGCGGTCCATGTCAGCCCGGAAGCCCAGCAGTTCGATGCCCAGCCGGTGGAACTCCGGGACATCGGCTGCGGGCAGGCCGAGAAGCGCCGCGATGACCCGCACCGGGATCGTCATGAACACCTCGGCCACCAGGTCCGCACGCTTTCCGTCCTGCAACCTGGCGACAGTTCGCTCGACCAGCGGGACAACCAGTTCGCTTTCCCAGCGACGCATCGACGGACGCGCGAAGGCGTACTCGTGCAGCTTGCGGTACACCTGGTGCTCGGGTTCGTCCAACTCGAGGATCGTGGGGCCCTGCAGCGGACGGACGATCGCTTCGTAGCAGCGTGTGCTGAAGGTCTTGTTGTCGGTGAAGACGGCCTTCACCGCATCGAAGGTGTATGCCGCGAAAATCTGCTGGCCCTCGTCGGGGTTGCCGAAGATGCCCATCTCGGGCCATCCCGGATGGACCGCGCCTTTCGCGCGCAGGTCGCGCAGCATCGGATACGGCGAGGCGTCGCCGTCCGCGCCCATCCCGGCGTCGAACCGTTCCTGCGCCTCTCGAACGCTTTCCGGCACGTCCTCCGTGACCGTCGGCTCCGTCACCTGACGCCTCCCTCACCAACGCACCATCCCAGCGGACGGACGGATAGCCTGCGCGCCTCGCGCCAGCGGACGACCAAATATCTGTTCCAGACTAGGGTCGCGGTTGTCCTGCGGTCAATCAGGCGGCCGTACTTCTGGTACGGTAAAACCAAACCTTGGGTCAGTCGGTCCGGGTGACGGCGTGACTGCGAAGCCGTGGAGGGGCTGATGGGGCTTGCGCAACCGGCCCGGGCTGCCGCCCCCTCCGACCCTGCTCCCCTAGACTTGCCCAATGCCGATGCGTTGGCGCCCACCGGCCGGCTCAGGCGTCCTCACGTGACACCGCAAGGCCGGAACGCGCGAAAGAGCCAGTCCGCGCCCGCCGATCATGGCGCCGGCGCTTACGACGACGGAACGCGTCGCACCGAAATCCTGCAGACCGCGGCCACTTTGATCGCATCGTCGGGCTTGCGTACGTCGCTGCAGGAGATCGCCGACGCGGCGGGCATTCTGCCCGGGAGTCTGTATCACCACTTCGAGTCCAAAGAGGCGATCCTGGTCGAGCTGGTCCGGCGGTATTATTCCGACCTGGACCGCATCGGCGAGATCGCCCACGACCGGCTGGACGAACCCGATTCGCGGCCCGTGTCGGACCAGATCATCGAGCTGGGGTCGGCGATCGCGCGGTGCGCGGTACAGCACCGCGCCGCGTTGCAGATGTCGTTCTACGACGCGCCGACCGCCAACCAGGAGCTCGTCGATCTGCTCCGGCACCCGCCGGTCGCTGTCCAGGAGGCGATGCTGCAGACGCTGCGCGCCGGCAGGTGGAGCGGTTACATCAGATCCAACATCGACCTTCCGACTTTGGCGGACCGGATCTGCCAGTCGATGATGCACGTCGGCCTCGACGTCATCCGTCACACGGCGGCGGCAGACCAGGCGGCGACTGTGTTGTGCCGAATCATGTTGCACGGCCTGGCCGCTCGGCCACCCGGCGACGAGGAGCTGAACCAGTCCGCGGCTTTCGCAGCCGCCGAAGAGGCGATCAAGACTTGGGCGGAGGGCGAGTCCGACGCCGACCGCAAGTCCGCGCATGTCCGCGCGGTCGCCCGGACTGAATTCGGCCGAAAAGGCTACGAAGTCACCACCATCAGAGACATCGCGTCGGCAGCCGGCCTCGGTACCGGCACCGTGTACCGGCTGATCGGCTCGAAAGACGAACTGCTGGCGTCGATCATGGAGTCGTTCGGCAAGAAGGCCGGCGGAGGATTCGCCAGCGTACTTCGCACCGACGCGACACCCGTGGAGAAGATCGACGCGCTGACCTGGATCAACATCAATGCCCTCGATCAGTTCCCCGACGAGTGGAAGATCCAGCTCGCGTGGATGCGCCAGTCCCCGCCGGACACGCCCAACCCCGGCCTTGCCTTCACGATGCGGCTACGACAGCTCAAATCGCTGCTCTCGGAGGGCATCCGGGCGAAGGACATCCGCATCGAAGCGCCATCGCTGGAGATGCTGTCGAGGTGCGTGATGGACGTGTTGTGGATGCCGGAGAACATCGTGCGGGCCGAAGGGACGCGAGCAGCCCTGATCCTCGCGCGGGACACCGTGGTGCGCGGGGTTGCCGACCGCTCACCCGGTGGTCACCGGTAGCCGTACGGTGACGGCGCTCGTTGCCGAGCTGGCTCACTCCAGCGCGTGACGCGGCAACGTCATCGGCAGGTCGAGTGAACTCAGCAGCCCTGCAGGGGCATCGACCACATACGGTATGGCGTTCACCACCCGCATCGCGGTAGCGGCCATCGCGCTTTGACCCGCACCGTGACCTACGGCCTCCCCCAACGTCATCGAGCAGTGGATGTCCGGATCGCCTTCGATGTCGACGCAATAGGTGGCGTCGTACTCGGAGCTCAGCCAATCGAGCGCCACGTCGCGGGCCATCCGGATGATGTGCACGATCACGATCGCCTCGCGCCCGTCGACGACGCCGGCTGCACGGGTGCACACCGCACCGCAAGTCCCGGCCTTGATCGTCCCGAATGCCACCTCGATGTCGCGGTTCGTGAGCCGACGGTCGAGCGACCCGCGGATCTCCTCGACTTGCACACCCAGCCCCGCAGCCATCAGGTGAATCGGTGCGCTCCAAGCCATTTCGATGAATCCCGGTGTTCTGAGCATCGGCTCGAAGTCGAGCGGCCGGCCGAAGCCCATGCCGTCCATCATTACGCTGGCGACCGGGTAATGATCGTTGAGCGCGACCTCCGTGGCCGTCAGCGTCCGGATGGACTTCGACTGCGTGGAGAGCAACAGCGCCAACTGATCTGACCCGAACCCGGGGAAGATCCCAGACGCGTAGAACGACGCATTTCCCGACTTCGCTGCCGCCTCGAGTTGATCACGCCACCCCTTTGCGAAGTACGCAGGCGGATACACCAGGCTGGTCGACGCCGTCGACACCACGTTGATTCCCGCCGAGAGCAACCGCAGATAGTCCGGCACGGCGCCGGCATCGCGTTCGGGACCGCTCGCCGTGTAGACGACGCAATCCGGCCGCAGGCCGATCAGAGTTTCGGCGTCGTCGGTTGCGGACACGCCGATCGGTGCCCCGCCCGCGAGCTCGCCGGCGTCATGTCCGACCTTCTCCGGCGAATGCACCCACACGCCAACGAGTTCGAGGTCGGGTCGGCGCCGGATCGCATCGATCGCGATCGAACCGACGCCCCCGGTCGCCCAGACGACGACGCGAGCCGGATCCGAGACCACGGTTTCTCCTTAACGATGGTTGACGGTTTCACGCGAGCGCTCCACCGCCGCCGTCGCGCTCTCGAGGTCATAGCCAGCCGCACATCTCGATTGCGGCGGTATAGAGCTCGGTCGTCGGCGCACGTGTTCGGGGCTGCGCGTGTCGAACCGGAGCAGGGCCATCCCGCAGCGGCACTCTACGCTGGAACAGATGTTTGGTCAACGCCGGCAGCTCCGTTACCGGGCCCGCGGGGACGCTCTTTCTACTCCGCACCGGCGTGAACGGCCGATCCGGTCCGGGATAGCGACTGGACCGATAGCCTTGCGCCATGCGCAAGTCAACGCTCATCGTGGCCGGCTTGCTTCTAGCGGCCGCCGGCTTCGCCGCGCCTGCGCAAGCGGATCCGGTCATCTATCCGCCGAGCTATGGCAGCAGCGGAGCCTATGCCGTCGGCGGCCACGCCGTTGACGGGCTCACGGCCTCGATCCCACCCGGCCACTACCGAGTTGACGCCGCACCGGGCATCTTCAAGGCACCGGGGTTCTGGCTGCGATGCAGCGATATCCCCTGCGCTCCGACGCACCCCGAGAACATCATCGGCAACGGTGACTTACCGGACAGCACACTGATGGAGATCCTGCCCACGGACACAGCCGTCTATCTGTTCAACACCACGCTGACATTCCTCGGCTAGTCGCCCGTCAGAAGACGATCTCCGGGCGGTACATGTCGATCCACACCGCGAGGTCGAGGGCCCTCTGGATGCGGGCCTTATCGAGCGGCTGAAACGCCCGCCGGGTCTTGACGGGTCAGCTGTTCCAGCGCCGTCCGGTCGACGAGGTTGAACAAGGCGTCCTGACCGCTGCCCAGCAGATCCTTCGCCTGGGCCTGGATGGCGGCACCGTACTGGGGATCCGACGTCGACGGGTAGGGGCTCTTGACCCGCTGCACCACAGACTCGGGCAGCACGTCGCGCGCTGCACCCCGCAGCAGGCTCTTCTTCTGCCGTCATAGGTCTTCAGTGACCACGGGGTGTTGTAGACATACTCGACGAGGCGGTGGTCGCAAAACGGAACCGGACCTCGAGTCCAACCGCCATGCTCATTCTGTCCTTGCGGTCCAACAGGATTCGCACGAATCGGGTGAGGTGCAGATAGCTCATCACCCGCATCCGGTGGGTGAAGTCGTCCTCGTCGTCGAGTCGCGTGACCTCGGCGACGGCCTCGGTGTAGCGCTCGTGCATGTGGTCGTCGAGGTCGACGGCCGAGCGAAGCGTCCGGAGTGAGCATCTCGCCGCTGGTGTCGACGACGGCGTCACCGATCGCGATCCAGGGGAAGGCATCGGTCTGCTGCACCCGCGCATCGTGGAATTACCGGTAGCCGCCGAAGACCTCGTCGGCCGACTCGCCGGACAGCGCCACCGTGGACCGCGCCGGATGGCGTGGAACAGCAGGTAGAGGGACGTGTCCATGTCGCCGAGCCGACCGGCAGGTCGCGGGCGCCGACCGCCGCGGCGGACGGCGGGTCGGCCAGTTGTCGTGGTCGAGCACGATGTCGGTGTGGTCGGACCGACGTGCTCGGCGACCTCGTGCACGTACGGGGTGTCGGGGGTCGGACGCAGCTCGTTGGGCTGGAAGTTCTCGGCCTGGTCGGCGAAGTCGACGGCGAAGGTGCGGACCGGCGCGCCCCTCCTGAGGTCTCCAGCGGCGAGGGCGGTGAGGGCCTAGGAGTCCAGGCCGCCGGAGAGCAGGGTGCACAGCGGGGACGTCGGCGACGAGCTGCCGGCGGACGATGTCGTCGAGCAGCTCGCGTACGCGGGCGACCGTGGTGGCGCGTCGTCGGTGTGGGGCTTTGACTCCAGCCGCCAGTAGGTGCGGCTCGCGCAGGCCGTTCGCGGTCGACCGGTGACGACGTCCCCGGGGCACCTCCTGCATGCCCTTCCAGACGGCGTGTCCGGGCGTCTTCACGCACCAGCATCTCGCGCAGCCCGTCGACGTCCGACGACGCGGTTCGACGGCGGGGTTGGCGAGGATCGCCTTGGGCTCGGAGCCGAACAGCACGCCGTCGGGGGTCCGGTGGTAGTAGAACGGCTTGATGCCCATCCGGTCGCGGACCATGACGAGCCTCGGTCGCGGGTGTCCCAGATCGCGAAGGCGTACATGCCGTTGAGCCGCTCGGCGACGGCCTCGCCCCACCGGAGTAGCCGCGCAGCACCACCTCGGTGTCGCTGGCGGTGTGGAAGTCTGGCCCTCGCGGCCAGCTCCTGGCGGAGCTCGTTGAAGTTGTAGGCCTCGCCGCTGTAGACCATCACCACGTCGCCGTCGCGGGGTCGGACCGACATCGGCTGGGCGCCCCGGGAGGTCGATGACGGCGAGCCGCCGGTGGCCCAGCGCGGCGTTGCGGCGAGGCCAGACGCCGGCCGCGTCCGGTCCGCGGCAAGCCATGGTTTCGGTCATGGCGTCGACGCGCGCCCGTTCGGGGTCAGGTCGCGGGAGAAGTCCACCCAACCGGTGATGCCGCACATGCGTTGCCTCCATATGTTTCGGGGGTGTAACTCCATTGATAACCTATATATCTCGCCGGCGCAGCGTGAGACCCGTCACACAGCAAACGGCAAGCGGTCGTACAGGATTCGCGGCCGAGCGACCTCGGCCGGCCGCGTGGCGGGAAACCCCGAGCTCCCAATGTGGCCCCACCTGGGGACCCGCCCGGGTCCAAGCGCGATAATCACTCAGCCGCTGAAAAGGCACAGTGGCGGGAACCCGGGCTCAACGAGGAGCATAAGAACCATGGCCATCATCGAGGCGGATCTCACCGCCGACACACCGTTCGATCAGGAAGTCGCCGCCACGCAGCGGTACTTCGAAATCCGCGCTTCGACGGCATCGTTCGCCTCTACACGGCCCGCCAGGTCGTCGAGCAGCGAGGCACCATTCCCGTCGACTACACCGTGGCACGCGAGGCGGCCGAAGCGTTCTATGACCGCTTGCGCGAGCTCTTCGCCCAGCACAAGAGCATCACGACGTTCGGGCCCTACTCCCCGGGCCAGGCGGCGACGATCAAGCGGATGGGCATCGAGGGTATCTACCTCGGCGGCTGGGCGACCTCGGCGAAAGGCTCCACCAGTGAAGACCCTGGGCCCGACCTCGCCAGCTACCCGCTGAGCCAGGTTCCCGACGAGGCCGCCGGCCTGGTGCGCGCCCTGCTCACCGCCGACCGCAATCAGCAGTACCTGCGCCTGCGCATGACCGAAGCGCAACGCGCCGCGACCCCGCCGGTCGACTACCGGCCGTTCATCATCGCCGACGCCGACACCGGCCACGGCGGAGACCCGCACGTGCGCAATCTGATCCGGCGCTTCGTCGAAGCGGGCGTGCCGGGATACCACATCGAGGACCAACGCCCAGGCACGAAGAAATGCGGTCATCAGGGAGGCAAGGTTCTCGTCCCGTCGGATGAGCAGATCAAGCGTCTCAACGCCGCACGGTTCCAGCTCGACGTGATGCGGGTGCCGGGCATCATCGTGGCGCGCACCGATGCTGAGGCGGCCAACCTGATCGACAGCCGGGCCGACGAGCGCGACCAGCCATTCCTACTCGGCGCGACCAACCTGAAGATCCCGCCGTACAAAGCCTGCTTCCTGGCGATGATGCGGGAGTTCTACGACCTTGGCGTGAAAGAACTCAACGGTTGGATGCTGTACTCGCTGGCGGACGGTGAGTACGCCGGCGCTCGCGCGTGGCTGGAGCGTCAAGGCCTTCTCGACGCGATCGCCGACGCCGCCGCGAAGTGGGTGGAGCATGGGACCCCACCGAACGATGAGCTCTACGACGGGGTCGAGTCGCGGTTCATCGAAGCGTGGGAGAACGACGCCGGGTTGCAGACTTATGGCGAGGCCGTCGCCGAACTGATGGAATTCGCCGAGAGCGACGGCGAACCGCTCAGCATGAGCGTCGAGGAGTGGCGGCAGTTCGCCAGTCGTGCGTCGCTTTATGCCGCCCGCGAGAAGGCCAAGGAACTCGGAGTCGTCGCCAAGTGGGACTGCGAGCTGGCGAAGACACCGGAGGGCTACTACCAGCTGCGCGGCGGGATTCCGTATGCGATTGCCAAGTCGCTTGCGGCGGCACCGTTTGCCGACCTGCTGTGGATGGAGACCAAGACCGCCGACCTCGCCGATGCGCGGGAGTTCGCCGAGGCGATCCATGCCGTGTTCCCCGACAAGATGCTGGCCTACAACCTCTCGCCGTCCTTCAACTGGGACACCACAGGCATGACCGACGACGAGATGCGGGCCTTCCCCGAGGAGCTCGGCAAGATGGGCTTCGTCTTCAACTTCATGACCTACGGCGGACATCAGATCGACGGCGTCGCCGCCGAGGAATTCGCCACCTCGCTCAGGCAGGACGGCATGCTGTCGCTGGCGCGCCTGCAGCGCAAGCTGCGGCTGGTGGAGTCGCCGTACCGCACGCCGCAGACGCTGGTCGGCGGTCCGCGCAGCGACGCCGCGCTGGCCGCTTCGTCGGGCCGAACCGCGACCACCAAGTCGATGGGCAAGGGCTCCACGCAGCAGCAGCACCTCGTGCAGACGGAGGTGCCGAAGAAGCTGCTCGAGGAATGGCTGGCACTGTGGAGCGACCACTACAAGCTCGGCGAGAAGCTGCGGGTGCAGTTGCGGCCGACGCGTCCCGGCGGGGATGTGCTGGAACTCGGCATCTACGGCGAGCGGGGCGACGGCGAGGCCGAGAAGCTCGCCAACGTGATCGTCGACCCGATCAAGGACCGCCACGGTCGCAGCATCCTGACGGTTCGCGACCAGAACACCTTCGCCGAGAAGATGCGGCAGAAGCGCCTGATGACGTTGATCCACCTGTGGCTGATTCACCGCTTCAAGGCCGAGGCGCTGTACTACGTCTCGCCCACGGAGGACAACCTCTACCAGACCGAGAAGATGAAGTCGCACGGCATCTTCCGCGACGTCTACCAAGAGGTGGGCGAGATCATCGTCGCCGACGTGAATCACGAGCGCATCGAGGAACTGCTGGCCCCCGATCAGAAGGCGCTGCAGCGGATGATCCGCAAGGAGGACTAGCAGCAGTGGTGGCCGCGCCACGCTTCGCGGCCTTCCCTGACTGCGACACCGGCGATCACCAACGCGACCACCGGGTCCGCCCATGACCAGCCGAACAAGCTGTTGAGCGCCAATCCGACGAGAAGCACGCCGGACAGGCAAGCGCACAGAAGCGTCTGCTTCGAGTCGGCGACGGCGCTTGCCGATCCGAGTTCTCGGCCGGCTCGTCGCTGGGCATAGGACAGCACGGGCATGATCAGCAGCGAAAGTGCCGCCAGGACGATCCCTACGGTGGACGGTTTCGGCTCGACTTCCCCGAACAGGGCACGGAGCGACTCGACGGTGACGTACGCGGCGAGCGCGAAGAACGACAACGCGATGATGCGCAGCGCGGTCCGTTCTCGGCTTTCGGGATCGCGGCCCGCGAATTGCCATGCCACGGCGGTGGCGGACGCGACCTCGATGAGGGAGTCGAGTCCGAATCCAACCAGTGCTGCGGAGGATGCGACCGCGCCGGCACCGAGTGCGACGACCGCTTCGACCACGTTGTAGGTGATCGTTGCGCCGACGAGGAACCGGACTCGTCGGGTCAGCAGCGCGCGACGGTCGGTCATCGCTGCAACCGACGGGCCACCTCGCCGTACCGCTCGAAGCGCTCCTGGTCACCCCGGGCGTTGTAGAGAACGACGCGGTCGGCGACCCCGCCGTACTTCTCCGTCAGCGCGCCGGCCAACCCGTCCCACGTCGCCTCGGTGGCGAAGGCGGCGATGTGGTCGTCCGTGATCTGGGCGGCCATGCCGGCGAAGTCACCGGCCTTCTGCTTCTCCCGGATTCGGGCGGTCGTGCCCTCGAAGCCGGCCTCGTCCCAGATGAAGGCGTAGTTGGGTGTGCTTCCGTAGAAACTCATGCTCGCTCGCACGAGTTCGCGTTCCTTGTCGCGCTCTTCGTCGCTGTCGCCGACGATCGTCATCACCGGCACGATCAACGCGATGTCCGACGGTGAGCGTCGCGCTTTCGCCGCACCTGCCGCGACGTTCGGCAGGACGTGGCGCGCGATGTAGCCGGGCTCTCCGATCGGATGGACATGCACGCCGTCGGCCACTTCGCCCGCCATCCGCAGCATCCACGGATTCACCGCCGCGACATCGACTTTCGGATCGGGTGCGTCGATGGGTCCTGGGCTCCACTGCGGGGTGATGAAGTCGAGGTTGTAGAACTCGCCGTGGTGATCGAGCGTCCCGGTTCGGAACGCCGAGAAGCACGCCTTCACCGCGAGCACGTAGTCGCGGAGCCGTGGGCCGGGGCGATCGAAAGCCATGCCGTAGCGCCGCACGACGTGGGTGCGCACCTGCGTGCCCAGGCCCAACCGGAACTTCCCGGCGGTTGCTTCCTGGAGTTCCCAGGCCGTGGCCGCGGTGACGAAGGGACTGCGAGGAAAGGCCACCGCGACGCCGGTGGACAACTCGATGCCGGGCGCTGCCTGCGAGGCAACGGCGGCGCTGAGATAGGGCGTGCGGCCCAGTTCGGTGATCAACAGACCGGAGAATCCTGCGGCCTGGACTTGTCGAGCCACGCCACCGATCTGGCTGAGCGGTTCGGGCACCGTCATCACGTCGACGTGCATGGCGGGAGCCTACGTCCACCATTCGCGCATGGACGTCGCGGCGCGAACGGACACTACTGCCGCCGAGGCTTTCATGCCCGCCCGCGCCACTCGACAGACGGTTGGACTACGTCTTTTCCCCTGCTATTTGATTCATCTGCTTGTCGCAGCAGATCTCCGCGTGCGGCATGTCGGGCGGGCAGGGGCAGGGCTTTTCGTACACGAGCACCGCTCCGCACTCCCCACACTCGTACCGTTCTCCAACGCTTCGAGGCATGCGACCTCCTTGAGTGCCCATTTCTGAACCGTGCTGATGGCATGCGATCGTGCATGCGAGCGCATCACAAATATAAGCGCCGCCGACCCTGCCGGTGCGTGGGCTCCAACCAACAGCAGCCAGGTCACAGACGCTGTGCGTCAGTAGTTCTGCTGCTCGCGATCGTGCGCCACGTCTACTCCGTCCCGGTGGGTGGAGCCCACCGCGTCGCGCGCCGCTCTGGTTTACTGAGCCTAACTTAGTTTTCGTCAGGGAGGAGCTTCGCCGAGGTGGCGAGTGCTCCAGCCATGGACCCCGTTACGCCGAGTGATCAGATCCGCCGGTCCGGCATAGCCCGGTGGATCCGTCGGCTGGCGATCCCGATCATCGCCGGCTGGATTGGGCTCATCGCGCTGCTCAGCGTCACCGTGCCGCAGCTTGAGGCCGTAGGTCAGATGCAGTCGGTGTCGATGTCCCCCAAAGACGCGCCGTCGGTGATCGCCATGCAGCGTGTCGGCAAGGTCTTCGAGGAGTTCGATTCCGACAACTCGGCGATGATCGTCTTGGAGGGCGAACAACCGCTCGGCGAGGATGCCCACCGGTTCTACGACGGCATGATCGACAAGCTCGAAGCCGACACCGAACACGTCCAACACATTCAGGACTTCTGGGGCGATCCGCTGACACGGGTCGGAGCGCAGAGCTCGGACGGCAAGGCTGCATACGTGCAGGTGTATCTCGCCGGCAACATGGGCGAAGCTCTGGCGAATGACTCTGTGATCGCGGTGCAGAAACTTGTTGCCGCACTTACTCCCCCGCCTGGCGTCAAGGTCTTCGTCACCGGAGGATCGGCGCTGCAAGCCGACCAGCAGGACGCCGGCGACCGCAGTGTGCGGATCATCGAGATGGTGACGATCGGCGTCATCGTCATGATGCTGCTGTTCTTCTACCGGTCGATCATCACCGTGTTGATCGTGCTGTCGATAGTGGTGCTGGGACTCTCGGCGACCCGCGGCATGGTGGCTTTTCTCGGCTACCACCACCTGATCGGCTTGTCGACGTTCGCGACGCAGCTGTTGGTGACCCTGGCGATCGCTGCGACGACCGACTACGCGATCTTGCTCATCGGGCGTTACCAAGAAGCCCGTGCACTCGGCGAGGACCGGGAGTCCGCTTTTTACACCATGTTTCGCGGCACCGCCCATGTGGTGCTGGGCTCGGGAATGACGATCGCCGGTGCGACCTTCTGCCTCTCGTTCACTCGATTGCCTTACTTTCAGACGCTGGGCATCCCGCTGGCAGTCGGCATGGTCATCGCGGTGTTCGCAGCGCTGACGTTGGGGCCCGCGCTGATCACGGTTGCCAGCCGCTTCGGACGGATACTGGAACCCAAGCGGGCCATGCGGATTCGGGGCTGGCGACGGATGGGCGCCGCCGTGGTTCGCTGGCCGGGCTTTTTCCTGCTGGCGACGATGGCGCTTTCATTGGTAGGTCTCCTGGCCTTGCCGGCGTACCAGCCCAACTACAACGATCGCAACTATCTCCCGCCAGATCTGCCTGCGAACGAGGGCTTCGCGGCGGCGGAGCGGCATTTCCCCGTTGCCCGGATGAATCCCGAGATGCTGCTTGTCGAAACCGACCACGATCTACGCAACTCTGCGGATTTCCTGGTCATCGAGCGGATCGCCAAAGCCGTCACCAGGGTGCCCGGCATCGGGCGGGTCCAGGCCATTACGCGGCCCGAGGGTAAGCCCTTGAAATACAGCACACTTCCCGCACAGCTGAGCATGAGCGGCACGCTGCAGACGATGAACCGTACGTACCTGCAGGAGCGGATGGCCGACATGCTGGTGCAGGCCGACGAGATGCAGAAGACCGTCGACAACATGACTCGGATGATCGCGTTGATGGAACAGATGAACGCGACGACGCACAGCATGGTGGGCAAGGTTCACGGGATGGCAGCCGACATCATGGAATTACGCGATCACATCGCCGATTTCGACGACTTCTTCCGGCCGATCCGCAACTACTTGTACTGGGAACCCCACTGCTACAACATCCCGAGCTGCTGGGCCCTCCGCTCGATGTTCGACACCCTCGACGGTATCGACACGATGACCGACGACGTCTTGGCTCTGCTGCCGGACATGGATCGGCTCGATGCGCTGATGCCGCAACTGGTTTCGATGATGGGGCCGACGATCGAATCGATGAAGACGATGCGGACGATGATGCTCACCATGTACCAGTCGCAGAAGGGCCTTCAGGACCAGATGGCTGCGATGGACGAGAACTCAGCTGCCATGGGCGATGCGTTCAACAATGCCCTGAACGACGACACCTTCTACCTGCCGCCCGAGATCTTCGACAATCCCGACTTCAAACGTGGGATGAAGAGCTTCATCTCACCGGACGGACGAGCGGTCCGGTTCATCGTTTCCCACGAGGGCGATCCGCTGTCAGCGGACGGCATCAAGCGCATCGACGCCATCAAGAGGGCTGCCTTCGAAGCCATCAAGGGCACTCCGTTGGAAGGCTCGAGGGTGTACGTCAGCGGCACCGCCTCGATGTTCAAGGACATGGAGGAAGGCAACACCTTCGACCTGCTGATCGCGGGGGTCTCCGCGCTGGCGCTCATTTTTATCATCATGTTGCTGATCACCCGCAGCGTCGTCGCAGCGGCGGTCATCGTCGGCACCGTGGTGCTGTCACTGGGATCGTCGTTCGGCGTCTCGGTGTTGATATGGCAGCACATCTGCGGCATCGAACTGCAATTCATGGTGATGGCGATGGCGGTCATCATCTTGCTGGCCGTCGGCGCCGACTACAACCTGTTGTTGGTGGCACGGATGAAGGAAGAAATTCCCGCCGGGATCAACACCGGAATCATTCGGGCCATGGGCGGCAGCGGCTCCGTCGTCACGTCGGCCGGGCTTGTATTCGCGTTCACGATGATGTCGATGGCCGCCAGCGAGTTACTCGTCGTCGCCCAGGTCGGCACCACGATCGGGTTGGGTTTGTTGTTCGACACCTTGGTGATTCGTGCCTTCATGACGCCTTCGATCGCGGCACTGCTTGGTCGCTGGTTCTGGTGGCCGCAGACGGTGCCGGCCCGGCCCGAGGCGGTGCGACGCAGACTCGCGAGAGTTCGCCAGACCGTAAGCGCCGACGCCTAGCGGCATCTGGCGCCGAGTGCTTCGCGGTCGTAGGTAACGAAGAGATACAAAGGTAGCCAAACGCGTCGGATACGACAGTAAAGTGCTGGTCGTGCGCAGAGACGTGTTAGCCAACGGCCGCGGCCGCTGGTTGGCGATCGGGGCATCGGTCGTCATCTCTGCAGCCATGCTTTACGCCCAAGTCAAAGAGCCCCCGTGCTGCGGTGAGATTACGGCAGCAAGGCCGCCAGTCCAGGTGTCTGCGCCGGCCGGCGCACCGAAAGTTGCCACCCCCGCGGAGGCGGAATTGCTGGCGGCAAGCGCGCCGATCGCCAGCGCGGCAGTCCCGTTCGCGTTGCCGCCCGGCGTTGCGCCTGAGGACGGGTTGCAGGTCAACACCATCTGGGTAGCCCGTGCCATCAGCGTCATGTTCCCCGAGATCACGACCATTGGCGGGTTCCGCCAGGATCCGTTGAAGTGGCATCCCAACGGGTTGGCGATCGACGTGATGATTCCCGACTATCACAGCGAAGAGGGGATCAAGCTCGGTAACCAGATCGCCGGGTACGCATTGGCGAATGCCGAACGATGGGGAGTGCTTCACGTGATCTGGCGGCAGGGCTACTACCCTGGCGTCGGCGCGCCGAGCTGGACGGCGGACTACGGCAATGAAACCGCGAACCATTTCGACCACGTTCACATCGCCACCAACGGCGGCGGATATCCAACCGGGCACGAAACCTACTACCTCGGATCCATGGGCCCTACGTCCCCATAACGACCGTTCTCGCCGTGACGTGATGACGCGACAGGGTCTTTTGGCCCTGATGCGCTCCCGGCTCGGGCGCTAACCTCGGGCTGAGGTTTCGGCCGCCGGGTCGATTCTCGCAAGAATAGGAGCAGACACACTGTGAGCGGTGCGGATAAGGCGAAGAACAAGCTCGAAGAGCTTGGCGGCAAGGTCAAGGAAGCGGTCGGCAAAATCACCGGCGACAAGAGCACTGAAAATGAGGGGAAGGGCGACCAGGTGGAGTCCAACGTCAAAGACGCCGGCGAGAAGCTTAAGGACGCCTTCAAAAAGAAGTAAGTGCCGCATCACAATGTAAATGGGTAACGGCGGGGCCTCACCCGTGTCCTGGATCGCCTGCGCCACCCCGCCGGACGCTAAATGACACCATTTAGCGCCAAAGGACAAGGAACCCATGATTGTTGTTGGAATCATTCTTGCCCAAGCCCAGTAGTGGTGGCCTTTTGAGCAACTGGCAAGAACAAGAAGTATCCTAGGGGTTGGAGTGCCATGATTATTCTCGGGATCATCCTTCTGCTCATCGGGTTGCTGGTGAATACCACGATCAGCGGCTTTCTTACGACAATCGGAATAATTCTGATAATCGTTGGTGTCGTGTTGTGGATTCTCGGCCGCAGCGGACGCCGGATCGGCGGTCGTAGCCACTGGTACTAGCCAGTCTGCCGCCAGGCGCACGCGTCACCATGGTGTTCCCGGGCGAAATTGTCCGTCGTCAGAGGCGGCCTTACCCTGACCCCTGTGAACGCCGAGCCGTCCGGCGAGCGATCCGACGGCGTTGGGGTAGCTGACGGGTCACCGGGCCATCGACCGGACCCCTCGCCACAGCGGTCCAGCGGACCCGCGGGGTGGCTGAAGGACACCAATCACAACCTCCGGGTGATCGCCTTCCTTCGTCGTGCCCAGCGAGCGTTGCCAGGTGATCCGTATTTCGGCGACCGATTGTCGACGACGGGATCCGGCGGTTTCGAGGTCGCGGCACGCGCGGCGGATCGGCTGCTCGGCGGCGGTGACGCCGCGTCGCGGGAGTTGAGGCTGGGCACCCTGCAGGTGTGGCACGCGGTCAGGGAGCGTGTGACCCGGCGGCCCGCCCATGCGGAAGTCACGCTGGTGTTCACCGACCTGGTCGGATTCTCCGAATGGGCGTTACGCGCCGGCGACGACGCCATGCTGAGGTTGCTGCGCTGGGTCGCGCAGGTCGTCGAACCGCCGATGATCGAAGCCGGCGGACAGGTCGTCAAGCGCATGGGTGACGGGATCATGGCGGTCTTCCCCGATCCGGTCACCGCCATTACAGCGGTGCGGATCGCACGCGAGGCTCTGAAAACCGTTGAGGTCCAAGGCTATACCCCGACGATGCGGGTCGGCATCCACACCGGGCGGCCGCAGCGCATCGGATCGGACTGGCTCGGCGTCGACGTCAACATCGCGGCCAGGGTGATGGAATGTGCCGACAAGGATGGTGTGCTGATCTCCGGCGCGACGCTGCAGCGGCTCACCCCCGAACAGCTTGACGAACTGGGCGTGCAGGCCAAGCGTATGCGCCGTGCGGCGTTCGCGCAGCGGCACAGCGGAGTCCCGGCCGATATGGCCATGTACCGCCTGGAAACCCGCAGGCAGTTGCCAGCCGTCGATACGGTTTCCGACGGGCCGCCGCGGGAATAGTAGAAGTGATGTTGTCGCGAATGTTGTCAACCCTGACCCGGTTGCGGTTCACGCTGGCTTACGCGGCGCTGCTCGGCCAGTGCGTATTGTGCTCGGGCCGCCGACGCGGCGCGTGCGCTAACCCGGCCCGCCCCGTTCCGACGCACGCGCCGCCGTCGATCGATGCCCCCGGCTATCCGGGCCAGGTGACGCGGGGCGTACCAGATGCGCCAACAACCCGGTCCGTTCACCCGCAGTCGCCGACCGCGCCTCCCGCCCCTTCGGCACCGGATTCGGCGCGTCCGGGTCCCGCATCTGCCGAAACGCGAACAGCCCGGTGATCGCCGCCAGTCGATGGTTGATCGTCGCTGCCGCGTAGCGGTCCAGCGGCTGCCCCGACATCGACACCACGTTCCCCGACGGACGGCCGGGCACCTTCGCCTCCCGGCACGCGCGCAGAAAGTCCAGCAGCACAACGGTTGTCACCGCATCCAGGCCCATGCCCTGCTCCACCAGCCAGCGGCACAACGCGAGCAGGTCGAACCCGTACGCGCGCACCGTCCGCGGCGAATAGTTCCGATCCGCCAGATACCCCAGGTAGTCGTTGACCAACCCGAACCGCACCGCATCCCGACCGGCCAGCTGCCACACGCCGTCGGTCTGCTCCAGGCGCAGTCCGTTCTCCGTCACAGCAACGGCTGTAGCCCAAGTGTCACCCCGAACTCAACCACCCAACAATCACGGTGTGTCGCAATATGATCCGCTATGACCAGACCAAAGCTCAGACAAGATTAGCCGGTTAACAGGCAATCGCCGATGGAGCCCATCGAGGGCACCAGCCCGGACCGTTTGGCGCGATCGGTGAAGGCCCACGAGGTGAACTGCACTCCATGATCGGAATGGATGATCCCGCCCGATTGGGGATCGCGATTGGCGATCGCCATCCCGAGGGCGTTGGTCACCAATGCCGCGGTCTGGCTGGAATCGATCGACCAGCCGACCACCCGGCGGGAGAAGGTATCCAGAACGACCGCGCAGTACACCTTGCCCTCGTAGGTACCGTGCTCGGTGATGTCGTTGACCCACAACCGATTCGGTTGATCACGGGTGAACATCCGTTCCACCAGATCACTGGCGGTCGGTGTCTCGTGTCGGGGGCGAGCACGCCGGTTTCCGGGCAGTCCCTTGATCGCCGCGCGGGCCATCAGCATCTCGACCTGGTTGTGGCCGACCTGTAGGCCCAGTCCGAGGGTGAGTTCGGCATGCACTCTGCGGACACCGTAGGTGCCTCGGGAGGCGGCGTGCACACCGCGCGGATCTGGTCGGTGAGCCAGGCGTGGCGGATCGCCCGCTGCGACGGGGCCCGCGATCTCCATGCGTAGTAGCCCGACTCGGCGACCTCCAGCAGCCGGCATGCCAGCTCTACGGGTAGTCCTTCTGCGGCCATGGTGGCTATGGCCGCGTACCGCCTTTTGGGTCGTGCGGCTCCCGCAGCAGCTCACGGGCCTTTTTCAGGATGGCCACCTCGGTCTCCAAAGCGCAGCGCAAAATGGCACGCCGCCGACGGGAAGGCAAACTCCAATCGAATGGTTACCAGCGTGCCAAACGGGATGCAGCCAAGTTGCCGAAAAAGGCCGTGCGTCAGACCCAGCACGATTCGCGGGTTTGGGCCAAGCGGGTAGTAGACAATCACGGCACTATTGCCATCGAAGACTTGCGAGTGTTGTTCCTAGGCAAGACCGCTATGGCACGTAAGGCCGCGCGGCTGATCAGTTCGTCAACCCCGACGGCGTCGTTCGCGGCGCCGCTCTTCGGTGTCGAGCACTTCCTCGCGGGCTGGGCGTTCGGCCAGTTGTTCGCGCGTGCCGAACAGCAACGGGTACACGGCTCCCGCGATCGCCGCGCCGACCAGCGGAGCCACCCAGAACAGCCACAGTTGGCCGGGGGCGCCGTTCCCGTTGAAGAACGCGACTCCGGTGGAGCGCGCGGGGTTTACCGAGGTGTTGGAGATCGGGATCGAGACCAGGACGATCACCGTGAGCGTCAGGCCGATGGCGAGGCCACCGAAACCTTTGGGCGCGCGGTCTTCGGTGGCGCCGAGGATCACGAACAGGAACACCGCGGTGAGCACGATTTCGGTGATGGCCACCGCCCACAGCGAATAGCCGGTCGGCGAGTGATCGCCGTACCCGTTGGCGGCCATGTTGCCGGTCGCCTCGAAACCGTCGCGGCCCCGGGCGATCACGAAGATGAGCAGCCCGGCGATCAGCCCGCCGATGACCTGCACCACCCAGTACAGCGGCAGCGCCTTCCATTCCACCCGGCGCGCGATGGCCGCGCCCAGGGTGATGGCGGGATTGAAGTGGCCGCCGGAGACCGTGCCGAAGGCATAGACACCGGTCAGCACCGTCAACCCGAACGCGAGTGCGACGCCGAGGAATCCGATACCCAGCAGCGTGCCGTCGTCTGACTGCACGGTGGCGGCGAACACGGCGCTGCCGCAGCCGCCGAAGACCAGCCAGAACGTCCCGAACATCTCCGCCGCAAGTCGCCGCGGCATGGTGGGAGCTATCACAATCACCCTCCGTCGAATACGCGGTCCCGTCCGAGGGTGCCACGCCGCAACCGCATTTGGCGTGAGGTTGCCAAATCGTACCGATACGGTGACCGGCGCCCTCGTTCGATCAGTTCCCGCTTACACGACGAGAACGTGCAGCCGATGCTTCGCGAGAAACAAGCAGCTTGGACTGGACGAAAGAAACTTTCCGGTGTGCGGCTTGCGGATACTCCGACGGTCGGGACCGGAACGCCGCCAGAGTGATTCTGGCTGTGGCAGAACGGGGCCACACTTGCGTCGAAGATGTAAGCCACGTGCAGTCTTCCTTCGGGTTGGTTGCGGGTGCTATCTGAGCTTGAAATCCCCCAGCTCTAGCCGTGGGGAACCGTTAAGGCTTCATTGTCTCCCTCACCGGGGGTCATGCGTCTAGCAGTTCTCGCATGAGGCTGTTGGGACACTCTTGGGACACTGGCGCTGCGCGGCGGCCCACCCGAAAATCGCGAAACCCGCTCCGACGCTGGTCAGAGCGGGTTTTGTGCGTCGGGCTGACAGGATTTGAACCTGCGACCACTTGACCCCCAGTCAAGTGCGCTACCAAACTGCGCCACAGCCCGTCGCCGCCGAACACCGGCAGCAGGTCGAAAGCCTACCAACCGGCGCATCACAAGGTCAGCAGCCGGTACAACCCGATGAGCCCGACCACGACGATCACCGCCCGCAGCGCGTTCGGCGGCAACCGCCGCCCGTAGTGCGCGCCGAGGAAACCACCCAGCAGCGAGCCGACCGCGATCAGCCCCGCCGCCAGCCAGCTGATCCGGTCGAACGCCACGAGCGTATAGGCAAGGGCTGCAACGACATTCACCACCAAAGCCAGCAAGTTCTTCGCCGCGTTCATCCGCTGCACGTCCTCTGGCAGCAGCGCCCCCATCACCCCCATCAGCAGGATCCCCTGCGCCGCGGTGAAGTACCCGCCGTAGACCCCAACCGCGAACGTCAAGAACACCAGCGCCGCCATCCGCCCTGCCGGCAGATGCTCTGGCGGATGACCGGCCCGTTCCGCCCGACGGCTCGCCCACCCCTGGATCTTCGGGCCGACCACCACCAGCGCCAGCGCCGCCACCAGGAGCACTGGCACCACTTGCGTGAACACCTTTTCGGGCAGATGCAGCAGCAGCCACGCTCCCAGCGCCGCACCCGTGAAAGAAGCGATCAGTTGCCACCGCAGGCGATGCCACTGCCCACGCAGCTCGCGCCGATATCCCCATGTCCCCGACACACTGCCGGCGACCAGGCCGACGGCGTTGGACATCGTCGACGTCACCGGCGGCACTCCCAGCGCCACCAGGGTCGGGAACGTGATCAGCGTGCCCGAACCCACGATCGCGTTGATCGCGCCCGCGCCCACACCTGCAAGCGCGATCAAGGCCATGTGAATGACGGACACGCCTACCGCGACCGTGCCTTGCGCTTCTCCCGCACCCGCACGTTGATCCGGACCGGGCTTCCCTCGAACCCGAACGTCTCCCGCAGCCGCCGCTCCAAGAACCGCCGGTAGCCGGCCTCCAGAAAGCCCGTCGTGAACAACACGAACGTCGGCGGCCGCGCCGTGGCCTGCGTTGCGAACAGGATCCGCGGCTGCCTGCCACCGCGCACCGGCGGCGGTGTCGCGGCGACCACCTCCTTCAGCCAGGTGTTCAGCCGTCCCGTTGAAATCCTGGTGTCCCACGATTGCAGCGCCAACTCCAGCGCCGGCACCAGTTTCTGCACCGCCCGACCGGTCTTCGCCGAGATGTTGACCCTCGGTGCCCACTGCACCTGGGCGAGCTCCCGCTCGATCTCGCGCTCCAAGAGCTCCCGCCGGTCCTCGTCGACCAGATCCCATTTGTTGAACGCCAACACCAGCGCGCGGCCCGCCTCGATCACCATCGACAGCACCCGCTGGTCCTGTTCGGTCAACGGCTGAGACGCGTCGATCAGAACGACCACCACCTCCGCGGTGTCGATCGCCCCATGCGTGCGCACCGACGCATAGAACTCGTGACCGCTCGCCTGGCCGACCTTGCGCCGTAGGCCCGCGGTGTCGACGAACCGCCACACCTTGCCACCGAGATCGATCAGCGAGTCCACCGGGTCCACGGTGGTGCCGGCGACCTCGTGCACCACCGACCGCTGATCGCCCGCCAGCTTGTTCAGCAGTGAACTCTTGCCGACGTTCGGCTTGCCCACCAGCGCGACGCGCCGCGGACCGCCTGTGGCAGCGGCGCTTTCGGCCACCGGAGGCAACGCCGCCACGACGTCGTCGAGCAAATCCGCCACGCCCCGGCCGTGCATCGCGCTGATCGGATGCGGCTCGCCTAACCCCAGCGACCACAGTGCAGCCGCATCAGCTTCGCCGCGTTCGCTGTCAACCTTGTTGGCCGCCAGAAAGACTGGCTTGCCCGATCGGCGCAGCGTCCTGGCCGCCGCCTCATCGCCCGCGGTGGCACCGACGACCGCGTCGACGACGAGAATGATCGCGTCCGCCGTGCGCATCGCCACCGCGGCCTGCTCGGCGACCAACTGCTGCAACCCTTTTGCGTCCGGCTCCCATCCACCGGTGTCCTGCACCACGAACCGCCGGCCGGTCCACAAAGCGTCGTAAGACACCCGGTCACGAGTGACGCCGGGCACGTCCTGCACCACCGCCTCGCGGCGGCCGAGGATCCTGTTGACGAGCGTGGACTTGCCGACATTCGGGCGGCCGACCACGGCTACCACCGGGGGCGGCGCGAGCTCGACCTCTGACTCGATTTCAGCGTCTTCGCTTATCCCCCAGTCGCTTTCGTCGACCCAGGTGCCGTCACTCATCGCAGCGCCCGTGCGTGTTCGTTGACGACGTCGACCAGGTGCGACACCACTTCCGCCTCGGTCATCTCGCTGGTGTCGACGACGATCGCGTCGTCCGCCGCACGAAGCGGCGACATCTCACGCGTCGAATCCAGGTGATCGCGACGGCGCACATCGGCCAGCACGGCGTCGTAATCGTCCCCCAACCCGGTGGCGATGTTCTGGTCGTTGCGACGACGCGCTCTGGTCTCGGCTGACGCCGTCAGGAAGAACTTCACGTCGGCATCGGGCAACACCACCGTACCGATGTCCCGACCCTCCACCACCACGCTGCTTTCCCCCGCAGCGAGCTGTCGCTGGAGTTGCACCAGCCGCTGGCGCACGGCCGGCACTGCGGACACCGCCGACACGCCGCGGGTCACGTCGTCACCGCGGATCAAGAGCGAAACATCCTCGCCCGCAAGAAAACAGCGTCCCTCGTCGGGGTCGTAGCCGACCGACATCGGAACGTCCGACGATGCCGCTGCCACAGCATCCGGGTCCGTGATGTCGACGCCGGCACGCAGCATGTGCAGGGTCATGATCCGGTACATCGCCCCGGTGTCGAGATACCTTGCGCCGATTGTCCGCGCCAAACCCTTTGACACAGCAGACTTTCCGGTACCGGCGGGGCCGTCGACCGCGATGCTCAGCGACACGCTCACAGCCCTACCGCCTTGTAGAGTTCGCCGATCTCGTCCCGCCCCAACGCCCGGATGCTTCCAGGCCGCTGATTACCCAGTGACACCGCGCCGATGTCGGTGCGCACCAGCGACTGCACCGGATAGCCGACGGCGGCCAACAGGCGCCGGACTATTCGCTTGCGTCCCTCGTGCAGCGCGACCCGCACCATCGTCTTGCCCGGAACCGAGTCCACGACCGCGAAGTCGTCGACGGCCACCGGCCCGTCCTCCAGTTCGACGCCGGCCCGCAACGTCTTGCCGAGCCCCCGCGGCACCGTCCCGTTCACCGTCGCCACATACGTCTTGGGCACCTCATAGGACGGGTGCATCAACCGATGCGCCAGTTCACCGTCATTGGTCAGCAGGATCAATCCCTCGGTGTCGGCGTCGAGCCGGCCCACGTGGAACAGCTTCTTGTTGCCCCGGACCCGGTGCTCGATCAAGTCGCCGATGCACGGCCGGCCGTGGTCATCGGACATCGTCGAGTGCATTCCGCGTGGCTTGTTCAGCGCAAGGTGCACCAGTGTGTCGTCGAGCATCACGCGCGCGCCGTCGACCCGCACCACCGACACGTGCGGATCCACCCTGGTTCCCAACTCGGTCACCACATGCCCGTCCACCTCGACGCGCCCGTCGACGATCATCCGTTCGGCGGCCCGGCGCGATGCGATTCCCGCCTGCGACAACACTTTTTGCAGCCGGACGCCTTCCGGAGAGGACACGTCAGTCCCGGTCCATGTCGAACTCCGGCACCGGCTCCTCGATGTGCACCCGGTTGAGCCGCGCGAATCTCGGCTCGGTGTCGAGTGATTCGGTGATGTCGTCGATCATGTCGATGTCGGGCAGCAGCGGCGCGATGTCGGGCAGGTCCGCCAGCGACGACAATCCGAGCCGCTCGAGGAACAGCTCTGTGGTCGCAAACGTCACCGCCCCCGTGTCGGCGTCGGTTCCCGCCTCGGTGATCAGCCCGCGCGCCAGCAGCGTGCGCATCACCGCGTCGACGTTGACGCCGCGGACCGCGCTCACCCGCGCCCGGGTGACGGGCTGACGGTAGGCCACCACGGCCAGCGTCTCCAGCGCGGCGCGGGTCAGCTTGGAGCGGGCGCCGTCCAGCAGCAGCTTCTCGACGTACGGCGCGAACCGCGCTCTGGTGTACATCCGCCAACCACCACCGGCTTCGCGCAGGTCGACGCCGCTGCCCCGGTCCGCCAGCTCGGCGGCCATCCGCTCCAGCGTGGCCGTCACCCGATCGGTGGTCTGTTGCGTCACCGTCGCCAGAGTCGCCGCCGGCACCGGAGTGTCGACCACCAGCAGCAGCGCCTCCAGCGCCGACGTCAGCTCGGCGTCGTCGAGCTCGCTCTGAGGCTCCAGTTCGAACCCCAGGTCCAAGTCCGGGATTTCCTCACTCATGAGTGGCCTTCACCAAGTCGTCGTCTGTCGGCCGGTCTCCGGTCCACGAAACCTGGAGCACACCAAGTGGTTCTGACTGGTCGAATGCTACCGCCCGCAGCCGGTACAGCTCGAGCAGCGCCAGGAACCGGCCGACGATCTGAATCGGCTCCGCGCAGCCGGCGACCAACTCGGAGAACGTCGCCCACTGTCCCGGCCCGCGGCGTTCGAGGACGTCGAGCAGCTGGCCGGCCTGCTCCGGGATCGACACGATGGTCTCGTGCAGGTGCTCGGTGGCGATGGTCGGGACCGGACGCGGGGTCAGCGCCGTCGCGGCGAGCTGCGCGAAGCTCATCGGGTCGACGCCCAGCATGACCTCGGGCAGCAGGTCGGCGTAGCAGTCCTCGAGTGACACCGCCCGCGGGTAGCTGCGCAGCGCGGCGGCCTCCAGCTCCGCGAACATCTCGGCGACGTGCTTGAAAGCCCGGTACTGCAGCAGCCGCGCGAAGAGCAGGTCGCGCACCTCCAGCAGCGCGATATCCTCGGCGTCCTCCACCTCACCGGCGGGCAGCAGCCGCGCCGCCTTCAGGTCCAGCAGCGTCGCGGCCACCACGAGGAACGCGGTCGTCTCGTCCAATTCCAGTTGCGAGCCAATGGCTTTCGTGTATGCGATGAATTCGTCGGTGACCTGATGCAGCGCCACTTCGGTGACGTCGAGGCGGTGCGCGAAGATCAGCTGCAGGAGCAAGTCGAACGGCCCCTCGAAATTGCTGAGCCGGACGTGAAACGCCGGTGCCGAGTCGGTCGACGTCACGCGCCGCCGAACCGGTCGATCACCTCGCGCGCCAATGACCGATAACCTTCCGCGCCAGCGGATTTCGGTGCCCACGTGATGATCGGTTCGCCGGCCACACTGGTCTCCGGGAAACGGACAGTGCGGGTGATGACGGTGTCGAACACCAGATCGCCGAACCGCTCCACCACCCGGGCCATCACTTCGCGGGCGTTGACGGTGCGGGTGTCGAACCGGGTGATCAGGATTCCGGTGATGTGCAGCTTCGGGTTCAGCCGGTCGTGAACCTTTTCGACGGTGTCGGTCAGCAGTGCCAGTCCGCGCAGCGAGAAGTACTCGCACTCCGTGGGAATGATGACGCCGTCGGCGCACGCGAGTGCGTTGACCGTGAGCAGTCCGAGTGAAGGCTGGCAGTCGATCAGCACGTAGTCGTAGCGGTCGAGCACCGGATACAGCGCGCGGCCCAGCGTCTGCTCGCGGCCCACCTCGTTGACGAGCTGGATCTCGGCGGCCGACAGGTCGATGTTGCTCGGCACCAGATCGAGGTGCCTGACCTTGGTGTGCACCATCACGTCGTCGAGCGACACCCGCGACTCGACGAGGACGTTGTGGATCGTCGCGTCCAGTTCGTAGTGCGGCACGCCGAGACCCGCGGACAGGGCGCCCTGCGGGTCGAGGTCGACGAGCAGCACCCGGCGGCCGTACTCGGCCAGGCTCGCCCCGAGGTTGATGGTCGAGGTCGTCTTTCCGACGCCGCCCTTCTGGTTGCACATCGCGATGACCTTGGCCGGCCCGTGCGTGGCCTTCGGCTGGGGCTCGGGGATATTGCGCGGCGGCCGGCCGGTCAGGCCGACGCCCGGGTGTTCGGCATCCTCGGTCATGCCGGGCACTCGTGCGCAATGGTGGCGGACATCCGGGCAAGCATATCTACGGTGACCCGTTCGTTACGTGCAGACGCGTGGCTAGATTCTGTTCATGAATCTCAAGCAACGCCTGCCTCTGCTCCGCTGGTCGGTATGGCGGCTGGCGCTGGGCGGTCGCACGTTCGCCAGGACCGGTCAGTTCGGCGACGGCCGGGAGGCCGCGGCAGCGGAATACGTCGAAAGCCATGCGCGGCGGGGCGACGTCGACGACGTGCTGGCCGCGATCGACAGGTTCGCCTACGAGAAGTCGATCCTGATCAACGTCGGCGACGAGAAGGGCGCACTGCTGGACGCCGCGGTGCGCCGAGCCGATCCGAAGGTGGCGCTGGAACTCGGGACGTACTGCGGCTACAGCGCGCTGCGGATCGCGCGGGCCGCGCCGGCGGCCAAGGTGTTCTCCGTGGAGTTCTCAGCGGCGAACGCAGAGATCGCCCGGCGAATCTGGTCACATGCGGGCGTCGAGGACCGGGTGACGTGCGTGGTGGGGACGATCGGCGACGGCGGCACGACGCTCGACGCGCTCGCCGCCGAGCACGGCTTCAGCGAGGGCTGCCTCGACTTCGTGTTCGTCGACCACGACAAGAACGCGTACCTGCCCGACCTGCTGAGCATCCTGGACCGCGGCTGGCTGCACCCCGGCGCGATCGTCGTCGCCGACAACGTCGGCGTGCCCGGCTCCCCGAAATACCGCGCCTACATGCGCGAGCAGCAGGGCAAACACTGGGACACCCGCGAGCACAAGACGCATGTCGAGTACCAGACGCTGCTGCACGACCTGGTGCTGGAGTCGCAGTATTTGGCCTAGTGCGCGCGAGGGTGGGCCCCCGCCCAGACCTCTCGCAACGCGTGCACTGTCACCAGCGTGTAGATCTGCGTCGTGGTCACCGACGCGTGACCGAGCAGTTCCTGCACGACGCGGACGTCGGCGCCGCCGTCGAGCAGGTGGGTGGCAAACGAATGCCGCAGCGTGTGCGGTGACACCCCGGACGTGATGCCGGCCCGCTCGGCGGCGTCCTGCAGCACCTGCCACGCGCTCTGCCGGGACAGCCGGCCGCCGCGGGCGTTCAGGAAGATGGCCGGTGTGCCCCGGCCGCGGCGCGCGAGTTCGGGCCTGCCCCGCACGAAATACGCATCGAGCGCGTCGATCGCGGGCCTGCCGACCGGCACCAGCCGGTGCTTGCCGCCTTTTCCGCGCAGGAGAACCGAGCGGGCGTGCGTATCGACGTCGTCGATATCGAGGCCGACCGCTTCCGAGATCCGCGCGCCCGTCGAGTAGAGCAACTCGAGCAGCGCGCGGTTGCGCAGCGTGAGCGGGCCGTCTGACGGGCTGTCACCGCCGGCGCCGGTCAGCAGCGCCAGCACCTCGTCCACGGTCAGGCTCTTGGGCAGCCGACGGCTCGGCGTCGGCGGCTTGACCTCCTTGGCGACGTCGACGTCCGTCACGCCCTCGGCCGCGGCAAACCGGTGCAGTCCGCGAACTGCGACCAAAGCCCGGGCGGCAGACACCGCGGACAGCCCGGCGACCCCGGTGTCGGGGTCGTCGCGGCGCAGGGACACCAGGAACTCGCTGACGTCGGCCTCGGTGACGTCGGCCAAGTCGTGAACACCGCGCAGCACGAGGTGTTCCTGGTAGCGGCGCAGGTCCCGCCGATACGAGCTGAGCGTGTTCGCGGCAACACCCCGCTCGATGCTCAAGTGGGCGAGATAGCCCTGCAGCTGGCCGTCCAGCGCCGGCGCGACGGTGGTCACCGTCCCGTCCGACGGTCGGCGAACGCGGTGGGCCGATCCCGCCACGGCGCATACAGGGGACGGCTCGGCTGGCCGTCGATCACCACCGCGTAGGCGGCGAGCACGCCGGCCACGGCAGACGAGTTGACGATCTCGCCCGTCAGCACCATCTCGGCCGCGATCTCGAGCGGGAACCAGTGCACGCTGAGGTCGGCCTCTTCGTCGTGTGCATGGGGTCGATCGACCTCGGTCAAGCCGGTCGCCAGGTACACGCGCACCGACTCGTCGGAGAAGCCCGGCGAGGACGCGATGTCCAGCAGCACCCGCCACTCGGCGCCGGCCAGCCCGGCTTCCTCCTGAAGTTCCCGCTTGGCCGTCTCCAGCGGGTCTTCGTCGGCGGCGTCCAGGAGACCGGCGGGAAGCTCCCACAGCCGACGCCCGAGCGCATGCCGGTACTGGTAGATCAGGGCCACGCGGCGACGGCCGTCGACGGCCGCGACCGCGACGGCGCCGTAGTGCTCGACCACTTCGCGCCTGGCGGTCCGGCCGCCGGGCATCCTCACGTCGTCGGCGCGCAGCGCCAGAATGTTTCCCTCGTAGACCGTTTCTGAGGAGGCGGTCTCGAAGTCGTGGTCAGCCACGCCGTCTGCTCTTCGCGCAAGCGCTCATCGGCGGGCCACTGGCTGATGCAGCAGCCCCTCGACGCCGGCGGCATGCTCGTTGCCGTTGGGCAGCTGCTCGGGGATCTCCACCGGTAGGCGTTCTGCGGCTTTGTATTCCAGCGCTGCGCCGATGAATGCAGCGAACAGTGGATGCGGCCGGGTGGGACGGCTCTTCAGCTCGGGATGGGCCTGCGTGCCGACGAGGAAGGGGTTGACCTCGCGGGGATACTCGACGAACTCGACGAGGCGGCCGTCGGGCGAGGTGCCGGAGCACCGCAGGCCGCTGGCCGCGATCCGGTCACGGTACTCGTTGTTCACCTCGTAGCGGTGGCGGTGCCGCTCTGACACCTCGGTGGCTTGATATGCCTCTGCCACAATCGAATCCGGTTCCAGCACCGCCGGGTAGGCGCCCAGTCGCATGGTGCCGCCCAAGTCGGCCTCACCGGCCACGATGTGCTTCTGATCGGCCATGGTGGAGATCACCGGGTCGGGGGTCTGCGGGTCGAATTCAGCCGAGTTGGCATGCGTCAGTCCGACGGACCGGGCGGCCTCGATCACGATGCACTGCAGGCCCAGACACAGTCCGAGCACCGGTAAGCCATGGGTGCGGGCGTAGCGGATCGCGCCGATCTTGCCCTCGATGCCCCGGATCCCGAAGCCGCCCGGGATCAGCACGCCGTGCACGTCGGCGAGCGCGGCTGCTGCGCCGCCGTCGCTCTGGCAGTCGTCGGAAGCGACCCAACGTATTTCGACCCGGGCCCGGTGCTTGAACCCGCCGGCCCGCAACGCCTCCGCCACCGACAGGTATGCGTCGGACAAGTCGACGTACTTGCCCACCAACGCAATTCGCACCGTTTCACGCGGCTCGTGAACCCGTCGCAGTAAGTCGTCCCACTCGGTCCAGTCGACGTCGCGGAACGGCAGACTGAGGCGGCGCACCACGAACGCGTCGAGCTCTTCGTGATGCAACACCTTGGGAATGTCATAGATCGACGGCGCGTCGGGAGTGGAGATGACGCCGTCGATGTCGACGTCGCACATCAGCGCGATCTTGTTCTTCAGCGGCTCGGGCACGTCGCGGTCGCAGCGCAGGATCAACGCGTCCGGCTGGATACCGATGCTGCGCAGTGCGGCCACCGAGTGCTGCGTCGGCTTGGTCTTCAGTTCGCCCGACGGCGCCAGATACGGCACCAGCGACACGTGCAGGAAGAACACGTTGTCACGACCGACGTCGTGGCGGACCTGCCGGGCGGCCTCCAGGAACGGCTGCGATTCGATGTCGCCGACCGTTCCGCCGATCTCGGTGATCACCACGTCGGGACGGTTGCCGTGGGCGTCGGGTTGCGCCATCGCGAGGATCCGGCTCTTGATCTCGTCGGTGATGTGCGGGATCACCTGCACGGTGTCGCCCAGATACTCGCCGCGCCGCTCTTTGGCGATGACCGACGAATACACCTGGCCGGTGGTCACATTCGCTTGGGCGGACAGGTTGCGGTCGAGGAAGCGCTCGTAGTGGCCGACGTCGAGATCGGTCTCGGCGCCGTCCTCGGTGACGAACACCTCGCCGTGCTGGAACGGGTTCATGGTGCCCGGGTCGACGTTGAGGTAGGGGTCGAGCTTCTGCATCGTCACCTGCAACCCGCGCGCGGTGAGCAGCTGGCCGAGACTGGACGCGGTCAGGCCCTTACCGAGCGAAGACGCCACCCCGCCGCTGACGAACAGATGCTTGGTGGCGGTTTGCGGGTGCTTGCGTAATGCTGGCAAGAGCGACTCCCGTGACGACGGCGCAGGGCAATGCGTTCAACAGCTGGGGCCTGCGACCCACGGAATTTCACCCTAACACCGCCGCCGACAACGCGGCGCTAACACGCGGGGCGACGTCGAACCGAGAGCCTACTGGGGAACGGTCAGCGCCTGCGCGCCTTCGCCGCTGCCGTACTGACCGGTGCGTGAGCCGTTGAGCAGATCATGCAGGGCCAGGATCGCGGTGATGCGGCCCGACTCGAGGTCGACGTCGTCCACCGTCGTGACGGCGCCGGCCATGCCCGAGTCGGCGCGAACCACCGCGACCGCCGCGGTGCCCGACGACGAGCCGTCCGCACCGGCGAGCAACGTCCCCGCGCCGTGCGGCGCCAGCGCGCTCGCGAACCGCGCGACAGTGGGGCCGCTGTTGCCGGCGTCCTCTTTCATGGCGCCGCCCGTCACCACGATCGCGGTGTTCGCCGCGGTCAGTTTGTCCGAGTAGGTGATGAACCCGGTCTGGCGCAGCGCTTCGAGCACAGTTTGCCGCTGCATGTCGTTGACGGGCGGGGTGGCAGGGTTCTTGCTCATCTGCAGCACCGCGCCGAGCAGGTCACCAGCCTGAGCGCCCTGGTCCACCAACGTGGTGTTCAGCTGCGTGCCGGCCGGAACGATCGACGAGTTCACGACGGAGAGCAATTTGTCGGCGGCGTTGGCGTCGACGAACTGCTGCGTCAACGTCACGGTGCCGGTCACCGTACCGCCCGCGTCGCCCACCAATCTCGTCAGCGACGTGACGACGTCGTCTGACGCATCGGGAGTGCGGATGATCATCACCGACTTCTCGCTCAGCGCGCCGTGCACGATCCGTCCGGCCATCACCGTGTCGAACTCGCTTGCGGCGTTGAGCCTTTCGGTTAACGCATTGTTGTGCTGCTCGAGTCCGCCGATCCTGTCCTGCAGCTGTTGTTTGTCGTCGCGCAAGCCTGACACCAGCGTGTCGGACAGGAAGCCGGAACCCAACACCACCCCGACCGCCAGTGCGAGGAACACGGCGGCCAGAGAGATCGCGTGGTGGCGCAGCGAAATCACGGCGCCCCTAGCTGACCAGGCCCTGGGCCCAGAGCAGGAATCTGTTCCAGTACATGGCGATCCAGTCCACCACGGCGTGGTCGGCGCGAGATACCCACAGCGCCACGATGATTGCGATCAGCATCGCCAGCACGAGCATGGCGATCGCGCCGCCGGAAATCCTGTTGCGGTACAGGGTCGCGACAGCTTTCGCGTCGACCAGTTTCTGCCCCACTTTCAGCCGGGTCAAGAACGTCGACGGATTGCTCTGCGCCCGAGTGCGATCGAAGAACTCCTCGATCGTCGCACTGTGGCCGGCGGTGACGATCAGCGCCGCACCGTGGTGATCGGCCAGCAGCAGCGCAAGGTCCATGGCCGAGCCTGCCGCCGGGAACGTCATCGCCCCCACGCCGAGGTCCTGGATGCGCTCCAGGCCGGGCGCATGACCGTCGGCATCGGCGGGCAGCACCACTTGCGCGCCGCAGCGCAGTACGTCTGCGGTCATCTTGTCGGGGTCCCCGACGATCAGCGCAGGGCGATACCCGCCCTTGCGCAACACATCTGCGCCCGCACCGACGCCGACCAGCACCGGCTGGTACTCCTTGATGAACGGCTTCAGCGCCTTCAGATCCGCGACGGCCGACTCCTCTTCGCCAACGACCAGGACGTGGCGGCGGATCAGGTCGACGTCGATGTCCGGGATGCCGATCCCGTCGATGAGCAACGGGCTTTCGGCCCGGATGAACTCGATCGTGTTGCCGGCGAACGCCTCCAGATGCTCGACGAGGCCGCTCTTGGCTTCGTGCATCAGATCCGAGATCTCTTCGTCGCTGCGCTCGACGCCGACGATCAGTCGGCGGTCCCCGGAGTACACGGCGCCGTTGTGCACCCGCACGCGTGAGCCGTCCTTGACCTTCTTGAACACGTCCGGCCCGGTGTCGTCGATCAACCGCACGCCGTTGGCGACGAGCACCTCGGGGCCCTGGTTCGGGTAGCGGCCCGAGATGGACCGAGACGCGTTGATCACCGCTGCGACGCCCGCGTCCACGAGTACGTCGGCGGTCATCCGGTCGAGGTCGCGGGCATCGAGGACCACGATGTCCCCCGGCCCGACGCGCCGCAACAACCGTTCGATGTCACGATCCACAACAGCGGTGCCCACCAGGCCGGGGCGCGCGGAGGTATTTCGAGACAGCAGCGAAGACATCTTCATAGCGGCGATTCTGGCCACCGATCATCGGGATGCCCGGGAGGCGCGCCGTAACACTAGTCACACAAGTTAACTTCCGTAACACCCCTCCAGCGCGAGCGTGCGCGTCGTGCCGGTGACTGGGGGCACCTCCCGCTTGCGGGGGAGCCGGTGCTGCTGGCACTGGGCGCACGCTCGCGGCTAGGAGGTGAGGCGCTCGGCGGCCGCGGTCTCCAGCAACTCGCGGGCGTGCGCGCGGGCGGTGTCGGACTCGCCGAGGCCTGCCAGCATCCGCGCCAACTCGCCCACCCGCCCGTCGTCGTCTAGGCGCTGTACCACGCTGGTGCCGTCGCGGCCGCCGGCGTCGACGACCAGATGCACGTCGGCGTATGCCGCAACCTGCGGCAGGTGGGTCACCACGATCACCTGGTGGGTGCGGGCCAGCCGGGCCAGCCGCCGCCCGATCTGCACCGCGGCGCGTCCCCCGACGCCCGCGTCGACCTCGTCGAAAACCATCGTCATGCCTTCCGCCGACGCGGAGAGGACGACCTCGAGCGCGAGCATCAACCGGGACAACTCGCCGCCCGAGGCGCTCTTGTTGACCGGCAACACCGCAGCGCCCTTGTGCGCGGTGAAACCGAACTCCACCAGATCGGTTCCCGAGGAACCCGCGTGCAACGTCGTTCCCGGCGGCACGATCAGCGGCGCGGAGTCGTCCGGCCGCGCCGGCATCGGCTGCACCGTGATCGAGAACTCGGCGTCGCCCATGGCCAGGCCGGCCAGCTCCGCGGTGACCGCCTTGGCGAGCGCCTTGGCCGCTTTGGTGCGCACCTTGGTCAGGTCGACGGCCGCAGCGGCGACTTTCGCGGCCAGCTGATCCACGGTGCGGGCCAGCGCGCTCAGCGCCTCCTCGGAGACATCGAGTTGCGTCAGCCGTTCTCGGGCCTGCTCCGCCCACGCGAGCACGCCGTCGACGTCGGCGGCGTACTTGCGGGTCAACGTGCGCAACTGAGCCTGACGGGCCAGCTTCGTCTCCAATGCGCTTGCATCGGTAGGCAATTCGTCGAGGTAGGACGCGAGTTCGCTTGCGACGTCGGTGATCAGCGTCAGCGCCTGTCCGAGTTGATCCGAAAGCACGACGAGCGCGTTGTCCTGGCTGCCCTCCAGCGCCGACTTCGCCCGGGCGATGCGCTCGGTGGCCGAGCCGTCGTCGTCTCCGTCCTCTCCCAATCCTCCCGCCAGCGCGGCGCGCGCCGTCTGCGCCGCGTCGCGCAGCGCGTCTAACTCTGAAAGTCGTTGAATCTCAGCGACGATCGCGGCGTCTTCGCCGGGCAGCGGGTCGACGGAAGTGATCTCGTCGACGGCGAACTTCAGCCGGTCTGCTTCTTGCGCCAGTTCACGAGCGCGGTCTGTCCGCTCGGCCAGATCACGTCGGGCCTGCAACCAGTCGTTGCGCAACTTGCGGTACCGGTCGAGCTTCGGTCCGATGTCGGCGTACCGGTCGAGCGCGCCGCGTTGCTCGTCGGGCCGCATCAGCCGGAGCTGGTCGTTCTGGCCGTGCAAGGTCAGCAGTTCGGTGGTGAAGGTGCTCAGCGATCTCGCCGGCACGCTGCGGCCGCCGAGGTAAGCCCGGGAACGGCCGTCGCTTGCGACCGATCGGCTGGCGATGACGCTGCCGTCGTCGTCACGTTCGGCGCCGCAGGATTCGAGAATCTCCGTGAGGTCGGACGCCGCACCTTCGTCGAGGTCGGCGGTGGTGAAGCGGCCCTCGACCACGGCACGGTCGGCACCGGAGCGCACGCGGGCCGGATCGGCACGGGCGCCGCCGAGGAGGTGAAGGCCGGTGACCACCATCGTCTTCCCGGTGCCTGTTTCGCCGGTGAGAACGGTGAGGCCACGGTCGAACTCGGCCACCGCTGAGCCGATGGCCCCCAGCGACTCGATCCGGATTTCAGAGAGCACTCAGTCGTCCGCCGTCATCGGGCCGCGCCAGCCGGTGACGGGAAGCCGGAACTTTCGCACCAGCCGGTCGGTGAAAGGCGCGCTGTCGAGGCGCACCCACCGCACGGGCGTGGCACATCGCGTCACCTCGATCCGGGCGCCCGCGGGCATCGGCATCTGTCGGCGGCCGTCGCACACCACGACGGCGGCGTTGCCGTCGGCTTCCACCTCCATCGCGATGCACGCCTCCGGGCTGGTCACCATCGGACGGGCGAACAGCGCGTGAGCGTTGTTAGGCACGACCAGAATTGCTTCGAGGTCCGGCCAGAGAATCGGCCCGCCCGCGGAGAATGCATAGGCGGTCGACCCGGTCGGGGTGGAGACCAGCACGCCGTCGCAGCCGAAGGACGACACGGGTCGTCCGTCGACCTCGAGCACGACGCCGAGCACCCCGAGGTGCGTGCCCTTCTCCAGGCTCACCTCGTTGATGGCCCACCCCTGACCGATGGGCTCCCCGTCGGAATGTACCGAAACATCAAGGGTCATGCGGTCTTCGACGCGGTAGTCCCGAGCGACGATGTGCTCGAGGACATGGTCGATGGCCTCAGCCTCGGCTTCGGCAAGAAAGCCAATGCGGCCCAGGTTCATGCCCAGTACCGGAACCGAAGCGTTGCGGGCCAGCTCGGCCGCGCGCAAGAAGGTGCCGTCGCCTCCCAGGACCAGAACCAATTCGCACCCCTCGGCCGCGTTCTGGTCGGGCTCGACGACGTCGATGTCCACACCGAGAGCGCGCATTTCGTCGGGTGCCAGATGCAGCTTGCCGCGGTCGACCGCCTCTGCGGAGAGCACGCGCAGCGCAATGCCGTTGTCGCCCAGCACTTTCTGGACGCGGCGAGCGGTGTCGGTGGCCTCGTCGCGTCCTGTGTGCACGACCAGTAGCACGGCCCGTTGGGTTGTCACTGTGGCCCCTCTGTGATTGCGCGAGCCACCGCCTGCTCGAGCGCGTTGCCCGCCAGCGAAGTGTCGGTGTGTGAGCGCAGATGCAGAAAGTACTCGACGTTGCCCGACGGACCCGGCAGCGGACTCGCGACGACGCCCACCGGGCGCCAGCCAAGCGCGGCTGCGCGCCCGGCCACGGCCAGCACCGCGTGGGCGCGCAGCTTTGGGTCGCTTACCACCCCGCCCGCACCGACCTGGTCCTTGCCGACCTCGAACTGCGGCTTCACCATCGGAACGATATCCGCGTCCGCCGCCGCGCATGAAGTCAGCGCCGGAAGCACGGTGGTCAGCGAGATGAACGACAGGTCTGCGACCACGAGGTCGACCGGACCGCCGATGGCCTGCGCCGACAGGTCGCGCATGTTGGTGCGCTCGAGGACGGTCACTCGCGGATCGGATCGTAGCGACCAGGCCAGTTGGCCGTAACCGACGTCGACCGCGACGACCTCGCGTGCGCCGCGATCGAGCAGGACTTCGGTGAACCCGCCCGTCGACGCGCCTGCGTCGAGGCAGCGCCGACCTGCGACGTCGATCCGGAATGCGTCGAGCGCGCCGATCAGCTTGTGGGCGCCGCGGGACACCCAAGCCCGTTCGCCGAGGTTCGCAACCGTCAAGTGCGCGTTGACGGCGACGGCCGTGGCCGCCTTTGCGGCAGGCATGCCGTCGATGCTGACCCGTCCGGCACCGATCAGCTCAGCGGCCTGTTGCCGCGACCTCGCCAAACCGCGCCTCACCAGTTCGACGTCAACGCGCGCACGCCGGGCCACGAGTCGTCAACCCTTCTCCACCGACTCCAATGCCCGGACGAGCACGTCGTGCGCTTCTTCCAGGCGAGCGGCGACGGCGTCGATGTCGAGCGCGGCCAGATCGGTGCCCTCGGCCGTGATGTCCGGCAGCTCCGCGAGCAGTGCGGCGACCTCCGCGCGGATGCGTTCAGGGTCTGCGGTCATGTCGGCTTCACGCTATCGGATGAGACGAGGCCGGCGGTGACGGCGCGACGCAGCGCCTCAGCCGCGACGTCATCGCCGGCGACGATCGGACGGCGGGCCGGATCTTCGGATTCTTTCCACACGGCGTAGGCCACGGCCCGAAGGACCGACAGCACGTCGTCGTCGCTGCTGTGATCCCCGGCGGTCACGGTGATTTCGTCGGGGCCGGGAACGACGCGCCAGCCGGGTTGAGGAGCGACTCGCAGCTGCTCGGGTGCATCCCGCAGTGCGCGTACGTCGCCGGCGATGAATGTCGGCCGCTCGTGCACCGGTGCGAACATCGCCTCCTCGGCCGCACTGACGCCGGTGAGGACCATCAAGCTGGGTAACTCGGCGGCGTTGGCGCCTGCGATGTCGGTGTCGAGCCGGTCGCCGATCACCAGCGGAGAGTCGAACTCCCCTCGGCTCAACGCATCTCGGAAGAGTGTGGATTGCGGTTTACCGGCGACGCTCGGTTCGGCCTGGGTGGCGGCACGCAGAGCCGCGACCATCGCTCCGTTGCCCGGCAGCAGCCCGCGTTCGGTCGGAAGCGTCACGTCCACGTTGGCGGCCAGCCACAGGGCGCCGCCTCGGATGGCGAGCGCCGCTTCGGCGAGATCGGGCCAGCAGGTGTGCGGGGAGTGACCCTGGACAACTGCGACTGGCGCACCGGAGAACTGGCGCACCGGCCGCAAGCCGACCGCGGCCACTTCAGCGGCCAGCGCGTCGGTGCCGACGACCAGCACCGCGGAATCGGCGGGCAGTTGCGATGCCAGCACGTGCGCCGCGGTCTGCGCGCTGGTGACCACATCGTCGGGCTTCGCGGTGAAACCCATCTCGCGGAGATGCTCGGCGACGTCCGCCGCACTTCGCGAGGCGTTGTTGGTGACGAAGAGTATCCGGGTGTCGACGGCCGCGAGCGTCTCGACGGCGCCGACGGTGGGTTGGGCGCCGCGGAACAGCGTGCCGTCGAGATCGCACAGCAGGCAGTCATGTTGGCTCGCAAGGGTTGTCATGGTCAGGCGAGCTCCGCGACCCGGTCCTCGGCGTCGGTGACGCCGTCGACGTCGGCCGCTGCGGCACGCAAGAACCACTGGATCGCTTCCTTCTCACGTCCCAGCGCGAGCAGCGTGTCGGCGTAGGCGTAACAGAGCCGGGCGGCGGTCTGGCCCTGACGCGCCGGGTCGATCGGCGGGCTGGACAGCGTCGCGAGTGCCTGATCGAGCTGGCCGAGGTCGGCGCGGGCGCCGGCCGCGACGATGCGCAGTTCGTCGGCGTCGTCGCCGGTGAGTTGAGCTGCTTCGGGGCTGCGCGCGAGCTCGAGCGCCCGTTCGGGGCGGCCGACCCCGCGTTCGCAATCGGCGATCAGCGGCACCAGCGCAGACTTGCTGCCCATCCGCCGGGCGGCCCGCAGTTCGGCGAGCGCCTGCGCCCAGTCGCCGCAGTGGTACGCCGCGATGCCGACCGCCTCGCGTACCGCGGCGATCCGCCCGGAGCGGGCACGCGCAGCACGCGCATGAGCCAGTGCCGCCTCGGGATCGTCGTCGAGCAACTCGCCGGCTGCGACCAAGTGCTTGGCGACCATGTCGGCGTTGACGCGGTCCAAAGTCGTGAGCTCGCCCCGTATTTCGGGAGCCAGTTGTCTGGCATCGATGTCGGGCGGCAGCGTCGGCTCGTCGCGCCGGCGCCCATCGCTCTCCGGCTCGCGCGGCTGACTGGGCCGAGCACGGCCCAGGCCCGACCACGACGTGCGCGGCCCCTTCCGGGATGTCCCCGCCGGTTTGCCCCCGCGTCGCGAGCTGTCGTCGGCCACTCGTGCCTTCCTGCCGTGTTTTGATTCGAGGATACTTGACCGCCGAATTCCTGCGAATTCGGCGTGCCCTCTGCGACAATTAATAGCGAAAAGAGAAATGCCCCCGATTGTGGTCGGGGGCATTTCTATAATGTGTGTTCGGCGGTGTCCTACTTTTCCACCCGGTGTGGGTAGTATCATCGGCGCTGGCAGGCTTAGCTTCCGGGTTCGGGATGGGTCCGGGCGTTTCCCTGTCGCTGTGTCCGCCGTAACTTTGTTGAGTTTGTGTTTTGGTGGTGGGGTGTGGGTTGTTCGTGTTGGTTGGTGTGGTTGCGGTTGTGGGTAAGTTTTCGGCCGGTTAGTGCCAGTTCCCTGGTCGCATTGCTGCGTGTGTAGGTCTGGTCTATTGATCCCGTGGTCTGCGGGGGGCCTTATCCCTCCTGAAGGGTGAGAAGCCTGGTCTTGGAGAAGGTTTCCCGCTTAGATGCTTTCAGCGGTTATCCTGTCCGAACGTGGCTATCCAGCGGTGCCCCTGGTGGGACAACTGGTGGACCAGAGGTTCGTCCGTCCCGGTCCTCTCGTACTAGGGACAGGTTTCCTCAAGTTTCTGACGCGCGCGGCGGATAGAGACCGAACTGTCTCACGACGTTCTAAACCCAGCTCGCGTGCCGCTTTAATGGGCGAACAGCCCAACCCTTGGGACCTGCTCCAGCCCCAGGATGCGACGAGCCGACATCGAGGTGCCAAACCATCCCGTCGATATGGACTCTTGGGGAAGATCAGCCTGTTATCCCCGGGGTACCTTTTATCCGTTGAGCGACACCCCTTCCACTCGGGGGTGCCGGATCACTAGTCCCGACTTTCGTCCCTGCTTGACATGTTCGTCTTGCAGTCAAGCTCCCTTGTGCACTTGCACTCGACACCTGATTGCCGTCCAGGTTGAGGGAACCTTTGGGCGCCTCCGTTACATTTTGGGAGGCAACCGCCCCAGTTAAACTACCCACCAGGCACTGTCCCTGAACCGGTATACGGTTCGAGGTTAGAAGCCCAATACGATCAGAGTGGTATTTCAACGACGACTCCACCCACACTGGCGTGCGGGTTTCTCAGTCTCCCACCTATCCTACACAAACCGTATCGAACTCCAATACCAAGTTATAGTGAAGGTCCCGGGGTCTTTTCGTCCTGCCGCGCGTAACGAGCATCTTTACTCGTAATGCAATTTCGCCGAGTCTATGGTTGAGACAGCTGAGAAGTCGTTACGCCATTCGTGCAGGTCGGAACTTACCCGACAAGGAATTTCGCTACCTTAGGATGGTTATAGTTACCACCGCCGTTTACTGGGGCTTAAATTCTCCGCTTCACCCTTGCGGGGTTAACGGGTCCTCTTAACCTTCCAGCACCGGGCAGGCGTCAGTCCGTATACCTCGTCTTGCGACTTCGCACGGACCTGTGTTTTTAGTAAACAGTCGCTTCTCACTGGTTTCTGCGACCCCCACCAGCTGCCCACCGCAAGGGCGTTGACCAGCGAAGGCCCCCCTTCTCCCGAAGTTACGGGGGCATTTTGCCGAGTTCCTTAACCATAGTTCTCTCGTACGCCTTGGTATTCTCTACCTGACCACCTGTGTCGGTTTGGGGTACGGGCCGTGTGTGTCCTCGCTAGAGGCTTTTCTCGGCAGCATAGGATCACCGAATTCACCTCATCCGGCTATGCATCACCTCTCGGGATATGTGTCAGACGGATTTGCCTATCTGACTCCCTACCGGCTTGCCCCAGTATTACCACTGACTGGTACGGCTACCTTCCTGCGTCACCCCATCGCTTGACCTACTACCAGAGAAGGTCCCACGCAGCCGGCGTGCCCCGCACCCCCGAAAGGGATTGGTCACACACCTTTTGGGTGGTTAGTACCTCTGATTCGTCAGGGACGCCCACACACGGGTACGGGAATATCAACCCGTTGTCCATCGACTACGCCTGTCGGCCTCGCCTTAGGTCCCGACTCACCCTGGGCGGACTGGCCTGGCCCAGGAACCCTTGGTCTTTCGGCGGGCAAGGTTCTCACTTGCCTTATCGCTACTCATGCCTGCATTCTCACTCCCACACCCTCCACAGCTCGAATCACTTCGCTGCTTCACCGGATGCAGGACGCTCCCCTACCCAGCCGACAAGTCGGCTGCCGCGGCTTCGGCGGTGTGCTTGAGCCCCGCTACATTATCGGCGCACAATCACTTGACCAGTGAGCTATTACGCACTCTTTCAAGGGTGGCTGCTTCTAAGCCAACCTCCTGGTTGTCTTTGCGACTGCACATCCTTTTCCACTTAGCACACGCTTAGGGGCCTTAGCCGGCGATCTGGGCTGTTTCCCTCTCGACGCACGGAGCTTATCCCCCGCCGTCTCACTGCCACGCTCTGACTTACCGGCATTCGGAGTTTGGCTGACGTCAGTAACCTAGTAGGGCCCATCGGCCATCCAGTAGCTCTACCTCCGGCAAGAAACACGCAACGCTGCACCTAAATGCATTTCGGGGAGAACCAGCTATCACGGAGTTTGATTGGCCTTTCACCCCTACCCACAACTCATCCCCTCAGTCTTCAACCTAAGTGGGTTCGGGCCTCCACGCGGTCTTACCCGCGCTTCACCCTGGCCATGGGTAGATCACTCCGCTTCGGGTCCACAACACACCACTACACCCCAATCACTTGGGGATACGCCCTATTCAGACTCGCTTTCGCTGCGGCTACCCCACCCGGGTTAACCTCGCGACATGTCCCTGACTCGCAGGCTCATTCTTCAAAAGGCACGCCATCACCCCACACCAAAAGCGGGGGCTCTGACGGATCGTAGGCACACGGTTTCAGGTACTCTTTCACTCCCCTCCCGGGGTACTTTTCACCATTCCCTCACGGTACTAATCCGCTATCGGTCATCAGGAAGTATTCAGGCTTACCGGGTGGTCCCGGCAGATTCACAGCAGATTCCACGGGCCCGCTGCTACTCGGGAACGCCTCCACGAAAGCCGCACTGTTTTCGGTTACAGGGCTCTCACCCTCTACGGCAGACCATCCCAGGCCACTTCACCTAACAGCACGGTTTATCACTTCCGCCCGGGCCGGCGGACCCGAGAAAGAAACGCCCCACAACACCACACACACAACCCCCGCCGGGTATCACCATGCGCGCGGTTTAGCCATCCTCCGCTTTCGCTCGCCACTACTCACGGAATCACACTTGTTTTCTGCTCCTACGGGTACTGAGATGTTTCACTTCCCCGCGTTCCCCCCCACCGCCTATACATTCAGCAGTGGGTGACACGACATCACTCGTGCCGGGTTACCCCATTCGGACATCCTCGGATCCACGCTCGGTTGACAGCTCCCCGAGGCATAACGCAGCCTCCCACGTCCTTCATCGGCCCCTGATGCCAAGGCATCCACCATGCGCCCTAAAACACTTACACACAAAAAACACTCGACAAAAAAGACACAAGCCAAAAAACAGCCATCAGCTTTTTTGCTTAGATGCTCGCAACCACTATCCAACACTCAAACACCACACCCCACCACCAAAGACAGGGCGACAACACCAGCGTGTTGTCTCAAAGCCCAATAGTGTGTCTGGCGATTTCCTCGTCACCGGGAAACTCCCCGCCGGCAACCGTCTGTTGTTGCACCCGGCCCGCGCCACTACAGCAAACAGGCCCCTTCACGGCTCGACGCCGACCCAGTGCCGACGCCCTTTTCGTGGTGCTCCTTAGAAAGGAGGTGATCCAGCCGCACCTTCCGGTACGGCTACCTTGTTACGACTTCGTCCCAATCGCCGATCCCACCTTCGACCACTCCCTCCCTTGCGGGTTAGGCCATGGGCTTCGGGTGTTACCGACTTTCATGACGTGACGGGCGGTGTGTACAAGGCCCGGGAACGTATTCACCGCAGCGTTGCTGATCTGCGATTACTAGCGACTCCGACTTCACGGGGTCGAGTTGCAGACCCCGATCCGAACTGAGACCGGCTTTAAAGGATTCGCTTAACCTCACGGCATCGCAGCCCTTTGTACCGGCCATTGTAGCATGTGTGAAGCCCTGGACATAAGGGGCATGATGACTTGACGTCATCCCCACCTTCCTCCGAGTTGACCCCGGCAGTCTCTCACGAGTCCCCGCCATCACGCGCTGGCAACATGAGACAAGGGTTGCGCTCGTTGCGGGACTTAACCCAACATCTCACGACACGAGCTGACGACAGCCATGCACCACCTGCACACAGGCCACAAGGGAACCGATATCTCTACCGGCGTCCTGTGCATGTCAAACCCAGGTAAGGTTCTTCGCGTTGCATCGAATTAATCCACATGCTCCGCCGCTTGTGCGGGCCCCCGTCAATTCCTTTGAGTTTTAGCCTTGCGGCCGTACTCCCCAGGCGGGGTACTTAATGCGTTAGCTACGGCACGGATCCCAAGGAAGGAAACCCACACCTAGTACCCACCGTTTACGGCGTGGACTACCAGGGTATCTAATCCTGTTCGCTCCCCACGCTTTCGCTCCTCAGCGTCAGTTACTGCCCAGAGACCCGCCTTCGCCACCGGTGTTCCTCCTGATATCTGCGCATTCCACCGCTACACCAGGAATTCCAGTCTCCCCTGCAGTACTCCAGTCTGCCCGTATCGCCCGCACGCCCACAGTTAAGCTGTGGCATTTCACGAACAACGCGACAAACCACCTACAAGCCCTTTACGCCCAGTAATTCCGGACAACGCTCGCACCCTACGTATTACCGCGGCTGCTGGCACGTAGTTGGCCGGTGCTTCTTCTCCACCTACCGTCACCTCACGGCTTCGTCGATGGTGAAAGAGGTTTACAACCCGAAGGCCGTCATCCCCCACGCGGCGTCGCTGCATCAGGCTTGCGCCCATTGTGCAATATTCCCCACTGCTGCCTCCCGTAGGAGTCTGGGCCGTATCTCAGTCCCAGTGTGGCCGGACACCCTCTCAGGCCGGCTACCCGTCGAAGCCTTGGTAGGCCATCACCCCACCAACAAGCTGATAGGCCGCGGGCCCATCCCACACCGCAAAAGCTTTCCACCACAGCACATGCATGCCATGGTCCTATCCGGTATTAGACCCAGTTTCCCAGGCTTATCCCAAAGTGCAGGGCAGATCACCCACGTGTTACTCACCCGTTCGCCACTCGAGTCACTCCGAAGAGCGCTTTCCGTTCGACTTGCATGTGTTAAGCACGCCGCCAGCGTTCGTCCTGAGCCAGGATCAAACTCTCCAAACAAAAACCAACCCTCCCTTTAAAAAGGGAGCCAAAGGCAATCATCAGAGAAACCTGACAAAAAAACACGCCACACCCCAACACGGGGACGCTGAAGCATGGCAAAAAAAACAAACAACAAACAAAAACCACCAAACACACTATTGAGTTCTCAAACAACACACCCGTCCCGACCGCGCATCCAACCCGCGGCTTGAGGCCGCGTGCTGGTCGTGCGGACGACGAGGAGGCCACCGAAATGGCTCTCCCTCTGGGATGCCATCGCGCTCGGCGGACTGGCCGCGTCGCGACGGCTTCACCAAGTTACGTGAGCGACAACTCGGAGTCAAACACCCTGCTAGGACGCAGGTTTCGGCTCCACTTAGTCAACGCGTTCCACGCCCGCGATATTCCGCTTGCCGCGGCGCAGCACCAGCCATCGCCCGTGAAGGAAGTCACCGGCCTTCGGCGCCCAGTCCTCGTCGTCGATCCGGGTGTTGTTGACCGAGACGCCGCCTTCGCCGATCGTCCGCCTGGCCGCGCCCTTGCTCGGCGACAGCCCGCTGGCCACCAGCAGGTCCACGATTCCGTCGGGCGTGCCCGGCTTAAGCTCGGCGACTGCCGCCTCACGAAGCGCCGCCGCCAGGGTTGGCTCGTCCAGCCGGGCGAGTTCACCCCGACCGAACAACGCCTGGCTAGCATGCTCGACCGTGGCCGTCGCCGCCTCTCCGTGCACCAGATTCGTGAGCTCCCGCGCCAGCCGGCGCTGCGCGGCGCGCTCGTGCGGCCGCGTCGCGGTCGCGTCCTCAAGCTCTGCGATCTCCTCGGCCGGCAAGAACGTGAACCAGCGCAGGTACCGGATCACGTCGGCGTCGGCGGTGTTGATGAAGTACTGGTACCACGCGTACGCCGTCGTCATCTCCGGGTCCAGCCAGAGGTTTCCGCCGCCGGTGGACTTGCCGAACTTCGTGCCGTCCGTGGACGTCACCAACGGAACGGTCAGCGCATGCACGCTCGCGCCCAGCTTCTGGCGGACCAGCCGAACCCCGGCGATGATGTTGCCCCACTGGTCCGAGCCACCGATCTGCAGCGTGCAGTTGTGGCGCTGGAACAGCTCGACGTAGTCGTTGGCCTGCAGCAGCATGTAGCTGAACTCCGTGTAGGAGATGCCCTCACCCTCGAGCCGGCGTCTGATGGTGTCGCGGTCGAGCATGACGTTGACCGAGAAGTGCTTGCCGATGTCGCGCAGGAAGTCGATCGCGGTCAGCTGCGACGTCCAGGAAAGGTTGTCTTCGACGATCGCGCCGGTCGCCCCGTCGAAGTCGACGAAGCGTTCCAGCTGGCCGCGGATTCTCGCGGCCCACTCGGCGACGGTGCCGGTCGTGTTGAGCACCCGCTCGCCGGTATCGCGTGGATCGCCGATCATCCCGGTCGCACCGCCGGCCAGAACGATCGGGCGGTGGCCGAACTGCTGAAACCGTCGCAACGTCAGCAGCGGCACCAGGTTCCCCGCGTGCAGGCTCGGCGCGGTGGGGTCGAAACCGGCGTACACCGTGATCGGCGGCGTGGCCACCGCAGCTGAGAGCGCGTCGAGGTCGGTGGACTGCGCGATCAACCCACGCCAGGTCAAGTCGTCGACGATGCTCACCGGATCGATCTTTCCAGCCCGCGGCTAGTCGCTCGTGCCCGGCGCCGGGGCGCGAGGGCTACGTCGGTACGCGGAGACCCCCGGGTGGTCAGCCAGCCAGTAGCGCCATGGCCGATCCGCGGCCTGGCTCACCCCGACGCGAGGGCCGCTTGCCGCGGCGAGCGCGTTCCGCAGATGCAGGCGAACCGGGCTCGTGGGGTCGAACAGGTCCACGCCGTAGTGGTCCATGGTGATCGCCAGCGCCGAGCACAGGTTGCCCGGCCCACGCGCCAGCGCGCGGTCCCGCACGGCGGCTCCGCGACGAGCGTGGGCGAGATCGAGACCGTCGTCGACGACGGCTGCCCGCAGCAGCACCGCCGCCGCCGTACCCTCCGGGCCGCACACGACGTTCGCGCACACATGTATCCCGTGGCTGCGGTAGGTGTAGAGCCGGCCGGCCGGACCGAACATCACGCCATTGCGCGCGTTGGGCCCGCGGAACGAATGCGACGCCGCGTCGGGCCACGGCCCGTCGGGCGGGCCGCCGTACGCCTCGACCTCGACGATCGTGGCTGCCGTTCCCTCCGCCAGGATCCGGGCGCCGAGCAGCCGCCGCGCCGCCGTCGGTGGATCGGCGACCAGCAGCTCAGCGACCACGGAAGAGATTCTGCCTGTCGTATTGACAGCCGACGCGACCGGGAGCAGAGTTCATCAGATGATGAGTTCATCGAGTGATGAATTACTGCGGGACGGTGCCGAAACCGCCATCAACATCAGACACCTGACCGTCGTCCGCGGCAAACGCCCTGCAATACAAGACCTTTCGGTGACCATCGCCAGGGGGACAGTCACTGGCCTGCTCGGCCCCTCCGGCAGCGGGAAGACCACACTCATGCGATGCATGGTCGGGGCGCAGATCGTCGCATCAGGAACTGTCACGGTGTTGGGGCATCCGGCCGGCTCGGCCGCGCTTCGTCACCGGGTCGGGTACGTGACTCAGGACCCGACGCTCTACAACGACCTGCGCGTCATCGACAACGTGCGATATTTCGCCGCCTTGTACGGAGTGGCGCCATCAGCCGCTGACGAGGCCGTCGAGGCGGTCGGCCTGGCAGACCACGCCGCCGCTCACTGCGGCAATCTGTCGGGCGGACAGCGGACCCGGGCGTCGCTGGCGTGCGCACTGGTGAGCCGGCCCGACTTGCTGGTGCTCGACGAACCGACGGTAGGGCTGGACCCGCTGCTGCGGGTGGACCTGTGGCAACAGTTCGACGACCTCGCCCGCAGAGGAACGACGTTGATCGTCTCGAGCCACGTCATGGACGAGGCAGACCACTGCGCCGACCTGCTGCTGTTGCGTGAAGGCCGCCTGCTCGCCCACACCACCCCGAATCGACTGCGAGAGGACACAGGATGCACGTCACTCGAGGAAGCGTTCCTGTCCATCATCCGGCGCACCACCGCAGCCGCGGCAGGCTGAATCCCCAGCCCTACCTCGCCACGACCGCGCGGATCCTCCGCCAGCTGGCGGCCGACCATCGCAGCGTCGCGATGATCCTGCTCATCCCGATCGTGATCATCACGCTGATGTACTTCATGTTTCAGAACACCCCGCACCGCCCGGGCACGCCGTCGCCGTTCAACACCGCGTGCCTGATCCTGCTCGGCCTGTTCCCACTTTTCGTGATGTTCCTGATCACGTCGATCACCATGCAGCGTGAACGCAGCTCGGGGACTTTGGAACGAATCCTCACCACTCCGCTGCGGCGACTCGACCTGCTCGCGGCCTACGGCACCGCGTTCTCCATCGCCGCCGCGGTCCAGGCCACGCTGGCCTGCATCGTGTCGTTCTGGTTCCTCGGGTTCACCACAGCCGGCAGCCCGGCGTGGGTGTTCCTCATCGCCATAGCCAACGCCGTCTTAGGGGTCGGGCTCGGGCTGCTGTGCAGTGCCTTCGCCCGCACAGAATTCCAGGCCGTGCAATTCATGCCGGTCGTGATCGTGCCGCAGCTGCTGCTGGCCGGCATCATCGTCCCGCGACCGTTGATGCCGGAGTGGCTGCAATGGATCAGCAACGTCATGCCGGCAAGCTACGCGCTGGAGGCCCTTCAACAGGTGGGAGCGCACCCGGAGCTGACCGCGATCGCCTTGCGCGACATCCTCGTGGTGGTGGGCTCGGCAGTGCTGGCACTGTGCCTGGCAGCGGCCACCCTCCGTCGACGGACACCGTGAGATGACCGCACAGGCGCAGCGACGACGGCCGGGTCGGCCGGCCGGGGCTTCCAACACCCGGGAGCGGATACTGGTCAGCGCGCGGGAGCTGTTCGCCCGCAACGGAATCGACAAGACGTCGATCCGGGCGGTCGCGGCGGCAGCGGGCGTGGACCCGGCGCTGGTACACCACTATTACGGGACCAAGCAGCAGCTGTTCGCCGCCGCCATCCATGTCCCCATCGATCCCATGGACGTGATCGGCCCGATCCGGGAGACGCCCGTGGCAGAGATCGGCTACATGTTGCCGAGATTGCTTCTGCCGCTGTGGGATTCAGAAGTCGGCAAGGGTTTCATCGCGACGATCCGCTCACTGCTGGCGGGGTCGGAGGTGGGCCTGATCCGCTCGTTCCTGCAAGAGGTGATCGCGGCGGAAGTCGGTCCCCGCGTTGACAATCCGCCGGGTTCCGGACGGATCCGGGTCCAGTTCGTCGCCTCCCAACTCGTCGGCGTCGTGATGGCCCGCTACATCCTCGAGCTCGACCCGTTCAAGTCGCTGCCGGTCGAGCAGATCGCCGAGACGATCGGGCCCAACCTGCAGCGCTATCTCACCGGCGATCTCCCGGGCTGGCCAGCGACATGAGGCGGCGGTGCTCGTCGTCGGACACGTCGACGGCCTCGTCGACCAAGAGAACGGGGATGCCGTCGTCGATTCGGTAGGCCCGGCGCAACCGGGGGTTGTACAACACGGCGTCCACGTACAACAGCGGCTTACGGTCTGCCGGACAGACCAGGATGCTCAGCAGCTTCTCGTCGAGCTCCGTCACGATCAGCGGGGTGGGCCGACCGATTGACCCGGCGAACGGCCGTCACCGATGGTCCATGAGCCGCCACCGATGTTGATGCCGCCCGGTCCGACGGTGACCCCGCCGGGGCTGCTCGGGTCGTACTGGTTGATGCCGATGCTGACGTCGCCCTTCTTGGCCGCCTGCACCTGCTCCAAGCGATGGGTCTGGCCGGCGACCATGTCCTTGAGGGCAGCGACCATCGGGGTCTGATTGGGCCGGTACTTCAGCGCGTCCTGAACGGCGGTCAGCTCGGCACCCGTGGGCCTGACTCCCGCAGCCCTCAGCTTGAGCGACTGGTTCAGCAAACCCGACACCTGGCCGTTGCCCGCCGCGGTGGTGAACTCCTGGGCCAGATCGTCGAGGACGTCGGCGCGGGCGGCGCCGGCCGGGCCACCGATCACGAGTCCGACGGCCAGGCCTGCGCCGGCGAGCGACGCCGCGACGCCGCGACGCCGGTTCTTCTTCGGCTCGAGCGTCATGCCATCCCTCCGAAAGCCGAGTCCAAGACGTGCAGGTGAGCTTAACAGCGCATTACTACTCAGGCATCGCGACAGAAGCCGTCGAAGTTACTGCTGAGAGGTCTGTTCCCACTCCGCGCGGGCAGGAGCGGTCAGCCGCTTGTAGCGGTTCGTGTCCGGGTCGAGGTACCAGGCATGCCGGCCCGCTTTCGGGATGCCGGCATTGCGCAGCGCGCCGACTGTCGGCCGATACGACGCGCTGAGGGTCAAGTCCGGCACGACGTGCACAAAGTCGGGACAATCGTTGCCCAGGCCGGCCATCGCCTCGCTCAGGTCGGCTGCGGACAACGCCGCGCCGTCGCGCAGCGTAACCGCGCTGACGGCAACACGGCCCTCCCCCGCGTCGACTCCGTACGTGACCGCAAGATCCACCGCGGGCATCAGACCCAGAGTGTCGTTGATGGGCGCGTCGAAGACAGCGCCGCGCGCGGTGCGAATGGCCGAGGCGCGGGTGCCCATCAGCCAGAAGTCGCCGTCGCTGTCGCGGCTGAACAGATACTCGGTGGAGATCCAGGTGTCTCCCGGCGCGAAGACCCCGCGCTTGACGGCGGCCTGCGGGTCGACCGGCCCTCGCGGACGGGCCAGCAGCACACCGACCTCGTCGGATTGCGCCCTGCGCACGAACCCGCGGTCGTCTTCGAGGATGAGGTCAGCCTCCGGCTCGTACGCGGCGAGCTCGACGTCTGCGGCCCCGGGCAGCGGTCTGCCCTTGCTCCCGATCTTCACGCCCGCCACGTTGGCCAGCACGGCCTGCCCGTCTGTGGTGGCGAAGAACTCGACGACGTGGGCCGGCGAGAAGTGGTCGACGACGCGTTGCCACAGCCCGGTCGGCATGCCGGAGCCGATGAACAGCCGCACCGGGTGGTGGCCCTTCAAGTCGAAAGCGGGGTCGTTCATGACCTCGCGCAGCATCGCCCAGGTGTAGGTGACCACCGAAACGCCGTACTGGCGCATCTCCTGCACGAACCGGTCCGGTTGCAGGCCCCGGGACAACGCGATCCGCGAACCGCCGACCACAGCGCCACCGAGGCTCACCAGCAGGCCGGACGGGTGGTGCAGCGGGGTGAGGCAGTACACGGTGTCGCGGCGGCTCAGCGCGGCCGTCGACGCCGTGCCGAACGCGGACACCGACCACCGGTAGTTGGTGATCTGGCGTGCCACCAGCTCGCCACCCACTTGACTGAACGCGACGAACGCGATGTCTTTGGCCAGTCCCGGGTTCGGGCGGTACCAGCCGGGCAGGTCGACCGCGTCCGGGTCGATCTGCTCCATGTCGGTCACGTCTTCGTCGTTGGGCAGCAGATGCAGGTCGCGGGTCTCACCGCCGCCGAGCACGAGAACCTGCAGCGACAGCCGGCGTGCAGCTTTGAGGTTCGTCGGGTCGGTGAGGATCTCCCGCACTCCGCCCAGCCGCGCCGCTGCGGAGAGGTCGGCGTCGGGCGGCATCAGCACCGCGACCGCCCCGAGGCGCGACAGCGCGGCGATGGCGACCAGCGCACTGGGCCGGGTCTCCATCAGCACCCCGACGCGGTCGCCTTGACGGACGCCGACCTCGATCAGGCCGCGCACGACGTTGTTGATGCGGGTGTCCACCGCTTCGTAGGTGTGCACCCGGCCGTCGAACAGCAGGCATTCGCCGTCGGGCGCGTTGGCGGTCTGCTCGGACATGATGCGGCCCAGCGAGATGCGGGTGTGCTCGTTGATCTGGCCGAGGCGCGCGAGCCGGGGCAGCGTGCGGGCGGTTTCCACCGCCAGTGATCGCATCGACTTGTTGGCGGCGATGACCGCGTGCCCGGCCGCGCGGGCCAGGTCGAAGGCCACTTCGGACGCCACGCCTGCGCCGTGGGCGACGCGCGAAGCAAGCGGCACGCCGCTCTCCTTGTGTTCGGCGGGCTGCGGCGACATCCGGCTGATTCCCTCGGGCATGTCGCCCTCGCCGGACAGCCATTTCACCCACGCCGCCACCGTCGGCCACGTCTGCGACGCAGCCTTGGACCCGACAACGAGCCCGAAATGGCCGCTGCGGATGAGGTATTCGTAGACGTCGGCGTTGGGCGCAGCGCGTTGGATACCGCGCACGGCGGCGGGCTGTCCGATGTCGTCGACCTCGCCGATCACCGCGAGGATCGGGACGTCGATGTCGGTGAGCGTCACGAGCTCCCCATGGATGGCGAAGCCGCCCGTCATCATCCGGTTGTGGGCGATGAACTGCTTGAGCAGCTCGGAGATCGCGGGGCCGCCCCAGGCGATCCACCCTTCGCGTTCCAGGAACCGCCGCTGCTGTTCGCGCGGCAGGAGTGCCTCGCGGTCGTGCAGCTGACGCAGGAAGTCCACCCGGGCCTTGGCCGTCTTGATCGGGTCCATCAGCTGAAAACCCGTGCGCGCCAACCAACTTGGGATGTCGATGTGGCTGAACACGTGGTCGGCCATGAATTCCGCTGCGGCGGGGGCCATGTTGGGCGGAAGGCCCATCGGCAATGCCGCGAGCGTGTCCACCGGCGACCCGAATGCGATGACGCTGGCGAGGTCTCGGGACCGGCGGTATCCGGCGGTCTGGTAAGCCCACATTCCGCCCTGCGAGTAGCCGGCCAGATGGATGTCTTGGCCGGTGGTCTTCTTCACCGTGTCGATCGCCTCGGAAACCGCGACGATGTGGTCGGCCAGCGTGCGCTCCATGCCGCCTTCGACGCGGTCGGGCGACCCGAAGTCGATGACCCATGCATCGATACCCGCCGTGTGCAGGATGCCGACGGCGCCCTCTTCGCGGGTGACGTCCCACATGTTCGCCGACATCATCATCGGGTGCACCATCAGCACCGGCGGTCCGACCGGTGCCTGACCGTTGCGGTTGTCGGGCGGGAAGTACCTTCGCAGCCGGTACATCGGCGTGCTCTCGACGATCTGGAACGGCGACGGCACGCTGCCCGTCTCCAGGCCGCCGTACCTGATCACTTCGAGCCCGTTCTGCGCGGTGGCGATCAGGCGTCCGACCGGCTTCGTGAACGGTGAGAGGTCCACCATCAGCGCTTGCCTCCGCCCTTGTGCGTTCCCCCGATTGGCCGCCGTCATTCTGGCACGTCGCTGCATATCATCGGCGACCGATGGCCAACCTGATCAATGCCGAGCGCATCGGAGTCTCCTACGGCACCCGGAGCTTGCTCGATGCGGTGAGCCTGGGCGTGGACGACGGCGACGCGATCGGCGTGGTCGGGCGCAACGGGGACGGTAAGACGACGCTGCTCACGACGCTGGCGGGCGTTCGCGCCCCCGACCGGGGACGCGTGACGCACACCGCCGGGCTGTCCGTGGGGTATCTCGGCCAGACCGACGACTTCGGCGGCGACGACACCGTGCGCCGGCTCATCGTCGGCGGGCAGCCCGACCACGTGTGGGCGGGCGATCCGAGCACCCGCGTCGTCGTGCAGCACTTACTGGCGGGAGTGCCGCTGGATGCCCGCGCCGGCACTCTGTCCGGCGGCGAACGCCGCCGCGTGGCGCTGGTGGCGGTGCTGCTGGCCGGTCACGACGTGTTGATGCTCGACGAGCCGACGAACCACCTCGACGTTGAGGCCATCAGCTGGCTGGCGGGGCACCTGGCCGCTCGGGGGGCGCGGGCACTGGTGGTGGTGAGCCACGACCGATGGTTTCTCGACGCGGTGTGCACCCGGACGTGGGAGGTGCACGACGGCGTGGTCGACGGTTACGACGGCGGCTATGCGGCCTACGTGCTGGCCCGCGCCGAGCGGATGCGGGTGGCCGCCGCCGCGGAATCGCGTAGGCGCAACCTCATGCGCAAGGAGCTGGCCTGGCTGCGGCGAGGTCCGCCGGCCCGTACCTCCAAGCCCAAGTTCCGTATCGAGGCCGCCAACGCGCTGATCGCCGAAGAGCCCCCGGCGCGTGATTCGCTCGCGCTGCAACGGTTTGCGACGACTCGGCTGGGCAAGGACGTGTTCGACCTGCACGGCGTCCGGCTGGAGCTGGGTGCCCGCTGCGTCCTCGACGACGTGGACTGGTCGATCGGCCCGGGCGCACGCATCGGTTTGGTCGGCGTGAACGGCACGGGCAAGACGTCGGTGCTTCGGCTGCTCGCCGGCGAATTGCCACCGACAGCGGGAACCGTCAAGCGCGGCAAGACATTGCGGATCGGGTATCTGAGTCAGCAGCTGAGCGAGATGGACGGTGACGATCGCGTGCTGGATGCGGTCGAAGACCAACGCCGGATCGCTCGCCTCGCCGGCGGCCGCGAGATCAGCGCCGCGACGCTGCTCGAGGACTTCGGGTTCACCGGCGACAAGCTGACGGCGCGGGTGTCTGAGTTGTCGGGTGGCGAGCGCCGGCGGCTGCAGTTCTTGCGGCTGCTGCTCGACGAACCCAACGTGCTGCTGTTGGACGAGCCGACCAACGATCTCGACATCGACACGCTGACCGTCGTCGAGGACTACCTCGACGGGTGGCCGGGCACGTTGATAGTCGTCACGCACGACCGCTACTTTCTGGAACGCGTCACTGACGTGACCTACGCGCTGACCGGGAACGGGAGAGCCGACTTGCTGCCGGGGGGCGTCGACCAGTATCTGGCCGCGCGGGAGGAGTCGCCGGGTGCGCGGTCCTCAGCGGGGGCGGACCGGGCTGAATCTGCTGCCGCGAGGACTCGTCGTGCGGGAAAAGAGTTGGCGCGCATCGAAAGCCAGCTCAGTAAGCTGGATCAGCGGATCGACGAGCTGCACCAGATGATGGCGCAGACCGCACACGACCATGTTCGGCTCGGCGAGTTGAACAACGAGCTGGTCGAGGCCCAGCGACGCAAAGCCAATCTCGAAGACGCGTGGCTGGAAGTCGCGGAGGACTAGTTGCCGATGCGCGAAGACGGACTACCGGTCCGCTACGAGCACAGCGGGTTTGACGGGGAGATTCTGGCTGCGTGTGGTGTTTCTTGGCGCAGGTGGACTTACCAGCAACGAGATGGCGAGCGTCGCGACGGCTGCCAGGAGAATGGCTGTGACGATGGCGTGGCCGAGCAGGTGGTACCGACGCATGGACGGCTCCAGTCGGGAGATCTCACGTCGCTTACGGTAATCGGCCAGGACGCCTTGCCGATCGTGTCGACGTCGAGATGCGCTCATTCGTTCATGTCCTGTCCTTGTACCGCCTTCTGTCGCAACGTTGCGTTCTCGCTGAAAATCCACCGCTGACAGGGCTTGCTGACGCGGTCGTTGTCATCGCAACGGCACCTGGTCAGCCGATCAACGCCTTGCCGCGGTTGGCCAGGAGGCGGTAGACCGTCCACTGGATGGTTTCGCGCACTTGGTCGGTCAACTCGAAGATGACCATCGGGTCCTCCCGTGCCGCGTGATCGAAGCCAGACGTCGGGATCGGCGTGCCGAACTCGATGTGCCACTTCGACGGCAGGGGGATCAAACCGATAGGCCCGGTCATCGGAAACAGCGGGGTGATCGGGAAGTACGGCAGGCCGAGCAACCGCGCCAGCGGTCGCAGGTCACCGATCATCGGGTAGATCTCCTCCGAGCCGACGATCGAGCACGGAATGATAGGTGCCCGGGTGCGCAGCGCTGCCGATACGAAGCCCCCGCGTCCGAACCGTTGCAGCTTGTAGCGGTCCCCGAAGCACTTACCCAGGCCTTTGTACCCTTCCGGGAACACCGCGGTGAGTTCACCGTTGGACAGCAACCGGTGCGCGTCTGCGGGGCAAGCCCTCGTGTGACCCGCCTTGCGCGCCGCGCTGCCCAACACCGGGCTGTCAAACACCAGGTCGGCAGCCAGCAGGCGCAATGACCGGTGCGCCCGGTGATTGTCGTGGACCGCGACCGACGCCATCAGCCCGTCGAACGGCAGCACACCAGCATGATTGGCCACCACCAGCGCGGCACCCGTCTCGGGCAGGTTCTCAATGCCGGTGACCTTGACTCGAAACCACCCGTGAAAGAGCGTCCGCAGTAACGGCATCACAATCGCGTCGGTGAAATGCGGGTCGAACCCGAATTCATCGACACGGTACTGGCCTAACAGCCGGCGGCGGAGGAACTCTGCGACGGCCGTTACACGCCGCGCCAGCTCGTTGAGTGTCCCGGAAGTCTCCCGCGGTGCACCCGACCAGGCGCGATGAGCGGCGTTTTCGCCCCCGGAGTTGCCACCGTCCCGCCGCGAGGCTGCCGAAGGGTGCCGGCGCATAGCATCCGCACGCTGTGCTGCAGGCCGCCGAGCGCTCGTTCGAACACGGTGCGCATCCAGCGCGACTACTGCCGCATTGGGTTCAGTTGCCACGACTGTCAACTCCTTCCGCACCGCCATCGGGGCGGCGCCACAATTGGACCTCGACCAGCGTGGTCGAATCCGTCCGATGCGTAGTTGTTCCAACCTTCACAACCACCATGCCGACCCGAACCTGGACAAAGCCGCGGGCGCCCGCCACGAATTCGCTGTGAATCGCGTCGTGCCTGTATCAACCCGTGATTGCGCGACTGCGGCGCCGGACGGCGAAAACCGCTGTGATTCATCGGGAAGCGGCAATGCGAGGGGATGGGCCAACTCTAGGCAGCAGTAGCAGCCCGCCATATATTTTCGGGCGCAACGTGCTTGGGATTCAGTACACAATACTGGCGTTGGCCGGCGCGCGGGCAGTGGCCCTCGCGGATGGGACGTCAGGACCGTAACGCGACTCGCAGCCGGTCGGTGGTCGCGCGCACCAGTGCAAGCTGATTCGCGACCTGGATCGGTGCTGTGCCGCCACGCGCGGCACGAGACGACACGGAGCCCTCGATCGTCAGCACCTTGCGAACGTCGGCCGTCAGGCCCGGATGCGCGGCGGCGAGTTCGTCGTCGCTGAGATCCTCGAGCCCGACGCCGCGTGCCTCGGCGGTGCGGACGGCAGCGCCGGCGGCCTCGTGTGCGACACGGAACGGCACCCCTTGGCGCACGAGCCATTCCGCGACATCGGTGGCCAACGTGTATCCGGCGGGCGCCAGCGCGGCCAGACGCTCGACGTCGAACCGCAGGGTGGACACCAGCCCGGCCACCGCGGGCAGCAGCGCCTCCAGCTGCGCCACCGAGTCGAACACCGGCTCCTTGTCTTCCTGCAGGTCGCGGTTGTACGCCAGCGGCTGTGCCTTGAGAGTGGCGAGGAGTCCGGTGAGGTTGCCGATCAACCGGCCCGACTTACCACGGGTCAACTCGGCGATATCGGGGTTCTTCTTCTGCGGCATGATCGAGCTGCCGGTGGACCACGCGTCGTGCAACGTGACGTATCCGAATTCGGTTGTGCTCCAGAGGATGACGTCCTCGGCGAGCCGCGACAGGTCGACACCGATCATCGCCAGCAGGAAGGCCGCCTCGGCCGCGAAGTCGCGCGCGGACGTGGCGTCGATCGAATTGTCCGACGCGGCCGTGAATCCCAGCTCGTCGGCGATCGCGTCGGGATCCAATCCCAAGGAGGATCCCGCAAGCGCGCCCGACCCGTACGGCGATACGGCCGCACGGTCGTCCCAGTCGAGTATGCGGTCGACGTCGCGCAGCAGCGGGTGCGCATAGGCGAGCAGTTGATGAGCCAGAAGCACCGGCTGCGCCGACTGTAGATGGGTCTTGCCCGGCATGACCGCAGTCGGGTTGGCGGCCGCCTGGGCGCTCAGCGCGGCGACCACGTCCAACACGCCGGCACCGACCCGGCGCAGCGCGTCCCGCAGCCACATCCGGAACAGGGTCGCGATCTGGTCGTTGCGCGACCGGCCGGCTCGCAGACGCCCGCCGAGGTCGTCGCCCACGCGGTCGATCAGCCCCCGTTCCAGCGCACCATGGACGTCCTCGTCGGTGACGATCGGGACGAAACTGCCGTCCGCGACGTCGTCGGCCAGGCTGTCCAGTCCGGCCAGCAACCCGTCGCGCTGCTCGGCGGTGAGCAGCCCGGCCCGAAACAGCACGCGGGCGTGTGCTTTTGACGCGGCGATGTCGTAGGGGGCCAGCACCCAGTCGAAGTGCGTCGACTTGCTCAGTGCAGCCAGTTCCGGGGACGGGCCGGCGGCGAACCGGCCGCCCCACAGCGCGCCCTCGTTGGTGCTCACGCCGCCTCGCCCCGCTGCGCGAGCGTGCTCCCCCGTTGCGCGAGCGTGCTCCCCCGCAAGCGGGTGGGGGTACCTCCCGCTCGCGGGGGAGTGCCCCCAGTCATGCCGACGACACGCGCAGACGGCTGGCATTTGACGCACGCTCGCGGGAAAAGTGTCACGTGCCGATATCCCGTCGGGCGGCGATCTTCGACGACAGACCGTGCACGTGGACGAACCCGCGCGCGGCGGACTGGTCGAACGTGTCGCCCTCGTCGTAAGTGGCCAGGTTGAAGTCATAGAGCGATTCCGCGCTGCGCCGGCCGTTGACGGCAATGTGCCCGCCGTGCAACACCATTCGAATCTCGCCGGAGACGTGCTCCTGCGTCTTGGCGACGAACACCTCCAGCGCGGACTTCAGCGGCGAGTACCAGAGCCCGTCGTACACCAGCTCGGCCCAGCGTTGGTCGGTGGTCCGCTTGAACCGGCCGAGTTCTCGCTCCAGCGTGACGTGCTCGAGCTCGGTGTGCGCGGTGATCAACACCATCGCGCCCGGCGCTTCGTAGATCTCCCGGCTCTTGATGCCGACAAGGCGGTCCTCGACGACATCGAGCCGCCCCACGCCCTGCGCGCCGGCGCGACGATTCAGCTCTTCGATCGCCTGCAGCACCGTCACGTCGCGGCCGTCGATCGACACCGGCACGCCCCCCTCGAAGCCGACGATCACCTCGTCGGGCGTCGACCAGTTGACCGTCGGATCCTCGGTGTAGTCGTAGACGTCCTTGGTCGGTGCGTTCCACAAGTGCTCCAGGAAGCCGGTTTCCACCGCCCTCCCCCAGACGTTCTGGTCGACCGAGAACGGCGACCGCTTGGTCACGGCGATCGGTATCGCGTTCTCCTCGGCGAACGCGATGGCCTTCTCCCGGGTCCACGCGTAGTCGCGCACCGGGGCCAGCACTTCGAGATTCGGTGCCAGCGAGGCGAATCCGACTTCGAACCGCACCTGGTCGTTGCCCTTGCCGGTGCAGCCGTGCGCGACGGTGCTGCCGCCGTGCTCCCGGGCGGCGGCGACCAGGTGCTTGGCGATCAGCGGCCGGCTGATCGCCGACACCAGCGGATAGCGGTCCATGTACAGACCGTTGGATTGGATTGTCGGCAGGCAGTACTCGTTGGCGAACTCGTCGCGCGCGTCGACGACGACGGCCTCCACCGCGCCGCAGTCCAGGGCGCGCTGCCGCACCGCTTCCATGTCCTCGCCGCCCTGGCCGAGGTCGATGGCCACGGCCACCACCTCGCGGCCGGTCTCTTTCCCGATCCAGCTGATCGCCACCGACGTGTCCAAGCCGCCGGAGTACGCCAGGATGACGCGATCAGACATGAGTTTTCTCCTTGCTAAGTCACTTCAGCTTGTCGAACCGCGCGGCCAGTTCGGCGCCGGTCATCGGGTCGCGCGCGACGACCAGTATCGTGTCGTCGCCGGCGACGGTGCCGACGACGTACGGGAGCGCGGCCCGGTCGATCGCCAGCGCCAGATAGTGGGCCGCGCCCGGTGGTGTGCGCAGCACCGCCAGATTGCCGCTTGCATCACTGGAAACCAGCAGTTCACCCAGGAGCCGCGAAAGCCGTTCGGTACCACCGGAAACCCCGCGCACCGGGCTGCCGTCCTCTGGGACGACGTATGCGCCGGCGCCGCCGTCCGCGCCGCGAAGCTTGACCGCGCCGAGCTCCTCGAGATCACGCGACAGCGTGGCCTGCGTGGTTTCGATGCCCTCTTCCCCTAGCACAGCCGCGAGCTCCGTTTGGCTGTGCACCGAGCGCGATGACAGGATCGCGACGATACGGGCCTGCCGCGCGGCGCGCGTGGTGCTGGCTTCCGGCGCGTTCATCCTGCCGTCTCCAGCAGCCACACCAGCAGCGCCTTCTGGGCGTGCAGCCTGTTCTCCGCCTCGTCCCACACCGCGCTGTGCGGCCCGTCCATCACGGCGTGGGTGATCTCCTGGCCGCGGTGCGCTGGAAGGCAGTGCAGCACAATGGCATCCGCGTCGGCATGGTCGAGCAGGCGGGCGTCGACCCGGAAGTCTTCGAACGGCCCCACCCGGTCCAGTCCGTCGTCCTCCTGGCCCATCGACGTCCAGGTATCGGTGACCAGCACGTCGGCGCCCTCCGCGGCCGCTGCCGGCGTCGAGGTCAGCTCGATCTTGGCGCCGGTGTCGCGCGCGCGTGTTTCGGCGGCGGCGACCACCTCGGGAGTCGGCTCGAAACCCGTTGGTGCTGCGATCGTGACGTTGACGCCTGCCGTCGCGCCCCCGAGCAACAGCGAATGCGCCATGTTGTTGGCCCCGTCGCCGAAATACGCCAGCCGCAGACCTGCCAGGCGGCCCTTGCGTTCCATGACGGTCTGCAGATCCGCCAGGACCTGGCACGGGTGGAAGTCGTCGGACAGCGCGTTGACCACCGGCACCGTCGCCACCGACGCCATCGCCTGCAGGCGGTCCTGCCCGTACGTCCGCCACACGATCGCGTCGACGTAGCGGGACAGCACCCGGGAGGTGTCCTCCAGCGTCTCGTCGCGCCCCAGCTGAGTGCTGCGACTGTCGACGACAACCGCGTGCCCGCCGAGTTGGGCGATGCCCAGTTCGAACGAGAACCGGGTTCGGGTGGAGTTCTTGTCGAAGATCACCGCGACGCCGCGCGGTCCCTCGAGAGGCCGGCGCCCGAAGGGGTCCTTCTTGAGCTCCGCGGCCAGCGCAAGCACCTCCGCCTGCTCGGCAGGGGTGAGATCGTCGTCACGCAGGAAGTGCCTCGGTGCGAGCTGCTCTTCGCGCAAGCGGCTCATCGCGCGCTTCCCTTGTCGAGTATCGGCGGCAACGCGGTCAGGAACTCGTCGACCTGCTCTTCGGTGATGATCAGCGGCGGCGCCAGCCGGATGACGTTCGGCGCGGGCGCGTTGATCAGGAAACCGGCCTCGCGCGCGGCCGTCTCGACGGGCTTGGCCACCGGTGCCGTCAGCACGACACCGCGCAGCAGACCCCGGCCCCGGACATGGTCGACGAGCGGATGGTCGAGTGACTCGATCCCGTGGCTGAGTGTCTTACCCAGCACGCCGGCGCGCCCGATGAGGTCTTGCTCGATGATCGTCTGCACCACGGCCAGTGCCGCCGCCGCGCACACCGGGTTTCCACCGAATGTGCTGCCGTGCAGGCCCGGTGTCATCAGATGTGCGGCCGGACCGATTGCCAGGCAGGCGCCGATCGGCAGGCCGCCGCCCAGTCCCTTGGCCATCGTGACGACGTCGGGGGTGATTCCGTCGTGCTGGTGCGCGAAGAACACGCCGGTGCGGCCCATGCCCGTCTGCACCTCGTCGAACACCAGCAGGGCACCGTGGCGCGCGGTGATCTCCCGCGCCGCAACGAGATAGCCCGCCGGCGGGACGACGACACCGCTCTCCCCCATGATCGGCTCGAGGAACACCGCGGCGGTCTCGTCGGACACGGCGTCGGCCAGCGCGTCGACATCGCCGTAGGGTACGTGGGTGACGTAGCCGGGCAGCGGCTCGAACGGGGCCCGCTTGCTTGGTTGTCCGGTGAGCGCTAACGCTCCCATCGTGCGGCCGTGGAAGGCCTCCTGCGCGGCAACGAGTTTCGTCCGCCCGGTGAGACGTGACAGTTTGAACGCGACCTCGTTGGCCTCGGCGCCCGAGTTGCAGAAGAACGCACGGGCTTCCGCCTCTGCACCGAGGAGTCCGATCAGCTTCTCCGCCAACGCGATTCCGGGCTCATGCATGTAGAGGTTGGAGGTGTGGCCCAGCATGTTGAGCTGGCGCATCACCGCGTCGATGACCGCTGGGTGGCGGTGGCCGAGCACGTTCACCGCGATGCCGCCGAGAAGGTCCAGATAACGGTTGCCGTCGACGTCGGTGACGACGGCCCCGTCGCCGCTCGCCAGCGCCAGGGGGGGTGTGCCGTAGTTGTCCATCATCACCGCGGACCAGCGCTCCTGGAGGGGCGTCACACTTCCCCCGTCGCTCCGCTCTGCCCCCTGGCTCACGGCCTGACCACTTTCGTTCCGGTGCCCGCGTCGGTGAGCAGTTCGGCCAGCACGCAGTGGTCGACGCGGCCGTCGATCACGTGCGCACTCGGCACCCCTGCCGCCACGGCGCGCAGGCAGGCCTCGGCTTTCGGCACCATGCCGGCGTCCAACGACGGCAACATCTCGGACAGTGTCTGCGTGTCGATTTCGCTGACGAAAGAGTCACGATCCGGCCAGCGGGTGTACAGGCCTTCGACGTCGGTGAGCATCAGCAGCTTCTCAGCGGCCAATGCTTCGGCAAGCGCAGCCGCGGCCGTGTCGGCGTTGATGTTGTGCACGACGCCGTCGGCATCGGGTGCGATCGACGAGACCACCGGGATGCGTCCGGCGGCGATGAGGTCCAGGACGGCGGCGGTGTTGACGGCCGCGACATCGCCGACCAGACCGATGTCGGTGGCGACGCCGTCCACCGTGACGTTGCGTCGTACGGCAGTGAACAGGTGGGCGTCCTCGCCGGTGATGCCGACGGCGTACGGGCCATGGGCGTTGATCTGGTTCACCAGTTCGCGGCCGACCTGGCCGAACAGCACCATGCGCGCGACGTCGAGTACCTCGGGTGTGGTGACGCGGAAGCCGGCCTTGAAATCGCCTGCAATACCGAGCCGTTTCAGCATGGCGGTGATCTGGGGGCCGCCGCCGTGCACGACGACGGGGTGGATGCCGCAGTTGCGTAGGAAGACCATGTCGGTGGCGAACGACTGCCTCAGCGCGTCGTCGGTCATCGCATTGCCGCCGTACTTCACCACGACGATCTTGTCGTTCAGCGCCTTCAGCCACGGCAACGCCTCGGCCAGCACCTGGGCCTTGACGTTGACGGTAAGGGCGGGTGAGGTCATGAGCTGTAGGCCGAGTTCTCTTCGACGTAAGCGTGTGACAGATCGGTGGTGCGGACCGACGCCTGTCCGGTGCCGACGCCGACGTCGACCGTCACGTCGATCTCTGGTCCGCTGAGATCTACCTCGCGCGCGCCGGGCGCGCCGACGCCGTCCACGCACACGGGAAAGCCGTTGAACGACACGGTGATCCGGTCGGGGTCGAGCCGCACCGGCGCCATCCCGACAGCGGCCACCACGCGACCCCAGTTGGGATCGGAGCCGAACAGCGCCGTCTTGACGAGGCTGTCGCGGGCGATGACGCGCGCGGCGGTGAGCGCGTCGTTTTCGGTGGCGGCGCCGGTGACCGTGATCGTGACCCGTTTGGTGACGCCCTCGGCGTCGGCCTGCAACTGGACGACGAGGTCGTCGCAGACCCGCAGCAGGGCATCGTCGAGATCTTTTTGGGTCGGTGCGATTTCGCTGGCGCCGGAAGACATCAGCAGGACGGTGTCGTTGGTGGAGCAGCTGCCGTCGACGTCCAGCCGGTCGAATGTGAGTGCGGTGGCGCGGCGCAGCGCTGCGTCGAGTGCACGGGCGTCGGCGACGGCGTCGGTGGTGAGCACACACAGCATGGTCGCCAGTGACGGCGCGAGCATTCCCGCGCCTTTCGCCATTCCGCCGACGGTCCAGTTGTCGCGATGGTGCAGCGCAGCCTGTTTGGGCACGGTATCCGTGGTCATGATGGCCCGTGCCGCCTCCTCACCGCCCGAGAGGCCGCCGGCGAGTTCGTGAACGGCGTCACGCACGCCCTGCAGCACCTTGTCCATCGGCAGCCAGTCGCCGATCAAGCCGGTGGAACAGACCGCGACCTCGATCGCTCCCGTCTCGGTACCCCAGTCAGACAGTGCATCCGCCACTGCTTCTGCCGTCGCATGCGTGTCCTGAAATCCTCGGGGGCCGGTACAGGCGTTCGCCCCGCCGGAGTTGAGGATCACGGCGCGCAGACGGCCGGTGGTCAGCACCTGCTGCGTCCACAGCACGGGTGCCGCCTTGACCTGGTTGCGGGTGAACACGCCGGCGGCGTGGTAGTCGGGGCCCTCGTTGAACACCAGCGCCAGATCCAAGGCGCCCGACGCCTTGATGCCTGCGGCAATGCCCGCCGCGCGGAACCCTGCGGGCGCGGTGAGACCCTGCGTGCGCACCAAGCGGGTGTGCGCGGATACCTCGGTCACGGCGCCACCCCGACAACCGAAAGCCCTTCGGTCTCAGGCCATCCCAGTGCAAGGTTCATCGACTGGACCGCGGCGCCGCCGGTGCCCTTCACCAGGTTGTCGATCGCGGATATCGCGACGAACATGCCGGCGTCCTCGTCGACCGCGATCGCGACGTGAGCGGCATTGCTGCCGACCACCGCGCCGGTGCGCGGGAGCTGGCCCTCCGGCATCAGGTGCACGAAAAACTCTGAGGCGTAGGCCTTTTCGTAGGCCTCGCGTAGACGGGCCAGCGGAGCGGCCGTGCGTGCCGTACAGGTCGCCAGAATGCCGCGGGACATCGGGATCAGCACTGGTGTGAACGAGACGTGCACGGTGCGGTCGGTCAGCGCCTGCAGGCCTTGAGCGATCTCCGGAGTGTGCCGGTGGACGCCGCCGATGTTGTAGGCGCGGGCCGATCCGATGATCTCGGAGCCGAGCAGGTCCGGCTTTGCGGTGCGCCCCGCGCCCGACGTCCCGCTGACCGCCACCACCGTGACGACAGGTTCGATCAGGTTTTCGGCGACCGCCGGCAGCAGCGCCAGCAGCGCCGCGGTGGGATAACACCCGGGGACGGCGACGCGCCGGGCACCCCGCAGCCGGTCCCGGTTGCCCGGAAGCTCGGGAAGGCCGTAGGGCCAGGTGCCGGCGTGCGGCGAGTCGTAGAACTTGTCCCAGGCGTCTGCGTTGGTCAGCCGGAAATCGGCGCCGCAGTCGACGATCAGCGTGTCGGGGTCCAGCTGCTCGGCCAGCGCAGCCGAGTGGCCGTGCGGCAGCCCGAGGAACACGACGTCATGTCCCGACAGGACGCGGGCTTCGGTGGCCTCCAGTACCCGCGTGGCTAGTGGCAGCAGATGTGGGTGATGCTCGGCGATCGTGCTGCCGGCGCTCGTCGCCCCGGTGAGCGCGCCGATGGTCAGCCGGCCGTCGGCGTATGCGGGATGGCCGAGCAGCAGCCGCAGGATCTCCCCGCCGGCGTATCCGCTCGCGCCCGCCACCGCTACCGTCGTCACGCAAGCAATTCTGCATTTTTATGCAGAGCATCGCAAATTAATTCCTCATCCGGCGCGAATCATTCCTGTCGCGAATTGGCGGAATCGACATGGAATGCTATTTCGCGAGGCGGGTCAGCCGCGCAGGACCGCGTTGACGAGCTCGCCGGCACGCCGCACCGCCGCGTCGCGAGCAGCAGAGGCCTCGTCTTCGGTCAGCGTGCGATCGGCGGCACGGAACCGCAGCGCCAGAGTCAGCGACTTGCGCCCCTCGCCGATCTGCGGACCCGTGTACACGTCGAACAGCTGGATGTCCTCCAAGAGCTCGCCCGCGCCCTCGCGCAACGCGTCGATCACCGCCCGCGCGGCGACGTCGTCGGACACCACAAGGCTGACGTCCTGGAACACCGCCGGGAACGGCGACACCCGCGGCGCGGGCATCGTCTCGGTGGCCGGGATCGCGTCGAGGTCGAGTTCGACAGCGCAGGTGCGCTTCGGCAATCCGCTTCGCTCGATGACCGCCGGATGCAGTTCCCCCGCATGCCCGATCGCCGCCTCGCCGAGAAGCACCTCCGCGCACCGTCCAGGGTGCCACGGCAGGTGCTGCGCGGCCCGCAGGGTCAGTTCCACCCCAACGGCCCGCGCCACGGTGCGCACCGCCTCGAACGCGTCGGCCGCTTCTACCGGTCGACCCGGCCCCCACGGCCCTCGCGGTTCCCGCAGTCCGGCCATCACCACCGCGACGTGCTGCGGCTGGCTCGGCAGCGACTCGTCGAGCACGGCCATCTCCTCGGCGGTCGGAGGCCGATCCACCGGCAGCGGTTCGACGGCGCGGGTTCGCTCGGTGGGCTGCACCACCTGCTCGATCGCGAACAGCGACACGTCAGCGGCACCACGAGAGATGTTGCGGCCCAACGCTTCCAGCAGACCCGGCAGCAAGGTGGTGGCCAGCTCGGGACGGTCGGCTTCCAGAGGATTGAGAACCTTCGTCGTGTTTCGGCGCGGATCGTCGGCGGGCAGGCCCCACTGGTCGAACACCTTCGCGGGCAGAAACGGCGACGGCAGCACCTCGACATAGCCCGACAGCGCAAGCGATTTGGAGATCGCACGGCGGCGCTTCTGCCCCGGACTGAGGCCCCGCCCCGGTGGTGTCAGCGGCAAGACCGACGGGATGAGGTCCAACCCCTCCAGCCGCAACACTTCCTCCACCAGGTCGGCCGGCTGCATCAGGTCAGGCCGCCAACTCGGGGGGATGACGGTCAGTGTCCCGTCGCCCACCGCCACCTCGGCACCGACCTGCTCCAGTCGCCGCCGCGTGGTGCCGTCCGGGTAGCGCACGCCGGCGGTGCGGTCGGGCAGGTCGGCCGCGATGTCGATCGGCGGCAGCCTCCAATCGTCACGCGGCGGCTCTCCGCGCCAGTCGGTGAGCCTGGGTTCGATTGCGCCGCCGGCGATCTCGGCCAGCAACCCCGAGGCACGGTCGAGCGCCGCCACCGAAATCGCCGGGTCGACCGACCGCTCGTAGCGGCGGCCGGACTCGCTGGTGAGGTGCAGGCGTCGTTGCGTGCGCGACACTGCCGCGGGATCCCACACGGCCGACTCGAGCAACACGTCCGTGGAGTCCTCGCGCATTTCGGTGGTGCCGGCACCCATCACGCCGGCGAGTGCGGCGGTCGCGACGTCGTCAACGATCAGCACGTCTCCCCCATTCAGCCGCCGCGCGATGGCGTCGAGCGTGACGACGGTCTCCCCCGACTGCGCGAACCGCACCCGCAACCCGCCGGTGATCCTGCGCCGGTCGTGCGCATGCATGGGGTGACCGAGTTCGAGCATCACATAGTTCGTCACGTCCACGGCCGGGGAGATCGGGCGCATGCCCGACAGCAGAAGCCGACGCTGAATCCACCACGGCGACAACGCCGTCGGGTCGATACCGGTGACCGGGCGAAGCGCGAACCGGCGCACGCCTGTGCCCGCGTCGATCGTCAGCGGCCACGCCTCCCCCTCGGCCGGCAGCGGCTTCACATCGGCAGGGTCGACGAAGTCGATGTCGTATGCGCAGCAGATTTCCCGCGCCAGCCCGCGCACCGACAGGCAGTAGCCACGGTCGGGCGTGATCCCGAGGTGAAACACCACGTCGTCGAGGCCCAGGATCGGCGCCGCGTCGTCGCCCGGCGACGCGGTGCCCGGCGGCAGCACCAAGATGCCGGAATGGTCGACACCGAGATTGAGCTCGGCCGCCGAGCAGATCATCCCGTCGGAGTCGCGCCCGTAGGTGTTGCGTGCCGTGATCGTGAACTCGCCCGGCAGCACGGTGCCGGGCAGCGCGACCGGAACCAGATCGCCGACGACGAAGTTCGTTGCGCCGCAGACGATATCGCGCGGCTGAGCCTCGCCCACGTCGACCTTCACCGCCCGGATCGGCTTCTTGAACTCGGCCAGCTCGTCGATCTCGACGACGCGCCCGATCGTCAGCGCACCGGTGACGGGCCCGACCGGGATCACCTCTTCGACCTCGTGCCCAATGCGGATCAGCGTTTGTTCCAGCTCGTCCGGCGACACGTCCCAGCCCGGTGTGCCGGCTTGCACGACCTCGCGAAGCCAGCTGTACGGAACCCGCATCAGGCTCCTACCCCGAACGGCAACGAGAAGCGGACGTCGCCTTCGACCATGTCGTGCATGTCGGGAATGCCGTTGCGGAACTGCAGCGTGCGCTCCAAGCCCATCCCGAACGCGAAGCCGGAATAGATCGACGGGTCGATCCCACAGGCGCGCAACACATTCGGGTGGACCATCCCGCAGCCGCCCCACTCGACCCAGCCGGGGCCGCCCTTCTTGCCGGCGAACCAGACGTCGACCTCGGCCGACGGTTCGGTGAACGGGAAGAAGTGCGGACGAAACCTTGTGCGGCCCTGTGGTCCGAACTCGGCGCGGGCGAACGCATCCAGCGTGCCGCGCAGATGCGCCATCGTCAGCCCGCGGTCCACGGCGAGGCCCTCCACCTGATGGAAGACGGGGGTGTGCGTGGCGTCGAGTTCGTCGGTGCGAAACGTGCGCCCGATCGAGATGATGTAGACCGGCAGCTCCCGCTCGAGCAGCGCGCGGATCTGCACCGGCGACGTATGGGTGCGCAGCACCTGGCGTGAGCCGTCGGGCGCGACCTGGAAGGTGTCCTGCTCGCTGCGGGCCGGATGGTCGGGCGGGAAATTGAGTGCGTCGAAGTTGAACTGCTCGGTCTCCAGCTCGGGTCCTTCGGCGAGTTCCCAACCCATCGCGACGAACGTGTCCGCGACGTGCTCGGCGAGGATCGTGATCGGATGACGCGCGCCGATCGGCTGCCGGGTCGACGGCAGCGTCACGTCGACGCGCTCGGCCACCAGCACCGCGGCGTCGCGTTCGGCCCGCAGCGCCGCAAGCCGCTCGTCATAGGCACGCTGCACCTCTGTGCGCGCGATATTGACCCGCCGCCCGGCGTCGGCGCGGTCTGCTTTCGGCAGCGTTCCGAGTGCCTGGCGGGCGAGCGCCACCGGCGAGCGGTCGCCGAGGTTTTCGGTCTTGGCCCGTGCCAGACCCTCGAGGTCCGCGGCTAGATCGAACGCGTGACGAGCCGCGCTGACCGCCTTGGTCAGCGCCTCTTCCGACAGGTCTACGGGCTGATCAGCCACTCGGCGATCATAGGCGATGCTGTTTGGCCGCTACGGTCGTCGCTACGTCACCGCGGCGGCTGCCGCGAGCACCGGTGCGGCCCGCCGAGCCCGCCACACCCGCGCCAGCCAGTGAGCGCCTGCGGCACCGGCGATGCCCACCGCCGGCGCGAAGATGACCGACACGCCGGTGTTCACGAGCACCAGATAGCCGAATGCAACACCCATCACGAAAAGAGCCAGCCGAACGCGCGTCCATCGGGTGACGCTGCCCAGCCGGACGGAAACCGCCATCCCGACGAGCAGAGCCACCAAATGGCCACCGTTCGTGAAGTCCGCGGTGGCGCACACCACCAGCAGGCCCACGGACAGCCACCACCCGATCCATGCGGGACGCCAGCGCGCCGGAACCGCCGCGGTCAGCGCGCCCAGCACGGCGACGGCGCCGTAGCTGATTCCGACGTCGGTGGCCCGAGCGACCGAGATCGGCAGCCAGCCGAACTTGATCGCCGTTGCGAGGCCTGCGGCGACGATCAGGGTGGCTCCGATGTGCCCGAGCGCGAAGGTGATCAGCACCCGTCCGCTGCGCCACAGCAGTTCCGCGATGGCAAGCAGGCACACCAAACCCGGCAGCCATATCCAGATCGGTCCGGTTTCGGTGACGAACGCGCTGCCGATCAGCGTGCCGAGGCGTCCTTGCCCGAGGTTGTGGAGATTCGTGCTCATCCGGCTGACCACTTGTTCCTGCGCGCTCGGACCGAGCATCAGCAGCGTCGTGGCGACGGTCAACAACAGCACCGAGTAGCTGAAGGTGACTCGCAGTCGGAGCAGAGTGGACAGTGCTCGGGTGACCATCGGCTCCACTATTCCTGTGACGGGCTGTTTTTCGTCGTCTCGGCGGCCGTGACGTCCCTGCGGACCTCCAGCCGGTACATCGTGATGTCCGGTGGTACCCCTGACGGCCGATGGGCAAACATGGGCCGGCGCAGGCGTTTGGCGTACACGCCCAGCTCGTCGAGTTGCTCGGGGGTGAGCCGCTCGAGAGTCGAACCCGAGATCAGCACGCCGCCCTTGACGGCGCATTCCATCACGCGCGCAGCGATATTCACGTCGACACCGAGCCAGTCAGAGCCGATTCGCTGCGGCCGCCCGGTATGGATGCCGATCCGCATCACGGGCGTATGGCCTTCCACCTCAACGGTTTTCAAGGCCTCAGCGGCGACCATGACCGCGGCTATCGCCGTCACCGGGTCAGGGAACACCGCCATGATCCCGTCGCCCATCCGCTTGACCACCTGGCCGCCGAGCTCCAGCAGCGGCGGCTCGACGACCTGGGCGACCTGCCGCAGCAGCTTGAGCGTGGCGTCGTCGCCGGATTGCAGTGCCCACTGCGAGAACCCGACCAGGTCGGTGAAGACCAGCGTGACCTCGTCCAGAGTGGGTTTGCGGATCACGCGTTCGCTCAGCGCCTGCCACACCTGCAGGGCGCCGAGGCTCAACTCGCGCGACGCGGCGTCGCGGTCTCCCAGCAGCCGGGCCGCCGCCGCCGGACCGCCCAGACCGCTGACCGACAGCCGATCACCGAAGTGCGGGTCACCCGGAAGGGCCATGCGCGCACGCCGTATCGCGGCGATCACCCCGGGATTGTGGTTCGTGTTCGCCAGCCACCCCCCCGCTCCGCCTCGCTTGCGTCGTGTTTGGTCCGGGCGGTCATCCGGTGACTTGTCGGCTTCTTCCCCGAGGCCGCCGGATTGCGCGCCGGACGGCTCGACCTTCACGTTCGCCAGGGTAGAGGTCGGTTCTGACGCCGGGCAATGTCGCCTCGGCCTCACCCACGGGACCCGCACGACATATCACCTGGTCACGACCGTGCAGCAGAGGAATCTCCAGCGAATAACACACTGCCCACTCGTTATAGACAACGCATGTTGTCAACATTATTCTCAGGTCACGGACAGTTCCCAAGGGAGGAAGTGTGAGCGCGAGCACCTCGACCGGTTCGGCGTCCGATTCGAGACGGCAGTACCAACCTCTGGGCCCCGATTCGCTCACCTGGAGGTACTTCGGCGACTTGCGCACCGGGCTGATGGGCGTGTGGATCGGCGCCCTGCAGAACATGTACCCGGAGCTGGGAGCCGGCGTCGAGGAACACTCCATTCTGTTGCGGGAGCCGCTGCAGCGCGTCGCCCGGTCCGTGTACCCGATCATGGGCGTGGTCTACGACGGAGAGCGCGCGTCGGCGACCGGCGAGCAGGTCCGCAGCTTCCACGAGAGCATCAAGGGCGTCGACTCCGCCGGGCGTCGCTATCACGCGTTGAACCCGGAAACTTTCTACTGGGCGCACGCGACGTTCTTCATGCTGGTGCTCAAGACCGCCGAGTACTTCTGCGGCGGGCTGACCGAGGCCGAGAAACGCCAGCTTTTCGACGAGCACGTGCAGTGGTATCGCATGTACGGCATGAGCATGCGGCCCGTTCCGAAAACGTGGGAAGAGTTTCAGGACTACTGGGAGCGGGTCTGCCGGGAGGAACTCGAGATCAACGGGGCGACGCAGGACATCTTCCAGATCCGCATCCCCAAGCCGAAGTTCGTGCTGATGCCCACGCCGGTGTGGGACCAGATGTTCAAGCCGCTGATCGCCGGGCAGCGCTGGATCGCGGCGGGGCTGTTCGACCCTGTCGTGCGCGAGAAGGCCGGGATGCGCTGGACCCCAGGGGACGAGATTCTGCTGCGACTGTTCGGCAAGGCGGTCGAGGCGGCGTTTGTGGTGGTGCCCGACGAGATCCGGCTGCACCCGCGGGCGCTGGCCGCCTACAAGCGAGCCGCAGGCAAGCTGGCCGCGGACGCGCCATTGGTAGAGGCGCCGGCTTTCATGGGGCCGCCGCGTGACCGGCGCGGCCTGCCGATGCACTATTTTCCGCGGCGCAAGACGCTGGTCGAGCGGGCCGGCTCGCTGGTGCACACGACGTTCTCGCTGGCCGGCCTGCGCCCGGCCCGGGGCCGCGGCCGCGCGGCCTAACGCTGCGCCCGGGCGCTCAGGTACAGGCAGATGGCTGCCGCGGCGGCGACGTTGAGGCTCTCGGCACCGCCGCGCATCGGGATCCTGATGCGCCGGTCGGCAAGGGCGGCGACGTCGGCAGAAATCCCGTGGGCCTCCGAGCCGAACAGCCACGCGGTCGGCTCCGACAACGAGGGTTCGGCGTCGTCGAGGGTGCTCTCGCCGTCGACCGTGGTCGCCAGCACCTGAAGTCCCGCCTGTCGCAGTGCGCGGATCACCGCGGCCGGGTCGGGCTCCACCAGCACCGGCACCGTCAACGCGCTGCCGGCGGAGGCACGCAGGCACTTGGCGTTGTACGGGTCGACGCTGTGGCCCGCGAGAACCACGCCAGAGGCGCCCAGAGCGTCGGCCAACCGGATCAGCGTGCCGGCGTTTCCCGGCTCGGCGATGCCGACCCCGACGACCACTGATCCGGGTTGCCCGGCGACGACGTCCCCGATCGTCACCGCGCGTGGTTCGCAGACCGCCACCAGACCCACCGGCGTCACGGTCTCCGACAGTGCTTTGGCGGCACGTTCGGTGACCAGGTGGATCGGCACGTCCGAGCCGGCCAGAAGCGCGCCGAACCGCGCCGCGGCCGATTCGGTGGCGAAAAGCTCTCGCGCGACGCCACGGCGCAGCGCCGCCTCGACGAGATTGGGCCCCTCCGCAAGAAACCGTCCGGTCCGCTTGCGGCCGACATGGCGATGCAGTTTCGCCGCGGCGATCACCCGCGACGAGCGCTCGGTGAGCGCCTCGCTCAGGCGGCCTCTCCGGCCGTCGGCGCGTTGACGTCTGTCGGCAGCGCGGCCTTCGCGACGCCCACGAGCGCGGTGAACGCCCCTGGGTCACTGACGGCGATTTCGGCCAGGTTCTTGCGGTCGACGTCCACGCCGGCCGCCTTCAGTCCCTGGATGAGCCGGTTGTAGGTGATGTCGTTGGCGCGAGCGGCCGCATTGATCCGCGAAATCCAGAGCTTGCGGAACTCGCCCTTGCGGGCGCGCCGGTCGCGGTAGGCGTAGTTGAGCGAATGCAGTTGCTGCTCTTTGGCTTTGCGGTACAGCCGGGAGCGCTGGCCTCGGTAGCCTTTCGAGGCCTTCAGAATGGTGCGGCGCTTCTTGTGGGCATTGACTGCCCGCTTCACGCGTGCCATGGCTAGTTGTTCCTATCTCGTTCGTGGGTGCGAAGGCGTCAGCCGTTCAGCAGCTTTCGGATCCGGCCCGCATCGTTCTTCGACACCGTGACGCGGCCTGCGAGCCGTCGGGTGCGAGTGGTGGGCTTGTGCTCCAACAGGTGACGGCGGTTGGCCCGCTGACGCAGAATCTTGCCGGTTCCGGTGCGCCGGAACCGTTTTGATGCGCCACTGTGGGTCTTGGCCTTGGGCATGTGTCCTCAGTTCTGTGAAGTGTCGGTCGAGTCTGGTTGGCCGTTGGCGACGGTGCTGCCTGCTCTTCGCGCAAGCTGCTCATCGCTGCCGGCCTGCTCCGCCGCCCGCGCGCGAGTCTTCGCGCCGCGGTGTGGCGCCAGCACCATCGTCATGTTGCGGCCGTCCTGCTTAGCCGAGGTCTCGACGAACCCGTAGTCGGCGACGTCGGCGCCCAGCCGCTGCAGCAGCCGGTAGCCCAGTTCCGGGCGGGACTGCTCGCGGCCGCGGAACATGATCGTCACCTTGACCTTCGACCCGGCTTCGAGGAACCGGATCACGTGACCCTTCTTGGTCTCGTAGTCGTGAGGGTCGATCTTGGGACGGAGCTTCTGTTCCTTGACGACGGTCTGCTGCTGGTTCTTGCGAGACTCGCGCGCCTTTTGAGCTGTCTCGTACTTGAACTTGCCGTAGTCCATGATCTTGCAGACTGGTGGCTTGGCGTCCGGAGCAACTTCGACAAGGTCGAGATCAGCGTCAGCGGCGACGCGAAGGGCGTCTTCGATGCGCACGATCCCGACCTGCTCTCCGCCGGGTCCGATCAAACGGACTTCTGGAACTCGAATGCGCTCGTTGACGCGGGTCTCAGTGGTGATGGGGCCTCCCTGGGTCGTACATATCCTGTCGTTGCGACGTAGTTCCCGAGCGGAGTTCGAGATGACAGCGGGCCGAGAACCACTCCGTCAGCAAAAAGGCCCCGCCTGATGCGGGGCCCGATACCGACCGATCGCGGCAGCTACTGCCGCCCGCGCGTAGCGCGGAACCACACCCGAAGGGGCGGGTGACCGGACCGTTGAGCCGGTGTGGCCAACGGTGGGAGCGGGACTCCACTTGCTGTCCCTGAACACTCTCAGGAACGGTCGCGCAGGCCAGTCTAGCAGGCATGACAGCTGCTCCAACTCTGGGATCTCAGGCGGCACAGCCGCCGATGCGTGAGACCGTAGTCATGCCCGCCGCGCGGGCGATCACCCGCGCCACCGGCGTCTTGGGCTCGCTCGTCAGACACCATTGACGCCTTCGACCGCATATTCTCGCCGCTGATGACCGTCACGACCGCTCGGCCGACTAGATCGCGGTTCTCCTGGGTTCCCGCCACCGCGGGATGGGTTGTCGGCGTCATCGCCACCTTGTCGGTGCTGGCCAGCGTGTCCCCGCTGATCCGCTGGGTCATCAGGGTTCCGCGCGAGTTCATCGACGACTACATCTTCAACTTCCCGGACACCAGCTTCGCGTGGGCGTTCGTGCTGGCGCTGCTGGCTGCGGCGCTGGCCGCCCGTAAACGCATCGCCTGGTGGCTGCTGGTGCTCAACCTGGTGTTCGCGGCCGGCTGGAATGTCGGCGACATCGTTTCGGGCACCGAGAACCGCTTCGCCGTCTCCGGTGAGCTCATCGGCCTGGGGCTGCATGTCGCCGCCGCCGTTCTGCTTCTGTTCTCGTACCGGGAGTTCTACGCGCGGGTGCGACGCGCAGCGTTGTGGAAGTCGGCCGGCGTGCTGGTTTTGGGGATGGCGGTCGGCACCGCGATCGCATGGACGCTGCTCGAGGTGTTCCCCGGGACCCTGCCTCCGAATCTACGGCTGCCCTACGCGCTGAACCGGGTCAGCGGGTTCGCACTCGCCGATCCGGACCTCTTCACAGGCCAGCCGCACGTCCTGCTCGACACGCTGTTCGGTTTGTTCGGCGCTGTCGCGCTGATGGCGGCCGCGATCGTGCTGTTCCAGTCCCAGCGCGCCGACAACGCGCTCACGGGCGAGGACGAGTCGGCCATTCGTGGGCTGCTGGAGGTCTACGGCAAGAACGACTCCCTGGGCTACTTCGCCACCCGCCGCGACAAGGCTGTCGTGTTCGCCGACAACGCACGCGCTGCGATCACCTACCGCCTTGAGGTCGGCGTCTGCCTCGCCAGCGGCGACCCCGTCGGCGATCCGCGGTCCTGGCCCGCGGCGATCGACGCGTGGCTGCGGCTGTGCGACAGGTACGGGTGGGCCCCCGGGGTCATGGGCGCCAGCGCCGAAGGCGCCCAGGCGTTCCGGGAGGCCGGGCTCAACGCCCTGCAGCTCGGCGACGAGGCGATTCTCTACCCCGACAAGTTCCGGCTCTCCGGCCCCAGCATGCGGGCCGTCCGCCAGGCGGTGACCAGGGCGCGCCGGGCCGGGCTGACGGTCCGGATCCGTCGGCACCGAGATCTCTCGGCCGACGAGATGGCGAAAGTGATTGCCCGCGCCGATGATTGGCGCGACACCGAAACCGAACGCGGGTTCTCGATGGCCCTGGGGCGGTTGGGCGACGCCGCCGACGTTGACTGTCTGCTCGTCGAAGCCGTGAAGGGCGACGACGAGGTGGTGGCCATGCTCTCGCTGGTGCCATGGGGCAGCACCGGGGTGTCGCTGGACTTGATGCGGCGTTCACCGCAGTCGCCGAACGGAACCATCGAACTGATGGTCAGCGAACTGAGCATGCAGTCGGAACGCTTTGGCATCAACCGGATTTCGCTGAACTTCGCGATGTTCCGGTCGGCTTTCGAAGAGGGTACCCGGCTCGGGGCGGGACCGATCGCCCGGCTGTGGCGGGCACTTCTGGTGTTCTTCTCCCGGTGGTGGCAACTGGAGACGCTGTACCGGTCCAACATGAAGTACCAACCGCATTGGGTGCCGCGGTTCGCCTGCTACGAGGACGCGCGGGTGATTCCTCGGGTGGGCGTGGCGTCGGTCATCGCCGAAGGCTTTCTGGTGCTGCCGTTCTCGCGGCGCAGCAAGCCGCACACCGGCCAACACAGCCACGTACCCGAGCAAGTCATGGCCACGGGGGCGTTACACCACGACGGCACCACACCCGACGTCGCCGCGCTGCCCGACGACACCGACATGTCACAAGAGTTCGCGCCGCGCGTGCCGGAACAGGTCAAGGTGCGCATGGGCAAGCTGGCCGGACTCAAAGCCGACGGGGTCGACCCCTACCCGGTCGGCTGCACGCCCAGCCACACGATCGCCGAGGCAGTCGACGACAACGACGCCAGCACCGTCACGGTGGCCGGGCGTGTGCTGCGAACCCGCGACTACGGCGGAGTGCTGTTCGCCGACCTGCGCGACTGGTCCGCGGATATTCAACTGCTCCTTGACAATTCACAGCTCGATCGTGGGTCCACGGCCGACTTCACCGCGGCGATCGACCTCGGTGACCTGATCGAAGTCACCGGCACGATGGGCTACAGCAAGAACGGGACGCGGTCGCTGATCGTGGCCGGGTGGCGCTTGATCGGCAAGTGTCTGCGGCCGCTGCCCGACAAGTGGAAGGGCCTCACCGATCCCGAGGCCCGGGTCCGCGCCCGCTACGTCGACCTGGCGATCAACCGGGAGGCACGAGACCTGATCACCGCGCGCAGCCAGGTGCTGCACGCAATCCGGGAAACATTGGTGGGCAAGGGTTTTCTCGAGGTGGAGACCCCGATCCTTCAGCAGATACACGGCGGCGCCAACGCCCGGCCGTTTCTCACCCACATCAACGCCTACGACCTCGACCTGTACCTCCGCATCGCACCCGAGCTGTACCTCAAGCGGCTGTGCGTCGGCGGAGTGGAGCGCGTCTTCGAGCTCGGCCGGGCGTTCCGCAACGAGGGCGTCGACTTCAGCCACAACCCGGAGTTCACCCTGCTGGAGGCATACCAGGCGCACGCCGATTACATGACGTGGGTCGACGGCTGCCGCGAGCTGATCCAGAACGCGGCGCGGGCGGCCAACGGCGAGTGCGTGGTGATGCGCCCGGCGCCTGACGGCTCGCTGACGCCCGTCGACATCTCCGGCACTTGGCAGGTCAAGACGGTGCACGATGCAGTGTCCGGCGCGCTCGGCGAGCAGATCGACACCAGCACCGACCTCGCGACGCTGCGGCGGCTGTGCGACAAGGCCGAGGTCCCGTACCTGAGGCAGTGGGACGCCGGCGCAGTGGTGCTGGAACTCTACGAGCGGCTCGTCGAGGAGCACACGCAGCAGCCCACGTTCTACAAGGACTTCCCGACGTCGGTGTCGCCGCTGACCCGCCCGCACCGCAGCAAGCCCGGGCTGGCCGAGCGCTGGGATCTGGTGGCGTGGGGCGTGGAACTCGGGACGGCGTACAGCGAGCTGACCGATCCGGTCGAGCAGCGCCGCCGGTTGCAGGAGCAGTCGCTATTGGCGGCAGGCGGCGATCCGGAGGCGATGGAACTCGACGGGGACTTCCTGCAGGCGATGGAGTACGCGATGCCGCCCACCGGCGGGATAGGTATGGGTGTCGACCGGGTGGTCATGTTGATCACCGGCCGCAGCATCCGCGAGACGCTGCCTTTCCCGCTGGCCAAGCCCCGCTGAACTCACAGGAACCGCGCAGGTTCGCGTTACACGATGTTCGTGTGATTTCGCATCACATCTCGCTGATGCACGGATGGATACCGACGGCCGCGCAGACCGTTGCCGCCACCGTGCTGCTGTTGGCGATCGGGCGGCGCTCTCGACGGTGGCGATTGCAGTGGCTGCCGGTGGCGGTGCTCGCCGGGGCGGCGACAGCGGCGGCGGCTCGCTGGTACGTCAACTCGCAGGGGCTCGCGGGCGATCCCGCGCCACGCTCGCTGCTGATCTGGATCGGACTGACCGGCCTGGCGGTAGGGGTGCTGATTGTCGGCTGGCGCCGGGTCCGCTGGCGGCACCGAGCGGTGGCAGTGGCGACGGTTCCGCTGTGTCTGCTGTGCGCTGCGCTGGCGCTGAACCAGTGGGTGGGATACTTCCCCACCGTGCAGACGGCGTGGGACCAGCTGACGGCCGGCCCGCTGCCAGACCAGACCGACCGGTCCGCCGTCGCCGCGATGCAGCGCGACGGCACGCGGCCGGCCACCGGGACCGTCTTAGCCGTGAACATCGGCGACGCCGGCTCGAGGTTCAAGCACCGGGGTGAGCTCGTGTATCTCCCGCCCGCCTGGTACGCCACCAACCCCCCGCCGCGGTTGCCGGCGGTGATGATGATCGGCGGGGAGTTCAACACGCCTGCGGACTGGCTGCGGGCTGGCGGCGCCATCACGACCATCGACGATTTCGCGGCCAGGCACGGCGGCAACGCTCCCGTCTTCGTGTTCGTCGACTCCGGCGGCGCGTTCAACAACGACACCGAATGCGTCAACGGGCCCCGCGGCAACGCCGCGGACCATCTGACGAAAGACGTTGTCCCCTTCATGGTTTCGAACTTCGGGGTGAGCGCCAACCGTGAGAATTGGGGCATCGCCGGCTGGTCGATGGGCGGGACCTGCGCCTTGGACCTGACCGTGATGCACCCGGACATGTTCAGCGTGTTCGTCGACATCGCCGGCGACCTCGGCCCCAATTCGGGCAACAAGGCGCAGACCATCGACCGGCTCTTCGGCGGCAACACCGCGGCATGGGCGGCGTTCGACCCGTCGACCGTGATCACCCGCCACGGCCGGTACACCGGCATCGCCGGTTGGTTCGCGATCCACAGCGGCCAGCAGACCCAGCCGAACGTGACCCCGGTCGCCAACCGCGCCACCCCGAACACCGGCGGCGACCAGACCGCCGCGGCGAACACTCTCTGCGGACTGGGCAGCGCCAACGGCATCGACTGCGCAGTGGTGTCGCAGGCGGGCAAGCATGACTGGCCGTTTGCGGGGCGGGCTTTCGCCTCGGCGCTGCCGTGGCTCGCAGGCGAACTGGGCACGCCCGGCGCCCCGCGCGTCCCGTTCCCGTCACAGCGCAGCTAGCGCACCATAGCGGTATGTCAGTTCGGCGGACGTTGTTCGACCGGCACTCCAATCCGTGGAGCGCGTGGACACGATGGGCCAGCACGCCTTTGGTGCTGGTGCCGGTGTGGACGCGACGATGGCGCGACTCGGCGCTGGTGTCGGGGTGGCTGTTGGTGAATCCAGTGATCTTTCCCAAGCCAACCACGAACGAGAACTGGGCGACCCGAGCGATTCTCGGTGAGGAGCTGTGGATCACGCAGCGGCCCAAGGACGCGGCCCGAGCGCTGAGTACCCTGACGTCGACCGCCGCCGTCTGCGCGATCGTCGCCGCACGTCGCCACAACTTGCGTCTCGCGTTGGCGGCCACCGCTGTTCAGATGGCGCTCACTCTCGTGTACTGGGAGATGATGGCGCGCTACCGGGATCGCCAGCTGGCGTAACGTGGCGGCATGCCCGACGAACCGATCAGTTCCGAGCCGCCCGACACGGGCTACACCAACTCGGGGGTGCCCACCTTCGAGTCGGTCCGCGAGAAGATCGAGACTCGCTACGGCACCTCGTTGGGCGCCGCCGAACTCGACGCCGAAACGCCCGAAGGCCATGCGGTGGAGGAAGAATACGAAGCCCGGCAACGCGCAGCCGCGGAAAGACTGGCCGAGATCCGCAAGTCGATGCAGTCGGGCGACGACGCTTAGCCCGGCGCCGCCGAAATCCGCGATCTGGCAGCAGTCTCGGCGAAAGAGGCGAGAAGCTACGCGCTGGCCCGGCTGCGCCGCGCCGTGCGCAGGCCCAGCATGTCGGCCAGGAACTGGCCCGTGTAGCTGTCAGCCACCGCGGCGACCACTTCGGGCGCCCCCTGTGCGACCACGGTCCCGCCGCCTGCCCCGCCTTGCGGGCCCATGTCGACGATCCAGTCCGACGTCTTGATCACGTCGAGGTTGTGCTCGATCACGATGACCGTATTGCCTTTGTCCACAAGGCCGTTGATGACGCCGAGCAGCTTGCGGATGTCCTCGAAGTGCAGGCCGGTGGTGGGCTCGTCGAGGATGTAGACGGTGCGGCCGGTGGATCGCTTCTGCAGTTCCGCTGCGAGCTTCACCCGCTGCGCCTCGCCGCCGGACAACGTCGGCGCGGGCTGGCCCAGCCGCACGTAGCCCAGGCCGACGTCGACCAGCGTCTGCAGGTACCGATGGATCGAGGTGATCGGGGCGAAGAACTCGGCCGCCTCCTCGATGGACATGTCGAGGACCTCGGAGATGGTCTTGCCCTTGTAGTGCACCTCGAGGGTCTCGCGGTTGTAGCGGGCGCCGTGGCACACCTCGCAGGGCACGTACACGTCGGGCAGGAAGTTCATCTCGATCTTGATCGTGCCGTCGCCGGTGCACGCCTCGCAGCGGCCGCCCTTGACGTTGAACGAGAACCGGCCCGGTTGGTAGCCACGGACCTTCGCCTCGGTGGTGGCCGCGAACAGCGTGCGGATTTTGTCGAACACCCCGGTGTAGGTGGCCGGGTTGGACCGCGGGGTGCGCCCGATCGGCGACTGGTCGACGCGCACCAGCTTGTCGACCTTGTCCAAGCCGGTCACTCGCGTGTGGCGGCCGGGCACCTGCCGTGCCCCGTTGAGCTTGTTGGCCAGCACCGCTGCGAGGATGTCGTTCACCAGAGTCGACTTGCCCGAACCGGAGACCCCGGTGACGGACGTAAGCACCCCGAGCGGGAACGACACGTCGATGTCGCGCAGGTTGTGCTCGCGGGCGCCCACCACCGTCAACTGCCGTCGACGGTCTGCGGGCCGGCGGATCGCCGGCACCTCGATGCTCTCCTTGCCCGACAGGTAGGCGCCGGTGATCGAATTCTTGTTGCGCAGAAGGTCGTCGTACGTGCCGCTGTGCACGATCTGCCCGCCGTGCTCCCCCGCCGCCGGGCCGATGTCGACGATCCAGTCGGCGTGCGCGATGGTGTCGAGGTCGTGCTCGACGACGATCAGCGTGTTGCCCAAATCCTTTAGCCGCAGCAGTGTTTCGATCAGTCTGCGGTTGTCGCGCTGATGCAGGCCGATCGACGGCTCGTCGAGCACGTACAGCACGCCGACCAGTCCGGAGCCGATCTGCGTGGCGAGCCGGATCCGTTGCGCCTCACCGCCGGACAGCGTGGCCGCCGCCCGCGACAACGACAGGTACTCCAAACCGACGTCCAGGAGAAAACCAAGCCGCGACTGGATCTCCTTGAGCACCTGCCCGGCGATGGCCTGTTCCCGCGGGCCGAGCGTCAAAGCGTTGAGGAAGTCGGCGCAGTCGGAGATGCACAGTTCGGACACCTCGGCGATCGACATCGCCCCGCGCTCCCCAGCGGACAACGTCACCGCCAGGATCTCCGGCTTCAGCCTCGTGCCCTCACATTCGGGACACGGGACGTCGCGCATGAAGCCCTCGTACCGCTCCTTCATGGTCTCGGAGTCGGTCTGCTCCATCTTGCGCTGCAGGAACGCCATCACGCCTTCGAAGTCGGCGTAGTACGACCTGGTACGCCCGTACCGGTTGCGGTAACGGACGTGCACCTGCTCGTCGCAACCTTCCAGAATGGCCTTGCGCGCCTTGGCTCCAAGCTTGCGCCACGGGGTGTCGACGTCGAAGCCCATCTGCTCGCCGAGGCTTGCCATCATCCGGGTGAAGTACTCGGCGGTGTGGCCGTTGGACCACGGCGCCACCGCACCTTCGGCCAACGTCAAGTCGGGGTCAGGCACGACGAGGTCGGGGTCGACCTCCTTACGGATCCCCAGCCCGACGCACTCCGGGCAGGCGCCGTAGGGCGAGTTGAACGAAAACGACCGTGGCTCAAGGTCGTCCACCGCCAGCGGGTGCCCGTTGGGGCACGCCAGCTTCTCGGAGAACCGCTGCTCGCGATGCGGGTGGTCGTGCTCGTGGTCGACGAACTCAAGGACGACGATGCCGTCGGCGAGCCGCAGCGCAGTCTCCACCGAGTCGGTGAGCCGCTGCTTGGCCGTCGGTTTCACGGTGAGGCGGTCGACCACGACCTCGATGTCGTGCTTCTCCTGCTTCTTCAGCTTCGGCGGATCGGTGAGCGGATGGACGACGCCGTCCACCCGCACCCGGCTGTAGCCCTGCGCGTTCAGCTTCTCGAACAGGTCCGCGAACTCCCCTTTGCGGGTGCGCACCACCGGCGCCAGCACCAGAAACCGGGCGCCCTCCGGCATGGCCAGCACCTGGTCGACGATCTGCTGGGGAGTCTGGCGGGCGATCCGCTCACCGCACACGGGACAGTGCGGGGTGCCGGCCCGGGCGTAGAGCAGCCGCAGGTAGTCGTAGACCTCGGTGATGGTGCCGACAGTGGAGCGCGGGTTGCGGTTGGTGGACTTCTGGTCGATGGAGACAGCGGGCGACAGGCCCTCGATGAAGTCGACGTCGGGTTTGTCCATCTGGCCGAGGAACTGCCGCGCGTACGCCGACAGCGACTCGACGTAGCGGCGCTGGCCCTCGGCGAAGATCGTGTCGAACGCCAGCGATGACTTCCCCGACCCGGACAGCCCGGTGAACACGATCAGCGCGTTGCGGGGCAAATCGAGGTCGACGCTTCGCAGGTTGTGCTCACGCGCACCCTTGATGATCAGGCGCTCAGCCACCCGGCTCCTTCCAGACAGAGGCAGTCCTTGCCCATGCTATGTGCGCCCACCGACAGGGTTACGGTGGCGTCATGACTGCCGTCACGGACACCTACACCGGCCACGTCGAGCCCGGCACCGCTGCGCGTCGCACGCTTCCGGGGGCGACGATCATCAAGGCGTCGGTGGGCCCCATGGACAACAACGCCTACCTCATCACATGTTCCGAGACCGGCGAGTCGATGCTGATCGACGCTGCCAACGACGCCGACGACCTGGTGCGGCTGGTGCGCGAATACGCGCCGAAGCTGGCGCTGATCTTGACGAGCCATCAGCACTGGGACCACTGGCAGGCGCTGGAGGCGGTGGTCGACGCGACGGGCGCACCGACGGCTGTCCACGAGATCGACGCGGCGCCGCTGCCGGTCAAGCCAGACCGGCTGCTGCACGGCGGTGACAGCGTGGAGGTGGGCAAGTTGAGGTTCGACGTCATTCATCTGCGCGGCCACACCCCTGGGTCGGTGGCGCTGGCTCTCAGCGGACCGGCCGCCGGCGACGTGACGCAGCTGTTCACCGGCGACTGCCTGTTCCCCGGCGGTCTTGGACGGACAACAAAACCGGCGGAATTTGAGTCCTTGTTTGAGGACGTCAAGACGAAAGTGTTTGACCGGTTCGGCGACGAAACGATCGTCTACCCCGGCCACGGCGACGACACAACGCTCGGGGCAGAGCGTCCACAACTCGACGAGTGGCGTGAGCGCGGTTGGTGACATGCGCGGGGGCCATGTAAGCCCACGTGCCGACGGTCGCGCCGGTGCTGGTTAGCCCGGTCCCGCCGACAGCACGGGCGATGTCGAAGTCGATCAGATACGCGAAATCGTCTTCGGCGATCAGCATGTTGGACGGCTTGACATCGCGGTGTACCAGCCCGATCCGGTGCGCGGCGTCCAGCGCCGAGGCGATCTGCTCGGATGATCCCCACTGCCCAGGCGGGACTGAGCGGGACGTCTTCGAGCGGGTGTGCAGATCATGACCACTGATCAGCCGCATGGTCACATACAGCCGTCCGTCGATCTCACCGAAGTCGTCGATCGGCACCACTTGAGGCTCGTCTAACCCGGCTGCCGCTTTCGCCTCTCGCCGAAACCGCTCCTGGAATATTCGATCATCCCCGGCAAAGTGCGGTTCAGGACACGATAAGCGTTGCCGAACCTCACAGTGGGCAAACCAAGACGCGCCCAGTCCCGCGAAGGATTGCTCGTCCCTGCTGCGCGGTCTGACGCTCACTCCCGGGCGGCGAGATTCGTCGCGGGGCTGTCAGCACAGGTAGCTGGTGACCGCGTCGTAGATGATCGGAGCGTTGTAGGAGGACGGCATCAAGCCCTCACCGTGGCTGAGGTCGTAGACGATCGCAGCTAGCGGCGGCCTCTCCCACCCGAGATCGGTTTGTCGACCACCTCGCCCGGCACCTCTCCGGTTTCCGCGAAGCGACAACCGGCCCAGGCTGGCGTCTGACGCGAGATCACGCTGCTGCCCACCAGAGCGGGGAATAGTCAGTCATCAGACGACTGCGCCCGTGCCGTCCGCTCGTGATGCAGGGCATGCATGCTTCCCGGACGGCTGTTCGGCATTTATGTCGCGAACCTAATGGATGCCCCTGTCCCAGCTCGTCGTCTCGGCAAGCGACAATCGCTCGACCACGGGCAGCGGGTCGCAGTCGGCCGACGCTTGACCCAACCGGATCAGAGCTTGGGGATACTCGTCGCCGTCGAATACCTCGCATGCGAGCGCCAGACGGTCGCGGGTCTGCTTCAATGGGTCGGTCAGCGGGCAACTGACCAGCCCCAACGCGGTGGCCGACAACAGGAGCCGGCTCATGGTCTCACCGGCCCGCAGCCGCATCAAGTCGCCATCGGTGTCGGTTCCGAGCACCAGCAGCACACCGTCGTCCCCGTGCGCGGCGTCTGCGCTGCCCGCCGCCCCTCCGTATCGCAGCGCCACACCGTCGTCGTCCCGGCGGGCCCATCTCATGGCGGGGACCACGCCCAGCGTGACCTGGCGCCGGGCGGCGCGGATATAGAGCAGTTCCAGCGTGCCGGACGGAATCGGACCCGCACCGTAACGGCGACGGTCGGCACGGCGGCGTGGGATGGCAACAACCAGCTCCCTACTGGCTTCGGTGGCCGGTGCTTCGATGATTTCGATTAAGGCCAGATGGTCGTGGTCGGAGGCGTCGGGGAAGCGCCGGAGGCGGGTGTGCCAACCGTGTGCCGCCAGCGCCACGACGCAATGATCCAGCACAGCGCCGCAGCTGAGCAGGACGTCACGCCGGTCGGAGTCGGCGTCGCCGAGTTGGCGACTGCGGTCAGCGTAGAGATGCACACCCTCCCTGCTGACCCGCCAATGCCACGGCTGGGAGTTCTGGGCGGACGGCGCTCGCGCAGCCATGTCCAACGCCCTCTCAAGCGTGGCTGTATCGGGGAAAGCTGCCAGTCGTCTCACCTCCCGCACAGCGCCAGGTTCGCTTCAGTAGTCATCGCTAGTGTCACCGACGTCGCTTCCGACATCCAATACCGTCAGACGGATATCACGACATCGGATCCCCGCTACACCACTACGACGTGTCGACGGACGGCAATCGTCTCGGCCCGATCTCAGGACATCCTACAGAGGCGATCGGTCGACCATCGCGGCAGGTCAGAGCGGCAAAGCCCCGCAACTACCGTCTTGACCGCGGGCTAAGTCCAACCGAGCTGAACCAGCTGACCGAGCTGTATCGCCTTGGTATGTCCACGTACGAACTTGCTCGCCAGTTCGGGACTGATCGCCATACCATCACCCGGCATCTCAAGCGCGCCAACGTGACGCTTTGTACTTGGCCACCACGTCCCAGCCTCGGGCAGCAGCGAGATCCTGGCAGTCGGTGCGATCGCGTGCCCGCCAACGCGTCGAGCGCCCAGCGCTTCTTGATGCTCGACGCTTTCGAAGAGGCCGGCTTCGACGTCGTCGCCTTGCTGGACGAGCCCTCCGCAGCGGGATTCGAGTACGCACACCGGTACCGCTCAACACTGACCGCCAAGCGCGAGTACGTCCTGGTTTACGACCTCGGGGGCGGCACGTTCGACGCGTCGCTTCTGAAGATGACCGGACACCTGAACGAGGTGGTCACCAGCGAGGGCATCCGACGTCTCGGCGGCGACGACTTCGACGACGCGATTTTGAAACTCGTCCTCGACGCGTCGAATCTTCGCCATATCGACGCGCCCACCCGCGACCTCCTGCTCGAGGAATGCGCCGTCAGGAAGGAATCCGTCGGACCGAACACGCGCCGCTTCCTCGTCGACCTGTCGGCGGCCGACCGGCCGCCGTTCAGCTGCGACATCGACGACGTCTACGCGGCCTGTGCGCCCTTCGTGGACAAGACGATCCAACTTCTCTCCGGCGTCCTGCGCGACCCGACCCGCGACGACGGCGACGTCGATTTGTCTGAGGTGGCGGGAATCTACGCGGTGGGCGGTGCCGCCAACTTCCCGCTCGTCGCCCGTATGCTGCGAAAGTCCTTCGGGGACAAGCGCGTGACAGTTACGGCGCCCGTCGGCGGGCGTGGTCGGCCCCGCGATTTCGACAAAGAAGCCGGCTCGGCCTGTCCGAGACTCTCGCGGCATTTCGGCGTCTTCCGCCCGCCGCGGCGTGAACGTGTCTTCGACCGCGTCCTGCCGAACTCCCATCCCGCTGTGAGCCGCCGCTCCGGTCGTCACGCGACTCCGGCCGCGCCGCCATCGGGCACTTCCTTCGTCGATCAGCCGCCTGCGCGTCGGCCGGCCCGTCGGTGATGTGACCCCCTACGATCACGTGTTCTTCCCCTTCGATCCGGACCTCCACGCGCGGACGACCTCCGGCGCCGGCCAGTTGCCCGGCGCGACGACGGACCCGCGGTGGAAGAGCGTTACGCCGTCACTCCCGGCGGCGCGGTGGAGGTGACGCTCACGACGCGGCCCATGGGTCTGACGAGGACGTTCCGGCTGGCACGTCACGGTAGTGCGGCGGCCCAGTCCATATGACCCTCGGGTGACGCACCCCGAGCGGCGGTCCGGAACGCGGAGCGTGGATGTCGGACCACGTTCTTATGATGACGTCGTGACATGCCCCGAGATCTCGCGTCGGGTACGGGTGCCCGACGTGGCGGGGCTCTCGCCGGCTGAGGCTGCGCTGGCCTACGCAAGGGCAGGCTGGTACTTGCTGCCCACCGACCCTTCCGACGTCAAGAACCCGGGCAGCGTCGTACGCGGTCACTGGCAGGGCAAGTCCAGCCGGGACCCGCAGCAGATACGAGCATGGTGGCAAGAGAACCCGGACTACGGCATAGCGCTTCATGTCGGACGATCCGGGGCGGTGGCGTTTGACCTCGACATCGACGACATCGACCTCATTACCCGGGCCGGTCGGCCCCACATCGCCGAGGCGCTGCGGTCGGCCACGGCGGTTCAGGGCACGCGATGTCATGGCGACCGCGGGCACTACCTCTTCGCGACGGCGGTGGGTGACTCGTTCGGCAACGGCCCGGGGCCGTTCCGGCGGTGGGGGCAGGTGCGAGGGTGCAATGGCGTCATCGTCGCGGCGCCGACTCCCCACCCGAACGCGAACGCCAGATACGAATGGAGACGCGTCGGAGCGCTGAGCCCTCTCCCCGGTGCACTGCGCTCCTGCCTGTCAGAGGGTGCCGTCGACGCCGATCCGCTCACCAGAGCGGAGCTGGAGACGTTCCTGGACACCTACACCGGCCGTGGGTGCGGGCGCGAGGACTGCCTCAATTCGCCGAAGGGTCCAGTGACGCGATTCGAACACCAAGTGGTGGAAGGTAATTCGCGCCACGACACGATGCTGCGCGTACTGCTGTGGGCGCTGTCGGAGGCGATGGCAGGCTGCTATCCCGCGCGTGAAGCGCTGGACCAGTTGCACCGGGCGTTCCGTGCCGCGTTCACTGACAAGGACGACCCGGTGCGACTCAGACATCTTGACGAGGAATTCGCGCGACTCGCGCAATGGGCCGCCGCGCACGCCGACCCCGTCCGCGCACACCATGACGACATTCCGCAGCGCCGTCGCATGTTCGCGTACTCGCCACAGCTGGCGCTGTTCGCGCGCAAGCGATGGCGCCGCGTCAACCGGTAGCCTGCGCACCCGACCGCCGCTGTCGGGCCACCAGCTTCTGCAACGTGTCCACAGCCAGCACCGCCGGGGCGGCCAGCACGGCGGCGAGAAAGCCAGCAGCAACCGGCGGCGACTGGCCCAGCAGATGCGCAAGCGGCGGGATGTACAGGAACGCAGCCAACATGCCGAGTTCGGCGAGGACCGCCACGATCAGCAACCTGTTGATCCGCAGTGGGATCTGCCAGGCGAACCGAACGGTGCTTCGGCAGGCGAACACGTTGGCCACCTGGCCGAACACCACCGCCGAGAACGCGGCGCCGGAGGCCGCCAGCATCGCGGTCCCGGCGGGGAATGATTCGCCGAACGACCAGCCGACGGCGACGAAGGAGACGACGAACGCCGCAAGGCTCACCACCGCTTCGGCCGGGCCGAGGATTCCGAACGACCTGGCGAAGAGTTTGCGGTCGATCAATGTCCCCGCGCGGGTGGACGGTCCAGCACGTGGCGAGCGGGTGGTTCGCCGCCGAGCGCCAGCGCGGGCAGCACGTCCGTGCCGATGTCCAGTGCCAGCACCTGAAGCACGCCTATGGCAAGCGGGAACGCGCCACCCGAAAGCGCCCAGACCACGAACGGCGCGAGCTCGGCGACGTTGTCGGTGAGGTGATAGGTGAGGAAGCGGCGAATGTTGGCGAACGTCGACCGCCCCTGCTCGACGGCCGCCACGATGGTGCCGAAGTCGTCGTCGAGCAGCACCAGATCGGCGGCCTCACGCGCGACATCGGTGCCGGACTTGCCCATCGCGACACCGATCGCCGCCTCCTGCAGCGCCGGGGCGTCGTTGACCCCGTCGCCTGTCATCGCCACCACGTGACCGCGGGCCTGGAGCGCGTGCGCTATGCGCAGCTTCTGCTCGGGGGTCACCCGGGCGACGACGGTCGCGTCGCGGTCCAGCAGCCGGCCCAGCTCATCGTGGTCTGCGGGCAGGTCGCGGCCCGTCAGGACCAGCCCTTCGCCGGTGAGCCCGACTTCGCGGGCGATCGCGAGCGCGGTCTCGGGGTGGTCTCCGGTGATCATGGCGACCTTGATCCCGGCGCGCCGGCACGCCGCCAAAGCTATTGCGGCGCCCGGCCGGGGAGGATCTTCCAGGGCGACCAGTCCCAGCAGAGTCAGATCCCGTTCCGCCTCGTCGGGCGTCGCGGGTGCCTCCCCGGCCAGGGCGCGAACGGCAACGGCGATCACCCGCAAGCCGCGACCGGCAAGCCGCTGCAGCGCATCCGTCGCACCCTCGGGAAGCAGCCGGCAGTGCGCCAGGATGGCATCGGGGGCGCCCTTGACGAGCACTCGCTCGCCCGCGACCACAGACATCCGTCGCCTGCGGCCGTCGAACGGGTAACGGGCGCGCTCGGGCGCCGCTCGGACGTCGGCGGCGACGTCTGCGCCGGTGCGCCGGGCGAACGCGTCGAGTGCAGCCTCCATCGGATCGCCACGAGCGACCCACTGCCCGTCCTTGAGCACTGCCTGGCCCGACGAGCACCGGCGCGCCACCAGCGCGAGATTTCTCAGCGAGTCCGCGCAATCCGCTGGCGTGCAAGTGATCTCGGCAGTGGGGTCATAGCCGTTGCCGCGCAGCGTCGCCGAACCGTCGGACATCCAGACCTCGACCACCGACATCTCGTTCTGGGTCAAGGTTCCCGTCTTGTCCGTGCAGATGAACGTCGTCGAGCCGAGCGTTTCGACCGCCTCGAGATGCCGCACAAGGGCGCGATGTTGGGCCATCCGCTGCGCGCCCATGGCGAGCGACAAGGTGACGGTCGGCAGCAAGCCCTCTGGGACGACGGCCACCGTGACGCCGATGGCGAACAGGAAACCGTCGGAGGCGTTTGTGACCAGTATCAGGGCGATCGTGAAGAACGCCACTCCTATCGTGACCGCGACGACCGCGATGATGCGCGACAGCCGGTCGAGTTCGCGTCTGAGCGGGGTTGGTGCCGATCGTTGCGACCGGGCGAGTCTGGCGATGTCGGCAAGCCGGGTGCGATCTCCCGTTGCGATGACCGTGGCTTGCGCTTCGCCTTCCACGACGAAACATCCTGCGTAGACCTCCTCGGCCTCCGCGGGATGTTCTGGCACGCTCTCGCCGGTGAGCGCCGAGGTGTCGACGGCGAGCGCGTGGACCCGGTCCAGTCGCAAATCCGCTGAGATGCGGTCGCCCTCGGCCAACAACACGAGATCGTCGACGACGAGTTCGTCGGCTGACACCTGCAGCGTGGTCCCGTCGCGCACCACGGTGACCTGACGGGGAAGAAGCCCGCGCAGCCTCTCGGCGGCGTGTTCGGCGCGCTGCTCCTGGGCGAACGCGAACAGCCCGTTGAGCACGATCACCACGAACACGGCGACCCCCAGCTGCGGCATACCGGCGACGAAGGCCAGCGCGCCGGCCACCCAGAACAGCAACGCGAAGAAGTGCACCATCTCGGCGGCGAGTAGCCGCCACACCGGCGTTTTTCGTTGCACGGGAAGCATATTGGGACCGTGAGCGGCCAGTCGCTCGGCCACTTCGGCCGATGTCAGCCCTCTTCGGTCGGCGGCGAGGTGGGCCTCGCTCATAGCGAGCGGGCCCGCCTGCCCGGGTGGGGATGGCGCCGGGTCCACCTGAGCGCGACACCCACGGCGAGCGCACACAGAATCGCGGCGAGGACTATCGCTGCGATGCACAGTGCGATGACTTGCGCGGCGCCCATCAAGGTTTGATTCTGCGCGATCCGGGCGCACAACGCGTGGGGAAAGATCGCCGCGTCCATACTCTTGGGACGTATCAGGAGGAGGTGGACGTGGCGCGGCCACAACCCGTAAAGCCCGGCCCGGGCCAGGAGTCCGTCTGGGACTACCCGCGCCCGCCGCGGCTGGAGCCGTTCACCGGCGCGATCACGGTCGAACTCGGCGGCCAGGTGATCGCTTCGACCGAGCACTCGTGGCGCGTGCTGGAGACCAGTCACCCGCCGACCTTCTATCTGCCCCCCGATGCGTTCGCGACGGGTGTGCTGCGCGAAAGCACCGGGACTTCGTGGTGCGAATGGAAGGGCCAGGCGTCCTACTACGACCTGGTTACCGACGCGCGGGTGGCGCCGAAGGCCGCATGGAGCTACCTGCACCCGACGGCGGGCTTCGAGCCGATCGCCGGCGCCGTCGCGGTGATGCCCGCACTGGTGGACCGCTGCACGGTCGACGGCGAGGACGTCGTCGCGCAGCCGGGTGGCTTCTACGGCGGCTGGATCACGAGTCGCGTCGTCGGTCCGTTCAAGGGCGTCCCAGGATCCATGGCCTGGTAGCGGGCTGTGAAAAGGTGCGCGCTCGGACTGCTGACCGCGCTACTGCTCGGCGCGCTGCCGGCACTCGCCTTTCCCGCGCCGTCGTGGTGGTGGCTGGCGTGGGTGGGCGTGGTTCCGCTGATGCTGGTGGTCCGCGCGGCGCCGACGGGGTGGCAGGGCGGCGCGCGTGCGTGGTCCGGTGTCGGCGGCTTCGTGCTGGCGACCCAGTACTGGCTGCTGCCCAGTGCCGGCCCCCTGCTGGCCGGCATGGCCGCGATCATCGGCGCGCTGTGGGTGCCGTGGGGCTGGGCGACGCACCGGCTGCTGGCCGGCCCGGTCACCAGCTCCCGCATGCTCGCTGCCACGCTGGTGTTGCCCAGCCTTTGGGTGCTCGCCGAGGCGGCGCGGTCATGGCAGAGCCTCGGCGGACCGTGGGCGTTGCTCGGTGCGTCGCAGTGGAACCAGCCCGTCACTCTGGCGTCTGCCTCGCTCGGCGGAGTGTGGCTGACGAGCTTCCTCATCGCCGCGGCCAATACGGCGGTCTGCGGGGCGATCCTGCTCACGAGTGCATTGGGGCGCCTCGGTGCATTAGCCGTCGCGCTGGTGTGCGCAGCGGCCGGTCCCGCGTGGTTCGTGTGGGGTCCCTCCCCCACAACCGGCCCGACGGTGCGGGTGGCGCTGGTGCAGCCTGGCGACATCAAGGACTCAGACGCCCGCCGGCAGGCCGGCGAAGTCATCACGGCGGCAACTTCAGGGTCAGCACCTCGATCTCGTCGTCTGGGGTGAGAGCAGCGTCGGCGTCGACCTCGCCGACCATCCGGACGTTCTCGAAGACTTGACGGAGCTGTCCCGCCGGCTCGACACCTACCTGCTCGTGAACGTCGACGCGCGGGCGCCGACCGGCGGGATCTACAAGTCGTCGGTCCTCATCGGCGCCGACGGAGCGCAGGGTACGTACCGCAAGACGCGTCTGGTGCCGTTCGGCGAATATGTCCCCCTACGGCAGCTTCTCGGCCCCCTCGCCCGCCACACCAAGGCCGCCGCCGAGGACCGTCGCCGCGGTAGCGGACCGGTGGTGCTGCACGCGGGTTCGCTCGCCGTCGCACCGCTGATCAGCTACGAGGCGACGTTCTCCGACCTGCCCCGCCGAGCGGTGCAGCAGGGCGCCGAGATGCTCGCTTACCAAAGCTCCACCTCGACGTTTCAGGGCAGTTGGGCCCAGCCGCAACTGGCGAGCCAAGCCGCCGTCCACGCTGTCGAAGTCGGCCGTCCCGCGGTCCAGGCGGCGACCTCAGGGGTCAGCTCGGCGTTCGACTCCCGCGGGCGCCGACTCGCGTGGGCGCCTTCGGATTACCGCGGCGCGATTATGGTCGATCTTCCGCTGGCATCGGGCACAACCGTGTATCAGCGGCTCGGCGATTGGGTTCTGGCCCTTGCCTTTTTTATCCTGATCGGCGCCGGCGTCAGCGCGTACTGGCGTCGCCGCCGTAGTAGCCGAGCTTCAGCAGGTCGGTGATCTCGGTGACCAGCGGCATCCGCGGGTTGGTCCGGTTGCTGAGATCCTCGAATGCGTTCATCGCGAGTTCCGGTAGCGCAGCGACGAAGTCGTCCTCCGGCACGCCGTACTCCTGCAGCGAGCGCGGCATGTCGAGCCGGCGCAGCAACTCGTCCACGGCATCGAACAACCGCTGCCGGCTGTCCGCGTCGTCGTGGCCTCCGAACAGAAGTCTCCCGAGTTGCGCATACTTCTCCGGAACCACGTATGCCGAATATCCGGGTGCCGGCATGAATTTGCTTGGCAGGCTTGAGTTGTAGCGCAGCACGTGCGGCAGGAAGATCGCGTTCGCGCGGCCGTGCGCGATCTTGAACCGCGCGCCGACGGCGTGCGCCAACGCGTGGTTGGTGCCGACGAACGCGTTCGAGAACGCCAGCCCCGCCAGCGTGGCCGCGTTCGCCATGTCGGTGCGCGCGGACAGGTCGTCGGGCTCGGCATAAGCCCTCGGCAGCGCATCGAAGATCAGATGCGCCGCCTGCGCGCACAGCGCATCGGTGTACGACGAGGCGAAGATCGAGATCGCGGCTTCCAGCGCGTGGGTCAGCGCGTCGATGCCGGTGTCGGCGGTCAGCGTGGGCGGCATCGACGACGTCAGGATCGGATCGACGATCGCCAGGTCGGGCACCAGGCTGTAGTCGACCAGCGTCTCCTTCCGCCCGTTCACCGTCAGCACCGCAGCCGGCGACACTTCGGAGCCGGTGCCGGAAGTCGTTGGGATAGCGACCAATTGGAGCCGATGCCGGTCGGTCGGGTAGTCGGCCACCCGCTTGCGTGGGTCGAGGAACGGCATGGTCAACTCGTCCAGGCTCATCTCCGGATGTTCGTAGAACAGCCGCATCGCCTTGGCGGCGTCGAGCACCGACCCGCCGCCGACCGCGATCAGCATGTCGGGCTCGGCGCGCTCGATCAGCGCAACCCCGCGCTGGATCGTCACCTCGTCGGGCTCCGGCGTCACCTCGCTGAACACCTGCACGTGGCGGGTGCGCAGCTTGCCGCGCACCTGGTCCACCACACCGCGTTCCTCACTCAGCGCGTCGGTGACCACCACGACGGTCTCGCAGTCGAGGTCACGCAGGTTGTCCAGAGCACCTTCGTTGAAGTAGGTGTTCGACGGCACCCGGAACCACTGCGGCGGCGTGCGCCGGTGCGCCACCGTCTTGATGTTCAGCAGTTGCTTGTAGTTGACGTTCTCGGTGGTGCTCGACCCACCCCACGTGCCGCAACCCAGCGAGAACGTCGGTGTCAGGTTGTTGTAGATGCCGCCGAGGGCACCGACCGCGGTGGGCGCGTTGACCAGGATGCGGCCGGTGCGCACGGCGAGGCCGTATGCGTTGACGACATCGTCGTCGTTGGCGTAGATCGCCGATGTGTGGCCAAGTCCACCGTGCTCGGTGACCAGCACCGCGGCGTCGATGCCGTGCTGAACGCTGCGCACGCGCACCACACCCAGCACGGGCATCAGCTTCTCCTGCACGAGTGGGTGCGCAGCAAGCTCGTCGAGATCGGACGGCAGCGGCGCCAGCAGCACTTTCACCGTCGGCGGGACAGTGAACCCGGCCCGTGCTGCCAGCTCCGACGCCCGTTGGCCGACGGCCTCCATCGAGATCTTGTCGCCGCAGCCGAACGCGAACTCGGCGATCTTGGCGGCCTCGTCGTCGGTGAGCAGTCGCGCGCCCATCCGCTCGAACTCCGCGATGACGTCGTCGTAGATCTCGTCGTCGATGATGCAGGTCTGCTCGGCGGGGCAAATCACCGACGAGTCAAAGGTCTTCGAGATCAGGATGTCGACTACTGCGCCCTTGAGATCGGCCGTCTTGTGGATGTAGATCGGTGCGTTGCCGGGTCCGACGCTCACCCCAGGCTTTCCGCAAGCGTTAGACAGTGCGACGATTTTCGGTCCGCCCGTGACCCAGACGAAGTCGACCTTCGGATGCTTGAACAGGTAGTGCGTCACCTCGTGAGCAGCATCCGGGATGACCTGCAACGCCCCGCGCGGCATACCAGCAGCTTCCGCGGCTTCGCGCAGGATCTCGACGCTGCGTTCACAACAGCGCACCGCGTACGGCGACGGGCGAAACAGCACGGCGTTGCGGGTCTTGGCCGCGACGATAGCCTTGAACAGCACCGTCGACGTCGGGTTGGTTACCGGCGTGATGGCCAGCACCACGCCGATAGGCTCGGCGACGTAGGCGATGTTGTTCTCGACGTCCTCGTCGATGATGCCCACCGACTTCTTGTCCCGCAGGTAGTCGTGCAAGAACTCGGTCGCGACGTAGTTCTTGACGACCTTGTCCTCGAAAACGCCGAAGCCTGTTTCCTCGATCGCCACACCCGCCAACTCGGCCGCCGCGCGGAGTCCCGCGCGCACCATCGCCTCGACGATGGCGTCGACCTGTTCCTGGTTGAGCTTGCGGAATTCCCGAGCGGCTTCCGCCGCCCTGTCGACGTATGCGTCGATGTCGTCGCTGCGTCCGGCGACCTCACTCGTCAGCGTGCTCGTCATGATTGGGTCCTCCACTCGACCGCGCCGATGCTACGCCGTCGACCCGGCGCCGACAGCCGACCTGCGCCCGCGGATCAGCTGGTGGTGTGGACGATCAGGACGTCGGTCTTGGCCTTCCGCGAAACGTTGGCCGGCACCGATCCGAGCAGGCGGCCGGTGATCGTGCTCAGCCCGACGTTGCCGACCACCAAGAGGTCGGCGCCCACCTCTTCGGCCAGCTCCACCAACGCGTCGACCGGCGCGCCGACGATCGGGCGCTCCTCGACGTCCTTGGCGCCCGCGGCCGTGGCCCGCTCGTGGGCTTCCTTCAGGATCGCGTAGATCGGGGCCGCGCCCGTGGTCTTGTAGCTCTCGTCCTTGAGCACGTCGGCCGCCCGCGGATCGTCGTGCTGAGGAAAGTACGCCGAGGCAACGTAGACCTTCGCGCCCGATTGAGCGGCAATGGCACCCGCCCGGTCAACTGCACGCAGCGACGAATCCGAGCCGTCGGTCCCGACCACCACGGTTCGATAGGCGCTCATTTACCCTCCCAGTCCTCGGTTGCTAGGCCAACCCCTGACACTAGCCGCTTGGCCTGCAATAACGGGAGCGATTGGCAACACAGTTGCGCTTCGCATGTGTCAACATCGAGCTTCTACCGGCCAGAATGGGGCTTCTACGTGCCGCTCGTGAACTTCCCGACACCGGGGTCCGGCGTGCGACGCCGCTCACTGAACTGGGTTGAGCCTCATCGCGATTCGGACCGCCGGCCTGCTTCGCTCGCGGGCGGCCACGGTTTGGCTCGGCGCTGGATATGGGAACAGGTGACAGCGTGAGCGTTTCGCTGACGCCGCAGCGATTCGCCGATGCGCCGGAGGGCCCGGCGCCGCCGGCTCGGCGCCGGCGCTCGTGGGATGCGGCGATCGTCGCCGTGCTCGCGGCCGGTCTCTCACTGGCGGGAGCGGCCAGGCCGTCGCTGTGGTTCGACGAGGCGGCCACGATTTCGGCGTCGACGCGACCGCTGACCGAGTTGTGGCAGATGCTCGGCAAGGTCGACGCGGTTCACGGCCTCTACTACCTCCTGATGCACGGCTGGTTCGCGGTGTTTCCGGCCACCGAGTTCTGGTGTCGAGTCCCGAGCGGGCTTGCCGTCGGGGGCGCGGCCGCCGGCGTCGTCGTGCTGACGAAGCGGTTCTCGTCGCGTTCGGTGGCTGTCTGCGCCGGCGTGGTGTTCGCCATCCTGCCTCGCACCACGTGGGCAGGCATCGAGGCACGCTCCTATGCGTTCTCGGCGCTGGCGGCGGTGTGGTTGACGATTCTGCTACTTGCAGCCGTGCGAGGCCGCGGCGTGAAGCTGTGGTTGTTCTATGCATTGGGCTTGCTGCTGTCGGTGCTGCTCAACTTGAACCTGGTCTTGCTCATACTGGTCCACGGTGCCGTGGTGGCGCTGCTGAAACCCCCGAAGCGGCAGGTGTTCTGGTGGCTCGCGACGACGGCCACGGTCACCGCGGCCGTCGTCCCGTTCGCTGCGTTCGCGCACGGTCAAATTCGTCAGGTGGGGTGGATATTCCGGCTCGGGTCAAGAACTTTCGGTGACGTGCTGGTCCAGCAGTATTTCGACGACAGCCTGTGGTTCGCACTCGCTGCGGGCTCGGTGATCGTTCTGGCGGTTGCGTTCTGGTGCCGCGGTGTCCGGCGCCCGGACCGTAATACGTTGCAGCTGTTGCTAATCGCGTTGTCGTGGATCGCGATTCCCACCGCGGTGCTCCTGGTCTACTCGGCGCTGTTCGAGCCGATCTACTATCCGCGTTACCTGTACTTCACCGCACCGGCAGCAGCGATAGTGCTCGCAGCGTGCATCACGACGATCGCAGCGAAGCCGGTGGTGATTGCCGGCGTGGTGATCGCGCTGGCCGCCACCGGTGTGCCGAATTACCTGTTCGTGCAACGCGGCCCGTACGCCAAGGAGGGTATGGACTACAGCCAGATCGCGGACGTGATCGGCGCCCATGCCGCCGACGGCGACTGTCTGGTACTGGACCCGACGACGGCGTGGAAGCCCGGACCGATCCGGCCACTCACCGCGGCACGACCCGCGCTTTACCAGCGTTTGAGCGATCCCGGCCGGGGCGCGACCGGGGTCCAGCGAAACTTCCTCTGGGATTACAACCTCGCCATCGAGGTCATCGCCAAGCGGCTCGCCGGCTGCCGCGTCATCTGGACAGTCACCGAGCGTGACAAGACCCGGCCCGATCACGAGCGCGGCGAGTCGGTGCCGCCGGGGCAGCGACTCGGCCGAGCGCCCGCGTACCGGATTCCGCACCGGATGGGTTTCCGGGTGGTCGAACGGTGGCAGTTCAACTTCGCTCAAGTGACCAAGTCGGCCCGATAGTTTCGACCTGGGGTGATGCTATGGCCGTGCCAGGGGCACAAGAATTCGTGCCGAAGACCGATGACCTGGAGGATCTGGCCGCCGCCGTGCAGGCGTGCCGCGGCTGCGACCTGTACCAGGACGCCGACCGGGCAGTGTTCGGTGCGGGTTCGTCGTCTGCCCAGGTCATGCTCGTCGGCGAAGTGCCCGGCGATCAAGAGGACCGAGCCGGACTACCGTTCGTCGGGCCTGCGGGCAAACTTCTCGACAAGGCGCTTGTGTCCGCGGGAATCGACCGGGAGCGCGTCTACGTCACCAACGCGGTCAAGCACTTCAAGTTCACTCGGGCGGGAAAGCGCCGTATCCACAAGACCCCGAGTCGCACCGAAGTGGTGGCGTGCCGCCCATGGCTCATCGCCGAGTTGACCACGGTACAGCCCGACCTCCTGGTGCTTCTCGGGGCGACGGCAGCAAAGTCGTTGCTGGGCAGCGACTTTCGAATCACCGCTCATCGCGGGGAGGCGCTGCGCCTGCCGGCGGACGACATTGCGGTCCAGCCTGACCTCGACCCGCACGTGGTCGCGACGGTGCACCCGTCGTCGGTGCTGCGCGGGCCCCCGGAGGATCGCGAGAGGGCCTTCGACGCGCTGGTGGCTGACCTTCGGTTCGCGGCCGGGCTGGTGACCTAAGCGCGCCTGCGAAACAGCGGGTATGCCTGCGGGTTTCCGTGGATATCCAGCGACGCGGACCAGTGGTACAGCGTCCACCCGACTTCTTCGACGGCTTCGATCATCTCCGCCCAGCCGCTGATGGATCCCGACGTTTCGTAGCCGGTGGTGGTGGTGAGCGTCGGCGTGAATATCCACCGCCCTTGCTGCAGCGCACGCTCGGCTTCGATGCGAAGCACCGCCGCCCGGGTGTCTTTCACGAGCCCCATGGCGGGATGGTAGCGGCGGCAGATCCGCCGGAGGCGCATTGAAACGGCGGTTTACCGTATCGAGTCATTTGCTGCGACACGATTTCGCGTTCGGTTGCGGCGGGTCTGACGTTCCTGCTTTCATGGTGAGCTGTGCCTGAAATAGATCGTCGCAGCATGATGTTGATGACGGGGATGGGCGTGCTTGCAGCCGCGATCTCCGTCCCCGAGGCCCGGGCTGTCCCGTCGCGACCGGACTTTCCCGCCTCTCCGGTGGTGCCGCCCGCCGAGCCACCCGATGCCGCGACGCCTAGCTACATTTTCCAGGACGAGTTCGACGGCCCTGCCGGCTCTGGCCCCGATCTGTCGAAGTGGCTGGTGGTGAACTGGGATACGCCGGTCACGCCGCCGATCGAGGGGCATTACACGAACCGAAACGTGTTTCTGGACGGCAACTCCAACCTCGTCATCCGCGCCTCACACGAAGGCACCGACTTCTTCAGCGGCAAGATCCAGAGCCTGGCCAGGATAGGAATCGGCCACACCTTCGAAGCGCGAATCCAATTCAACTGCCTGACCGCGGGTTGCTGGCCCGCGTTCTGGTTGTTGAACGAGGATCCTCTTCCCGACGGCGAGGTCGACGTGGTCGAGTGGTACGGCAACGACAGGTGGGCGCCGGGTTCCACTGTCCACGCCGCGTCGAACGGAAAGACGTGGGCGGGCCGGGACATTCCCGAATTGGTGGACGGCGCATGGCACACGTGGCGTTGTGAATGGAGTGAGGACGGTTTCCGCTTCTGGCGGGACCCCGTCGAAGGCTCGCGGCCGTACCTTCACGTGCCGCCGGTCCCCATCAAGGGACGGTGGCCCTTCAACACCCCCGGCTACACGCTGTTCCCGATCTTCAACATCGCGGTCGGGGGCCCGGGCGGTGGCGATCCCAACCTGGGCCAGTACCCCGCCGACATGCTCGTCGACTACATACGCGTCTGGTAGAGAGCGAGTGACGGGATTCGAACCCGTGCCATCTGGGAATGCGCGGCGATCGGCATGGCGGCCGGCGCAGGCCTTCTGCTGCTTGCGGTGATCGTGACGACGCTGCACTTCATCATCATCTTCGGCTTCAGCCCACTGGCGCGCCGGCTGACGAACCGGCTCAGCGGCAACATCCACCTTCATGTCACGTATCAGGACCAGCGAGGCGTCCTGCGCCAGCTGCTGAGCGCGTGCGAACGGCGCGGCTGACAGGTCACCTCGGTGGTCACCGAGCGCGCATCAGGCGGCTTACTGGAGGCGCCACCACCTGAGTCGGGCGACGTCGCGGTCGCGATGACGCTTTCGGGCACCGGAGTCCTTCGTGCGACGCGCGTGCTGGCGACGGTCGACGGCGTGAGTTCGGTCAGGCAGCTCGAGGACGAGGCCGAGTAATCAGCGGTGCTGGCCGTACCGCGCGGCGAAGGCCCCCGCCGGGAAAATCCCGGCGCCGAGCACCACCTGACGCATCGACGTAGCGAACTGCTCGAGCTCGGTCGCTTCGCCGTCGGCAAGCGTCCGCCAGGGCTCGAAGGCGAGCGTGTCCGTGAGATCCTCGATCTCCGTTCGTATTTGAAGGCCTGTGGTGGTGAGCGCGCCGGACTCGTCGAGCAGCCCCCGCTGTCGCAGCCGGTCCGTCGCAGCCGCCCATTGTTCCTCAGCCCAGCCGCGCAACCGTCGCGCGAACTCCGCGGTGAAGCCGATCTCGCTTACGGTGTGGGTGATCAGCGCCTCGAGGCCGCTGAGCCGGTAGGTGATCAGCGCAGCGATGTGACCGTCGCCCCGGTACTCGCGCAGCAGCGTGATCGCATGCCAGAGCCGCGAATGCGGCGACTGCGGCCACGGCAGTTCGGCGTGGCCCGCAAACAGCGGGCGCCCGTCCGCGTTCGGAATGGCTTCTGCCACGCCGTGAAGGATGTCGGCGGCCCGCGCCAGCTCCGGCGACCCGGTGATCTCCCCCAGCACGCGGGGCAGCGCCTGGTCGACGATTGCGTAGCGCATCTCCGTCACCGTTTGCGGCGAGGCCGCCTCCCACGCCCCTGGAATCGATGCAGCGACCAAGTCGGGGCTGAAGTTGTAGAACGTAGCAGCGACGACGCCGGCGCCGACCGCACCCATCGGCGCCGACCGGGTCGCGAAATACGGTGTCCTGCCCTGCATTCCGAGTGCGCCGAACTGCTCCGTCACTTCCGGCAGGAAGTAGCCGACCGAATGCAGAGGATCCAGGGTGCGGGTGAGCCGGCCCGCCGAGAATGCGTCCACGGCCGCGACTCTACTTTGCGGCTGGTCTGGACCGGCACGTGGCAACGACGCCGGCCGCCGCGAGTACCGCGAAAAATGCGAAAAGCCAACGGGCGGTGGTTAATTCGTCACCTGGCACGGTGTTGACCACCACTCCGGCCAGCCCCGCGCCGAATGCGCCGGAGATCAGCTGGACAGTGTTGATCGCCGCAGCTGCGGCGCCACCTTCGACCGGGTCGTCGACCGCGCCCATGATCCAGGCTGACAGGTGCGGCCATGCGGTTCCGACGCCCGTGCCGGCGACGAACAGCGCGACCACCCAGAGGACGATCGCCGGCCACGCCGGCCGGTCGTCGACGGCAAGGGCGGCCAACCCGAGGCCGATCGCCATGACCACAGGTGACACGGCCACCATCCGGACGACCAGGCGGGCGCGGTTCACCGATGCGCTGACGATCTCGGATGTCGTCCAGCCGACGGCGAGCACGGCGCCGAGGAAGCCCGCCACCAGTGGGGTCATCCGCGCGAGGTGCTGGCCGAACAGCGGCACGTACATGTCGACCATCGTCGCCGCCATCAGCACGCCGACGCTCAGATACATCCACTTCAGCGGGCCGGGACCGAAGGCCGTCCTCGGCAATACCGTTGCGCGGGCCCGTCGGTCGACCACCAGGAAGCAGCCGATCAGGACGACACCCAGGGCGAGCAGTCCCGCGGTCGCCGACACGGTGCGCTGCACGCCCGCGAGGCTGATGGCCAGTGCCGCCGAACCGAGTAGCAGCAGCGACCAGACCGGCACCCGGGTGAGCGCCGCGGGCGTCAGGTCGCTTCGGTCGCGGGGCGGCAGCGCGCCCGGCACCAGCGCCGCCATCGCCGCGGTGGCGATCGCCAGAGTCCCGAAAGCCCAACGCCAGATACCGAATTGGGCGAAGACGCCGCCCATCGCGGGTCCGACGATGACGCTCACGCCCCACATCGCCGAGACGAGGGCTGACGCACGGGTCCACAGCGTGTTCGGCAGCGCTGCGTTGATCACCGCGTAGCCGAGGCCGGCGAGCATGCCACCCGCGGCGCCCTGGACCGTACGCGCGACGAGCAGCATCTCCATCGTGGGCGCCACGGCGCACCCGACCGTCCCCACGCCGAACATCGTCAGCGTCACCAGATATGACGCCCGCGGCCCGCACCGCATGAGCAGCGGGTTGACCGCTGTCGCGGCGACCACCGAGCCCACCAGATACACGGTCACGACCCACGCGTAGAACCGCTGCCCGCCGATGTCGGCGACCGTGCTGGGCAGCAGGCTGATGGTGAGGAACTCATTCGTCGCGTACAGCGCGACACCACCGGCCAGCAGCGTCGACGTGCGCAACCGGCCGCGGCCCAGCAGTTCGCGCCAACTGCCCGGCGCCACGGTGGTTTCGCTCACCCACGCAACGCTAGAGCCTCAACCGCGGTTGAGATCAAGCCGCGATGAGATGCCCCCATTTGTCGCCGAGATTCACGTAATGCAGACGGCTACTCGCACTTCTTCTGCAAAACGTGAATTTCGGCAGAGGTAACTGGCGCGTATCCACGGCCTACTTCAGGCCGGCCGCGTCCATCCCCCTCAGTTCCTTCTTGAGGTCGGCGATCTCGTCGCGGATCCGGGCGGCCAGCTCGAACTGCAGGTCCCGCGCCGCCGCCATCATCTGAGCGGTCAGGTCCTTGATCAGGTCGGCCAGTTCCGCCCGCGGCATGTTCGAGGTGTCGCGGCCCTCGATGATCCCGGCGCTGACAACCCGCCCCGGCTCACCCTGGGCACGTCGGCCCCGCGACACGTTGCGGCCCGAGCCGATCTCGACTTTGTCGCTGTCGTCGGCCTCGCGGTACACCTGGTCGAGGATGTCGGCGATCTTCTTGCGCAGCGGCTTCGGGTCGATGCCGCGCTCCTCGTTGTACGCGATCTGCTTGGCCCGGCGCCGCTCCGTCTCGTCGATGGCTTCTTTCATCGAATCGGTGATGGTGTCGGCGTACATGTGGACCTCGCCGGAGACGTTGCGAGCCGCGCGGCCGATGGTCTGGATCAGGCTGCGCGACGACCGCAGGAAGCCCTCCTTGTCGGCGTCGAGGATCGCCACCAGCGACACCTCCGGCAGGTCCAGACCCTCGCGCAGCAGGTTGATGCCGACGAGCACGTCGAAGTCGCCCAGCCGCAGTTGTCTGAGCAACTCGACGCGCCGCAGCGTGTCGACCTCCGAGTGCAGGTAGCGCACCCGGATGCCCATCTCGAGCAGGTAGTCGGTGAGGTCCTCGGCCATCTTCTTGGTGAGCGTGGTGACCAGCACCCGTTCGTCGGCCTCGGCGCGGGCGCGGATCTCGCCGATCAGGTCGTCGATCTGGCCCTTCGTCGGCTTCACCACGACCTTCGGGTCCACCAGGCCGGTCGGGCGGATCACCTGCTCGACGAATTCCCCGCGGGACTGGCTCAACTCGTACGGGCCGGGTGTGGCGGACAGGTAGACGGTCTGCCCGATCCGGTCGGCGAACTCCTCCCACGTCAACGGCCGGTTGTCGACCGCGGACGGCAGCCGGAAACCGTAGTCGACCAGGTTGCGCTTGCGGGAGATGTCGCCCTCGTACATGCCGCCGATCTGCGGGACGGTCACATGCGATTCGTCGATGACGAGCAGGAAGTCCTCCGGGAAGTAGTCGAGCAGCGTCGCCGGTGCCGACCCCGCGGGCCGGGCGTCGATGTGCCGCGAATAGTTCTCGATTCCCGAGCAGAACCCGACCTGGCGCATCATCTCGACGTCGTAGTTGGTGCGCATCCGCAGCCGCTGCGCCTCGAGCAGCTTGCCCTGCCGTTCCAACTCGGCCAGCCGCTCGGCCAGCTCCTCTTCGATCGTGGAGATCGCGTGCGCCATCCGCTCGGGTCCGGCCACATAGTGGGTGGCCGGGAAGATCCGCAGCGAGTCGACCTGACGGATCACCTCGCCGGTCAGCGGGTGCAGGTAATACAGCGCTTCGATCTCGTCGCCGAAGAACTCGATGCGCACCGCCAATTCCTCGTACGACGGGATGATCTCGACGGTGTCGCCGCGCACCCGGAACGAGCCGCGGGTGAAGGCCAGGTCGTTGCGGGTGTACTGGACGTCGACCAGAAGCCGCAGCAACGCGTCACGCGGCACCTCCATGCCCACCAGCACCTCGACGGACCGGTCCAGGTAGGACTGCGGGGTGCCCAGGCCGTAGATGCATGACACCGACGCGACCACGACCACGTCGCGCCGGGACAGCAGGCTCGACGTGGCCGAGTGCCGCAGCCGCTCGACGTCGTCGTTGATCGAGCTGTCCTTCTCGATGTAGGTGTCGGTCTGGGCGATGTACGCCTCGGGCTGGTAGTAGTCGTAGTACGACACGAAGTATTCGACGGCGTTGTGCGGCAACATTTCTCGTAGTTCGTTGGCGAGTTGGGCCGCCAGCGTCTTGTTCGGCGCCATCACGAGGGTGGGCCTTTGCAGCCGTTCGATCAGCCATGCGGTGGTGGCCGACTTGCCGGTGCCGGTTGCCCCGAGCAGCACCACGTCGCGCTCGCCGGCCCTGATGCGGCGCTCGAGCTCGTCGATGGCGGCAGGCTGGTCCCCGGCCGGCTGGTGCGGGCTGACCACCTCGAAGCGCCCGCCGGTGCGCACCGCCTCTTCGACGGCGCGGTACTCCGAGTGCGCCAGCACCGGGTGTTCGGTCGCGAAAGCCATGTTCATCAGCCTAGAACCAGCCACCGACATGTTCTGTTCCGCCTATGCTGACCCCATTCACCCGCCCAAACGTGAAACGTTCGACCTGGTCGCGCGCACCAACACCGACCCGAAGGGCATCGTGCGCGCGGTCGACGTGTACACGGTCAAGCCGTGGGGCCTCTACATGGCACGACCGACGCCGGGCCGGGCCCAGTTCCACTACCTCGAGTCGTGGCTAATGCCGTCGCTGGGGGTGCGCGTCAACGTCTTCCATTTCAACCCGGGCCACGAACGCGACCAGGACTACTACCTCGACGTGGGCGAAATCACCCCTGGGGAAACCGTCTGGCGCACCGAGGACCACTATCTGGATCTGGTGAACCGGACCGGTGTGGGCACCGAACTGCTGGACGTCGACGAGCTCCTCGACGCCCATCGCCTGGGGCTGGTGAGCCCGGAAACGGCGGAACAGGCCATCCAGCGCGCCGTCGACGTGATCGAGGGCCTGTCCGCAAATGAGCACCGCCTTGACCAGTGGCTTTCCGGCCACGGCATGCGGCTCACGTGGGCCGGGGCGTAACCTCGGCAGTCATGAACGGCACCATCCGTGTCGGGCTGGTTTCAGCTTGCCTGGCGGCGACGATCGCGACCGGCCAGTTCGCTACGGGGACCGCAGTCGCCGACGAGGCGCAACAGCAACAGCACAACGTCACCTACCGGGCCCGCGTCGACGGCGTCTCGCGGGGCTTGACGATCACGTACAACGTCAGTGACACCGAGGTCGAGACCGCCAGTCCGACAGTGCTGCCGGGGCAGACGTTCGAGGCGAACGCCGTGCTGGCCGACCCCCAGAAGGCCGGCATGGAGATCTCGATCAGATGGCCGTACACGGCCAACCTGTACTGCGAGATCTTGGTCGATGACGCGATCGTCGCTCAGGCCGAGGACTTCATCGCCCCCAGGTTCCTGCCCCAGAGCAATGACCCCGGATACGGTGTGATGCCCTGTGGCGGCCAGCTGGCCAATGCCGCCGCGATCAACGCCGCCAACAGCGCCTCTGTCGAGCCAAGCCCGGAGCCCGCGCCCGAGGCCACGCCGCCGAACTGACCTACGGCCGCCAGTTCACCGCATCCGCCCAGTCCCACACGCGGCGGTAAGCGTCGAGAAACCACGGCTCCTTCGCCTCCGCGTAGCGCGGCGACGTCAGCGCGGCTCGCTTGGCGGTGCGGTAGTCCGTCTGCACGGCGGGATGCTGCGCCAGCCATTCGGTGAACAGCAGGGCGAACTGCTGGTTGGGCCAACCGTCCACCCGCACGTGCACATGCGTCGGCCTGCCGGGATCTGCGGATGCGTGAAACCGCTTGCGCCACATGGCCGTATCGGCGGTGTGCGGCCGATCCGCGGTGATCTGCTCGACGCGCGGATAGCCCGCATGGGTGAGAGTCTCGACAAGCTCATCTGCGACATCCAACGACGCGACAGTGACTTGCACGTCGATCACGTCCATGGCGTCCATGCCGGGGACAGCCGTGGAGCCGATGTGGTCGACGCGCAGCGCGTGGTGACCGCATGCCGTCTTCAGCCGCTCCACGATGCGGCGCGCCTGCGCCGGCCACGTCGGGTCGTACGGCACGAGATCGGTTGGCGTGGAAGCTGTCCGGTGTTCTCGCAGGTTGTGCGCGAACGGCAGGATGCGCTGGTACCACAGTTCGCGGGCACGCTCCACCAGTTGCCCCTCCGACCCGGAGTTGTCGAGCCAGACGTCGGCGACGGCTCGCCGTTGCTCATCGGTGGCCTGAGCGGCGATCCGGGCGCGGGCATCGGCCTCGGTCATGCCCCGCTTGATCAACCGCCCGACACGCACCTCCGGGTCTGCGTGCACGATGACCGTGAGCGGAAACAGCGGCGCCATACCGCTTTCCACGAGCAGCGGAATGTCTTCGACGACCACTTCGTCTTCGGACACCGCGGCGATGATCTCGGCACGCCGTCGCGCCACCAACGGGTGGACGATGCCGTTCAGCGTCGCCCGTCTGTCCTCGTCACCGAATGCCTTGGTGGCCAAGGCCGGTCGGTTCAGTGCGCCTTCGGGCAGCAGAATGTCCTCGCCGAACGCGTCGACCAGTTTGGCGAGCCCCTCGGTACCGGGCTCGACGACCTCGCGTGCGATGACATCGCCGTCGACGACGATGCCCCCGCACGCGGCGAACGTGGCTGACACCGTTGACTTCCCGGCGCCGATACCGCCGGTTAGCCCGATCCGCAGCACTGGGTCTTCCCCCGTCGCTTCGTCCCCCGCAAGCGGGAGGTGCCCCCACTGCCCCCTGGGGAGCGCGGCTACGCGCTGCCGGCCAGCTTCTCCCGCAGGGCGGCCAACTGCTCGTCGCTGGCCAACGACCCACCGGACTGCGATTCCTCCGACCGCTGCGCCCCGTTGCCGGCCGGCTGCTTCTCCGCGGCGGCCGCCTCGGCGGCGGCGAACTTCTCCATCTGCGCGGTGTGCATCTTGTGCCGGCGCTCGGCCTCGGCGTAGCGGCCCTCCCATTCGGCACGCTGCTTGTCGAAGCCCTCGAGCCACTCGTTGGTCTCGGCGTCGAAGCCCTCGGGGAAGATGTAGTTGCCCTGCTCGTCGTAGCTGTCGGCCATGCCGTACTTGCTCGGGTCGAACTCCTCGGTGTAGTCCTCGTTGGCCTGCTTGAGGCTCAACGAGATGCGGCGCCGCTCCAAGTCGATGTCGATGACCTTGACCATCGCGTCGTCGCCGACCTGCACCACCTGGTCGGGCACCTCGACGTGGCGCTCGGCCAGCTCGGAGATGTGCACCAGGCCCTCGATGCCCTCCTCGACGCGCACGAACGCGCCGAACGGCACCAGCTTGGTGACCTTGCCCGGGACGATCTGGCCGATCGCGTGCGTGCGCGCGAAGTGACGCCAGGGATCTTCCTGAGTTGCCTTGAGCGACAACGAAACCCGCTCACGATCCATGTCGACGTCGAGAACCTCGACGGTCACCTCGTCGCCGACCTGGACGACCTCGGACGGGTGATCGATGTGCTTCCACGACAGCTCGGACACGTGCACCAGGCCGTCGACGCCGCCGAGATCGACGAACGCGCCGAAGTTGACGATCGAACTGACCACACCCTTGCGGATCGCGCCCTTCTGCAGCTGGTTGAGGAACTCGCTGCGCACCTCGGACTGCGTCTGCTCCAGCCAGGCACGGCGGGACAGCACCACGTTGTTGCGGTTCTTGTCCAGCTCGATGATCTTCGCCTCGAGCTCGTTGCCGATGTAGGGCTGCAGGTCGCGCACGCGGCGCATCTCGACCAGCGAGGCGGGCAGGAAGCCGCGCAGCCCGATGTCGAGGATCAGACCACCCTTGACGACCTCGATGACGGTGCCCTTGACGGCCTCGTCCTTCTCCTTGAGCTCCTCGATCGTGCCCCAGGCGCGCTCGTACTGGGCGCGCTTCTTGGACAGGATCAGCCGGCCCTCTTTGTCCTCCTTGGTGAGAACCAGCGCCTCGACCTCGTCGCCGACGGACACCACCTCGTTGGGGTCGACGTCGTGCTTGATGGAGAGCTCACGAGAGGGGATGACACCTTCGGTCTTGTAACCGATGTCCAGCAGGACTTCGTCACGGTCGACCTTGACGATCGTCCCTTCCACGATGTCGCCATCGTTGAAGTATTTGATTGTTTTGTCGATGGCGGCGAGAAAGTCCTCGCTCGAGCCGATGTCGTTGACGGCTACTTGCGGCGAGGTGACGGAGGGACTTGGCATGTTGTTGGGTTGCTCCGGGCAGGTTAAGTCGTAGGGACGATTGCATGGTGATACCCGCGATCGAGTCGCGAATCACCTGTCGAGGCTACTCGACTGTGTACTAGCTGCACAAACTCGGCCCCAGGCGCGGGCTACCCTGCGGTGGTGTCCTACGCCGGCATGCCACCACCGTTCCAGCGCCGAGTACGCAATGTCGGGGCACCGCTGGGTGTTCTGATCACGCTCGGGACCGTCGGCGGGCTGATCGTGATCCTGCTGACCGCGGTCAACCCGCTCGGCACGGCCATCGGGTTCGTGTTGTCCAGCATCGCTATGGCGGGTGTCGTGTTGGCTTACCTGTGGCTGGACCGCTGGGAGCCGGAACCGCCTCGGCTGCTGGTGCTCGCCTTCCTGTGGGGAACGTCGGTCGCCGTCGTCCTGTCGGTGGGAATCGAGCTTTACGTCGAGTCGCTGGTCAATCGCGGGGAGGCGACGGTCAGCGCCGCTTCGGTTGCGGTGGGGGCACCGGTGGTCGAGGAAGCGGCCAAAGGACTGTTTCTGCTGCTCATGATGACCGGTAGGCGCCGCAACGAGCTGAACTCGCTCACCGACTGCCTGGTGTACGCGGGCCTGGTGGGTGCGGGCTTCGCCTGGCTGGAAGACATCCTGTACATCTCTTCCGGCGAGTCCCTCGGCGGTTCGCTGGCCACGGCCGCGATGCGGCTGGTCATGGCGCCGTTCGCGCACTCGCTGTTCACCACGATGACGGGGATCGGCGTCTACTTCGCGCTGCAACAGCGCAATGCCCTCGCGAAGGCCAGCTACCTCCTGCTCGGCTACCTCGGCGCGGTCGTCATGCACGGGTTGTGGAACGGGTCGTCGCTGCTGGGTGCTCAGGCCTACTTCCTCGTCTACCTGCTCTGGATGGTCCCGATCTTCGGGCTGGCGATCTGGTTGGCCGTCATGAGCCGCCGTCGTGAGCAGCGGATCGTCGCCGCCAAGCTGCCCGGCATGGTGGCGGCAAACATCGTGACGCCTAACGAGGCGACGTGGCTGGGCTCGATCCGCGAGCGCAAGCTCGCGATCGACGCGGCCACCCGGTTCGGCGGCCGGGCCGCCGGCACGGCGGTCAAGAACTTCGCCGCCCAGGTAGTGGAGCTCGCGTTCGTGCGGGATCGGATCGACCGCGGGTTCGGCGACGAGCGGGTGTTCACGATGCAGACCGAGGAGGCCTATGCGGTCGCGGCGGCACGGACGGCGGCGCCGATCCTGCAGTGGCTGGCCGGGTACGGCGCACCGCGCCACTGACTAACCATCGCCGAACGTGCGGCCACGGCGAAAAAACGGCCGAAATCTCGCCATAGCTTCACGTTCGGCGCGACGGAGGATCAGTGCGCTGCCGCATCCCAGCTGCGGCCGTAGCCCACCGAGACTTCCAGCGGCACGTCAAGCGGATATGCACTGCCCATCTTGTCGCGCACCAGCGCCTCGATCGCGTCGCGCTCGTCGGGCGCCACTTCGAACAACAGCTCGTCGTGTACCTGTAGCAGCATCCGTGACTTCAGCCGCGCGGATTTCAGCGCGCTGTCCACCTGGATCATCGCGACCTTGATGATGTCTGCCGCGCTGCCCTGGATCGGGGCATTGAGGGCGGCCCGCTCGGCCGCCTCCCTGACCTGGCGGTTGCTGCTGTCCAGCTCGGGCAGATAGCGCCGGCGCCCGAGCACCGTTGACGTGTAGCCGTCCTTGCGAGCCTGGTCGACGACTTCGTGCAGATAGTCCCGCACCCCACCGAAGCGCGCGAAGTACTGCTCCATCTGGTCCTTGGCTTCTTCGGTCGAGATCTTGAGCTGCTGCGCCAGGCCATATGCGCTCAAGCCGTAAGCCAACCCGTACGACATGGCCTTGACCCGCCGCCGAAGATCCGCGGTGACCTCGCCGATCGGAACGCCGAACGCCCGCGACGCGACGAACGAATGCAGGTCTTCGCCGGTGCGGAACGCCTCGATCAAACCTTCGTCGTGGGACAGGTGCGCCATGATCCGCATCTCGATCTGGCTGTAGTCGGCGGTCATCAGCTCGGCGTAGCCTTCGCCGACCACGAACGCGTCGCGAATCAGCCGGCCCGCGTCGGTGCGGATCGGGATGTTCTGCAGGTTCGGCTCCGTCGAGGACAGCCGGCCGGTGGCGGCGATGGTCTGGTTGAACGTGGTGTGGATGCGGCCGTCGGTGGCCACCGAGTTCAGCAGCCCGTCGACGGTGACCTTCAGCCGGGTGACGTCGCGGTGGGCCAGCAGATGCTGCAGGAAGGGGTGGCCTGTCTTCTCATAAAGCGACTGCAACGCGTCGGCGTCGGTGGTGTACCCGGTCTTGGTGCGTTTGGTCTTCGGCATCTCCAGCTCGTCGAACAGCACCACCTGCAGCTGTTTTGGCGAGCCGAGGTTGATCTGCTTGCCGATCACCCCATACGCCGCCTCGGCGGCATCGCGAATCTGTGCGGCGAACTGGTGCTGGAGGTCGGTCAGTTGCGCGAGATCGACTGCGATACCGGCCTTTTCGATATCCGCGAGCACACGCTGCACCGGCAGTTCCATCTCGCCGAGCAGCGACGAGCACTCCATTCGCTCCAGCTCGGCGTCCAGCGCGTCCGCTAGATCGAGCACCGCCTGCGCCCGCAGGATTTGAGCCTGCACGGCCTGGTCGTCGACGCCGTCGCTGTCGTCCAGCAACGACAGCTGTGCTTGCTCGGGATTCTCGGCCCGCAACTCACGGCGCAGATACCGCAGCGACAGGTCCTCCAGCGTGAAGCTGCGCTGCCCCGGACGCACCAGATAGGCCGCCAGCGCGGTGTCAGACGTGACTCCCCGCAAGTCCCAGCCACGTGCGGCGAGATCGTGCATCGCCCATTTCGCCTCGTGCAGAGCCTTGGGCTGGCCCTCGTCGGCCAGCCAGCGGCCGAGTGCCGCCTCGTCGTCTGCCGTCATCGTCGCGGTGTCGACGTAGCCGGAGTCGCCGTCGGGCGCGGCGATCGCGACGGCAGTGGCGTCGCCGTCGGCGACCGTGTGCGTGCCGACCACCGACACCCCGGCCCGGCGTCCGTCGGCGACGTGCGTTGCCAACCAGCCCGCCACCTCACCAGGAGCCAGCGCACCGCCACGGACGTCGAACCCTTCGTCGACCTCCGGCTCGACCGCGGCGAGCGTGTCGAACAGCCGGTCCCGCAGTACACGGAACTCGAGGTCGTCGAACAGCCGGTGGATGTGGTCCCGGTCCCAGGGCTGCATGCGCAGCATGTCGGGCGTCTGCGCGAGCGGGACGTCTTTCACCAGGTCGGTCAACTCCCGGTTCAGCATCACGTGAGAAAGGTTGGCGCGCAACGCATCTCCGACTTTGCCGCGAACCGAGTCGACGTTGTCGACGAGTTCCTGCAGCGAGCCGTACTCCGCGATCCACTTCGACGCCGTCTTCTCCCCCACGCCGGGGATACCTGGCAGGTTGTCGCTGGGGTCGCCCCGCAGCGCGGCGAAGTCCGGGTACTGCGTCGGCGTCAGACCGTATTTCTCCACCACGGCCTCCGGGGTGAACCGGGTCAGCTCGCTGACGCCTTTCCTCGGATACAGCACGGTGACGTCGTCGCTGACGAGTTGCAGCGAGTCGCGGTCGCCGGTCACGACGAGGACGCGAAAGCCCGCCTTTTCGGCCTGGGTCGCCAACGTCGCGATGACGTCGTCGGCTTCATATCCCGGCTCGGCCAGCACGGTGACGCCGAGCGCCGACAGCACTTCCTTGGTGATCTCGATCTGGCCGCGGAACTCGTCGGGAGTCGACGTGCGGGTGGCCTTGTACTCCGGGTACTTGTCGGAGCGGAACGTCTGGCGCGACACGTCGAACGCGGCGGCGATATGCGTGGGCCCCTCGTCGCGCAGCAGGTTGATCAGCATCGCGGTGAACCCGTAGACAGCGTTGGTGGTCAGCCCGCCCTGGGTCTTGAAGTTCTCGGCCGGCAGGGCGTAGAACGCCCGGAACGCCAGCGAATTGCCATCCAGCAGCATCAAAGTCGGCTTGTCGGAGGCCTCAGGTGGAGCTGAGGGAGTCTTGGCTGGGCTCACGGACTCACTCTAGGCACCCGGGCCGACACGGATCACGACAGCGGGCGTGCCCAGTCCTTGGACGGGTCGATCGGCCCGGGGTAAAACTGGAACACGTTTCAGTTTCGCCTCTGGACTCGGTACGCTGTCCCGCGTGTCCACACAACCGGCGATCGACGGGTGGTTCGCCATCGATGAGTCAGGAGCGCCCTATCTCATCGGCGGTAAGTGCCACCAATGCGGCACCTATGTCTTTCCGCCGCGAGCCAACAACTGCCCGAACCCTGCCTGCGACGGCGACGAGTTGGCACAGGTGCCGCTGTCGCGCCGCGGCACGCTGTGGAGCTACACCGAGAATCGCTACCCGCCGCCGGCACCCTACCCGGCGTCAGATCCCTTCGAGCCGTTCGCGATTGCCGCGGTGCAGCTGGCGGACGAGGGGATGATCGTGTTGGGAAAGGTCGTTGAAGGCACGCTGGCCGCCGACCTGAAGGTCGGGATGGAGATGGAGCTGACGACCATGACGCTGTTCGTCGACGACGACGGCATCCAGCGCATCGTGCACGCCTGGAGGACCGCATGAGCACCCCCGACCCGCTCTACATCCTTGGCGCCGGCATGCACCCGTGGGGCAAGTGGGGGCGCGACTTCACCGAGTACGGCGTCGTCGCCGCCCGGGCCGCGCTGGCCGAGGCCGGCCTGGAGTGGCGGCAGATCCAGTTGGTGGCCGGCGCCGACACCATCCGCAACGGCTATCCCGGCTTCATCGCCGGGTCGACGTTCGCTCAGAAGCTCGGCTGGAACGGCGTTCCCGTCAGCTCGAGCTACGCAGCATGCGCCAGCGGATCGCAGGCGTTGCAGAGCGCGCGCGCCCAGATCCTCGCCGGCTTCTGCGACGTCGCGCTGGTGATCGGGGCCGACACCGCACCGAAGGGCCCTTTTGCACCGGTCGGCGGCGAGCGCCGCAACGATCCGGATTGGCAGCGCTTCCACCTGATCGGTGCCATGAACCCGGTGTACTTCGCGCTGTTGGCGCGCCGTCGCATGGATCTCTACGGCGCCACCAGCGAAGACTTCGCCCAGGTGAAGGTCAAGAACGCCAGACACGGCCTGCAGAACCCGTACGCGCGCTACCGCAAGGAAGCCTCGGTCGAAGACGTACTGGCGAGCCCGGTGGTCGCCGACCCGCTGCGCCAACTGGACATTTGCGCGACGTCCGACGGCGCGGCTGCCCTCGTGGTGGCCGGCGCCGAGTTCGCCCGCAAGCACCTCGGTTCGCTCGACGGAGTGCCAACTGTGCGGGCGGTCAGCACCGTCACACCCCGCTATCCGCAGCATCTTCCCGAATTACCCGATATCGCAACCGATTCCACAGCAGTGGTGCCCGCACCCGAGCGGGTGTTCAAGGACCAGATCATCGACGCCGCTTACACCGAGGCGGGCATGGGGCCCGAAGACATCAGCATCGCCGAGGTCTATGACCTGTCCACCGCTTTGGAACTCGACTGGTACGAACACCTCGGGTTGTGCGCGAAGGGCGAAGCCGAGGCGCTGCTGCGCAGCGGTGCGACGGCGATCGGCGGGCGGGTACCGGTCAACCCGTCGGGCGGACTCGCCTGCTTCGGCGAAGCCATTCCGGCGCAAGCCATTGCACAAGTGTGTGAACTGACGTGGCAACTGCGCGGCCAAGCCACCGGACGCCAGGTTGAAGGTGCGACCGTCGGCATCACCGCGAACCAGGGCCTGTTCGGCCACGGCTCGTCGGTGATCGTCGCGCGCTGAATCATTCGCAGCCTACTGCACTTTGTAGATCCAGACCGTCGGCTCGGCCAGGTCGCCGTTCTCGGTCCACTGGTACCGGCGGGCCACCCCTTGGCCGCTGTAATGCCGCATCCAGTCCAGCATCTGCGGGCGCACCAGCATGCCCGCGTCGATCCCGTTCAGCATGATCGTCGCGAGGTCGTACCCCTCGGCGGCGTACGCACCGGGGGTATGGCCGAACTTCGCGCGATACGCGGCGACGAACCAGTCAGGGGCCGGACTGCAGGGGCAGGACAACACGGCGTCCTTGGCGTAATCCCCCGCTCGCTGCAGGAAGTCCCCGTCCGCCATGCCCTGAGCTGAGACGAACGACGACGAGATGCCCTCGTCGCGCAGGCGCTGCAGGAAGTCGGCCGTGTCTGTATGGATGCCCATGCGCAGCACCGCATCTGGCGCAACACCCCTGATCCGGCCGATGACTTCGGCAAACCGGTTGTCGCTCAGCGCAATTGACTGTCGGCATTCGGGACGGGATCGCTCACCCAACACGGCGGTAGCTGCCTGCGCCATCGCGTCGCCGTACGGGCTGTTGTCACTGACCACGCATACCGTGCGGTGCCCGAGGCCGTCCCGGACGAAGTTGGCCACCGCTTGGCCCTGGGCCTCGTCGCTGGCAATCGCACGGAAGAACGTCGTCCACCCTCGTTCTGAAAGCGTGCTCCGCGACGCCGATGCGGTCGCCGCCGGCAGCCCGTTGTCTTCGAAGTACGCCCCGGTCGCTTCGGCGACACCGGAGAAGGTGGGACCGATCAAACCGACTGTGTACGCGTCGGCGACGATCTGCGGCGCGAACTCGTTGACCCGCGAGGGATCACCGGCGGTGTCGAACTCTTTGATCTGAACCTGGCAGCCCGCATTGGCGGCGTTGTGCTGGTCGACCGCGAGTCGGACGCCGTTTCTGATGTTGCTGCCGGGTTCCGTGTCCGGTCCGCTGAGCGCCGCCGCCGTCGCGATCGACAACGGCGGGCAGACGGCCTCGCCGCTGCCGGCCGGGTCGGCCGGCGGGTCGGCGCTCGGGGCAACCGGCTTGCCGTGCTGGTCGATCTCAGCGTGCACGACGAGGCGGTGACCGTCAGGTGCGAGTCGCACGATCACTACGGTTGCCGCTGCGATCAGCACGACCAACGCCGCCCCGACGAAAACCCGCAGCAGTTTCACGATGTCAAGCAACGCCGAGGTAAGCGGCGCGGATGCTCTCGTCGTCGAGCAACTCCCGCGCCGGGCCTTCGCGGGTGACGTTGCCGGTCTCGAGGATGTATGCACGGTCTGAGCGGCTCAACGCCTGCTGCGCGTTCTGCTCGACCAGCAGGACGGTGGTGCCCTGCGAGTTGATCTCCGAGATGATCCGGAAGATCTGCTGAATCACCATGGGCGCCAAGCCCATCGACGGTTCGTCGAGAAGCAGCACCCGTGGGCGCGCCATCAGGGCGCGTCCGATCGCGAGCATCTGCTGCTCACCGCCGGACAGGGTGCCGCCGACCTGGCTTCTCCGCTCGGCCAACCTCGGGAACGTCTCGAAAACCCAGTCCAGCCGTTCCCTGCGTTCGGCCCTGGACGCGAACGGCCTTCCGTAACAACCCATGTCGAGGTTTTCCGTGACCGTCATGCCCGGGAACACACCCCGACCCTCGGGCGCCTGGATGAGCCCGTCCGCCACCCGTTTGTGAGGCTTGACCCGGGAGATGTCTCGCCCCTCGAACCACACCGACCCGCGACTGAGCGGCCGCAGGCCCGAGATCGCGCGCATCGTCGTGGTCTTGCCGGCGCCGTTGGAACCCAACAGCGTGACAAGCTCGCCCTCACGAACGACAAGGGAAACCCCGTGCAGTGCCTCGATACGGCCGTAATGCACGACGACGTCGCGTAACTCGAGTAGTGCCTGAGGCTCTTCGCGCGAGACGCTCATCGCTGGCTCACCGGACGTCGTCATCGGGCACTCCCAGATATGCGGCGATGACCGCCGGATCCTCACGGATCGCCGACGGTACGCCCTCGGCGATCTTGCGGCCGAACTCCAGCACCACGATGCGGTCGGTCACCCCCATCACCAGCCGCATGTCGTGTTCGATGAGCAGCACGGTGTATCCGTCGTCGCGGATCTTGCGGATCAACTCGATCAGGGCCGCCTTCTCTTTCGCGTTGAACCCCGCCGCCGGCTCGTCGAGGCACAGCAGCTTGGGTTCGGTGGCCAGTGCCCGGGCGATCTCCAGCCGCCGTTGGTCGCCATACGGCAGATTCTTCGCCTTCTCCTCGCCGCGCTCGGCGATTCCGACGAACTTCAGCAGTGCCGCGGCTCGCTCGATGGCGTCCCGCTCCTCGCGACGGTGGCGAGGGCTCCGGAGTACCGCCCCGGGCACAGAGGTCTTGTGGCGGGCGTCGGTTCCGACGACGACGTTCTCCAGCGCCGTCATCTCCCCCCACAACCTGATGTTCTGGAATGTGCGTGCGATGCCGCGGCGGGTGATCTGATGGCGTTTGATGCGGCCGAGGGGCGCGCCGTCGAAAATGACCGTTCCCCCACTGGGCCGGTAGACGCCGGTGATCGCATTGAAGCAAGTCGTCTTGCCGGCGCCGTTGGGGCCGATGAGGCCCAGGATCTCCCCACGCCGGATATCGAAGGTCACCGCATCCAGCGCGGTCAGGCCGCCGAACTTGACCGTGAGATTCCTTGTCTCCAAGAGGATTTCGCCTTCGGCGGCGTGGATGTCGCGGTGCACACCGGCCAGTCTCGTCGATGCTTGATTCTCTTCGCGCAAGCGGCTCATCGATCGTCACGGGACGGCCTCCCGTCGTAGCAGGGCGCGTGCGGACTTGCCATACGTCAGCAGTTGCTGACGCACGGGGAACAGACCCTGCGGCCTAAAGATCATCAGGACGACGAGCGCCAGCCCGAAGAACAGGTACTTCAGGTCGCCGAGATTGATGCCGAGGAAGTGCACGCCCAGCAGCCGGTTGGGCAGGTACACGATCACGAACGCGCCGAATATGACACCGAGTTTGTTGCCTTGCCCACCGAGCACGACCGCGCAGAGGAACAGCATCGAGTTGATGATGTTGAAATTGGTGGGCGCGACGAACTGCACCTGTCCGGCATACAGCGCGCCGGAAAGCCCGCCGATGCCCGCGCCGATCACGAAGGCCCACAGCTTGAACTTGAACGTGTTGACGCCCATGACTTCTGCGGCGTCCTCGTCCTCGCGGATCGCCACCCATGCCCGGCCCACGCGACTGCGCTCGAGGTTGCCGACGAACACCAGCACCACCATGACCAGAACGAGTCCCAGCCAGAACCACCAGGTGCCGTAGTTCGCGTCTCCAGACGAGTTGCCGCTGGAAAACACGCCTTCGGGCAGCTTCTCCGTTTCGCCCAGACGCGGGTAGGCCACTTGGTTCAGTCCGCGCGAACCGTTGGTGATATCGGACAGATTGTCGGCGAGTAGCCGGATGATCTCACCGAATCCGAGAGTGACGATGGCCAAGTAGTCACCGCGCAGCCGCAGCGTCGGCGTGCCGAGGATCAGCCCGGAGATCGCGGTCACACACATGGCCAACGGCACGCATGCCAACCACGCCCAGTCCTCGCTGAAGAAGCCCGCCGCCCCCACCTTGTTCCACGGGCTGTCAGGACTGGTGAGCAATGCGACGGTGTACGCGCCGACAGCATAAAAGCCGACATAGCCGAGGTCGAGCAGGCCGGCTTGACCCACAACCACGTTCAGGCCGATCGCGATCAGCGCCACCATCGCGAACTGCGCCATCACGCCGCCGAAGCTGATGCCCGAGGTGTCCAAGAAGGGTGGGGTGAAGATCGGCAGCAGGGCGACGGCACCAAAGGACAGCACGCCGAACGCCCATTTCTGCACCCGGGACAACCCGTCCCACCAGTTCCGTAGCCGATCGCCAACGCGCGCAAGCCCTTGGAACACCGTCCGGTGGTTCATACCCGCGCCTTCCCGAGGCTCTCACCCAGTATCCCCGTCGGGCGAACCAGCAGTACCAACACCAGCAACACGAACGCGACGACGTCACGCCACTGGGTCCCGAAGACGGCTTGCCCGTAGTTCTCCATGACCCCGAGCAAGAGCCCACCGAGCAGCGCCCCGCGCAGGTTGCCGATGCCGCCGAGCACCGCTGCCGAGAACGCTTTGATGCCAAGCAGGAACCCGCCGGAGTAGATGATTCCCTGCGGCACCTTCAGCGTGTACAGAAGCGCCGCGGCGCCCGCGAGCAGGCCGCCGATCAGGAAGGTGGTCATGATGATCCGCTCCCGTGACACGCCCATGAGGATGGCCGTCGTCGGGTCCTGGGCCACCGCGCGGATGCCTCGACCGAACTTTGTGCGGTTGATCGCCACATCGGTGAGTGCAGCGAACACCAATGCCGAGGCGATGATCACCAGCGTGACGTTGGATACCGTGGCACCAAACACTGTGAACTGGGCCTTGGGCACTACCAGAATGATCGGCTGCTGAGCGTTGCTGCCGCCGTAGCCTTTGAGCAGTTGCGGCAAGACGAAGTGCACGAATTCCTGCAAGACAAAGGACATCCCGATCGCGGTGATCAGGAATGTGAGCGGACGCGCATTCCGCCGTCGCAGCGGCCGGTACGCAACCGCTTCCAATCCGACTGCCGCCGAACCGGAAACCGCCATCGCGACAAGCATCGCGATGCCCAGATACAGCACGGTCAAAGCGATTCCCTTGTTGTACGCGTTGCCGCTGGGGGTGAATCCCAGAATGATGTCGAGCGCGAAGTAGGCGCCGAACATGCCCAGCATGAAGATTTCGGAGTGCGCGAAGTTGATCAGCCGCAGCACGCCGAAAACCAACGTGTATCCGACCGCGACCAGCGCGTAGATCGCCCCCCACGACAATCCGTCGATCGTCAACTGCCAGAAGCCGTTTCGCAGGCCTTCCAGATTGAAGCCGATGTTGGCCGCGTACACGGCGCACTGGCCGAGGCAATCGTCGATCATCCGGTGGCGGCTCCTAGATTAAGACGCGTCCGAGCCAAACGGTCTCGGACGCGTCTCGCCTGTGCGGCTACTGAACCTTGTAGATCCAGATCAACGTGTTGGTGAGTTCGCCGGTTGGGTCCCACTGGTATTGACGAGCGACACCGGTGCCGTTGTAGTTGCGGACGTACTCCAGCAGTTGAGGACGTGTGACCGCGCCGGAATCGATGCCCTTGAGCAGGATGGTGGCGAGGTCGTATCCCTCCGTGCTGTAGGTGCCGGGCGCTTGGTTGAACTTCTTGGTGTACTCCTCGGCGAATGCAGCCGGAGCCGGACTGCACGGGCACGACAGAATCGCGTCCTTCGACGCGCTACCGGCCTGCTTGACGAACTCGGGGTCCTTCGTGCCGTCGGCTGACACGAACGCCGCGCTCACACCGCCGTCGCGCAACTGCTGCACAAATGGCGCAGCTTCGGCGTAGTAGCCGCTGTAGAAGACGGCGTCAGGGTTGGCCCCCTTGACCTGGGTGACCGCGGCGGAGAAGTCCTTGTCGCCCTTCTTCACCGCGATGTTGCAGGATCCGTCCGCGACCGGCCCCAGGGTGTCCCGGACTACCTTGGCCAACCCGACCCCGTAGTCGGTGCTGTCATCGACCACGCACACCTTCTTGTAGTTGAGGGTGTTCTTCATGTAGTTGGCGACGGCCCGGCCTTGAGCCCCGTCGTTACCGAGCCCGCGGAAGAAGGTCTTCCATCCGTTCTGAGACAGCGTGACATTGGTTGCCGACGCGGTCGCGGCCACGAGTCCAGCCTGGTCGAAGACACCGCCGGTCGCCTTGGTCTCTCCGGAGAAGGCAGGACCGACCAGCCCGACTATTTGTTGGTCGTCCACGATCTGCGGAGCGATCGCGGTGGCCTTCTGCGGATCGCCTTCCGTGTCGAACGTCCTGAGCTGGACCTGGCAGCCGGGGTTGGCGGCGTTGTGCTTGTCGACCGCCAGCTGCACCCCGTTCTTGATGTTGATGCCAAGGGCCGCGTCCGGTCCGTTGAGCGCACCCGCCATCGCGATGGTCACCGGCGGGCAGTTAGCCTTCCCGTCACCGGCGGGGTCGGCGGCCGCCGTGGTGTCCGGCGGCTTGATCTGTGCGCCGTTGTCGTCGATCGGGACCAGCTCGGCAATCTTCAGATCTCCGCTGCTGCTCTCCTCCGGTTTCGACTGGTTACAGCCGGCCATACCCGCCACGACCAGTCCCAGAGCTCCGATAACGACCGCACTTCGCATTACGCGACCGCGCACGTGTCCACCTCCAAGTCAGCGTGCTTGTGCGTAGAACATAGCCAACGCATCGGTGCCGTGCGCGGCGTTGTCGAAGCCCCTAACTGGCAGATGTGGTGCCGTTGGGCGCGTCGAGCGTCTCCAGGACGACTTCAGCGACCCTTTTCATGGTTGTCCGCCGGTCCATCGCGGCTCGCTGGATCCAGCGGAACGCTTCCGGCTCGGTCATTCCCTGCTTGGTTTGCAGCAACCCCTTTGCGCGTTCGACCAGTTTGCGCGTCTCCAAGCGGTCGGACAGCGTGGCCACCTCACGCTCCAGCTCGGTGATCTCGCTGAACCGGCTGACCGCGACCTCGATGGCGGGGATGAGATCGGTGGCCGAGAACGGCTTCACCAGGTATGCCATCGCGCCGGCGTCGCGGGCTCGCTCCACGAGCTCACGCTGGCTGAAGGCGGTCAGGATGACGATCGGGGCGATGCGCTTCTCGGCGATTTCGCGTGCGGCGTCGATGCCGTCGCGCCGGGGCATCTTGACGTCCATGATCACCAGGTCGGGGCGCAGCGAGTCGGCGAGCTCCACCGCTTCCTGGCCGTCGCCGGCCTGACCGACCACCTCATATCCTTCTTCTTTGAGCATCTCGGCCAAGTCGAGGCGGATGAGGGCCTCGTCTTCGGCGACGAGGACCCGGCGCGGCTTGGGGGTTTCGGCTGGCTCGTCCGACGGTGACCCGGTCATGGCTGACATTCTGTCGCGACATGCGGCGCGCGGCGACCGCGGGGTTGTGACCTTGAACATGGGTACCATCCGCTGTGTGAAAGCCAGGTCATCCGATTCGCCGGCGCTGCCGTGGGTGGTCGCGGCTGCGGCGGGGCTGATGGCGGTTACGGCGACCTGGGCTTTCGAGCGGATCCGCGACGTCTATCCGGTGGACTGGGCGGTCTATCGGTACGGGTCGGCGGCGGCATGGCGCGGCGTCGACCTGTATGCGGGCAACCTGCACGGATCGAACATCGCCGACGAGGGGTTGCCGTTCACCTACACCCCGTTCGGTGCGCTTGTGTTGTGGCCGACGAACCTCGGCAACCAGCAGGTCGGCCTCTGGGCTTGGAGCATCGTGTCGATGCTGGCCTTGTTGGCGGTCATCGCGATGGTGACGCCGGCGGACATCAGGCACCGTTGGGTCGTCGTGTTCGGCATCGCGTCGGTCGCTTGCGCAACGATCATGGTGTACGCGCACTTCTTCTTCGGCCAGATCAACATCCTCCTGATGCTGCTGGTGATCGCCGACCTGACCCGCCGTGACGACACCGCGCTGGGGCGGCGGGTGCCTCGTGGCGTGCTGATCGGGTTGGCCGCGGCGATCAAACTCACCCCGGGGTTGTTCATCGTCTACCTGGCTGTCGCGCGGCAGTGGCGAATGTTCTGGTGGAGCGTCGTCAGCTGCCTCGGTGCGTTTGTGGTGGCGTTCCTGGTCAAACCGTCGCTGACGATCGCTTTCCTGGCCGATGGTCTGTGGCACTTGACGGACAAGGTGGCGCTCGGCACGAAATTCGCGACATCGGGCAACAACTCCATTCAGGGGCTGCTGGCCGCCGTCGGCGATTGGACCAGGCCGCTAGCCCTCGTCCTATCGGCGATCGTCGCGATCGCAGGGCTGGTGTTGGCGCGTCGGGCGGCCACTCATTCGGGATTGCTCGCCGGTGGGTTGATCGTCGCGATGACCGCGACGCTGATCTCGCCGATCAGCTGGGTGCATCACTGGGTGTATCTGGTGCCGGCCGCGGTGTTCATCTGGTTCCACCGCGGTTGGTGGGCCCGCGGGGTGGTGGCCAGCGGGGTGCTGCTCACCGTGTTCGCCACCCCTGAAGTCGGACAGGACTGGCTGGCCGACGCGAACGTGGTCGAAGCGATCATCGGGTGGGGGCTGCGGGAGATGCTGATGCTGCTCGGCATCCTCGCGATCGGAATCATCGCGTACGGCAACGAAAAGCGAGCGCCCACATCGTCGGACAGGACCAGCGCCGAGGTGGAGGAACCCGTCCGCGCCTGAGTCCTTTATCGTGGATTGCTGCGGCCCTCGTATCCCAACTGGCAGAGGAACTGGATTCAAAACCCAGACAGTGTGAGTTCGAATCTCACCGAGGGCACTCAATCTGTGCAGGAAGGTCTGGCTTAACTCGTAAAGTCCTTGTTGATCTCCGCCTGCAATTCCCTTTTGAAGTCCTCCACGCACTCGTTGATCAGCGAGTGAAACGAGTCGTGGTCGCCATAGACGCTCGGGTCGAAGGTCATTGTGCCGACCCAGTGAGCGACTACATTCCCCTCCTCATCGCGCGTCACGTCCACGTTGGTCGAACTCATCTCTCTCCCTTCCATTCGGGTGGTGTGCGCAGTAGCTTGTCACGGCTGACTTGAAGTCTCATCATCAACACACGGGATGACTCCGGTGGCGGAGGGTCGGGTGCCACCACGCCGGTAGGGGATCGCTCATGAATCGGTTACTCGCAGTCTTTTCAGCAGCCCTGTTGCTCTCTGGCGGCTTGTGGACGGCCGGCTTGGCGGTTGGCCCTGGCACCGCCCATGCCGGCGGCCCGTATACGTGGTGCCCGGGCGACGACACGGGTGGCTTCGGCGGCGCGTTCAACACTCCCGGCCCGCCGAATTGGGACTGGAGTATCTGCCATACGTACTACGTAGTCCAAAGCGGCCAGGGCAACGTTTCGCCTTCCATCTGGGACGGAGAAAATCCTCCGCCGCCGCGAACTCCTCCTTGCTACCCGTGGTGCTTGTAGGGATCGCGCCCAGCGCACGTTTGTTGCAGGCAACCACGAGTGAGGACGCAAACAACCGTGCGCTCGGCGAGTTATTGAGCACTTTGCCGACGGACCCTGGGTCCTAGGTCCCTTCATCGGCAACGGCGAACCAGCAAACATCATGACCTAAGAGAAGCGCCGAGACGGGGGTCACGATGGTTCTGATGGTTGAGTTCCTCTCCGGATTGATCGTGCTGATCGCTTTGGTCGCGGTGATCGCGGTTCCCAGCTGAGGAGGTCGACGACCACGACGTCGTCGTCACAAGCGGATACGCTGTGACCATGGCCGCCGAGGTCAACGACACGGCAGCAGGACCGGCCGCACGGACCTTCTGCGGCCCGCCGATGCGCCTGCACCCGCAGACCCCGGCCCGCAACCGGCACTATGCGGACCGGATCGCCCGCAGCCGCAAGGTCATCAACATCACCACGTCGATCGCCGCGGTCGTCACGCTCAGTTTCGCGGTGATGGTACTGGTCACCCAGCCGGGTAACTGGCGCATCGCGCTGATCAACTTCGTCGCCGCCGCCATCTTCGCCGTGATCCCGTTCCTGCACCGCTACGGCGTCGTCATCACCCAGCTCACGCTGATCGTCACGTCGTATGTGGTCCTGTCCGTCTTGACGTTGAACGTCGGTACGGGATCAGGCCTGCAGTTCTACTTCCTCGTCGCGGCCACGGTCGCGGTGTTGGTCCTGGGCATCGAGCACATCGTGCTGGCATGTGTGCTCGTCGCGATCGGCGCCGCCATCGTCGTCACGCTGCAATTCACCGTCCCCCACGACACCGGACTGCAACCCCCGTGGGCACTGCCTGTCGGGTTCATAACATCCATCGTCTCCGCCTGCGTGATGGCCGTGGCCACCGTCTGGTACGCGCTTCGCGAGATCGAACGCGCCGAACAAGCCATGGAACAGGAGTACGACCGGTCGGAGTCCTTGCTGGCCAACATCCTTCCCGCCAGCATCGCGACCCGGCTGAAGAACCCGGCGACCACGATCATCGCCGACAAGTACGACGACGCGTCGGTGCTGTTCGCCGACATCGCCGGTTACACCGAGCGCGCCAGCCAGTCCAGCCCTGCGGACTTGGTCGACTTCCTCAACCGTCTCTACACCGAGTTCGACCGACTGGTCGAGCGGCATGGGCTGGAAAAGATCAAGACCAGCGGCGACTGCTACATCGTGGTCAGCGGAGTGCCCGAGCCGCGACCCGACCACCTCGAAGCGCTGGCGTGCCTGGCGTTGAACATGAGCGACGCCATCGCCGGGTTGACAGACCAGGTGGGCCAGGCGGTGCCGGTGCGTATCGGCATCGGTGTCGGTCCGGTGGTCGCCGGAGTCGTCGGCACGCGCCGGTTCTTCTACGACGTGTGGGGCGACGCCGTAAACGTCGCCGCCCGAATGGAATCCACCGGCGTGCAGGGTCGAATCCAGGTGCCGCAGGCAGTTTACGAACATCTCGAGGAGACGTTCGTGTTCGAACCACGCGGCAACGTGGAGATCAAGGGCAAGGGCGTGATGCCGACGTGGTTCCTGCTCGCCGAACGAGAAGCCCCCGCAGTCATGGCGCAGGAGCCTGCGGTGTCGGGATATCCGGCAAGTTCTGTCCCAGCCCGACCGGAATATTAGTTCCGGGCGGCGGCGCGGTGCCGGGCAGCGGCTCAACTAGCTGCTCCTGGGGCATCTGACCCAGCAATCCGCCCTTCAAACCGCCCGCTCGATAACTGGCATGCAGCCGTTTGAGGTATTCGAGAAAAGTGGTGCTGCCGTTCTCGTCGCCGGGCGCAACGCCGAAGATCTGGCCCTGCCCAGGCGCGGACGGTGCCAGGTTCTGCGGCAGCAGGTACTGGTTGTTGAACGCATTGAGATTCGGTGGCGTGGCCGGCGCGCCGCCGGGAGCCGCCGGAGCCGGATTCTGGGCCAGCGCAAGCGCATTGCCATACGCCGAGATGTCCGGCCGCCCGGCCCCCGGAGCGCCGTTCTGTGCCAGCGTGCTTCCCACCGTGGACGTGGGCGGCACCGCCGGGTCCGACGGTGGCTCGACGGGAGGATCCGCGGCGGCCACGGTTGAGAAGCTCAGCGCCCCAACCAAAGCCAGCGCGCCCCCCAGTCCGGTTCGGATTGCGCGGGTCACTCAGACGACCTTGACTACGCCGTAGTAGGCCACCACGTCATCGGTGTCTATGGTCGAGCTGGTGAGCACCGCGTAGGACCGCAGGAATGACTGTCCGACGCAGCCGTCGATCTTGATGTTGATGTCTTGCAGAGTGACCCGCGCGGGCGCCTTCTTGAACGACTTCTTGTCCACCGGGACAGTGATGACCTCGCCCGGTTGCGGATGTACCTCGATCTGGCCTTGGATCGGCATCGTCATGCCGGTCGGGATCATGTTTCCTGCGAACCGTGATCCCGCGGTCCCCAGCCCGATCGAGCCGTTCAATTTGACGGTGTTCAGCGCGATTCCGCACCCGATCTGATAGCCGGCCTCCAGAACTCCGCCCGTCAGTTCCGTCTTTCCGCTTCCGGTCACCGTTCCGGTGAACGTGCCGCCCCCCGTGTATGACGCGACGACAGCGCAGTGGTCAACGGCGGCGTCGCAAGCTGCGTTTCGTCTTTGCCGGACACCTCCAGCTTCCAGCCCTCGGGGGTGATCAGGATTCCCGGCACTTCAGAGGCGACAACACCCGTGTCCGGTGGCGGTCCGGCGTCGGCAGCCGGTTGCACCGCAGGGTCGTCCGGCGGGTCGGCTGACGCGACTGCCGTCGCGCCCAGGGGGCCAAGCGTGCAGACAGCAGCCAGCGCGGCAATTCGACTCAACATTGCGGGATGACGCCTCTCATTGACGTGGGTGGAATCCATTGACTGCGGGGGCCTTCGCGTCATACCGCTGTGGTGACGCCGAGATAGGTGACGACGTCGTCGGTGTTGTCGGTCGAACTCGTCAGTGTCGCGTATGACCGAATGAACGATTGACCGACGCAGCCGTCGACCTTGACGCGGAATCCGGTGATCGTGACCCGAGGCGACTAACGCTGCAGAAACTCGAAAAGCGCAGGGACACAGACCATTTGCGCGGTCTGAGCAAAACTGATGTCTGCCTCGGTTTTCTGTGGCGAACAGGCCTGCCTCACACGGATCGACGATGCTTCTGACATCGGTTGTTGGGGTGCCGTTTACGTTCACGACACCCTTCGGCCGACCGCGTGGGTGTTAATCCAGTGTTAGCTTCAGACGCCGGACGGCAGGCCCGACACCGCGGAGGAATCGATGAAGTCCCCACTCGCTCGCGAGCGCGCGTTGGCTGTTTGTTCCATCGCGTTCGGAACCGCCCTGGCGGCGGCCCCCTTGGCATCGGGCGATCCGGGCGAGGCCCAAGACTCCCCCGCGGTCGCAGCATGCTCCCAATTCGCAGCCGGCCTCGACACCGCAGCGACCTATTACTCAGACTTCGCCAACAACATCGCCGGCGACGCGCCACACCGAACTACGCCAGCCCACTCGTCGTCGAGAGCAACGTGACCGGCAGGACCGCATTGCGGCAGGCGGCTGCCGAAGCGCTGAGCGCGGCAGGCACACCCGGCTTACCGCCCGAGATTGCGAATCCGATGCGGCAGTGGTCGATGAGCGCCACCAAGCTGGTTCTGCTGATGGGCTTGCACACGCGCGTCGACACCATCAACGGCGCGGCAACGGATCTCAACACCAACACCAACAACGTCCAATTCGCCTGCGCTGCGGCCGGCACCCACGCGTAGCTGTGCCGCTACAGCAGCTTCGATAAGAAGGCCTGCGTGCGTTGATGTTTGGGAGCACTGAGCACCTCGCGCGGCTTGCCGCTCTCCACGATGACGCCTTCGTCCATGAACACCAGCTGATCGGCTACCTCGCGCGCGAAACCCATCTCGTGCGTGACCACCAGCATGGTCATGCCGGCGCGGGCTAAGTCACGCATCACGTTGAGAACCTCGCCGACGAGCTCGGGGTCGAGCGCGGACGTGGGTTCGTCGAACAGCATCAGCTTGGGTTCCATGGCAAGCGCCCGTGCGATCGCCACGCGCTGCTGCTGGCCGCCCGAAAGCTGCGCCGGATAAGCATCTGCCTTCTCGGACAACCCCACGCGGTCCAGCAGGTCCCGGGCCCGCTTCAACGCTACGTCTTTCTTCACCTTCTTGACGTGAACGGGCGATTCGACAACATTTTGCAGCGCCGTGCGATGCGGGAACAGGTTGAAGTGCTGAAAGACCATGCCGACGTCTCGGCGCTGCCTGGCGGCTTCCCGCGGCGGCAGCTCGTGCAGCTTGCCGCCCTTCTCGCGGTAACCCACGAGTTCCCCGTCGACGTACAGCCGCCCGGCGCTGATGTCCTCCAGGTGGTTGATGCAGCGCAAGAACGTCGACTTGCCCGAACCGGACGGGCCGACGATGCACAACACCTGGCCGCGCTCGACCGTCAACGTCACGCCCTTGAGCACCTTGAGCGCACCGAAGTCCTTGCACACCCGCTCAGCGACCACCATCGCCGTCATACATGCTCCTCGAAGGCCCGCTGCGCCTCGGCCAGCGCTTCGAGCTGCTTCGACGTCAACTTGCGCGACGCCCCGCGCGAGAAGTACCGCTCCAGGTAGTACTGCCCCACCATCAGCACGCTGGTGATGGCCAGGTACCACGTCGCCGCCACGAGCAGCAGCGGAATCGGTTGGAACAGCGCGATTCCGATGTCATGCGCGCGACCGTAGAGCTCCAGGGTGTACGGCACCGCGATCACCAGTGAAGTCGTCTTGAGCATGCTGATGATCTCGTTTCCCGTCGGCGGGATGATCACACGCATGGCCTGCGGAAGTATGGTGCGCCGCATCGTCATCCACCACGACATCCCCAGCGCCACGGACGCCTCGGTCTGACCTTCCGGCACCGAACTGATGCCCGCCCTGATGATTTCGGCCATGTACGCCGCTTCGTTCAGCCCGAGGCCGATGACCGAGAGGATGAAGTACAGCGACAAATTCTGCAGGCTGAAGTGAACGAACGTGGGCCCGAAGGGAACTCCGAGCTGAATGCTCTTGTAGAGCACCGGGAACAACCCCCAGAAAACCAGCTGCACGTACACGGGTGTGCCCCTGAAGATCCAGATGTACACCCACGAAACAGACCGCAGGACCGGGTTCGGCGACAACCGCATGACGGCGAGGGCCACACCGAGTACCACCGCGAGCGCCATCGACAGCATCGTCAGCTGAAGGGTGTTCCACGCCGCCGTCGAAATCCGTTTGTCGAAAAGGTATTTCGAGTACGTCGACCAGTGATAGTCGGGGTTGGTGGCGGCACCGTAGAGGAACAGCGCCGCCAGTGCGATGATGACGGCCGCCGCCACCCACCGCCACGGGTGCCGCAACGGCACGGCGTTGATCGGGGCGGGCGACGACGTGTCAGCAGCCACGGTCAGTTGACGGCGCCGTTGATCACCGGCTTGTCGATCGCGCCGTCCTGCACGTTCCAGTTGGCCAGGATCGTCTTGTAGTCACCGGTCTGCATGACGTGCTCCAGAGCCTTCAGAAGGGCCTGTGCGAGCGGTGATCCCTTCGGCACAGCCCATCCGTAGGGTGCGGTCTTGAACAACTCGCCGGCGGCCTCCAGCTTGCCGCCGCTCTGCTTGATCGCATACACCGTCACCGGGTAGTCGGCGGTCATCGCGTCGGCCTGCCCGACCGTCACGGCGTTGGTTGCGGCGTCTTGGCCCGCGAACTTGAGCACGTTGATCGCAGGCTTGCCGGCCTGCAGGCATGCTTCGTTCTTGGCGGGCAGCTCATCTGTGTCCTGGACGGTCGCCGTCTGCACCGCGACCTTGAGCCCGCAGGCGTTGTTGGGGTCGATCGGCGAGCCAGGGCGCTGCGCCCACAGTGATCCGGCCTGGAAGTAATCGACGAAATCGACCTGCTCTTCGCGCTTTTTGTTGTCGGTGAACGAGGACATGCCCATGTCGAACGAGCCGCCCTGGATGGACGGGATGATGTTGTCGAATCCCGATTCCCGGTACTCCGGCGTGACGCCCAAGACCGCGGCGACGGCATTGAGGAGGTCGACGTCGAAGCCGATGATCCTGCCTTGTGAATCCTTGTATTCGTTCGGTGCGTAGGTGGCGTCGGTGCCGACGATCAACGTCTGAGACTGCTTGACCTTGTCGGGCAACAGGTTGGCGATCTCGTCGACCTTGGTCGGCTTCACCTCCGTGGTGCTTGTGCCCGGCCCCGAGCTTTCCGTGTTGGTTGCGCAGCCACTCAATGCCAGCGCGGCTGAGGCCACAATCGCCCCGGCCATGAGCCATCCGCGTGCTCTCATAGCTTCTTCTCTTTCGCCTCGGGGCCGTCGACGTGCCGACGTTAACGACCGTGGTCCCAGCGCGCAGTGCCGGTAACCGAACAGTAACTACCTGCAGGTGCCTCGACTCAGTTATATGGAGCGACGACGAAATGCTCACCGGCCGGCGCACCCTGTGAAACACTTTTCGGCATGACTGCTCCCGAACGTCCAAAGCTGCTGAAACACCTCTGGATCTGGACGCTGGTGTCCGGGTTTGCCTCCCTGATTCTTGGCGTGCTGTTGGTTGCCCGGCCCTTCGCGGGCGTGCTTATCGCGGCAATCCTGTTGGGGGCCTATCTACTTGTCAGCGGCATCTTCCAGGTGTTCTTCGCATTCACGCTGCATGTATCGGCCGGCGGACGCGTCCTGCTGTTCATCAGCGGTGCGGCCTCGCTGATCCTGGGCATCTTGGCATTCCGCAGTTTGAGCATTACCAAGGACGATGGGACCGCCATCCTGCTGCTCGCCATCTGGATCGCCGTCGGGTTCATCTTCCGCGGCGTGGCCACCACAGTTTCCGCGATCAGTGACCCGGGGATGCCCGGCCGGGGATGGGAGATCTTCTTCGGCGTGATCAGCATCCTGGCCGGCATCGTCGTGATGGCGTCTCCCCTCTCCTCCTTGGGCATCCTGGCTTTGGTGACGGGCATCTGGCTGATCGTCATGGGCGTCTTCGAGATCATCTCGGCCTTCGGCATCCGCAAGGCATCGAGGACCGTCGACGACTTCGTAGAACGGCGCGTCGAAGCGGGAGGACCAACGGGATGACCGATCCGAACCAGCCGGAGTCGCCGCAACCTCCGCCCAGTCAACCTCCGCCCAGTCAACCTCCGCCCAGTCAACCTCCGCCGCCCGCCGGCGGTTACCCGCCCCCGCCACCGATGCCGTACGCAGGCCAGGCGCCGCCGCCGGCAGCTCCACGCAACGGTCTGGGGATCACGGCACTGGTGCTCGCCATCATCGGCCTGCTGATCTGCTGGATACCGTTCGTCGGCTTCTTCGGCCTGATCCTCGGCATCGTCGCCGTCATCCTGGGAATCATGGGCCGGGGCCGGGTGAAACGCGGCGAAGCCAACAACGGCGGCGTTGCGCTCAGCGGGATCGTGCTCGGAGTGTTCGCGATCATCGGGGCGATAGCGGCGGCCGCGCTCTGGTTCTTCGCGTTCAAGGAAGTCGGCGGCGGCGACTACATCGACTGTATGAACAAGGCCGGCAATGACACTGACGCACAGCAGCAGTGCAATGACGAGTTCCGGCAACATCTGGAGACTCAGTTCAGCGTCACGCTGACAACTGCGCCCTGAGCTAGAGGTGGCGCCGCCGCGGCGCGAACTCGAGCGACAACAGCACGACGGCCGCCGGCACGACGTGCCACAGTGACAGCAACACGTAGCGCCGCTGGCCGAGCGCGCGGAACTTGCGCAGATACCGATACAGGGATTCCAACGCGATCAGCGAGTCGAGCAGGTGGATCGCGTGGTAGACCAAATCCTGAAGGCTGTTACGGCTCTTGTTGTCGAAGATCTCCGGAAAAGCGGCGAACGCCAATGACAAGCGTTGCGAACCAACCGATTTCGCTTCATGAATCATGTCCACGGACAGGCGCTCGTCGATGCCGTTCGGTGCGCCCGGCCGGCGCCACGGCACATCGAGGGTGATGTCCCGGCCGCCGCCCGCGGTCGCATACCGGTGGAAGCCTTGCACCCGCCCGTCGCGGTCGCGGGCGATGATGAGCTGGATGCCCGGGTGGCGGCGTTCGAGGGCGCCGTCGAGAATCATCGAGAATCCTCGCTCCGTGCGCGCGCCGCTCTGCGAGGCGAACAAGACTTGCGCCAGTTCGGCCCGCAGCTCGTCGTCGATGTCCTGCTCGGCGACCACCTCGGTGGTGATGCCGAAGTTGTGCGTTCGCTGTACGGCCTGGCGCAGGTTGCGGTACTTGCGTCCGACCATGTCGAACCCGCGCACGTCGATGACGACGTCGCGCCCGATCGGCACTCGGCGCATGCGTTGACCAACCACGGCATCGTTGCGCCACAGCGGCAACTGCCGCTCGCTGCAGCCTAGGACGAGGATGCGCCACCCGCGGTTGTGGCACATTGCGGCGAAGTCGGCGACCAGCTGGGGAAATTGAGTCTCGTCGCCGATCGGATCTCCGCTCACCGTCGCAAAACCGATGCGCGTGCGGTACGCGATGGCCGCAGTACCGTCGGCGTTGAAGTAGTAGCTCTTCAGCGACTGCATCGCGAACGGCGCCAGCGGGTCGCCTTCGGTCGCGTTCACCAGGGTCCAGACCCGGAGCAGATCGTCAGGCTGCGGCCGCGCCGTCGTCGGCCACATCAACACCAGACCGGCGCCGGCGACGAGGACGTTGCCGAGGAGGTCATACGACAGGAGGTGGGCTGAAAGACCGGCGAGCAGCACCACCATTGCCGACGTGGCATGGGCTGCGGTGACTGGACGGCCGAGGAAGATCCCACGGGCGATCAGCGCGACACCGGCCAAGATCGTCAGCGACCAGGCGAGCCTGCCTGCGGCGTTCCAGTCTTCATGGTCGTGGTGGCGGGCGAGGAGTACCACGAGCCAACAGAACAGGCTCAGGACGGCTAACGCACCGATCCACCGGGCCGCCAGCCGGTCGACGTTGACGACGACGCGTTCGCGCGCGCGTACCCTCGCGACCTTGACCGGCTCAGCCACGAACTAGAGATTACGCCGGTCAGCGCCGTGAGCCGGGGAAATACATCACGACACCCTCCTGCACGACGGTGGCCATGACCGCGCCGTCCCGGTCGAAGAAGTGCCCGGTGCCCAGCCCACGCGAGTTGGCCGCCACCGGCGACGTCGTCGAGTACAGCACCCAGTCGTTGAAGTCCACCTGGCGGTGGAACCAGACCGAGTGGTTGACGGTGGCCGCGAAGATCCGGTCGAACCCCCACGAGAGGCCGTGCGTGGTGATGATCGAGTCCAGAATCGTTGTGTCGGAGGAGTACACCATCGCCGCGGTGTGCAACAGCGGGTCGTCAGGTATTTTGCCGTCGGCCTTCATCCACACTCGGTTGTAGGGCAGTTTTTCGCCCTTGCGGCGCATGATCCAGGCGGGATCGTTGGTGTACCTCCACTCGATCGGATGCAACGCCTCGACGAAGCCCGGCACCGTGTCTTCGTAGCCGCGAAGCAGTTCCCGGATCGGGGGCATACGCTCGGGGGCGGAGACTTCCGGAGCGGCCACACCGTGCTCGACACCCCGGCCGCCGGACATGTACGAAACCATCGCTGACGCAAGCAGATTGCCGTCTTGCACGGCGTCCACTCGCCGGTTGGCGAATCGGCGTTCGTCGCGCAGGTTCACCACCCGGTACTCGATGTCGAACTCGGGGTCGCCGCCGTGGATGAACGTCACGGTCATCGATGCCAGCGGAAGCCCGGCGGCGACCGTTCGTGAGGCGGCGACGACGGACTGCGCCATCAACTGCCCGCCAAAGGTGCGGGTCGGCGTCTTCGTGGGGTGGGAGCCGGCGAACGTGGTGTCGTCGACGCGCTCGAGGTCGAGGATGTCCAGCAGCTGCTCGAAATCCGTCCGCACGTCTCCCCTAGTGGTCGTCCTCTCCGATCCGGTGCACGTGGATCAGGTTGGTCGAGCCTACTGTGCCAGGCGGCGCCCCGGCGACGATGACCACCAGGTCGCCGCGCTTGTATCGCCCCAACCCGAGCAGCGACTTGTCCACCTCGCGGATCATGTCGTCGGTGGCGTGCATGTGGGGCACGATGAACGTCTCGGTGCCCCAGGTGAGCGCGAGCTGACTGCGGACCTCGGGGCGATCGGTGAACGCCAGCAGCGGCAGCGGCGTATGCAGTCGCGCAAGGCGGCGCACCGTGTCGCCGGACTGCGTGAACGCCACCAACGCCTTGGCGTCCAGGCGCTCCCCGATGTCGCGCGCGGCGTACGAAATCACCCCGCGCTTGGTGCGCGGCACGTGCGTCAAGGGTGGCGCCGCCGTCGAATTCTGTTCGACGGCCGCGATGATCCGCGACATCGTCCTGACAGCCTCGACGGGATGCTTGCCCACCGACGTCTCCCCCGACATCATCAGCGCGTCGGCGCCGTCGAGCACCGCGTTGGCGACGTCGGAGGCCTCGGCGCGGGTGGGCCGCAAGTTCTCGACCATCGACTCCAGCATCTGGGTCGCGACGATCACGGGTTTGGCGTTCTCCCTTGCCATTTGGATCGCGCGCTTCTGAACCAGCGGCACCTCTTCGAGCGGCAGCTCCACCCCGAGGTCGCCGCGGGCAACCATCACGGCGTCGAAGGCCAGCACGATCGCCTCGAGATTGTCGATGGCCTCAGGCTTTTCGAGTTTCGCGATGACGGGCACGCGACGCCCCACGCGGTCCATCACGTCGTGCACCAGTTCGATGTCGGCCGGCGATCGGACGAACGACAGCGCCACCAGATCGACACCCAGCCGCATCGCGAACTCGAGGTCCTCGATGTCCTTGTCGGACAGCGCCGGCACCGACACGTTCATGCCGGGCAGCGACAGCCCCTTGTTGTTGGACACCGGGCCGCCCTCGGTGACCGTACACACCACGTCGTCGCCGTCGATTGCCTCGACGACCAGCACCACCTTGCCGTCGTCGACGAGCAGGCGGTCCCCCGGCGAGGCGTCGTGTGCGAGCTGCTTGTACGTCGTGGACACCCGGTCGTGGGAGCCCTCGCACTCCTCGACGGTGATCCGCACGGTGTCGCCGCTCTGCCAGAACGCATGTCCGGCAGCGAACCGGCCGAGCCGGATCTTCGGGCCCTGGAGGTCGGCGAGCACGCCCACTGCCCGGCCCGTGACGTCGGATGCGGCGCGGACGCGGTCGTAGGTGGTCTTGTGGTCGGCGTGGTCGCCGTGGCTGAAGTTCATGCGGGCCACGTCCATGCCGGCCTCGACCAGCGACCGGACCATCTCGTCGGAGTTGGTGGCCGGGCCGAGTGTGCAGACGATCTTCCCGCGTCTATTCACGAATTCCGAGCATAGTCCCGCGAAGTCCCTTTACACGACCACGAGCGGCAGCGTCGAGGGCCGCACTGGCGCGGGCAGATCCGACTCACCCATCAGATAGGTGTCCACTGCCTGCGCGGCGCTTCGCCCTTCGGCGATCGCCCACACGATCAGCGACGCACCGCGGTGAGCGTCCCCGCAGACGAACACGCCCGGCGCTGCGGTCTGCCAGTCCGGCCCGCACGGCAGCGCGCCGCGGCGGTTCAGTTCGAGCCCGAGTCCGTCCAGCAGCGGCATGTGTTCGACGCCCTCGAACCCGATCGCCAGCAACGCGAGATCACACGGTAGTTCGAGGCTGTCGCCGACCGGCGTGATGACCCGGCGTCCGTCGGCGTCACGGGCGACCTTGACCTCGGCGATCTCGATCGCTCGCAGGCTTCCGTGCTCGTCGCCGCAGAATCGCTGGACGGCCACCTGGTAGTGCCGCTGTCCGCCCTCGGCGTGGGCGGGCGAGGTGCGCAGCACCAGCGGCCAGGTCGGCCACGGTGTCCGGGATTCGTCGCGTGTTTCGGGCGGCTCGGGGTTGTAGTCGAGTTGGGTGACCGACAAGGCGCCCTGACGGTGCGCGGTACCGAGGCAGTCGGCTCCGGTGTCGCCGCCGCCGATGATCACCACGTGCTTGCCCTTGGCGGTGATCGGTGACGGGCCGTCGCCCTCGCATTCTTTGTTGGCGGGAACGAGGTGGTCCATCGCCAGGTGTACGCCGTTGAGGTCGCGGCCCTCGACCTCGTAGTCACGCGCGCGCAGCGCACCGACGGCGAGCATGACGGCATCGTGTTTTTCGCGCAGCTTGTCGACGGTCAGGTCGACGCCCACCTCGCAGTCGGTGACGAATCGCGTTCCCTCGGCGCGCATTTGAGCCAGCCGCTGGTTCAGCGTCGCCTTCTCCATCTTGTACTCGGGAATGCCGTAGCGCAGCAGGCCGCCGATCCGGCCGTCGCGTTCGTAGACGGTCACCTCATGACCGGCGCGCGTGAGTTGTTGTGCCGCTGCGAGTCCCGCCGGCCCGGAGCCCACCACCGCGACCCGCTTACCGGTTGTGACCGCAGCGGGCTGCGGTGCGACGATTCCCAGTTGCCAGGCCTGGTCGGCGATCGTGTTCTCGATGCGCTTGATCGTGACGCTGCCGCCGGTCTGGTCCTCGGCGATAGACAGGACGCACGCGGACTCGCAGGGCGCCGGGCACAACCGGCCGGTGAACTCGGGGAAGTTGTTGGTGGCGTGCAGTCGCTCGCTGGCGGCATCCCAACGGCCTCGCCGCACCAGGTCGTTCCACTCCGGGATCAGGTTGCCCAGCGGACAGCCCGCGGATCCGGAGTGGCAGAACGGGATCCCGCAGTCCATGCATCGGCGCGCCTGCTGCGACACCTCCGCGGCGCGCTCCTGTGGGCCCTGGCGCTCGTAGACCTCGTGCCAGTCCCCCACGCGCTCGTCGACTGGACGCTTGGGCGCCTCGACTTTGGGCACTTTCAGGAAGCCGCTCGGATCAGCCACGGCTTGCCTCCATGATTGCGGTGTCGACGTCTCGGCCTTCTGCCTCCGCCATCCGCGTGGCGGTGAGCACCCGCTCGTAGTCGGTGGGCATGATCTTGGTGAATTGGGCACTACGCCTGGGCCAGTCGGACAGCACCGACTGCGCGACCGTGCTTCCCGTGTAGCGGGCATGCTTGGCGACGACCCCGCGCAGCCAGGCCAGATCGTCGTAGTCGAGGTCCTGCAAGGCGACCATCGCCGTGTTGACCTTCGCAGGGTTGAGTCCGAGCACATAGGCGATGCCGCCGGACATGCCGGCAGCCATGTTGCGGCCCGTACGGCCCAGCACCACCACCCGGCCACCGGTCATGTACTCGCACGCGTGGTCTCCGACTCCCTCGGCGACCGCCAGTGCGCCGGAGTTGCGGGCGCAGAAGCGTTCTCCGACTCGGCCGCGCAGATACACCTCGCCGGAGGTGGCACCGTAGAGAAGCGTGTTGCCCGCGATGACGTTGTCCTCGGGCAGGAACAACACGTCTTCGGGCGGTTTGACGACGACGCGCCCACCCGAAAGCCCTTTACCGACATAGTCGTTGGCGTCTCCGGTGAGCTCCAGCGTGATGCCGGGCGGAAGGAAGGCGCCGAGCGATTGGCCCGCCGATCCGTTGAGCGCAATGTGGATGGTGCCGTCGGGCAGGCCCTGCGCACCGTAGCGGCGGGTGAGTTCCGCACCCAGAAGGGTTCCGACGGTGCGGTTGACGTTGCGGACCGGCAGCTCCAGTCTCACCGGGTGGGCGTCTTCCAGAGCGCCTTCGGCGAGCGCGATGAGCGTTTGGTCGAGCGCCTGGTCCAGCGCGTGGTACTGATCTCTCAGCTTGCGCCGCTGCGTCTTGCCGCCGTGCCCGTCCTCGGGAACGGTGAAGATCGGCGTCAGGTCCAGTCCCCTGCTCTTCCAGTGCGCGACACCCTCGGCGGTGTCGAGCATCTCGGCGTGGCCGACCGCTTCGTCGACGCTGCGGAAGCCGAGTTCGGCGAGGTAGCACCGGACGTCGGCGGCGATGAACCGGAAGAAGTTCTCGACGAATTCCGGCTTGCCGTTGAAGCGCTTCCGCAGGACCGGGTTCTGGGTGGCGATGCCCACCGGGCAGGTGTCGAGGTGGCAGACCCGCATCATGATGCAGCCGGCCACGACGAGTGGGGCCGTCGAGAAGCCGAACTCCTCCGCGCCCAGCAGCGTCGCGACCACCACGTCGCGCGCGGTGCGCATGCCGCCGTCGGCCTGGACGGTGATCCTGTCGCGTAATCCGTTGAGCACCAGCGTCTGCTGGGCGTCGGCGAGCCCGATCTCCCACGGGGCGCCGGCATGCTTGAGCGAGGTCAGCGGTGCCGCGCCCGTGCCGCCGTCGTGACCCGAGATCAGCACCACGTCGGCGTGGGCCTTCGAGACACCCGCTGCGACCGTGCCGACGCCGACCGAGCTGACCAGCTTCACGTGGATGCGCGCTTGATCGTTGGCGTTCTTGAGGTCGTGGATCAGCTGCGCGAGATCCTCGATCGAGTAGATGTCGTGGTGCGGCGGCGGAGAGATCAGGCCGACACCCGGCGTGGAATGTCTCGTCTTGGCGATGTTCGGATAGACCTTGAAGCCCGGAAGCTGGCCACCCTCGCCGGGTTTGGCGCCTTGAGCCATCTTGATCTGGATGTCGGTGGCGTTCACCAGGTAGTCGCTGGTGACGCCGAACCGTCCCGATGCGACCTGTTTGACCGCGCTGCGCCGGCGCGGGTCGTACAGGCGGTCGACGTCCTCGCCGCCCTCCCCGGAGTTGGACCGGCCCCCGAGGTTGTTCATCGCGATGGCCATGGTCTCGTGGGCTTCGGCGGAGATCGATCCGTAACTCATTGCGCCCGTGTTGAACCGGCTGCAGATCGACTCAACCGACTCCACCTCGTCCAGCGGGACAGGTTCCCGGATGCCTTTCTTGAACTCGAACAGCCCGCGCAGCGTGCCCCCCTCCTTCGACAGTCGGTCGACCTCCTCGCTGTACTGCCGGAAGATTTCCTCGCGGCCGGTGCGTGTCGAATGCTGCAGCAGGAACACCGTTTCGGGGGTGAACAGATGCAACTCGCCTTCGCGGCGGAACGCGTACTCGCCGCCGACCTCGAGCCGCCGGTGCGCCCGCTCGGTCGGGTTCTCCGGATAGGCACGGCGGTGACGCTGCTTGACCTCCTCGGCGATCACGTCGAGGCCGACCCCGCCGAGCTTGCTTGGTGTACCGCTCAGGTACTCGTCGACGATTCTCTTGTCGAGACCGATGGCCTCGAACGCCTGGGCACCCGTGTAGGACGCGACGGTGGAGATGCCCATCTTGCTCATCACCTTCATCACGCCCTTGCCGAGTCCGGTGAGGTAATTGCGCACCGCGGCAGCGGTTTCGATGCCGGTGAGTTCGCCCTCGCGGATGAGGTCTTCGATGGACTCGAACGCCAGGTATGGGTTGACGGCAGCTGCGCCGTAGCCGATCAGCAGAGCGATGTGGTGGACCTCGCGCGCGTCGCCGCTCTCGACCACCAGCGCAACTCTGGTGCGTTGCCTGTGGCGGACCAGGTGGTGGTGCACAGCCGCGACGGCCAGCAGCGACGGGATCGGCGCCCGGGTGTGGTCGGAATCGCGGTCGGAGATGACGAGTGTGCGGGCGCCGTCGGCGATGGCGTCGCACGCTTGGCGCCTGAGGGCCTCGATCGCCTCGGCCATTCCCTGGCCGCCACGTTCGACGTCGTAAAGGCCCTTCAAGACATGGGCTTTCAGGCCTGGGTGGTCGCCGTCGTCGTTGATGTGCACGATCTTGTTGAGTTCGTCGTTGTCGAGGATGGGCCAGCGCAGCAGGATTTGGCGACACGACGCGGCGGTCGGCTCGAGCAGGTTCTGCTCGGGGCCCATGACGCGGGCAAGTGAGGTGACCACCTCCTCGCGGATGGCGTCGAGCGGCGGGTTGGTCACCTGGGCGAACAGTTCGATGAAGTAGTCGTAGAGGAGCTTTGACCGTTGGGAGAGAACTGCCGGCGGGGTATCGGTGCCCATCGAGCCGAGCGGCTCGGTCCCGGAGGCCGCCATCGGGGCGAGCAGGATTTTCAGGTCTTCTTCGGTGTAGCCGAACGCGACCTGTCGGTGCGCCACCGACTCGTGGTTGGCTTGCACGCGGTTACGGTCAGGCAGCGACGCGAGGTCGAGCAATCCGGCGTGCAGCCACTCGCCATACGGATGGGCATGTGCCAGTTCGTTTTTGATCTCGTCGTCGCTGACGATGCGGCCGGCCGCGGTGTCGACCAGGAACATCCTGCCCGGCTCCAGCCGGCCCTTGGCGACCACTTCGGCAGAGGGGATGTCGAGCACGCCGCTCTCGCTGGCGAGAATGATGCGATCGTCGAGCGTTCGCCACCACCTGCCGGGCCGTAATCCGTTGCGGTCCAGGACCGCTCCGACCACCGTGCCGTCGGTGAACGTGACACATGCGGGACCGTCCCAAGGTTCCATGATCGAGGCGTGGAACTGCCAGAAATCACGCAGCGCGGGGTTCATTGTGGTGTTGTTCTCCCACGCTTCGGGGATCATCAGCATCACCGCGTGCGGAAGGCTGCGACCACCGAGGTGCAGCAGTTCGAGGACCTGGTCGAAAGACTCCGAATCCGAGGACCCAGGCAGGCATATCGGTGAGATCCGGCTCAGGTCGCCGGGAATCTTCGGGCTTGCGAGCATCGCCTCGCGGGCATGCATCCGGTTCCGGTTGCCGCGCACGGTGTTGATTTCGCCGTTGTGCGCGATGAACCGGAACGGATGTGCCAATGGCCACGACGGGAAGGTATTGGTGGAGAACCTGCTGTGCACGATGGCGATCGCGGTCATGCAGCGGGGGTCACGGAGGTCCGAAAAGTATTGGGGCAGTTGGACAGTTGTGAGCATGCCTTTGTAGGCGATGGTGCGGCTGGATAGTGACGGGAAGTAGACGCCGGCGCTTTCGGTGCGCTTGCGTAGCGGGTATACGCGCCGGTCGAGATCGATGCCGCCGTTGTGTTCGGGAGCGGACACGAACAGCTGGGACATGTACGGCATGCACTTCAGCGCGGTCACGCCGACCTCAGCACCGTCGGGGTCGACGGGAAGGTCGCGCCAGCCGAGGATTTCGAGTCCTTCGTCGGCGGCGATGCTTTCGACGCTTTTGCGGGCACGCGCGCGTTCGGCGGGGTCTTGCGGCATGAAGCACAGGCCGGCGGCGTAGGTGTTATGGCCATCAGAGGTGGGCGGGGGCAGCTCGAATTCCACCACCTCCTCGAACAACTCGACCGGCAGCTGCAAGAGCACGCCTGCGCCGTCGCCGCTGTTTGTCTCGGCGCCCGCGGCTCCGCGGTGGTCGAGGTGCTCGAGGGCCAGCAGACCGTCGGCGAGGATGGCGTGAGAGCGTCTACCGCGGATGTCGGCGACGACGGCGACACCGCATGAGTCATGTTCGTACGCAGGGTCATAGAGGCCCTGCGGCTCGGGCAATGCCGAGAACAGCATGTCGACACCTCCGCAGTCCCGGTTTGTGCTGTGGGACTGCGTCGGCCCGGATTTCTCAGTCTATCAGCGACGCGTCGGCGCTACCCGTCATAAAGCGTCGGTACCAGCGGAAAGCCCGGCATGTTCCGGATCACAGTCCATGCGATGGTGGCGATGACGATGACAGCCACGGCGGTGCGCGGCATCGTGGGCCGTCCGGTCTTGAGGCGCCAGAGGTACCACGCGAGAAGAGCGGGGAGTCCGACGAGCAGGAAGACGTTGTCGACGACCGCGGCGGACAGGTTCGCATGCAGCAGGTCGTGAGTCATCCTCAGGCCGCCACAGGCTGGGCAGTTCCAGCCGGTGAGCAGCTTGAAGGGGCAGGGCAGAAAGAGGCTGCCGGCTCGGTGTGGGTCGTTGATGCCGATGTAGGCCAGGGATCCGGCGGCCACCGCACCTGTGGCGAGTGCGGCGTATGCCCTGCCTCTGTGGGCTGACCCGGTGTTAAGCGCCATCTCGCAAGGGCCGGCCTTGGGGATCTCGGACATTGTCGGTGAATATCAGGATGGCGTCGATGATGCCCCAGATCCACGCGCCGATGCCGCAGGTGACGATGCCTACGATCAACTGAATGACCCCGAGCTTGGTGTCCCCGATATAGATGCGGCCGATGCCGACAAGGCCGATCAGGCCGAGCAGTTGCAGAAGGCCCGCAACGATCTTTGACTTGTCCGAATACGGCTCGCCCGTGAGGGGATGACGGCCGAACGGCGCGGCTGGGTCCACGTAGGCGCCTTGATACGGCGGCGGAAACGGGGTCGCGCCCTGATCACTGCCGAACGGCGATGGATCGGTCATGCGTCAAGCATGCCATTGGTCGTCAAAACGGTGGTGGTTCGTCGTCCGGGTGGGGTGGCCGCGACGCAATGTCCCAGATGTCAACCCATTCGCGTGGGTTACGGAGTTTTCGGTTTCGAGCGCGCTCTGCCGCGATGTACCTGGCCCGGCTTTCGGCTCGGGTGGCGTTGCGTCGAGGCATCATCACTGTCCGGTCGCCCGTGGGTTCCTCGGGTTTCGGATCCTGCGGCGGCAAATCCGCGGTGGGTGCGCACAACGTCGGGAACAGCAGTGCGCTACCCGGTGTAGTGACATACGTCTGCCCGGAGGGAAGGGTCCAGATTACGGTCGCATCTGGGAGCTGCTTGTCGCGCCAACCCCAGAACGTCTTCAAGAGATGGTGAGTTCTGCAGTAGCACTTGAGGTTTGAGGCATGCGTCAAGCCGCCCTCGCTGAACGGGATCGTGTGGTCGATGTCGCAGTCGATCGCCGGAACATCACATCCGGGCGCGCGGCACGTCAGGTCCCGGCAGCGCACGAAGTCGGCGAGTTTCTGCGATGGCCGATAGCCGGGCTCCGGCGGCGCCCCTGCCGGGTCGAACAGTGGCCGCAGCCTCGCCTCTCGCGCGAGCTCGGCGATGAGCTCTGCGGGAATCAGTTCGTTGGTTTCCACCATGTGGCCCGGTGTTTCGGCACGGCCCTCGACAGTGGCTTGGTCAGCCACGATGTGGATCACCACGTTGGACGCATTGGGAACCCGGCCGCCGGCGGCGCAGTCGTCGCTGTCACACCGACAGGACAGCCGCTCCAGGCCGGCGGCCAGGGCACCCAGTGCGTCGGCACGCCGCTGCTCACGAGTGCGTGGATCGGCCGGGCACACACTGTCGGCGAGCGCGTCGAGGCGTTGGTCCAAGAGCTTCGCGTCGGCGGTGAAAAGGCTGCCTGCCATTCCGCTCATGCCGGCCTCGAGATCCCAGATCTCGACCTCGCGATCGTTGTTCATCTTGCGCTTCTGGCGCACCGCGTCGCGGTCGACGCGGGCCACGATCCGATCGACCAGGGCGGACAACCGGCCTTGGGTCATGGATGGCCACCGCCGTGCCCTCTCCGCGACCTGTGCGTCGACGACTGCGAGGCTGTCCTCGTCTTTGATCAGATCGGTGCGGTACACGATGGTTTGAAAAGTGCGGAAGTCGATCTCCCCTTCGGCGAATACCTCTGCCACTTTCGGCAGCCGCTCGTTCATCGCTCGGGCGTAGTAGATGTAGCTGTTGGCCATGCTCACACTGATCCGGAGTTTTGCGGCCACCTCGGCTCCAACCGCCGCCCAGCTGTCGATCGCCCAGTCCTTCGTCTCTTCACGCTCGACCCGGCGCGATTCGAACAACTTGCCGATCGCGGCCAGACGCCTGGCAGCCGACTGGTTCTCGAGCCGAGCCGCTGCAGCGATCTCGTCGATCAGCGCACGAGAGGCGGGCGTGTCAGAAGGCTCGAAGTAGTCAGGGTCTGCGCTCCCGAATCCGAACATGTGTTCGATTATGCCACCGGGGTACGACAACTTTCGGCGCCAGATTTCGGGCGGAGAGACCTATCGTGTCCGGTTGCGCAATCTCGGCAGTCGCCACCGCCTTCTGCGGGTGTCGGCGGTTTCGCTTAGCTCTTGGCTCGGCGCTCGGGTAGCGGACGCAGTGGCTGGCTGCGTCGACTCGGTGGCTTCCTCGACAGCTGCTTCGGTCGCACGCTCCCCGGCAGCGACGGGTTCTTCGGCTGTCTCCGCCTCGGCACCTTCCTCGGGCGGCGAAGCGGCCTCAGCCGCGGGCCCGACTTCCTCATCGCCCTCGTCAGTCTCTTCGGCCGAAGGTTCCGCCGCTTCGGCCGCTTCTACGACTGCCTCCGCTTCGGGTTCGGCACCTTCGTCGGCCTCAACGGTTTCGTCGGCCTCAGCCTCCGGCTCGCTGGCTGCCTCGGTCGCTTCTTCCTCGGGCGCGTCGGCGGCTTCTACGACTGCCTCCGCTTCGGGCTCAGCCTCGCGCTCGCCGGGTACCTCGGTCGCGTCTACCTCTGGTGGTGCAGCGGGCTCAGCCAGCTCCGTGGGCTCGGCCTCCGGCTCTCAGTCTCTTCGGCCGAGGGCTCCGCTACGTCGGGCGCCTCCCCGAATGCCTCCGCTTCGGGCTCAGCACCTTCGTCGCCCTCAACGGTTTCGTCTACCGCTTCGGCCTCAGCCTCCGGTTCGGCCGCCTCCTGGGTCTCTGTCTCATCAGGCCGTTCGGCTGACGGCTGTTCTGGCTCGGTGGCTCTCTCTGCCGCCTCCGGCTCAGCACCTTCCTTGGCCTCCACGGTTTCGTCTGTGGCCTCGGCTCCAACCTCCGGCTCGCCTGCTACCTCACCCGCCTCTCCATCGAGCAGCGCAGCGGCCTCAGCTTCCGGCTCAATTGCCGACTCATCAGTCGAGGCGACCTGCGCGGTCTCGATCTCTGACTCGGTTACTGCCGGCTGCCTAGATGGCGGCCTCGGCTTCCGACTCACTAGGCGACGCAGCCATTTCCTTGGCTTCGGCACCGCCAGCGCCTCGGTTTCCGCCTCGCCAGCCTCGGCGGGTTCCTCGACAGCTTCTTCGGCCGGCGGCGCTTCGGCCTCAGCCTCGGCTTCCGGCTCGGCAAGCTCCGCTACCTGCTCTTCTTGCGGCTCACCTTCGCCCTCTTCATCGGAGTCGAAGTCGGAGTCGGCGCTCGGCGCACTCACTTTCTCTAGCACGGCCGTCTCAGTCTCCGCGGCCTCGTCGTGAGATCCGTCCGCACCGGCCGCGGCTTCCGCAGCTTCTCTGGCTTCCTCCTCAGCCTCCTCGGCGTCCTCATCCTCGACGGCGACGGCCACGCCGGCAACGACACCAGTTGTCGAGGCGACCGCGGCCAATTCTCTCGTCCATTCGACGAGCGCGGAGTCCTCGGACCCGGCCGGAATTTCGTCCGTAGCCGTGACGGCCGGCGGGCTTTCCTCCTCAACCTCCTCAACCTCGTGAGGCTTGCCGGCCAGAGTCGCTGGATCTTCACGTCCCTTCGGCGCCAGCACGATGTACACCACCGCGCCGATGAACACGAACGTCGACGTGAACAAGTTGATCCGGACGCCGGCGATCAGTGTGGCGGTGTCGTCGCGCAGCAGTTCGACCCCGAACCGGCCGACGCAATAGGCCGCCACATACGAGGCGAACAAGCGACCGTGACCCATCTTGAACCGGCGGTCGACGTAGATCAGCAGCAGGAAAACCAGGACGTTCCAGATCAATTCGTAGAGGAACGTCGGATGCACCGGATGCGGTGCGATGTCCGCCGGCTGGCCGGTCGAGACACCGTTCAGCATGTCGAGTGCGCCGGATGCATCTCGGCGTTCATAGATCTTCAAGCCCCACGGCAATGAGGTGGGCCTGCCGAACAGTTCTTGGTTGAAGTAGTTACCCAGCCGACCGATGGCCTGCGCCAACACGATTCCCGGGGCGATCGCGTCACCGAACGCCGGCAACGGAACGCCACGTTGGCGGCAGCCGATCCACGCTCCGATGCCACCGAGCGCCACGGCGCCCCATATCCCCAGGCCGCCGTCCCAAATACGCAGCGCGGCAAGCAAACCCGCGCCCTCTTCACCGAAGTAGGTTCGCCAGTCCGTCATCACGTGGTACAGCCGTCCGCCGATCAGGCCGAACGGAACCGCCCACAACGCGATGTCGTAGATGACTCCGGGCTCTCCCCCGCGGGCCACCCACCGACGATCACCGATGACCAACGCAACGATGATGCCGACGATGATGAACAATGCGTATGCCCGGATCGGCAGCCAGCCGAGATGCCAAACCCCTTGCGGCGGGCTGGGGATCGATGCCAGAAACGTCGTCACGCCGAAATCCTCTGTCGCACTCCATCTGCCAGTTCTTCGGTTAGCGCCCGCACCGCTTCCACGCCGCCGTCACCGAGCGCCGACACCAATGCCGAGCCGACGATGACCGCGTCAGCGAAGGAAGCGATTTCAGCCGCTTGGTCACGCGAGCGCACGCCCAGCCCGACACCGACGGGGATGTCGGACACCTCCTTCACCCGACGCACCAACTCCGGCGCCGTCTGGGACACCACGTCACGCGCCCCCGTGACGCCCATCGTCGACGCGGCGTAGACGAAGCCGCGCGACGCCTGAACCGTAGCCGCCAGCCGCTGTGGCGTCGACGACGGCGCGACGAGGAAGATTCGGTCGAGCCGATGTCTGTCCGAGGCGGCGAGCCATTCCTCCGCCTCCTCCGGGATGAGGTCAGGGGTGATCATGCCGAGGCCACCGGCCGCGGCCAGGTCGCGGGCGAACGCATCAACTCCGTACTTCAGCACCGGATTCCAGTACGTCATCACCACAGCGCGACCGCCCGCGTCGCTGATCGCCTCGACGGCTCGCAACGAGTCGCGCACCCGGACGCCGCCATGAAGCGCCACCTCCGTCGCCGTCGCAATGGTCGGTCCGTCCATCCCTGGATCCGAATACGGAATTCCGACTTCGACGATGTCGCAACCGGATTCCACCAACGCTGTCATCGCACCTATGGAGGCCGGCACATCCGGATATCCGGTCGGCAGATACCCGATCAGCGCTGACCGATCATGCTGATGGCACGAGGTGAACAGCTCTGCCAACCGGGCCGCCTCAGCCACGCGCAGCGTCCTCGTCGTCGAGCAGACCGAACCACTTGGCCGCGGTCGCGACATCCTTGTCCCCGCGACCGGACAGGTTCACGATGATGATTCCGCCGCGGCCGATCTCGGCGGCCAGCGGAAGTGTGCCCGCCACCGCGTGTGCCGACTCGATGGCCGGGATGATGCCCTCGGTGCGGCACAGCAGCCGAAACGCGTCCATCGCCTCGGTATCGGTGATCGGCCGGTACTCGGCCCTACCGATGTCTTTCAACAGAGCATGTTCGGGGCCGACACCCGGATAGTCCAAACCGGCTGAGATCGAATGGCTTTCGATGGTCTGGCCGTCTTCGTCCTGCAGAAGGTACGAGAACGAGCCCTGAAAGGCACCCGGCGAGCCGCCGGTGAATGTCGCTGCGTGCCTTCCCGTTTCGATCCCTTCGCCAGCGGCCTCGAAGCCAACCAGGCGAACCCCCGGATCGTCGATGAAGGCGTGGAAGATGCCGATCGCGTTCGAACCGCCGCCCACACAGGCGGTGACGGCATCCGGTAACCGGCCCGCCTGGTCGAGGATTTGCGCGCGCGCCTCCAGGCCGATCACGCGCTGAAAGTCGCGGACCATCATCGGAAACGGATGCGGGCCCGCGGCCGTGCCGAAGCAGTAATACGTGCGCTCGGCGTTCGTCACCCAATCACGGAACGCCTCGTTGATCGCGTCCTTCAACGTCTGCGAGCCGGAAGTCACCGACACGACGTCAGCACCGAGGAGTCGCATCCGTGCCACGTTCAGCGCCTGCCGGGCGGTGTCGATCGCACCCATGTAGATCACGCATTCGAGCCCGAGCAGGGCGCACGCCGTCGCGGTGGCGACGCCGTGTTGGCCTGCCCCGGTTTCGGCGATGACACGTGTCTTGCCCATCTGCTGGGCCAGCAGCGCTTGCCCTAACACGTTGTTGATCTTGTGAGAACCGGTGTGGTTCAGGTCCTCTCGCTTCAAGAAGATGGTCGCGCCGCCGGCGTGTTCGGTCAGGCGCCGGGCTTCGTAGAGCGGCGACGGCCGGCCGGCGTAGTGCGTTTGCAGGCGGTCCAGCGTGTCGAGGAATTCCTGGTCGGCACGGGCCTTTTCGTATGCCGCGGTGACCTCTTCGATCACAGCCATCAGCGCCTCGGGCACGAACCGTCCGCCGTAGACGCCGAAATGGCCACGCGAATCGGGGTCGTGGATTGTCGGCTCGGCGACGGCCGCGCTGGACCGAGGGAGTTCTGGGCCGTTCACCGAGTCGATTTCGGGCACGACGGATGGGTGCCGGCCGTCACGAGATCCGCCACCGCGCTTCGGGGATCACCGCTGGTCACCAACCCTTCACCGACGAGCACTGCATCCGCACCGGCACCGGCATAGGCCAGCAGGTCCGCGGTGCCGCGGATGCCCGACTCGGCGATGCGAATGACATCGGTCGGCAGGCCGGGTGCGATTCGTGCGAAGCAATCCCGGTCGACCTTGAGCGTCTTGAGATCCCGTGCGTTGACGCCGATCACCCGCGCACCGGCCTGCAGCGCCCGATCTGCCTCTTGTTCGGTGTGCACCTCCACCAGGGCGGTCATCCCGAGTGACTCCGTACGGTCCAGCATCGCGGCCAGCGCGGGCTGCTCGAGCGCCGCGACGATCAGCAGCAGCATGTCGGCGCCGTGCGCCCGCGCCTCGTGAATCTGGTAGGGCCGAACGATGAAGTCCTTGCGCAACACCGGGATTGACACTGCAGCCCGCACAGCGTCGAGGTCTTCCAGTGAGCCTTGGAAGCGGCGTCCTTCGGTGAGGACGCTGACGACCCGGGCGCCGCCCTCCTCGTATGCGCGGGCAAGCTTCGCCGGGTCGGATATCGACGCCAGCTCTCCGCGTGACGGGCTGGCGCGTTTGACTTCTGCGATCACGCCGACGCCGGGCTCGCGCAGCACGGCCATCACGTCTCGCGGCGGCGGAGCGTGTTTGGCCTTCACCTTGACTTCGTCCAGCGGAACGACGGCCTCGCGGGCGGCAACGTCGGCGCGAACTCCTTCGAGGATGGAGTCGAGCACAGTTGCCGAACTCATGGCCTGTCGGCTCCTTCCTCCGCTATCTCGCCGACGTGCGATCGAACATCGAAAGGGTAGCCGCCGCGGGCATGCCTCCCCTCACCGACCCTCGCTACCGGAATCACCGGTCGGATCGTCGCCGTGGTCGAGCGCGTCCCACATCATCCGTTCCGACATCGTCTCCGACGAGCCGCCTTCGACGGCCACGGCACGCCGTTGCGCGGGCGATGTGTATTTCCCCGTTGTCGGCCCTCCCTTCACCGCAGCCCTCATGAGCAGGACCGCCGCCAACAGCGTCGCGACGGCCGATGCGAGCGTGATTCCGGCGCCCCAATGGTGCCGAGCGCTGCCGACGAGCGACGCCACCGGCAACTCCACGAGCGAGGCCGCGCGCGGTGCGCCGTCGCGGACGGTCCACAGGGTGATCGCGAGGTAGGTGGTTCCGGCGCTGACCACCGCGACCAGCAATGCCAGCAACCGCAGCGGCCAGCCCCGGACAGCAATCGCCGCGATCGCCGCTGCCAGCAGCAGCACAGCGCACGGAATGAGCGCCGTCGACCACGTCGCCCCGGTCAGCGTCGTCGTGCGCGGCTGGCCCAAGCCGTCGAACGACCGCAGCACCACCCACGGCAGTCTTGACGCCACCCACAATCCGACCGCTGCCAGCACCAACAACAGCTGGGCGATGCGGATCACGGGGACTTCAGCGTCTCGGCGGCGGCGATCGCGTTCAGCACGGCCCTGGCCTTGTTCGCCGCCTCGGTGTATTCGTACGGGCCGTTGGAATCTGCGACGACGCCGCCGCCGGCCTGCACGTACGCAGTGCCGTCGCGCATCAACGCAGTGCGGATAGCGATCGCGAAATCGGCGTTGCCCGCGAAGTCGAGGTAGCCCACCACGCCGCCGTACAGCCCGCGCCGCGTCAACTCGACCTCCTCGATCAGCTCCATCGCCCGCACCTTCGGGGCGCCGGACAGCGTGCCGGCCGGAAAGCAGGCGGTGACGGCGTCCAGTGCGGTCCGGTTCTCGGTGAGCTGGCCCGTGACCGTCGAAACCAGGTGCATGACGTGGCTGTACCGCTCGATGTGGCTGTAGTCGTCGACACGCACGGTGCCGGGAACGCACACCCGGCCGAGATCGTTGCGGCCGAGGTCCACGAGCATGAGGTGTTCGGCGCGCTCCTTCTCGTCGGAGAGCAGCTCCTTTTCCAGCAGCAGGTCTTCCTCTTCGGTGTCGCCGCGCCAGCGGGTGCCTGCGATCGGATGCGTGCTGGCCCAGCCGTCCTTGACGGTGACGAGCGCCTCGGGGCTGGATCCGACGATCGAAAAGTCAAGGCTGCCATCGGCTTTCGGAATATTCAAGCAGATACATGTAGGGGCTCGGGTTGGACACGCGCAGCATCCGGTACACGTCGATGGGGTCGGCGTCGGTGTCCATTTCGAACCGTTGCGACGGCACCACTTGAAAGGCCTCGCCGGCTTCGATCTCGCCGACCAGACGCTCGACGATCGTGCTGTATTCCTCGAGTGTGCGCTGGGAGCGGTGCACCGGTTGGGGACGGTCGAAGGTCGCCACGGTCGAGGGCAGCGGCTGGCCCAGCGCCTGCGTCATCACGTCGAGGCGGGCCACCGCGTCGTCGTAGGCCCAGTCGACCCGCTCGTCGGTGCCGTTCCAGTTCACCGCGTTGGCGATCAGCGTGATGGTGCCCTCGTGGTGGTCGACCGCAGCCATGTCGGTGGCCAGCAACAGCAGCATGTCGGGCAACTTGAGGTCGTCGACGGTCAGCGACGGCAACCGCTCCAGCCGGCGCACCATGTCGTAGGCGAAGAACCCGACGAGCCCCCCGGACAGCGGCGGCAGATCGGGCAGATGCTCGCTGGCCAGCAGGTCCATGGTGGCTTGCAGCGCTTCGAGCGGGTCGCCGCCGCGGGGCGCGTCCTGCGGAGTGACGCCGATCCAGGCCGCCTCGCCGTCGTGCACAGTCAGCGCCGACGGGGCGCCCGCCCCGATGAACGACCACCGCGACCAGGACCGGCCGACTTCCGCAGATTCGAGCAGGAAGGTGCCGGGCCGATTCGCGCCGAGCTTGCGGTAGGCCGACAGCGGGGTCTCACTGTCGGCGAGGACCTTGCGGATGACGGGCACGAACCGGTGCTCGGCCGCCAGCGCGCGGAACTGCTCGCGCGTGGTGGTCACGGTGAGATCGGCGGTCGACGTCACGTGGTCTAGCGTAGACACCCATGAAACGCGGTGACCTCGTCGACGAGTTCGAACTCCCCGACCAGACCGGCAAGGAACGCAAGTTCAGCGAGTTTCTCGCCGACGGTCCGGCGGTGCTGTTCTTCTACCCGGCGGCCGGAACGCCGGGCTGCACCCGCGAGGCGTGCCACTTCCGGGACCTGGCAAAGGAATTCGCCGACGTCGGCGCGACTCGGGTTGGCATCAGCACCGACCCAGTGGGCAAGCAGGCGAAGTTCAGCGACAACCACAACTTCGACTTTCCCGTGCTCTCCGACGCCGACGGGACGGTGGCATCGTCGTTCGGTGTGAAACGGGGACTGCTCGGCAAGCTGATGCCCGTGAAGCGGACGACGTTCGTGATCGACACCGACCGCAAGGTGCTCGAGGTGATCTCCAGCGAAGTCAACATGAACACCCACGCCGACAAGGCGCTAGAGGTGCTTCGGGCTCGCCCGCGCTAGCGTCGCACCGAGCGTGCGGTGTCGTAGGCGACACGCCGCTGCCAGTGCCCGAATCGGCACAGTCGAGCAGGCGTGGCCCCGCTCGCAGCCTGTGGATAACTTGACACCGTTTGCCGATTTCTGTCGGCCACCGTTATCACGCTGCTGGCATGGCAGAGATCGAGTGGCCGTTTAGGGGATGGGACGCCGTGGAGGCCGGCAAGTTGTCTGTCCACGAACTGCGGCGGTTTTATGCGCCCGTCTATCCCGGGGTGTATGTCCCTCGCGGCGCGGAGCTTTCGACGCTGCAGCGGACGAGAGCGGCGTGGCTGTGGTCTCGTCGCCGAGGTGTCGTGGCTGGGCTGTCGGCGTCCGCCATGCTTGGCGCGAAATGGGTCGCGCCGGATCTGCCGGCCGAACTTATTCATGCAAACAGGCGACCACCGCAGCTGCTCGTTGTGTATAGCGACGTTCTCGCGGCAGGCGAATCCCGAACCTTCGCTGGGATGCCGGTGACGACCCCTGCAAGAACCGCGTTCGACATCGGTAGACGGTCGCCGCTGACCGACGGCGTGCAACGGATCGACGCACTGATGAACGCGACCGACTTGAAAGTCAGCGCGATCGAGGCCGTCATTGCCAAGCATCCCGGTGTGCGCGGGCTGCGACAGTTACGGCAGACCATCGATCTGGTGGACGGCGGCGCAGAGTCGCCCTACGAATCGCTTACCCGGCTGCTGTTGGTCCAGGCTGGTTTTCCCCGGCCGCAGACGCAGATTCCGGTGTCGGATGAGTACGGATTCGTCATAGCGCGCATCGATATTGGGTGGCCGGAGTACTTGGTCGGCGTCGATTTCGAGGGCGCGCATCACTGGACCGACGCTAAGCAGCGGACGTGGGACGTCGAGCGCTATACCAAACTGCCGGAGCTCGGCTGGAACGACATCCGGCTTACTAGCGGGATGCTGCACAACCGATCGGATGAGTTCCTCAGCCGCGTGGGTGAAGCGCTGATCGCGCGCGGTTGCCCGAAAACATGGTGACCGTGCGGATTTAAAGGGCCGTGACGGCGTGTCAGGTACGACTCCGCACACTCGCGTGGAGCGTTCAGCTCAGATTGAGCAGCCGGGCGGCGTTGCGCCACAGCCAGCTCTCCAAGGCCGTCGCGTCGACGGGTAGCGCGCGCATTTCGTCGCACAACTGCGCATAAGGCCGGTTGATGAGAAAGGCCCCCGACCCGTACACCACCTTGTCGCGAATGGTCGTCTGCCCGAATCGAAGCAGCGGCTCCCATCCCGCGCCCGGGGCAGCGAAGTACTTGGGACGGTGAGCGCCGAGTTCGAGGTAGACGTTCGGGTGCTTCCACGCGGTCAGACAGGCTTCGAGCACCCAGGGGTAGCCGGCGTGGCTCATCAGAATCGTCAGATCCGGGAAGTGGCAGGCGACCTCGTCGATGTGGCGGGGGTGGCCGAGATCGCTGGGCCGTGTCCGTGTCCAGTTGGCAGATGTGTGGATACTGAGCGGAATTCCGAGTTCCACGCATTTCGCGTAGAACGGGAAATACGCGCGGTCGGTGGCCGGCTTGCCGATCATGAACGGCCGCAGGCTCAGCCCGCGAAATCCTCGCTCGGTCACCCAATGCTCCAGATCGGCCAGTGCCGCGCTGCCCCGCATGATGTCGGCACCGGCGAATGCGATGAAGCGATCGGGATTACGGTCGACGAGGGCGGCCACCGACTCGTTGTGCACGAAAGTCACTCCGCAAGTTGAGCGTTCGTCGAAACCGGTGATCAGGCTGTAGGTGATGCCGGCCTCGTCGAGCGCCATAAGGATCTCTTTGTCGGTGAGGCGCCGTGACTGCACATACGTCCCGAAGTCCTCTTCGCTGACCCGTGTCTTGGTGAACACCTCCAGGTACTGGAGCTGCTCGGCGGGAAACCCGCCACGAAGGTCGTCGACGATCTCTGCCGATGGGACGATGGGCGCCCACATGTCGATGACGGGCAACGTACTAATCCTCCGGAATCAGCAGTATGTCGGCGTCGAAGCACGTGTGGTCGCCGGTGTGGCAGGCCCCGCCGACCTGGTCGACCTCCAGCAGCACGGTGTCGCCATCGCAATCCAGCCGCACCGAGTGCACGTGCTGGGTGTGCCCTGACGTCTCGCCTTTGACCCAGTGCTGCTTTCGGGACCGCGAGTAATACGTGGCCTCGCGCGTCTGCAGCGTGCGCGCCAGCGCGTAGTCGTCCATCCAGGCCACCATCAGCACCTTGCCGGTGCCGCGCTCCTGCGCCACCGCGGTGACCAGGCCGTGCGCGTCGCGCTTCAGGCGCGACGCAATGCCGGCGTCCAGACCGCTCATTGCAGTCTGCTCTTCGCGCAAGCGCTCATCACCGCACCACGATCCCTTCTGCTGCCATCGCGGCTTTGACCTCTTTGATGGTCAGCTCGCGAAAGTGGAAAACGCTGGCGGCCAGCACAGCGTCGGCGCCTGCAAACACGGCGGGCGCGAAGTGTTCCACCGCCCCGGCGCCGCCGCTGGCGATCACCGGCACCGTGACCGCCGCGCGCACGGCCCGCAGCATCGGGAGGTCGAAGCCGGCCTTGGTGCCGTCGAAATCCATTGAGTTGAGCAGAACTTCGCCGACACCGAGCTCGGCCCCCTGAGCCGCCCATTCGATGGCGTCGATCCCCGTGCCGCGGCGGCCGCCGTGCGTGGTGACCTCCCAGCCCGACGGTGTCATGCTCTTCGCGCGAGCGCTCATCGACGTCGGCGGCGAGCCCGCCGGCACGCTCCGCGCGTCGACGGACAGCACGATGCACTGCGACCCGAACCGGCGGGACAGTTCCTCGAGCAGTGCGGGACGAGCGATAGCCGCCGTATTGACAGCCACCTTGTCGGCGCCCGCCCGTAGCAGCATGTCGACGTCGGCCACCGAGCGCACTCCCCCGCCGACCGTCAGCGGGATGAAGACCTGTTCGGCCGTACGGCGCACCACATCCAGCATCGTGGCCCGGCCCGACGACGACGCCGTCACGTCGAGGAATGTCAGCTCGTCGGCGCCCTCGGAGTCATAGACGGCGGCAAGCTCCACCGGGTCACCCGCGTCGCGAAGATTGGCGAAGTTGACACCCTTGACCACCCGTCCGTCGTCGACGTCGAGGCAGGGAATGACACGGACCGCGACGTCGCTCACCGGTAGTCCCCGGGATCGCCGACCGTGCGCAGGATGTCCAGAATCTGCTCGTGACACCCCGGCACGCCGACCAGCGCCGCGCTGGACTTAAGTGTCCACTCGTTGCCGGCCAGGTCGGTGACGATGCCGCCTGCGGCCTTGACCAGCGCCACACCCGCGGCATGGTCCCAGACGTGGTCGCCGAAACTGATTGCCCCGCCCAGGATTCCGGCAGCGGTGTATGCCAGGTCGATGCCGGTGGCACCGTGGATGCGCAGCCGGGACGACACCTGGCTCAGGCGTTCCAACACCGCGAGCCGGTACCGGCCGGGGAAGCGCCCTCGCCAGTCCACGTTGAAGGTGCCGACGCCGACGACCGCGTCCTCAAGCTGAGCGGGCTCCAGCCGCGGCAGCTCGGTTCCGTTGCAGCGCAACGGACCTCCGACGACGCCGGTGAATCTCTGTTTGACGAACGGCAGCCAGGTGAGACCGGCGACGGGCTCTCCGTTTCGCATCAACCCCAGCAGGATCGCGGCCAGAGGAAGCCCGGCAGCGTAGTTGAAAGTGCCGTCGATGGGGTCGAGCACCCAGACCATCGGGGAATCGACGTCGGCGCCGCCGTACTCCTCCCCGTGCACTTCGATCCCGGTCGCCGACGTCAGCGCCTCCACCACTTCGCGTTCGATCGCGAGGTCGATCTCGGTGGCGAAGTCGTTGCCCTTCTTGGGTACTGCGGAGTCGGCACCGTGGCCCTCGACGAAGCGTTCGGCTGCTTTGTCGAGAATTTTCGCGGCCTGCGCGACCAGCGCGTCGAGATCGGTGGTGTCGGCCATGACTACCGCACCGCCGCCAGCGCTTCGGGCAGCGTGAAACGCCCGGCGTAGAGCGCCTTCCCGACGATCGCACCCTCGACGCCGACCTCGGTCAGCTTCGCGATGGCCCGTAGGTCGTCGAGACTGGACACCCCGCCAGAGGCGATTACCGGTGCATCCGTGCATTCCGCCACTTCGGCCAGCAGCTCGACGTTCGGGCCCGTCAACGTGCCGTCCTTGGTGACGTCGGTGACGACGAAGCGCGAACACCCTTCGCTGTCAAGGCGTTCCAGCACTTCCCAGAGATCGCCGCCGTCGGTCTCCCATCCACGGCCGCGCAGCCGGTGCTCGCCGTCGACGATCTGCACGTCGAGCCCGACTGCCACCTTCTCGCCGTGTTCGGAGATGACCTTCGCGCACCACTGCGGGTTCTCGAGCGCTGCGGTTCCGAGATTCACTCGGGCGCAGCCGGTCGCAAGCGCCGCGGCGAGCGACGGGTCGTCGCGGATGCCACCGGAGAGTTCGACGTTGACATCGAGCCTGCCGACGACTTCGGCCAGCAGGTCCCGGTTGGAGCCGCGGCCGAACGCAGCGTCGAGGTCCACCAGGTGGATCCACTCCGCGCCGTCGCGCTGCCAGCCCAGCGCGGCGTCGAGCGCCGAGCCGTACTCGGTTTCGCTGCCGGCCTGCCCCTGCACCAAGCGCACGGCCCGTCCGTCCACGACATCGACGGCGGGCAACAGGATCAGGTGGGTCATAGGCCGCGCACCCAGTTGCTCAGCAGCATCGCACCCGCGTCGCCGCTCTTCTCGGGATGGAATTGCGTGGCCGACAAGGCCCCGTCCTCGACGGCGGCCAGGAACCGCACATGGTGGGTGGCCCAACTCGGCACCGCATCGGGATTGCCCTCCCACTGCTGCGCGGCGTAGGAGTGCACGAAATAGAACCGGGTGTCGGCGTCGAGTCCTGCGAAGAGCCGGCTGCCGGCACCGGCGTCGACAACGTTCCACCCCATATGCGGAATCACCGGGGCGTCCAATCGCGTGACGGCTCCGGGCCATTGGCCGCACCCAACGCTTTCCACGCCGAACTCGACTCCCCGGTCGAACAGGATCTGCATGCCCACGCATACGCCGAGCACCGGTGCGCCCGCCGACAGCCTTTCGGCGATGATCTTGTCGCCGCCGATGGCGCGCAGGCCCGTCATGCAGGCCTCGAAAGCTCCGACACCGGGCACCACCAGGCCGTCGGCGGCGGTGGCGGCAGCGGGATCTGCGGTGACGTCCACGTCGGCGCCAACTCGCTCCAGGGCGCGCTGGGCCGACCGCAGATTGCCCGAACCGTAGTCCAGCACCACCACGGATTTGCTTGTCACAGAGCACCTTTCGTGGACGGCACACCGGTAACGCGGGGATCGCGCTCGACGGCTTGGCGCAGCGCCCTTGCGACGGCCTTGTATTGCGCTTCCGTGATGTGGTGCGGGTCGCGGCCGTAGATCGTGCGGACGTGCAACGCGATGCGAGCGTTCATCGCCAGCGTCTCGAAGACGTGCCGGTTGACGACGGTGTGGTAGGGCACGCTCGAGCCGGCGATCGTGAAGTGGCGCAGGTGATCCGGCTCGCCGGTGTGCACGCAGTACGGCCGGCCCGAGACGTCGACGGCCGCATGCGCCAGCGTCTCGTCCATCGGGATGAACGCGTCGCCGAACCGGCGGATGCCCTTCTTGTCGCCGAGTGCCTGGCCCAGCGCCTGCCCGAGCACGATCGCGGTGTCCTCGATGGTGTGGTGCCCTTCGATGTGCACGTCGCCCTTGACGCGGACGGTCAGATCGAAGCTGGCGTGGCTGCCGAGTGCGTGCAGCATGTGGTCGTAGAACGGCACTCCGGTGTCGACGTCGACGTTACCGGTGCCGTCTAGGTCGAGTTCGACGACGATGTCGGACTCCTTTGTGGTGCGCTCCACGCGGGCGCGGCGGTTCTCGGTCACGATGCTCCTAATGGCCGGGGCGCCAGACTCGCGCTGGCGTTGAGGAATGCGTCGTTCTCGGCGGGCAGTCCGGTGGTGACGCGCAGGTAGCCGGGGATGCCGACGTCGCGGATCAAGACGCCCGCGTCCAGATAACGACGCCAGGTGGCCGCCGCGTCGGAAAATTCACCGAACAGCACGAAGTTCGCGTCGCTGGGTATCACCCGAAAGCCCATGCGGCTCAACGCCTCACTGACACGCTGGCGTTCTGCGACGAGGGCCGCGACGCTGGCCAGGGTCTCGTCGGCATGACGCAGCGCGGCGCGTGCAGCGGCTTGGGTGAGCGCGGACAGGTGGTACGGCAGACGCACCAGCAGGAGTGCGTCGATGACCGCCGGCGCGGCGATCAGATACCCGAGACGGCCGCCGGCGAACGCGAACGCCTTGCTCATGGTGCGCGTCACGACCAGTTTGGTCGGATACTCCTCGATGAGTCCGATCGCGCTCGGCGCAGAAGAGAACTCGCCGTATGCTTCGTCGAGGATCAGAATGCCGCCGCTCATCGCGTCGAGCAGGCGGCGCAGTTGTTGAAGCGAAACCGATTGCCCCGACGGGTTGTTCGGGCTGGCGACGAACACGACGTCGGGCCGGTGTTCGGTGATCGCGGCGACGGCCGCGTCGGCGTCCAGGCCGAAGTCGTCGGCGCGGTGAGCTTCCAGCCAACGCGTCTGCGTGCCGTCGGAGATGATCGGGTGCATCGAATACGACGGCACGAAGCCGATAGCGCTGCGGCCCGGCCCGGCGAACGCCTGAAGCAGCTGCTGCAATATCTCATTGGAACCGTTTGCGGCCCAGAGGTTTTCGACGCCGACGTGCACGCCGGTCTGACGGGTCAGGTAGGCGGCGAGATCGGTGCGCAGCGCGACGGCGTCGCGGTCGGGATAGCGGTGCAGGTTGACGGCCGCCTCCCGTACCGAGCGCGCGACGTCGTCGACCAGAGCCGGCGTGGGCGGATGCGGGTTCTCGTTGGTGTTCAGCCGCACCGGCACGTCGAGTTGTGGTGCGCCGTAGGGCGACTTGCCGCGCAGGTCGTCGCGCAGCGGCAAGTCGGCGAGTGTGACGCGCCGGCCGGGCAGGCTCGGGACTGTCGGCTCTTCGCGCAAGCGGCTCATCGCTCCTCGAACCTCCGGCGCACCGCCTCGCCGTGGGCGGGCAGATCCTCGGCTTTGGCGAGCGTGATCACGTGGCCGGACACGTCTTTGAGCGCGGCCTCGTCGTACTCCACGACGTGGATGCCGCGCAGGAACGTCTGCACCGACAGTCCGCTGGAATGGCGGGCGCATCCGGCCGTCGGCAGCACGTGATTGCTGCCGGCGCAGTAGTCGCCGAGGCTCACCGGCGAGTACGGGCCAACGAAAATTGCGCCGGCAGAACGGATTCGGGCGGCAACCTTCGGCGCGTCAGCCGTTTGGATCTCCAGGTGCTCGGCGGCGTAGGCGTTGACCACCCGCACGCCGCCATCGATGTCGTCGACAAGCACGATCGCAGACTGGCGGCCGGTCAGCGCGGCGGTCACGCGTTCCCGGTGCACGGTGCTTTCCAGTTGCGCCGCAAGCTCGTTCGAGGTTGCGGCGGCGAGTTCCACGCTGGGCGTCACCAGAACGCTGGCGGCCATCTCGTCGTGCTCGGCCTGGCTGATCAAATCGGCGGCCACGTGCGCGGGGTCGGCGGTGTAGTCGGCCAGGATCGCGATCTCCGTCGGCCCGGCCTCGGCGTCGATGCCGACGTGGGACCGGCAGATCCGCTTGGCTGCGGTGACGTAGATGTTGCCCGGGCCGGTGATCATGTCGACCGGTGCCAGCTCCGTCCCGTCGGTGTCGACGCCGCCGTACGCCAGCAGCGCGATGCCCTGTGCCCCGCCGACTGCCCACACCTCGTCGACCCCCAGCAGTCGCGCGGCGGCCAGGATCGTCGGATGCGGCGCGCCGCCGAACTCGGCTTGCGGCGGGCTGGCGATCACCAGGGAGTCCACGCCCGCAGTCTGGGCCGGCACGACGTTCATCACCACGCTCGACGGGTAGACCGCATTTCCGCCCGGCACGTAGAGGCCGACCCGCTGCACCGGCACCCATCGTTCGGTGACGGTCGCACCGGGACCGAGCGTCGTCGTCGTATCGGTGCGGCGCTGGTCGGCGTGCACTCTCCTGGCCCGCTCGATCGCCACCTCGAGCGCAGTCCGGACATCGGGCGCGAGGGCGGCCAGGGCGTCGTCAAGCTGGGCCCGCTCGACGCGCACGGTGGCGGGCCGCACCCCGTCGAACGACTCGCCGTACTCAAGGGCTGCCTCGGCGCCGCGCTGGGCTACGGCCTCGACGAGCGGACGAACCGTCGGCAGCACCGTCTCGACATCGACGCCGCCGCGCGGCAGCGCAGCACGCAACTGCGCAGCACTCAGAATTCGGTTGCGCAGGTCGATCCGGGTCATCTCGATACCGGGCATTACGTCGATTGTCCCTGATCGACGCACCCGAAGAGAAATTGATTGATTGGGCGTGAGTCGTGGTCAGGCGCGGGTGAATACCGTCTTGCCCGTCATCGTCGGCCACACCGCCGGCGCGTCGTCCCAGTCGGCCTCCTGCTCGACCGCCGGGGCGAGGTCGCACCCGCCGGCCAGCACCTCGAGAATCTCCGGGATGACGGCCCGTGCGTTGACTCGCCCGGTGACGAACCGCACACCGCGGGTGTACATCGCCAACAGCGGCATTTCGACCGCGCCCTGGTAGTAGATGCCGGTGTCGGTGCAGACTCCGTCGGGCCAGGTCGCGCGCAGTGTGGCGGCGAGAATTTTCGGGTCGGCGGACGTCTGAACGGTGACGGGATAGGGGTCCCAGGACTTGTCGGGCTTGGGGAGGTCGTGCGCGACGGCCCCCAGCTTCTCGGCGGCGGCGAGTCGGTTGGGGTCGGTGTCGAGGTAGTCGACGTGGGCGCCGAGCGCCGACGCCAGCGCGGCCGCGTACACGCCGATGGACAACCGTCCGACCACGAGGACACGGCGGTCGGACTCGTCGAGTGCGGCGAGCTCCGTGCGGAACGGGCCAATAGCACGCCAGGCGTCGGGGATGTTGTCGGAAAGCGACGCGATGGCGACGGGATCGACGGTCTGCGGAACCGGGATCAGCATGGCGTCGGCATACGGCACCAGCACCAGGTCGGCCATGAAGCCGCCGCCGTCCAGGCCGGCCAGCGGGGCCATCCCGTACATCGCCATCAGCGGCAGCGAGCCGCACGAGCCGGTCGCCCCGCGACGGCATTCACGGCACTGGCCGCAGCTGATCTGGAACGGGACGACGACGCGGTCGCCGACTCGCACGTTGCGGACTCCGTCGCCGACCGCGACGACCTCGGCGACGCCCTCGTGGCCGACCGCATGTCCGGGCGGCATCGGGAGGGCACCCTGGGCCACGCCGACGTCGAGGTCGCAGCACGCGACGGCCACCGGGCGCACCAGCGCCTGCTCGGGTGCGGAAATCGCGGGTTCGGGGGCGTCTCGCCAGGCGTATCGTCCGGCCTCTTCGAACACCAGATGGCGCATACGCAAGATTGTTGAACGATCTTTCTAGTATTGTCAAGGATGTGCCCCGTCCCGACCGCAGCCGCGCCGCGCTGATCGCCACCGCAGCCACCCTGTTCCGCCGGCAGGGTTACGCCGCGACCGGCCTGAACCAGATTCTCGACGACGCCGGGGTGAAGGCCGGTTCGCTGTATCACCACTTTCCCGGCGGCAAGCAGGAACTGGCGGCCGCGGTGGTGGAGTCCGCCGGCGCGCAGATCGAGGCCGTGCTGCGGGCAGCGCTGGCCGGCGAAGCTGACGTGATCGCGGTGGTCGACCGCTGGCTGGACATGCTCGCGGCTGGGCTGGCTGCGGACTGCCGCGACGGCTGCCCGGTCGAGCCGATCGCCACCGAGTCGGTGCATGCGAGCGAACTCGTGCGGCGCGCCGCGGCACGTGCGTTCGACAGTTGGTGTGCGGCGATCGCAGAGCGGCTTCGCGCGGACGGGTGGTCCGCCGACCGGGCGGATGAGACTGCGCTTGCCGTGGTCTCGATCATCGAAGGCGCGCTGGTGCTGGCTCGCACCAAAGGCGATGCGGCAGCGCTGAATTCGGCGAAGGCGGCGGTGCGGGCCGTGCTGGCGCGCTGAAATTCGCCGAGTTAGAGATCCAGGCCGATGTCGAGAACTCGCACCGAATGGGTGAGGGCGCCGACGGCGAGGTAGTCGACGCCGGTCGTCGCATACGCATGCGCATTCTCCAGCGTCAGCCCGCCCGAGGCTTCCAGCTTAACGCCGGGAGCCTGGCTGTTGCGCCTTTGCACGGCCATCTGCGCCTGCCACACCTTGAAGTTGTCCAGCAGAACCAGTTCCACCGGCTCGGCGAGCACCTCGTCAAGTTGCTCCAGCGAGTCGACCTCGACCTCACAGGGCAGGCCGGGCGCGGCGGCACTGACGGCGCGCAGCGCGGCGACAACTGAGCCGGCCGCGGCCACGTGGTTGTCCTTGATCAGCGCGGCATCTCCGAGTCCCATGCGGTGGTTCTGCCCGCCCCCGACACGCACCGCGTACTTCTGCAGCGCCCGCAGTCCCGGCAGCGTCTTGCGGGTGTCGCGGATGACGGTTTGGGTGCCGGCCACTGCATCGACCCACTGCCGCGTCGCAGTCGCGACTCCCGACAGGTGACAGAACAGGTTCAGCAGCGTCCGCTCGGCTGTCAGCAGGCCGCGGGTCGGGGCCTCGACGCGCAGCACCGTGCCGCCGGCCTCGACGCGGTCCCCGTCGGCGGCCCGGTCGAGCACGCGATAACCGCCCGCCCCGAGCACCTCGTCGAGCACCAGCAGCGCGACGTCACACCCCGCGACGACGCCGGGCTCACGGGCGACCAGCGCGGCCGTCGTCGTCGCATCGGCCGGGACCGTCGCCTCAGTGGTGACGTCGGGTCCGTAGCGCAGGTCCTCGTCGAGCGCACGCAGGATCACCGCGCGCGCTTCAGCCACCTCGTGTTCGTCGAGACGCATCAGCAGCAGACCCCGGCCGGAACCGGAGCATTGGCCACGACGCGTCCATCCGCTGCCAGTTGGACCGAGATGCTGCGGGCCTGCTCCGGATCTGACTCGGGGTAGTCGGCGCGGTGGTGGCATCCACGAGTCTCGGTGCGAGCCAACGCAGCAGCTGCGACGGCCCGGGCGGTGACGGTCAGCGCGACGTCCTCGACGTCGGCGCGGGTGCGGGCCTCGCGCGGAGGTGCGGCGGTCAGCAATTGCTCTAGCTGGGAGAGTCCGTCGGCATCGCGGGCCACTGAGGCGTGAGCGCTCATGGCGTACTGAAGATAATTGCGGCGCAACGCGGTTCGCGTAGTGGGTTGCGGCAGCGATGCGGTGACCGGTCCGCGAGCCGTGGCGTGCGCGGCGGCTGCCCGACCCGCCCGGGTGCCGACCACCAGACCTTCGAGCAGGCTGTTGGACGCCAGCCGGTTGGCGCCGTGCATTCCGGTCCGCGCGACTTCGCCGGCCGCGAACAAGCCGGCGAGTTCGGTACGTCCGTGAACGTCGGTGACCACACCGCCGCAGCTGTAATGTGCACCCGGCACTACGGGAATCAGGTCGCGTACCGGGTCGATACCCGCGGCACGGCAGGCTCGGGTGACCGTGGGGAATCGGTTCGGGAGATCCGGTATCGCACGCGCGTCGAGGTACACGCACGCATCGCCGCTTTCTCGCAACCGTGCTTCGATGGCGGCAGCCACCACGTCGCGCGGGGCCAGATCGCCCATGGGATGCACACCTTGTGTCACCGAGTCACCCCGCGAATCAACCAGTTTGGCGCCTTCACCGCGCAAGGCTTCGGTGATCAACGGTCGGCGCCCCGCGCTTCGACTGTCGTAGAGCATGGTCGGGTGAAACTGGATGAACTCGATGTCGCGCACCGGCACTCCTGCCCACAGCGCCAGCGCGATCCCGTCGCCCGTCGAGCCTTCCGGGTTGGTGGTCGCCCGGTACAGGTGGCCGAGACCGCCTGTCGCGAGGATCACGGCCGGCGCATGCACGATGCCGACGCCGTCGTCGTTGATCACCTCGACGCCGGTGATGCCGTCGTCGTCGTGAAGCAGTTGTCGCGCAACATGATTGCGGCGGATATCGAAGGTCGTGGCCGCCTGGTTCAGCGCGCGTTGCACCTCGGCGCCGGTCGCGTCGCCTCCCGCGTGGATGATGCGGCGCCGGGAGTGGCCGCCTTCGCGGGTCAACGCCCAGTGCCCGGGCGCTGATTCGTCGAAACGCGCACCGTCGGAGACCAATTCGGTGACCGCGCGGTATCCGTCGGCGACGATGGATCGCACCGCGTCGCGGTCGCAGAGCCCGCCCCCGGCCGCGACCGTGTCGTCGACGTGGGCGTCGATGGAGTCGTCGGTGCGCGGCAGCACCACCGCGATCCCGCCCTGCGCGTAAAACGTTGCGGTGTCCGACGTCTTGCTCAGCACCATCACCCGAGCGCCCCGCCGCGCAGCGGCTATTGCCGCGGCCAGGCCGGCGACTCCGGTGCCGATGACGACGACATCGGCGCGGGCCTGCCTGGGCGATGAGCCGCTTGCGCGAAGAGCAGACAGCTCAGTCATTCGCCGCCGCCGGGCCGGCCGATCTCGATCATGCGCTGCACGCTGCGGCGGGCCAGCCGTGCGGTTTCGGGATCGACGTCCACCTCGTCGGCGCCTTCGACCAGGCAGCGCAGCAGCGCGGCCGGCGTGATCATCTTCATGAACTTGCACGACGCCCGGTCGTTGACGGCCCGGAAATCGACTTCCGGTGCGGCCCTGCGCAATTGGTGCAGCATGCCGACCTCGGTGGCGACCAGAACCTGGCGGGCCCGGGTGGCGCGGGCGGCGTCGAGCATGCCGCCGGTGGACAGGATCTTGACCCGCTCGGCAGGCACCGCGCCCTCCCCGGCCAGGTACAGCGCTGACGTCGCGCACCCGCATTCGGGGTGCACGTAGAGCTCGGCATCCGGGTGGGAGCGGGCCTGGTCGGCGAGCTCGTCGCCGTTGATGCCGGCGTGCACGTGGCATTCACCGGCCCAGACATGCAGGTTCTTGCGGCCCGTCACCCGGCGGACGTGTGCGCCGAGGAACTGGTCGGGGCAGAACAGCACCTCGCGGTCCTCGGGAATGGACGCGACCACGTCGACCGCGTTGGCCGACGTGCAGCAGATGTCCGTGAGCGCCTTGACCGCCGCGGTGGTGTTGACGTACGACACCACGACCGCGCCCGGATGCTCGGCCTTCCACGCGGCGAGTTCCTGGGCGGTGATCGAGTCGGCCAACGAGCAACCCGCACGCTGGTCGGGGATCAGCACGGTCTTCTCCGGGCTGAGGATCTTGGCGGTCTCGGCCATGAAGTGCACGCCGCAGAACACGATCGTCTGCTCCGGCGCCTCCGCGGCGATGCGCGACAGCGCGAGTGAGTCGCCGACGTGATCGGCGACATCCTGGATGGCCGGAACCTGGTAGTTGTGCGCGAGCAGCGTCGCATTACGCAGCTCAGCCAACCGGCGGACCTCGGCGGCCCACTCGGCATCTGGCTCGACGCCTGTGTAGACCCCTTCGTCGAGGAACGTCGTCATCGCCGTCTCCTTCAGCCTCGCGGTTTTCGACTTATAATCGAAAACATGCCACATACTAGCACCGAGCACGAGGTGCTCGCGGTCGTGTTCCAGGTTCGTCACCTCGGCACACCGAAGCCCCAGCTCAGCGTGCTGCTGTGGGAGCGGGCGATGAACCCGCAACGCGGCGCCTGGTCGTTGCCAGGCGGCAGGCTGCGCAACGACGAGGACATGACCAGTTCAATTCGTCGTCAACTGGCCGAGAAGGTGGACCTGCGTGAAATCGCTCATCTCGAGCAGCTCGCTGTGTTCTCCGACCCGGCACGCGTGCCGGGGGCCCGGACCATCGCCTCGACATTTCTGGGGCTGGTGCCCTCCCCCGCGACGCCGGCGTTGCCACCCGACACCCGCTGGCACCCGGTCGACGCACTGCCGCCGATGGCGTTCGACCACGGCCCGATGGTGACCCACGCCCACAGCAGGCTGGTGGCCAAGATGTCGTACACCAATATCGGATTCGCGTTGGCGCCCAAAGACTTTGCGCTGTCGACACTGCGTGACATCTACGGTGCGGCGCTGGGCCATCAGGTCGACGCCACCAACCTGCAGCGGGTGCTCGCCCGCCGCAACGTCATCACCCGCACCGGCACGATCGCCCGCAGCGGGCGCAGCGGCGGCCGGCCTGCAGCGCTCTACCGCTTCACCGACTCCCGGTACCGCGTGACCGATGAATTCGCGGCATTACGCCCGCCCGGGTGAGTCGACTGGATTCTCATAGCTCTCTTAAAGTAACGTGCCGGTTGACCACGAAGGAGTGTTCGCAATGGATTCTGCCGGCCTGGCCCACGCGGCCGGTGCTGACTGGATCGGCGCCATCCCGCACCAAGAGCTGCGGCGAAGCCGGCCGGTACCACCCCACCGCGACCCGTTCTATCAGCCGCCACCCGGCTTCGAGCACGCCGCGCCGGGCACGGTGCTGCGCAGCCGCGACGTCGAACTGGGCTTTCTCGGGTTCGTCCCGCAGAAGTTCTTCGCCACGCAACTGCTGTACCGCAGCAGCAACCGCAGCGGAGCGCCGGAAGCCGCCGTGACCACCGTTCTCGTGCCTGCCGAGCGCGGTCCGGAGAACGTGTGCCCGATCGTGTCGTACCAGTGCGCGATCGACGCCGTGACGTCGCGCTGCTTTCCGTCGTACGCGATGCGCCGCGGAGCGTTCGCACCCGGCGCCCTGGCGCAGTTCGAGTTCTTGCTGGTCGCCGCCGCACTGGCCGAGGGCTGGGCGGTATCGGTGCCCGACCACGAGGGCATCCACGGCATGTGGGGGGCGCCCTACGAACCGGGTTACCGCATCCTCGACGGGCTACGGGCGGCGACCAGCTGCGAGCGGCTCGGCATCTCGGCGGACTCCCCGATCGGGCTGTGGGGATACTCCGGGGGCGGCCTCGCGACCGCGTGGGCGGCCGAGACGTGCGCCGACTACGCACCCGAACTCAACATCGTCGGTGCGGTGCTCGGGTCGCCGGTCGGCGATCTCGGGTCGGCGTTCAGGCGGCTCAACGGCTCGTTCTACGCCGGGCTGCCGACGATGGTGATCGCCGCGCTGTCCCACATCTATCCCGAGCTTCGGACGATCATCGAACGGCACGCCACCGAAGAGGGACGGTCTCTGCTGAAGTCCGCGGAGAAGATGACGACGGTCGCCGCGGTGATTCGCTTGATGAACAAGGACATCGACGCCTACGTCGACCGTCCGCTCGAGGAGATCTTGGCCGAGCCCGAGGTCCAGTACGTGTTCGACCACATCAAACTCGGTACGGCCGCACCCAGTCGGCCTGTCCTGATCGTGCAGGCGGTGCACGACAAGATCGTGTCCGTCGACGACATCGACGAGCTGACCGAGGCCTATCGGGCGGGCGGGGCGTCGGTGACCTACCACCGGGACAGCTTCAGCGAGCACATGCTGCTGCATCCGATGTCGGCGCCGATGACGCTGCGCTGGCTGCGCGACCGGTTCGCCGGCCGACCGCTGTCCGAGCACCTGGTCCAGACGGCGTGGCCGACGCTGTTCAACCCGTCCACGTACAAGGGCATGCTGCGGCTGGTGGGCATCGCGGCACGGGTGATCACCGGCCGCAAGGTGGAACGCCGCCCGCTGTCGGTGCTCGACACATAGCCTTCGGTCCGGGCGGCAAGGAGTGGCCATGAGAACAGCCATCTGCGACATGCTGGGGATCGACATCCCGTTGCTCGCGTTCAGCCACTGCCGCGACGTGGTGGCCGCGGTGACCAACGCGGGCGGGTTCGGGGTGCTCGGGGCGGTGACGCTGACACCCGAACAGCTTGAGCAGGAACTCAATTGGATCGAGTCCGAGGTTCGCGGCAAGCCCTACGGCGTGGACCTCATCGTGCCGGAGACGTCCGTCGGCAAGGGGCAGCGGCTGACTTCCGAGCAGTTCGCGGAGATGATCCCGGCCGAGTATCGGGCGTACGTCGACGCGCTGCTGGCCGACCACGGCATCCCCTCCGCACCCAGCAGGCTGCCGCGGGTAGCGACGACCGACGATGCCGGCGAGAGCCTGATGGAAGTCGCGTTCAAGCACCCGATCAAGCTGATCGCCAATGCGCTGGGCCGGCCGCCGCAGTCGATGCTGGAGGCCGGCAAGACGCACGGCGTCCCGGTCGCGGCGCTGGCCGGCGCCAAGGAACATGCCGTCAAGCACGTCAACGCCGGTGTCGACATCGTCATCGCGGCCGGCACCGAGGCCGGCGGGCACTGCGGCGAGGTGACGACCATGGTGCTGGTCCCCGAGGTCATCGAAGCGGTCGAGGCCATCAGGCCGGTCCCCGTGCTTGCGGCCGGCGGTATCGTGACCGGCCGGCAGATGGCCGCCGCAGTGGCGATGGGCGCCGCCGGCGCGTGGACCGGCTCGGTGTGGCTGACCACCGAAGAGGCCGAGACCGCGCCGTACACCAAGCAGCGGATGCTGACCGCGACCTCGCGCGACACCGTCCGGTCGACGTGCCGGACCGGCAAGCCGACGCGGCAGCTGAAATCCGACTGGACCGAGGCGTGGGAGTCCGGGAAGGGTCCTGAGCCGTTGCCGATGCCGCTGCAGTCGATGATCAGCGAGCCGGTGCTGCGGCGCATCGACACGCTGGCCGCCAACGGCGACGAGGGCGCTCGCGCGCTGGCCACCTACTGGGTGGGACAGGGCGTCGGGTTGATGAACTCCGTCAAGCCCGCACGGCAGGTGGTCTACGAATTCGCGCAGGACTACCTGGCGGCGGCCGAGCGGCTAAGCGCCAGTCTGGATGACTGACTGCCGCGCGCCGAGGTCGTCGTGCGCGGACGCCGCGGCCATCATGGCGTAGGTGAGCACTGCGGCGGCGACCGGCAGCAAGAGAGCCGTCAGCACCTGCAGCGGCGTTTGCCCGAAGAACACCGCCGGCGCCTGGGTGACGTAGTGCAGCTTGTGATCGGCCGGAACCCCTTCAATGTCGAAGTGGCCGTAGCGAATTCGCACCAAACCCGCGCCAGTCCCGGCCGCCGCGGCTGCCGCAGCCGCCCCGCCTGCCGTCAATGCGATCACCATCGCGGGGCCGCGTTGCTGTCGCCACTGCCACACCAGCACCGCAGCCACCACGCCCAGGCCGACGAGCATGCCCGCCAGCATCACCGCGGCGTCGAAATAGTGGTCGGCCTCGCTGCCGAGGTACTGCTGAACGTGCTTGCCGGACTTCGTCACCGCGGCGGCGCTGTGCACCGGCGGGGCGAGCCACGCCCAGAGCCCTCCGATGGCGATTCCGGCCAGCGCCATCCCGAGCGGCACCGCCCACAGTCTCCTCATCGCTTGGTCTCCAGGTCGGCCGAGTCCTGCAACCCGTGCCGGGAGCACTTCGCCGACCACCCGTCGGGGCGCACCTGCACCGTCATCCGCCGACCGCACTCGGCGCAGTAGCGCGGCGGCTCCAGACCCAGCTTCGCAGCCGTCGGGACCGCCGTGCCCGCGGGTTCGCCGGTGTAGACGTTGAACTTCACAGCGTCGCGTTGAGCGCCTTGATCGGCATCTGCAGGTCGTCGAGCAACTCGAGATCGGCCTCGGCGGGCCTTCCCAACGTCGTGAGGTAGTTGCCGACGATCACCGCGTTGATGCCGCCCAGAATGCCCTGCTTGGCGCCGAGGTCGCCGAGCGTGATCTCCCGGCCACCGGCGAACCGCAGCATCGTGGCAGGCAAGGCGAGCCGGAACGCGGCGACGGCCTTGAGCGCCTCGGACGCGGGCAGCACGTCGAGGTCGCCGAACGGCGTGCCCGGGCGAGGGTTGAGGAAGTTCAGCGGCACCTCGTCGGGGTCCAATTCGGCCAGCTGGCAAGCGAATTCGGCACGCTGCTCCAGCGTCTCGCCCATCCCGAGGATGCCGCCGCAGCACACCTCCATGCCGGCGTCGCGGACCATTTCCAGCGTCTGCCACCGCTCCTCCCAGGTGTGGGTGGTGACGACGTTCGAAAAATGCGACCGGGCGGTCTCCAGGTTGTGGTTGTAGCGGTGCACGCCCATCGCGGAGAGCCGGTCGACCTGTTCTTGGGTCAGCATGCCCAGCGAGCACGCGATCTGGATGTCGACCTCGTCGCGGATCGCTTCGATGCCGGCGGCGACCTGCGCCAGCAGCCGCTCGTCGGGTCCGCGCACGGCTGCAACGATGCAGAACTCCGTCGCGCCTGTCTTCGCGGTCTGCTTCGCGGCCTCGACGAGACTCGGGACGTCCAGCCACGCGCTGCGCACAGGCGAGCTGAACAGCCCGGACTGCGAGCAGAAGTGGCAGTCCTCCGGGCAGCCGCCGGTTTTAAGGCTGATGATGCCCTCGACCTCGACCTCGGGGCCGCACCACCGCAGCCGCACCTCGTGGGCGAGCGCCAGCAGGTCGTCGAGGCGGTTGTCGTCGAGGCGCAGCACGGCCAGCACCTGGTCCTGGTTCAGGCCTTCGCCACGCTCCAGTACCTGTTCGCGGGCCACGTCCAGGACGTCGGTCACGGGCGCGCTCCTCCTGGTCGACTTGAACGGTGTTCAGGTTAGGGTACCCGGGTGCAGCTGCACAAAAGCGACGTGGTCGACGCGGCGACGGGTCTCTTGGACACCTACGGCATCGCCGATCTGACCATGCGGCGGCTGGCCCGCGAGCTCGACGTCAGTCCCGGCGCGCTGTACTGGCACTTCCCCAACAAGCAGGCGCTGCTCGGTGCGGTGGCCGACCGCATCCTGCGACCGGTCGACGACGTCACCGGCAGCTGGCGTGAGCGAGTCGGCGGGATCTGTGCGCGGCTGCGTGACGCGCTGCTGTCCCACACCGACGGCGCGGAGCTGGTGTCGGCGAGCTTCGCGGCGGGACAGTCGGCGGGGATGGCGTCGATCGTGAGAGCGCTGGCCGACGCGGCTGTCGACGCCGGCGTCGCGCCCGGCCAGGCGGAGTTGGCCGCGCGCACCGTCGTGTACTACGTGCTGGGGTTCACCGCCGACGAGCAGTCGCGGCTGCAGTGGGACGCCGCCGGGGTGTTGGCCGATGGGCAGTCGGTGTTGACGACGGACCCGAGTGGCCGATTTGCGTTCGGGCTGGGACTGCTGGTCGGCGGCATCGCGTCTTGCGCCGAAACCAGCGCTTCGCACACAGAGTTCGAGTAGCGGCGTGCGAAACTCCGGTTTCGCGCACCGTCAGGTGATCAGGTGCTCGACGCGCTTGTTGCCGTCCCAGCGGCGAAGCCCGGTGATGCTTCCGCGGATGTCGCGAGTGACGCTGCGGATGGTCAACGCCTCAGCGAGCCGCCGCGGCTCCACCCGGCGCGCCAGCGTGGTGTGCGGAGTCCATTGCCCCGCAAGGGAATTCGGCGCAGCTGCGGGCGTGAGGAACGGCATCGCTGATTCGCACGACGTCTGCGTGCAACTCCAGCAGCTCCGCCGACGGCACCACCAGCCGGACCAGGATGAACGGGGACCGCCCGAACACGACGGGTGCGCCGATGACGCACGACAGCGGCAGGCGATCCAGGACCGGGCGCAACGACACGTCGACGTCTGGCGAGATCGCCTCGGCGACAAGCAATGTCACGTGCGGGCGGCTCGTCGGTGGCGGGGTCCGAAGGCCGGCGTCGGACAACCCTTGCCATACGCGGTGAATCGCAGCCTCGGAGTCGGTGTCCAGCAGCAGTTCGACCGAGTGCACCACGTCAGCCGGCCAGTTCCGCCAGCCAGTCCCGGTCGATAGCGCCGCTCATCTCCTCGAACTCGGCGCGCGACATGGCCGCCGCGCCGGCCGGCAGCACCGCGCGCAACGGCGCCATCTTCGCCAGTGCCTCGCGGTTGCCGAGTTCGACGGGTCCGGGCTCGGCCGGCCATGCGCCGATCACCACACCGGCACACGAGACACTGTGTGCGTCAAGGGCTTCCAGCGTCAGTGCGGTATGGTTGAGCGTGCCGAGCCCGGCCCTGACGACGACGAGCACCGGCGCGTGCCCATCACGTGCCAGGTCCCGCAACGTGACGCCACCGTCCCCGATCTCGACCAGCAATCCCCCGGCCCCTTCGACCAGCGTCAGTTGGTGCGAGTGGTCGACAACCCGCAAGAACACGTCGAGCTCGACGCGGTTGGGCAATGGCAACCCCGCGCGTTGCGCAGCGGCCGCCGGGGCCAGCGCCTCGGGATAGCGCCAGGAACCGACGACTCGATCGGCCCCGGAGAGCCGCTCGACATCGGCGAGGTCGTCGTCGCCTTCCGCCGTGCCGGTCTGCACGGGCTTGCACACCGCCACGTCGATGCCGGCGAGCCGGGCGCAGCACGCCAGCGCCGCCGTCGCGACCGTCTTGCCGACGCCGGTGTCGGTGCCCGTGACGAACAGGTAGCTCACCGGCGTGCCGTACGCAGCACTTCCGTCAGCACCCGCTGCGCGGTGCCCAGCTCGTCGTCAGACAGCGACGCCCTGGCCGTCAGCCGGAGCCGCGACGTTCCCGCCGGCACTGATGGCGGCCGGAAGCAGCCGACGCGCACCCCGCGCTCCAGGCACGCTGTCGCAGCGGCCACCGCCACTTCGGGCGCGCCGAGGATCACCGACACCACCGCGGACTCCGGTCGTTCGGCCACCCCGCACATGTCCGCGAGGAGCGCGGCGTTGCGCAGCACTTTGCGCGGGCGGTCAGGTTCGGCGATGAGCACGCGCAGCGCGGCCAGCGCAGCGCCCAGCGCGGCCGGTGCGAGGCCGGTGTCGAAGATCATCGGCCGTGCCGCGTCGATCAGGTGCTCGCGCACCGCCACCGGACCGAGGACGACGCCGCCCTGGCTTCCGAGCGCTTTTGACAGCGTGGTCGTCATCACCACGTCCGGAGCCCCGGCCAGACCAACCTCGTGCAGCAACCCGCGACCGCCGTCACCGCGCACGCCGAGACCATGAGCCTCGTCGACGATCAGCAGGGCGCCGTGGCGCCGGCATACCTCGTGCAGCGACGTCAGCGGCGCCAGGGCGCCGTCAGCGGAGAACACCGAGTCGGTGATCACCACCGCCCGGCGTTCGTGGCGTGCCGCCAGCGCGGCATCGACAGCGTCGACATCGCGGTGCGGCGTGACCACGACGCGGGCCCGCGACAACCGGCATGCGTCGACCAGTGATGCGTGACTGTGGACATCGGACACCACCAGCGAGCCCGGGCCCGACAGTGCGACGACGGCGGCAAGGTTGGCCGCGTAGCCCGACGAGAACACCAATGCCGATGGGGCGCCGACGAATTCGGCCAGCGCAGTCTCAAATTCCTCGTGCAGTTCGGTGTTTCCGGTCACGAGCCGCGAGCCGGTGGACCCGGCACCCCAGGTGCGCAGGGCCTGCACGCCGCCGTCGATCACGGCGGGATGCTGCGACAGGCCCAGGTAGTCGTTGGAGGCGAGGTCCACCTCGGCACCAACCGGCGAGCGCGTCCGCAGCGAACGACGCAGCCCGGCGCCACGGCGCTCGGCCTCGACGTCGTCGAGCCACGCCAGCGGTGAGAGGTCGATTCGGCTGTTCATCCCGCTTCACCCTAGGTCAGCCCTACCGTCTCCGACGACGAGGACCCGGCGACCGAACCACATCACCCGTTGGAGCGGGCCGATCAGCCGAATTTCACCCACCACTCGTGCAGCGCATTCATGTCCGGACCCTGGCCGTCGGCCAGCAACAAATCCTCGTTGCGGGTCCAGATGATGTCCGGACTGCCCTCATAGGTGCCGCACGCGACCTGACCCTCGACTTTTTCGGGGGTCGATGTGTAGTGCCACGTGGTCGGCGACGGCGTGTCGCTTCCGGGACAGTTCTGCAGTTTCTCGTCTTCCTTCATGGCCGCCTCGAATTGCCGGTCAAGGGCTGCCTGGTCGGGGAACAACGAATAGCGGGCGACTTCCGGTCCGCCGGGCTTGCTGTTCCTGTCGCAGTCGACGGTGGCGAGTGCCTCAGCGACGGGGTCGACCTGTTTGCAGGTGCCAGCGTCGTAACCGGCCGGAAGAACGCTCATCAGCCGCGCTGCCGCACCAGTGGGCGCCGTGGATGGCGGCGTCGTCCTGGCGGTTGTCGGCCGCGGCCTGCTCGAGGCGGTGGTCGGAGTCGTCGTCGTCGGTGTGGTGGTGTCCCCACCGCTGTTCGTGAACTTCGGTATCAGCACAACCACCAGCACGGCGACGATGCTGACGACCACGAATGCCACCGCTGCGGCGATGATCGGCGCCCAGCTGCGCTTCGGCGGCTGGGACCAGGGCATCGGCCCGGAAGGAGGCCCCTGCCATCCCGGTCCCGACGTGACTGGGGTCTGGTAGAGCGGTTGAGGTCCGCTTTGCGTTGAGGGTGCCTGCTGATAAGTGGGTGCGGAGTCTGACTGGCCACCGATGGCCGGCGCTGGACGGCTCTGCAGCGGTGCGGCGACGGTGGGGGCTGGGGGTGCGGGCAGTGTTGTCGGAACGGTGATCGCCGCGCGTGCCGCCTGGGCCAGCTCGGTGACAGTCGAATAGCGGTCGTCGGGATTCTTCGCCATCCCTGTTGCGATGACGGTGTCGAGTTGGGCCGGGAGATCATGCCGCACCGCCGAAGGCCGCGGCGGTGGCAAGGTCAAATGCCCGGTGATCTGTTGTTCCACGCTGCTGCCGGGGTAGGGCTGGCTGCCTGTCAGGCACTCGTGGAGCACACACGCCAAGGCGTAGATGTCGGCGCGAGGGTCAGCTTCTCCGCTGGTCAGCCGCTCGGGCGCCATGTAGGCCCAGGTGCCGATCACATTCCCGGTCGCGGTCAATCCCTTTTCCCCGACGGCGCGGGCAATGCCGAAGTCGATCAGATAGGCGAAGTCCTCGTCGTCGACCAGAATGTTGGAGGGTTTGACATCGCGGTGCACCAAACCGATTCGATGTGCGGCGTGCAGCGCCGAGGTGATCTGTTCGATGATTGCGATCGCGCGTGCCGGCGGCAGCGGTCCATCGCGCAGGATGCTTCGCAGGTCGCGGCCTTCGATGAGCGCCATGTCCACATAGAGGCGACCCTCGATCTCGCCGAAGTTGTGGATCGATACCACATGCGGGTTCGTCAGCCCGGCAGCAGCCAAAGCTTCGCGGCGGAATCGCTTCTCGTACTGCGGATCGTCAGCGACATTGGCCGACAACATCTTCAGGGCGACGACCCGGTTGGTCGCGGTGTCGAACGCCTTCCACACCTCGCCCATGCCGCCCCGGCCGACCAGCTCGATCAATCTGTAGCGGCCGAACGGAGTCCCCTCCACCTACGCCTCCCGTCGGCAGCCATCGAGTAACCGATCAGCCTGCACCCTAACGCCCGCGGGGCTAAGGGGCGGCGACGGCGACCATGGCCGAGGTGATCTGCTCGACCTGCGCCGGCGAGCAGATATAGGGCGGCATCGCGTAGATCAGGTTGCGGAAAGGCCGCAGCCACACACCGTTGTCCAGCGCGACGGGTGTGGCCACCGCAAGGTCGACCGGCCGGCGCATCTCGATGACGCCGATGGCGCCGAGAACCCGGACGTCGGCGACGCCGTCGAGGGCTTGCGCATTCTGCAGCCCCGCAGTCAGGCCGGACTCGATGTGGCGCACCCGGGACCGCCAATCCTGGCCCAGCAGCAGCTCCACCGACGCCACGGAGACCGCGCACGCCAGCGCGTTGGCCATGAACGTCGGGCCGTGCATCAGCGCGCCGGGTTCGTGGCTGCTGATGGTCTGCGCGATCTCCTCGGTGCACAGAGTCGCGGCCAGCGTGATGTAGCCCCCGGTCAGCGCCTTGCCGACGCACATGATGTCCGGTGCGACGCCGGCATGATCGGCGGCGAACAGTTCTCCGGTGCGCCCGAAGCCGGTGGCGATCTCGTCGAAGATCAGCAGCACGCCGTGGCGGCGGCACATGTCGCGCAGGTCGAGGAGGTAGCGCGGGTCGTGGAACCTCATCCCGCCGGCGCCCTGCACCACGGGTTCGACGATCACGGCCGCCAGCTCGTCGGCGTGGGAGGCCAGTTGCTGTTCGAACGCGGCGGAGTACGCCTCGTCGTACTCGGAGGGCACCTGCGGCGCGAACACCTGACGGGCCAGCACGTCGGTCCACAACGAGTGCATCCCGCCGTCGGGGTCGCAGACGCTCATCGGGGTGAACGTGTCGCCGTGGTATCCGCCGCGCCACGTCATCAGCCGGTGCTTGTCCGCTTGGCCGAGAGCGCGCCAGTACTGCAGCGCCATCTTGACCGCGACCTCCACCGACACCGAGCCGGAGTCGCTGAAGAACACCCTGTCCAGGCCTGCCGGGGTGATGTCGACGAGCAGTTGCGCCAGCCGGGCCGCGGGCTCGTGGGTGAGTCCGCCGAACATCACGTGGTTCAACCTCGCCAGCTGACCGGTGACCGCGGCGTCCAGCGCCGGGTGGCCGTGGCCGTGGATCGCCGTCCACCATGAGCTCATGGCGTCGAGGACGTCGATTCGGTGGCCGTCCCGCACCACCGTGATGGCGGCGCCGTGCGCGCCCACCGCAACCGTCGGCGCCAGTGCGTGCTCGCCCACCCCGCTGTAGGGGTGCCAGACGTGTGCAGCGTCGATCGCGCCGATCTGGTCGGGGGTCAACGCTGGCACGAAGACTGAGAGTACGGACGGGGGCGGATAGGGTCGAACGATGGCCGCGAGTGACACGAATCCAGACACCGGGCCGATCCTGGCGACGGTATGGCCGGGCATGCCGTACCCGCTGGGCGCCACGTATGACGGCGCGGGCACCAACTTCTCGCTGTTCTCCGAGGTCGCCGAACGGGTCGACTTGTGCCTGATCGAGAAGGACGGCACCGAGGAGCGGATCCGCCTCGACGAGGTCGACGGGTTCGTCTGGCACGCCTACCTGCCGGCGATCACACCCGGCCAGCGCTACGGCTTCCGCGTCGACGGGCCGTGGGAGCCGGCCGCCGGTCTTCGGTGCGATCCGAGCAAGCTGCTGTTCGATCCCTACGGCAAGGCGTTCGACGGCGACTTCAAGAAGGGCCCGGCGCTGTTCTCCTACGACATGGCCGCGGCCGAGCACGACGACTCGGCGTCCGGAAACCGGCCGCTGCTCGACTCGCTCGGCCAGACGATGACCAGTGTGGTGGTCAACCCGTTCTTCGACTGGGGGTCAGACCGGTCACCGCGGCGCCCGTACAACGAGACGATCATCTACGAGGCCCACGTCAAGGGCATGACCCAAACCCATCCGGGCCTGCCTGAGGAACTGCGCGGCACCTACGCCGGCCTGTCGCACCCGGCGATCATCGACCATCTGCTGTCGCTGAGCGTCACCGCAATCGAGTTGATGCCGGTGCACCAGTTCATGCACGACTTCCGGCTTCTCGACCTCGGCCTGCGGAACTACTGGGGTTACAACACATTCGGCTTCTTCGCGCCCCACAACGCTTACGCCTCGATCCTGCATCCCGGTGCCGCGGTCGCGGAGTTCAAGACCATGGTGCGCACGTTCCACGAGGCCGGCATCGAAGTCATCCTCGACGTGGTTTATAACCACACCGCCGAGGGCAATCAGCTGGGGCCCACCATCAACTTCCGCGGCATCGACAACGCGGCCTACTACCGGCTGGTCGACGAGGATTTGCGTTACTACAAGGACTACACCGGCACAGGCAACAGCCTGAACGCGCGTCATCCGCACACATTGCAGCTGATCATGGACTCACTTCGGTACTGGGTACTGGAGATGCACATCGACGGCTTCCGTTTCGACCTCGCCTCGACGCTGGCGCGCGAGTTGCACGACGTCGACCGGCTGTCGGCGTTCTTCGACCTGGTACAGCAGGATCCGGTGGTCAGCCAGGTCAAGCTGATCGCCGAGCCGTGGGATGTCGGCGAAGGCGGCTACCAGGTGGGCAACTTCCCCGGCCTGTGGACCGAGTGGAACGGCAAGTACCGAGACACCGTGCGCGACTACTGGCGCGGAGAGCCTGCCACCCTCGGCGAATTCGCGTCACGGCTGACCGGGTCGTCCGACCTGTACGAGGCCACCGGCCGCCGGCCGGGCGCCAGCATCAACTTCGTCACCGCCCACGACGGGTTCACGCTGCACGACCTGGTGTCCCACAACGAGAAGCACAACGAGGCCAACGGCGAGGGCAACCGCGACGGCGAAAGCCACAACAGGTCGTGGAACTGCGGTGTCGAAGGCCCCACCGACGATCCCGAGATCATCAAGCTGCGCAGCCGCCAGACCCGTAATTTCCTTGCCACGCTTATGGTTTCGCAGGGCACCCCGATGATCGCGCACGGCGACGAGATCGGCCGCACCCAACTGGGCAACAACAACGTGTACTGCCAGGACTCCCAGCTGTCGTGGATGGACTGGTCGCTGACCGAGCGCAACGCCGAACTGCTCGAGTTCACCAGGAAGGTGACGGCGCTGCGCAAACATCATCCGGTGTTCCGGCGCCGTCGCTTCTTCGCGGGAACACCGATCCGCAGCGGCGCGCAGACCCGCGACATCGCCTGGCTGACACCCGGCGGGCAGGAGATGACGCCCGAGGACTGGGACAGCGGATTCGGCAAGAGCATCACGGTGTTCCTGAACGGCCACGCGATCCCCGAACCCGACGCCCGCGGCTTCCCGGTGGTCGACGACTCGTTCCTGCTGTGCTTCAACGGACATGATGCCGACCTGGACTTCGTTGTGCCGCAGGGCAATTACGGTGCCGAATGGCGGGCGTGCCTCGACACCGCTGATCCGGAAGGCAACACCGAGCTGGTGGTACGGGCCGACGACAAGATGACGCTCGAAGCCCGCTCGGTGATCGTCTTGCGTAGAGCCGCATGACTGAATCTGACCCGTTCCTCGCGTCCGCGCCCGTCTCCACCTACCGGCTTCAACTTCGCGGACCGGCCAGCGGGCAATCGTTCACGTTCGCCGACGCCGAGAACGTGCTCGACTACCTCGACGACCTCGGCGTGACGCACGTGTACCTGTCGCCGATCCTCACCTCGATGACGGGCTCCACCCATGGCTATGACGTCACCGACCCCACAACGGTTTTCGACGAACTCGGCGGCTCCGAAGGGCTGGCTCGGCTTTCCGCCTCGGCACGGTCTCGAAGGCTGGGGCTGGTGGTCGACATCGTGCCGAACCACCTGGGTGTGGACGCGCCCGCACAGAACCCATGGTGGTGGGATGTCCTGCGGCACGGCCGCGATTCGGCGTTCTGCTCGTTCTTCGACATCGACTGGGGTCCGGACAACGGCGTCGACGGCAAGCTCGCCCTGCCGGTCCTGGGCTCCGACGACGACGTCGAGGCCCTTACCGTCGACGGTGATCTGCTGCGGCTGGGAGACCTCGCGTTTCCGATCGCGCCGGGTACGGGGGATGGCACCGGACCGCAGGTGCACGACCGTCAGCACTACCGGCTGATCGGATGGCGCCGCGGATTGTGCGGCTACCGGCGGTTTTTCGCGATCACGTCGCTGGCCGGGCTGCGGCAGGAAGACCGCGCGGTCTTCGACGCCAGCCACGCCGAGGTGCAACGCTGGTGCCGCGACGGCCTCGTCCACGGCGTCCGGGTGGACCATCCCGACGGGCTCTCCGATCCGACCGGTTACCTCACCTGGCTGCGGGAGATCACGGGGCCGCAGACGTGGATCGTCATCGAGAAGATCCTTGCCGTCGACGAAGCGCTGGATCCCACCCTTCCCGTGGCGGGCACCACTGGATATGACGCGCTGCGTGAAGTCGGCGGAGTCTTCGTCGATCCCACCGGCGAACCGACGCTCACCGCGCTGTTCGAATCCGCCGGAACAGACTATTCGGAGATGCCGGCGCTGGCCCGGAAGCTGAAGGCCACGACGGTCACTTCCACGCTGGCCAGTGAGCTGCGCCGGCTGCGCCGGGCCATCGTCGCAGCCACAGGCGCCGATCACCCGCGGCTGGCCGACGCGGTGGCCGCTCTGGTCAGCCGGATCCCGGTCTACCGCTCCGACTACCTGTCGCTGTCGTCGGTGCTGCCCACCGCGCTCGCCGAGACAGCCGCGGCCGCACCGGAACTGGCCGAGCCGCTGGAGATCATGGCCGCGGCAATGGCTTTCGGCGAACCTGCTGTGCGCCTGCAGCAGCTGTGCGGGGCCGCGACGGCCAAGTCGATGGAAGACTGCGTGTTCTACCGGGACGCACGGCTGGTATCGCTCAACGAAGTCGGCGGCGAACCGGAGCGGTTCGGGGTGAGCGCCGCCGAGTTCCACCAGCGCGCAGCGGACCGGGCGCGGTTGTGGCCCACGGCGATGACGACGCTGTCCACCCACGACACCAAACGCGGCGAGGACGTGCGGGCGCGGATCGGGGTGCTGTCGCAGGTGCCCTCGCTGTGGGCGGAGTTCGTCGCCGGCTGGGAGAAGCGGGCGCCGTCACCGGATCCGCAGACCGGATTGTTCCTGTGGCAGAACATCTTCGGCGTCTGGCCCGTCGACGGCACCGTGACTGCCGAACTGCGTGACCGGTTGCACGGGTACGCGGAGAAGGCGATCCGCGAGGCCGCGACGCACACGTCGTGGAACGAGCCGGACGACGAGTTCGAGTCCGCGGTCCACCACTGGCTGGACACCGTGATCTCCGGCGACATCGCCGCGGAGCTCACCAAACTCGTTGCGCGGCTCGATCCGCACGCGCACAACGACGCGCTGGGTCAAAAGCTGTTGCAGCTCACCGCCCCTGGGGTGCCCGACGTCTACCAGGGCACCGAACTGTGGGAGGACAGCCTCGTCGATCCCGACAACCGTCGGCCCGTCGACTATGCGGCGCGCCGCGCCGCGCTGGCCGAACTCGCGCATCCAAAAATGCGCGTCACCACCCACGCGCTGCGGCTGCGGCGTCGCCGGCCCGACACCTTCCTGGCCGGCGGCTACACGCCGCTACTGGCCAGCGGGCACGCGCACAGCCACGTCGTGACCTTCGCCCGCGGTGACGACGTCGTGGTGGCAGTCAGCCGCTGGACGCTACAGCTCGACGAGAGCGGTTGGGGCGACACCGTTCTTCGGTTGCCGGCCGGCCGGTGGACCGACGTGCTGACCGGTGCTCAGGTCAACGACGAGGTCACGGCCGCCGACCTGTTCGGCGAATTGCCGGTCGCGCTGCTGGAGAGAGCCGATGGCTGAGTTCGCGGTCTGGGCACCGCTTCCCGAGCAGGTGAAGCTCGACGTGGACGGCACGTTGCACCCGATGCAGCGCGGAGACGGCGGATGGTGGCGTGCCACCGTCGACGCAGCGGCCGACGCCCGCTACGGGTTCGTCCTCGACGACGACCCGACGGTGCTGCCGGACCCGAGGTCGCCACGCCAACCCGACGGTGTGCATGAGCGATCACAACTGTGGTCGCCCTCCCCTGACGCGTGGACCGACGGGAACTGGCAGGGCCGCTCCGTCGAGGGCGCGGTGATCTACGAGTTGCACATCGGCACCTTCACGCCGCAGGGCACACTGGATTCGGCGATCGGGAAGCTGGACTACCTCGTCGATCTCGGTGCCGACTTCGTCGAGTTGATGCCCGTCAACGCGTTCGCGGGCACGCACGGCTGGGGGTACGACGGTGTGCTGTGGTACGCGGTGCACGAGCCGTACGGCGGTCCGGACGCGCTGGTGCGGTTCGTCGACGCCTGCCATCGGCGTGGACTCGGCGTGCTGATCGACGCGGTGTTCAACCACCTCGGCCCGTCGGGAAACTACCTGCCGCGGTTCGGGCCGTATCTGTCGTCGGGGAGCAATCCGTGGGGCGAGGGCCTCAACCTGTCCGACTCGGATGCCGACGAGGTGCGCCGCTACATCATCGACTGCGCGCTGCGCTGGATGCGGGAGTTCCATGCCGACGGGTTGCGGCTGGACGCGGTTCATGCGCTGGTGGATACCACCGCGATTCACATCCTCGAGGAGTTGTCTGCCGAAACCGACGACCTCGCAAGTCGATTGGGACGCCTGCTGTCGCTGATCGCCGAGAGCGATCTGAACGACCCGAGGCTCATCACGCCGCGCGACCGCGGCGGATACGGCATGACCGCACAGTGGGACGACGACATCCACCACGCGATCCACGCCGCCGTCTCGGGGGAACGCCAAGGCTATTACGGTGACTTCGGAACGCTGGAGACGCTGGCGACCACCCTGCAGAACGGGTACTTCCACGCCGCCACGTATTCGTCGTTCCGGGGCCGGCGCCACGGCAGGCCGCTGGACAAGAAGACCATTCCCGCGACCCGGCTGATGGCTTACACCTGCACTCACGATCAGGTGGGTAATCGCGCCATCGGTGACCGACCGTCGCAGAACCTCGACTTCGGCCAGCTGGCGGTGAAGGCAGCGCTTGCGCTCGGGTCTCCCTACACTGCAATGCTTTTCATGAGCGAGGAGTGGGGGTCCAGCCGTCCATTCCAGTTTTTCACATCGCATCCGGAACCCGAACTTGCCCGAGCGACGGCCGAGGGACGCAAGGCGGAGTTCGCCCACCACGGCTGGGATGCCGACGAGATTCCCGATCCGCAAGACCCGGAGACCTTTTCGCGGTCCAAGCTCGACTGGGACGAAGTCGGCGCCGGGGAGCATGCGCGGCTGTGGGAGGTCTACCAACGGCTGATCGCGTTGCGGCACAACGAGCCCGACCTTGCCGACCCGTGGCTCGAGCACTTGTCGGTCGAGTACGACGAAGACCAGCAGTGGATTGTGATGCGACGCGGCGCGCTGTCGATCGCATGCAACATCGGCGCGGATCCCGTCGCGGTGCCGGCCAGCGGTGAGGTCGTGCTGGCGTGGGGCGAGCCCAGCGTCGAGGGCTCGCAGACGACGCTGCCGGGCCACTCGTTCGCGATTCTGCGGGCTGTCAAGTCCTAATCCACAGCCCCGCGGCTTGTGGATAACGCGTTGCCGCCAAATCCGGCACCGTCGATGCTGACGTCATGGCGCACCCATATGTCCCGCCACCAATCGAAACGGCGACCGATCCCATTCACTCGGCCGCCGACATGGGGCAGCGTTGGCGAGCTCTCATGGGTCCGCTCGGGTTCGGTCAGAGATTGCTCTGGCTGGGTTTTGTCGGACCGGACCGGTGCATGATCAAGACCTTCAGCCAAATCCCGCTCGGGCCTCGGCCGAGGTGTCGGCTGATCGAGGACGTCATGACAGCACTGCCTGACGTGCTGGACCGATTCCCTACGGGCACTACCGTGGCCCTGCTGTTGACACGGCCTGGCAAAGGCCCTATCTCGGAGGCCGACAGGCAGTGGGCCACGTTGCTCACAGAGGTCGCGGCATACGTCGGTATCTCCATCGAGCCGGTCTTCCGGGCCCATGATGAGTCACTCGTGCAGGTGGATCCCGCCTTCAGAGCAGCCAGTTAGTGCTACCATGTGCTACATGACGCGAATCGGCCTACGCGAACTACGACAGAACGCGAGCCGCTACATCGCCCGTGTGGCGCAGGGGGAAACCGTAGAGGTGACCCAGCGCGGCCGCTTGGTGGCGCGCATCGTGCCGGCTGTCGAAGACCCGTGGCAGGACTTGATTCTCCGTGGCGAGGTCATACCTGCCGAGTCACCTGACGACCTCCTGCACATCCGCCCAGTGGATTATGGCTTCAACGCATCGGAGGACCTGCAGCGACTGCGAGCTGAGGAGCGTTGACGCATCTGTACCTCGATACATCAGCATTGGTGAAACTGATCGTCGAGGAATCGGAATCCGTTGCGCTGCAACAATTTCTGCATGACCACGCAACGGATGTCCGATTTAGCGCAGCACTCTCCCGAACGGAACTCATTCGGGCTGTCGTTCGACGCGGGCCCGTCGAGATCGTTGAAGACGCACGTCGCCTCCTTGACGCGGTGGATACGGTCGCGATGACAAGCCGGCTCCTCGACGAAGCCGCGGCGATCCGGCCGTCCGATCTTCGGACCCTCGACGCGATTCATCTGGCTTCGGCACTGACGGCGCCGGCGCTTCGCGCATTGATCACGTATGACAGTCGCCTGGCCGGCGCCGCAACGTCACAGGGAATAACGGTCGTCGCTCCGCGCTAGGCACTACGGGTTGATCAGGTACCGGTACGCCGGGGAGTGCGGCGCGAGCACCTCGACTTCCATGTCGGAGAACTCCATGCGCGCGAGCAACCCGTCGTAGTCCTCGGCCGAGCCCAGCTCGACACCGACGAGCGCCGCACCCGTCTCGCGGTTGTTGCGCTTGACGTACTCGAACAACGTGATGTCGTCGTTGGGGCCGAGCACCTGGTCGAGGAAGCGGCGCAACGCACCCGGCTCCTGCGGGAAGTTGACCAAGAAGTAGTGCTTGAGGCCGAGGTGCACCAGAGACCGCTCCAGGATCTCGCCGTAGCGGGACACGTCGTTGTTGCCGCCGGAGATCAGGCACACCACCGTCGAACCCGGTGCTACGACATCGTTTTCCCGCAGCGCCGTCACCGACAGCGCCCCGGCGGGCTCGGCGATGATCCCCTCGTTCTGGTACAGGTCGAGCATCGCGGTGCACACCGCGCCCTCGTCGACCGTCGTCACCGCCACCATGTCGCCGGCCGCCGCCAGCACCGCGTACGTCAGCGTGCCGGCCCGGTTCACCGCGGCGCCGTCGACGAACTGGTCGACGTGCTCGAGCGTCACCGGCTCGCCGGCAGCGAGCGCCGCCATCATCGCGGCCGCGCCGGCTGGCTCGACACCCAGCACGGCGGTGTTGGCGGTCCGCTCCGCCAGGTAGGTGGTGATGCCGGCGATGCAGCCGCCTCCGCCGACCGGCACGATGACCAGGTCGGGCTCCTGCTCCAGCTCCTCGAGGATTTCGGCGGCGATCGTGCCCTGCCCGGCCATGGTGCGCAAGTCGTCGAACGGCGGCACCAGCGTCGCACCGGTTCGCGCCACGTCCTCGAGCGCGGCGGCCGCGGCCAGGTCGTATGTCGAACCCACTGCGATCAGGTCGACGAAGTCGCCGCCGTGGTAGCGGATGCGGTCGCGCTTCTGCTTGGGAGTCTTGCGGGGCACATACACGCGGCCGTGGATCTGCATCGACCGGCAGGCGTGCGCGAAACCCTGTGCGTGGTTGCCGGCCGACGAGCACACCACCCCGGCAGCCCGTTCCTCGTCCGACAGCTGCATCAGCAGGTTGTAGGCGCCGCGCAGCTTGTAGGACCGGACCGACTGCAGGTCCTCGCGCTTGAGATACACGGTGGCCCCGGTCATCGCGGACAGCCGCTCGCTGAGCTGCAACGGGGTCGGCGCGATGACCCCGGAAATCCGCTTGACCGCCGCGTCGATGTCGGCCGCAGACAGCGGCCCGTCGCGGCCGGTCAGGCTCGGTTCAGCGGACACCGGTCAATGGTGCCACGCGGGGACTTCAGTCCACTCGGGTGAGCACGAAAACGGGGATCTGGCGTTCGGTCTAGCGGGTGTCAACCAAGTACGCGACGGTGTGGCTGGGTGTGACAGGACGGAGACCGGGCGAACCCGATGGACGGCCACGGCAACCGGTTCTTTGGAGCTGTGCCGCGGCCGCAGCCGGCTCGGGACTTCGTGGCAGATACCCGTTCGCCAAACCTTGCCAGCGGATACTTGCGTTGCGCGGGGTGCATGTTACGTATCGGTGGCATGTCCACCGGAATCGATCCGCGGTCCGCATGCCGGGCATGTCCATCCGCCGCGAATCGCCTGACTCAGCGAGTCCGGCAGCCGTAACCGCGATAGGCGTTCGCCGCATCTCGGGCACGACCCCGGCGATGTGCGGAGACCGACAGTGAGGATCGCGACAAAGGCGACCGCCGCCGCGATGACCATCGGCATCCACTGGAAATCAACCATGGTGTTGCTCTCTGGCACTTCGCGTTTCGATCGCGGTCCCCGACGATGATCGGGTTGGTGTGGCGGGCTGACGCGCGCTACGCCAACAGGAATTGGCTGCCGAGTATCGGCACCTGCTCACCAGTCGGCGGTTCCGGCCCGCCAGTCATCTCATCGACTGGGCGGCGTGGTCGTGGGCGGCACGCTGGTGGGCGTCGCCACGGACAGCGTCGGCAGGTTCGGCGGAATCGAGGCCGGGCCCAAACCCTGGTCGATGTCGTTTGCGCAAATCGTATGCGTGTACTCGCCATCGATGTAGCTGTCATCGCATCGCTCACCGCTGTTGTCGGCGTACGAGCATCCCGAGTAGCGGTGTCCATCGACCACGTGCGAGTTGTATTCCCCGCCGGCGTCTTTGCACTCGGCCTTGATGGTGTGTTCTGACAGCTTCTCGGCGTTGGCCGACGGGGCAGCTATCAACAGGGCGCCGACCGCCGCCGCGGTGCCACCGACCACAGCTCCCAGATGTATGCGTCGCATGATGCTCTCCTTGAGGTGGGGCGGCCCCGGGTGGGCCGCCGCTGGTGGTAGGAGCACCGACCCGCCCGCGGGGGGACACTTTTTGGACAAATTGAGCCTCGCCGGTGATTACCGGGCACCGGAGCCGGGTGTTTGTGCGGGATCACCGCGTGCGCTGCGCCGGCAAGGGCCCTACGATCGGGTCGCAGTCCGTGATGGGTCGGGGCCGAGAGGCTGTCATGACCGCAGTGCCTGACTGGGGTATTGCCAGCGACGCCGAGTTGGTTGCCGCGGCCGCCGGGGGTGACCGCGGCGCGTTCGGCGCGATCTATGACCGCTACGCGAATCGGTTGTTCGACTTCTGTGTCGGAATGATGCGTGACAGTGACGCCGCGGCTGACTGTGTTCAGGAGGTGTACTGCACCGCGGCGAACCGCCTGGCGGACTTGCGCGACGCCGACAAGCTGCGCCCCTGGCTGTACGCCATTGCCCGCAACGAGGCGCTGCGCACGATCCGGCGCCGCGATCGGGAACGCGTCACCGACCAGCTGGCCGAATCTCAATCCGAGGTGCCCGGGCCGGAAACCCTCGCGGCGCGTACCGAATTGGCCGACCTGGTCACCGAGGCCGCCGGCGGACTCTCCGAGCGCGACCGCTTTATCCTCGACTTGACCTATCGCCATGGCCTGGACGGCGTTTAGCTTATCCGAGGCCCTGGGCGTCAGCCACGCCAGCGCCAAGAAGATGACCCAGCGGATGCGCAGCACCGTCGAACAGTCCCTGGGTGCGCTGCTGGTATCGCGCCGAGTCACCGACAACCCCGACGGATGCTCAGAACTGGGCGCGATTCTCGACGGCTGGGATGGGCGGTTCACGGTGTTGATGCGCAAGCGGATGTCGCGTCATATCGAATCCTGCACCACACATTTTGGCGCTGAGCCTCGGTGCCGGCGCGACTCCGCGGGCTCCGCAGAGCCAGCCGGTTATGCAGAACCTGTCGATCGGTTGATGAACCGGTCGGCGACGTGGGCCGCCCAGGCGGCGACCGTCATCGCCGGTGGGCCGCCAACGGGGCCGGGTAGCGCGGCCGCATCGGCGACGAACAGCCCGTCGACGCCGAAGACCTCGCCGTTGGAATCGACCACACCGCTGTCGGCGGTGTGCCCGAGACACGCCCCGCCGGTCGGGTGGACGGTCAGCGGCCGCCGGAAATGCAGAATGCGCCGCCCGCTCGCCGCGGAGATCCTCGCGTACGCGTCGGTCAGGTCACGGTAGATTGCGCTGCGGGCCGGGTCGTAGTCGATGCGCATCCGCCCGCGGGTCCAACCCACGACGCCGTTCTGGGCGTCGGGTCCCATGCCCACGATGATCGACCCGTGCATCATCTTGTGCTTCACCCATGTCGGAAGCGGCATGCCCTGCGGGTTCGGCGCAGCGGAGTCGGCGATCATCGGCCAGGCCCGCTCGGGGCCGAGCGGATCGGGCTGTGTCATCCGGACAAAGCCGTGAACCGGTAAGCCGCGCGTCAGGTCGCGGGTGCGATCGTCGAGATTCCAGTAGCCGAGGAAATCGCCGTTGCCGCCGAAGCGATAGCCCAGCCGCGGCATGCCGGTGAGCTTGCCGGCTGCGCGGCTTGCCAGAAGCAGGCGAAGCGTATTGTGCGTGCCAGCGGCCAGCAGCACGTGGTCGGCGAAAAAGTCCCGACGCCAGCTGCCCCGATGATCGGTCGCCCCGACGCGGAAGCGAGTCGGCGATCCCGACGGCAGCCGCTCAATCGCCGTCACCTCGCACAGCGCCTCGACAGCGAGCCCGTTGTTCATCGCTGGTGCCAGCAGCGCGAAGTCCAACGTCGTCTTCGCGCCGGTCGTCGAGCCCAGGTAGCCGCCGTCGCGCATATCGGCCTCGTGGCGCGCCACCCCGTCGGCGGTGACCACCCGCTCCGGACTGCCCGCGATACGCGGGAACAGGAACCCCATCGCCACGTCGACGGTGTCCCAGCCGTTCTCAACCACCGAGCTGTCGCCGAACCGCTGCGCGGTCGTGTTCGGCACCTGATCGTCAGGCCGCGGCGCGCGTGAGCCCATCGATTCCAACACGCTCTGGTAGTGCGGCTCCATCGACCGCTCACAGATGTCGTCGGTGTGACCGTTCCAGTACCCCTCGACCGCGGGGCGCATGTTCAGCCCACCGTAGGCGTGGCTGCCCCCACCCACACTCGACGTGCAGGCGACGTTGAGCCCTTTGCCGACGTAGATCTCGAAGAGCCCCTTGCGGTTCAGCGTCACTGCGCGCGGCAGCCACGGGGTTCGCAGCGTGCGAAGCACATGAGACACGAAGTGCCGGCCGTAAGGAAGCGGGGCGCGCTCCTGGATGCCCATCGATCGCACCGGCACGGTGTCGCGCCACGGACCACGTTCGATCATCGTGACGCGCACCCCGGCCGCGGTCAGTCGCGCGGCGGCGGTGGCCCCGCCGAAGCCGCTGCCGATCACCACCACATCGGCGTCCGCCATGGGATGTGAGGCTACCGCCGCGCGGCAACAGCCACCCCGCGAATTCGAACAGGCGACTTCAAACTCGCGGCGCTGCCCAACACTTCGATCCCCCGCATAGTTGGCACCGTGGCCGAACACGGTCGAGCGCGGCGGCCGGCTGGATGGCCAGAGATCCATACCAGACCGACAAGGCTGCGAGGAGCAGTAGTGCCGCAGCACGTGCGGCGTCAGGCGTCCCTGCCACTGAGGAAGGTGCCGCTGCACCGCTTCACCCACAACCCTATGCGCCGGCCTCGAGAAAGAGCGCCCGCCTCGGTGTTTCGGTTGTCCGAAACCTATGTCTGGGAGTACCCTGAATTCATGACGACGGCTGGGCACATTCGTGCGATCGCATCCTCGAACACCTCCGAGGTGACGATCGCCGGCGTGCCGTGGCCGCTGTACAAGGTGGTGGCCCTGCTGACGGGTTTGCTCGCTGCGCTGGTGGTCGGCATCGTGACCATGACCGTGGGCCCCGCCGTGCTCGCCGGCGCCGGCGTGACGACGCTGGTGTGGCTGGCGCTGGGCACCGCGCAGCACTCCCGCCACTAGCCGCTAGTCGCCGGTCCGCGGCTCGTGGACCAACGGGCCGGGCGGCTCGGCGTACAGCTCCTCGATCTCGGCCGCATATTTCTCGTTGATCGGCCGCCGCTTGAGCTTCATGGTCAACGTGATCTCGTCACCGCCGGGCTCCCAGAACGTCGGCAGCACGCGGAAGCGTTTGATCTGCTCGACCCGCGACAGCTTGCGGTTGCCTTCGGCCGCTCCCCTGGCGATCTGGCTGATCACCTCCGGGTCGGCGGCCAGTGTCTCCGCCGACGCGTCGGGCAGTCCCCGTTGCTGGGCGTACGGCCCCGCTGACTCCGCGTCCAGCACGATCAGCGCACTGTTGTACGGACGGGCGTCGCCGATCGCGATGATCACCCCGATCAGCGGGCAGGCCGCCTTGATCGTGTTCTCGATGTTGGCCGGCGACATGTTCTTGCCGCCGGCGTTGATGATCAACTCTTTCTTGCGGTCGACCACGCGAAGGTAGCCGTCGTCGTCCATGGTGAGGATGTCGCCGGTGTGCAGCCAGCCGTCGGAATCTATTGCCTGCGCGGTCTTCTCGGGTTCCTTGCGATAACCCTTCATCACCAGCGGGCCGCGCACCAGGAACTCACCGTCGTCGGCGATCTTGCATTCCAGACCGGGCAGCAGTTTGCCGACGGTCCCGAGCCGCCCGTCGCGGGGATGAGTGACCGTGGCGATGTTGCTCAGCTCCGACATTCCCCAGACCTCGGCGATCGGGATGCCCAAGCCCGCGAAGAAAGCCAGCGTCTCCTTCGGGATCGGTGCTGCGCCCGACACCGCCCAGCGCACCTGGTCCAGGCCGAGTTTGGCCCGGACCTTGGAGAGCACCAGTTCGTCGGCCTGTGCCCATTCGGCTGCCACGTCGTCGGGCACCGGAGCGCCTTCGATCAGAGCCGCCGCCTTCTTCGCGGCAACCCCCAAGCCCCACTGCAACCCCTGCCGGATCGTCTCGTCGGGTTCGTTCGCCGCGGCGAATTCGATTGCCGCCTTGAGCTTCTCCCACACGCGGGGCACTGCGCCCCAGATCGTCGGCCGGACATCGGGCAGCGCCGTCGCGATGGCGCGGGCATCGGAGACGGTGGTGACCTGGGTGCCGAACACCTCCTGCAGGTACAGGCCTCCCAGCCGGTCGGCGATGTGCGCCGACGGAAGGAACGAGGTGATGCGGTCGCCGAACTCGATGCCGAGCACCTCCTCGACGGCGAACACCTCGAACAGCAGGCTGGTGTGGGTCATCTCCACGCCCTTGGGATTGCCGGTGGTGCCCGACGTGTAGATCAGCGTGACGATGTCGTCGGGTTGCACGGCGCGCCAAGCGGATTCGAAGTCGAAATCGGGGTCCCCGCCGGCCAGCATGTCGTCGAGCGACATCGCACCCTCGGCTGAGCCGTCGATGCACACGATGTGCTCGATCGGGGCGCCGCTGGCCTTGATCCGGTCGACGTACTGCTGCTCGCACATGATGACTTTGGTGCCGGCATTGTCGAACAGGTACGTCAGCTGCTCGGGCGCGAGCGTGTTGTACACGGAGAACGACGTGGCCCCGAGGTGTTGCGCCCCGACGTCCAGCGGATAGAACTCGACCCGGTTGGCCATCATCAGCGACACGGTGTCGCCGCGGCGCACACCCAGGGCGGCCAACCCGGCTGCGACCTGGCGGACCTGGGCGGCGTACTCGCGCCATGTCATGGTTTGGGTGTCGCCTGGTGTTCGCAGCGCGACCGCGTCCGGGTCGATCGCCGCAGTCTTCTGGAAGGCCTCGCAAAGAGTGGCCGGCCGCTCGGTCATGACGGGTAGCGTACGGCGGCGATGAGCGAAGACAGCAAGAAACAGCCGCACGAAGACGTGATTCGCCGGACCGAGAATCTGGCAAGAGATGCCGAACATCGCCTGCCGGCCTGGCTTCGGCCCGGGAACCCGGAAAGCCGCTGGCCGGTGCTGGTGGCGCTGCTGGCCGCGATCGCGATGCAGCGCGCGATTCCCGAGCGCTACACCGTCGTGCCCCGCTGGCCGCTGATCGCGATGGAGGTGCTGCTGCTCCTGGTGCTCCTGGTGATCAATCCGAACCGCCTCACGCGACCGACGAAAGTGGGCAAGGCCGCCACCCTGCTGCTGCTGGCCGCGATCACCGTCGACAACACCGCCTCGGCGGTCGTGCTGGACTACCACATCCTGACCGGAAAGGTGAGCAACGACCCCGCGGTGCTCCTGGGCAGCGGCGCGGCGGTGTTCATCAACAACGTCATCGTGTTCGGCATCTGGTACTGGGAGATCGACCTGGGCGGCCCGTTCGCCCGCTCCGGTCTCAAAGAGCCCAAGCGGATGTTCCCGGATTTCATGTTCCCGCAGATGGACAAACGCGAGTTTGCGCCCGACGACTGGAAGCCCCGGTTTCTCGACTACCTCTACGTCAGCGTCACGAACGTGATGGCGTTCTCCCCCACCGACACGATGCCGTTGACGCACCGGGCGAAGGCGATGATGGCGGTGCAGGCGTGGGTGGCGGTGACGACGGTGGCGCTGGTGTTCGCGCGCGCCGTCAACGTGCTGCGGTAGGGCCGCTGCGCCGAGCGTGCGGCTAGGGCGAAAATTTCGCCGATTTTTCGCCGTGGCTGCACGTTCGGCGCGAAGCGTGCGGGAGCCGCGCTAGCCGCTCAGGCAGCCCGGGCCGAGTAGCGCCTTCAAGTCGCCCATCAGCGCCGACGACGGCGTGACCCGCAGCGACTGGTCGAGTTCGAGCGTGGTGACGCGGTCGCCGCTGACCAGCCGCAGATGGACCTGTGCGGTACCCGGGTGGCGCGCCAGCACCTGCTTGAGCGCGGCGACCTTGTCGAGCGTGCACTGCCGGGTCGGCAGGCTCACCGCCACCGGGCGGTTCGCCGCGGCGTTCGAGAAGTCCGGAACCACAAGGTCGTTGGCGATCAGGCAGATCCGGTCGTCTTGGATGCGCACCTTTGCGCTCACCAGCACCACGGCGTCGTCGACGATCTCGGCGCCCTGAGTGGAATACACGTGCGGGAAGAACATCACCGTAATGCCACCGCTGAGGTCTTCCAATTGCGCCGACGCCCAGGGCAGTCCGTTCTTGTTGACGCGCCGTTCCACCGACGCCAGGATGCCGCCGACCCGCACCTGGGTGTCGTTGGCGACGTCGCCGTCGAGGATCGCCGGGATCTGGGTGTCCACCTGGCCGGCGAGCAGATGCGCGACGCCGTTGAGCGGATGCCCGGACACGTACAGCCCCAGCATCTCCCGCTCCAGGGCGAGCTTGTGCTTGTCGTCCCATTCCTCCTCGGGCACCTTGATCGAGAACACCGCGTCGGGGCTCGAACCCCCGTCACCGCCGGCACCGAACAGGTCGAACTGGCCCATCGCCTCGGCCTTCTTGGTGCCCAGCACCGATTCGACCGCGTCGGTGTGCACCAGAAACAGTCCCTTGCGCGGGTGGCCGAGCGAGTCGAACGCCCCGGACTTGATCAGCGACTCGGTGACCTTCTTGTTGCAGGGCGCGATGTCGATCTTGTTCAGGTAATCGGAGAAGTCGGTGAACTTGCCTTTGTCGCCGCGGGTTCGGATGAGCGAGTCCACGACGTTGTTGCCCACGTTGCGCACCGCACCCAGCCCGTAGCGGATGTCGGTGCCCACCGAGGCGAAGTTCAGGTCCGACTCGTTGACGTCGGGCGGCAGGACAGTGATGCCCAGCCTGCGGCAGTCGGCCAGATACACCGCAGCCTTGTCCTTGTCGTCGCCCACCGACGTCAGCAGCCCGGCCATGTACTCGGCCGGGTAGTTGGCCTTCAGGTAGGCGGTCCAGTACGACACCATCGCGTACCCGGCGGCGTGGCTCTTGTTGAACGCGTAGTCGGCGAACGGCAGCACGGTGTCCCAGAGCGCCTTGATGGCGCCGGCGGAAAAGCCGTTGGCGCGCATGCCCTCTGCGAAGCCCTCGCGCTCCTTGTCGAGCACCTCGCGCTTCTTCTTGCCCATCGCTTTGCGCAGGATGTCGGCTCGGGCCAGCGAGTAGCCGGCCACCTTCTGCGCGATGCGCATGATCTGTTCCTGGTAGACGATCAGGCCGTACGTCTCGGCGAGGATGTCGACCAGCGGCTCGGCCAGTTCGGGGTGGATCGGCTTGACGGGCTGACGGCCGTTCTTGCGGTCGGCGTAGTCGTTGTGGGCGTTCTGCCCCATCGGCCCGGGCCGATAAAGCGCGATGACCGCGACGATGTCCTCGAACTCGGTGGGCTGCATGCGGCGCAGCAGGTCGCGCATCGGGCCGCCGTCGAGTTGGAACACCCCCAGAGTGTCGCCGCGGCCCAGCAGCTCGTAGGTGGGCTTGTCGTCCAGCGGCAGCGACTCGAGGTCGACGTCGATTCCCTTGTTGGCCTTGATGTTGTCGATCGCGTCGCCGATGATCGTCAGGTTTCGCAGGCCCAGGAAGTCCATCTTCAGCAGGCCGATGTTCTCGCAGGACGGGTAGTCCCAGCCGGTGATGATCGCGCCGTCCTGCGGCCGCTTCCACAGCGGGATGACGTCGGTCAGGGGTTCGGAGCTCATGATCACCGCGCAGGCGTGCACCCCGGCGTTGCGGATCAGCCCCTCGAGGCCCAGCGCGGTGTCGTAGATGGTGCGCACTTCGGGATCGGTGTCGATCAGCCCGCGCACCTCGGCGGCCTCTTTGTAGCGCTCGTGGGTGGGGTCGGTGATGCCCGACAGCGGGATGTCCTTGGCCATGATCGCCGGCGGCAGCGCCTTGGTGATCCGGTCGGCGATGGAGAAGCCCGGCTGGCCGAAATGGATGCGCGCCGAATCCTTCAGCGCTGCTTTGGTTTTGATGGTGCCGAACGTGATCACCTGGGCGACGCGGTCCTGCCCGTACTTCTCGCTGGCGTACCGCAGCATCTCACCGCGACGGCGGTCGTCGAAGTCGATGTCGATGTCGGGCATCGACGTGCGCTCCGGGTTGAGGAACCGCTCGAAGAGCAGCCCGTGCGGGATCGGGTCGATGTCGGTGATGCGCAGTGCGTAGGCGACCAGCGACCCAGCGGCCGACCCGCGGCCCGGCCCGACCCGGATGTCCACCGACCGGGCGTAGCCCACCAGGTCGGCGACGATCAGGAAGTAGGACGGAAACCCCTTGTCGCAGATGACCTTGATCTCGTAGGCGGCCCGTTCGGCGTAGCCGTCGGGCAGACCGCCGGGGAAGCGCCGCCGCAAGCCGGCGTCGACCTCGTGGCGCAGCCAGGACGCCTCGTCGTGGCCTTCGGGCACCGAGAAGATCGGCATCCGGTTGCGCGGCTGCCACACCTCGTCGTAGGGCTGCACCCGCTCGGCGATCAACAACGTGGAGTCGCAGGCGCCGGGCACCTGGCCGTCCCACAGCTGGCGCATCTCGGCGGCGGACTTCAGGTAGTAGCCGTCGCCCTCGAACTTGAAGCGGTTGGGGTCCGACAGCGTCTTGCCGGTCTGCACGCACAGCAGCGCCTCGTGGTTGTGCGCGGCGTCGCGGGTGACGTAGTGACAGTCGTTGGTGGCCAGCGGCGCGATGCCGAGCGTCTGGCCGATCTCCAGCAGCCCCTCGCGGACGCGGCGTTCGATGTTCAGCCCGTGGTCCATCAGCTCGAGGAAGTAGTTGTCGGGCCCGAAGATCTCCCGCCAGCGGGCGGCCGCCTCGAGCGCCTCGCGGTGCTGGCCGAGCCGCAGCCGGGTCTGCACCTCTCCCGACGGGCAGCCGGTGGTGGCGATGATGCCGTCGGCGTGCTCGGCGATGAGCTCGGCGTCCATCCGCGACCACTTGCCCAGCTGACCCTCGAACGAGGCCAGCGACGACAGCTTGAACAGGTTGCGCAGGCCGGCGGCGTTCTCGGCCACCATCGTCAGGTGGGTGTAGGACCCGCTGCCGGAGACGTCGTCGTCCTTCTGGCTCGGGTCGCCCCACAACACGCGGCGCGTCTCGAACCGCGAGCCCGGCGCGACGTAGGCCTCGATGCCGATGATCGGCTTGATGCCGGCTTTCGTGGCCTCGGAGTAGAACTCGCTGGCCCCGAACATGTTTCCGTGGTCGGTCATGCCGATGGCCGGCATGTCCAGCCGCTGCGCCTCGGCGAGCATCGGCGCGATCTTCGCGGCACCGTCCAGCATCGAATACTCGGTGTGGTTGTGCAGGTGCACGAACGAACCGCCGCGGCGATGAGCGCTCGCGCGAAGAGCAGACGAGTTATGAGCGCTCGCGCGAAGAGCAGACAAATCGGAGGAACCGTCCATAGGGAGGCCAGTCTATGACCGAGCACCGACAGCCCTCGGCGTGTCGCGGCGTGTGTCTTTCTCAGGCCGGCTGGCGCAAAATTCGCGCCATGTCGTCGGCCTGTTGGGCGGTCAGGTTCCCGGAGAGTTCGATGCCTCGAGAGTCGATGGGTGCGCTGATCTGCGGCGCGGAGACGACGACGCCGTCGCGTACGAACGCCAGCTGCCGGCCGACATGGTGTGCGGTGAGGTCGGCGAAAGCCGCCGCCGACGCGGGCTGCATGGTCACCTGCACGACGTAGAACTCCGATGTCGGCAATTTGACGGACTCGACCGCGCTCAGTTGCAGTTCGATCGCCTGCGGGCCGAGCACATAGGCCGCCGTGCGGGTCATGTCACACGCGGTCACGACGGCTGACGGCGGAAGCACCTTCGGCGGGCCTTGCGACGGCGGGCACTCGTCGGGGCTGCGGACCTCCTGCACGGGCCGCACCGGCAGCGGCTTGATGTTCGGCGCCGGCGCGGCCGGCCTGGACGTGCCAGGGGGTTGCCCGGGGTCTTCGGCCTTGCCCCCGATGAGCTGCATCCAGACGCTGCCGATGATCGCGACGATCACGGCGAGACTTCCGAGCAGCGCCACGACCGCGAGGATCTTCTTCAGCAGCTGCGTGCGGCGCCCTCGCTCGATCACGACGGGAGTTTCGCACGCTCAACACCGGATTCGGCGGTCGCGGCGCGCCGCCACAGGCCGTCCAGCTGTGAGGACGGCGAGCGCAGTCCAGATCAGGGCAAACCCCACCCAGCGCGCCGTCGGCATCGGTTCGTTGCCGACCAGGACGCCCCAGGCCATCTGCAGCCCGGGATTGAGGTACTGCAGCAGCCCGAGAGTGATCAGCGGCAGCCGCTGCGCGGCAGCGGCGAAAAACAGCAGCGGAACAGCGGTCACCGGGCCGGCGAGCACCATCAGCGCGGCGTGGCCGCCCCCGAGACCGACGAAGTGGGCGTGGTCGACGAACTGGAGCACCACCAGATACCCGCCGGCCAGCGGCAGCGCCAACAGCGACTCGACCGCAACGCTGACCCGCGGATCGGCGGCCACCACCTTCTTCACCAAGCCGTACACACCGAAAGACGCCGCCAGCGCCAGCGCGATCACCGGCAGCCCGCCCACCTGAGCGGTCAGCACGGCCACCGCCGCGACCGCGATCACCAGTGCGACCAACTGCAGCCGCCGGATGCTCTCCCGCAGGATGACCACGCCGAGCGCCACCGAGACGAGCGGGTTGATGAAGTAGCCGAGCGCGGCGTCTACCACGTGACCGTGCGTTACAGCGAAAATATAGGTGCCCCAATTGATTCCGATCAGAGCCGACGCGCCCGCGAGCAGCATCCAGGTGCGTCTGCTCAGGCGGCGAAGGTCGCCGAGCTTGCGCGCGACGACCAGGACGATGACCAGGAAGACCGCCGTCCAGACGTAGCGGTGTGCGAGCACCTCCAGCGACCCGGCGGGCAGCAGCAGCGGGAAGAAGCCGGGGCACAAGCCCCACCACACGTACGCCCCGATGCCGTAAGCCAGGCCCGCCCTGCGGGTGTCACTCACCGCTCTAGTCCGCGCAGCACGTCGAGCGCATGCTGCAGGTCCGGCGGATAAGGGGCGGTGATCTCGACGCGGCGGCCGTCGGCCGGATGGGCGAACGCCAGCGAACGTGCGTGCAGCCACTGATGGTCCAGGCCAAGCTTTTTCGCCAGCGTCGGGTCGGCGCCGTAGGTCATGTCGCCGACGCAGGGATGGTGCAGCGCGGCGAAGTGCACTCGGATCTGGTGTGTGCGGCCGGTCTCCAGGTGGATGTCGAGCAGGCTTGCGGCAGGGAACATTTCGACGGTGTCGTAGTGGGTGATGCTGTGGCGTCCGCGCTCGCTGACCGTGAACTTCCAGTCGTGACTGCGGTGCCGGCCGATCGGCGCGTCGATGGTGCCGCTGGACGGATCCGGATGTCCTTGCACGACAGCGTGATAGCGCTTGTCGACGGTGCGCTGCTTGAACGCGCGCTTGAGCACGGTGTAGGCGCGTTCGGACAATGCGACGACCATCACCCCTGAGGTGCCGACGTCGAGGCGTTGCACGATGCCCTGCCGCTCGTGGATCCCCGATGTGGTGATCCGGAATCCGGCCGCGGCCAGCCCGCCGAGCACGGTCGGACCGGTCCACCCCACCGAGGCATGCGCGGCGACGCCCGCCGGCTTGTCGACCGCGACGATGTCGTCGTCGGCATAGAGCACGGTCATCCCGGCGACTTCTTCGACCCGATTCTCCAGCGGCGCAGGCTGTTCCGGCAGCCGCACCTGCAGCCAGGCGCCCGCCGCCAAGCGGTCGGACTTACCGGCGCGGGCGCCGTCGATGTCGACCGCCCCCTCCTCGGCCAGAGCGGCGGCAGCGGTGCGGGACAGCCCCAGCAGCCGGGCCAGACCGGCGTCGACGCGCATGCCGGCCAGTCCCTCGGGGACCGGCATCGACCGCTCGGCCATCAGCGCTCGGCGGCGTCGGACGTGCGCCTCCCGGCGTCGTCTGATTCGCCGTCCGGCTTGCGCCTCCCGGCGGCGTCGAAGTCGTAGCCGAACACCGAGAGCGCCACCAGCAGCACGGCACCACCGACCACGCATGCGTCGGCGACGTTGAACACCGGCCACCAGCCGATCGACAGGAAGTCGACGACGTGCCCGCGCAGCGGACCGGGCCAGCGGAAGAAGCGGTCGACGAGGTTGCCCAGCGCCCCGCCGAGAATCATGCCGAGCCCGATCGCCCACCACGGGGACACCAGCCGCCGGCCCATCCAGATGATGCCGATGACGACCGCCGTGGCGATCAGCGTGAGGATCCACGTGTAGCCGGTGGCCATCGAAAAGGCCGCGCCGGAATTGCGGACGAGTGTCCACGTCACGGTGTCGCCGATGATCGACACCGGCTGCCCGGGGTTCAGCATGCGCACGGCGAGAACCTTGCTGGCGATGTCCACAGCGAGAATCACCGCTGCGACCACGACCAGCAGCTTGACCCGGCGAGGCGGTCGAGTGCCGGCGGCGTCCTCCGGTCGGGGCGGGCTCGTCGTTCACTCGTCCATCATCCCAGAGTCGTCTTGGTGCAGAATTCGGCCATGACCCGCGTGACCGTCGTGACCACGGGCGGCACGATCGCATCGGTGGCCGGCGACGACGGTGTGCTGCGGCCCGCGCGCACCGGCGCAGAGCTGGTCGCGGGACTTGGCGTCGAGGTCGTCACCGACGTAGTCGACGTAATGAACCGAGACAGCTCGCAGCTGACCGTCGGCGACTGGGATCTCGTCGCATCGGCGATCTCTCGTGCAGTCGAGGGCGGAGCCGACGGCGTCGTCGTCACCCACGGCACGGACACGTTGGAGGAGACCGCGCTGTGGCTCGAGCTGACTTATGACGGTGTGGCCCCGGTGGTGCTCACCGGCGCGGCGAAGAGCGCGGACGCTGCGGACGCGGACGGACCGGCCAACCTTCGCGACGCTGTCGCGCTGGCCGGCGGCGGCGCGGCCCGCGGTCACGGAGTTCTGGTGTGTTTCGGCGGTGCGGTGTTCGAGCCGTGGGGTCTTGCAGAAGGTCGCCGGAGGCTTCGACGGCCCGCGGTTCACCGGCCGCAAAGAGCGCCCGTTCCTCGGTGCCGCGTCGGCGGCCGCCGCGCCGCGCGTCGACGTCATCGCGTGCTATCTGGGTGCCGACGCGGTCGCACTCGACGCGTGCGTGGCGGCGGGCGCGCGCGGAGTGGTGCTCGAGGCGCTGGGTTCGGGGAATGCCGGCGACGACATCGTCGACGCGGTGCGCCGGCACTGCGCAGCGGGCGTCGCGGTGGCGGTGTCGACGCGCGTGCCGTTCGGGGGGGTCAACGCACGCTACGGGCCCGGCCGGGAGCTGGTGGATGCGGGCGCGGTGGAGGTGCGCCGGCTGCGCCCGCCGCAGGCGCGGGTGTTGCTGATGGCCGCGCTGGCGACGGGCTCACCGGTCGGCGAGGTCGTCGCCCGCTGGGGCTGACTCGTCGAGCAGCCCGTTGACGTAGTCGGGCCAGTCCAGGCTGTCGACGGGATTGGCGCGCTGCAACGCCGGGTCGTCGGCGGCAAGAGTGCGCGCCGGGCCGGGGCCGCTGGCGCGGGTCTCGAACCGAACCGTCACCACCCCATGCCCGGCGCCCTGCACCCAGCCGTGTCCCCACTCGCGGTGGTGCACGTCGTCGCCGATGCGCCAGCCGCTGGTTGCGGCCGTCGGCGTGGCCGCCGCCTGCGTGTCGCTGGGTTCTGCCCACGCGTCCAGGTCGGGGAACAGCGGTTCCTGGCGCACCTCGCTGAGTCCCGAAAAGCCAACTCCGACAAGGCGAATCGGGCCGACTTCAATCGGGTCGAGGAGGAGCCGGCGGGCAGCAGCGATCAAGGTGGCGGCGTCGTCGGTGGCGTACGGCAGCGTCAACGAGCGGGTCAGCGTGCTCATGTCGGATCGCTTCAGCTTGACGGTCACCGTGCGCGCGCCGCGGCCGTCCTTGAGCAGCCGCTGATGGGCGTGCTCGCCGATCGGGCCGGCCGCCTGCTGCAGCTGCAGCCAGCGTCGTCAGGTCTTCGGCGAACGTCGACTCGGCGCTGATCTGCTTGGCCTCGGCCCTCTCGGCAACCGGCCGGTCGTCGATGCCGCGGGCCAGCCGGTGCAGCGCGGGCCCGACCGTCCCGCCGAGAATGTCGGCTGCCTCCGCGTCGGTGAGCTCGGCGAACTGGCCGACGGTCTGGATGCCGAGGCGGTGCAGCTTCTCCTCGGCGACGGGACCGATCCCCCACAGCCGGCGCACCGGCAGCCCGGCCAGCAGTGGACGCTCCTCGTCACGCCGCACGACGCGGATGCCGTCGGGCTTGGCCAACTCCGAGGCGATCTTGGCGATCTGCTTGCCCGAGCCCGCGCCCACGGATGCGATGAGGCCTGCGTCGTCGCGGACGCGACCGCGCAGGTCTTCGCAGAACTTCTCGACGTCGGCCGGGGCCGCGCCGGCGAGCTGCGCCGGTTCGCCGAAAGCCTCGTCGTACGAGAGCTGTTCGAGCACCGGCATCACTGCGCGGACGGTGTCGAAGACGCGGCGGCTGGCCACTCCGTAGACGACGCCGCGCGGCGGCAGCACGACGGCCTGGATTCCGACGAGGCGGCGCGCCTGGTGCATCGGCATGGCGGAGCGGGCACCGAAGACGCGGGCCTCATAGCTCGCGCCGGCGACGACGCCGCGCCCGCCCAGGCCGCCGACCAAGACCGGCCGTCCGCGAAGGGTGGGCCGGGTGAGTTGCTCGACGGACGCGAAGAACGCATCCATGTCAACATGCAGCACCCACCGCCGGGAGTCCACACTGGCCGATGCTAGGGGCTTCTCAGAGACTTGGTTTGTCGACGAAGTTGCGGCGTAAAAGTTCGATTGACAATCGAGCCAACGTACATTCCGCTAGTCCCGCATCATGTGGCAGAAACTTGTCGGTGTCGCTTCGTAAGGTCTGAGTATGTTTCAGCGCCGATTTCGTCACTCTGCCGACGCGTTCTGCCCACCGGCGCTCAACGTGGTGGCGTCGTGAGGCGCGCGTTTGTATTCCGCCTGCGCCCGACCGCGCGTCAGCACATCGCGCTTGAGGCCTGCGTGGAGTCGCACCGCGAGCTTTACAACGCGGCACTGCAAGAGCGTCGGTACGCATGGAAACAGAGTCAGACCCCGATCCAGTACGGCTACCAGTCGGCGCAGTTGAAGGACATCCGGTCGGTACGTCCCGATGTGGCCGTCTGGTCGTTCTCGAGTCAGCAAGCCACCCTGCGCAGACTCAACAAGGCGTTCGACGGTTTCTTCCGCAGAGTCAAGGCCGGGCGGAAACCGGGATATCCACGGTTCAAGAGCAATGCCCGGTTCGCCAGCGTGGAGTGGCCAAAGGACGGCGACGGCGCACGATGGCTGCCCGACACAAAGCGGGTATATCTGCAAGGCATTGGGCACGTGAGAGTTCATCTCCACCGCAAAGTTCGAGGCCGTGTCAAGACGATTCAGATAAAGCGGACAGGCCACCGCTGGATAGTGGTTCTCTCGTGTGACGATGTACCAACGAATCCCCTGCCCGCGTCCGGACAACACGCCGGTATCGATGTCGGCATCGTCCGCTACGCGACCCTTAGTGACGGAACTTCTGTGGACAATCCACGCTGGAATCGAACGGCTGAAAAGCGGCTGATCGCGGCACAACAACGGTTGGCCCGGGCCAAGTGCGATTCGAAGAGCCGGGCTGCCCGTCGAGAGACTGTGGGCGCCCGGCATCGCAAAATCGCCAACCAGCGCAAGGACTTTCAGCACAAGACCGCTCGCCGGCTCGTCAATTCCTACGACCTGCTGGTAGTAGAGGACTTGGCGATTGCCAACATGCTGCGGCGGGCCAGAGCCGTTGTTAATCCGCACAACTCAAAGGAGTTTTTGCCCAACGGTGGCCAAGCAAAGACCGGGCTCAATAGAAGTATCAGTGACGTGGGCTGGGGCCGATTTATCTCGATACTGCGCGCCAAAGCGGAAGAGGCTGAGCGTACATTTATTGAGATCAACCCCCGCCACACATCCGACGGCTGCGAGTGCTGTGGTCATGCAGCGGCGGACAACCGTGTCACGCAAGCGAAGTTCACGTGCCAAGCATGCGGTCATACTGCTGCGGCCGACGAGATGGCCGCACCAACCCCGCCCGGCTCGGCTCCCGTGGGCGAGACCCGCCGTCAGGCCTTCGCGATGGCCACCCGCACGCCGTCGCCGATCTCGACGCCGTCGGCCGGCTCTGCGAAATCGAAACTGGTGGCGAGGATTTCGCGGGCGATCAGGTCGCGGTGGGCGCGGGCCCAGTCGGCGCGTTCCTCGGGTACCGCGATCACGACGCTGATCCGGTCGGACACGTCCAGCCCGGTGGACTTGCGCAGCTCTTGCAGCTCGCGGATGCGGTCCTTCGCCCAGCCCTCCGCCTCCAGTTCGGGTGTGACGGTGCCGTCCAGCACGACCAGGCCGGCGCCGTCGGGCAGCGCCGCGGTGTACTCCGGATCGGCCGCGACGAGCCGCGACGAGTACTCGTCGGGTTGCAGCACAGCAGGACCCGCGGTCAGCGTGCCGTCCGGGTTGGCAACGGCCTCACCGGCTTTGACCGCCTTGATCGCCGTCTGCACGTCCTTGCCCAGCCGCGGCCCCGCAACCCGCGCGTTGACCGTCAGCTCGAACCGGCCGTAGGCGGCGATGTCGTCGCTGAGTTCGACGCTCTTGACGTTGAGCTCGTCGGCGATCAGCTCGGTGTACGGCGCCAGCCGCGACGGATTATCCACTGCCACAGTCAGTTTGGGCAGCGGCAGGCGCACTCGTAGCTTCTTGGCCTTGCGCAGTGACGACGCGGCCGAGCAGACCTCCCGGACCAGGTCCATGTCGGCGACCAGTCGCGGGTCGGCGGGCAGCTCACCGGCTTCCGGCCAGTCGGTCAGGTGCACCGACCGCTCCCCTGTGATGCCGCGCCAGATCACCTCGGTGGTCAGCGGCAGCAGCGGTGCCGCCAGGCGGGCCGTCACCTCCAGCACGGTGTGCAGCGTGTCGATGGCGTCGGGGTCCTCGTCCCAGAACCGCTGACGCGACCGCCGCACATACCAGTTCGTCAGCGCGTCGGTGAACAACCGCAACTCCTCGCACGCCCCCGAGATGTCACAGGTGTCGAGCGCGAGAGTCAGGTCGGCGCGCAACTGAGCCAGCTTCGCCAAGATGTAGCGGTCGAGGAGATGGGCCGAGTTCGTCCGCCACGTGCCGACTTTGGGCGCATAGAGGGCCAGGAAGCTGTAGGCGTTCCACAACGGAATCAGCACCTGGCGCGCGCCCTCGCGGATGCCCTGTTCGGTGACGATCAGGTTGCCGCCGCGCAGGATCGGCGACGCCATCAAGAACCACCGCATCGCGTCGGACCCGTCGCGGTCGAAAACCTCGGTGACGTCGGGGTAGTTGCGCAGCGACTTGCTCATCTTCTGCCCGTCGTTGCCCAGTACGATGCCGTGCGCCACACAGGTGGTGAACGCCGGCCGGTCGAACAGTGCGGTGGCCAGGATGTGAAGGGTGTAGAACCAACCGCGGGTCTGACCGATGTACTCGACGATGAAGTCGCCGGGGAAGTGCGTCTCGAACCAGTCGACGTTCTCGAACGGGTAGTGCACCTGTGCATACGGCATTGAGCCTGAGTCGAACCAGACGTCGAAGACGTCGGGGATGCGGCGCATCACCGAACGCCCGGTGGGATCGTCGGGATTCGGCCGCGTCAACTCGTCGACGTAGGGCCGGTGAAGGTTCTCCGGACGGACTCCGAAGTCGCGTTCCAGTTCGTCGAGGCTGCCGTACACGTCGATGCGCGGGTAGGTCGGATCGTCAGAGCGCCACACCGGTATCGGCGTGCCCCAGTAGCGATTTCGCGAGATCGACCAGTCGCGGGCACCTTGCAGCCACTTGCCGAACTGGCCGTCCTTGACATGCTCCGGGTACCAGGTGATCTCCTGGTTCAGCTCCACCATGCGGTCGCGGAACTCGCTGACCTTGATGAACCACGACGACACCGCCCGGTAGATCAGCGGATTGCGGCACCGCCAGCAGTGCGGGTACGCGTGCTCGTAGGTTTCATGACGAAGCAGCACTGCGCCGTTGACGGCCGCGGAACCGGTGCCGTTCTTGAGATCGCGGATGATCTGCGGATTCGCGTCGAACACATGCTGATTCGCGTAGTCGGGGACTCCTGCGTCGAACCGGCCCTTGGCGTCGACGGGGGTCACCGGCTCGATGCCGGCCTTGTCGGCAGTGGTCTTGTCGTCCTCGCCGTAGGCCGGGCGACATGTGGACGATCCCGGTGCCGTCCTCGGTGCTGACGAAGTCTGCGGGCAGCACCTGGAAGCTGTTGGGTGCGTCCATGAAGTACGGGAACGGCGGAAGATAGCGCATGCCAAGCAAATCCGCGCCGCGATAGCTCGCCACGATGTCCGGCTCTTCGCCGAGTTCTCGCGCGTACGCGGCGAGCCGCGCCTTGGCCAGCAGGTAGCGCCGCTCCCCCCGCGAGCCACGCACGTACGTACTCGACGTCCGGGTGCACCGCCACCGCCTGGTTCGACGGCAGCGTCCACGGCGTCGTCGTCCAGATCAGCAGATACGCACCGTCCAGCTCGCCGCCATCGACCTTGAACCCGACCGTGATCGCCGGGTCCTGCCGGCTCTGGTACACGTCGTCGTCCATGCGCAGTTCGTGGTTGGACAGCGGCGTCTCGTCGCGCCAGCAGTACGGCAGGACGCGGTATCCCTCGTAGGCCAACCCCTTGTCCCACAGCTGTTTGAACGCCCAGATCACCGACTCCATGAAGCTCAGGTCGAGCGTCTTGTAGTCGTTGTCGAAGTCCACCCAGCGCGCTTGGCGGGTGACGTACTCCCGCCATTCGTCGGTGTAGCGCAGCACCGACTCGCGGCATGCCTCGTTGAATTCCGCGATCCCCATCGCGTCGATCTGCGACTTGTCGGTGATGCCAAGCTGCCGTTCCACTTCGAGCTCGGCGGGCAGTCCGTGGGTGTCCCACCCGAAGCGGCGTTCCACCTTGTAACCGCGCATGGTGCGGTAGCGCGGCACGATGTCCTTGACGTAACCGGTGAGCAGGTGGCCGTAGTGCGGAAGACCGTTCGCGAACGGCGGACCGTCGTAGAACACGTACTCCGGCGCACCGTCGCGGCGAGCGATGCTGGCGCGGAAGGTGTCGTCGGCTGCCCAGTAGTCGAGCACCTGCTGCTCGAGCGCGGGAAAATTCGGGGAACCACCGCGCTGGTCGGCGCCCAAGTCGGTGCGCGGATAAGCGGTTTGGCTCACAGCGGGTCTCTCCTGTGCCTCTTGTTGTCAGGCACGGGGACGACGACGCGCTTGCGCGCACTCGCCGCGGTACCACCCCGCTTGCCACGCTGATGCATGGCCGCTTGTTTCAGGGCTGTGACGGGCCTACCCGTTCGGTTCTACTGAGCTGAGTGAGCTGTTCTTCCGAAGGCTCCCCGGTGATGGCCGGATCGGTGCCGTTGGAGACGATTCTATCTAAGCCATCGCCAGGTGCGCGTCGTGGTAGATCGGCGGTACCGCCTCCGACGTCAGCTCGATGAGCGCCAGCGGGAACTGCTGCGTCAACTCTTCGACGGTGCTCGGCTCGAGCCGTCGCCCGTCGTACCACCAGTCCATCTGCAGAACGTCGTCGCTGCGATACACCCGCAGCGCCAGCGCGTACCCGCGGCCGGACGTGCTCTCGGCAGGCATCAGCTCGACCAGCGACGGCTCGGTCACGGCACCGAGATAGGAGAAGAAGACGTCGACGGGGGCCTCGGACGCCGGATGGATGGCCGTGAGAGCGCGATGCACGGCGCGCAATGCGCCGGTCGCGTCGAGTGCCCGGGCGTTCGTGCACTCCAGCGGGATCGGGCACTGGTGGTCGTAGACGCCGAGACGAAGCTCGCCTTCACCGAAGGTCCGCGCGACGGTGCGTCCCAGCGCGGCGATCAGTAGTTCCTCCAGGGTGACGTCGAGGTAGCGGTGCGCCTCGTCGGCCTCCACCGCCAGCACGCCGGTCAGGGGTGCGGACACCTTCGACATCTCGCCGAAGGGAGTCGGGCCGGCCACGTCGTGGTCGATTACCCGCAAACATTCGCCAGAAGTGATCTCGGACATGCGGCCCACGCTACGCCTCCGTCCCAAATTTGGGAGAGATGTACCAAAAGTGTGACGCCAGTGTCAATAAAGGAGGGTTGTCCCAAGTTTGCTCAGGGGTGCCCAAAAGCGGCAGGACCGGCTAAGGTAAATGGGTGCCACGGACAGACGAGAACGGCAGACAGCTGAAGGCTCTCCTCGGCTACCTCCTCGACGGAGAGGTCGATGCGAAGGAGATCTATGACGCGCTCGGCGTTTCCAGCAGCACGTACTACCGGCGGATAAAGGAGTACGACTACCCCAACGCAGAGGAACTGCGCAGGGTGGCGGACAGATTCGACCTGAGCTATCCCGACCTTCAGATCCGGTTCGGGTTGATGAGCCATCACGAAGTGACGAGCTACATCGAGTCCGGGCCGCTCCGTGTCGCCACAGTCCGGGACACCCTCACCACCGTCCGGCAGGCGAGGTTGTCCGAAATGAAACCGCGTGCCGATGCTCCCCCGCTGTAGCGGGTCGCAGCGGTAGCATTTGCTGAACCAGGCCCAGCACGAAGGCAACACCGCATGGCTCTAGCAGCGCTCATCACGATCACCATCGCGTGCATCGCGTGGAGTCTGTGGATTCGGCGCGTCACGTGGACGTGCCGTTGGGAGGTCGCGGCAACTCTCAACATTGCGCTGCAGGGGGCGGCGGTGCTGCTCATGTCCCCGCTCGCCTCGGCGACGCTGGGGCACTGGCTGCACGAGCTCACCGGCAAGTGGAACCTCGAGGACTACATCGGCCACGACTGCTACATCGTGGCCGCGTCCGCGATCGTCTACAACGCGCTCGGGCGGCTACAGGACGACAACGCGATGCAGGCCTCGTTCAAGCAGTACGTCGAGCGCCCGGCCACGTTGTGCATTCCGCTGTTGTTGGCCACCTTCTCGATCGGCAACGGCGCGGCGATCTACCGACCCGATTTCTTCGAGGTCCCCACCGACTTCTGGCTGAACACCTATTGGCTGCTGCTCTGCGGCACGCTGATCTATCTGCTGGCATACGGTTCCCGGGCGTTGTTGGTCCTGCGGAAGGACCCGCGCTCACGACGCATCGCCAACGTCTATCTAGCTGCGTCGATCAGCGGCATCACCGCCTGCGCCGTGCGTATCATCACCGCATACGTGACACCGCTCCAACAACTGGAGGGGGGCACCCTGGTGTGGTTCTTTGCCTGCCTCTGCGGGGCCGGCTTCGCGCTCGCGGCCGCACATTCCTGGCGCATCAAGACGAAATGGTTCACCGGCGCGACGCGCTGATCCCGGACGTACGATGACTACGGTCCGCTTGTGGCGGGCCATTGGACTCTGCCCATGGCCGCTCTGGTTGAGCGAAGATCGACGCATTGAGGTCCCGGCACAATACTGATCGACGCCTTATCTCAAGCTAGGAGCGTGGCCATGAAGCTGCCGGTGATCATCGATCCTCGTCGCTTCGATGCGGTGATCGTCGACGCCGAAGCAGCGACCGACGACTACGACTCGGCGGCCGCATTGGTCAACAAGCTGACCGACGCCGGCGTGGCGACGGCTGTCTACTCATCGGACAAGCAGTGCTGCCGCACTCGCCGCGTTGTTCGATGTGTGTGTCGACGGCAGGCACACCAAGACATCGCCCCCCTCCGATGCCGCGATTTTGCTCGAGGCCGCGCGACAACTGAAGACGGTGCCCGAGCGGTCGGTTGTTGTCGCGACGGTCGCGGCGGCTGCTGACGCGGCTTGCACGTCTGGGTTCGCGCAAGTGATCGGCGTCGACGACGAGTGACGAACTAACCCGATGCTGGCGCCGACGTCGTCGTCAGTGGCCTCTTCCAAGTCGAGGTGCGCACGGGCGACAAACGAATGTCCCAAAACCCCAACGCACTTGACGCCTATGGCCAGCTGCTAGGTATCGTGGCGGACCGCCAACCGTTCGTGTGTCTGGACTTCGACGGCACGCTGTCGGAGATCGTGCCGGATCCGAACGCGGCCACACTGATCGACGGTGCCGCCGACGCTCTCAGGCATCTGGCGGCACAGTGTCCAGTCGCGGTCGTGAGCGGGCGCAATGTGACGGATCTTCAAGAGCTGGTGGGGGTGCCTGGGCTCTACTACGTCGGCTCGGACGGGTTGGAGATGATCGCACCCGACGGCAGTCACCACCAGAACGAAACGGCGACGGGCGCGGCGGTCGCGCTGGCCGATGCGGCCGCTGCCCTGCAGCGTGATCTCGCAGACGTGCCGGGAGCCCATGTCGAGCACAAACGGTTCGCCGTCACGGCCCATTACCGCAACGTCTCCACTGAACGCGTCGGGGAGGTCATGGCGGCCGCGCACGCGGTCAGCCGGCGGCACGGACTTCCACTGACCACCGGCCGCAGAATGGTCGAACTGCGCCCGAATATCGACTGGCACAAGGGCAGAGTCCTGCAGTGGGTCCACGACCGAGTTCCGCCGACGGACCGCATGCTGCCGATCTACGTCGGAGACGACCTCGCCGACGAAGACGCGTTCGATGCGGTCCGCTTCCACGGCATCGGGATCGCCGTGCAGCACGACGAAGACGGAGACCGGCCGACCGCGGCCAGCTTCACGTTGAAGAATCCTCGCGAAGTCTGCGTGTTCGTGCGCCGTGGCGCCAACTGGCTCGCCTATCAGCGCGAGATGGCCGAAACTGCTTGGTCTTTCACGTTCGAGGGATACGACCCACCCACCGAAAAGCTGCGCGAGGCCCTGTGCACGGTAGGCAACGGTTATTTCGCCAGCCGCGGCGCTGCGCCGGAATCGAAGGCCGGTCAGGTTCATTACCCCGGAACCTACGCGGGCGGCGTCTACAACCGGCTCGACGATGTGGTCAGCGGTCACCACACCGACCACGAGAGCCTGGTGAACCTGCCCAACTGGCTGGCGCTGACGTTCCGTATCGACGGCGGCGACTGGTTCGACGTCGACCACGTCGAGTTACTCTCCTACCGGCAGACTTTCGACTTGCGCGCCGCGGTGCTGACGCGCGAGCTACGCTTCCGCGACCACGCCGGACGCACCACAGCGGTGACTCAGCGACGGTTCGTCGGAATGAATGTGGCGCACGTGGCCGCGATGGAGACGACCATCGTCGCGGAGGACTGGTCGGGCACGATCGAGATCCGCTCCACCATCGACGGACAGGTCCGCAACAGCAACGTCGAGCGGTATCGCGACCTGGCCAGCAACCATCTCACCGCGATGAAAAAGGTTGAGCTGTCGGAGAACTCCGTTCTGATGTCGGTCACGACGACGCAGTCGCAGATCCCGGTCGCGCTTGCTGCGCGGACCACTGTCTGGAACGGCGATTCCCCGGCGGCGGCGACATACCGGCTCGTCGACGAGGAATTCGAGATCGGCCACGAGATCTTCGGGACGATGACAGCCGGCCAAGCGTGGACGGTGGAGAAGGTCGTCACTCTGGTGACCGGTCAGGACGTCGCCACGTCCGAAGCCGCGGCGGGCGCCGAGCGCAGATTGGGCCGGCAGGGGCGGTACGCCGAGATACTCGCGGCCCACAAGCTGGCGTGGGCGCACCTGTGGGAGCGCCTGAATCTCGAATTCGAGGACCACGAAGACGAATTGCGGATTCTGCGGCTGCACATGCTGCACCTGTTGCAGACGGTCTCGCTACCACAGCGACGACATCGACGTGGGTGTGCCGGCCCGCGGTCTGCACGGTGAGGCCTACCGTGGCCACATCTTCTGGGACGAGCTGTTCATCTTCCCGGTGCTCAACCTGCGGCTGCCCGTCGTCACCCGGTCGTTGTTGCGATACCGGTACCGACGGCTCCTGGAAGCGCGGCGGGCCGCCAAGCTGGCGGGATACCGAGGCGCGATGTATCCGTGGCAGTCAGGTAGCGACGGGCGCGAGGAAAGCCCTGCGCTGCACCTGAATCCGCGATCGGGCCGGTGGCGCCAGGATCCCAGCCACCTCGCCCACCACATCGGCATCGCCGTCGCGTACAACGCCTGGCAGTTCTACCAAGTCACCGGCGACCTCGCGTATCTGATCGACTACGGAACCGAGATGCTCGCCGAGATCGCCCGGTTCTGGGTCAGCAGAACGACATACGACCCGCAGCAGGATCGCTACCACATCAAAGGGGTGATTGGACCGGACGAATTCCACGCGGGATATCCGAACAGGCCCTACGACGGCGTCGACAACAACTCGTACACGAATGTCATGGCGGTCTGGGTGATCGTGCGCGCGGTGGAGGCGTTGCAGCTGATGCCGCTGCCCAACCGGCTGGACCTCCGGGAGCGACTCGGTTTGACGGACGACGAGCTCGCCGAGTGGGAGCGCGTCAGCCGGCGGATGTTCGTGCCATTCCACGACGGGGTGATCAGCCAGTTCGAGGGATACGAGCAGTTGCAGGAGTTGGACTGGGACGGATACCGGCGCAAGTACGGCAACATTCAGCGCCTAGACCGGATCTTGGAAGCCGAGGACGACGACATCAACCGGTACAAGGCGTCCAAGCAAGCAGACGCGCTGATGCTGCTGTATCTGTTGTCGTCCGACGAGTTGCGGGAGTTACTGACTCGGCTGGGCTACAACCTCAGCCACAGCCAGATTCCCAAGATGGTCGACTACTACATGGACCGCACCTCGCACGGATCGACACTCAGCGGCGTGGTGCATACCTGGGTGCTGGCCCGGGCCAACCGCGACCGCGCAATGGAGTTCTTCCATCAAGTCCTCGAATCGGATGTCGCCGACATCCAGGGTGGCACCACGTCGGAGGGCATCCACCTCGCGGCCATGGCCGGCAGCATCGATTTGGTGCAGCGGTGCTTCACCGGTCTGGAAACCCGGTCCGACCGCATCGTGTTGTCGCCGAAATGGCCGGAATCACTTGGCCCCTTCGGATTTCCGATTCACTACCGCGGCAACAGGCTGCATCTGCGGTTCAGCTCCGCGGGCGCGGAAATCAGCGTCGATCCCCGCGACGTGCCAGCTGTCACCGTTGAACACCGGGGCCGGATCGAACGGCTGGAACCCGGCACGATCATCCGGTTCACGTAGGAGTGCACTAAGCATCTAAGTCGGGCGAACTGTCCATGTCGGTACTGCTCGACACACGTAGATCGCCGGACCTTGCCGCTTGTGGTGATCGGTATCGAACCAGGCGGCACCAGAACAAGATCCGCGACGCTCAGACCGTGCGAGTTGAAAATCGCCGAGGTGACTTCACGCTTCATGGCGGCGAGCTTGTCCGCTACCTCCTCGGGGGATTCGCCCCGCTTCTTGACTTCGATGATCACGACAAGCTTCTCGGTGTGACTGTCCGGAACCGCTATCGCCGCGCACCGACCCCGGGTGATCTCCTGGATCGTCGCCTCGATGTCGTCGGGAGAGTGGTTACGCCCGTACACGATCAGAAGATCCTTGATGCGGCCGATGACGAACAGCTCGTCGTCGAAGAAGAATCCCGAGTCCCCGGTGCGCAGCCAAGGCCCCTCGGGCGTGCCAGCCGAGGGAGTGACAAGCTTTGCACCAAACGTGTTTTCGGTGTCGTCAGGTTTCTCCCAATAGCCCATCGCGACGTTGTCGCCGTGCACCCAGATCTCACCGACGGTTCCGGCCGGACACTCGATGCGTGTCTCGGGATCAACGATGCGGATCAGCGGTGACTGTGGCATTCCGTAGCTGACCAGCGGCGTACCACCTGCGCCTTCGCAGCGCTCGGCCTTGCCGGCGGTCAGCTTCTCCGATTCGAAGCGCACGATAGCCGGTGGTTGACCCGCGCGCGGGTCGCCACATACACCGTTGCTTCCGCGAGCCCATATGACGGTCGTATCACCGACTCGCGCAGATTGAAGCGGGCGAACCGCTGGGTGAAGCGCCGCAGCGTCTTCGGATGTACCCGTTCGGCACCGGTAGCGATGACGAGCACATCCGCAAGATCAAACCCGGCCATGTCATCGTCCGATGTTTTTCCAGCCGCCAATTCGAACGCGAAGTTCGGCCCTGCCGAATATGCCTTGCTATTGCTTGCCAGCAATTGCATCCACCGGGCCGGCCGCTGCAGGAAGGCCACCGGACTCGTGACCACAGCGTGAAGCCCCGTCAGAATCGGCCCGCAAACGCCGAGGTACAAACCCATGTCGTGATAGAAGGGCAACCACGAGACAATGGTGGTGTCTGGCGGAGGAACCCTTCCGTAGTCCCCGAAGTAATCGGACATCACCTGCTCGAAATTGGCCAGGACGTTTCGGTGCGACATCATGACCCCCGCCGGCTGACGGGTCGACCCGGACGTGTACTGCAAATAGGCGATATCGGGGACATCCTTGAGCCCCGCACCGGATCCTGGCGGAGCGTCGAGATCCAGCAGAGTCGACCTCGAGGACCGATGGAGCAGGTGCGTCGGACTGCGACTTGAGTTGCTCGGCGACATTAGCCGCGACACCGGACGTCGTGAGAATGGCGGTGGGCGAGGAGTCGCGCAGCACCGAACTCACGCGCTCATCGGTGACGCCGCCTAGCGGAACCGAAAGCGGAACGGCGATCAGGCCCGCCTGCAGTGCGCCGTAGAACGCGACGATGTAGTCGAGCCCCTGTGGTGCCAATATCACCGCCCGGTCACCCGTCGACCCGCAATGTTCGAGCTCCCGTGCAACGTTCAGTGTTCGCCGATACAGCTGCGACCACGTCAGGCTTTCGGCAACGCCGTTCCAGTCCTGCTCGTAATGAATAAACGTGAACGCCGTGTCAGTGGGCTGCAAACTGGCACGCTCGCGCAGCACGGTCAATATGGAAGTCTCCACGGGCATCAGGTTACCGTGGCCGTCGCCGCGTTATGTCCGGGAAGAACAGCAAAGTTGGCTGCTACCTTCCAACCGCCGTCCAGAGGTCGCGCGAATCCATCAAGCGGCCTGTCAAGGGTGCACCCCGCACCTTGGACGCGCGAACCCAGTAGTCGAGCGATCGCACACCTAGGCGCACGTCGATGCCTTCTCCAGTCCCAACGGATAACAGCGAACGACAGCAGCGAATCCGAGAGGTCGTGTTTACTCGTGTGGTCCGACGGCATGCTGGTGACCACGACGATGCGGCGGTTCCCGGACGCGTCCTCACTCCTTGGTAAAGCAGTACATCCGGTAACAGACCTCCCCGTTCTGCAATCCGCGGCGGGTCTTAGGCGGTCCGGAACGGGCTTGGCCAGACTGAAACCAGTTCACCAGCCAGCCGCACAGGCAACCGTGATCAGCCAGCCCGTCCTGTCGACGCTCCAGCGTGTACCGAAACGAACCGACGTACCGCATGGACGACATCACCGCCGCCCTGCCGGCGCCGGCGAGCATACCGATGACGGTGAGAGATGTGGCCTCCGCGACCGATCCCTGGCCAGCGACGCGAACACTGTGAACTCGAGGCGGCGAAACGCGGGGACTACCCGAAGTCCGGTACACGCGCCACGATGCGGGTAGGGTCAAGCCCGATAGCAAGACGAAGCCGCGTAGCACGCCCACGAATGCCGGCTCCCGGAGCCCAGTCCGGCCTTGGCTCCCACGGTGCAGCGAAAGCCCAGCAAACCATTGTTGCTACTGCCGCCGCCGGGATGGATTACTCGGATTTCGAGACAACTCGGCATGCGCGAACTTAACGTTGTTGATCGTGACTGCTTGCTGACGCGCACCAAGCCGCTAAGCACGTGACGACACCGACGTAGGTATCCTGCTCACCTTACAAGTGTAGGGTATTGAGCCTAGCAGCGGCCGGGCCGCCGCAATGTTTGCTGCGAGGAGGGCAAATGGCTTCATTCGAGACCGTGCATGATTCGCTGTCGGGCTCAGACTCAGCCGTTTCTTCCCCCACTATGGGCACCACACCTGTCACTCCGATTGCCGTCATCGGCATGGCCTGCCGGCTTCCCGGAGGTATCGACTCCCCGGAGCAGCTGTGGGAGGCGTTGCTGCGGGGCGATGACCTGGTCACCGAAATTCCGCCCGACCGCTGGGACGCCGACGAATACTACGACCCCGAGCCCGGGGTGCCGGGTCGGTCGGTGTCGAAGTGGGGCGCGTTCCTCGATGACGTTGCCGGCTTCGATCCCGAGTTCTTCGGGATCAACGAGCGCGAGGCCACCGCGATCGACCCGCAGCACCGGTTGTTGCTGGAAACCTCCTGGGAGGCCATGGAGCATGCCGGTCTCACCCGGGAGACGCTGGCCGACTCGCTGACCGGCGTGTTCGTGGGATTGACGCACGGCGACTACCAACTGCTGGCCGCCGATGCTCACGCCGTAGAGGGGCCGTACGGCTTTAGCGGCAACAGCTTCAGCATGGCGTCCGGGCGGGTCGCCTACGCCCTCGGACTCCACGGTCCCGCGCTGACGGTGGATACCGCATGTTCTTCCGGCCTGGTCGCGGTGCACCTGGCCTGCCGCAGCCTGCACGAGCGGCGAAAGCGACCTCGCGCTCGCCGGCGGCGCCTCGGTGATGCTGGAACCGCGGAAGTTCGTCTGCAGGGTCCGCGCGAGGGCATGCTGTCTCCCACCGGACGCTGCCACGCCTTCGACGTCGCGGCGGACGGGTTCGTGGCCGGCGAGGGCTGCGTCATGGTGCTGCTCAAGCGGTTGCCGGATGCGCTGCGGGATGGTGACCGGATCCTGGCTGTGGTGCGCGGCACGGCCGCAAACCAAGATGGCCGCACGGTGAACATCGCGACACCGTCGCTGACCCGCGCAGGCCGCGGCCTATCGGGCGGCGTTGGCTGCGGCGGGCGTGGACGCCGGCAGCGTCGGCATGGTCGAGGCGCACGGCACCGGCACCCCTATCGGCGACCCCATCGAATACGCCAGCCTGGCCGAGGTTTACGGCGTCGACGGGCCCTGCGCGCTCGCGCCGGTCGAAGACCAACTTCGGACATACCCAGTCGACCTCCGGCGCTCTAGGGCTGATGAAGGCGGTGCTCGCCCTGCAGCATGGTGTCGTTCCACAGAATCTGCACTTCACCCGCCTGCCCGATGAGCTGGCCCAGATTGAGACGAATCTCTTTGTGCCGCAGGCGAACACGCCGTGGCCCACCAACGGACACGCACCCCGGCGGGCGGCGGTGTCGTCGTATGGGATGTCGGGAACCAATGTGCACGCCATTTTGGAGCAAGCTCCCGAGACCCCCAAGACCAATGCACAACACAACGGGGACGCCGAAGCGGCGACGACGGCACCACTGCTGTTTCCGCTGTCGTCCACCTCGGCCGACGAACTGCGCCGCACCGCCGGCCGGCTGGCCGACTGGGTGCAGCACATGACGACGTGGCGTTGCCGGATCTGGCCTACACCCTGGCGCGTCGGCGCGCGCACCGCCCAGTGCGCACCGCCGTCATTGCGAGCAGCCAGCCGGAGCTCACCGAGGCTTTGCGTGAGGTCGCCGACGGCGATACTCCGTATCAGGCCGCGGTTGGGCAGGACGACCGGGGACCGGTGTGGGTGTTCTCCGGGCAGGGTTCGCAGTGGGCGGCGATGGGTGCTGAGCTGCTGGCGACCGAACCGGTGTTCGCCGCCACTGTCGCGCAGGCCGAGCCACTGATCGCCCGCGAGTCCGGGTTCTCGGTGACCGAGGCGATGTCGGCGCCGCAGATCGTGACCGGTATCGACCGGATCCAGCCGACCCTGTTCACCATGCAGGTCGCGCTGGCCGCCACCATGAAGCTCCTACGGGGTGCGCCCGGGCGCGGTCATCGGGCACTCGCTGGGTGAGGCCGCGGCGGCGGTCGTCGCCGGGGCGCTGTCGCTGGAAGACGGGGTGCGCGTCATTTGCCGCCGCTCGCGGCTGATGTGCCCGCTATCGCCGGTGCCGGCGCCATGGCATCGGTGGAATTGCCTGCCCAGCAAGTGCTTTCGGAGTTGATGGCCCGCGGCATCAACGACGTCGTGGTGGCGGTGGTGGCCTCGCCGCAGTCCACGGTGATCGGCGGTGCCACCCAGACGGTTCGTGAGCTGGTGGCGGCCTGGGAGCAGCGCGACGTGATGGCCCGCGAAGTGGCCGTCGACTGTCGCATCGCATTCGCCTCAAGTCGATCCGATCCTCGACGAGCTGACTGACGCGCTCGCCGAGCTGCACCCGATGACACCGGAAGTTCCCTTCTACTCGGCGACCCAGTTCGACCCGCGCGAGCAGCCGGTGTGCGATGCCCGGTACTGGGTGGACAATCTGCGCCGCACGGTGCGGTTCGCCGCGGCGGTGCAGGCCGCTTTGGAGGACGGCTACCGGGTCTTCGCCGAGCTGGCGCCGCACCCCCTGCTCACCCACGCTCTCGAGCAGACCGCCCGCAGCCTCGACATGCCGCTGGCCGCTCTGGCCGGCTATGCGCCGCGAGCAGGAACTGCCGTACGGGCTGCGTGGCTTTGTGGCGGATCTGCACAGTGCGGGCGCCGCGGTCGACTTCTCCGTGCTCTACCCGAATGGGCGGCTGGTGGACGCGCCGCTGCCGACCTGGACGCACCGTCGGCTGTCTGTTGAGCCGCGAAGGTCAGGAATCCCCAACACATGGTGGTTGCACCGTTTCCGTACATCCGCTGCTGGGCCCGCATGTGCGCTTGCAGGAGGAACCGGAGCGCCACGTTTGGCAAGGGGAGGTCGGCACCGCCGCCCAGCCCTGGCTGGGCGATCACCAGATCCGCGATGTGGCCGTGCTTCCGGGGGCGGCTTACTGCGAGATGGCGCTGGCGGCCGCGCACGCTGTGCTGGGCGAGGCTTCCGAGGTCCGCGACATCCGCTTCGAGCAGGCGCTGCTGCTGGATGAGCAGACCACGGTCGGCGCCTCGGCGTCGTTGTCATCGCCGGGCGTCGTCGACTTCACCGTGGAGACCAATCAGGGGGGCGAACAAGCGCGGCAAGCTACCGCAGTCCTACATGCCGCAGAGGATGAGCAGCCACCTGCGCACGACATGTCTGCGCTACTTGCCGCGCATCCGCGTCGCGAGGACGGCGACGAGGTGCGCAAGCGCACTGGACCAGCGTGGTGTTCAGTACGGTCCGGCGTTCACCGGTCTCGGCGCCGTGCACACCGGCGAGGGGGAAGCCGGCACCGTGCTGGCCGAGGTCGCGCTACCCCGCCAGATCCGCTCGCAACAAGATGCTTACGGCGTGCACCCCGCACTGCTGGATGCCTGTTTCCAGTCCGTTGAGGCTCATCCGGACGTCCAGGCCCTGGGCGAAGGCGTGCTGGGGTTGCCGTTGGGTGTCCGTCGACTCCGCTCCTACGCGTGCTGCCCGCAACGCCCACTACTGCTACACACGGGTGACCAAAGCCGACGCTTCCGGGGTCGAGGCCGACATCGACGTGCTCGACGAGCACGGGGCAGTCCTGCTCGCCGTGCAGGGCCTGCGATTGGGCACCGGAGCCTCCGAGAAGGGCCACAAAGATCGGGTGCTGGCCGAGCGGCTGCTGACCATCGAATGGCAGCCACGAGAATTGCCCGAGCTGGAACACGCCGACGCCGGAACCTGGCTGCTGATCAGCACCACCAACGCCGATCAGGTGGCCACCGCGTTGACCGATGCCCTGAAAAACCATGGCGCGCAATGCACCACCATGTGCTGGCCACAGCACGCCGACCACACCTCAAACACGGAACAGCTTGGCAAATCATCTGCGTGCCGGTGGATTCACCGGTGTGGTGATCCTCACGGGACCGAAAAACGGCGACGCCGAGGACCAGTCCCCGCTGCTGGGCCGCGAGTATGTGCAGCATCTGGTGCGTATCACCCGCGAATTGCCGGAGATCCCTGGCGAGCCGCCTCGCCTGTACGTCGTGACCCGCAACGCCCAGACCGTGGTGGCCGGCGACCGACCCAACCTGGAGCAGGCTGGGCTGCGGGGTTTGATGCGGGTGATCGGCACCGAGCATCCGCACCTGCGCGCCACCCAGATCGATCTGGACGCCGACACCGACGCCGAGCAGCTGGCACAGCAACTGCTCAGCGAGTCCGAAGAAGACGAGACCGCCTGGCGAAACGGCCAGTGGTACACCGCGCGGTTGTACCCGACTCCGCTGCGCCCCGAAGAGCGGACAAACCACCGTCGCCGACCATGAGCGCGACGGGATGCGTCTGCAGATCCGCACACCCGGTGATCTGGAGTCGATGGAACTCGTTGCCTGTCGACCGGGTTCCGCCGGGACCGGGACAGATCGAGGTCGCGGTCACCGCATCCAGCATCAACTTCGCCGACGTGCTGGTCGCGTTCGGCCGTTACCCCGCCTTCGAGGGGCGGCTGCCACAACTGGGCACCGATTTCGCCGGGGTGGTGACCGCGGTCGGACCTGACGTCACCGATCACAAGGTCGGCGACCATGTCGGCGGCCTGTCCCCCAACGGCTGCTGGGGCACGTTCATCACCTGCGACGCCAACCTGGCCGTCACCCTGCCGGCCGGCCTGACCGACGCCCAGGCCGCCGCGGTGACCACCGCGACCGCCACCGCCTGGTACGGCCTGCACGATCTGGCCCGCATCAAGGCCGGCGACAAGGTGCTGATCCACTCCGCGACCGGCGGCGTGGGCCAGGCGGCGATCGCGATCGCCCGCGCCGCGGGCGCCGAGATCTTCGCCACCGCGGGCAGTGAGCAGCGTCGGCAACTGTTGCGCGACATGGGTATTGAGCATGTCTATGACTCGCGCAGCATCGAGTTCGCCGACCAGATTCGCCGTGACACCGACGGCTACGGCGTCGACATCGTGCTCAACTCGGTCACCGGCGCCGCCCAGCGCGCCGGGCTTCGAACTGCTGGCGTTCGGTGGCCGGTTCGTCGAGATCGGCAAACGCGACATCTACGGCGACACCAAGCTGGGGCTGTTCCCGTTCCGGCGCAACCTCGCGTTCTACGCCGTCGACCTGGCGCTGATGTCGGTCAGCCACCCCGACGCGGCTCCGGGAGTTGCTGAGGACGGTGTACCAGCTCACCGCGGACGGCGTGCTGCCGATGCCCGAGAGCACGCACTACCCGCTTGCCGACGCCGCCACCGCCATCCGGGTGATGAGCGGCGCCCAGCACACCGGCAAACTGGTGCTCGACATCCCGCGCGCAGGGCACAGCAGCGTGGTGGTGCCCCCGGAGCAGGTTCGGGTCTTCCGCCGCGACGGCGCCTACATCATCACCGGCGGCCTGGGCGGGCTGGGGTTGTTCCTCGCCGAGAAGATGGCCGCGGCCGGCTGCGGGCGGATCGTGCTGACCTCCCGCTCCCAGCCCGATCAAAAGACGCTGGAGACGATCGAGCTCATCCGGGCGATCGGTGCCGACGTGGTGGTGGAGTGCGGCGATATCGCCGAACCCGAGACGGCCGACAGCGGTGGTGGCAGCGGCGACCGCCACCGGGCTTCCGGTGCGCGGTGTGCTGCACGCGGCGGCGGTGGTCGAGGACGCCACACTGACCAACATCACCGATGAGCTCATCGAGCGTGACTGGGCGCCAAAGGTTTACGGTGCGTGGAACTTGCACACTGCCACCGCCGACCAGCCGCTGGACTGGTTCTGCTCGTTCTCCTCGGCGGCCGCGCTGGTGGGCTCGCCCGGGCAGGGCGCCTACGCCGCGGCCAACAGCTGGCTGGACGCGTTCACCCACTGGCGGCGGGCTCAGGGCCTTCCGGCCACCGCGATCGCGTGGGGCGCCTGGGGCGAGATCGGCCGCGGCACGGCCCTGGCAGAAAGCAGCGGAGCCGCTATCGCTCCCGACGAGGGCGCTTACGCGTTCGAGGCGCTGCTGCGCCACGACCGCGCCTACACCGGCTACGCGCCGATCATGGGAACACCGTGGTTGACCGCCTTCGCCCAACGCAGCCCGTTCGCCGAAGCATTCCGCTCCACCGGGCAAAACGCAGCGGGCATCAAGCAAACTGCGTGCCGAGCTCAACGAGCTGCCCCCGGACGAGTGGCCCACCCGGCTGCGGCGTCTGGTCTCCGAGCAGGTCAGCCTGATCCTGCGTCGCAACGTCGACCCGGACCGTCCGCTCTCCGAGTACGGCCTGGACTCGCTGGGCGCCCTGGAACTGCGCACCCGCATCGAGACCGAAACGGGAATACGCATCAGCTGCCACCGACATCACCACCGTGCGCGGTTTGGCGGATTACCTCGGCGACAAGTTGGCGCCCGCAGAACCCGCCGACATCGACGTGTCGGCCTAGCGACCAAGACCTGAAAAAGTCGGCGCGTTG